>NZ_CBDEUW010000002.1:0-1815000 GCF_965243365.1 Ruegeria sp. | reverse complement strand
TTGCCGCCCGATTGCGCATCATTGAACGCCTTCTGAACGCCTTCCAGCGCATCAAGCGCCTTGGACAGTTTCAGCGGCTCGTTGACATCCCAATCCTTTTGCGGGGCCAGACGGACGCGCGCGCCATTGGCACCGCCGCGCATATCAGATCCGCGGAAAGTTGAGGCCGAGGCCCATGCGGTCGACACCAGATCTGAGACCGACAGCCCGGTTGCGAGAATCTTGGATTTCAGATCGGCCGCATCGGTATCGTCAATCAGTTCGTGATCGACGACCGGGACGTTGTCTTGCCAGATGAGTTCTTCGCTGGGCGCCTCGGCCCCCAGATAACGCGCGCGAGGACCCATGTCGCGGTGAGTCAGCTTGAACCATGCACGGGCAAACGCATCCTGGAACTCTTCCGGGTTCTCGTGGAACCGCTTTGAGATCGGGCCATAGATCGGGTCCATGCGCATCGCCATATCGGCGGTGGTCATCATGGTCTTGACCTTCTTGGACGGATCATGCGCCGCTGGGGCCATGTCCTCTTCTTTGACGTTCACCGGTTCCCAGATATAAGCGCCCGAGGGGCTCTTGGTCAGGTTCCAGTCATAGCCGAACAGCAGGTCGAAATAGCCATTGTCCCACTTGATCGGATTCGCAGTCCACGCACCCTCGATGCCGCTGGTGGTGGTGTCATCCCCCTTGCCCGAGCCGAACTTGTTGATCCAGCCAAAGCCCATGTCCTCGATCGGAGCGGCTTCTGGCTCAGGCCCAACCAGATCGGGGTCACCCGCGCCATGGGCCTTACCAAAGGTGTGGCCACCGGCGACCAGAGCCACGGTTTCCTCGTCATTCATCGCCATCCGGCCAAAGGTGTCGCGTATGTCGCGGCCCGAGGCCAGAACGTTCGGCTCACCATCCGGGCCTTCGGGATTCACATAGATCAGGCCCATCTGCACGGCAGCCAGCGGGTTTTCGAGATCACGCTCGCCCGAATAGCGGCTGTGCGGATTCTCGGTCGGGGCCAGCCATTCGGTTTCGGCACCCCAGTAGATATCCTCTTCCGGTGCCCAAATGTCTTCCCGGCCACCCGAGAAGCCGAATGTCTTGCCGCCCATGGATTCGATGGCACAGTTTCCGGCCAGAATATACAGGTCAGCCCACGAAATCTGGTTGCCGTATTTCTGTTTGATCGGCCACAGCAGACGACGCGCCTTATCCAGGTTGCCGTTGTCCGGCCAGCTATTCAACGGTGCGAAACGCTGATTACCGGTTGATGCACCGCCGCGGCCATCCGCCGTCCGATAAGTGCCCGCCGCATGCCACGCCATACGAATAAACAGGCCGCCATAGTGGCCGTAATCCGCTGGCCACCAATCCTGCGAGTCGGTCATCAGCGCGTAAAGGTCCTCTTTCAACGCCTTCAGGTCGAGCTTCTTGAACTCTTCCGCGTAGTCGAACGTCTCACCCATCGGGTTCGAGGCGGGTGCGTGTTGATGCAGGATCGAAAGGTTCAGCTGGTTCGGCCACCAGTCCCGGTTGGTCCGGGCCTCGGCGCCATGCATAACAGGGCATTTGCCGGCATTCGGGTTGTCACTTCCATCCATTTCAATCTCCAATCCTGGCTGAGGTCTTAACTCGCGTGGGTAATTCCGGGGTGAGCATTGCAACAAGAAGACTGAGGTTTCTTGAAGTATTCCTGAAAAGCCACCCATCCGCGCGATTTGATTTCAGCAATGGTTCGTGGGGAATGCATCAGCGACTCGATCTTCTTGAATGGTTCTAAGTTAGCAAATGCATACCATGCAAAAAAGTTTTGTTTTTGGATCGATGCGATAGCTTTTGATTATATCATAACGAGGGATGGTGCCCGCACCAAAGCAGTGTGGCGACAGCCATCAAGTTTATGCCAATTCACGTTTTCGCAGCGCTGTCTTCCCGCTCCGGCATTGTGCCGCTAAGGTCGCGCTGTTTCGAGTGATGAGGACCGAAACACATCCAAAAGATATTCGAAGGATTCAGCGATGATCACACTCAAAGACGCCAGTTTGTTGCGCCAGTCTGCGCTTGTCGGCGCGCGTTGGATTGATGCGGAAGCCGGGACCGGGCTGGCCGTCACCAATCCAGCCACGGGCGACGTGATCGGTCATGTCCCCAATCTGGGTGCGGCCGAGACTGCTGAGGCCATCGCGGCAGCCGAGGCCGCGCGTCATGGCTGGGCCAAACGCACCGCCAAAGAGCGCAGCCAGATCCTGCTGCGCTGGTACGAGCTGATGATGGAAAACCAGGATGATCTGGGCGCTATCCTGACCGCTGAGCAAGGAAAGCCCCTGGCGGAAGCCAAGGGCGAGATCGCTTATGGTGCCAGCTTTATCGAGTGGTTCGCTCAAGAGGCCCGCCGTGCCTATGGCGACGTCACCCCCAGCCATGCACCCGACAAGCGGATCGTGACCATCAAACAGCCCATCGGCGTTGTTGCTGCGATTACACCCTGGAATTTCCCCAATGCGATGATCACCCGAAAGGCGGGCCCGGCCTTGGCGGCAGGATGCTCGATGGTATTGAAACCGGCCAGCCAGACCCCGTTTTCGGCAATTGCACTGGCCGTTCTGGCCGAACGCGCCGGTTTGCCCGAGGGGTTGTTCTCGGTCGTGACCGGCTCGGCCCGGGGAATCGGCGGCGAGATGACCGGCAACGCGACCGTGCAAAAGCTGACCTTTACCGGATCGACCGAAATCGGAGCGCTGCTTTATGCGCAATGCGCGCCGACGATCAAGAAGCTGGGGCTCGAACTGGGCGGCAACGCGCCCTTTATCGTGTTCGACGACGCCGATCTGGATGCGGCTGTCGAAGGTGCGGTGATCGCCAAGTTCCGCAACAATGGTCAAACCTGCGTCTGCGCCAACAGGATCTACGTGCAGTCCGGTATCTATGACGCCTTCGCCGAGAAGCTTGCAGCCAAAGTGGCGACCCTGCCCACCGGCAATGGTTTTGATGAGGGCATCGTCTTTGGCCCGCTGATCGATCAGGCCGCGGTGGACAAAGTGGCCGAACATATCTCGGACGCCACTTCAAAAGGGGCCGAAATCACCCTGGGCGGCAAGGCACATTCGTTGGGCGGCACATTCTTTGAACCCACCATCCTGACCGGCGTCACTTCGGATATGGCCGTCGCGACCGAAGAAACCTTTGGTCCTGTTGCACCTCTGTTCAAGTTCGACACCGAGGCCGAAGTTGTCGCTTCGGCCAATGACACCGAGTTCGGATTGGCCTCATACTTCTATTCCCGCGATCTGGCCCGCGCCTGGCGTGTGTCCGAGGCGCTGGATTATGGCATGGTCGGCGTCAACACCGGCCTGATCTCGACCGCCGAAGCACCGTTTGTGGGGTCAAAATGTCCGGTCTGGGCCGTGAAGGCTCGCGCTACGGGCTCGATGATTTCATGGAGATGAAATACGTTTGCATGGGCGGCATCGACGCCGAGTAAACGCCCGGAAACGCGTCAGGAGGCGTTGCCCGGTTCCTTCATCAGCGCCTCCAACCCCACGCGATAATTGGGATAGCGTAATGTGACTCCCAGTTCGGTCTTGATCCGATCGTTCCGCACGCGCTTGTTCTCATTATAAAAACTGCGCGCCATCGGGGTCATGTCTGCTTCTTCATAAGGAACCGCTGGCGGCAGGGGCAGACCTTGCAGTTCCGCCGCATATCCGATCACGTCCTGAGGCGGTACGGGTTCGTCATCACAGACATTATAGATCGCACCCGGGTTGGGCTTGGCCATCGACGCGGCCAGAACCCGAGCGATGTCATCCACGTGAATACGTGAAAACACCTGCCCCGGCTTGATGATCCGGCGCAACCCGCCGCGGCGCAGTTTCGAAAAGGGTCCGCGCCCCGGCCCGTATATTCCTGCCAGCCGGAAGATATGCAGGGGCAGGCCCGGAATTGCGGCCCATTGCTCCTCGGCCCGGACACGCCAGCGACCCCGCTCGGCGGTCGGAGCCGGGGGTGTGGTTTCATCCACCCAACCGCCCTGATGATCGCCGTAAACCGCCGTTGTCGACAAATACCCAACCCATGCAAACTGTTTTGCCCGCGCCGCGATCTGATCGTGCAACTCTGCCAAAACAGGATCCCCGTCTGCCTTTGGTGCAGTCGAAATCAGCAGATGCGTGACGCCTTCGAAATCGGGTTGCGATCCCGGCCACACCATCGGCTCGGCACCCGAGGCACGGATCGAACCCATCTGGTTTTCATCGCGCGAGGTTCCGATCACACGCCAACCCTGCGGCGCCAATAGGCGCGACACCGCCCGGGCGGAATAGCCATGTCCGAATGAGAATAATGTGCCTGTCATGCACCCTTGATGATCTGCCCAACAGCGGGATGCAAGCGCCGGATGGACGCACTTGATTCGAATCTGTCTATGCGCCTTCATGACATGATGAGTGAAAAAACACCCAACCTTCACGCCGCCTATGCGCTGAGAACACCCGAAGACAACAAACGCCTCTATGCCGAATGGGCCGGAGACTATGACGAAGGGTTTGCAGCGCTGGAAGATTATCAGCTTCACATCCACACCGCGCGCGCCTTTGTTAAGGCTGGCGGGCAAGGGCCGGTGCTGGATGTCGGTGCCGGAACCGGGCTGTGCGGGGCGGTTCTGTCGGGGCTGGGCGTGGGACCGATCGACGCCGCGGATATCAGCGCTGCCATGCTGGATCAGGCGATGCGCAAGGATATCTACCGGGATGCGATCGAGGCGGATTTGCATCAGGGCCTGCCAGTTCCGCGCGACAGTTACGCAGGTATCGTGTCGTCAGGTACGTTCACCCATGGCCATTTGGGCCCAGACGTTCTGCCCGCCCTGCTTCGCGCCGCCCGCACGGGCGCACAATTCGCGATTTCAATCAACGCCCATCACTACGAGGCACTTGGCTTTGCTGACGCTCTGCAACAACTGTCAAACGGGCGCATTCATAACCTGACTCTGGCTCCGGTACGCATTTTCGGCAACCTCGCCGCAGGGCCAAACAAAGACGACGAGGCCTTTGTCGCCCTGTTCGAAAAGTCCTAAGCGTCAGGTATACATCTGTTTCTTGTAAGCCCGGGTACGCGTCGTCGCCTCGGCTGACCCATCGTGATACGTGCCGAACCACTTGTCGAAAGGGATTTCGGATGTGCCATAGTTACACTCGAAATATCGATGGTGCAGTTGGTGAAAGAAATCTCCGGCACGCGCCGCATCCGTATCCCCGGCTTTCAGCTTTTCAAATCCGGAATGTGAGAGAACCGGGCTGAGCTGCTGGAAATATACGTGAAACAGCAAATGCAGCGGGTGGGACGGGATGATCAGGTGGACGAAATAGGTCGTGAAATACAGAACGTTCTCGAACCAATGGTTCGAGATTCCGGACCATGGACCGACATTGACGTTCCGGTGGTGGACCGCGTGAGCATGTTTGTACAGCTTTGGATGATGCTCCAACCGGTGCACCCAATAAAAATGCAAGCCCGACCACATCGGAATCAGCGCCATCCAGACAACAAACCAGACCGGCGATGCCGCCCAGGTCACAATAGGGACAAATCCGTTGGCCATGGCCCAATAGATCACCCATTGGTAAACGGTTGCCACGGTCATCGCGCTGCCCAAGGTCCACCAGATGTTATCCAATACCTGATTGCGGAAGGTGAAGGTTCCGTTGTCCCGGGTCAGATCACGCCGGTCGAACTTTTTATACATGCCCTGCCCCTTGCGCATGTACAGCCACCAATGCAGGCCGCCTGCGACCAGAATCTGCGGCACCATGTTCAATAACCAGACGCGAAACATCCAGCCCGGCGCAAAACTTTGCATCGCTTCCAGCGGCGGCAGAAAGGCAAAATAGACCACCAGCGCAAAACCCATACATAGCGTAAGCGACGTCAAAGGAAGCCACGCGCCCTGATACCAGCGCAGCACCGCCATCGGCTGGGGCGGCCAACTGAAAAGAGGATTTAGGCCAACCGGTCCTTCGGGCTTGTAGTTCCAGCGTACCGCTTCGGGATCATGCACATCGGCCATGGCGGGCCCCCTTGCTCATCAGGTTGCGTAGTCCGAGTTTTCGGCGCCCAGAACTGCCTTGATCTCGCGCAGATGCGCTTCGGCCTGTCCGGGATAGTGATCCAGTTCTTTTGCGGTCTTCTCGGCAATCTCGTCAGACAGAACCCGCAAAGGCTGCCCGGTTTGCAGCGCTCGGATATAGGTTTCGGCTGCCCGTTCGAAATAATAGAGCCTGTTAAAGGTGTCTGCGACGTTGCTTCCGATCACCAGAACCCCATGATTGCCCATGATCATGACCTTCTTCTGCGGATCGGACAGCATCCCGGCACACCGTTCACCTTCGCTTTCAAACGCCAAACCGCCGAAAGCGTCGTCAATGACGTAACGGTTGTAGAACATGGCCGTGTTCTGATCGATCGGAGGCAGCGAGCTGTCGGCCAGCGACGCCAGGACGGTCGCAAAAATCGAATGGACATGCATAACGCACCGCGCATGCGGACAATGTCTGTGGATCGACCCATGAAGCCCCCAGGCTGTTGGATCAGGTGCCCCGGGCTGCGCCATCACCTCCGGGTCATTCGCGTCCAAAAGCAGCAAGTCCGAGGCGTGAATACGCGAGAAATGCACCTGATTGGGGTTCATCAGGAACTGCGTACCATCTTCGTTGACCGCCAGGCTGAAATGATTGACAACGGCCTCGTGCATATTCAGCCGTTCGGTCCAACGAAAAGCAGCCGCCATATCGACCCGTTCGGGCCAGTGATCAATGTTCTGACGCAGGTTGGCAACGCTCATCTCGAAGCTCCCTTTGGATTCTGGGTCAAATCGTGCCCGTCACTCCGACATTTGACCAACGAAAAAAACCGACCTATCCCATTAGCTGAACTAATGGCTGAGTTATGCAGATGCACAAACCCCTTCCCCCGCTGGGCTGGCTGCGCACGTTCGAAGCGGCCGCCCGCCACTTGTCATTTACCGATGCCGCCCGAGATCTGAATATGACGCAAAGTGCGGTCAGTCAGCAGATCAAAGCGCTGGAGGCCTATCTGGGCCAGCCTCTTTTTCTACGCCGCCCCCGTGTACTGGAACTGACCGAAGCCGGAATCACCTATCTGCCCGTCGTGCGAGAGGCTTTTCGAACTCTGGTCCGCGGCACACAGGCCGTGACTGGCGCGCAGCAAAACGCGGTTCAGGTTCAATGTAACCTCACCTTTGCGGTCAACTGGCTGGCGCCACGCCTGCCGCAGTTTCAGGCACAGCACCCCGAGGTGCAGTTGAACGTCTTTACCGATCTGTGGGAGCCCCGCGAAATGGCCGAAGGCGCGGCGGTTGAGATTCGATTTTCCCTTCGCCCTGCCGACAGGGTCAGAACCGAGTTGCTGCTGACCGGAGACTATTATCCAGTGTGCGCCCCTGGGTATGAGGTCACTTTGGAAACCCTGCAACAGCATCCGCTGTTCGATTGCTCTAACCTGCTGTCGAACTGGGCGGGTTGGGCAGAAGATCAGGCTCTAATATGGACGAATCCGCCCATTACCTACACAACCACCTACCTTGTCTGCCTGTCAGCCGTGATGGCGGGCGGTGGGTTGTGCCTGACCCACGATGCCATCGCAGGCCACCTGATCGAAGAGGGCCGCCTGATCGCGCCGTTCCAGCATCGCACCGCGATGCCCGAGGCTTATTATCTGCTGCTGTCACCGCAGGCCGAGGAAACTCCTGGGGCACTCGTCTTTGCCAATTGGCTACGCGCGCAGATGCCGCCCGTGGCAACAAATCAGACATAGACCTCCACTCAGACAGGCGCTGCCTTTCTGCGCCACGTGACTTTCATCCAGTCACCCCGATAGCCCTGCCGCAGACCTTCGTGACGGTTTCATGATAGCGGCTTGGCGGGGGTTGCACCTTTCCGCGCATTAGGGAAAGTTGGGCCATGGAATACACACCTTTTCCCAGCTGGCCCGACACCGCCCCCCACCTGATCGCAGTTGCCGCAGGGCGCGAGCCCGCCGATATGGTGATCCGCGGCGGTATCTGGATCAATGTTCACAGCCGCGAAGCGCTGCCGGATCACGACATCGCAATTGCCCAAGGTCGCATTGCCTTTGTTGGGCCGGATGCCAGCCATTGTATCGGTCCCGAGACTCAGATCGTCGAAGCGAAGGGGCGCTATTTGATTCCGGGCCTGTGCGATGCCCACATGCATATCGAATCGGGCATGCTGACCCCCGCCGAATTCGCCCGTGCCGTGATCCCGCATGGGACCACTTCGATGTTCACGGACCCCCATGAAATCGCCAATGTGCTGGGCTTGGACGGCGTGCGCATGATGCATGACGAAGCGATGATGCAGCCGGTGAATATCTATACCCAAATGCCCTCGTGCGCGCCTTCAGCGCCGGGGTTGGAAACGACAGGCTACGAGATCACCCCAGATGACGTCGCCGAAGCAATGAACTGGCCCGGGATCATCGGTCTGGGAGAAATGATGAACTTCCCTGGTGTGATCCATGGCGATCCCAAGATGCTGGCCGAAATCGCCGCGACTCAGCGGGCAGGCAAAACTGTGGGCGGACACTATGCTTCGCCCGATTTAGGGTCTGATTTTGCCGCTTATGTTGCTGGCGGACCGGCGGATGATCATGAAGGCACGTGTGAGGCCGATGCTATCGCGCGGGTGCGGCAGGGGATGCGATCGATGATGCGGCTGGGCTCGGCCTGGTATGACGTGGAAAGCCAGATTACGGCAGTGACGGAAAAGGGTCTGGACCCGCGCAATTTCATCCTGTGCACTGATGATTGCCATTCTGGAACACTGGTAAATGAGGGGCATATGAACCGTGTCGTCCGGCACGCGATTGCCTGCGGGTGCGATCCGCTGATCGCCCTTCAGATGGTCACGATCAACACCGCCACCCATTTCGGGCTGGAGCGCGAAATCGGATCAATCACCCCGGGGCGGCGCGCCGATGTCATTTTGTCTTCGGATCTAAAGAAGCTGCCGATTGAAACAGTTATCGCCCGAGGCCAAATCGTGGCCGAAAACGGTGCCATCACAGTCGAGTGCCCGCATTTGAACTGGCCCGAAAGTGCCCGAAACACGGTACATCTGGGTCATACTCTTGGCGCTTCGGATTTTGAAATCCCGGCACCTTCCGGGGCAAATCGCGTACGCGCAAATGTGATCGGTGTCGTTGAAAATCAGGCTCCAACAAAGGCTCTAAAGGCAGAATTACCCATAATCGAAGGTCTTGCCGAAGGCGACGGAGATGTCTGTCAGATCGCCCTTGTCGAACGCCACCGCGCGACCGGAGGGGTTACGAACGCCTTTGTCTCAGGGTTTGGCTATCAGGGTAAAATGGCCATGGCCTCGACCGTGGCGCATGACAGCCACCATATGATTGTCGTTGGCACCGACCGCGAGCAGATGGCCTTGGCGGCCAACCGGCTTGCCGAAGTCGGAGGCGGCATCACCATTTTCCGTGACGGGCAGGAACTGGCGATGGTCGAATTGCCCATCGCCGGCCTGATGTCCGACAGCCCCGCTGCCGAGGTTGCCGCCAAGGCTGATGCCATGGTCGCGGCGATGCAGGCCTGCGGCTGTACGCTCAACAACGCATATATGCAGCATTCGCTGCTGGCCCTTGTCGTGATTCCGGAACTGCGAATCTCGGACCTAGGGCTGGTGGATGTGCGCACTTTTGAAAAGATCGATCTTTTGGAACCCCTTGCATGACAACAACAAAAACACCAGACGCGCCAAAGCCCGAACAGTTTACCGATCCCAAGGCCGCCGTTGCTCGGTTGGAAGACCTTTATAAGCAGGCCACCGAATTCCTGTGCGATTGCTTCGCCGACGCACTGAAGAATGGCACGTCCAGCACACGGTTCAGAGCATACTACCCGGAAATACGCATCAAAACTGCCTCATATGCTCAGGTTGATAGCCGGTTAAGCTTTGGCCATGTATCCGAGCCAGGCGTGCATGTCACAACTGTCACCCGCCCTGATCTGTTCCGGTCCTACCTGACGCAGCAGATCGCCTTGCTTATCAAAAACCACGATCAGCCGGTCACTATCGGCGCATCGGATACGCCAATTCCGGTACATTTCGCCGTCGCCAATAACCCTGACCTGGTGGTCCCCCATCAGGGCGCGGCCGGGTTCACTCTGCGCGACGTGTTCGACGTACCCGACCTGACGACCACAAATGATGACATCGTCAACGGAGTCCACGACGCCGAGGACGAGGTTGGCCCCCTGGCCCTGTTCACCGCCCAGCGCGTCGACTATTCACTGGCCCGCCTGGCGCACTATACCGCGACCGATCCCAGCCATTTCCAGAACCACGTGCTGTTCACCAACTACCAGTTCTATGTCTCGGAATTCGAATCCTATGCGCGGGAACAGCTGGCCGACCCAACCAGCGGCTACACCGCTTTTGTTTCCACCGGGAATGTTGAAATCACGGACCCGAAGGCGACGCTGGAACAACCGCTCAAGCTACCACAGATGCCGACCTATCATCTCAAGCGTGCGGATGGATCTGGTATCACTCTGGTCAATATTGGCGTTGGCCCGTCCAACGCCAAAACTGCAACTGACCATATCGCGGTGCTGCGCCCCCATGCGTGGCTGATGGTCGGCCATTGCGCCGGTCTGCGCAACACACAAGCCCTTGGCGACTTTGTCCTCGCCCACGCTTACCTGCGCGAAGACAAGGTGTTGGATGATGATCTACCAGTCTGGGTGCCGATCCCGCCATTGGCCGAGGTTCAGGTCGCACTGGAACAGGCCGTGGCCGAGGTCACCGAACTGGAAGGCTATGAGTTGAAGCGGATCATGCGCACCGGCACCGTCGCTTCGGTCGATAACCGTAACTGGGAGTTGCGCGATCAATCCGGCCCGGTGCAGCGGCTCAGCCAGTCGCGCGCCATCGCACTGGACATGGAAAGCGCCACCATCGCCGCGAACGGTTATCGGTTCCGGGTTCCTTATGGCACTTTGCTATGCGTTTCAGACAAACCATTGCATGGAGAATTGAAGTTGCCAGGCATGGCGTCATCCTTCTATACCACACAAGTCAGCCGTCATTTGGCGATCGGAATACGGGCGATGGAGCACTTGCGCGGCATGCCGTTAGAGCGTCTGCACAGCCGGAAATTGCGTTCATTTGATGAAACAGCCTTCCTCTGAAGCAAAAAAGCAACGATTTCCCCATATTTTTAGGGTTTTCCACGCTACTATTCGTTGTGTTCGCCCACAATATCCCGTTACAGTTACGCGGTGAGGCCCTATGTATCGGGCACGTTAAGGAGACCAAGAAATGGCAAAGCCTATGACAAAGACTCAGCTGGTTGCTGCTCTCGCTGAGGAAATGGGAACCGACAAGAAATCCGCGAACTCCGCGCTGGAGGCCATCACCGGCCTGATCACACGCGAAGTTTCGGCTGGCGGTGCTGTGACCCTGCCCGGCGTTGGCAAAATCTACTGCCGCGAGCGCCCCGAGCGCATGGTGCGCAACCCCGCCACCGGCGAGCAGTTCAAGAAAGAAGCGGACAAAGTGGTCAAGATGACCATTGCAAAAGCTCTGAAGGACAGCGTGAACGGCTGATTTCAGCTTTCACCGCGACATGATTGAGGGCCGCCGTTTGGGGGCCCTTTTTCTTTGCGCGTTTGAATGACAAAGTCGGCGTTCTCTGAACTGTCTTTTCGGCGCCGATGATGTCGTGCAATTCGATCAGCGCGCAGCTTTTGTACCCGCCTTGGAAATATCAATTTCGAAATGCTTGCTTGGGGAACGTTTCGAGAAATCCTCTTCAATCTGGCGCAGAATTCGCCTCTGACCACCATAGGGGACCATCTCAACAGCATCCTCAAATCGCACCCAGCGATAAGCGCTGTGTTCAAAGTTCAGGGTGACCTTGGCAGTTTCGTCGACGTAGGCAACAAACACAGGTGCGATGTTGATGACATTCTGGGTCGCCCCGTAGTATGTTTCGCAAATATCGCTGGAATAGAACCTTTGCGCCTCAAGCCCGGTTTCTTCCTTTAGCTCACGCAAAGCAGTTTCCCAGGCCTTTTCGTGATCCTCCATGCGCCCGGAGATATGCGACCATTCACCAGCCAATGTCTGAGTTCGCTTCAACAGCAATACTTCATGACCGTGATCACAGGCCCGCAAGGCAAAAAGAAATATGAGTGAAGACCGTACAGGAATTTCCGCCAACTTATTTCCTCACGTTGAGAAATCGCTTGAGCATTGCCTAGCTTGCGCTGGGGCAAACCTCAATGTCGGCTTTGCTCGCAAAACAATGAGCATTTGATCCTCGTTGGCAGCACCGCTTAGTGAAAGTTCAAACTCCGGTCTTCTTGCAGCCCATTTGCGCGCCATACTTGCGGCTTGTCGGAAAATCAGGAACAGTCCCGGCGACGGGACAAGGGGGGCTCCATGGATCTGCGCGCTATCGCCATGGGGCTGAGCTTTGCCCTGATCTGGTCTTCTGCATTTACGTCGGCACGCATCATTGTTGCAGATGCCTCGCCGCTATTTTCGCTGGCGCTTCGGTTTCTGATTTCAGGCGTGATCGGCGTCGCGATCGCACGGGCTATGGGGCAAAGCTGGCATCTGACGCGGGATCAATGGCGGGCCACGATCCTATTTGGAATTTGTCAAAATGCCCTGTATCTGGGTCTGAACTTCTATGCGATGCAAACCGTCGAGGCTTCGGTCGCAGCAATAATCGCCTCAACCATGCCTCTACTGGTGGCTCTGACCGGTTGGCTGCTGCTGGGTGAGAAGTTGCGTGCGATGGGAATCGCGGGCCTTTTGGCAGGCTTTGCAGGCGTTGCACTGATTATGAGCAGCCGAATCAGCGCCGGGGTCGACATGTTCGGTGTCGCGCTTTGCGGCATGGCAGCTTTGGCCTTGACCTTCGCCACGCTGGCAGTGCGCGGAGCGACATCAGGCGGGAATTTCATGATGGTAGTGGGCCTGCAGATGTTCGTGGGCTCAGCCACGCTGTTTGTCGCTGCTCCGCTGTTCGAGACGATCTATATCCATCCAACCGTTCCGCTTGCGCTGGCCTTCATCTACACGACGCTGTTTCCGGGCCTGTTGGCCACGCTGATCTGGTTCACGCTGCTGAACCGAATTGGCGCGATACGTGCCGCGACCTTTCATTTTTTGAACCCTGTGTTCGGTGTTGCCATAGCTGCCGCCCTGTTGGGTGAAAAGCTGGGTCCAATGGATGTAATCGGTGTTGGAATAACAACGCTGGGCATTCTTGCGGTACAACTTTCGCGGCAACCTGCGGCAAATCCTGCCTGACGATACGCACGACTCCGCGAGGCACCTGAAACAAGCCTTTGCTTTCAGCGCGCAATCACCATCTACTGTGCCAACCCAAATTCACCGGAGGAGCCATGACCCAGTATACCAAAGACCCCGAGGCCATCGCCGCCCTCTCACCCGAAGAGTTTCACGTCACCCAGCGCAGCGGCACCGAACGCCCCGGCACCGGGAAGTATCTGAACAACAAAGAACCGGGCATTTACGTGGACATCGTCTCAGGCGAACCGCTGTTTGCCTCGACCCATAAATACGAATCCGGTTGCGGCTGGCCCAGCTTTACCAAACCCATCATCCACGCGCATGTGGAAGAGTTTCGCGACGCCACCCTTGGCATGATCCGGACCGAAGTCCGCTCGAAACATGGCGACAGCCATCTGGGGCATGTGTTTCCGGACGGTCCGCGCGAACACGGTGGGCTGCGCTATTGCATTAACTCTGCCGCCCTGCGGTTCATCCATCGTGACGAGATGGAGGCCGAAGGTTACGGCGAATACCTGATCCATGTGGAGGATATCTGATGACCGAAGAACGCGCTGTTCTGGCCGGTGGCTGCTTTTGGGGCATGCAGGACCTGATCCGCAAACTTCCCGGCGTCTCGCGCACCCGCGTCGGCTATACCGGCGGTGACGTGCCCAATGCCACCTATCGCAACCACGGCACCCATGCCGAGGGGATCGAGATCTGGTTCGACCCTGCGCAGATTTCATATCGCAAATTGCTGGAGTTCTTCTTCCAGATTCACGACCCGACGACGGTAAATCGTCAGGGCAATGATCGTGGAATGAGTTATCGGTCCGCCATTTACTATGTGGATGACGCACAGAAACAGGTCGCTCTGGACACCATCGCAGACGTAAATGCCAGCGGCCTCTGGCCCGGCAGGGTCGTAACCGAACATGAGCCCGTCGGCGAATTCTGGGAAGCCGAGCCCGAGCACCAGGATTATCTTGAACGCATCCCCAACGGCTATACCTGCCACTTCCCTCGCCCCGATTGGGTTCTGCCCAAACGGGTGGACGCAGCCGAGTAAGGCCTGAAATCAACCGGCGGCCACCCTCGGGCGGCCGCTGGCTTCGATTGTAACAAGTGCTTCGACAAACACGTCTTTGCCTTCGATCTGTGCGGTACGAATATCCCGATCCACAATCACGTGGATGTCCTCGGCCCCCGCCTCGCGCACAGATTTCTCGGTTTCGTGGCGCAATACGGTTTCCAGCATATCAAGCGCCGAGTCCGCATCACCGAAATCCTGCGGGCCATCCTCAAGATGAACGCGAAAACGACCTTCGGACGGCACCGTGACCGTACCCGCGCGCCGCAAAGTCAGCCGCCCCACAACCGCCCCAATCGCGTTGGCCACCCCGGCATGTTCGGGAAGGATCATGTTGCAACGCAACCGATTGCCAACGGCCGTGTAATAGCTGGGGGCAGACGCGCCCAAACCCACCACATCCACATTCAGGGCCGCGTCCAGCGCCAGCAAACCGCGATGCCGCACCAAACCACGCTGCGTCAGCACATGGCGCGCCAATTCATGAGGATCGACGCCAAAATTGTCTGTTTCTTCGGAAAAAGCAGCCTCTAATAAGGTCAAACTGGTTTGCTCTGTAAGCTGATCAATGATCATCTGCGCCAATTGCTCTGGCGATTTCGCCAACAACTCACCCGAACCAACCCGCTTGCGCGCGATCAATTCCAGCGCTTTGGTTGCAGCCGCGCCATCCCATTCCGCTAAACGCCCCAGAACGTGGCTGGCATCCGATGGCGTCACACCCGAAACCTGCACAATCCCCCGATCCACCAACCGGTTTAACGCTCCGTTCTCCATGCGATTCTGCAACAGCTTGCTCAGCGGCAAGACTCGATCTCCGATGCGTTCCAGCAACATGGCTTCGCGGGCACCCACACCGTCGGCTGATACGCCCGGGACACAGCGCGCAAAGCGGGTATCATGCTCTCCTACCGTGGTCGCACGCAGTTGTTCATCCAGTGCGGCATGCACAACCTCGGGCGCCTCTACCGCAATCAGCGACACGGGCAGAACCCGGCGAGGGCCAAGAAACAAGCCCCCATTCAGACCCTGAACCTCAACATGGACCTGACTGTCGCCCCCCAGACCGTGCGTGCGCATCGCGACCGCTTCGACCATGGTGCGGAACCCACCTACCCGAGCTCCTGCCGGATCAATCGCCGGCTTGCCATCCCGGATCAAGGCCACGTCAGTGGTGGTCCCACCGATATCGGATACCAGAGCGTTCTCGACCCCGGTTAACCATCGCGCCCCGACAATCGAGGCCGCAGGCCCGCTTAGAATGGTCTCAATCGGGCGTTCCCGGGCCTGCTCGGCGCTCATCAGCGCGCCGTCGCCACGCACGACCATCATCGGTGCGGTGATTCCAAGCTCGTGCAACCTGTCCTGCGCCCGCCCGATCAATCGGTCGATCATCCCAATCAGGCGCGCATTCAACACCGCAGTCACAGCCCGTTTTGGTCCGTTCAACTTGGCCGACAATTGGTGTGAACAAGTGACCGGAACGCCCGTATGCTCTGCAATAATCCGAGCAACCTCTAACTCATGCGACGGATTCCGCGTCGCAAACTGCGCCGCGACGGCATAACCGGATATCCCAGAATGTGAGTCTAAAAAAGCCAACAAGGCAGCTGTATCCAACGACGCCGCCTCATTTCCCGCATGGTTATGGCCGCCCGACAAGATCAAAGCCGGGTCGCCCTTCAACGCATCCTTCAAGCCATGCTTTTCCAGATCACCGTCCCGGAAACCGACATAAACCAATGCCACGCGCCCGCCTTGCCCCTCGACCAAAGCATTCGTGGCCAATGTGGTCGACAAGGATGCCAACGCAATCTTGTCTGGCGCAACCTTGGCGTCCTCCAACACAGCAGAAATGGCATTGCCGACCCCGATCGCCAGATCTTCTCGCGTCGTCAAAGACTTGGCCGATGCCACGACCTCTTCTTCATCCCGAACCAGAACGGCGTCCGTATAGGTTCCGCCGGTGTCCACACCCAAAGCCAAAGCCATAGGGTCCTCCATCCATTCGCCTGGATCGGGTGTAGCGGCTAAACGCAGCGCGTCCAGCCTGTTTGCGGCATTTATTCCAGCTGTTCCACCGCCCAGCGTGCTGCATCAGCAACAGCCGGATCCCCGTCTTCGGTCAAACCCTGCGCAACAGGCAAAAGGCCGCGCTTGCCCGAGTTCCCAATCGCATACAGCACATTGCGCACAAATCGGTCCCGCCCAATCCGCTTGATTGGCGACCCCGAGAATTTCGCCCGAAACCCCGCATCATCCAAAACCGCAAGCTCAGAAAGCCTAGGCGCGATCAAATCCTCACGCGCCGCATAGCGCATGTCGCTGGCCTTGACGGCAAACTTGTTCCACGGACACGCGGCCAGACAATCATCGCAGCCGTAAATCCGGTTTCCCAGCTTGCCGCGTAACTCTTCGTCCACAGGCCCCTTATGTTCGATCGTCAGGTAGGAAATACAACGTCGCGCATCCAACTGATAAGGCGCCGGAAATGCATCTGTCGGGCAGACATCCAAACAGGCACGGCACGACCCGCAGTGATCCACCTCTGCCATGTCAGCAGGCAAATCCAAAGTGGTAAAAACAGACCCTAAAAAGGCCCAATTTCCCCAATCGCGGCTGACAAGGTTCGTGTGTTTACCTTGCCACCCCAACCCCGCCGCGTGACCCAGTGCCTTTTCGGGCACCGGCGCAGTGTCCACAAACACTTTCACCTCACCCCCGGCCTCGGCGATCAACCACCGCGCCAGCCGCTTGAGCCGCTTCTTGACCAGATCGTGATAGTCCTTGTTCTGCGCATAAACAGAAATCGCGGCGCGGTCCGGGTAGTCCAACACCTCCAGCGGGTCATGCTCAGGCGTATAGCTTTCGGCCAACATCACGACCGAGCGCGCCTCGGGCCACAACGCAGCAGGATCTCCGCGCCAATGCATCCGCTCAGCCATCCACCCCATCTGGCCGTGGAATCCGGACGCAACAAACGCCGCCAATCGTCTCGGAACCTCGGGCACATCCCATGGCCTGCACACCCGGCACGAGACAAACCCCTCGGACAGCGCCTGCTCCACAAGCCTGTCCTTCAACTCCGATCCATTCTTCATCTGGCCCAAAATATCCTCAGGGGTGAATTGGCCCAATGGGCCAAGAGGGGGCAGACAGCCCCCTCTACCACCCTATCAAAAATCAAGATCCGCGTAATGGGGCGGTGGCCGAAAGCCAGGCACCTGATCTGCCAGAATAGCCCGAAACGCCGGGCGGGACTTGATCTTGGCGTACCAATCCTTGACCGCGATATTCCGGTTCCAATCCACGTCAGATATGTAATCCAACGCCGACAGATGCGCGGCGGCAGCAAAATCCGCCAATGTCATCTGGTCTCCTGCCAGCCAACGCCGGTGATCCAGCAGCCAGGCCATGTAGTCCAGATGATACTTTATCGCCCGCGCGCCTTCCTTAACGTTCTTGCTGTCCGGATAACCCTGACCGGTTACTTTCTTGTTAACCCGCTCATATAGCAGCTTCGAGGTCACCTCGTGGTGAAACTTGTCATCAAACCAGCCCACCAGGCGCCGAACTTCGTACCGCGCTTCCGGCTGTTTCGGCATCAAAGGGGGCTCAGGGCGGGTCTCTTCAATATACTCACAAATCGCAGCGCTTTCCGACATGACACGCCCATCCAGGCGCAAAACCGGAACCTTTCCAGCCGGATTCCGGCGTAGAAAATCCGGATCCTGTTCCCAATACCTTTCCTCCACCAGTTCGACCTCGATCTTTTTCTCAGCCAGAGACAGGCGCACTTTGCGGCAATAGGGGGACAGGGGGACGTGAAACAGACGCGCCATGGATTTCCAATCGAACCAGAGACTACCTTTTCAGCTTTAGCCTCGGTCGGGGCCAGGTTTCAATCCTCGAAACAATCTGCGCGACCATCTGCGCGGATGGTGGCCGCCCCTTCCAGTATGGATGCAGCCCGCCTTCGCGTGAAAACCGAGGGGTCGGTCACCGACCGATTGCGCGGCGACGGTAGGATAGCTGCGATCCGGGCCGCCTGTGTTGGCGTCATATTCTCAGCACTGACACCGAAATTTTGCTGTGCCGCAGCCTCGACCCCAAAGACGCCATTCCCGGTCTCGGCCACGTTCAAATAGACCTCAAGAATGCGCTGTTTACTCCAAAACAGTTCCACTACCGGAGTCATCGACGTTTCCAGCGCCTTGCGTATCCAACTGCGCCCCTGCCACAGGAACACGTTCTTGACCACCTGTTGCGACAGCGTCGATGCCCCACGCGTACCACCATCCTCCAGCGCGTCCCGGATGGCCTCGACGTCAAATCCCCAATGCAGACAGAAATTCGCATCCTCGGCCGCGACAACCGATCGCGCCATGATGGGGGATATCTGTTCGATAGGCACCCAGTCCCGTTCAACCTTGCCAAGGCGGCGCCATTCCGTCCAGATCGTATGCGTGACCGGAGGGTTCACAACCGAATACAGTAAAACCAGCGCGACAAACACGGCAGCCACACCCAATACAGCCCGAATGGCCCAGCGCCGAATCCGTTGGCCAAGCGGCAGGGTCGATTTTGCCTTTGATGCCTTGTTTTTCTTTCCGCTTTTCTTGCGGACTGCTTTCTTTGCCATACCCAAGCTATACGCCGCACCGCGCCCGTTTGAAACGGCTTATATCGCGATCAACCGCCCCTCGCGCGGGTGAACAACCGGACGTGCGGTTTTCAGCTCTTGAACGCCATCCCGGTCGAGTTCCGGAAATAGCGCCAGAATTTCAGCCTGCGTTCTGCGTTCGGATTGCGTGACCGCATGACCGGGGAAATAGCTTTCGGTTTTGGCACCGTTGGCCGTAATGATTTCGTGCTGTGCAAACAGCAAATGAAAATACTCGACTGTGCCGCCTTCCACCCGAGTCACCGTTTCCCCGTTTACCATGCAATGAGCAGCGATCAGAACTTCCGGCTGGCCATAAAGATACTGCGCACGCCAGTCATCGACCAACATCCTATGTTGCGGAGACACCAATAGTGGCTCGGTCAAACCAAACATCCCGGCCTGAAACTGAATCGGCGCAAATTTCCCTTCGGCCGCAACGGTTGTGCTGCCGACCCATAGCAATGGCTGCGCCCCACGATCCTGAGTGATCACCAGATCCCCGACATTCAGCTCTTCGACCGCACGCGGCCCCTCGGGCGTATCGATCAGCGTGCCAGCGGTAAAGCAAGGCGGACCCAGATCGCCGCCGGTGGTGGGGTCAATCGACCCGAATGAACCACCGGAATCGCTGGTATCGGTAAAGGACGAGGATACAAACGTACCGTCCTGCAACACCGATCCATCCGTCGGCGTAAAGACTTCGCGACCATCCGCTAGATAGAAAGTTACCCCTGTATAGGTAACCTGGGTGCCGTTGGCCAATTGGATGGTGACCATGTCATTGAAATAGGACGCGGTGATGTCCGAGCCGTCGACCGAGTCGTTGTTCAACCGATTGATCAAGCCGTCATCGTTTTCATCAACAAGATTCAGGCTTGTGACACTCAGCGTCGATCCAGGCACCGTGCCATTGGCCCCCGGATTGGCAGGGTCAATGAGAAAGAACTGGTCCGTATAGGTGGTGGGCACTTGAATACTCCACTTCTATAACATCTCCCAGCACATAGAATGCCGGGAACTTCACAAGAAACTGTAAACGAAATTAGGCGGATTTTGCTCTGCCGGGCAAGAAATTGCGTGGAACGCCGCCAAAATGACCAAGCCCCGCGTGTCGATCAGGACACGCGGGGCCACAATTTTCAGCTAGGACAAGCTTATTCTGCCGGTACGGCCGCCGTTTCCACCGCCAAAGGATGAGGCAGCTTATTTAGCATCTCCTTCGGGCAGACCTGCAGGAAGTTGCTTTTCTCAACTTCCCAATGCTGCAGAATGTCAGCCGCCTTCCGGCTGCCGGTCTCTGCGGCGTGACGTTCGATGAGGGCTTTCAACTGGCCTTCCCAATGATCCACCGTCACCGGGCAGGTCACCAGTGTCTCCGTGTTCATCAGCCTTTCGGCCAATTCACCGGGGTCGTACAGATAGGCCATTCCGCCTGTCATGCCGGCCCCGAAGTTTGCGCCAATCTCTCCCAGAATGACCGCAATACCGCCGGTCATGTATTCGCACCCGTTCGAGCCGCAGCCCTCGATCACAACCGTCGCACCCGAGTTCCGTACCGCAAACCGCTCACCCGCGCGGCCCGCCGCAAACAGATGGCCATCGGTAGCGCCATAAAGAACCGTGTTGCCAATGATTGTGTTGTCATCCGCCTTCAGCGGGCTGACCTGCGGTGGGCGCACCACAATGGTACCGCCCGACAGGCCCTTACCGACATAGTCGTTGGCATCGCCAGAGACCTCCAGCTTTAGGCCCGGAGCGGCAAATGCCCCCAGTGACTGACCAGCAGAACCTTGCAGTTTCACATGCAGGTGGTCGTCCTGGAACGTGTTCCGCATCCCGAAATTCTGCACGATATGGCTGGAGACACGGGTGCCCACGGTCCGGTGGGTGTTCTGGATCGCATAGGACAGCTGCATCTTCTCGCCGTCTTTCAGGAAGCGCGCCGCATCGCGGACGATTTCGGCATCCAAGGTATCCGGCACCGCATTTCGATCCTTGTCACGGTCATAAACAATGTCATGCGCCCCATCGACCGTGATCAGCAGCGGGTTGAGGTCCAGATCGTCCAGATGCGCCGAGCCCCGGCTGACCTGAGCCAGCAGATCAGCACGCCCGATGATCTCATCCACTGACCGCGCACCGAGGCTGGCGAGGACTTCGCGCACTTCCTGCGCGTAGAACGTGATCAGGTTCACAACTTTGTCCGCGTTACCGGTGAACTTGGCACGCAGGCTTTCGTCCTGCGTACACACGCCAACCGGGCAGGTGTTCGACTGGCACTGACGTACCATGATACAGCCCATGGCGATCAGCGCGGCGGTGCCGATACCGTATTCCTCAGCCCCCATCATGGCGGCCATGACGATGTCACGCCCGGTGCGCAGACCACCATCGGTCCGCAAGGTCACGCGGTCGCGCAGGTTGTTCATCGCCAGAACCTGATGCGCCTCGGTTAGGCCCATCTCCCACGGCAGACCCGCATATTTGATCGAGGTCGCGGGCGACGCCCCGGTACCACCGTTGTGGCCCGAGATCAGAATGACATCCGCCTTGGCCTTGGCCACACCGGCTGCAATCGTGCCAACGCCCGAAGACGCCACCAGTTTCACCGTAACCTTACAGCGCGGGTTGATCTGCTTGAGGTCATAGATCAGCTGCGCCAGGTCCTCGATCGAATAGATGTCGTGGTGCGGCGGCGGTGAGATCAGTGTCACACCCTTGGTCGAATGCCGCAGACGCGCGATCAGGTCGGTGACTTTCATTCCGGGCAGCTGACCGCCCTCACCGGGTTTCGCGCCTTGGGCGACCTTGATCTCCAGCTCTTCACACTGGTTCAGATACTCGGCGGTCACGCCGAAGCGGCCCGAAGCCACCTGTTTGATCTTGGCCGACGGGTTGTCGCCATTTGGCTCCGGTACGAAGTGCGCAGGATCTTCCCCACCTTCACCCGAGTCAGACTTTGCACCAATCCGGTTCATCGCCACGTTCAGCGTCTTGTGCGCCTCGGGGCTCAGCGCGCCCAGCGACATGCCCGGGGTGACAAAACGTTTGCGGATTGAGGTGATCGACTCGACCTCTTCAATCGGCACCGGCTTGCCCAATGGTTTGAAATCCATCAGATCACGCAGGTGGATCGGCGGGTTCGATTGCATCTTGGCCGAATATTGCTTCCACAGCTCGTATGAGGCTCTGTTACAGGCCATTTGCATCATATGCATCGAGGTCGCTTCCCACGCGTGGGTCTCACCCGACTTACGCGCCTTGTAGAAACCGCCGATGGGCAATACGTCCAGACCGCTGTCCCAGCCCTTGGCGTGAATCTCTTCTGCCTTGACCCGGATACCGTGGATACCGATGCCCGAGATGCGGCTGGTCATGCCCGGGAAATACTCGGCCACCATGGCGCGACTAAGGCCTACCGCCTCAAAATTCAGGCCTCCTCGGTAGGAGGAAATCACCGAAATCCCCATCTTGGCCATGATCTTGAGCAAACCCTGATCAATGGCCTCGCGATAGCGTGCAACGTTCTCGGTCAAGGAACCGTCCAGCAACCCCCTCTCGATCCGGTCAGCCAGCGAATCCTCGGCCAGATAAGCGTTCACCACCGTCGCACCACAGCCGATCAGAACGGCAAAGTAATGCGGGTCAATGCACTCGGCCGAACGCACGTTGAGCGAGCAGAACGTGCGTAGCCCCTGACGGGTCAGGTGTGAATGCACGGCACTTGTTGCCAATATCATCGGCACCGCAACCTTGCCGGGGCCGGAATACTGATCCGTCAGCACCAGATGCCCGGCGCCCGAGCGCACGGCTTCCTCTGCTTCGGCTCTAATACGGATCAAAGCGGCATCCAGGTTACCTGCGCCCGGTTCAAAGCTGCAATCGATCACGGCCAGCGGGGCATCGAAATTCTCAACCAGAGTTTCCCACTGAGAGTTCCCGACAAAGGGGCTTTCCAGCACGATGATCTCGGTCTGGCTGCTGTCTTCGTCCAGCACGTTCTTGAGATTGGCAAACCGTGTTTTCAGCGACATCACGCGGTATTCGCGCAGACTGTCAATCGGCGGGTTGGTCACCTGACTGAAGTTCTGGCGGAAGAAATGGCTAAGCGGGCGGTATTGCTTGGACAGAACTGCCGAAGGCGTGTCATCCCCCATCGAGGCCAGCGCTTCTTTGCCATCTTCGGCCATCGGGGCGAGGATCTGCTCCAGTTCCTCAACCGAATAGCCCGCCGCGATCTGCCGTTTACGCAACTCTTCACCCTTGAACATGGGCTTTTCGGTCACGCCAGCCAGCGTATCGTCCAGATCATTGATCTTGCTGACCCAGTTGCCAAACGGCAAGGCGCGCGCAAGTTTGTTCTTGATTTGGGTATCCCGGTACAGCTTGCCCTTTTTCATGTCGACGGCCAGCATCTGCCCCGGGCCAAGCGCGCCTTTTTCGGCCACGCTGGCCTCATCAATGGGCACCATACCCGCCTCGGACCCGGCGATGACCAGACCATCGCCTGTCACCACGTACCGCATCGGGCGCAGGCCGTTCCGGTCGAGCCCGGCACACACCCAACGACCATCGGTCATGGCCAGAGCGGCAGGGCCATCCCACGGCTCCATCACCGAGTTGCAGTAGGAATACATGTCGCGCCATGCTTGCGGCAGCTCGACCGCCTGCTTGGACCAGCTTTCCGGGACCAGCATGGTCTTCGCCATCGGGGCAGAACGGCCAGCGCGCACCAGAACCTCAAAAACCGAGTCTAATGCGGCCGAATCCGACGAACCGCCCGCGATAATCGGTTTGATATCTTCGGCGTGGTCCCCAAAGGATGCCGAGGCCATGCGGATCTCATGGCTTTTCATCCAGTTTACGTTGCCTCTCAGCGTGTTGATTTCCCCGTTATGGGCAAGCATCCGGAAGGGTTGAGCGAGCCACCATTGCGGGAACGTGTTGGTCGAATACCGCTGGTGATAGATAGCAAAGGCCGATTCAAAGCGTTCGTCCATCAGGTCGGGGTAGAAGACGGCCACCTGTTCGGCCAGCATCATTCCTTTGTAGATAATGGACCGGCAGCTGAGCGAGGCGATATACAATCCGCCGACACCCGCCGCAGCCGCAGCCTTTTCGATGCGGCGGCGGATGACGTAGAGCTCACGCTCGAACGTGTCCTCATCCACGCCTTTGGAATTCGAGATCAGAATCTGCTCGATCTCGGGCCGGGTCGCGTTGGCCTTTTCGCCCAAACAGGTCACATCGACAGGCACGTGACGCCAGCCATAGATGTAATACCCCATCCGCAGAACTTCGGTCTCAACAATAGTCCGGCAGGTCTCCTGCGCGCCGAAATCGGTGCGCGGCAGAAAAACCTGACCAACTGCGATCAATTCGTTCAGATTGGGCTCATGCCCGGTACGGCGGATCTGATCATAGAAGAAACGTACAGGGATCTGCACATGGATACCGGCCCCATCACCCGTTTTGCCATCCGCATCCACAGCGCCCCGGTGCCAGATCGCCTTGAGCGCATCGATCCCTGCGTCAACAACCTTGCGGCTTTTCTTGCCGTCAACCGACACCACAAGCCCGACACCGCAGGAAGAATGCTCTTCTTCCTCGGAATAGAGACCGTTTTCCGCCATCCATTTGCGCTTGGTTTCTTCGGCGCGCACCCAATCGGCATCATATTTGGTCATTGGTTGTCTCCTTCTTCCGGCAGGGCAAACATGGCTTCGACCTCTGCTTTGGTCATTTGCCTGCGCTCGCCTGCGAACGCATACCCGTCGGGCTTCTTGTCGATATAAAGTTCCAGTTGCAGCGGGTTGCCTGTGTCTTCGAACAGACCCGCTGCGATTTGAGTATGTCCGTGCATCTCACCCGGAAGCGTGATCCGGTACCACAGCGCCGAGCCGCAATCCGCGCAGAAAGCGCGCTCGGCCCAATCGGACGAGGTGAAGGTTTTGACCGGGCCCAAAGCGGCATAGCCAGGCTCGGCCTGAAAGGTCACCAGCATCGAGCTGGTCCAGCGGCGACACTGGTCGCAATGGCACGCACCCAGCGAGTCTTTCGCCGGGGTGGCGGTTACGGTGACCGCACCGCACATACATTGGCCTTGCAATTCGGGCATATCTGACCCTCCTGTCGCTGGGCGTTGGGCTACTCGGCTGCGATGGCTGCCTTGGTATTGAACCGGTCAATGACCGCTTCGGCACAATCCCGACCGTCGCGGATCGCCCAGACCACCAGAGAAGCGCCGCGCACGATGTCCCCAATGGCGTAGACACCGTCCATCTCGGTCTCACCGGTCTGGAACGCAGCCTTGACGGTGCCCCAACGGGTCACCGGCAGGTCGGGTTGACCAAACAGGGTGGGCAGATCTTCGGGCTCGAAACCCAGCGCCTTGATCACAAGATCCGCTTCTTCGACGTAGTCCGCGCCCTCAATGACTTCGGGGGCCTGGCGACCCGACGCATCGGGCTGCCCCAGACGCATCTTTTGCACCATCACGCCAGAGACCCTGTCATCGCCGGTGAACCCCTTGGGCGCGCTCAGCCATTCAAAGATCACGCCTTCTTCCTCGGCATTCTGCGTTTCGCGCTGCGAGCCGGGCATGTTGGCACGGTCGCGGCGATACAGGCATTTGACCGAGGTCGCGCCCTGGCGGACCGAAGTGCGCACGCAGTCCATCGCGGTATCACCGCCGCCGATCACCACAACTTTCTTACCGGCTGCATTCAGGCGTCCGTTGTCAAAATCCTCAACCGCATCGCCAAAACTTTTGCGGTTCGAGGCGGTCAGGAAGTCGATAGCCTTTTCAATCCCGCCCAGCCCGCTGCCGGGCATGGACAGATCGCGCGACTTGTAGACCCCCGTTGCAATGATAACCGCGTCATGTTTGGCGCGAATCTCTTCAAACTTGCTGGCATCCACGTCGCAGTTCAGAACGAATTCCACACCACCATCAGCCAGCAAGTCGTTGCGGCGCTGGACGATGTCTTTCTCTAGCTTGAAGCCCGGAATGCCATACATCAAAAGGCCACCGGCCCGGTCATAACGGTCATATACTGTGACCTGCACCCCCGCACGGCGCAGCAAATCTGCGGCTGCCAACCCGCCGGGGCCGCCGCCGATGATGCCCACGCTTTCTCCACGTTCGGCTGCGGGCGTGGCGGGCTTGACCCAACCTTTGTCCCAAGCGGTGTCGGTGATGTATTTCTCGATGGTGCCAATGGTGACAGTGCCATGACCTGACTGCTCAATCACGCAATTGCCTTCGCACAGGCGGTCCTGCGGGCAGATGCGGCCACAAATCTCGGGGAAGGTATTGGTCGCCTGACTGGTCTGATACGCCTCTTCCAGCCGGCCTGTCGCAGTCAGGTTCAGCCAATCGGGAATATTGTTGTGCAACGGGCAATGGGATTGGCAATATGGAACCCCACACTGGCTGCATCGGCTGGCCTGTTCCGCTGCCTTCTCAGCGGCGAACTCAGCGTAGATTTCGTCAAAGTCTTCCTTGCGGTCACGTGCGGCACGCTTTTCAGGCATGACGCGGTCGATCTGCACAAATTTCAGCATCGGTTGCTTGGCCACGGGTCAGACTCCATGAATTGGCTTGATCGGACCTCTTTACGAGATGACCTTACAGATGAAAAGTCATATATGCTGACCTAAATGCCTAAAATTTATGCTGGCGCCCGAAATTCTAAAGGAATTGCCTTCGAAATTATGTCCGATACGGACCTATTTGAGCACTTCCCTTTCGGTCATCACGCTTATACCCATAAAAATCAAAGAATGCATGACAACGGCACGGCAGAGCAGATGAGTCTATTCCAGCTGATTCTCGTGGCAATCATTCAGGGAATAACTGAATTTTTGCCGATCTCATCCTCGGGCCACCTGATCTTGCTGCCCAGCCTGACCGGCCTGGATGATCAAGGGTTGGCCATCGATGTGGCAGTGCATGTCGGCACCCTCGGGGCGGTTATTCTGTATTTCTGGACGGACGTGAAACAGGCGCTTATCGGATTACCCAAAGCGCTAACCGGACGGATGGACACACCGCAATCCCGCCTTGCCTTGTCCTTAATCATCGCAACGATTCCCACCGTCGTCGCTGGCGCGATCCTGCATACCACAGGTCTAAGCCATGCCATGCGCTCTGTCGCGGTGATCGGCTGGACGATGCTGGGGTTCGGCCTTCTGCTTTACTGGATGGACCAAAGAGGCGCTCAGACCAAGAAGGCCGAAGACTGGGGACCAAAAGATGCCGTGATCATGGGGCTGTGGCAGGTCCTGGCCCTGATCCCCGGCACATCCCGTTCAGGCATTACAATCACCGGCGCACGGCAGCTTGGATACACACGGGAAGACGGGGCCCGGATTGCCATGCTGATGTCGATCCCGACGATACTTGCCTCGGGGGCGCTGCTGTCGCTGGATGTGATCCGAGAAGCTGACGCGCAACTTGCCAAAGACGGTGCGATCGCGGCCATCTTCGCCTTTTTCTCGGCATTGCTGGCCCTTAGCCTGATGATGCGCCTGCTGCGCAGTGTCAGTTTCACACCCTACGTGATCTACCGGGTCATTCTGGGTGTGATACTGCTGACGATCGCCTATGGCTGATCAGATTTTCAGGTTCTTGGCCGAGTTCTGAATGTCGTCATACTGACCCGACGGGCGGAACTTCCAAAGATACTCTGGCAGGACCGATTCCAGCGCTGTCGGTTCAATTCCCAAGTCCGCAAATGTTCTGGCATCTTCGGAAACGACATTATCGCGGCGCAGGTTCTTCAGTTGGTCCTTGGTCAGGATGTGGTTCGGGAAAAGCTGAAAGCTGACAAACTTCACGATATCCAGAACGCCGGCCATGATTTTGCCAACCCAGAATGGCAGGCCAACAATAATACGACGCCGGTGAATGACATCCAGCATCTGCTGCATCAACGCGCGGAAACTTTTGGTTTCGGGGCCACCCAGCTCATAGATGCCCGCAGTCGCCTGACCCAATACACCTTGAACGGCAGCCTGCGCGACGTCGTCCACGTAAACCGGTTGGAACCGGGTCTCAGCCCCGACCAGGGGCAGTAACGGCCCAAAACGTGTCATTGTGGCGAAGCGGTTGAAGAACTGATCTTCCGTTCCGAAAATCACCGACGGGCGCAGAATGACCGCATTCGGCATATGCTCCAGAACACAGGCCTCACCGGCCGCTTTGGTGCGGGAATAGGTGCTATCCGACTCTGCGTCAGCTCCGATTGCCGAGATATGCACCATCCGGGCCACACCCTGCTGCGCGGCCAAACGCGCAACACGCTCAGCCCCTTCGGCCTGTACGGCGTCAAACTCGTTCTTGCCCAATTCGTTCAGGACACCCACGCAGTTGACCACCGCATCAACGCCGTGCATTGCCGCCGCGACAGAGGCATCATCACGGATATTGCACAGAACCGGCTCGACCTGGCCAACAACACCATAGGGCTTGACGAACATCGCCTCATTGGGCCGCCGCACAGCGACCCGCACACGCCAGCCTTCGTTTGCCATGCGCCGCGTGATGTAACGGCCGACAAATCCTGATCCACCGTAAATCGTGACCATTTTGGACATGATGGGGCTCCTGCTGAGTAGGTCTTAGTTCGATCTACCGCTCCAGAACGCAGGGAACAAGGCGCAATAACGCCGCGCGCGCTGGAAAATATCCATGCAGAGCGGGGGCTTTTACAGGCAGGTCAAAAAACTTTCAAAATTCTGTCCGAATCCTGTTGACGCTTCTGGCCGGTGGGCTTAAACGCCCCTCCACGACACCTGCCCAGGTGGCGGAATTGGTAGACGCGCTAGCTTCAGGTGCTAGTGTCCGTATGGACGTGGAGGTTCGAGTCCTCTCCTGGGCACCAAATCCCCGAAATATCACTGCAATCTGATCGCTTTGCGGCTGCGCATCTGTATACGTCCGCAACAGGCCGCGATGGGAAATGGGTTAAATCAGAACTCCTCCAGGATTTTGCGTTGACGCGTCGGGTTAACTCAGGCAAGCAATCCCTTGATGGTTCCCGATGGTGCGCCCAAGGGATGAAAAGGGAATACGGTGAGGTTTGCCGATTGGCGCCAAGTCCGTGACTGCCCCCGCAACTGTAAGCGGTGAGCGACGCCAAACACCCACTGGCCCAGAGGGTCGGGAAGGATGGCCGAGCATCGACCCGCAAGTCAGGAGACCTGCCATCACATGTTCAACCAACCCGGGGCGGGGCGTCCTGGAAGGAGGCTT
This sequence comes from Ruegeria sp., assembly GCF_965243365.1. Lineage (GTDB taxonomy): Bacteria > Pseudomonadota > Alphaproteobacteria > Rhodobacterales > Rhodobacteraceae > Ruegeria. Next base: position 1,785,640 of record NZ_CBDEUW010000002.1, on the reverse strand, counting down.
TGATGGCACGTTGCATACGTGTTGACATAACCTGCACCTTCTGCCCGCGCTTGGTACCAAGCGGAGAGGGCGATGCTAAGGGCGACTGATCACCTCTATTCCTTTTGCATTATTGGCAATAATGGGACATCCCAATACGAACCTAGGCTGATGCTTTGGTTACGTTATAACATTGCAATACCTGTAAATCGACGGTAAGCGAAGCACATCATGTCGAGTATTCCCGATCACTACCTGCTTGTTTGTGCGGCCTGCAAAGGGACGCTTCCGGTTGAAAATCTGCGCGACGGGTTAGCCGCGAATTTGCCCTCGGGCTTCGCCATTCGCATGGTTGACTGCATGGCAGGCTGCGACACGCCTAGAACGGTTGGGTTTCAGGCCTCCGGAAAAGCGCAGTATCTGTTTGGAGATATTCAGGACGCGCGAGACCTTGATGCACTGGCTGAGTTCGCGCAGCAGTATTGCGACAGCGCGGATGGCTGGACCAGCGCGACCGAACGTCCTCGAGCCCTGTACACAAAAACTCTGTCGCGCATGCCCCCGCTGGAAATGGAGGAGCTTCCATGACGAACCCGGCTTTCCTGATTGCGCTCGACCTTGAATATTATGCACTAAACGGGGACATGCTTCTGCAAGGCGCATCTTTCGAACTGGATGAAGGGGCCATATTGGCCATCGCCGGACCAAACGGCGCGGGAAAGACAACGCTTTTGAACCTACTGTGTGGTGCGGCCGAGCTGTCTCAGGGGGATGTGCTCGTGAACGGGCGCAGCCTCAAAGAGATGTCGGCACATGAGCGCGCGCGGGTGATGGCCACCGTCAGCCAACAGGAATTTCCGGACGGCAGGCTGATGCTGCGAGACTATGTGGCTCTGGGGCAGATTCCCATCAGGGCAGACCGCTCGGCCGAGGAGCACGCTGAAGATCTGGACAGGATTTTACATCTTACAGGGCTTGACCTGCTGGCGGACAAACGGATGGCCGTGCTGTCGGGGGGCGAGCGCCAGCGGGCGCATATTGCGCGCGCATTGGCGCAAAACCCGTCGCTTTTGTTTCTGGACGAACCGACCAACCATCTGGATCCGGATGCCAAAGGGCGGATGCTGTCACTGGTTGCCGATCTGGGCATAACGGTGGTGATGATCGTGCATGATCTGGTAATGATCCCCGAATTCGCCACCCATGTGGCACTGATGAAAAGCACCCGGCTAACCGGCTTTGGCCCGGTTGCCGATGTGCTGACCGCTGACAGGGTTCGCGACACATTTGGCGTGGATTACTTGTGTTTTCACCACGAAGGCCGTGTGGTCCCGGCTCTGGATATCCGAAAAACTTCAATCACAAATCAAACAAGGAGCTTTACTGAATGAAACACCTCTGTTCCGCGGCTTTGGCCACAACCATGGCAACCGGTGCTTTGGCGCATGAGATCACGGTCGACAATTGCGGCGAACCTCTGGTTTTTGATGCCGCGCCCGAACGGATCGTTGTCCATGATATGAACATGACCGATATGGTCTTTGCCCTTGGTCTGCAGGACAAGGTTGTTGGCCTGACCGGCATCACCGGGTGGTATAAGACCAGCCCGGATTTCGACGAGATGCGTGGTGATATCCCCGAGCTTGCGCCGAAATACCCGACGGTTGAAAACCTTGTTGCAGTCGAACCGGATATGTTCTTTGCGGGCTGGTACTATGGAATGAAGCCGGGCGGTGACGTAACTCCGGACACATTGGCCCCGTTTGGCATCAAGACCATGGTCCTGACCGAAAGCTGTGTGCATCTGAACAAGGACCGCCCCGTTGCCAGCATGGACCTGTTGTTTGATGACGTCCTGCGCCTGGGCAAAGTTATGCATGTTGAAGACAAAGCCGAAACACTGGTAACCGGCTGGAAAGATGAACTGGGCAACATCGAAGCCCAAACCTCCAAGCTGGAAAAACCCCGCGTCTTCTTGCTGGACGGCCCTGCGGACGCGCCCTTTACGGCTGGCAAGTTCGCCATTCCCGACGCCATGATTTCCGCCGCGGGCGGTACAAATGTCACCCATGACATGGACACAAGCTGGGGTCGCACCTCGTGGGAGGCCGTCGCCGCCGCGAACCCGGAATTCCTTGTTCTGCTGGACTATCAGGGCGGTCAGAGCGCAGCGGATACGTTCCAGTTCCTCAAGGATCATCCCGTGATGTCGCAAATCGATGCGGTCAAGAACGAACGCTGGATCGGCTTGCGTTACGAAGAACTGACACCCGGGCCTGCAAATATTCAGGCAATTTCGAAAATGGCGCAGGCCATGCATCCGGGCCTGAACTGATATGGGCCGTTTTGGCCTGACACTCCTGCTGGGGGCGGCCGTTCTGGTCGCCCTCTTGCTGATCTCAACCGTCTACGGCACGACGCCCATCCCCACCTCTGACGCGTTCGATGCGTTCCTTTTGGGCACGGGCCTGACGGACGGAGAGATGTCGCCCCTCCACCGTATTGTCTTTGATCTGCGCTTGCCGCGTGCCCTGTTCGCCGCCGTGATTGGAGCTGGGCTGGGCATTGTGGGCGTTGTTCTGCAGACCACCACGCGCAACGATCTGGCTGACCCCTTTCTGTTCGGTCTGTCCTCGGGCGCGGCCGCCGGAGCCGTATTTGTGATTACGGTAACCGGCGACATCCTCGGGTTCTGGACATTGCCAATAGCGGCCTTTTGCGGGGGTCTCGTCGCGTCGGGGATCGTGCTGGCGCTGGTTCACGGGCTGCGGACCAGCGCGCCCGAAAAGCTGATCCTCGCAGGGCTCGCCGTTTCATTTCTGTTTTCAGCCATCACCAATTATCTGATCTTCGCGGGCGACAACAGGGCCGCACATTCGGTCATTTTCTGGATGCTGGGCGGCCTCGGCCTCGCCCGGTGGGAGACGTTCCCATTGGTTTGTGCCGGTCTGGCGCTGATCTTGTCATATTCGCTTTACCGCAGCCGCTGGCTCGACGCCCTTCTGACCGGTGACCTGACTGCGTCCACGCTAGGTGTGCCCGTGCAAGGCCTGAGGTTCGGAATGTTCTTCGCGGCAGCCCTTGCAACAGCAGCCTTTGTGTCAGTGGCTGGTGTAATCGGGTTTGTTGGTTTGATGGTGCCCCATATCGCACGCGGAATCGCGGGCCCCCTCCACAACCGCTTGCTACCCACAGCCGCGATTGTCGGTGCCGCGTTACTGACAGGCTCGGACATCCTGAGCCGGCTGTTGCTCGCGCCACAGGAACTGCCGGTCGGAATCGTGACCACTTCGATCGGATCGGTTTTCGTATTTCTACTGCTGTTCAGGACGGCAAAAGCCCGGCAGTGATTTCGGCGGTATACTACGCCAACCGCGCCCATTCGGTTTTATCAAAAATAAAGTGGTGAGCCGTGCAGGATTCGAACCTGCGACCCACTAATTAAAAGAACGGCCAGAGCCATTTCTCCGCATTTCGCCAGATTTCGCCACACTGACAAAAATGAAGCAAAAACAGTAATTTAAGTTGACCGCCGCTGCGCCTTGAATTCATGACTTACTCCAGAATTCGCCGCCATTTGCTTCCGTATAGCTTCCGGAAGCAGGCCGGAAGCAAGGAGTGTTCTGGATATGTTCAAACTGACCAAACGCGCTGTAGAGGGGCTTGCTGTAGAAGCCAAAGAATACCTTGTCTGGGACCGGGACATGCGCGGCTTTGGGCTGCGGGTCTATCCTTCCGGCAAAAAGACATATCTGGTTCAGTACCGCGCCGGACGCCGAACACGGCGGATCACCATCGGGCAGCATGGCGTCCTGACAGCCGAGGAAGCGCGGACACGAGCAAAGCAGCTTCTGGGCGACGTGGCGCGCGGGTCGGACCCTTCCGCCGAGAGACAGGCCAAACGGCGCGCGCCAACCGTGGCGGGTCTCTGTGACCGATTCCTTGAGGAATATGTCGGTCAGCATTGCAAGCCGACCACTGCCCGCGACTATCACAGTGTTATTCGCCGGTTCATCCGCCCCAAGCTTGGCCCCATCCCGATTGCAGAAGTTACCCGCGCCGATGTGGTGGCATTCCATCACGGATTGCGCGAAACGCCTTATCAGGCCAACCGGGCTGCGGCGATGTTGTCGAAGCTGTTCAATCTGGCCGAGGATTGGGGATTGCGGCAACCGGGATCGAACCCCGCGCGCCGGATCAAGAAGTTTCGCGAAGAAGAAAAGAAACGCTACCTGTCCGACGCGGAACAGATACGGCTTGGCGAAGTGCTAGCAGAGGCGTTGGAAGCCGGTACAGAGACCGTTTACGTGGGGTCGGCACTCTTGTTGCTGATTTACACCGGGTGCCGCCTCAGCGAGATTCTGACACTGCGCTGGGACTATGTTACGTCGCACCATCTGGAATTGCCGGACAGCAAGACCGGACGGCGGCGCATACCCCTGCCGAGGGAAGCCTATGACATCCTGATGGACCTGCCCCGGCAACCGGGAAACCCTTACGTCATATTAGGCGAGTCGGAGACCGGGCCACTCAACAACCTGCAAAAGCCTTGGCGGCGTATACGTAGGGCAGCAGGATTAGAAGATGTCCGTATACACGATCTCAGGCACACATACGCATCTGTGGCAATGAAAGACGGGATCGATCCGTTTACATTGAAAGAGATCATGGGTCACAAGAATCTAACCACAACCCTGCGCTATGCGCATCTGGCAGATGATGCGGTGCAACGAGCAGCAGGATCAGTGGCAGCGCGATTGGCACGTGCGGTGCGCAAGGACGCACGGTCCGCACCTCTAAGAGTTGTTGGATGAACTTCGCGGTAAGTGTTTCGACCAAGGTGAATTGGCACTTCATTCTGTCTCATCCTTGCAAACGCGGGGTTAAAAACCCCGCTTGAGTTCCAGCACGCAATAACATCCGCTGGCAGCATCCATCAGGACATCAAAAAGGACAGAGGTCGCCATGCTAAAGCCTCATTCCCATGGCGCTAACCCGACGGTAACCGCATGTATGTAAAGGAGTATTTCATGCGTAGGTTTCTAGCTTTTGTTTCTCTCTTACCGTTCGTAGCTGCCTGCGCGCAGTCGCCGGATAAGGTCGGTGCCACATATGTTAGCCCGGCAATCTTCGATGGGCGCTCATGCCAGCAGTTGCACGCCGAGCGCAACCAAATTGCAAGCAACGTAAACAAGTTGACGGCAGACCAAAAGAAAGCTGCTACGGATGACGCAGTCATTACAGGCGTGACGCTGGTTCTGTTCTGGCCTGCCGCGTTGGCTATGGCGGCGACACAGGATCACGCCGACCAATTGGCGGCAGCCAAAGGTAACTACGACGCCATCACGCAGGCCATGCAGACGAAGAACTGTCCGCAAATCGGCGTGACTGGTTAAGTCTTCCAAACAGCAATAAGAAAAGGGGACCATGAAGGTGTGTTCCCTTTTCTTACGGTGCTTTTCCACCACCAACTTTTTTGAGCAATGCGGCACACCTCAAAAACCGTGCTCAAGAAACTAAGCGTTCGCGGCCTTAAATAAAGGAACCGCAGCACTGCAGGTTGTTCTGTAACGTTACCTTACATAGGGAAAGCAGCAAGGGATTGAGCGCTCTACGTATAGGTTACGTTACATAGGGCACCAGACAGCAACCATACGTTAGATAAAATTGCAGGCTCAGGGTTTATGCTGGATAGTCAGAACAAGAAAAGCGAATTGGATTTCGAAAACATGTGGAAGCAGATGCAACTCCCCTTGCCAATCGCGGAAGGGTTTGTTGCGGACATTGGTTGGATTGCTCAGCACTACCATCCCAAACCCCGACGGATAGCACCACTGTCAGCGAAAGAGCGCAAAGCGATCTACGGCAAGCTGGACAAGACCATCAGTTCTTTGCTGGAGCAGCTTTCAAACCTGCCACCCTCTATCCAATGGGAGTTTGACGAGGTGGGTATGGGTAACGAGCCGGAAAACTACTTTGAAGACTCTTTGGGTTCTGATCACGAAGGTCTTGGCTACAGCGAACATCTCGTAGATGACGTTCAAGAAAAATTGCCGAAGATTCAGTTCCTGATCGGTGAGGCACTGGAACAGCACAAGCGTCCGCGCGCCAGACCGAAACAAAATGAAAGTTTGGAAGAAACGATCCAACAACTCGCGAAGGTCTTCCTGCACTACACCGGACGCAACCCGATGGAGACTTATCGCTACGACGAACTAGACGAAGACCAGCCCTATAAAAGCGATTTCTTTAGCTTTCTATATGCATTCTTCTGGGCGGATCAGAGCCACAAATTCCCGTCATCGCACACTATCGGGAATACGACATTCCGCGTGTTTGGCCTTAAGAAATAGAGGATGTCAAAAATGGACAGATTTTGAGCCATATATGACATTAGAATAGTCCGCGCCTACGCTGCATTCTGGTTGCAACGAAACGAAATGCAGCGAGGCGACCATGCAAGCACAGATTGATCCTGACTACTTCGACCGGCTTATCGACGAAAAAGAAGCCGCCAACTATCTTTGCTACTCCGTGCGTGCCTTGCAGAACTGGCGCGTCCGAGGCGGTGGGCCGATGTTCGTAAAAGTCTCCGGTCGCTCTGTCCGCTACACGCGCCGCGATCTGCAAAAGTGGATTGCTGAAAAGCGGGTCGCCAATACCAGCGCTGCACCTTCCTGATATTCGAGTTTTGCCCGCTCAGAGTTGGCAGCGCTGAGCGGGATTTTGGGGCCGAATGGCTCTTGGGGCGCGGGGTGTCGCCACCTCGCGCCCTTTTTGTGTCTGCCAAACGGTTCAAACAAGGAGTTCATCATGACACAGCAACCCGCATTCAAATTCAAAATCGGGCTTATTACCGCAACGATCTGGGACAATGACGGTTTCTTTTCCGTCGATATCTCACGGTCCTACAAGAACGGGGAAGGTGACTGGCGCACCACCAGCGCATTTTCTCACAGTGACCTTCTCAACGTTGCCAAATGCGCGGAACGTGCAGAGAATTGGATTTCCCGGAAACAGGCCGCAGCCAGCCAATGATATCCGCCGGGCGTTCAGCCCGGCCCCAAAATAATAGCTGCCCCGCCGGAGGCACTATCGAAGGGCGCGCCAGCGCCCGCCCCTTTTCCCAACCTCAACAAAATCGCGCGGTATCCGCCGAAAGAGGGGGGTGATTGTAGCACCCCCCTCTGGAAATACTGAAACCCAAGGAGACCAAAAAATGCACGTTGTACATCGAGGCTTCGACACTATCGCACTTTCGATTCAAGCGAATATCTCTCAGGAACTGTTTGACCTGCTGAACGCCGAACGAGAAAGAGCCGAAGAAGAGCGACACCCTGTTGCATTCAGTTACGGCGGCGCAGACTTTGACTTGTTGCCCCATGGTGGCAACGGGTATCGCTTTATCCTCAAAGGTGGCCCTTTGGATGTACATTGGTCTTTCAAGAAACCAAATGCACGCGACCCTTGGGGCATTCGGGTTTCTGTAGGGTCAACGCTTCTTGCGACACAAGGGCTCGGATACGCGCGTTCCTACATTGACAAGACCCTAACAAGGCTTGGAATCCGCTTTCAGTCGCATCAAGTTAGTATCGGTCGTGCGGATTTCTGCGTTGATATCCTCGCACCGGAATTCGAACTGGTTCCGGAAAACTTCGTCATTCACAGTCATACCAACCGCGCTGACTATCTCACTGCTCAAGATGATATACGCAGCAACGGTAAATCTGGTCAGTTCACATCCGTCACGGTCGGTAAAATGCCGGGACGGCAGGTCATCATCTATGACAAGCGTCGCGAAGTGATCGACAAGAAAAAGCCGATCTGGTGGGATATCTGGAACACCAACCTAGAGCGAGATGGTTTAACCCCTTTAGACCCTTCTGATCCGTCTCAGAGCCGCGTTTGGCGTGTTGAGGTGCGCGCCGGGAAGGACTTGCTCAAGGATCGTTGGCAGATCAGGACATGGCCTCAGTTCGATGCGATGTTTGGGGATGTCATTGCCGAGGCGCTAAAGAAAATACGATACTGCGAACCTGATCCTGACGATGGCAACCGCGCGCGTTGGTCAAACCATAAAATGTGGGACTTGGTTGCTGGATCATCAGAGGAAGACCTGTTGGAAATGCGCAGCCACGTCGATGCAACAAGCGTCAAGCACGTACATCGTCATGAGCAAGTTAGGTTAATAACGGCGCAACTGGCAGGCCTTGGAATTACACTGGCCGCACTTGAAGACATTCAGGAAAATGAGTTGAGTGATTTCATGGAAAGTGTTGGAGGCAAGCTCGCAGAGAACATACAGGCTGACCTTGAGCGCGCTGCAAACAAGCTGCATGAAGCCAAGAACAGATATCGGTTCATTGCGTAAACCACGGGCGAGCAACCGCATTCATTTGTGCTGTGTCCATTTGGGCAGTTGAGCCCATTGCCGCCATTACTTAACCATCTAAATGCTGCGTTGCAGTATGCCGTCTAGACGCTATCTCTTCGAGATTAAGTATAGCAGTCCGCAATCAAAACCCAAGATCGTGTTCATAAATGCCTTGCTCTTTCGCATAAGCGATCATGCACATTACGAGCTTGTTGTTTGGTGCTTGTGCCATGATGAACTTCTTTCCGTCAGCGAGTTCAACGCCGTAGTTGATTACTTTTGTTTTGCTACCGGCGGATAAAACACCAGCGACGGCGCCCACACCTCCGAGCAATAAACCACCAGCGACACCACGTGCAGCCCCGCTTAGGAATGATTTGGAGCTTTCGTCAGACAGATAAATCACTCGCCTCAAGTCGGACGGCGTATACTGGATGCCAGGTTGTAGCCGGAATCCTTTGAACTTACTGGCCTTTGGGCCAGACCATAGAACACCAATTTTGATTTCGACGCTGCCTTCAAAATCGCCTGCTACTATTTTGGGGAATATCACGGTTGCCTCTTTAGCGATTCTAGATAGAAAACTTTTGTTCAATCCTGTAGATGAGTTTGTGACGGAATTATGGTCATGCCCTCATTTTGAGCCCTGAGCTGCCGTCGATCACACTTCGGTCTTTTGTAAGTGCGGCACGTCGTGAACCGCGGAAACCGGACATTCGGCGCCAGTTGGTGTTTGGCCAGAGGGCGGATAGAGCTGTCTGTTTTTTTTTGAAGACCCTTCGCAAGCACACTAGACCGCAAACCCATTCCCAAGCGAATTTTGCGCTAACAAGTAGCGCCGGACGAATTGTGATTTGATGCGCGCCCCTCAGATTGCGACAGTCTCCGATTCTTCACCCTCGCCGCCCACATATTTGAACAGCATTGAGAAGGAACTCAACACAGCATCATTTGGTGAGTGGCTTTGGAGTTGCCCGTCCTCGAAGTAGTGATGTGTCGCCCCAAGCAAGGCATCGAACGGCAAGCGATACTTCGCATTTGGATTGTGAAACACCTGAATTTCTTGTGTCCAATACTCTGTATAATCCGGGTCGGATACGTTTACGCTAAACGCCTCGCCAACAACAGCATTTGGATCGGGGTTGGGCTTCAATCCAACCCGAAAATAGCCGTAACCCTCCGCACCATAGCCCGCCGCAACACCCATGCGGTCGAACTTTGCGAGGGTACCTGCATTTGAGAAGATCACCGCAGATACGTTCTCAGCATCAGGCAGGTCAAAGAAACCCGAAGGAATCTTTTTGCCGTTGTACTCGTGCTCGCCTATCTCATGGCTGTCGATGATCAGTTGGTCTTCTTCGAAACGCCAAGTCACCCGCGAACCATAGAGATACTGCCAAAGCGCAGACTGGGTATATGTCATCGGGCCAAGTTCTTCTTTGTCAGCCATCTTATGAAAATCTGCGATTGCTATCGCAAATGGCTTGCCCTTACTTTCCTCGCGTTCCCAATAACGCTGACCGTCCTTGTTGGTCTTGTTCAGTTTACTGGTCAGTGGACCGCCAAACTTCATAGGCATGTAATCTCGTAGAAACGCCTCATGTTCTTCAGGTGTTTTAGGGTTCGGATGGTCCTTTAGAATACCATTCTCCGATGGTGCGACAGTGGTTGCTTCAACTGTAAAATCAACCAAGTGGCTGCGACAGCGGAAATCAGGCGCTTCTAACTGCTCTACATCCAAGAAAAACTCTCGAAATGCACACCAAAGAAAGAGTTCCCATAGTCTTTGATCAAATCCCAACGTTTGGAATTCCCGCACAAAATGCGGGTCTTGCGGAGCAAGCCAGAGAGCCAGCTCTGTAATCACCTTCCGCGCTGGTGCGCGGCCAGGTTCCTCTGCAAGCATCTTAAAATACGGATGCAGCTTATCATCGGAAAGATTAGCAGGAATATCGAACGGGTCGAGAGGACTGTTCGTTTCATCGCCTTGCTCACCAAATTCGGCAATTTCGCCCTTTTCAATGATCTCCATCATCTCGACCCGCAGCATCTTCTCTGCATGACCTTGGTCGCGAAAGTCGGTTTCCAGCGAAGCGCAACGAAATCGTCCTATTTTGTCGCGGGCAAGAACCATCCAAAGATAATCATCGTCGGTTGTGTCGCGGGCAATCAGGCCCAGCAGTTCATCCCCTTCTGACGCCCACCAAGAAACTTCTTCGGACATAAACGCCGTCTCTGATCGTCGAGTTCCCATCGTCAGGACGTTAAAACGCGCACGCTTTATTGGTTTTGCAAACGCCTCCGCGCGTTTTTCCGCTTGTCGCCGCCGCTTCGCTTCGCCCACGTATTCACCTTTTAGCATGCCTCCAAGCAACCTGTGGTTCTCGCCTCAAAATTGCAAGTCGTCTGGAACAGGTCTCTCGGTAGTTTCATTCTCGGAATGAGGAGACACACTAGCATTTGGAAATCGGATTGCATGGTCGACCAGCAACAATAGCGTGGCTTCGCAAAGTCACCTGCCGCATCAAAGTTGCCATTTGAGGTGATCGATATTGCTAACGCAGCGAAGGTCCGCTTGGTGGCCGACTTTCCCACCTCCTTCTTCATATTGTTTTGAAGATTGGATCGAACTGCTGTCAAATGCGGTGACACCGAGGTGGCAAAGCTATTGAGGAGACTGGAAATGGTGAGCGATGACGCTGGCAATCGCCCCAGTGAGGGCGCAACGAAAATCATCGATCGAGTGCCAAAAACTGGCAAAGAACATCAACTTGAATCTGCGATCCGTGATATTACTGATGCGATGCGCAACGCTCCCGGGATCAACAGTGTCCATGTCGTTCGACCGACACCACCGCATCAGCCAGCATATCGAGTGATCTGTACCTTCGACAGCGATGAACATTTACATACCTGGGATGCATCTGACGATCACCTACGTCTCGTTGCAGCCGCTGATGAGTTTACGGAAGGCGAACCTCAGCGGACCTGGCTGACTGGGCTGGAAACGTGGTTTACCTTGCCTGTCTCAGTCAATGCAGAGACGAGGCCGCCAGCTTACAAGATGGCCATAACAACATACGTCGCACTATTTCCAACGATATTACTGGTGCATGCCGTACTTGGGTACGTTCCGGAATTCGGAGCAGTTCCAACAGTATTGGCAAATGGAATTGCAGTAGCCATCGTAGTAATCCTGATGACATACGTCATTATGCCAAGATTTACACGCCTCATGGCCTTTTGGCTTTACCCACACCAACACTGAAAAGGCGTTACTAAAGTAGCCAACGACAGCATCGGCCAAAATTGAAGTAGGCAAAGGTCTGTCTTGCCAGTGCAGCGAAGGTCAACTTGGTGGCTTGACCCGCTCAAGTCCCGCTTGAGTTTGTCCGGGAGATTGCACACCCGTGTCAGTGAGCTGCCACCGCGCTATCCTGTTGTGATCCAATAAGCACACTTCAATCTTGGTCACAGTGCTTCCGTATTGCTTCCGGCAAACCGCACGTCACGAAGCGCACTCTACACGGCTCCGAATAAGTATTTGTTTTCATTTAAAAAAGTGGTGAGCCGTGCAGGATTCGAACCTGCGACCCACTGATTAAAAGTCAGTTGCTCTACCAACTGAGCTAACGGCCCACTCTTTTGTCGGATCTTGGTGATCCATGGCGCTCTGTAAGGCATATTCCCAATCGGGTTCAAGACCTTATTTTACACCTCGTTTCGCCAGCCCCGAACTCAGGCCCGGCATCCCGATAGGCGGCCTAATTAGGCAGGTGGCGCGGGGGGGTCAACCCCTTTTTTAGGGAATCTTTCAGGCAGGGTGGATTCATGTCCCGAGCAACGTTATATGCCCGCCATGCAACAGATACCTCATTCCGATTTACCGTTCATGAAGATGCACGGACTGGGCAATGACTTTGTCATTGTGGACGCGCGGGCGCATCCGGTGAGGATCACTCCGGCACTGGCCAAAGGGATCGGGCATCGGCATTTCGGCGTCGGCTTTGATCAGTTGGCCGTGATCGAGAACGGCGATGCCGACGCGCATCTTGTATTCTACAACGCGGATGGTTCGACCTCTGCTGCCTGTGGAAACGCCACGCGATGCATCGCCCGATTCCTGATGGACGAGAAGGGCAAGGACGCCCTGACGCTCACCACAGGCCGTGGAAGGCTTTTGGCGCGGGACGCTGGCAATGGCCTGACCTCGGTCAATATGGGGCAGCCTCAGTTGGAATGGCAGGATATCCCGCTGGCAGAGTCGATGGAGACTCTGGAACTGCCAATTGAGGGTGGGCCAACGGCGACAGGCATGGGCAATCCACACTGCACCTTTTTTGTGGAAAATGCCGAGGCGATCCCGTTGGAGGAGTTCGGTTCACGATACGAACACCATCCGCTGTATCCTGAGCGCACAAATGTTCAGATCGCTCAGATTGTTGGCCCCGATCAAATCCGAATGCGCGTCTGGGAACGGGGCGTTGGGATCACGCTTGCCTCGGGCTCATCCTCCTGCGCAACGGCCGTTGCAGCCGCTAGACGGGGCCTGACGGGGCGCAAGGTGCAGATCGAGCTGGACGGCGGCACCATCTGGGTTGACTGGCGCGAAGATGGAGTCTGGATGACCGGGCCGACGCGCCATGTTTTCTCCGGCACACTGACGCCGGAATTTCTGGGGTCCTTGGAATGACGGCACCCAAATTCACCACTTTGGGTTGCCGCCTGAACGCCTATGAAACCGAGGCGATGAAAGAGCTGTCTACTCAGGCAGGTCTGCAGGACGCGGTGGTCGTGAACACCTGCGCTGTCACCGCCGAGGCTGTCCGCAAAGCCCGTCAGGAGATTCGCAAGCTGCGGCGCGAAAACCCGGACGCGCGCCTGATTGTTACCGGTTGCGCAGCGCAGACAGAGCCTCAGACATTCGCTGCAATGGACGAGGTTGATGCCGTCATCGGCAACACCGAAAAGATGCGGCCCGAGACATGGAAGGGCATGGCAGCGGATTTCATAGGCCAGACCGAGGCGGTGCAGGTCGATGATATCATGTCCGTCACTGAAACCGCCGGACACTTGATCGATGGGTTTGGCACCCGCTCGCGCGCCTATGTGCAGGTCCAGAACGGCTGTGATCACCGCTGTACCTTCTGCATCATCCCCTATGGCCGCGGTAACTCGCGCAGCGTACCGGCGGGCGTGGTCGTGGATCAGATCAAACGATTGGTGGACCGGGAGTATAATGAGGTAGTGCTGACGGGCGTCGACCTGACATCGTGGGGCGCGGACCTGCCGGCGCAACCCAAGCTGGGCGATCTGGTTATGCGCATCCTGAAGCTGGTGCCAGACCTGCCGCGCCTGCGCATCAGTTCGATCGACTCCATTGAGGTAGATGAGAACCTGATGCAGGCCATCGCAACAGAATCGCGCCTGATGCCTCATTTGCACCTATCGCTGCAACACGGGGATGACCTGATCCTGAAGCGCATGAAACGCCGCCACCTGAGGGATGACGCGATCCGGTTCACAGAAGAAGCCCGCAAACTGCGCCCCGACATGACCTTCGGCGCCGACATCATCGCAGGTTTCCCGACCGAGGACGAAGCCCATTTCGAAAACTCGCTAAAACTGGTCACGGACTGTGATCTGACCTGGCTGCACGTCTTTCCTTATTCCAAGCGCCAGGGCACGCCAGCGGCCCGAATTCCGCAGCAAGTGGATGGAAAGACTGTAAAAGCCCGCGCCGCCCGACTGCGTGCCGCCGGAGAGGCTCAGGTAACCAAGCACCTAACAGCGCAGATCGGAAAAACCCATCACATCCTGATGGAGAACCCGCATATGGGCAGGACAGAACAGTTTACCGAAGTCGCCTTCGACGCCCCCCAACCCGAAGGGCAAATCGTGATGGCCACCATCACCGAAACCACCGGCACCCAATTGCTGGCCTAATCCACTCTTCATCTGGCTAAAAATATCCCGGGGTGAATTGGCCGTAGGCCAAGAGGGGCTGGCCCCTCTTACACCTTCAGAAAGAAAAACCCCCGCAACCGTTAGGCGCGGAGGTTCAATTTCACAAAGACCGGTAGCTTAGTCTTTTCTGCCCTTCACACCGGCCCACAAGCGCTTGTTGACCAGATATAGCAGCACCGACAAAACGGTCAGGAAGATCACGCCGACAAAACCGGCATTCTTGCGATCCATCATCTTGGGTTCGGCTGCCCACATCAGGAACGCAGAGACATCTTCCGACATCGCCTCAACCGTGGCCGGATGGCCATCGGCGAATTCCACCTGATCTTCGGACAGCGGCGGTGCCATCGAAATCCAGCCACCGGGGAAGGCGGTGTTTTCGTACAGAATCGTACCCGCTTCTTCCTTTTCCTTACCGGTATAGCCGTCCAGCAACGAAGCGATATACTCTGCACCGCCCATGCCTTTGATCAGCTGGTTGATGCCCAGACCGTAAGGGCCGTGGAAGCCCGCGCGCGCCTTGGCCATCAGGCTCAGGTCCGGTGCGCCAACACCCGTGTTGGCTGGGAAGTGGTCGGTTGGGATCGCCGGGCGGAAATCGTCCAACTCGGGATCGAACACTTCAAAGTTGGCCGCCGAATAGGCGATGACTTCTTCTTCCGAATAGCCCAGCGCTTCCAGATCACGCAGAGGTACATATTGCAGGCCGTGGCAGGCTGCACAGACCTCGGTGTAGATCTGAAGTCCACGTTGCAGCTGGCCTTGGTCCCAGGTACCGAATGGCCCTTCGAATGAGAAGTGGAAGTCCTCGATATGCTGCTCGCCGCCACCTGCTGCGAAAGACGCAGCAGGGGTCAGAGCGATGGCAAACGCGGCACCGATTGCAAGTTTCTTGAACATGTTTCCGGTCCCTCTTCTTACTCGGCCGGCGTGGCGTCGGCGTCAGCCTTGCCATAATGCGCGTTGAAGTCTTCTTCGATGGTCTCGGGCTGGGCCAGAGGTTTCTCGATCACACCGAGGATCGGCAGGATCACGAAGAAATAGGCGAACCAGTAGGCGGACGCGATCAGCGAGAAGGTCGCATAGGGCTCCTCGGCAGGCATCGCACCCAGCCACATCAGGGCAAAGAAGTCGATGACCAACAGATAGAACCACCATTTGAACATCGGGCGATACTTGCCCGACCGCACGCTTGAGGTGTCCAGCCAAGGCGCCAGAGCCATGGCCAGGATCGCACCGAACATCGCGATCACACCAAAGAACTTGGCGTCGATGATGCCACCAGTGATGAAGCTGGCGAACTGAACGACCCAGACCTCACCGGTGAAGGCCCGCAGGATCGCGTAGAACGGCAGGAAGTACCATTCGGGCACGATATGTGCAGGTGTAACCAGCGGGTTGGCCTCGATGTAGTTGTCCGGGTGGCCCAGATAGTTCGGCATGAAGCCGACAACCGCCCAGAACACAACCAGGATCACGGCCAATGCGAACAGGTCCTTGATCACGAAGTAGGGCCAGAACGGCAGCGTGTCTTTCTCAGCCTCGGCTTTCGAGCCACGGCGCACTTCAACACCCGTGGGGTTGTTGTTGCCGGTGGTGTGGAAGGCCCAGATATGCACGATCACCAGCGCTGCGATTACGAACGGCAGCAGATAGTGCAGCGAGAAGAAGCGGTTAAGCGTGGCGTTGTCCACTGCGGGTCCGCCCAGCAGCCAGGTCTGGATCGCGTCACCTACAAATGGGATCGCGCCAAACAGGCCGGTGATCACAGTCGCACCCCAGAAGGACATCTGACCCCAGGGCAGAACGTAGCCCATGAAGGCGGTGCCCATCATCATCAGGTAAATCAGCATCCCGATGATCCACGTGATCTCACGCGGGGCTTTGTACGAACCGTAGAACAGGCCACGGAAGATGTGGATGTACACCGCAACGAAGAACAGCGACGCGCCGTTCATGTGCAGATACCGCAGCATATAGCCGCCGTTCACGTTACGCATGATGTGCTCGATGCTGGCGAAGGCCAGATCAACATGCGGAGTGTAGTGCATCACCAGAACGATACCGGTGACGATTTGCAGCGCCAGGCAGAACGCCAGGACGATGCCCCAGATCCACCACCAGTTCAGGTTCTTGGGGGTCGGGATCATCAGGGTGTCATACAGCAAGCCGACGATGGGCAGGCGGCTGTTCAGCCACTTTTCGCCGTTCGTCTTCGGCTCGTAATGATCGTGGGGAATTCCGGACATATGCTGGGTCTCCCTTAGCCGAGCTTGATGGTTGTTGCGTCGACCCACTCAACGGGCGGGATCGGAAGGTTTTCAGGCGCGGGGCCTTTGCGGATACGGCCAGCCAGGTCATAGTGCGAGCCGTGGCAAGGGCAGAACCAGCCGCCAAAGTCACCGGCATCACCCAAAGGCACGCAACCCAGGTGGGTGCAAACGCCCATCTGAACGATCCATGCACCGGGGGCCTCACCTTCGGGCGAAGGCAGAACGCGGTTTGCATCGGTTGCCGGAGCATCGGCATTGATGTTGGCATTGCGGGCCAGCGGATCGGGCAGATCACCTATCGCTTCTTCATCCTGCTGTTGCGCTTCGGCAATCTCGGCACCTGTGCGGTGGCGGATAAAGACGGGCTTGCCCAGCCATTTGACGGTCAACTGCGTGCCCGGCTCGACCCCGCTGACATCCTGACGAATCGAGGACAGCGCCTGAACGTCTGCCGAGGGGTTCATTTGGTTGATCAGGGGCCATACGGCTGCACCCGTCGCAACGACTCCTGCGCCGCCTGCGACGTAGTAGAGGAAATCTCTGCGGGTGCCTTCGTGGTCTTCTGCGTGGGACACGAGGTTTTCTCCGATTCCGGCGCCCGGGGATGATCCGGGCAAACATGCATCAGCACCGCATCAAAGCGGCGTCTCATCGCGGCTATCTATCCGGGAGAAATCGGTTCGTCCAGCGGTCATAGGCGCGCACTACGCCGCATCTGGGCATTCATGTCACAACAGAGGGCCAAAAATTCAAGATAAACGCAGGGTTTGACGTCACAATTCGACGATTGCCGCCGACTCGGGCCCATGTGATTCGGTTCGGGCGCACAGTTGGAACACACCGCCCCGATTCTGGCCTCCCTATACGTGCCAAAGACGCGCAGGCGGCATAGTCCTGACCAGATTTTGCCACGCAATTTTCCACTTTGGCGCGATTTCGATCTCTGTAAAATATTAGGCAAAAATAGATATTTTACAGTGCGTTAGATGCATCTGATTTCGATTGCACTTTTAACGGGAATGCCCGAAGCCCCTGTGAAACCGCAACCTCAGCAGGACGTTCCTCATGCCAAAGCTCTATGCCCCAATACTGACCCTCGCACTGGCCGTGTCGTCTCAGGCCGTAGCCGCCGGGGATCCGGCCAAAGGCGAAAAACTCTACAAACGCTGTTCTTCCTGTCATGCGATCATCAAAGATGGCGAGGTATTGGTCAAAGGCGGCGTCACCGGACCGAATCTATATGGCGTAATCGGTCGTGTCGCTGGGTCTGAAAACGACTATCGCTATGGAAGCGAGCGCTTACCCATTGGAATGTTCACCGACGACATGATCCGCGCGGGCGAGGAAGGCCTTGTCTGGACCGAAGACAACGTCGCCGACTACTCGAAAGACCCGATCACGTTCATCAGGGAATATCTTGGCGACGAGACCGCCCGACCGAACATGTCGGTCAAGCTCAAGAAAGGCGCGGATGACATCGCAGCTTACCTGGCCACGTTCAGTACCCAATAATTGAAATACGCCCCGGGGATATGCCGCCAGTGGGGGGCTTAACTCAACTGGGTGGGCGGGTCGCAACCATACTGGGCCGCTCACCAAACTCAGCGAACCACGCGGCCAGTGCCTCATTCCCATTGCGCCAGCCCCGGGCGTCATGGCGCAGATCAAGATAACCAAGCGCGCACCCGACAGCCACCTGCCCCATATCCAAAGAACCGGACAAATGGGCCATCCAACGCTGGTTCAGCGCGGCGCAGGCCCGCTCGACCTTGACCCACTGAGACTCCACCCACTCGTCCCATTGCTTGTCTTTGGGGCGCAAACGGCTTTCATAGGTCATCAGCAAGGCGGCATCCAGAATGCCATCGGCCAGCGCCTCAAGGGTCAGGACATCCCAGCGCCGCGGACCTTTGGGATAAAGCCCGGCATTGGCGCGGTCATCCAGAAACGCACAGATCACCCGGCTGTCGAACAAGGTCGGACCATCCGGGCGCTCAAGGGCCGGGACCTTGGTCAGCGGTGCCGTACCAATCAACGGCGCGGCGGGTGAAACCGGCGTGCCTGCAACGGTTTCCTGTTCAACATCCTGCAGCTGACCGGTTTCGTGAAGCACCACCACGACTTTACGCACATAAGGTGAAGTCGGACTGTAATAGAGTTTCATGTGCACGCTCCCTTTTTGCGCCGACCTTACAATACGGTGGCCGGAACGAAACCCGTCAATTCTCGCTATCAGCCGAACGCATCAACGCCTGCAATCCGGATACATCCATTCCAAACCCATCTTCAGCAAGCTGATCTGCCGCACGCAACCGCATGGCCTCTGTCTTGTTTTGGCCCAACTTCCAGGTCCCCTGGATGTCATCCACCTGCATCCGGCAAGGCACAATCATGCGCATCATCCGCGCCAGGGCCTCTTCTGACATCTTGTTTGTGACCCACGGTGGCTTGGGCAACAATCGCTGTTCATAGAATGCCGATTGCCGGTTCAGCAGATCAAGCAATTCCTCTTGCGGGCGCAGCTCCAAATACCCGACCAGATGCACTGCCACATAATTCCATGTCGGCACCTGATCTTCGGCCCCATACCAGTCGGGCGAGATATATCCGTCCGGTCCTTGCACCGCGAGTTTGGCCCGTTGCGGCATGCGCAGCGCCCGCACAATCGGGTTCGAACGCACCAGATGCAATTCGGCCACCGCGCCATCCTCGGACAGCAGAAACGGCACATGGCTCAGCAAAGGCGCCTTACTGGTCGACAGCGCCAATACGCCAAACGCGCGGTCACGGGCAAACTCGATATGGCGGTCGCGGTCTTCCGCACGAAATGAAGGATTTGGATGCATGTGAAACCTCCTGCCAAATCTCTTGCAGAGGGGACCGGTTCTTGGCAAGGTTCGCTCGTTCTCAGGGCGGGGCGGAATTCCCCACCGGCGGTATGCGGGCACCGACCCGTAAGCCCGCGAGCGGCCCCGGCTGATCCGGGGTGTCAGCAGATCTGGTGAGAAGCCAGAGCCGACGGTTACAGTCCGGATGAAAGAGAACGTGCAACGCGCCCAGGAAAGGGCGTGCTTGCTCGTGATCGCCTTGGGTGACGTGTCATGCCGGGCTGGCAGCGAAAAGTGGGAACCGGTTTTCGCGACCGCCAGCAGGCCACCGAATTGAAAGGAGATCATGATGACACACACCCGCTATGCTTTTGTCAAAGCCAACTGGCATTCCGACATCGTCGACCGCGCGCTCGATGGGTTCCTGGAACTCATCCCGGCCGAGCAGGTCGATATCTTCGATGTCCCCGGCGCGTTTGAAATGCCGCTGATTGCCCGCGACCTGGCCCAAACGGGCCAATACGCCGCCGTCGCCTGTGCCGCCTTCGTCGTGGACGGCGGGATCTATCGGCATGACTTCGTCGCACAAGCCGTGGTCGATGGCCTGATGCGCGCCGGGATGGATACCGGCATTCCGGTTCTGTCTGTCTCGCTGACCCCGCACCAGTATCAGGAAACCGACCACCACAACGCCATCTACTGCGAGCATTTCGTGCAAAAGGGCCGCGAAGCCGCCCAAGCCGCGCTCGGCATCACAAAAACCCGGCAAAACCTGAAGGCCGCCTGATCCTTCTTCTGTTCAAAAATACCTCGGGGGAGTCGCGCTTGCGCGACGGGGGCAGCGCCCCCTCCCCGACCTCCAAACGCAAATCCGCTTGAGGCCAAAGGCCCACAAGGCTAATCACATCGCTCAAAGGAGCACGCCCCATGTCGATGAACAGCTTTGGACACCTCTTCCGCGTCACAACCTGGGGTGAAAGCCACGGCCCCGCTTTGGGCGCCACCGTCGACGGATGCCCTCCGGGCGTCGCAATCGACGAGGGCATGATCCAGCACTGGCTGGATAAGCGTAAACCGGGGCAAAACAAGTTCACCACCCAGCGTCGCGAACCCGATCAGGTGAAAATCCTGTCCGGCGTATTCGAAGGTCAGACCACCGGCACCCCAGTGCAGCTGATGATCGAGAACACGGACCAGCGCTCGAAAGACTACGGCGATATCATGGACAAGTTCCGCCCGGGCCATGCCGACATCACCTACTGGCAAAAATACGGCATCCGCGACTATCGCGGCGGCGGGCGCAGCTCGGCCCGTGAAACCGCATCGCGCGTGGCTGCAGGCGGGCTGGCGCGTGAGGCGATCAAACAGATCGCACCCAATGTGCAGATCACCGGCTACATGACCCAGATCGGGCCGCATAAGATCGACCGCAATAACTTCGACTGGTCGCAGATCGAACAGAACCCGTTCTGGACCCCCGACGCGCAAGCGGCCGACGAGTGGGCCACCTATCTGGACGACCTGCGCAAGTCCGGCAACTCGGTCGGGGCGGTGGTCGAAGTGGTCGCGCGCGGCGTCCCCGCCGGAATCGGCGCGCCCGTATATGCCAAGTTAGACACTGATCTGGCCGCCGCGATGATGTCGATCAACGCGGTCAAAGGCGTTGAAATCGGTGAAGGCATGGCTGCCGCCGAACTGACCGGTGAAGCCAATGCGGACGAGATTTTCATGGGCCAGAACGGCCCGCAATACAGCTCGAACCATGCGGGGGGCATTCTGGGCGGTATCTCGACCGGGCAGGACATCGTTGTGCGCTTTGCGGTCAAACCAACCTCGTCGATTCTGACCACGCGCAAGACCATCACCAAATCCGGTGAAGAAACCGAGATCATCACCAAAGGCCGTCACGACCCCTGCGTCGGCATCCGCGCGGTCCCTGTGGGCGAGGCGATGATGGCCTGCGTAATCCTGGACCACCTGCTGCTGCATCGCGGTCAGATTGGCGAGAACCGTGGACATATCGGCTGATCTGCTCACCCGCTTACGCGCCATTGTTGCGCAGCGGATGGAGACCGATCCGGCGCATGATATGGCGCACCTGGACCGCGTCTGGCACAATGCTCAGGCCATTGCAGACGAACAGGCTGACATGCGGGTCCTTGTGGCCGCTTGCTATCTGCACGATCTGGTAAATTTGCCGAAAAACGATCCGGATCGCCATCTCGCGTCTCGTAAATCCGCTCGGGAATCAGAGCGTATTTTGAGGGATTTGGGTTTTGATGCCGCATCGCTGCATTCGGTGCAACACGCAATTGAGGCGCATAGTTACTCAGCCAAAATCCCACCACACTCGCCAGAGGCCCGCATCCTCCGCGATGCGGATCGGCTGGATGCGCTGGGCGCAATCGGCATTGCCCGCTGCTTTGTTGTCACCGGCGCCTTGGGTCGAACGCTCTATGATCTTGAGGATCCTTTCGCCGAATCCCGCGCGCTGGATGACCTGACGTTTGGGCTCGATCATTGGAGGGTCAAACTGCTGGATTTGCCAGCAGACATGCTCACCAGAGGCGGGCGGGATCTGGCGATCAAACGCGTGACACAAATGCTTGGGTTCCTTGAGGCTTTCGCGGAAGAAATCGGCCACCGCGTCCCTGATGGCTGGAAATCCACCTGATTGGTACAATCCTGTCGTTGATCTTTTCGCCGCGAAGGCGCAGGTTCGCGGCCAATGGCAAAATTGTTAACATCGCATCGACCCATGCTTGCCGTGGGATTGAAACTGACGGCTTTGATGCTGTTCACTTCGATGTCGGCGCTGGTCAAAGCCCTGTCCGAGGATTTCCCGTCAGGTGAGCTGGTTTTCTTTCGCTCACTCTTTGCCATTCCGGTCATCATCGCCTGGCTGATCTGGCGCGGAGAGCTGGCGCAAGGCTTTGTTGTCCAGAAACCTATGGGCCATTTCTGGCGCGGCCTAATGGGCACAAGCGCCATGGGATTGACCTTTACCGGTCTTAGCCTGCTGCCTCTGCCCGAGGTTACGGCCATAGGTTATGCCACCCCGATCTTCACCCTGATCCTGGCAGCCGTGATGCTGGGTGAACGCATTCGCATGATCCGAATCGGTGCCGTGGTTCTGGGGCTTCTTGGGGTTCTGATCATGATCTGGCCCCGGCTCGGCAGCACCCAGATGGAGATGACTGCAACTATAGGCGCGCTGTGCGTGCTGTGCGCGACCATGGCCCGTGCTTTTGTGCAAATCCACATCCGGCAATTGGTCAAAGTCGACCATCCCGCTGCGATTGCGTTCTACTTTTCGGTGACCGCCACTTTGTTGTCGGCCCTGACAGCGTTTTGGGGGTGGACCATGCCGACACTGAATCAGGCTCTAATACTGATTACAATGGGCCTTGTCGGAGGGGTCGCTCAGATTCTGGTCACCTCGGCCTATCGCTTCGGGCAGGCCTCGATGCTTGCCCCTTACGATTATACGTCGATGCTGTTTGCCATCGTCATCGGATATGTCTGGTTCGACGAATTGCCCACAATAGCCATCCTGATCGGTGCCGCACTGGTGATCGCAGGGAACATCGTGGTCATATGGCGCGAGCATCAGCTTGGGCTGGAACGTAGCAAAGCCCAGTCGTTGTCTGATCACAAGCCATGACTTTACCTTTCGCAAACTTCGCTTAGGTTGAGCCGGACAATCACAGAAGGTACCCCATGAGCGACGCGCAGGATCACAAGGAAAAGATGCAAAAGGTGCAGGCCAAGCACCGCAAGAAAGTGTCCGAGGCGACAGATCCCGGGCGGGGCCTTGTGCTGATCAATACCGGCAAGGGCAAAGGCAAGTCTTCGGCCGCCTTCGGGGTGGTGATCCGCGCCCTGGGCTGGGGTCAGAAAGTGGCCGTGGTGCAGTTCATCAAAGGCAAGTGGAAAACCGGCGAGCGACGCTTTTTCGAAGATCATGATCTGGTAACCTGGCACACCATGGGAGAAGGCTTCACCTGGGATACTCAAGACCGGGAACGTGACATCGCGGCGGCCACGGCGGCTTTTGGTAAAGCCTGTGATCTGATGGCCAGCGGCGAATATGATCTGGTCGTTTTGGATGAGATCAACATCGCACTACGCTACGAATACCTTTCAGTAGACACTGTTTTAGAGGGTCTGCGCGCCAGATCTGACAAGACAAGTGTCTTCCTGACGGGCCGCGACGCGCCACAGACGCTGCGGGATTACGCCGATCTGGTGACCGAGATGAACGAGGAAAAGCATCCCTTCAAGGCCGGAATCAAGGCCCAGCGTGGGGTGGATTTCTAAAATCCGGTTTCGCGGTTTCTGAGCTGGGCTGCGGGTTCCTATCGGCAAGCCGGTTTTCAAACACATACCGAACCGATCCACGTCGGCATGCAGCGCTGGGCGGCAGGGTTTCTACGCGCTTGTCGTCGTCCGTATTCCTTTTGGGTTTGCACTGGTCGACATAAGCTGAAAAATCATCATCGCACCCGCAGCCACAACATGTAGCTGCGTCATGTCTGACAAGGATTTCGTCGAGTGGATCGCTCATCCTTCGACCTCTTTACCACAAGTTCACTCGTTTCCGAGGTGGCGGCAAGCCCTCGCCAGTTCTAAAGCTAGGCCCGCAAACCGCCCCGAAACTCTGCGCCGATTTTGATTCATCGGGCGCTTAGGGTTATCTGATTATTTTAGTCGGAAATATCAAGTCAAAAAAGCGCCCGCAGGTCTGCTGGGCGCAGTGACGTTGCTTTGGACCTTCAGATCGCGCGTGGCTTGGGGTCCAGTGTGACCGACCACAATTCGGTATCGGCGCGATCCATCAAACGCACGGTCATCTGTTCCGTCGCGCCGTCGATGTCGACAAGGCCAAAGAACTGAAGACCCGCGCTGGGCGGTAAATTCACGCCCTGCCCTTCGGCAGGAGCTTTGACGAACTTCACTTCAGGACCAAAGGTTCCGTCCAGCCCGTTCGGACCAAAAGTACCAGCGTGCAGTGGGCCGGACACGAACTCCCAAAATGGCTCGAAATCCTGAAATTGCGCCTTGTTAGGGTCGTAGTAGTGGGCCGCAGTATAGTGTACATCGGCCGTGAACCAGACCGTATTCACAATTCCGGCCGTTTTGATAAAGCGCAGCAATTCGGCAACTTCCAACTCGCGCCCCTTGGCCGGGCCGCTGTCGCCATTCGAGATCGCTTCGGCGCCTGCCTGTTCTCTCCAGTTATCCCAGACAATCAGCCCGATTGGCATATCCGATGCGATGACTTTCCAAGTGGCCTCGGATGCGGCCAGTTCGCGCTTGAGCCAGGCCAACTGTTCAGCCCCCAAAATACGGGACTGTTCGGTGATCTCGTCCTCCATCGACGGGCCATTCGGACCACGATAGCTGCGCAAGTCCAGAAAGAAGACATCCAGCATCGGACCATAAGCGATTTTGCGGTACACGCGCCCTGGTTCGGCCGGTGTAATGCGCATCGGTGTCATCTCATGAAATGCGCGGCCTGCGCGGGATTGCAGGACGTGCACCGACTTTTCACTGTAGCGGTCATCCGAAATCAGATCCTTGGAATCCGACCAGTTGTTGACGACTTCATGATCATCCCACTGGAAGAACGTCGGGCAGACGGCGTTCATGGCCCGAACGTGATCATCCATCAGATTGTATTTCCACTGGGCGCGAAATTCGTCCAGAGTCTCGGCAACTTTGCGCTTTTCATCGATCAGGCTCGTATTTTTCCAGATCACCTGACCGTCTTTTTCCACCTCGTCTTTCATTGGGCCATCGGCATAGATCGTGTCGCCCGAATGAATAAAGAAGTCCGGCTTATGCTGCGCCATGGTGGCATAGGTGCGCATGCCTTCATCATCGATCCCCCAGCCCTGGCCCGCGGTATCGCCGGACCAGGCAAATCGAATGTCCCTGCGCGACGTTGGTGCAGTGCGGAATTGGCCAATAATAGGCTCTGATCTAACGTTAATGTCGCTCAGATCCGCCGCTACAAACCTATAGAAGATATCCTGATCAGAAGGCAGCCCGTCGACCAACCGTTTCACAGCAAAGTCGCCATTGGGAATTGCATCCATCGGCGTCAACATCCGCGCATCGGCAAAGCTCTCTGTGGTCGAAACTTCCATCATGACGCGCGCAGGGCGATCTGTGCGCGTCCAGATCATGCCCGAGCTTGTGTCCACGTCACCGGATTGAACACCATGGGTGAACACAGGGCGGGACGCGGCCCGGCTGATGGCCGGCATAGAAAGAGAGGCGGCAAAGGCGGTGCTGCCTGCCAAAAAGGTTCGGCGCGAAGGACGAATGAAGTTGGTCATAAAGGCTCTCCTGTCTGGTGACCGACGACCGGCCACTCGGTTGGCGAGCGAAAGTGAGCCGCCGTTTTGTAAAAGAGGCGGCTCAGATTCGTGAATGTATCACGATGATATTATGACGGTTGTGGATGGTTTGGCGAATTTCTACGCCCGTCAGCTCAGCTGCGCACCAATTGCTCGTATTCTTCGGCGATCTCGCGGGTCAGGTCGCCGACCTCGAATGTGTAGTCGCCAATTTGTCCAACCGGCGTAACCTCAGCAGCCGTGCCGGTCAGCCAGCATTGTTCGAAATCGGCCATTTCCTCGGGCTTGATGCGGCGTTCATGCACCGTGATGCCCTTGTCCTTCAGCATCTGAATGACGGTCTGGCGGGTAATGCCGTTCAGAAAGCAATCGGCCAGCGGTGTGTGTACCTCACCATCTTTTACGAAGAACACATTGGCACCAGTCGCCTCGGCCACATAGCCGCGCCAGTCCATGAACAGCGCGTCCGAGCAGCCTTTGGCTTCGGCTTTATGCTTGGAAATGGTGCAGATCATGTAAAGACCCGCCGCCTTGGCATGCACCGGAATGGTTTCCGGGCTGGGCCGCTTCCATTCGGCAATATCCAGTTTTGCGCCCTGCATCTTGGCATCGCCGTAATAGGCTCCCCAAGGCCAGACCGCGACAGCCATACGCACCGGGTTCTTGGCCGAGGCAACGCCCATATCGTCCCCCGAACCACGCCAGACCAATGCCCGGATGTAGGCATCCTGCAGACCGCTGGCTTTCAGCGCCTCTTCCTTGGCGGCCTCGATTTCATCCACCGTGTACGGGATCGGCATGTCCAACGCCTCGGCCGAGGCGATCAAACGCTGTGAATGTTCGCGGCTTTTGAAGATCTTGCCGTTATAGGCGCGTTCACCTTCGAAAACCGACGAGGCGTAGTGCATGGCATGTGTCAGGATGTGAACATTGGCTTCGCGCCACGGTACCAGTTTGCCGTCCAACCAGATAACACCGTCACGATCATCATATCCCGCCATACTAGCCCTCCTGCCCCTGGATGATTTTTCGCATGTTGCGCAATAACCCCAAGATTTCGGGGAAAAATTGCGTAAAATCGGGTTTTCGATACTCCTCCGCCCTTGGAATGTCAACAACGCTGACTTAAACTCGACCCAGGCAAAACATGAGGCAAAACATGTCTGAATCCCGGCCCGTTCCGGCCTTTGGAGAAAGCCTGCTGTTTCTGACGGATGAACAGCTGCGGCAGGGCATCGAGGCGATGTTCTTTGCCTATCGCGGTTTCACCGCCGATCCGGACCGCATTCTGGCTGAATTGGCTTACGGCCGGGCGCATCACCGGGCCATCCATTTCATAAACCGCGCGCCGGGGACAACGGTTAATAATTTGCTGGCCATTCTTGGCGTCACCAAACAGTCTCTGAACAGGGTCTTACGCAGCCTGATCGACGACGGGCTGGTCGAAAGCCGGGTTGGAACGGTGGACAAACGGGAACGCCACCTATTTCTGACGGATAAGGGCAAGGCGCTGGAGGCCAAGTTGTCGGACGCCCAGCGCGCACGGATGCGTGCAGCCTACAAAGAGGCCGGACCCGAAGCGGTGGCCGGATTTCGCAAAGTGCTTGAAGCAATGATGGATGCTGATATGCGTCATGCCTACACAAAACTGCGGGATACGACTTTATGAGCGATATGGACGCCCATCTTCTGATCGTCGATGATGACGAGCGCATTCGCGATCTGCTCAAGAAATTTCTGATGCGCAGCGGGTTTCTGGTTACTTCGGCCCGCGATGCGGCCCATGCCCGGCGGGTGTTGTCCGGGTTGGATTTCGATCTGATCGTGCTGGACGTGATGATGCCGGGCGAGGATGGTGTGAGCCTGACCCGTGCGCTGCGCGAGACGCATACAACTCCGATCCTGCTGTTGACGGCCAAGGGTGAGACGGAACACCGGATTTCAGGACTTGAGGCCGGGGCGGATGACTATCTGGCCAAGCCGTTCGAGCCGAAAGAGCTGTTGCTGCGGATCAACGCTATTTTGCGGCGGATGCCGGAAACGCCAGCGCAGGACACGGCGGCCAAGATCATTCATCTGGGGCCGATCCGTTATGATATCGAGCGTGGCGAGATGTGGCAGGGCGAAGACCCGGTGCGCCTGACGGCTACGGAAAGCCAGTTGATGAGAATTTTCTCGGCCCAGCCGGGCGAGCCCATTAGCCGGGCCAAGCTGGTTGAGGATTTGGGCCGCGACAAAGGACAGGCGCAGGAACGTGCGGTGGATGTCCAAATCACCCGCCTGCGTCGAAAGATTGAACAGGACCCGAAACAGCCGCGTTATTTGCAGACTGTTCGAGGCGCCGGATATATGTTGGCGCCCGATTGATTTTGCCGCTGCGCGGCGGTTTTATGCCTTCGGCGAGGATATTTTTAGCCAGATGAAGAAGGGATCCCGATGACAACCGCGCTTTTGACTCATGCCGATTGTCTTGGTCATGTGACGCCAGGGGGCCATCCTGAGCGCGTGGCGCGGTTGGAGCATGTATTGCACGCGTTGGAAGCGTTGAATCTGAAGCGGGTGGCGGCACCTCTGGTCGCGGATGACGATCTGCTGAGGGTGCATCCGGAAGGGTATATTCGTGACATTCGCGGTGCCCGGCCATCAGACGGATTTGCGCAGATCGACGGAGACACGTTCATGTCACCGGGTTCGGTCGACGCGGCTTATCGGGCGGCGGGCGCTGCTGTGCGGGCGGTGGATATGGTACTGGGCGGCGAGGTCTCGAATGCGTTTTGCGCCACGCGTCCACCTGGCCATCACGCGGAAAGTGAAACCGCAATGGGGTTTTGTCTGTTCGGCAACGCAGCGCTGGCCGCCAAACATGCGCTCGATCATCATGGTTTGAAACGCGTGGCTGTGGTGGATTTTGACGTGCATCATGGCAATGGCACGCAGGATTTGTTGTGGGATGAGAGCCGTGCGCTGGTGATCACCAGCCAGCAGATGCCGCTTTGGCCCGGGTCGGGCCGGCCGGACGAGACCGGGGCTTATGACACTGTCCTGAATATCCCGCTGGCTCCGGGATCCAGTGGCGCCGAGATGCGCGCGGTCTATGAGGCGCAGGTATTTCCACGCCTTCGGACATTCAGGCCGGAGTTGATTATCATTTCTGCCGGGTTCGATGCCCATCAGGACGATCCGCTGGCCAATCTGAACTGGTCGACGGGCGACTTTGCGTGGATCACCGCCGAACTGTGCAAGATTGCCGACGAAGTTTGTGAAGGCCGTATCGTCTCGACTCTGGAAGGCGGGTATGATCTGAACGCACTGGCCGAGGCGACACGCGCCCATGTGGAAGAACTGATGAAGGCAGCACGATGAGTGATACACCCGTTGAACAGATGACGTTTGAACAGGCGATGAAAGAGCTGGAGGCGGTCGTGGGCCAGTTGGAACGCGGGGACGTGGCGCTGGATCAGTCGATTGCGCTGTATGAACGAGGTGCTGCGTTGAAAAAGCGCTGCGAGGATGAGTTGAAGCGCGCCGAGGAAAAAGTGGCCGCGATCACTCTGGATGCAGACGGTCAGCCGACCGGGACGACGCCTGTTGAAGGTCAGTGAATGTTTCGCGAACAACTGGCGCAGGATGCGGCGCGGATTCAGGATCATTTTGACCTGATTCTGGGGGGCCTGGGTGATCTGGATGTGGCCCGGGCGATGGCTTACGCCACGAAGGGCGGCAAGCGTCTGCGCGGGTTCTTGGTGTTGGAAAGCGCGCGCCTGCATGGCGTGGATCAGGCTCAGGCGATTTGGCCCGCTGCCGGGATCGAAGCTCTGCACGCATATTCGTTGGTACATGACGATCTGCCCTGCATGGATGATGACGATCTGCGGCGCGGGCGGCCCACTGTGCATGTGAAATGGGATGAAGGTACTGCCGTATTGGCCGGGGATGCGTTGCAGGCACTGGCATTTGAGCTGTGTACGCGCCCTGAGGTCGGTGAAGCAGAGATTCGCGCGGAATTGGCCCTGACTTTGGCCAAGGCAAGTGGCGCGCAAGGTATGGTTCTGGGGCAGGCGCTGGATATTGCGGCGGAAACTGCGGCCACACCCCTGACACTGGATCAGATCACACGGCTTCAGGCGGGCAAGACCGGCGCGTTGATTGAATGGTCTGCCTGTGCCGGTGCCGTGTTGGCACGAACCGATCCGGCCCCATTGCGCCAATATGCCCAAGCCCTTGGCCTTGCTTTTCAAATTGCTGATGACATCTTGGATATTGAGGGCGATGCCGAAAAGGCCGGAAAGCGGCTGCAGAAAGATGCTGATGCGGGCAAGGCGACCTTTGTCTCGCTTCTGGGTCTGGATGCCGCCAAATCCCGCGCCGCCGAGCTGATGGAGAATGCTTGCGCGGCACTGGATGGGTACGGACCAAAGGCTGAAACCTTGAAGCAGGCTGCTCGCTTCGTTATTGCCCGGGACAGCTAAGCCAGGAACGCCAAATGTCAGACCGCCCGAATACGCCTCTGCTGGATCTTGTGAACCGCCCTGCGGACCTCAAGCAGTTCTCGGATGCGGAGTTGCATCAACTGGCCAACGAGCTGCGGGCCGAGACGATTTCTGCCGTGTCCGTCACCGGTGGCCATCTGGGTGCCGGGCTGGGGGTGGTTGAGCTGACCACGGCGCTGCATGCAGTGTTTGACACGCCGCGCGACAAGATCATCTGGGATGTCGGGCATCAGTGTTATCCCCATAAGATCCTGACGGAACGGCGTGACCGCATTCGTACCTTGCGTATGAAAGATGGTCTGAGCGGTTTCACCAAGCGCAGCGAAAGCCCCTATGACCCGTTTGGGGCGGCGCATTCCAGCACCTCGATCAGCGCCGCGCTGGGCTTTGCCGTCGCGCGTGATCTGGGTGGCGTGACGCCCGAAGGTCTGGGCGACGCGATTGCGGTGATTGGCGATGGGTCGATGTCGGCTGGCATGGCCTTTGAGGCGATGAACAATGCAGGCCATTTGAAGAAACGCCTGATTGTCATCCTCAACGATAATGAGATGAGCATTGCGCCACCGGTCGGCGCCTTGTCGACCTACCTATCGCGCATCTACGCCGAAGAACCGTTCCACGACCTGAAGGCGGCTGCGAAAGGTGCGGTCTCTCTGCTGCCCGAACCCTTCCGCGAAGGCGCCAAGCGCGCCAAGGAGATGCTGAAGGGCATGGCCGTGGGCGGGACGCTGTTCGAAGAGCTGGGCTTTTCCTATATTGGCCCCATTGACGGCCACGACATGGATCAGCTTCTGCCGGTTCTGCGTACCGTCAAGGCGCGGGCGACCGGACCAATCCTGATTCACGTTCTGACGAAAAAGGGGAAAGGGTACGCCCCGGCAGAGCAAGCCCGCGACAAGGGCCATGCCACGGCGAAGTTCGATGTTGTGACAGGTGAGCAGAAGAAGACGCCCTCGAACGCACCCTCCTATACATCGGTATTTGGCAAGACGTTGGTGGAAGAAGCCGCGCGCGACGACAAAATCGTTGCCGTGACCGCCGCGATGCCGGATGGCACAGGGCTTAACCTTTTTGCCGAACGCTACCCGTCACGCTGCTTTGACGTGGCGATTGCCGAACAGCATGGGGTGACATTTTCGGCTGCGCTGGCTGCGGGTGGTATGAAACCGTTTTGCGCGATGTATTCAACGTTTCTGCAACGCGGCTATGACCAGGTGGTGCATGATGTGGCGATCCAACGCCTGCCGGTGCGTTTTGCCATCGACCGTGCGGGACTGGTTGGGGCCGATGGCGCCACCCATGCGGGATCGTTTGACATCGCGTATATGGCCAACCTGCCCGGAATGGTGGTGATGGCCGCCGCAGATGAGGCCGAGTTGATGCACATGGTTGCCACCGCCGCGGCGCATGATGAAGGTCCCATCGCCTTCCGTTATCCACGCGGCGAAGGTGTGGGCGTTGATCTGCCCGAACGGGGCCAAGTTATGGAAATCGGCAAGGGCCGCATGATCCAGAAGGGCGCGCGGGTGGCGTTACTGTCGTTTGGCACACGGCTGTCCGAGGTGCAAAAGGCGGCTGAGGCCCTGTCTGCGAAAGGCATCACGCCAACCATCGCAGATGCACGATTTGCCAAGCCACTGGATCGTGACCTGATTCTGGATTTGGCCACCAACCACGAAGCGCTGATCACCATTGAAGAGGGTGCCATTGGCGGTTTTGGCAGCCACGTGGCGCAGCTACTGGCGGATGAGGGCGTGTTCGATTACGGGCTGAAGTATCGGTCAATGGTGCTGCCAGATACCTTCATTGATCAGGCAAGCCCGGCGGATATGTATGACGTGGCCGGCATGAATGCTGAACAGATCGAAGCCAAAGTTCTTTCGGTTTTGGGTATCGCCTCGATCGGTGAGAAACGGGCGTGACGCCTTACTGAACCAGCCGCGGGCGCGTAACCATTTCCACAAGCCAGAGGCGCCTTCACTCGGCGACTTCTCTTTCTTTTTCTGTGGTTTTGAACTGTTGATCAAAAAGCTTTCGGAACTGGCCATTGCTCTGGATCAGCTGGTCCAGATCTCCTTGTTCTATCACCGCGCCATCCTGCACGACCATAATCTTGTCGGCCTCAAGAACTGTCGCCAAACGGTGCGCAATGATGATTACCGTCATGTCCCTGGTCAACGCATCAAGGGCATTTTTCACCAAGTTCTCTGACTCTGCGTCCAAAGCGCTGGTCGCCTCATCTAACAGCAGAATTTCCGCGTTGCGAAGAATTGCGCGGGCAATAGCAATCCGTTGCTTTTGCCCGCCAGACAAGAAGGTTCCGTTTTCGCCGACCTGCGTGTCATACCCATTGGGCAGTTCAGAGATAAACTCGTGTGCGTGTGCCGCGCGGGCAGCATCCATGACTTCCTCGTCCGACGCATTCGGCGCGGAACATCGCAAGTTCTCTATTACCGAAGCCGAAAACAAAAAGGTGTCTTGGCCAACATAGGATACCTTGCGGCGCAGAGAGGAAAAGCTGACCTCCTGCAAATTCTGCCCATCGATTTCAACGCTGCCCATGTCAGGGTCATAAAATCGCATAATCAGGCCGAATATCGTCGACTTGCCGCCACCCGACTGCCCGACCAAGGCCGTTGTTTTCCCCGCTTCAAAGGTCACACTCATGCCTTCGATCACGGGCAGAGTACCATGATATCCAAATGTCACGTCACGCAGAGCAATTTCACCCGGACCATCCGTCAAGTCATGTGCATCCGGGCTTTCCCGCATGGTATCTTCCTGATCCAGCAACCCAAACAGCATGCCGACACCGACCATGCAAGTCTCAATCTGCACACGCATTTTGGACAGGCGTTTTGCGGGCTCGTAAGCCATCAACAATGCGGTAATAAACGACATCAGCTGTCCAGCCGTCGGCTGTTCGCTACCCGCAAGCCCCATCGTGCTGACGACCAAAACGCCCGCGACTGCCAAACCGGCCAGAAATTCCATCAAGGGGCTCGCGATGGACTGCAAGCGGGCAATTTCGTTTGAACGTTCCTCGACCTTCAGGATTGCCGTTTCCATACGATCGATCATCCGATCCTCGAGAGAAAATCCCTTGATCACTTTAATGCCTGCGGAAGTCTCCTGAATCACACGGATAATTTCGGCCAGAGACTTGAACTCGGCCTGCATGATGGATCGTACACTTTTTGGCAGATATCTGATCCCAGGCAGTACCAACGGCCCGACTATTGAGAACACCACCGACAGCACGGGCTGCTGATAGACCATGACAATGACTAGACCCAAAAGTGTCATTGCATCACGTACAAACCCGGTGACAATGACGTCGATCAACTGCCTGGGCGCCGTATGTGGTCTCATCAAAAGATCTGACGATTCGTTATCCAAAAAAACAAAACACCGTGCCGAAGTGGCTTGCGATACACCCGGCCCTGCTGTGCGGTGACTATCTAAATTTCCCGCGTGGGCGAGGTAAATCGACTGAGCATAAGTCGCCAATGCCTTCATCAGGAACAGGCACACAACACTCAGCGCAATCACGACAGCCCAGTCACGCATCTCTGGGCTTGTCATCGCGTCGACGATGTACTCCATCATGTAGGCCGAGCCTGCCGTCGTCGCTGCAACTGCGATCATCGCAATGATCGCAACCCCGTACAGCCGCCCCTGCACATATGACTGTCGACAATGAGGCGGCCCATGTAGCCTGATCGCCATTCATCCCAGGCGCGGATTATCATAGCGGTCTCCGGATAATGAACCCCTGCTTTCGCTCAGATAACGTATTTTTGTTTCTGCCAAAAATGGAGAGAATGCAGTGCCGCAGTTCCGTTGGGATGGGGAAAGGCGGCAAAGGGGTCCGTTTGGTTTTGCAGTGCTTGTTAGAAAGGCCAAATGTCACACTCTTATCGGAAAGGCGCGCTTTCTTTGCGTCTGAATAATCGATATTGTGTCAATACTGGTCATTAAAATACCTTTCTTGGTTTTTTGGCGCGGGAAGCACGCGGCAGCGAAATACTGCTGATTTTGTAAGCATGTGTGAAATATAAGTGTTTTACTGTTGTTCGCCTTTGAAGTGCTGCCTACAACGAGAAAAATTATTGCGGTAGAATAAAGTGTCAATCAAGGCGACCATTCTCAGCTTACCAAAAGACGCAGCGCGTCGGAATGCTTGTGGGAGCGAACTGGCACAGCTGGGTTTGTCCTTTGAGTTCATCGACGGAATCGCTGGCAGCCAGCTGGCGGAAGAGGTGTTTGATGGCATTTATGACGCCGAGTTAAACCGCAGCGTTTTCAAAAGGCCTCTAAACAGGAATGAGGTTGCGTGCGCCCTAGGACACCGCAAAATTTGGCGAAAGATAGCCGACGGAGAACAACCCATTGGCTTCGTCCTGGAAGACGATGCCACATTTTTACATGATCCCAGGCCATTTCTGACAGCGTTGATGCAGAACGCCGAGCAGTTCGAGGGCGTCATGATCAAGATGGAAGGGGTGTCCCGTAGTGCAGGCAGGGTTGTGGGTACAGTTGCCGATCAAAGCCTGATTTTGTCTGACCGTCTGCCTCCGCGGACAACCGGTTATATTATTGGCCGCCAGGCCGCGAAGAACTTGCTAAGTTTCACGGAAACAATTGCCAGGCCTATCGATATCAACCTGAAGTTCTACTGGGAACATCGTGTCCCAATTCTGACACTGACAAAGCAACTGGTTAACGAGCGCGAGTTTACAAAAAGCAACATCGAAAGCCCGCGGCGTGATATCAAACCCGGATCACCGCTCAGCCGGTTTGCCCGAAATCTGATATATCAGGCAAACTTTACTTACGGGCGCCTGACTCATCCGCTTAATCCGGACTCGATGGACGATCTTGCCCCTTTGCGCCACGTCGAAGGTCAAATACGGGCCAGCGTATGAAAAAGAACCTTGTGGTCATTCGTGCCGGGGACTCCTCGTTGCATCATCGTTGGCTGGAGATGGACTACGATGATCGGCACTTTGACTTGGTGGTCAGCTATTTTTCCGAGGAAGCTTTTGCAAACTTTGTTCCGGAACCCGGAGTCGAAGCCGTTCTGATTAAGGGTGGCAAGTGGGACGGGCTGTATGAAACCATCGTCGATCGTGACTTGAACCGGTACGAGTTCTATTGGCTTCCCGACGATGATCTGGATATCTCTGCGAGCGATGTGAACGCCCTGTTCGCCGCCATGGAACAGCATGGGCTTAGTGTGGCGCAGCCGTCCCTTACTCCCGATAGCTATTTCTCGCATTTTGTGTTTAGTCAGTGTCCTGATTTCATCCTGCGATATACTAACTATGTTGAGATCATGGCCCCCTGCCTTCATCATGATATTCTGGCCAGGGCTTTGCCGCTGTTCAAGGATACGATGAGCGGCTATGGGTTGGACTATATATGGTGTCGATGGCCCGAAGCTGGTGCTTTTCGCGCTGCCATTCTGGACCAGATTGCCATGCACCATACCCGCCCGATCGGAAAAAACCTCAAGGTAGCAATGGCGGCAAAAAACAATCTCAGCTCAGAGCAGGAAGAAGCTGCGTTGAAAGAGGCGTTCAACCTGACCGATCGTACCGTTCCCCTGGTATTTGCCGGGATCCTTGTAGGAGGTCAGCCGCTTTCCGGGCGTATTCAGATGGGATGGCGTATGTGTCGATGCTGGTTGTCGGTTCTTTCCGGATTTCGATGTAAACGGGAAGCAAGGGCTGGAATTGTCAAAGTAGCCAGGCGCCAGATCAGTAAGCCTCTGGACATGACAACAATATCATCAAGCAGATAGGTCTCTGCCATGCGAGTTGCTCTTCAAATCTGCGCATCGTGTATAGGTTCCCGAGAAGGTTGGGCCCTAATTGCCGAAACGAAAAGGTAGCCAAATGATTAAGGGTCGTTTCTTGATGGTGGGCGCGGGCCTTTCAGGGGCCGTTATCGGGCGGGAGCTTGCAGAGCAAGGCCACGAGGTCACCATTCTGGACAGTCGCAATCATATCGGTGGCAATTGCCACACGGCGCGCGATGCAGAAACTGGTGTGATGGTACATGTGTATGGGCCGCACATTTTTCACACGGACGATGAAGGCGTTTGGGACTATGTCAACCGCTATGCCAGATTCATGCCCTACAAGAACCGGGTCAAAACAACATCTCAGGGTCAGGTATTTTCCCTCCCGGTAAACCTGCACACAATCAACCAGTTTTTCGGCAGGACGATGCGCCCGGACGAGGCCCATGCGTTTATCACCGAGGAGCAAGCAGATACGTCAATTGCTGACCCGCAGAGTTTTGAAGAACAGGCTATGCGATTTGTTGGGCGCGAGCTTTATGAGGCGTTCTTCAAGGGCTATACGATCAAGCAATGGGGTTGCCATCCCTCCGAGCTGCCCGCCTCGATTCTCAAGCGCTTGCCGGTCCGCTTCAACTATGATGACAACTATTTCTTCCATAGATTCCAGGGCATGCCTGAAAATGGCTATACTGAGATGATCGCTGGCATTCTTGATCATCCGTTGATCACCGTGAAGTTAAATACGTTGTTTGATCGAAGCATGGGCGATGACTATGATCACGTGTTCTATTCCGGTCCGCTGGACGGTTATTTCGGCTATGAGCTGGGTCGTCTGGGTTACCGCACCCTTGATTTCGAACGCTTCACTTATGATGGGGATTATCAGGGTTGCGCCGTTATGAACTACGGCGAAGAACATGTGCCCTATACCCGGATCACGGAGCACAAGCATTTCTCACCATGGGAGACCCACGAAAGTTCGATCTGCTATCGCGAGTTCTCACGCGCGGCAGGGCCAGACGATATTCCCTATTACCCGATCCGTCAGGTGAAAGAGAAGGAACTGCTGCGTGAGTATGTTGAACTGGCTCGGAAAACCCGGAAGGTAACCTTTGTCGGGCGACTGGGTACATACCGGTACCTGGATATGGACGTTACCATTCGCGAAGCATTGGATATCGCTGAATTTGCATTGACGGCATGGTCCGAAGGCAAAGAGATGCAGCCCTTTTTTGTGCCGGTTCTTTGAGAAACTGAATTGCAACCTACACGCAGAGACATGTCTGTGTTGAAATTGCGCACGCTCGATTGGGAACGCGCCCAGGCAAATTCTTGATTGGTTGAACGATAAGCCAATATGATCAAGCGCTTTGGCAGACAAGCGCTTGATCGGAGCGCTTGGACTAGCGGCTGAGGTGCGTATAAGACGACTTCCAAAGATAGTTGGTGTGGTGGCGGTCATCTGAGCCTTAGTTTTCCTCCACTTCGCGGAGAGTCCATGGGTTTGGCTGCTCTGCTACCCATCCTTCTGCCAAGTAGGTATGAGTTTTTCGCATTTTCTCAGCATGACGGGCTGGTATCGCAATGTGAGTTGGTCAGTATCGCCGGCGGGGTGTTCCCAATAGCTCTCGTTGTAGTATCTGTGCGCCCTTTCTTTGTCCTTTCGTAGCTATCCTACGGCGACATGAACCAACTCCAATCGCAAATGGCAGAAGTTCCGGGCTTCAGAGCACAACCTCCCTGAGCCTGACAAATAGTGAAGCAGTTCTAGGAGGGCCAACAATTTGCTTAGTTGTGTTGCGGTCCGCAGCCTAATCTCCTTGCGCACCAAGAACCAAGCTTTGGTCTTTCGCACAAAACATCAACACGGATTGAGGACATCTCCGAAAATACTGATAACCATCTACGTGCTACACCTATTGGCCTCTACGGTTAAAAGTATGCAACAGAACCAAATCAAGTCCTTGGCGAAGTGGCAGCCTTTCAAAGAGGCCATTGCGAAACCTACTCTCAATGGGCTTGGGGGAACAAGCACCTTTTAACGTGAGTTCGTCAACCTTGGTCTGAGGTTTGTAACGCAACCACTTCGGGCGCCGTGTCGATTGTTTTGAACTGCTGATCGAACAGTCGACGGAAGCTGCCATCGTTCCGCATCAATTCTTCTAAATTACCCTGTTCGACAATGGCGCCGTCCTGCACGACCATGATCTTGTCCGCTTCTAGAATAGTTGACAGGCGATGCGCGATTACGATCACCGTCACGTCCTTTGTCAGAGCATCCAGCGCGCTTTTGACTAGGGTCTCCGATTCAGCGTCCAGCGCGCTGGTAGCTTCGTCCAGCAGCAAGATTTCTGCATTGCGAAGGATGGCGCGGGCAATCGCGATGCGCTGCTTTTGCCCCCCGGACAGGAACGCCCCGTTTTCGCCAACCGGGGTGTCATATCCTTTGGGTAAATCACAGATGAAGTCATGAGCATGCGCGGCTTGCGCGGCCTCAATGACGTCCTCATCCGATGCGTTTGGCGCGGAACATCGAAGGTTCTCCATCACCGATGTTGAGAACAGGAAGGTATCCTGACCGACATAAGAGATTTTGCGACGCAATGAAGCAAAGCTAATCTCACGCAGATCCTGACCGTCGATTTCCACGCCGCCCTGGTCCGGATCGTAAAATCGCATGATCAGGCCGAAGATGGTTGATTTTCCGCCTCCGGACTGACCTACCAAAGCGGTGGTCTTTTGGGCCTCGAACTTCACGTTCATATCCTGGATCACCGGCACGGCACCATGATATCCAAATGTGACGTCACGTAAGATAATCTCACCCGGACCTCTTGGCAGATCAAGCGCATCCGGGCTTTCCTGCATGGTGTTTTCTTCATCCAGCAGTCTAAACAACATTCCGACGCCGACCATGCAGGTCTCGATCTGAACTCGCATCTTCGAGAGGCGTTTGGCAGGTTCATAGGCCATCAGCAGCGCGGTGATGAACGACATCAATTGGCCAGCAGTGGGCTGTTCGCTATTGGCAATTCCCATGGTGCTGACGACCAGAACGCCCGCGACGGCGAGCCCAGCCAGAAACTCCATTAGCGGGCTGGCGATGGATTGTAACCTAGCAATGTCGTTTGATCGTTTTTCGACAGTTCGGATCGCTGTTTCCATACGAGCAATCATACGATCCTCAAGCGAAAAGACCTTTATCACTTTGATACCGCTTGAAGTTTCCTGAAGAACACGGATGATTTCGGCCAGAGATTTAAACTCTGCCTGCATAATTGCACGGACACTTTTTAACAGGTAGCGCACACCAAGCAGAGCCACCGGACCCACGATGAAGAACATGATCGACAGAACCGGCTGCTGGTAGACCATGACGACGATAAGCCCGACCAGGGTCAATGAGTCTCGAACAAAACCGGTCACCAGAACGTCAATCAATCGGCGGGCGGATTGTGCTCCGTTGGTTGTGCGCATTAATAAATCGGAGGATTCGTTGGCGTTAAAAAACGCAACACCGTGCTTTAGCAACTTTCGGTAAACGCGTTCTTGTTGAGCCGCAACAATTCGATTGCCGGCGCGGGCGAGATACATAGCTTGAACGTAGGATGCTAAAGCCTTTGCAAGGAACAGGCTAACAACGCTCAGAGCAATGATATGGGTCCAACTGCGCATCTCGGGACTGGTCATGGCGTCAACAATGTACTCCATCATGTAAGCCGAACCAGCAGTCGCAACGGCAGCAATAATCATTGCAAAAATCGCAATGCCGTATAGTGCACCTTGCTCATAGAAGCTTTCGCCGATCAGACGGCCTATATAGCCTGATCGCCACTTGTCCCAGGCGCGCTTTAACATTGTATTCTCCAAATCGTGAAACCGTGTTCTCGCCCAGGTATCCTATATCCATGCCTACCTAAAGTGCAGATGATGCGAGGCCGCAGCTCTATGCGATACATAAGCCGTGCTTCGTCCAAGAACCACACAGGGTAGGTAAATACGGGTGCCTACTAAAACAAGCGTAGTGGTGAGGAGTTGTTTGAGCTACCTAGCTCGCAGCCTGACAGGAAGAAACCTGCTTGGGCATGCGTAAGAAACAAATCAGACTTCCGCTAATATTTAGCACTATATTTTCATTCTTGTTGGATTAGTTGTGGAGTCCTTCGTCTGTAAAATATCCCGTTTCCCCCCAAGTTTTCTGCAACAGCGGTGAAAAATTGCCTTACGGTAGAGAAATCGGCTATTTGATGAAAGGTACTTTTTATCCCCTTGCTCGTACTCTGCATGATTCTTAATTGTGCCCGGGTTTTCTTGGCGAAAGTTTAGTGTTGATCAGGACCTTTATTCTAAGCCTGCCAGAAGATGCGGGGCGGCGGCGTTTCTGTGGAAATGAAATGGCGCATCTTGGCCTGCAGTATGTGTTTGCGGATGCAATATCCGGCGACGAGCTTGAAGATGCTGATCTGTTGCGTGTTTACGATGCTGATATGAATCGCATCAAATTCAAACGACCGCTGAGCCGAAATGAAATTGCGTGTACGCTTGGGCACCGTCAGATTTGGCAGAGGATCGCGGACAGTCCCAACCACGTGAGTCTTGCCTTGGAGGATGACGCTACATTTGCTCAGAACCCAAGGCACTTCCTTGAAGCGATAGATCAATGTGCTGAATGCTTTGAAAATGTCATGATTAAACTCGACGGGGTGCCTGACAGGAATGCCCGGGTTCTCGGGGCTGTCGCGGATCAAAGCCTGGTTCTTTCTGATCGTTTGCCGCCAAGAACTACGGGTTATATCCTTGGGCGCAGGGCTGCCACGCGACTACTTGAACTCGCCGCGCCGATTGCGCGACCGATTGATATCGATCTGAAATTTTACTGGGAACACGAAATCCCAATTCTCACGCTCGCCAAACAAATGGTTAAAGAGCGTGAAGCGCTCAATAGTACGATTGAGCCTTGCAGAATAGCGACCAAAACCGGATCGTCTCTAAGTAGATTCGTGAGGAACCTTGTTTATCAGGTCAAGTATACCCATGGGCGGTTGAGTCATCCATTACATCCAGACTTGATAGAGGGCCTTGGCTCTGTGCTGCGCGCCAAATCCCAAGTTCACTCGCAATCATAAAGAACTTTATTGTCGTTCGTTCACCCGGCTAGTCGCGGCGCCCCCGTTGGTCGGAAATCTCCTGGAAAGACTGGAATTTCGGTCTTTTGATCAGATTTTTCTCGGACGAGGCCTGCTCGCAATTTATGATAACCGCTGCTTTTGGATTTGATATCAAGAGAGGGTGAGGGTTACATCCCATTCCAGAGCACTAACACGCATTGAATCACCCGCCGCTACCGCAACAGCGGGACTAAGGCCGCCAGTTGCGACCCACTGCCCTGGCAGCAGTGGAGCGCCAATATCGGCGGCAATCCGGAGAAACTCCTCGGCCGCACCAAGTGGACCATCGGGAAGATTGGTGGAGCTACCGGGCGAGATTTCCATTCCGTTCCGCCAAGTGCGAGATGAGAACTCTTGCTGCAAGACAGTTCGATCAAATGTGGTGATCCCCGCGATCCACAGAGCACCTGCCCCGGCCCTATCCGCGATTTGCCCGTTCAAGCTCGATTTCAAGACCTCTGGCAGAACTGATGCCGGAATTTCAAACCCAATTGCCATACGGGAAAACTCCATGTTGCGACCGGCACTATCACTTGAGGTAAGTTCCAGCATGATCTCCGGCTCCGCCATCGGTGCATTAAGGTGCGACACTGGAACGGACGAAGTCTCCAAAAAAAGTTCATCTGGATGCAGGGGGCCAATGAAACTGTCTTTGTTATTGAAAACTCTCCGCGACCATGGATTGGCGCCGCCGATTTTCCATGCCGCGATACTTTTCATTTGCGCAAAGCTGATGGCATATGCATCGAATAGGTTGCAAGGTATATCCGAGTCTTCAAGAGGAGCGAGGTGCCCTCCTGCGCGGGCTTGTGACAGGGCCGCGCGCGTGTGTTCTGACCGTGTTGGATCCATAAATTTTCCTTACTTTTTAGCGTTGGGTAATCCATAGCTTTGAATAGACGTAACGCAAGCGAAGTCTCTCTCAAGTCGCATCTGCGGACGCCAAAAAGCGACTTCCAACTTGCACCGACTTTGGAGCCTGATATGGTCAGTTCGACCTCGCGTTCAGACTGTTTTTCACCGTTTTGGAGCGTTGCAGGGAACTGCACCATATGGAAGAGAGATTGGTTTATGACTTTGCGTGTGGCCATAGTTGGTTATGGCAAAATGGGAAGAATTCGCCACGAGGCTATGGAACGTCATGGTGGGTTTGAAGTGATTGTCGCCTGCGACACATCTTTGGACCCCGACGCAAGCGTTCCCATGGTCACAGACCCGTTGGCGGTCTATGAGTACAACCCGGACATCGTCGTTTGTAGTGTTCCGAACAAGATGATCCCGGACGTGGTATGCACCGCGCTTGAACGCGGCAAACATGTTTTTTCCGAAAAACCACCTGGCCGTAATTCGGATGATGTGCGACGCATGATAGCCGCTGAACACGCGGCAGAAGACCGGGTATTGAAATTTGGCTTCAATCATCGGATGCATGATGCGATTGAAGAGGCAAAAAAGCTGATCGATGCTGGGACGATGGGTGAGCTCTATTTCATGCGCGGGGTCTACGGCAAGGCCGGTGGTCCGAACTACGCGCAGAACTGGCGCAATGATCCGGCGCAGTCAGGCGGCGGCATTTTGATTGATCAGGGCATTCACATGCTGGATCTGTTTCAAATGTTTGCTGGTCGTTTTCAGGACGTGCAAAGCTATGTCCAGCGCAACTTTTGGACAGACGTTCCGGTTGAAGATAATGCTTTCGCTTTGATGAAGAATGCCGATGGCATCGTCGCGTCAGTCCACTCTTCCGCCACCCAGTGGCAGCATACGTTTCGGCTTGAGCTTTATTTGCGCAATGGTTTTTTGTCCGTGGACGGCATCCTTTCGGCGTCGGGTAGTTATGGGACAGAAGTGCTGACGGTTGCGTTGAATAGACTGGATGCAAGCGGCAATCCAATTCCGAACCCGGAAAGTCAGGAATTGCGCTTTACGGAAGACAAATCCTGGGACAAAGAGATTACCGAGTTGTACGATGCGGTTGTGAGGCAGGAACCGTTGCGCAGCGGCACATCGCAACAAGCGCTGGACGTGATGGAGTTGGTCGAAAGAATTTACTCCGCCGACCCGGAATGGCACCAAATACTGCAAGAACAAAACGCTCTTTCTAATCAGGCAGTGTGACGATGCAAACACCTGTTTTTTTGGATCATCTTCCTGACGTCAGCACAATCACTGGGAAAAAATCGGCTCAATACCGTCATGCTCGTAACAAAGCACTGCTAGAGTTACTACTGAATGGAGATACTGCTTGGACACCGCGTCAGAATTGCCCTGCCTGCGGGGGAGATTTCGCCAGAAGCAAAAATTTCTCCCAAACATTACTGGAATTTCAGCGCTGCGCCGATTGCAACACCATTTACGCGCAGCGCGTTCCATGTCAGCGAACGCTAGACCGTCTGCGGCTTGACCTAATCAATCAAAAAGAAGAGAGCGATTCAGGCAATGATCGAGAGTTCGAATTCATTTCACTTATGAATTGGATCAGTCTTACCGAAGCGCGGCTGCAGCGCCCGCTTGATGCGGTCGTTGACATTCGATTTGCCTCACAGGCTACCGCTTGGCCAGCATCGACACGACGGCTAAGTCACAACCGAAGTTGGGATTTCCTGCCTCTAAACCCCGACAATGCTGATTTTGATGACATTCAAGAGCACCTGAGAAAAATAACACCGAGTGCGGTCCTTGTGCCGACAGAACTGGATCGGGTTGCAGATCCTGAGTCTCTTATGCGGACGATCAAACAGTCGGTGTCGCCAGGAACAGTGATTTTCATTGCCAGTTCCTGCGCGGATGGCTTGGAGTATGAAATCCTAGGCGCAGATTCCCCCAGCTTCATTCCACTTGATCGGCTAACAGTATTTTCCATCAAGGGCTTTCAGGCTTTTTGCGCACGGATCGGGTTTTCAGTTCTTGAAATTTCCACGCCCGGCCGGTTGGATGCAGTTATTCTCAATCGCTACTTCAAGACCGCCGAGAATTCTGATATCCCGTTCTGGTCTGGCTTTTTTCGAGAGGCAGACCAAAACCGATTGCGTGACTTGCAAATCCTGTTACAGCGTAGTCTTAGGTCCGGGGTTCTGCGCTTTGTCCTGGAAGTCTAAGGTTACCCATCTTCGAAGGATGATCGGATATGAAAGATTTTTTTCCAAATAGGCGCTTCCCAAGTTGTGAGAGCTTTGCAATTGAATACTTCGACATTCTCTCTAAGGCTTCAGCGTTATGCAACCTAAGCGCATTGGACAGAGTTAGCGCGGTACTTGCGGAAACGATTCAAGCGGGCAACTTCATTTACATCTGCGGCAATGGTGGCTCTGCAGGCATTGCTAACCACTCGTTGTGCGATTTTTTGAAATGTGTGCGCACAGACACCAAGTTGAAACCGCGTTTCATGTCGTTGTCGGCGCATACGGAAATGAACTCGGCGCTTGCCAACGATATCTCGTATGCTGAGGTCTTCGCCTATCAGTTGCAGTCCATGGCTCGTCCGGGCGATTTACTATGGACGGTGAGT
Source organism: Ruegeria sp. (assembly GCF_965243365.1). Classification (GTDB taxonomy): domain Bacteria; phylum Pseudomonadota; class Alphaproteobacteria; order Rhodobacterales; family Rhodobacteraceae; genus Ruegeria. The sequence continues at coordinate 1,740,879 of NZ_CBDEUW010000002.1, read as the reverse complement.
TCATCAGGGGACAGCGAGAATATCGTTAGGGCCCTCGAAGTCTCGAAACACATTGGAATGAAATCTATCTCGTTCACCGGATTTTCGGGCGGACGGTCGAAGAATATAGCGGATGTGAATGTGCATGTTGAGGCCCAGAACTATGGGGTCATCGAAGATATACATATGTCTTTCATTCACATTCTGACTCAGTATCTGCGCATGTCGAACATGGACGAAGCACTTATTGCCGAACGAAAGTTCTGACCATGCTCGGTCAATCAGCTCCAGACGGCTTACATGCGGCGTTATGCGATGCGTTGCCCGGTTGGGTGAAAGAAGTGTTCAAACAGCGCCCGGAAATCTGGGGTAAAGGCTCTGATGGTTTGGATCTGGTCACAAGTTTGGACCTAGGCATGCAGAAGCTGCTTGAGGCCAAGTTGCCAGAATTGTTCCCTGGGTCTTCAGTGGTAGGAGAGGAAGACTACCGCTCGCTTGAGGGTTCAGGTCCGCTTTGGGTGGTTGATCCACTGGATGGAACAGTGAACTTCGTTGCAGGAGTGCCTGTTTATAGCGTTGCAGTGGCCTTAATTATCGACGGTAGACCTGCGTTGTCCGCTGTTTATGACGTCGTACAAGAAGATATTTATTCCGCTCAGAGGGGCAGTGGCGCATTTTTGAACGGAACTGCTCTGCTTCCCACCCCAAGCAGATCAAAACTTGCGGTCGTGTCATCAGGGTTGCTAAAGGATTTTGCGGATGTAGCCCCCGATGCGCTTATACAATTGTTGTCCGACTTCAAACTGCGCAATTTTGGCAGCCAGGCAATGCACCTGTGTTACGCCGCTGCAGGAAAGGTGAGCCTTGTCGCCAGCCGGGAAGCAAAGGGTTGGGATGATATGGCAGGCGCCTTGATCGCGAAGGAATCTGGGCTGAACTATGGCAGCTATGACCTCTGTGCTGCATCGGTATCGCTTGACGACGACCAAAAAAGCCTTTGTGCGCCGCCAGAAATTTTTGACAAGCATAGACCGCTTTTTGCACGTAGCTGCACTTGAGGTGGCTACGGATGGGAAGAAAAACATGAAAACAATTGCAATGATACCGGCGCGCATGGGCAGCCAGCGTCTGAAGAAGAAAAACCTTGCTCCGCTGGCGGGCCAACCGCTGATTACCCATGCGATCGAGAAATGCAAAAACGCAGAATACTTTGACGAAATCTACGTCAATTCGGAGAACGCAGAATTCGAAGCGATTGCCGATCAATATGGTATCAACTTCTATCAGCGCCCGGAAGAGTTGGGCAATTCAGTCGCAACATCAGAGCAGTTCGTTTATGACTTTCTGAAAAATGTCGATTGCGATCTTCTTATCCAGGTTCACTCGATTGCGCCCTTGCTGACAGCGGAAGAAGTACAGAACTTTGCCGAGGCGTTTATCGCGTCGGACGCAGATGTGATGCTGTCCTGCATCCAGGACCAAATTGAAGTTGCATACAATGACCAGCCCGTGAACTTTACGTTCAAAGAGAAAACAAATTCGCAAGATCTGGAGCCCACACAACGCGTAACCTGGTCGATTACCGGCTGGCGCGCAAAATCCTATGTCGACGCGGTGGAAGCAGGCAGTATCGGCACTTACAATGGCAAGATCGCCTTTTACCCGGTGAGCGCGATTTCGGGCCACGTAATCAAAACGCAAGAAGATCTTGATATAGCCGAAGCTCTTTTGGGCGTTCTGGCAAAACGCAAAAAGGCTTAAAGGTCCCGTCATGCATGTGCTCGTTTCAAATGTAATGATGATAAACGAAAGGGATCGCTTCGATGCGCTGTTACAGGGAAAAGGGCTGACACCAATCTGGCCTGAAGTGAACCAGTTTATGACCGAGCCGCAATGTCTGGAATTCGCCGGAGATATTGATGGTTGGCTCGCAGGTGATGATCAGATCACGCAAACGGTTCTTGAGGCATATCTGCCGCGAATCAAGGTGATTTCCAAATGGGGAACCGGCGTTGACAGCATTGATCTTGAAGCAGCACAGCGATTGAATGTACCGGTATGCAACTCGCCGGGCGCTTTCCAAGATGCGGTCGGCGAATATGCCATTGGTTTATTGTTGGCAGCGACTCGCCGATTGGCGCGTACGGATCGATTGATCCGCGCAGGTAAATGGCCGAAGGGACGCTTTCCCGGTATGGCTGGAAAGACCATGGGTGTTGTAGGTTATGGGGCTATTGGTCAGGGGGTGGGCCAAAGGGCGCGCGGATTGGGCATGAATGTGATTGCGCATGATCCCCATATGGGTTCAGCGCCTGATGGCACACAAATTGTTTCGTTCGATGATCTGCTGGGTCAGGCTGATGTGATCTGTTTGTGCTGCAATCAAACGCCTGAGAACTACCATCTGATCAACGCGGATACGCTGGAAAAAGCCCGTGATCAGGTGATCCTGTGCAACGTGGCGCGCGGCGGGCTTGTGGATGAAGCGGCGCTGATTGCCGCGCTGCAAAGTGGCAAAGTCGCGGCCGCGGCGCTTGATGTTTTTGAACAGGAACCTCTGCCCACCGATCATCCTCTGCTGCAGTTCGAAAACGTCGCCGTCTCGAGCCACAATGCCAACAGCACCGTACAGGCCATTGAATATGTGCATGAAAACACATTGAATAACCTGTACCGGCACCTGGGGTTGTAGTCGTGCGAGGTGCTCTGCAAGCGGGATCGACCGCGGGAGGTGGATTTGGTGGCCGACCACATGTGGCGGGTATCAGGCTGTCTGGGAATACGTCTGAGGCGCATTGTTATCTGGATATTCTATGACCCATCAAGCGAAGATTTTTGATGATCGCCCCGGTACCCTTGGAGAAGGCCCCCTCTGGCATCCGGAGCGCCAGCAGCTTTTCTGGTTCGATATCGTCAATTCGAAACTCCTGTCGCCTGCAGGGTCCCAATCCTTTAGCTAGGAATTCGACCGTAATGTCAGCGCTGCGAGTTGGATTGATCGGGACCATCTGCTGATTGCCAGCGAAACCGGGGTGAGCAGCTTCAACCTCGTGTCAAGGTCCGAGGAAACGCCCTGCGATATCGAGGCTGGCGACCCGTTGACGCGTTCTAACGACGGTCGGGCCGAGGCATGGGGCGGCTTTTGGGCGGGCACCATGAGCAAATCCGGAGGCGCGGGCATGGGAACGCTCAATCGCTGGCGTCCGGATCACTATGGTGGCGGCGGATTGCGGGTTCTGAAGCGCAAAATGAGCACCCCCAACTCCATCTGCTTCGACCATAGCCGGGACTGCGCGTATTTTCGGACACTAAAACCCACATTATCTGACGCATCCAGGTTGACCCCGAAACCGGCTGGCCAGTGGGCGAGGCGGCGATGTTCGTCGATTTGCGCGCTTCGGATGACCATCCTGAACGCAAACTGGACGGTTCCGTGGTGGATGCAGCAGGATACCTGCGGAGCGCCCAATGGGGTTTGACCCGGGTCGCGCGCTACAGCCCGGAAGGTGCATTCCTGTCCGCGATTGATCTCCCAACCGGCCATACGTCTTGCCCTGCGTTTGAGGGTCAGGATTTTCAGCATCTCTTTGTGACGACGGCACGCCAGAAGCTGCCCGAAAATCATCCGGAGTGGTTTGTTGTCCATTTGGATGTGCTTGGCAGTGCTGAACCGCACGTTATTCTGAAGTAGCAGTGCGCAAACCGGGCTCGGCGAAAACCCATTGTGCTAGGTGGACTGAATTCAATTCCGACCCGAACGCACAGAGACGTCAGGCCGGTTCCTCAAGGTAGCAGCCGCTACTGCGCAAAAACCGATTGATTCACGAATTCTGCCAGCCGTTTGTTGCCTTCGGCGGACAGATGCCCGTCGTAGACCGGGTGGATCACATAGGGTCTTTTTTCCGGATAGAGCCCGGTCGCATCCAGAACCTCCACGTGCCCCGCATCCTGAAACAACTGTTTAAGATCGACATAGGACTCGATTTCGCTGCCCGACTTTCCGGGGTGGAGGACAACAATCAGGCGCGCGTTGGGAATCTCTTGAACCTTATTCGCAACGAATTGCACGAGGTCTGAATAGGGTGCCGCCTCATACCCCAGCCGGTTCAGGGCCCTGCAGCGGCGTTCGCAGAAATAATGGAGAGAGGAATAGAGGATGTACTTTTTGAACGAGTAATTTCTCAGACGGCCGATCTTTGCAACTTGACCATCAGCAACCTCGAACCTTGGGTAATTGGGGTGATAGTATAGCGTTTCGATGTAACCACCTGCGCTGCGCCCCACATGCCCTATATAGGCGACGTATACGAATGTTACCGGATCAAGCTCTGCAATTTCTGCAACATCCTCAAACCGCTCGCTCAGCAGAAATGCGTTCTGCCCGATACCCCAACCGCTCAGCGCCCAAATGTCTCCGCGAATTCCGGTCAAATCGGAAAGGTAATAGGGTAACGTCTGGTCATCACGGACTCCGTCTCCAAACACGCGAGAACCGCCAATGAAAATTAGTCTCCCTTCCGTGCGGGCAGGTGCCGGGTTCACGCGCTCCGCATTTTCATCCGTCTTTAGGAAGTACTCGCTCAGCAGCTCATCACCAAGCACTTGATTGGTCTTTTGACCTACACAATTTGCTTTGCGCCGGTAGCCGAGATCGTGATCAATGGTGTAGCCACAGTCCACATGCCCCGGGGCATGTTCTCGGGCGAAAGCCGGTTCAAGAGAATTGGCGCTATTCGTCTTAGAAAACAGCGGAGATTTAGTCAGCGGAAAACACACGATGAAACCAAATATAGTCAACGTAGCAACCCAAGCCGACGACCCGGAACGTAGTAGAATCGTGCCAATATAGAAGGGCATCAGTAGCACCAGAAAGTGGCTGTCTGGCGTGCCGATCATGTTGTCGACATAGCCCGCTAACCATAGGATATACACCAAAGGCAGGTAAAGCGCCGCTGAAACGAGCTTCACCCAAAAAGAACCAACTAGGAAAACGACAAAATAGACTGCTACAAGCGCTACATAAACTACATGATGCACGAAATCTGCTGAAAAAGACATACTCCAGCACAACATCAGGATGGCGCAGCAAGTCTTGAAGAAAAACTCCCCAGACTGGATACCGAAGCGGTTCAGAAAACGAGCAGGCAACATAGCGCACACCTCAGTAGAAAATTAGCTTTAAGCCCATCATTGCATCTGCGGTCAAGTGCTGAATTTGCTTCTTTTCGTTGCAGATGGAGTTTCAATTCGGACCTCAAGCTCGCGGTCTGTGTGCAGCGGAATATATCCTTCGAAGGCAGGTACAATGAATCTGTTGTTGACTCAGACTTAAGGAAGAAACTGCCGCTGTCAGAGTTAAAGTGGGCCACGTGGTAGGAGAGCCCATATAACTAGGGTGGATAGCTTTTGATCAAAGGGTGAAGTCAGCCCACGCACTCCTATCCGTCTCTCTTCTGCTTGGAAAATGCACGACAGATTCTGCCCTGCAGCCGTTCGATAAAGTCATCAAAGACGCCATCGCTTTTGACACAATTTCCTCTTGTTTCGGCCATAAGGTTGCTTCATCAGTACCCCAATTTAGAGTATCGAGCGTGTCGATCACGACGGTTGCCGCTTAAGTTTGGTTGGTTAATTGAGTATGTTAGTCTAGGTGCTGGTTTTGGATTTCGCCAGCAGAAGAACATTACAAATAGGGTGTGATGGTATGGTAGCTTTTAACAACGATCAGATCGCAAACTTTTTGGTGTATGAAGATGGCAATCGAGCGACCCATTGGTCGTCCAATTCAATTACCGTTAATTTTTCGGGTTTACCATCAGCAGTAAAGACGATGGCCCGGCTAGCTTTGTCCACTTGGGAAGACCTTACAGGTGTAAGCTTTAACGAAGTTTCGTTTGGCGCGCAGATTACTTTTGATGATGAAAGGGCAGGCGCTTATGCATCATCCTATGGGTATGTTTACCCAAACGACATCATCCTGACAGATGTAGATATAAACGTCAGCAAAAACTGGATTCAAACATATGGTATTGGAACGGACACCTATTCCTTCCAGACATATGTACATGAAATCGGTCATGCGCTCGGATTGGGGCACGCCGGGCACTACAATGGCAGCGCTGTCTTTGGCCGCGACAATCACTATGACAACGATAGCTGGCAAACCTCAGTTATGTCATATTTTTCACAAACTGAGAACACTTTTACAGACGCCTCATTTGCTTTCGTGATAACCCCAATGATCGCGGATGTTCTGGCCATGTGGGACCTTTATGGTAGGACAAATAATCTTAGGGATACGAATACGGTATATGGTGTCGGTTCAACTGCCGGTGGGGTATACGACGAAATTTCGCGGGTGGGTCACTCGGTAGCGTTCAACATCGTTGATGATGGCGGTTGGGATATTATTGATTTCTCGAACGACTACGAAGATCAATCGGTAAATCTTAACGCGGAAGAATACTCCGACGTCTACGGCCTAGTCGGAAACATGGCGATCATGCGTCATACGATGATAGAGCAGTACAATGCCGGGCAAGGCAATGACACAATCACCGGAAACTCAGCTACAAATATCCTAAATGGTAATGGCGGCAATGACGTAATTTACTCAAAATCCAATGGCTCCAACAACAACACGATAAACGGCGGCAATGGTAACGACACTATATATCTTGCTAACGGTTCCGGAGCGGACACGGTCAACGGAGATGTAGGAAACGATACTGCCGTCGTAAGAAACAATACCGGCTCATTCACCGGCGGTGTCGGCATAGATACGGTTCGGTTTGTCAATGCCATGAACACCTATTTGCTCAACACCAGTGGCGGCAACTACGAGTTTTTCAATGTCTTAACTGGCAAGACCTTCACAGTATCAAACGATGTGGAGCGGTTCGAGTTTTCCAATGGGTCCCTCAGTTTGGCCAAATCTGAACTGGCTTCAGCGACGCAGATCACAGATATCGAGACAACGGGCACTGCATTACGACACGCCAAACAGGGGATATATCTGATTGGCGGCAACGCAACAGATATCGTCGTGACCAAAGATGGGGGCGTGGTCGGAGAGGGCTCCATCACAGGATGGTCTGCTATACACGCCCAATCGAATGGCTCAGGCGGCTACAATCTACTGTGGAAAAGCGATAACGGTGCGTTTTATGAGTGGTCGCTGAATGATCAAGGTACCCTATTGAACGGGGCAGCCATCGCCAACGTCGTTGATCGGGAGATTTTTTACGGAGCGGATCTCAACAATGACGGTACAATCGGACATGCAACATCCTCGATTGAAAGTAACGGATCGAACGAACTGTTCTTGTCAACGCGGGGCATGTACCTGATCGACGGGGTCACAGAGATTACCAAAAACGGGGTGGCTATGGGGCCTGACTCCATTCCCGGCTGGACCCCGGTTCAGGTTGAGGCGTCCGGTGGCGGGTATCGTGTGCTGTGGCAGAATACATCCGGCAGCTACTATGAGTGGGCGCTGGACGGCCAAGGAGAGCTTGTCAATGGCAGCGCCGTCGCCAATGTAATCGACGTCGAAGCCTTCTATGGGGTTGACCTCAACAACGATGGCCAGACCGGCCATTTCAATATGTCGATTGAAAGTAACGGATCGAACGAACTGTTCTTGTCAACGCGGGGCATGTACCTGATCGACGGGGTCACAGAGATTACCAAAAACGGGGTGGCTATGGGGCCTGACTCCATTCCCGGCTGGACCCCGGTTCAGGTTGAGGCGTCCGGTGGCGGGTATCGTGTGCTGTGGCAGAATACATCCGGCAGCTACTATGAGTGGGCGCTGGACGGCCAAGGAGAGCTTGTCAATGGCAGCACCGTCGCCAATGTAATCGACGTCGAAGCCTTCTATGGGGTTGACCTCAACAACGATGGCCAGACCGGCCATTTCAATATGTCGATTGAAAGTAACGGATCGAACGAACTGTTCTTGTCAACGCGGGGCATGTACCTGATCGACGGGGTCACAGAGATTACCAAAAACGGGGTGGCTATGGGGCCTGACTCCATTCCCGGCTGGACCCCGGTTCAGGTTGAGGCGTCCGGTGGCGGGTATCGTGTGCTGTGGCAGAATACATCCGGCAGCTACTATGAGTGGGCGCTGGACGGCCAAGGAGAGCTTGTCAATGGCAGCGCCGTCGCCAATGTGGCCAACGTTGAGAGTTTCTATGGTTTTGATGTTGACGGAAACGGTTCGATTGGACTCACTGCTGTAAATCATCACTCGCAAACCTCTGGTAATTATCAGCCCCGACAATTGCCTAGCAATCAGAGTGATTTGACTTGTGTGGGGCTAAGCGATGATCACGAATTCGTCTTCGTCCCAAAGAGCGATGGGGGCATCGAAGAAAGCGGTGATTTGTTTTGCGGCGTTGCCAGCGACAACAATGGGCTTCCAGAAATGGACAACGTTCTAATTCAGACGTGGGACGGTTCTGCTGAATCAGGATATCCGCAGAATATCGATCTCGTTTCATCTGGTGTCGAGGAGGAAGAGTTCTTTTTTCTTTAAGTTGCGAGCAATACGCGGAGGCAGGGCAGGTTCGGCAATCGACGGGAAATCTGCTGCAAACGAAGACGAAAACATAGATGCCCAAAGCTTGATCTGGTCTGGGCCGACAACCAGCCTTTGGCGTAAGTGTTGCTCAAGCCGAATGCCCAACGAGCACCCGTTCCACCTCCGCGCCATGCTTGTCACATGATTTGAGATAGCATGATCACAACAACCATCGCGACCCGTTCCTGTACAACGACTGGTTCACTTCGCCTGAATTCTGCCGGCCAAAAGAAGACCAAGTTTTGAACAGAGCCAGCTTGTAATCGTGGTCTTCAAGGAGTACGGGACCGCCATGAATCTTCGTCTTCCCATCGCTCTTGGCCACTTGTTCCATCGCTGCTTTGTTGCTATGCACGCACCCAATTAAGCGGGCCCTTAGGCCGCGCGCCGGCAACATAATGGCCCCTCATGCCCTCACTTCGACAGGTATTAAGATCTTTGCGAGAAGGGCTCCGCCGCCCCAAGAGCACTAGACGACGCGTAAAGGCGATGTCGCGTCGGCTTGAGACTTTGGAGCAAGTAATAAACAGCTTTCAAGCTCGCCAGTTAGATCGCAGCGAGTTCTTGTTGCAGGCTTTGCGCAGCACTGATCGCAACATTAGCCGTGACCTCAAGGTGCTTTTGGACGCGAGCAGGCAGATGCCGACAGCACACGCTACGTTGAGCGACCTGCGCGCCGCGTTAGCTGACTCAAGCCGTAAACCCCGCCGATTGCCCAAGCTCAAGGACGTATTCAGCGAGTACTCCAATGTTTTAGAAGAAGGCAAACCCTTCAAACTATGGGGCTATGATGTAGAGTACTTAGATTCCAAAGCGCTTTGGATCCAGCTCAATGAGCTAATCTTTCGCCGCGAGTACATTTTTTCGCATGATTTCAATGCACCCCATCGTATTATTGACGGTGGCGCCAACATTGGCCTGTCAGTGTTGTTTCTCAAGGCGATCTACCCTAATGCTCATATAGTCGCTTTCGAGCCGAACGAGGTTTGCTGGGAGGTGGCGCGAAGAAATATCGAACGTAACAACTTAAGCAATGTGACATTATTGAAGGCGGCGCTTGGCCCCGAGTGTGGCTCTGCTAAGCTCTACGTCAGTGACACTGACAGTATGGCTGCTTCTCTTGCTCCGCGTCGGATTACAGATGAAATGGAACACGCAGCTGTCGATGTGCCAATGAAAGGGCTGGGTGCCTACCTGGATTCCCCTGTTGATTTTCTTAAGCTTGACATCGAGGGTAACGAGGCCGAGGTGCTTGCGGCAGTTCGCGACAAGTTGGGTAACGTACGCAACCTCTTTTGTGAATACCACTTCTCGGCGGCCCAGCCCGACAAGAACAAGCTGCGTGATATTATCGATGTCCTTGATGACACTGCGTTTGACTTTCAGGTGGCCAAGTCTTTGTGGTTTGGAGAACACTCCGAGTCGGCACCGATGGATTTCGTTGGTAAGGACTATAGCGGAGTGATCTATGCGAAGCGCCGAGCAGGAGCGATGACGGACACGGTCGCGCCCGCGCGCAAGACAAACGACTGATGGCTACTGAGATAAGGTTGATGCGCATCATGTTCAATAAGCTCTTCCAAAGCTCACTAACCGACGGTGACGAGGCAAGCATCTCTATGCCTTCCAAAAGGCGCATCGCGAAGTTGGAGGAGAGCGTTAGAAAGCTGGAAAAAGAGATCCAAAAACGCAATGAGGAAATTAGCAAACTAAAATACAAAAGCGTCTTGTCGGACCGAACCTTTGAAAGCCTCTTTCGCGGCATCTATGGCCGGTCGCTGCACGATTTCGCAGGTCGCCATGCGGGAGAGCGGTGTTTTGTAGTGGGCAACGGTCCTTCGCTCAACAAAATCGATATATCCCGCCTGCGAGACGAGATTACGCTCGGTGCCAACCGGGCCTTTATCGGATTTGAGAAATGGGGGTTTTCTTTTGATTATTGGATGGTCCAGGATCGCATCCTGGCAAATCAAAGTGCCGATGAGTTTTGCGATAACCTTCCCAAGGAGATGATCAAATTCATCCCTTATACGATCTTGCGGCATTTCGATATTGCACGGCTAGACAATGTGGTGCCGTTCAATTTGGACTACACGCAGCAATGTTCTTTCTCCAATGACCCTTCCGCTTTGCATGAAGGGTTCACTGTAACGGTGGGATTACTGCAGGTCGCAGCTATCATGGGCTTCACCAAAATTGTACTGGTAGGAGTTGATCACAACTATCAGATTCCCAAAAGAAACGTGAACGACGACAAAAAGTGGTCAGGTGAAGGTCTTTCGAACCATTTTTCCGAAGATTATACCAACTCTAAAAACGGCCAGGTCTGGGAAATGCCTGATATCGATAGGATGATCCGGGCCTATGAAGCAGCAGCAGTTTGGGCCCGAAAGAATGGTATCGAGATAGTAAACGCCTCGCCTGGGACCCATCTTGAAGCGTTTCCAAAAGTTGAATTTGAAGGCCTGTTCCAATCCTGATCACAGCGTGTCATGTCTAAAATTTCAATCGTCGTTCCAATATACAATACCGAAGCCTATCTGCCGCAGTGCTTGGATTCGATCCTAACCCAAACCCACGAAAACATTGAAGTAATTTGCGTAGATGACCGAACACCAGACCGGTCAGCTGAGATCGTACGGGATTATATGGCTGGAGACGAACGCGTACGCCTTTTATCCCATCGCATAAATCAAGGGTTGGGGCCTGCACGTAACACAGGAATCCGTGCAGCTTCGGGTGAGGTTATCGGCTTTGTAGATAGTGACGATTGGGTCGATCCTGAGATGTTTTCTACCCTCTGGAAAGTGATGATTCGTGACGAGGCGGACATTGTCCAATGTTCTGCACGTCGCATCAAGAAGGGCCGAAATATTGGCTCTTATCCGAAATCTGTGGGTACACGGGACGCATTTGTCATGCATTCAATGTTTGGCGAACGCCCCCGTATAGTCGGCGCGGCCTGGAACAAAATCTACCGGACCCGACTTTTTCAGGACAATGGCATTACCTACCCACCGATCCTTTTTGAGGACGTTGCTACCACACCACGGCTAGTGCATTTGTCAAAGCGCGTGTCGAGCGTGCCTGAAAGCTATCTTAACTACCGGTTTCGCGACGACAGTATTGTTAATTCAATTAATCCAAACACCCTAGTCAAAAGGGTCGAAGGCTTACTCACCGCCGCTGAAATCCTTGGTGCCTTTTTTAACCAGCGGAATGCTCATTCCCTGGAGTTCATTCTCAATATGCGGGCGTTTCTGCTCCAACAGATCGAGCAAAACTTGAATACCGCACGAGACCAGGCCAAGGCGGGTAACGCGTTGGAACGTAGCCATGAAACTCTGCGGGCGCATTTCTCGAAACACAACCGGGATGCACAGTACTTTTTTCCAGACCAGGCAGAACTACTTAAGCGGTTTGGCGCATAGTGGAAAACAGCTGCTATCAGTTGGTCTGTCTGTAAGATATCATAAACATCGAGCCTCCGTTTCCAATTGAAAGGATAAACTCTGTGTTCTCTTTCATCGAGCGTCGTTACAAGCAATGGACCCGAGGGAGTTCTTGGAAGACCAACTCCAAAGGTTTTCTACATTCGCGCTCATCTGCCGCACGAGGTTCCACGACCTCATTTGTTGAACGTCACTACAAACAATGGTCGCGAGGGCTGGACGATAAATTCAAAACTGAGGGGCACGCGCCGCATGATGCCTGCACCCGGCTAATCCGAGATGAATTTATAGACATCGCCTTTCACCCCAAATTCAAACTCGCAGAGGATGCCAGCTATTTTGCCATCGGTTCCTGTTTCGCGCGTAACATCGAAGCAGCTCTTCTGAAGGAGGGCTATCCGGTGCTGTCAACGCAGCTTGAACTGCCGCCAGAAGCAGAAGCGCGGATATTTCACTTCCAAAGCGAAGTGATGACCAAGTTTAACCCACACTCAATGGAAGTTGAGATTGAGCGTGCATTTTCCGACACCCCAATTGGTTATGGGCTGATTGAGATGAACGAAGGTAAACTCTGGAACCCTCAACTTCATCGAGTGGGGGAGTTGTCAGTAGAAGGCCAATTGGAAACGACCAAAGCCGTTCGCAAAACCGTTCGCAAAATTTCCGAAGCTGATGTGGTTTTCATAACGCTGGGTCTGACCGAAACTTGGTGGGACGTTGAAACAAACACGCCGTTGAATGATGCACCTGCAGACTGGCGCTTTGCTAAGCGAACCGGTCGATTTGAGTTTCGCAACACCGGGTTTGCCGAAAGCTATACCAGCGTAGAGCGACTGCTGAATCTGATTCGGGCCAATTCCACTCGCGATCCCAAAATCATCCTGACAGTCTCGCCAGTTCCACTCTTGCGCACATTTACCGATCAGGACATCATAGTGGCGAACTCGTATTCAAAATCAACTCTGCGAGCAGTTGCTACAGAGATCGCAGGCGCATATGCTGATGTCGATTACTTCCCTAGCTTCGAAATGGTTACTTACTCGCCGCGCCATCTTGCCTGGAGACACGACCAACGCCATGTGGAGCCGCCCATGGTTTGGAGTATCACAAGGCGCTTTAGAGAATCTTATATTGAAGGTTAAATTTCGAGAGAGCGCGCCTAGGTACAAAATGTTCCGTCGCACGGTTGGGTAGTTACGCACAGAACCTCCTCTCTCGTTGACGCCCATATTGCGATGTGAGGTTCGAAGTCTGTTACCTTTTCGGGCGTGTTTCAATCGTGCTCAAACTTCTGAAAATACCGAAAACACACAATCGGATCTTGTTCTGTCTTTCTGACAAGAAACGGGCCAATGGCCAGATAATCCAGATCGGTATTCACAAAACACCTGAACGCATCCTCTGGTGTGCAGACAATAGGTTCGCCTCGAACGTTGAAGCTCGTATTAACTAAGATCGGGCAGTCAGTGAGTCCTCGAAACTCATCGATCAGGGCATGAAACTCGGGATTTGTTTTTTTGCTTACGGTCTGAACCCTAGCCGAATAATCAACATGAGTTACTGCTGGGATTTGACTGTGGTCTGTTTCGGGCAGGATGTCCTGACTTTGGTCGGTGCCATCTTTGTTACCACTTTCTTTGCGGCAATGTTCTTCATTCACTTGCGCAACAAGAGACATGTACGGGCTAAAGCCGTCGAATTGAAACCACTCTTCGGTGAATTCTTCCAATACCGCAGGGGCAAAAGGTCTGAACGACTCTCGTTTTTTTACCTGAAGGTTCAGCTTGCGTTGCATCACACGCGAGCGTGGGTCCGCCAGAATTGATCGATTTCCAAGTGCGCGTGGGCCGAATTCCATTCTTCCTTGAAACCAGGCCACGGAACTTCCTCTGGACAGTTCCGAAGCTACTGTTTCGCGCAATTTTTGCATCGATAGCTCAGTAAAACTTGCGCCCATTGCAGTAAGCCGTTCACGAGTATCGTCGTCATCAAAAGCTGGGCCTAAATATGCTCCCGACATCCCGTCGGTCTGGGAATCAGGCTTTCGCTCCTTCCCTTGAACCACATGATGTCCATATAGTGCTGCTCCAAGCGCTCCGCCCGCATCACCTGCTGCCGGTTGAATCCAAAGATTCCCAGCGCCAATTCTTTGAGCCAATCGGCCATTTGCAACAGAATTCAGGGCGACCCCCCCTGCAAGACAGATTGAGCTGCAACCCAATTCCGAGAGTGCCGCAGTTGAAAGTTTTTGAACGATATCTTCGACTACTCTTTGGATAGAAGCCGCGACATCGGCGTACATTTTTGTCAACAAAGAATCGGACTCTCGACGTGGAACGCCGAAAAGTCTTTCCAGCTTTTCAGCGACCACGTCATTTCTAGAAAAGCCCTGAAAATACTCTTGGTTGATCTCGAACGAGCCATCATTGTTTACGGAAATAAGCTCGTCCCGTATTTGGTTCTCAAAAATCGGATCACCGTACGGCGCGAGTCCCATCATTTTGTACTCACCAGAGTTTATTTTAAATCCGGTGAAATGCGTAAATGCCGAGTAGAGCAGGCCCAAGGAATTCGGGTATTTCATTTCCTTGAGCATCGATATTTTGTTTGCTTCCCCCAAAGCCAGGCTTGCTGTAGCGTGCTCACCAACCCCGTCGAGCGTGAGGATTGCGGCCCTGTCAAAAGGTGAAGGGAAAAAAGCGCTAGAGGCGTGTGCGGCGTGGTGTTCGACAAAAATCAAGTTTGATTTACAATCAAAATCCGCAACGATACCGTTAATTCTCTCTTCTATTTCCCTGTGTTGGAACAAATGCCCGCCAAGCCAGCGAGACATCGCTTCGTCGAACTCCTCCTTGCCATCCGAGGTCAGGCGGAGCGCAGTCTCAACAATTCTGTCGAACTTCAGAAACGGGTTTTCATAAAAGACAACTTTCTCAATGCTTTCGCCGTGCGCTGCAGCCTGACTAACGCAGTACTCTAAAGCGCGGGACGGAAAAGACGGATCGTGACGCTTGCGGGTAAAGCGTTCCTCCTGAGCGGCCGCCAGCACTGAACCATTGCTTCCAACACAAGCAGCGGCAGCGTCATGGTAAAAGCAGGAAATACCAATTATCGCCATGATGTTCTTTCGTTCTCTTTTTAGTAGAGGGGATATTTATACTGCAGGAGTGCACTAACTGAGGTGTGTAAGCGAAACTCATCTTCATCTGTTGAAATCTTGACGCATTCCTCCAGGAACGCCGCCGCATCCATCATGCCCATCGAGTGAAAAAATACCGCTGCTTCCTTGAAGTTTTCAGGCAGTTCTCGAGCATGGACAACAAAAGCTTCATCTGACGCACGCGCGCTCCAGCCAACCTGATCTTTCTGGACATCTGCGCCACTGGTCTCCAGAGACCTCAATTTGTCCCATAGTCTATCGATCACATTACTCATTTTTTAGCCCCTTGATGTCGAAACGTTCACCCATCTCACGAGCAATTGCCTGGGCCAATACGCGGTCACCCGCCTCATTCTGGTGCCGGTAATCTCTGTATAATTTGACCTTGCCATCGAATAAAAAGCTCAGATCACAACAATGCGCATAGATGTCCGGCTGTGACTGTAGGTGGCTGCGAACAGAATTATAGAAGTCAATTGCCACATCCCGGTAAATATCTCCATCATTCATGTACTTGCTAGCAAATGGCTCCAGCAAGTTCTTTCGCTCTATTTCATCGTGATGGTAGTTGCCGTAGACCATTGTCGGCTGCAAACAGCACAAAATCTGCGCATCTGCATCGGTACACAGCGCTCGCATCAATCGGATGTTGCGCAACCAGACCTCACTCTTGTCACTTCGATGGGGTATTCCCCCGACCCAATCGTCAAATGCGTCTGTCGACTCGCACAAATATTCTGCCACGCGCCGTTGATAAGAGTGCAAAAGCGGAAATTCTGGACGGGTATGCCCCCAAGTAAAATCATTAATTCCAGATAGTGAGACAACTATATCAGGTTTGATGGACGGTAGATCCCTTAGGACCTTGATGAGTTCTTGGCTGGAGGAGTACCCTGCGACCCCGCCGTTCAATATGACAGTGTTAACCCCTTGGGAAATTAGTATCTCTCCAAGAAAAGCTGGCCACCTTGCGCTTCCAAAATCTGTCGTCGACCCCCCGATCGTGAGAATAACAATATCCTTGTCCTTGAATCCCTCTCCCGGGGGCCAAATATCATAGCCTGGAATGGCGTTGGACTTCTTCGAGTAACCCAAGAATGGGTCATATACACTGTAATCTGGTTCTTCGTAGGGGAAAGCTTCACTTAGGTTTTCGTAAGGTGCCGTCACTTTGGTGGCCATTTTTCGCACTCTCCTTTTTCGTTAGGTGATAGAGGGAGCTTTCCACCCCTTCAACCCAACACGGGATCTGGTTGGAGGGTTTGCCCGATTTATCCATCTTATGTTGCCGGGTCTGGGATGTCCTGACTGCTAATCCCAGTTTAACCTGGAGCTTCGACCGAAGCCTGCGCCAACGGACAGCTCCATATTTGCAATGCGCCAAATTTCAACGAGATAACAAGAAATTCCCAAGGCTCTTCAGGTCCGATACATCGGGGCTCAAAGCCAGTACACGGCGGGCGTTGCCCACGAGAACGGAAATCGCGCCAGGTCAGGCATTCGATTTGTCTCGGTTTCGATATGGTTATGGCAGACAATCCGCCCCAACTGAGCGCTCTACTGGCAGATCGTGGTAATGGTGCCGACAGCAGTCATAAAAACATGGACAGCGAGTCCTCCCCTGGCAGAAATTACGCAAAAAAGCGTGTCGGTGTCGACTGCTCGTTTTATCATTTCCGCAACTAAATGGGACGCAGCTTCATCAAGCTGAAGAATGCTCCGCATGTCACAATCCGCTATAACGAGACCGCTGAAAACTACTTGGGTTTCATCGACATCACATCTGCCTGCTTTTGGTTACGTCATTTATCAACATAACCTAGTCTAATTTGGCTCAGAAGCCAAAACACTTTCAAGGTCTTCTCGCTCAAAAACGCTCAGATTAGTGCGCCTAGAACAATTCACAATACGGATACCCAATTTCTCCGCTTCAAATCGAGCTTTCTTATATGAAACCTCCAAAACATGTAGGTTTGGTGAGTGCCACTTTTCACCAGGTGGCCGATATAGGGGGTGAAAATGATTTTGCTCTCCTTCACTGATCATAACACCTTTTTCGCCTTTAGAAGCCCTACCCTCAGTGTATTGGTGGTCCAAACCTAGTAAATAAATCTCCGTAAATCCCATGGCTATTGCCATTTGAATTTCTGTATAAACAATTGTCGACCCCCAAGCAATTCCGCTGGTTAGGCTTGGATTGAAGTTCGGGAATTCAGGGTCATCCAACGGGCTATCCCAGTATTTCGGCGGAGTAGTGGGGAAGCAAATAATACCTTTAAATCTCTTGATGTCGGAAAACAAATTGGTAGGAAAGAGTCGTACACACCCAGATAGCTGCTGTATTTCGCTACGGCACTGAGTAAGAACCAGTTTATCCTCGACACAGTAGAAGTTGGGGCGCCACGTCGTCTGATCGTAAATTAGAAATATCTTATTGGAGGCAAAGGATATTTCACCCCTTATCCTTTCAAGATCTGCCGCGGCAAGGCTTGGACCATTACCAATTATAAAACATCTTTTCCCAGAGTATTTTCCAGTAACGCCCTTTAAATACTCTCTGTCTCGTTTACTGACATGTGAGTAAATCTTGGCACGATATCCGGGTGCAAAGGCACGCCTTAGTTCTCGCCTTATTTTCCAAAACGGAATCATGGTAGATAACGGCCTCCAAATTGGGCAATTTTTTGCAAGACTGCAGGTCGAGCAAAGATATGTCGATGTGAATACTCTCATAAATCAGCACATCAGTATGCCTTTTACCAGCAAAGCGCCGGAAGTCTACGAGAGATATGTATTCCCAATTAATTACGGTTGCTTTTCAACGACGTTGCCGCCCAATTTCATCAGCTTTATGCACTATTTGCGCAACTCGATACAACTCGTTCGAAGAATTGATAGGCCGGCCCTGGCCCACTCTCATGATTAGGCTCAGGACCATAACCAATAGATGCCGATGGCTGCGAGTGCGGACAGAAAGACCTTTGGGCATCTGCCACATCGGGTTGCGACACGCCGCCAGTCCTTCAGTCTACCGAACATGATTTCAGTGCGGTTGCGACGTTCGTATCGGCGCCGCCGTATCAGGCGGCTTTTTTGCGTTGCTTTCGGCCTGGGACGCAGACACGTATCCCTTTGTCCTACAGGGCTTCTCTGAACCAATCTGCATCTTAGCCGCGATCTCCGAGCAGCCAATCGACATCCGGTAGGCTGCACAGCAGAGTCTTTGCCCTGGGATAATCACTGACCTGACCAGCCGTCACAAAGATGTTCAGTGGGCGCCCTTGACTGTCACAGATAGCATGAAGCTTGGTGTTCTTGCCACCTTTGGTCCGACCGATCAGCCATCCACGCCCCTTTTTTGACCCCAAGGCTGGAAGCCGTGCGGTGCGCCTTCAGGTAGGCGGCATCGATCACCACTGTCTATTGCTCGCCGTGGTCAGCAGACAAACCCATCGTCATCTCGGCAGAGATGCCCTCGTCGCTCCACCGCTTCCGGAGGTTGTTGAGCCTCTTATGTGGTCCATATTCCTTGGGTGCGTCCCTCCACCTCAACCCGTTGCGATTGATGAAGATACTGTCGCTCAAGACGCGCCGATCATCCACGCGAGGCTTGCTCTGGGATTTCGGGAAATAGGGCTCCAGGTAGGCCATCTGCTCGTCGCTCAACCAGAAAAAATCAGACATTGTCACCGCTTATTTTTGCAATCGTGAATCATGTCATTCGACGGAAATCAATGGGTCCCGAGCCTAAGGGCCCGAAATGAAATCCCTTCTCATTGTAGTGAACCTGTATGTCCTTTGGTATTCTGCGCCGCTAGTTCGCTCTACCTCCATGCCATTCAATATGTTTGACCGTCATTCTTATTGGACTGTATCTGAACCAGTTTTTCGACATGTGTCACCCAATGTGTCACCTATCGGGGTACAAGAACATCCAAGATATAGAAAGCACATACTTTTTAAGAAAAGCCTGGCGACCCCGGCAGGATTCGAACCTGCAACCTGCCCCTTAGGAGGGGGCTGCTCTATCCAGTTGAGCCACGGGGCCGTGCGTTGCCCTCTGTAGCCGGGTTTTGCAGGCTTGTCATCGCCTTTGCTCAACGGTTGTAAATCTTGTCCTGTTCACGCTACCATCGGGCAAAACAACAACGCAGGTACTCCCCGGTGACAACAGAAACAAAACGCCCGCTTACCCTTCGTGACGTCTCGGAAGCGTCCGGAGTATCGGAAATGACGGTCAGTCGGGTCTTGCGGAACCGGGGCGATGTCTCAGATGCCACGCGGACGCGGGTTCTGGCTGCCGCGAAAGAGCTTGGGTATGTTCCGAACAAGATCGCAGGTGCCCTGGCCTCCAGCCGGGTGAACCTGGTTGCCGTCATTATCCCGTCACTGTCGAACATGGTGTTCCCTGAGGTGCTGACAGGCATCAATCAGGTGCTTGAGGATACAGAACTGCAGCCCGTGGTCGGCGTTACAGACTATCTGCCGGAAAAAGAAGAAAAGGTTCTGTACGAGATGCTCTCGTGGCGGCCCTCGGGCGTTATCATCGCAGGGCTGGAGCATACGGATGCCGCGCGCGCCATGTTGGATTCCGCGGGTATTCCGGTGGTTGAGATCATGGATACCGACGGCAAGCCGGTGGATGCGATGGTCGGTATTTCGCACCGCCGCGCCGGGCGTGAGATGGCGCAGGCAATCCTGAAGGCCGGGTATGAGCATATCGGTTTCATGGGAACCAAAATGCCGCTAGATCATCGGGCGCGAAAGCGGTTCGAAGGCTTTACCGAGGTGTTGGGCAAGCACGGGGTCGAGATCGAGGACCGCGAGTTCTATTCCGGCGGTTCCGCGCTGGCCAAGGGGCGCGAGATGACGCAAGCCATGCTCGAACGGTCCCCCGAACTGGATTTTCTTTATTATTCCAACGACATGATTGGTGCTGGCGGATTGCTGTACCTGCTGGATCAGGGCATTGATGTGCCGGGTCAGATCGGCTTGGCCGGGTTCAACAATGTCGAGCTTTTGCAAGGCCTGCCGCGTAAACTGGCCACGATGGATGCGTGCCGGCTTGAGATCGGGCGCCAGGCGGCAGAAATTATCGCAGCTCAGTTGCAGGACCCCGAGGCCGAGATTGAAACGCGTGTCACTCTGACCCCCAAGATCAGCTATGGCGATACGCTGAAACGGCGTTGAACCCATGGCCTTGCCGCAGCTAAGCAATCGCGCGGCGCGGGCCGTATTCATGCAGCGCCACGCTCTGCTGGAACCGCCTGCTGGTGGCGCAAAGGGCGCAGAGCTGCTGGACCTGATCCATCGCCTCGGCTTTGTCCAGCTTGACAGCATCAACACAGTTGCACGCGCCCATGATATGATCCTGTATTCGCGCAGGCCCACTTACAGGGCTGGCAACCTGAAACGCCTGTACGAGCGTGACAGAGCATTGTTCGAGCACTGGACGCATGATGCAGCGGTCATTCCCATGGAGTTTTACCCCCACTGGCACCTGCGGTTTCAGCGGGATGCGGCGGAATTGAAGGCCAGATGGAAGAACTGGCGGCGCGACGGGTTCGAACAGCAATTTGAAGCCGTGCTGCAACATATTCGCGATCATGGACCGGTCTGTTCGTCCGATGTCGGCAAGGATGAACGCAAAGGCTCGGGCGGGTGGTGGGACTGGCATCCATCGAAAACGGCCCTTGAATACCTTTGGCGATCAGGCGCCCTGACAGTGATTGGCCGGGATGGGTTTCAAAAGCGGTATGATCTGACCGAACGGGTGATCGAACAGCACCTTTGCCCCGGCAACCTTCCATGCGATCCCAACGAAACCGTGGGTTGGCTTTGCAACGCGGCGCTGGATCGGCTTGGGTTTGCGACCTCGGGCGAATTGGCCGCCTTTTGGGATACAGTCAGCCCGGCAGAGGCGAAAGAATGGTGCAATTCGGCTCTGATCAAGGGTGAATTGGAGGAAATCGAGGTCGAATGCGCGAATGGTCAATCCCGGAAACTATTCGCCCGTCCCGGGATTTCGACCCATGCTGAGACCCTGCCCCCTGCCCCCGGTCGGATCAGAGCGCTCAGCCCCTTTGACCCAATGCTGCGAGATCGAAAAAGAACTGAGCGTCTGTTCGGGTTTCATTATCGGATTGAGGTTTTTGTACCCGCACCCAAACGTACCTATGGATACTACGTCTTTCCTTTACTGGAGGGGGATCGGCTGATCGGGCGGATCGACATGAAAGCCCATCGCGATTGCGGGGAATTGCGCGTCAAAGCCTTGTGGCCGGAACAGTCCGTACGCTGGTCGGATGCGCGGACGAAACGGCTTGAATCCGAATTGGAGCGTGTCCGAAGGTTTACCGGAACTGAACGAGTGATCTTTGCCGGGAACTGGTTGAAAGAGGCAAAATAGGCTCTAACCAGGTCGAACATAGCTTTGATCAATGACCAGCCGATGCAGGTCACCCAGGGAATCCTCGGGCGTTTGACCGGACGTATCCAATTGCGCGGATGCCCGGCTATATTGGGTCTCTCTGTCGGCAAGGACGGATTTCAACTGGTCCATGGCCTCGGAATTGCCGTCCATGGGGCGCAAATCACCCTGCGCCCGAACACGTACCATATGTTCAACCGGAGAGGCACGCAGCCAAACCGTATAGAATTGGCTCAGCAAAGCGTCAAAGGTTGCGGGTTCAGCCACTATGCCTCCGGCAACGGCCAATACCAGATGCTGATGATCAGCGCTGACCCGATCCAGCGCCTGCGCTTCAAGCCGACGGTACCCCTCCTGACCATAGAAGGCCATGATTTCGGACAAAGGCATGCCAGCCAAGCCTTCAATTACGTTGGTCAGTTCGACAAAGGGCAATCCAAGTTGGTCGCCGAGCATTGCGCCCAGCGTCGATTTGCCAGCCCCCCTCAACCCGATCAGGCACACACGCCCGGCACGCCGGTCGCTGGGCTGACCCGATTGCAAAACGTTGCGCACGGCGTTTTGGACATCTGCGCTTGCGTTGCGGTAAAGGTCCAGCACGTTCAAACTGTCGGTTTCCCAAGGGTCTTCTTCGACGATGAACCACTCGACCTTACAATCCAAAGCCTCGGCGAGTCGCTGCAAAAACCCAACCGAGATATTGCCCTCTCCGGTCTCAAGCTGCGCAAGGTAGCGGGATGAGATTCCGGATTTTTCAGACAGAATCCTGCGCGACATACCGGCTTTCCGCCGCATCCTGCGCACCCGTGCGCCAACCCGTTCACCAAGGCTGTGCGACCGCAGCTCTTGCTGCGCAGCGTCTCTTTGCTGCTGTTCTTCTTCGGGCGAACCGGTGGGCGAAACCATACTCAACAAACCCAACTGT
Source organism: Ruegeria sp. (assembly GCF_965243365.1). Lineage (GTDB taxonomy): Bacteria > Pseudomonadota > Alphaproteobacteria > Rhodobacterales > Rhodobacteraceae > Ruegeria. The sequence goes on along the minus strand of NZ_CBDEUW010000002.1, from coordinate 1,718,346 downwards.
GTATTATAATGCACAATCTACGTCAGAGCCGGGTCAGGTGTCCAGTTCGTGCAATTCGCCCAAAAGATCTAGCAGCATCTCATGACGCTCGGCGCCCATTTTCTTGCGAATGGCTTCCGCCTGCTGAAGGCTTGCGGTCAGATTGTCAGCGATAATCTGCAAACCTTTGTCCGTGATCTCGACAATCTGCCGACGGCGATCTTCCGTGTCCGCACGCCGGGCGATCAGGTCCTTTTCCTCAAGCTTTCTGAGGATACGTGTCAGGCTGGGCAACAACAGACAGGCCTGATCGGCGATCTGAGTGGGCTCCTGCGCCCCTTTTTCCTGCAACACGCGCAGAACGCGCCATTGCTGTTCGGTCACACCAGCATCCGCCAGTATTGCCCTTATGGGTCCCATGACCTTCTCGCGCCCGCGCAAAAGCGCAATCGGCAAAGACCGGGACATAAGTGGGAATTCATCGGTCATACCGAATTTTCGCTGAATATTCCAAACGTTGCAACCAGTCGCAGAATCAGCCCTGATTTGTGCCGTCAAATCCGTGAAACCCCCGCATTCTTGCAGCGGCCTGCGCGTACCCACCCGACGCACCATCGACAAAATGAACGTGATCATCACGCATGGCAGAGGGGACAAAACAGGTCATCATCGCCTCACTCTGTGCGTGCAACCCATATCGAATTAGACCCTGTTCCTGGGCTTTTTCCAAAATTTCGGTAATGCGGGCCAACGTCTTTGCGTCGCAGTCCAGCGTCATCTTCAATCCATCATCGAACTTCCGGAAATCCGCGTTGCGACTGACCATGCGCTTATAGTGGCCGGGCTCGAATTCTCCCATTCGAAGGCCGGTCCAGAACAGTGAACCAATAAACAGGTTCTCAGCCAGTAATCGCAGTTTTTGCAGAAACAGGTTACGCCCCGCCCGTGCGACATGAGCGTCAATGTCAATCCCCGGTGGGGGCCAACCCATGGGGGGGCCGTTGGCCGGAACCGGGTGTCCCGCCCGATCCAATGCTTCGGACGCAGCCAAAACAGATCGTGACAATTGGCCAAAATCCCCCTCGTTAGCCTCCGATGTGGGCTGAATAACCAGAGAAACGATCTGACCATGCCGTGCACGGCTATTGGACCAACGGCATGACAATCCTGTCAAATCGGGTTGAGCGTCGGTGTCCGCAGGTGCGACCATATTATGCCCGGCCTTCATCTGCGCCTCAGCCCAGGCCAACCCACCACCCGAGAACATGGCGTAGTCCACTCCGGCAGACGGCGCGTAACGCGCGACCCTCAGATCACGACCTGCCTTGCGAATATCGGCCATGGGAACCAGCGCCGCGCGCAGCGGCATGGCGAATTCAGTCTCTGCCCAACTGCGCAACCGTGCCAGCGTGTCACGGGCGGACCCTACATCTGCCTGCGATACCGCAAAGGCGGCACCATCTCCGCCAAAGACATATGGAAATTCCTTTCCGCCCAACGCGTTGATCGCGCCCGAAATGACGGCGGCCCCGACCATATTGACCGTTTTGTACCGCCCTCGCGCCATTTCACCGGTGGAGTCCACAATATCAGCGACCCCGACGACCCAATCATTCGGCAAGGCCGTGAACTCGGCCGGGTCGCTCAGCCGAAGAAAGTCATCCGAAATTGGAACCGAAGCATAAAAATCCTGATCGGCGGCGGTCATTGCACCTCCTGATAAAATGAATTGCGGAACAGTTAGCACGATTGTGACGCTTTTTGCCCCCCAAACCACAACGCATGCGCTTGTTTGTGATTGCACTACGTGCCAAGCATTCCGCCGAGGAGGACGAACATGCAGGCAGGTTTGGTGGTTTTGTGTCTGGCATATGTCCTCAGCCAGTTCTTTCGCGCGTTTCTTGCGGTGCTGACAGCCGATCTGGGCCGGGACATCGGCGCCACCCCCGAGGATCTGGCCTTTGCTTCAGGGCTTTGGTTTCTTGTCTTTGCGGCGATGCAAATTCCTGTGGGTTGGGCGCTGGACCGGGTGGGGCCACGCCTCAGTTCTGCGATACCCTTGCTGGTTGGTGGCGCCGGGGGGGCGGCTATGTTCGCTGTGGCAACCAACCCTTTGCACATCAGTCTGGCCATGGGCCTGATCGGAGTTGGCTGCGCGCCGGTCCTTATGGCGTCTTATTTCATCTTTGCGCGTGAATTTTCCCCGGCCAGATTCGCCACTTTGGCCGCAGTAATGCTGGGCGCGGGTTCGGTGGGGAATCTCATTGCCTCCTACCCGACCGCCCTTGCCGTCGAATGGGTCGGTTGGCGCGCCACAATGTGGGGTTTGGCAACTATCTCGGCCGTCATAGCAACCGGCATATGGTTCACCGTGCGGGATCCCCAGCGTGTCGAGGCCGAGCAAAAGGGATCTCTGCTTGATCTTCTGAAAGAGCCCGCCCTATGGGCGATCCTGCCCCTGATGCTGGTGGCTTATGCCCCATCCGGGGCGCTGCGAGGGCTATGGGCGGGCCCCTATCTGCGGGACATATTTGCGCTCGACACGTCGCAAATCGGTCAGGCCACGCTTGTGATGGGCACCGCGATGATTGCCGGAACTTTTGCCTATGGACCGTTGGATCGTATTCTGAATACTCGTAAATGGGTTATCTTCGGGGGCAACGCGCTGAGCCTCGCGGCGCTGATTTTATTGATCCTATGGATCGAAAGCGCCGTCTGGATTTCCGTTCTGCTTCTGGCCATCGTCGGCTTCACCGGGGCCTCCTTCCCTGTCATCATGGCCCATGGGCGCGCCTTCATCCCGCCGCATCTGGTGGGGCGCGGCGTGACCTTGCTGAACCTGTTCGGAATTGGCGGGGTCGGGCTTGCCCAGTTTGCCACCGGTCGCATTCACGCAGCGGCAACCGGCATAGGCCCAACCGCGCCCTATGCTGCCATATTCGGCTTTTTCGCCGTGACCTTGGGTATCGGCTGTGTCATCTACCTGTTCAGCCGGGACAGCATGGACTGACCCCACCCGGACCACCGGATAGGAGAGCGCAATGCCGGATATAGAAGTAGTCGCGCCGAATCTGAAACACAGCCTGTCGGGCGTTACAACAACCATCATCAGGCTGCTGCCTATCCAGGAAAAGCTGATCAACATCCGTGCAACAGGCCCAGGTTTGCCGGGCGATATCCCCCATATTCGCCTTTGGAAGACTCTGTTTTTGCCCAACCGCAAGCCCATCGTCTGGCACGCACGACGGAACACCGAGATGCTGATGGGCCTGTTTCTGAAAACCGTCCTGCGCCGAAATTACAAGCTGCTGTTTACCTCCGCTGCTCAGCGCAATCATTCGGGATTCACCAAAAAGCTGATCTCGAAAATGGATGCTGTCATCGCAACAACACCGCAGGCAGCGTCCTTTCTGGAACGGCCCTCGACCGTGATCATGCACGGCGTGAACACGCAACTTTTTCACCCAGCCGAAGACAAAAACGCCTTGCGCGCCAAACTTGGACTGCCTTCGGGAACCCTGATCGGTTGTTTTGGGCGAATCCGGCCGCAAAAGGGTGTTGATCTGTTGGTGGATGCAGCAATCGAGGTTCTGCCTGCCTTCCCTGACGCCAAAATCATCTTTACCGGCAATGCAACGAAAGAGTTCGAGGCCTTCCAGCGCGAACAGGAAGACAAGCTGAAACGGGCCGGTCTGGGTACTCGGGCTCTGTTTCTGGGTGAACGTCCGTGGGATGAGATTGTCGAAACCTACCGGGCGCTGGATTTGTTTGTCGCGCCCGCGCGGCACGAGGGGTTCGGGCTCACCCCGCTTGAGGCCATGGCTTCGGGCGTTCCGGCCATTGCCTGCAACAATGTCGGGGCGTTCAGCGCTCAGATCCAGGACGGTGTGACCGGCCGTCTGGTGGACAAAGACAACGCAGAAGCACTGGCCCAAGCTCTGCGCGATATGCTCGCGGATCCCGGCAAAATGGCAAAGGCCGGAGCGGCAGCACGACAGCATGTCGAGCAGAATTTTCGAATCGAGGGCGAGGCCGAAGCCATCGTTAAGGTCTATCGCACGTTGCTGGATTCAAACTGAGCATCGGGAAATGGCGCAAATCGTCATCACAAACCGATTATTGGCCCGATTCCTCTTTTTTATCCGCTGCAACGCGGCTATGAACGCGCGTCCTTAACTTTGGAGACATGAAATGGGCTATCGCGTCGTTGTCGCCGGCGCCACAGGTAATGTGGGCCGCGAAATGCTGAACATCCTGGCGGAACGCCAGTTCCCGGTCGATGAAATTGCCGCTCTGGCAAGCCGTCGTTCGCTTGGAACCGAGGTGAGCTTTGGCGACAAGACACTGACGACCCAGGACATCGACACGTTTGACTTCACCGGCTGGGACATGGCGCTGTTCGCCATCGGCTCGGACGCAACCAAGACCTATGGCCCCAAGGCCGCTGCGGCAGGTTGTGTGGTGATCGATAACTCGTCGCTATATCGCTATGACCCGGACATTCCGCTGATCGTGCCGGAATGTAACCCCGAGGCGATCCACGACTACAAGAACAAGAACATCATCGCCAACCCCAACTGCTCGACCGCGCAGATGGTTGTCGCGCTGAAGCCGCTGCATGATCGTGCGCGCATCAAGCGCGTGGTTGTCTCGACCTATCAGTCGGTTTCGGGTGCCGGTAAAGACGGCATGGATGAGCTTTGGGATCAGACCAAGGCCATCTACAACCCGACCACGGAAGTAGAGCCGAAGAAATTCCAGAAACAGATCGCCTTCAACGTCATTCCGCAGATCGACGTCTTCATGGAAGACGGCTCGACCAAGGAAGAATGGAAGATGGTTGTCGAGACCAAAAAGATCGTCGATCCGTCGATCAAGGTCACTGCGACCTGCGTCCGCGTTCCGGTTTTCGTCGGCCATTCCGAGGCTGTGAACATCGAGTTCGAGGAATTCCTGGATGAAGACGAAGCCCGCGATATCCTGCGCGAAGCACCGGGCATCATGGTGATCGACAAGCGCGAAGACGGTGGCTACGTCTCGCCCATCGAATGCGCGGGCGATTTCGCCACCTTCATCAGCCGTATCCGTCAGGATTCGACCATCGAGAACGGCCTGAACCTGTGGTGTGTTTCGGACAATCTGCGCAAGGGCGCCGCCCTGAACGCAGTGCAGATCGCCGAGCTGCTGGGCCGTGAGATCCTGAAAAAGGGCTGATCGCCCGGCTTCCAATCACGCACTAAGGAAACCCCGTCGTCTCTGGCGGGGTTTTTCATTCAAGGTCCGGATGCGCGCGGCAATTGGCCAATCTCTGCCGCGCCGCGCACCGTTGACAAAACCGGCAAGCCTTGTCACCAGATCAACGGGTAATCCCAATAGGCGCGCCAGAGCAGGCTACACATATCATGGGCGCGGCAATTGAGGCGGTGTATGCAGGTTCTGACAAACAAGCGACTTGTGCGAATCCTGATCCGGGGTTGCTCCTGCATCCTGATTGGTCTGGCGATCTTTGGGTTTACCGGGCACTTCTTCTCTGCCGGGGATTCTATCGCACTCCTGCGTTTGCAAATCGGAGTGTTGCTGGCCGTGTTCACCTTCGGCCTGTTCCTAATTCGCGCCAAATATCTGGCGCCTACGGCCTTGGCCACCGCAGCAATCGCCATCGGCTCAATCGCATTGGGCTTTACTGCGCCGTCCGAAGACTGCAACGGATCCTGCCTGACATTGTATCAGAAAAACCTGATGAGTCGGGCTTGGCCACGGTATTCGCTGGCCGACGATATCATCACGATGAATGCGGACATTGTGACGCTTCAGGAAGTGTCGGATCACAACCGTAAGTTCATGGCCAACATGTACGCGCACTACCAGAACAAGGTGTCCTGCAGGTTTCGCACCTATCAGGATGTTGCGGTTCTGACCAACCTTCCGGTTGTTGAAGGTTCAGAGTTTTGTCTGACCGGTTACGGGGTAGCCGGCCTGCAGGTCGTGGCACCCGAGGGTGAAGCCGTATGGGTTGTGTCAGTCCACCTGAAATGGCCGTTTCCATTCGAACAATCCGCACAAAGCCGCAGGATCGCCGAGCGGATCGCAGAACTGGATGGTCCCGTCCTGATTGCCGGTGATTTCAACATGGTCCCGTGGGGCGCCAGCGTGAAGCGCATTGCATCAGCCGCCGAGAACGAGGTTTTCGGAACCGTTGAAAATACCCATCACCTGGGCAGGTGGTCACTGCCCTTGTCAATTGATAATCTCCTGTTTCCCAAGGGCACAGTCGGGACGGTTGAACTGCGCCCTTATCTGGGCTCTGACCATCTGGGAAAATTCGCCCGGTTCCGGTTGCAGTGACCTTACGACCCGGTTTCCACCAGGGCCTTCAGATTTTCCAACCCACGCTCGTAATCGCCGCCGACCCAGTTATCCATCATCAGCCCCATCCAGCGCGACATCGGGTTCATGCCCAAATCAGATTCGAAACCCCATGTAACCTGCGTTTCCGACCCTTCGGGCTGCAGCAGAAAATATGCTGACGCCGTACCCATAGACCCGAAATCCAAGGCCGTTTTCACTGTCTGGTTTTCTATGCTTTCCGTAATCTCCTGCGAACCGATACCCACTTGCGGATGCTCCGAACTCCAGTTCAGCGTGTTGCCAACTCCGGCCTCAGGTCCGCTGTAGGACAATTTGGTCTCTGGATCGCGTGACAGCCAGGGGGACCATTTTTCGGTCTCCTGCATCGAGTTTACAAACGGAAAAATCGCCTCGGCAGGCGCGTTGATCGTGATGCTGCGGGATACTTCTGCCTTGCCGGGTAACAAATAGGATACCCCGATCAGAACCAGTACAATGATCAAAATGGTCGCCAAAATTCGTTTAACAAGTCTCATGGAACGCTCCGAATCCAATATTGATATCGGCAACGTACCAAAAGTTCGCATAAAATCAGAGACCTGATTGCCGAACCCTCGGATAGCGAGAAACGCCCTTTGACCGGGGTCACGGTATCGCAGCCCGCGCTGGGTAACGGACCCATACTGCACAACGGGCAATACAAACCAGATGGGCAGCAGGCCCCAAACGCCAGCCTGACTGTCCGCCGAAACCGGCCTCGCCTGATGCTCCCCTAGCGTTACGGCCTGTAAGGCAAAGATGAGTGGTGCAGCACGATACGCAAGGTTCCTTCGGAATCTTTCCTGTAGCCAAAGCTCTTGTCGACCTGCGTGACGTTGCCGTTTTTGTCCGTCAGTTCGATCTTTCCCATCCACATGGCGACATCACCTTCGGCAAAACTTGCTGCCGTCTCGCTGTTCATCGAACGCCAACCTTTGATCCCGAACCCACCGTCCAGCGGGTATTCGGTGTCATGGCCGACAAAATAGGCCAACGCACCGTGGCGCGTCGGGCGAAAAGTCTGATCTCCTGAGGCCATGGTCGGCTTGAAAAGGACCGGTCCCAGGTTATAACCATAAGCGGCATCCAGAACGCTTTCGGCAACAGGACGGGCGGCATCGATACCGCCCTCTTCATAGGCCTTTGAAATGGCGATCAGACCTTCGCCCCATGCATTGCGCGCAGCGGCCAGCTCATCAGTGGTAATCGGCATAGTCCTGTCCTTTCCTGTCCGCCGTGTTGCTGCAGGTAATTGGCAGCAAGTGAAAGTCAAAGCAAGAGCCCCAGATTTTTAGCCTGACAATGTGACGTCATGACGGGGGTTACAAAGAGTACTTAATGCGAAACTTTGACCTTCAACCTGTGCTGTCTTCTGAATTCGCAAAAAATTCGAAACAATATCCCTGTCGGCAGCAACGAATTGCAAAGACATTTTCGCCAACATCACCCTGCGCCGTGGGGGCGTTAAGACCAGGGTGAATGTGGTGGAAAAGATTATCACGCTTGAACAACAGGAATCCGTGCATCTGGATCCCGACCGTCTGGGTGGGCTGTGCACTCAATTGGGCGACACGAATGCGGTGGACGTTTTGTGCCGCACGATTGAAGAACTGGCCTTGCGCCTGTCCAATTGTGAGCGGTTCTGGCGGCAACGCAATTGGGTAGACCTGCGCAAATGTGCCAAATCACTGGTGGCGATTTCCGATCAAGTCGGGATGACGGCGCTGGCCCGTGTTGCGGGTGATGTAGTGAACACCGTCGACACCGGGGATGTTGTGGCCACGGGCGCAACGCTCAGCCGGTTGATCCGAGTTGGTGAACGGTCGCTGACTGCTATTTGGGACCAGCAGGACCTTTCGGTCTGACAGGGGTTGCAGGCTGAATACGGACCGATAGTCTGGGCACCAACCGAACCAGTTGAGACGCCCATGACCCTGTCCTTCGCACCGCCTTCCGATCCTGCCCTTGATCTGCACGTCATTGCCCAGCCCGATCTGGAAGGTTGGCTGGAGACCCAACCCGAACATGTTCGCGCATGGATCGCAACCAACGGTTTTTCCGCAGCTCTGGGGCAGGTGCTGATCATACCCGGCGGCGATGGCTCTGCCGATTGCGTACTGGCCGGTTACGGCACCAAAGCCAAACGCGCGCGTAAACGATTTCCGCTGGCCGCGGTCGCTGAATCGCTGCCCAAGGGGACATATCGTATCCGTTCGGGATTGCCCGAGAAAGCCGCGCCCACCGAAGCGTTGGGCTGGTTGTTGACCGGTTACGCCTTTGACCGGTACGCCGTCCAGTCACCTGCCAAGGCTCGTTTGATTGCACCCGAAGGGATCGACGCCGCGCGGATCGAAGCACTTGCGCAGGCCGAGGGTTTGATCCGTGATCTGGTCAACACTCCGGCCTCTGACATGGGTCCCGACCAGCTACAGGCTGCATCCGAGGGACTGGCCGAGGAGTTTGAAGCCTCATGCAATGTGATCACCGGAGAAGGCCTGTTAGAGCAGAACTTCCCCATGATTCACACCGTTGGTCGCGCCGCAGATCAGGCCCCGCGTCTGATTGAAATGAATTGGGGCAACGTGGGGCCAAAGCTTACACTGGTTGGTAAAGGCGTATGTTTCGACACGGGCGGGCTGGACCTGAAACCGGCGGCCGCCATGGGGCTGATGAAAAAAGACATGGGCGGGGCAGCCAATGTGCTGGGTCTGGCGCGCATGATCATGGCGCTGAACCTCCCGCTGCAATTGCGGGTCCTGATCCCGGCGGTCGAGAACGCGGTCGCTGGAAACGCCTTCCGCCCCGGTGACATCCTGACTGCACGCAACGGCCTGACGGTCGAGATCAACAACACCGACGCCGAAGGGCGTCTGGTGCTGGCTGACGCATTGGCGCTGGCGCAGGAAGGCGAACCGGACCTGGTGATCTCAATGGCAACCCTGACCGGCGCCGCGCGTGTGGCGGTGGGGGCTGATCTGGCCCCGTTTTACACGGATGACGATCAGACAGCGGACAGTCTTGCACGCGCCGCCCGGCAAGCCGCCGATCCGGTTTGGCGGATGCCATTTCACGAACCCTACGAGGCCCTGATTGAGCCGGGCATCGCTGATCTGGACAACGCGCCGTCGGGCGGGTTCGCCGGATCGATCACCGCCGCACTGTTTCTGCGCCGCTTTGTGGGCGACTGCCGATACGTGCATTTTGACATCTATTCCTGGCAACGCAGCAAAGAACCTGGCCGCAGCAAAGGCGGACTTGGACAAGGCCCGCGTGCCCTGTTAGCAGCCCTGCCCGAGGTCCTTGGCTTATGACCCAAATGCGCGTGATCGAACCCGTCGCCGACCTGCTGCGCCAACCGGAGGGCCCGCGAGATCGGCAATTGCTGTACGGAGAGGCGGTCGTGGCCGCGGATGAAATCGATGGCTTTACCCGCATCACATCAGAAAAGGACAGCTACCCCGGCTGGATCCGTACCGACCACCTGGGTCCGATTGAACCACAAACCCATTGGATTGTGGCGGCTTCAACCCATGCGTATGAGCGTGCCGACCTGAAAAGCCCCGATCTGACATCGCTGAGCTTTGGCAGCCGCATTCGCGCCCTGTCCGAAAAAAAAGGGTTTTTGGAAACCTCTTTGGGGTTCATCCCCGCAGTTCACGCCGTGCCCGCCTATTCCCGCCTGACCGACCCGGTTGCAGCGGCAGAGCTGTTTCTGGGCACCCCGTATCTGTGGGGCGGCAACAGCCGGTTCGGGCTGGATTGTTCAGGGCTTGTGCAAGCCTGTCTGCTGGCCTGCGGAGTCCCTTGCCCGGGCGACAGCGGAGATCAGGAAAAGGTTCTGGGCAATCCTGTGCCTTCGGGGACCCAGGCACAGCGCGGTGATCTGTTGTTCTGGAAAGGTCATGTCGCCTGGGTCGCAGCTGAAAACCTGCTGCTGCACGCTAACGCCTATCACATGGCTGTTGCGCTGGAAGCGATGGATCAGGCCATTGCCCGGATCTCAGAACAGGGCGACGGGCCGGTTACGGCCCACAAAAGGCTCTAATCCAGGTCAACCGAGCGGATCAGCTTGCGCTCAAGCACCCGCAGAACCGTCCGCAGATCGGGTCCGCGTTTCAGGATCCGCCCGTCCATCCCCACGACCGAGTACATCCCTTGCCGCAATCGCAGACGCGGGTGTTTTTCAACACGATAGATCGGATGCTCGGCGGTGCGTCGAAAGATCGAAAACACCGCCATCTCTCTCAGGTTGGAAATTCCGTAATCCCGCCATTCCCCGGCGGCGACCATCCGGCCATAGACGGACAGAATCTGAGACATCTCTCGCCGGTCAAATGCGACTGGCATCTGCGCCGATTGTGAGGGAAACCGGCTGGGAGGCTGCATGTTCATGCCTCCAGCCTTGCCGGAAAATGCGTTTGAATCAAGCCCGGTGGAAATCGGTGTGGCACATTTGAGCCACCTTTAACGCCGCCCGACCTGCTGGCAAATCAGGATAACCGGCAACAACCCCACCGCCAGGATGACCAGCGATGGCACCGCCGCGCCCTCCAACCGTTCATCCGACGCCAGCCGGAACGCCTGCACCGCCAAAGTGTCAAAATTGAAGGGTCGCATGATCAGAGTAGCCGGAAGCTCTTTCATGACATCGACAAACACGATCAGCAAAGCGGTCAGCAGCGAGGGTGTCAGGATCGGCAGGTGCACCCGCCGCAAAGTGCCCAACGGCGACTGACCCAGTGACCGGGCTGCGGCATCCATATTGGCGTGAACTGTGCTCTGCCCGCCTTCATAAGCGCTGAGAGCGGCAGCCAGAAACCGCACCATATAGGCCGCGACCAGCAGCCAGATCGAACCAGTGACCAGCAAACCTGTTGAAATGTCAAAGTTTTCACGCATCCACGCATCCAGCGCGTTGTCGAAACCAGCAAAAGGAACGATCAGCCCAACCGCGATCACACCGCCCGGAACCGCATAGCCCAGCCGCGCCAGATAGGCCACTGTGGCCGACCCGCGCCCGGGGCGCAGGCGTTGGTAGAACCCAATCGCAATCGCCGCGCAGACCGTCAACACGGCCGCCGTCCCCGCCAGTGTCAGCGAGTTTCGAATGAAACCGATATAGCGGGTCGACAGTAGATTCTGCTCTGATTCCATCCCCATCTGCACCAGAATGACCACCGGTAGCAGAAACCCGAACAGCACGGGAATTGCACACAGCAGGAACGCCGCCACCGACTGCCAGCCCTTCAACTGGGCCGCAGGCAAGATGACCTGACGTTTGCCGGCCTGATAATACTTGGCCTTACCGCGTTGTGTGCGTTCACTGACCGCCATCACAAGGGCAAATGCCAGCAAACACAGCGCAAGCTGGGCCGCCGCCGCCCTGTCAGCCATGGAAAACCAGCTTGTGTAGATGCCGGTGGCAAATGTCTGCACCCCGAAATAGGCAACAGTGCCAAAGTCGGCGATGGTTTCCATCACTGCCAACAACACGCCCCCCGCAATTGCAGGGCGCGCCATCGGCAGAGAGACGCGCCAAAAAGCACCCCATGGCGAGTTGCCCAGCGCCCGCGCGGCCAGAAAGGCCGTGGCGCTTTGCTGCAGAAACGCGGCACGGGCCAGCAGATAGACATACGGATAAAGAACAAGGATCAGCATCACGGCCGCACCCTCGGTCGAGCGGATTTCAGGGAACCAATAGTCGCGCGGCCCCCAGCCGGTTACATCGCGCAGGGTTGTCTGCACGATTCCCGGATGATCCAGAATGAACGTATAGGCATAGGCCAGCACATAGGCCGGAAAGGCCAGAGGCAGAACCAAAGCGATCTCAAGGAATCTGACACCGGGAAAACGGGTCATAGTGACCAGCCATGCAGCACCTACTCCGATCGAGAATGTTCCTGCTGCCACAAGCACCACCAGAATGGCCGTCGTCAGCGCGTAGCCGGGCAATACAGTCTCTAATAAATGGGAAATCGTATCCGTACCGCCGGTCACAGCCGCCAGAACAACGGCCACCATGGGCAACAGACAAGCCGCCGCGACCGCATAGGCGATACCCCCGACCAACCGCGTGCCAAGCGCACCGCGATTGCGCGTCCCGTGTTCTGAATATTCGACTTCGGCCATGATCTGTGACTGGCATTCCGGCAGATTCAGTCTTTAATCGACTAAAATGCTAAGAAACGCCAGTGGCTGTGGCAACAATTCTTCGGCGCTTTGTGCCGCAGATCACTCGTAAACGCGCTGGTCCTCGATCACCAACCCGTCCTTGGGCAGGGATCCGGGGGCCACAACTTCGATCGCGCCTTTCAGTTTCAGCACTTCCACCACGGATTTGGCATAGGCCGTATCGTTGCCACCGGGGCTTTCGATCTGAACGGTCATCGAATCCATCTCACCCTCGCGCGTCGCAATGACCCGCGCTTTGACGATCTCATCATGCTTGTCGACCAGTGCCGCCACCTGTTCGGGCCGCACGAACATGCCCTTGATCTTTGTGGTTTGATCGGCGCGACCCATCCAACCCCTGATCCGCGCGTTTGTCCGGCCACACGGGCTTTGCCCCGGCATCATCGCCGAAAGATCACCCGTGGCAAAGCGAATCAACGGATAATCGGGGTTGAGTGAGGTCACCACCACCTCACCCACCTCACCCGGCGCGACCGGGGTTCCGGTGCCTGGGGTTACAATCTCGACGATGACATGTTCGTCGATGATCATCCCCTCCATCGCAGCGCTTTCATAGGCGATATTGCCCAGATCGGCAGTGGCGTAGCATTGCAGGCAGGATATGCCCCGATCGACGTATTCCTGTCGCAGACTGGGGAACAAGGCCCCACCCCCCACAACGGCCTTGGAGAAACTCAGCGTCACGCCCATCTCATCAGCCTTGTCGAGGATGATTTTCAGATAATCCGGCGTGCCTGCATAAGCTGTACAACCTACGTCCCGTGCCGCAGTCACTTGCAACTCGGTCTGGCCGGTGCCGGCAGGCAGGACGGCAGCCCCAACTGCACGAGCCCCATTTTCAAAGATCATACCTGCCGGCGTCAGGTGATATCCGAAACAGTTCTGTACGATATCTCCGGCGACGACACCCGCCGCATGCAGGAAGCGCCCCATGCGCCACCAGTCGTGATCGGTGCCGCCGGGTTCGTAGATCGGGCCCGGTGACTGAAACACATGGTGGAAATGCCGCGCGGGTTTGGTGGTAAACCCGCCAAACGGCGCGCGTTCGGTTTGCGCCTTGATCAGGTCAGATTTACGCAGCACCGGCAGGGCGGTAAGATCATCCGCAGATTGGACTGAATCAGTGTCTAAACCAGCTAGATGTGACGCAAACCCGGGGGCACATGTCACACGTTTCAACTGCTCGCGCAGCGCCGCAGCCTGGTCGCTTGTACGTTGGTCGGCTGATCGGGTCTCGAGGGTGTCATAGAAAGTCATCGCCAAATCCTCCACCGCTTACAGCCATCTCTTACGGCGGCGGTATGAGCGCACGTCGCGAAAGCTCTTGCGGCCCTCGTCCGACATGCCGAGGTAAAATTCCTTAACGTCCGGATTCTCGCGCAATTCGGCGGCTGGGCCGTCCATCACCACACGGCCCGATTCCAGAATATAACCATAGTGGGCGAACCTTAGAGCCACATTTGTATTCTGTTCAGCCAACAGGAAAGACACGCCTTCTTTCTCGTTCAGGTCCTTCACGATGCCGAAGATTTCTTCGACCAACTGCGGGGCCAAACCCATCGAGGGTTCGTCCAGCAGGATCGTCTCGGGCCGCGACATCAGCGCGCGTCCCATCGCCACCATCTGCTGTTCCCCGCCCGAGGTATAGCCTGCCTGCGATTTACGACGCTCGGCCAAACGCGGAAAGTAGGAGTACACCAGCTCAAGGTCCTGCTGAATCGCCGCGTTGCCATCCTTGCGGGTATAGGCACCGGTCAGCAGGTTCTCCTCGACCGTGAGGTGTTCGAAACAGTGGCGGCCTTCCATCACCTGAATGACGCCCTTTTCCACCAGATCGGCCGGGTCGCTTTCATGCACGCTTTCACCACGATACCTGATCGAGCCTTTGGTGACCTCGCCTCGTTCCGAATGCAACAGGTTCGACACCGCCTTGAGTGTCGTTGTCTTACCCGCACCATTGCCACCCAGCAAGGCTGTGATGCCGCCCTTGGGCACAGTCAGGCTGACGCCTTTCAGCACGAGGATCACGTGGTTGTAGATCACCTCGATATTGTTGACCTCAAGCAGGGTGTCCGCCTGCACGTCGGTGGTTTGAGCCGCATCCAGCATCAGCGCGTGTCCTCATGCCTGCCCCATTTGGGGCTGTCCGTAAGGAGCGGCAGCGCAACCGCCGCTCCGGTTTTTAGGGCACCCCGGAAAGTCCGGGGCACAAGTTGCTTATTCGCAGCGCTGCGAGATATTGTTCTCGGCCGCGTAGGCACCCGAGTCTTCGTCGATCAAGGCATTGATGACCTCGACATCGGTCGGCTTGAAATCCTGGATCGAATTCCATGTCCCAGCCGCAGCATCCCATTGGACAACACCGACCAGACCGGGGCCACCGTGGTTGTCACAGCTGACCGCGAACTCGGGCCCGAAACCGGACATACCCAGCCCTTCCATCTTGGCGTTGGTGATCTCCAGCGCTTCCATGCCGTCGCGCATCATCGACGCGTCGATCTCGGCAGTGCCGTGCATGTCCTGCGCAGTCTTCACCGCCTCGGCTGCCAGCATCGCGGCATAGAGACCACGATTGTACTGAACCGTACCCAGCTGATCGCCCGCGCCCGCGGCTTTGCCCGCATCCACAACATATTTCTGTAGATCGTCATAGACGGGATAATCCTTGCCGAGGCCGGTGAACGTCAGCGCCTTGTAACCGGTGGCTTTGTCGCCAGCAGGCTCAACGTCGAATTCAGCACCCGACCACCAGACGCCAATGAAGTTCTCCATCGGAAAGCGGATATTGGCGGCCTCTTGCACTGCAACCTGGTTCATCACGCCCCAGCCCCACATGATCACATAGTCGGGCTTTTCACGGCGGATCTGCAGCCATTGCGACTTCTGCTCCTGACCGGGGTGGTCGACGGGCAGCAGGGTCAGGTCATAGCCGTGCTTTTCGGCCAGCGTCTCCAACGTGCGGATCGGTTCCTTGCCGTAAGCCGAGTTGTGGTAGACCAGCGCGATTTTCTTGCCGTTCAGGTCCCCGCCGTTTTCATCCAGCAGATAGTTGATCGCGCCCGAGGCACCGTTCCAATAGTTGGCCGGATAGTTGAACACATGGCTGAACACCTTGCCATTCGCAGCCGAGGTCCGGCCATAACCCATCGTGTGCAGGGGGATGCCGTCGGCCGTGACTTTTGGGATCAATTGATAGGTAATCCCGGTCGACAGCGGCTGATAGACAAGCGCGCCTTCGCCTTTGGTTGATTCATAGCATTCCACACCTTTTTCAGTGTTGTAGCCGGTTTCGCATTCGACCACGCGGGTCGGAACACCCCCGATGCCGCCATCGCGTTCGTTCAGCAAGGTGAAATAATCGGCATAGCCGTCCGCAAACGGAATACCGCCCGCCGCATAAGGGCCAGTCCGGTAGCTGAGCGACGGGAACACAAGGTCGGCCATGACCGGACCTGCGGCCATCACGGCGCCCAGCGCCAGGGTTGCCAGTTTCTTATTCATCATCGGGTGTCTCCTCCCTTGGTTGATCCGATGTTGGGTTTCGGGCTTTCCACCCGTCTTTTGATTGGACCGGCCCCTTAGTGCGGGAACGGCCAGAGTCTGAGTTTCTCTTTTGCCACGCGCCACAGCTGAGCCAGCCCGTGCGGTTCGAGGATCAGGAACATGATGATCAACGCGCCCACGATCACGAGGTTCAGGTGCGCGACGATATCCGTGGGCCAGCCCAGCAGATCGACGCCAAGCAGCTTCAGGACAACCGGCAGCAACACCAGGAAAGCCGCCCCGGCGAATGAGCCGAAAATCGAACCTAACCCGCCGATAATGACCATGAATAGCACCAGGAATGATTTCTGGATGCCAAACACCTCACCCACTTCGACGGCTCCCAGATAGACCGCAAAGAACAATGCCCCCGAGATACCGACAAAGAACGAGCTGACAGCAAACGCAGTGAGCTTGGCCCTGAGAGGGTTCACCCCGATAATCTCGGCGGCGATGTCCATGTCACGGATCGCCATCCAGGTCCGGCCTGTGGTGCCGCGCGTCAGATTGCGCGCAATGATCGCGCTGACGGTCAGGAAGATCAGGCAGAACAGATAGGTCGCCCAGGCCGGAGCATTCGGGCCGGTGATGATGATGCCGAACACGTCCCGTTCCGGCGCGTTGATCTGACCCGAAGCGGAATAGTTGTAAAACCACGGCACCCGGTTGAACAGCCATACAAGGAAGAACTGCGCCGCCAGCGTCGCCACAGCCAGATAGAAGCCTTTGATCCGAAGGCTCGGCAGGCCGAACAGAACGCCCACAAAGGCTGTGATTCCACCTGCGAGAAGGACGTGGATGAACATGCTGACATCCGGGAAAGCCGTCATCAGTTTGTAACAGGCATAGGCCCCCACAGCCATGAACCCGCCCGTACCCAGCGAGACCTGCCCGCAATACCCCACCAAAATGTTCAACCCGATCGCCGCAATCGCATAGATCAGGAAGGGCAGCAGCAGGGCATTGGCCCAGTAATCATTGATCAGGAACGGGATGATCCCAAACGCCACGGCCAGCACGACGTAGTAGCGATACCGGTCAAACTTGATCGGGAAAGTCTGGCTGTCGGCGATGTAAGAGGTTTTGAAATCCCCGGCCTCACGATAGAACATATCTTACTTTCCCCATTCTTCCTGCGCCCGGTTCCGGGCCGCGGCGTCCAGTTGGTTTGAGCCTTTGGCGTATCCGGTGGCCTCGGAGGATCGGACCAGTTTCATGTAGGCGAAAAGGCCCATGACCAGCCCCGCAAAAGCCAGAATCGCCGCCACGACCAGTTGGCTGTCTGTCAGATCATCCGAGGTGATGGCGATATAGCCAAAAGCCCAGAACCCGGCCCAAGCAATCACGTTTATGACGGCGATCAGCTTGGTCATGCTGGAACCCTCACAGCCCGTTTATTCAGCCAGTGAACCACCGCCGAAAGCGAACCGTAGAAAAACAGAGGTTCCAACGCTCGCAAGTATGCAACATACAGCGCCATCCTCAGTTGCCATTCGGTATCAGCTTCCAACATCATGCTGGACGCTGACATGCTGACCTCAAAGCTCTCTCCAATCGCAAGGACCAACCCATAAATCAACAGAGCAATGGGCAGAGCTTTGAAAACGGGTTCCAGCTTCTCCATCATACCCTCTCGATGATCTTCTCGCCGAACAGGCCCTGCGGTCGGAAGACCAGGAAGATCAAGGCCAGTACGTAGGCAAACCAATTCTCGGTTGCGCCGCCCAGCGCAGGCCCCAAGGCGAATTCGAACAGCTTCTCACCAACACCGATGATCAACCCGCCAACGATCGCTCCGGGGATCGAGGTGAACCCGCCCAGCATCAATACCGGCAGCGCCTTGAGCGCGATCAACGACAGCGAAAACTGCACCCCCGATTTGGTGCCCCACATGATCCCTGCGACCAAAGCCACAAAACCCGCCACCGACCAGACCATGATCCAGATGAAGTTCAGCGAAATTCCAACTGACAGCGCCGCCTGATGGTCATCAGCCACCGCGCGCATCGCCCGGCCCTGTTTGGTGTACTGGCTGAAGGCCACCAACGCGGCCACCAGCAATGCAGCAATGACCGTCGCCACGATATCCAGATTGTCGATGAAGAAGCCGTAATCGAAGATGTTGAAGGTCGTTTCGTCAATCCACAGGTTGATACCCTGCGGCAAACCCACATCCAGCGTCTTGATCTCGGACCCCCACATCAGGTCGGCCACACCCTCAAGGAAATAGGCCAGACCGATGGTCGCCATGAACAGGATGATCGGCTCCTGCCCGACCAGATGTCGCATGACAAAGCGTTGCACTGCCCAGGCCAGCAGCACCATAACCGCCATCGTTAAAAGGATCGCCAGCAGCGCAGGCACATTCCAGCCGAAATAGTGAACATGAGTCCCGAAGATCGCGTTGATCAGATGCGCAAAGGGCACCTGACCATTCATGATCCCGACCAAGGTCATCGCCGCAAATAGGGCCATAACTCCTTGGGCGTAATTGAAAATCCCAGAAGCTTTGTATATCAACACAAAGCCCAGCGCGACCAGAGCATACAGCACGCCAGCCATCAGACCGTTGAGGATCACCTCCATCGCGAATACGAGTTGTTCAGGCATCTGCGCCTCCCCAAATATCTGTCCGGATATCAGTCATGGCTGACCCCCAGATAGGCGTCGATGACCTCCTGATTGTTGCGCACCTCGTCGGGCGTTCCATCCCCAATCTTGCGCCCGTAATCCATCACGACCACCCGGTCGCTCAGATCCATCACCACGCCCATGTCATGCTCGATCAGCGCAATGGTGGTTCCGAATTCGTCGTTCACGTCGAGGATGAAGCGGCTCATGTCCTCTTTCTCTTCAACGTTCATCCCGGCCATCGGTTCATCCAGCAGCAACAGCTTCGGTTCCGCCGCCAAAGCACGCGCCAGTTCAACGCGCTTTTTCAAGCCGTAAGGCAAGCGGGACACCGGCGTTTTGCGGATGTGCTGGATTTCCAGAAAATCGATGATCTTCTCAACAGCCTCGCGGTTCTCGGTCTCTTCGGCCTCAGCTTTACCCTTCCACCAGGCCTGCTGCAGGATGTTGGTTTTCATGAAGCTCAGGCGCCCGGTCATAACGTTGTCCAGAACGCTCATCCCTTCGAACAGGGCGATGTTCTGGAACGTCCGTGCAATCCCCTGCCGCGCGACTTCATAGGGCCGCATCGGGGGGCGCTTGGACCCATGGAACCAGACCTCGCCCTCTTGTGGCACGTAAAACCCCGAGATCACGTTCAGCATCGAGGATTTACCGGCCCCGTTCGGCCCGATAATGGCGCGGATCTCGCCCTCGCGGATGTCAAACGAGATATCCTTGATCGCCACCACACCGCCGAACCGCAGGGTGATGTTCTTCATCTCCATCACCACGCCACCGATCTTGCGACCGTCTTCGGTGACATATCCTTCTGAACTATCCAGCATCAGTCACTCCCAGACTTACGCAAAAACGGGATGGCGGGCGGGGCGATGACCGCAGGTCGAGCGGCGCGCGTCAGGCTCCTCATTCCGCCGCCACCTTGTGCTGCGCGACCGGCACAACCGGCGCGTCCACAATCTCCAATGTCGCCGAAATCGATCCCTTGCGGCCATCCTCATAGGTCACTTCCGTCGTGGTCGATACACTTTCCGACCCGTCATAAAGCGCAGCGATGATGTCGCTAAACTTCTCCTCGACAAATCCGCGACGCACCTTGCGGGTCCGGGTCATCTCGCCGTCATCCGCATCCAGTTCCTTATGCAGCACCACAAAGCGATGCACCTGACAGCCTGACAGCATCTCGTCTGCTGCCACGGATTTGTTCACCGCTTCCACATGGGCCTTGATCGTCTCTAACACACGGGGATGACCGGCCAGTTCCTGATAGGACGCATAGGCCACATTGTTCCGCTCTGCCCAGTTCCCCACCGCCGTCAGGTCGATATTGATGAACGCCACACAGCGATCCTTGCCATTTCCAAACAGCACCACCTCAAGGATATCGGGATAGAATTTCAGCTTGTTCTCGACATATTTCGGCGCGAACATCGACCCGTCAGCCATTTTGCCAACATCCTTGGCGCGGTCGATGATCCGCAAGTGGCCCGAGTTTTCCTCGATGAAGCCTGCATCTCCGGTGGCGACCCAGCCTTCGGCATCTTTTGTCGAGGCCGTCGAGTCCGGGTTGTTGTAATACTCAACGAACACCCCAGGCGAGCGGTAGTGGATCTCGCCACTGTCGTCGATTTTCAGTTCAACATCCGGCGCGGGGACGCCCACGGTGTCGGCGCGAACCTCACCATCTGGCTGTACGGTGATGAATACCGTGGCCTCGGTCTGACCATAGAGCTGCTTTAGATTGATGCCCAAAGACCGATAGAAATCAAAGATCTCCGGCCCAATCGCCTCACCCGCCGTATAGCCCACCCGAAACCGGCCATATCCAAGCGTATCCTTGAGTGGCCCATAGACCAGCAGATTGCCCAGCGCGTATTTCACCTTGTCGCCAAATCCTACCGGCTTGCCGTCCAGCAACTGACCGCCGACCTTTTTGGCATGGGCCATAAAGTGATGGAACATGCGCTGCTTCAGCTTACCCGCGTCCTCCATCCGGATCATCACGTTGGTCAGCTGAGTCTCAAACACACGCGGCGGAGCGAAGAAATAGGTCGGCCCGATTTCGCGCAGGTCGGTCATCATCGTGTCGGCGCTTTCGGGGCAGTTCACGCAGAAACCGCACCAATAAGCCTGACCGATGGAAAAGATGAAATCGCCGACCCAGGCCATTGGCAGATAGGACAGGATGTCCTCATTCCGGGTCAGATGATCGAATTCGGCCGAGTTCTTGGCGCTTTCAATGACATTCCGGTTCGACAGCACCACGCCCTTGGGCTTGCCCGTGGTGCCCGAGGTGTAAAGCATCACGCAGGTATCATCGTACGTGATCTCCGAGATGCGCTTATCCAGTTCTGCATCGAACCGCGCATGACCGGCGCTGCCTTCGGCCATGATGTCCTCAAGCGCGTTCATCTGGGAATGGTCGTATTTCCGCATCCCGCGCTTGTCAGTGTAGAGGATATGTTTAACCTGATGCAGGTTTTCCTGAATCTCGATGACCTTGTCGACCTGCTCCTGATCGCCACAAACGACGTATTTCGCACCGCAATGTTCCAGAACATAGGCCATCTCTTCAGCGACCGAGTCCTGATACAGAGGCACAGGCACCGCACCCACCATTTGAGCCGCGACCATCGACCAGTAATGCGCCGGACGGTTGCGGCCTATGACGGCGATGTGGTCGCCCTTCTCAACACCAAGTTCCAGAAATCCCAGCGCAATAGCCCGGATTTCCTTGGCGGCTTCCGCCCAGGACCAGCATTGCCAGATCCCGAATTCCTTTTCCCGATAGGCCGGGGCATCCCCGAACTTGGTCGCATTGCGATGTAACAGCGCCGGAAGAGATGTCATCCCTTCAGCGCCCGACTGCGTCTGAGCCAATCTGTCTCTCCTCCCCATCCGGCCCCTCCCCGGGCCGAAAATGGCGGGTCCGGGATGGTGCCCGAACGCCATTGCCCCGATAAGGAACGCGGAAAAGATCAACGTCAAGTTTTGCCTGATGTTTTCTCAATTCTTACGAATTGTAACAGCTGTGAAGAAAGCAAGCCGGTCAGGCATTCAAAAGCTCTTCTTCCCAACACTTACAAGCAATGTTATGTGGCCCGTCAAGATCCTATGAGAAAGCGGCGACTGGTGCCAAAATCGCGCCGTCAAACACAGAATAGGAGAACACGAATGTCCACCACAAACGCCACCGCAGCACCAGTCTTCGGCGAGAATAACACGGTCTACGTCGCAGTGGAAATATCACGCAAGTCTTGGGTGTTCGGGATTAAAAGCCCGACCCGGGATCGGATCGGCCTGCACGTGCTTCCAGCGGCAGACACGGACGCCCTCAAAACCCTGATCGAAGAACAACAGGCCAGGGCAGAGCGAGTGCTTGGCCAGCAGGTGCGCGTCCTTTGCTGCTATGAAGCTGGTTATGAAGGCTTCTGGTTGGCCCGCTGGCTGGATCAGTTCATGTCGATTGAGACAATCGTACTGGATCCGGCCAGCTTGCTGGTCAATCGCAAGGCTAAACAGCGCAAGACCGACCGGATCGATGCCAAGAAGATGGTGCGGGCGCTGTTAGCGCATGATCGAGGCGACAGTTCGGTTCTCAGCCAGGTGCGTGTTCCGAATGTTGAACAGGAAGACCGTAAACGTCTGCTTCGAGAACGTAATCGATTGGTCAAAGATCGAACATCTAAAACAAACTCGATCAAGGGGTTGCTGAAGCTGCACGGCATCTTCGATCTCGACCCTCGGAGCAAAGACTTTGAAGCGCGGTTCAATGAGGTGAAAACCGCCTATGGGACGCCGTTCCCTGCACAGGCCCGCAAGGAAATATTGCGGATTCTGGATCGGATGCAACTGGCCGAGAAACAGATTGCGGAGGTTGAGGCTGAACGTGACGAAGTTGCCTGCAAGGGCGCAACGATAGCGATAGCTGATACGGTCGCAGGCAGCGATGAACAGGTGGCCGCAAAGATTGCGACACTCAGCCAGCTCAAAGGGATCGGCGCGAACGATGCCACTTTGCTGGTCAATGAGGTCTTCTACCGAGACTTCCGCAATCGCCGCGAACTGGCCGGTTGGGTTGGGATCGCACCGACTCCCCATGCAAGTGGCGATACGGAACGGGATCAGGGGATCGGCGGCGATGGCCCTGGATGGATCCGCGCAAACCTGATCCAAATGGCCTGGCGCTGGGTTAGATATCAGCCTGATAGCGCGCTCAGCAAGTGGTTTGAAAAGCGCACTGCAGGGGCAAAAGGGCGCATGCGCAGGGTGATGATTGTAGCACTCGCTCGCAAACTGCTGATTGCGCTATGGCGTTTCTGTGAAACCGGGCTCGTTCCCACTGAGGCAAAACTCGCCTGACCCTATAGAATCTAGTCTGGCCGGACGCGGCAGGGCTGGAGACCGGGCGGTGTGTGACCGTAATGGCACGAGGCTGAAAGACGCCGATCCCGAGATGGGTCCCACCTCCGGAACGTTGTGCCCGCAGCACGCGGGATTGTGGGAGAGTACCAGCGTCGCTGGAAGCCACCCGGATATAAGTTTGGTGAAGCGCACACAAGGCGCAACCGTTGCAAAGAAACGTTCCGACCCGAATACCAAGCCAGCAAGGCCGCCTGAACGAAGGAAAACGAAATGCTCTAGAACCCAAAATCTCCGGGCTTGACAACCGCTTTCTCATATAAGCTCTTTGGCGATGGCGTCGCCAAAGGTATTTCAGCGACGAACCCCATATCCTGTACGCCGGGACTTTCAATCAGGAGATTGAGGGCCCCGTCCTGATCTCCGTTAAAACAGGAGACAGCCATGGCCTGGTCCCCCGACAAAACCGAAGTCAAAAGCTGGAACGAATGGGACACCCTGCGCCACGTCATCGTGGGGCGCGCGGATGATTGCCACATTCCGCCGGAAGAGCCCGCGCTCGACGCCAAGGTGCCGGAAGACAGCGACATGCGCGGCCAATGGGGCCGTCGTCCTCAGGAAAGCATCGACCGCGCCAACGAGCTGCTCGACACGTTCGCGGACCAGCTGTGCAAACGCGGCGTCCGCGTGGATCGACCGACGTCGATTGATCACTCTCAACCAGCCACCACGCCGGATTTCCACACCGAAAGTCAGTTCGGTTGCATGCCTCCGCGCGATGTGCTGCTGACCGTCGGGCACGAAATCCTCGAAGCGACAATGTCCTACCGCTGCCGCTGGTTCGAATACCTGAACTATCGCCCGCTGATGCAGCAATATTGGGACGAAGACCCGAATTTCCGGCACGAGGCCGCACCCAAGCCGCGCCTGACCGATGCGGATTACCACCCCGACTACCTGAGCGACAAGATCGGCGTTGAAAAGCGCCTGCAGTGGGCGGCTGAGAAGTTCTTTGTCACCACCGAAGAAGAGCCTTTGTTCGATGCCGCCGACGTGTTGCGCTTTGGCCGTGATCTGGTGGTGCAGCACGGCTTTACCACCAACCTCAAGGGGATCGAGTGGCTGCGCCGTCACTTCCCCGATCACCGCGTCCACACGGTGAACTTCCCCGGTGACCCCTACCCGATCCATATCGACGCGACGTTTACGCCTCTGCGCCCGGGCCTGATCCTCAACAATCCGCAGCGCCGACTGCCCGAAGATCAGCGCGGCATGTTCGAGAAAAACGGATGGGAGATCGTGGACGCAGCCCAGCCTGCCCACAACACACCGCCGCCGCTGTGCTATTCCTCGACCTGGCTGTCGATGAACGTGCTGGTGCTGGACCCGAAAACCGTCTGTGTCGAGAAGTCCGAGGTCTATCAGGCCGAGCAAATGGACAAGCTGGGCATGGAAGTGGTCGAAGTCGACCTGCGCGACGCCTACGCCTTTGGCGGCGGGCTGCATTGCTGCACGGCAGATGTCTATCGCGATGGGGACTGTGAGGACTACTTCCCGAATATGTAGGTTTTTTGCGTTGAGAACAGGGTGCCCGAGGTACGCTCGGGCATCGGCATCCTGTGTCAGGGGATCGTGCTGCTTCGGTGTTGTAGGAGTGGCAACAATGAGCTCAACCCGTCGATTTCTGCGGCGTGTATGAATGTCCACAATCGAGCTGAGGCAAATTTCCCTGGAGTGCTATTTTGTGAGCCGCAGTAATAGTTTGCGACTCTGGTCCGCACCTTGAGCAAAAATTATTCGATTGCTTCAATTGTGATGCTTTGCGTCAGCATTTCCAAATGGGCCTCAAGAAGATTTTCCCAGCGTTCAGCATTCTCACCGCCCGGACGCAACGACGGAGCTGTCAATCCCATTGATGTCAAATCCCTATTATGCAGAATAAGCATCTCATGGCGGGGGGAGCCCACTGGCACATAGGCAAATCGTGACCAAATGTAGTCCTTAGGCTTGGGAAAGCCTCGCTCATCCATAAAACTGTGGTAGCGTTCTCCATCCGTCCCCGGCAAACCATTGGAGACCAGCCAGTGACGACGGACCGGATCGGCATCCACATCGAATTCCAATGGTCCGATGCGCATTGCGCGCGGCGCGCCGGAATAATCGTAAGTCCAGTCAAACTCAGGTAAAACTGTTTCAAACTGAACGTTGATCAGTGATCGTGTTGAGCCATCCGGGTGCGAGGACGCAAACATGTATTGTTCCGCTTCAACTGTGCCATAGAGAATAAATCTATGGGCACCTAAATACTTATACTCCGGAGGAAAAGTGATACGCGCTGCCGGATGTTCATAAGAAATAAGCGTGTTACCTTCGACAGTTCGCTTCAAACCCTCCGTACTGGCCTCTGATGAGAACCGCCCAGGGTGGCTGTAATATACCTTGTAGATGCCATAACCAACGGCACCAGAGATGCCGAGAACAACCAGGGTTGCAGCCATCAATATCCATTTTTTCACAATGCTGCTCCAACTTAAAAAAAAACCCGCCGCACGGTAGGTTCGATCTATTGACCAGCGTCCGCGTGTTCAAGGCAAAGGGCTACCATTGTATAGCAAAGGTTCCGCCAAGTGTGTGGCTTTCCTGCGTGCCGTCGTTATCAGGGCGCGCACAAAGCGGACACGGGACGCTGAAGATTGAACGTTAACTCCGTCCGCAAATCGGACATATGACCACAACACTGACACCAACTCGCAACTACAACCAGTCCCGCAAAATCGGAATCAACGGCACGTCCGCCGCGGGCATAGGGTAGTTCCGCAACTCATTCGCCCGCACCCACTTCAGCGCCTGCCCTTCTTTCGACTGTGGAATGCCCTCCCACTTGCGGCAGGCGAACAGCGGCATCAGCAGGTGAAAGTCATCATAGCTGTGGCTGGCAAAGGTAAGTGGCG
The DNA here is from genome assembly GCF_965243365.1 of Ruegeria sp. Classification (GTDB taxonomy): domain Bacteria; phylum Pseudomonadota; class Alphaproteobacteria; order Rhodobacterales; family Rhodobacteraceae; genus Ruegeria. The sequence continues at coordinate 1,692,301 of NZ_CBDEUW010000002.1, read as the reverse complement.
CGAGGCATGAGGCCCAGGTGTCGATGCCCAATTCCTCGTGCAATTCGCGGATCAAGGCGGCCTCGGGGGTTTCGCCGGGTTCGATCTTGCCGCCGGGGAATTCCCACAGACCGGCCATGGATTTGCCTTCGGGGCGTTGGGCCAGCAATACGCGGCCCTCGATATCGATCAGAGCCACGGCAGACACTAACACTGTCTTCATGAACGGTAATCCGCGTTGATCTCGATATAGCCGTGGGTCAGATCGCAGGTCCACACGGTGGAGCTTCCTTCACCCAGACCCAGATCGACCGCGATCACGAGACTCTCACCTTTCATATACGCGGCGGCGTTCTCTTCGCGGTAATCAGGGCTGACCCAACCTTTTTCGGCCACCAGAATATCTCCGAAGGAAATGCTCAGACGGTCGCGATCCGCCGCCGCGCCGGATTTGCCGATGGCCATAACGATGCGGCCCCAGTTCGGGTCCTCGCCCGCGACGGCGGTTTTGACCAAAGGAGAGTTCGCGATGGCCAGCCCATGCACTTTTGCATCAGCGTCCGTAGCAGCCCCGGTCACACGAATTTCGACGAGTTTCGTCGCCCCTTCACCGTCGCGCACGACCTGTTGTGCGAGGTCCAGCATCACGGTCTCAAGCGCTTGTGCAAAGGCGGCGTTGCCGGTGGCGTCGACGCCCGAGGCTCCGGTTGCGCACAAAAGCAGGCTATCCGAGGTCGAAGTGTCGCTATCCACAGTGATGCAGTTGAAGGTGCGATCCGTCTGTGCACCCAGCATCGCCTGCAGGGCGGATTGGTCGACCTGCGCATCGGTGAAGATATAGACCAGCATCGTCGCCATATCCGGCGCAATCATGCCCGAGCCCTTGGCAATCCCAGCAATAGAGACTGTTTTACCGTCAATCTCGACCTGCGCCGAAGCCCCTTTTGGGAAGGTGTCAGTGGTCATGATCGCCCGCGCCGCGTCTTCGATAGCGTGCCGGCTAAGGCCCGCTTTCAACGTCTCAAGCTGCGATATGATGCGGTCATGCGGCAGAGGTTCTCCAATGACGCCGGTCGAGGACGTAAAAACCCGCCCGACAGCAACGCCGGTCGCTTCTGCAACTGCCCCGGTCACCTCAGCGACCGAGGTTTGACCGTAGTGACCGGTGAACGCGTTGGCGTTGCCCGAGTTTACCAGTATCGCCGCCGGACCATCACTTGGCCCGCCAATCTTGTCCTGACAGTCCAAAACCGGCGCGGCGCGGGTGGCCGAACGTGTGAAGACTCCGGCCACGGATGTCCCTGGGTCCATTACCGCCAGCATGACATCCGTCCGGCCCTGATAGCGCACGCCCGCCTCGACGGTTGCGAACCGTACTCCGTCAATTGGGGGTAAGTCCGGGAAGGCCTCTGGGGCCAGCGGAGAAACCTTGGTGATCGTCACCACGGGAGGTTACTCCTGAATCAGATCGATTTGGCGAATGACCTCTGGCCCAACACCTTCCAGGGCCGGACGGTCGATTTGCGCCTGTTGGATCAATTCGTCAATCCGGTCCTGAATGGCCTCTTGCTGCAATGTCTGCGCCAGCTCCTCGCGAACAGCCTCAAGCTCGGGTGCTTCGGTTTTGCGCTTGTCGTTCAGTATGATCACATGCCAGCCGAACTGCGTTTGAACCGGGTCCGAGACCTGTCCTTTTTCAAGCCCGACAACGGCACCTTCAAACTCCGGCACCATGCGTCCCTTGCCGAACCATCCCAAAGCTCCGCCATTGGGGCCAGATGGGCCGGTGGACTTTTCTTTCGCCAGTTCAGCGAAATCGACGCCTTCGTCCAACTGCGTTTTAAGCTCGTTCGCCTCTTTTTCGGTCTCGACCAGAATGTGGCTGGCGTTGAATTCATCCTCGCCTACAAACTCGGCAAACTGCGCGTCATAGGCTGCCTGAATCGCCTCATCCGTGACCTCGGCATCCGATATCGCGTTGATGGACTGAACGGCCAGCAAAGACCGTTTTTCGTTTTCCAGAGTCAGCGCGTTCTGCGACGACAGCCCCTCTTGCTGCTGGCTGAGCATTTGCTGCTGCACCAACTGTTCAACGATGAAGTCGTAAAGCACATCGTCTTCCAGTTGCTGGTATTGCGCCGGCAAGGCCGCGATGGTGGCGATAACGTGACCCAGAGTGATCTCGTCCCCGTTTACGCGCGCAACAACCGTGGATGCGTCAGGCTTGGTTTCGGCGGCCAGCGGCAAGGCCATCACGGCAGCAAGCGCGAGCGATGGCAGAAAAGTGAGGCCTTTGGGCATGGATTTATCCTATTTCTTTGCCGCGACAGGGCGCAGCGTTGACACTTCAGAACCTGCCGCTTACATCGCTTTGAAGCCTTGGACAGGGCCGCCTTTCACCCCCCGTATCTATGGGTTGCGCGCAAGGTGGGCAAGCCTGTCGCAACCAAGACAAGAACTGATCCGCTGGAGTGAACATGCTGGGACTCGGAACGCTCGCGAAAAAGGTGTTCGGAACACCGAACGACCGCAAGATCAAGGCGACCCGCCCCCTGATCGAAAAGATCAACGCGCTGGAGCCCGAGTTCGAAAAACTCTCTGACGAGGGCCTGATCGAAAAGACCGCCGAACTGCGCAAACGCGCGCTGGAGGGCGAAAGCCTGGATGCCCTGCTGCCCGAAGCTTTTGCCAACGTGCGCGAAGGCGGCAAGCGCGCTTTGGGTCTGCGCGCCTTTGACGTCCAGCTGATGGGCGGTGTGTTCCTGCATCAGGGCAACATCTCGGAAATGAAAACGGGTGAGGGTAAGACTCTGGTCGCCACCCTGCCCGCCTACCTGAATGCTCTGACCGGCAAGGGCGTTCACATCGTGACGGTCAACGAATACCTGGCCAAGCGTGACGCGGAATGGATGGGCAAGGTTTTCGGCGCCGTGGGCATGACCACCGGCGTGATCTGGTCGGGCCAGCCCGATGCCGAGAAGATGGCCGCTTATTCCAGCGACATCACCTATGCCACGAACAACGAGCTGGGCTTCGATTATCTGCGTGACAACATGAAGGCCGATCTTGAGACGGTCTATCAGAAGCACCACAACTACGCCATCGTCGATGAGGTGGATTCGATCCTGATCGACGAAGCGCGGACGCCCCTGATCATTTCCGGCCCGTCACAGGACCGGTCAGACCTTTATACCGCCATCGACGCTGTGATCCCATCGCTCGGTGACGATCACTTCACCGTGGACGAAAAAGCCAGAAACGTGACCTTCACCGATGAGGGCAATGATTTTCTTGAGCAGCAATTGATCGCGGCGGGCCTGATCCCCGAGGGTCATTCGCTGTACGACCCGGAAAGCACCACGGTGGTGCACCATGTCAATCAAGGCCTGCGCGCGCATAAGCTTTTCCAACGCGACAAGGACTATATCGTGCGCGACGGGAACGTGGTTCTGATCGACGAATTCACCGGCCGGATGATGCCCGGACGCCGCTTGTCCGAAGGCCTGCATCAAGCCATCGAGGCGAAGGAAGGCGTGCAGATTCAGCCCGAGAACGTGACAATGGCCAGTGTCACGTTCCAGAACTATTTCCGCCTGTATGACAAACTGGGCGGCATGACCGGCACCGCGCTGACCGAGGCCGAGGAATTCGCCGAAATCTACGGCTTGGGCGTGGTCGAGGTTCCAACCAACAAACCAATTGCGCGCGTGGACAAGGACGATCAGGTCTATCGTACCGCCGTCGAGAAATACGACGCAATGATCCAGCAGACCAAGAAAGCCCAGGAAAAGGGCCAGCCCGTTCTGCTGGGCACCACCTCAATCGAGAAGTCCGAACTGCTGAGCCAGTTGCTGACCAAAGAGAATATCGAACACAACGTTCTGAACGCCCGCCAGCACGAGCAAGAGGCGCAGATCGTCGCCGATGCAGGCCGTTTGGGCGCGGTGACCATCGCCACCAACATGGCCGGTCGCGGGACTGATATTCAGCTGGGCGGCAATGTCGAGATGAAGGTTCTGCAGGCGCTGGCAGAAAACCCCGAGGCCGATCCGGCCGAGCTTCGCGCTGCGGAAGAGGCCAAGCACTCGGAAGAAAAACAGAAAGTGCTGGAGGCCGGTGGTCTGTATGTGATGGCCTCGGAACGCCACGAAAGCCGCCGCATCGACAACCAGTTGCGCGGGCGTTCGGGCCGTCAGGGTGATCCCGGAAAAACCGTGTTCTACCTGAGCCTGGAAGATGACCTGATGCGCATCTTCGGCTCGGAACGGCTGGACAAAGTGCTGACCACGCTGGGCATGAAAGAAGGCGAGGCGATCATCCACCCCTGGGTGAACAAATCGCTGGAGCGCGCGCAGTCCAAGGTTGAAGGCCGCAACTTTGACATGCGCAAGAACGTTCTGAAATTCGATGATGTGATGAATGACCAGCGAAAAGTGGTCTTCAGCCAGCGACGCGATATCATGTCCACAGATGACCTGTCCGAGATCGTGTCGGACATGCGCGAACAGGTGATCGACGATCTGATCGACGAATACATGCCGCCGAAAACCTATGCCGATCAATGGGATACCGAGGGCCTGCACGAAGCGGTCAAGGACAAGCTGACTATTGACGCCGCAGTTCAGGATTGGGCCGCCGAAGAAGGCGTCGATGATGAACAGATCCGCGAACGGCTGGTTAAGGCGGCTGATGAGATGATGGCGCAGAAAGCAGTGGCTTTTGGCCCCGAAAACATGCGCAACATCGAAAAGCAGGTTCTGCTGCAAACCATCGACAGCAAATGGCGCGAGCACCTGCTGACGCTGGAACATCTGCGTTCCGTGGTGGCCTTCCGGGGCTATGCCCAGCGCGACCCGCTGAACGAATACAAGAACGAAAGCTTCCAACTGTTTGAAGGCATGCTGGACAGCCTGCGTGAAACCGTGACACAGCAACTGTCCCGCGTGCGCCCTTTGACCGAGGAAGAACAAAAGGAAATGCTGGCGCAGATGGCCGCGCAACAGGCTCAGACTCAGAAGGCGGTTGAGCAAGCCACGAACCGCGCCGAAGCTGTGGCCGAGGCCGAAGCCTCGGGCGACGCCCTACCCGGTTTTGACGAGAATGACCCAAGCACCTGGGGGAACCCAAAGCGCAATGACCTCTGCCCCTGCGGTTCGGGCAAGAAATTCAAGCACTGCCATGGCCGCCTGACCTGAGGCGGCCCGCACCGGAACACAATGACTCCGCCTGCCTGCCACAAATAAGCCTTGATTGTTAATAAAAGTCCGACTCGCTCCTTCAACTGGGGAGGGTGTCTTGTTTGTCGTAAGAAACTACGTGACCACTGGTGGTACCGTTGCCTGCGCTTTGGCCATTGGCTATTTGATGCAGTACGGCCCGGCGTCACAAAGCAAAGCTGTAGCGGGAACCGAACAGGTTGCGACCGCTGGTCAGGCATCCGTCTTGCCGGGGATCGAAGCCATTGTGCTGACGTCAGCAACCGGCCCGACCAACGGCAAGACCGGCATTTCGGCATCAACCACGTCTCTGGCACGCATACAGCCCAATCCCGGTTCACATTGCCCATTAAGCGCCCGAGCGACAGCCGTTCAGGGTGCCAACGCAGAGCTGAAGATCAAAGCCCCCTGTCACGAATCCTCGACGGTCGAGATTCACCACAGCGGCTTGACCTTCACCGCCATGACCGACGCTGATGGAGCGTTGACCATGACGGTTCCGACCCTATCCGAATACGCGATTTTTCTGATTTCACTTGATGATCAGACCGGCACAGTTGCCACCACTCACACTCCTGATATCGCGAATTTCGACCGGGTTGCACTGCAATGGCAGGGAGAGACCGATTTGCAATTGCATGCGCTTGAGTTTGGCGCAAGCTACGGCCAGGTCGGCCATGTCTGGACCGGAACGGATACGGATGGCGCTGGCACAATCGTGCATCTCGGCCAGCCAGAAATGGCAAAGGCGCGGAATGTACAAATCTATTCCTTCCCCAGCAGCACCAATGCAACCTCTGGCACAATCGACCTGAGCGTCGAGGCCGAGGTAACCGCCGCCAACTGCGGCAGCGATCTGAGTGTCCAGGCCCTGCACCTGCACGGCGACAGCCCGCTCAGCTCGCGTGACCTGACACTGACACTGCCCGACTGTTCCAAGGCTGGTGAGTTTCTGGTGTTGAATAATCTGCTGGAAGACCTGACAATCGCCGCCAAATAAAACGGCAGGCAGGCTCGAACGTTCCATGGCATTCCCAAAAGTGGCGACCGCCGCGCTGATCTGCGCGGCTTTGGCGGGTGGTGCGACAGCGCAGGACATCACCCTGACCTCGCATGATGGCAAGGTCGAGATCACCGGCAATCTTCTGGGATTCGACGGTGAATTCTACCGTGTTGAGACGCAGTTTGGCGAGCTGACTGTCGATGGCTCAGGCGTGACCTGCGATGGGATTGCCTGCCCCAGCCTGACCGATTTTGTGGCCGAGATCACCTTGTCCGGTTCCTCGGTCATGGCCGAGAAACTGCTACCGGCCCTGGTGGTTGGATTTGCCCGGCAGGAAGGGCTGACCGCCACGCCGGTTCAGGACAGCGCATTCGGTTTCGTTTACGAACTGCATCAACCGGATCGCCCGGCACCATTGGCACGTCTATGGTTTCGCGTCGGCACCACCGATCAGGGATTCACTGATCTGACCCTGGGTGATGCCGACATCGTAATGGCCCTGCGCGAGGTGCGCCCGGACGAGATTGAAGCCGCGCAAGATGCCGGGTTGGGTGATCTGAGCCGTGCCCGCAGGTCTCGGGTTCTGGCGCTGGATGCGATGGTGCCGGTTGTGGCAGACGAAAACCCTGTCCGACAGATTTCCCCGAATGATCTGGCCCGCATCCTGTCCGGCGAAATTGACAACTGGTCAGAGCTTGGCGGCCCGGACGCTCCAATTGCCGTTCACCTGCCCGAAGCGGGTTCAGGTTTGGCGCAGGCGATCGATTCTTACCTGTTGAAACCCGTCAAAGTCGACGCACCCGGCCCTTCGAGCCGTCATACCCGCAACCGGGCTTTGGTGCGGGCCGTGGGCAGGGATCCCTTTGCAATCGGCATCGCCAGCCAAGCAGATATCGGCAACACACGGGCCTTACCCCTTGCCGGGGGGTGCGGTCACGCGCTGGCGGCAACACGGCAAGCGATCAAGACCGAGGATTACCCGCTGACCTCGCCAATGTTTCTGTATCTTCCCGCGCACCGTCTACCCCGCATCGCACGGCAGTTTCTGGCTTACGTGCAAGGCGATCAGGCGCAGCCCGTCATTCGCGATGCTGGCTTTGTGGATCAGTTCCCGGAAACCGTAGAACTTGGGCTACAAGGGAACCGCCTTGCTAATGCTATTACCACCGGAGCAGGCGAGGTTGGGCTGGAAGAGCTGCAACGCATGGTCGAAACCCTGCGCCCCATGGCAAGGCTATCTCTTTCCTTCCGGTTCGAGCCTGGGTCGTCACGTCCGGATGCTCAGTCACGGTCAAACATCCTTCAGCTGGCGCAGGCGTTGGAATCGGGGGCGTTCGATGCGCGCAAACTGACATTTGTCGGGTTCAGCGATGGCCATGGCCCGGCTGCAGGAAACGCCCGGATCGCAAAACTGCGCGCTCAAACGGTGCGTAACGCCGTTCTGGCCGCAGTGGAAACAACCGTGACCGACAGCGTCGAGATATCGGTGGACGGATTCGGTGAGGCCATGCCAATGGCCTGTGACGACACCGAATGGGGTCGAAAGACCAACCGCAGGGTCGAAATCTGGGTGCAATAGAGGTCACAGATAGCCCTCGGATCGGAAACTCAGTTCAGTCGATTTGCCGATGATCAGGTGATCATGCAGGGTTAGCCCCAAGGCCGAACAGGCGTCCTGTATCCGGTTGGTCATGTCGATATCTGACTGTGAGGGTGTTGGATCACCAGATGGATGATTATGCACCAGTATCAGCGCCGAAGCGTTCAGTTCCAGCGCCCGTTTCGCCACCTCTCGCGGATAGACCGGCACGTGATCTACGGTGCCTTTGGCCTGCTCCTCATCTGCGATCAGAACGTTCTTGCGATCCAGATAAAACACGCGAAACTGTTCGATCTCGCGATGGGCCATCGTTGTATGACAATAATCCAGCAGCGCATCCCAGCCCGCGATCACATGCCGCTGCATCACCCGTGCGCGGGCCATGCGATGTGCACAAGCCTCAAGGATTTTCAGATCGGTGATTACGGTATCGCCAACGCCCTTGATCTGCCGCAACCGTTCCTCGGGCGCGGTCAGCACTCGGTTGAAATCACCAAAGGTGTCCATCAGCGCCCGGGCCAGCGGTTTCACATCCTGTCGAGGGATCGACCGGAACAACACCAGCTCCAGCAGCTCGTAATCCGGCATCGCGGCCGAGCCGCCAGACATGAACCGTTCGCGCAGCCGCTTACGATGGTCTTTGATGTAGGAGGGTAAACGACCCGTCGGCAACGGCTGCGCTGGCGCTTCGTCCGTATCGAACAGCATGGGGGCTTCGGCAAAGGCGTCCTGTGTCATGGGCCTACCCTGACGCAGAATCGGTTTCCGAAATGTTAACGCATCTCGCCCGCCATACGCGCCGTGGCGCGGCGAACGACCATGTGCAGCACAATCGAGAAAACACCCAGCGTCAGCATCGCTGCAAACATCAAATCGGTCTTGGCGCGGCCATTGGCCAGCAGCATCAGATAACCCAACCCTTGTGACGACCCCACCCATTCGCCAATCACCGCCCCAATCGGTGCATAGACCGCCGCCAACCGCATCCCCGAGGCCAGCGAGGGCAAGGCCGCCGGAATACGAATGTGCCAAAGGATGGATCGCTTGCTGGCCTGCATTGTGCGGGCCAGATCCAGATAGCCCGGTGGGGTCCGCATCAGCCCGTCAAAGAACGACGATGTGATCGGGAAATAGATGATCAGCACCGCCATCGCGACCTTGGACCAGAGGCCATAGCCCAGCCACAATGTCAGCAGAGGCGCCAATGCGAAAACCGGCAGGGCCTGAGTAAAGACCAACATCGGCTGTACCAACACACGCGCGGCGCGGGAATTGGCCAGTTGCAGCGCGGTGACCACCCCCAGAAGCGTACCACAGGCCAGGCCGATCAGCACTTCGATGGCCGTGATCCAGGTGTGTTCGGCAATCAGCCAGCGGTTTTGCCACCATGTCTCGGCGACGACGGCAGGTCCGGGCAGGATGAATTTCGGCAACCCGGTGATCGAGACGATGGCCTGCCAGATGGCCACAGCAAACACGGTCGCGGCAAGAGCAGAGAGGTATTTCATGACGCCTCTCTCAGCAGCTTGAGCAGCGCGCCCTGGGTTTCCAGTGTCTCAAGATCGTCCACGTGGCGCGGGGCCGGGGCCCTGGGTGGCTCGCAGGGCGTCAGGCCGTCCTGCGTCATCACGGTGATCGATTGACCCAGACGCGCGGCCTCTGCCGGGTCATGAGTGACCAGCAAGACGGTGCGACCGTGCAGTGCTTCTGCAGCCAGATCCTGCATATCGGCGCGGGTGCGGGCATCGAGGGCTGAAAATGGCTCGTCCAGCAGCACGATGGGACGGTCCTCCATAAGCGTGCGGGCAAGCGCCACGCGTTGGCGTTGGCCGCCGGACAGCTCGGATGGTTTCTTGGTCAGGTGATCCTGCAGGCGCATCCGCATGATCAGACGGTCGCGGCGGTCCAGATCAACCGTTTCGCCCCTTAGCCGTGCGCCCAGCGAGACGTTCTGCGCCACCGTTGCCCAAGGCAGCAGCAAATCATCCTGCGCCATATAGGCCACGCGATCCGGCACGGTTTGCCCATCGCTGGCGGTGATCCGGCCCGAGAAATTGGCCCCGGTCTCCAGCCCGGCAATCAGCCGCAGAACAGTGGTTTTGCCAACGCCCGATCCGCCCAGCAGACAAGTCCACGCCCCTGCCCCAAGGGTCAGGGTCAGCGGTGCGAACAATGTCGCGCCGTCGATGGTGGCTGTACCGCTGATGGTCAGATCGGGTGCAGGGGTCATGGGGTCAGACCCATTTGCCAGAAATTAACCTCGAGTTCGGTCGCGGTGCGGAAGGTCTGGCACAGGCGATCCCAACGCGGCGAAGCTTTGAAATCCGCCCCGATGCGCCGTGTTAGAGCCTGATCAAGCAGCTCTCCAACCGCCTTACAGGCGCTCTGATAATCCTCACCTGCATAGGTGTCGATCCAGTCGCGATAGGTTTCAGACGTGGCCTCGGAAGCAAGCCGCGCACCGATCTCGCCATAACCCATCACGCAAGGGGCAAGGGCCGCCAACAGATCGAGCAGATCACCGCTATATCCGGCCTCAAGCACAAAGCGGGTATAGGCGAGGTTCTCGGCCCGTTCGGGCGTTGCGAACAGCTCCTCCTGCGAAATCCCGACGGCCTCGCAAATGCCGATATGCAGCTGCATTTCCTCGGCCACCAGCGCGTTTACGGTGCCCACAGCGGTCAGCATCTCGGAATGCGTTTGCGATTTCACCACAGCCAGCGCCCAGGCGCGGGAGAAATGGATCAGAAACACATAGTCCTGCCGCAGGTAGTGCAGGAACGCGGCGCGCGGCAGCGTCCCGTCTTTCAATCCTTCGACAAAGGCGTGGCGGGTATAATCCCGCCACGGCCCCTGCGCCGCGTTGCGCATCAGCGCGAAGGCTTTGCCATAATCGCTCATTGCGCAGTCACGTCGATGGCGATGTCGCTGACGGGGTTGATGCTGTCGATCATGCCGCTGTCTTTCAGGAACGCCTCGAACCGTGCATAGCGACCGGCCTCAAGACCCGCCGGACGCAGGGCAAAACGCGGCAGGGTGTCGACCCAAGCGCGGGCGTTCAGCTCGTCCTGCAACTCGGGTGACGTGCCCGAGAAAATCTCCCAGCTTTTTTCAGGGTTGTTGACGATGTACTGAGTCGCTTTCTCGGTCGCGGCGAGGAAACGGGTCACCTTATCAACATCCATGGTTTCCGGGTTGGCCACATAGATCAGTTCGTCATAAGGCGGCACGCCTTCTTCCTCGATATAGAAACAGGTACCGGGAACGCCTTCGATATCCATCTGGTTCAGTTCGAAATTACGATAGGCGCCGATCACCGCATCCACCTGACCGGTCATCAACGAGGGCGACAGCGAGAAATTGACGTTGATCAGTTCAACCTCATCCAGAGTTACGCCATATTTTCCCAAAACGGTGCTCAGCACCGCTTCTTCTACACCAGCGACCGAGAAGCCGATCTTCTTGCCCTTCAGATCGGCGGGCGACTTGATCGGGCCGTCTTCCAGCACCAGCAGGCAGTTCAGCGGGGTCGCGACCAGAGTACCCACGCGTTTCAGCGGCAGACCCTCGTGGATCTGCAGGTGCAGTTGCGGCTGGTAGGACACGGCCAGATCGGCCTGACCCGCAGCCACCAGACGCGGCGGGGCAGAGGGGTCGGCAGGCGGAACAATCTCGACCTCAAGACCTTGCTCGGCGAAATACCCGTTTTCTTGCGCAACGATGATGGGACCATGATCCGGGTTGATAAACCAGTCCAGAAGAACAGTCATCTTATCCTCGGCCCAGGCAGGCGCAGCGGCCATCAGGGCGATGGCTGTAATCAGTTTCTTCATATCTCGCGTTTCCTTCTCACTCACGAGGTTGAGGCCGCAACGAGGATAATCTCGCCCGGCCAATTCGGTTGAAGTTGTTCGGCAGCACGCCAGGCGCGCAGGCCGGTGGCACAGCAGAGCGCCAGCCTTTTTCCGTTATTAGGGTCTATGTCATGCAGGTTTTCCGGCGAAACCCGCGCGGCATCTGGATGCGCCATTGTCGGGGCTTCATCCGCATCCCGCAGGTCGATAATCTGATCATATTTGGTCAGTTGGCTTGGCGAGAGAAAACGAAAGCAGCTATTGGGCTCGGGCGCGTCATCGAACCGGAAACCGCTGCTGCGCAATGTATGGGCGTCATATTGAAGCATCTGCCCCAGAGGCGAAGGCTCAACCCCCAATATCAGGTTTAACGCCATCTGCGCCTGCATCGCGCCCAGGACACCCACGACCGGGCCCAGAACCCCTGCTGCGGCACAGTTGGCCCCGTTGTCCGGCGCATCCGGGAACAAGGCACGCAACGACGGAGCCCCGCCGCAAAAGCCACCAACATACCCCGACAGACCCAGCACCGAGGCGCTGATCAACGGCCTGACCTGTGCCAGACAAGTGTCCGACAGGATATAGCTGGCCGCATAGCTATCGGCACAGTCGAGGATTACATCCGCTTGCGCCACGAACGACGCCGCATTTTCGCTTGTTAGAGCCTGTTTTGTCACGACAACCTCAATCTCACTGTTCAGCGCGCGGCATCGGGCGGCGGCGACATCTGCTTTAAAGCGCCCGCAATCTGCTTCGGTAAACAATGTCTGGCGGTGCAGGTTTGACAAAGCGACCGTATCACCGTCGACAATCGTGATGCGGCCCACACCGGCCCCCGCCAACAGCGGCAGCACCGGTGCGGCCAACCCACCAGCGCCTATGACCAGTACATGCGCCGAACCAAGGCGGGCCTGCCCCTCGGCCCCAACCTCGGGCAGTAGGGTTTGACGAGCGTAGCGACTCATCTGGTGACCTCGATCCACGCGCGCACGCGCGCCTCGGGGTCAGCGTTCAGGGTGATGTCCGTGACGGCCGAGACGATATCAGCACCGGCCTCCAACACACCCGGCGCGCGTTCGACGTTCATGCCGCCGATACCGACCAAAGGGATGTCACCCACGCGGGCCTTCCATTCAGTGACGCGCGGCAGACCTTGCTGATGCCATTTCATCTTTTTCAGAATGGTCGGATAGACCGGCCCCAGCGCCACATAATCCGGGTCCATAGCCAGAACACGCTCAAGCTCACCATCATCATGGGTCGAAAAACCCAGTTTCAACCCCGCTTTCCGAATCGCTTTGAGGTCGGCGTCGTCCAGATCCTCCTGCCCCAGATGAATCCAGTCGCAACCCAGATCAATCGCCTGCTGCCAATAATCATTCACCACCAAAACCGCACCGTGCGCACGGCACAGATCGCGCGAAACGGCAATCTGTTCGCGCACAACCTTTTCGGGCTGATCCTTGATCCGCAACTGCACCAGCTTCACACCCAGAGGCAGCATCCGCCGCAGCCAATCCGAATGATCAAAGATCGGGTAGAAACGATCCAGAGTCATGACAGAAAGGCCTTTCCGATGACGGGGGTCGATGGCTCTGCCATATCGCGTGCCTCAATCGGGTCGGCCTGATGCGCGAGTTGACCAGCCTCGATGGCACGCATCATGGCTTTGGCCATGAGAACCGGGTCTCCGGCGCGGGCCACGGCGGTGTTCAACAGAACAGCGTCATAGCCCAGCTCCATCGCGTGGGCGGCATGGCTGGGCAGGCCGATCCCGGCATCAATGACCAGTGGCACATCGGGAAACTCGGCCCGCATGGCACGCAACGCGTATTCGTTGTTCAGCCCGCGCCCCGAGCCGATGGGTGCGCCCCAGGGCATCAAAACCTCACACCCGGCCTCAAGCAGGCGCTCACCTACGATCAGATCGTCGGTGGTGTAGGGAAAGACCTGAAACCCATCCTCGGTCAGGATGCGCGCGGCCTCGACCAGTTGGAACACGTCCGGTTGCAGGCTGTCCGTGTGACCGATCAACTCAAGCTTGATCCAGTTGGTGCGGAACACTTCACGCGCCATCTGGGCGGTCGTCACCGCCTCTTTCACCGTGTGACAGCCAGCGGTGTTGGGCAGGATCAGCACACCAAGGTCTTGAATCATCTGCCAGAATGTCTGCCCGGCCCCGGATTCCCGCCGCAGAGAGACCGTAGCCACCCCCGCCCCACTTTCGCGGAAAGCCTGTTCCAGAATGGCCGGGCTGGGATATTGCGCCGTGCCCAGCATCAGTGGATTCGGCAGTTCGGTGCCGTAAAATGTCCTCATTCTCAGCCCCCCTGCATCGGTGCGACCACTTCGACCCGGTCGCCATCCGCCAGTTTGTGAGCGATACGCAGGCTGGAGGGCACGAAGTCTTCGTTTACCGCCGTCGCGACACGCCCCGAGAAACCACATTCCTCCAACAGTTCTGACAGGGTTCCGGCCCGCACCTCGCGCGCCTCTCCGTTAAGCATGATCTTCATCGACCATCTCCGAATGTTTGTTCTCGAGCGCCAGATCGGCCACACCGCGCGCCAGCGCGGGCGCAAGCAGGTAGCCGTGGCGATAGAGCCCATTGGCATAGATCGTCCGACCCAGACGCCGGATGCGGGGCAGGTTGTCCGGGAAGGCGGGGCGCAGATCGACACCGATTTCCAGCACCTCGGCCTCACCAAAGGCCGGGTTCAGCGCATAGGCTGCGCTGAGCAGTTCAAGCATCGACCGTGCCGTAATGCGGCTGCTGTCCTCGGACTCGATCGTCGTCGCGCCCAGCATGTAAACCCCGTCTCCCCGAGGCACGATGTAAAGGGGCATCCGCGGGTGCAACAAACGTACCGGACGTGTCAACGTCACGTCTGGACAGCGGATCACCAGCATCTCACCCTTCACTCCTCGCAGGTCATGCAGGTATTCGCGCGCGTGCAGTCCACGGCAATCGATCGCATTCTCAAGCCCGGCAGGCGCGAGATTCTGAAGGAATTTCACCCCGTCTAATTGCAGCTGCCTGTATACATCCGTCAGCGCCTGCCGGGGGTCAATGTGCCCTTCGTCAGCGAACAGAAGGCCCTTGGAGAAGCTGTGTAAATCAGGCTCTAATGAAAGGATTTCGGCCTGATTTACTTCGGCATAACCATTGGTTCTGCGCCCAAATCTGCGCAAATCTGGCAGGTCTCGTGCATTTGCAACAACCAACGTTCCACGCCGATGAACCTCAGTGCGCGCTGACCACCAATCCATCGCTGCCTGTCCCAAGCGCAGCACCGGCTCTTCGGCATTCTCAAATTCACACCACGGGGCCAGCATGCCGCCTGCCCACCACGAACAACCATGGGGGCCAGGAGGTCCACCCGGATCAAACACCTGCACTTTCGCTCCACGCGCCGCCAGTTCGGACGCAACGGCCAACCCGGCAACGCCGGACCCTATGACCGACCAAACCGTCATGCGGACCAGATCCTATGAAAGTGATGCACGGGACCGTGGCCTTGCCCCACCTGCAACTCATCTGCTCGGGCAATGGCCCCTTGCAGATAAACATGCGCCTCGGCAACCGCATCTGTCAGGTCTAGCCCCTTGGCAAGCCCGGCGGCAATCGAGGATGACAAACTGCATCCCGTACCATGGGTGTTTCCAGTCTTCAGGCGGCGGGCCTCGTACTTAGTCACCTGACCCGACGCATCTATCAGCAAGTCGATGCAAGTTTCGCCTTCGCCATGTCCGCCCTTCATCAAAACGGATTGAGCGCCCTGCTTGCACAAAGCCCTACCCTGCTCCTCCATTTCAGCCACGGATTGCGCTGCGGAACCGCCCAGTAAACGGACCGCTTCGGGCAAGTTTGGTGTCAGTATGGTGGCCCTTGGGACCAACACATCTCGAAGCGTCTCAACCGCTGCGTCCGCCAGCAACGCATCGCCGGACTTTGCAATCATCACCGGATCCAGCACGACCGGCCCCCGAAACCCTTCAAGCCCCTTCGCGACTGTGTGGATAATCTCAGGCGTGGCCAGCATTCCGATCTTGACCGCGCGGACATCCAGATCGCCCAGAACCGCGTCGATCTGGGCGGCGACAACATCCAGCGGAATCCCATGCACAGACGTGACGGCGCATGTGTTCTGAGCGGTAACCGCAGTGATAACACTGGCACCGAAAACGCCCAGCGCGGACATAGCCTTGAGATCGGCCTGAATCCCAGCGCCTCCGCCACTGTCCGACCCTGCAATTGTCAACGCAATTGGCACCATATCGTTGCTCCATCAAATCTTGGGCAACGGGGCGCGGAAAACACCTGTGGTGTCAGGACCGTTCCCTACGCCGGCATTGCCCGGATCAGGTTCGATGGGTTAGCGCATGCGCCTCTCAGCCCCTGCTCGGGGCACCCCAACGGTTGGCGCGCACAATCTCAGGAGTACCTGCGAGAATCAAGGGAATTCTGCGAGGCTCTGCCTCGCGCTCCGGGATATTTGGGGCCAGATGAAGAATGGATCCCCTGCTTCATCTGGCTGTAAATATCCCGGGGGAGTCGCAGCTTGCTGCGACGGGGGCAGAGCCCCCTTTACTGACAGTGACGAGTCAGCTCTTCATACCATCCCAAAAGGACTTCACTGATGAAAAGAAGCTTTTGGATTCCGGGTGATTGTCCTCACCCAAATCGTCAAACTCGCGCAGCAGTTCCTTCTGGCGGCTGGTCAGGTTGACCGGGGTTTCAACGGCCAGTTCGATAAACATGTCACCGATGCCATTACCGCGCAGTGCGGGCATGCCTTTGCCGCGCAGGCGCATCTGACGACCGGACTGGCTGCCAGCCGGAATCTGAACGCGGCCGCGGCCCCCATCGATGGTCGGCACTTCGATCGAACCTCCAAGCGCGGCCTTTGCCATACTGACCGGCACACGGCAGTAGAGGTTCACGCTGTCACGCTCGAACAGTTTGTGATCCAATACTTCGACAAAAATATAAAGATCACCCGGAGGACCACCGCGCATCCCGGCTTCGCCCTCACCGGCCAAACGGATACGGGTTCCGGTTTCAACGCCGGCAGGGATGTTGACTGACAAGGCACGATCTTTTTCGACACGGCCTGCGCCCTGGCAGGATTTACAAGGGTTTTTAATGATTTGCCCTAGCCCCGAGCAGGTCGGGCAAGTTCGTTCAACCGTAAAGAAACCTTGCTGTGCACGCACTTTACCCATGCCCGAACAGGTCGGGCAGGTCGTGGGTTCAACACCACCTTCCGCACCCGTGCCATCGCAGGCAGAACAGGCAACAGCCGTTGGCACGTTGATGGTTTTTTGCAGGCCCGCGTAAGCTTCTTCCAGCGTCACACGCAGGTTATAGCGCAGGTCTGATCCGCGCGCAGCGCGACGACCACCACCGCCTCGCTGACCGCCCATGAAATCACCGAACAAGTCGTCGAACACGTCAGAGAACGCGCTGGAGAAATCGCCTTGTCCAAAGCCGCCGCCCGGGCGGCCACCGCCACCCATGCCGTTTTCAAATGCAGCGTGACCAAAGCGGTCATAGGCGGCTTTTTTGTCGGCATCGCGCAAAACGTCGTAGGCCTCGTTGGCCTCTTTGAACTGCGACTCGGCGTCGGGGTTGTCCTTGTTGCGATCCGGATGAAGCTCTTTGGCTTTCCGGCGAAAGCCCTTCTTGATCTCATCCGCCGAAGCGCCCTTGGACACGCCGAGCACATCGTAATAGTCGCGTTTGGACATCAGTATTTCCTTCTGCCTCAACGTAATCGGGCCGGCCCGGCAACCGGACCGGCCCGAATTGGCCCGGTTACCCGTTAGTTACGTTTGTCGTCGTCCAGATCTTCGAACTCGGCGTCGACAATGTCATCGTCGCCGGGTGCGGCGTCTGCAGCGGCAGGCTCATCTTCGCCCCCTTCGGCTTGCGCCTTGTAGATGGCTTCGCCCAGCTTCATGGCGGCTTCGGTGACGTTCTGGATGCCGGACTTGATCTTGTCGGCATTCTCGGTTTCCAGCTCGTCTTTCAGCGCGGCAATTGCCAGCTCGATGGCTTCGATGGTGGTCGGGTCTACCTTGTCGGCATGCTCTTCCATCGACTTCTCGGTCGAGTGGATGAGGCTTTCCGCCTGGTTCTTGGCGTCGACCAGCTCGCGGCGTTCCTTGTCAGCTTCCGCGTTCTCTTCGGCATCCTTGACCATCTTTTCGATATCGTCATCCGACAGACCGCCAGAGGCCTGGATCGTGATCTTCTGCTCTTTGCCGGTGCCTTTGTCTTTGGCCGAAACCGAGACAATGCCGTTGGCATCGATATCGAAGGTCACCTCGATCTGAGGCATGCCGCGCGGTGCGGGCGGGATGTCTTCGAGGTTGAACTGACCCAGGATCTTGTTGTCTGCGGCCATTTCACGCTCACCCTGGAACACGCGGATGGTCACGGCGTTCTGGTTGTCCTCGGCGGTCGAGAAGACCTGAGACTTTTTGGTCGGAATGGTCGTGTTGCGGTCGATCAGACGGGTGAATACGCCACCCAGAGTTTCGATGCCCAGCGACAGCGGAGTCACATCCAGAAGAACCACATCTTTGACGTCGCCCTGCAGAACACCGGCCTGAATGGCGGCGCCCATGGCAACAACTTCGTCCGGGTTCACACCCTTGTGCGGCTCTTTGCCGAAGAATTTTGTGACCTCTTCGATCACTTTCGGCATCCGGGTCATACCACCGACCAGAACAACCTCATCCACGTCAGCAGCCGACAGACCGGCGTCTTTCAGGGCTGCCTGACAGGGCTTCATCGACTTCTTGATCAGGTCCGCAACCAGCGATTCCAGCTTGGCACGGGTCAGCTTCATGACCATGTGCAGCGGCTGACCGTTCGAGCCCATCGAGATGAACGGCTGGTTGATTTCGGTCTGCGAGGTCGAGCTGAGTTCGATCTTGGCTTTCTCTGCGGCTTCTTTCAGACGCTGCAGGGCCATCTTGTCCGCAGACAGATCGACACCGTGTTCCTTTTTGAACTCATCTGCCAGGTAGTTGACGATGCGCATGTCAAAGTCTTCACCACCCAGGAAGGTGTCGCCGTTGGTCGATTTGACCTCGAACAGGCCGTCGTCGATTTCCAGAATGGTCACGTCGAAGGTACCACCACCAAGGTCATAGACTGCGATGGTTTGGGTTTCTTCTTTGTCCAGACCATATGCCAGAGCGGCGGCTGTCGGTTCGTTGATGATCCGCAGCACTTCCAGACCGGCGATTTTACCGGCGTCTTTGGTGGCCTGACGCTGTGCGTCGTTGAAATAGGCCGGAACGGTGATAACCGCTTGCGTGACTTCCTCACCCAGATAGCTCTCGGCGGTTTCCTTCATCTTGCCCAGAGTGAAGGCCGAGATCTGGCTTGGGGAGTACTTTTCACCGCGGGCTTCAACCCACGCGTCGCCATTGCCGCCATCGACGATAGCGTAGGGCACCATTTTCTTATCTTTTTCGACTTCGGCATCATCCACGCGACGACCGATCAGACGCTTGACGCCAAAGATCGTGTTGTCGGGGTTGGTGACCGCCTGACGTTTTGCAGGCTGACCGACCAGTCGCTCATCTTCGGTGAAGGCGACAATCGAGGGCGTGGTCCGCGCCCCTTCGGCGTTTTCGATGACCTTCGGCTGCGAGCCGTCCATGATGGCCACACACGAGTTCGTGGTCCCGAGGTCAATCCCGATTACTTTTCCCATTTTTGCAATCCCTTTCTCTTCAAGGCGATGTCCCGAGGCCGGGACCCGTTATGGCATCCATGCCCCGATCTGATGTGCGCGACAGCACTACACCATCGCGCGTCCCGGCGTATATAAGGGCGACAGGAAAGGCCTGCAAGCGTTCAGAAAAGCAGGTTTTGGGGAATCTTTGACCTTTTTGGGCAAGGATTTGGAAAGGAATGGGGATTCCGAAATGACGCGGCTGCTTTTGCGTGGGTTTGATATCAGAAAAGGCCATCTGAATCTTGCCCGGCAGACAGCACTGGTTGACGTCCTTAGGCCGATTCTGAAATCTGCCCCCCTGTTCCGCCCCACAACGTCGACGGGCAAGCAAATGTCGGTGCGCATGACATCGGCTGGAGCTCTTGGGTGGGTGTCGGACAAATCAGGCTATCGGTATCAGGCCCAACATCCCAAAGGCATGGAATGGCCTGATATCCCACAGGACATATTGACCGTATGGCAGGATGTTACCGGGGTTGAAAAGCTGCCTGATTGTTGCCTGATCAACTATTATGGCGAGGGCACCCGAATGGGGATGCATCAGGACAAGGACGAGGCGGATTTTTCCTGGCCGGTTGTGTCGATCTCGTTGGGTGATGACGCGCTGTTTCGCATCGGCAATACAACACGCGGGGGAAAGACCGAATCTGTATGGTTGAACTCGGGCGATGTCGTCGTCATGGGCGGCCCGGCACGCCTTACCTATCATGGGATTGACCGAATCCGTTTTAACTCATCCCGGTTGCTGCCCAAGGGTGGGCGGATCAACCTGACCCTGCGCGTTGCGTCCTAGCGGCGGGCTTCCCAACTGTTCGAAACGCGTTTGCGGGTGTAAAATTCCGCCATTAACCCAATCATCAGCAGAATGATCCCGACCCATAACGCATATTCCCAGTTGGTGTTTCGCGGAAAATAGTTCCGAAATACAAACCCGCGGCATTGATCAATCACGTGAAACAAGGGGTTCCATGCAAACATGCCAAGCATGAGCCCGCCTAAAGCGTTGGCGACGAACATCTTGCCCGAGAACACCATGTTCATTCGACGATACAAGTTCGAAAGGGTGGTGACCGTGTTGGGAAACCAGGGTTTCAGCGCCAGGAAAATCATTCCGACGGAACATCCAGTAAACCATGCCAGAACGAGCATCCCGAATGCCCCGCCTGGTTCCTGAATCTCTAAAGGGGCAACCGCGACGCTGTAAACAAACAGGATCACCAGAATGGACACCAGCTGCGTGTAGAACGCGCCCAGGGCTGTGGCCAAAAGCATCACCATCATGTTCATCGGCGAATGCAATGTCATCGGATTGTTCCCGCTTCCCACGCTCAAAACAGCGGACACGGATTTTACATGGGTAAGATACAGAAAGATGCCCGAGAGAATATAAAGGATGAAATCGCCCCGGATTTTAGCCGCCCCAAACCGGCCCATCAACGACATGAGAAAATAGAAGAACGTGGCAACTACAATCATCTGGACGATGTTCATCAGAATCGCAATCACCGCATTGGAATGGCGCGCACGGATGCTTCGCACGATGGCGTGAAACACCAGCTCTGTTGTGGTGAATGCACCGCCCAAAAGCGTCTGGCTGCGCTTGTAATGAAACACCCGAACCTACTTTCCTGCTATCTCGCCCGCAAACTGGCACGAAATTCTTGCTGTTCCGTATCCAGCACAGCATAAGTCCGTCAGGAATTTGGATCAACAAACCATAAAATACGGAGCCCTTCGTGACCTACGACGCCCTTATCCCTGTCATTCGACGCCTTGCACTCGAGGCAGGAGACAAGATCATGGAGATCTACGAGGCCGATGATTTCGACGTCAAAGTCAAATCCGATGCCAGCCCCGTGACCGAGGCGGATGAGGCCGCGGATGCCCTGATTTCAGCCGGGCTGCGTGCAGCCTTCCCGGACATTTTGCTGGTGACCGAAGAACAGGCTGCGTCGCATTCGGAAAAAGGTGATACGTTCCTGATCGTTGATCCGCTGGACGGGACCAAGGAGTTCATAAACCGGCGCGGCGATTTTACGGTGAACATCGCACTGGTCGAGAATGGTGTTCCGACCCGTGGTGTCGTATATGCCCCGGCGCGTGGCCGGATGTTCTACACGCGAGCCGATGGGCAAGCAGTCGAAGAAACCGGCGCGCTGGACAAGGACAATGCCGGTCAGGTGACGCCGATTTCAGTCTCTAAACCTGACAATTCCGCACTGATGATCGTTGCCTCCAAATCCCACCGCGATCAGGCGACCGAAGATTACATCAACAAGTACAGCGTGCAGGATAGCAAAAGCGCGGGCTCATCGCTCAAGTTCTGTCTGGTCGCGACGGGCGAGGCAGACCTGTATCCCCGCGTCGGCCGCACGATGGAATGGGACACCGCCGCCGGTCACGCCGTGTTATCGGGTGCCGGGGGTCATGTGGTTCGGTTCCACGATCACAGCCCGTTGACCTATGGCAAAGACAGTTACGCCAACCCGTTCTTCATCGCCTACGCTCCGGGCGTTGACCTGAAGGAGGCCTGATGTCCGTTCTGATTGCCATCCCCGCCCGCTATGCCTCGACCCGTTACCCCGGTAAGCCGCTTGTGCCGCTCACGGGTGCCCGTGGCACCGCAATGACGCTGATCGAACGCAGCTGGCGGGCGGCCATGTCGGTCAACGGCGTGGATCGGGTGGTTGTGGCCACCGATGATGATCGCATCCGCGAGGTATCCGAAGCGTTCGGGGCCGAAGTGGTGATGACCTCGGAAACCTGTGCCAACGGCACCGAACGCTGCGCCGAGGCACATGCTGCGCTGGGTGGCGGGTATGATATCGTGGTCAACCTGCAAGGCGACGCCCCCCTGACACCGCATTGGTTTGTCGAAGATCTGATCAACGGATTGCGCAACGCCCCCGACGCGGAAATCGCCACCCCGGTCCTGCGCTGCGACGGTGACGCGCTGAACGGTCTGCTGAACGACCGGAAACATGGCCGCGTCGGTGGTACAACTGCCGTCTTCGGGGCCGATCACAGTGCGCTCTACTTCTCGAAAGAGGTAATCCCGTTCACCTCAGAGACCTACAGCAGCAGCGACGAAACCCCCGTTTTCCACCACGTTGGGGTCTATGCGTACCGCCCCGAAGCCCTGTCCGCTTATCCCGGATGGCCAACCGGACCGCTGGAAACTCTGGAAGGGCTCGAGCAACTGCGGTTCATGGAAAACGGCCGCAAAGTTCTGTGTGTTGAGGTCGAAGCCAAAGGCCGCCAGTTCTGGGAGCTGAACAACCCGCAGGACGTCGCCAAAATCGAAGAGATGATGACCGCAATGGGGCTGGAATGACAAACATATTGGTAACAGGTGGTGCCGGATATATCGGATCACATGCCTGCAAGGCACTGGCCCAAGCGGGTTATGTCCCGGTCACCTTTGACAACCTAAACACAGGTTGGCAGGACGCCGTCAAATTTGGCCCGTTCGAGAGAGGCGACCTGTTGGACCGCGCGCGGCTGGATGAAGTCTTTGCCAAGTACCAACCTGCCGCCGTGATGCATTTTGCCGCTCTCAGCCAAGTCGGCGAAGCGATGTCCGAGCCCGGGCTATACTGGAAAAACAATGTTCTGGGTTCGCTGAACCTGATCGAAGCAACCGTGGCAGCAGAATGCCGGAACTTCGTGTTCTCGTCGACCTGCGCCACCTATGGGGATCAGGATAATGTGGTGCTGGACGAGGACTCGGCGCAGCACCCCCTCAACGCCTATGGCGCATCCAAGCGGGCCATTGAGGATATTCTGAACGATTTTCAGGCAGCGCACGGCCTGAACCACGTGATCTTCCGCTATTTCAACGTCGCCGGGGCCGACCCCGAAGGCGAGATTGGTGAGTTTCATCGCCCGGAAACCCATCTGGTGCCCCTGATGCTGGACGCAATCGACGGAAAGCGGGATGGGCTGACCGTATTTGGTACAAATTACGACACGCCGGACGGCACATGTATCCGCGATTATGTCCATGTCTGTGATCTGGTGGACGCCCATATCCTGGGGCTTGAGTGGCTGGAACGGGGCAATGAAAGCCGAGTGTTCAATTTGGGCACCGGGTCAGGGTTTTCGGTTATGGAAGTGATTGAACATTCCAAATCCGTCACCAACCGCCCCGTCCCGTACACCGTCGGGCCGCGCCGTGCCGGGGATTGCACCAAGTTGGTCTCGGGGTCGGTTCGAGCCGAGACAGAGCTGGGCTGGAAAGCCAAAAGATCAACGTTAGAGACGATGATTGCAGACGCCTGGCGGTGGCATCAGAACGGTCATTACGAGAAGTGAGGCGCGCATGACGTCGGGTTCAAACCAGACGCTTCCGCCCCTTAGCTGGCTGCAAAAATACCGGCTGCGCCTCAAGCGCAGACGCCTTTTATGGCGATCCTTCTGCAGCCGCCATGATCTGACTTGTCTGTCTGACAAGACACGGCTGATCGCGCCGGGCGGTGTTTTGGCCTTTACCACCTTGCGCAATGAAATGACGCGCCTGCCGTGGTTTTTTCGCCATTATCGCCGGTTGGGGATCGATCATTTTCTGATGGTGGACAACAATAGCAACGATGGGACGGTTGAATTTCTTCTGGATCAACCGGACGTGTCGCTGTGGCAAACCGGGGCCAGCTATCGGGCCGCGCGATTTGGTGTGGATTGGCTGACATGGCTGCAAATGCGGTATGGGCACGGCCAATGGACTTTGACCGTGGATGCCGATGAGCTGCTTGTGTACGCCCACCACGACACGAGATCATTGCACGATCTGACCAAATGGCTTGAAGATCGAAACCAACAGGTCTTTGGCGCGCTGATGCTGGATATGTACCCCAATGGCCCGGTTGGCGAGCAGAGTTATGACCCCGACACCGACCCCACAGACCTGCTGCGCTGGTTCGACGCCGCACCCTATCGCGCCCAACGCCAATCCCCGATGGGAAACCTGTGGGTGCAGGGCGGTCTGCGCGAGCGGGTATTCTTTGCGGATCAGCCACAACGATCGCCGACCCTGAACAAGATTCCTCTGGTCCGGTGGTCCCGGCGCTATGCTTATGTGAACTCAAGCCACTCCGCCCTGCCACGACACCTGAACTCTGGCTATGACGGCCCCGGCACAAATGCGCCTTCGGGCGTCTTGTTGCATACCAAATTTCTGCCCGAGATCGTGGAGAAGTCACGCATCGAAAAGCAGCGAGGCCAGCATTTTCACGCCCCATCCGAATTCGGTACATATTACGACCAGGTTACAAGCAACCCGGACCTTTGGACACCGAAATCCGTTCGTTACGAAAACTGGGCTCAACTAGAGCATCTGGGTCTGATGAGCTCTGGCGGATGGGGAAAAGGCGGCAAAGAAAACCCGTTTGCAAATAACGCAATATAAATACGTTGCCTGCCAAAGTTCTAAAATGCCATAATGCGGTAATTGTCCGGCACCACTCTGGCTTAGGCCGCCCCGGGCATGCTCGCGTATAATAAAAGGTTGGGCAGTCACGTGAGCCTGTTGGATTCCTATCGCATGAGATTGCGGCGCAAGCGTCGTATTCTGCGCTGCCTGCGAAAGCAGCGTGAATTGAAACCCGTGCGTGACAACACAGCCGCGATCCAACCCAACGATGTACTGCTGGCCTGCGTTGTCCGAAATGAAAAGATCAGGCTGCCGTATCTCCTTAGTTACTATCGCACGCGGGGCGTCAATCACTTCCTGTTTGTGGAAAATAATGGCGATGACGGCACCCGCGAATACCTGGCCAGCCAGTCCGATGTATCCGTATGGACCACCTCGGCCAGCTATAAAAAGGCCACATATGGTGTAGATTGGGTGAACTATCTGCTGCGCACCTATGCGCATGGGCATTGGGCTTTGACGGTCGATCCGGATGAGTTCTTTGTCTATCCGTTCTGCGATACCCGCCCTATTCAGGCTCTGACCGATTGGCTGGACGGGTCCTTTATCCGCAGCTTCGGCACCATGCTGATCGACATGTATCCCGAGGGCCCTATTGAAGAGGCCAAGTATCAACCCGGGCAAAATCCGTTTGAAATAGCACCCTGGTTTGACCCCGGAAATTACATGATCACGCAGAATCCGACCTATCGCAATCTGTGGATTCAAGGCGGCCCTCGTGCGCGTGTGTTCTTTCGCGATAACCCGTCCAAAGCGCCGGCGCTGAACAAGATACCGCTGGTCAAGTGGAACAAACGTTATGTCTACGTCAGCTCGACTCATTCTCTGCTGCCGCGGGGGTTGAATCAGGTTTACGACGAACAGGGCGGTGAAAAGGCCAGTGGCGCGCTGCTGCATGCCAAGCTGATCGATACCTTGGGCGACAAAGCACGCGAGGAGGTGCAGCGGGGCGAACACTACCGCACATCCGGTGAGTACCGCGCTTATGCCGAACAGCTGGAAGATCGGCCGGTGTTCTGGAACAAATGGTCCGAGAAATACCTGAACTGGCGCCAACTTGAGATTTTGGGCCTGATGTCCAAGGGGAATTGGGCATGAATAGCCTTGGCATTGTCATGTTGGTGCACACCGCTCTGGATCGCGCCGAACAGGTTGCGCGGCACTGGACTGCTGCGGGCTGCCCGGTTGTCATCCATGTCGATCGCAAAGTCGGCGAGCCCGAGTATTCGGACTTTGTCGCCGCCTGTGCCGATGATCCGCTGATCCTGTTCTCAGATCGCCATGTCTGTGAATGGGGCGGTTGGGGAATCGTCGCGGCATCGCAATCGGCGGCAACCCTGATGCTTGACCGATTTCCCAATGTACGGCACGTTTTCCTATCCTCCGGAGCCTGTTTACCACTGCGCCCGGTGGAAGAGCTGATCGCGTATCTGGCTGATCGCCCTCGGGTCGACTTCATTGAAAGCGCCACGACAGCAGACGTGACATGGACCGTCGGCGGGCTGGATCTGGAACGATTTACGCTGCGCTTTCCGTTTTCGTGGCGCAAGCAGCGGCGCCTGTTTGACCTCCACGTCCGGCTTCAACGGCGTCTGGGTATCCGGCGCGAGATTCCGGATGGTCTGGTCCCCCATATGGGAAGCCAATGGTGGTGCCTGACGCGCCAAACCCTGTCGGCGATTCTGCAGGATCCGCGCCGCGCCGTTTATGACAGTTATTTCCGCCATGTCTGGATACCGGATGAAAGCTATTTTCAGACCCTGACCCGGCTCTATTCCACTCATATTGAAAGCCGGTCGCTGACATTGTCGAAATTCGACTATCAGGGCAGACCGCATGTCTTTTATGATGATCACCTGCAATTGCTGCGGCGGTCCGACTGTTTCGTTGCGCGCAAAATCTGGCCGCATGCAGATCGCCTCTATCAGACCTTTCTGACCGGTCAGGGCTGTGCGCTCACGCCAGCAGAACCCAACCCCGGCAAGATCGATCGTGTCTTTGCCAAGGCGGTCGAGCGTCGATTGCGCGGGCGTGATGGGCTTTACATGCAGGGTCGCTTTCCCAGCCACGACGACGAGAATAGGCTGACCGCCTACCCCTACTCAGTCTTTCAGGGGTTCGCGGAGGTGTTTGAGGATTTTGAGACATGGCTGACCAACGCCACCGACACACGCGTCCATGGTCACCTGTTCCATCCTGAAGGGGCTCAGTTCGCGGATGGTGAGGCGCTTACGAATGGCGCGCTTTCGGATTGTGCCGCTTTGCGAGACTATAATCCAACTTCGTTCCTGACCAATCTGATCTGGAACACGCGGGGCGAAAGACAGTGTTTTCAGTTCGGCCCGGGGGACAATCAGAAAATCAACCCGGTTCTGGCCCGGGACAAGAATGCTCAGATTTCGATCATCACCGGTGCCTGGGCCGTGCCGCTGTTCCGTTCAAACCTGAACTTCGCCGACATCCGGGCCGAAGCTGCGCGCCTTCAGCAGATCGAAACAAAGCAGCTGAGAACGCTTGAGACGGCCGGAATCAAAGCCAAGGTCAGGGTTTGGTCAATGGCGGATTTTGTAGAAGCCCCGATGGAACCCCTGCAGACCGTGATTGACGAAATCGGTGCCGAACAGCCCAACCATCTGACCGAAGCCCCTACGATGGTGGATCTGACAGGTTTTGGGAAGTTCCTGCAAAACCTAAAGAATCAGGGCATGCATCCCTATCTGATGGGGGATTTTCCAGCCGACGATGTCTTTGGCACGCAGGCCAAGACCTTCCGCAAACCTTATCTTGTGCAATAACCCGGTATGAGTGATCGGTTCGACTATTTCATCCTACTGGCGGACATGCGCACGGGGTCCAACCTGCTTGAATCGCAACTGAACGCTCTGGACGGCGTGACGTGCCATGGCGAGGCATTCAACCCGTATTTCGCGGGGCTACCCAAGTTGGACGATTTACTGGGGTTTACGGTCGAAAAGCGCGACCGCGATCCGCTGGCACTGTTGGACGCGATCCGCGCAGCGCCGGGTGAAATGAGCGGGTTTCGCTTTTTCAGCGATCATGATCTTCGGGCGCTGACCCCAGCCCTAAACGACCCGCGTTGCGCTAAAATCATTCTGACGCGAAATGCGCTGGACAGCTATATCTCCTGGAAGATCGCTGTTGAGACAAAACAGTGGAAGCTGGTGAACATCAAACAACGGCGCGAGGCGCAGGTTGCCTTCGACAGCGATGAATTCACCCGCCAGTTCGAAAGCCGGCAGGCGTTTCAGCAGATGGTGCTGAACCACCTGCAAAAAACCGGTCAAACCGCTTTTTATATCACATATGACGACCTGAACGATGTCGAGGTTCTGAACGGTCTGGCGCGCTGGTTGGGGGTCACTGGCCGTCTGGAGGCGGCAAATGACCATTTGAAACGCCAAAACCCGGCGCCAGCCTTGTCCAAGGTCACCAACCCGGATGAGATGGCAAATGCCGTGTCCGGGCTGGATGTTTTCAACCTGCACCGCACTCCGAACTTCGAACCGCGCCGGGGCCCGGCTGTGTCGCGCTATGTCGGCGCGTCAAAGACGCCCCTGTTGTATTTGCCGGTACGAGGCGGCCCGGAGTTTGATGTCACGCGATGGATGGCTGATCTGGATAGTGTCACGCAGGATGATCTGGTGATAGGGCGCAACCAGAAACAGATGCGCCGCTGGATGCAGGATCATCCAAAGCATCGCAAATTTACGGTCGTGCGTCATCCGCTGGCACGCGCGCATTCGGTATTCTGTAAACACATCCTCCGCACCGGGCCGGGCGCCTATGTCGCGATCCGCAATATGCTGCGCAAAAGATATGAATTGCCCCTGCCCGCCGATGACCCCGATACCTCCTATACGCCGGATCAACATTACGCCGCATTTTCAGGATTTCTGACCATGTTGGGCCATATCCTTGCAGGTCAAACCCCGATCCGCGTGGATGGAACATGGTGCAGCCAGGCACAGACACTGGAGGGGATGGCGGGCTTCGCCATGCCGGACCAGATTTTACGGGAAGACGAGATGGCGGGCGCCCTTCCCGCTCTGGCCCGTCAGGTTGGTCATGCAAACCCACCGGCTCCGCCCTCTTCTGCGCCGGACATGCCCTTCACCCTGGCGCAGATTTACGACACCGCGCTCGAGGACAAGGCCGCCGAGGCTTATCAGCGCGATTATCTGTTGTTCGGGTTCGAAGACTGGAAGGCGCAGAAAATCGTCAAGGGCGAAGGGTAATAACCGTGCCCTCATTCACCATGGCGTAAATCTCTTCGATCTCTTCGTTCTTCACGGCAATGCAGCCGGCTGTCCAATCCGTTGTCTTCTTCGCGCGTTTGCGCTCGGATCGTTTGTTGGGCTGGCCATGAATGAAAATGTCACCACCGGGATCAACTCCGGCGGCCTTCGCCTGCGCAATATCCTTCGAGTTCGGATAGGAAATGCCCAGCGATAGGTGATATCGGCTGTTAGGGTTGCGGCGATCAATCAGATATGTACCTTCGGGCGTGCGTCCATCGCCCTTTTTGGTCTTGGTTCCTTGCGGAGCAAATCCAAGATCTACCTTATATTCCTTGAGAATTTTCTCGTTGTGCAAAAGATACATTTTGCGCGCGCCCTTGTTGATCACCAATGAGGTCACCTCGGGTCCGCTATAGGAGAGAATTCTGGGATTGGCTGAAGCACAAGCCGAAAGGCTCAGCGTTGCCATCGCCCCCAATCCAAATGCTCGACGATCCATTTTTTCACTGCCTGCTGTTTTTTGCGATCATTATGCCAAATTGCGCAAAAACTGAAATCACTTTTTGCTGTGTGACTGCTCAATTAGACGGCGTTCGATGCTTTCAAGCCGCTCCAGCACCTCGTCCCGGTAGGCGTCGGTCTTCACCTCATCCTCGGCATGATGCGCGTCCTGCATCGAGTTCACGATCAGACCCACCAGCAGGTTCACCACCGCAAAGGTCGTGACCATGATGAAGGGCACAAAGAACAACCAGGCGTAAGGATAGACCTGCATCACGGGGCGCACGATGCCCATCGACCAGCTTTCCAACGTCATGATCTGGAACAGCGTATAGGCGGACAGGCCCAGATCGCCGAACCAGTCCGGGAAGCTTTGCGAAAACAGTTTCGTCGAGATCACAGCGCCGATGTAGAACAGGATCGCCATCAACAGGAATACACTGGCCATGCCCGGCAGGGCCGAGATGAAACCTTCGACCACCCGTCGAAGACGTGGTGCGACCGAGATCACCCGCAACACCCGCAAAATCCGCAGCGCCCGCAACACAGACAGGCTGCCAGCGCTTGGAACAAGAGCGATCCCGACGATCAGAAAGTCGAAGACATTCCAGCCACTGGTAAAAAACCTGCGCCCGGTTGCAATCAGCTTCATCGCAATCTCGGCCACGAAGATCGCCAGGCACATCTTGTCCAAAGCCACGATCACAGGTCCAGCCGCATCCATCAGTGTTGGCGACGTCTCCATCCCCAGTAATATCGCGTTGAATATGATCACGCCGGTGATGAAGCGCCCAAAAGCGGGGGTTTCAATGATGGTATGCAAACGCTGGGTGATCCCCATGTCCGGCGGTCTCCTGTCTGATCACGCGGCGGGGTTCAGGGTGAACCGCGCGGCAAGTTCCGTGTGCGACGACCATCGAAATTGGTCAACCACTTGTACCCATTCAAGGGTGTATCCGGCGTTAACCAGCGTTTTTGCGTCTCGCGCGAAAGTCACCGGATTGCACGAAACATAGGCGATGACCGGGCGCTGTGCCTGCGCCAGCTCGGCCACCTGGGCTTCGGCCCCTGCCCGGGGCGGATCAAGAACCACGGCGTCAAACAACTTTAGTTCATCCGGCATCAAAGGTCGGCGGAACAGATCGCGCGCTTCGGTTGTAACGCGTTTAAGCCCCTGCGCCTTGTTGCGCCATCCCTGATCCAGGGCTTGCGTCATCTCTGCTTCACCTTCGACGGCGTGAACCTCAGCCGCCCCAGCCAGCGGCAACGAGAATGTCCCGCAGCCGGCAAACAGATCGACGATCCGCTTTGCACCCTCGGTTGCTTGCAAAACCGCCTGTAATAGAGCCTGTTCACCGTCCTTCGTGGCCTGAAGAAAAGCGCCCGGAGGAGGAACAACAGCGACCGTGCCAAACCGTTGAGTGGGCGAGTGACGCATTGCGATAACTTCTGCATCCCAGCTTAGACGGGCAAGCCCATGCTGCTCGGTTGCCTGCGCGAGCGCCAGTTCCAGCGGCCCGTCCAACGGTTTGCCGCCCTTGACCGAGACATCCAGCCCGCCCTCGGACAGCGTAAGGGTCACCGCCAATATCCCTTTGCGGCTGCCGCCCAAAACGGCCAGCGCCTTGGCCACGGGTATGGCGGCAATCAGGGCCGGGTCCAGCAAATGGCAGTCAGGGATTTCCGTAATCGTCTCGGACGCACGCCCGTGAAACCCCGCCAGTGTTCCCTTTTTCGTGCGTCGCACGGCAATCGTCGCCCTGCGCCGGGACCGGTCAGGAGAGGTATGGATGGGGCGCATCACTGTCCCGAGCCCCTGCGCAGCCAGCGCGTTGCGCACGATCTCGACCTTCCAGTCTGCGACAAACCCGTCATCTGCGTGCTGCAACTGGCAGCCTCCGCAAGCCTTATAGTGACGGCAGGGCGCTTTTACCCGGTGTTCGGAAGGCGTTAACACGCGGATATCAGTCAGCTGACCGCCTACTACCTCGCCGCTGACCACCTCACCCGGCAGGGTACGGGGCGCGTATATTGGCCCTTCGGCGATGCCGTCGCCCTGATGACCAAGGCGGAGGATGGTGAATTCCTGTGTCATGGCTGGCCTGATAGCCGGGCCGACGCGGTAACAAAACCCTTATTCGGCAGCTTCGGTCTGAATGAAGCCCCCGGACTGACGATGCCAGAACCGAG
The DNA here is from genome assembly GCF_965243365.1 of Ruegeria sp. GTDB lineage: Bacteria > Pseudomonadota > Alphaproteobacteria > Rhodobacterales > Rhodobacteraceae > Ruegeria. The sequence continues at coordinate 1,660,514 of NZ_CBDEUW010000002.1, read as the reverse complement.
CGTACAATCCGTTCTGCGCCAACAATATGTCATGTGGTCCGTCTTCAACGATCCGGCCCTGATCCAGAACAATGATCCGGTTCATCTCGCTGAGGGTGGAAAGACGATGCGCAATGGCCAGAACCGTCTTACCCTCCATCACGCGGTGCAAGGCTGTCTGGATCGATGCCTCGACTTCGGAATCCAGTGCCGAGGTTGCCTCGTCCAGCACCAGAATGGGCGCGTCCTTCAGAATCGCACGGGCCAAAGCGATCCTTTGCCGCTGACCACCGCTGAGCTTGACGCCCCGTTCGCCCAGATAGGCGTCGTATCCGGTGCGTCCCTGCGCGTCCTGCAGGCCAAGGATGAACTCATGCGCTTCGGCCTTGTGGGCGGCGGCAATCATGTCCTCTTGGGACGCCAAAGGATTGCCGTACAGGATATTGTCACGGGCCGAGCGGTTAAACATCGCCGTTTCCTGCGTGACCATGCCAATTTGCCGCCGCAAACTGTCCTGGGTGACGGTCGCAATGTCCTGGCCATCGATCAGAACAACGCCTTTTTCCCTGTCATAGAGCCTGAGAAGCAAGGAAACGAGAGTGGACTTTCCCGCCCCGGAAGCCCCGACAATTCCCAGTTTTTCACCGGGCTTCACGGTCAGGCTCAGGTCCGACACACCGCCGATATCGCGCCCATAAGCAAAGCCAACGTGCTGAAAATCGATCTGCCCGTTCGGCACGATCAGATCAGGCGCAGAGGGGACATCTTCCACCCGATCCCGTTTGGTCAGAGTTTTCATGCCGTTTTCAATTTCGCCGACATTGGCGTAAAGCGTCATCAACGTGAAACTCACCCACCCCGTCATCTGCGCAATCCGGATGGAAACGGCACCGGCGGCGACGATGTCACCGGGCGTCGCCGATCCGACCTGCCACAACATAAGCGTTGCGCCCAGCAGCAGTACGGGCAAAACGCCCGCAAGGGTCATCAGGACAAAACGAAAACTGGCCGACAGCTTGCCAAACTCCAGTGACTTTTCACGCAGATCGATCATCGAATTGCGCGCGGCCTGATCTTCGAATTCAGAATGTGCAAACAGTTTGACTGTTTTGATGTTGGTGATTGTATCAACCACCTGTCCCGTCACCATCGCCCGCGCCCCGGCACGCGCGCCCGACCAGTGGCGAATGCGCGGCAAATACCAGCGGATCAGCAGAAAATAGACCGCCAGCCACACGACGAAGGGCAGCATCACCATTGGGTGAATCGACCCTAACAATAGCAAAGACCCGGCCAATGACGCCATGGCAAACACGATCGCGCTGATCGTTTCCGAGACAACGGAGGTCAGCGCGTTGGACGTCTGCATCTGTTTCTGCGCGATGCGTCCTGCGAAGTCATCGTCGAAATATGTAACCGACTGGCCCAATGTCCACCGGTTCAATTTCGCCAGAATCAGAGGCGGCAAGTTCGGCATGACGATGTAGTTGTTCGACAGCGAGGAAAGGCCGAACAACACCGGACGCAGCACCATAAAGAACGCCACGGCACCAAGGATCATCCACAGGTTCCCGGCGGTCAGAAACTGATCGGGGCCGCTGGCGGTTGCCGTGTCGATCACACGCCCCAGAATCCACGCGGTACCGGCCTCCAAAACACCTGCTGCTGCAGAAAAGAAGGCGGCCAGAAAAAGCATTGGCCATGACCCGGTCAGGCACCAGCGGATGAACGCCCCCAACGTCTGCGGCGGGGGCGTATCGGTGCCTCTGAATGGCTGGATCAGGTCGGCAATTCTCATTCAGCGGCCTCCGGGTTCATGAAGCCCCCTGATTGCCTTGCCCAGAACTGCGCGTAAAGCCCACCATGCGCCAAAAGGTCGGCATGCGCGCCTTCTTCAACGATCCGGCCACCATCCATGACCAGAATCCGATCCATCTGAGCGATCGTGCTCAGCCGGTGAGCGATTGCGATCACGGTCTTGCCCTGCATCATGCCGTAAAGGGTTTCCTGAATGGATGCTTCGACTTCGGAATCCAGCGCCGATGTCGCCTCGTCCAACAACAGGATTGGCGCGTCTTTCACCCAAGTTCCGCACTTTTTTGCTGAAATCGGTCGAAATTGCCGCTTTCTGGCCGGTAAAGCGTTGATTTTGTTGAGGTGAGTTTCTGGATTTTCGAAGTGGTGCCATAATGTGCTTCCTGAGGGCTTTTCGGGATTCCCAGTGGGGTGCAGCGGTCCTAATGTAGGAACATGTTTATTCGTGAGACCCTGACCCGCCGCCGCGCTGACAAATGCTACCGATCCGTCCGGTTGGTCGAGAATTTTAGAACGGGCCGCAAGGTGCAACAAAAGACGCTCCTGAACCTCGGAGCAGCCTTTCCGATCCCCAAATCGCAGTGGCCCGAACTGGTCGAACTCGTTCAGGCGGGGATTACGGGAGAAACGCCTCTGTTCGATCCTGAACCGGAATTGGCGACAATGGCGGATACCATTGTGCAGAAGTTGCGCAGCCGCGCGTTGGTCCAGTCGGCGGCCGAGGCCCTGGATGGCGGCACAGCAAATATCCGTCTCGACAGCATACAGATTGAAGACGCGCGGTCTGTGGGCTGTGAGCGACTTGCCCTGGCCGCTCTGGAGGCTCTGGGCTTTCTTGGGGTGCTCAAGAATGTCGGCCTGTCGGATCGAGACGCCCGGATCGCCATGGCGCTGGTGATTGCGCGCATGGTGCATCCCGCCAGCGAACGGGAGACTTTGCGATGGTTGGAGACCAACAGTGCCACGTTTGAACTTCTGCGCCTCAATACCGGGCCGGCGCTCTATCTCGACAAGCTGTATCGTCTCAGTGACGGTCTGGTCAAACACCACGAGGCCATCGAAGACGCGCTGTTTGACCGTCAGCGCACGTTGTTCGGCAGTTCCGGTGCGGTGATCTTCTATGACCTGACCAACACCTACATGACCGGGCGTCCAGCGTCCGATCTGGCCAGGTTCGGACGCTCCAAGCAGAAACGGAACGACTGCCCTCTTGTCACGCTCGCGATGGCCACCGACGAGGGCGGCTTCCCGCGCCGCTCCAGCGTTCTGCCCGGCAATGTCAGCGAACCCGGCACGCTGTTCGAGGCGCTGGACAGCCTTGCCACACCGGAGGACAAGGACAAGCCCACGGTCATCATGGATGCAGGCATCGCTACCGAAAACAACCTCGCCGAACTGCGCAACCGGGGCTATCATTGGATCACGGTCAGGCGGGGTGGGGTCAAGCCGGATCAGGCGGATGCTGCAGGCGCGCGGGATCCTGATGCAACGATCGAGACCAGATCGGGGCATGAGGCGCGGATCTGGAACCTGTCCCACGAGCCTGAGAACGAAGCGCAACTCTGCATCTGGAGCCAGGCGCGACAGGAGCGTGATGAAGCCATTCTGGCCAAGAAGCGGGACGCCTTTGAGGCAGAACTTACCGCCTTGCACGACGGCTTGAGCAAGCCGCGCTCCGTCAAGACATACGACAAGGTTCTGGAGCGGCTCGGGCGTTTGCGGGAACGCTACGCTATGGTCAATCAGCATTATGACATCCGCGTCACAAAGGGTTCGGATGGCAAGGCCAGCGCGGTGACATGGGTACCCAATGCGGCATTCAATACACGCGATGCCCGCGCGGGCCTCTATGTGCTGCGCACCAGCCACACGGAATGGGGCCTTGAGAAGACGGTGCGCACCTACTGGCGTTTGACCGAACTCGAAGCGACGTTTGAGACGCTCAAGTCTGAACTCGGCTTGCGCCCGATCTGGCACCAACTGTCCAGGCGGATCGAGGGCCATCTGTTCATCGCGGTGCTGGCGCTGTACGGCGTCAATGTCATCCGGACCCGTCTCGCTGCGCAGGGGGTCCACGACAGTTGGGCCTCTGTGCGCAACAAGCTCGGTCGCTGGCAGCGGGCCACCACGTCCTTCACCTCCGTCGACGGCGCACGGATCGAGGTCAGAACGGACGCTCGGCCAGACCCGGTGGCGGCAGGGGTTGCGAAGGCGGCGGGCGTACCATACGCGCTTGAAAGGCGTATCCGGAAACTGAAAAACCCGTAACGGTCGAGGCCATTCCAACCGACCTCCTGACGCACAAAATGTAGTGCCATATCGGGCTTTTCCGAAAATAAAATCGTTTTGTATCATGACCTTATGGAGCCGTGTATGTCAAATTTGCTGAACCTGGGTTCAGGATCACTCGCGCCAACGTCACCCGCTGTCGCTGACCGCCGCTCAGTTTCACACCCCGTTCGCCGACATGCGCGTCGTACCCGGTACGACCCTGCGGATCTTGAAGATCAAGGATGAAGTCATGCGCCTCGGCCTGTTTGGCGGCCGCGATCATGTCTTCTTCGGTCGCGTCAGGGCGGCCATACAGGATATTTTCCCGTACCGAGCGATGCAGCAACGCGCTGTCTTGCTGGACCATTCCGATACAGCTTCGCAAACTGTCCTGAGTGACCTGGGCAATGTTCTGGTCATCGATCAGGATCGCGCCGCGTTCAACGTCGTAAAACCGCAAGAGCAGCTTTACCAATGTCGACTTGCCCGCGCCCGATCAGCCCGATCTTCTCACCTGGCTGAATGGTCAGGTTTATATGATCCAGCCCACCTGTTTTTCGGCCATAGTGGTGCGACAGGTCGCGAACTTCGATCCGACCATCCTTCAGCCGAAGCGGCTGTGCCCGCGGCGCATCCAGCAATTGGATTGGCTGGGCAATCGTTTCCAGGCCTTCGGCCACAACGCCCAGCTGACGGAACAGGCTGGTCAATGCCCACATGATCCATCCGGTCATGGCGTTCAAGCGCAAGGTCAGGGCCGTGGCAGCCGCAACCACACCAACCGAGGCCTGCCCCTGCATCCACAGCACAATCGCCCAGCCGACCACGCCCACGATCAGGAAGCCGTTCAAGGTGACCAGAAACGCGTCCATAATGGTGAAAATCCGCATCTCGACCTGAACGGTGCGGCGCGTTTCGGCTATCGCCTCCTTCGCATAGTCCAGTTCCTGATCCGCATGGGCGAACATCTTGACCGAGTGGATGTTGGTATAGCTGTCAACCACTCGCCCCGTTACGGTCGAGCGCGCATCAGACGCCGCCTTGGACGCCGGGCCAACGCGCCGGATCGCCCAATGGACCAGTACCGCATATAGCGCAAACCAGACCAGAAGCGGCAGCAACAACCGGGCGTCTGCGGCCATCAACAGGACAGCCGCCCCGATCAGGTAGGCCAGCGAAAAGGAAATCGCGTCAAACACCTGAAACACCACCTCGCCTGCCGCCGGTGGGGTCTGCATGATCCGGTTGGCAATCCGTCCGGCAAAGTCGTTTTCAAACCAATTCACGGACTGGCGCAATACATGCTTATGCGCGCGCCAGCGGAACAGCGTACCATATTGCGGCAGGATCGCGTTGTTGATCACCAAGACATCAAGAATGTGCAGAATGGGCCGTAACAAAAGGATAAACGCTGCCATCAGCAGCAACTCAGTCCCGTGGTTCTGCCAGACCTCTGCCGGAGATCCGACGAGCAAGTCGACGACGCGGCCCATATAGTAGATCAGACCGACCTCAACCCCGGCCACGACAATAGACAGCAGCGTCGCCCAGACAAAAATCCGGAAGAAGGGCCGCGAATAGTCCAGCATGAACGGCCACAGCTTGGTCGGCGGCGCATTGGTTTCTTTGTAGGCGACAAAAGGGTCAACGAGGTTTTCGAAATAGCGAAACATGGAGAGTGCTCCGATTGAGCAGAAAAAAGTCATGCGAAGAAAGATGGCGCCAGAACACCACCCTTACGGGTCAAAGTGTCCCGGCTTTAGCCGAACCAGATCCCGTAATACATTCGCATCCCTCCATTCATGTGACAGGCGCACGTAACCACAAAGTTTTTGGTTTGTCATCCCCTTTTGAGACTTCATCTCAGTCAGATAGCAAATCCTTGCGGGTCAGAGTGAAGCCTGACGCGATCCATCGGGCCTCAAGCTCGGCCAGCTTTTCACCCAACGCTGGGCCCGAGAAGGCCGGGATCAGATCGGCGGCCCGGATGGGAAAGCTGGCCATGGCGCCTTGTTTCAATTGTGCACTCAGGTCATCGGTCCATGGTTGTTCCAGAAACGCGCATCGCAACAGGGCCTCGTTCAGGCCCCCTTCGACGCCATTGCGATAACCCAGTTCCGCGACGCTTGCCGTACCTGCCGCCTCGTCCCGCATTCGTGTCAGGCGCTGTAGTTGGGACCGGCTAAGCCTTAAGGTCGCTGCAACTTCGGGTGGGGTGATGGCGGCAAGACGGCGCACCGGATCGGGTGCAACCTGCGCATCAGTTTCAAGTTTTGTCAGAACGGGCAGAGATCGATCATCCGACCCAGGCATAAGCTGGGCCAGAACGCCGGCATTGCGCATCGCCGCAACAGACGGCGCGGGGTCCGGTGCCGCCAGCAGCTTGAGCAATTCGGCCCCCACACGCTCGCGCGACAATGCGGTCAAACCATCCAGATTGGCCGCAATGGCCGCCAGCGCATCCGCGTCGAACCCGGCATCCGCATCCCCATACCAGGCATGAAAACGGAAATAGCGCAACGAGCGGAGGTAGTCCTCGCGGATGCGATCCTCGGCCTCTCCGATGAAACGCACGTGCCGGGCCTCAAGATCCGGCAGCCCGTTCAACGGATCAAGGATCGAGCCATCGGGCCGGGCATAAAGCGCATTCATGGTGAAATCGCGCCGTGCGGCGTCCTCTTCGACCTTGTCGGAAAAGGCGACCACCGCACGTCTGCCATCCGTTTCAACGTCGCGGCGAAAGGTGGTGATTTCATGTGGAATGCCATGGCTGACGACCGTGATCGTGCCATGATCGATCCCGGTGGGGATGGCCTTGAGACCGGCGGCCTGCGCCAGCTCCATCACCCGTCCCGGGCGTGCATCGGTCGAGATGTCGAGATCGGACACAGGCGCACCCAGCAAGGCGTTTCGGACACAGCCCCCAACAAACAAAGCCTGCGCACCGGCCCCTGTCAGAGCTTTGCAGACCTGTTGCGTTGGCTCAGCGGTAATCCAGTCTTCGGTGATCTGCATCATTCATGCACTCGCGCTGCCAGCCCTCGCAATATTCGTGCTGTCGCGCCCCAGATGTAATAAGGGCCAAATGGGACGGTGAAATAATATCGTTTCTGACCCCGCCAGCGACGTGATTCAACCACATAATTTGCCGGGTTCAGAACATGGTCAAGCGGGACCGAAAATACCTCATCCACTTCGCCCGGTTCGGGGATCGGATCAAAGTTTTGGTCAAGCACCGCAACGACCGGCGTCATTGAAAAAGAGGTTACGGTCTCATGTGTTGGTAGACTGCCTAGAATGCGCGGCAGATCCGGCGGCAGGCCGATTTCTTCCCGCGCTTCGCGCAGGGCCGTTGCAACGACATCCGCATCCCCGTCATCCTGTTTACCACCCGGAAAGGCAATCTGGCCAGGATGGTGCTTCAGGGCCGAGGACCGCTTGGTCAGAATAACCCGCGGAGCACCCTGAGCCAGCGAAACAGGCACCAACACACCAGCAGGGCGCAGTTTGCGCCCCTTTGGCAGGGTGACATCCGGGTTCAGGTCAAAGTCGCTGGACCCGGCTCCGGAGCGGCCCAGCGCCGTGGTCAGCTGCGTGACGGGATCAGGCTCCATCCTTGTCCCGCGCCTCAAAGCCGACGGACTGAGGGTCCAGCACGTAATGCGCACCGCAGAACTGGCAATCTGCTGTCACCGTTCCCTCATCCGTGGTCATCTTGGCAATGTCCTGCGCCGAGTAAATCGACAGGCTTTGCCTGACGCGATCCTCGGAACAGGTACAGCCGAACTGCACCTGCTGCGCATCATAGACGCGGGGCTGTTCCTCGTGAAACAAACGGATCAGCAGGTCGGTGGGCGCAATGGATGGCCCGATCAGCTCCAGATCCTCGACCGTATCGAGCAAGATGTTGACACGGCCCCAGTTCTCGCCCTCTTCCCCGTCAACCAGATCAGCCGCTGTCAGGATATCGCCATTGCCCTCACCGCTTGCCGCGAACGGGGACGCCTTGGGCATGTGTTGCAACATGACCCCGCCCGCGCGCCAATGTTCGCCGACGCCCGGTTCGGTCGATTTGCCAAAGCTCAGCGAAAACCGTGTCGGTAGCTGCTCGGACTGTGCAAAATACGCCTCGGCACAGGCGCTCAGCGATCCGCCAGCCAGAGGGGTGATCCCCTGATACGGCTGGTTGCCCTCACCCTGATCGATCATGATGGCGAAATACCCTTCGCCCACCTGATCGAAAGGGGCACCGTCGGTCAGACGATCCCGGTCAAAGCTGGCATAAGCGCGGATTTGCGCAGGTTGCCCTTCTTCCTGCGGCGCATAATAGTCAGTGGCAATCATCCGCACGGGACCCTTCGACTGGGCCTGCAACGACAGTTTCCAGCGCAGTGCTACGGTCTGGCCGATCAATGCGGTCAGCAGGGCCATCTCGGCAACCAGCGCCTCGACCTGTTCGGGATAGTCGTGCTGTTTCAGGATACCGTCCAGCACCCCGTCCAGCCGCGCCACACGGCCGCGCATATCCGAGACATCAAGTTGAAAGGGCAGGACGGTATCGTCCCACGCGATTTTCGTTCCAATAGACATGGGGTTTCCTTACACGCCACAGGTTGGCATACCGCCACCATATAAGTCCAACAATCCGGGTTGAAAGGGGCCATACATGATCCGACGGTTTGGTGAAACCCCAGAGCCGGGGCGAAGGTATATTCGACGACCCGGTGTCTATGCCCTGTTGCCGCGCGGACCATCGCTGTTGGTGACGTGGTATGACGATGGCCAAAACCCCGAGCTGCAATTGCCCGGCGGCGGCATCGACCCCGGCGAATCCCCGATTACCGCACTGCACCGGGAAGTCTATGAGGAAACCGGCTGGCTAATCAGCGCGCCCCGCCGTATCGGTGCCTTTCGCAGATTCACCTACATGCCCGAATATGACCTGTGGGCCGAGAAGGTTTGCACCGTTTATCGAGCCCAGCCTGTGCGCAGAATGGGGCCGCCGACCGAGGCGTTTCACGAAGCCTTATGGATGAATGCTGCAGACGCGCTGGGTCAGCTTGGCAACGCGGGCGACCGCCACTTCACCGCCCGACACCTTCGGCGACTTTAAGCTCCGTTATATTCAAAGAAGACCGCGGAAACATCATCGTCAATACCGCCATCAGAGGCCGCGGCCTGCGTCAGCCGCCAGAACATATCGTCAAGAAACTCCGGCCCTGTATGGTCTGCAACGCAATCCATTGCCATGCGCATAAGGCCATCTTCGTCCAACAGTCGGCCGTCCTTTAACCGGCATTCTGTAAACCCGTCAGAATACAACAACAGCTTGTCGCCCGGCTGCAGATAGATGTCAGTCCTTTGAAACGTGACGTCCGGCAACAGTCCGATTGGCAGCCCGCCTTCACCCAGAAACTCTGACCTTCCATTGGCGCGCAGCAGCAGGGGATGCGGATGACCCGCCTGCACCATCTTGAGATGACCATTCCGAAGATCAATGATGGCGTAGACCATCGTAAAATACTCTTCGATGCCGGTATCTGCCATTAACCGCGAATTGAGCAGGGAGGCGACTTCCTCTGGTGGCAACAGCGCATAGAACTTGTTGAATCGCCGCTCCATCGCGACATTCTGATCGAAATGCGAACTGGACAGATACCCCCCTAAACGCGCTGTCATCATGGCCGAAGTGATCCCGTGACCGGATACGTCAATGCTGTAAAACCCCAGCCGATTGACACCCGGTGAGAACATCCCGACCAGATCGCCGCCGATGTGACCGCAAGGTTTCAGCAACAGGCTGACCTGCGAGGTGCCAAAGGTGCCGGTCAGTTCGGGGACCAGAGATTCCTGTATCTTCCGCGCCTGTATCAGGTCTTTGTCGATGGCATCGTGGGCCAGCTTCAGCTCGTCCAGAGCGGATTCGATTATCCGGTTTTTCTCGGACAGCTCACGCTGCATATCCAGAATGCGCGCACCCGCCGAGATGCGCGCGCGCAGTTCATCCGCTTCCAACGGTTTGATCAGGAAATCGTCTGCACCCGCATCCAGCCCCCGCGCGACCTCCTGCTTTTCGCTTTTTGAGGTCAAAAGGATGAAATAGCTGTATTGATCATTGTCCAGCGCACGAAAGGCACGGCAGAACTCAAGCCCGCCCATTCCCGGCATGATCCAGTCGCTGAGAACCAGGTCGGGCGGTCCGTCGCGGCACAATTCGATGGCTGCTTCACCGCTATCGGCCTCGATCACCTCGAAACCCCATTTCTTGAGCGACGCCGTCAGAATGCGGCGCTGCAGACGGCTGTCGTCCACAATCAGAACCTTCCGGATCGCGCCAAAGTCCAGCTCGACCCTGACCTCGGCTTGACTGGTTCCTGACACCCTGAAAATCCTGTACGGCCACAATGGTCCCAAACTAGGCCTGCGACACTTAATAACCGGTGAAGGCAGGTTTTTAACCAGCCGTTTACTTGTCTGTTGAACACTGCCCTGAAGCGGCACGGGGCGGAGGGAGGGCATGATTCACTGGCCCAGGGTCATACAATTGCGCGACGAAGTTGGCGCAGATGAATTCGACGAGGTTGTTCAGATCTTTCTGGATGAGGTGCAGGAGGTCATCGCACGCCTAAAACAAGACACCACACGCCGGGACTTCGAACAGAACCTTCACTTCCTGAAAGGCAGCGCATTAAGCTTGGGTTTTGACCACTTCTCAAAACTCTGTCAGGACGGCGAACGCCGCGCGGCCGGAGGCGAAGCGCTAACGGTCGATCTACCCTCGATTTTGGCCGCGTTTGATCGATCCAAAACGCTGTTTGAAGCCGGGTTGGTCGAAAACCTGCGCTAGATTACGAACTGCGCCAGTGTCTCGTCTTCGGTGATGTCTGTGTAGGTAAATCCGGCCTCATCCAGATGGGCAAACAAACGCATGAAGTTCTCGGGCTTGCGTGTCTCGATTCCGATCAGGACCGAGCCGAAATTGCGTGCTGATTTCTTCATGTATTCGAACCGCGCAATATCATCCTCGGGGCCGAGGATATTCAGAAATTCTTTCAGCGCACCTGGGCGCTGCGGCAGGCGCAGGATGAAGTACTTTTTCACGCCCGAATAACGCTGTGCGCGTTCCTTGACCTCGGGCAGGCGCTCGAAATCAAAATTCCCGCCCGAGGTGACGCAGACCACAGTCTTTCCCCGGATAAAGCTCTGAATATCGCCCAGCGCTTCGATCGCCAAAGCGCCTGCTGGCTCTAGCACGATGCCTTCGACGTTCAGCATTTCGATCATCGTGGTGCAGATGCGATCCTCGGACAGGACCAGCACATCAGACAGATGGCGATTTTTTAGCAGCTCAAACGGTTTCGCGCCAATCTTTCCAACCGCTGCGCCGTCAACGAAGTTGTCGATATGGTCCAGCGCTACCGGATGGCCTGCCGCCATGGCCGCGTGCAGACAGGCCCCGCCCTTGGGTTCGACAAACAGGCAATGAGTTCGATCTCCGAACCATGTCGCAACGCCAGAAGACATACCGCCACCGCCCACCGGCAAAAGTACATGATCCGGCACGCTACCCAATTGCGCCTCAATCTCGACAGCCAGCGAGGCCTGTCCTTCGATCACATCCTCATCGTCGAAGGGTGACAGGAAATGCCCGCCCTGCTGAGTGCACCACGCCTGCGCAGCGGCCAGGGTGTCATCGAAATAGTCTCCGGTCAGGTGAACCTCGATATTGTCGCCACCGAAGATGCGGGTTTTCTGGATTTTCTGCTGCGGCGTCGTCACGGGCATGAAGATTACACCGCGCACGTTCAGATGCTTGCACATATAAGCCACGCCCTGCGCATGATTGCCCGCGCTGGCACAGACGAACAGATCCTGCCCTTGCTGCTTGCGCATCGCATTGAACGCGCCACGGATTTTATAGGACCGCACCGGGCTGAGGTCTTCCCGCTTGAGCCAGATGTCTGCACCAAAACGGTCGGACAGATGGGCATTCCGTTGCAAAGGCGTTGCCGGAAAGACAGAGCGCATCGCCTGTTCAGCGGCACGGGCGCGGGTCATGAAATCAGTCATGGCCGTTTCAGTGCCGCATCACCGCCGAAAGGGCAAGGAATACATATGTGTACGAGCGGTCAGGTGAGTTCGCGCTTTTCGATGAAGACGCCATAGATTGTGGTCAGAATGCTGACGTTGATCAAAGGAACAATCAGCATGCCTGCAAAGATTACGATAACAATTCCGATGATCGGGACAAAAAGCAGCAAAGAAGCCAAAAATTGAAGCAGCATCTGAAATAGCACCGACACGATCACCAACACTGCAAGTGTACCGCTTGCACCAGATGTCGACCGCCAAGCGTCTGACAGCTTGATAGGCCTGCCGATTGCAGCGGCCGGTAATATCGGAGAAGCCCGATAGAACGCGATGGTCAAAAAGACGATGAAAGCAATCCAAAATAGTAATCCCAGCACCGCAGAAGCTTGAGTCATCATGCCCATTACAATTCCTGCTGGAATGGAAGCGGCCAGCCCCAATAGGATCAGCATCAATAGGCGCCCAAAATAAGCTAAAACGCGATCGAGCCGAAACGGGGGAACTACTCCTCTCGGATACTCTTTGAGCAGAACAAACCTGTGCCAAGATACTACAATCCAAAGCATAACCGCAAAAACCACGATCAAAAGGCAAAAGAGGAATCCAAGTATCGTCATCACAGCAGATGCGTCCGGGGATGCAGCCGTGGCATTTTCGAATTGCTTATGAGGAGCGTCGAACAGAAAGAACAACAAGACCGCAAGTACGCTCCCGATCAGAGCCGGAACTAACGATACCTGCATAGCCTCTTTTAGGTTCCGCAGAACCATCTTCACCGAATGCACGAAGATTCTCCAACCCAACATCCGGAATACTACCTTCTCAACCAATCCTTGTTCTCTATCCCTCCGTTTCACCCCAATTCCTGCGCTGCGTCAATCCACACTCCTTGCCCCCGTGTCGAAAACCCGCTAGGGGCCAGTCGTTCTACGCATAAAGGGAAGTCAGATGTCCGCGCCCAAGAAAGTTGTACTGGCCTATTCCGGTGGCCTTGATACCTCGATCATTCTGAAATGGCTGCAGACCGAGTATGGCTGTGAGGTCGTGACCTTCACTGCCGATCTGGGTCAGGGTGAGGAGCTGGAGCCTGCCCGCAAAAAGGCCGAGCTGCTGGGGATCGAGCCCGAGAACATCTATATCGAGGATATCCGCGAGGAATTCGTCCGCGACTTCGTCTTCCCGATGTTCCGCGCCAATGCGGTTTACGAAGGCCTGTACCTGCTGGGTACATCCATTGCGCGGCCGCTGATCTCGAAACGTCTGGTCGAGATTGCCGAGGAAACCGGCGCTGATGCCGTCGCCCATGGCGCGACCGGCAAGGGCAACGATCAGGTGCGCTTTGAGCTGGCCGCCTATGCCCTGAACCCCGACATTAAAGTGATTGCCCCGTGGCGCGAATGGGACCTGACCAGCCGCACCAAGCTGCTGGAATTCGCCGAGGCAAACCAGATCCCAATCGCCAAGGACAAACGCGGTGAGGCTCCGTTCTCGGTCGATGCCAACCTGCTGCACACCTCGTCGGAAGGGAAAGTTCTTGAGGACCCCGCCGATATGGCGCCCGACTATGTCTATCAGCGCACTGTCCACCCCGAAGATGCGCCGAACGAGCCCGAATTCATCGAGATCGGCTTTGAAAAAGGTGACGCGGTCAGCATAAATGGCGAGGCGATGAGCCCGGCCACCATCTTGACCAAGCTGAACGAATATGGCGGCAAGCACGGCATTGGTCGTCTCGATCTGGTCGAAGGTCGTTTCGTCGGAATGAAGTCGCGCGGTATCTATGAAACACCCGGCGGCACCATCCTGCTGGAGGCGCACCGCGGGATCGAGTCCATAACCATGGACCGCGGCGCGATGCATCTGAAAGACCAGCTGATGCCACAATATGCGGAACTGATCTATAACGGTTTCTGGTACTCGCCCGAGCGTGAGATGCTGCAGGCCGCCATCGACAAGAGCCAAGAGCATGTCACCGGCACCGTGCGCGTGAAACTGTACAAAGGTCTGGCCTCAACCGTGGGCCGCTGGTCGGATCATTCGCTGTATTCCGAGGCACACGTGACCTTTGAAGAAGACGCCGGTGCTTATGATCAGAAAGATGCGGCAGGCTTCATCCAGTTGAACGCTCTGCGCTTGAAGCTATTGGCAGCGCGGGATAAGCGCCTGTCAAAGTAAACGCAGCGCAACCGAATTCCGAAACCCCGGCTCGTCATCTGACGCCGGGGTTTTTTGGTTCCTGTCGCGTCACCCTTGCCCGCAACACCGGTTTGTCTTTACGCAAAGGTCAACCGTGAGAGGAGAATACATGCTGCAGGACATCGCCGACGGAATACAGAAAGGCCTGAACGGAAAAAGCTTTGATGGGTCGCTGAAATTCGACTGCGGGTCAGATGGCGTAATCGTTCTGGCGGATAACAAAGCGACCACACGGGATCAGGACACAGATTGCACTATCCGGATTTCCACGGAAAACCTGACCAAACTACTAACAGGAAAGCTGAACCCGATGACCGGCGTTGCGATGGGCAAACTCAAGGTGTCCGGCAATATGGGTGTCGCGATGAAACTGGGGCAGTTGCTGGGCTAGCCGATAAACTCGCATCACCTGCCTGTGACAAACCATGACAGCGGATTGCAAGCGCATGAAAGACGCGGCAGCCTGATCTCGGAAGGAGACTCGTCATGACCCGTCCCGTCACACTTAGCTGCGTTAAGCCCGTTCTTCTGTTCACACTGATTACTCTGGCAGCCATGTTGCGCGCCTTGCCTGCACCAGCGGCTGAAACGGAAACCCTTACGGTAGCGGGCGGGTGTTTCTGGTGTGTGGAATCCGATTTTGAATCCGTTTCCGGGGTCATCGAGGCCGTATCGGGATATACAGGCGGTACGACAGACGATCCGAAATACAGCGATGTCTCCAAGGGCGGTACGGGCCACTACGAGGCTGTGCAAATCACGTACGACCCGGCGCGCATTTCCCGTGAAACGCTGTTGAACATGTTCTTCCGCTCGGTCGATCCCACAGATGCCGGGGGTCAGTTCTGCGACCGTGGGGAAAGCTATCGCACAGCGATATTTGTCTCTAACGCAGGCGAAAAGGCAATTGCAGAGGCAGCAAAAGAGGATGCCCAGCGCGCGTTGGACCAGGCCATCGTCACACCCATCCTGGACCAGTCGACCTTTTACCCGGCCGAGACCTATCACCAGGACTATTACAAAGGAAATAAACTGGTTCTCACCCGCTTTGGGCCCAAACGCCAATCCAATGCTTACAAAGCCTATCGCAAGGCTTGCGGGCGGGACGATCGGGTCAGACAGCTTTGGGGCAGCGACGCCCCCTTTGCCGGATCTTAATCGAACCGGGCATCCCGTACCTCTTTCAAATCGGGAATGACATCTGCCGTACCGTGCCGCGTAACCATCAAGGCCGCAGCGCGGTTTGCCTGCACAATAGCCTGTGACATCGGCATTCCCCGATCCATCCCGGCCAGCACGTAACCGGTGAAAGTGTCACCGGCACCGGTCGTATCGACCGGCTTCACCTTGTGGGCAGCAAAATCAACTGGGTCCTTGCCCCGCTGATAGTACCGCGCACCATCCGAACCTAGCGTTACAATCACATGCTCAACAGCCAGGTCCGACAGGGCAAGACCTGTGGATTGCCCAAGCTGTTCTGCCTCGATCCGGTTCAGGATCAGAAAGTCCAGAAAGGGCAGAATGGCCTGTACGGCCTCGGCCTGAAAAGGGGCTGCAGCATAACACACTTTCAGTCCCAATTGACGTCCCAGCTTGGCGGCTTCGACTTGCAGGTTGGTTTCGTTCTGCATCACCAGCAGGTCGCCTGTGGAAGCCGAAGACAGCGCCTGCTCCAACTGATCAATCGAAATCGCCTGATTAGAGCCTGAGAACAGGATAATATTATTCTCGCCCTGCGCATCCACGGCGATGATGGCATGACCTGTGGGTATATCGACTTCGGCAATATGCCTGGTGTCGACGCCGTATTCCGTTAATCGGTCAAATGCCCAGCGCCCATCTGGCCCAATCGCACCGACATGCGCCACCTGCGCACCCGCGCGCGCGGCGGCCACGGACATATTCGCCCCCTTGCCACCCAGAAATCGCGCCAGACGATCAGCGGCCAGGGTCTCTCCCGGACCGGGCAGATGCGGCACATCATAAATCATGTCCGCATTGATCGAGCCGAGATTCCAGATCGTCATGACTTACCCAATATCGCAGGAGGCCAGAATGGCCATGTTCAGAATGTCATTCGCCGTCGAAACGGTGGAGCATATCTGAATCGGCTTGTCGACACCCGACAGGATCGGGCCGATCACCGTTGCTCCGCCCATCTCCTGCATCAGCTTGGTCGAGATCGAGGCCGAATGCCGTGCAGGTACAATCAGGATGTTGGCAGGCCCGGTCAGGCGCTGGAACGGATAAGCCGCTTGCTGATCCACGTTCAGGGCCACGTCGACGGTCATCTCGCCTTCGTATTCGAAATCGACGCCGCGCTGATCCAGAACTGCCGGGGCGCGGTGCATCTTTTCTGCCCGTTCGGACACCGGATAGCCAAAGGTTGAAAAACTGACAAAGGCCACGCGCGGCTCTAACCCCATATGACGGGCCACAGCGGCCGAGCGTTCGGCGATATTGGCCAGATCATTCTCATCCGGCCATTCATGCACCAGAGTATCGCCAATCAGAACGATCCGGCCCTTGTGCAGCAACGCCGTCACGCCCGCCGCACCATGGGTGGCGTCGGCATCAAACACATGGTTAATCCGGTCCAGAACGTGCGCCGATTTACGCGTGGCCCCGGTGACCAGCCCATCCGCGTGACCGTGTGCCAGCATCAGCGACGAGAACACATGACGGTCGCGTGCCGCCAACCGATGGATATCCTTGTGGTCAAACCCCCTGCGCTGGAGGCGTTGGTAAAGAAAGTCCTTGTAGGCCTCCAGATGCGTGGTGTTTGCTGCATTCACCACCTCAAGCTCACGCACAGCATCACCAAGACCGGCTTCTTCCAGCTTCTGCTTGACCTCTTCGGGGCGACCAACAACCAGCGCCTTGCCAAAGCCCGAGCGCTGATAGGTCACCGCCGCGCGCAACACACGTGGGTCGTCGCCCTCGGCAAAGATCATCCGGCTTTGCGCCTGACGCGCCCGGGCGTTCAGGCCCCGCAGGATGCTGGCCGTCGGGTCCATGCGGGATTTCAGGCTCAACTCATAGGCGTCCATATCAATGATCGGACGGCGGGCAGCCCCGGTATCCATGCCAGCCCTGGCGACGGCAGGCGGAATACGGTGGATCAGGCGCGGGTCAAACGGTGTCGGGATGATGTAGTCACGACCAAAGGTCAGCGATTTGCCATAGGCCATGGCAACTTCATCCGGCACATCCTCGCGCGCCAGATTGGCCAGCGCATGGGCGCAGGCGATCTTCATCTCGTCATTGATGGCGCGCGCATGGATGTCCAATGCGCCGCGGAACAGGTAGGGGAAACCCAGTACGTTGTTAACCTGGTTGGGATAATCACTTCGGCCCGTCGCGACGATCGCATCCACGCGCACTTCGTGTGCTTCTTCAGGTGTGATTTCAGGATCGGGATTCGCCATCGCAAAAATCACCGGATTATCCGCCATCGAGGCAACCATATCCTGCGTCACGGCCCCTTTGACCGACACGCCAAGGAACACATCCGCGCCCTTCATGGCGTCTTCCAGTGTACGCAGGTCCGTGGTGATCGCGTGGGCCGATTTCCACTGGTTCATGCCTTCGGTTCGGCCTTGATAGATCACGCCTTTAGTATCGCAGACGATACAATTGTCGTGCTTGGCTCCCATTGCCTTGAGCAGTTCGATACACGCGATCCCGGCTGCCCCTGCACCATTCAGGACGATCTTTACGTCTTCGATCTTCTTGCCCGAGATGCGCAGCGCATTCAGCAAACCCGCCGCACAGATCACCGCTGTGCCATGCTGGTCATCGTGGAAGACCGGGATATCCATCTCTTCCTTGAGGCGCTGTTCGATGATGAAGCATTCGGGTGCCTTGATATCTTCAAGGTTGATGCCACCAAAAGTCGGCCCCATCAGTCGCACCGCGCGGCAAAACTCATCCGGATCCTCGGTATCGAGTTCGATATCGATCGAATTCACATCAGCGAACCGCTTGAACAGGACAGATTTGCCCTCCATCACCGGTTTCGAACCCAGTGCACCAAGGTTCCCAAGACCCAGAACGGCGGTCCCGTTCGAGATCACGGCGACCAGATTTCCCTTGTTGGTATAGTCATAGGCGGTCTCGGGCGCTTCGGCGATGGCTTCACAAGGAACCGCAACGCCGGGGCTATAGGCCAATGACAAATCACGCTGCGTGGTCATCGGGACGGTGGCCTGAACCTCCCACTTGCCGGGTGTGGGCTCCAGGTGAAAGGCCAGCGCCTCTTCGTTGGTGATCTTGGTCTTTGGCATGAAATTGTCGTTTCTTTGCTGTTCGGGGCAATCGCGTTCTACCCCAAGGGTCCAAAGGCCACAACGACAATGCGTTTTCGCCTTTCGCCGCGCGAGGGGGATTTGTAAGGTCACGCCCGGAACACGCCAGAAGGGGGCCGCTTTTGTCCACAGTCACGCCGATGATGGCGCAATATCTTGAGATCAAAGAGGCCCACTCGGACGCCCTGCTGTTCTATCGCATGGGCGATTTCTACGAGATGTTTTTTGAGGACGCGGTGAACGCTGCCGAGGCGCTGGACATCGCGCTTACCAAACGCGGCAAGCACAACGGCACTGATATCCCAATGTGCGGCGTGCCGGTGCATTCGGCCGAAGGCTACCTTCTGACACTGATCCGCAAAGGGTTCCGCGTGGCGGTCTGCGAACAGATGGAAAGCCCGGCGGAGGCGAAGAAAAGAGGCTCTAAATCAGTTGTAAAGCGCGATGTCGTGCGTCTCGTGACGCCCGGCACGCTGACCGAGGACGCCTTGCTGGAAGCCCGGCGCCACAACTTTCTGGCCGCCTATGCCGAGGTGCGGGACGAGGCTGCGCTGGCCTGGGCCGATATCTCGACCGGCGCGTTTCACGTGATGCCTTTGACGTCGGTACGGCTCAGCCCAGAGCTGGCGCGGCTGGCACCGTCCGAACTGATCGTGGCCGATGGATCCCAGCAATCGTTGCTGGACCCTGTTCGCGATCTGGGTATCTCACTCACGCCTGTTGGGCGGGCCAGTTTCGACAGCACCGCGGCGGAAAAACGTATCTGCACCCTATTCGGCGTGGGCGCACTGGATGCCTTTGGCAGTTTCGGGCGCGCCGAAGTGTCGGCCATGGGCGCGCTGATCGACTATCTGGAGATCACCCAGAAGGGCAAACTGCCCTTGCTGCAAACGCCTTTGAAGGAATCCGAGGATCGCGTCGTCCAGATCGACGCCGCCACTCGCCGCAATCTGGAACTGACCCGATCACTCTCGGGCGGGCGCGCCGGATCGTTGCTCTCGGTAGTGGACCGCACCGTCACACCTGGGGGCGCACGTTTGCTGGAACAACGCCTCTCAAGCCCGTCCCGCAATCTGGAGGTGATCCATGCGCGATTAGATGCGGTGAGTTTTGCCGCCGAAGACAGCCTGATCACCTCGGACCTGCGCGAAGCACTGCGCAAAACCCCTGATCTCGATCGCGCCCTGTCCCGCCTCTCGCTGGAGCGCGGCGGCCCCCGCGATCTGGCAGCCGTCCGAAACGGGTTGGCGCAGGCAGCAACCATTGCCGAGCTGTGTAATACGCAAGAGCTACCGGTTCTACTGTCCACCGCCGTACAAAATCTTACAGGCTTTGACGACCTTCTGACCCTGCTGGACGAAGCCTTGGTCGCCGAGCCGCCCCTGCTGGCCCGCGACGGCGGCTTCATCGCCCCCGGTTTCGACGCCGAACTGGACGAAGCCCGCACCCTGCGCGACGAAGGCCGTTCCGTCATCGCCGGGTTTCAGCAGAAATACGCAGACCACACCGGCATCGCCTCGCTGAAAATCAAGCACAACAATGTGCTGGGCTATTTCATCGAAACCACGGCCACCCACGCCGAAAAGATGCTGAACCCACCGTTCAGTGAGACCTACATCCACCGCCAGACCACCGCCAATCAGGTGCGGTTTACCACCGTCGAACTCTCCGAGATCGAGACGCGCATCTTGAACGCGGGCAATCTGGCGCTTGAGATCGAAAAGCGGCTCTATCAAAGGCTTTCTGACGAAATTTTGGCCCTCGCCGCCCGCCTCAACCAAGCTGCCCGAGGGTTGGCCGAGCTTGATCTGACCACCGCGCTCGCTGACCTCGCCCGCGGAGAAAACTGGTGCCGCCCCCAAGTCGACAATTCGCGCGCCTTCAACGTGCAAGGTGGTCGCCACCCAGTCGTCGAACACGCCCTGCGCCAGCAAAGCAGCGATTCGTTCATCGCCAATGACTGCGACCTCAGCGCTGAAGATGGGGCCGCAATCTGGTTGCTGACCGGCCCCAACATGGCCGGTAAATCAACCTTCCTGCGTCAAAACGCCCTGATCGCTCTGCTCGCCCAGATGGGCAGCTATGTCCCCGCCGAAACAGCCCATATCGGTGTGGTCAGCCAGCTTTTCAGCCGCGTCGGGGCCTCGGACGATCTGGCTCGGGGCCGCTCGACCTTCATGGTTGAAATGGTGGAAACCGCCGCCATCCTGAACCAGGCCGATAACCGCGCGCTGGTCATCCTCGACGAAATTGGCCGCGGAACAGCCACTTATGACGGGCTTTCCATCGCCTGGGCCACGCTGGAACACCTGCACGCCGCCAACCAATGCCGCGCCCTGTTCGCCACGCATTACCATGAACTCACCGTATTGGCCGGAAGTCTGGAGGGCGTGGACAACGCCACCGTCGCGGTCAAGGAATGGGAAGGCGAGGTCATCTTCCTGCACGAGGTCCACAAAGGCGCCGCCGACCGCTCATACGGCGTTCAGGTCGCACAGCTTGCAGGTCTCCCAACCTCAGTTGTCGAACGCGCCCGCGTCGTCCTCGACCAACTGGAAAAGACCGAACGCGAAGGCGGCAAGCAAAAGACCTTGATAGATGACCTGCCGCTGTTTTCAGCCGCACCCCCACCGCCGCCTGCTCCAAAAGCGTCACCCGTCGCGGATATGCTCAGCGAAATCCTCCCGGACGAACTCACTCCCCGCGAAGCGCTCGACCTGATCTACAAACTAAAAGAGGCGGCCAACACATGACCGCCCTTCTTCTGTTTAAAAATACCTCCGCCGGAGGCTTGGCTTTGAAAAAGCCAATCAGTTCGCAGGCGTCGATGACACTCCAACCTGCGCCGGGCGCAGCAAACGGTCGTGCAACATGAACCCCTCGGCGGACACCTGAATGATGTCTCCTGCCTTGGTTCCCGGCACCGGAGCTTCAAACATTGCCTCATGCACATTCGGATCAAACCGGTCACCCACCTCGGGCGTGATCACCTCGATCCCGTGTTTCTGGAACACATCCTTCAGCGCGCGCATGGTCAGTTCAACGCCTTCGATCAGACCGGCGGCCACTTCTTTCTGTTCATCCGTCGCCGCCTCGAGCGCACGTTTCATATTGTCGTAGACCGGCAGCATGTCGCGGGCCAGTTTCGAGCCACCATATTGTTCCGCATCGCGACGCGCTTTGTCGCCACGCTTGCGCGCGTTTTCGGCATCCGCCAGCGCGCGCATGAATTTGTCCTTGTAATCGTCACGCTCAGCCCGAAGCGCGTCGAGCTCCAGCTCTTCCTCGCTGATATCCATCAGCTCCTCGGCCAACTCTTCCGCTTCGGCGGTTGCGATATCGTCCAGAAATTCTTCGTTCTTGGGCTCTGCCATCTCTTACCCTCTAGCTCCGGTCGGATATCAGCTTGCCGACCAGTTGCGCCGTATAATCCACGATTGGCACGATCCGCCCGTAATTCAGACGTGTGGGCCCGATGACCCCGACCGCACCGATTATCTTTCGATCAGCGTTCATATATGGAGACACCACCAAAGAGGAACCCGAAAGTGAGAAAAGTTTGTTCTCAGAGCCGATAAAAATGCGCACACCTTCGCCTTCTTCGGTCAATTCAAGGAACTCAGCGATGTCACGTTTGCGTTCCAGATCGTCAAACAAGGTTCGGATACGGTCCAGCTCTTCGGTTTCACCCGAGTCACCCAGCAGATTCGCCCGCCCCCGCACGATCAATCGCGCCGAGTCGCCCCCATCCCCATCCCACGCAGCGATCCCGCTTTCGACCATCTCGCGGGCCAGCACATCAATTTCCTGTTTGCGCGCGTCGATCTGAGACAGCATCTGACGCCTTACTTCACTAATCGTGCGGCCTTCGATCAGCGCATTCAGGAAATTCGCCGCTTCACGCATGGAGCTGGGCGTTTGCCCTGGCGGAGGTGTGAACAGGCGGTTTTCCACATGCCCGTCCGAGAAGACCAATACAACCAAGGCCCGGTCATGACCCAGTGAGACAAACTCGATATGCTTGATCTCGGCCTCATGCTTAGGCGTCAGAACCAGAGAGGCCCCTTGGGTCACGTGTGACAAGGCTGCGCCCACACGGTCCAGCATTCCGCCCACATTTCCTGCGTTAGAGCCTAATGTCTCATCCAATTTCTGTCGATCATCCGCGCCCAGATCACCCACCTCCAGCAACCCATCGACGAACATCCGCAGTCCTTGCTGTGTCGGAATCCGACCGGCTGACACATGGGGGCTGTCCAGCAAGCCCAGAAACTCCAGATCCTGCATCACGTTGCGCACGGTTGCAGCGCTGACTTTCTCGGACAAGGTGCGGGTCAGGGTACGGCTGCCAACCGGTTCGCCGCTGTCCAGATAGCTTTCGACAATCAACCGGAACACCTCGCGCGACCGGTCGTTCATCTCGTCCAGAATTTTGCTCGCTTCGCTCATCGGCGGCCCCCTGCTGGGTCGTCATTAAATCGCAGGCAAATGAAAGGTCAATCGGGGTTGCATCGTAACGCCGCGGGGCGTTATCCCCAACCCAGCAAACAAAGGATTTTCCATGCGACCCTCAGGACGTGATCTAAATGAAATGCGCGCGGTTTCAATCGAAACCGGCTTTACCAAACATGCCGAAGGTTCCTGCCTGATCAAGATGGGCGACACCCACGTACTGTGCACCGCCACAATCGAGGACCGCGTGCCGCCCTTCATCAAAGGTTCCGGCTTGGGTTGGGTCACCGCCGAATACGGCATGCTGCCCCGCGCCACCAACACCCGGATGCGGCGCGAAGCTGCCAGCGGCAAACAAGGGGGCCGTACCGTCGAAATCCAGCGCCTGATCGGCCGCGCCCTGCGCGCCGGTGTGGATCGGGTTGCATTGGGCGAACGCCAGATCACTGTCGACTGCGATGTGATTCAGGCCGACGGCGGCACCCGCTGCGCCTCAATCACTGGCGGCTGGGTGGCGCTGCGTTTGGCCGTGAACAAGCTGATGAAGGCGGGTGATGTAATTTCTGATCCCTTGGTAGACCCTGTTGCAGCCGTTTCCTGCGGTATTTATGCCGGTCAACCTGTGCTAGATCTGGATTACCCTGAAGACAGCGAAGCTGGTGTCGATGGCAACTTCATCATGACCGGATCGGGCAAATTGATCGAAGTGCAGATGAGCGCCGAAGGCTCGGTCTTCAGCCGTGCACAGATGGATCAACTGATGGATCTGGCCGAAAAAGGCGTCGGCGAACTGGCCGCCGCGCAAAAGGCCGCCACCGCATGACTCGTAAATTCGACGGGGACAGGTTGTTAGTCGCGACCCACAACAAAGGCAAGCTTGAGGAGACGGCGCATCTGCTTGAGCCCTTTGGCGTGACCGTTGTCGGCGCGGGCGAGATGAACCTGCCGGAACCGGAAGAGACCGAGGATACCTTTGTCGGCAACGCCCGGATCAAAGCTCATGCCGCGGCAAAGGCCACCGGCCTGCCTGCCCTATCGGACGATTCCGGGATCACCATCGACGCACTGGACGGCGCGCCGGGCGTCTACACCGCTGACTGGGCCGAAACCGGAAATGGCCGGGATTTCCTGATGGCGATGACTCGCGCCCATAACGAGCTTGAGGCCGCAAATGCCCCTCATCCACGCGCCGCGCAATTCCGCTGCACCTTGGTTCTGGCCTGGCCCGACGGGCATGAAGAAGTGTTCGAAGGCATCGCCCCCGGCCATCTGACCTGGCCGATCCGTGGCACGGACGGATTCGGTTATGACCCGATGTTTGTCCCCGAGGGCCACGACATTACCTTTGCCGAAATGGATCGCTGGGAAAAGAACAAGATCAGTCATCGCGGCCGCGCGGTGGAGATGTTCGTGAAAGGCTGCTTTGGCGGATGATTGGCGCAACGGGGGCTTCGGCCTATACGTGCATTGGCCTTTTTGCGAGGCCAAGTGCCCCTATTGCGACTTCAACAGCCACGTTTCCAGAAATATTAATCAAAAACAATGGCTTACCGCGTATCTAAGCGAACTGCAACGCTCAGCCGCCGAAACACCTGACCGGGTTCTGAACACGATCTTCTTTGGCGGCGGCACGCCTTCTCTGATGGACCCCGCTACGGTCGCCGCGGTAATCGACGAAGCCCGTGCCCTCTGGCGCCCTGCCAATGACATGGAAATCACGCTTGAGGCCAACCCCGGGTCGGTTGAGGCTGGTCGATTTGCCGCCTACCGCGATGCCGGGGTCAACCGGATCTCGATGGGCGTGCAGGCCCTGAACGACGAAGACCTGCGCCGCTTGGGTCGCATTCATACTGTGGCCGAGGCGCGTGCTGCTTTCGACATTGCCAGAAATTGTTTTGAGCGTGTCAGTTTTGATCTGATTTACGCGCGCCAGCATCAAACACTGGACGCATGGCGCGCCGAACTGACCGAAGCGTTAAATATGGCCGTCGGTCACTTGTCACTTTATCAATTAACGATCGAAGAGGGTACCGCGTTCGGCGACCGGTACGCGGTGGGTAAATTGCGCGGTCTACCCGAAGATGACAGTGCAGCCGACATGTATATGGCCACGCAAGAGATTTGCGACACGTTTGGCCTGCCGGCGTATGAAGTCTCGAACCATGCCCGATCGGGCGCGGAATCACAGCACAACCTGATTTATTGGCGCTACGGTGATTATGTTGGCATAGGCCCCGGTGCACATGGGCGGATCACGCTGAATGGTCGGAAATTGGCCACCGAAACCCATCTGACGCCACAACTCTGGCTGAATGCGGTCAATGCAGGTAGCGGTGAGAAAGCTCGCGTGTCGCTCAGCACCGAAGATCAGGCAAATGAATACCTTATGATGGGTATGAGAACGTATGAGGGACTAGATATTGATCGGTATGCGATTTTGGCTGGCCATCCTCTATCACGGAGCAAGATAGATCACCTGACCGAGCTGGGGATGATTCACTCCCAAGCCGGGCGACTGGCAGCAACGGCAAACGGCCGTGCTGTATTGAACGCGGTCATCCGTGAGTTGTTGGTGTAGCTGATGCGTTACCTCTGGGCAGGTTTGGGTTTGTTCTGTGTCGCGCTCGCAGTGGTCGGAGTTGCACTGCCCCTGCTTCCAACAGTTCCATTCCTGCTTTTGGCTGCGTTTTTCTTTGCCCGGTCTTCGTCTCGCTTGCACAATTGGCTAATCACACACCGCACATTTGGACCAATGATCCTGGATTGGCAAACCTCTGGCGCCATTCGGCCTGCCGCAAAAAAAGCGGCAACCTTGTCCGTCGCCGCTGTGTTTGGGCTGTCCGCCCTGATCTCGGTCCCAAACCACGTCCTGATTATTCAAGCGGTCGTTTTGGGTGGAGTGATGGCCTTTATCTGGACCCGACCTAACGGCTGAGTTTTGCGCAAAGGTCGTCCAGCTGATCCAGGTTTTCATACGTCAGAATGACCTGACCGGTCTCACTTCCTGCTTTGTGATTGATCGAGACTTTCATTGCGAGGATCGCAGACAGGTCTTTTTCCAAAGCACGGGTATCCGCGTCCTTGTCTGCATTCAAATTCCTGGATTTTGGCGCTGACCGTTCTGCATCAGATTGCTGCTGCTTTTTCACCAAGGCCTCAGTTGCCCGCACCGACAGCCCATCACGCACAACCCTTTTGGCAAGGTCGGATGGATCTTCGGCGGTGATCAGCGCCCGGGCATGACCAGCAGACAGCTTGCCTTCGATCACCAGTGCCTGAACATCCATCGGCAGCGACAGCAGCCGTAACAAGTTGGCAATGTGGCTGCGGCTTTTACCCAAAGCTTCGGCCATCTTTTCCTGGGTGTGGCCGAACCGATCCATCAACTGCCTATATCCGGCAGCTTCTTCAACAGCGTTCAGATCCGCGCGCTGAATATTCTCGATAATTGCGACTTCCAGAACTTCGGTATCGTCGAACTCGCGTACAATGACAGGAATATCATGCAATTGCGCCATCTGCGCCGCGCGCCAGCGACGCTCGCCAGCGACGATTTCATACTGGCCGCCTGCAATGCTGCGAACGATCAAAGGCTGAATGATGCCCTTTTCCTTAATCGACGCGGCCAGTTCATCCAGTTGCTCTTGCGAAAACGTCCGGCGCGGCTGATCCGGGTTTGCCTGCAATTTTTCAATCGGAACCTTCAAATCAGGACGGCGTGGTTCTGACGGCGCCAAACCTTCTGCCTCGGTTGTGACATCCGCCATCAATGCGGACAAACCCCGCCCCAAGCCTCTGGATTTGCTTTTCTTGGCGTTCACTTTGCCCTCCTCACGGTCGTTTAAGCGACTGCTTTGTTATTCTTATACATGACTTCCCGGGCCAAATGCCGATAGGCCATTGCCCCCAGTGATCCTGAATCGTACTGCAAGACAGGCAGCGAATAAGACGGAGCCTCACTGACCCGCACATTTCTGGGTATCTTGGTTTTAAATACCATCTCACCCAGATTGTCACGCGCGTCTTTCTCAACCTGCCGGGACAAGTTGTTGCGGTTGTCATACATAGTCAACACAACACCTTCGATTCTGAGGTCCGGATTGGCCGTCTGGCGGACCTCTCGAATTGTCAGCATCAGCTGGGACAAGCCTTCGAGCGCAAAGAACTCACTTTGCAACGGAACCAAGACCGAATGGGCCGCAACCATGGCATTTACAGTCAAAAGGTTCAGCGAAGGCGGGCAATCGATAAGCACAAAGTCCAAATCGAACGCGTCTATCGCCGTCTGACGCAGCGCGTCATGCAGCAGATAACTGCGTTTCTCGTTTGAGATCAGCTCAATATCCGCTGAACTGAGGTCCACGGTCGCCGGAACAATAAGCAGATTGTCGATTTCTGTGTCCTGAACGACGGCTTCCAGCGGAGCATCGTCCAGCAGAAGATCATAAGTCGTCCAATCCCGGTCCTCAATTCCCAAACCAGTGGAAGCATTGCCCTGGGGGTCCAGATCGACCACCAAAACCTTACATCCGGCCTCTGCCAGCCCGGCCGCAAGGTTGATCGCAGTGGTTGTCTTTCCAACTCCGCCCTTTTGATTGGCAACCGCAATAATTCGGGGACCTGAAGGGCGAGACAGATCAACCACGTGAGACTCCTTTGATTTTCAGAATAGCGGCCTGAGGCTCAGTTACGCTTGTAATCGGTTCAACCTGAAATTGCCATTCTTCCTGCGCCTCCAGCAGCTCTTTTTTCCAGTTTGCACCTTTTGGCAACAAGGCCGTGCCGGACGCGCGTAAATGTCTGTCACAAAACGAGATTAGTGTTTTCAGATCGGCCAGCGCGCGTGCCGACAAAATGTCCGCACCCAAAGGCTCAAGCGCCTCAATACGACGAGAAATCACGGTGCAGTTCGCACCACATTCGCGAATTACGGTTCTCAGAAACGCGGATTTGCGCTGGTCGCTTTCCACCAAGGTGAATTTGGTATCCGGTGATTCCTCGATTGCGATGATCGCGCAGACAAGCCCCGGAAACCCGCCGCCGCTACCTAAATCAACCCAATTCTGCGCAGGCTCAGCACATCGAAAAACCTGCACTGAATCCTGAATGTGGCGAGTCCACAGATCCTTCAGGCTGTTTCGCGACACAAGATTAATCTTTGGATTCCAACGCTCCACCAGATCTGAATATTCTTTTAGGCGCTCGAGTGTTTCACGTGAAACATCCAGGTCAAAATGTTCTTTGGGTGTCATGCGTTGCGGACTTTCTGATCCCGTCGCAGCCTTGCTAGCACCAAAGTCAGGGCCGCGGGCGTAACGCCCTCAACCCGGCTCGCCTGGGCGATGTTTGCTGGTTTGGCCTTGGACAGCTTCTGCTTCATCTCTGAAGACAGCCCATCCAAAGCGAAATAATCAAAATCAAACGGGATCTCCTGAGATTCATCCCGCTTCATCGCTTCCACGTCCCGCTTTTGACGCTCGATATAATTGGCATACAAGGCATCGCGCTCTACCTGACGGCGGGTTTCGATATCCGTATCCGCTAGTGAGGGAGCCAGAGCTACAATGTCGTCAAAGGATACATCGGGAAAAGCCAAAACAGCCATACCGTCACGACGGTTTCCATCCTGATTGACATTAATACCCGCCGCACGGATTTCCTTTGGCGTGTAGGTATACTCGGTTAATTTGTCCTTAGCGCTGGTAAGACGACCCATCTTGTCAGTAAAAATCTGGCGTCGCCTGTCACCAACGCAACCCAGCTCGATCCCGATAGATGTAAGCCGCTGATCCGCATTGTCTGCACGCAATGACAGCCGGAATTCCGCACGTGAGGTAAACATCCGATAGGGCTCTACAACACCTCGCGTCGTCAGATCATCTATCATCACGCCAATATAACTGTCCGCGCGTGTGAAATGAGCTGGTTCCCTTCCTTGCACGGCCAAAGCAGCATTCAACCCAGCAACCAATCCCTGAGCCGCAGCTTCCTCGTACCCGGTGGTGCCGTTGATTTGACCTGCAAGATATAGACCGGGAACATCGGGCAGTGACAAAGAAGAGGTCAAGGTACGCGGATCAACGTAATCGTATTCAATTGCGTAGCCAGACTGCAATATTACGGCTTGCTCAAGCCCCTTTATGGACTGAACATATTCAACCTGAACGTCTTGCGGCAGCGATGTGGAAATGCCGTTTGGATAGA
Source organism: Ruegeria sp. (assembly GCF_965243365.1). Taxonomy (GTDB): domain Bacteria; phylum Pseudomonadota; class Alphaproteobacteria; order Rhodobacterales; family Rhodobacteraceae; genus Ruegeria. The sequence continues at coordinate 1,631,199 of NZ_CBDEUW010000002.1, read as the reverse complement.
CCGTGTGGTCATTCACACCTTCAGGCTCCAAGAATATCTGATGTGATTGCTTATCAGCAAACCTAACTATCTTGTCTTCGATAGAGGGGCAGTATCTGGGACCCACGCCATCGATATGACCGCCATACATGGCAGAACGGCTCAGGTTTCTCTCGATAATCCCATGAGTCCGCGCGTTTGTATGTGTGATTCCACAAGCGATTTGAGGCGCGGTAACGGCTGTCGAAAGAAAGGAAAATAGCGACGGATCACTATCCCCGTCTTGGCGTTCCAAATTTTCCCAATCGATCGTTCGCCCATCCAGACGCGGCGGTGTTCCGGTTTTCAGGCGCCCCATCGGAAGATCAAACCCATCCAGGCGTTGGGCCAACTTCATCGAGGGTCGATCCCCCATCCGCCCACCCGGGCGTGAGACATCACCAATGTGGATCACGCCGCGCAAAAATGTTCCTGACGTCAGAATAACCGCCGAGGCGGGGATTTCCGATCCATCCGCCAGCTTTACTCCGGACACTCGCGATCCGTTCACGATGAAGTCCACCACTTCCCCGCAAATTATGGACAGGTTGGTTTGCCGTGATGTCACTTCCAACATCGCAGCCCGATACAAGGTACGATCTGCCTGGGCGCGAGGGCCTTGAACCGCAGGACCCTTGCGTCGGTTCAGAAGACGAAATTGAATGCCTGCCCTGTCCGCGACACGCCCCATCACGCCATCCATCGCATCAATCTCGCGCACCAGATGGCCTTTACCCAGCCCTCCGATGGCCGGGTTGCAGGACATCACCCCAAGGTCTTTTTCGGACAGAGTGACAAGCGCTGTCGACGCACCCATTCGCGCAGCGGCATGGGCGGCTTCAGCACCGGCATGACCAGCTCCGATAACAACCACATCAAATTTCGAATGTTTCACGTGAAACACTCCTCACTTTCCAAGGCAGAAGCTCGAGAATATCTCATCCAGTAGAGTTTCCACATCTATTCTGCCAACCAAGGATTCAAGGGCGCGAATTGCGGTGCGCAACTCCTCTGCCGCGATATCATATAAGTCCGGACCTGATTCCAGAACCGCCAGTGAGGCTTCCAGTGCTTGCAAAGCTTTCAAAATCGCTATTCTGTGGCGCTCCCGCGTTGCAATACCAGATTTAGTGGTTCTATCCCGCAATCTGAGTGATATATCAGATATTAGTTGGTCAACACCCTGCCCGGTCTTCCCAGAAACTCCGTCAGTCGAATCCTCTCTGAGGTCAGATTTTGGAAAAACCTGGATATCGCCATTCTGCATCGGGATGCCCAAATCATCGACGGATTCGGCTAAAAACACCCTCAGATCAGCGGACATCGCGCGTTTGCGCGCCAGTTCAATCCCAAGGTTTTCGACATGATCCTCTGTCTGTCGTAGCCCTGCTGTATCAAGCAATGTGACCGGCAAACCAGCCAGATCCATTCGAACTTCGATGACATCGCGTGTCGTCCCCGCGTATTCAGATGTAATCGCGGCATCGCGCCCGGCCAACGCATTAAGCAGCGTGGATTTCCCTGCGTTCGGCAGGCCAATAATGGCGACCTCAAATCCGGTGCGGATACGTTCGGAAATCGCCACGCCCTGCTCCTCGCGTTTCAGATCAGTCATGACGCCCGAAATCAGATCGCGCACTTCCGGGGAAACATCCGTCGGAACCTCTTCATCCGCGAAATCGATCACCGCCTCCAGCAAGGAGGCAGCCCGAATCAAATCCCGACGCCAACGTTCGGCCAGATCACCCAGCGCACCAGCTAAAATGGTCTGCGCCTGGACGCGCTGCGCTTCGGTTTCAGCATCGATCAGATCGGCCAGGCCTTCGACCTGTGCCAGATCCATCTTACCGTTTTCCAGCGCTCGCCGGGTAAACTCTCCAGGTTCAGCCAGACGCAGATCATCGATTTCAGACAGGCAGCGCAGCACTGCGTTGACCGTGGCCGTACTGCCATGGATCTGAAACTCGACAACATCTTCACCAGTGAAACTGGCCGGTGCCTGAAATGTCAGGACCAGCCCGTCATCCAACACCGATCCATCGCCTGCTTTCAAACCACGCATCCGCATTCCACGTGATGGAAGTCCATCACCGGCGATAATTCCAGCTGCGGTATGCGCCTGAGGTCCAGAGAGGCGGATGACCGCCACTCCGGCTTTGCCTTGCGCGCTGGCCAAGGCGAATATCGTATCCATTCGAAGGCCTCGCGTCAGTTAAGACCTGTGTCAGGTGTTCATCGAATCGAAGAACTCACCGTTTGTCTTGGTCTGCTTCAACTTCGACAACAGGAACTCGATGGCGTCGGTCGTGCCCATCGGGTTGAGGATGCGGCGCAGAACGAAGGTCTTGGCCAGATCACCCTTGTCGACCAGCAGGTCTTCTTTCCGCGTACCGGACTTGAGGATGTCGATGGCCGGGAACACACGCTTGTCTGCAATCTTGCGATCCAAAACGATTTCCGAGTTACCGGTGCCTTTGAATTCTTCGAAGATCACTTCGTCCATCCGGCTACCGGTGTCGATCAGCGCGGTGGCGATGATGGTTAGTGAGCCACCTTCTTCGATATTCCGCGCGGCACCAAAGAAACGCTTAGGTCTTTGTAGCGCGTTTGCGTCCACACCGCCGGTCAGAACCTTACCTGAGGATGGAACCACAGTGTTAAACGCCCTACCAAGTCTTGTGATAGAATCGAGAAGAATAACAACATCTCGTTTATGTTCGACCAGACGCTTGGCTTTTTCGATCACCATCTCGGACACGGCCACGTGGCGCGTCGCCGGCTCGTCAAAGGTCGAGGACACAACCTCGCCCTTCACCGAACGCTGCATGTCGGTCACCTCTTCCGGGCGTTCGTCGATCAGCAGAACGATCAGATAGCACTCAGGATGGTTCTGTTCGATCGAATGCGCGATGTTCTGCAGGATCACTGTCTTACCGGTCCGCGGCGGCGCGACGATCAGAGAACGCTGACCTTTACCGATGGGTGCGACCAGGTCGATCACACGGGCCGATTTGTCCTTAATGGTCGGATCCTCGATTTCCATCTTCAGACGCTCGTCTGGATACAGAGGCGTCAGGTTGTCAAACAGGATTTTGTGCTTGGCCTTCTCAGGATCTTCAAAGTTGATCTTGGTGACCTTTGTCAGCGCAAAGTAACGCTCGTTCTCGTCCGGCGCCTTAATTTCGCCTTCGACCGTGTCGCCGGTGCGCAGCGAATGCTGACGGATCATATCAGGAGAAACATAGATGTCATCAGGACCCGGCAGATAGTTCGCCTCGGGCGAGCGCAGGAAGCCAAAGCCGTCCTGCAGCACTTCCAACACACCATCGCCGCCGACGGTCCAGCCCTCATCCGCGCGTTCGCGCAGGATCTGGAACATCATCTCGCCTTTCCGCATGGTCGAGGCGTTTTCGATCTCCAGCTCTTCGGCCATCGCCAGAAGGTCTTTGGGGCTTTTGGCCTTCAGATCAGCCAGATTCAGGGATTCTGTTGTCATGATGGATACGAACCTTGGCCGTATGAATGACGGCACCACAGTGAAATTTCAGTACGGAAGATACGCCGCCCGGACGGGCGTGTTGCGCAGTAAATAAGCACTTACTTAGTGAGAGTCAAATAGCCCCTCAGAACTTCAGAACGACCGCCAGAACAATGATCACCATAAGAACGGTCGGAACCTCATTCATCATGCGGTACTGTCGCCCTGTGAGCTTATTTTGGCCCTCAGCAAAATCTTTTCGCCGCGCCATCAGCCAGTGATGAAACCAGGTCATCGCAATCACCGCAGCGCCTTTGACCCAGGGCCATGCAAAATCCCATCCGACGATGCCCGGTGTGAAGACCATGATCAGGCCACAGACCCATGCCACGATCATCGCGGGGCGCATGATGACACGCAGCAGCTTTTCTTCCATTTCAAAGAAGATGAATTCCGCTCCGTCAACGCTCTGAGCCTTTTCCACGTGATAGACGAACAGTCTGGGTAAATAGAACAGGCCGGCCATCCAAGAAATAACCGCCATAATATGAAGCGTCTTCACCCATGGATACACTGTGAAAAGAAAATCGGTCATTCCGGCTCCGGGCTTTGCTCGGAACTCTCCCTAATAAAAAAATAAGAAAAGAAAAAGGATGATGGTTTTGTAGGGGGACTGAAATCCGTGGATTACTTTTTTGTTCAAGCCTTTTCCCCAGCTTGGATAAGTTCCAAGAGTACGATAGTGATTCTGTGAGTTCCGAAAATATATGTTTAAAAACAATAGCATAATTAACAATACAGCATCCATAATTGTGGATAACCCTTGGAGTATCGCCGGATAATTGGTTTATCCCAAAGAACCGACTTATCCTTGTCCCAACGGGACAGAGTTCGAGCGACTCATGGAAGTTTTTCGCGAAACTCCCGGGGTTGCGTGTCAACCGGAAAACCATACAAACCACCCCAGAAGATTCATTGATTTGCACACGGGGTTTTCCACATGACTGTCCCCATAGTTCTGGCCTCGGGCTCTGAAATTCGCGCGCAGTTGCTGCGCAATGCAGGTGTGCCGTTTACGGTTCAGATCGCGCGTGTGGATGAGGATACCGCCAAGCGCGCTTTGCTGGCCGAAGACGCTGCACCCCGCGATATTGCCGACACGCTGGCCGAGATGAAAGCGCGCAAGGTCAGCGATAAATCCCCCGGAGCGATGGTTCTGGGCTGCGATCAGGTTCTGGATTTCGAAGGTCGACTACTGTCCAAACCTGAAACACCCGAGGATGCACTGGCGCAGCTAAAAGCGATGCGCGGGCAGCGCCATATGTTGTTGTCGGCTGCTGTTGTTTACCAAAACGGCGAACCGATCTGGCGTCACGTGGGACAGGTCCGATTGCGGATGCGGATGAGCTCTGACGCATATCTGCGCGATTATGTATCGCGCAACTGGGACAGCATTCGCCACGCGGTTGGGGCCTATAAGCTGGAAGAAGAAGGCGTGCGCCTGTTTGCGACCATTGACGGCGACTACTTTAATGTCTTGGGTATGCCCCTGTTGGAGCTGCTGAATTTTCTGGCCGTCAAAGGGGTGATCGATCAATGACAGAAAACCGAATTCCTTTGGCCGGGGTGATTGGCCACCCGATCGCGCATTCAAAATCTCCTGTTTTGCATGGTCATTGGCTGAAATCCTACGGGCTGGCCGGGCATTATATTCCCATGGACGTAACACCAGCAGATCTGGAAACGGTTTTACGTACCCTTCCAAAGGCAGGATTTGTCGGGGCAAATGTTACGGTGCCTCATAAAGAGGCCGCCTTGCGTCTGGCAGATCATGTCTCAGACCGGGCGTCGGTGATCGGGGCCGCGAACACTCTGGTCTTTCGCGAGGACGGATCGATTCATGCGGACAATACCGATGGTTACGGTTTCATGCAGAACCTGCGCAGCGGAGCACCGGATTGGAACCCGCCGGACGGCCCAGCCGTTGTTTTTGGTGCTGGTGGGGCGGCCCGTGCGGTACTGCAAGCGTTGGCCGAGGCTGGCGTACCCGAGATTCTGCTGACCAACCGTACAAGGGCGCGGGCGGATCATCTGAAAGAAGAATTCGGCCAGCGCATCACCGTGGTCGATTGGGTGCAGGCCGGAAATGTCATCGAAAACGCTGAGCTGGTGGTTAACACGACCTCTCTGGGCATGCAGGGGCAACCGGAATTACGTGTGCCGCTGGATGGATTGCAGCCCGGGGCGGTTGTAACCGATCTGGTCTATGCGCCACTGAAAACCCATCTGCTGCAAACCGCCGAAGAGGCAGGGTGTACCACTGTCGATGGCCTTGGCATGCTGCTGCATCAGGCCGTTCCGGGTTTTGAGCGTTGGTTTGGTGTCCGGCCTGAGGTGGATGCCAACCTGCGCGCGGCTGTTCTGGCATGAGTTTTGCGCTTGGTCTGACGGGCTCCATCGGGATGGGCAAAAGCACAACGGCGCAGATGTTTGTCGAGGAAGGCTGTGCGCTGTGGGATGCGGATGCGGCTGTGCATAGACTCTATTCAAGGGGCGGAGCAGCCGTTCAGCCGATGCAGGCGGCCTTTCCGAATGCTATTGCCGATGGGGCCGTCAGCCGGGATGCACTGAGGAAGATCATCGCGCAAGACCCCACGGCGTTGCAACGGATCGAAGCTATCGTTCACCCTTTGGTGGCAGACGATCGCGCCGCGTTTCGCGCGAGTTCAGAGGAAGACATTCTGGTTTTCGACATCCCGCTGCTGTTTGAAACAGGCGGGGATGCGGCGATGGATGCAGTCGCCTGTGTCTCAATCCCGGCAGAAGAACAAAAGCGTCGCGTTATGGCACGTGGTACGATGAGCGAGGCGCAATTTGAGCAGATCCGGGCCAAGCAGATGCCCAATGCGGAAAAATGTGCGCGGTCGGATTACGTGATCGTAACGGATACTCTGGACCACGCTCGCGCTCAGGTGCAGGATGTGGTCAGGCAGATACGGGCGGGGTTGGCAGATGCGTGAGATCGTACTTGATACCGAAACCACGGGTTTCGATCCCGAAAGCGGCGACCGGATTGTCGAGATTGGTGCGGTTGAATTGTGGAACCACGTAGCGACCAGCAAAACCTACCACGTCTACATCAACCCGGAACGATCGATGCCGGATGAGGCTTTTGGCGTTCACGGAATCGGCCCAGACCTGTTGGAACCTCCGCGCGCCGCCCAGGCCGGAGAGGTTACGCTGAAAGACAAACCTGTCTTTGCCAAGGTCGGTCAGGAGTTTCGCGATTTCGTCGGCGACGCAAAACTGGTGATCCACAACGCGTCTTTTGACATGAAATTCCTGAATGCTGAACTGGGCTGGATGGGCGTGCCGCTGATCCCGATGGATCAGGCCATCGACACGCTGGCCATCGCGCGCAAACGTTTTCCCGGCTCACCAGCATCGCTGGATGCGTTGTGTCGCCGCTTTGGCATCGATAACTCAAACCGGGTACTGCACGGCGCGCTTCTCGACTCTGAGATTCTGGCCGAGGTCTATCTGGAACTGATCGGTGGCCGGCAGCCGGATTTTGGCCTGTCCGCCTCTGCCTCTGGCGCATCGGGGACTGGTGAGGATTGGCGCCCGACACAGCGGCCCACCCCGCTGCCATCCCGGATTACCGAGGCAGAACAGACTGCACATCAGGATTTTGTGGAAAAGCTGGGCGAAAACGCCCTGTGGACCCGCGCCTGAGCCCTGCCCGGCGCGGGTCGAAGGCTTAAGCTTCGGCTTTCTGCGCTTCGGCCTGGCGGCGCATCAGCTCGTTGCGGTACAGCGCAACAAAATCGATGTTGTCCAGGTTTACCGGCGGGTAACCGCCATCGCGGGTCACGTCACTGACGATGCGGCGCAGGAACGGGAACAGCATCCGCGGGCATTCGATCATCAGGAAGGGGTGCAGCTGATCTTCCGGCACACCTTCGATGTGGAACAGGCCGCAGTAGTCGATCTCGAACACAAACAGGACGTCTTCCAGACCTTTGGCCTTGGATTTCAGGTTCAGCTTGATCGCCACTTCGTACTGATGATCGACGGTGCGTTTTTTCGCGTCCAGATTCACCTGAACGGCGATTTCGGGCTGAACCTCGCCTGACACGCCTTTCTGCGCCATGACGTTTTCGAAAGACATGTCGCGGATGAACTGGGACAGAACGCGCATCTGAACCTGCGGGGCGGCTTGGGCCGCAGTGTTTTCCTGGGTGCCTTCTTCGGCCATGGAACTACTCCAAAAATGAAATTCGCCACTGCTTAACAAGTTGGGCGGGACACCTCAATGCTGGAGCGGCCCTTCGACCCATTTCGAAGGCTGCGCAGGGTCCTTTTTCGGCCGAACCTCGGAAAACTCGCCATCTATGATGTCCCCGTCGTCGAACGGTGCGCTGTCAGATCGGAACTGTGCCCCGGTCCCCATCTGGAATTGCGTGATTGTCATACGGGATTTGAGGTATCGGAAAACCGCCACGCGTATGCCAGGAACCAGAAGGGCGAATCCAATTGCATCTGTAAAAAACCCAGGCGTCAGCAACAACACGCCAGACAACAGGATCATCGCACCATGGGCCAACGGCTCGGTCGGATCGTCCAGTTCGGCAAAGGATCGCTGAAGGTTTGCCAGGGCCAAGCGCCCCTGCGTTCGTACCAACACAGTACCCAGAACCGCCGTCAGAACCACGATGGCAAGGGTCGGCCACAGGCCGATTAAGCCGCCAACCTGTATGAACAGGGCGATCTCGACAATCGGAACCAATAAAAATGCCAGAAACAGGTACATTTGGGTTATCCTTTAGCGTAGGCCGGGATGTGGACTTGCCACCAACTGTCACCTACATAGTGGCATGAGGCCGCGTATACAAAGTCGCGGTCTGAAAAGAGGATGAAATGAACGAACCGATGATCCAGTTGCTGGTCCTGGCCGGAATTGCCGTTTTCCTGATCCTGCGCCTCAAAAGCGTATTGGGTACGCGTGAGGGTTTTGAAAAGCCGCCGCTGCAACAGCAGCCTGACACCAACAAGTCGCGCCGTGACTTTGAGGTGATCGAGGGCGGCCCAGATCACGATATTACTGACCACGTGCCGGAAGGCAGCGAACAGGCCGAGACATTTGCTGCAATGAAACGGATTGAGCCGGCGTTTTCAGTCAGTGAGTTTGTTCAGGGCGCGCGCGGTGCCTATGAGATGATCGTAATGGGCTTCGAAAAGGGCAACCTGAACGAAATCCAGCCGTTCCTGTCAGAAGAAGTGTTTGAGACCTTTGTTTCCGTCGTGTCCGCCCGCGAAGATCAGGGCCTGACAATCGAGGCCGAATTTATCGGGGTGCGGGAAACATCCGTGTCAGATATATCGTTCGACAAGGATACCAACCACGCAGAAATCACCATGAAATTCGTGGGTGAACTGACGTCGGTTGTACGCGACCGTGGCGGGGATATCGTTGAGGGCAGCCCCAACACCGTCAAACGGCAAAAGGACAGCTGGACCTTTGCCCGCGTGATGGGCTCGGACGACCCGAACTGGCTGCTTGTTGCCACGGACGCATGATTGCCACGCTCCGGTCGCTTTTTCTGGTGGGCGCAATGACCACAGCCAGCGTTGCCGGAGCCGAGGCGACGCGATCCATTCTGACGTTTGATGCATTGGATGGCTGGGCTGCGGACGATCATGGCGCGGCCCTTTCCGTCTTTCTGAACACCTGCAAGGATCTGGATAACCCGGATTGGCAGGCCCTGTGCCGGGTTGCCCAGACGTATGACTCGGATGCCGCCCGCTCTTTCTTTGAGCTGTTTTTCCGCCCTGTTCTGATCGAAGACGGCAAGGATGCTCTGTTCACGGGGTATTTTGAGCCCGAGCTGGATGGATCGAAAACCCGGACGGACAAGTTTCGCTACCCCCTTTACAAAATGCCGCCCGAGGCACGCGCCACTGACAAATGGTTCAGCCGTCGAGAGCTTCTGACCAGTGGTGTGATGTCTGGTCGTGGGTTGGAAATCGCATGGGTCGATGACCCGGTCGAGCTGTTCTTTCTGCAAATCCAGGGCTCGGGCCGCATTCGTTTACCCGATGGCAGCGCCCTGCGGGTTGGGTATGGGGGTGCGAACGGACATCCTTACCGCTCGATCGGGGCTGAACTGATACGGCGCGGCGCACTGAGTGCACATCAGGTTAGCGCGCAGATGATCCGCGCCTGGGTTCGTAAGAATCCGGAAGACGGAGCAGAGCTGCTGTTCCACAACCCCTCTTATGTGTTCTTTCGGGAAGTGACTCGCGTGGCGCCCGAGCTGGGGCCGCTGGGTGCGATGAACCGATCCGTGACCACAATGCGCAGCATTGCGGCTGATCCGGCTTATACGCCCTTGGGTGCGCCGGTCTGGGTTGAAAAGGACGGCAAGGAACCAATCCGCCGGTTGATGATCGCACAGGATACAGGGTCGGCGATCAAGGGTGCGCAGCGGGCGGATATTTTCTTTGGTACCGGGGATGAGGCCGGAAAGGCTGCCGGTCGCCTGAAAGATCCGGGACGCATGGTGGTGCTACTGCCCATTCAACGCGCCTATGCGCTGTTGCCGGATGAGTTCTGATGCCCCGGCGCAAACTGACGACAGAAGAGATCGAGCTATGGCGCAAGGTCGCCAAACAGGCTGAGCGGTTGCACCCCGACATCCCTCAGACCATCCACCCGACCACCTTGCCCAAGCCTAAACCCTCCAAGACGCCCAAATCCCGGATCGAGGCGTTTGAGCTGGGACAGAAGGTACAGGCCAAGCCATCCCGGAATAGCCTGAAACCCTCGGTTACGGAAAGCCTGCGCGCAAGCCCGGTGCAGATGGACATCAAGGCCTTCGGCCGCATGAAACGCGGCAAGCTGAAGCCCGAAGGCAAAATCGACCTGCACGGAATGCGCGTGGATACGGCACACCCTGCATTGGTCCGGTTCATTCTGACAGCGCAGGCGCAAGGCAAGCGGTTGGTTCTGGTGATCACCGGCAAAGGCAAGGACCGGGATGAGCCCGGTCCGATTCCTACCCCACGCGGCGTCTTGCGCAATCAGGTGCCGCACTGGCTGTCCATCCCTCCGTTGGCGCAAGCCGTGATGCAGGTCGCACCTGCCCATATCAGCCATGGGGGTGACGGGGCCTATTACGTTTACCTGCGCCGCACCCGTTAGAGGTTACGTGCGGCGCGATGGATTCCGAACCAGACGGACAAGCAAGACAGGATGAAGAACCCCGCAATCCAGAGGAACTGAGCCTCCAGCGGGACGCCAAGATCGATTGACACACCTGTCAGACCCGGCCCGATGGCTGACCCCAGAACCATAAGTGCCGTTGCCATGGCCTTGATCCCGCCGATATGGCGGGTGCCGTAGAATTCGGCCCAAAAGGCGCTGGGCAATGTACCGTAGGCCCCAACGGTCACGGCCAGGACCGTCAGGCCTAAAAGTGCCCCGCCAATCGTTTCGGTCAGCGCCAAAAGGACGAATCCAATTGCCATTGGCACTTGAAAAACCGGCATCAGGCGCGCGGTGCCCCATTTGTCCAACGCCCAACCCGAGGTGATCATCGCCAGAATGGAAACCCCGGTATAAGCTGGAAACAAGGTCACCAGTTGGATATGTTCCCAGCCTTTGACGGCAGCCAGATGGACCTGATGAAAGAAAAGCGCGGTCAAAAAGGCCGATGGGCCCATGAAAGCCGGGACCATGAACCAGAAAAGCGGATGAAACAGCGTTTCTTTCCGTGTCCAGTGGTGCCCATCCATCCCTGTTGAAGACGCGGTTTCAGAAAGGCTTTGCGGGGTGCGTTCCCGCCGCAACAGGCGTATCAGAACCGGAATGCCCAGTGCCGTGATCGCCGCCGCAAGAATCCATAACCATCGCCAGTCCATCATTGTCATGGCCGCAACGAAACTAAGCGGCAGCACAATCTCTCCGATGGCGAAACCAAGTGTGGCGATGGACAAGGCTCGACCCCGCGTCGCGGTGAACCATCGGGCCATGGCTACCATCGCGATATGCACGCTCATGCCCTGCCCGAACAGACGTAGCATAAAGATCACGACAGGCAGCAGCAGCACCATTGTATTCAGTGCCATCGCCAGTGCTGCTATCATCAAACCGGCTAAAATCCACGGTCCCAGCGCGCGAACGCGGAAGATGTCGGTCAGCCCACCAGCCCAGATCATCACAAGCGCCGATGCGGTGGTGCCCAGAGAGTAGAGACCGCCCCACGCCCCATGGCTCAGCCCGAACTCAGTTCGGATTTCACCCGCAAAGATCGAGATGAAGAAAGTCTGCCCAAAGCTGGACAGAAAAGTCAGCAGGACCCCTGCGCCCAACCACGTCGCGTTCTGTGAAAGATACTGGCGCAGGCGGAACTGCGTCACGGTGGGCTGACCTCGGCATCTCCGGTTTCGGTCAGAACGATCTCGGTTGCGCCATCGGGGTTTCGCTGGCTTTCCGGCACCAGAGCATCAACGCCCGAACGCCCCTCGCCGAATGTCCGGCCAACACGCCGCACGGAATTGAGGATCGACAACAGCGCGGGCGAAGTTGCCGCCACGAAATGAGACGATCCGGCATCGGCGGCGAATGCGGTCGTGTCGATCACATCGATCGGATATTCGGACAACGCGTCAATCGAGCTGATATTGCCCAGCCGTTTGCTGTCGGGTGTCCCGCGTAGCCGGGCGGATATGTTCAGGATTTTGTCTTTCTGCGACACCATCACCACAAAGGGTTGCGGCGGGTTTTTGATGCTGCTCATTTGAGATCGAAACACATCGACATCCAGATCGGGTGAGATCAGAAAGACCCCCTCAAGATTGCGATTGGACCAGCCCGGCGATTTCAGTTCAGCCTGACGCATCATCTCCATCGACAGGGCGCCGCCCATCGAATGTGCCACCAGAATTATTCGTTTCACACCAATGGATTTCAGTTCGCGAATGGTTTGTTCCAACCCGTCGCGGGCAAACAGCATGCTGTCCAGATCATAGGCATACCCCGCCCCACGGGCCTGACTGGGCCAGGAATAGATCAGGATCGATCCGGGGATTTCGATATCATGCGCCAACTGTGCGGCCCGGAACGCCGTTTCTGTGTGCGTTGAATTGTACCCATGAACAAAGATGGTCACGTCATCCTCGCCGCGCAGCTGTTGCGCCAGATCCTGTGGACCAGAAAACTCCTCGACCCCAGCCAGAACAAATTGTTTGTCCGGTTTTGGATTCGCGTAGGAAAATTCCAGATTTCCGGGTGTATGGGTCGGTGGGATCGAGATCGTCATTTCTTGATATCGAAGGCCGTCGCCCCGACTGGCGTTATAAGTTCCATCGGAGTTCCGTCCCCGAGTAGTCGCGGCATAGACGGTTTTCGGGGTCCCGACCTCCAATGCTGAAGGCAGCGTGACCGAAACAGATCGGTCGACGCAGGCACCGAGGGTCACAACGGCAAACAGGGCAATGAAAGGACGCAGCACGGGCAAGACCTCAAGAAATGTGTCTTTGCCACGGATAGCGATTTCTGGTCGCAGGTCCAGTGATGACGGTCGCGCTGCCCTCAATAGGCAGCGGAAACCGGCTGGGTGTTACAGAACGTAGCGGCTGAGATCCATAGATTTCGTCAGCTCGCCCAGATTGTCCTCGACAAACTGCGCATTCACCGTGATCTCGACCCCGGCCTGATCCGGTGCGTTGAACGAGAGTTCCTCAAACACCCGCTCCATCACTGTATAAAGCCGCCGGGCGCCAATGTTTTCGACGCTCTGGTTTACGTCCGCTGCAATGCGGGCCAGCGCTGCGATGCCGTTATCGGTAAAATTCACAGTGACCTCTTCCGTGCCCATCAGCGCGGTGTACTGACGGGTCAAGGCGTTATCAGTCTCGGTCAGGATGCGGACGAAATCTTCTTCGGTCAGGGCGCGCAGTTCGACGCGGATCGGCAGGCGGCCCTGAAGCTCGGGCAGCAGGTCCGAGGGTTTGGCGATGTGGAATGCACCCGAGGCGATGAACAGGATATGGTCGGTTTTAACGGCACCGTATTTGGTTGATACGGTGGTGCCTTCGATCAGAGGCAACAGGTCGCGCTGCACCCCTTCCCGGCTCACATCGCCACCACGCGCATCCGAGCGGGCGCAGACCTTGTCGATCTCATCCAGAAACACGATGCCGTTCTGTTCCACCGATTCCAGAGCCACGCGGTTGACGGTTTCATCATCCAGCAGCTTGTCGGCCTCTTCCCCGATCAGTGCGTCGTAGCTTTCAGCGACGGTCATGCGTTTCTTGACGGTGCGCCCGCCAAGGGCTTTGCCAAAGATATCGCCCAGATTCATCATGCCCATCTGGCCACCCGGCTGGCCGGGAATGTCGAACATTGGCATCGGGTTTGACGTATCCGAAAGCTCCAGCTCGATCACCGTGTCGTCCAGCTCCCCCGCTTTAAGCTTCTTACGGAACATCTCGCGCGTGCCTTCGCGGGCATCCTCGCCTGCGATTGCGGCGATCACGCGATCCTCGGCGGCCTGATGCGCGCGCGCCTTCACATCCTCGCGCATATATTCGCGGGTCTGAATGATCGCCGCATCGGCCAAATCGCGCACGATCTGTTCCACGTCGCGACCGACATAGCCGACCTCGGTAAATTTGGTCGCCTCAACCTTGATAAAGGGTGCGCGGGCGAGTTTGGCCAGACGGCGGCTGATCTCGGTCTTGCCGACGCCAGTAGGGCCAATCATCAGGATGTTCTTGGGATAGACCTCGTCCCGGATATCATCCGCCAGCTGCTTGCGCCGCCAGCGATTGCGCAGCGCCACGGCCACGGCGCGCTTGGCGTCTTTCTGTCCGATGATAAAGCGGTCCAGTTCCGAGACGATCTCGCGCGGGGTCAGGTCGGTCATGTGCATTCTATCCGTTGTTTCGCAGCGGAACCTAATCATAAGCCGGGAAAACACAAGTCGATCACGGCAAGATCACGGCAACTCACAGAAAGCACACGCCTTTTCGTGGTGATGTGAATCGCCTTTCCGGCACGGCCTGCTGCATAACCACACGAAGGGCACCACAGCCCGTATCAAACTATGGAGATACCTCATCATGATGACTCGCCGCTCACTTTTTGTGAAAGCTGCTGCCACCGGCGCAGCCCTGACTCTGGCCAGCACAGGCGTTGCTTTGGCCGGTGGCGCCAAAAAGAAAGGTACGTTCGAGGGCCGTTCGAACCACATCACGTCCGGGTCCGTGAAACTGGTTAAAGATGGAGACCGTTACATTGTCGAACTCGGCGAAGATTTCTCGCTGGATGGTGGCCCCGACCCGCGCGTGGCCTTTGGCAAGGATGGCGCCTATGCCCCGGACAGCAAGCTTGGCGCCTTGCTGAACCTGACGGGCAAGCAATCTTATGCAGTGCCGCCCACCATGGATGTTTCGGGCTACAATGAGGTTTACATCTGGTGCGAAGTTGCCGGTGTGCCGCTGGGTGTCGCAACTCTGAACTAAAATCTGTGGTCAGAGGTCGGATCTCCCGGCCTCTGTCACTTTGTTAGGTAACATAAGGTTAGTCTGTTACACTCGCCCCAAGCTATTGGAACCGGGGGCGTTTTAATGACTAAGATTGCCAAGATCACCTTGCTGTTTGTGGTGTTTGTGGACCTGATCGGACAAGGGTTGGTCTTTCCCATCATCAATTCGCTGATCATGGAAACCAAGTCCGGCTTTCTGCCCGACAGTACACCCGTAGGACGCCGTCATTTCTATTATGGGTTGGTGATTGGGTGTTTCTTTCTGTCCTGGTTTTTGGGTGTTGTCTATGTTTCCAAGGTCTCGGATTCCATCGGGCGCAAGAACGCGCTGTTGGTCTGCCTGGGCGGGGCGCTCGTTGGATATGCCCTGACGATTGTAGCGCTGTTTTTGAACAGCCTCTTGCTGCTGATCATCGGCCGTTCGATCACCGGCTTCACCGCCGGAAATCAGCCGATCGCCCAGGCGGCGATGATCGACGGCAGTACCGATGCAGCCGACCGGGACCGTAACATGGGGTACATCGTCACCGGCGTCAGCTTTGGTCTTGTCGGCGGCCCGATCATCGGAGCGGTTCTGTCAGACGCAGCCCTGCTGGGCGGCTTTGCCACACTGAAAACCCCATTCTATGGCGCATTTGTTCTGGTGCTGATCGCCATCTTCCTGGTCCTGTTCTTCTTCAGGGATACCCGGACCGAGCGTGAGCCCTTTGTCTTTCGCCCCCGCGATATCACCGACAGCCTGATTGCCGTGCGTGACCACCCGTTGGTTTTGAAGATCATGCCGGTCTATGCGTTGTTCATGATTGCCAACGTCACCTTCTACGTGTTCGTCGATAACTTCCTGACCAGCGCTTGGGGCTATGGCGTGGTCGGGGGCAGTATGGCGATGGTAACCATTGGCTTTGCGCTGGCGTTTTCCAGCACCTTCCTTGTGAAACCGGCGCAGCAACGTTTCAGTAAACATGCCATCATCCATGCGTCCCTGATGACCATGGTCGTTTGCGGCTTTGCTTTCGCCTTCAGCCCAAGTGGCGTGTTGAGTTTCGTGCCGGTCTTCTTCTTCTATTTCTTCTTCGGCGTGTCATACCCGACCCTTCTGGGCCTGTTCTCTTCAGCGGTCGGCGAGGCTGATCAGGGTTGGGTCATGGGGGTCACAACCGCCGTCTTCTGCCTGGCGGGTGGGGTTATGTCTTTGATCGGAGGCGGATTGATGAGCATCGATATCCGCGTGCCCTACTACATCGTGATCACTGCCGCGATCCTTGGTCTGGTCGCGATGCAACTGCGCTGGAAAGGCAAAGAGATCAGGACATTGTTAGCCTAAGATCGTCTCAACCGTCAGGTTGCCGTTGGTATAGACGCAGATGTCGGCGGCAATCGCCATGGCTTCGCACGCCACCTGCTCGGCGGGTTTGTCGCTGTCCATCATCGCGCGGGCAGCGGCCAGGGCGAAATTGCCGCCCGATCCGATGGCGGCCACGTTGTGTTCAGGCTCCAGCACGTCCCCTGCCCCGGTGATCACCAGAAGATCCTTGCCGTCAGTCACGATCAGCATTGCCTCAAGCTTTTGCAGATACTTGTCGGTGCGCCAGTCCTTGGCCAGTTCTACCGAAGCGCGGGCCAATTGTCCGGGCGTGGCCTCCAGCTTGGATTCCAGCCGCTCTAGCAGGGTAAAGGCGTCGGCGGTCGATCCCGCGAAGCCCGCGACAACCTCGAATCCACCCGGCGACAGGCGGCGCACCTTGCGCGCGGTCCCTTTGATCACCGTCTGGCCCAGGCTGACCTGCCCGTCCCCGGCGATGACGACCTGCCCACCTTTTTTGACGCCAATGATGGTCGTGCCGTGCCATCCGGGAAATTCGCTGTCTGCCATAAAAGCCTCCGTACTCTGTGGCACCCTATATGGGCCGGGGCCGCAAATGGCGCAACCCGTTCCGGAACTGCCCAAAAGATATGCAAAAAATGCAGATCGGGGCTGTCGAACAAGCAATTGTGAGTCCCGGCGTTTGATCCTAAATGAGCCTCACAACCGACAACGGGTCGGCTGTTTCACATATAAGGACTGCGCACATGGCAACTACAGCTAACATTCATGCGCCGCTCGGAGCAGCTACCATCCTGCACGTAGTGGACGCGTTCACCGGCATCTTCGACCGCATCGTCGAATGGAATGCCTCGCGTAAAACCCGCAACCTGCTGTCGGACCTGACCGACTCTCAGTTGGACGATATCGGTCTGACACGCGCGGATATCGCGAAACTCTGATCCACAGATCAGATCACAGATCAGAAGCAGCCGCCCGGATTTCCGAGCGGCTTTTTCTTTGCCAGTTTCGTCCGCATTTTGTCCTTCGCCCCCGCAAAGAAAAGGGCGCCTGCGATGAGGCGCCCTTTGATACGTGCAGATCAGATCAAATCAGATGGATTCGTCAATCCAGCTCTGCAGGGCGGCCTTTGGTGCCGCGCCCGCCCGGTTCGAGACAACCTGACCATCCTTGAAGATGAATAGCGCCGGGATACCGCGCACGCCCATGGCGGCCGCCGCGTTCGGGTTGCTGTCAACATCGACCTTGGCGATCTTAACCTTGCCACCGTACTCGGTTGCCAGCTCTTCCAGAGCGGGGCCGATCTGCTTACAGGGGCCACACCATTCGGCCCAGAAATCTACAACAACTGGGACGTCCGAGTTCTTGACCTCGGCGTCAAAGGTTTCGTCGGTTACGGCTACGGTCGACATATTCTGTCTCCTGGATGGGGAATGCTTGGGGTCAGAACGTAGGTGCCGCGATTTGGGAGGTCAAGACACCCCTGCCCGTTGCAGCGCTTGTGTCACAACTTCGTGCGGCAACCACATCAATTGCGCGGTCCGAGTCCAGAGGATCGCGGTTCTGATTTCGCGTCCGGGATAAATCTGCGCCAGTGTATATGCGTAAGCCCCCATTTGCCGCAACAGGCCCTCGGGGCAGGTTTCAGCAGATGCGGGAACCGTTGCGTTTGTTTTGAAATCAATGATTTGCACGGCGGATTCGCTGACGATCAGGCGGTCGATCACCCCGTGGATACGCGTACCGTTCAGGTCTGCTGAAACCGGAACCTCGGCCAGGGCGCCCGCGTTGAATATGTATGACAGGTGATCTGCTGTCAGAACGTTGGCGGCCTCGCTCAAAAGCTCTTGCAGGGTGTCGTCTTGCATATCCGGTATCAACCGGGCGCAAAGCTGGGGCCAATCATCGGGTTGCGCGGTTGGCAAATGCTCCAACAAAAGATGCAGACGGGTCCCACGTCGCTTGGCGGCCTCTTCATCCTGACCGTCATCCCCCGGCAAAGCCTTGGCTCCCCCCAGATCGGAGGGGCTGATCGAGGTCTGTGGTTCGGCGGGTGGCGGTGGTGCGGCGTGGAAAAGATCGGGCATGGCCTCAATCTTTGGCCGTGATTCAGTGTGCGTGGCGATGGGCAGCCCATCCCAATCCCCATGCGCCAGTCTCAGCGTTTCGGCGCCTTCGACCGGTGTCGCCCCGGCTTGCGTCATGGCGGCCTGTACCAGTTGATACCAACTGGTTCCGTCTGTGCCGA
The DNA here is from genome assembly GCF_965243365.1 of Ruegeria sp. Classification (GTDB taxonomy): domain Bacteria; phylum Pseudomonadota; class Alphaproteobacteria; order Rhodobacterales; family Rhodobacteraceae; genus Ruegeria. The sequence continues at coordinate 1,612,579 of NZ_CBDEUW010000002.1, read as the reverse complement.
CATCACCCGCGGCGGCAACAATGAGCCACTTTTCAGCCCGTGTTAGAGCCACATAGAGCAGCCGCAACCGCTCATTTTCTTCTCGGCTCCGCGCCTCTTCGCGCGCCTTCGCAATCAGGCTGGGTGATGCGTCCGCGGGTACTTTCCACAGCGGCACCCTATCAGCGACCATGATCTCGGCATCCCGCGGCGGCTGTCGCTTGCCTGTATCCGGCAGGATCACGATCGGCGCTTCCAACCCTTTTGAGCCGTGCACGGTCATCACCCGGATCATATTGCCAACGCCGGTCATCTGGCGCTTGATTTCCAAATCGTCGGTCTGCATCCAGATCAGAAATCCGGTCAGGCTGGGAACATCCGTGCGCTCGTAGGCCAGCGCCTGAGACAGCAAAGCATTGATGCCGTCTTCTGCCTCAGCCCCCAGACGACCCAACAGCTTTTTGCGCCCTTCATGGCGGGTCAGTATGCGTTCGATCAGGTCGTAGGGGCGCAAAAAGTCGATTTGGCCCCGCAGATCGTTCAAAACGGTCAATGTTTCCGGGTATTCATCCGCGCGATTGCGCAGGGCCGTCCACAAATACGTATCGGTCCGGCGATGTGCCAGATCAAACAACGCCTGTTCCGACCAGCCAAACAGCGGAGACTTCAGAACCGTGGCCAGCGACAGGCTGTCTTCGGGCGTGGCCAGAAAGCTTAACAGCGCGGCCAGGTCTTTGACGGCCAGTTCAGCGCCCACTTTCAGACGGTCGGCACCAGCAATAGGCAGCCCAGCAGATTTACAGGCGCGTATGATCTCGGCAAACAGATCGGACCGGCGCTGAACAAGGATCAGGAAATCCCCCGGTTGCACTTTGCGGCGTACAAACTGGCCGGGTGCCCCATCATCGGGGATCGTTTCACCCTTATCGATCATATCTTTGATCGAGCGCGCGATCTTGTCCGCCAACAATACGGTATGATGCCGAGCGCCCGGCCGGTCGACCGGGTCCGTCCAGTCGCCACCTTCCTCGTCTTCGGTCTTTTCGATCACCGGCCACAAGTCCACCCGACCTGGCAGATCGGCCTTGAAGGCGCGATGCTGAGCGTTCTTGTGAAACCCCGCAGAGGCGTGATTTTCGAACAGAATATCGACCAAAGACAGAATTGCGCTGGAGGATCGGAACGAAAACTCCAGCGTCGAATCCCACAGTTTAGAGCCTGATTCCTGCAATTTCCGCCCAAACTGCTCTCGCATCTGATCAAAAGCTTGAGGGTCTGCCCCCTGGAAGGAATAGATTGACTGTTTCTTGTCCCCGACGACAAAGATTGTACGCTCAACCCCGGACCGGGCCCCTTCCCCGCTGGTGAACTCCTGCGCGAGCTTTTCCACCACGTCCCACTGATCCGGGCTGGTATCCTGTGCTTCATCCACCAGAATATGATCGATACCCCCGTCCAGACGATACAGCACCCATTCCGCCACAGCCGGATCGTTCAGGACCTGTCTGGCGCGCAGGATCAGGTCGTCAAAGTCTAACCAGCCGCGCAATTGCTTGCGTCGTTCGTATTCCGGCAGGAAGGCGGCGGCGAAACGGTGCAAGACATGACTCTTCTGCGCTGCCACAAGGGCCAGACGTTTTTCACGCGCATCCTCGACCCGCTGCATTAGGGATTCGAGCTGCGGCATGCGATCAGCCAAAACCCCTTCGCGCAGGGCTTTTGTTGGAAAACTGTTTATCTTGGCCGTGAACGGCTCTTTCGCGGATTTTCCTGTCAAAAGAACATCTTCAAGGATTGGAAGACTGGCCATCTGAGCAGTTTTGAACTGCGCAAGCTTTGCAGCCGCCTTAGCATTGTTGCCGCCGCTTTCCGTTAACGCGGACAGCATGGATTGGATCAGATCAACCTCGCCCCCAAGGAAAACACTGCTCAGCAACACATCCTCGTCAAACCCGGCGGGCAACCCAAACCGGTCCAGTAGGCCAGGCCAGTCAAGCGTCTGAGAAAAAAGGCTTCGTTTGTTTGTAATGGCAGCGGTCAGCGCGTCAAAGCCGGCATCGGTGACAAATTGGGCGATGTCGTCGACCAAAGCGGATTGCGGGCCGTCAGCGAAATCCTCGACGATCTCCTCGCGCAGCAGGGCAGCGGCGCGGTCTTCCATCTCGGTAAACTGGGGGCTTACGCCAGCCTCCAGCGGAAAGCGGCGCAGCAGCGAGGCGCAGAAAGAGTGGATTGTCTGGATTTTCAACCCGCCCGGCGTCTCAATGGCGCGGGCAAACAATGTGCGCGCCTGGGCGAGGCTGGCCGGGTCGATGGTGCCTTCGATCCCAAGGTCCACCAACTGCGCGATCAGGTCATCGTCACTCAGCATTGCCCATTCGCCAAGGCGCTTGAACAGGCGGTTCTGCATCTCACTGGCGGCGGCCTTGGTGTATGTCAGGCACAGTATATGCTGCGGCTGCACGCCACCCAACAACAGCCGCGCCACGCGGTCCGTCAGAACGCGCGTCTTGCCGGACCCCGCATTTGCAGCCAGCCAGGTCGAGGCATCTGGTCGCGCAGCCTGCACTTGCCGCTCGGTTGCGTCGTTGCGGGGCGTCATGTCAGGTCCTCGGGGCGGGTTTCTGCGGTCCGGTCCCATTCGCCGAAGCGGGCCAGGTGATCATAGTCACCCGTGTCGGTATCCTTATGCAGCATACGTCGGGATGAGAAGCCCTGATCAGGCTCTAAATAGGCAGAAATCAACTGTTTTAGCTCGGACAGAACCTTGTCGGGCGGTTCTTCGGTCAGGGGGGCCAGCACCTCTTTATAAGCCCCGCCCATTCCGACAAAGATGGCCTGTGCAACGGGTGAGGGATCGAACCCGTCGATACCGCCCTGCTCGGCCAGCGCGGCCTCGATCAGCAGCTGTTTATCGAACTTCGCCTGCTGGCTTTGGGACGGTGGTGCGCCGGTCTTATAGTCGACAATCCGCAATGCGCCCCGGCTGTTTCGATCAATCCTGTCGGCCCGACCGCTGATCGTGAAATCCAGCGGGGCAAGCGTCAGGTTCATTTTGGCTTCGAACGCAACAGGACCGCCATCGGTTCTGCGCGCAGTTTCAGCGCTCAGAAACGCATCCGCGACCCGGGTCAGGCGGGCCAGCCATAATTTCCGCGCCGTGGTCCACGCCACATGGGTTTCCAGCAGGGATTCGGCCCGTCTGAGGAAGTTTTCGCGGGTCAACAAAGCAGCGTCCAACACGCTGTCCTTGATGAAATGTTCCAATATCTCGTGAATAACGATCCCGCGCAGCAGGGCATCGGGGGCCTGAACCAGTGGATCAAGGGGCCTAAGCCGTAGAACGTGCCTGGCGTAGATGGCGTAGGGGTCGCGGATCAGCCGTTTGATTTCGGTCACCGACAATCCGCGCGGACGGGCCGCGACCGGAGGCCGTGGAGACGGACGATGGGCCGCCGTCAAAGGTGGGGCATATTCCAAATCTTCAGACCAGCGCAGCCATTTTTGACCACGTTGGCGCATCCCCTCCAATGCTACAGGCCCTTCCTGTTTGGGCAAGCCCTGCAGCAGGTTGGTCAACCGGTTCAGCCAACGGGACGGCACGGTTTCCGCGTCATCAGATCGGGTGGCGCGGGTCAGCCAGACCTCGGGCGCGGCAATGGCTTGCTGAAAATCATGGGCCGACAGCCCGATCCTGCGTTCCGGCAGCAACAACCCGGCCTGATCGCGCATTTGGCGGTTCAGCCAGGGGTCCGGTGCAGCGGCCTCGGGCCAGCTGCCCTCGTTCAATCCGCCAAGAATCAGCAGATCCGCGCCCTGAACACGAGCCTCCAACGTGCCCCAGATCATGATCTGAGGGTGTGGTGCATCCCGATCCCGAACTTCTTCGCCCGCAAGCAGGGCGCCCAGAAGATCGGCGAAATCATGCGCTGTCATCGCGCCGCCATGTTCCGCCTCGTCTTCCAATGCGGTCAGCACGGACAGCGCCTTTTGTCCGGCATTCTTCTGCCACAAGGTGCCGGGTTCACCGGTCGTACCGGCCGAGATCGCCTCGGCCAATCCACGCAGGCGCGTGACCCAGTTCGACAACGGCAAGGAACCAATAACCTGCTGCTTGCAGAAATGAGCGATAAGCCACTGAACCCAGTTCTCGACCCCCTCCTTTCGGGCTGCAAAACCCGAAAGGCTTTCGGTGTCCGGAAACGGCGGGCCCTTGCGTCGCAGATCCAGTTCCAGATCACGGGTGTGCAGTAAATGCGTTCCGCGGCCACCGCCATCATGGCAAAGAGGGTGCTTTAGAAGGGTCAGCAGCGCCTCACCATCCAGCCGATGGGCAAACAGCCCGGCCACGTGGCGCAGGAATCGACCGGGTGGAGACAACTGCAAAGGCAGGCCGGCACTGTCATCCGGCAAGATACCCCAGCGATCCAATGCGGCGGTGACCTGACGAGTCAGCATCCGGTCGGGCGTGATCAGCGCGGCAGTCTGGCCGTCCTCGGCAGCTTGACGCAGGCGCAGCGCGATGGCGAGCGCCTCGGCCCGGGGCGATTGTGCCTCAACCAGGGTCAGGTCGTTTGCCGCACCGGTCAGATCAGTCAGGCGCGGACCTTCTGCCATCCAGGCATCTGTGATCGGGGCAGGGCGCAAGGCCAGTGAGATCAAGCGGTTACGCGCCGGTGACGGAGCTTGATCGTCGGTCCAGGCCAGGATTTGGTCCGGCGTCAGATCCAGTTCGCGCATCAGTTTGCGAAACCGGAATTGCGGATGGTCTTCGGACGTCAGCGCCTTATCCAGATTGCGCCAGACATGTTCGGGCTGATCGAAATCATAACCCGGCAGCACCAGCGCGCCTTGCGGTAATCGTGCCACCGCCTGCATCAGCATGAGGGTCGTGCCACGTGAACCGGTCGAGCCCGCGAGGATCACCGGGTGTTGCGGCGGGTCTTCCTGCCACTGCGCGATCAGCATTTCGACGACACGGCGTTGCCGCGCCTGAACGTCCAGTGTCTTGTCGTCGGTATCGATGAAGTAGTCCGCGATACCGATAAAGGCCTGCGCGCGGGCCCAATGGCCGGACATGTCGCTGACATCCAACTGCCGGATGGCGTCAGGTGAGACACCTTCGCCCTGCATCTCATCGATCAAGGCCGCCAGACTGTCAGACAGGTCAAACAGCGAGGATCTGGCGGCTAGATCCGGCTGCTGATCCAGCAGTTTGGCGATCAGCTGCGTAAGCTCCAATCTGCGGCGTAGCGGAGGAATGGCCGGGGGGATTCGCGCCAGATCAACGGTTTCGCCCAGATCGGTGACCAGTGACAGACGTGGCAGCAGGCAAGGCGGACCCTGATCGAACAAGTCCCGCACACGGCGGTCCATGCGGCGGGTATTCACCACCAGTTGTGCGCGCGCCAAGGCCTCGGGCGGTTGGTTAATGCAGCGTTGCCGCAGGCCATTCACCAAAGCCTTGGGAAAATCCACGCCCGGCGGGACGGCAAACACTCTTGGCGCGGTAGACGGGTCAAACATCGGCAATCAAACCCTCGGCCAGGCCGATCCCTTCGGGTCGGCCAACATCGCACCAGCGGCCGGGGTAGCGAAGCGCAAACAGGCGATCCTGCTGGTGCATCCGATCCCACAACAGATTCAGCGAGAACGCTCTTTCTGGGAACGTGTGCAGCCCATTCGTCTTCAGGATCTGAGCACCGCCATAAACCAGTCCCGGTCCGCGCGTAATCCGGCCATCCGCATCTGCGGTAAAATCGCCGGGCCCGGAATGGCCAATCGTCTGCCTTACCGGGATGCACATCAGCAGCGCATCCATCTTGTCAGGATTCCAGGCGTTTTTCAGCAAGGTCAACGGGTTGGGGCCAGACCAGATTGCGTCCGTATTCAAGGTGAACACAGGATCAGGGCCAAGCAGCGGCAATGCGGCCCTCAACCCGCCGCCAGTCTCCAGAATGTCAGGCGCTTCATGTGACAACAGAACGCCACGCGGTGACAGATGATCGGCAAGCTGATCGGCATGGTAATGCAGGTTCGCCACAATCCGGTCCGGCTGAACACCCTCCGCCAAATCCAGCGCATGGTCGACAAGAGGCTTTCCGGCCACGGGGATAAGGGGCTTGGGCCGGTTCCTAGTCAGCTCGCCCATACGTTTGCCGAACCCGGCGGCAAACAGCATGATGGCCTGCGGCGGTCGGGTCATTGTGCCCTCAGTCCGGCAAGGTTTTCGGGCGTTGGTTTTGGCAGCGAGTCGCGCAGCAGATCAGCCACCGGAACCAGCGCGGGATGTTCCAGATTGCGCATCAGATGCGTCCATGCCGCCGGTATCAGATCGACATAGTGTGGTTTGCCATAATCGGTTGCGAGTCGAGCAAACCCACCCAGAATGCGGAGGTTTCGCTGAACCCCAAGCACGCTATAGGCAGTTCGGAAATCGTGCGCATCGACACCCGTGGCCGAGATGTACCTGTCAATCATGCGCATTTCGATTCCGATGGGTACAGTTCGGCGCACATCCTGCAACAGCGACATCAGATCATAGGCCGGATGACACAGCATCGCGCTTTGGAAATCCAGCAAACCCACACGAGCGATCCCCTCGCGCTTGGGCAGCCAGATCAGGTTTTCCGCGTGATAGTCACGCTGCACCACAACACGCGTGCCGCCGGTTTCACGGTGCAGGATATCGGCAAAACGCAGTTCGAACCGGGATCGGGCGTCCGGGTCATGGGTGCCCAGAATGCCCTGCGCATATTTGGTAAAGGACAGTGCCGCATACTCGGTCATCAGCGCCGGGTCATAGCTGTCCAGCGACAGGCTGGGCGCAGCATGCAGATGGACCAGAACATCGGTGGCGGCGTCATACAAGGCGCGTTCTAATTCAGGTTTCTTTTTCAGCACCCGCGCGAACAGATCATCGCCCAGATCTTCGAGCAACAGAAAGCCATACTCGCTGTCCTCGGCATAGATTTCCGGGGCGCTCAGCCCGATGGAACGCAGATACTCGGACACGCGCACAAAAGGTGCAACGTCTTCACCTTTGTCCGGCGGCGCGTCCATCAGAACGGCAGTTCGCCCACTGTCCGGGTCGGTCAGTCGCTCGTAGCGCCGGTTCGATGCGTCACCAGCCAAAGGCGCGTGTGTCGCCTTGGCCCATGGTGTTTGCGCAATCAAAGCTTCGGCCAGAATTGCCCGGTTGGTCATGCGGCGGTCTCCAGCTTGCGCGCCCATTTCGGGTCAGTCCAGGAAAAATCCAACCGGCGCCAGTCATCGTCGTCGGGATTCGCCCGAAAGGCCAATGTCAGGGCCGATTCCGGGCGTACAGGCCCCAGTTTTTCGGGCCATTCGATCAGGCAGATACCGGTTTCGAACGCTTCGGTCAGGCCCAGCTCTTCTATCTCTTCTATGGCCGTCAGGCGGTAGAGGTCGGAATGCCAGATCTCTCCGATCTGTGTGTCATAGACCTGCACCAGCGTGAAAGTTGGTGAGGGGATATCCTCGGGGTCTGCCAAGACGGATTGAATCAGCGCGCGGGCGAAATGGGTTTTGCCGCTGCCGATGGGACCATTCAGCAACAGGACGTCGCCACGACTCAGATTGCCCCCCAAACGCGAGGCCAAAGCCGAGGTTTCTTCCGGGGAATTCAGTGAAATCGACAGCGAGGCATTCATGGCGCCACAATGGACGCGGGGATGGGCGTCTGCAACCCGGTTCAGGCGCTGATTTTACTCATTTTGTTTTCTGTCCCAACCCTGTCAATCGCGGTGAAACGCACGATCGTTGCCCCGTTCTGTATCGGGCTGGCCGTACAGGTCAGATGCATACCGTTTCGCATTTGAATCTCGGCGGACCATTCGGCCCGGTTATCCCGCATCTCGACAAAATCGCGGATCTCTCCCAGAACCGGAGTGGCCAGGCAGTGCTCTTGCCACTGCCGCGTGATATCCAGCACGGTCACCGGCTCAAACCCGGCTTCGTCACTTTCACCCCAAAGCAACTGATAGGCGTAGTTGGTGAAGGCCAGGGAACCGTCATCGGCAAATACGATGATCGCGTCGGCCAGCTTGTCCAGAATGGATTGCATCAGGTCCATCTCGGACCGGAACCGGCGTGTCAGAGTAATTTCGGCGGTTATGTCCTCGAACAAGAACGCAACCGCGCCGTCAGGATGTGGCCGCCCGCTGACTGAATAGACCGAGCCCGAGGGCAGGGACCAGGTTTCCTGATAATTGCCGTCCTGCGCCGCCTCGAGCAGGTCGTTCATCTGCCGCCGCCAACTGCGGTAGTTTTTGGGTTCAGGCATCATGTGCTGATCACGCAGCCGGTCAAAAAAACCGGACAGACTGGGGCGGCAACTCAGGAAATCCGGGGGCAGGGTGGTCAGATCGATCAGGGCAGGGTTGAACAGCGCAAGCTGCCTGTTGCGATCAAAAATTGCCAGTCCGATAGACAGCTGCGCAAAGGTTTTCGTCATCGTCTGGACGAATTTGCGCTGGGCGATTTCGGCTTCGACAATGGCGTTGATATCAACCGCGTAGAACAGATGGCCCTGCTCGTGCTCGACATGAGTCAGATCGAACCACAGTTTGGCGTTACCGTCCCCGGCCGTGATCGACATACGGGTTTTGCGCCCCAAAGGAACCTCGTCAACGCGCGCGGGAAACAGCGGAGCGGTCAGGTCAGCGTCTGGCCCGCGTGCCTTGCGCACCAATGAGACATAGGCCGCATTGCACCAGCGCACTGTGCCGCTGTGATCCAACAGCCAAACAGGGTAGGGTGCCCTGTCCATCACAAGGCGGATCGGGTCATTGTGGTCCCGCGGTTTTGGGTCCTTGCCAGCCACATCGCGTAGCTGAACACGAACGATCCCGTCGATCCACTCACATACAACTTCTCGCTCTACCGTACAGTCGATGGCCGAGATGGTCAGACTGCCTTCCGCCCGGACCGCGTCTGGTGTTTCGGGAAAGGCGGGAAAGTCGCGTTGCAACATTCGGCGCAGATCGTGCCAGTCGTTCACACAATCCAACCCTGCCAACGCGATGTCGGAGTGGCTGATAAGGGTGTCCCCGTCGAATAAAAACACGGCATCATCAAGTGAAGAGGACAAAGATAGCCCGAAATCCGCCGCCCTGATCCGACGGCGCGGCAGCAGCCATTGCACGGCAAAGGTGATTGAAACCAGGCTGATCCCGGCCAGAATGATCCAGTCCACCATGATCAGGCCTCCGACAAACGCAGAAACCTTTATGATCCGTAAATGGTTAACGGCTTCTTAATTCAGATCTGAAACGGTTGGTTTGCGCCGGACGGCACCGGAGAATCCCCGGTTTGCGCGTCGATCAGGTTCCGTGGCCAGGTGACCTGAACAATAGCCCCGCGCCGGTCGATCTGATCGGTGAGGTTTTGGTAGGGATCCGCGCCGTTTGCGAATTTCAGCTCGGCGCCGCTGCGTTCCAACAGGGTCTTGGCGATGAACAAGCCAAGGCCCATGCCTTCGTATTCGGGCCGCGCACTGCGATCGGTCTCGGATCGCCGTCTCCGGACGAACGGGTCCCCGATACGGCCAAACATATGGGCAGGAAAGCCGCGCCCGTCATCCATGATGCAGATCGTGATCCAGTTCGAAGTCCACTCGGCCTCGACCCAGACATTGCCCAGCGCAAAGTCCACCGCGTTCTGGATCAGATTGCGCAGCCCGTGGATGATCTCGGGCTTGCGCAGGATCGAGGGCTGTTGAACATCGCCGTCGCCCACCGGGCCTTCATCAAAATGCACTTCCTTGCCGCGGTGGATATGTGGCTCGGCGGCCTCGTGAATCACGCTGGACAACGGCGCCTGACGCAGATGCAGGTCGTCTTTGCCCGCCCGTCCCATATCGCGCAGGATGTCGCGGCAGCGATTGGCCTGCTCTCGGATCAGGGCGGCATCTTCTTTCAGGTCTGGCCGGTCGTCCAGCTCCTCGATCAGTTCCGAACTTGTCAGCTTGATCGTCGCCAGCGGCGTGCCCAGTTCGTGTGCGGCGGCGGCGACAACACCGCCCAGATCGGTCAGCTTTTGCTCACGCGCCAGCGCCATATGAGTGGCTGACAGCGCCTCGGACATCGACTGAACCTCAGAACTGACCCGGTGGGAATAGGCACCCAGAAACACGATGGCGATGACAATCGCAGCCCAGTTTCCGAACAGGAGGATATCAGGCATGTCCAGAACAAGACCCAGATTGGTGCGCAGGGGCAGGTGGAATTGCGCCAGCAAGGTCGTCAAAACAATCGCAACGCCGCCAACAATCAGGGTTGACCGCGTGCTCATCACGCTGGCCGAGATTGTCACCGGGCCCACCAGCAGCAACGCGAAGGGGTTGTTCAGACCGCCAGTCAGATACAGCAGGAAGGATAATTGCAGCAGGTCAAAGAGAACCATCAGAAAGTTCTCGTATTCCGACAGGCGTTTGTTTTCGGGGAACAGCAGGATTGCTGTCAGGTTGCCCATGACCGAAACACCAATGGCGGTATAACACAGGCCCAGCTCAAGCTGCACGTGATAGGTCTGCTGGGCCACCGTGATTGCGGTGATCTGGCCAATGATGGCCACCCAGCGCAACAGGATCAGAGTGCGCAGACGAATCCAGCTGCTGCGTTCCTGACCGCGCCATAGACTGGTATTGGAATTTGCCATTGGTCGATTATGTCCTGTTGCACCGGCTGGGTAACTTGATAGGTGTCCGGGCCGAAACGATCAACAACCCCTTGCCGCAGGTGACCCCATGATCCGCCTTTACGCCATTCTCGCAACCGTTGTTCTGGCCGTCGGGCTGGGGGCCATGTGGCTGCTGACGCGCGGCGCAGGGTCCGATGACAAATACGCCCAATGCCGGACCAGCCAGATTGCGGGCGGCTCCGCAACAATCGGCGGCCCGTTTGAGCTTATCAACGCCAAGGGCGAAACCGTGACCGACGCGGATGTCATCACCGAACCGACGCTGGTCTATTTCGGCTATACGTTCTGCCCCGATGTCTGCCCTCTGGACATGTCCCGCAATGTCGAGGCATCGGACATTCTGACAGAACGCGGTCAGTCGATGACGCCGCTGTTCATTTCGGTCGACCCGGACCGCGATACCCCCGAAGTGGTGGGTGACTTTGCCTTCAACCTAGGCGGAAAAACCGTTGGGTTGACCGGAACGCCCGAGCAGGTCAAATCCGCCAGCCAGGCGTACAAGACCTATTACAAGGCGCATGACAAAAGCGACGAGTATTATCTGGTCGATCACTCGACCTTCTCGTACCTGGTCACGCCAGAGGACGGGTTTGTGGAGTTTTTTGACCGCAACGCTTCGGCCGAGCAGTTGGCGGATCAATTGGGCTGTTTCCTGGAAAAGATGTAGCAAAAACCCGTTGTTTGACCTTTGTCATGGCGCTGCTATGACTCATGTCTAAGCCAACGGCGTGAATTAGCGGAAAGAAAAGACAATGGCGGACAGCGCTCCACTCGATATCGGCCCTGATAAATCCTTGCTTCTTGTGGATGATGACGAGCCATTTCTGAGACGTCTGGCCAAAGCCATGGAGAAACGCGGGTTCGAGGTTGAAACCGCCGGTTCCGTCGCCGCAGGCCGCGCCATCTCCACCGCCCGCCCGCCGGCCTATGCGGTTGTTGACCTGCGGTTGGAGGATGGCAACGGTCTGGATGTGGTCGAAGTGCTGCGCGAAAAACGCCCCGACAGCCGTGTTGTGGTTTTGACGGGCTACGGCGCGATTGCCACCGCCGTAGCTGCCGTCAAGATCGGCGCGACCGACTATTTGTCAAAGCCTGCCGACGCCACCGACATCACCAACGCATTGCTGGCCAAGGGCGACGAACTGCCCCCGCCGCCGGAAAACCCCATGAGCGCGGATCGCGTGCGCTGGGAGCACATTCAGCGCGTCTATGAGCTGTGTGATCGGAATGTGTCCGAGACCGCGCGGCGGCTGAACATGCACCGCCGGACGTTGCAGCGGATTTTGGCGAAGCGTAGTCCGCGGTAGCGAGTAGCATTTTCTGACTTAGTTTTGGGCGATCCTGGTCTTCAGCTTTTACAACTGTTGAGCAGGTCGTATTGAGATATTGTGCAAGCAAATCTCAAATTTGGTCATCATGTTTTTGCGTTAGCAATTGCTTAAACTGAAGATAGATTTCCTCAAGGTCTGCGTTAAGCCTTTTGTGAAATCTAAATATATGCCGAGGATCATCTTGGTTTACATCGTGATCGCCATCCGCCGCCGCGTCTGCCAGTTCCGAGGCCAGTTCGGCGCAGGTTTTCATGCGAGCATGCAAGTCCGCAGCAATACTGGCGGATGTACGTCTGCCAGAGCCGCCATTGGCAGTATTATCGACGGCCAACATCATAGACCCGCCATTTGAAGCTATCTTGTTCTGATTTGGCTTGGCTATTCTACGCTGAAGGGTCGTGCGAAAATCGCGAACGTCGATCCCCTCTTCGTTTTCCAAACCATTAAGTAGCTTACTTACTGAGCTTGTACTTACACGTTGACCGTCCCTCATTGCGGCGAGCGTATTTCGTGACACTCGTGTAATGGTGCTGACCCTGTTGATGGTCAAACCGGTCATTAAGAGAATCTCACTTAGCTCCGGGAATTTGACCTTGGTGCTCATGGTTGCTTTTTCATGATGAATGGTGGTCGATTGCTTGTGCCATGCAAATTTATAGCGAAGGTTACAAGAGAGAGCAAGTGCAGACACATTAATTTTATCTAAATATGGGTAAAAGTGGTAAAAATTGCGAGACTGTGAATCTCATACACAAGATATAGACCGATCCACTACTGATCATAGTTGATCAAAGATGTTGAAATACTTTGCTCATCGGTGTAGTTTGGAAATCACCACTATGGGGAAAACTATGTCTGAGCCACACGTTGTCTTTGGCTGCCTAGCGTTGTCTACAGCCGTTTTAACTCTGCTGACCGTTGCAGAAGCTTTGGGAGTGGACCGTCTACCTTTTGGCGGCTCTTCGATCGCACAAGCTGCAATCGTTTACCTTACACCTCTTGGAACTGCCGGGATCTTTTTTGCGATTGCTTACATAATGAAAGCACTCAATACCCAACCAGATGATAGGTGATGGCCCCTTTCTTCTGAAGGATGGCTACTTTGGATGCCGATAAGCAAATTCTTAACTAAACTATACGGATGCCAACAGTTCTTTGTGCCTGACCAAATACGCCCGCCGAGCCTCAACCGGCGGGCGTAATTTGATCTCAAGCCCTTCCATCACCGCTTTGTTCGGCCGACCAAAGAACTTCGTCGCCTCCGCCTCTGAAAACCCCGCAATCTGCGTCGCCTCCATCCAGGCGCTGATTTTGTCGGCTTTCTTGATCTGCTGCTTCACCGTTTTCGGCACGGTAGCAGGCAGGCCGAACCGGATGTGGATTGCCGCAGCCAACCGGTCATCCAGCGCGCCGTAACCCGGTCCCACGGCGGATTTCACGGGCGAGATCATATCTCCGATCACATATTCCGGCGCATCGTGTAACAAGGCCGCCAGCCGCCATTTCACCGGTGCTTTGGGCGCAATCTTGCCAAACAGTTCTTCGACCAAAAGGGAATGTTCGGCCACGGAATAGGCGAAATCGCCGCGTGTTTGTCCGTTCCAGCGGGCCACAAAGGCCAGTCCGTGGGCGATATCTTCGATCTCGATATCCACTGGCGTCGGGTCAAGTAAATCCAGCCTGCGCCCCGACAGCATCCTTTGCCACGCCCGTGCTTGTGTTGCCATTATGCCATGCCCCGTCTCAACAGCCGCGATTGCGCCGCATTTTTGTGGTATAGTTTACCTGTCAAGATCACCAGCTGCCAACTTTTTCTTGAGCATTCGTGCTTTGCACAGGCACGTGGTGATCCCGACATAAATACCGAGGGGGGCGCATGCTCCTCCCGGTGTGCCCCTCTCGATCGAAACTCGTATCGAAAGGAGCTTGCTATGTTCAAGCGTTTGTTTGGAATATCACTGGCCTTTGGCATGGCCGCCACCGCGCCGCCTGCTTTGGCTCAGACCTGCGCGCAGCGCGATCACATCATCACCAAGCTGCAAGACAGCTACTCGGAAGAGCTGGCATTTGGTGGATTGCAGAAATCGCGCAATACGCAATCGGTTATGGAGGTCTGGACTTCAAAAGAAACGGGCAGCTACACCGTTCTGGTGACACAGCCCAACGGAATTAGTTGTATCGTGGCCGTGGGCACAGACTTTTTTGAGGCAGTACCAAAGATCACCCCGGACGGCATCCCAAGCTGAATATTGTTACCGTGATCTTGACGTGATGACCTGCAGATCGTCTGAAAAGCGATTGAGATAACGCTGAGTCCTGGCGCCCGAAACGAAGTGCTTCAGCAGCATCTTGCGCATTTTGGCGCTGTCTGGGGCAAGCGGCTGACCTGCAGCCTGTAAGACATCGAGGTCCGGAAAATACCGTTCCGAGAAGGCCTGCATCGCCTTCGCAAATCGCGGGCTGAGTTCGCCTTTTGGATCTTTCCACGGTTTTGTCTTGCCGATGAAGTGAACCAGATGGGGTTCGATCTGCATCGCAAACAGAAGCGACGACCAGGTAAACTGCCAGTTCCACATCGGGCTGAGTTCGGCCCAATCCCCCTGCAATACGGAGTTATACAGGTTCTGGTCATGCCGGATCATGATGTCGGCATGTTCCTTGCCCAGTGTCAGGCAGCGATCCAACAGGTTCTGTTCGTTATAGCGTGTCACATCCATCAGGATGACGCCTGCGTTGAAATAGGGCGCGGCGGGCAGATTCAGGGTTTTGAACTGTTTGGGCCTGCGCTTTGGCGTGCGCCATTGGGTATTGTCCCGGACCGCTGCAATGGGATGGGGCGCGAAATCCACGTCCATCAGCGAACTGAAATCGCCACCCTGAATAAAAATATCGCTGTCCAGATAGAGGATGCGGTCATAGTCGTCGGCAAAGGCCAGCGGCAAGGCCAGACGCAGGTAGACATCGTGGCTCTTGCCACGGTCCAGACGCAGCCCTTTGAACAGGTCGCCGGTTTTGACATGGCAAAGGCGGATGTTCAGATGGTCCAGCGTGTCGGGGACCGAGACCGGGCGCTTGTCAAAGCAGATGCAGATATCGAAATCACGCTGCGGATGAAGATCTGCGATCTGGGATGCGGCATGTGCCGCAAACACAAGATAGTTCTGGTCGCAGCAGAACATTATGGCCTTGCGGTTCCTGGCCGGCCCGGACGCGGAAAAGCCCAGCTGTTGCGATGTATTCACCATCTGAATGTACTTTTTACCTGCCGGGTATTCCGGTGCGTTGCCTTCGTCTTGATATGGCACCCGGTTACGCATTGCAGGACAGCGATGTCAATGTTAGACGCTGCCTCGGTTTAATTGGAGAGGTGCTATGGGCAGTGACTACATTGTAAAAGACATTTCACTGGCCGGGTTCGGCCGTAAAGAACTGGATATCGCCGAAACCGAGATGCCGGGCCTGATGGCCCTGCGTGCGGAATATGGTGAAGGCAAGCCCCTGTCAGGCGCGCGCATTGTCGGCTCGCTGCACATGACCATCCAGACAGCCGTTTTGATCGAAACGCTGGTCGCGCTGGGCGCAGATGTGCGTTGGGCATCGTGCAACATCTTCTCAACCCAGGATCACGCGGCGGCTGCGATTGCCGAAGCGGGCATTCCGGTTTTCGCCATCAAAGGCCAGACGCTGGAAGAGCATTGGGATTATCTGGACAAATCCTTCCTGTTCGATGATGGCCCGAACATGATCCTGGACGACGGTGGCGACGCGACACTGTACATCCTGCTGGGCGCCCGCGCCGAAGCGGGTGAAGACATCATCCCCGTACCCGGTTCGGAAGAGGAAGAGGTGATCAAGAAGCAGATTGCCAAACGCATGGCGGCAAGCCCCGGCTGGTTCACCAAGATGCGCGACCAGATCCAGGGCGTGTCCGAAGAAACCACCACCGGTGTGAACCGCCTGTATCAGCTGGTGAAAGACGGCCACCTGCCGTTCCCGGCGATTAACGTGAACGACTCGGTCACCAAGTCGAAGTTTGACAACAAATACGGCTGTAAGGAATCGCTGGTCGACGGTATCCGCCGCGCCACCGACACCATGATGGCCGGTAAGGTTGCCGTGGTCTGCGGTTATGGTGACGTAGGCAAAGGCTCGGCTGCCTCGCTGCGCGGCGCAGGCGCTCGTGTGAAGGTGACCGAAGTGGATCCGATCTGTGCTCTGCAAGCGGCCATGGATGGGTTTGAAGTCACCCTGCTGGAAGACGAAGTTGCCAGCGCGGATATCTTCATCACCACCACCGGCAACAAGGACGTGATCCGCATCGAGCATATGCGCGAGATGAAGGACATGGCCATCGTCGGCAACATCGGCCATTTCGACAATGAAATTCAGGTGGCCAGCCTGAAGAACCACAAATGGACCAACATCAAGGAACAGGTGGATATGATCGAGATGCCCTCGGGCAACCGTATCATTCTGCTGTCCGAAGGCCGTTTGCTGAACCTCGGCAACGCAACGGGTCACCCTTCGTTTGTGATGTCGGCGTCCTTCACCAACCAGGTTCTGGCGCAGATCGAGCTGTTCACCAAAGGCGATCAGTACGAAAACAAGGTCTACATCCTGCCCAAGCATCTGGATGAGAAAGTCGCCCGCCTGCATCTGGACCGTATCGGCGTGAAGCTGACCCAGATGGACAGCGATCAGGCCGCTTATATCGGCGTGAAACCCGAAGGCCCGTACAAACCCGAGCATTATCGGTACTGAAGTCTGACATTTTGCAGAATTAAGACGGCGGCCATCGCGGTCGCCGTTTTTTGACGTCATCCGTCAGCGCAGTGGCGGGATAAAGTCTTCGCGACCCATGGGCGTGAAATCCAGAACGTTCCAAAGCGGCCATGCGCTGTCGATATGCCGTGGGTGCCAGTCGCTGGGCTCAAAGAACATCTCTGAACTCCAGAAATGGCGTATGCTGTCGCCGTCCCTTTGGAACACGTTCAGAATGGGCAGCTGACTTCCATCAGGTGTTTCGGCCAGATAGTCGCGTTGGTAATCGGTGCCCAAGGACGAGTATAGCGGCAGATTGCGCCATCCCATTTGCGAGTTGAGCTCTGACAGCTTCTCAGGTGTGTTTTGGGCCACCACGGCAAGGGCGATTTTCCGGCAGATATGCGCGACCTGTCCGTCCAACCCGTCCAGAAATGCCGAACACATGGGGCAAGGGCTTTTTGCCTCTGGCCCATACATTAACGAATAGATCGCCAAGGTGTCATGCGACCCTAACAAAGACGATAGCGGCGCTGGTTTTCCGTCGAGGGACTGAAACGCATAGTCCTGCGGCAGTATCCCGCCCTTGGGCAGGTTGCGCCGAAGGGCTGCCACATCTTCAATACGGGCTCTCAATTCAGTTTCCGCGGTCAACAGGGCGTTGCGCGCGGCTCTGTATTCAGCGCTTTCGTTTGGAAGGGAAACGGGCATGGTAACCTCCTGCATCATTATTTAACAAAAATGTTAAATAATGATGCATGGAAATCAAGTCGCCGGGTAGCTCGGAACCAGTACGGGGAAAGCCGCCGATTTTTCCCTTTGTGTGAATTTATGCGCTCGTTACCGTATTTGCAGTGCGGCAATTGCCAGAAACGACCCAATTATCAGGAGTGAACTATGGGAAAACGCGATGACTTGATCGCCAAATATGCGGATGATCTGAAAAACAAATGCGGCATGGACGCCGATATGGATCTGCTGACCAAAGTGACCATCGGCTGCGGACCAGCTATCTATGATGCCGATGCGTCTACTGTTGCGGCCAGCCAGGAAGGTGAGTTGGAGACGGTCAAGAACAACTTTCTGATCAAAAAGCTGGGCCTGTCCGATGGGCCGGAATTGATGGACGCCATCAATAAAGCTCTGGAAACTTACGGTATGTCCGAGCGTAATAAATACCGCGCCGTTGTCTATTACATGCTGACCAAGCATTTCGGCAAAGAAGCGGTTTACGGCTAATCGCTGTATTTTCGATTGGAACGCCTGCCCCGATCAGCAGGCGTTTCGCATTTGTATTATATTTTAAAAACTTGGCGTTTGATTTTGCTGCATATATTCGGCTAGCGTCAATCCGTGACCAGGACGGTCAGAACCAAAAATTCTATACGCGTGTGGTGAGTCGGGAGCACGTGGGGTAGGGAAGGTTCTGCATCGCCGGGGCCTTCCCGCAAACTCTATCTGAATTCTTCAAAGATGCGCGCAAGAATCCGTTCTACCGGATCCGTTCTTTGCTGGTATGTCCGGGCCCGACCGCCCCCAGATCCGGCCAGATAGACCTCGATATGACCCGGTCGCGTCTTGGACCCGGAGTCTGTAAAATCGCGGGAAATACCGCCCAGAGATTCTGCCGCCTGATCAGCCAACTCCGCATCATCTGAGTGATAGTAACGGACCTGCGTTGCCTTCACGGAATAACCAACTCGCGCGGTGGTCACCACATCCGTGCGACCTGATGACAATATTGTATACGCGTTCGCGCTGGCTTCGTTCGCAACGCCCATCGGTACAAAAAGTGAAACTGCTGTGGCCAAAGGCTTCTGGGGTTTTGAACTTATCTCGGAACGTGCCACCTCCACCTTGGGAATTGCGGTGTCCTGATCGTAGTTGGCCACAAACTCAGGCAATGGCCTGGGCGTAACGGCTTCGCCCAAACCCGGCATCATGGGCGGGGGCAGGGCTTCCATAGAGATTGCAGCCGGTGGCGGCACATGGCGAGCAGGTCCCGGTGCAACATCGGGTTTTGGCGGGCGAACGGTGGGAACTTCGATATCCTTGAGCGTCAGGATGTCGGGTTCATCCGCCCATATGACAGGCACTGCAGGTTCAGACTGGTCGTGTCCTGCACTGACACGCTGAACGTCAGAATCAGAGCCTGTCGGGTTTTCCAAGGTAGCGGCGTTCAGGCTGACCTGGGCCGACGCGTCAGGGCTTCGCCAGCCGGCCCAGACACTTGTTGCTGCCCATTGAAGAAACGCACCGCACAGCATTGCACCCGCAACGATGAAGGCCAACCGGTGAGGGATTTGTCCTTGTCGGCGCTTGGCGGGAACTTTGGGCCGTGCGGTTTTGCTCACAACCTGTTCAAGTTTCGATTCGCCCAATTCTACAGGCTCATTGTCCTGAAAGATGTTCTCCTGAAGCTCCCACGCGGTCTTTGGCGCAGCAGAGACTCGTGCCTCCGCTAGCGCGGATGCACGCTGCTTTCGCGCAATCTCAAGGCGCGCTTCCCAGCTTTTTGTACTCAACTCAGCAGCAATGTCTTCTTTGGTCCCATCGCTGCTTTCAACGTCAGACATGGGTCGTTGCTTTCGAAAAGACGAACTAACATTCGGGCAACACCACGAAAGAACGGCGACCGTAGAATATGCGACAGCCACAGCCCCCAGCTTGGTGCAGCCTGCAAAACATACCACTTTATTGGTGTTTTGAGAAGGTTTATGCCCTCAGGCGTTGAGTCGCTCAGTCCGGTTGGGTCTCACCCATCGCGCAAATCGCCAGCCATTCTGCTTCGGTCACAGGTTGAACGGATAGGCGCGAGCTTTTGACCAGAACCATTTCGGACAATCGTTCCTCCGCCTTGACCTGCTCCAGCGTGACTGCTGTCACAAATGGCCGTACCGCTTTGATGTCCACGCATTCCCACCGTTCGTCATCCGTGGTGCTGTCGGGATGGGCTTCGGCGCAGACCTCTACAATACCGACAATCGCCTTGTCCTTTTGCGAATGATAAAAGAACCCGCGATCGCCAACCTGCATCTGGCGCATGAAATTGCGGGCCTGATAGTTGCGCACACCGTCCCATTCCTCACCTGCCTCGCCCTTGGCGACCTGCTGATCCCAGCTCCAGGTTGAAGGTTCCGATTTGAATAACCAATACGCCATCAGCCAATCACCTTTTTCCAGGGGATCAGGTCTACAGACTGAAACAGGCCCGCCTTGGCGTAGGGGTCATTGTCGGCCCAGGATTGCGCCGCTGTCAGATCCTCGACATCCAGAATAATCAGCGACCCGATCATAGCATCCCCGTTCAGCAAGGGCCCGGCCTGCGCAACTACGCCAGTCTCTTCGATATAGGCCAGATGCGCGGCGCGATTGTCCAATCGGGTTTGCAATGCGCCGTCTTTGTCGCGCGCGATCAGAGCGATCAGCATATCATTCCTCCTTGAGTGGGCGATTAAGCAGAGTTTGGATTGCCTCAGTGACACTGTAAGCCCCATAGCTAAGTTCCGCCACTGTCGTGCTGATAGGCATGTCAAACCTCTCGGCTTTGGCGATATCAGCCATCGCGCGGGCGGTGGCGACACCCTCTACCGTTGTGCTGCTGTCGAAAGGCTGATTCAGACCCAAAGACAGGCCAAAACGATAGTTTCTGGACAGGTCGGACGAGCATGTAAGCACCAAATCGCCCAACCCCGACAAGCCCATAAGGGTCTCCACCTGGGCGCCGCGCATGGTTGCAAAACGTTGCATCTCGGCAAAGCCTCGGGTCATCAGCGCAGCACGCGCGCTATCGCCCAGGCCCGCGCCGATGGCTGCGCCACAGGCAATTGCCATGACGTTTTTCAACGCCCCACCCAACTCGGCCCCGATTATGTCCGTTGTGCGATACAGGCGTAGATTGGCGGTTGTCAGGTCGGCTTGTAAGGTTTCGCCTAAAGCGCCGTCTGCACAGGCAAGCGTCAAGGCGGTGGGCAAACCACGGGCGATGTCATCGGCAAAACTGGGGCCTGTCAGCAAAGCGGGGCGCGACTCCGGGACGACTTGGCGAATGACCGATACTGGCCCAAGGCCCGATGTCAGTTCGATCCCCTTGCAGCAGGCAACCAGAGTTTTACCGGCCAGCGCAGGTGCATAATCCTGCAACGCCCCGCGTAGCTTTTGCATCGGGACGGCCAACAATAGAATATCACTTTCGACGGCCTGAGTGATGTCCGATGTAACCGAAATGGTGGGCGGCAATGGTACATCTGGCAGGCGAGTCGCGTTCCGTCGGGTCTGTTGCATCCTGTCGGCCTGCTCGGCTGACCGGGACCACAGGGTGACCGGTCCGTTTCCGGCCAGTGAAATCGCCAGTGCGGTGCCGAAGGCGCCTGATCCCAGAACGGAAACGCTCATGCCTTTGCACCCTTCTTGCCGCTGCCCAGCATTGCCGGACTGGTCTGATCCAACGGCCACCGGGGCCGTGCCATTAGGTCCAACCCGTCCCGGGCACCGGTGCGAAACCGCTCGATCCCGGCATAGGCGATCATGGCCGCATTGTCAGTGCACAAGGCCATTGGGGGCGCGGTGAAGCACGCGCCTGCTTGGGACGAAACAGTCTCTAACGCAGCTCGAATGGCCGAGTTTGCGGCTACACCCCCTGCGACGGCTATGACCGGAACGGGTGGTTGCTCTGCAAGATAAAGGGCCAAAGCGCGCCGGGTCTTTTCGGCCAGGGTATCCACCACGGCTTGCTGGAAGCCCGCGCACAGATCAGCCCGATCCTGCTGTGTCAGGCCTCCCTTCTCTGCGGCGATCTGATCGCGCATCCGCATCAATGCCGTCTTGAGGCCCGAGAATGACAGATCGCAACCGGGCCGATCCAGCAGAGGGCGCGGAAATCGGAACCGTCTGGGATCACCTGACCGCGCTTCGGCCTCGACGGACGGGCCACCGGGTTGCGGCAGGCCCAGCAAACGAGCTGTTTTGTCGAAAGCCTCGCCCGGCGCATCGTCGATTGTGCCGCCCAGACGAGTGAACTGCTCTGGCCCATGGGCGATCAGATATTGGCAATGCCCGCCCGAGACCAGCAGCATCAGGTAGGGAAACGCCACATCATCGGTCAGGCGTGGTGTCAGGGCATGCCCGGCCAGATGATTGACGCCGATCAGGGGCAGGCTGGTCGCTGCGCTGATCCCCTTGGCGCACATGACGCCGGACATCACGCCGCCGATCAAACCCGGTCCGGCGGTGACGGCGATGGCGTCCAGGTCGCGCAAGGCCAAACCAGCAGATTTCAGAGCCTGAATAACGCAAATATCCAGTTTTTCAGCATGCGCGCGCGCCGCAATCTCGGGCACGACGCCGCCATAGGCGCTGTGCAATTCGGTTTGACCATGCACGACCGAAGACAGAATCTCGGCCCGCGCGCCGTTGGTCTGGCGCACAACTGCGGCGGCGGTATCGTCGCAGCTGCTTTCCAATCCCAGAACGGTAAGTGTTTGCACCATTGGCCTGATCCGTTGCATCATGATGTCCAAGCGGGGTATCACCCTGCGCGGACGCAAACAATCCCAAGGCCGAAGGCGCCGCCTGTTGTATTTGTTGATGACCCGCCCGCGCGCCGCCTCTGAGAGGTTTGTTGCGCAACTTCCAACCCGCGCCAGGACGCGGGTGCAAGTCATCCATTCCCCTCTGATACAAATCAGACCTTTGCAGATTCAGGCTGACACGCGCGGTGTGCAAGGGATCATTTTCTCGTCTGCCAATGCAGTTAATGCAGCAGCGTCGATGGGCATCGATCGTGATCTTCCTGCGTATTGCGTCGGCCCGGCAACGACGGGCACGGCAAAAGGGGCGGGCTGGGATGCACAGATGGTCGGTGCGACGGCGGAAGAGCTGATTGCGACCCTGCTGCGCCTACACCCTCAAAGCCCCTTGATGCATCTGCGGGGTGAGCATAGCCGAGGCGATGTTGCCGAGCGGCTGACCGAGTCGGGCCTGACAGTTTTTGAACAGGCGATATACCAGCAAAACCTGTTACCTCTGACAGACGAGGCCATGGCAGCATCCATCGGCGATACGCCAATTATCGCGCCAGTATTTTCACCCCGTACGGCGCGACAATTTGCCGATGTCTGGTCCGGAACCGCGCCTTTGTGGCTTGCGGCAATCAGCGAAGCGACTGCGGACCCCCTTAAATCCTTGGGCTATACCCGGTTGAAAGTCGCCAAAGAACCGACGCCCAGAAAAATGCGAAAAGCCGTTAAAAAGCTTGTGAAACTTGCGATGCGGGTTGAGAGCACGCCGCGCCCGGATTAACTTGGACAAGTTCGCAGTTCTGGTGTTTTGGGAATCGATAAGGGGAATGTGGCGGTGGCTGGTAAAAAGAAATCCGATCAGAACCCGGTTGAGAGCCCCGACCCGCAAGACGTGGGTCAAGGCGAAACCGTCCAACCCGAGGTGGACACTGTCGATACACCCGTTGACGTTGAAGACCCTGTAGAGGACGCGCCTTCCGAAGCCGAAGCCGAAGCCGAAGCCGAAGCCGAAGCCGAAGCCGAAGCCGAAGCCGAAGCCGAAGCCGAAGCCGAAGCCGAAGCCGAAGCCGAAGCCGAAGCCGAAGCCGAAGCCGAAGCCGAAGCCGAAGCCGAAGCCGAAGCCGAAGCCGAAGCGGTGGAATCTGCCCCAGCGGCGGAACAGGAAAAGATCGTTGAGCGTACGGTGGAAAAGCGCGGCGGGTTTGTTCCGGCCCTGTTGGGTGGCGCTGTCGCGGCGGCCATCGGATTTGCGGCCGGAAATGCCGGGTTGTTTTCCAATAGCTCCGATGGCGCGGATGCCATTGCGGCGCTTGAGGCCAAGCTGACTGATCAATCGGAACAGATTGCCAAGCTGTCGAAAACTCTGTCCGATGGGCCAGATCTTTCGGGTCTGACAGATCAGGTCTCGGCGCTTTCGAACAAGCTGGTGCCATTGGAAAGTGACCTAGGTGGGGTCAAGTCCAGCGTTGATGCTTTGACAGGAAAGGTCGATCCATTGGCGGATCGACTGACGGCGCTGGAAAACCGCCCTGTCGCCCAGGGTGCATCGGCTGAGGCAACCGCCGCCTATGATGCCGAGCTGAAAAAGCTTCAGGACGCCATGGCTGCACAACGGGCCGAGGTTGAAAAGATGGTGACGGATGCGCAGGCGTTGGAAACCAAAGCAGCCGCAGATGCGCAGGCTGCGGCAAACACCGCCACACTTTCGCGGCTGGTAAGCCAATTGGATGCGGGTCAGCCCTTTGCCGATCTGGTATCGGAACTGCAAGCCGGAGGGGTGACGGTGCCAGAGGCTCTGTCTGGTCCAGCCGACAAAGGGGTTGCCACGATGTCTGACCTTAGCGCCTCATTTGCTCCGGCGGCCCGGACGGCGCTGGCCGATGCGCGAGATGCGGATAAGAGTACCGGGTTGGTGGCGTTTCTGCAGCGCCAAACGGGCGCACGGTCGGTAACTCCACAGGATGGGGACGATCCGGATGCGATCCTGTCACGGGCGCAGGCCGCGCTTGCGGATGGTGATCTGTCGGCGGCGCTGTCCGAAATCAAAGCTCTTCCCGAAGCCGCCCAAGCGGCATTGGCCGGTTGGGTGCAGTCGGCCCAGACACGGGCGAATGCCGTCGAAGCGGCAAATGCGCTTGTTTCAAGCGTGAACTCGAACTGAAGGACCTGCCATGCTGTGGTCGTTGTTAAAGATCCTTGTTTTTGTTGCGATTATCGGTCTGCTGGCCACGGGGGCGGGCTTTCTCATGGAATCCAGCGGTGGCGTTCAGGTCACCGTGGCGGGTACGGAATACACTCTGGGGCCGCTGCAATCGGCCATCGCGTTGGGCCTGCTGGTCTTTGCGGTCTGGCTGTTCTTCAAGCTGCTCAGTCTTCTGATCGCGACGCTGAAATTCCTGAACGGCGATGAAACTGCGCTGTCGCGGTATTTCGACCGCAGTCGTGAACAGCGTGGGTATCAGGCGCTGGCGGACGGTCTGATGGCGCTGGCCTCGGGCGAAGGGCGCATGGCGATGACCAAGGCGCACAAGGCGGAAAAACTGCTGAACAAGCCCGAGTTGACCAACCTTCTGGTCGCGCAGGCGGCTGAGATGACCGGTGACACGAAAAAGGCGTCCGAAACCTACAAGAAGCTGGTGACGAACAATGCCACCCGCTTTGTTGGCGTGCGCGGGATCATGAAACAGAAACTGGCTGAGGGGGATGACGAAACGGCCCGCAAGCTGGCTGAAAAGGCTCTGGCCATAAAACCGCGACATGAAGAAACGCAGGACGTTTTGCTGAACCTGCAGACCAAGGCGCAGGACTGGGCCGGTGCGCGGTCGACCCTAACCTCAAAACTGAAAGCGGGGTATCTGCCGCGCGATGTGTTCAAACGCCGCGACGCGGTTCTGGCCCTGTCCGAGGCCAAGGATATTCTTGACGAAGACGCCTCGGTCGAACAGCAGGAACACGCGATTGAGGCCAATCGCCTGTCACCCGATCTGGTTCCTGCCGCTGCCATGGCTGCCCGCGCCTATATCGCCAAGGGCAAGCCACGTCCCGCGACCAAAATCCTGAAAAAGGCGTGGGAGGCTCAGCCGCATCCTGATTTGGCCCATGCCTTTGCGGAAATCGTCCCGGATGAATCCCCCGAGGCCCGGATCAAACGCTTTACGGCGCTGACCCGAATTCATCCGGAAGATATGGAGACCCGCCTGATCCTGGCAGAGCTTAACATCGTGGCGGAAGACTTCCCCGAAGCCCGCCGCGCGTTGGGTGATGTTGTTGAGAAACAGGGCGATGCGCGGGCCTATACTCTGATGGCGGCGATTGAACGGGGCGAGGGTGCATCGGACGCCGTGGTTCAGGGCTGGTTGGCCCGCGCCTTGAATGCGCCACGTGGGCCGCAATGGGTTTGTGAAAATTGTCATGACATTCAGCCCGAATGGGCCCCGGTCTGCCAGAATTGCGGCAGCTTTGACACGCTCAGCTGGCAGACACCGCAAACGCCTGAAATTGCAACGGCAACCGGTGTTCACATGTTGCCGCTGATCGTTGGCGCGCTTGAAGATCGGGCAGAGTCTGAGGAAACCGCAGAGGCTGAGCCGGTCGACGAGGTCGAAGAGGCAGAGGTCATCGAAGCAGATGCAGAAGCTGTGGCGCGAGAGGTTGAAAAACAGGACTAGCGTGGTTCAACGCTTCGGTCGCCACTGCCGCAAGGTCAGCCCGCACTAACGGTCTGACGTTGTACGCCAAGGCCTTCGACCCCTGTTTCCAGCCGATCTCCGGGCTTTAGGTAAACCGGTGGTGTCTGACCCATTCCAACACCCGGAGGCGTCCCGGTGGAGATGATATCCCCGGGCTGTAGCGACATGAACTGCGACAGGTATGAGATGACTTTGGCCACACCGAAATGCATCGTTCTGGTTGATCCATCCTGATACCGGTGTCCGTTCACCTCAAGATACATAGACAGATTATGTGGGTCAGGAACCTCATCCCGGGTCACAAGCCACGGGCCAATTGGTCCGAACGTGTCGGCCGATTTTCCTTTGACCCACTGGCCAGAGCGGTGAAGCTGAAAATCGCGCTCTGACACATCGTTGACGACGCAATATCCGGTGACATGGCCAAGTGCATCTTCCTCGGATACGTATTTCGCCGCCTTGCCGATCACCACGCCCAGCTCGACCTCCCAATCGGTCTTGACCGCGCCGCGCGGGATTTCGACCGTGTCGTTGGGGCCGCAGATGGCCGAGGTCGCCTTGAGAAAGATCACCGGTTCGGCGGGCAGCTCCATTCCGGCCTCGGCTGCGTGGTCGGCATAGTTCAGGCCTATGCAGATGAATTTCCCGACATGACCGACGCAAGGCCCGATACGCGCTGTGCCGTCGACCAGGGGTAAGCTGTGCGGATCGATCTCGCGCAATTTTGCCAGAACCTTGTCGCTCAGCGCCTCGCCTGCAATATCCGCGACCTCGCCAGACAGGTCACGGATATCACCGTTGTTGTCCAGCAAACCGGGTTTTTCCGAACCGGTTGCACCGAAGCGCAGCAGCTTCATATCTGGCGTCCTTTGACGTCGGGTTTCAGGTCGCCTCGGGCAGCAGGTCTGCCGGGATGTCCTGATAACAGACCGGGCGCAGGAAGCGGCGGATCGACAGCGTACCGACCGATGTCGCACCAAAATTGGTCGAAGCCGGGTAGGGGCCGCCATGAACCATGCTGTCGCAGACCTCAACGCCTGTGGGGAAGCTGTTCGCCAGCAACCGGCCTGCCTTACGCTCCAGCATCGGCATAAGGGTCCGGGCAGCGTCGCGGTCGGCGTCGTCCATGTGCAGCGTGCAGGTCAGCTGACCTTCAACGGCGTGGGCGATCTGTTGCATTTGATCCAGATCCTTGGCACGCACGATGATGCCCAGCGGGCCAAAAACCTCTTCCTGCAATTTGTGATCGCTCAGCCAATCGTCGCCCGATACCGAGAACAGATAAGGTGCCGCGTTGCGGGCATCACAGCTGTTACCCATGATCTTGGTCACCCCGGTACCCGCGGCCACGCGCGCGGTGCCGTCGCGATAGGCGGCGGCGATACCCGGGGTCAGCATGGTCTGGTCGGCAACGGCAGATAGCCCGGTTTCGGCTGCGTCCTGAAACGCATCCGCCTCGGGCCCGTCGATGATGACGGCGATACCGGGATTGGTGCAGAACTGGCCCACGCCCATGGTCAGCGATCCGGCCCATCCCGTTCCGATTTCGGTGCCGCGCGCGGATGCCGCTTGCGGCAGGATGAACATCGGATTGACCGAGCCCAGCTCGCCAAAGAAAGGGATTGGCTCGGGTCGGGCAGCGCACAGGTCGAACAGGGCACGACCGGCGCGTAGCGATCCGGTGAAACCCACCGCACGGATCAGCGGGTGTTGGGCCAGCGCGGTGCCGACCTCGATCCCGTTGCTTTGGATCAGAGAGAACACGCCTGGATGCGTGCCGGTTGATTTGATCGCGGCGTCGATGGCTTGGGCCACGATCTCGCCGGTGCCGGGATGGGCCGGGTGGCCTTTGACCACGACTGGGCAGCCAGCCGCCAGGGCTGCTGCAGTGTCGCCGCCAGCAACCGAAAAAGCCAACGGGAAGTTAGAGGCTCCGAAAACGGCGACCGGCCCCAACGGGCGCTGGATCATCTGCAAATCGGGCCGGGGCAGTGGTGCGCGGTCGGGCAGGGCGGTATCGTGGCGCAGGTCCAGATAGGAACCATTTTCGATGTGATCGGCAAACAGGCGCAACTGCCCCACGGTACGACCGCGTTCGCCCTGCAACCGCATTTCGGGCAGACCGGTTTCCTGAGTTCCGATTTCGGTGATCGCCTCGCCGCGCGCATCGATCTCATCGGCGATGGCGCGCAGCAAGGCGGCGCGATCCGCGCGTGAGGACCATCCGAACGTCAGAAACGCCTGCTCGGCACTTTGAGCCGCCGCGTCTACATCCGCCGGCGTACCCACTGAAAAGTCATGGCTGGGCCCATGGGCCGGGTCCGAAGAAAAGCTGGCCTCTGAGCCAGTCCAATTGCCTGCGATCAGGTGTTTTCCGGTCAACATAAGCAGATCTTTCTTTCATCTGGCCGCGACGGCCTGGTTTCATGTCGGATCAGGCACACCCGTACTGGGCACCTGGCTTGTCATTTGCAATTGTCATGATCTCACCCATCTGACGGGCGACCCCGGCAAAGGTGTAACGTGGTCTGGATATTGTGCAAGGGGGTGGTCCAAAAGACATCGCAACTTTGCCAAGGGTTTACGATGTGCCGACGCCAAAGGCGCGGCACATCGTGGTTGTAACCTTCAGCCTTGGGTGACCCGGCACCAGACCGCATCGTGGTCGGACAGTGGTTTGCCTTCTTCGGTCACCGAAGGCACGCGCCGCTTGTCCGCGCAGATGACCCCTCGGGTGCAAAACCAGTCCAGTCGCATTTGCCGGGACGGATGGGGTGTGATCAGGCTTGGCCGTGTGGTCATGCCCTCGGGTGAACAAGACCAGTCATAGCCGCGTTGCTCTGCATTCTGGAACAAAGTCTCATCCCGCCAGTCGAAATTCGGAGGGATGTGGTTTCCGGTGTTCAGGTCCCCGCCGATGATCACGGGCATGTCCGGCGCGAACTGGTCCAGCCTGTCCAGCAGCGCATCGAACTGAGCAGCACGGTGCGCCGCGCCCGAGTTGCTTTCCAGATGTGTCGACACCACGCAAATGGGCCCGTCCTGTCCGGGCAGGATCGCCGCCAGCGCCATACGGCCACCGACGCGCGGTTGTTCCGGGTCGCCCGCGCCGCCATCGGTCATGAACCAATGCCCGTCCTCATCCAGCCGCAGCAGCATCAGCCGCTCGAAGGGCACCGAACTGAGGATCGCGTTGCCGTGCCAGCCCCGGGTGTTGAAATCGTCGGTGCAGTAGGCCCGTTCCGTCGGGCCGCCGAGATCCAGTTCGTGAAACTCGACCCCGTAGGCATAGGTCATGCCCAGCGCGTGAGCCATATCCGCAGTTGTGTGGCGCTGCCCGGTGCGGGCCATGCCGTGATCCATCTCGGACAGCAGAACCACTTGCGGGGCATAGGGTGCCAGATGGCTGGCGCTTTCTTCGGGGAAAAGACAGCGTTCCAGATTCCACGCCGCAACGGAAATCTCTTGCGGCAGGGCTGTATCCGGGGCCTCTCCACCGGTTTGCAGCAAGTTCATTGCGGGAATGCCCGCCAGCAATGCACGATGCGCCTCAGCCGTGCGAGGGGCCGTGAGGATGCGCTGGCGCTCGGTGTCCGAGACCAGCGGCAAGGTCGGAACTGTATGGGTCACAGGCGCTTTCCGGTCTCAATTGCAAACAGAGAGGCCGTGCCGGGTTTGACCGACAGGTTGGCGGGGCCGGGGGACACTTCGGTATCCTTGCCCACATGCACGGTCAGTTGTTCCTGCCCGATCGAGGCATGCAGCAGACGATGTGCGCCCAGTTCCTCGATGATGTCGATAGTGATCGACAGCGGCCCGGCAGGGTCCAGCAACAGATCCTCGGGGCGGATGCCAAGGGTCACGGGACCATCGGCCGGGGCACCATCGGTGATGTGGGTATCGGCAAAGCGCACCGATCCACCGCTGGCCCGCGCGTTCAGCAGGTTCATCGGCGGCGCGCCCATGAAGGCCGCCACAAAGGTCGAGGCGGGGGAGTGATAGACCTCGGCCGGGGTGCCGATCTGTTCGATCTTGCCGCTGTTCATGACGATGATGCGGTCGGCCATGGTCATCGCTTCGACCTGATCGTGGGTGACGTAGATCGAGGTCACGCCCAGACGCCGTTGCAGTGCCTTGATCTCGATCCGCATCTGGTTGCGCAGTTTGGCATCCAGGTTCGACAACGGTTCGTCAAACAGGAACAGGGCCGGGTCGCGCACGATGGCGCGGCCCATGGCGACGCGTTGGCGCTGACCGCCCGACAGTTGCGACGGTTTGCGATCCAGATAGTCATCCAGATTCAACAACGCCGAGGCCTCGGCCACTTTGCGGTCAATCTCGGCCGCCGG
The DNA here is from genome assembly GCF_965243365.1 of Ruegeria sp. Taxonomy (GTDB): domain Bacteria; phylum Pseudomonadota; class Alphaproteobacteria; order Rhodobacterales; family Rhodobacteraceae; genus Ruegeria. The sequence goes on along the minus strand of NZ_CBDEUW010000002.1, from coordinate 1,582,229 downwards.
GGTTTTACGGTTCTTCAGACCGTAAGCGATGTTCTTGCGTACCGTCATATGCGGATACAAAGCATAGTTCTGGAACACCATCGCGATGTCGCGATCTGCGGGATCGACATTGTTCACCTCGCGGTCGCCGATATGCAAGGTGCCTTCGGTGATATCTTCAAGCCCCGCGATCATGCGCAGCAGTGTGGATTTACCGCAGCCCGACGGGCCGACCAGCACGACGAATTCGCCATCGTCGATATGGAAGCTGGAGGGCGTGACCGCCTCGAACCCGTTGGGATAAAGCTTGCGGATTGCGTTCAGGGAAACCTGAGCCATGTGGTGTATTCCTTACTTATCGGATTCCGTCAGGCCCTTGACGAACCAGCTTTGGAAGAAAATGACGACGAAGACCGGCGGGATGATGGCGATGATTGCCAGCATGTTCGCGCGGCCATATTCGGGGACATTGTTGCCTTCAAGAACCTGCGTGATCTGTTTGATGCCGCGGACCAGGGTGAACATATCCTCTTCGGTGGTGATCATCGTCGGCCACAGATACTGGTTCCAGCCGAAGACGAACATGATGATAAACATCGCGGCAATCATCGTCCGGCTGAGTGGCACCAGAATGTCGATGAAGAACTTGATCGGACCCGCGCCATCGATACGCGCGGCCTCGACCAGTTCTTCAGGGACCGAGCGGTAGTATTGCCGGAAGAAGAATGTCGCTGTGGCCGAAGCGATCAGCGGGATGATCAGGCCCTGATAGGTGTTCAGCATTCCCAGCTTCTGGATCACTTCGTATGAAGGCAGGATGCGCACCTCAAGCGGCAGCAGCAGCGTGGTGAAGATGATCCAGAACGCCAGCGTGGCAAAGCGCAGGCGGAAATAGACAATCGCATAAGCCGCCATCATGCCGATGACGATCTTGCCGACCGCAAAGCCGATGCCCAGAATGAACGAGTTCATCAGCATGCTGGTTCCGGTGTTCAAGCCGGAAAAGCCCGAGGCCTGAAACATCGCCTTGTCAAAGTTAGGGCCTAGCTGATCGCCGATTTGCAGGGTCGGGCCGGTCTTGATCACCTCGACATCCGGCATCGTGGTCATTTGAAAGACCACCAACAGCGGCAGCAGCATGAACAGCGCGCCAAGGATCAGGACCACGTGGTCGCCGATATCACTCAGACGAATACGGCGTTTTGAGACCTTGGGGGCCGCCGTTTCGACGCTTTGTGCGGTATGAACATGTGTCATGACAGGCCCCCTTACGTATAATGGATGCGACGTTCGACCAGCCGGAACTGGAAGATGGTCAACGCCAGTACCAACACCATCAGGACAACCGATTGCGCCGACGATCCGCCCAGGTCATTGCCGCGGAACCCGTCCACATAGACCTTGTAGACCAGCGTCATCGGGTTGTTGCCCGGCTCACCCTTCACCAGCACGTCGATGGTGCCGAAAGTGTCGAACAGGGAATAGGTGATGTTGATGATCAGCAGGAAGAACCCTGTGGGTGCCAGCAGCGGGAAAGTGACATCCCAGAACCGGCTGGTGGCCGAGCCATTGTCGATCAGCGCGGCCTCGCGCACGGAACGCGGGATGGATTGCAGGCCGGACAGGAAGAAGATGAAATTGACAGGCACCTGTTTCCAGACCGAGACGACGATCATCGCGGTTGCGGTGTCGAAATTGTTGACGCCCAGCTTGAAATCCCAACCGAGTTTCTGCGCGAACTCGGTCAGTGGTCCCCAGCTTTGGTCGAACATGATCAGACCGATGAAGCCCGCGACCGGAGGGGCAACCGCATAGACCCACATCAGCAGGGTCCGATAGCTGCGCGCGCCACGAATGACTTTGTCGGCCTTGACGGCCAGCAGCAGCGCAATACCCAGTGAGAAAAACGTGACCAGCACGGTGAACACAACCGTGAACCAGGCGATACGGCGGTATTCCGCATTCGCAGCCAGATCGGTGTAATTGTCGGCACCGACGAAGGTCGATCCGAACCCGAACGGGTCTTGCAGGAACATCGAGGACTGGATCGCATGGGCTGCGGGCCAATAGAAGAAGACTGCGATAATGATCAACTGCGGCAGCAGCAGCAGGATCGGCAGCCATTTCGTGTCAAAGCCTGCGCGCTTCATGCTGGCCTTCCTTTCATTGAATTAAGGGCGGCGGCCGCAGATGTCTGCAACCGCCGCGCCCGGTCAGAGTATCAGATTACCCCTGAGTTTTCGAGAAACGCTCGAGCAGCTGGTTGGCTTCTGTCTCGATGTTCTTGAACGCGTCTTCAACCGAAGTTTCACCAGTCAGGATACGGCCATATTCGCGGTTCATCACGTCACGGATCTGAACGTAGAAGCCCATGCGATAGCCTTTGGTGTTGTCACCGGCAGGCAGCGACAGCTGCTTGATACCAACCTCAGCAGCCGGTGCGGTTTCATAGTGACCGTCCGATTTTGCCAGCTCATAAGCGGCTTCGGTAATCGGAACATAGCCGGTTTCCTTGTGCCAGAAATACTGGGTTTCCGGCGCGGTCAGGAACTCAAAGAACGCAGCGGTGGCTTCGTTTTCCTCGGCAGGCTTACCAGCCATCGCGAACAGGGCTGCACCTCCGATGAAGGTCTGTTTGGGCTCGGCGATGACCGCTTCCCAATAGGGCAGATAGGTAGCCGAGAAATCAAACGGCAGGTCTTTCTTGGACAGGCCGCCAAACGAACCCGACGAGCCCAGCCAGATTGCAACCTTGCCGTCCTCGAACGGGGTCTGGTTGTCGCCCCAACCGGTGCCGAACCATTCGAAATAGCCTTTGTCCTGCCAGTCCTGAACCGCGGTAAAGTGTGCTTTGATGGCGTCGTTGTTCACCAGAATTTCGGTGTCGTTGCTGTCATAGCCATTGTTGTTGGTGGCAAACGGCAGGTCGTGGCGCGACATGAAGTTTTCGGTGAAGATCCAGGGCAGGTGCGACTGCGACAGGGCGGTGTAGCCGGCTTCTTTCAGCGCGGGGGCAGTGACGGTCTGGAACTCTTCCCAGGTTTTCGGCGGGGTCACGCCTGCTTTTTCCAGCGCCTGCACATTGTAGTACATGATGGGCGAGGATGAGTTGAACGGCATACCGATCATCTTGCCGTCGCTGTCGGCAAAGAAGTAGCGCACGCCCGAGATATAATCTTCGATATCGAACTCGACGCCATTCCCGGTCAGCAGGTCCTGAACTGGAATAGTTGCGCCTTTTGCACCGATCACGGTGGCAGCACCCGCGTCAAACACTTGCAGGATGTTCGGCTGCTCTCCTGCACGGAAGGCGGCGATGCCTGCGGTCAGGGTTTCTTCATAGGTGCCTTTGAAGACGGGGGTGACGGTGTATTCGTCTTGGCTGGCGTTGAAATCCGCTGCGATCTGGTTGACGGTATCCCCCAGCGCGCCGCCCATGGCGTGCCACAAGGTGATTTCGGTTTCCGCAAAAGCAGCGCCGGACAGCAGCGTCGCAGCTGCGGCAGAGGCGAGAGTCAGACGAGTCATTCTGTATCTCCGATCAAAGAGGCCCAGAGGGCACATTGAGGTGGTTTGGCCCGCAGAGACCTGCGACTCCAAATAATGTACGCACGTGATTCCGTACTGGAATACGAGTTAAATCCTTGAAATTAATCTTAGATTCCCCCCGATCTCCCCTTGTATGGAATCTGCACACGTGTTCACATACAAGTGCACTGTAACGCGGCTGTGACGAATGTGAAGTATTTTGACGAAACTGCACACAAGACAGTGAGGCGCTGAGATGAAACCCAGAAGCGGCCCCCGAACAAAGCGGGTGACGGCGGAAGACGTGGCGAAAATGGCCGGATCGTCCCGCTCGGCTGTGTCGCGGGCGTTCACCCCCGGTGCTTATCTGAATGCCGAAAAGCGAAAGGCCATCCTGAAAGCTGCGGAGGAGTTGGGCTATCGTCCCAACGCTTTGGCCGCCAGTCTACAGGCAGGTGGATCGAACCTTGTCGCGATCTTTGTGGGCGAAATGCCGAATGAATACGATCAGGAGGTTCTCAAGCATCTGACCACCGGGCTTTGCGGTGCGGGACGCTGGCCTATCGTGATTGGCGGCTCGGAAGAAACTGCGCGCGAGGCGGTCTCGAACGTGCTGCGTTATCCGCTCGAGGCGATCATCCTGCGGTCAGGCAGCCTGAACGAAGACATTGTGGAATCCTGTGGCAAGCTGAGCATTCCGGTGATTTCAAGTGGCCGTATGCTGGATGCGCCGGGGGTCGACAATGTGAGCTGCCGTAATTCAGACGGGATGCGTCGCGGGACGATTGCATTGCTGGGCAGGGGGCGAACCCGGTTTGCCTATATCGGCGGTCCCGGGCAGTTCAGTTCGTCACATTGGCGGCGCGAAGGGCTGTGTCAGGCTTTATCGTCGCAGAACCTATCCCTGATCGCCGAAGAAACGGGCGATTTCACGGTTCAAAGCGGATATGACGCGGCCGCCCGGCTGGTGCAGAGAGGTGAGATTGACGCCTTGGTCTGTGCCAATGACGCGATGGCCATCGGGGCGTTAACAGCGTTGCGCGAGAAAGGTATTTGTGTGCCCGAGGATATTTCAGTGTTGGGGTTCGACGACATTGCGATGGCTGCCTGGCCGTCATTCTCACTGACCACGCTGCGCAATCCCATTCCCGAACTGGTGGCCGAGGTGGTTGGTCTGTTGGACCGCAGGGCTGAAAGCCCTGACAAACCCGAAGAACAGCTGTGGCTAGAGCCGGAACTGATCCTGCGTAGCAGCCATTGACCGGCTTGGCCGTCGAAATAACGATAATTCCGATAATACGCCGAAGATAACGACGGTTTCGTCAAGATTTACCCTGCGAACCGAACAAGCTGCCCTTCATACTGAATGAAAACAGGCAATGGAGGCGTGTCGTGAACTGGAACATTTGCGTTATTGGGGCTGGCAAGATCGGGCAGATGATTGCCACCTTGCTCAAAGGGTCCCCGAATTATCGTGTGACTGTGGCGGATCACGATCTGAAGGCGCTGGGTGAAATATCCCGACTGGGTGTGTCGACGAAACAGATCGATGCCAAGGACGAGGCTGGGATGACCGAAGCCCTCACAGGCTTCGATGCAATCATCTCGGCGGCTCCGTTTTTCCTGACCCCTGCGATTGCTGCGGCAGCCAAGACGGTTGGTGCCCACTACTTCGACTTGACCGAAGATGTGGCCGCCACAAATGCCGTGCGCCAGCTGGCGGAAGACAGCGACACAGCCTTTATGCCGCAATGTGGCTTGGCACCGGGTTTTGTTGGCATTGCGGGCGCCGCGCTGGCCGCCGAATTCGATGAGATCGACAGCCTGCACATGCGGGTCGGGGCCTTGCCACTGTATCCGACAAACGCGTTGAAATACAATCTGACCTGGTCGACCGACGGGCTGATCAACGAATACTGCAACCCCTGCGATGCCATCGTGAATGGCGAGCTGGTGAAGACCGCTCCGTTGGAGGACTATGAGGTTCTGGGCCACGATGGTGTGGAATATGAATGCTTCAACACCTCGGGCGGTCTGGGCACTTTGCCTGAGACCCTGGAAGGCAAGGCGCGGGCTGTATCCTATCGCTCGATCCGCTATCCGGGCCACTGCGATATTCTGAAGCTGCTGTTGAACGATCTGGGGCTGGAGCGCCGCCGCGATCTACTGAAAGAGATTTTCGAGGCCGCTTTGCCCCGCACCGATCAGGACGTGGTGCTGGTCTATTGCACCGCAAAGGGCAAGATCGACGGCGTGCTGCGCGAGAAATCCCTGATCAACAAATCCTTCGCCCGCACGATCAACGGGCAGGTCTGGAGCGCCATTCAGATCACCACCGCCGCAGGCGTTCTGGGTGTGGTCGATCTGATGCGGACAGGGGCGCTGCCCTCGAAAGGCTTTATCCGTCAAGAGCAGGTCAAACTGACCGATTTCCTGAACACAGAATTTGGCCAGCTGTACCGTGCTGGTGACGTAACCGAACAGAACAAGGCGGCCTGAGAGATGAAAGACATAGTGATGACAGCCCAAACCACGCTTGCAAATCTGGATCTGACTGAGGCCGAACTGAAAGGCGGAACGCTCAAGGTGACGTCACCGATCGACGGCAGCCTGTTGGCCGAGGTGCATGAGACACTGGCGTCGGATATGGATGCTGTATTCGCCAACGCCAAATCAGCGTTCAAGGCGTGGCGCACCGTACCTGCCCCCCGTCGCGGTGAACTGATCCGCCTGCTGGGCGAGGAGCTGCGCGCCGCCAAGGATGATCTGGGCGCGCTGGTCAGCTGGGAAGCGGGCAAGATCACGTCCGAAGGTCTGGGCGAAGTGCAGGAGATGATCGATATCTGCGACTTTGCCGTGGGTCTGTCGCGTCAGCTTTATGGCCTGACCATCGCGTCCGAGCGTCCGGGCCACCGGATGATGGAAACCTGGCACCCCGTGGGTCCGGTCGGTGTGATCTCGGCCTTCAACTTCCCGGTTGCGGTGTGGTCGTGGAACGCCGCGATTGCGCTGGTTTGCGGTGATCCTGTGATCTGGAAACCGTCCGAGAAAACCCCGCTGACCGCGCTGGCTTGCCAGAAGATTTTTGAACGCGCGCTGGCTCGGTTTGGTGACGCGCCTGACCACCTGCTGCAAACCCTGATCGGCGGTGCTGATCTGGGTGAGACGCTGGTGGCCAGCGAGGATGTGCCGGTGATCTCGGCCACCGGTTCGACCCGCATGGGTCGCGCGGTGGCCCCCATCGTGGCTCAGCGTTTCGGCAAGTGTATTCTGGAACTGGGCGGCAACAACGCGATGATCGTTGGCCCCTCGGCCGATCTGGAAATGGCCGTGCGCGCCATTGTTTTCTCGGCTGTTGGCACCGCAGGTCAGCGCTGTACCACGCTGCGCCGTCTGATCGTGCACAATTCAATCCGCGAGGAGCTGGTGAGCCGCCTGAAGAAAGCCTATGCCGGTCTGCCCATCGGCAACCCGCTGGCCGAGGGCACATTGGTCGGCCCGCTGGTGGACGAAGCGTCAGGTGCCGCAATGACTGCGGCGCTGAAAGCCGCTGAGGCAGAAGGCGGTTCGGTGTTCGGCGGCAATCGCGTCACCGAAGGCGTTCCGGCTGGCGTCTACATGGAGCCTGCTATTGTCGAAATGCCCGGTCAGACTGCGACCGTGAAGACCGAGACCTTCGCGCCGATTCTCTATGTCATGGGCTATGACGACTTTGCGGACGCGCTGGAGATTCAGAATGACGTCCCGCAGGGCCTATCTTCCTGCGTGTTCACGCTGAACATGCGCGAAGCCGAGCAGTTCCTGACCGCAGCCGGGTCCGATTGCGGCATTGCCAACGTCAATATCGGTCCTTCGGGGGCAGAGATCGGTGGTGCCTTTGGCGGTGAAAAGGAAACCGGTGGCGGGCGAGAAAGCGGTTCGGACGCGTGGAAAGCCTATATGCGCCGTCAGACCAATACGGTGAACTATTCGGCTGAACTGCCGCTGGCGCAGGGCGTCAAGTTCGACATCTGATTATATCACCCGGCGGTGCACCTTACGCCGCCGGGCTTAATCACAAAACAGATAATCCAACCGCATGATGGCCTGGGCCTTGTTCTCGGCAATGCCAAGGAACTGCGCCAGGGCACGTTCGTTCTCGGAATTGGGCGCGGACTGGCGCAGGCGCAAATACCCGTCAAACCCAGATCCGCGAATCTGTTCCGATTCATATGCGATGTCGTTGCGAATGGTTGGCAGAAGACGTTCGACCGTTTCCGCCGGGCTGGTCTCCCCGGCCAGCCCCACACGTCGAGCGTGGCCAATCAGATAGTCGTTGGAATAGTCGCACTCGATCTCCAATACATGAGTGCGGGCCTGATCGGCGCAGAAGTCTTGAACAATGTCCAGATTTGACGGGTCGAGGCACAGAACCAGCCGGTCCGATCCGAAATGGTCGAACAACATTTGCACCAGCGCACGACGATGGCGCGAGCGCTTGGTCAAGGTCGTTTCGATCCCACCCAAATCCGGCAGCGGTGTTGCAAGCTCGTTGAACAGGTATTCGACGCAGGGGATATCGGTTTCTGATGCGATCTGATCAATCAGGCGCTTCGCGACGTGCCATTTCTTACAGACGACAAGAAACAGCTCGCGTTCGGGCCCCAGAGTATTCGCGGCTTCCCAGAACCGTTTCGCATAACGCCGTCCGACACGTCCGCGTCCGGTCAGAAAATTGTAAAGGCTGCGCCCTTCGTTCGACACCTGAAACGTGACACCTTCGGTGGCATAAAGGCGCCCCAACCTGTCTTTGAGCTCATGCGCCTCGGGGCTGATTTTCCGTGCAAACAGGTAATCCTGCCCCAGCAGCATATCGTAGTGATCATTGTAGAAGGTGACCGGCATGCCGTAGTCCGAAAACATCAGAAAGGTCAGCGTGCGGTTGTTTATTTCTTCTTTCGGGATCAGATGCCGGACAAGCGTCTGAAAGAACGTCTCGTCCGGTATCCAGGTGCTTGAGAAGAAGCGGACCACATCCCGTCGCTCGCGCAGAAAGGCCAGAATCATTTCAATCGTACGGCGGCGCAGACACCACCATTGGCTACCGATCATAACCTGCAAATCCGCCGGGATGTCGCGTGTCAGGTTAAATCGCTTCTGAAGTTCATAGGCTCCGTAAAACCGACGGCTTTGGGTTCGCTCGTTGAAATAGTGGCGATAGATCAGCCGGTCCGCTTTCATGCCGGTCTTGATCCAGTTGCTTTCGAAGAAATCGTGGCTCTCGATAAAATCCGCGTCGTTTTCATCCAGAAACCGATGCGCGTATTCGGCCGTTTTGATCGCCATGCAATCACCCGACAGCATGTAGAAATGCGTGGCGCGCGGAAAAGCATCGACCGCTGCCTGAACCGCGTACAAGGTGGCCTGAACCAGCGACCATTCCCCCCAGCCGCATTTGATCCGCTTGCGCGCGAAAGTGACGTTTGGATTGCTTTCCAATGCCTTGCGGATGCGCTCGTAATCCGTTGCTTTGGCGCGTGCATCGAAATGGATGGCCATGCAATCGCCGACAGCGGTCAGTTGCTCGGCCTGTGCGATGATTGCTTCAGGGTCTTTGTGACACAGTAAAATGTAGGCAATCTTTGCCATCGAGGTCCGCAATTCTCATTTCCGCTCGTTTCCATCCGTGATACTGAGGATGAGCGATTGAATAAACAGAATATTTTTGGTTCTTTTACGCCGAATGCCAGAGTATCGGCCTGAGACCGAACCGGCGAAGGAGGCGCGGCAAATGGGTTTTCCCGGGACATGGATGACCGAGAGTCAGAGCATGGTTTACCGCGTGGTGCCCAAATGTGCCTGCTCGACCATTGGGCAGATCATGTATTACTCGGATCATGGTCAGTTCTTCGATGGTGACATCCATGATGCGCAGGACGGGCTGCACAAATGGGCTTTTGATGGCAGTCAGGATCTGATCGCCCGCAATGTGCAATCGCACGGGTCTTACACGTTCACCTGTGTACGTAATCCGTATACCCGAATCCTCAGTTCCTTTTTCGACAAGATCTGTGGCATCCAACGCAACGGCAAACGCTATCGCGGTAATCTGGTGCCGACCTTGGTTTACAACTACGGGATTGAAGTTGGCGGTGAAGACGGCAAGGGCGAGTTTGACCAGATTGCCAGTTTCCGCCGGTTCCTATTGTTCGCGCGCGATACGATCCGGTGGCGGCGGCCCATGGACCCCGATATTCACTGGTCGGCCATGTCAGGGCATGTGTCGACGCTGATCGCAAATGGCGGTCGCTATGATCGCATATTCTGGACGGAAAAATTCAACGACGGCATGCAGGGCGTGCTGGACAACTTGGATACGGCGCACCCTGTGACACTGTCCGGGATTCCGCGTTTCAATGAATCCGAAGGGCATGGCCCCAAACGCGCGCATCCGGTCGAGGACTACTTTGACGATCTGTCCATGCATTTGGTCTATGAAATCTACAAACAGGATTTCGAATTGTTCAAATACGATTTCGAAAACCCGGGCAACAAAATGCCCGTTGGTGAGATCGATCTGGACGAGGTTCACGCCAAGCTGGGTGATTGAGGAGCAATGGGTGCGCCCGGCAGGTACGCATCTGCTTAGAATTTGATTTTCAGGTGAGTGTCTGCTTCGAGCCCAAAGTGTCCAAACTCACTCTGTCCATATGTTGGCTCTATTGCCTGCTCAACTTTTCACGAATTTGCCGAAGGCACTGATCGCCCTGAAGACAGGACGAGACCAGGCATGGGTCTTGCCACTCATTTTGAAACACGAAAGTGGCGCCACCAAACTTCACTTCGCTCGCCATAACAAATTGCTTTTGTTCGGCTTTGCCGAACTCAGTTCTAATTGCCTCTACAACGTCTGAAACATCCTCTTCTTCGAATTCCAAAGAAAAGTGACCGTTGCTGAGTTTGAGTAGACCAATTGCCATGGCGCCAAACATGGCATCGAAGGCTCAATGTGGTCAACTTTCAAGCAAGTAGATGATCGGTAGCAATGTCCGCACAGCATAACCAAAACAGACCACCGGAAAGGTGGACTGTTTTTTGTTGAGCAATTTCTAACTCAAACCTGACGCACAGCCCCTTTGGCCGCGCTGGTGGTCAGTTTGGCATAGGCTTTCAGCGCGGTCGAAACTTTGCGCTTGCGTGGCTCTGCCGGATGCCAACCCTTTTCATCCTGTTCTTCGCGCCGCTCGGCAAGTACCTCGTCCGATACGGCCAGATGAATCGTGCGGTTGGGGATGTCGATTTCGATCTTGTCGCCGGTTTTCACCAGCCCGATCTCACCACCTTCGGCAGCTTCGGGAGAGACGTGGCCGATGGACAACCCGGATGTACCGCCCGAAAAGCGCCCGTCGGTCAACAACGCGCAGGCTTTGCCCAGCCCTTTCGATTTCAGATACGAGGTCGGGTACAGCATTTCCTGCATCCCCGGCCCGCCACGTGGACCTTCGTAGCGGATGACCACAACGTCGCCTTCAACCACCTTACCGGTCAGGATGTCGTTGACAGCCTGGTCCTGACTTTCGCAGACATAGGCCGAGCCGGTGAATTTCAGGATGTTCTCGTCGACGCCCGCCGTTTTCACGATACAGCCGTCGCGCGCGATGTTGCCGAACAGAACCGCCAGACCTCCGTCCTGACTGAACGCGTGCTCTTTTGAGCGGATCACGCCGCCTTCGCGGTCTGTGTCCAGCTCTTTGTACCTGTTCGACTGGCTGAACGCCTGCGTGGTGCGAACGCCACCCGGGGCGGCCTTGAACAGATCCTGCGCCTTGGGGTTGTTGGCGACCTTAATGTCCCAGTTGGCGATTGCCTCGCCCATCGTGGCCGAATGCACGGTGCTGCAATCTTCGTGCAGCAGCCCGGCGCGGCTCAACTCGCCAAGGATCGAGAAAATGCCACCAGCACGGTGGACGTCTTCCATATGCACATTCTCGGTATTCGGCGCGACTTTGCACAGGCACGGTACTTTGCGGCTGAGATGATCCATATGGCTCATGTTGAAGTGAACCTCGCCCTCGTGGGCAATGGCCAGCAGGTGCAGAACCGTGTTGGTGGACCCGCCCATGGCAATATCGAGGCTCATGGCGTTTTCGAACGCCTCGAACGTGGCGATCTCGCGCGGCAAGAAGCCTTTTTCGTCCAGCTCATAATGCCGCTTGGTAATCTCGACGATGCGGCGCCCGGCTTCGAGGAACAGTTCCTTGCGATCCGCGTGGGTGGCCAGGGTCGAGCCGTTGCCCGGCAGGGCCAGACCCAGCGCTTCGGCCAGACAGTTCATCGAGTTGGCAGTGAACATGCCTGAACACGACCCGCAGGTGGGGCAGGCGTTTTCCTCGATATGCTTGACCTGTTCGTCAGTGTATTTGTCGTCGGCGGCCGCGACCATCGCGTCGACAAGGTCGATCTTTTTCACGTCCAGATCTTCGATGTCGATCTTTCCGGCCTCCATCGGCCCGCCCGAAACAAAGATTGCCGGGATGTTCAGGCGCATCGCGGCCATCAACATGCCCGGAGTGATCTTGTCGCAGTTCGAGATACAAACCATCGCGTCAGCGCAATGTGCGTTGACCATGTATTCGACCGAATCCGCAATCACCTCACGGGACGGCAGCGAATACAGCATCCCGTCGTGACCCATGGCGATGCCATCGTCCACGGCGATTGTGTTGAACTCTTTGGCGACACCACCTGCGGCCTCGACCTCGCGCGCGACCATCTGGCCAAGGTCTTTCAGGTGGACGTGGCCGGGCACGAATTGGGTGAACGAATTGACGATGGCGATGATCGGTTTGCCAAAATCATCATCACCCATGCCGGTGGCGCGCCACAGGCCGCGTGCGCCCGCCATGTTGCGGCCGTGAGTAGAGGTTCTGGATCGGTACAATGGCATATGCTGTTTCCCTATTGCCTCGGGTTGCATGTCTTGGGGTTCGTGCGTTATAGCGCACGTATCACATGTGCGCTATAACGTACAAGAGGATTCGAGAGACGATGATATGGCACCGGACGAAATCACGCTGAAGCTTAGGGATGTACGGGCAGCCACGGGGCTGAGCCTGTCGAAAGTGGCCGAGATGACGGGCGTCAGCAAAGCGATGCTGGGCCAGATCGAACGCGGTGAATCCAGCCCGACCATCGCGACGCTGTGGAAAATTGCCAAAGGGTTCGAATTGCCACTCAGCGCATTGATTGGCTCGGCAGTATTGCGCGATCCCTCAAATGCGGGCGTGTTTCAGACGGTGACCTTTCCTGGCAGCATCAAGGTCAAAATTGTCTTTCCCTTTGATCCGGATTTGGGAGCAGAGACTTTTCACGTGGAGCTCACCCCGAGTCAAAGCCATGAATCCCCGCCCCATGCCGCAGGAGTCACAGAAGAGGTCTTTGTTCTTGGCGGTACGCTGGAAATTCTACGAGACGGAGAATGGTTGCCCTTGCAAACCGGGCAAGGCCTGCGCTTTGCAGCCGATCTGCCGCACGGCTACCGAGCTGGCGTGGATGGGGCGAGTTTTCTCAACATGCACCATTACCCGCATCTGACTGAAATTTAAAAAACGGACACAGCCTATGACTGCATTGCTCGACAACCTGACTATCGTCGATGCCATCGGGTCCTTCGGAGCCCTGATCGTGGTCGCTGCGTATTTCGCGACCCAGATGCGGATGATGAATTCCGACGATCTGGCATTCCCGGTGGTGAACCTGCTGGGCTCGGTCCTGATCGTTTATTCGTTGGTCTACAATTTCAATCTGGCGTCAATGTTGATTGAAGGATTCTGGATTCTGATTAGCCTGATCGGAATTATTCAGCATTTCAGGTTGCGCCGCGCAGAGTAACGCGGCGCAAGGGGATTATGCCGCGTTGTGTAGGCGTGGCGTGAACAGGCCAAACTTGCCCATGTCCCGCGTGGATTTCGCTGCGGCCAAAACGGCCAGATCGGCCAGCGGCTCAATCAGGATAACCAGCATGTAGGCAGCGCCAAAGCTGACAACGGCCGCAAGGTTCTCGGCCCCAAATCCTTGACCAAAAAACGCCCAGAATGCCACCCAGACGACAACTCCGCCCTGATAGGCTGTGGACAGCGCAAGCGCCTGAGAATACTTCAGATCAACATAGGCCGTATTCGGCGCGATGATGCGGCCGGCCAAGGCCTGCAAGGCAAACAATGGCACCAGCAACGTTGTCATGTTCATCCCGAACTGAGGCAGGTCGAAAGGGGCCAGGAAAAACCCCTGAATGAACAGGCCCGCAATCAGGCCGATGGCAGCAGGTGCTGCGCCAAACAACAAAAACAGCGTCGATCCCAGAATGAAGTGTACTTCTGACACCCCGACTGGGAAGTGCGGCAATATTTCAAAGAAGGCGAAAACCAGCCCGGTGGTCAGGGCCGACCGAATGGCGAGGCTGGCAAGGCCGCTGCTTTTCAGACTGTCCCATGCCAGTTTAGCGGTATAGAGCCCTGCTCCGGTCGCGGTGGCGTAGCTCAGGACAAGTTTGGCGCCGTTTACGACGCCCGGTTCGATGTGCATAGTTTGATCTCCTTACCGTCACACCCGACGGCGGATAGGTTTAAATTGGGCTGTCGCCCGGCTTGCACATGGCAGGTCTCCTGACTTGCGGATTGAGTTCGGTCCCGACCTTCCCAACCGATGCGTTCGGTCAGTGGTCCTGCTGGGGCGAAGCTCCGCCTACAGTTGCGGGGGCAGTTCCGGCATAGACGGGTCTTGTCGCACCGGATTCCCTTTTCATTCCTCTGGGGAAATTCCCCTTTGGAAACCATGTCACGCAGGTGTCTGGCACAAGGTGCCGCCTGTCAAGCAGGCAAACGTCGGTGATCGGAAAAAAATACCAGTTCGCAAGGGGGGCAGGCCTTGGCATGGCTTGCACGTTTGGCCTCTCACCTATAGGGAAAATTCAAGCTCGCTTAGGAGAGGCTTTGATGCAGGACGATCCGAAAACCCTCGTATCTACTGATTGGTTGGCCGCACATTTAAAGGATCCGGATCTTCGGATTTTGGACGGGTCATGGTATCTGCCTGCGCAGAACCGCGATGCCAAGGCGGAATACGATGCTGGCCACATCCCGGGCGCCCGGTTCTTTGATATCGATGAGATTTCGGACCACCGTTCGGACCTGCCGCATATGGCACCTCCGGTCGAGAAGTTCATGTCACGCCTGCGGGCGATGGGCGTGGGCGATGGCCATCAGGTGGTCGTCTATGACGGCGCTGGGCTGATGTCGGCAGCGCGCGTTTGGTGGTTGTTCCGCCTGATGGGCCAGGACAACATCGCCGTTCTGGATGGCGGTTTGCCCAAATGGCAGGCCGAAGGTCGCGAGATCGAGGATCTGCCCCCCGTTATCCGTGACAGGCATATGACCGTGCGTGTCCAGAACCACCTGGTGCGCGATGTAACGCAAGTCTCTGCCGCTGCAAAGCTGACGGACCATGAAATCATCGACGCCCGGTCGGCCCCACGCTTTGCCGGGACCGAGGCCGAGCCGCGCGAAGGGCTGCGTTCGGGCCACATTCCTGGCTCGCGCAATGTGCCGTTTACCCAGTTGCTGAATGCCGACAGCACAATGAAATCGCCCGAAGACTGCCGTGCCGTGTTCAAAGCCGCAGGCGTGGACCTGTCGAAACCGGCGATCACATCCTGCGGGTCAGGAGTGACCGCAGCGATCCTCAGCCTGGCGCTTGAACGCATGGGCAAGAAAGACCACTCGCTTTATGACGGCTCCTGGGCTGAATGGGGTGCCTTCCCGACCCTGCCCGTCGCAACCGGAGAGAACTGATGTTCGAGAACCTGAAACCACAGCCTGCCGACAAGATTCTGGCGCTGATGCAGATGTACCGCGAAGACCCCCGCGATCAGAAGATCGATCTGGGCGTGGGTGTCTACAAGAATGCTGACGGCGTAACGCCGGTGATGCGTGCGGTAAAAGCAGCCGAAAAGCGTATTCTGGAAGAGCAGGAAAGCAAGGCCTATACCGGGCTGGCGGGTGATCCGGCCTTTGCGGACGCAATGATTGGTCTGGTCCTTGGTGACGCCGTGCCGCGCGACAACATTGCTGCTGCGGCGACCCCCGGCGGCACCGGTGCTTGCCGTCAGGCCTTCGAGATGATCCGCATGGCCAACCCCACGGCCCGTGTGTTCGTGTCGAACCCGACCTGGCCGAACCACCTGTCGATCCTGCACTATCTTGGGATCGAGACGGTCCCGTACCGGTATTTCGACGGCGAAGCTCGTGGCGTCGATTTCGACGGGATGATCGAAGATCTCAAGACAGCCAAAGTGGGTGACGTTGTCCTGCTGCACGGCTGCTGCCACAATCCGACCGGGGCCAATCTGAACATTGTGCAATGGCAAGAGGTGGTGAACCTGATCAACACGCGCGGGTTGGTGGCGATGATCGACATCGCCTATCAGGGTTTCGGCGACGGTCTGGAAGAAGACGCACAGGCAGTACGTCTGGTTGCCGCGTCGGTCAGCCGCTGTCTGGTTGCGGCATCCTGTTCGAAGAACTTTGGCGTCTACCGCGAGCGGACCGGGTTGCTGATGGCGATCAGCGATAACGCGGAAGAAACCGCGCTGAACCAGTCCACGCTGTCGTTCCTGAACCGCCAGAACTATTCGTTCCCGCCTGATCACGGCGCGCGGGTCGTGACGACCATCCTGAACGACGAGGCCCTGCGCGCCGACTGGGCGGCTGAACTGGAAGAGGTCCGCCTGTCCATGCTGGGTCTGCGTCAGCAACTGGCCGACGAATTGCAGCGCCTGAGTGGTTCGGACCGCTTCGGTTTTATCGCCCAGCACCGCGGCATGTTCTCGCGCCTGGGTGCGGCCCCGGAACTGGTCGAAAAGCTGCGAAACGATCACGGCATCTACATGGTGGGCGACAGCCGTCTGAACATTGCCGGATTGAACGTCAACACAGTGCCGATTTTGGCAAAGGCGATTGTTGACGTTGGGGTCTGAAGCAAACGTTGTAGCAAAAGAAAACCCGGGCGCGAACGCCCGGGTTTTTTTGTAGTAGTCGGTTTTTTACCCCTTCGAAAACTCCGGATAGGCCTCCATCCCTAGTTCCGCCATATCCAGCCCGTTGATCTCGTCCTCTTCGCTGACGCGAATACCCAAGGTCGCCTTCAGGATGATCCACAGGATCAGCGCGCCGACAAAGGTGAAGACACCGTATGCGATGATGCCGGTCAGTTGGGTGATCAGGTTCGCCTCACCGTAAAAGATCACAGCGATGGTGCCCCAGATGCCTGCGAACAGGTGAACTGGGATTGCGCCGACAACGTCGTCGATTTTGAACTTGTCCAGCATCGGAACCGCGAAGACCACGATGATACCGCCCACGGCACCAATCCACAGCGCACCAAACAGGGTTGGGGCCAGAGGTTCAGCGGTGATCGAGACCAGACCGGCCAGCGCACCGTTCAACACCATGGTCAGGTCGGGCTTTTTATACAGGACCTGTGTCATGATCAGAGCGGCAACCGCACCAGAGGCTGCGGCCATATTGGTGTTGGCAAAGATGCGCGACACGTCGGATACGTCACCCACGGTGCCCATGGCCAGTTGCGAGCCGCCGTTGAAGCCGAACCAACCCAGCCACAGGATGAATGTCCCCAAGGTGGCTAGCGCCAGATTCGAACCGGGCATTGGGTGAACTTTGCCGTCCTTGTACTTGCCGATACGCGGACCAAGGATCAGACAGCCAGCCAGAGCAGCCCAGCCGCCGACCGAATGAACAACGGTTGAACCGGCGAAGTCCGAGAAGCCAGCTTCGGACAGCCAGCCACCACCCCACTGCCAGGACCCCGAGATCGGGTACAGGATACCGGTCAGCACGACGACAAAGATCAGGAAGGGCCACAGCTTGATCCGTTCAGCCACGGCACCCGACACGATGGACGCTGTTGCAGCGACAAAGACCAACTGGAAGAAGAAGTCCGAACCGATCGAAGCATAGTCCAGCGCGGCTTCGGCAGGGTCAACACCAACCGGATCCAGCACAGTTGGACCGCCAATGGCAAAGAAACCATTGAAGTCCCCTGGATACATCGTGTTGAAGCCAATCAGCCAGTACATGATCGCGGCAATGGAAAATAACGCGATGTTCTTGATCATTTGCATGGCCACGTTTTTGGAACGCACCAGACCGCCTTCCAGCATGGCAAAACCTGCCGCCATGAAGAAGACCAGAAAGCCCGCCATCAGGAACAGCAGGGTGGTGAATATATATTGGGTGTGCAGCGCGGCCTCGCCTTCGGCGGCCTCTTGCGCCAGGCCCATCTGCGGCAGCACGACAAGCGCGGCAGCAGGGATGAGAGATTTTGTCAGGTTCATAGTCAGTCCTCGAATGATTGGGGTGGAGCGCTTACAGCGCATCCTCGTTGGTTTCCCCGGTCCGCACGCGCAGGGCCTGCTCGACATCGAGGACGAAAATCTTGCCGTCACCGATCTTGCCGGTCTTGGCGGTGTTGGAGATGGTTTCGACGATCTGGTCGGCCATGGTGGCCGGAACTACGATCTCGAGTTTGATCTTGGGCACGAAATTCACAGCGTATTCCGCGCCGCGGTAAATCTCGGTGTGACCCGATTGCGAGCCGAAGCCCTTGATTTCGGTCACCATCATGCCGCGAACACCAGCCTGGGTCAGTGCCTCGCGCACCTCCTCGAGCTTGAACGGCTTGATTGTTGCAATGATAAATTTCACGTCTTTCCCCTCTGCTTTTCCGGAGTGGCCGGTATTTCGCACCTGCAGAAAAAAAGCGTGAGGACGGGCTTATAGGAATGGATTTCGGGAGTAGGTGGCGCTGAAAATCAAAGAAATTGCATATTTTTTGCACAGAAATTCGCGGATGATAAAAAAATAGGCGGTTGCAGGAGGGGAATTACCGGAAATTCACACCTCTACATGTCGGCAGCACCGGGGTATGGTGCGACAAAAGTATAATCGGGCAGAGTTTGAGCATGACTGAGTCCAAGCGCCGTAAGCCGCCACTGGTCGCGGACAAAAGATATCCGTCGAAGCGGCGTAAGCCGACGGCGACCAAGCGCGCTGCGAAGCCTGCGGGCAAGAAATCCGTGGTCCGCAAGCCGGTGGCGCGCAAGACAACCCGCAAGAAGACACGCCGCCGCTCGGGTGGTGGTGGCGGGCCGTTTCGGCGGTTGTTCCGTTGGATCGGGCGTCTGATCTGGGGCGTCACCTGGCGCGTCGGGGCTGTGGCCGCGCTGATGCTGGCGCTGGCCATCGGCATCGTCTACAGCACCCTGCCTGATGTAGACGCACTGCTGGACGGGCGCGCGCGCGGATCGGTGACCTTGCTGGATCGCGACGGTAAGGTTTTCGCCTGGCGTGGCGACCAGTTTGGTGGGGTGATCACTGCGGATACGGTGTCTCCGCATCTGAAAAACGCGGTGGTCGCGACCGAAGACAAACGCTTTTACCGCCATTTCGGAGTCAGTCCGCGCGGCATCGCAAGCGCGGTTCGGATCAACCTGAGCGAAGGACGCGGACCGTTATCGGGCCATGGTGGCTCGACCATTACGCAGCAAACCGCCAAACTGCTATGCCTCGGCGTGCCCTATGAACCGAGCGAATGGGAGTCAGAGGCCGCGTATGAGGCCGACTGCCGCCAAGGTTCGTTATGGCGCAAAGCCAAAGAGGCCATCTATGCGATGGCGATGGAGGTCAAGTATTCCAAGGATCAAATTCTGACCATCTATCTGAACCGCGCATTCCTTGGGGCAGGCGCACGTGGCTTCGAAGCGGCAAGTCAGCGTTACTTTGGTAAATCGGCGGCCGAAGTGTCCCCGGCTGAGGCAGCGATGCTGGCCGGGCTTCTGGTGGCTCCCACACGTTATGCGCCCACAAACAACCTGCAACGGTCTCAGGACCGGGCGCGGCTGGTGGTCGGCCTTATGGAGGATCAGGGCTATCTGACGTCAGCTCAGGCCAGTGAAGCACGTAGTCGACCAGCTGCCCTGTCCGAGGCCGCCGCGGCGCGGGCAGGCGGGTATTTTGCTGATTGGGTCATGGCCAGCGGGCCCGAATTCTTTACCCGCAACACTACTGAAGATGTGGTGATCCGCACCACTCTGGATCAGCGCATCCAGAAGTCCGCCGAAGAGGCGTTGAAATATATCTTCGAGGAGAAAGTCCGGGAGGGGTCGAAAGCACAGGCTGCGATTGTGGTCATGTCGGCAGACGGCGCCGTGCGCGGCATGGTCGGCGGGCGAAAAACCAAGGTGTCAGGGGCGTTCAACCGGGCCACTCAGGCGCTGCGCCAAACCGGGTCGTCGTTTAAGCCCTTCGTTTACGCAACTGCGTTGGAGCTGGGTTATTCCCCGCTGGATACCGTGATGGACGAACCCTATTGCGTGAACATCCCCGGTTCGGGCCAGTGGTGCCCGAAGAACTACACCAACAAGTTCTACGGCCGGGTCACTCTGGCAGATGCGTTGAAGAATTCTCTGAATATCCCGGCGGTCAAAGTGGCCGAGATCTCGGGCCTGGACAACGTCCGCACCGTCGCCAGCGGGTTCGGGATCGCCAGTGATCTGGCGCAGGGTCCGGCGCTGGCGCTGGGCGCATCCGAGAGCACGTTGATCGAGATGACCGGTGCCTATGCGGGTATCCTGAACGGCGGTTCAGCGGTAGAGCCCTACGGGCTGACCGAACTGAAACTTCTGGGTGATGACACTCCGGTTATGATTACAACCACCGGTATCGGCGAGCGTGTCATCAACGATGCTGCTGCCAAACAACTGACCTGGATGATGGAGCGGGTGGTGTCCGAAGGCACCGGCGCGCGCGCCAAGCTGCCGGGTTGGCAGGTGGCAGGTAAAACCGGCACGACGCAGGCCGCGCGGGATGCGTGGTTTATCGGTTTCACTGCGGATTATGTTGCGGGGGTCTGGATGGGTTATGACGACAACACGCCACTGTCCGGCGTCACCGGCGGTGGATTGCCCGCCGAGATTTGGAAAGAGACGATGGTCCGCGTGACGGATGGCATGACACCCACGTCGTTGCCAATGATGGCACCCGAACCTCCGGTACAGACAGTGCAACCATCACAGCAACGTCGCCGGCAGGGTGGGTTCGCACAGGAAATCAACAACCTGTTGAACAGTATCTTTGGCAACTAAAAAAGGCGACGCACCCGGCGCCGCCTTTTCCTAATCACATACAGCGTGGGTCACAGGCTTTCGTCCAGCGCCGCCACGATCGTATCCCCCATTTCCGAGGTCGATACCGGCTGAACCCCTTCCGCCGCCGCCAGATCGGCAGTGCGGACACCATCGGCCAGAACTTTTTCGATTGCGGCTTCCAGACGATCCGCCTCGGCGCCCTGATCAAAACTGTAGCGCAGCGCCATGGCAAAGCTGAGAATACAGGCGATCGGATTGGCCTTACCCTGTCCGGCAATATCCGGGGCCGATCCGTGGACGGGCTCGTACATCGCCTTGGGGCGGCCGTTTGCCATCGGGGCGCCCAAGCTGGCCGACGGCAGCATGCCCAGCGAGCCGGTCAGCATCGCCGCGCAGTCTGACAGCAGATCACCAAACAGATTGTCTGTGACGATCACATCGAATTGCTTCGGTGCGCGTACCAACTGCATCGCGCCATTGTCGGCATACATATGGACGACTTCAACCTCGGGGTAATCCCCGGCAACACGATCTACGACCTCGCGCCACAGGATGCCCGATTCCATCACGTTGGCCTTTTCCATCGAGCACAGCTTCTTGTTCCGGCGCATCGCCAGTTCAAAGGCCGAGCGCGCGGCGCGTTCGATCTCGGACTCGGTGTAGCGCTGGGTGTTGATGCCGACGCGCTCGTTGCCTTCTTCGAAGATGCCACGCGGCTCGCCGAAATAGACGCCCGAGGTCAGCTCGCGCACGATCATGATATCCAGACCGGCAACGATGTCTTTCTTCAGCGACGAGAAATCGGCCAGCGCATCAAAGCACTGAGCTGGGCGCAGGTTGGAATACAGGTCCATTTCCTTGCGCAGGCGCAGCAGGCCGCGCTCGGGCTTTACGCTGAAGTCCAGATCGTCGTATTTCGGGCCGCCAACAGCACCCAGCAGAACTGCGTCCACCTCTTGCGCTTTGGCCATGGTCTCGTCCGACAGTGGTTTGCCGTGGGCATCATAGGCCGCACCGCCGACCAGATCCTCGCTCACGTCAAAGTGAAGATCACGATTGGCACCGAACCAATCGATGATTTTGCGCACTTCGGCCATAACTTCCGGGCCAATTCCGTCTCCGGGCAGGATGAGGAGCGAGGGGTTGGACATCGACGGTCTCCTTGCGTTTCGTCGCAAAGGGCCTAGCGTCTGAGCCGCATCGGGTCAATGAGACGAACCCGTCAATTCACGAGGAAAACACATGTTGATACCGGGAAATTCCGTTCCTGCCCTTAAAATCGAAACCATTGGCGGTGGTAACTTTGACCTGGAGGCCGACAAGGGCGAAAACGGCACGCTGGTGATTCAGTATCGAGGCCTTCACTGCCCGATCTGTATCCGCCAGATGGGAGAGGTTGAAGCTGCACTGGATGATTTCGCAGCGCTGGGTGTCGAGGTGATCATGCTGAGCACCGATAGCGCCGAACGGGCAGCCAAGACTGTCGAAAAAGCCGGGACGTCGAAGCTGCGTGTTGGACACGGCCTGCCGTTGACAGAGGCACGGGACGGCTGGGGCCTTCATATTTCAAAAGGGCGCGAGGGCACGGCGGAAGCCCCGTTTTTTGCCGAACCGGGGCATTTCTATATCGCACCTGATCGGACCTTGTTTTTTGCGTGGCAGCAAACAACGCCGTTTGGTCGGCCTGCGGTTTCGGATATTTCGGGTGGGATCAAATACGCGCTGGAGAACAAATATCCACCGCGGGGGACTTATACCGGGCCACTGTAAGGCCGACTATTCCACCACCAAATCGACCCAAACCAGCCGATGGCGGCTTGCTGCTTCGGCTGATTTGCGGCCCGGGGTGTTTTCCTTAGGCCAGTAGATGCCAGACGCTGCAATCTGCCATCCTGCTGACGGCAGAACGTAATCGACCCGCATCTCGCCCACGCCCTTCCAAAGCACGGTTTCAGGTGATCCGTCAGGCGTTAAGGGTTTTGAGTCCTGCAAGCGCGTGTTGTCCAGCAGATTACGGATCGCGTCCTTGCGCCCTTCTCCCTTATTGGGGTCAAGATTAGCGTCGCCCGCGATCACGAAACGGCCTTTGGGTGATGGGCCCAGTTCCCCCTTCAGAACCAAAGACCACAGCCGGATTTCGTCGGCATTGCGCAACCCGTTGCGGTCCTCTGGCCCATCAAAAACCGGAGGCGTTGCGTGAAACGTCAAAACGTCGATCAGCCCGCCGGGTGCCTCAATTGGGACAATCCAATGCGCGGTCGAAGACAGGCGTTGCTGCTCTTGCGCCTGCTTCGACGGGAATGGCACCCCATCCACTTGCGGCAGAGTGGCTCCGGGTAGATCACGCCACAACAGAGACGTCAGTGAACGCGCCTCCCCGGTTCGAATAGGATACCGGGACAAGACAGCGATGCCCGATTGGCCGGTGAATTTCCCCCAGCCCTGCGCGTCGCCCGGCCCTCCGGTTTTGCCGTCACCGTCAAGGTCTAGGCCGGTTTCAAGTCCTGCATTGGGTTGAGCGGCAAAGGCGAATGGGTAACTTAATCCGGCCTCGTCCAAAGCTTGTGTCAGGGCACCAAGCGCCAGCCCGTCCAGGTCCCAATCAATGCTCTGAAGTGCGACGATGTCCGGTTTCGTTTCCGCCAGGACCGAGACCACGGCGTCCACCTGAGGGTCGCCGCGCCGGATATCCCGCAATAACAGCCCCGGCCCGTCACGGCTGAGCTCTGTATTGAAGGTCGCGATGCGAAGGGATTCTGCCTGCGCTGCGAAGGGCAGCATCAGCAGCAGAAGGATACGGATCATGCAGTCTGTCGGGACGTCTCGGTTGTCGAATAGGCGCGTCGTTTTTCAACGATCAAATTGGCAACGCGAATGGTCGCCATCCCGCGCATGATCATGCTGGCTGGTAGAAAGGCCCAGGCGCTGAGCGTCCAGATCAGTGTCTGCGGGTTGCTGAGCGTAATCGGGCTGCCAAACTCCGAGATCAGTTTGATCAGGGCGGGGATCAGGAATGGCAGTAACACGCCAATCATGATGTTCAAACGCCCGTCGCGCTGCAGACGGGTTACAACATCGCCACCTTTGGTTGGGTCGAACAGCGGAAGATTGGTCCAGACGTTGAAGGCCCCGTTGCCAGTAGGCCAGCCACGCCATTTGACCGCATAGGCAAAGCTGGCGATCGTCACAAGCGCGGCGACATAAGCGATACCTGCTGAGATGCGCACCAATTCGATCAGCGGAGCCGAAGCATTCGCCGGCAGCATCAGCACGACAAGGCGTACAGGTGAATAGGGAAAGTCCGCCACGTTGGCGACCATCAGACCTATGGTATAGAACGCGTGCGTCAACTCGGTCGGTGCATAGACGTTTTTGCAGATCAGCGTCAGAAACGTGATCATCGAGGTCAAACCAACAAAGCGCAGCCGATTTACCGGTGGGGCATCGCGGAATTCAATGAAACTGGGAAAGGCAGAGTTGTATTCTGAGAACGTCAGAATGAACGCCAGAATCGCAAGAAACACGACGATCTCGGTCCCGTTCGACGTCGATGTAGGCAGGTACAACGCAGGGGTCAGCACCATAAGTGCGACCAATAGTCCACGTATCGCCGCCCCCGTAGTGCGTGCAATCACAATCCGAACCCTTTCCAAACCGGATCAGTCGATTCTGTGCCGACTTACAATCCAACTTGTGCCCGACGTTCCTTTATCAAACGCATGCCTCGATGCCGACAACACTGGCGACAACGACCATTAAGCTCAAGCCAAGCGCCAGAAAACACGGCATTTCGGGCAAAATGATGGCAAGACTGGTGCCGCTTTGCATCATTCCCGACGCAAATTCGACGTGTAATTCAGAATACGCCCTACATGTTGTGGTTGCCGAAAGTTTGACCCCAAAAATGAGAACGGGGCCGCATTGGCGACCCCGTTAGGTTGAGCAGACATAACGCCGGTTTCAGAATCACACCCAGGGACGAGCCTGATTTGCGTGTTCTTCGAACTTGTCGATGTGATGATCTTTTTCCATAGTCAGGCCGATATCGTCCAAACCGTTCAACAGGCAATGCTTGCGATGCGGGTCGATGTCGAACTCGATCACGACGCCATCCGAGGTGGTGATCTGCTGATCTTCAAGATGAACCGTCATGCGGGCGTTTTCACCCTTATGCGCGTCATCCATCAGAATCGCGTGATGTTCTTCTTCAACCACGATGGGCAGGATGCCGTTCTTGAAGCAGTTGTTGAAAAAGATGTCGGCAAAGCTGGTCGAGATCACGACCTTGATGCCGAAATCCTTGATCGCCCAAGGTGCGTGTTCCCGCGACGAACCGCAGCCGAAATTGTCGCCGGCCACCAGAATCTCGGTGTTGCGATAGGCGGGCTTGTTCAGAACGAAATCCTCAATCTCGCCGCCATGATCGTGATAGCGCATCTCGTCAAACAGCACGACGCCCAGGCCGGACCGCTTGATGGTTTTCAGGTGCACTTTCGGAATGATCATATCGGTGTCGATATTGATCAGCGGCATCGGGGCGGCCACCCCGTGGACTTTGTCAAACTTTTCCATGTCTACACTCCTGCGGGGTAGGGCCGCGCCCGTGCCCCGCGTTTAAGCTTCGGTTGTTTCGTCCTTGGGTGCGTCTTTGACGAAGAACGCCATAAAGATCAGGCCGAACCCGTTGAACAGCATCTCGATGCCCAGCAGAATACCCAGCAGCTGAAGCAATACCGCCGGATCGGCGGCGGCAAAGCGCCAGATCAGGATCGCCAGAACGATTGACATGATGCCCGAGATCAACGTTGCCCAGAAAAACTGCGTTCCTTTCATCTGGAACGACAGGATGATCCGGGCAATGCCGCCTGCCATGAACAGGATCAGCACCACGGTCGCCAAGGTCACTGTTCCTTGCAGCGGATGATCCAGGAAGGACCAGCCCAGGAACAGCATCACGACACCCATGATGAGTGACAAAATCTTGTTGCCGGTGCCTTCGACAGTGAAGCCGCCAACAACTTGCAGCGCCCCCGAGATCAGCAGCAACACTCCGGTCACCACCGTCACGGCAATCGACGCCACCGCAGGCGCGCCCAGTACAAAGATACCGAACGCTATGGACAGAAGCCCCAGCAGGAGCCATTTGATCCAGTCACTCATGTTTTCAATCCCTCAAATATCTAGATATGAGGGGAGCTTACATCAATTCACGGACGTCTGTCAGCCGTCCTGTGATTGCCGCAGCGGCAGCCATCGCGGGGCTGAGCAGATGGGTGCGTCCGCCCCGACCCTGACGGCCTTCAAAGTTGCGGTTCGAAGTTGCGGCACAGCGCTCGCCCGGCTGCAACTGGTCGGGGTTCATCGCCAGGCACATCGAACATCCGGCAAGGCGCCATTCGAAACCGGCTTCTTTGAAAATCTCGGCCAGACCTTCTTCTTCGGCCTGCGCGCGGACCAGTCCCGAACCGGGTACGACCATGGCGCGCATACCGTCCTTGATCTTCTTGCCTTTCAAGATTTCGGCCGCAGCACGCAGGTCTTCGATACGACCGTTGGTGCAGGAGCCGATGAAAACGGTGTCGATTTCCACGTCGCTCAGCCTCTGCCCGGCTTCCAGACCCATGTATTCGATAGACCGGCGGGCCGCGTCGACCTTGCCGCCTTCGAAATCCTCCGGATGAGGCACCGATGCAGTGATCGGCAGAACGTCCTCGGGGCTGGTGCCCCAGGTCACGACCGGAGCGATATCTTCGCCGCGTAGAGTGATCACCTTGTCGAATTCTGCGCCCTCATCGGTATAGAGCGTCTTCCACCAATCCAGAGCCGCTTCCCACTGCGCGCCTTTCGGGGCGTGTGGGCGACCTTTGACATATTCATAGGTGGTCTCGTCCGGCGCGATCAGGCCCGCGCGGGCACCTCCTTCGATCGCCATGTTGCAGACGGTCATACGGCCTTCCATCGTGAGGTCCCGGATCGCTTCGCCGCAATATTCGATGACATAGCCGGTGCCGCCAGCGGTACCGGTCTCGCCGATCACGGCCAGCGTGATATCCTTGGCGGTCACGCCCGGCTGCAATTTGCCGGTGATCTCGACCTTCATGTTCTTGGATTTCTTCTGGATCAGAGTTTGGGTGGCCAGAACGTGTTCGACCTCGGACGTACCGATGCCGTGGGCCAAAGCGCCAAACGCGCCGTGGGTGGCGGTGTGGCTGTCGCCGCACACAACGGTCATGCCGGGCAGGGTCCAGCCCTGTTCTGGGCCGACGATATGGACGATGCCCTGACGGACGTCATGCACCGGGTAGTAGTGAATGCCGAAATCCTTGGCGTTCTTGTCCAGCGCTTCGACCTGAATACGCGATTCCGGGTTCTCGATCCCGTTCACACGATCCGGCGTGGTCGGCACGTTGTGGTCCGGAACAGCGATGGTCTTTTCCGGCGCACGCACTTTGCGGCCCGCCATGCGCAGGCCCTCGAACGCCTGCGGGCTGGTCACTTCATGCACCAGATGGCGGTCGATATACAGCAGGCAGGTGCCATCATCGGCTTCATGCGCGACATGGGCATCCCAGATCTTGTCATAGAGTGTTTTGGGGGACATCGGTCCTCTCCCGTATGTAATGAGAAATAGCTGGCGAGGTGGCTTAAGCCGCAGATAGGCGGGCCAAAACCGTGCGGGCGGCCCCAAAGAACCGTTCGCGCAGGCGTGCGCGATCTTCCAGATTCTGCTGTTGGGCCACGTTGAGTCTCATACGCCCCAGATATATCGGGCTTTGGCGGCAATCAAGGTTCAATCCCGTGCCGGGCTTGCATCGCCTTGCATTGCTGTTCAATCTGCAGGTTAGGAGACGTGCATGAACCAAGACCTGATCCCCAGTTCGCTGTCGGACCTCTACGAAAACATGGTCGCGGGTTTTTCGTCGCAATTCGCAAATCTGGTCGAATTGATCGTTACGCCGGGCTGGCGTCAACACCAGTTGCTCATCATTCTGGCTCTGTGGGCGTTGGCATACTTCCTGAAGCTTGCAACGCAAGCCCGGTGGGAGTCCTGGGCCCGTTCGCGTACCGGCTGGCCGAAATGGCGGCTGCGGACTTTGGTGCAGCTGATGCAGCGTCTGACTCTGGTCTATTTCGTGCTGATGTCCTGGGCTCTGTATCTGTTGATGCAGCAAATCACATGGCCCTCGCGCAGCTATATGATCGGTGTTGTTGCGACTTTGGCATTGGCTTGGCTGGTTATCGCTTTGGTGGCGCGGTTGGTGCGAAACCGGACGTTACGGCGGATTTTCAAGTGGGCAATGTGGGTCTATGCAACGCTGATTGCGCTGAATCTGACGGACGATGTGGCTGGGTTTCTGGACGGGGTAGCGATCTCAATCGGTGATCTGCACATTTCAGCGCTGGGGATTCTCAAGGCAATTCTTCTGATCGGAGTTTTGCTGACACTGGCCCGTATCGGAACCCGCGCGGCGGAACGCGGTTTGCAAAACAACGACGACATCACCCCGTCGATGCAGGTTCTGCTGGCCAAGGGCATTCAGGTTCTGCTGTACGGGGCCGTCTTTCTGGCCGCGATCCGCACGCTTGGGTTCGATCTGACCGGGATCGCTCTGCTATCCGGTGCCATTGGCGTAGGCATCGGCTTTGGGCTGCAGAAAGTGGTGTCGAACCTGATCTCGGGCATCATCATCCTGATGGATCGGTCGATCAAACCGGGGGATGTAATCTCGCTGGGCGATACCTTCGGTTGGATCAACGCGCTGGGCGCGCGCTATGTCTCGGTCGTCACACGGGATGGGCGGGAATACCTGATCCCGAACGAGGATTTGATCACCAATCAGGTGGTGAACTGGTCTCATTCGGACAAGTTTGTGCGTTTGGACCTGGATTTCGGCACCAGCTATGACGACGACCCTCATCAGGTGCGTGCAACGGCGATCCGGGCTGTAAAGGCTGTTGCGCGGGTTCTAAGCGGTGGTTCGCACGAACCGGTCTGTCACATCACTGGTTTTGGGGACAGCAGCGTGGACTATGTGCTGCGGTTTTGGATCAGCGACCCGACCAAAGGTCTGACGAACATCCGCGGGAATGTCTATCTGGCGCTATGGGATGCGTTCAAGGACGAGGGTATCTCGATCCCGTTCCCACAGCGCGAGGTTCGGGTGCTGAACGAAGACGCAGCCGCGCAACAGATCGCCAAAGAGTGAGCCCTTGTGTGCCTGCCAGGGTGGCCCTTCATTGAAATGTTGCAATCCCCTTGTTACCTTAATACTACCCCTGCGCCGGGGTTTGGCGGCGCGCAGCAAAGGAGGACTATGTCCTGTCTCTACATACTCAGGCGGGTTTGCCCGCCGATGATGGGGCCAGTGTAATGGCCCACTCTCAGTCAATCAGCGACAAGCTGCTTGAACGTATCCTTTCCTCACTTTCCGATGACAAGGCCGAAGACGTCGTGCAGATCAACCTGCAAGGCAAGTCTTCTGTTGCGGATCACATGGTGATTGCCTCGGGTCGGTCGACCCGTCAGGTCTCGGCCATGGCAGAAAAGCTGACGGATCGCATCAAGCAGGAATTCGGTTTCACCTCGAAGGTCGAAGGCAAGGATGCCGGCGACTGGGTGTTGATCGATACGGGCGATGTGATCGTCCATATCTTCCGCCCCGAAGTGCGTGAATTCTATCAGCTGGAAAAGATGTGGCTGCCTCAGGGCGGCAGCGCCTCGGCGAACTGAGGCGCTATCCCGGTCTGCATTAACAGGCCGGAGGCGAGAGAAATATGCGTATCAGCATTTGTGCGGTCGGGCGATTGCGTGCCGGACCGGAGAAGACCCTGCTTGACGATTACCTGACCCGATTTGATCGGACCGGCCGCGCGCTGGGCCTTGGTCCCGCACGCGTGATCGAGGTCGAGGACAAGAAAAACGCAGGCATGGGGGCTGAAGCGGCCCTGCTGCGCAAAGCGTTGCCCAAAGGCGCGGTGATCTGCACGCTGGACGAACGGGGGCGGGTGATGTCCTCGCCCGATTTCGCGCAGAAACTGAGCGGCTGGCGCGACACGGGTCGGCAGGATCTGGCGCTGATCATTGGCGGGGCGGACGGAATAGACCCTAATCTGAGAGCAGAGGCCGACTTTTCTATTTCATTCGGGTCGATGGTCTGGCCGCATATGCTGGTTCGTGTGATGCTGGCCGAACAACTTTATCGGGCCGCAACGATCTTGTCGGGCAGCCCCTATCACCGGGTCTGACATGGCGCAGCTTTTGATCGTCTACCATTCGCGCACCGGCGGGGCCCGGCAGATGGCCGAAGAGGCGGCAGAGGCCGGGCGCGAACAAGCGGACGTTATCCTGAAGACCGCAGATCAGGCTGGACCCGAAGATTTGCTTCTGGCGGATGGTTACATCTTTTGCGCGCCCGAGAATCTGGCGGCGATTTCTGGCCTGATGAAGGAATTCTTCGACCGTAGTTATTATCCCGTGCTGGGCCGGGTCGAAGGCCGCCCCTATGCGCAGATGATTTGCGCCGGGTCTGACGGTGAAAACGCCGCCCGTCAAACTGCCCGCATTGCAACCGGCTGGCGTTTGAAAGAGGTTCAGCCGCCACTGATCATCTGCACTCACGCACAGACGCCCGAGGCGATTCTGGCCGAGAAAACCATACCCGAGGACCAGTTAGAGGCATGCCGCGCGCTTGGGTTGGCCATGGCCGCCGGGTTAGAGATGGGCGTGTTCTGACCTCAGTTCAGATCGACCACAAAGGTTTCTTCCGCCCAACCGTCCACATTGGTGCGGGCCTGAACCTGCACTTGGGCCGTGCCTTCCGGGATCGAGACACCGCTCAGGGATCGGGTGAAAGGTTGTTCATTCTCGTGCGGGTGATGCAGCACACGTATCCCCAGCTCGTTTCCGTCCATGTCCAGCACCCGCCAACCATCGGCATAGTCGTCCCATCCAGTTTCAGGATGTGAAACGGTTACATCGAATCGCCAGGTCTGATCGCTTTGTTTGGCGGTGACGGCTTCGATCACGGGATCATCCGCAAAGGCCGGGGTGGCCAGTAGGGCGGTCAGAACAAGATATCTCATGATGTGAACCTAACCTTTTCAGGACGGACCGGCGATCACGATCCGGTGTTGAGCAGAACTGTCCGGGAATGCGATGCGAACTCGCGTCGATAAAGCACCGCCAGCGTCGCTACTGAGCCCGCAATCAGCGCGATCGGTCCCAGAATCCAGGCAACCGACGCCAAAGCAAAGTAAGTGGCACGCAGCGCGCGGTTAAAACTACGGGCTGCCGTAATGCATATTTCGGCGGCCTGAGCCGCACGCGGATAGGCCTGCTGGTCTTCGGGATCGTTTGGAACAGCCGCCATCAGAACGGCGCAGTATCCAAACAGCCGGTGCGCCCAAACAAATTTCAAAAAAGCGTTGGATAGCAGCAGGATGACCACGAGTATCTTGATTTCCCACACCAAAGCAGGCGCGCTGCCGATGGCCAGATCGCTGGCGACACCAGCCAGACGTTCTGTATTCCCCAGCAGGGCTAGCCCTCCGCCGATTGCGATCATCGTGGTTGAGGCGAAGAACGTACTGCCCTGACGCATTGCCGCAACAACCTGGGCGTCAAACATGCGAGGTTGCCGGGTCACCATCTCATGCATCCATTTGCGGCGGAACTCATCCATCATCATCGATACGGATGGCTTGTTCGGCGACAGTTTCTCGATTCGCCAGCCAATGCCCAGCCACGCGCCGACCAGTATCAGGACAGCAGCGTAGT
Organism: Ruegeria sp.; assembly: GCF_965243365.1. GTDB lineage: Bacteria > Pseudomonadota > Alphaproteobacteria > Rhodobacterales > Rhodobacteraceae > Ruegeria. The sequence continues at coordinate 1,550,745 of NZ_CBDEUW010000002.1, read as the reverse complement.
CTATTGGCGAAAACAGCAATGCACGATCGATCCACGTCATGCCCGCGACACTAGAGTCCGTTTTCAGAACTTGCCAGATCGTAAAATTGGTAATATTATTTTACCAAATAGGAGGATCGACAATGGACATGCCCCGGCCAAACCCTGAAGTCCTGGCAAGAAAGGCAAATGTACTCGCCCGTTTGCAGCAGGTGTTGCCGGCGGACGCAGTTATCCATGATCCGGCGGAAACGCGGGTATATGAATGCGATGCCCTGACGGCTTACAAATGCCCACCGATGCTGGCGGTTCTGCCATCGACCACGCAAGAGGTCTCGGACGTTTTGCGGATTTGCAACGAAGAAGGTGTGCCGGTGGTCCCGCGAGGTTCGGGCACTTCGCTTGCAGGTGGGGCGCTGCCGACTGCCGATTGCGTAATCCTGGGCGTTGCTCGGATGAGCGAGGTTCTGGAGATCGACTATAAGAACCGTTTTATCCGTGTGCAGTCCGGCCGCACCAATCTGAGTGTTTCCGGAGCTGTGGAAGAGGAAGATTTCTTTTACGCGCCTGACCCGTCGTCCCAATTGGCCTGCGCGATTGCCGGAAATGTCGCAATGAACTCTGGCGGCGCACATTGTCTGAAATACGGTGTTACGACAAACAATCTGCTGGGCGTGACCATGGTGTTGATGGATGGCAGCATCGTCGAAATCGGCGGCGCGCATTTGGATTCCGCAGGGTTAGACCTTTTGGGGGTGATCTGCGGTTCAGAAGGGCAACTGGGCGTCGTGACCGAGGCGACGTTGCGCATTCTGCGCAAACCCGAAGGTGCCCGGCCTGTTTTGATGGGGTTCGATGACAACGAAGTTGCTGGTCAATGTGTCTCTGACATTATCAAATCGGGCATTTTGCCCGTCGCTATCGAGTTTATGGACCGTCTGTGCATTCAGGCTTGCGAGAGCTTTGCCCATGCAGGTTATCCCGACTGCGAAGCGTTGCTGATTGTCGAGGTCGAAGGCTCCGAGGCGGAGATCGACAGCCAGTTGGCCAAGATCATCGAAATCGCAAAGCGCCATAATCCGGTTGAACTGCGGGAAAGCCAGTCAGCCGACGAAAGCGCGCGGATCTGGCTGGGGCGCAAATCGGCCTTCGGCGCGATGGGGCAAATCAATGATTACATGTGTCTGGACGGTACGATTCCGGTCTCGTCTCTGCCGGAAGTTTTGCGGCGGATTGGCGAGTTAAGCGAAGACTATGGCCTGCCAGTGGGGAACGTTTTTCACGCCGGCGACGGGAATATGCACCCGTTAATTCTGTTTGATGCCAACAAACCTGGTGACCTTGAGAAATGCGAGGCGTTCGGCGCCGATATCCTGCGGCTTTGTGTGGATGTTGGCGGGTGCCTGACCGGAGAGCATGGGGTGGGGATCGAAAAGCGCGACCTGATGCACCATCAATATGACCCGCAGGACCTTGAGGTACAGATGGCAATCAAGGATGTGTTTGATCCGGGGTGGCTGTTGAACCCGGCCAAAGTTTTCCCTCTGGATGTTTCCGCGCAGCGTCGTGCCACCGGGATCGCTGCGGAATAACTGGTCCGTGATTTTCGACCCGCAAGCCAAGTCATCCCGCCACTACTGAACACGAGAAGATGAGCTATGAAACCTGAGTCAGAGGCCGAACTGGCCGAGATCATTCCCGGATTGTCAGAACCGGTACGGATTGTCGGGGGCGGAACCCGGGGTGTGGCCGGGCCGGAAGCCGAACTAAGCACAGCAAGGCTGCGCGGGATCACGTTGTACGAACCGGGGGCTTTGACTGTGGTCGCGCGGGCAGGGACACCGGTGGTCGAGATCGAAACGGCATTGGCCGCTGAAAACCAGCAGCTTGCGTTTGAACCGGCTGATTATCGAGCAGTGTTAGGAACATCTGGGGAACCGACAATTGGCGGAGTGGTTGCGGCGAATATCTCAGGGCCGCGGCGCATTCAGGCCGGGGCCTGTCGGGATTTTTTGCTGGGTGTCCGATTTGTTGATGGGCGCGGGCAGGTGATCAAGAATGGTGGGCGGGTGATGAAGAACGTCACCGGTTACGATCTGGTCAAGTTGATGGCCGGGTCTTGGGGAACCTTGGGGGTGCTGACTGAGGTGTCTCTCAAGGTTCTGCCCAAGTCTGAAACCGCAGCGACCCTTGTCTGGGAAGGACGCGACTGGGCTTCGACCTTAAAGCTGTTTTGCGATGCGCTGGGCGCTCCGTTTGAGGTAAGCGGAGCGGCGCGTTTGCCGGAAGAGGGTAATCAGCGCGCCCGAACTGTTCTGCGTGTCGAAGGGTTTGAAGACTCCGTCAAATATCGCGTCAGCAAACTGTTGGAATTGTTCAAGGATTCGGGTCCTGATCAGGTCGTGACCGAGCCAGCTGAGAATGCCAGGGTTTGGGGCGCTGTGCGCAACCTCAAACCGTTTCAAGGGGCATCTGGAAACGTTTGGAAAACGTCAGTCAAGCCAACCGACATGACCCGTGTCGTCAACGGGAGTAACCCAAACAGGATCATCGACTGGGGCGGGGGGCTGATATGGACATTGGCTCCGGAAGGCGAAGATTTGCGTGAGGCGCTGGACGGTATTCCCGGCCATTCAACCTTGGTGCGCGCCGCGCGATCCGAGATGGAAATGATGGGCAGATTTCAACAGGAAGATGCTGGAATACAGGCTCTAACCCAGGCGATCAGAGAGAAACTCGATCCACGCGGCCTGTTCAATCCCGGGCTTATGGGGTGATGTAATGCAGACCACATTTACCGAAAATCAACTAAAAGATCCGGCGATCCAGCGATCGAATGAAATCTTGCGAAACTGTGTGCATTGCGGGTTCTGCACAGCCACCTGCCCGACCTATCAGGTATTGGGTGATGAGCTGGACAGCCCTCGGGGTCGTATTTACCTGATCAAGGACATGCTGGAAAACGAACGCGTGCCTGACGACAAGACGGTCAAGCATATCGATCGCTGTTTGTCCTGTCTGGCGTGCATGACGACCTGCCCTTCGGGCGTTCATTACATGCATTTGGTGGATCACGCGCGCGAATATATCGAGGCAAACTACAAGCGTCCCTTCTCGGATCGGGTCTTGCGTTGGCTTCTGGCACGGATATTGCCGTATCCTATGCGGTTTCGCTGGGCTTTGATCGGCGCAAAACTGGGGCGTCCATTTCGATTCCTGATGCCGGACGCACGGTTGAAGGCCATGCTGGACATGGCACCCAAGAAAATTCCTCCGGTCAGTCGTAATGATGACCCGCAAAGCTTCCCCGCAGAAGGAAAACAGATCAGACGCGTGGCCCTGATGACCGGATGCGCGCAAAAGGCGCTGAACACCGATATCAACGACGCAACGATTCGTCTGCTGACCCGATTGGGTTGCGAAATCGTGGTTGCCGAAGGCGCAGGATGTTGCGGAGCACTAACCCATCACATGGGCAAAACGCGGGAAAGCCATGCCTCGGCCGCTGCGAATATCCAGGCCTGGGCACGCGAGATGGATGGCGAAGGGCTGGATGCGATTGTTATCAACACTTCAGGATGCGGGACCACGGTCAAGGATTACGGCCATATGTTTCGCACAGAACCCCTGGCAGAAGACGCCAAACGGGTTTCGGCAATCGCGATGGATGTCAGCGAGCTTTTGACCCAGATCGGCATTCCGCAGGGCGAGGACAGAAATTTGACCGTTGCCTATCACGCGGCATGTTCATTGCAGCATGGTCAAAAGATCAAGACACACCCCAAAAACCTCCTGAAACAGGCCGGATTCGCTGTGTTAGAGCCTGCTGACAGTCATTTGTGCTGCGGCAGTGCGGGGACCTACAACCTGATGCAGCCCGAGATATCGGCCCAACTGAAAGATCGAAAAGTTCGGACGCTGGAGGCAAAAAAGCCCGATGTGATTGCTGCTGGCAATATCGGGTGCATGATGCAAATCGGCTCGGGCACCAAAGTCCCGGTTGTCCACACGGTTGAATTGCTGGACTGGGCGACCGGTGGGCCAAAGCCCCGTGCCTTGCAACCCGGCATTGCGTCTGAGGTGCCGATCCTGCGCTGATCCGGGCTGCGATTTCAGTGTAACAGGACCTGACTAAAGAATAATCCAACGCGCCCGCCCTAATTTCGCCCAACGCGTCGCGTATGACTCATGGCCTGACCCAAGGACCGGAGAGTCGCGTGCGCAATTGGATCACTGCACTTGCCCTGGCTGTATTGCCTTTGGGCGCTTTGGCACAGGATAGCGGGTTGAAAAGCCTGGATACCACCGATTCCGGTCGGCAATGGATGGCTGTCGGGCGCTTGGATGTTGAAGGTACGGGGTTTTGCACCGGTACGCTGATCTCGCCTACCCTGGTTTTGACGGCCGCGCATTGCCTGTTTGACAAAGCGACACGGCAGCGGGTCGACCCGGCGAAAATTCAGTTTCTGGCCGGATGGCGCCTGGGGCGCGCATCCGCTTACCGTTCGGCCCGGCAGGCGGTTGTGCATCCGAGTTACGAATATGACCGCGGAACTTCGGCTGAGCGCGTCCGCCATGACATCGCCTTGATCGAACTGTGGCAGCCCGTCCGCAACACTGCTGTTGTCCCTTTTGAGACTGGCGATCGCCCGGTTCGCGGGGAAGAGGTTGGCGTCGTGTCCTACGCGCAGGATCGGTCCGAGGTTCCATCGTTGCAAGAAGTCTGCTCGATTATGACCCGCCGATCCGGTGTTCTGGTGATGTCCTGTGATGTGGATCTGGGGTCCTCTGGCGCGCCCGTCTTTTCTTTCACCGAAGATATGCCCCGCATCGTCTCGGTGGTCGCCGCCAAGGCCGAGATGAGCGGGATGAGCGTTGCGCTGGGTACGCCGATCGAGGATTCGCTGCAGCTGCTGCAGGCCGAGCTTTCCTCGGGGCGCGGATTGAGCGCGTCGCCCGGTGCCATCAGCACAAAGAACAATATCGGTGCGAGGTTTGTCAGACCGTGATCAGATTACTTATTTGTTTTGTTCTTTTTTCTTCAATTTCCGCCACAACAGGACAAGCGCAGGCCAATAAGCGCAAGCTGACGGATCGTGATGATTTGTATGGATGGGAGGCCATCGGGCGCCTGGATATCGGCTCAAAGTTCCTGTGCACAGGTACGCTGATTGCGCAGGATCTTGTTCTGACGGCTGCGCATTGTGTCTTCGACAAAAAGACCAGCGAACTCTATCAACCCGGAGAGCTTAGGTTTCGGGCGGGGTTCAGCGATGGTGCGGCGCTGGCGGAACGTGAGGTCGTTCAGATCGCCGCGCATCCCGACTATGGTGCAAACGATCCTTTGACCGATGCGAGCGTTCGGGCTGATGTGGCCCTTATGCGGCTGGATCAACCGATTCCGTATTCGATTGCCAATCCATTTGCATTGCACAAAGGGCGTGTGACGAACAATGAGGTCAGTATCGCATCATATGGGCGCGGTCGGTCCGAAGCGATCACGCGTGAGCGGTCCTGCCGGATTTTGGACCGTTTTCAAGGCCTGATTATCTTCAACTGTGACATCACCTTCGGATCGTCCGGGTCTGCTATTCTGGCCAAGAACGGCTCGCGCTGGCAAATCCTGTCGGTTGTTTCCGCCGTTGGCACAGATCACCGTGGCAAGATCGGGTTTGGGATGGAATTGGGTGGGATCGTGTCCAACCTAAAGGCCATTCTACGCCGGGATGCGCCGCAACCCAAAGCCGCGATCCGTCGTCTTCAGGTGGGGTCGGGAAAGTCCGGGTCGGGTGCTAAATTCATCAGCTCTGGCGGGGGTTGAACTGCGCCAAACCTCTCCCCATTTGATTTGTATCGGATCGCCACTTTCGGGGTCCGAACACATAACCGCCCGTCCGAAACGGAGGGCTTACACCGCAAATCGCTCAAAGGATGAGGATTATACTATGCGTAGTTTTGACTTTGCACCGCTGCACCGTGCCACCATCGGTTTCGACCAGATCGCAGACATGATGGACCGCGTTCTGACCAATGACGTGGCCCAGCCCAGCTATCCCCCGTACAACATCGAAAAAACCGATGTCGACACCTATCGGATTTCCGTGGCTGTCGCCGGATTTGCCGAGAATGACCTGTCGGTTGAAGTGAAAGAGAACTCTCTGGTCGTATCGGGCAAGAAAGCCGCCGAGGACAAAGATCGCAGCTATCTGCACCGTGGCATTGCCACCCGCGCGTTCGAGCGTCGCTTTGCCCTGGCAGACCATGTCCGCGTCACCGGTGCGAGCCACGAGAACGGCATGCTGAACATCGACCTGAAGCGCGAAGTGCCCGAGGCATTGAAACCGCGCAAGATTGAGATTTCTTCGGCCAAGGCCATCGAAAAAGATGTAGTTGACGCCAAAGCCGTGAACTGAGGCTTTTGACGATCTGGCGATAATCTCCTCCTCCCATGATTATCGCAACACGCGCCCCGCGATCCTCCAGTCGCGGGGCGTTGTTTTTTGAGCGTACTGGCTTGCGGGATTAGCGTTAGGGGATTTTTGAACGAAGGTACTGGCTATTGCGACGGGCGTTACGCTAACCTCAAACGGAAAACAGCGCCGATCCAATCCGGCAAATGTGACCCGCAGGAGGACTGAAACCCATGTTAACCAAGACGATTTCCACCGGAATCCTGTGTATGATTGTCGCTGTGACAAACCTCTCGGCGCCGCAAGCTTATGCAGATGACGATGGCAAGTTTATTGCTGGTGTTGCGTTGGGCGTGCTGGGCGCGTCGATTGCGCATCATCATCATAAGCATGGGTCCGACTATCAAAAACACCCTCATGTCTCGCCAGAGGAGAATGCAATCGGGCTGTGTATGCACCGCACCATCACTGCGATGACCAACCAAGGGTATTATGCGGTGGATTTTGAGCAGACGCTTTCATACACGACCAATTCGGACGGTATCGACCTGATTGATCTGGAGGTCGGTCGGTCAAACAACCAAACGGATCAACGCAGCTATATCAAGGCGCATTGTGCGATCCAGAATGATGCTGTGGTGAACTTCCGCTATTCGAATTATTTGCAGTAGCAATGGTTAAATAGAAAACCCGCGCGAAATCCGCGCGGGTTGGTTTCCGTGGCGACGGGCTTAGTTTCCAGCCGTCACCGACCCGATCGACCAGAACATCGTCTCGCCCGAGGCATCGTCGACGCCGTCATTGTCGGTCATGACAAACGCCTCGCCCGAGGGCAAGATGGCCAGACCTTCGATCTTGTCCAGAACGTAACCTCCGGTCGAAGTCAGGTCGGGCAGCAGGTCGCGGACCTCTTCTTTGCTGACCACGGGCAACTCGCTGCCCAGCGGGGCCGGGGTCATCTCGGACAGCGGGATGCGGTAGATCTTTTTGGTCACGGCGCGGTGGTCGTGCTGGTTGTCGCGCTCGATCACATAGACATGGTCGCCGAAGGCCGCGATTTCCGACAGACCGACCCAGCCTGTGTCCGGGTCCGCCTTGGGATAGTGAACGGCGCCCCATTCCTGGGTGTCCAGATTGTAGGCCACCAGTTTCACGTGGTTTTCAGGATCGTCCTTCCATTCGCGCTGCACGGCCATCCATAGGGTGTCGCCAACCTTGGTGATGCCCTCAAAGCCAAAGCGCTTCTCGACGGCCATCAGTTCCGGCGGTAGGCCGATCTCGCCCTTGCGGTCCTTGATCTTGCCTTCGGCCGAGACGTGATAGATCGCGTGCGGGATGACGCGATCGGTGCGGCCTTCGGAGGCGACGTAGAAGCCACCCTTGCCGTCCAGCGTGATGCCCTCAAGGTCCAGCTTCTGCGCTGGGTTGCCATCCTGACGGTGGATGCGGATCACGTCCACGATGCGGGCGGGCTGCTGGCTGGGGTCGATCTTGAAGATCGAGGGCTGGAAGCCATAAAAGCTGTCATTGACCGCGTAGATCATGCCGTCTTCATCCGCGACCAGGCCGGACAGGGCACCCCATCCGATCAGCTCATCCGCGCCAGCGGAGGTCAGATGCGGATAAGCGGCGGGTGCATCCTGATACTCGAAGATCGAGACATGCGCCCGCGGGCCGCCATCTTCGATCAGGTCTTTTTCATTGGCCGAGATCAGCAGGTTGCGGTCAGGAATCGCCACGTAGCCTTCCGGACCGACGCCCGAGGGCAGCAATTGTTTCAGCACCGGGTTCGCCGGATCGGTAGCGTCATAGACCCCCACGACCGAAGCGCGCTCGGCCCCCACAAAGATCATCGGCGTGCCGCCGAAAGTGGCTGCAGTCACGCTTTCCGGCTCAACCCCTTTGCTGTCCGAACGTTTGTCGGGGTAGTGGCCGATCTGGATGATAGCTTTCTCGAAATCGGTGCCGTTTTCGTAAACAACGGTGCCGTCCTTGTGGAAGATGGTCCAACCACGCGAGCCACCCTCATAGTCGCCTTCATTGGCGGTGGCGAAGTGGTTGTCGTCGATCCATTTCACTGCGTCCGGCTCGCGCAGGCGGCCCGGCTGACTTTCTGTGAAGATCAGAGCGCCGCGTTCATCGGTGGCGTCGATACCCTCCAGATCAACCGCGCCGGCCGAGAAATGGCTGATCACGGTGCCATCCTTGTCGACAACCGCGATGTGGTTGTTTTCCTGCAGGGTGATGACGGTTTCGCCCAGACCGTTGATATCGACGAACTCAGGCTCAGGGTCCGTCGGAGCAACCTCGGCCAGACCGGTCACCGAGGCCATCTTCATGCCAGAACAGTCCAACGCGCCGTCTTTCAGCGGCACGAGTGCCAGAGAACCGGCGGGCAGTTGCGGGATGATGCCGTCATTCAAGTCTTCGTCGCGCTCGTTTTCAATCGCAACTGCGACAAAGCTGCCATCGGGGGCGATGGCGACACTGTCAGGCTGTCCGCCCAGATCGCAAGCGCCAGTTTCGGCTTTGCCTGCGATATCAACCGAGATCAGCTTGCCCGAAGGGGCGGTGTAGCTCTCGGATGTGTTCACACCCACAAACGCCGTAGCGCCAACGATACCGACCGAGGTCGGCTCGCCGCCTACATCCATTGCGCCCAATGGTGCCGGGTTCGCGGGGTCGGTGATATCGACCATACCGATCACACCCAGCGGGCTGTCGGTATAAACCAGCGTCTTTCCGCCGGCGGTCGCTGCGATGATCTCGGGCGAGGTTTCGCGGGTGGGATCGGCCCCTTCGGCCATGTTTTTCACAACAGGGAAGGACGCAATTCGGTTAAAGTTCATCTCTGCCGCAGCCTGACCGGCGGTCAGGGCAAGGGCAGATGTCAGGCAGACAAAGCGCAATGACATCGGGTGGTATCCTCTCTCACTTGGACGCAAGTGGGATGGACGTGGTTCTTAACGCCGACATGACGGTTTTGATTCAGTTTGGTGACAACCCAACCCTAACGTTGCAACCAGAGCGCGATCTGATCTTTCAGTGCGCGACATCTTTCCTTTTGCCCCTGATTTTGCCAATCTTTGCAGGATTTTAGGGCCCAAGGGGATGTAAATAGGCGTAACATTGCCTATCTATTGGGTACATAAACAAAAAAGGGATAGCAGATGTCGAACCAGCAATTCGAAGCGTTGATTCAGGAAACGCAAACCAAGGTCCGCGAAAGCCAGTCACAGATCGAAGGGCTGACCTCACGCATCGAAGCGGCGCGGGCCAAGATTGGTACGGCTGAGGCGGATATCGACATCGAAAACGCCACGCTGGAAGATGTACATGCCCATACCGAGGTGATGAACGCCAATATTGCTGAGTTGATCATGGGTTTGGATGACGTCACCAGCGCGTTCTCAAAGGATTTCGACGAAATGCGCTCGAAAACCGGGTGGGAGTCGTTTGTGGGCATCTTCGCGAAAGCCAAATCCGAGTCGATGCGGCAGGAACGGATGCGCACCGCCAATATCGACGACAAGCTACAGGACTTGATCGCCAAATCCGATGTGATCGTGAAGCTGCTGGAAGGGCAGTTGGCGGTGCTGGAAGAACAGCGCGTCAAGGTCGAACAGAACCTGACCGTCACGCTGGATGACCGGGAGGCGACAGTGGCCGAACTTGAAGCCTTGCGCGCTGAGATTCAGGGCATGGACCCGACGATCATCACTCTGGAAAACAAGATCAGCGTCGAACAGGACGCCGCCGCACGCACCCAGTTGGAAACCGAACTTGCTGAGCTGAACAAGCAATACAACGCCAAGGTTCAGGAAGAGCAGGTCAAGCTGGCCAAATCACAGACGCTGGAGCGTTATATCGAAAAGGGCAAGACCTGGGTCGATTCACTCCAGAACCAGGCGGCGACGCAGATGGTGTTGATCAACAAGCTGCAGACAGACACGCAACAGCGCGTGGTGCTGTATGACGCCCTGACCAAATCGCTGAAAACCGCGCAGCAGCAGGACGTGGCCCACCGCATCAACGAGATCGGCGTGCAGACGGACCAAGAGGCTCAAACCGCCATGGCCGCCATCGGCACCGCGACCAACCAGAAGATGGCCGACATGCTAGAGGCGCATGAGGACCACATGGTCTTTGCCCGCGACGTGCTGGAGAAAAAGGCCAAGGCAGACGAACGCTTTGCCCGCCGGTTTGCCTCGATTGTCGAGAAGCATGATAAGAATTTGTATGGGGGTTGAGCTTGGGCCGATTGAATACAAGCCGGTCAGAGCAGTTAGGTTGGTCGCCCCTTCGTTGGGTTGTTGGTATCTTCGGTGCAGTGCTTGCAATGGCATATATCGGGGGCTGGTACTTTCTCTTTGCGCTACCTTTGATGGCGGTATTCGCCATTAGCTTTGCGGTTACGTTTTGGATTACCGGTGGCAACGAAACTGCCGTGGGAATTTCACTAATATTGCTGTCGCCAATTTCTTTGGCGTTTCTCGTTTGGCAAGTAGCGAGGTTTGTGGGCCCTGCTTATGTTGGCATAATTCAGAAATGTGGAATTATCTGGCAACGCGCTCACCATTTCTCTCCAGCGGATTTGCTTGGTTCTGTTCGCAAACAGCGCCAGATAGCGTCTGCGGACGTTCTTAAACTGTGGGAGAAAGCAATTGGCAGCTGACCCCACCCAAGACCATGTTGGCCTGACCGACACCTTCGCCTCGCGCCGATATTTCCGCAAATTCGAGGTGATCACCGTCCACCTCCTGCGCGTGGCCGCAACGATGGAGGCCGAGGGCGCGATCAGCAAGCAAGAGGTGCGGATCGTGTCGCGCTACCTGTCGGGGCTGCTCTACACGTTCCGCGCGCTTAGCATGAAGTACCTGCTGGTCGGGCGCGACACAGGGAGGTTCTTTGGCAGCCTTGCGATGGACAAGCGCGACAGCGGGTTCCCGGTGGCGGCCGAGTTGCTGACCATGGCCAATGACGCGCAGCAGGCGCAGGTGCATCTGGCGAACATGCCCTCGGAAGACGACCTGAAAACCGACATGGTGCGGACGATTATTGGCGATCAGGAAATCCCCACCAAACTGCAATTCGCGCTGTCCCAAAGGCTCTATTACGAGGAATTGCTAAAGGGTCAGCTGTTCTGGGCCCGCAACGATCCCGAATGTCATTGGGTCGGGAATGAGGGCGAGCGGCGCGAGTTCATGATCCACTGGGCGGTCTATGACAGCCAGATCAACCTGCCGGTCATCTATCTGATGCAGTTAGAGGACAGCGGCAAGACGGCGTTGCCCAAGGACCAACGCCGCTGGCCCGAGGTACAGGCCCATCTAATGGCGCAGGCGCTGGGCGGGTTGAAACTGGTGACCATCGCCAAGGGCTTCGATCAGGATTTCGAAGACCTACACCCCAAACACCTACGCCGTATCCATGTGGGTCCGATGTATTCCTCGGCCTATACCGAGCAATCCGGCCCCCTGCGGCAGGTGTTGGAGGACGCGCAGTCTCCGCAAGGGCAGGACTGGGCGCTGGCCTGGACCACCGAGGAGCTGGAAAGTGAAGAGGTGGTCGAAGAACGTGCCGGGTGGTTTTCGACCGTTGAACGCGAGGTCTTTGCCCTCGACCCATTCGGCGGGCAGGGGGCCGAGACCGGGGCGACGCGGATGCAGCGCTCGATCATCCTGCCCCAGCGCCCGTTTCAGGTGCTGGCCGAACGCACCCCACCGGGTTTTGCCGATGTGCGCAAGTTTGTGGTCAGCAAGGCGGGGCAGGTGTTGCGCTATTGAGTATTTCGCCTTCGGCGAGAGTATTTTTGAAAAGATGAAGTAGGGGCGGTTTTTTGAAATGAGTTTGACGTCAGATCAGATGGAATTGCGCGAGGCGGATATTCGCAAGCACTATCCGGCAGCGGCCGCCTTGTTGAACGGGTTCGAACACGCGCCGCGGATTGCCAAGGCGGTTGAGGCAGCTGTCGAGCGGTCGCCGGGTGTATCGACCGGGCGGCGTTTCCGGTCGACGACGCCGGGATTGGTTACGCGGCGCACGGTGCGGGCGGATGGGGTACATCTGGTTGAGCGGATCGAAGCCTCGGATGATGGCGATACGCTGGTTTCGCCCCCTCAGGCCACTACGCAGCAAGCCATTCGGCGTGCGACTGCCATCGCTCTGGCCGTGGCGGAGGCCTACGCCGAGCAAACCCCTCTGGCCGACCTGAAACGCGCCAATCTGGCCGGAGACCTACCCGCCGCCCGCAAGACTGAGTTTTCGGAGTTGCTGACGGCTGAAGCGCTGATCACCTTGCATGTCTTTGGTAATGCGCTGGCCTATCTGATGTCCTCGCATCTGGGAGAGACTGCGGTCGAGATCGGCGAAATCGAAGAAGTGCTGACCGACAACGGCCAGCTTGCCCTGCACGGTGCGCTTTGGGAACTGGACCAAACCCTTGCCAAACACGCCCCCGACGACGCGCACTTGATCGCGGCCACGAGCGCCTATGCCGAACAACTGATGGAAAAGGCCGCCCTGCGCGCCGAGTCCGCAGGCCATCTTGCCCCGTTCCAGAACGCCGCTTGGCATATCGAGGCGGATGACCTGACCATCCGCGGGTTCGAACCCGCCTCCAAGGCCAAGTCGACCACCCTGACCATGACGTTCAAGAAACCGAACGAGGTGGTGGGCAACCATATCGCCAAACATCAGGCGATGAAGCTGGCCAAGATGGTGATGGCCTATGACTTTGACCGCCGCCTGAATCCCTTTGCGGAACTCGGTGGGTTCATTTTCACCTTCATGGGCGACGGCAAGCCGGGCACCGGCAAGACCACTCTGATCCAGATGATGGCCGGGCTGATCAACGACTATTGCCAGAACGCGGGCTATCCGTTTCGCTATCAGAACCTGAGCACCGACAACATCGACAGCTATCAGGGCAAGTCGGGCCAGAACGCCAAGGCTTTTATCAATACGATCATCGACCCCTCGGTCATCGGCTTCGGCACCATTGACGATATCGACCAACTGGCGGGCAAACGCGGCGACCGGCAGTCTTCGGCGGGGCAGCTGGAAATCACGGCCGTGTTGATGGAGAGCTTTGCGGGCGCCAACACCGTCGTACGCGGGAACTGCACCTTTGGCATGTTCTCGAACTACCCCGAGAATGTGGACGACGCCCTGCGTCAGCGGGCGGGCGCGCGGTTTCTGGTGGACGGGCCGCAGACGCGCGAGGACTACATCGACATCCTGCACCTGCTGATGGGCCGCAACCACGACATTCCGCTGGGCGAACACGAAGCCTATGCCGCGCAAGAGATCAAAAAGGCCGTTGCCGCCAGTTTCGAAAGCCACTCCCGCCCGCATGAGGATGCCTTGTTGCAGGTCTATGACCGGGTCTCCGGCGAGATCGGCCCGATGGACACGATCGCCAAACTGGGAACCTACCTCAAGGCGATCCAACAGGCGGATGAGCGCTTCACCGGCCGCGCGATCAAGAACATTACTGACGCGGTCAAGGTCCGCGCGATGGATTTCGAACTGCCCGACGAGTGGATGGAAAACCCCGACCTGTTCCTGTTCCGCGACTACGACACCAAGAAGGCCATGATCGAGGACCTGCGCCAGCCGATCACGGTGGACATGGTGATCCAAGAGATCAACCGCTACGCCGACAGCGAGTTCCGCTATGCCGACAAAAGCGATGAGGCCGCCATCGAGAACGCCGTCCGCGAGATGGGTCGGATGGAAGAGGCCAAGCGGCGGTATCTGGAGGGGAAAGGGTAGATGGTTGAAACTGACCAACCCGGTTTCTTGCGTCTCGCAAACCCCATTATGTGGGCCTGTTTCGCGACGATATGCTTTGTCGCGTTGATTGTTTGGTTCGGGTTGGCGCCTACCTGCGACGGGGACTTGTTCCCCAAAGACGAATGCCCGCCAAAGTGGCGTCATCTATATGTCGCTCCACCGAATGAGGTTGGGGACACTTTGGCTGGCTTGGCCGGGGTGCTCGCGTTTATTTGGTTGATCGCTACTGTATTGTTACAGTCGGTCGAGCTTGGTGAACAACGGCGGGTTTTAACACTGCAAAAAGAGGAAATGGAAGAACAGAGAAAAGCTACTCAGGATATGGCTCGGTCGATGGCTGCCCAAGCGCATATCTTCGAGGATGAACAGCTGGAAAGAGCGGAGAAACGTTCAAAGGACGCGCTCATCTCATTGATTTCATCTATTGCGACCTTAGCCCGCGAGTTAAAAGTAAGCGATGAAAATTGGAAGTTCGAGTTAAAGCCCGATGACACTTCAGAATTTGCGGTTTTTGGGAATCTCTCATTTGGGCCTTTTGACGATATCGATACACCTGACGATGAGGCCTATGTTCGACAAATTCATCATGGCTTCTCGGACCTTTTGCAGAAATTGCAAAACAGCAATCGTAAGTTGGAAAAGCGCCCAAAAAGCGAACGTTACTTGGAACTCCACCGTCTATTCGATCTAGCCTGTGAAACCCAGTCTTCGTTGTCGCTCGCAGAACAGATCAGATTTGAAAAGCTCAAGTTCAAGCAATCTTACGATGAACTTGGCACTCTACTTCAAAGCGATATTTGGGATGTTCAGACATGATCCGCCTCATCGAAAAAGGCCTGATGTTCGGCAATCTTGTCCACATCTCCAGCCCGGCTCTGGTCGAGCGGTATAACCGCGCGCTGCAGCATCTGGCGGGCAAGACCACGGCGCTGACGGATTTCCATGTCGATATCTCGGGCTATTCACCCGAGGTGGGGATTGAGCTGGAAGATGAGCTTTACCTCAACCCTAACGGGGTCAACCGGCAGTTCATCCTGCTGACGACCGAGCAGAAACGCGCGCCTTTGCTGAACGTCAAATTCTCGACCTCGCGCGACATCCTGCGCGAGTTTATCGAGATGAACGAGGCGCAGCTGTTTGCCCTGACCGCTACCGATGCGGTGGCAGGAGAGCTGGTGAACTCGGTCATCAAACTCAGCACCCCACGCGATCTGTTCAACATCAAAAAAATCGAGATCGAAGCGGATACCGCGGGCGGCACCTTGCGCAAGGCCGAGCAATTGGCGGGCATGGTCGAACAGTTCAAAACCGAAGAGGATGCCTGGTTCGACGATGTGCTGATCGCGCAGATGATCGAAACGGCCAAGGAAACCGGCGACGTCACCCGCAATCCGGTCCGCCTGCGTCATACCGCGTTTGAACAGCGTAATTTTTGGACTGCGCATTTTGGCGGTCTCTATCTGTTCCCGGATGTGGACCATCCGGCTGCGCTCTGTATGGGTGAAAAGCCGGACGATCTGCCGATCAAATATATCTTTGACCCCTCACAGCGGAACCAGATCGCAAAGTTCCTCGACTACAACGACCTGGTTGAGTCCATCGTCAAGGCACGGGGCGTGGATGCTGCGGCGATCCTGCAGCAAAAGATGGATTTCCTGACCATTGATGCCGCCGCGAATGCCGATGTCGACCTGACCGGGCTGGACCGCAGCGACATGCGCCGTCTGGCACGGAACCACTCTGATCGCCTGCCCGAGGCTTATCACGGTCTGGCGCAGTTGCTGCGCTGGGCAAGTGATGGTGGGCCATGGCCGCGTATCACCTCGGACCACCCGGCTTATTTCTACACCTTGCGCGCGGCAGATACGCCAAACCGCGATCTGGTGAACATGCTGCTGGCGGATTTGGCCCCTTTGGACCCGCGTCAGATGTTCATCTGCCACAAGGAACTGTTCTACGACACTTACGTTTCCTGGCCCGAGAGCAAGAAGGCCTATGTTGCCGACTTTCTGGAGCGCGAGTATCAGGTGGACAAATCGGGTGCCCGCGCCGCGCTGTTCGGGCATGAACCGGATATGAGCGGCAATGATCGGGTCAGTGATGATATAATCGCCCGTGTTGGTCCGTGGGGCTCGGTAAGGAAAGGGTAAGATGTTCGGAGCGATGCGCCTGTTTCTGATCCTGCTGGTGATCCAGACGGTCGCCTATTTTGCGCTGTCGCTTTATTCGCGCAACGCACGCCGCCGCAAGCTGGAAACCTGGTGGGATGAAAAAGGAAAGCAGGGCGACAAAATGGCTTTTGTGGAACGCGGTTTACACGTCTATGACAACTCGTTCCGGCGTAAACTGATCCTGGGTGTCTATATTGTGCCGTGGGTGGCGATTGGCGCGCTGATCTACATCGTGAATTACATGTGAGGGTTAAGGCATGGCCTATGTGAAATGGGCGTTCATTATCATCTTCTGGGGCACGATTGCCGTGATCCTGCAATACTCCCTGCCGCAGCACGATGTCGTGCGGATCGTCAACACATATGAAGAACGTCAGGATCTGAACGACTGGACCCGGATCTTCTGGTCCGAGCCCGAGGATCAGTCGACCAGCCTGTCCAACCGCGACGTGCAGTTCATTCAGGCCGTGCGGGCCAATGGCAAACCCATCGTGTATCGGAACGAGGATACCGGCTGGGGATGGCCGCCCTATTTCAAGTTCGACACGGCAAACCTGTATACCGAGGCCAACGACGCGAAATCGACCAAAGACAATCCGGAATGGGTTGTCGTGACGCATTATGGTTGGCGCAATGAATTCATGTCGATTTTCCCGAATGCGGTCTTTATCAAGCACGTTGATGGGCCAGATGTCCGTATCGTCCCATGGTTCAACATCATCTTCCTGACGATATTTGCAGCCATTGTCTGGGCGCTATGGGTGCGGTGGCGCAGGTTCCGCCGGCGCCGCATCGATCCAATGCTGGAGAATGTTGAGGATGGCTTGTACGCGGCAGGCGACGCGATTGAAGAAAAGCGCAATGGGTTCCGCCGCTGGCTGGATAGCTGGAAGTCGAAATAGATCAGGTACGGCGCGGCCGCTTTGTTAGCGCACGATAAATTCGGCATGAAGCGCCCCGGCGGCTTTGATCGTTTTCAGGATGTCGATCATGTCGCGCGGGGATACGCCCAAGGCATTCAGACCGGCGACAACTTCGGACAGAGTGGTCGCCTCGGGGATTTCGGCCAACCCTGTGCCTTCGTCTTCTTCAATTCCAGCGATTGTGCGCGGGACAACCACGGTTTCACCGCGCGCAAACGGGTTGGGCTGCACCGCTATCGGAGCTTCCTCGACGGTCAGCGTCAGGTTTCCCTGGGAAACCGCAACCCGTGAAATCCGCACGTCCCGACCCATGACAATTGTGCCCGACCTTTGATCGACCACGACACGCGCCTTGCTTTCCGGTTCCACCAGAATGTTTTCGATCCGCCCGATAGCGTGTGCGGTGGAAATGGATTGAGTTGCACGGATGTTCAACTCAACCGTCCCTGAATCCCTCATGATTGCCACTGCGCGGTTGAACTCTGAGTTGATGGCCACCTCGATGCGGCTCGCTGTCGTGAAGTCGGGTTCACGCAGGGCAAGCCTGAGCTGTGTCAGGTCAGACAGATCAAAATCAATCTCGCGTTCCACCCGTGCGCCTGCAGGGACAACCCCCGAGGTCGGCACGCCGCGCGTGACAGACGCGGCTTCGCCTTCCGCCACGGCACCGCCTGCCAATACCGTACCTTGCGCCACCGCATAGATCTGACCGTCTGCGGCGTTTAATGGCGTCATAATCAGCGTTCCGCCCAGCAGGCTTTTACTGTCCCCGATAGCTGATACTGTGATATCGATTTGGCTGCCCACGCGTGAAAACGGGGGCAGAGTCGCGGTGACCAACACGGCCGCCACATTTTTAGGTCGGAAATCCTCGCCATTCACGTTGACGCCCAGGCGTTCGAGAATGTTGGTCATGATCTCTTCTGTGAACGGAGAGTTCCTGAGCCCGTCACCGGTACCGTTCAGCCCGACAACCAAACCGTAACCAACCAGGTCGTTGCCTCGCACACCGTCGAAATCCACCAGATCTTTCAACCGGATCGTTCCGGCATTGGTCAAAACAGGCAATATCATCAAAAGGAGTACAAGAACTCTCATCTCAGGAAATTCACCAGTGAAAGGTTCGAATTACGAACGGTTACGGAATACAGGCTTTCCAGTTGGAACTGTACGGTCTGAAGCTGCGCAGCGGTTTCATACGGGTCCGCGCCAATCAACGCGCCGCGTGCGTATTCTGCACTGGTCTTGGCGGCCGCATTGCGTGTCGCGGCCTGCTCGATCCGCGCCTCTGCGGCGCCGATTTCAGCTTGAAGTTTCACGGTTTCATTCTGCGTGTTGGCCAAATCGACACCCAACTCCGTGAACAATGCGGTCCGCAGGGTCGGAGGAAGATTCAGCGCGCCGTCTGATGCGAGCGCCGCCAGCGCAACATCGCGCATGGCCGCCTTGAGTGATGGATCCGTAGCGGTAATCGGAACCTTGATCTTTTCATTTTCCGATATCTGCATCGGTGCCAGGGGTGTTCCGGCGCCCTGATAAATGACGGCATCAAAACCTGCGGGGTCATTGAACCACGTCTCGGCGGCCTGACGAATGCCGGTTACCGTGGTCTGGCCGACCAATTGCGCCTGCAACGCGCCAAGCAACGTATCTGCGGACGGCAGTGGCGAGACATCCGTTGCCGTACCTGAATACAGACTACGCCCACCCGCGCGCGTATTCAGCACCGAGACCATCGTGTCCAGTTCGTTTCGTGCCTGTACCGACGCTTGCTCGTGGGTCACGGTCTGGTTTGCGGTGCCAAAGGACAAAAGCGCGCCGGACATCTCGGATACGGAATCGGCAAAGGTGGTCATGCTCAGCTGCATGGCGCTGGTGAACAATCGCGCCTCGGAAGTGGCGATGCCGAAGGCGTCCAGGCGCGACAGGCTATGGTCCAGATCCAGCAGATGCGAATAGTCACCGCCCAGATGACCCGAGACATCCTGCACCTGCCCGGTCGACATTTCGTAGGATAGGGTTTCGATCTGGGATTTGATCTGGGCGCTGCGCGCCTGCAGGGTCAAACCCCGAGCCAGATCGCCAATTGCATTCAATGTCATGATCAAATCCTCAGCAAAGTATCCATCAGTTCATCGACGACCGACATGATCCGCGCGTTTGCGGCATAGGCCTGTTCGATCTGCATCATGCGCTGTAGCTCCTGATCTGTATCGACGCCTTGTTCGGCGACGATTTTCTCCATCTCCAGTTGGGCGCTTGCAGCGAAGGATTTACGTTGTTCTGCGTCATGCGCATTGGCTCCGGCCTTTGACAGAAGGGCTTCGGTGATTTCCGACGCTCTCATGTTCCCAGTGCCGAAACTTGCCCCGACCAGCGGGCGTGCAGTGTCCAGAATCGCGCCGAAGGCCTGTATCTGGGATGCGTCGCCGGGATCACCTGGCACAAGCGAACCAAGCCCCGTGCGGAGTTTCCAACTGTCGCCCCCCGCGTCCGGATCAACGACCGCGTTCAGCGCAATCCGGGACGCCAGCCCGGTGATTGCTGTGACATCAAACCGGTTCCCGCCATCGGTAAACAGACCGGGATCTGTCGCCGCCACCGTCGGATCTATGCCCGGAGTTTCGAAACGTTCGATCAGATCCCGGGCAACTGCATCCAGATCCGATTGCGCCTCAACCGTCAGATCATCGCGAATTTCGAACTGCGCCACCAGCGCGCCACCACGAATTTGGGCGTAATCGCCCGAGACGCGAACCGGTTGGCCGTTGGCTTCCAGTCCCGACAACAGGCCATTGCCCACCGTCATGTGGGGCATGGTCTCACCGGTGGTCGAAAAGGTGAACTCAACAGCAGAACCTTCCAAAAGGATGAGGCCGCCATCGGCGTAAAGGGAAACGCGGTCGTTATCGCGTGCCACAACGTTGACGGGAACCAATTCGTTTATCTGGTCTATGAGGGCCTGCCGCTGATCCAACAGTGCCCCTATGTCGCCGCCAGAATTGCGCACAGCTGGAATGCGGGCATTCAACGCTTCGATATCGCTAAGTGTCTCGTTCAGCTTGTCGACGTGAGCCCCAATTGTTCTGTCAGCGTCAGACCGTATTTGCCTTAGCCCTTCCGAGGCCGCATTGAGCCCAGCCGCCAGGTCCCGACCAGCGCGGGCCACCTGATCCAGACGCTGGGCCGAATCGGGAAGGCTGGCGGCTGTGATCAGGCTGCTTTCAAAGTCGGCCAGCCGTGCCGCTATCGAGGTCGGGTCAGTTGCTGAGCCGACAAGCTTTTCGAAACCGGCGTGAAAGTCGGAGATGGCGGATCTGTTGACCATATCCGCGTCGGTTGCGCGACGGTTGGCCAAAAGAACCGGATCCTGATGCCGGGTGACGCCAACCACCCGGACACCGTTTCCGGCGACGGGGCTGGTTGCCAATTCCAGCGAACGCCGGGCATAGCCAGGTGTCAGTGCATTGGCGATGTTGCCGGAAACAACCGCCGCACCGCGACTGGCGGCGCCTAACCCGCCCAATGCGTTGTTCAATGCCGTCGACATGTTCATGGATCGGTTCCTTTCCGCAGGTCAGCGCTGCGATCAGCGTTTGATATTGGTGGTTTCCTGCAGCATCTCGTCCACGGTCTGAATCACCTTGGCGCTAGAGGAATAGGCCCGCTGTGTCTGGATCATTGAGGTCAGCTCGGTGGCGACATCGGTGGTCGATTCCTCACGCGCGAATGAGATCAGGTTGCCGGTTGGCCCCTCGCCTGCGTTCCACAGAAAGAAGGTCCCGCTTTCCCGGGACGGGGCGTAAGTCTGGCTGTCCATCGCGGTCAGGCCATTGGGGTTGGGGACATCAGCGAGGGGAATCTGGAACATGCGGCGGCTGACGCCGGTATCGTAAAAGGCGTAGACATAGCCCTTTTCGTCGACCTGAACGCTGGTCATCGTTCCAACGGCGGAACCATCCCGTGTAATCGAAACCGGGGCGAAGGTGTCTGATAACTGCGTAATTCCGTCCGAATCTCCGATCAGGCCGATATTGACCTCCATTGGGCCACCGGCCACGTTCACGACCACGCTGCCCGTCACCGGATCATAGGCACCGCCGGATACGGTTGTGACACTGGCCAGTGTTCCCCCGGCTGTGCGGCTGTCGGTGAATGTCAGCGTGTATTCCCCGATCACCGCCCCGCCCGACGCCGAATCCCTGAGGGTCATGGTCCATTGGTTGCTGGAGCCGGTCGCGGGCACCGTTGGCGTCAACTCGATATCGACGCTTTCGGATTTGCCCAGATTGTCAAAATACTCGACCGAAAGCGGCTGAACATCCCCCGGAGCACCGGCATCGGTCGCAGTGGCGGGCAGGTTCATCCTGAGGTTCATCTGGGTTGTAGGAGAACCCGAAAGCTGATTGACGCTGAGTTGCACGGGGACCAGTGCAGCGGGTGTGTCACGCGGCACGCTTGGCATTGATCCATCCGCGTTAGCGGGCCATCCCAGCAGGACAAGGCCGGATTCGGTTACCAGATACCCCTGTTCATTTGAACGGAACGAACCAGTGGTGGTCAGCAGCATCTCACTCGACCCTGTCCCGATCTGAGAACTGGGTCGCACCGGCAACATCCCGCGCCCGCGCACGGCAAGATCTGTCGAATTGTTCGTGGTCACCAGCGATCCGCGCTGATCTATCAAGCGCTGACTAGTGGTTCTGACGCCACCAGCGGAATAACTGCCGCCCTGGCCAGACGTGACCATGGAGTGAAAATCGGTTTCGACCCGTTTGTATCCAAAGGTCGAGGAATTGGCGATGTTGTCTGAAATAGTGGCCAGCCTGTTGGCATTGG
The DNA here is from genome assembly GCF_965243365.1 of Ruegeria sp. Classification (GTDB taxonomy): domain Bacteria; phylum Pseudomonadota; class Alphaproteobacteria; order Rhodobacterales; family Rhodobacteraceae; genus Ruegeria. Next base: position 1,528,626 of record NZ_CBDEUW010000002.1, on the reverse strand, counting down.
CCTTCAACGCCGCCACACCGGCATTCAGCGAAGAGGAAATGGTCATCGGCGCGCCCTTTTGTTGCCTCCATTATTGAGACAACACCTAACGCGCGGGGCCTTAACAGCGCGCTAACAGGTAAAATACGCCCTATCGTTTTTTGCTCAGGGGGTTCGCAGAAAGATGATCTCGATCCGGTTGTTTCTGGGTTCCATCGGGTTCTCCGTCACCAATTCCCGATCTGCATGACCTGCGATCCGATCAAAGCGTTCCGCCGGGACTCCTTTGTTTTGCAGCATCTGGCGTACAACACGTGCGCGGGAGGATGACAGATCCCATGACGGGTTTCGGGCCAGCACAAGCGGTTCGGACCGAACGTGCCCTTCGACTGCAACCGCGTTGGTGACCAGATCCGATGATCGCGCCACCAACAAGGTAAGGGCGCGCATCATATCAGTTGGTTTGTCGGATGCCGATTCGAACAAAGGCTGATCTTCCGTGTCGAACATTTCGACCACCAACCCCTCATCCGTTACGCGGGTGATGATGTGTTTCAGCAGTTTGTCCGAGACTGCGCTTTCGCCTGTTCGGCCCAGCAGATGCGCCTCGAGCGATGTGAACTCTTCCGTTGAGTGGTCCCCTCCGCCGTCTGAATCCACGCCTGTGGACCCCCGCGCTTCTTTGGCGATGGTGGGTTTGAGGCTGGTTGCTCCTCGGCCATCCATGACCAGCGTTTGTTCTGAAAACATGTTGTTGCCGCCAAATGCGCCGTCCCCTCCGCCGGAGGACGGATTCACGGGAATCGTTGGCGAAAAGTAATCCGCCAGACCTTTGCGTTGTTTTTCAGTCGTTGCGTTCAGCAGCCACATCAACATGAAGAAGGCCATCATGGCCGTGACAAAGTCGGCATATGCAACTTTCCACGCGCCACCGTGATGGCCATCGCCACCCGATACACGCTTCTTCTTGATGATGATTGGCGCCGCATTGGATTGCGCACCCATCTCCACCACCTTCTTATCACCCGATTACCGGGGTAGCAGCGAAGGCCTTAAGGGGGGCTTAACACTTAAAACTGTCTTGGTTTTCGGTCATCGGGGCAGGCCGGAACCCGCGCGGCGGAGAATCAGGGACAAGTGGTTAAAGCTGTCTTCGATGCTGCCGGATTCCTGTTTTCCGAAAAATGCATCCAGTTCGTCGTGCACACGGACGGCTTGGTCCAGCAGCGGGTCAGCGCCTTCGGCGTAGAGGCCGGCTTTGATCATCACTTCGGACTGTTCATAAGTGCCGACCAATTTGCGTGCGTCTGCGATCATCTGGTTCTGCTCTTCCGTCGCAGCGCCTGGCAGGCTGCGTGAAACGGAACGGCTTAGGTCAATCGCTGGAAAACGCCCGCGTTCGGCGATGTCGCGGCTTAGAATGATATGACCGTCCAGAACGCCGCGCAGGATGTCTGCGACAGGTTCGTCCATGTCGGACCCCGCCACCAGAACCGAGAACACCGCCGTTATGTCCCCCTGATCCGCCGGTCCCGGCCCGGCACGTTCACAAAGGTTGGCGATCAGTGGTGTCACCGATGGAGGATACCCGCGCAAAGACGGGGATTCACCGGTCGCCACGGCGATTTCACGATGTGCTTCTGCGAAACGGGTAATCGAATCGGCCAGAAACAGAACGTTCAGTCCCTGATCACGTAGATATTCAGCCACCGACATTGCAGACCAGGCGCAACGCCTGCGGGCCAACGCCGATTGATCCGAAGTCGCGGCGACGACGACAGATCGCTTCATCCCTTCCGGGCCCAAGGCAGTTTCGACGAAATCGTTTATCTCACGCCCACGCTCACCGACCAAAGCGACAACCACCGCGTCCGCCTGCATCGCACGCGCCAAGGTCGCCAGCAGGGTCGACTTACCAACACCCGAACCGGCAAACAGACCAACCCTTTGCCCGCGCACGACGGGAAGCATGGTATTCAGAACCGCCAACCCTGTCTCCAACCGTTCGCCCATCGGCTTGCGCGCGACGGCGGGTGGCGGAGCGCGCATGAGATTGCATTCGGCCTTGCCTGCAATCAGAGGCTTGCCATCCAGCGGTTGGCCAAAAGGATCGACGACCCGCCCCAGCCAGTGCATCCCCGGCGCGAACGCGGCCACCGGCTCGAGAATCACCGTGTCGCCCAAAGATACGCCGTCCGGGGTCGATCCGGGCAGCATGTGAACCCTGTTCGGATCAACACGCAAAACTTCACCCGTGATGTCGGGTCCGGTCGCGCGGCGCAGAATCAGATGATCTCCGATCCGCGCGCGGTCAGACAGGCCGTCAATTTCGATCACGCCGCGCGCGACGCCTGCAACGCGCCCCATATGGCGCAGGGCAGACATCCTGTCGAATTCGTATTTCAGAAGCATCGGATCGAGATCGGACATCGTGAGGTCTCCAACTGGTTTGTTGAAAACGCTTTCTAAAGGAATCGGGGTTAAGCCTTGATTGAAATTGATCGAGGGAGAAGCCCCGATGTTCTCTGACCTGAACGTCTTTAAGACAGCGTACGCAATGGCAACCCATGCCGGGCAGCGGCAGGCCGTCATCGCGCGCAACATGGCGAATGCGGATACTCCGGGATATCAGCCGCGGGATATCGAGGCCTTTCAGACAGCATTCGAAAACACCGGGCATGAGGCCCCGATGGTCACCACACGGCAAGGCCATTTGCACGGTCATGCGGCCGCGCAGCCCTGGGCTGAACACGTGGCCGACCCGTCCGGGGATCCCAACGGCAATGGCGTTTCGCTGGAGGAGGAGATGCTGAAAGCGGTTGAGGTGAAACGGCAGCATGATCGTGCCCTTGCCATCTACAAATCCGCCATCGGGGTTCTGCGCACCAGTCTGGGCCGTGGGTAAGGGGAATTGAGATGAGCGATTTTTCCCATTCCCTTTCTGCCTCGGCCAGCGCCCTGCGCGCACAAGCGACGCGGCTGCGGCATGTTTCCGAGAACATCTCGAACGCCGACACACCCGGCTATCGGCGCAAGACCGTGCCGTTTGAGATGACCGAACAGAACGGTCACATGACCGTGCAGACGGGTCGGGTCAAACTGGACCGGCGCGACCTGACACGCATTTATGATCCCGGCCATCCGATGGCAGACGAAAGCGGTCATTTTCGCGGCTCGAATGTCGATCTGATGATCGAAATCGCCGACGCGCGCGAGGCGCAACGCAGTTACGAAGCCAACCTCAAAATGTTCGATCAGACCCGGCAGATGTCGTCGAGCCTGATGGATTTACTTCGCAAATAAAGGACAACCAGAATGGATATCCGATCTTTGACGGCCGCACAGAATTACGCTGTCGCGCGCCCTGCCACACAAGCCAAACCTGATCACGAAGGGATGGCTCAGGGGCTGCGATCCTCATTTCAGGATTTCGCCGCGACGCTGAAGCATAGCGAGCAGGTGGCGCACAGCTCGATGGTCGGACAGGCCGACCCGCATGCGTTGGTGCAGGCGCTGGCGCAAACCGAACTGGCGGTCGAAACTGCCGTGATCGTGCGCAACAAGGTTGTCGAAGCCTACCAGGAAATCCTGCGGATGCCGGTCTGATTCATGCTGAGCGAGGGTCTATTCTACGATATTGTGCGCCAATCGCTGTGGGTCGCTGTGATCACCTCGGTCCCGATCCTGGCGGTGGCGCTGATTTCTGGCCTGGCCGTGGGCCTGTTTCAAGCGCTGACCTCGGTGCAGGAAATGACCCTAACCTTTGTTCCCAAACTGATCGCCATCGTCATCGTATTCTGGATTTCGATGGGTTTCATGACCCAAACACTGGTCACGTTCTTTACCTCAACCCTCATCCCCCTAATCGCCGGAGGTCGCTGATGGACACCGCTTATGTCACTTTATCCCGCCAGTCCGGTTTGATGAACGAAATGCGATTGGTGGCCAACAACATCGCCAATGCCAATACCACCGGATATCGCCAGCAGGGGTTGGTTTTTTCCGAATTCGTTAGGGACATGCCCAGCAACCCATCCCTGTCCATGAGCCGGGCCGAAGTGCGAAACACCGCGCTGCATCAGGGCGTACTGACCGAAACCGGGGGCCAGTTCGATTTTGCCATCGAAGGGGACGGGTTCTTTATGATCGAAACGCCCAACGGCAATCGACTGACCCGTGCGGGCAGCTTCGCGCCAAATGCTGCCGGCGATCTTGTCGCGATGGATGGCGCGCGGGTGTTGGACGCCAATGGCGCGCCGGTTTTTGTCCCACCGGATGCGGCCTCAATCGATGTCGGCAGTGATGGCACGCTCAGCGTGAATGGACAGGTGTTGGGTCAGATCGGCGTCTATCGCGTGGCCGAGCCCAAGGATCTGGTGCGCGAAGGCAATACGCGCTTCCGGCCTGCGGGCGATGTAGAGCCGGTTGAAACGCCTGTTGTCCTTCATCGTTTCCTCGAGGGGTCGAACGTGAACGCGATTGAGCAGGTTACCAGACTGGTCGAAATCCAACGTGCCTATGAGCTGGGGCAGAGCTTTCTGGAAACCGAAGACGAACGAGTGCGCGGAGCCCTCAAAGCCCTGATGCGCTGATCTGATGAAGGAGAGTCCACCATGCGTGCACTGAAAATCGCCGCTACCGGCATGACCGCCCAGCAAATGCGGGTCGAGACGATCTCGAACAACCTCGCGAATATGAACACCACTGGCTACAACGCGCGGCGGGCCGAGTTCGCCGATCTGCACTACCAACAAATGGCGCGTGCAGGGACGGTGAATGCCTCGGATGGGACCGTGTTGCCAACCGGCGTTCAGTTGGGTTTGGGAGTGCGCCCCGCCGCCGTTACCGTGCAATTGGCCCAAGGTGCGCTGTCGGCCACCGGCAGCGATCTGGACATTGCCATCGAAGGTCGTGGGTATCTTGAAGTCACGCAGCCAAGCGGTCAGCCAGCCTATACCCGGGACGGCAGTCTGAAACGATCTGCCGAAGGGTTGATCGTCACTTCGGACGGATTTGCCGTCGCGCCCGAGGTCACGATACCCGACGATGCCCGATCGATCTCAATCAACGCCGCTGGCGAAGTTTATGCCTATTTCGACGACGCGCCCGAAGGCCAGTTGCTTGGTGAGCTTACCCTCGCCAGCTTTTCCAATGCCAAGGGGTTGGAGGCGATTGGCGGTAATTTGTTCCGGGAAACCGAAGCCTCTGGCGCGCCGGTCGTCGGCACCCCAGGCGAGGATGGTTTGGGAACATTGCGGCAAGGGTATCTTGAAGACAGCTCGGTCGATGCGGTGCGAGAAGTCACCGAACTGATCGAGGCGCAGCGGGGCTATGAAATGAACGCCAAAGTCATCTCTGCTGTCGATCAGATGATGGGCGCAACAACGCAGGTTCGGTAATGCGCTGGCTAGTTTTCATATTGGTGTTGACTCCGGTCCTTGCATTGGCTGAGGCCGTTGTTCCAACACGAACCATTCGCGCCAAGGAAATGATTTCGGCACCGGATCTGGAAATTAAACAGATGGATGTTGCAGGGGCAATCACCAACCCATCGGCGGTAATCGGACAGGAAGCGCGGGTGGCACTTTATGCAGGTCGCCCCATTCGGGCCTCGGATTTCGGCCCGCCCGCCATCGTTAATCGCAACGATCTGGTGACGCTGGTGTTCGATCATGCGTTGCTGTCGATCTCGACCGAGGGCCGGGCCCTTGGCCGTGGTGCGGTTGGTGACCGAATTCGCGTGATGAACCTGTCTTCACGCACGACAATCACGGGCCTGATCCGGGCCGATGGTCAAATTGAGGTTCAGTGATGAAAATCTTCCCTGTTGCGCTTGGTCTGATAATCCTGACCGCCTGTGGCCGAATGGACCATCTGGGCAAACCGCCCAGCCTGACTCCAAACACCGAGTCGCCCGAACATGTTGCGATGCTGTGGCCCGGTTTGCCTTTACATACTCAGTCCCAGCGCACGGTCGACCAGGCTTCGCTATGGAGTGGTGGCCAGCATTCTCTGCTGGGCGATCAGCGCGCGATGAAGAAGGGCGATATTCTGACCGTTGTGATCGAGCTGGATGAAAAAGCGGAAATTTCCAATGACACCAGCCGTTCGCGTGCCGGATCGGAAAATCTGGCGGTCCCCGGATTGTTCGGTTTGCCACAGCGGGCAGAGGAACGCCTTCCCGAGGGGGCATCTCTCGAAGAAGCGGTCTCGATCGATTCCGCGTCTTCAAGCAAGGGGAAAGGGTCGGTCAAACGCAAGGAAAAGCTGACCCTCAGGGTAGCGGCTACCGTCATCGATGTGTTGCCCAATGGCGTTTTGTCGATCTCCGGGTCGCAGGAGTTGCGGGTGAATTTTGAACTGCGCGAGCTGCTGGTTTCAGGGTATGTGCGCCCCGAGGATATCTCGCGCCGGAATGAGATCACATATGACAAGATTGCCTCGGCACGGGTGTCCTATGGCGGTCGCGGTCAGATCACGGATGTGCAGCAGCCGCGATATGGCCAGCAGATTCTTGATACATTGCTGCCGTTCTGAGGTGCCGTTTTGATCAGGAAGTTATTTCCCGTTATCTTTCTGGCCGTAGGGCTGTGCGCAGGCGTTGGTGCTGGGATCATGCTCGCCCCGCCAGATAAAGGCAATGACACCGGGAAAAAGGCAGCCGAAGACAAGCCGGATAAGGCCGAAGAGGCCAAACCCAAAAAGACTAGTAAAGACGAAAAAGCTTCCCAGTTCGAGTATTTGAAGCTGACCAAGCAATTCGTGGTGCCCGTCGTCAAGAACGACAGGATTTCGGCACTTGTGGTGATGTCGCTCAGCCTGGAAACTCGACCGGGCATTTCCGAGGCTTTCTATGAAATCGAACCCAAACTGCGGGATGGCTTTCTTCAGGTGCTGTTCGATCACGCCAATACCGGCGGGTTTGATGGAAGTTTCACCCAATCCGGCAATCTTACCGCGTTGCGCCAATCCTTGTTGGAGGTTGCCAAGAAAGAATTGGGCGAAGATGTCTCCAGTGTCCTGATCATGAGTGTCGCACGGCAGGATTCGTGAATGGCTTTGCCCCAACCATGATCATTGGTTGGGGTTGTCATTTATCCCCTGAGCCATCCTTACCTTCTGTAGCTTCATACGCTTTAGGTTCTGTTCTTCTGCGGACAGAGTTTCGACGGCTTGTTTTTGGCCAAATGCCTTTCTCAGCCGGTCCATAGCCTCGAGTTTTTGCGACCTCAGTTGCGCCAGTTCCATGTTCAACTGACGGCGTGTTGCTGATTCCCACCCATGCCACAATACGTCGCCGCCGGTCACACGATAGCCTTCGGCTTGATGGCTTTCCGAACGAACCTGCGAAACCTGAGCATCCAGCCGCGCCAGTTGACCCCGCAGTTGGGCCTCTTTCTGCAGCAGAGGGTGCAGTGCCTGGAATTCCTTCTGGTAGACCGCCTCGGTCACCGCACTCAGATCGGCGATTCGGAGCCGCGTCATCAGATCTGCCCTTTCGCCCGCTTCCGCATCGCTTCGGCAAAGCGAATGGCAGCGGCGACGGGGCGATAGTGTTCTTCGGCGATTTCGTGGCCAATTTCGACCGTGGCGTGCAGGGCGCGGGCTGTTGGTGGGTCGGAATGGATGGGCACGCCAGCATCACCGGCGGCAGAGCGGATGGCCGACGCAACTTCATCCACACCCTTGGCGACGCAGACCGGTGCAGTTCCGGCGGCGCGGGACCATTTCAATGCGACGGCAAAGTGGGTCGGGTTGACGATGACGACATCCGCCTTGGGCACGTCGGCCATCATCTGATTGGTCGCGATATCCTGCGCCTTTTGGCGGCGCTGTTGCTTCACATGGGGGTCGCCTTCTGCGTCCTTGGTTTCGTCCTGAATCTCTTTGCGCGACATGCGATTCTTGCGGATGTGTTCGACGTGTTGCCAGACATAGTCGATTGCTCCGATCACCAGAGCGATAGCGATCACGATGCATAGAAACCGGAACAACAAGTTCATCATGAGCAAGATGGATGAGCGTGCAGGGGCAGCACTTGCCGCGAGTATTTGATCCAGATTTGTATACAGGAACACTGTCAGGCTGACGCTGTAGATCAGCAGTTTAACGAAGCTTTTGGCAAACTCGAACAGCCCGCCCCGACCGAATTTGTTCTTGGCGTTTGATGGGATCGAGATCCTTGAAAGCTTCGGCTTCAACTTATTTGGCGCAAATATCAAGGCGCGCTGGGCGATCAGACTTAGCAAAACGGCGGCAGCCGGGATTGCGAATAGTAGCGAAACAGGGATGAGCGTGGACCGCAGAAGCCCCCCGACCGGACCTGAACCTGGCCCCGAAATCAGCAACTGCGCGAGCTGTTCCGGCTGGTCCAACAAAACCACAAATGTGGATCCCAATTGCTCTGCCGCATAGTGGCCGGCGGTCATCAGTGAAATCAACAACCCGGAATAGGCGGCGACAACTGACAGGTCGTTTGATTTGGCCACCTCGCCCTTTTGCCGTGCTTTTTGCAGTTTTTGGGGGGTCGGGTCGAACGGTTTATCGCTGTCTTCGTCCTGACCACTCATCGCGTACTTCCCAACGGGTTTTGGAGAAAGGCGAACAAGCCGTCCGACCAGACTGACAGAATCAACGGAGCCCCTGCGAACAACAGGAAAAGGCCTGCAAATGTAATTGCCGGGGCTCCGACAAACGCGACCATAAGCTGCGGCATCGCACGGTTGATCACGCCCAGAGCGAGATTGTAGATCAGCGACGCGATGACAAATGGTGTCGCCAGCGCGAAAGCCAGACCAAAGCTATGGGATATCCGGTTCACACCCCAGTGCGACAGATCAGGTGGGGCTGGCACGCTTCCAACTGGAAACAGGTCATAGCTTTGGATCATGAACTGCGCTGCCCGTACGTGCAGACCCATCAACACGGCCAGCGTTAGACCTGCAAGGGTCAGCAGGTAACCCATGGCCGGGACCGGATCAGCAGCGGCCCCACCCAGGATCTGCGACAGTGATGTGGCTTGCGCCGCAATCGAACCAGCGGTCTGAAGAGCCAGTACAAACAGGCGCAGCCCCATACCCAGAACCAGCCCAATCAGAATTTCTTTGCCGACCAACGCGACCATGCCAAAGAAATCTGGTTCTGCAGACGGGACTGAGATGGCCGGAGTAACGATAAGAGTAAAAGCCGCGGCGATGCCAAGTTTTACCCGTGTTGGAATGCTGCGTTCACCAAAGGCAGGCAGAACGGAAACCAGCGCAGAGACCCGCAGAAACACGATAAAGACGTGCCAAAGGCTGTCCCCAAGCTGCCCCAGCAGGTCTGAAGGCAGAACGATCACGCGGGCACCGTGCCAACCAGCGCAGGCCGTGCCTCAAGCCCGATTTCCTCGAATGACAGAACCGGGTTCGCTACTCCGCGTGCGTGCATGATCGTGCGCAGCAGTCGCCGTCGCCGGGTGGAGGTTACGACAGCAGGAAATAACCCATGGTCAGCTGATTGTGAGACACTGTTGACGACGCCATCGGCCAGTTTGTTGAACAGGTTCGGTGGCAACGCGACATCTAGCCCGGCATTGGGCGCGTCGATCTGGTAGGTGGCAAACGTGTCCTCCCATTCCGGAGCCAGCTGGATCAGAGGGATCGAGCCGTCCTCGCGCTTCATTTCCGAGACCAACTGAAAGCCTAACCGTTGGCGCACCAGTTCACAGATGCCTTCCGGTTGGGTGGTGGTCAGTCGGGCCTCGGCCACGCTTTCCAGGATCAGGGCCATGTTGCGGATTGAAACGCGCTCGTCCAACAGCAGGCGCAATACCGCGTGTAAAGTGTCTATCGGCACTTTGTCAGGGATCAGTTCGTCCAACAGTTTTCGATTGGCTTCGGCCCGAACCGGATCGCTGAGGCGGGTCATTTCGGACAAGAGGCGGCGCAAGGATTTCAGGGTCAGTAGGCGCGAGAAATTCTGTTTGATGATCTCCAGCAAATGCGTCGCCAGAATCTCGGGCGGCGTGACAATGGTGGCCCCGTTCAGGGCGGCAGCCTCTTGATCCTTGGGCAGGATCCAGCGCGCCGGCGCACCATAGACCGGTTCGGTCACATCGGTGCCGTCTGGCAGCAGATCCTGACCATCTTGGACCAGCGCCAGAACAAGATCCGAGTTCAGAACCCCGCGCGCCTGCTCAACCCCCTGTACTTTGATTACATAAGTGCCGGTGGGCAGATCGACCCGATCCGTCAGGCGGATTTCGGGCAGTATGAGACCAAAGCCTGAGGCGACATAGGTCCGCATATTGGCAATTCGCGCGTCCAGCCCGGTGCCGGGGTCCAGCACCATGCTGACCAGATCGGGGGCGAATTCCAGATGCACGTCGTCGAGGTCCAGAATATCCCCGATGGCCTGAGAAACCGAGGAGTCCGCTTCCGCCTCGGGCGCCTGATCAGCCAGTTCCTGAGCTCTCTGACTGCGTTGCACGTGATAGGCGGCATAGCCCAGAACCGCGGCGCCAAGGATAAAGGGCAGGAACGGCAAGCCGGGTACCAAGGCAAACAACACCATCAGAAGGGAAACCGTTCCCAACGCGGCCGGGTGTCGCCCGAGCTGCGAGAATATCGCGCTGTCGGTCGCGCCTTGTGTGCCCCCGCGCGCCAGCAACAGGGCAGACGCGATTGAGATGATCACTGCGGGAATTTGTGAAACCAGCCCGTCTCCGACAGTCAGGATCGCATAGGTTTCAAAGGCGGACGCGACCGGCATGCTGTGGACGACAACACCCATGACCAGACCCATGACAAGGTTCAGCAAGGTGATCAGAAGCCCCGCAATCGCGTCACCTTTGACGAATTTCGACGCACCGTCGAGCGATCCGAAAAATGTTGTTTCTTGTTGTTCCCGTTCGCGCCGTTCCTTGGCTTGCTGATGGTCAATGGCCCCGGCGGACATGTCGCTGTCGATGGCGAGTTGCTTGCCGGGCATACCGTCCAGAGCAAACCGCGCGCCGACTTCGGCCATGCGGGCAGCGCCTTTGGTGATGACCATGAAGTTCACGATCAGCAGCACCCCGAACACCACGAGGCCCAGAAAGATGCTGCCGCCCATGACGAATTGCGCAAATCCTTCGATCACGTCGCCAGCGGCGTTTGTGCCGGTATGGCCCTCACCGATGATCAGCTTGGTTGACGACACGTTCAACGACAGACGCAACATCAGAGAGGCCAGCAGGATCGTCGGGAAGGCCGAAAAGTCCAGCGGGCGTTCAATGAACAAGGTCAAAGTAAAAATCAGGATGGCCAATGCGAAGGACGCGGCCAGCCCCACGTCCAGAACCCATGCGGGCATCGGCAGGATCATCATCACGATGACCGTCATCAGCGCAATTGCCAGCAGAACGGTCGGAGAGAACAGGGTGCGGATATCGATCCGGGGCACGGGCGGCTCCTAGTTGAAGGCGATGAAGGCGGCGTTGGAGTTTGTGGCAGGCATCAGCGAACCCAGAACGCCCTGAGGGGTGTTCTGCACAAGCGGTACCAGCGGCGCAGCCGTGCCGACGAAAGGGTCGCGGGCGGCATGGGCGACCTGCGGAAGAGGTATGTTCTCCAGCCGTGCCTGAACCGTTTGAAACCGTCTGGAATAGGCATTCGCCAGGCTCGGTGTTCGCGAATGGTAAGCGCCCGCTGCTGCCTCCCACGAGCCCAATTCGGCGTGCAATTGGTAAAGGAAACGGGCCGCGTAGGCGGCGTTTTGATCTGGGTCGAACATGGCGTCGATTGACGAAAACGCTTTGCCATGCCAGCGATAATTGATCTGGAAACAGCCCACATCAAAACTGCGCGCGCCGGATTTGAAGATGCCGAAGACATGGGCCTTGGCCTCAGCCTCGGACCCGAACCAGTATCCTTGACCTTCCACATTGACGGCCCAGGGCCAGGGCTCCAGCTGCCCGTTTCTTAAGCGGCCAGTTTCCACCCGTGTGATTGTACGCAGCACGTTCAGCGGGACGCCCTCGGCTTGCGCCGCGCGGTGGGCGGCCTGATCACAAAGCTCGAAATACGAGGCAGGCGCGGCTGAAACGGGCAAGGGTACGCTTGCCAGTGCAACAAGAAGCAGGGTCTTCAGTTTAGGCATTCTGCCGGTCCGGGATTCTGATCCATCCCGGCCAAGCTAGCCAATAATCGGTTTACAGAGAGTTATCGCGTCTCAGTTTCGGTCAATCCGACGGCCAAAAACGACGCTGGTATTGGTACGCAATACGCCGGGTATCCGGGCGAGGTCGTCCACCAGAATATCCAGATCTTCGATGCGGGGCGCCTCGGCCGACAGCAAAAGGTCGAATTCACCATTGATCGACAGGCACAGTTTTACTTCGGGATACGCTTCGAGCCGTTTGATAATCCGGGTGGTCTCTTTCTGTTGCACTTCAAGCAGCACAACGACCTGAACCCGCGGCGTGTCTTCGGTTTCGCCCAGCACGACGGAATAGCCCGCAATCACGCCGCGTTCTTCCATGCGGTTGATGCGTTCGTGCACGGTTGTGCGGGCCACGCCCAGCGTCGCGGCAATATGCGTGGTCGATGCGCGCGCATTGGCTTGAAGGGCAGCAATGATGCGGCGGTCTAAGGGATCCATTGGGGCTCCGATCCGGTCCGGGATTCGACGCAGTTTAGATCAGGTCCGGGATCGGGGCTCAAGACTTGCGCGGAAATCGTGGGTGCAGGTCGTCAATTATGATCGGATGCTGGTGCGGACGGTTGCCTGCCATATGAGGGTGATCCCGCGGCAGATCCGGGTGATCATGCACCACCGGTTCATGATCTCTGCGCGGCCATAATATCAGCGCTGCTGCCTGTCCAAGGATCGAGAAGCCCGTCATCACTGCAAGTGTGGTGGCGCTGCCAAAGGCGGTCATCAATCCTCCGGCCAGTGGATAGAGGAACAGCCAGCACGCGTGCGACAGAGTGAACTGCGCGGCAAATACGGCAGGTCGATCTTCGGGATGGGCCGACCGTGTCAGCAGGCGGCCCGAAGGTGTCAGCGTCGCCGAATAGCCAAAACCGGTCGCCATCCACAGCACGGCCAACAGGGGAAGGGTCAGCGGTACAGATGCGGCCAGCAAAGCTGCCGCCGCCATGGTCACAGTTCCAAACGTGGCCCCCGCGACCATGACTTTGCGATCCTCGAACCGGTCCAGCAAACGGGGCAGCGCAAACGCGGCCAGCATCGAGCCACCGCCGAACCCGGCCAATGCGATCGCGACGGCGCTTTCTGACAACCCCATCTCGCTGCGGACGATGACGACTGTATTCACGATCACCATCGAGCTGAGCGCAGCCGCGCTCCAACTCAACGCCAGCAGGCCGCGTAGGCGCGGGGTTTTCAGATAGATGCGAATGCCACGGGTGGTTCGGTCATAAATGCCCCGAGGTTTGCCTGGTTTGGGGGACGGTAAAACAACCGATACGACCAACAGCGCCGAGGCGATGAACCCCAGGCTGGTGCCCAGGAACAGACTGTCGAAGCTGACCAGCAACAGCAAAGCCGCCGCCAGCATCGGGCTGAGAAGGCTCTCAAGATCATAAGCCAGACGCGACAGGGACAGGGCTTTGGTATAGTCGCCCTCATCCGTCAATACATCCGGGATAGTCGCCTGAAAGGCGGGCGTGAACCCGGCCGAGGCGGATTGCAGCACGAAGATCAACACATAAACCTGCCAGATCTCGGTGACAAACGGCAGGCACAGGGCCACAGCCGCCCGCACGAGATCCAGCACCACCAGCATCTTGCGCCGGTCCAACCGTTCGGCAAAAGCAGCGGCGAGCGGGGCGACGGTGACATAGGCCACCATCTTGATCGTCAGCGCGGTACCCAACACCAGCCCGGCTGCATCGCCAGCCAGATCATAGGCCAGCAGGCCCAGAGCAACGGTCGCCAACCCGGTTCCGATCAGCGCTACGATCTGCGCGGCCAGCAGATGTCGGTAGGTTCGATTTTGCAGGACGTTCAGCATTGACCCGGCTTTCCCTGTCACGGTCTCCCACAGCATAGTTCCCGCTAGGCGTTGGACGTCAAGGCGTCATTGTAGTGCCACACGGCGTTGAGTTTGGTGATCAAACCTCTTATCTGGGGGCAACAGAGCACAAAGGACATTTCCGTGGCCAACCACCTATACAAAAACGACCTGCCGGACGGGCTGGATCTGGGGCCTGTTGTGGCCATCGATTGTGAAACCATGGGCTTGAACCCACATCGCGATCGCCTGTGTGTGATTCAGATGTCGGGTGGCGACGGCAACAGCCATATCGTGCAGGTGGAAAAGGGTCAGACCGAGGCCCCGAACTTATGTGCCATGCTGGAAAACCCAGATGTGCTGAAACTGTTCCATTTCGGCCGTTTTGATATTGCCGCGATGTATCACACCTTTGGCGCTTTGGCTGCGCCGGTCTATTGCACCAAGATCGCCAGCCGCCTTGTACGCACCTATACAGACCGTCACGGGTTGAAAAACCTGTGTCAGGAACTGATCGGCGTCGATATCTCGAAACAGCAACAGATGAGCGACTGGGGGTCTGAAACTCTGACCGAAGCGCAATTGGACTATGCCGCCTCTGACGTGTTGTACCTGCATCAGCTGCGTTCGGCATTGGATGCAAGGCTGGCCCGTGAAGGTCGCACCGAAATGGCGCAGGCCTGTTTTGATTTCCTGCCGATGCGTGCGAAGCTTGACCTCGCCGGTTGGCCCGAAACTGATATTTTTGCGCACTCATGACCGATACCGAAGCCTTCCTGAAAACCGCCCGACAGGTCGTCACTGACGAAGCCCGCGCGCTGGACGTGCTTGCCGACAGTCTGGACGAGAACTTTGTAAAGGCCGTTCAGATGATCCTGAAGGCCCCGGGCCGCATCATCATCAGCGGCATCGGCAAGTCGGGCCATATCGGCCACAAGATTGCCGCGACACTGGCTAGTACAGGTACGCCCGCCTATTTCGTACACCCCGCCGAGGCGAGCCACGGTGATCTGGGTATGGTGTCGAAGGATGATGTGGTTCTGGCGATCTCGAACTCGGGCGAGGCGCCGGAACTGGTCAACCTGCTGGCCTTTACCCGCCGCTTTGGCATCCCGCTGATCGGCCTGTCCAGCAAGCCTGAAAGCACATTGATGAAGCAGGCGGATGTGCATTTGCTGATCCCGTCCATGGGTGAGGCCTGTGGGTTTGGCATGGTGCCTTCAACCTCGACCACGCTGACGCTGGCCATGGGCGATGCGCTGGCGATTGCGCTGATGAAATACCGCGACTTCAAGCCCGAGGATTTCCGTGCCTTCCATCCTGGCGGCAAGCTGGGCGCTCAGCTGTCCACCGTGCGTGACCTGATGCATGCCGATCTGCCCGTGGTGCCCACTGGCACCTCGATGAGCGAGGCGCTGCTGGTCATGAGCCAGAAGAGCTTTGGCGTTGTTGGTGTCACCGATGGGGCGGGTCGCCTGCTTGGCATCGTCACCGATGGTGACTTGCGCCGCAATATGGATGGGCTGCTGAACAAAACGACGGATGAGGTCATGACCCGCGATCCGCTGACCATCGCGCCAAACGCCATGGCGGAAGAAGCGGTTGCGATCATGAATGATCGCAAGATTACCTCTCTGTTTGTGGTCGACCCGGAGTCTTCGGGACAGGCGCAAGGCCTGTTGCATATCCACGACTGCCTGCGCGTCGGGCTGGGCTGAGGGCGGCCGTCGTGGATCGTCATTCCAGATGGGTGCAGTTCCTCAAGGTGGTGCTGCCACTGATGGCGATCGCTCTGTTGTCGACCGTATTCCTGCTGTCGCGCAGTATCGAGACCAACGTTTCCGTACCTTTTTCGCGCGAGGCGATTGACGAACGGCTTGCCAATCAGGCGGTGACCCGTCCCAACTACAAAGGCGTGACAAGCAAGGGCGAGGAAATTCAGGTACAGGCTACCCAGGCGACACAGGGCAGCGAGAATGCGGTGCCCACTGCCTCTGATCTGCGGGGGCGGTTCGGGTTAAGCAATGGCGGCGAGATCTCGCTGCACTCAAACTCCGGCTCAATTCGCCCGGATAAGGGGACTGCCACCTTTGTCGGAGACGTTGTGATAACCACGGCGGATGGAATTCAGGTGACCACGGATATTCTGAACACATCTTTGGAAGAAATTCGTGGCGATACCCCCGGACAGATTGACGGAACTGGCCCGATCGGTGATTTCACCGCTGGCCGCATGACATTCGGAACAGAAAAAGCGGACGGGCCGGTCCATATTCTTTTTACAGATGGCGTGAAGCTGATATACGAGCCAAAGAAAGCTGAAAGATAACCTGTGTTTGATTTACGCGTAGTCTCTGTTTGTATTGCTCTGGCAAGTGGTGCGGCATCGGCGCAAGAGGCGCAGGTGGCCTTTGGTTCCGTCAAGGCGGATCCCACGCTACCGGTCGAAGTCACCTCTGAGACGCTGAACGTCAATCAGGCCGACGGGTCAGCCGAGTTCTTGGGCAATGTCATCGTCATCCAGGGCGAAATGCGGCTCAGCGCCGAGCGGGTTCTTGTGATCTACAATGAGGACCGTTCCGCCATTCAGCGACTTGAAGCGACCGAGAATGTGGTGCTGGTCAGCCCTCCGGATGCTGCCGAAGGGGATCGTGCGGAATATACGATCGATACCGGCGTGATCCGCATGAACGGCAATGTGCTGCTGACGCAGGGGCCCAGCGTGATCAGCGGGGATCAGATGGTCGCGAACCTGACGTCAGGAACCGCGACGATGACCGGCCGGGTCAAAACCATTCTACAACCGGGTGACAATTGATGAACCGCCCGAACCTGTCCATTGCCGAAGGCTCGTCCGGTCTGAAGATCGAAAAGCTGCGCAAATCCTACAAGAAAAAGACCGTTATTCGCGACGTCTCGATGACGTTGGATCGATCCGAAGTTGTGGCTTTGCTGGGACCGAACGGGTCGGGTAAAACGACCACGTTCTATTCGGTCGCGGGCCTTGTGTTCCCCGAGGCCGGGACCGTCACAATTGACGGTCAGAACGTCACCACCTTGCCGATGTACCGCCGCGCGCGCTTGGGTATCGGGTACTTGCCGCAGGAAATGTCGATCTTTCGCGGCATGAGCGTCGAAGATAATATCGCCGCCGTTCTGGATATCACCGTCAAACATGCCCACCGCCGCAAAGAACGGTTGGAGGAGCTGCTGTCCGACTTCTCGATCGAACATCTGCGCCGGGCACCGGCACTGGCGCTGTCAGGGGGGGAGCGTCGCCGGGTGGAGATTGCCCGCTGTCTGGCTGCCGACCCGAATTATCTGCTGCTGGATGAACCTTTTGCCGGTGTTGACCCGATCAGCGTCGGAGATATCCGCCACCTGGTCGCTGATCTGAAAAAGCGCGGAATCGGTGTGTTGATCACCGACCATAACGTTCGGGAAACGCTCGAAATTGTGGACCGCGCCTATATCCTGCATGACGGGCAGGTTCTGATGTCCGGCACCCCGGATGAAGTGGTCGAAAACGAAAACGTGCGTCGGGTCTACCTGGGCGAAAACTTCCGTATTTCATGAGGATACGCGGATTTGCGCCGGGTGCATGGCGGAAATCGCGTATATACACACCTGTTTTGATTGACTCTTCCGTTGGCTCTTGTCTCAATTGGGGTATGGCATTTATTCGGTTCCAGTCTGGATCTCGATGTCCCTTCATTGAAGGGCCAGATCACAGACAACCGTTTAAAATGCCGCGACCCCCCACCCGATAAAAACAAGTCCGCCGCGTGATGCGGCGCCAGAATGGGTGTGAATTGTGAAGGAGATCACATGCGTTACCAAATCAGCGGAAAACAGATCGACATCGGCGCGGCGCTGCAGACACACGTGCAGACCGAGCTGGGCGAGGTCGTGGGCAAATACGCCCAGAGACCAACAGACGCCAATGTCGTCTTTTCCCGTTCAGCGCATGAATATGTTTGCGAAACCACCGTGCATTTGTCGACGGGCCTGACCGCACAGGCCAAGGCCCACGCAACAGAAATCTATGCAGCCTTTGAAGGATGCTGCGACAAAATGGAAACACAGCTGCGCCGGTACAAGCGCCGCCTGAAGGATCATCACAAGGATCGTTCTGAGCCTGTTGAACTCTTTGGCGCGTCCTCCTATATCCTCGCCTCTGACGAATCGGAGACGGCTGATGAACCCGAATCGCTGCAGCCAATGATTGTGGCTGAGATGGAGACCAAGATCCCGTCGCTCAGCGTTGGTGAGGCTGTTATGCAAATGGAACTTGCGGGTGCCCCGGTGCTTGTGTTCCGCAATGAGAACAAGGACGGATTGAATGTCGTGTATCGTCGGGATGACGGCAATATCGGCTGGATCGATCCGTAATAGGCAAGAATGAAAGCCGTGCCTCTGCAGTCCGCAGGGGCACAGCCCAGGAGCGTGAT
The DNA here is from genome assembly GCF_965243365.1 of Ruegeria sp. Classification (GTDB taxonomy): domain Bacteria; phylum Pseudomonadota; class Alphaproteobacteria; order Rhodobacterales; family Rhodobacteraceae; genus Ruegeria. The sequence continues at coordinate 1,510,197 of NZ_CBDEUW010000002.1, read as the reverse complement.
CATGGAGCTTTCGAGCATACTGAAGCCCGAAGCAGTGCGTGTATTGTCTGCGGCGTCCAGCAAGAAACGGCTGTTTCAGGAAATCGGTGACATTGGCGCCGTGACGTTGGGACTGGATGCGCAGGTCGTTGTCGACAATCTGCTGGAGCGTGAAAGTCTGGGGCCGACCGGCGTTGGGCACGGCGTTGCTCTGCCGCACGCGCGCCTAACCAATCTGGAGTCGGTGTCCGGTGTATTCGTCCTGCTGGAGAAGCCGCTGGATTTCGGGTCCGTTGACCGTCAGCCGGTGGATTTGGCGTTTTCGCTGTTTGCGCCGGAAGAGGCCGGGGTCGAACACCTCAAGGCGTTGGCGCTGGTCTCGCGAACCCTGCGGGAACCAACGGTCTGCGCCAAGCTGCGCGCCAATCCGGATCCGGTGAAGCTCTACGCAATTCTGACCGAAGCCCAGTCGATGCAGGCGGCTTAAAGCGTTCTGAGTTACAAAAAAGGGCGCTCGTATTTACAGGCGCCCTTTTTTGTTTGAAAGATGCAGACCAATCAGCCGCCGGTTCCCATTTCCAGCGTCCACCAGATTTTGCCACCACCTTCCTGGTGCCAGGCAAATCCCATCTGAGTGGCTTTAGGGTCCAGAATCACCGAACGCGGCCCGGGCTCCTGCATCCAGGCGGCCAGCGTTTCGGTTTCTGTCTCATAGGTTTCAGAAATCGCCTCGCCCAGGAAAGTCCCGAAATATCCAACGCGCGCGGCACGATCCAATGGTGAAGACCCGTCTGATCCGAAATGCCACGGGCGGTTTTGGCGGGCCATGTCCTTGGAATGCGTTTCGGCGGCTGCGTTCAGTTGTGCGTTCAGCTGCACGGGCTGCAAGCCCTGCGCCTGGCGCAAGGCATTGACCGAATCAAGCATGCGGAACTGCAGCTTTTCGGGGTTTCCGCGAATCTTGTAGACGGTTGGCAGCGGCTGCCCGTCCGTACCCAGGGCTGGTGCCCGCGAATCGGTACACGCGGCCAGAGCGGCCAAGCAAAGCAGGAGAATGGAAAAAATACGCGTCATATGGGACCTAATTTTTGTGTTGCTATCGGAAATAGCTTGCCTGATCGCCCGGGGCAAACCTGCTGTGGCTTTTACGCGCATGATTCTGCCGGATTGATTTGCGACTGAAGCATTCTGGCCATAAAATAGGGCAGATTTCGCGTCAGGATATAACAAAGGACCGCCTCTCATGGTCAAAAAGCGCATTCATACACAAACACGCCGCGGGTTCATCGCGGGTGCGGCGGCGGGCCTTGCGTCGCCTGCCTTGGCTCAATACATCCCCGGTGATCCGCTGCGCCCCGCGCCCGAGCCGGAAGCGCCGGTGCGCCGGAATGTTTCGGGTTTCCGCGCACTGGACTGGCAACCCTATTTCTCGAACACCAAAAATGGCGCAATTCTGGTCGATACCGTCTCACGGGCGCTGCATTATTGGTCAGATGATCAAACAGTCTACAAACTTTATCCCTCGTCAGTACCTCTGACCGAGGAATTGACCCGCCGGGGACGCACCAGTGTTATCCGCAAAGTCGAAGGACCAAGCTGGTCGCCGACGCCGTCGATGAAAAAGCGCAACCCGGAATGGCCGGACTATATTCCGCCAGGGCCGGATAACCCATTGGGAACACACGCTTTATACCTAAGCTGGAAATATTATCGCATCCATGGAACCCATGATACGCGCAAAATCGGGCGTCGCTCGTCGAATGGCTGCATCGGTCTTTTCAACGAAGATATTGCCGAACTGTTCTCGATGACCAAAGTGGGCACACAAGTGTTGCTAATTTGACGCCACTTTCGCGCGCGAACCTGCTTATATTGCAAGTAATATTTGCAATCCATGGGCATAGCTGATTAGTAAAACTCACGAGGTAAGTCTTAGATGTGCGGTTTCGAATTATGGAATCGCGCAAATTCTGGAGGTTAATATGAAGAAACTCGTTCTCGCTGCTGCTCTGACCGCTGCTGCTTCGACCGCATACGCTGGCAACCTGGAAGAGCCGGTTGTTGAAGCACCTGTTGTTGTCGAAGAAACCCAGGGTTCGTCGCAGGGCATCATCCTGCCGCTGATCCTGCTGGTTGTTGTTGCCGCAGCTGTTGCAGCTGGCTAAGTCGACGAGACTCAATCAGTTAAAAAGGCGGTGGAGCTTTCCACCGCCTTTTTTTGTTCGACTTTTCCAGTCAGCTCAGCCAGCCTTTTAGGTTGTCTTCGACGACCTTCCCCAAGGCTGCGATATGTGCATCCTCGTCGTTCAGACAGGGGATGTAGGTGAAGGTCTCACCTCCGGCCTCTTCAAAGCTTTCCTTGATCTCTTCGTTGATCTCTTCCAGCGTTTCTATGCAATCAGCAGAAAACGCCGGGGCGATGACCGCAATGTTCTTTTTGCCCTGTTGGGCAAGTTCGGCCACGTGGTCCACCGTATAGGGTTTCAGCCATTCCTCAGGCCCGAATCTGGATTGAAAGGTTGAGATCAGTTGTTCCTCAGACCAACCCAGCCGTTCCTTCAGCAGTCTTGAGGTCTTGACGCATTGGCAGTGATAGGGATCGCCCTGCTGCAAATAGCGCTCGGGCATACCGTGGTATGAGCAGACAAGGATATCCGGCTTGGTGTCCATCGCGGCATATGCGTGTTCGACAGATTGTGCCAACGCGTCGATATAGGCCGGTTCGTCATAATAGGCCGGGACGGTGCGGCTGGCCGGTTGCCACGTTTCCTCCATCAGTGCGCGAAAGAACTGATCGTTGGCTGTTGCTGTCGTGGCACCCGCATATTGCGGATAGAGGGGGAAAAACAGGATACGGTCGCAGCCCTCCGCCACCAACTGCCGGACCTTGGATTTGGTTGAAGGATTCCCATAGCGCATACAGAAATCGACAATAACCTGATCGCCATACCGTTCGCGCATCGCATCCCGCAGCTTGGCCGTCTGATCCTTGGTGATGGTCATCAGCGGGCTTTCGCCCTTTTCGTGGTTCCAGATCGATTGATACGCTTCGCCCGAGCTGAAGGGGCGTTTGGTCAGAATGATACCCTGAAGAATCGGCTGCCATTTCCACGCCGGGTAGTCGATCACGCGCTTATCAGACAGGAATTCGTTCAGATAACGCCGCATCGGCCAGTATGTATAATCATCCGGCGTCCCCAGGTTGGCCAACAGAACGCCCACGCGGCCCATCTTGACCTTTGGATGATCGGCAGGCGCATGTGCGGGGCGGGTGGCTTCAAACATATTGAGGGTCCTGGGTTTGTCTGCTTCCGGCCTGAGATATAGGGATTTTGCGAGGCGTCAATCAGGCAGTTTGCCTTCGTCCGTGTTCAACGCTTCCGCCAGACGCATTTGGGCCGATCCCGGACGCAGAGGTTTGGGTTGGCTGGCATCCGGCGACCAACCGGTCAGGCAGATCAGTTCGAAGGTTGCTTTCAGGCGGCCAGAAGGTGTGGAGAAATGTGTCCCATAGATACGCTGAGCCTGCTCGAAAAGCGACCGGCGGGTGGGGTGTTTCAGGCGCGCGGACATAGCATTGGTCTCTGCCATTGCGCGCAGATCACGCATCAGGTGCCAGATATCTCGGTATTCTGCCGTCAGCGGTACAGAGTCTGCCACCGGCAAAGCCAACCCGGCCCGTTGCAGCAGGCCCCCAAGATCGCGCAGCTCGGCCATAGGGGCCACGCGGGGGCTGATGCCGCCTGACACCGCGACCTCGGCTTCGCTCAACGCTGCGCGCAGTTCGTTCAGCGTTTCTCCGCCCAGACAGATCACCAGCAGTAACCCATCAGACTGCAAGGCCCGGTGGCATTGGATCAGTTGTCCGACAGGATCATTGGCGCTGTGCAAGGCCATCGCATGGATAATCAGGTCATGTGCGCCCGGGGTTAAGGCAAGAACATCGTCATCCCCTACAATCACTGCATCTGGCAGGGCATCGGCCCAAACTTGTGGGAACGGCGTCACAATCGCGGGCGCGGTAAAGGCTTTGTTAACCATAGAGAGCCGATCCTGCACCTCGTCCAGGGCAGCGCGATGCAGAAACAGAGCGTCGTCCTGCGCACGGGCGCGACGTTTCCGGATGATGGACCTGTCAAACAGTGAGGGTGGATTGGACGCAGGTAATTTCATAAGCCGCAAGTATCGCATCCCGCGCGGGATTCAAACTGTTGTCGAAATGATCTACCCACCACGCTGCTTGAGTTGCGGAGACCTGACCGAAGCGGATTTCGGGCTGTGCGGCCCCTGCTGGCGGGATACACCCTTCATCGGCGGGACCGTCTGTGACAGCTGCGGTCTGCCTGTGACGGGTGTTAGAGATGGCTTTCGGATTGACTGCGACGATTGCCTGAAGACCCCGAGGCCATGGCACGACGGTCGGGCGGCTTTGCTGTATCAGGGCCGCGCGCGATCTCTGATTCTGGCTCTGAAACACGGTGATCGGCCTGAATTAGCCAGGCCCGCCGCACGCTGGATGGCGCAGGCCGGGCGTGATTTGTTTCGTCCGGACATGCTGATTGCACCGGTTCCATTGCATTGGTCGCGTCTGGTCAAGCGGCGCTATAATCAATCGGCCTTGTTGGCCCAACATCTGGCCCATGAGATCGGTCTGGAATGCGTGCCGGATCTGTTGCAGCGCAGGCTGCGAACCCCGGTTCTGGATGGAAAAACCGCAAAGGAACGTGCGGAGACTTTGGCAAATGCGATTTCCCCGCACCCAAGGCGATCTGCCGGGATCAAAGGACGGGACATTCTTTTGGTGGATGATGTGATGACTTCGGGGGCGACATTATCCGCTTGCACGCGTGTTTGTCAGGACGCGGGCGCAAATCATATTTCCGTGTTGGTACTGGCGCGCGTTGCCAAGGATGCCTAATTCGCCCTAGATTGCGCGAAACCCCGAAGGACGGATTATGAAATCGGTTGAGATCTACACGTCACCGCTGTGCGGTTATTGCCATGCAGCCAAACGCCTGCTGAAACAGAAAGGCGTCGAGTTCCACGAGGTCGACGTTCTGATTCACCCGAAACGCAAGCCGGAAATGATCCAGCGCGCAGGTGGCAAACGCACCGTGCCGCAGATTTTCATCGGTGAAACCCATGTTGGCGGGTGCGATGAGCTGTACGAGCTGGACCGTCAGGGCAAGCTGGATCGCCTGTTGGCAGCGTGATGAAATGAAGACCGCGCTGCTACAGATCACCTCATCGGACGACCCTGTCGCCAATCTGGACATGGTCCGCGCCATGATGACCGAGGCGGCTGGGCAGGGTGCGCAGTTCATTCTGACGCCCGAAGTAACGAATTGCGTCTCAAACAGTACAACGCGACAGCAGCAGGTCTTGCAGCACGAAGAAGACGACATCACGCTGGCGGGTTTGCGTGAGCAGGCCGCCGCGCTGGGCGTCTGGCTGCTGATCGGTTCGCTGGGGATCAAGACACACGACGCCGATGGCCGCTTTGCCAACCGATCCTACATGATCGACCCGCAGGGGCAGATCGTCGCTCGGTATGACAAGATTCACATGTTCGATGTGCAGGTCACCGAAACCGAAACCTTCCGCGAATCGGCCAATTACCGGCCCGGCAGTCAGGCGGTGGTTGCCGAGACGGATTTCGGCAAGATCGGCCTGACCATCTGCTACGACGTCCGTTTCCCCTATCTGCACGCCGCGCTGGCACAGGCCGGGGCACGTATCCTGACCGCACCGGCGGCATTTTCTCCGGTCACGGGTGCGGCGCATTGGGAATCGCTATTGCGCGCGCGGGCGATTGAGACGGGCTGTTGGGTCATTGCCCCCGCTCAAACCGGTGCGCATCCTAAAACTCGGGGAAAGACACGCCACACTCACGGTCACAGCCTGGTTGTGGCCCCGTGGGGAGAGGTGCTGATCGACGCAGGCACCGATCCGGGCATTCACTTTTTCGATTTGGATGATAGTTCTGTGACAGAGGCGCGCCGCCGCGTGCCCTCATTGACTCACGTGCGGCCCTTCGAGGGGCCCTGACCCAGAACCGGACTTATGACGGACGAGAAAAATGCCCTGGCGGTCACGCTGTTCAGCGAGATCCTGACCGCAGATCAGCTATTGCGCAACCGGCTGAGCCGGGTGCTGCCCAAGGGCATGGAAATCTCGCATTTCTCGGTGCTGAATCATCTGGTTTTTGTTGGGGATGAGCGCAGCCCGGCGCAGCTGGCCAATACATTTCACGTCACGCGCGGAGCCATGACCAACACTTTGGCCAAGCTGGAATGGGCCGGATACATCCACATCCGCCCCGATTGGGACGACGCCCGCCGCAAGATGGTCGCCATCAGCCCCGCTGGTCGCAGGGCGCGGGATCAGGCGATTTCGTCGATTGCACCGCTGATCAACCGTGTGGTTGATGAGTTGGGGTTGGAGCGGGTTCGCAGCGCGCTGCCCGTGCTCCGGGATTTGCGGTTGCAGTTGGAGGGGGAGTAAGGGCTTAGCGGCTACCGCGCCGAAATAGCAGAACTCGCAATAGGTGAGAGTCGAACCATCGACGTGGTATCAGGGTTCGGCTCGCCAAATCCAATTCGGATGTTCGAGCTCTACGAATTCTATTGAACATTCAATTTAGCGGCTCAATCTTATGATAGAAACTTCCACCTGAATTCTCGAACATTGCTTCTTACTGCACCGCAGTTGGAAACATAGACAATACGCCCCCTTTTCAGAAGCTGTAGATCGTGTTTTTCGAGTCCTGCGAGGTCATAGTTAACAAGCGCATACGCTCGAAATCCGCCGGAACGTTTTACCCAAGAAGGGACTTTTTCTTCATCCCTAACTTCGGAATGTGAGACCAGCCGAACTGAAAAGGCGGCGTCCCGATAGTCAGGGTCCTTCCGCAAGGGGTTACCTTGCATTGCATAAGTTCTTGCGAGCGCCAGACTTTCCTCATCTGAAAGTCTGTGCCCGGTCTCAATACAATATCCTGCGACCCGCTTTGAACTTTTGTAGATTGATGTAGAGAAAACGACTGCCGCCACTGCAAAAACAAGGCACATCAAGACACGGGCAAAAGTCATGTAGTGTATCCTCAGTCAATACCTGGAGAGTGGTTGCGTACATCGCGGCTATTCACTTTCATGGGCATGATGGGTTGAAAACCCATCCTACGACCCCGGCTTCACACTCGCCGTCACATAGTTCACGCTCAAATCCCGATCCGAGATCGACCAGCTCCAGAGGATTGGGTTGAATACGAACCCCTTGCGGTCCACCGGCTCCAGCCCGGCCTGGCGCAGCAGGTCGAACAGCTCATCGGGGGTGATGAACTTGTTCCACTCATGGGTGCCGCGTGGCAGCCAGCGCATGACGACCTCGGCCCCAAAAATGGCCATCGCATAAGATTTCGGGTTGCGGTTGATGGTTGAGCAGATCTCAAGCCCGCCGGGTTTCAGCAATTGTTGCGTCGCGGTCAGGTAGCTTAATGGATCAGCCACGTGTTCAACGACTTCCATGTTCAGCACCACGTCGAACTGTTCGCCAGCGGCGGCCATGTCCTCGGCGGTGGTGTGGCGATAGTCGATCTGCAACCCCGATTGTTCGGCATGGATACGGGCGACGGGAAGGTTGCCTTCGGCGGCGTCGGCGCCCACAACCTCGGCCCCCAAACGCGCCATCGGTTCGCTCAGCAGCCCGCCGCCGCAGCCGATATCCAGCAGGCGCAAGCCCTCGAAGGGCTTCGGAGATGTCAGATCCCGGTCAAATTCACCCGCGATCTGCTGCGTGATATAATCAAGACGACAGGGGTTCAGCATGTGCAGAGGTTTGAATTTCCCGTGAGGATCCCACCATTCTGCGGCCATTGCCTCGAATTTTGCGATCTCGGACGGGTCCACCGTGTTCGGATGCGCTTGCATTCCTGTCTCCGTGTGCTCTTTTACGCTTAAGGACTATATAGGCCCATAATGGACAAGTACCCGGACCAAAAGCGCGCAGTTCAATATCTTTACCCGCCGGTCGAACCGTTCGATCAGCGTATGGTCGATATGGGCGATGGGCATCGTATCTATGTGGAACAATGCGGGAATCCAGACGGAATTCCGGTGGTGGTGCTGCATGGCGGCCCCGGTGGTGGCTGCAGCCCGGCGATGCGGCGGTACTTTGATCCGCGTATATTCCGTGTGATTCTGTTTGATCAGCGCGGATGTGGCCGGTCGCGGCCAACGGCCTCGGTCGAAAACAACACGACTTGGGATCTGGTGGCCGATATCGAACGCTTGCGCACATTATTCGATATCAAGGAATGGATCGCCTTTGGTGGCAGCTGGGGCGCCACGCTGGCGTTGATTTATGCGCAGACCCATCCGGACCGAGTCAGCCGTCTGGTTCTGCGCGGCGTATTTCTGGCGACTCAGGCCGAGCTGGACTGGTTCTATGGCGGCGGTGCAGGCAAGTTCTGGCCCGAGCAGTGGGCGAAGTTCACGTCGCTGCTGTCGGAGGATGAGCAATCCGATGCCATCAGCGCCTATAACAAACGCTTGTTCTCGGGCGACCGCGCGACCGAGATTCTGTATGCCAAGGCGTGGTCGCATTGGGAAAACGCATTGGCCTCGATTCACACAAATGGATCGGTCGGGGAAAGCCCGGGGGAATACGCCCGCACCTTTGCGCGGCTGGAGAATCATTATTTCGCCAACAAGGCGTTTCTTGAGGCGGACGGTCAGATTCTGGATCGGATGGACCGGATCGCTCATATCCCCGGCTATATCGTGCAGGGGCGATATGACATGATCTGCCCACCCCAGGCGGCGTGGAATCTGGCCGAGCGCTGGCCCAATGCCGAGCTGAAGATGGTGCGGCAGGCAGGCCATGCACTGTCCGAGCCGGGCATCAGCGCGGAGCTGGTTCGCATCATGGATCGCGTGGCGGAGGGTTTGGCATGACCCGTATCGACCGCCGTGCTTTGTTCGCTTCTGGTGCCGCTGCGGCCCTGTTGACTGCGACTGGGGCGTCTTTAGCAGACACTCCGAAACCGGGTGGTACGCTGCGGTTGGCCGTGCCGCGCGATGACAGTCTGGAACTGGTGGCACGTGGTGCCGTTTTCGACACCCTGACCGAGATTGCGCCTGACGGCACGCTCCGCGGAGAGCTGGCGACCGGCTGGCAAACGGATGCCGAAGCGCGGGTTTGGAGTTTCGATCTGCGCGACGATGCACTGTTCCACGACGGCGCGTTTCTGGATGTTGCTGATGTCACCGCGGTCCTTTCCGAACTCGGCCAGACTGAAGTGCTTGCCCAAAACCGCTTGCGTCTGGAACTGGCTCAGGGCAATCCGGGCCTGCCATTTCTGCTGGCAGACAGCCGCTTTGTCATCACTCGGGCCGGGCAAGATGTGACCCCGCTGCACGCAGCCAATGGCACCGGCTGTTACCGGGTCGAACGTGCCGAGGATGACAGGCATTTTCTGGGTCGGCGTGTCCAGGGGCACTACAAGGACAATCAGGCCGGATGGGCCGATGCATTCGAAGTGATCGTCATCCCCAACGCGTCCGTGCGGGCCGAGGCGCTGCGTGACGGATATGTGGATATCGCAGCGTTTCCTGATCGGGCCGATCTGCGCGGTACACGCGGATTGCGGTTCCACCCTTCTGAATCCGAGGTGGCACTCGCGGTCGCCACGAATGTTGGCGTGCCTCGCCAGATCGGTCGGGGGCACAGCCTGGATGATGGGCGTCTGGCCGAACGGTGGTGGCTGGTCTGATCCTCGGTTCTGAAATTTGACATGAACGAGCGTATCGTTACCCTGATTTCAAATGGGGAAGGATATTGCCATGTCCGACACGACCACGATCGAAGAGCGTGAAAATGGCCCACTGATCGTCAAATACCTTCACTCAATGCGCGATGCCTCGGGCGCGGATGTCGAAATAAAACAGGTCATGGCGCTGTGCCGCTGCGGACATTCGTCGAACAAACCGTTTTGCGACGGAACCCATGCAAAAGTGGGATTTGAAAGCCATGGGGGAACGCCTGCCGGGCCAGACAAGATTATCGGATACCGCGGTGAGGCCGTAACGGTCAGCTTCAATCCGCGCCTGTGCTCTCATGCTGCCGAATGCGGGCGTTTAGCTTCGAATATCTTTAGCCCATCGCAGAAACCGTGGGTTCAGCCCGACAACGGTACCGTGGATGAGGTGCGCGCGGTTGTATCAGCCTGTCCGTCGGGCGCGCTGGCAATTGGGGATGACGAAAACCGCGAGCATTTGCATGCCAAGCGTGCGCAGATTGAGGTGCAGAAGGATGGGCCCTACTGGGTTCTTGGTATCGCACCGCCCGAGGCGCTGAACGCCAAAGGCGCGTGTCAGGAAAAGTTCGTTTTGTGCCGCTGCGGCAAGTCGGGCAACAAGCCTTTTTGCGATGGAACGCATCGTGACGAAGGGTGGTCCGACGCCGAATAAGCGACGGGCCGAACAATCGGCTTGCAGACTCAGGGTTTCCTGCTTATATGCATCTCCAACAGCGGCGCGTTGGACTTCTGGTCCGGGGCTCCACCGGAAAAGATCGACGGGCCGCGCGCCCGTTTTTTTGTGCCCGATTGAAGGGTAGAGTACCTGATGACAAACGACCTGATAGCCAAAGCTGCCATCGACCGGCGACTGGCCGAGATCATCACCCCTGTGATCGAGGATCTGGGGTACGAACTCGTCCGCATTCGCCTGATGAGCGGCAAGCAGACCACGCTGCAGATCATGGCTGACAAGCCCGATGGCGGTATCGAAGTGGATGACTGCGCCGAGATTTCCAACGCAGTTAGCGCCACTCTGGATGTCGAGGATCCGATCCTTGACGCCTATACGCTGGAAGTGTCCAGCCCCGGCATCGACCGCCCGCTGACCCGTCTCAAGGATTTTGAGATGTTCGAGGGGTATGAGGCCAAGATCGAAACCGCCGAGCTGATCGACGGCCGCCGCCGCTTCAAGGGCGAGCTGGCCGGGATCGAAGGGGACGAGGTTCTGATCAACATCCCCGAGGGCGATGAGACGATCACCATCGGTCTGCAATTCGACTGGCTGAGCGACGCCAAGCTGGTCCTGACCGATGACCTGATCAAGGAAATGCTGCGCCAGCGCAAAGACGCGGGTGCCCTGAACGAAAACGCTTTCGACGAGATTGAGACCGAAGGGTCCGAAGAGGAGACGAACTGATGGCAATTACCTCAGCCAACCAGCTGGAGCTGCTACAGACCGCCGAGGCCGTGGCCCGCGAAAAGATGATCGACCCCGGTCTGGTTGTCGAAGCGATGGAAGAATCGCTCGCCCGTGCCGCCAAGAGCCGTTATGGCGCGGAAATGGACATCCGCGTGTCGATCGACCGCAAGACCGGTAAGGCGACCTTTACCCGCGTGCGCACCGTGGTCGAGGATGAAGAGCTTGAGAACTATCAGGCTGAATTCACCGTTGAGCAGGCCAAGCAATATATGGAAAACCCTGAGGTCGGTGACGTCTTTGTCGAAGAAGTCCCACCGGTTGAAATGGGTCGTATCGCTGCTCAGTCCGCCAAGCAGGTGATCCTGCAGAAGGTTCGCGAAGCGGAACGTGATCGTCAGTACGAAGAATTCAAGGATCGTGCAGGCACCATCATCAACGGTGCCGTCAAGCGCGAGGAATTCGGCAATGTCATCGTCGACCTGGGCGGTGCCGAGGCCGTTCTGCGCCGCAACGACAAGATCGGCCGCGAAAGCTATCGTCCCAACGACCGCGTGCGTGCTTACATCAAAGAGGTTCGCCGCGAGGTTCGTGGCCACCAGATCTTCCTGTCGCGTACCGCGCCGGAATTCATGGCGGAGCTGTTCAAGATGGAAGTGCCGGAAATCTATGATGGCATCATCGAGGTTAAAGCTGTGGCTCGTGACCCCGGTTCGCGCGCCAAGATCGCTGTGATTTCCTACGACGGTTCGATCGACCCTGTCGGCGCCTGCGTTGGTATGCGCGGCAGCCGCGTGCAGGCCGTTGTGAACGAGCTGCAGGGTGAGAAAATCGACATCATCCCGTGGAACGAAGATCAGCCGACTTTCCTGGTGAATGCGCTTCAGCCTGCCGAGGTTTCCAAGGTGGTTCTGGACGAAGAAGCCGGCAAGATCGAGGTTGTTGTTCCTGAGGAACAACTGAGCCTCGCCATCGGCCGTCGCGGTCAGAACGTGCGTCTGGCCAGCCAGCTGACCAATCTGGACATCGACATCATGACCGAAGCCGAAGAATCGGCGCGCCGTCAGAAAGAATTCGAAGCCCGCACCCAGCTGTTCATGGAAACGCTGGATCTGGATGAATTCTTTGCACAGCTGTTGGTTTCGGAAGGATTCACCAACCTTGAAGAGGTAGCCTATGTCGAGATCGAGGAACTGTTGGTCATCGATGGTGTGGATGAAGGCACAGCGCAGGAGCTGCAAACCCGTGCCCGTGAATTCCTGGAAGCACAGGCCAAGGCCGCTTTGGATGCTGCGCGCGCGCTGGGCGTTGAGGACAGTCTTATTGAATTCGAAGGTCTGACACCCCAGATGGTAGAAGCGCTGGCCAAGGATGATGTGAAGACACTGGAAGACTTCGCAACCTGCGCTGACTGGGAACTGGCCGGTGGCTGGACCACGGTCGATGGCGAACGCATCAAGGATGATGGCGTGTTGGAGCCTTTCGGCGTGACGCTGGAAGAGGCTCAGGATTTGGTCATGACCGCGCGTATCATGCTGGGCTGGGTTGATCCGGCCGAGCTGGAGCAGGTCGAAGAAGACGGCGAAATTGCAGAAGAGGAGGCCGAGGCCTGATCTCAGGGCCTCGGAGGTCGTGAATGGGTCGCGGTGGCGTCCATAAGAATCGGTCGGATGGCCCCGAGCGCAGGTGCATCGCCACGGGCGAGGTTCAGCCTAAATATGGGTTGATCCGCTTTGTGGCGGGGCCGGACGGTCAGGTCTTTCCCGATGTCGCGGCGAAATTGCCGGGGCGTGGAGTCTATGTGGCGGCGGATCGCGCTGCGCTGGACAAGGCGATCGGCAAGAAACTGTTCTCGCGCGGGTTCAAGGCGCAGGTGAATGCGGCCAAGGATCTGACCGATGAGGTCGAAAAACAGGTCGCACGTCGTGTGGTTGAACTGATCAGCCTTGCGCGTAAGTCCGGTGATGCGGTTACCGGGTACGAAAAGGTCAAGACGTGGCTGGACCGGGAAGAGGCCCAGGTGCTGATTCAGGCCTCGGATGGATCGGGGCGCGGCAAGTCTAAACTCAGCACGCCGCACTTCGGGAAATACATCGGCTGGCTGACTGCGGATGAATTAGGGCAGGCATTTGGGCGCCAAACGGTGATTCATGCGGCCTTGGCCTCTGGCGGACTCGCCAAACGTGTTGTAGAGGAAGCGCAGCGCCTGCGTGGCTTGCGCGAAAAGGATGACGGCGGCAAGGGCCGCTCGGAAGGGTAAGAAGCTTTATGAGCGATAGTGACGGCAAAAAGACATTGGGTCTTCGTGGCGGGGCACGCCCCGGAAATGTGAAACAGAGTTTCAGCCACGGACGTACCAAAAATGTCGTGGTGGAGACCAAACGCAAGCGCGTGGTCGTTCCCAAGCCGGGCGCGACCAAACCAAGTGGTGGTGCGACACCATCGGGTGATCCTTCGCGGCGCCCGGCGGGTATTTCCGATGCGGAAATGGCGCGCCGGATGAAGGCGTTGCAGGCTGCGAAAGCCCGTGAGGCCGAAGAGGTCGCGGCCCGTGAAGCAGCCGAAAAAGCACGCGAGGAAGAACGTGCCCGCCGCCGTGCGGAGCAGGAGGCCAAAGAGCGCGAACAGCGCGAGGCTGAAGAACGCGCGCGTCAGAAGGCTGAAGAAGAAGAGCGCAAGCGCCTTGAGGCTGAAGAGGCCGCCAAACGCGCTGCTGCCGCTCCTGCACCGGAAGAGCCGAAAGCGGCGCGTGGTCCGGCCAGCAAGCCAGCACCGGCATCCGCACCACGCAAGCAGGATCGTGAACGTGAACAGCGTGGTCGCGGCAAAGGCCGTGACGACAACCGCCGTTCGGGCAAACTGACACTGGGTCAGGCCACCGGTGGCGAGGGTAATCGCCAGCGTTCGATGGCGTCGATGAAGCGCAAGCAAGAGCGGGCGCGTCAGAAAGCCATGGGTGCGCCGGTCGAGCGGGAAAAGGTCATCCGCGACGTACAATTGCCCGAGGCAATCATGGTCTCGGAACTGGCCAACCGTATGGCCGAGCGCGTGGCTGACGTTGTCAAATCGCTGATGCAGATGGGCATGATGGTCACACAGAACCAGACCATCGACGCGGACACCGCTGAACTGATCATCGAAGAGTTTGGCCACAAGGTCACTCGCGTCTCCGATTCGGACGTTGAAGACGTCATCAAAGAGGTTGAGGACAGCGACGAAGATCTGAAACCGCGTCCACCGGTCATCACCATCATGGGTCACGTTGACCATGGTAAGACCTCGCTGCTGGATGCGATCCGCGACGCGCGCGTTGTGGCGGGCGAAGCCGGTGGCATCACCCAGCATATCGGCGCCTATCAGGTGAAAACCGATGGCGGCACCACACTGACCTTCCTGGATACGCCGGGTCACGCGGCCTTTACCTCGATGCGGTCACGCGGGGCTCAGGTCACGGATATCGTGGTTCTGGTTGTCGCTGCGGATGACGCGGTGATGCCGCAGACCATCGAGGCGATCAACCACGCCAAAGCGGCCGAAGTGCCGATGATTGTAGCGATCAACAAGATCGATAAGCCCGAGGCCAACCCGGACAAAGTACGTACTGATCTGCTGCAACACGAAGTCATCGTCGAGAAGATGTCGGGTGAAGTGCAAGACGTTGAGGTTTCGGCTGTCACCGGTCAGGGCCTGGACGAATTGCTGGAAGCCATCGCGCTGCAGGCCGAGATTCTGGAACTGAAAGCCAACCCCGACCGCGCCGCCCAAGGTGCCGTGATCGAGGCGCAGCTGGATGTGGGCCGCGGTCCTGTTGCCACCGTTCTGGTTCAGAACGGCACCCTGCACCAAGGCGACATCTTCGTTGTGGGTGAGCAATACGGTAAGGTCCGTGCGCTGATCAACGACAAGGGCGAACGTGTCAAAGAAGCTGGCCCGTCGGTTCCGGTCGAGGTTCTGGGTCTCAACGGCACGCCCGAAGCGGGTGACGTTCTGAACGTGACCGAGACCGAAGCGCAGGCCCGTGAGATCGCTGCCTATCGCGAACAAGCCGCCAAGGACAAACGCGCCGCTGCCGGTGCCGCGACCACCCTTGAACAGCTGATGCAAAAGGCCAAGGAAGACGAGAACGTGGCCGAACTGCCGATCCTCGTAAAAGCCGACGTGCAGGGTTCCGCCGAAGCCATCGTTCAGGCGATGGAGAAGATCGGCAACGACGAAGTCCGCGTGCGTGTGCTGCACTCGGGCGTGGGTGCGATCACCGAGACGGATGTCGGTCTTGCCGAGGCCTCCGGTGCACCGGTCATGGGCTTTAACGTCCGTGCCAACGCGTCTGCGCGGAACACTGCGAACCAGAAGGGTGTGGAAATCCGCTACTACTCGGTGATCTATGACCTCGTGGATGACGTGAAAGCGGCCGCTTCGGGCCTGCTGAGCGCCGAGATCCGCGAGAAGTTCATCGGTTACGCCGAGATCCGCGAAGTCTTCAAGGTCACCGGTGTCGGCAAGGTTGCCGGCTGTCTGGTCACCGAAGGCGTCGCCCGCCGTTCCGCAGGCGTCCGCCTGCTGCGCGACAACGTGGTGATCCACGAAGGCACGCTGAAGACACTCAAGCGCTTCAAGGATGAAGTGGCCGAGGTTCAGTCGGGTCAGGAATGTGGTATGGCGTTCGAGAACTATGACGATATCCGCGCAGGTGACGTGATTGAAATCTTCGAGCGTGAAGAGGTTACGCGGACGCTGGATTGATTTGGTTTTGTAAGGAAATAGAAAAAGCGGTCCCTTTGGGGGCCGCTTTTTTACTGTAGAAGTTTACTTACCTTAGATGTCTTGTCCGAGATTTTCAGAATCCAGCCAGTACCGCGCAGCGTATAATCCTCGCCCAAGTGCTAGGTAAACCTGGCTTAAGGTCAGCTATGCGGACAAAACTGCCGTTCGCGCCACGTTGGTGTTACTCTTACTGAATGACAATACTGGTTTCCCTTTCAGGTCTTCCCGGAGTTGGCAAGACAACCGTTGCAAAGAACTTGTCCGCGCTGACCAATGCCGTGCATCTGCGCGTGGACTCGGTTGAGGCCGCGCTGAAGAGAAGTATCCTGAACATCCACCCTGCAGAAGACGCAGGTTATTTGGCACTCGCGTCCATCGCGCAAGACAACCTTTTGCTTGGACATGATGTAATTGTGGACACCGTAAACCCAATTGAAGTCACACGGGAGTTATGGGCGCAAACTGCTTCCGTGGCATCGGCCCAACTCCTAAATGTCGAAGTCGTCTGTTCAGATATAGATGTCCATCGGCAACGGGTCGAAACCCGCATGAGCGATATTGAAGGGCTTGTGGTCCCGAGTTGGAAGGCCGTTTCTCAGCGTGAATTCGAACAGTGGCGCACTTACCGACTCGTCGTGGACACAAGTGTCAGTAGCATCGAAAAGTGTGCTGCGACTATTGCATGCGCGATGGAAAAGTTAAGGTCGCTGGCTGGGTAAGTTTGGGTTCGAACCGGACTTTCTTGTCTCAACCATAAATACCCGGTTCTTAGTAGTTGGTTCAGTATGCGACGCAAAGGTCAGATTAGTCCGATGCCCGACAACTATGACTATCAAGATGCAGGCAGAAACGTCCCTGGATGCAGGATGATATCGAAATGATGCATCCCGCGTTTCAGGTCAAAACTGACCGAGTGCCCCCCCTTACGCAGCAACTCGGCATAGTCTCGGCTTTGGCGGATGAATTCCAGTGTATCCCGTTCAGCGACCGCCACATGATAGCGCGGGCCGGGTGTGGGCAGGTTCAGTATGGGTGAGAGGTCGTGCAGCTCAACCGGGGTCAGCTGCAGCGGCTCATTCACAGATGTCAGGCTGATTGGTTCCAGATCATAAATGCCGCTGATCAGGATCACATCCCGCATCCGCAGCCCCGCGCGGGCCAGTGCATCGGCCGAAGTCGCCATGACCATACTTGCGAGCTGTGCTCCGGCGCTGTGCCCGGACAGGGTGACCCGCGACGGGTCGAACCCCAGATCCGCTGCGTTTGACGCCAGCCAGAGCAGGGCGTTCCGACATTCCTTGATCATGTCACCGATACGCGTATCCGGGGCAAGCGTGTAGTTCAGGGTCGCAAAGGACTGCTCGGCCTCGATCATCGCCGGTGCCATCATGGCCGACTCGCGCTGGCTGAGGGCTTGCCAGTATCCGCCGTGGATGAACACGTGCAATGGTGCGCCCGCACCTTTTGCGGGAAAGAAATCCAGAACTTGCTGGGGCGTGTCCCCATAGCGCAGGTTTTCCCGCACCGGCATATTCGCACGGGCCTGCGCGCTGAGTGCCTGATAGCTGTCAAGATAGGGGGTCAAATCGCCACCGATCATGGAGCTTGGGGAATATTCCTGCTCCAGCTCGACCTGTGAGAAACCACGATAGAGCATGGATCAACCCTGCCCGCTATACATCAGTTCGGTGCGCACATCATACAGATCGTGGAAGAACCGCAGCTCTAGCGCCTTACGCAGGAAGGCCACGCCGCTGGATCCGCCGGTGCCCGGCTGCATTCCGATGACGCGTTCAACGGCTGTTGCATGGTCGAACCGCCAGCGTTGGAACAGGGATTCGACATCCATCAGCTTTTCGGCCAGCGCGTAGAGGTCCCAGTATTTGCCCGTGTTGCGGAACACTTCGACCCAGATTTTCACAACACGGGGGTCGCCGGAATAGGGCTGTGCATAGTCCCGTTCGATCAACTCGACCGGAACATCAAAGCCCTGTCGTGCCAGCATGTGCAGCACTTCGTCATAGAGCGATGGTTTGGACAGGGCCGCATTCAGCATTTCCATGACCTCGGGGTCGTGTTCATGCACTTTCAGGGTCGAGGCATCTTTGTTGCCCAGAATGAACTCGATCTGGCGATAGCCATAGCTTTGAAACCCTGACGAACTGCCCAGCGCCTGCCGGAAGGTCATGTAGTCGGCGGGTGTCATGGTCAGCAGGGTCTCCCACGCCGCGATCAGTTGCCGCTGGATCGCCTTGATCCGGTCGAGGTTTTTCATCGCCGGGCCAAAATCGTCCTGCTGCAGAAAGCGGCGCACCTCGACCAGCTGGTGATGCATCAGCTTTAGCCACAGCTCGCTGACCTGATGGATGATGATGAACAGCATCTCATCGGGTTGGGCCGGGTCCTGAAAGGTTTTTTGCAGGTTCAGCAGCGTCTTGACCCAGGTTCAGCAAATTTGACATACACGGCTCCATAAGGTCATGATACAAAACGATTTTATTTTCGGAAAAGCCCGATATGGCACTACATTTTGTGCGTCAGGAGGTCGGTTGGAATGGCCTCGACCGTTACGGGTTTTTCAGTTTCCGGATACGCCTTTCAAGCGCGTATGGTACGCCCGCCGCCTTCGCAACCCCTGCCGCCACCGGGTCTGGCCGAGCGTCCGTTCTGACCTCGATCCGTGCGCCGTCGACGGAGGTGAAGGACGTGGTGGCCCGCTGCCAGCGACCGAGCTTGTTGCGCACAGAGGCCCAACTGTCGTGGACCCCCTGCGCAGCGAGACGGGTCCGGATGACATTGACGCCGTACAGCGCCAGCACCGCGATGAACAGATGGCCCTCGATCCGCCTGGACAGTTGGTGCCAGATCGGGCGCAAGCCGAGTTCAGACTTGAGCGTCTCAAACGTCGCTTCGAGTTCGGTCAAACGCCAGTAGGTGCGCACCGTCTTCTCAAGGCCCCATTCCGTGTGGCTGGTGCGCAGCACATAGAGGCCCGCGCGGGCATCGCGTGTATTGAATGCCGCATTGGGTACCCATGTCACCGCGCTGGCCTTGCCATCCGAACCCTTTGTGACGCGGATGTCATAATGCTGATTGACCATAGCGTAGCGTTCCCGCAAACGCCCGAGCCGCTCCAGAACCTTGTCGTATGTCTTGACGGAGCGCGGCTTGCTCAAGCCGTCGTGCAAGGCGGTAAGTTCTGCCTCAAAGGCGTCCCGCTTCTTGGCCAGAATGGCTTCATCACGCTCCTGTCGCGCCTGGCTCCAGATGCAGAGTTGCGCTTCGTTCTCAGGCTCGTGGGACAGGTTCCAGATCCGCGCCTCATGCCCCGATCTGGTCTCGATCGTTGCATCAGGATCCCGCGCGCCTGCAGCATCCGCCTGATCCGGCTTGACCCCACCCCGCCTGACCGTGATCCAATGATAGCCCCGGTTGCGCAGTTCGGCGAGGTTGTTTTCGGTAGCGATGCCTGCATCCATGATGACCGTGGGCTTGTCCTTGTCCTCCGGTGTGGCAAGGCTGTCCAGCGCCTCGAACAGCGTGCCGGGTTCGCTGACATTGCCGGGCAGAACGCTGGAGCGGCGCGGGAAGCCGCCCTCGTCGGTGGCCATCGCGAGCGTGACAAGAGGGCAGTCGTTCCGTTTCTGCTTGGAGCGTCCGAACCTGGCCAGATCGGACGCTGGACGCCCGGTCATGTAGGTGTTGGTCAGGTCATAGAAGATCACCGCACCGGAACTGCCGAACAACGTGCGCTGACGGTCAAACAGCGCGTCTTCGATGGCCTCGTGGTGTTTGACCAGACCGTCACTGAGACGATACAGCTTGTCGAGATAGAGCGCCGGCCCGGTATTGAGGCGCAGAAGTTCAAACGTGGCACTGTTGGTCTCCAACCATCGCAAAGTCTCCCGTTCGCTGGCGGGATGCACCATGCGCGCAATCACCAGCGCCATGGCGATCCGGGCGTCTCGATCCGACAGGCCGACATTCTTGAGCACCCCAAGAAAGCCCAGAGCCTCCAGAGCGGCCAGGGCAAGTCGCTCACAGCCCACAGACCGCGCGTCTTCAATCTGTATGCTGTCGAGACGGATATTTGCTGTGCCGCCATCCAGGGCCTCGGCCGCCGACTGGACCAACGCGCGGCTGCGCAACTTCTGCACAATGGTATCCGCCATTGTCGCCAATTCCGGTTCAGGATCGAACAGAGGCGTTTCTCCCGTAATCCCCGCCTGAACGAGTTCGACCAGTTCGGGCCACTGCGATTTGGGGATCGGAAAGGCTGCTCCGAGGTTCAGGAGCGTCTTTTGTTGCACCTTGCGGCCCGTTCTAAAATTCTCGACCAACCGGACGGATCGGTAGCATTTGTCAGCGCGGCGGCGGGTCAGGGTCTCACGAATAAACATGTTCCTACATTAGGACCGCTGCACCCCACTGGGAATCCCGAAAAGCCCTCAGGAAGCACATTATGGCACCACTTCGAAAATCCAGAAACTCACCTCAACAAAATCAACGCTTTACCGGCCAGAAAGCGGCAATTTCGACCGATTTCAGCAAAAAAGTGCGGAACTTGGGTTGAGCTGCAGAAAGTCACCATAGCTTTTTCGATGTGTTTCCGCGAAATCGGTGACCAGAGACTCTTCGATCCCGCGTTCCAGATACCTGTCATTGTCGCCCATATACACCTCCAAAACGCGCGGGTTTATTCCTGTTTAGGGTCAAAACCCGCGCGGTGCCAGAGCGTTAGGTCCAGTCCAGAACAACCTTGCCGGATTGACCGGATTTCATTGCGGCGAAGCCCTCAGCGAAGTCGTCGACCTTGAACCGGTGCGTGATCACGCGGCTGACATCCAGGCCGTTCTGAAGCATGGCGATCATCTTGTACCAGGTCTCAAACATCTCGCGCCCGTAGACGCCCTTGATGGTGATGGCCTTGAACACGATGCGTGACCAGTCGACAGGGGATTTCCCGGGTGGAATGCCCAACAAGGCGATCTTGCCCCCCATCACCAGCGCTTCGACCATTTGATCCAGAGCAGCCTGTGAGCCAGACATCTCAAGCCCCACATCGAAGCCTTGCGTCATACCGAGTTCAGAAATGACGTCTTGTAGATCCTCTTTCGAGGCATCAACGGCACGCAGGGTTGGCACCACATGCTGTGCCAGTTCCAAGCGATCAGGATTGATGTCAGTGATCACCACATGTCGTGCGCCCGCATGACGCGCGACCGCGGCGGCCATGATCCCGATTGGGCCGGCACCGGTGATCAGCACGTCCTCGCCCAGCAGATCAAAGCTGAGTGCGGTGTGTACAGCGTTGCCCAGCGGATCGAGGATAGCTCCGATCTCATCGGGCACATCATCCGGCAAGGGCACCACGTTGAAAGCGGGCAGTTTCAGATACTGGGCAAAAGCGCCCTGTTCGTTCACCCCGATGCCCCGCGTGCCGGGATCGAGGTGGAATTTTCCTGCACGGCTTTGGCGGCTGTCGGGGGTAATCAGATGCCCCTCGCCCGAGCAACGCTGGCCGACTTCCAGCCCGGTCACGTTTGGCCCGATCTCGACGATCTCTCCGGCGAATTCATGACCGGTGATCAACGGAACTGGTACGGTATGAGAGGCCCATTCATCCCAGTTCCAAATATGAATGTCGGTGCCGCAGATGCCGGTCTTGTTGACCTTGATCAGAACCTCATCGGGTCCGATTTCAGGCACCGGAGCCTGCACCATCCACAACCCCTCTGCGGGCTTGGATTTTTCCAGCGCTTTCATTGTGTTGGGCAGCATCAGATAACTCCCAAGTCCTTGCCGACTTTGCCAAAGGCTGCGAGTGCGCGATCCAGTTCGTCTTTGGTTAGAGCCGCATTCATCTGCGTTCTGATCCTTGCCTGACCGCGTGGGACCACCGGGAAGAAGAAGCCCGAAACATAAACGCCTTCATCAAACAGCCGCGATGCCATCTCCTGCGCCAAAGCCGCTTCACCCAGCATGACGGGAATGATCGGGTGTTCGCCGGGCAGCAGATTGAACCCCAGTTTCTCCAATCCCGCGCGCCAGTATTTGGCATTGCCGAACAGTTGGGCGCGCAACATGTCGCCCTCTTCGACCAGCCGGATCGCTTCCAGACCGGCCGCGACGATTGAGGGCGGCAGCGAGTTCGAGAACAGATAGGGCCGCGCCCGCTGCCGCAGCAGGTCGATCACTGGCTGCGGCCCGGCAATATAACCGCCGATTGCCCCCCCAAGCGCCTTGCCTAAAGTTCCCGTCAGAATGTCCACATCGACACCGAAATGATCCGGTGTTCCGGCGCCGTTCGGCCCCATGAAGCCGGTGGCGTGGCAATCATCGACCATGACGATGGCGTCATATTTGTCGGCCAGTTCCCGGATTTTCGGCAGATTGGCCAGATATCCATCCATCGAGAACACGCCATCGGTGGCAATCATGATATGCCGCGCCCCGTCCTCGCGCGCCTGCTTCAACCAGGCTTCGAGGTCGTTCATGTCATTGTTCATGTATCGATAGCGTTTCGCCTTGCATAGGCGTACCCCGTCGATGATCGAGGCATGGTTCAGACTGTCTGAGATGATAGCATCTTCAGGCCCTAACAAAGGCTCGAATAGCCCTCCGTTCGCATCAAAGCAGGCCGCGAACAGAATTGAATCGTCCTTGTTCAGGAATTGCGCCAGCTTCTGTTCCAACTCGCGGTGAATATCCTGCGTGCCACAGATGAACCGGACCGAGGCCATGCCGAACCCTTTGGGCTCCATCGCACCTTTGGCGGCGTCGATCAGCGCAGGGTGATCGGCCAGACCCAGATAATTGTTGGCGCACAGGTTGATGACCTGTTTGTCGCCCACCGTAATCTCACCGCCCTGAGGCGATGTGATCATGCGTTCGCGCTTGTAAAGCCCTTCAGCTTCGATCTGCGCGAGGGTGTCCGTGATGTGGGACAGGAATGCATCTGCCATGGCGGCCTCCGTTCAACTGAGTCGCATATCTAACATAGCGGATGAAATTCCCAAATAGGGGAATTACAGTATGAAGGAAAAATTTCCGTGAAGGCGGAAAGCTGCCGAAAATCAGGCGTTTTTGACGATCAAAAACACCCGGGCCGGAGAGTCGGCGGATATGGAATGTACGACATCAGCCGCATATCGCGCGGTATCCCCCTGCCCCAGATGGGACACCGCCGCGCCAGAGGTGACGCGTACAGCGCCTTCCAAAACGGTCAGTTGTTCGCGTGCGCCTCGGGCGTGGGGCTGACTGTTCAGCGCCCCGTCCTGATCGAACTGGATGTCGTAAACCTCATGCCCGCCCGCCTCTTCCGGGGGTGAGAGGATGCGGATGCGGCAGTTCTGGCCCATATTGTCGATGCTGGGCACTTCGGATTTCTTAAGGACTTCGATCTGATCGGCAGTCTTGGTGTCTTCCAGCAGACCCGCGAAATCCACCTGCAGCGCGCGGGTCAGGTTCCAGAGGGTCGAGATCGTGGGGCTGCTTTCCCCGCGCTCGATCTGGCTGACCATTGATCGGGAGACGCCGCTGAGATTGGCGACCGCTTCAAGAGACAGGCCCTTGGCCCGGCGTGCCTCTTTCAGGCGGGCAGGTAGGCGTGTCAGGATATCGTCTGTGTTTTCCGTCATGACGGAATTTCATGCGCTCTGGATGGCCGCTTGTCAATTCCAACCGTGACGGGACGTCCTATAGGACAGATCAGCGCTGCACGTGCACAATGCAGACGAATCCAGGAGGAGAGAGACATGACCGATATCGTATTGCTGGATGGTGCCCGCACCGCAATCGGGACATTTGGCGGGGCGCTTGCGTCCACGGCACCCATCGATCTGGCAACTGTCGCCACTGAAGCCGCCTTGGAGCGATCAGGCGTTGAGGGCGGTCAGATCGGCCACGTCGTCTTTGGGCATGTGATCAATACCGAGCCGCGGGACATGTACCTGTCACGGGTGGCGGCGATGCAGGCCGGTATTCCGAACGGAACGCCCGCGATGAATGTGAACCGGCTATGTGGGTCGGGCGCGCAGGCCATTGTATCTGCGGTTCAGTCTCTGATGTTGGGCGATGCCGAGTTTGCGGTGGCCGGCGGTGCGGAAAGCATGTCGCGCAGCCCGTATATCGTGCCGCAAGCGAGATGGGGCGCGAAGATGGGCGATGTGACCTCGCTGGACATGATGCTGGGCGCGCTGAACTGCCCGTTCGGGACCGGGCATATGGGTGTCACGGCTGAAAACGTAGCGGATGAGCATCAGATCAGCCGAGAGCAGATGGACGAATTTGCGATGACCAGCCAGACCCGGGCCGCATCGGCGATTGAGGCGGGATATTTCGAAAGCCAGATCGTTCCGGTTCAGGTCAAGGTCAAGCGGGATATGGTGGATTTCACGGTCGACGAGCATCCCAAATCGACAACCGTCGAAGCGCTTGCGGGTCTTCGCCCGGTGTTCCAGAAAGACGGGCGCGTGACGGCGGGCAATGCTTCAGGCATCAATGATGGGGCAGCGGCTATGGTTCTGGCCACAGCGGGTGCGGCTGAGCGGGCAGGGTTGAAGCCAAGGGCGCGGATTCTGGGCTATGCCCATGCGGGTGTGCGCCCCGAGGTTATGGGAATCGGCCCGGTTCCGGCGGTGCGGAATCTGTTGAAAAAGACCGGCTTGTCCGTCGGGGATTTCGATGTGGTCGAAAGCAATGAGGCTTTTGCAGCCCAGGCGCTGGCCGTCAATCAGGAGCTTGGGTTGGATGCAGCCAAAGTAAACCCGAACGGCGGTGCAATTGCCTTGGGTCATCCGGTTGGGGCGACAGGGGCCATCATCACAATGAAAGCGCTGTACGAGTTGGAGCGGACTGGCGGGTCCAAAGGGCTGATTACGATGTGTATTGGGGGCGGCCAGGGTATCGCCATCGCCATCGAGCGTCTTTGATTGGCGTTCGGCAGGGGGGGCTGTCTGCCCCCCATCGCGCCTGCGGCGCGATTCCCCCCGAGGATATTTTTGGCCAGATGAAGCCTTGGATCAGGTCTAACTTAGCGCCGTCAGGATCAGGGCTATGGCTGCGCCCGCGGCGGCCCCGATGGTTGCGGGAAGGGCCACGGACCAGAAGCTGGAATTCTGCTGATCGTCCTTTTGTGTTTGCGCGATAAGAGCGTTTTCCACCAGCGCGGGTAGGCGGGGGCCGAAACGCGCCAGAACCATCGCTGTTTTGCCAAAGTCGCGCAGGGCCGCGCGGGGGCCGATTGATTTCTTGATGTAATCCTCGACCACCGGGCGCGCGACTTCCCAGATGTTGATATGCGGGTCCAATGAGCGCGCAACGCCTTCGACCACAACCATCGTGCGCTGTAGCAGGATCAGCTCGGTGCGGGTTTCCATGCCGAAGCGTTCGGTGACTTCGAACAGGTAATTTAGCAGGCGGCCCATCGAGATATGGGTGGCGTCCATGCCGAAGATGGGTTCTCCGACCGCGCGAAGGGCGCGGGCGAACTCGTCAACGTCTTGATTGGCAGGGACATAGCCGGCCTCGAAATGCACTTCGGCCACGCGTTTATAGTCGCGGCGGATGAAGCCAAAGAGGATCTCGGCGTAGACCCGGCGGGTGTATTCGTCGATATGACCCATGATGCCGTAGTCGTAGGCGATGATATCTCCGTTTGCGGCGACCTTCAGGTTGCCTTGGTGCATGTCAGCGTGGAAATAGCCGTCACGCAGCGCGTGCAGCAGGAACAGGCGCAAGACGCGCTCGGCCAGATCGCGGCGGTCATGGCCTGCGGCATCCAGCGCGTCGTTTTCCCCAAGCGGGACACCGTCGGCCCAGCTGAGGGTCATCACTCGACGCGCCGACAGGGACCAGACAACTGGGGGCAGCCAAAATCCGGCATCGTCCTTGGTATTGGCGGCGTATTCAGAAGCGGCGGCGCTTTCCAGGCGCAAGTCAAGCTCACCGCGTACCACACCATCAAAATGTTCGATGACTTCCATCGGGCGCAGGCGGCGCGCGCCGGGGGCGAAAAGCTGAACGATACGGGCCGCAAAATAAAACGCATCCACATCCTTGCGAAAGGCACGCTCGATAGCCGGGCGCAGAACCTTGACGGCGACGTCTTCGCCCGTGCTGGTCAGCTTGGCCTTGTGGACCTGTGCGATCGAGGCTGCGGCGATGGGTTCGCTGAACTCTGAGAACATCTCGGCGATGGGCTGGCCAAGTTCCTTTTCAACCTCGGCCATGGCTTCGGTGCGTGGGAAAGGGGGCAGTTTATCCTGAAGAACGCGCAGCTGTTCGGCTAGTTCATTTCCAACGACATCGGGTCGGGTCGACAGGACCTGTCCGAATTTGATGTAGGCGGGTCCAAGCGCAGTCAAGGCGCGGGTTGCGGGCGGCATGTTCGGGTCGCCCTTGTAGCCAAGCCATTGGAACGGCTTACCTAAAGTGTGCGCGAGGATTCGCACCGCGCGTGGTGCTTCAAACGCATCCAGCACCACGTTCATGGCGCCGGTCCGCTCTAACGTGGCGCCCGTGCGGATCAGGCGTATGATGTTGTGAGGGCCGCGCATCTAGATTTTCCAACCGGAATGCAAGGCGGCGATGCCCATGCTCAGGTTGCGGTATTTGGCGTTTTCGAACCCGGCGGTGCGGATCATATTCAGGAAGGTTTCCTGATCGGGGAATTTACGGATCGATTCCACCAGATACTGATAGCTGTCATAGTCATTGGCGATCAGCTTGCCCATGCGCGGGATGACGTTGAAGCTGTAGAGGTCATAGAGTTTTTGCAGCCCGTCATTCGGCAGCTGGCTGAATTCCAGCACCATCAACCGGCCACCGGGTTTCAGCACGCGGAAGGCCTCGTTCAGAGCCTCTTGCGGGCGGGTGACGTTCCGGATGCCGAACGAGATGGTGTAAACGTCGAAGGAGTTATCCTCGAACGGCAGAGACATCGCGTCGCCGACCACCCAGTTCAGGCTGTCCGACATCTGATCGGCTTCGGCGCGTTGGCGGCCCTCAACCAGCATCGGCTCGGTCAGGTCCAGAACGGTGGCGTGGCCATGGCCCGCGCGTTTGAGGAAACGGAACGAGATATCGCCGGTGCCACCGGCCACATCCAGCAAGCGTTGACCGGGGCGCGGGGCAAGCCAGTCCATCATCGCGTCTTTCCAGACCCGGTGGATGCCCATCGACATGACATCGTTCATCACGTCGTATTTCGAGGCGACCGAGTTGAACACGCCCTGTACGCGCCCGGCCTTGTCAGCCTCGCGCACGGTTTCGAACCCGAAATGAGTGGTCTTGTCGTTGCTGTCGGACATTTGCCTTGCCGTTTAACAAATTTCGCCTCTGTTATAGGGCCATAAGAGGCGGGCACAATGCGGCCCTTTGGAATAGGAGCCATCTAATGCCCGAATTGCCCGAGGTCGAGACAGTAAGACGCGGCCTGAGCCCGGCCATGGAAGGCGTGGTGATCGAACAGGCGGATGTGAACCGCCCCGATCTGCGTTGGCCTTTTCCGGATCGGATGGCCGAGCGGCTGACCGGGCAGCGTGTGGACCGGTTGCGGCGGCGGTCGAAATACATTCTGGCTGATCTCAACAGTGGTGAGACGCTGCTGATCCATCTGGGCATGTCGGGGCGCATGACGGTATCAGGTGACCCGCTGGGACAGTTCGTGCATGAGCATCCGATGCCCGAGAAACACGACCATGTGGTGTTTCACATGGCCAACGGTGCGCGGGTGACATTTAACGACCCGCGCCGGTTTGGGGCGATGGACCTGCTGCCGACAGCCACCGCTGAGGAACACAAGCTGCTTTCGGTTCTGGGGCCTGAACCGCTGGGCAATGATTTCCACGAACAACACCTGATCGATGCATTCAAAGGCAAGAACACCCCGGTCAAATCCGCGCTTCTGGATCAGGGAATCGTTGCCGGTTTGGGGAATATCTATGTCTGCGAGGCGCTTTATCGCGGCAAGGTGTCGCCACGTCGCAAAGCCGGGCAGATTTCTGCGCCCCGCGTTGCAGCCCTTGTGCCGATCATTCGGAAAGTGTTGCAGGACGCGATTGAAGCGGGCGGGTCGTCGCTGCGGGATTTCCGCCAAGCCGATGGAGAACTTGGATATTTTCAACACAGCTTTGACGTCTACGGTCGCGAAGGCGAACCCTGTCGTACCGAAGGCTGCGGCGCTCCGATCAAGAGAATCACACAGTCCGGTCGCTCATCCTTCTACTGTGCGCAATGCCAAAGATAACTTGATCCAGCGAAATCGCGTGGTAAGGAATCGTACCTGAACGGAACAACCGGAAGCTTACACCTCATGGCTTTTGAGACGATCATCGTCGAAATCGAAGACCACGTCGCCCTTATCAAACTTGACCGCCCCGATGCGATGAACGCGCTGAACACCCAGTTGCTGGGTGAATTGTGCGCGGCGCTGGAAGAGGCTGATCAGAATGACAAGGTGCGCTGCATCGTTATCACCGGCTCGGACAAGGCCTTTGCCGCTGGTGCGGACATTAAAGAGATGTCCGAGATGAGCTATGTTGATGTGTTCAACATCAACCTCTTTGCCGATGCCAATGATCGTGTGTCAGCCATTCGCAAGCCGATCATTGCGGCTGTGGCCGGCTATGCGCTGGGCGGCGGGTGCGAGTTGGCGATGCTGTGTGATTTCATCATCGCGGCTGACACGGCCAAGTTCGGTCAGCCCGAGATCAATCTGGGCGTCATTGCCGGGCTTGGTGGCAGCCAGCGCCTGACCCGTTTTGTCGGTAAGTCCAAATCGATGGACATGAACCTGACCGGGCGTTTCATGGATGCCGACGAAGCCGAGCGCGCAGGCTTGGTCAGCCGTGTCGTGCCTGCCAAGAAGCTGATCGAAGAAGCGACAGGCGTGGCCCAGAAGATCGCGGAGAAATCTCAGATCTCGGTAATTGCGGCCAAAGAGGCCGTGAACCGCAGTTATGAAATGCCTCTGAGCGAAGGGATGTTGTTCGAACGCCGGGTGTTCCATTCGATGTTTGCGACAGAAGACCAGAAAGAGGGCATGGCTGCCTTTCTGGAGAAGCGCGCGGCGCAGTTCCGCGACAAATAGCGGATCCTTCACAAGCCTCACTCGGGCGGGCCTTTGCCCGCCTTTTTCATGCCCGGCCTGCGCGTTCAAGAATCAGCTTGGCAAACCCGGACAACTTGGATAGTAAGCGCCGCTATACATGCGCGTGCGGCCCGCTTGGCCCGACTCACACTCGTGATTTCTGATCCGGTGCGGAATTGTCCGTGGCGCGCAACCCAAGATAACCGTACCGAACAAAGGTCAGAGACACATGGCTAACTCGCCCCAGGCAAAGAAACGCGCGCGTCAGAACGAAAAGCGTTTCGCTGTTAACAAAGCGCGTCGTTCGCGCATCCGCACCTATCTGCGCAAAGTTGAAGAAGCAATCGCATCCGGTGACAAGGACGCAGCCTCTGCTGCCCTGCGCGCTGCTCAGCCCGAGCTGATGCGTGGCGTCACCAAAGGCGTGTTCCACAAGAACACCGCAGCCCGCAAGATGTCGCGCCTGTCGGCCCGCGTCAAAGCGCTGGGATGATTCCCGGTCAACACGTCAAGTGTTAATTCCTGAATCAGGCGCCGCACCCCGTGGCGCCTTTTTCATTGTTGCCGGAAAGCCGCGTCTTCACGAAGCCGAGAGATTCTTTCGCTCTCAGACCCGAGTCAACATCAGAGTTTCATTGCCGCGACCCGTGACCTCTTGCTACCACTGAGTCAGCGATTCACTCGCTTGGGGGGACAGGCTGTTCCAGGGATCTGACTGACGGGCATCAGGATGATCCGGGAACGAATGTTCGAAAAACCGGCTTAGGCCGGATGGACGATCTGCTCTGGGTCTCGGGTTTTCCGATGATCTCGGCCCTGTCGAAAAACTGGATTGTGACGCGTGCCTCGGTTTGCCGGTGTCCCGCAATGGGATGGTATTTGGTAGCGCTGACTTTCGAAAATACCCGCCGGATGGGACAATCCGGCGTTGGGTATCCCTGTGTGTGAACGCATTATACCGGGAAACCGGGCCTTATTAAAAAGACCGACAGGTCAATAAAGAATGGGATGCGTGAGGCGCTGAATGACACAAGAGAAATGGGGACAACTGCGTAGCAAGTTGCTTAAGGCCGTCGGTAAAAACAATTTCACCACCTGGATTGAACCTCTGGAATTTCAGGAGCTGCAGGACGGTGTTGCCGTATTTTCGGTGCCGACCAATTTTATGGGCAACTATGTCAGCCAAAATTTCGCTGACCTTATTTTATATGAACTGAATACTGCGGGCGCAGACGTTCAGCGTCTGGCTTTCCGTACGGCGGCCAATTCGACGGCGCGCCCGGCCCCGGCGACGGATGAACCCCAACCGTTCGCGCAACCCGCACCTGCTGTTGAGACCAGCAACGCGGCGTTGGAGGATCTACAGGCCGCACCGTTGGATGCGCGCTTTACGTTTGACAGCTTTGTTGTCGGCAAACCAAACGAACTGGCCCATGCCGCCGCGCGCCGCGTGTCCGAAGGTGGCCCGGTGACGTTCAATCCGCTGGTTCTGTATGGCGGTGTCGGTCTTGGTAAGACCCACCTGATGCATGCGATCGCGTGGGAGCTGAAAACCAAGCACCCCGAGCTGAACGTTCTGTACCTGTCAGCGGAACAGTTCATGTATCGTTTTGTACAGGCCCTGCGCGAGCGTCGGATGATGGATTTCAAACATCTGTTCCGTTCGGTCGACGTTCTGATGGTCGATGATGTTCAGTTCATCGCGGGCAAGGATTCCACGCAGGAAGAATTCTTCCACACGTTCAACGCGCTGGTGGATCAGAACAAGCAGATCATCATTTCGGCCGACCGCGCGCCGGGTGAGATCAAGGATCTGGAAGATCGCGTGAAATCACGCTTGCAATGCGGTCTGGTCGTGGATCTGCACCCGACGGATTACGAATTGCGTCTAGGCATCCTGCAAAACAAGGTGCAGCAATACAGCAGCACCTATCCCGACCTGACAATTGCCGACGGTGTGTTGGAGTTCCTGGCCCATCGCATCTCGACCAATGTCCGCGTGCTTGAAGGCGCGTTGACCCGCCTGTTTGCCTTCGCTTCGCTGGTGGGTCGCGAAATCGACATGGAGCTGACGCAGGATTGTCTGGCCGATGTGCTGCGCATGTCCGAGCGCAAGATCACCGTCGAAGAGATTCAGCGCAAGGTGTCCGAATACTACAACATTCGCCTGTCCGATATCATCGGCCCCAAGCGTCTGCGCTCTTATGCACGTCCGCGTCAGGTGGCGATGTATCTGTGCAAGCAACTGACCAGCCGGTCCCTGCCCGAGATTGGCCGCCGGTTCGGTGGGCGTGACCACACCACGGTCATGCATGGCGTCAAACGCATTGAAGAGCTGAAGCTGACCGACGGTCAGATCGCCGAAGACGTGGAAATGCTGCGGCGGTCGCTGGAAGCCTGATCTGCGTTCCCTTTTCTTCAAAACGCCCCAGGTCCTCACGCCCGGGGCGTTTTCTTGTGCGCTATTGTCCACGGTCACGCGAGAACTGAGCCCGAGGACCCCGCTGCCCCTTGACGCTGGGGGCATTCCGACCCAGAAATCCGTAAAAAATCCTTGTGCCTCAGGGTGGAACCGCTAACGTGCCAGTCCCGCCTGTTTCGGCACGCAAGTCAGAGGAATTGAGGGTATGAAGATCAGCATCGAACGCGGCACCCTTCTCAAGGCCGTTTCGCAGGCCCAATCCGTTGTGGAACGTCGCAACACAATTCCCATACTTGCCAATGTGCTGATCGAGGCCGAAGGAGATCAGGTGCAGTTTCGCGCGACCGATCTGGATATCGAAGTGGTCGACAAAGCCCCGGCACAGGTCGAGAAAGCCGGTGCTACTACCGTGGCGGCAACGACGCTGCACGAGATTGTGCGCAAACTGCCCGACGGGGCTTTGGTCACACTGACCGCTGACAGCGCCGCTGGCCGATTGACGGTCGAAGCGGGGCGGTCGAACTTCTCGTTGGCGACCCTGCCGAAAGAAGATTTCCCGGTCATGGCGTCCTCGGAATATCAATCGAACTTCACCGCCTCGGCTGCGTTGCTGCGCCGGCTGTTCGATAAATCGAAATTTGCCATTTCTACGGAAGAAACCCGCTATTACCTGAACGGCGTCTACATGCATGTGGCTGATGGTTCGGAAGGCGGCAAGGTGCTGCGCTGCGTGGCTACCGATGGTCACCGTCTGGCCCGCATCGATGCGGACCTGCCGGATGGTGCAGCCGACATGCCCGGCGTCATCGTACCGCGCAAGACCGTGGGCGAGCTGCGCAAGTTGTTGGAAGATGACGAGATGGATATCGCGGTTTCGGTGAGCGAGACCAAGGTACGTTTCGCGACGCCGGATATCACCCTGACGTCGAAAGTGATCGACGGCACGTTCCCCGATTACACACGTGTTATTCCGCAGGGCAACACGCGGCAGCTGGAGGTTGATGCGGCTGAATTTGCCCAGGCTGTGGATCGGGTCGCAACCGTTTCGTCCGAACGCTCTCGGGCCGTGAAGCTGCAACTGGATGCGGATAAGCTGGTTCTGTCGGTCAATGCACCAGACAGTGGTGCCGCCGAAGAAGAACTGGCTGTGGCTTATGGCGACGAGCGGTTGGAGATTGGTTTCAACGCCAAGTATTTGTTGGAGATCGCGTCTCAGGTTGACCGCGAGAACGCGGTGTTCCTGTTCAACTCGGCCGGTGACCCGACCCTGATGCGTGAAGGCAATGATCAGAGCGCGGTTTATGTGGTCATGCCGATGCGCGTCTGATCGCGCTGGCGCGCGATGCCTCCGGCGGAGGTATTTTTGAACAGAAGAAGGGAGGGGTCATGGGACTGGCCCTGACCGAGCTTACGGTCTCGCATTTTCGGTCTCATAAACTGGCGCGGTTGTCTTTGGATGGGCGGCCGGTTGCGATCCATGGGCCGAACGGGGCCGGGAAGACCAACATTCTGGAAGCTGTGTCGTTGTTTTCGCCCGGGCGCGGGATGCGGCGGGCGAGTGCGGCCGAGATGACGCGGCGGCCTGAGGCCCTGGGTTGGAAGCTGTCCGGTCTGTTGCGGTCTCAGGGACAGAACTACGAGATTGAGACATGGTCCGAAGGTTGTGCGGCGCGTCAGGTTCGGATTGACGATAGGGCAGCCAGCCAGATTGATCTTGGCAAGCTGGCGCGGGTGGTCTGGTTAATCCCCTCGATGGATCGTCTCTGGATCGAAGGCGCCGAGGGGCGGCGCCGGTTTCTGGATCGTATTGCGCTGAGTTTTGATCCCTCGCATGCCGAGGCGTCGCTGACCTATGAAAAAGCAATGCGCGAGCGCAATCGTCTGCTGAAAGAGCAAGTGCGTGATGCGCATTGGTATGCCGCATTGGAAGGTCAGATGGCCGAGAGCGGGCAACGCATTCACGCGGCGCGGTTATTTGCGCTGGACCACTTGCAGTCGGCGCAGGATCAGGCAGAGACCGCGTTTCCATCGGCTGATCTGGAATTGGTACAGACGGAAGGCGCGATGCCGGAGACGGCAGACGATCTGCGCGAGGCGCTGAACGAAAGCCGGTTCCGTGATCTGGCGGCAGGGCGGACTTTGGTGGGGCCGCACCGGTCGGATCTTTATGGAGTGTTTGCGGCCAAGGGTGTGCCTGCCAAGGACTGTTCGACCGGAGAGCAAAAGGCGTTGCTTGTGTCACTGATCCTGTCCAACGCACGGGCGCTTGCCAGCATGGTTGGCGCTCCTCCGATCGTGTTGCTGGATGAGGTGGCCGCGCATCTGGATGCCGGGCGGCGGGCGGCTCTCTATGACGAGATCTGCGCGCTGGGCGCACAGGCCTGGATGACGGGCACCGGGCCTGAGCTGTTTGCTGAATTGGGGGATCGGGCCCAAACGCTGGTTGTTACCGAAGGCGATGAGGGCTCGGTCGTCGCTTAAGCGGGTTCGCTGACTTTGCGTTCCCACAGGAAGCCGCGCATCACTTCGTCGACTGGCGTTTTGGCCATGTGGTTGACGTAGTTCGACATGGTTTTCTGCGCCAGACCCAGCACGACATCCAGAACTGCACGGTGCGAGTAACCGGCATCAAAGAACGCTTGCAGTTGCTCCTCGGTCGGGTTGCCGCGGGTTTCCATCACTTGCAGGGTGAAACTGCGAAGCGCCTCAAGTTTGGCCGTCGGCAGCGGGGTTTCGTTGCGCAGAGCCTCGGTGATCTCGTCCGATACCTTCATCATCTTGGCGATGCCGGTATGGGCGGGCACGCAGTAGTGGCATTCGTTTTCCACGTTGATGGTCTGCCAGACGACTGTTTTCTCATCGTTGTCGAAATCGGTTTGCAGGAAGAGTCCATGCAAAACCTGATAGCCTTCCAGATGCTGCGGGCTTTCGGCCATGACTTTGTGCAGGCCGGGCAGGCGGCCAAAGGCGGCTTGCGATTTCTCGAGCAACGGTTTGGACCCCTCGGGGGCAGTTTCGAGATCGTGAGACGGGAAGTTGGCCATATCAAAACTCCTGTTTCTGGCGCGATGAATCGTATTTAGGGTTTCTTGAGCGATCACTCAAGTATATATTTGAGTGGACGTTCAAGTATTGGTGAGATGATGCCCCGCAAACCCTCATACGACCGAGACACGCTGATCGCGCAGGCCCGCGATATTTTCTGGCGTCAGGGTTGGGCTGGCACGTCGTTGAAGGATCTGGAGCGTGAGCTAAAGCTGAAGCCGGGCAGCTTTTATGCGGCGTTCGGATCGAAAGATGCGCTTTATGCGTTGGCCTTAGAGCGCTATGCGCAGGATGGGGTCGCCACTATGATGGCATTGGCGCAAGAGCTGGGTCCGCTTGGGGCCCTCAAGACCCAGCCCCGCCGCGTGATTGAAGCCTCCGAGCATCCGACCAAAGCCTGCATGTTGGCCAAGACCTATGCCGAGCTTCAGGCCAAGGATCACGATCTGGCCGGACAGGCCCGGATGCATATGGTCGACATGAAGACCTGTTTCGCAGACCTGTTTCGCCATGCGCAAAATACCGGAGAGATCGCGCCCGACCACGACCCCGAACGCCTGGCAGCGCGCTATCAATCAGACCTTCTGGGGCTGCGGTTGTCGGCGGAACGAGACGATGTGAACGCGGTTGAAATCGCCGAAGATATCGCGGCGGATCTGGATCGGCTTTGATCTGCCAAAGGCGGCGGACCCTAGCACAAAATATTGGGGTAGCGCGTGACAATCCCCACCAGAAAACATATAAGTTACCAAAATAATATAGGTACTAACGGCATGTCCGAAGACGCACAGGCACCACAGGAATACGGCGCTGATTCCATCAAAGTTCTCAAAGGCTTAGAGGCTGTTCGCAAACGCCCCGGTATGTATATCGGAGACACGGACGATGGCTCGGGTCTGCACCATATGGTGTATGAAGTTGTCGACAACGGAATTGATGAGGCTTTGGCCGGTCACGCCGATCATGTGACGGTGAAAATCCATGCGGATTCCAGCGTCTCGGTCAGTGATAATGGTCGCGGGATTCCGGTGGATATTCACCCGGAAGAGGGCGTTTCCGCTGCCGAGGTCATCATGACCCAGCTGCATGCGGGCGGGAAGTTTGACAGCAACTCGTACAAAGTGTCGGGTGGTTTGCACGGCGTGGGTGTGTCGGTGGTGAACGCGCTGTCGGATTGGCTCGAGCTGCGTATCTGGCGCGCTGGCAAAGAGCACGTGGCCCGCTTTGAGGGCGGTGAGACGGCCGAGCATCTGAAAGTCGTTGGTGACTGCGGTGACCGCACCGGGACCGAAGTGCGTTTCTTGGCCTCGACAAATACGTTCTCGAACCTCGAATACTCTTTTGAGACGCTGGAAAAACGTCTGCGCGAACTGGCCTTCCTGAATTCGGGTGTACGGATCATCCTGATCGACGAACGCCCGGCGGAGCGTCTGGAGACCGAGCTGT
This sequence comes from Ruegeria sp., assembly GCF_965243365.1. GTDB lineage: Bacteria > Pseudomonadota > Alphaproteobacteria > Rhodobacterales > Rhodobacteraceae > Ruegeria. The sequence continues at coordinate 1,474,232 of NZ_CBDEUW010000002.1, read as the reverse complement.
TCTATGAGGGCGGCGTGAAGGAGTTCGTCAAATATCTCGACCGATCCAAGACCCCGGCCATGCCCGAACCGATTTACATCAAGGGCGAACGCGACGACATCGGCGTCGAAATCGCTATGTGGTGGAATGACAGCTATCACGAGACGGTGTTGCCCTTCACCAACAACATCCCGCAGCGGGATGGCGGGACGCACGTGGCCGGGTTCCGGGGTGCCTTGACTCGGACGATCAACAATTACGCGCAATCGAGCGGAATTGCGAAAAAAGAAAAGGTCAGCTTTACTGGCGATGATGCACGTGAGGGTTTGACCTGCGTGTTGTCGGTTAAAGTGCCTGACCCGAAATTCTCGTCTCAGACCAAAGACAAGCTGGTGTCGTCTGAGGTCCGCCCGGCGGTCGAAGGTCTGATGAACGAAAAGCTGGCCGAATGGTTCGAAGAAAACCCGAACGAGGCCAAGACCATCGTTGGTAAAATCATCGAGGCCGCCTTGGCCCGTGAAGCTGCCCGCAAAGCACGTGAACTGACCCGTCGTAAGACAGCGATGGATGTGAATTATCTGGCCGGGAAATTGAAGGATTGTTCGGAAAAAGACCCGTCCAAGACAGAGGTCTTTCTTGTTGAGGGGGACTCGGCGGGCGGCTCGGCACAGACAGGCCGGGATCGTCTGACGCAGGCCGTTTTGCCCCTGCGCGGGAAGATTCTGAACGTGGAACGGGCGCGGTTTGACCGGATGCTGTCGTCTCAGGAAATCGGCAACCTCGTGATGGCACTGGGCACCGGCATTGGCCGGGACGAGTTCAACATCGAAAAGCTGCGCTACCACAAGATCGTCATCATGACCGATGCGGATGTGGATGGAGCGCATATCCGGACGCTGCTGCTGACCTTCTTCTACCGGCAGATGCCGGAGCTGATTGAAGGTGGCTACCTGTATATCGCGCAGCCACCGCTTTATAAGGTTTCGCGAGGAAAATCAGAAGTTTACCTGAAGGACCAAGCAGCGCTGGACGACTACCTGATCAATCAGGGCGTCGAAGGGGCTGTGCTGAAGCTTGGCTCGGGCGAGGAGATCATCGGTCAGGACCTGACCCGTGTTGTGGACGAAGCGCGCCAACTGAAGCGCGTTCTGGACGCCTTCCCAACCCACTACCCACGCCACATTCTGGAACAGGCCGCCGTTGCAGGTGCATTTGTACCGGGCGCTGTGGATGCCGACCTGCAAGGCGTGGCGGACAAGGTCGCCGCTCGCCTCGACCTGATCGCACTGGAATACGAACGCGGTTGGCAAGGCCGGATCACGCAGGACCATGGCATCCGTCTCGCCCGCATTCTGCGTGGCGTTGAAGAGGTGCGGACGCTGGACGGCCCCATGCTGCGCTCGGGTGAGGCACGCAAAACCGGTAGCTTCACGCAGAGCCTGCAAGAGGTTTACAACACGCCCGCAACCTTGATCCGTCGCGATCGGTCTCAAGCCATTCACGGCCCGCTGGACTTGTTGCGTGCCATTCTGGAAGAGGGCGAAAAGGGCCTATCCCTGCAACGCTACAAAGGTCTGGGCGAGATGAACCCCGATCAGTTGTGGGAAACAACGCTGGACCCGGACGCCCGCACACTGCTTCAGGTGCGCGTGGACGATATGGTTGAGGCCGATGACCTGTTCACGAAACTCATGGGCGACGTCGTCGAGCCACGCCGCGAGTTCATCCAAAAAAATGCGCTGAGTGTGGAAAACCTAGACTTCTGATCCATTTGTAGGGTCGCCCATAATGGTTCGTCGGTGATTTTTGCTGGGCAGACATCTGTTGAGCGAGAGACCGCCTTTTACAGAGTTCTTCATGCTCTTCTTGTCTGTGTTTCTGTGGTGCGCTGATCAAACAGGACGGCCATCTTGGTGTGGATTTCCAGATCTGCCATCGCGCTTTCGACCGCGGGTCTTGGTAATTCTGCCAGGCAAGGTCGTGCGCCCGCGTCTATGTTGTCGTGCTCTCGTAGGATCGCGCGGCACATGATGCCAGGCACAAAAGGACCGTGCCCTTTTTCAGCGATTAGGGTCCATCTGCGCGTTGCACTATGCCCACCGAGTCTACCGGAAACACTCACCTGCATACCACCGCGATCACCGCCAAACGGGTAAAGCGCTTTCGAAAGAACGTAGAGCGCAGAATAGGCCATGTCCGGTATTTCAAATTGGCGGTACTGCCTCAGTTTGGCCAGCAGATGTAGGGCCCAGTTCATCACCGAAAGCTCCAGCCCCGCGCGAAACTCGACGCTTCTTGCGCCTGTCATTTCCGGAAGAAGCGTGAGGTCGGGAACGTTAACGTTGTATCCCGCGCGCATCATACCCGGCTCCAGCTCATACAATTTGCGATCCGTCCAACCGATGGCTTTTTGCCAAGCGCCTTCGCGCCACATCTGATGGGGGCGTCCGGCACCGCTGACGATACTTTTGATAACGGACATACCGCGCGGCGCCCGATTGCCCGGCAGGATCGCGATATCGATAAGATCGACTTCATCCAGGCGGTCGATCAAGTCTTTTACAACGCACGAAGACAGGCCAGGTACGCTGGATGCCCCAGAGAGCACGAAAACACCTGCGTCCATCGCTTGGGTATTCAAAGCTTCGATACCGTTCGTAAAACTGGCGCCGTCCGACAGGTCGAGATAGTGGCAGCCATGAGCGACGCAGAGTTTTGGCACTCGATAAGGATCGTCGCCATAGAGTTGGAACGGCCCTGCTGCATCGATGACCACATTGGGTTCGGCTTCGAACAGGGCTTCTGGCGTTTTGCGCATATCCAACTTCAAGGTCTGCGCATTGATTTCCTGGGCCAGAGCGCGTCCCTGATCGGGGTGTCGTCCGGCCAGCCAAATTTGGTGTCCGTCGCGCGCCAGCAATCGGGCGGTCAAGGATCCGAAAGCACCATATCCTCCTATGATCACAACTTTCATGACGGGATGCCTCCGACAATTTCGGCATCGTGGAAAATTGCGTCCTGCCAGATCAGTTCGCCAAAAAGCGGATGGGTCAGTTCCAGGGTAAACCGGAACTGCCCGCCACCAAGTTCCTCGTGGCCAACCACGAGGTTTCCCGGGCAGGCCCACCGCGGCAGAGGGAATCGTCTTTGCCGTAGTTTCAGGAAATACCGATCGCTAATGAAATAGAGACCGTTTGGTTTGCTTTCGAGCTTCAGTGAGATGCCAATCCCAAAGCCGATATATTCTTCCAATCCGGTGGGTCCGGCAAAGCGTTTAGAGCTGCCAACCATCTGCGGAAATCCGTCGGCCCGACCATATTGGCGGATCCAAAACTGACCACCAGTTGCTGCATCTTCGGTGACGGTGACAACGGCGGATCGCCCGACGGAAGTGCGATCAAACGGTAGCGGAGCCCCTATGACGCGCAGGGTAAAGGCCAGCGCGCGTCCAACCGGGTTCATCCGCATCTGGGTTACGCGGCCCTGATAAGCAAGGCTGGCATCACCCAGCAACCGCTTGCTGAACCGGCTTTGAATTGCCTTGGGCAGGCGGGCCCAGGCCATAAGCCCCAGCAGGTTTTTGAACCGATCATCCCTGCTGCTGGCCGCAGCGGACAGCTCTTGGGCTGGCACCATATCAGGTAGGGTGGCTTTTTGTTTATTTACGACCATTCTGTTATTTCCGTTGTAAGAGAAATTAAAGCTCAAAATTTTTATCTGCTCTTTTTGCCTCCGGTGAAGTTGAGCAGAGAAACAACTTTGGTTCCCATTTTCATCAACACCACCAGCTTGGGACGAGGCACAGTAAGCATATCGCGGAACCACGTGTCGGCCGTAGCCAAGAATTCCTGCATGTCCTTCATCCGCCGCAGTGAAATCGGGTCCAGCCCGCTTTCGGTTTCAGCTTGAGAGACGCATGCGCGCAAGGCTTGCATCGCCGGATCAATCTCACGTTCCTTGCGTCCCTGGGCGATACGGATCCCCATTTCCCAGACATCCACTTCCGCCTCGTAATGTTCACGCCGATCCCCAGGGACTGGAACGCGCCGAATAAGCCGCCAGCTTACCAGTTCTTTAAGTGAGTTGGACACATTGGACCGCGCAATGCCCAACGAATCTGCGATCTGCTCTGCATTAAGGGGTCTGGAACTGAGATAGAGCAGCGCGTGAATCTGCGCCACTGAGCGATTGACACCCCATTGATTGCCCATGTCACCCCAATACAGAATGAACTGGCTTGCTGAGTCGGATTTCGTTATGTCATAAATTTCTGTCATGACAGAAATATCGGACAAAGCATAACAAAAGTCAAGAGATCAGCCAGCATTCCAACAAACAGGCCTTGCGGAAGGGGTAACTCACCAGTCGAACACTCGACAAAGGATTGATTAAAGCGGTTGTTCGACGCCCGGATATCGGGCCGTGCGATCCGTCCAGGTGGCCCCAAGAAGGAGCTGTAGGGTACGAAGATTGCCTGGCTTCTTGTAAATCCGGGTGACTTTGGCCCGCGCTAGGCATGTTCCGTATGCGCCCGGATTTTTCGAATATAGGGATATGTGGCGCGATCTTGCGTTTCGCGACGAAGGCACACGGCATTGGGATTGAAAAGTCCGGCCATTTCCGAACGGAAAGCGGTCTAACGAGTACCGGGAGTGGCACGAAAATGGGGCAGGCCCACCCCTTGTCTGCCATCAGGTCCTGGTAACTGCTTCTCCGAGCTGGAGCGCAAGAAGGGGTACATTTCTCAACAGCGCGATAAACAATCATTGATTGATTTTTTCATATTGATCATCTCTTTGAGTTGATTTAAGGAGTTCAGAATTCTAGCAAATTTTTGCAACATATTAACTTATAAAACGCGATATTATGGTTCTTTATTGAGTTTAAAACTTCTCACAGTTCACCGTGGCCGGAACAGTCTCGGCAGCCGCGTGAAGTACAATGTTCTAATTGGTTTGTTCTGCATGTTCACGCTGTCGGCGATGGATATGGGATACTATCAATTCGTAAATCCCAACTATGTTTTCAAATTCTCTGCGCTGGCCGAACCCGGTTACCTGGCGACCTTCGTCATTATTATGGCTGCGACGTTTGCCGGTCGGTTTTTTTGGTGGGCATTTATCAGCCTTGTTTTTGTGATATCGATATTCCAGCTGGTCAACTTCGAGTATTTTGGAAGTTACATATTACCTATTAATTTTATTCAATTGCTGCCCGACTTTTGGTTGATCACCTCTTCACTTTTTGAGGCCGGTAGGGAAATGTTGCCGGTCTTGGCGATAAGTGTCGTGGGCTTGGTTATGCTGCTGGTGGTGTTGGTACCGCTTTCGCGTCGCAGGATTGTCAACAAGCGCGCGGCGCTGGTTGTACTTATACTATTGGGCAGCGATTTTCTGGGAAACTACCTGTTTATTCAGACAAACAAAGAAAAGCTTGGCGAACCCTCCTACTTGACCCTGTTTCCCAACATAAACCGGCTGGGTATCGAAAATGCGTATCGGTCGGCACGATATTTGACGGTGGGTATATTGCCGGATCGGCTATCAGGCAAAACACCAGACTATCCCGCGCTGCCGGCGCCCGCGATTTTACAGCAGCCGGACGTGAACATAGTCATCATAATGAACGAAACTGTTCGCGCAGCCAGTCTTTCGGTCTTGGGATACGAACTTCCAACAACCCCGTACCTGGATCAACTGAAAGGCGCCTTCGCGGCATCTGTCTATTCTGCTGGTACGATGACCCGCACATCCTGGGCTGGTTTCGTCAACCGGCTAAAGTACCCGGGGATCGGAAAGCAGTTCCTGTCACAGTCAAATTGCCTGTTTCGGCTGGCAGCACAAAACGGGTTCAAGACTCATTTCATCTACGCCGCAAATAGAGAGGTCGCCGATACGCTATTGCCGTTTATGTGTTCAAAGTACATTGACGCAATTCAAGTCAGTACCGATGCCCCGCAGGGCCTGCAGGAGTTTGACAGAAGCCTTGCCTACCACATTGAGAACATTGACCTTGAACAACCCAATTTCATCTTCATTGGAATGAGCGGCGCACATTCGCCCTACGCGGAGAAATCTCCGGCCGAGTTCAAGATTTTCCAGCGCGAGTACGACAATGCGATCTACTACTCTCATCACGTCGTCGGAGAGCTGATCGAAAGACTACGCAAGAGCAGCAAGCCGACATATGTCCTTTATACATCTGATCACGGGGAGCTGTTGAAAGGGGAAGCTGACAAACGTGGGCATGGTTGGTTCAATAATCATGTCTTCAACGTACCTTTCATCTTCCTGCCGATTAACGTCGCTGCATCAAGCAAGATCATGGCAAACGTTGAACGGGTGCAATCCCACTTTGATATGGCCACATTGGCGGTGCAGCTGATGGGTTACGATGTCGCTGTGGACCGCGAAACAAACAAAGAGATTTTTGTTAACGGCTCCGACTTGTCCGGTCTGGCCGGAAGCCTCCGGCTACACTTTCAAGAAGGGAAATTGCAGGAAGTTGAGTTGATCAATGGCACGGGTGCCGGGCCATCTCTTGAGGAGGTCGTGATACGCTAGTGCCTAATTTTCCTGCAGGCAGGGCCCATTTGAACGCTAGCGGCCTTCTTCCTTTGTTCACAGGCGCCTGAAGCAGAGCGACACGGATATAAAGGATTTGAAACCCAACATTGGTCGGATACGCCGTGCGATAAAGCGAGCATCCTGTTCGATATGAACCCGTGCTTGCGTGACGGCCCGCTGTACCCTCGCAGTGATGAGTGTTTTTGTAAGGTGGCACGAACGTGAACGCAGCGTCCCACGCCGTCATCCAACATCCAGGACCATCCCGGGACGATCGGAAAGTCATTCCGGGATCTTATCGTGGTAGATGCCCAGCCGGTGGCGGCGTGAGTGGAAGGCTTCGACCCGTTCGACAATTTCACCTCCGGCCTGGGCGATGATGAAAGACAAAAGCGTCTCTAACAAGGCCAGCGCGCTGACGGAGGTCGGGAAAAACTGGGGCGTGTCTACCGCAACGACAAACCCATGGTCCGCTGCGCGGTAAATCGGGCTGGCCAGGCTGTCGGTGATGCCGATGATTGTGACGCCCTGCTCCCGCGCGACAGTCACGGCGTCCAGGACTTCGCTGCGATAGGGCGCACTGGTAATGGCGATCAGAACGTCCCGGTCATCCGACCAAGCCAGATCATCGGTGGCGACCGAGCCGGCGCGGGGAATGGCATGGAATTGCACCATCCCGGTTGAAGCGAGATAGGTAAAGTTCCGCGCATTGGCGTTGTTCACGCCGACACCCATTGTGAACACATTGCGCGAGTTCCAGATGGCCTGAGCGGCTGCTGTCAACGCTTCGGTTGTGATCCCTGCAAATGTCTCTTCGATATTGCGCAGCGCAGCCTGGACCATATCGGCGTAAAGATCACCCATCTGGCCGGATTTTCTGATCTCTTGCAGAAACCGCGCGCGGTCGGGAAAGTCGACATGCCCCTGCCGGATCGCCTGCCGGAAGGGTTCGCGGAAATCCTCATAGCCTTCGAATCCGACCTGCCGCGCCATGCGCACCACCGTATTGGGTTTGACTTCGGCCGCTTTTGCGATCTCGCGCACGGTCGAGACACCCACATCGCGCGGGTTTTCCAGCACATAGCGGGCAGCTTTCTGGGCTTCGGGCGTCAATTCCCCGAACTCTTCGGCCAGACGGGTCAGGACGGTGGCTGAGACATTGGTATCGGTCATGTTCACCAAAGCGTTAGAGGTTCCTTTCTGGGGTCATACAAGAGCCCGCGCGGATTGTCAGGTCAGCTGCATTCACGGTCGGCGATGTCCAGTGTTCGGTCCAGAATTTCAAGCCCGGTCATCATGTCTTGTTCCGAGATATTCAGGGGCGGGGTCAGGCGGATGACGTTCGAGAAAAACGACAGATACAGACCTTGATCCATGGCAAATGCCATCATTTCGGTCATCGGGCGGGCCGAGTCGCCCTTGGCGGCGAAGGGGACAAGCGGCTCTTTGGTGGTGCGGTTCTTGACCAGTTCGATCCCGTTGAACATGCCAAGTCCGCGAACCTCGCCGATCGAAGGGTGCTTGTCTGCCAGACGTGTCAGTTCGGCGCGCATCTTCTGGCCCATCTCGGTGGCGTGGGTCAGGATATCCTCGTCCTGCATCGCGCGGATCGCTGCCACGCCCGAGGCGCAGGCCAGCGGGTGTCCGGCATAGGTCAGCCCGCCGGGCAGCGGGGTGTCGCGCATCCAGTCGTGCAGCTCGGTCGACACCGACATGGTGCCCAGAGGCACATAGCCCGAGTTTATGCCCTTGGCGCTTGTGATGATGTCTGGCTCGACGCCCCAATGATCGACGGCGAACCATTTGCCGGTGCGGCCAAAGCCCGCCATCACCTCGTCGGCAATCAGCAGGATGCCGTATTTCGAGCAGGTTTCCCGGATTGATTGAAGGTATCCGTCGGGCGGCACGATGATCCCGTTTGTGCCAACCACGGTTTCAAGGATCACGGCGGCAACCGTGTTGGGGTTTTCATACATCAGGATTTCTTCCAGATGTGGCCCACCCTGCGCGACGGGGCAGTTAGCCGGATCGGCATGACCCGTGGGTAAACGATAGGTATAGGGGTCCAGCATCCGCACCACCCCGGGCATATCGGCGCGGGTCAGGTGATGGCGCGGATCGCCGGTCAGGGACAGCGTGCCGCCAGTTGCCCCATGATAGGATCGATATCGCGCGATGATCTTGTTGCGCCCGGTCTTGTGGCGCGCGATGCGGATGGCGGTTTCATTCGCCGCCGCCCCGCCGGTGGTAAAGAAGGTCGAGGTGATGTTGGGCGGCGTGATCTCGGTCATGATCGCGGCCAGTTCGCTGCGCACGTCGCAACCCATGGCGGGGCCGATGTAACATAGCCGATCCGCCTGATCCTTGATCGCCTGCACGATCTTGGGATGCTGATGCCCCAGATTGGCGTTCACAAGTTGACTTTGGAAATCCAGATAGCGGTTTCCATCGCTGTCCCAGAACCAGCTGCCTTGCCCGCCGGTAATGACCCTCGGACGCGCGCCCTGTTTCGACCAGCTTTGCAGATAATGGTCGGCGTGCATGTCCCGAACCCATTCGGGGTCGTGGGTTGGATAGGTGTTGCTCAGATCGTCCATGGTGCGGTCCCTTCCAAAGGGTCAGTCAAAAAGAGCGGCTGCGGGGCCAAGCTGGTCCGGGTCTGGCGCAACCCCAAGCCCGGCGCCGTCGGGCGGGGCGATGCGACCATTTTTGCGAGAAGGTCCGGTTGGGTCCAGCCGGGGGCCAACATAATGGCTAAGGTCACAGGTGTTCATGATCCCCCGCGCGGGTGTCGAGGCCGCCAGATGCAGCAGCGCAGCGGTGGTAATGTCGCTGCCCCAGGTGTCTTCGATACACATCTGGGTGCCCAGGCTGAGGCATAGATCCCGCACCCGGCGCGAGGCTGAAAGGCCGCCCATCTTCGACAGTTTCACAGCCACCGCATCCATGCATCCCGCCTGATGCCCCGCCAGAACCGACGCCATGTCATGCGCGTTCTCGTCCAGCTTCATCGGCAGGCCCGTTGCTGCACGTACTTGGGCGCACTCTTCGATTGTGGCGCAGGGCTGTTCCAGCATGATATCCAGACGCGCCACCGCGCGGCCTACGCGCGTGGCCGTCAGACTGTCCGAGCCGCAATTCCAGTCGCCATAGATCAAAGGCCCTTCGCCCACCGCCTCTCGCACCAAAGTCAGGCGCGCCACGTCAGCCTGCCAGTTGTCATCAGCACCCAGCTTGACCTGAAACTGGCGCATTCCCTGATCGAAGGCATCCCGCGCGATGCGAGCCATCTCATCAGGGGCGATGCAGGTGATTGAATGATAAAGCGGCATATCCGCCACCGCGCGCCCACCCAGCAGCGCGTACAAAGGCAGCCCGGCGGCCTGTGCTGTCAGGTCCCAAAGCGCCGTATCGATGGCCGATTTCGCGTAGTCATGACCGGGCAGATACTTGTTCAACCGCTCCATCATGGCCTCGGGGCCGACCGGGTCGGCGCCCATCAGGACCGGGGCCAGTTCTTCGAGCGCCGGAATGACGCCATTGGCATAGGCGGGCAGGTAATGGGGGATGGGGCAGACCTCTCCCCACCCTGATAGGCCCGTATCCGTGTCCAGCCGCACCAGAACCGAGGTAGTGACGTCGCAGGTCTTGCCTTCGGCCATGTAATAGGTGTCGTGGCTGGTCAGCGGCACATGCCAGGCAGAGATGCGAGCGATCTTCATTCTGCCGCCACCTGCTCCAGATCGGTTCGGGGCCGGGTCGAGGCCGGGTTATATGCGGCTTGCTCCAGGAACCGGCCCCTGCGCGGTTTTCCGGCGATGATCACTTCGACCTGTTTGCCCGGCTCGACAGCCCAAGGCTTCACATAGGCGAAGGCCAGAATTTTACCGACCGTATGCCCATAGGCGACCGAGGCTGTAGCACCGATCACCTCACCATCCACGATGACCGCTTCGCCGCCATGGCCATCTTCGATCCCGTCCGGTTCAATCTCAAGATAGGCACAAATCCAGGGCATTTGACCCTTCTCGGCCTGTTCCGCGCTGCGCCGCGTTGCCTCGGCCCCCAGAAACTCTTTGTCCAATCTCAGAAAGCGGTTCTGATTGGCCTCGGGCAGGGTGACTTCATTGGTCAACTCACCCGCGCCCGGGAATGCCTTTTCCATCCGCATCGCGTTCATCGCGAATGAGCCGTAATTGGCAATGCCGTGCGGTTCACCCGCAGCCCAAAGCGCCTTATAGACGTCGACGCAGGCCGCGAAGGGCATGTGGAATTCCCAGCCAAGTTCACCTGCATATGACATGCGGAAGGCCCAGACCTTATGTCCCGCGATGGTAATTTCCTGCGCCGACAGCCAGCGGAACCCGGCGTTGGACAGGTCGGCATCGGTGCATTGCATCAGCACATCCCGCGCCCTTGGCCCGTTCAGGGATAGCGCCGCCCAGTCCGAGGACAACGCGATGATGGTCACATCCTCATCACGGCGGTTGTGGTTCAGATGATCCAGCAGGCGCTGTTCGAAGAAGGCCGCGCAGACCAGATAGAACCGATCATCGGCCATGCGGACCAAAGTGGTCTCGACCTCAATCCGCCCACGTCGGTTCAGCATATGGGTCAGGGTGATCGAGCCCGTTTTCTGAGGCATCCTGTTCGCGGTCAAGCGGTTCAGCAGGGCATAGGCGTCCGGGCCGCTGACCTCGACCTTGGTAAAGGCGGTCACGTCCATGATGCCGACACCATTGCGCACGGCGTGGACCTCGGCCCCGACCATGTCATGCACCGCGTTGCGGCGGAAACTGTAGTGGTCGCGCTGCTCAACGCCGTCGCGGGCGAACCAGCGGGGGCGTTCAAAGCCATAGACCTCTTCATACACCGCGCCCTGATCTTTCAGGATGTCATAGAGCGGTGAAGGTTTGATCGGTCGGCCTTCCAGCCGGTTGAAATGCGGGAACGGAATTTCGTGCCGCAGCTTGTAGTCCTCATGCGCTTTGATGACCTGCCAGTCCTTGGTGGCATAGCTACCAAAGCGGCGCGGATCGTAGTCACGCATGGAAATGTCGGCGGCCCCATGCACCATCCATTTCGCCAGTTCGCGGGTCAGGCCCGGCCCCCAGCCGATACCGATCTGAGTGCCGCAGCAACACCAGTAGTTCCGCACGCCCGGCGCGGGCCCGACCATCGGGTTGCCATCCGGCGGGTGGCTGATCGCGCCATGAACCTCGCGCGTGATGCCCAGATCGGCAAAGATCGGCATCCGGTCCAGCGCGTTTTCCAGCCACGGCATGACCCGGTCGTAATCGGCATCGAACAGCCAATTCTCATAGTCCCACGGGCATTCGTCATGCCAGACCGAGTTCACGTTCTCTTTCTCGTAGATCCCGATCAAGCCCTTTTTCTGCTCCATCCGGATATAGCCCGACACCAGTTTGTCATCGCGGATCACCGGCAGTTCGGCGTCCAGATCGCGGAATTCGGGGACATCCTCGGTGACGAAATAATGGTGCGTCATCGAGGTCATCGGCAGTTGCAGCCCGGACCATTCGCCCATCTGGCGCGCATAAGTACCACCCGCGTTGACCACATGTTCACAGATGATCGTACCTTTTTCGGTCTCGACCACCCACTCGCCCGAGGCGTTCTGCGTGATGTTGGTCGCCCGGCAATGGCGGAAAATCCCGACGCCCTTCTGCCGCGCGCCGGCGGCCAGCGCCATAGTCACGTTGGACGGATCAACATGCCCGTCATCCGGCGTGTAAAGCGCGCCCAGAACGCCGTCGAGATTATAAAACGGATGCTTCTGCGCGATGAATGCAGGGTCGACAAGATCGATATTGAACCCAAGAGACCGACCCACAGACAGTGTATGGCGCAGCCAGTCCATCTCATCCTCGGTATAGGCCAGCCGGAACGATCCGCAGCCATGCCATGTGACAGCCTGCCCGGTCTCGGCCTCAAGCTTGCCGGAATAGAGACCGATATTGTAGTCGACCATCTTGCCCAGCCCGTATGAACTGGTGGAATGCGTAATCTGACCCGCCGCGTGCCAGGTCGATCCACTGGTCAACTCGGCCTTTTCCAGGAGAATCGTTTCCGCCCCCCAGCCTTCGTGGCCAAGGTGATAGGCCAGGCCGCAGCCCATGACCCCTCCGCCTACGATGACAACTTTTGCCCGGCTGGGCAGCTCTTTCTGGGCCATGGCCAAATATCCTGTGCCAGAGTTGAAGATTTCTGTGGATTCACTATTGAAACAAATGTACCAAAGTCAAATAAAAATGGTACAAAAGAAATCAGCGGCCGGAAAGGGTCAGGAGGTCAGCCGATGAATGCGCCACTCACGCATACGTTAGAGCCACGGTACTACACCGATCCGGCCATCTTCGAGGCCGAGATGACAGGTCTTTTGGCTCGCACGTGGCAATACGCTGGTCATGCGGCTGACATACCGAATGTGGGGGATTACTTCGCGTTCGAGATTGCCGGGCAGAACCTGTTTGCCATTCGTGGCCGCGATAACGTTGTGCGCACCTTCTACAACGTCTGCCAGCACCGCGCGCATGAAATGGTCAGCGGCACCGGCAATACGCGCGTCGTGGTATGTCCGTACCATCAATGGACATACGAGCTGACCGGTGGTTTACGAGCGGGCCCGAACATCAAAAGCGTTCCGGGTTTCGACCGCAGCAAGATCTGCCTGACCGAAGTCCGCACCGAGGACTTTCTGGGGTTTCTATTCGTCAACCTCGACAAAGAAGCGGCCCCGATGGACGAGTGGTTTCCCGGCGTTCGGCAAGAACTCGCAGAATTTGTTCCGCAGATCAGTGATTTGGCACCGCTGGAATGGGTTGAAGTGCCAGAGAACTGCAACTGGAAGGTCTCGATCGAGAATTACTCGGAATGCTACCATTGCCCGACCAATCACCCGACCTTTGCCGAAGGTGTGGTTGATCCGAACACCTATGACATTCAACCTGCAAAAAAGGGTTATGTCCTGCGACACACCACGCAATGTCAGAGCCTGGACAGGATGACGTATGAGATTGACCTGAACAGCAACGAACATGCTGGCGACTATCAGTCGTGGTTTCTGTGGCCGATGTTTTCGTTCCAGTGTTACCCCGGTAACGTGCTGAATACGTATCACTGGCGCGCAAACTCGGTCGATAGCTGCACCGTCTGGCGCGGTTGGTTCACCGAAGGCGGGCATGAGAGTGACGTAATCCGCAGCTTGGCCATACAAGACCGAGAGACCACCGTGGCCGAGGATATTCGGCTGGTGGAATCGGTGCATCGCGGTTTGAAATCCAAAGGCTACGTGCCCGGGCCGCTTGTGCTGGACCCGTCCGGCGGGGTGATGAGCGAACATTCCATCGCCCGGCTTCAACAATGGATGCGCGAAGCCGTGGACGGACAGTGTTAACTAAGCAAGACAGCCAAGAAATCGGAGACTGACATGGACGATCTATTCGACCGCGGCCTGAGCCAGCGCAAGGCCACATTGGGTGCAGAATATGTCGAGAAAAACCTCGCGGCCGCAGACGACTTCACCCGTCCGTTTCAAGAGGCCATGACAGCCTGGTGCTGGGGGTTCGGCTGGGGGGACGACACAATCGACCCCAAAACGCGGTCGATGATGAACCTCGCCATGATCGGTGCGCTGGGTAAGATGCATGAATGGGAAGTTCACTGCAACGGGGCTTTGAACAACGGCGTGACCAAAGAGGAAATTCGCGCCATCATTCATGTGGTGGGCATCTATTGCGGCGTGCCTCAGTCGCTGGAATGTTTCCGCGTGGCCAGAAAGGTGCTGCAGGAACGCGGGATGTTGGACTGATCTGCCTAAATGGCCCGACAAGAGCTTGAGGGTTTGGTCGCGTAGCCCTGATTGGGGGGGGGCTGCGGCATTCCTGCCGCGCTTCGAAAATGACCAGATTGCCGCGGGCGATCGGGCGGTCACGAGTTATTCCACCGGCGATGTTACCCGGGTTGGTGAGGACTGGGGGCGAGATGGGGTTATTCTGCGACGGGCAGGGCGCCCTGACGAAGTTGGCCTGCAGTCTTCCAGAAATGCCGAAAACCACAATTTTCGAGCTCTCAAACAAGATCCGTTTTCGCGTGTCGGCAAATACCGATCTCGAGTAGTCGACGGTAGCAGTTTACGCCAATCAGGCCGTAACAAAAATCCCGACACTTGTCTGGGCGCTGCAGCCTTTTGGCGTGGATCATGATCACATTAAATCGTGCCGCTGGGTGAACCTTGCATCCAGTCTTTACATGCCCATACAGCTTGTATAGACAACTATATGTAATAATAGGGCACCTCTAACTCAGAAAGACAGACGACATGAACTCAGTTCTAATCGCGGTTATCGTAATGGTGGCGCTGAGCCTCTTGCGGTTTCCGATTGTATTCGCGCTCATACTCGCGTCAGTGCTAGGCGGCTTGCTAGCGGGAATGGCTCCTGCGGATATCGTTTCCGCCTTCAACTCAGGGCTTGGAAACGGGGCGCCCGTAGCGCTGGCCTATGCCACACTGGGCGCATTTGCGGTTATGCTGTCACGTTCGGGCATTCCCCAGAAAATGACGGCCCGTGTCGTTGAAAAGATAAAATCCGACGACTCGGCAGGTCACGCCAACGCAACGAAAATCACTTGGGGCATCTATGTCTGCCTGATCGCAACAGGGTTCATTTCCGGTACAATCGTACCTGTGCATATCGCCTTTATCCCTATTTTGGTGCCGCCACTTCTATTGGTGATGAACCACCTGAAACTTGACCGTCGCGCGGTCGCCTGTGCGATCACGTTCAGTATCACGGTCATGTATATGTCTGCCCCGATTGGATACGGGACAATCTACCTGAACGACATCCTGCTTGGCTCGATCAACAGCAGCGGTGAGGAGCTTGGGTTCTCGGCAACGCGGGATCTGGCGCCCAAAGCCATGTTGATCCCTGCATCCGGAATGATCTTCGGCCTTTTGGTGGCCCTGCTGTTCAGCTACCGCAAAGAGCGGTCCTATGTGGATGCACCAATCGTGGGCCAGGAAACCAGTAGTGAACCAGGAGAGCTGCAACTTTGGCAGAAGGGTTGTCTGCTGGCCGGTCTGATCGTTGCGTTGGTGATCCAGTTGTGGACCGGATCGATGGTATTTGGCGGGATCGCTGGCTTTGCTGTTCTGTCGCTCAGCGGCTTGTCCAAATTCAATGAGTTGGACTCGGTGTTCATCCAGGGCGTGCGGCTTATGGCAACGATTGGTTTCATCATGATTGCCGCCGCGGGTTTTGCCGGAGTTATGAAGGCAACGGGTGATATCGCTTCGTTGGTTGAAGGTGTCGGCACCACAATCGGAGACAGCAAATCAATGGCTGCCCTGTTGATGCTTGTTGTGGGGCTGTTCATCACGATGGGAATCGGGTCTTCGTTTTCTACTGTGCCTATCCTTGCCGCGATCTTCGTGCCCTTGTGCCTGCACTATGGGTTTTCGCCGCTGGCAACGATCGCAATCATCGGTACCGCAGGGGCGCTGGGCGATGCGGGTTCCCCGGCATCGGATTCCACATTGGGGCCGACAGCTGGTTTGAATGCTGACCGTCAACATGACCACATCCGCGACACGGTCATCCCGACGTTCATTCACTTTAACATCCCTCTGATCCTCTTCGGGTGGATTGCGGCTATGATCCTGTAAACTTAGCCAACCGCCTGCCAAAATCCTGCAGCCTGAAAACCGGCTGCAGGACTTTGATGGGCAGACGGTGCGCCGAAACAGGCATTGTCACTGCTAAGTGGTTTGACTGGGTTTGTAACAACCAAAACTAGTTTGGATCGAACCATTCAAACATGGCGCCGACCGCATATGACCCCGGTGCTTAGCCAGAACGCCTGTGGAAGCGGTAAAACGATAGGCCTGC
Source organism: Ruegeria sp. (assembly GCF_965243365.1). Classification (GTDB taxonomy): domain Bacteria; phylum Pseudomonadota; class Alphaproteobacteria; order Rhodobacterales; family Rhodobacteraceae; genus Ruegeria. The sequence continues at coordinate 1,457,776 of NZ_CBDEUW010000002.1, read as the reverse complement.
CACAACTCCATCAAGGCCCGCGGCGCGTGCATATGTGTAAAGATCGCTGGTTTTATTGATGAAGCCCGCACCCTGAAAATTCAAAGACGTGTTGCACAGAACCCCGGAACCGGAAATCGCTTTGAACTCCTGAAGCAGCTTGTAAAGCATGGCGTTCTGATCCTGCGTGACGGTCTGCACGCGCGCGGAACCATCCAAATGGGTCACAGCCCTGAGTTCCGGGTCCGTTACCTTTGAGAAATTCAGCATATAAGGCGACGGTCCGGACCAATCGAAATGTTTTGATACGTCTTCTTCAAGGCAAACTGGTGCAATCGGCGCGCTGATGGGGCGACCTTTGAGCCCGTTCAACCTGTCGCGTGTCTTTGTGCTGAAGGGCGCGGCCAGTATGGACCGATTGCCCAATGCCCTTGGACCAAGTTCGCAATTCCCAATGGCCCACCCAATTATCATTCCGTCATTCAGAGCCGCAGCCACCTCTCGCAGGTTCAACTCGCTGGCGGTAACATAGTCCATTTTGGAACGATCGTCACAGAACGGCTGCCCGGCGTAAACGGTCCAATCCAGCTTGGCCTTTCCGGTGAAATGGCGCATCGCATCGACGGCAGTTCCAATAGCGCTGCCCGAGTCGTTGGTGCAAGGCGGCACAAACACATCGCGAAAAAGACCGCTTTTTCGCCAGCGTGTGTTCCAATCACAGTTCAGGCCGCACCCGCCGGAAATCAGCAATGGAAGACCTTTGGTCAGATTGACCTTCGCGTAGTCGTGAAAGACAGAAAAAATGGCCTCGGAATAGCTGGCGGCCAGGTCGCGAAACCTTTGCGATTCAATGCCTATGTTGTGAAACGCTGAGGATTTGAAATCATCTTTTTGTAACCGATCGATCGCCGTCGGGTCGCTCAAAAGTTGATCAATCAGGTTCTGCGCCTCTTGGTCAATTTCTGAGGCATCACCCAAAGCGCTTGCTGCCATCAGTTTGCCGGCATCCCCTTTTCTGACCGATCCATTGGTTGGATTGAAACCGGGGTCGGCAAGGGCATAGAGAAACGAGAACTTTTGGCCCGGGTTGCTCATAACCCGACCCAAATGGTGGATCTTCAGATCCGAGTCGATTTCATAAAAGTCCCCTAATGAGCCTTCCCAAACCAGCACATAACACGGTTCGCCTTGTCGGAAGGGTGACATCGCATAAGTTGCCCAGATATGTGAACGCTCATGCGTTGATGAATAATAATCAACGACTTTTCCGAAGAATCTTTGGGCCCCCACAACTTCGGAACCGTCCCCGACGCCAAAATACCCTGCGCCCGAGCTTTTGACGTGATCCAACCCCGTGCTTGACCATCCGCTTAGCGCCAAAACATCGGGGATCTGGTCAAACCAGGACGCCGCAGTGATAAGCGTATCCGGATTGACAGGCGCGTTGCGCGGAAAGCTGTCTTTCTCAGCTTCATAGGCAAACAGCAAATCCTGTTTGCTGGCATCAACGCCAGCGGTAGAACCGTCATGGCCAGAGTTGATCGAAAAAATTCTCATATCACCAAACTGGGTTTTTAACTTTCAATCTTTCACCGCCGCCGCTCTCAGTGTTCGCAGGTCTTCTCGAAATCTTATTTGGTCATCCGAGACACTCAGCCTCGGCGTTTCAACAACTGTCAGCGTTAGTCCAACTCGTATTTTTCTTCGTAGTTCTCGGCCAATTCCGGATCTTGGTCTTCCTTGCGAAGAAACGCATTCCCAACTACCAAAACCTCAATTCCCGTTCCCATGAAACAACGGAACGCATCCTCTGGCGAACAAACGATCGGCTCGCCGCGAACATTGAACGAGGTGTTGACGACAACAGGACAGCCAGTCTTTTCCCGGAAGGCGTCGATCAGGGCGTGATATTTGGGGTTTGTTTCCTGATGAACGGTCTGAACCCGCGCTGAATAATCGACATGCGTAATCGCCGGAATATCCGAGCGTTTTACGTTCAACTTGTCGATGCCGAAGAGACGCCTTTCATCTTCCGACATTTGTCGGCGGATCTTCTCGTTCACATCAGCGACAAGCAGCATGTACGGGCTGTCATAATCAAGCTCAAACCAGTCGCTCACATGTTCGCGCAAAACAGAAGGCGCAAAGGGGCGGAAGCTTTCCCGGTATTTTACCTTGAGATTCAGCACTTTCTGCATTGTAGGAGAGCGCGGATCGCCAAGGATGGAACGTCCGCCCAAAGCGCGCGGGCCAAATTCCATACGTCCCTGAAACCAGCCAACGGCTTTCTCCTCGGACAGTGCTTCGGCAGTTCTGGAAAGGATATCGTCGTCCGAAAGAAGTTCGAATTTGGCACCGGCTTTTGTCAGCTGTGCGGCGATGTCGTCGGTTTCGAAAGACGGCCCAAGATAGGCACCCTTCATCGCATCCCCTGCATGGATGGTGCGCGGCATTTTCATTTCGCTGTGCCAGGCGCCCAAGGCTGCGCCCAACGCGCCACCGGCATCCCCAGCAGCGGGCTGAATCCAGATGTCTTTGAAGGCGCCGTCACGCAGGATTTTGCCATTGGCAACGCAATTCAGGGCAACACCGCCCGCCATACACAGGTTTGGGCAATCATATTCCTTCGAAAGCGCGCGGGTCATGCGAAGAACAACGTCCTCGGTCGCGGCCTGCACCGAGGCCGCAATATCCATATGAAACTGGGTCAGATCGTCGGTTTCAGGCTTCCGGACAGGCTGGCCGAAAAGATCGGCAAATGCCTGATTGGTCATGGTCAATCCATGCGTATAGTTGAAATAATCCTGATTGAGTTTGTAGGAACCGTCCTCTTTTACATCAATCAGATTATCCAGGATGACGTCTTTGTATTTGGGTTCACCATATGGTGCGAGGCCCATAACCTTGTATTCGCCGGAATTTACCTTGAAGCCGGTGTAATAGGTGAACGCCGAGTAAAGAAGGCCCAGCGAGTGCGGAAAGTGAATTTCCTTTTCAATGGATAATTCGTTTCCATTTCCCATCGCCACTGTAGTGGTTGCCCACTCACCCACACCGTCCAGAGTCAGTACAACCGCCTGTTCGAATGGCGAGGGGTAGAAAGCGCTTGCCGCGTGGCTGAAGTGGTGTTCGGAGAACATCAACCGATCCCCCGAGAACCCCTTTTCCAACTGACGCAGCTCGCGCACCAATAGATCCTTGAGGAACAGTTTTTCCCGCAGCCAGATCGGCATTGCCTTGCGAAACGAGTTGAACCCCTTGGGCGCAGTGGCAAGATAAGTTTCCAACAGCCGTTCGAATTTGAGAAACGGTTTGTCGTAAAACACGACATTGTCGACGTCAGCCAGGGTAATTCCTGCTTCTGCCAACACGTATTTCACCGCGTTATGAGGGAATCGCGCGTCGTGCTTTTTCCTGCTGAAACGCTCTTCCTGCGCAGCGGCAATGATCTCGCCATCGGCGATCAAAGCTGCTGCACTGTCGTGATACAGGGCAGAAACACCGAGTAGATAGGTCATTGATCAGAACAACGTATATATGAATGGAGCGACCGCGGACCCCTGGCTGAGAACGATCAGAACGCCAAACAATGCCAGCACCAGCACCACCGGAAAAAGCCAAAACTTTTTGCGTACTTTCAGGAAGGTCCAAAGTTCAGATACAAAAGACATTTCAATTTCCCCAAAATTTAAAACTGGTTCTTCATACTGTTTGGAAGATCGGTCCGTTTGATCCAATAAGATTTTGCGTTCGGGTCAAGTTTCTGACCCAAAAGATCCTTGCCGAACAGGCGCAATAGACCACCGATCGTCACGAAAGTTGTAATAAAAACAAGCGCCATTACGATCGGGGCCACGATTGCCCCCAGCAGCATTCCGAACTTGAACCACAGTACATTCAACCGTTTCAGTTTGGTTGGCGCAATGAAAGCAAACCCCAGGAAAACAAGGGCAATTGCAATCGCCCAAACCCGGATCCCTCCGCCGCCGATCAATGGCCAAAGCCCGATGATGGTGAACACAGCGGCAAAAACCAGACCGAATCCGCGTTCCGACCCTACTTCTACAGTAACGTTGGATTGATGATCAGACAAACAAACAACCTCCTAAAAAGGACGAACGATACTGCATTAACACTCGTTCTCCGACACCTCAACACTCGTTCTCCGACACCTCCGGCCATGGATATTCCCCAACCGCGAGCTCAACCCTCGGTTATTGCGTGTTCAGCTGGACATATTTTGGATGAGTCGTTCGGAGCTAAACTCTGAAACCAAACAACACGCAGAAACTGGACACTCTAATCGGCTTGGAGAATTGCAACCCCAAGTCAGTTGTCAGAGCAAACTTCTCAACTGCATATTCCGCGCGACCGTTGCGCTGTTTCGCGACCCGTATCGAGTTATGCGAAATCAACTGAAGGGACTCCGAACAGGGTCTTCGGCAATAATCCGAACCGCCGGTCACGCAGCGTCGGGATTGTCTGCCTTACGATCATTCAGAATTCACGTTGTCAGAACACAAGTCCCGGATAATGTGGTGAGGTTGGCAGATCGCATTTAAATCGCCGATCTGTTTATGGTTACCAGTTTGAAACCGATACGCGTCGGGGGTGTGGAGATGAATTGGATGAAAGCGACATTGAGAGTATTTCTGATCAACGTTTTCGTCATTGTGTTGCTCTATGGCATTCTTGAAATTGCCGTTTCGACTTATGCGTATCTTACAGGGGGGCAAACGGTCTGGGTCGCGGAAGAGGCCGGTAACACTGTCCAATTTGACCCTGTCATGGGATACAAGCTGACCCAAACGCCGTCACGCTTCACCCGGATCAATGACGGCGTGATGAATTATGTCGGCACTTTCGAAGGCAACGCACAGGGTTTCCCTGATCGCGACGATTTTTCAGCAGAACGGACCGCTCCGAACCAGCGCGTCTTTGCCGTTCTGGGGGATTCTTTCACAGCAGGTAATTTTCTGTCGCATAACTGGCCGGACAGGGCCGAAGACCTGCTGCAGTCTCAGGGCGAAGATGTAACCTTGCTGAACATGTCCGGAGATGGCTGGGGCCTTGGGAACTGGGCCAGTATCGTCGATGGAATGCTAGAACAGGACCCCTATGAGTTGGATGGTCTGATTTTCGCCGTCTGGACCTGGGATTTGGGACGTCCGTTTCGATATGCCGATTACCGGGGCCAGAAACGGCGCGCTGCGGGGCATGTTTCAGGATGGAAACTGGATGACCGCCCCAAGGATCATGCCGAAGCGATGGAAATACTGGATGGCACGGGCCCCGAGCAGTCCTGGATCGTCTCGTCAGAAGAGTTTGACGAAGTGCTTCGTGGCAAGCAGCTGGCCCAACCCGGCTGGAGTTTTGTGGTTTTCGACCGGGCCAAGCGGTTGCTTAAACCCGTCGTTCATCAGTTTCGCAGGACCCAGAATGGTGAGAACTGGGCAGAGAATGCCAACTGCGTAGGAGAAAGTGACCCGGATCGCCTGGCATTGTTCGAGCTGATAAAGAACTATGCGCAGGCACGCGACCTTCCGATCCTTGTCGTCTACATCTGGAGCCGCGAAGGCCTGATCAACGGTGCGGTCAACACTGACCTCTGCCGAAGGGAAAACGCCCGAGAGTTTGCCGAGCTTATAGGCGCAGAGTTCATGGATGGCGGCGAGGCATTTACCGACATCCCCAAAGACCAGCTCGAACAACTTTGGCTGCCCAATGATGGTCACTGGGGGCAGGGCGGTTCGGATGTTTTTGCTGACTTCATGACGAAAACTCTGAGCGGCAATTGGCCCTAAGGCGGATTGCTTGCCGCAGCTCAAGGCCTACCGGACCAATAGCCGAAGCCGTCAGTTGCCAACAGTTGTAATTATGCTAAGCGCATGCGTTACGATTTGAAGGCAGGCGTATCTTCGCCTGGCCGCGCTCGCCGAGGCCACATCATATAGGGCAGTTGCGGGGATTATGGCGGAGACGAAGGGATTCGAACCCTCGAGACGGTTTCCCGCCTACTCCCTTAGCAGGGGAGCGCCTTCGACCACTCGGCCACGTCTCCGCTGGCCGGTATATCCTTGGCTGTTGACCAGTTACAAGGCGATTTTCCCAGGCGACAGAATTTTTCTGATGTTCGAGGTTAGATTCAGGGTGTCCTACCCCACAAACCTAAGGGCCATTGGCGCTGAATCCACCAACGAGGCTGGCTAATCCAACAGATCCGTTTGCGACCCTGTCAGCTCGAAAGTCCAGTGGTGAAACGGAAAACTTGCAATCTGACGCGGTTTCCGCGCATATTTGTGCATATTTAATAAACCAATTGACCATAATTATGTGGTTGTGAGGGGCTACCAAAATCGGGCATCGGGCGGTTGACGCCTGCATAGAATCCTTTGGGGGAAGGGACTCGGTTTGGCTTGGTTAAGAGTTGTTTTGTTTTTTGGGATCATGATGGCCCTCCCGGAAGTGGCCGCAGCAACAATCGGAAAAGTTCTCAGCGTACAGCAGGGTGCGGAAGTGATCCGCGCCGGCAAGACGTCGCGGGTGCGTGAAGGGATGGAGATTGCCTCGGGCGATACGATCACCACCAACAGCTCTGGCGTGGTGCAACTGTTGTTCGCGGATGAGACTAAGATTGCCGTTGGCCCTAATGCGACAATGGTTCTGGATGTGTCGATGCTGCGTGGAAAGCGTCGGGCCAAAAGCTTTGGAGTACAAGCGCTGGGCGGCAGCTTTCGCTTTATCTCGGGCAACAGCAGAAAACGGGCCTATTCGGTCAAGACCCCAACGGCGACGATGGCGGTGCGTGGGACGATTTTTGACCTATGGATCGCCTCGGACACGCAGAGTGCAATGCTGGTTCTGGAAGGCACCGTTCAAATGTGCGGTCAAAGCGGCAGGTGTCGTTCTACCCGGCGTCAATGCAGCATGTTTGCCACCAGTTCAGGCGGTGGGGTCGGACAGCCTGTGGATCGGGATCAGTATACCAAGGCGATTGCGTCCGGGTTTCCTTTCATCGAGTCCGAGAGCCAGTTATTGCCGCCCTTTCAGGCTGGTGGTGAGGGATGTGCGCGTGAGACAGCTGTTGTAGCTCCTCCCCCTCGCGTCGAACCGGAACGCCCTGAAGTTCAGCAAGCCAGGGCCGCAGAACCGCCTGAGCCTGCACCGCCTGAGGTGGAGCCGCCGGAACCAGATGATGAGCCGGTAGATGACGGGCCAGTGGATGACGGGCCTGTAGACGACGGGCCAGTGGATGATGGGCCAGTAGATGATGGGCCAGTGGATGATGGACCGACAGATGATGGGCCTGCGGAAGATTTGGATGATGGGCCGAACGAAGAACCAGACGATGGACCGGATGCGGGTTTGGATGACGGTCCTCAGGAAGAACAGGATGGCTGACAAAAAGAGCATCAGAAAGAACGGGGGCAGGTGATGGAAACCGGGACGTCGGTCGAGCCACCATGCCGCTCATTGCGCTGCATCCAAGAGCTAGACCAGTGAGGCCGTCGAGCTTTACGAGTCGTTCGGTCAGGCCAAGTCTGGCAACAGTGGTGCCGGCCAACGCAAGCTAGGGTGTCGTAGCTAGCACTTTCGTTTCCCTCGGATGCCAAGGAGGCTGACGTGGCAGGCAAGACAAGAGATCGGTTTGCACGACGATTGGCGTTTCGCCTCGTGGGTGTGGGATTGATCCTGCTTGGGTGCTTTGTACGCGTCAGCGACCCTTACCCTGTTCAGATCACCCGGCTGATCTACTTCGACATCCTGCAAAGGATTACGCCACGACAATTCAACCCGGATTTGCCGGTGCGTGTCGTGGATATTGACGAGAAGTCCCTGACCGAGTGGGGCCAATGGCCCTGGCCACGCAGTCAGTTGGGGGTGATGGTCGACCGGTTGGGGGACTATGGGGCAGCAGCCATTGCCTTCGACATGCTGCTTGCCGAGCCGGACCGCTATTCTCCGTCACGTCTGTTGCAAGACCCGTCTCTGGCGGGTGTTTTGCGCGTGGATGAAAGTGCCGCCAACTTGGACAATGATGCTTTGTTTGGCGCAAAGATCGCCAAGTACCCGGTTGTTTTGGGGGTGGCCGCGCGCCAGACCGATGGCGGGGCACCCATCACGCCAAAAGTTGGAATCGTTGAGATCGGAGAGCAGCCCGCCGCCGGATTGGTAAAGGTCGCGCATTGGACAACGCTGGCACCACCGCTTGGAGAAGATGCAACCGGGATCGGTGGGGTCAATGTCTCACCGGTTGGTGGAATGGGTGTTGTCAGGCGGGTCCCGGCGCTGTGGTCTGGTCCAGGGGGCGTGCTGCCTGCTCTGGGGGTCGAGGCATTGCGTGTGGCCCTGGGTGAGTCGGTCATTTTTGCCGAAGGCATGGAGGATGAGTCCGGCATCATGCTGGGCGCTGCTGTTGGGGATTTTCTGCTGCCCACTACCGAAAACGGCGAAATCTGGGTGCGCTACCGGCGGGACAATCCGGGCCTTTATCTGTCCGCCGATGACATCATGAAACGCGGTGATGACCCAGCGTTGCGGGCCGAGATCGAAGGGCGGATCATCCTGGTAGGAACCTCGGCTGCGGGGTTGTTCGACATGCGGGAAACCGCGTTGGGAGAATCCGTTCCTGGCGTTTCGATTCACGCACAGATCATCGAACAGATTATTCTGGGTGATATGCTCAGCCGATCAGACGTTACGGCCGCGCTGGAACTTTTGGCTTTTGTCATTCTGGGGATCGTGGTGACCGTGGTGATGTCCAGCTTTGGCGCAGTGGCGTCCTTCATCGCCGGTGGGGTCGCGGCGGCGGTTGTCATGGCGATCAGTTGGCTTGCCTTTCAAAATCAATCGGTTCTGTTCGATGCGACCTTCCCTCTGATCGGTGGCATGGCAAATTTCGGGCTGCTGGCCGGATACCTTTTCATCTCGACCGAACGGGAAAAGCGCGTGATCCGCCAGACTTTCTCGCACTATGTCGCGCCCGAGATTCTGGACGAGATGGAAGCTTCGGGTCATCGCATTCAGTTGGGTGGTGAAGCGCAGGAGATTACGGTGATGTTCTCGGACATCCGGGGATTCACACCCCTCTCGGAATCGGTTTCGGCCACGGATCTGGTGGCATTGCTGAACGAGCTGTTCTCGGAAATCGGCGACCAGATTCTGCTGGAGCGAGGCACTATCGACAAATTCATCGGGGATGCGGTCATGGCCTTCTGGAATGCTCCGCTGCCGGTGGACGACCACCCCTGGCGCGCCGCGCGGGCGGCATTGCTGATGCGGAAGGCGCTGGCGCAGTTCAATGCCTCGGATTTGATGCAGGGGCGCCCACCCATTGCGCTGGCCACCGGATGTGCAACCGGAACGGCCTGTGTCGGCAATATCGGATCACGCAGCCGATTCAATTATACAGTGATTGGCGACGTCGTGAATGTCGCCGCGCGGATCGAGCAGAATTGCCGTCACGTGGATTATGATATTCTGGTGTCGCGTTCGATACAGAAGGCGGTCGGGTCGACATTGGCTTTGTTAGAGGCCGGGTTTGTCGATCTGAAAGGTAAAAGTGAATTAGAGCCCGTCTATGTGCTGGTGGGAGACCGTGTGCTGGCCGAAAGCGCCGCGTTTCAGACCCTTTTGGCTGCCCATACAAAGCTGATCAATGCCATTCGCGGCGGCGAGGCGCGACCAACAATCGAGCTTCTTTGCGCCGATTGCGCAGCGCTTGCAGTGAGCATAGAGCCGGGGCTTGAGAATTTTTATCGCGCGCTGCATGTGCGGGCCGCAGATTTCCAATCAGACAGCCAGACAGAGCAGGCTGTTTTCAGTCACCGCAATGGTGGTCCCTCGGCTGTGCCTTAGGCCGCTTCTGCAGGTCAAAAAAGAAGCGGGCCGCTGCCTGACAATACGGCAACGACCCACCTTATTTAGACACTTTGATCAGGCTCGCCCCCTCGAGAACCAAGTAAAACAAAACGGGCTAAAACAATCGATATTCGAGACTGATCTTGCATCCTTCCGGAATAGCCTCACTTTGCCCCAAGGTCGGGGGTTTCACAGTGAAGCAGTTCACATTGCTGAAAAATTTATTCAACTGCGCCAATCGAAGAAGCCGGGGCCAGCCTGTTTCAGCAGTAATTCCGCCATTTCGCGGCCCAGTTCGGCGCCGTCATCGGCGGGGCCTGTGGCAATCTCGCTGATGGCTTCGGACCCATCCGGGCGCAGAACCTCTCCGCGCAGATGTAGCTGACCGTTCCGTATCTCTGCCAGTCCGGCAATCGGGGTCTCGCATGACCCGTCCAGCCCGGCCAGAAGACTGCGCTCGGCGGCCAGCCGATGTGCCGTTTCGGTGTGGTGGATCGCCTCTAACATTTCGGCGGCACGGCTATCATTGCTGCGCCGTTCGATCCCGATGGTGCCCTGCGCGATGGCGGGCAGCATGTCATCGGGGGAAATCGCGGTGGCAGGGACATCTTTCATCTCAAGCCGACGCAGACCTGCCATGGCGAGAAAGGTGCAATCGGCAACGCCATCGGCCAGTTTTTTCAGCCGGGTCTGCACATTGCCCCGGAACTCGACCACTTTCAGGTCAGGCCGCCGGTTCAGCATCTGCGCGCGCCGACGCAGGGACGAGGTGCCCACAACCGCCCCCGGCGGCAGATCATGGATCGAATTGAGGCTGGGCGAGATGAAAGCATCGCGCACGTCTTCGCGGGGCAGGAATGTATCCAGCACCAGACCTTCCGGTTGTTCAACCGGCATGTCCTTGGTCGAATGTACGGCGATGTCGATGTCACCCGTCAGCATCGCCTCTTCGATTTCCTTGGTGAACAGACCCTTGTTTCCGATCTCTTTCAATGGGCGGTCCGCGTCGATCATGGCGCGATTGTCGCCGGTGGTCTTGATCACCACGATCTCGAACGCCTCATGCGGCAGGTTGAAAGCATCGCCGAGGCGCTGAAGAGTTTCGTAGGCCTGAGCTAGCGCCAATGGCGAACCACGTGTGCCAATTCTAAGAGGTGATGCGGGAGTCGGCAGGGTCAAAGTCATGCGCATAGCTTTAGTCGCGTCACATTGCCCTGACAATGGGGGCAGAGCTTGACAAATTGCCGCCGAAGGAAGACCCGTTGCGCCAGACCTTAAGATCGGGGGCAGGCATGGCCGAGACGAAGAAAATTCTGCGGGCGCTGGCGGGAGAGGTTCAGGACGTCCCGCCGATCTGGATGATGCGTCAGGCGGGCCGGTATCTGCCCGAGTATCGCGCGACCCGTGCGCAGGCCGGGGATTTCCTGTCGCTGTGCTATAATCCCGAACTGGCGGCCGAGGTCACCTTGCAGCCAATCCGGCGCTACGGCTTTGACGCGGCGATCCTGTTTGCCGACATCCTGCTGGTGCCGCAGGCATTGGGTGCGGATTTGTGGTTTGTCACCGGCGAAGGGCCGCGTCTTTCGACCATTTCCCGGCAATCGGATTTTGACGCCTTGAAACCGGTTGATGTGATTCACGAGACGCTGTCGCCCGTTTATGAAACCGTCCGCATCCTGTCGCGCGAATTGCCTTCGGAAACGACTTTGATCGGTTTTGCGGGTGCACCCTGGACCGTGGCGACCTACATGATCGCCGGGCGTGGTACGCCGGATCAGGGTCCGGCGCATGCGCTGCGCGAAGAGAATACCGCGCTTTTTGAAGCCTTGCTGGACCGGATCACGGCGGCAACGATCGAATACCTGTCGGCGCAGATCAAGGTCGGAGCCGAAGTGGTCAAGATTTTCGACAGTTGGGCGGGATCGCTGAAGGGTGAGGCGTTCCAGAAATATGCGGTTGAACCGTGCCGGGTGATCACCCAAGCCATCAAGGCGCGCCACCCCGATATCCCGGTGATCGGATTCCCGCGTGAGGCGGGCGAAGGCTATATCGGCTTTGCGAAAGCCACTGGTGTTGATTGTGTGGCGTTGGACAATTCAGTTTCGCCGGAATGGGCCGCTGAACATGTTCAGGTGGATGGTTGCGTTCAGGGCAATCTGGCTTCGTCGCATATGGTGACCGGCGGGCAGGCATTGGTGGATGACACGCGACGCATTGTCGAGGCGTTCTCGAAAGGGCCGCATATCTTCAATCTCGGGCACGGGATTACTCCGGATGCTGATCCGGAAAACGTGCAATTGATGATCGACACGGTGCGTGGGAATTAAAGGCAGTTAAGGGGGCCAGCCCCCTTCTTGGCCCGCGGCCAATTCATCCCCCGGGATATTTTTAGCCAGATGAAGCAGGGGATTCGCGTGAGTGATCCAACTCGGTGAGGATTTGCTGCGTATGTTCTCCGCGGGTCGGGCTGGGTTTTGCCTGCCAGTCCTGGTTGGAAAATCTTGGGGCGGCGGCGGCCTGGAGTGAACCGTTCATTTTTTGCCATGTCTGGCGGCGGTTCATCGGGTGATCTTTTGCCTGACCCGGGCTGAGAACCGGGGCGACGCAGGCGTCCGTTCCGGAAAACAAATCTGCCCAATGGTCGCGCGGTTTTTCGGCAAATATCCGGGCCAGGCGGCGGGTCAATTCCGGCCAGTGCTGGCGGTCAAACTGGTTCAGGAACTGCGGATCATCTGACAGGCCGAGCAGGCCTAGAAATGTCGCGTAGAACTTGGGCTCAAGGCATTGAACAGAGATGTAACCCCCATCGGCGCAGGTGTAGCAGCGGCTCCAATGCGGGCCGTCGAGCATGCTCTGCCCCCGGGTTTCCGAAAGGTTGCCGGTTTGGCGCATGGTCATGAGCAGGTTCATCATGTGGGCCGAGCCATCATAGATTGCAGCATCCACGACCGTTCCCTGACCGGTTGCGCGGGCGTTGATCAGGCCGGCCAGGATGCCGGTGACCAGATACAGCGCTCCGCCGCCGACATCTCCGACAAGTGTGGCCGGTGTTTGCGGGATCTGGTCGGGCGGTGAGGCGTACCAGAGCGCGCCGGACAAGGCGATGTAGTTCAGATCGTGACCTGCAACCGAAGAAAGCGGGCTGTCCTGCCCCCAGCCGGTCATCCGGCCATAAACGAGTTGGGGGTTCAGGTCGTGGCAGGTTTTGGGCCCAAGGCCTAGCTTTTCCATGACACCTGGACGAAACCCCTCGATCAGCGCATCTGCCTTTGCAATCAGGGCCAGGGCGGTCTTCAGGTCTTGCGGATCCTTCAGGTCCAGCTCAATCGAACGTTTGCCGCGGTCCAGCAGAGATCGCTCGGGCATACCCGGCGTCACGGCACCGCCTTTGCGGTGAATGGTGACCACATCAGCACCCAGATCTGCCAGGTGCATTGCCGCAAAAGGCCCAGGGCCCAGGCCTTCGATCTCGATAATTCGTATTCCGTTCAGCATGGCATGGCCTCCTTGCCCGGCAGAGTTTCTTTGGGCGGGCCGAAATGCAAGAGGCGGATCAACGCCGCACGCAATTTGGTTGCCTGAACCGCATGTTAGGGGCAAGGTCGCTGAGGGAAGGAAGCTGCGACAAGGGGAGAGCGACGATGCACTTGAATGACTCCAGGACGATTCAGGCGACACCTTCGGTCGTATATGCCGCTTTGCTTGATCCCGATGTTCTGAAAGCCTGTATCGCCGGTACGCAAGAGATCTCTGGCAACCCTGATGAAGGGTATGAGGCGACCGTGGTGCAAAAGGTCGGCCCGGTGAAGGCGACTTTCAAAGGCAAAGTGACCATGTCTGACATGATCGAGGCCGAGCGGTTGACGATTACAGGCGAGGGCAAAGGCGGTGCTGCGGGGTTTGCCAAAGGCAGCGCATCGGTCAGTTTATCGCCGGATGACGCGGGTGGCACTGTTCTGACCTACGATGTCGATGCCAAGGTTGGCGGCAAGCTGGCACAGCTCGGCAGCCGTTTGATCGACGGGTTTGCCCGGAAGATGGCCGATCAGTTCTTTGCAAACCTGCAAGAACATTTGGAAGGACCCAAGGAGCAGACGGAAGAAGAACCTGACGGAGAGGAGCCCAAAAAGGGTTGGCTGGGGCGCCTGACGGGGCGCGAATAGCTGCGTTATTTTGATCTGTTCCATAGCGGTTCCACGCGATAGGGTGCCGGCAAGAACCAGGGGGGCGCATGGCACCGATTTTGTCCATTCAGGATTTACGCAAGTCCTATGAGGGCGGCTTTGAAGCGCTCAAGGGCGTGTCGCTGGAGATTGAGCAGGGTGAGATCCTGGCCTTGCTTGGCCCAAACGGGGCCGGCAAGACAACGCTGATTTCCACGGTATGCGGGATTACCACGCCGACTTCGGGGTCCGTCACCGTCGGTGGGTATGACATTCAGGCCGATTTTAGGGCCGCCCGCAAGATGATTGGTTTGGTGCCGCAGGAGATCGCGCTGGAGCCGTTTGAAAAGGTCTGGAACACCGTTCGGTTCTCGCGAGGATTATTTGGACAGAGTCCCGACAATGCCCGGATCGAAGAAATCCTGCGCAAGCTGTCGCTGTGGGACAAACGTAAGAATGCCATCAAGGAATTGTCGGGCGGAATGAAGCGGCGCGTTCTGATTGCCAAGGCTCTGGCGCACGAACCCCGGGTGCTGTTTCTGGATGAGCCTACGGCCGGCGTTGATGTCGAATTGCGCAAGGACATGTGGGACATTGTGGCCGAGTTGAAGGAAGCGGGTGTCACCATCATCCTGACCACCCATTACATCGAAGAGGCCGAGGCCATTGCCGACCGGATCGGCGTCATCGACAAAGGTGAGCTGCTGCTGGTGCAGGACAAGGATACGCTGATGGCGCAGATGGGCAAAAAGCAGATCGAGGTGATGCTGAATGAGCCGGTCGCCGCCATTCCTGAAAGCTTGTCGGTTCACAACCTGACCCTGAACAGCGCGGGTGACATGCTGGTTTACACATATGACACCAACGCCGAGCGGACCGGGATCACCACGCTGTTGAACGATGTGGCTCAGGCCGGGTTGGTGTTGCGCGATGTGCAGACGCGGCAGTCGAGCCTTGAAGAGATATTTGTCAACCTTGTGTCGGGAGAGCCCGCATGAACTGGTCTGCTGTCGCCGCCATCTACCGGTTTGAAATGGCCCGGTTCTTTCGCACTCTGGCGCAGAGCTTTCTATCGCCGGTCCTGTCGACGTCTCTGTATTTTGTGGTGTTCGGTACTGCGATCGGTAGCCGCATTCAGGAGGTCGAAGGCGTATCTTATGGCGCGTTCATCGTGCCCGGGCTGATCATGTTGTCAGTTGTGATGCTGTCGATTTCAAACGCGTCATTTGGCATCTATTTCCCAAAGTTTCTGGGCACGATCTACGAATTGCTGTCCGCGCCGGTCAATTTTATCGAAATCGTGATCGGCTATGTTGGGGCGGCAGCGACCAAGGCCCTGTTCGTGGGGTTGGTCATTTTGGGTACCGCGACGTTCTTTGTGGATTTACGGATTGAGCATCCTTTTGCGATGGCGGCCTTTTTGATCCTGTCCTGTCTTAGCTTCTCATTACTGGGCTTCATCATTGGTATCTGGGCCAGCAATTTTGAGCAGATGTCGCTGGTGCCGCAACTGGTGGTGACGCCGCTGATCTTTCTGGGCGGAACGTTTTATTCGATCTCGATGCTGCCGCCTCTTTGGCAGACGATTACGCTGTTCAACCCGGTGGTATATCTGATCTCGGGCTTCCGCTGGTCGTTTTACGGTATCGCCGATGTGCCGATATTCTGGAGCCTTTTGGCCATTGTCGCGTTCACCGGAGGGTGCCTTGCGGTCATCGGCTGGATCTTCAAAACGGGCTGGCGTATCCGCAGCTAGGCAGTTGCATTTTTGCCGACCACCTGTGGGAATCTGGTTCACGTCACGTTTATGCGTCCGACGATCCCTTGTTAACGGCTGTGGCGCGCTCTACATCGGCATCCATGAAACTTCGCCTGCCTTTCCTGAAAAAGCAGCCCACTGTGGCCGTTGTCCGTCTGTCCGGTGCCATCGGTATGGCTGGACGTGCGTCGATGAATGACGTGTCATTGGCGCCGGTTCTGGAAAAGGCCTTTCGCAAGGGCAAACCCGCTGCCATTGCGCTTGAGGTTAACTCGCCCGGCGGCTCACCGGTTCAAAGCTCACTGATCGGGGCGCGCATCCGGCGTTTGGCGGATGAGTTGGATGTCCCCGTGTTCGCCTTCGTCGAGGACGTGGCGGCCTCGGGAGGCTATTGGCTGGCAGCTTCGGCCGATGAGATCTGGGCCGACGAAAGCTCGGTACTTGGGTCGATCGGCGTGATTTCATCGGGCTTTGGTGCGCATGTCTTTCTGGCGCGACAGGGATTCGAACGTCGGGTCCATACAGCAGGGCAGTCGAAATCCATGCTCGACCCGTTTGCGCCCGAAAAGAAAGAAGATGTGGCCCGTCTCAAGGTTCTGCTGGGTGATATCCACGAAAACTTCATCGCCCATGTCAAAACCCGTCGCGGTGACAAGCTGGATACGGCGGCTGATTTGTTCAATGGCGAGGTGTGGCTGGCCCGTCGCGCGCAAGAGCTGGGCCTGATCGATGGTATCGCGCATCTGAAGCCAAAGATGCAGGAGCGCTTTGGTGACAAGGTTAAATTCCGCCGGTATGGCCTGCGCAAGCCGATCTGGTCGCGCTTTGGGGCGGCAATGGCGCAGGATGCCATTGCGGGCCTGGAGGAGCGCGCAGCCTATGCGCGTTTCGGGTTGTGACGTGATCATCAAAGCCGTCACTCTTTTTCTGATTGCCATGGGCGTGCTGGCCATGTTCGGCAAGCTTCGGTTTCCGGGGCAGCGGCGGCTGAGTTCTGCCAAATGTCCCAAATGCGGACGGTTTCGGATCGGCAAGGGCCCGTGTCCATGTGAAAAGGGAGGCCGCGGATGACGGCGTGGCTGCTTTCCGGTCTTGGGCTGCTGATCCTGTTGCTGGCCGGAGATGCGCTGGTGCGTGGCGCGGTGAACCTCAGTCTTCGGCTGGGCGTGCCTGCGCTTATTGTCAGTCTGACCATCGTGGCCTTTGGGACCTCGGCACCCGAGCTGTTGATCGCGATCAGCGCAATCAAGGAAAACGCGCCCGGGATTGCTTTGGGTAACGTGGTCGGATCGAACACGGCCAATATTCTGCTGGTTCTGGGCCTGCCCGCCCTTCTGGCAACTCTGCACACAAGCGAATGCGACAGCCGCAAGAACTATGTGTTCATGCTGATGGCCTCGGTCCTGTTTATCGGGCTTGCTTTCTGCGGTGTCTTCAATCTGGTCAGCGGCGCAATTCTGTTAACAGGTCTCGCGCTTGTCCTGTGGAATGCCTTCCGCGAGGCACATGCCCATCGCAAAGCCTGCGGTGACGCGTGCGCCGATGATGATGACCTGGACGGGTTGGAAGAAGCCGACCCGAACATGCCGTATTGGAAGCTATCGATCTACCTGATCCTGGGTTTGATCGGGCTGCCCATGGGTGCGCATCTTTTGGTGGACAACGCGACGGTCATTGCCCGCACCTACGGCGTCAGCGAGACAGTGATCGGACTGACGCTGGTGGCGGTCGGAACGTCTTTGCCCGAACTTGCGACTACGGTTATGGCGGCGCTGCGCCGGCAGGCAGATGTCGCACTGGGCAACGTGATCGGGTCGAATATGTTCAACCTGCTGGCCATTATCGGGATCGCCACACTGTTCGGGCGTATCCCGGTGGACCCCGAATTCCTGTATTTTGACCTGTGGGTCATGTTGGGTGCTTCGCTGCTTTTGATCCCGTTCGTGTTCTTCAAAAAAGACATCACCCGTGTTTGGGGCATGATCCTGACCGCGCTATATGTCATGTATATCGTAGTTCTTCTGGCGTGACCTGACCGAGGGAGGTGCCGCATGACCCGAGCTTTGGTGACCGGCGCCGGAAAACGGTTGGGCCGTGCCATGGCGCTGTATCTGGCCGGGCGTGGCTATGATGTGGCCGTTCACTTCGCCTCGTCCGAAGAAGATGCGCGCGAAACCGTGGATGAGGTTCAGGCGCTTGGTCGTACCTCAGTTGCGCTGCAGGCAGATTTGCTGGATGAGGTGCAGGTCGCGACCCTGCTGCCGCGCGCGGCGAAGGCATTGGGCGGGCCGGTGACCTGTCTGGTCAACAATGCTTCGATCTTTGAGTACGACAATATCCATACTGCCACGCGACAAAGCTGGGATCGCCATCTCGACAGCAACCTGCGTGCGCCCTTTGTCCTGACGCAGGCTATGGCAGAGCAGGGGCTGGAGCCCCGAACAGACAGCATGGGCGAGCCGGTCGCAACCGGCCTGATCGTCAACATGGTGGACATGCGCGTGCGCAAGCTGACGCCAGAGTTCATGTCCTATACCATCGCCAAAATGGGCCTGTGGGCGCTGACCCGCACCGCTGCACAGGCGTTGACGCCTGCCATCCGCGTCAACGCGATTGGCCCCGGCCCAACCCTGCAGGGTCACCGCCAGAGCGAGAGTCACTTCAAGGCGCAGCGCGAAAACACAGTGCTGGAGCGTGGTGCAAACCCTTCGGATATCACTGCGGCGCTGGGCTATTTTCTGGATGCACATGCCGTCACCGGGCAGCTTCTATGCGTTGACGGGGGGCAGCATCTTGGGTGGCAAACCCCCGATGTGATCGGCGTAGAATAAGTATAATTGTTGTAAGTTTTGCACCGCTCGCGGTTCTGTTACCGGCACGTTACAAAAATGTCTTTTTTTTCATGCACTTGTTTCGAGATTAAAAAAATAATAAACAAAAACAATAACTTAAAGAAGTGCCTAATTTTTAGGCAAACTGGGGAATCCTTAATGAATTAAGGGAAAATCTCGTTGCCCCAAAACTTATCAGCACAGTTATCCACAGATTCCGTGGATTTGTTTTCTCTTGATCTGAAGCGCTCAAGATTGCAGCCATGGTCAGAGAATCATATCT
The DNA here is from genome assembly GCF_965243365.1 of Ruegeria sp. Classification (GTDB taxonomy): domain Bacteria; phylum Pseudomonadota; class Alphaproteobacteria; order Rhodobacterales; family Rhodobacteraceae; genus Ruegeria. The sequence continues at coordinate 1,438,900 of NZ_CBDEUW010000002.1, read as the reverse complement.
CGGTATCATGACCATCCAAAACGAATCTTCCCCAACCGGTTATGCCTGCATTCAGCGTTACGTTAAGACGCTGGACAGCTCGCCCGGCGTGTACCGGATGTTGGATGCCGATAGCCGCGTTCTGTATGTCGGCAAGGCACGGAACCTAAAGGCGCGGGTGTCGAATTACACGCGCCCCGGGCATTCGGGGCGGATCGAGAAGATGATTGCTTCGACCGCGTCGATGATGTTTCTGACGACCCGGACCGAGACCGAGGCACTGCTGCTGGAACAGAACCTGATCAAGCAGCTCAAGCCCAAATACAATGTGCTGCTGCGCGACGATAAGAGTTTTCCCAATATACTGGTCGCCAAGGATCACGCCTTTCCGCAGATCAAGAAACATCGCGGCGCGAAGAAGGAAAAGGGTGCCTATTTCGGCCCCTTCGCCAGCGCAGGTGCGGTCAATAGAACGCTGAACCAGTTGCAAAAGGCATTCCTGCTGCGCAACTGCTCGGATTCCATGTTCGACAGCCGCACACGGCCCTGTTTGCTCTACCAGATCAAGCGGTGCTCCGGGCCGTGCGTCGGATTGATCTCGAAAGAGGATTACCGCGAAAGCGTCAAAGATGCGGAACGGTTCCTGTCGGGTCGATCCACCAAAGTACAAGAGGATCTGGCCGATCAGATGATGGCCGCGTCCGAGGCGATGGAGTTCGAACGGGCCGCCGGGTTGCGCGACCGCATCCGGGCGCTGACGCAGGTGCAGACGTCGCAAGGCATCAACCCGCGTGGTGTGACCGAGGCGGATGTGATCGGCTTGTATATGGACAGCGGACAAGCCTGCGTTCAGGTGTTTTTCATCCGCGCCAACCAGAATTGGGGCAACAAGGACTTTTACCCTCGGGTCGGGGCCTATGTGTCCCCGGCTGAGGTGATGGAGGCTTTCCTAGGCCAGTTCTACGACAACAAGGAACCGCCGCGTCAGCTGATCCTGTCCGATGCCATCGAAAACGCGGATCTGATGCAGGAAGCGCTGACCGAGAAGGCCGGGCGCAAGGTCGAAATCCTGGTGCCTCAGCGTGGGGAGAAACAGGAACTGGTCGCAGGTGCCCTGCGTAACGCGCGCGAGTCGCTGGCCCGTCGCATGTCAGAAAGCGCGACGCAGGCCAAGCTGTTGCGCGGTGTGGCCGAGGCCTTCGATCTCGACACCCCGCCGGAACGGATCGAGGTTTATGATAACAGCCACATTCAGGGTACCAATGCGGTGGGCGGGATGATCGTGGCAGGCCCCGAGGGGTTCATGAAAAACGCCTATCGCAAGTTCAACATTCGCGGCGATGATCTGACCCCCGGCGATGATTTCGGCATGATGAAAGAGGTGCTGACACGTCGTTTCACCCGGCTGCAAAAGGAAGACCCGGATCGCGAAAAAGGTATGTGGCCCGACCTCCTGCTGATCGATGGAGGGGCCGGGCAGGTGATTGCGGTTCAAGAGATCATGGTAGAGCACGGTGTCGAAGACATCCCGATGGTTGGCGTGGCCAAGGGTGTCGATCGCGATCATGGTAAAGAGGAGTTCCATCGCATCGGCCAGCGCCCCTTTGCCTTGAAACGCAACGACCCGGTTCTGTATTTCATCCAACGTTTGCGGGACGAAGCACACCGCTTTGCCATTGGCACTCACCGTGCGAAACGCGCCAAGGCCGTGGGTGCGACACCATTGGACGAAATCCCCGGTGTGGGCGCGACGCGCAAACGGGCACTATTGGCGCATTTTGGAAGCGCCAAGGCTGTTAGCCGCGCCAATCTGGCTGACCTTCAGGCGGTGGAGGGGATATCGGCCGGGCTGGCGCAGAAGGTCTATGACTTTTTCCACGACAAGGGTTAGGCCTGCCGTCCACGCCAAAGGATATAGAGTCCCGAGGCCACGATCAGCGCGCTGCCGATCCACATGGTCTGATCCAGCCGTTCACCAAACATCACCACGCCCAAACCGACGCCGAACAGCAACCGCGAATAGCGAAACGGTGTGACGGCGGAGACCTCACCCATCCGCATTGCCTTCATCAGCGAGGCATAGGCGGCGGTGCCCATCACGACAGCCCCACCCACATGCAGGCTGGTTTGCGGGTCCACGGAGGCAATCGGCGCGCCCTCCCAAAATCGGTAGGTCACGCCAGCGATGACGATGCAGAGAAATCCGTAAAAGCCCAGAACTTCTGTGCTCAACGATGCAGGCGCGGCGCGGCTGGCCAGATCGCGCCCGGCAAAGCCCAGCATCCCAAGGACTGCAAGTATAGACAGCGCTGAAAAGCTGGCTCCGGTCGGCTGAATGATGATGACGACGCCGATGAGGCCAACCACAATGGCGCTCCATCGCCGCCAGCCGACGGTTTCCCCAAAGAACAGGGCCGCCCCCGCGACCACGACCAGGGGTGTGGCCTGCAGGATTACCGTGGCCGAGGACAGGGGCGTCAGGGCGATGGCCAGTACATAGAACAACCGCCCCAGGATTTCGAACAGAACGCGCACTTTCATCGGCCGTGACAGCACATCCGGCTGAAACAGCCTTGTTCCCCGCAGCAGGGCCACCACGGCAAAGACAATCGCCCCGCCCGTACCAAACAACACCAGAACCTGCCAGATCGGCAGAGAGGCCGAGGCCCCCTTCAGCAAGGCGTCCTCAAGCGCGAACAGGGCCATTGCGGCAATCATCCAGGTGCTGCCGATCAGGTTCGATCTTGGGTCGGTTTGAATATGCGGGGTCATCTTTGCTGTCACTCTTGGGTCGAACCGCCCGCCAATCTGACGGCAAAGCGATCGCGCGCCAAGATGTATCTGATTGAGAGTGCGGGGTTGCGACCCTTTGACCGTCACTGCTGCAACCATCTGTGATCGGGTCAGTTTTTTGCAAGGTTGTCTTTTCTGTCTCCAACCGGCGATGTAGTGTCGCCCTATGAAATGGAACCTGCCCAATATCCTGACCGTGCTGCGCCTGCTGGCGGCACCCGGTCTGGCTGTGATGTTTTTGTATTTCACCCGTCCCTACGCGGATTGGTTCGCGCTGATCCTGTTCCTTTCGGCAGCAATCACCGACTGGTTCGATGGCTATCTGGCGCGTGCATGGAAGCAGGAAACCAAGATCGGCGCGATGCTGGACCCGATTGCCGACAAGGCGATGGTGGTCATCGCGCTGATGATCCTTGTGGGCTATTCCGCCGAGCACTGGACACCCTGGCTGGTGCTGCCTGCCACCGTGATTCTGTTCCGCGAGGTCTTTGTCTCGGGCCTGCGCGAATATCTGGGCGATGTGGCCGGGACGCTGAAGGTGACCAAGCTGGCCAAGTGGAAAACCACTGCGCAGATGGTGGCGATCGCCATCCTGTTCTCGCAGGGCATTTTCGAGCATCATTTTGTGATGGGATCGTTCGGGATGGATGCCACGACGCTGGATCAGGTGCTGACGGGTCAGATCGAGGATATATACGGGCTGCGCTGGCATGTTGAGGGCATGTTCTGGTCGGGCCGGATCGGTCTGTGGCTGTTGTGGATTGCCGCGACGCTGACATTGATCACCGGCTACGACTACCTACGTAAAGCCATGCCCCATCTGAAGGAGAGCTAAGCGATGGACGTGCTGTATTTCGCCTGGGTGCGCGAACGGATCGGCTTGCCGAAGGAAAAGGTCGAAACGCAGGCCGCCACGGTTAACGAGCTGGTCGCCGAGCTTACGGCGCGGGAAGATCGATATGCCGCAGCTTTTGCTGACCTGTCAGCTCTGCGGGTGGCTTTGGATCAGGAATTGTCCGACTTTGACGCGCCATTGGCTGGTGTGCGAGAGGTAGCATTTTTTCCGCCCATGACAGGCGGCTGACCCATGCGCATCGTCGTTCAGGAAGACCCGTTCGATCTGGGGGCCGAGGCCAACGCCTTTGCCGCCGGAGACAACGCGAATGGGGCCATCGTGACCTTTACCGGTGTTGTGCGCGATCTGGCCTCGGGCGATCTGGATGTGATGGAGATCGAACACTACCCAGGCATGACCGAACGCGCCCTGACCCAAATTGCGGAAGAGGCACAAAAGCGCTGGGCGCTGGGCGATGTACTGGTGATCCACCGCCACGGACGCCTTGCGCCGGGGGATCGGATCATGATGGTCGCAACCGCATCGCCACATCGCAAAGATGCGTTTGAGGCGGCGGAATACCTGATGGATTACCTAAAATCCCGCGCGCCGTTCTGGAAGAAAGAGATCACCCGGTCGGGTGCGGAATGGGTTGCCGCCAAAGACGAGGATGAAGATGCGCTGACGCGGTGGGGTGGAACCTCGCAATTGTCTGACCCCTGACGCGAAATTTTCTGGATCAAATCAGAGAGCTGGGTCACGCGGTATTGACCCAAACGCCAAGCAGTTCTGACCCGATGTCGGCAGGGTGGACGATGCGGCCATTGACGTTTGAAGGCCAATGTCCGCTCTTCTGCGCTTAGAATTTGTTAATCGAGTTTCCACCGTCAGCAACTATGGCGCTGCCGGTCACGAATGACGCGTCCTCAGAAAGCAAAAACGTAGCAACTTGCGCGATTTCTGACGGCTCGGCCATCCGTTTCAATGCATGGAGACCACGTACAACTTCGTGGAAACCGGCGTCATCCCCTGCCATGGGAGTCATGGTGCCTCCTGGCAGGAGGGCATTGACACGTATGTTCTCAGAACCATGCTCTGCCGCGAGCACCTGAGTCATACCGATCAGGCCTGCCTTGGCAGCCGCATAAGCCGCCATGCCCGGCAACCCAATCGTATGCCCCACAAATGAGGATGTGAAAACGATGGACCCACCACCGTTTTCGAGCAGCGCAGGTATTTGATACTTTGCCGCGTAGAAACCACTGCTAAGATTGACATCCATGACTGTATGCCAGTTGCTGGACTGCATTTCCGGGACAGGGCCCATGTCACCTGTCATCCCCGCGTTATTGAATGCCCCGTCAAGACCACCGAATTCCTTCTTTGCGCAGCTCACAAGCGCCTGTGCGTAGGTTTCGTCGCTCACGTCACCGGACAGGCAAACGGCATTTCCGTTGCCTTGCTTGATCTGCTCGACAACCTGATCAAGTTCCGCTTTCCTGCGTGCCCCGAGGACAACGTTCGCCCCTTTTGAGGCGAGCAAAAGTGAAGCCGCTGCACCGATTCCGCTGCTTGCTCCGGTGACGATAAAGGTTTTGTCTTTGAGTTCCATTTTCATGCCTTTCGATCATTGGTAGATGATCGTCTACGGCTTGGACGTGCTTTCGAGCGACCCGTTTCATGCGCTGTTCAGCGCCAGAGGAGTTTTTGCGCAGGATTCGGGTCAGCGCGGCCTAAGAAATGAAAACCGCCCTTCAAGCACACTGCAGCATTGCGAAGGTTTGGGCTCAACAGCAGACATTTTCTGCAGTGCGTCATGCTGATCAGCACTTCTGCGCCTGATTTCTCTGTTCAAAGGATGTTTGATCTGGGGCGTGCTTTGATGTCGAACGTTCACCTTGTTGCCGGTCCGACTATGACTGTTGGGTCAGGTTCGTGTTACGTTCAACAGTTCGAAAGCCCGAAGATATCAATCCGGAGAAAATTTACTAATCCGCGTTGTTAATCCGACCGCGCAGTTCCTCGGCTTCTTGCCGGGCCGCGCGCAGACCTTCCATGGCGGCGGCAAGTTCTGCCTCGGCCTGAGTCAATTGATTGGTCAATTCGCCTTCACGCTGTTGCAGATAGGTGATTGCCTGATCGCGGGTTTCTTCGGCCTCGTGCAGGTCCTGGCTCATCCGGTCCAGATCGGCCACGTCGCTTTGACGCACGCGCGACAGGCGGTGTGCCAGCCAATTGGCGAACCAACCCATGCAGACGGCGGCGAACAGGATAATGGCGGTGGCGATGATGAATTCGGTTCTGTTCAACTTACTGGTCCTCTGCATCCGCATCTGCGGCGGGCGTGTCCGGCTGCTGTTCAGCCTCGGCTTCGATCGCGTCAAGGCCGGTTTCGGTATTGGGCACCGGTTCGGGCCGGATCAGGCGGAATTCGATCCTACGGTTTTCCTCGCGGCCCTCTTCGGTGTCATTGTCGGCGATGGGTTGTGTTTCGCCATAGCCGATGGCGGTATAGCTTGAGGTTGGAATGCGTCGTCCGCGCAGTTCGTTCAGGATGGACTGTGCCCGCGCCTGGCTGAGGTTCTGGTTCATTTCCTCGCGGCCCTGACTGTCGGTATGGCCCTGAATCTCCATCCGGATCGGCCCGCATTCACGCAGGATATCCGCGATCTGATTGACGGCATCGCGCGAGTCTGCGGCAATCGTGGCCGAGCCAGGCTCAAAGGCGATCTTGCTCACCGATTGAACCTCGGCAATGCGTTCTTCGCAGATTTCGGGATCGGGCAGGGCGTCTTCGGGCTCAGGCGGTTCGACATAGGTGATCGACAGGGTGTAATCCTGTGCACTGCCCAGCTTTTCCGACAATTGCCCGGCGATGCGCGCCTTGGCGCCCGGATCACGCGCGATGCCGGACAGGTCCACCGTTTCGGGGGTGACAGTCAGGGCGCCGTTGTGAAGCTGCGCCAGCGCCTCAAGCCCGGCCAGAACACGCACCGGCCAGTCGATAGGCAAATCTGGCGCGATCCGCGTGGCGGTGTGCACCTGCCCGGACCCAAACGCCGCGCGCGCGTAACTGTCGGTCATGTTCCGCAACGTTTCATCCCCGACGCGGCCACGCAATTGCACAAGACCTTCCGGACTGCGGGTGGCTGTGAATTCGACCGGCCCGGACGCCGTATCCTCTTCGGGCTCCGGCAGCACCGCGTGTAGGGCAAAGACCTCGGGCAGAGCACTTTCCAATTCTCCCACCACCCGGTCGAACTGCGCCGGGTTGGTGCCTTGCGCCGCCACCAGCGAGATATCCGCATCCGACAGGGTCACGCTGCCGTGCCCGATCTCGGCCAGAGCGCGGATGCTCATCTCGGCGGCGGTGGCCCAGTTGGGCGACGGCACGCCCAGGCCGATGGTGCAGGTATAGGGGCCGGAGAGGCCTGCTTCTTTGGCGGCTGCGACGATGGTTTCCCGGGCTTCCTCATCCTGTGCTGAACAGGCGTCGAACTGACCGCCCTGATCGTCGATCAGATAGCGCAGGGTGAAGGGTGTGATCACCGGGCGCGGGGCTGAAATGGCAAGTCCGATCCGCAACGTGGGCGGCGCGGCGCGGGTCAGGTCCTGCTGCAGGCGATCTTTTTCCTGCTGGCTATCGGCGATGGCGGTGATCCGGACCAGACCGGGGCTGGCCGAGATTTTGGCGCGCGGCAGTTTCGACAACGCACTGACCGAATAGGCAATCGCCTCGTCCCAGCCCTTGGGCTTGGGGTAATCGGCTGTTTCCATCAGATCCGAGACCGTAGCGTCGTCATCCAGATCCTGCAGGCTGTTCATCAAAGCTTCGCGGTCGACACTGGCCGGGACCAGCCCGATGACCGATATTCCGCTGTCATTGCGCAAGATTTCAGCCGAAAACCGTGGCGGCGTCAGGTCGGCGGTCGGAGCTACGTCCATTTCATCAATGACCCGGGATGTATCGACCTCGGTCCCTGCGGCGGTCAGAGCGTTAAACCGGGTCGCCTCGTCTGGGGCGGTACCGGTCAGAACAACCCGCAACCCGTCGGATTGTACTTCGGCCCAGTCGTGGCCTTTCAAGTTCAGCGCCCGACGCACCGCCAGTTCGGATGCGTCCTCGATCCGGGTCACCGCAGATTCGGCGGCGAGCAAGGCCAACGCGGCGGACACCACAAAAATTAGAACGGCAACAATAGGATAAGGCAGACGCATGGGCGAGCTTGAGGTTCCTCGGGCGATTGGTCCCGGACTCATACCGGCCACTGCGCAAAGGTGCAATCAGAGCAATAGGGCAACGCAGAGGAAGATCAGCGGAATTAGGCCGGTGTCGCGATTGGCGCGGAACAATTGCAGCAGCTTGGCGTTGTCCTCGGTGTCCAGGCCGCGCAATTGCCATGCCATATGCCATCCCATGGCCCATGGTCCGCCCAGTGCCACCACCAGCGCCAGAATCGAGGCATGGGGAATCCCCGCGTCGATAATGGCCACGCCCATCAACGACACGGTTGCGACCAGGAAATACTTAAGCCAGCGGGCCGTATCGGATCCAAACAGGCGCGCGGTGGATTTGATGCCGATCAGTTCATCGTCTTCGGCGTCCTGATGGGCATAGATGGTGTCATAGAACAGCGTCCACGCGATACCGGACAGATACAGAACGATGGCAGGCCACCCCACCGATCCCGTATGGGCGGCCCACGCCAGCAAAGCACCCCAGTTGAAGGCCAGCCCCAGAAACACCTGCGGCCACCACGTAAATCGTTTGGCAAAAGGGTAGATCGCCACCGGCAGCAAGGACAGAACGCCCATGGCGATGGCGGCCTGATTGAAGGTCAGAAGAATACCCAGCGCCAGAAGGCATTGCAGACCCATCCAGATCACGGCCTGTTTCACCGTGACCTGACCCGATGGAATCGGGCGCGACCGGGTGCGTTCGACCTGCCCGTCGAACTCGCGGTCGGTGATATCGTTCCATGTGCAGCCAGCGCCACGCATCAGGAAAGCTCCGATAGCGCAGCCAATGGCGATCCACAAATCCTCCCACCTTGGCGACCCATCGCCGAGGATCGCCAGCGCCAGACCCCACCAGCAGGGGATCAACAGCAACCATGTGCCGATGGGCCGGTCTGCACGGCTGAGCCGTAGATAGGGCCGTGCGAAAGCGGGGGCATGGGTGTCGACCCAATTGCCGGTGACCGCATCGGCGACCTGACCATCTGGTGTTGGGGCATTGCCTTGCATATGTAAGGTCTCATGACTGCAAAAATCAGACTGTATGTAGAGCACCCTCTGGGTCCGGGGCAATCGGTTCCTTTGACGCGCGAGCAGGCGCATTACCTGTTTGGCGTTATGCGCTTGTCGGTCGGCGGCCACGTGGCCCTGTTCAACGGGCAGGATGGAGAGTGGCTGACCGAGGTCACCGAAGCTGGCAAACGGGGCGGTGTTCTGGCCTGTGTCGAGCAATCCAGACCGCTGCAGCTGCCGCCGGACCTTTGGTTTCTGTTCGCGCCGATCAAAAAAGCGCGGACCGATTTTATCGTTGAAAAGGCAGCAGAAATGGGCGCAGCGCGGATTCTGCCCGTGCAGACTGAATTCACCAATTCCGAACGTATCCGTCAGGATCGCCTGCAGGCGCATGCGGTCGAGGCCGCCGAACAATGCGGCGGGACTTTTGTGCCCGAGGTAGCCGAGCTGCAGCGGCTCGACCGGGTGTTGGATACGTGGCCCAAGGGACGCCAGTTGATGTTCTGCAACGAGGCCGAGGTTGGTTCCGGTCTGCGTCTGGCGGCCAAAGAAAAAGGCCAGCCCTGGGCCATCCTGATCGGCCCCGAGGGTGGGTTTTCCGACCGAGAACGGGCGCGCCTGACCGGCTTACCTTATGCGCATGTCGTCAGCCTAGGCCCGCGCATATTGCGTGCGGATACGGCGACTGTGGCGGCGCTGACGGTGTGGCAGCAGGCGTTGGGAGACTGGGCGTGAGCTGGCGTTTGGCGCAGGTCGAGGATCTGCCCCGGATCGATACGTTCCTGTCGCAGCACATCCAGACCTCAATGTTCCCATTGGCCAATCTGCGTGATTATGGCTTGCGCGGCACCGACCCGCGCGCAGTGAATATCTGGATGCTGGACAAAGATCCTCGGGCCATTCTTGCCATGACCAACGAAGGCATGGTCCTGCCGCAATGTCCGGACTGCCCGGATCAGGAGTTGGTGGATGCAATTGACTTGATCCGTGGTCGTAAACTCTTCGGCGTGGCGGGGGAGGCAACGCAAACACGGCGGATCATGCGTTTGGCCGGGTGGGAAAACAGGCAAGCGACTTTGAACAGCGATGAGCCGAGCTTTACGCTGGATTTGGATCGGCTGATCCTGCCGGATGCCACGGACGCAGAGCTGGTGCCACTCGGCGACCTCGACCGGGAGGTAACTGAAAAGTGGCGTAGGGATTATCTGATCGAAGTCATGGAGTTTCCGGCCGACCGGGCGCGAAAGCATGCTGCACGAGACTATGAATCCTACGCAAAGCGAGACTCGCATCGAGTTCTGATTGTCCGGGGTCGGCCCGTCGCCATGACCGGGTTCAATGTGCGTTTGCCTCAGGTTGTGCAGATCGGCGGTGTCTATACACCTCCGGACCTGCGAGGTCGTGGCTACGCGCGCCTCGCCGTCGCTTTGCATTTGCAAGAGGCACGCCGGGGCGGTGCAACCCGCGCGGTGCTTTTTGCCGCGTCTGAGGCCGCGGTGAGAGCCTACAAAGCTATAGGTTTCCAACCTGCGGGCCATTTCTCGCTTATTCTGTTCAACAACCCCGAGGACATGGTATGAGTTTCATTCGACCCGAAGCAAAACTGGCCCTGTGGCGCTGGCGCGAGGTGCTGGTGGCGGGGTTTGTTCTTATCCTTGGCCTCAGCTGGATCAGCGGGCCGGGCGGTCTGCTTGGCTGGCTGGGCTGGGTGCTGGTTCTGGTCTCGGTCGCTCTCGCCGTGATCGGCGTCCAACGCGCCCGGTTTCGCCGGGGTGCAGGCGGTCCCGGCGTCGTAACCATTGATGAGGGCCAGATCACCTATCTCGGCCCGTTGGACGGCGGTATGGTGGCCACGCGCGAGATTGAGAGGCTGGCGCTGGATCCCACATCGTCTCCGGCGCACTGGATCCTGCATCAGCCGGGGCAACCGACGCTTCACATTCCTGTGAATGCCGAAGGGGCCGAGGCGCTGTTTGACGTGTTTTCCGCGCTGCCCGGGCTGAAAACCGAACAAATGCTGGCGGAACTGAACGGTGGCGCTGTGCACCCGGTTGTGATCTGGGAAAAACAATCAATGCGCCCCGCGCATCTGCGGCTGCATTGACACCGGCACGGTTTGCCCCCACGACTGACCCAACGAAAGACACATCAGGATCGGAGCACGCATCATGTCCATCCCCCAATCCGGCGGCGGACCGATCGAGCGCCACGAACAACTGGCCGAATATCTGGAATCGGGCTGCAAGCCCAAGGACGATTGGCGCATCGGCACCGAGCACGAAAAGTTCGGCTATTGCAAAGACACGCTGAAACCCTTGCCGTTTGAAGGCACCCGTTCGATTGTCGCGGTGCTAGAAGGGTTGCGCGACCGTCATGGCTGGGCCGAGGTGCGCGAAGCCGGGCATCTGATCGGGCTTGAGAAAGACGGGGCAAATGTCAGCCTTGAACCCGGTGGCGCGCTTGAACTGTCCGGAGCGCCCCTTAGAACGATCCACGAGACCTGCGATGAGGTGAACGTCCACCTGCGCGAGGTGAAGGACATCGCCGACGAGATCGGCGTGGGCTTCATCGGTCTGGGCGCGGCCCCGATCTGGACCCATGACGAGATGCCGCTGATGCCCAAAGGCCGTTATCGGTTGATGAACGACTACATGGAGAAGGTCGGCACCATGGGCCGCGCCATGATGCGGCGGACCTGTACGGTTCAGGTCAATATCGACTTCGGGTCCGAGGCCGATATGGTGCAGAAACTGCGTGTGGCGCTGGCCTTGCAGCCGGTTGCGACGGCGCTGTTCGCTAATTCTCCGTTCTTTGAGGGCAAGGTGAACGGCCAGAAAAGCTGGCGCAGCTATATCTGGCGGCATCTGGACGATGCCCGCACCGGGATGCTGCCTTTCGTGTTCGAAGAAGGCTTCGGGTTCGAACGCTACGTGCAATACGCGCTCGATGTGCCGATGTATTTCGTCTATCGCGACGGCGAGTATATCAACGCGTTGGGCATGTCCTTCCGCGATTTCCTGAAGGGCGAACTGCCCGCGCTGCCCGGTGAGACACCCACCCTGTCAGACTGGGCCGACCACCTGACCACCGCCTTCCCCGAAGCGCGGATCAAGAAATTCATGGAGATGCGCGGCGCCGATGGCGGCCCGTGGCGTCGTCTGTGCGCGCTGCCAGCGTTCTGGGTTGGCCTGACCTATGACCAAACCGCACTGGATGCGGCGTGGGATCTGGTCAAAGGCTGGGATGCCGAAACCCGCGAGGCCCTGCGCATTGAAGCTGCCAAGGACGGCTTGCAAGCGCAGGTCGGCAACATCAACATGCACGATCTGGCACGTGAGGTTGTGGCGATCTCTGAGGCCGGTCTGAAATCCCGTGCCTTCCCCGGTGCGGGCGGTCTGGTCCCCGATGAAACGCATTTCCTGAACGCGCTGAAAGACAGCCTTGAGACCGGCAAGGTTCCGTCTGATGAGTTGCTGGATCATTACAATGGCGACTGGAACGGCGACCTGACCCGGATTTTCCCCGAATACAGCTATTGATCCACCCGGTCCCGCTTGCATTCGTGGGGCTGGCCCGATAGCAGGTTGGCGACCAAATTCAGAGGGCGTCATGGACGATCTTAAGGCAAAATATCTGGGGCAGATCGCCGACGCGGGCGACGAAAACGCGCTTGAGGCGATCCGCGTCGCCGCCGTGGGCAAAAAGGGCGAGGTCGCGCTGAAGATGCGCGAGCTGGGCAAAATGACGCCCGAGGAACGTCAGGTCGCAGGCCCCGCGCTGAACGCCCTGAAGGATGAGATCAACTCAGCGCTCTCCGCCAAAAAGGCCGCTTTGGCCGATGCCGCATTGGACGAGCGTCTGCGCACCGAATGGCTGGACGTCACTTTGCCGACCCGCGCGCGCCGTCAGGGTTCGATCCACCCGGTCAGCCAGGCGACCGAGGAGCTGACCGCGATCTTTGCCGAACTGGGTTTCTCCGTCGCCGAAGGGCCGCGGATCGAGGACGACTGGTACAATTTCGACGCCCTGAACATCCCCGGCCACCACCCCGCGCGGGCCGAGATGGACACGTTCTACATGCACCGCGCCGAAGGTGATAACCGCCCGCCGCATGTGCTGCGGACGCATACGTCTCCGGTTCAGATCCGGTCGATGGAGAAACAGGGCGCACCGATCCGGGTGATCTGCCCGGGCGGCGTGTACCGCGCCGACTATGACCAGACCCACACGCCGATGTTCCATCAGGTCGAGGGGTTGGCGATTGATAAAGACATCTCGATGGCGAACCTGAAATGGGTTCTGGAAGAGTTCGTAAAGGCGTTCTTTGAGGTCGACGATGTCGAACTGCGCTTCCGCGCCTCGCACTTCCCCTTCACCGAACCGTCGGCCGAGGTCGATATCCGCTGTTCCTGGGACAATGGTCAGCTGAAGATCGGCGAGGGCGACGACTGGATGGAGATTCTTGGTTCCGGCATGGTCCACCCCAAGGTGATCGCCGCCGGTGGGATCGACCCCGAGGTCTATCAGGGCTTTGCCTTTGGCATCGGCATCGACCGTCTGGCGATGCTGAAATACGGCATTCCCGATCTGCGGGCGTTCTTTGATAGTGATCTGCGGTGGTTGCGGCACTATGGGTTCGCCGCGCTGGATATGCCGAACCTGCATGGTGGTTTGAGCCGCTAGATGTATCAGCTCAGCGCGGTAATGGCTTGGTGTTACAACTGGTGCCTTGACCGCGCCGAAAGGATGCCGCGCTGGCAAGGGTATGCCATTCAAGTTTTGGCTGTTTTTACGTTTGTTGCGGTGATAATATTCGCGCCCAACTGGGTGGTTTTCACCTATTGGGTCGTCGTACTCGGTCCATTGAGTGTGTTTTGTGCCGCGCATCGCAGTGTCTGGAAAAAACGCGATGAAACCCGGCGCGACAGATAGACTCAATCACAGAAAACGAAAAAGCTAATCAATCGCTTCAAGTGACCTAAGCTTGTAGTTTGACCTGAATTTAGAAAGTTCGGAGAAAAGGCCGACAGGCCGCCGCGCCATCGCCAGACCGCTCGCACGGGCTGGCGATTTGCCTCCGCAAGCGCTCCGTTTGAACGTCACGCGGACTTGGCAGGCATAAACTGCCCACCACGGCCCGAGGATCGCCACCCCGCGGTCCGGCGATAGCACGGCTCGTGTGATCAACCACTATCGCGTCAGCGGGAAAATACCCCCGGAACGATGTGTGAAATACCCCTTTCTCCTCTGGCGCGTTTTCGTGTTAGTATCATCCGGATATATTTACGCATTCATTTTGGAGGTCATTTCTAATGGCCGAAACTTCTCAAAGAACATTCAGATTACGCCCATTGGAAAAGGCTGATCTGGCAGACGTGCAGCGCTGGTTTCAGGATGTTCAGGACATAGCGCTGTTTGATCGCGCGTGCCGTATCCCGCCGAACCAGGCGCAGACGGAACATATGTGGGAGGACGCGCTGAGCGGGGCAGAGAACCCCAGCAAATGCTGGTTCGTGATCGAAACCGACAGGGGTGTCTCGCAGGGCGTGATCGGATTCGAAGGGATTTCAAGCGTCAATCGTGACGCCGTTGTGGCCTTGTTCGTGGATAAATCCGCGCGGGGCTGTGGCGCTGGAATTCGAGCGGCCGCCTTGCTTGTGGATTTCGGTTTTCGCCAGCTTGGGCTGAACCGGATCACGTCATATTGCCGGGCCGACAACAAACGCAGCCTGGATCTGCTGCGCGCGCTGAACTTTGAACCCGAGGGCACAATGCGGCAAGCCTGGTTTGCGGATGGTCAGTTCCACGACATAGTTGTGGTCGGCCTGTTGCAGCAGGACTGGGCGGCCCGACGCGGGTCTCTGGCACAAGAACTGGGCTCTGAAACGGTGGTTTCCTTCGGATCCGGTGGCTGTCCGGCCTGGTCCTGGCCGCCAAAAGAAGGGGAAGGTAACTGAAATCACAAAAATGCGACCGCTTTTTGCGGTAAAATCAAGTATATAGGACCTGTTAGATTCGACGACAGGGGCAATCGAGTATTATCAGTGCACAGTTCCAATTCGGAAAAACCCATGAGACAAAAGCTCGGCGCAGTGATGTTTGCCGATGTTGTCGGGTATTCCAAATTGATGAGCGAAAACGAGATGGACACGTATAATGCGTTGAAGTCTTTGATTTCGCAATTGGAATCTATCTGCAAGTCATACGAAGGCGACGTGGTCGAGGTGCGGGGTGACGGCATTCTGGCGCTGTTCGAAACCGCCACCAGCGCAGTGGAATTCAGCATCGAACTGCACCGCATTGCCGCCCAGCACAACCAGACCCATGGTCGGACGCACCCAATCCGGTTCCGCGCCGGGGTGCATCTGGGTGAGGTTCTGATCGACGAGCGCGGCATTCATGGCGACAACGTCAATATCGCCGCGCGGCTGCAAGAGATCGCCGACCCCGAGAGGGTTTATGTCAGCTCGGCCGTTTATGACCAGATTCGCAACCGCCTGCGCTATGGCTACGAGTTTCTGGGGCCAAAACAGCTCAAGAACATCATGTCGCCCGTTGCGACCTATTGCGTCCGCAGCGAGGTCGAAGGCGCGACGATGGCGGCGACGTTGCGGACCGATCCGCAGCCCGATCTGCTGATGCAGCGCCCCGATACACCATCCGTGGCCGTATTGCCGTTTTCGATTGCCGGACAGGACGAAAATGACAGCTGGATTGCCGAAGGACTGACGGACGATATCATCATGAACCTGTCCAAGTTTCGCAATCTGTTCATCATTGCGCGGAACTCGTCATTCCTGTTCAAGGCGCAGTCCCTGCCGCCGCAAGAGGCCGCGCGCCGTTTGAACGTGCGCTATATTGCGCGCGGCAGCGTGCGTCGATCTTCCAGCCGCATCCGTATCGCGGCGGAACTGGTGGATGCGCAGTCAGAACGCACGATCTGGGGTGAGAGGTTTGACCGCAAGATCGACGATATCTTTGATATTCTGGACGAAGTGACCGAATGCATCGTTGCCGCGATGGCGGTCATGATTGAAGCGCATGAGAAGCAGAGGATGGTGCAATCCATCCCGTCGGACCTTCAGGCGTATGGATCGGTTCTTCAGGGTCAGCAGCACATTTTCAAATACACGCGTGTTGATAACCAGAAAGCCCAGAGTTTCTATCAGACCGCGCTGCAGCAAGATGGCGGCTATGCCCGTGCGGCTGCGGCTTTGTCCCGGACGATGAACCTCGATTGGCGGTATTCCTGGACCGAGGATCCAAACGGTGCGCTGGACATGGCGCTCTCTCTGGCGCAGCGCGCGATTGATCTGGACCCGACCGATGCCCGTGGATTTGGCGAGCTGGGCTATGTACAGCTTTACCGTAAAGAGCACGAGGCGGCTCTGCAATCCTACCGGCGGGCGCTTGCGCTGAACCCGAATGATGCAGATATGCATTCAGACTTTGCTGATGCCTTGGCGCATTCCGGTGACAATGAAACCGCAATCAACCATTTACAACAGGCCATGCGCCTGAACCCTTATTTCCCGGATCAGTACCTGTGGCACCTGGGCGGGGCCTACTACAATCTGCGGCGCTATGAGGATGTGATCGCATCGGTCAACAAGATGAATAACCCGACCGAAGGGCAACGGATGTTGGCCGCCAGCTATGCGCAGATGGGCGATACAGAAATGGCGCGCAGCATTGCGGAAAAACATCGCGAAGCGCATCCGAATTTCTCATTGGATCGCTGGTCCAGGGTTCTGCCGGACAAGCTGGAAGATGACACGCAGCATTTCGTGGAAGGGCTGCGCAAGGCGGGGTTCTGAAACAAAAAAGGGCGCGGCTCGATGCGCGCCCCTTCCTTTATTCTCTGCGAAATCAGTCGCCGCGCGCTTTGGCGCCACTGACTTTCGCGCCCGAGACTTTGGCCCCACTGACCTTGGCGCCGCTGACTTTCGCGCCCGAAACCTTGGCACCGCTGACTTTGGCACCGCTGATACCAACGCCATCGCCGAGACATACATCCAGCAAGACCTGTTCGAACATTCCGGTCATCACATCCATTCGGATGGTGTAGTCGGCCTTGTCATAGTCCCAGACGCGGATGTCATCGGCTATCTGGAAATCGGCAGCAGCCACACCGCTTAGGGTCGGGTTGTTGGGCGCGCGTGACGCGAGACCGCCCGGGCTGTCCCCGTCTGTTGCGCTGTCCCCCTCGCCATGGACAAGGAAAATGGTCGGCTCCGGCAGGTCGAAATAAGTACCCTCATAGGCAAATCCGTAGATCTTTGCGAAACGCGCATCGTCGCCCAACTGCTTGGACAGGAAGCTGTTTTGGCCTTTTGCTTTCTTTTCGGAGATTTCCTTGAAGCGTTGCCGACCCTTGCTGAAATTTCCACGTTGCAGCCAGAATCCTTTTTCCTCGCCCGACAAGACTTTCACGACGGTCCCAACCTCGAACTGCTCTTTGCTTTTCCAGGTTTTGTTTGCGTCGTTGGACACGGTGTAGATGCCGTTCTGCTTCTTCTTTTTCTGATCCTTGATCAGAATCTTGTCTCCGACCGCGACGGTCTGGCCGTTGACCTTCAGCCCCTTCAAATCGGCGATGTTTTCGGTACTGCCGACCTTGGCTTCGGGATTTTCCTCTTTTTTGATCTTCAGTTCACGAACCAATCTTCCAAATAACAGCACTTCTGAAAAACTGAGTAAGGATCCAGACATTAACTTCTCTCCCTAATTGCGGGAGCGACGCAGTCCGAGACCCCATCTCTCCCCCCTTGTTGGCGCATCTGTAAAAACGCCTAATCTCAAAAATATCATCCCGTGGCCGTAAAATGCCACAAGACGCCGCGAAATCAAAGTCTTTTGCGACGGCTCAATCTGGTACTTGCGTGCGGATAGACGCCGAGTGGCTGTTTTCATCCGGTTCCGCCAAACGCGGGCCAGCTTCGGTCAGGCCGATTTCGCGCATGCGGAAATTGCCCTCGATAATTCGCCGAAACGCGTCGCCGGTGATTTCCTGATCCACGGCCAGCAAAGCGCGTTCAACGCCGAAATAGCTGAGCATGTCTGCATCCAGCATTTCCCATGCGTCAGCCAGATACGTGCCCAGAAAATCCCGTGCCTCAAGCAGGGCGATCCGGAACCCATCAGGGTCTTCGGCATAGCGTTCATCGAACATCCGCTGCATCACGGCGCCATATTCCGGTGTACCCTCAAGCTTGTCCGACAGGTCCTCCATCTCGGGGCTAATCAGATCGTGGACCAGCAGCCGTTCGTGGTAGATATCGACAAAGACGTCGAACATTGCGCCGGTCAGCGGTTCCGAGAGATCGTGTTCGCTGGACCAGCCCTTTGCGAACTCGGATAGTACCCGGTCATTGGCGGCAAGCCGGATTTGCGCATTCTCGGACAGTTCGGCAAAGCGGCTGAGGCGATTGAAGGTGTAAAGATTGCCGCGTGTGTTTTCCAACAGGCCGTCAACCACCGATCCGAAGTGCAGCGAGGTCAGCAGCGCCACCAGATCGGCGGCGGACTCGTGGAAACCATAGTATTCGCCCGGGCCATCCCCCTGTGTCGGCAGGCCGACGACGCTGTAGATAATGGCATGTCCGATCTCATGCGAAACCACGTCGAAGTTCAGGCTATAGGGGCGGTATTCGTTGCCGTGTTCCCGGGTGCCGCCGGTCTCGAGAAATCCCCAACCGATATGGGCATTGTCCAGACTGGGCAGCAGCGACAGTTCCAGCCGGTCAAAGTCGCGGGCGAAGTGCCAGGGGATTGGACGGTCGAAATAGCCTTCCCACACATCCATGGTGAAATGGGCGGCCCCAAACAGATGGGCAGCCTCAAAAGCCGGGTCTGACGGGTCGATATGGATGAAATTGCCGTACTCATCCGGTTCCGCAGGCGGGTGGATATACCCGTCCCACGACGGAAGGTACATTTGCGGGCCAAACGGGCCGTCGATCATCGCGCCGTAGGGGGTTGTCTTGCCAACCGGGTTGACCGTGTACATGCGCGGCCCGGACGGGCCTGCGCCGATGCTGCCCGGAGGGGCCGAGATTTCCACCAGTTCAGGCTTCGCGTTCGGGTCCATGAAGGGCGATTGCGGATACAGCAGGAAGCGCGTTCCGGGGGCTTCGTCCTGAAAGGTCTGGTTCATCAAAATACCCTCCTGCGGTCTGCCAGGGTCGTAATGTGGATCAGAGGTCACCCTCTGACTGGCAGAACAAGAATTCAGCTTCGATCAATTCATAAAATGCGTCGCGCCCGGCCAGGCCAAGTGAAACTGCGTAGGATTCAAGATCATCCGGTACCGTTTGGTCAAGCCGTGTTTCAAAATACCATATCATGACCTGCAATCGGTCTATCGACGGCCCGTTCGTTCCGGCCTGCTCGGAAAGAGTTTTTGCCTTGCGGGCGGCCCGATCGCGCAGGGCGTTATAGCTGCCGTTTTGGCGCAGCTCGGTCAGCAAGGGGGTAGACAAAGCCTCTGAACGCGTTGTCAGCGCAGCCTGTACACGCGCGCGGCTGGCCAGATGGGATTCATAGTCTTGCGAGCTCAGATCGTTTTCGTCCAACCAACGCATCAGGTCCGCATGACGCGGCAGTCCGGCATGGGTTCTGTGCAGTGTCATTTGATGCATCAGCGCCTTCCGGTCCGGTTCATGATCCCGCCGCCGTGCGTCTTCACTTGCCAACAGCCCCAGCAAGGCGCGGTCCCGGAATTGGGCATAACGATCCGGGTCCAGCCGAAGTTCGTTGATAATCCGAAGATCCCCGATCTGCCCCGGCGTTGGCTCGCGATCAACGCGGGCGCGCAGCTCACGCCACGCAAGGGTGGGTTCGACCCGCGTTGGCGCGCCATTGATCTGCCCTGCCGCATCCTGCGCCGCCATTTGCGTCAACATCTCTCGGGCGTCTTTGGCCTTGGCATCGACTTGCCCCCCGGGCAGCCACGCCGAAAATTCAGACAGGCCGGGCTGCCCGTCCAATGCTTTGCAAATGTTCTTCCAGGTCCGTTGGCGGTAGTGCATCGCCTTGGCCACCCGCAACAGCTCGGCTGCGGTGTTTTTTGGCAGAACGCCAGTCTCAACCGCCTGTTCGACTGTTGCACGGACCGAGACCATAGGTTCGCTGAGCGGTTTGAAGCCCAGTTCGGCAGGGCTGTGCAGGACGGCAACCTCGTCATCGTCCTGCAATGTGCCGTCATGATAGTCGCGGAATATCCGGCCAACGCCGATCATGCCAAAATCGGCCAACTCGGCGGCACGCAGGGCCCCCATACTGGCGCTGCCGTAAACCGGGATACCCTGTTTAATGGCCCAAAGGATCTCTTTGTGCCAGACCGACGGTACGCCTTCGAAAAACCCGTCAATGATCCCAATTGCCCGGGGTTGCTGTTGAACGGCGCGGTACACGTCACCCTGCCGCACCGGGGGAAGGATGGTGGCGTCCAGTTGGCGCAAGACCTCTTTGGCGGAAAGGGTCGGACCTACAAAAACGATGACCGTCATTGCGCCGCCTCTCGAATCCGATTTGCACGGGGCCCGGCAACATAGTCGGGTTCGTCATGCGGGGCCTCCAACCCCGGAATGATGGCGCGGATCACGGCAATGTCGATTTCAGGCCGGGACAGATCGACCGTAATCACCTGCGGCATTCCGCTGTCGGACAGACGGTCCAGCAACAGGCTCAGATCATCGTCGAAAGACTTGGTCACATATGTCGGGCAATCCTGATAGCTGGTCGAGGCTGGCGCCTTTTCAATCAGATTGTGCACATAGGTGCTGCGATCCGACTGAGCCCTGTCTGTGAATTCTTCCGGGTCCAGATCGTCCCGCGCGCCGGAAATATAGGTCAGCCGTGTCTGCGCGGCCTCGGTCAGTGCCCTCAGCAAGGCAATTGCACGGTCGGGATGGCAGCCCTCGCCAATGCCGATGTGGCCGGATTTTCCGTCTGCCTCGCCGATCATACAGCGGAAACTGGCAATGCCGATGTCCGAGGTTGTATCCCAGACACCCATCTCAAGCCCGGCCTGCGCAATCAAATCCATGGCCTGCCGGCATCGCGGATCATCAATACTGTCCGGGTCTACCCGTGGCGGTAGCGATTGGTGATGCCACAGCGTCGTGGCATCCCGTTCGATCAACTCGCAAATGGCATGGCAACTGGCCTCGGTCGCATTGTTGCCCGAGGCCAGCCCGTTGGTTGTCCTGGGAAACGCGCCTTGCCCCGCGCTGTGTGCGCCGGTGTAGTCTGTATCGACCATTTCATATGGTGCCCAGCAGGCACGATCTGTGCTCAGGTCATGGCCCTGCACCCACAGCATGGCGCGTGACGGATCGAACTGCCCCCGTGTGACCCTTGGCAGAGCATAAACATCTGCAACATGCGTATCGGCAATCAGCTCGTCATGACTGGCCAACCGCAGCGGCAATTCGATGCGTTCCGCATGCCACGATTCGATTGCCTCCATCACACCCGAGGCTTCGGCGGCGCGCAGGGACAGACCCTTGCCCAGCGATACGGCCACAGATCGGGAGTTCGGGCGCGTCACCATAACGGTGGGTAAACCGATCCGGTCCAATCCGGTCAGGTTTGCAATACGGGTAATACCCATGCGTTTGAGATGAGGGCGCACGATGGTAAGGGTTTGTTCCGGATCCCGCAGGCGATGCGTGTCCAGAACATATGTCTTCTGCGATGTTTTGGGCATGCACCTGACCTTGCCAATATGATCCACAGACCGGTAGCGCCGAAATTGCGCCAAGCTAAGGCCGATCTGGTTCTGACAAGGATGGGCGATCCGGCCCAACGGGTCAACCGCCCCGGTTGCTGGCCGTAAAAGTCATTTCTTTTCAAAGTATAAAATAACCTCGCCCAATCGCACCCCAAAGCGCGAGACATAGGCCCGGTTGAGCAGCCGATCATCACTGAGCAGCCACATCCAGTCGTCGAAGTTGACCCGCATTGTGCCGTCTTTCACCGGCAGATCGATCTTGTATTTCCAGTTGAAGGTATCACCACGCTCGATCCCGGACGCGGTGCCCAAAACGCCCGGCGCGGTGCCGGTCCAGGTGTCCTCACCCGTTTTGGTCAGGGTCCAGATCCGTTGCTCGGTTGCGCCGTCGTCATAGACAAAGTCCTCAACCAGGGTCAGGGTTTCACCGTCCCATGTTCCATCAATCTCGACTGTAAATCGACGGGGGACGTTGCCCAGAATGTCCTGAAACTGACCATAGGCGACGGTTTTGCCCTCAAAGAACTCTTCCAAGTTCAATTGTCGGTCAGACAGGAATGTTTTCGGCACACGCGGTTTGGCAGAACAGGCGGTCAGCGCGGCCAGCCCGACAATCGCAAGTGCGGCAATCAGAAAGCGGCGCGTGTTCATTGAAGAGGCCGTGCGTCTGCATCGGTGTCATAGCCGTTTGCGCCATTTAGATGGGCCGCTGCAACTTCGGGCGCCGGGCGCATCGTGGCGATCAGCTCCGCCACCTTTAACCCGAATTTCCGCATCTCGGACCGGTTCATGATCGCGCCGTTTTCGGTCAGATACATCCAATCGGTCACATCCAGCACGTGGCCGCCAGCGTCTTCGGGCAGGATAATGCGATAGGTCAGCTTGACCGTAGAGCCTGAGATCACGCCGTGCCCTTCGCCCACGATATCGTATGCAGTTGCAGTAAAGGTGTTGCCGGTCCCCAGTGTCAGATACCATTTTCGGGACATCTGTTTGCCGTTTGAATATGTGAAATACTCGGCCAGGGTGCCTGTGTTTCCCTCCCACTCTCCGACCATGCGCGCCACGAAGCTGTTCGACATCTTGCCGTTCGGGCCATAAATCAAACCCTCGGACAGGATTTCGCCGCTCAGGTGTTTCTTGAGCGAAAACTGAGGCCCTGTACTGGCGTAATCTGTAGGTGACTGGGACCTAAAACTCAGGAATCGGGTTTTGCCCACGATCAGGGCCAGTAGCGCAAGCAGGATGACAACAGCAAGTTTCATTTGGCAGATACCTCCGTCGGAAGCGTCAGGACCATGCCAAACGCTCCGATTTTGAGAATGCAGGGAAGGACGGCATAGGCGAGGTTGAGTGTTTCAAGCGCCTGCGCCGAGTTCGATTGTCCGGGGACAAATCCACTGCGTTCCAGCAGCGGCAGAGTAAAAAACGCGGCCAGTGCAAGACCCAGCTTGCCTGCAAAAGACCAAATGCCGAACGCGGCCGAGGCGTTCAGCCCGGCGCGTGTCAGAGCGACCGAGAACATGGCGGGCAGAACCACCATATCCGCGCCCAGCGCGGCACCCGATGCGATGCAGATCACGGCAAAGCCACCCAGATTGCCAACTGACAGCATGGCAGCCCCGATAAAGCCGGCAATCGACAGGGGCATCGCAATTATCAGAGTCTGTTTCGGGCCAATCCGGTTGCTCAACCGTGCCCAGAACGGCACGCTGACCCCGGCGCTGAGGAAAAACAGGATCAGTAAAGGCCCTGCCTTGCCCGGCAATTGCAGCCGGTCCTCGACAAAAAACAGAAACAGGGTCGAGGTAATTGCCACTGGCAGGCTGTTCACAAGTGCCAGAGCCAAAAGGCGCAATGCACCGGCCTGACCGAGACCGGCGAAAGACAGGCCCTGGCCAGTGATCGGTGCCCTGCGCCACATCGGCACGGTCAGAATCAGTGTGCACACGGCCAAGCACCCAAGAAACAGGCCAAACGCCGGATAGCCCTGCGCCCCGGCCCCCAGCGCCACAAACAGTGCTGGGGCGGCGGCGGCGATGACCACCCCGGCCAATTGCCCGCCTTCACGGTAGGCCGCCAGCACCATTAGTTCCTTGGCATCCGCCTTTTTGGCCAAAGTCGCGCTGCGGCCATAGAGCAGGATGGTTCCAAGACTGTAGGCCGAGAACAATAGGATCAGGGTGACCACCAGGACACTGACACTGGCGCTCTCTGGCAAATTGAACAGTACCGGGAAACCGACTGCCAGCCCAAGCGCTGCCGCTGCGGCAAAGAAAAGCTGACCTCCGGGCCAGCGGTCAATGGACCAGCCGATCAGCGGGTCCTGCACCAGATCCACCAGTCGAATGACCAGCAGGACGGTGCCGATAACACCCAGTCCAAGCCCCAGATTGACGGCGGCAAAACGAGGCAGGTGGATATAAAGCGGAATCCCGGCCGCGGCCAGCATCAAGGCGTAAAGACTGACCCGTGGATACAGCATCACTGCCCCTTCAACTGACGGGTAAAACTGGCCGAGCGTGTGTCATTGCCCAGAAAAATCGACATGAAAGCCCGCTTTGCACCGGGGTAGGACAGAACACATGTCTTTTTGCCATTACGCCAGAACCCAACCGCGTTTGGCCCTTGTGAGACGGCCAGGTAACTGTCTCCTTTTTGGACGGCCTGAAAGCACTGTTCCAGTTGCGCCTGTGTTGGGGTCGGATTGCCCTGGCGGGCCATCTCTTCCAGCGTGGATTCAACCAGCGCCTTTTGTTTGAGGGTCTTGCGATAGGTCAGTTTCAGGCCAAAATCCTCAGTCCAGCTGAACGGGGCGCCGCCGGGCGTGTAAAGCGTGGCGTCATAAAGAGGCAGGCCCAGAAAACGGAAGGTGGAGCTGCCAAGTTGCTTAGGGTCCTGCAATCCTCCGGGAATTGGCGAGGCCACCAGCCCGGCAGGGGCCAGTAGCAAGACTGCCAAAAGGGCCGCGCGGCAGGTGTCGCAACCCGATCTACGCAGGAATGGCCTGATCTTTGTCAGAAACGCCATTTTCAGCTCCGAGGGTTTGCGGGGTGCCGTTCAGCAAATCCACGACATGCATGGCGCTGGCGATCCCGTCTTCGTGAAATCCGTGCCGGTTGTAAGCACCGGCAAACCAAGTTCGGTTCTGCCCCTGCATCTTGCGGATTTGCCCTTGCGCATGCAGGGCGGCTTTGTCGAATACCGGATGGGCGAATTCGACGGTATCGTATGTTTTCTCCGCAGGAATTTCCGATGCTGCGTTCAACGTCACAAACAGAGGATCACTGTCCGGAATATTCTGAAGACGGTTCATCCAATATGTGACCCCGACATTGCCTTTTTGCGATCGATAGGTCCAACTGGACCAGCACGCGCGCCGCCGGGGCATCTGGCGCGGGTCGCAATGCAGAACGGCCGTATTCGGCTGATAGCGGATCGCGCCGAGCGCAGCCTTTTCAGCAGCGGTCGCCTGATCGCCCAGAATGGCCAGCGACTGGTCGGAATGGGTGGCCAATATGACCTCGTCAAACAGCTCGGATTGACCCTGACTGCGTATCGTGACGCCCAGATCGTGGCGATCGATATGCTGAACGGGTGATGCAACGCGGATTTCGCTGCCGCGCCCGCGCAGAGCGGTTTCGATCCGGCGGACATACTCGATACTGCCGCCTTTGACCGTGTACCATTGATGCTGATTGGCGCGCCCGCTGGCCAGCAGGGCGTGATTGCGGAAGAACTGAACCAGCGAGCGGGCGGGAAATTGATCAACGAATTCCACCGGCGTGGACCAGATCGCCCCACACATCGGCATCAGGTAATTGTGTCGGAACCAGTGGCCAAGGCGCAGTTGATCGACCAGTTCTCCGATCGTGGTGTCGTCGTCGCGGGCGGCTTCGGGGGCCTCTTTGCCAAAGCGCAGGATATCGGCGATCATTTTATAATAGGCCGGACGGGCCAGATTGCGTTTTTGCGCTGTCAGGGTGCGCAGGTTGTTGAGGCCATATTCAATGCGCCCACCATCGATGGTCGCGCCAAAGCTCATCTCGGATTTGATTACGGGCACATTCAACTCGTCGAACAGGCGTGTCAGATAAGGGTAGGTGACATAGTTGAATACGATGAAACCAGTATCAACCGGCTGATCCCCGTGCTTTCCGGCCAACACGGTTCGCGCGTGACCGCCCAGCCTGGATTCAGCTTCGAAAACGGTGACATCGTGGTTTTCTGAGAGGTAATAAGCAGCCGACAGACCTGAGATACCTGCACCTACTACTGCGATTTTCTTGCGTACGCCCCGGGTTTCGTCGAACATGCCATCCTCTTTGTGCGACATTTTACAATAGGATACGCAGGACAGGTGGGGGTGGATCAATCAGATTAGATTTTTTTCTGGAACGCACTATGTTTTGCCGACTGGCGTTTGGCTCCGCTTTTCCCGCCCGGGTCCGTGATCCACTGGTTTCTCTCATCCGTAAAACCTGAAACACAACTGAATTGGCTGGGTATGAGCAGTTTTCACGGAAAAACCTACTGGATTGTCGGCGCAAGCGAGGGTTTGGGCCGCGCGCTGGCTGAGGCACTCAGCCGTAAGGGTGCTCGCCTTATCCTTTCGGCGCGCAATGCAAAGCGCTTGTCCGATATCTGTGAAAACCTTCCAAACGCGCGGGCGATCCCGCTGGATGTGACCGATTTAGACTCTGTTCGCAATGCTGTGGCGCAGACGGGGTTGGTGGATGGTTTGGTCTATAATGCCGGGGCCTATGATCCGATGCGCGCAACAGAGTGGAACACGGAGTCCTCTCTGATGATAAGTGACGTGAACTATATGGGCGCATTGCGGGTGCTTGGGGAAACCGTTCCGGGATTTGTCAAAGCAGGTCAGGGCGAGATTACGCTGATCGGATCGTTGGCGGGCTATCACGGGTTGCCGGCGGCGATTGGGTACGGAGCCAGCAAGGCGGCGTTGATCTCACTGGCCGAGACGATGCGGCATGATCTGGCCGGGACCGGCGTAACGGTTCGGATTGTCAATCCGGGCTTCATCAAGACCCGCCTGACCGAAAAGAACAGCTTTCGGATGCCGATGCTGATGACGCCCGAGGACGCGGCAGAGCGTGTCGTCCGGGCGATGGCGCGCCGCCGCTTTCGCACCGATTTCCCTGCGTCGTTTTCCTGGGTGATCCGCCTGATCGATTATCTGCCGGATTTGCTGGTTTACCGTGGAAAATAGACTCTAACCAAACTGCCCCTGACAGAACCAGCCCGCTGACATCGTGCCGCCATGGCCATAGAACAGCCATAACCTTTCACCCTGCTCGGTCACGACTACCCAGTAATCGCGCACACCGCTGCGCCAGTTGGGGTCATCCAGCCACCATTCCGGTGCGATCCGCTCTGGCCCGGTGGCCTGCGCCAATCGCCAGTCGCGCCCGCGCCAGCGAAATGCGGAAGGCACATCCGGGGTTTCCGGCGCCATCACCGGTTCGGGCTGCCACATCTGCAAGGGGCGCGGTCGGGGTGGTGCAGGCCAGTCGCGGGCGGGTTCGGACCAAGCCGCTGCCAAAGTCTGGGCGGTTTTCTCGGGGATATGAGAGGCCGCCGGGTGGCGCCGTGTGATCACCTCAAGCCCCACGCGCGCGCCCAGTTTGCCAATCAGGTCTTCTACACCCGTATTGCCCTCGATCCTGTTGCGAACCGCATTACGAGCCTCAGCATGACCGGTCATGGTGCGGGCGTGTATCGGTTCGGTCTGCACCGCCTCAAGTCGCAGCATATCGATGCCATAACCGGCATCAATCTTGTCTATTTTCATCTCTAACAAAGGACGAATGCGGTATTTGTCGTAAGTGGGCCGAGCCAGACCGATCTCGATGACCTCAGCCGCCTGATCGGCACGATGCGCTTCAAGCCGTAATGTCCGCACCCCGCGGCCTTTCTCCTCCAGTTTGGTGCAGAGAGTTGGCAGAACCCGATCAACAGCGGCCATCACGTCCTCGACCAGACCGATCGGGTTGGGCAAGGTCATCCGCGCCGCAAAGTGATGCGGCGCGCGGGCGGGGGACACCGGTTCGGGTGCGCTGCCCATTGCCTGGTCTAGCCGCAGCACCAGCCCACGACCGAACCGCCGCGCTAAACTGGCGCGGGGTTGCCCCAGCAGATCGCCGATACGGCGCAGGCCCAGACGGTTCAACTGCGTCACCACCCGTTCTTCCAGCCGCAGCGCCGCGATGGGCAACGGGCTGAGCGCGCCATAGGCTTGCCCCGGTGCCGCAATCCGCGCGCCACCGCCCAACGCCATTACCTGAGGCGCGGTCCCGCCTTTGGTCCAGTGCCGCCGCTTGGTCGCGCGGGCGCGGGTGGCGCGGGCCTCCTGACTGATGGCGTCGCCGTTGCGGTCGGATGTCACCTCTTGCCCGGCATAACGTGCCAAGGCCCAGGCCGCACCCAGTGTATCGGCAATGCCAATCTGCACGCTGAGCCCCATATCGGCGCAGTCGGTTTCAAGAACGCTCAGCAAGGTCTCTTCTCCGCCGAACAGATGGGCGCAGCCCGACAGGTCGACGATCAGCCCGTCGGGCGCTTCCTCGGCCACCCAGGGGCTGAACTTGCTTGCCCAGCGGCGCAGCGCGTTCAGAAAGGCGGCCTCGGCCGGGATGTTGCGGGGGCGGGTCACAAGGTTTGCGCACATGGCGTGGGCATCACGTACCGGCTGACCAACACGCAGACCGGCGGCCTGAGCTTCGGTGTTCAGTGAGGTGACAACCTGCATGTTCGACTGCTCGGCCACCACGGCCAAAGGCCCGTCATGCAGGCCCCGGGCAGCGCGGATCAGCCGTTCAGCCCCCAGACGGGGGAACCATAAGGAGAGTATTCGGCGTTTGGGCATTGGGCAGACATCAAAATGTTCTCACTTTGTTCTTAAATGAGAATCAGCTTTCGAGTCCATGCCTACCCGCAAGTCAGGCGCTGAATGATTCCGGCGTCGTCCACGAAAACGTTCAGGCGATCAATACGGTAATCCTGTGTTGCGACGCTGTTGGGCCCCAATACCCGCGATCGTTCCGGTAGTTGTGCCTGAATGGTCGAAACCGGCTGGCCAACCGAGCCAGCAAACGCCTCGCCCAGACAAAAGGCCAGATCGACAGTTGCGATCTGGGGGGATGTCGGCGCGACCTGGGGTTCGGGCGTGTCCGTACAGGCCGATAAAAGGGCAAGGATCGGAAAAAATCGATACATTGGCGCTCCTCATGCTGGCAATGTCGCATCTGCAATACCAAAGACTTAGACACTCTGCCACGACTGCAGAGTTGAAAACGCTCTGTATTTGACGCAGGGTCGGGTCAAAGAAGACAGGGAGACTATTACCATGCGTACCCGTGCCGCCGTCGCCGTTCAGGCGGGCAAATCTTTGGAAGTGATGGATGTGAACCTCGAAGGCCCCAAAGCGGGTGAGGTTCTGGTCGAGATCAAGGCCACCGGCATCTGCCACACAGACGAATTCACCCTGTCGGGCGCCGATCCGGAGGGGCTGTTTCCGGCCATTCTGGGCCATGAAGGCGCAGGCGTGGTGCTTGAGGTCGGCCCGGGTGTCACCAGCCTGAAGCCGGGTGATCACGTGATCCCGCTCTACACCCCTGAATGTCGTGAGTGCGAATATTGTCTGCACCCCAAGACCAACCTGTGTCAGGCGATCCGTGAAACACAGGGGCAGGGCCTGATGCCCGATGGAACGTCCCGGTTCTCGACTTTGGATGGTGATCCGATCCTGCACTACATGGGCTGCTCGACCTTCGCGAACCACACGGTTTTGCCGGAAATCGCGCTGGCAAAGGTGCGTGAGGATGCGCCTTTTGACAAAATCTGCTACATCGGATGCGGTGTCACCACCGGCATCGGTGCGGTGATCAACACCGCTAAGGTCGAAATCGGTAGTCGCGCTATCGTGTTCGGTCTGGGCGGCATCGGCCTGAACGTCATTCAGGGCCTGCGTCTGGCCGGGGCCGATCAGATCGTCGGCGTCGACCTGAATCCGTCCAAGGTGGAAATGGCCACCAAGTTCGGCATGACCGATTTTGTGAACCCCAAAGAGGTCGAAGGTGATCTGGTGCCTTATCTGGTCAACCTGACCAAGGGCGGAGCGGATTATACCTTTGACGCAACCGGCAATGTCGGCGTGATGCGCGACGCGTTGGAATCAGCGCATAAGGGCTGGGGCGAGTCGATTATCATCGGCGTGGCGCCTGCAGGTGCCGAGATTTCGACCCGACCGTTCCAACTGGTCACTGGCCGGTCGTGGCGCGGTACCGCTTTTGGGGGTGCCCGTGGCCGGACCGATGTGCCAAAGATCGTCGACTGGTACATGGACGGCAAGATCGAGATCGACCCGATGATCACCCACACCATGGGTCTGGACGATATCAACCACGGCTTCGACTTGATGCATAAGGGCGAGAGCATTCGCTCGGTGGTGGTGTACTAAGGCTCTAAACCAAGCGGAATTGTCTTCTCGGCGCGCTGATTGGCGCGCCGTTCTTATTTCCCCGGGCGCGAAGCCCCGGTATCTGAGCGCGGAGACCGCACCCGCAGGACCGGCGTATTGACAGATGACGTATTGGCCCGGCTCTCGCGCCAGACAACAAACACACCGGATGCAATGATGATGCTGGCTCCGACGGCGACCCAGCTGTCGGGCTGTTCGCCAAAGAAGATCACGCCAAAGATCGTGGCCCAGATGATCTGGCTGTACTGGCTGGGGGCGACGACCCCGGCAGGCGCGGCGCGGTAGGCCATGATGATCAGGTGCTGGGCGATGACCGAAAACACGCCTACGAGGGCCATCATGGCCAGATGCAGCAGTGACGGTGGCTGATAGACGGCGGGCTGCATCAGGCTCATGACCAGAATGGCCAGCAGCATCGGATAGAGGATGAGCACGGCCGAGCGTTCCTCATTCCCGATCTTTCGCACCAGAACCGAGGCAAAGGCGCTGCAAAACGCTGCCGTCAAAGCCGCGAGATGGCCCAGTGTGATATCCGTGGAACCGGGGCGCAACACGATCAGAACGCCGATTAGTCCCACTCCGACAGCGGCCCAGCGTTGAATGCGGACGACCTCTCCCAAAATCGGGATCGACAGGACGGTGACGATCAAGGGGAAGGAGAAGAGCAGCGAATAGACCTCGGCCAGCGGCAGGACCGAGAAG
Organism: Ruegeria sp.; assembly: GCF_965243365.1. Taxonomy (GTDB): domain Bacteria; phylum Pseudomonadota; class Alphaproteobacteria; order Rhodobacterales; family Rhodobacteraceae; genus Ruegeria. The sequence continues at coordinate 1,408,102 of NZ_CBDEUW010000002.1, read as the reverse complement.
GCGTAGAAGGCGCAGGCCATGGATGTGACCATCAGGGCTGAACGCAGAAGTACCAGCCACGGATGATGTGGCAGGAAGTTGCCTGTCGTGCGGTCGGTCAGGATCGTCACCGCCATCGGGACAAAGGAAAACAGCGTGGCGAAGAAGATGATCTGCATCACCGAATAGGTTCCGCCCAGCACTTTGATCAGCACGTCATGACTGGCAAAGACCGCGAATCCCAGAAACGCGAAACCAAGTCCCCGGAGGGTGGTGTTTTGAGTGCTCATAATCTGGCCTCAGGTGATGTCGGTGTGGTGGCACTGTGCCGTCGCAGCGCAAAGGGGCTGTCTTGCCTTTGAGTAAACTCATTTGGCCGGTCCGCATAGCCCCTATTTTACCGCTAACATCGCAAAGCCGTCATGCCGTGGGATCAACGCAGGATCGGTGGTGCATCCTTGGGTTGGCGGGCCGATTGCACCCCAGCCTTCATACCTACGCCGATCCGCCGGGCCAATGCGGCCCAAGGGGTTGCGGTTTCCTGTGGCAATGTCAGGGTTGCGACCTCTTCGAACAGATCCAGCCAATGGGCGAACATCTCGGGCTTTACGTCGGGCTGTTCAATATGGACCCGCTGCGGATTGCCGTCGTAGCTGCGTTCAAACAGGATGGCATTGCGCCAGAAGGCGGCGATCTTTTCTTCATGGGCGGGCCAGTCGGCGACGTGGTTGGCAAAGACCGGACCCAGCACGGCGTGCTCGCGCACACGGGCATAAAACGCGCGAACCTGAGCGTTGATCTGATCGGGCGTTGCCGGAAAGCGCGGCGGCAGGGTGGGTCTGGTCATTAAGGCACCGGAATTCGTCTCTGTTTTGGGCGAATATCCGGTTCTTGTGTTACGCAACAGGCGTGGTTTTGTCGCGCGGCGCGGGTGTCAGCAGATGCCGCAACAGGGCCACCGGATGCGCCCGCAGGCTGAGGCGGGTGGCCACGTAATCCTCGACCACCTGCTCGCCCAGCGTCATCTGGGGCAGGTGGGCTTCGGGCTCATCCAGTGCCTCACCCTCCAGATCCTGAGCGAACAGAGGCAGGGGCTTGGCCGTGGCAATCGCCTTGGCCTGCCACAGGGCTTCGCGCCGGGTCAGGTCGCAGGCGGCAAAGGCGTCGGCTTCGGCCAGTCGCTCGATCACTGACGGCCCCAGCCCGGCACGGCGCCAGACATCATCGACCTGATGATACCCGTTGCCGCGCGCAGCGGTCAGCCAACTGGCATCTTCCTCGCTGAGGCCCTTGATCTGGCGGAATCCCAGCCGCAGGGCCAGCCCGCCCTGACCGTCAGGCTCCATCACGTTGTCCCAGAAGCTGGCATTGATGCAGACCGGGCGGACTTGCACCCCGTGCTCGCGCGCATCGCGTACGATCTGGGCAGGCGCATAGAACCCCATCGGCTGAGAGTTCAGCAGCGCGCAGGCGAAAATCCCCGGATGATGGCATTTGATCCAGGCGCTGGCATAGACCAGCAGTGCAAAGCTGGCCGCGTGGCTTTCGGGGAAGCCATAGGACCCGAACCCTTCGATCTGCGAGAAACAGCGTTCGGCGAAATCGTCCTCATAGCCGTTGCGCTTCATCCCGCGCAGGAACAGGGTGCGGAATTCGCTGACATTTCCATGTTTCTTGAACGTCGCCAGTGAGCGCCGCAACCGGTCTGCCTGTTCCGGGGTGAACCCCGCGCCGACAATGGCGATCTGCATCGCTTGTTCCTGAAACAACGGCACGCCTTTCGTCTTGCCCAGTACCTCACCCAAGGCGTCCGAGGGGAAAACGACCGGCTCTTCACCATTTCTCCGCCGGATATAGGGATGCACCATATCGCCCTGAATGGGGCCGGGGCGGATAATGGCGACCTCGATCACCAGATCGTAGAAAGTGCGCGGCTTCATACGGGGCAGAAAGTTCATCTGCGCCCGGCTCTCCACCTGAAACACGCCAATACTGTCCGCCTTGCACAGCATGTCGTAAACCATCGGGTCCTCTGGCGGCAGGGTGGCCAGCGTATAGCTGGTGTGGTGGTGATGTGTGATCAGATCAAAGGCTTTGCGGATGCAGGTCAGCATCCCGAGGCTGAGAACATCGACCTTGAGGATGCCAAGCGAGTCGATGTCATCCTTGTCCCAGCAGATGACCGTGCGATCCTCCATCGTGGCGTTTTCGATGGGGACAAGTTCGTCCAAGCGTCCCTCGGTGATGATGAAACCGCCCACATGTTGGGACAGATGACGAGGGAAACCGTTGATCGTATAGACTAGTGTTAGAGTCTGTTTTAGCCGCCGATCCTCGGGGTCAAGGCCGATTTCACGCATCCGTTCCGCCTCAAGCCCGGCGGCTGAGAAGAATCCCCAAAGTTGGGAAGACAGTGCCGAGATGGTGTCTTCGGTCAGACCCATCGCCCGGCCAACCTCGCGAATGGCGCGTTTGCCGCGATAGTGGACAACCGTGGCGCAAAGGCCGGCGCGTTCGCGGCCATAGCGATCATAGATGTGCTGGATGACTTCCTCGCGGCGTTCGTGTTCGAAATCGACATCTATGTCAGGCGGCTCGTCGCGGGCTTCCGAGACGAAACGTTCGAAGACCATGGTGCCCATCTCGGGGCTGACCTCGGTGATGCCAAGGCAGAAGCAGACCACCGAATTGGCCGCCGAGCCGCGCCCCTGGCAGAGAATGTCGCGGGATCGGGCGAATTTCACGATGTCACGGACGGTCAGGAAATAGGGTTCGTATTTCAGCTTGCCGATCAGGGTCAGCTCATGGGCGAGCATCTGCTTGGCTTTATCCGGAGCCCCGGCGGGATAGCGCCATTTCAGCCCTTCATGCGCCAGACGGTGCAGGCGCTGGGTCGGGGTTTCCTGTTCGCTGCCTTCGCTGGGATATTCATAGCGCAGTTCATCCAGTGAGAATGTAAGCTGTTCGCTGAGTGCATGAGCGCGGGCAACAGCGCCTTCATGACCTCTGAAGATACGCAACATCTCGGTTTCCGAACGCAAACGCTGTTCGCCATTGGCCAGCGCGTCTCGGCCCAGTTCATCCACCTTACGGCGCAGGCGGATGGCGGTCAGCACATCACCCAGCTTGCGGCGGGCACCGTGATGCATCATCGGCGTGGCACTGGCGAGGGTGGGGATGCCAAGCTGCTTTGATTCAGTCTCTATTAACGAAAAAAGGTCGCTATCGGCCCCATCATAGCGAGGATGCATCAGCAGATGCATTCGCCCGGCAAAGCGGCGCGTCAACTGTTGCGTCTGTGTCTTCCATGCATCCGCGCCGCCCGGGGACCGGTCCGCCTGTGGCCAGAGCAGCAGGTGGAGACCGTCGGAAAACTCCAGCAGGTCGGACAAGTGCAGGATGCAATCGCCCTTTTCCGCACGCAGGCGACCGGCAGAGAGGATGCGGCACAGGTTGGCCCAGCCCTGCCGGTTCAGGGGCAGGGCGGTGACGGTGGGCGCGTCGGTAAAGATCAGCCGCGCCGCCGGGATCAGACGGGGCACGGCGTGGATCGGGTAGGAGGGCGGTTTGGTGATCTGATCGGGGCAGGGCGGGCCTATGGAGGTGTTCCGAGCCTCCCACTCCAGCCGTTCGCGGACCTTGCGGGCGATCTCGCGCGCCTGGGTATGGGCGCGGACAATGCCAGCGACCGAGTTGTCATCGGCAATGGCGATGGCGGGCAGGTTTAGGGTGACGGCACGTTCCATATACTCCTCGGGGTGGGACGCCCCGGTGAGGAAGGTGAAGTTCGACGTGATCGACAGCTCGGCATACATGGCGAGTCACTACTATATTCACGTTTTGTTCTTTTTCGAGTCCTTTGCGCAGGAAACGGGTCGCTTGGTTTTTCCGGGCAGGCATGGTCGGGCAAAAAGGAGACCGAAAATGTTCAAGATCACCGCTTTACCCACCAGCGAAGTACGCGCCCTTCAGGCGGGCGGCCTTGATGCCTATGGTGCTACGCCCGAGCGAGCTGTTTCGACAGGCGCAGGTAACCCATGTCGCCATTGTTTGCAGAATATCCCCGAGGGACAGGACATGTTAATTCTGGCCCATCGGCCCTTTTTAGAGTCACATCCTTACGCCGAAACAGGCCCGATCTTTCTATGTGCCGCACATTGTGAACGGTATGAAGGCGCAGAGCTGCCCGAGATTCTGACCACCTCGCCGGACTATCTGATCAAGGGGTATGGGACGGATGATCGGATCGTCTATGGCACCGGGGCGATCACACCTACGGATCAGATTGGTGCAAAAGTCAGGGATATCTTTGCCCGCCCGGATATTGCTTATATTCACGTCCGGTCTGCACGTAACAATTGCTATCAGGCGCGGATTGACCGGGCCTAGAGTTTGACCCGATGCATCCCCCGGCGCGGCTGGTCCTGATCATTCGTCGGCAGGTCATCCGCGTGGGATGATGTCAGCGCAAGGAAAATGTCTTCCAGATCGGCTTCCTCTGTTCGGACGTCGCGAATACGGATATTGGCGGCGCGGACGGATTCCAGAACCTGCTCGGCGCTGGTCTGCGCACTGCGGTATTGCAGCACAAGGCTGCCATCGTCGCGCAGGGTGGCCTCGACACCTTCGGTTGCGGGAAGGTCCGTAATCGGGCTGTCGGGCACGATCACCATTGTCCGGCTGTCCATCCGGCCCAAAAGGTTGGCCGTGCTGTCCTGTGCGATCTTTTCGCCGTGGTTGATGATGGCGATCTCGTCGCACATCTCTTGCGCTTCTTCCAGATAGTGGGTGGTCAGGATGATGGTCATGCCCTGTTCATTTAGCTTGCGGACATTGGTCCAAAGCATCTGCCGCAGTTCGATATCCACGCCAGCCGTGGGTTCGTCCAAGACAAGAATCTTCGGATGATGGACCAGCGCCTTGGCCAGCAGCAGCCGCCGCCGCATCCCGCCCGAGAGAGTGCGGGCATAAGCCTCGGCCTTGTCGCTGAGGCCGACCAGTTCGAGGATCTCATCGCTGCGGCGTTCCGATTTCGGCACACCATAAAGACCCGCCTGCACCTCCAGCGCGCCGCGCGGGGTAAAGAACGGGTCCAGGTTCAGCTCTTGCGGCATGACGCCAATGGCGGCGCGGGACTGGCGCGGGTTGCGGTCCTGATCGAAGCCCCAGATCGAGACGTGGCCTGAGGTCTTCACCACCAGACCGGCAAGGATGTTGATCAGCGTTGATTTTCCGGCCCCGTTCGGCCCCAACAAACCAAAGACCGAGCCACGCGGGATGGTCAGATCAATCCCCTTCAGCGCCTGCTTCTCGGGTTGACCCTTACTGCCACGATAGGTTTTGCGCAGCCCTTCGATCCTGATTGCCGCATCGCTCATGTGGCTCTTGCCCCCGGTTTGCTCATCGCTCATAAACGCACCTAATACATGCCCGCGAGGCCGACAACCGAAGAAGGATCGCCAGCCGTGACCATCGAAGCGCCGGAAACCAAGATCGTCGAGACCACCCGTGTCGCCTGTGATGGTGGCGAAGGTGCATTGGGCCATCCGCGCGTCTGGTTGCAGATCCCCGAGGATATCGGCTGGGTCGAATGTCCTTATTGCGACTGCAAATATGTGCTGGCCGGGCGTGAAGCAGAGGCCTAAGCGCGTGCGGCCCACACTGGGCATTGAGTATTTTTGAAAAGATGAAGTTTGTGGCCCTGGTGCGGGTGGTTCTGCCGTCGCACCCATGGCATTAATGTTGTCGGATCAGATCGGGAGAGGGCGCAAGATGACCATGAATTTCGGAAAAGGGTGTCACCTGCATCTGATTGACGGATCGGCGTTCATCTTTCGGGCTTATCACGCGCTGCCTCCGTTGACGCGGAAATCCGATGGATTGCCGATTGGGGCCGTTTCGGGGTTCTGCAATATGCTGCAGAAATACGTCGAGGGGAACGCGGGGGCGGATGCGCCGACTCATGTGGCGGTGATCTTTGACAAGGGCTCGCACACGTTCCGCAATGATCTGTATGACCTTTACAAGGCCAATCGTGAGGCGATGCCCGAGGATTTGCGCCCGCAGATGCCGCTGACGCGCGAGGCGACCAAAGCCTTCAACATCGCCTGTAAAGAGCTTGAGGGGTACGAGGCTGACGACATCATTGCGACTCTGGCCGTTCAGGCGCGGGATGCTGGGGGGCGCGTGACTATTGTAAGCTCGGATAAAGACTTGATGCAGCTGGTCGGTGACGGCGTGGAAATGCTGGACGCGATGAAGAACAAGCGGATCGACCGGGATGGCGTGATTGAGAAGTTCGGCGTCGGGCCGGAACGGGTGGTGGATGTTCAGGCGCTGGCCGGGGATTCGGTGGACAATGTGCCCGGTGCACCGGGGATCGGGGTCAAGACTGCCGCTTTGCTGATCAACGAATACGGTGATCTGGAGACGCTGCTGGACCGTGCGGACGAGATCAAGCAGCCCAAGCGTCGCCAAACTCTGATCGAAAAACGCGACCAGATCGAGCTGTCGAAGAAGCTGGTGCAGCTGGATGAGAATACGCCGCTGGATTTCACTTTGGACGATCTTGAGGTGAAAGACCCAGAGCCGGAGACCCTGCTTGGTTTCCTGGCAGAGATGGAGTTCCGCACCCTCACCAAGCGCATCGCCGACAAGTTGGGGGCCGAGGCTCCGGTGATTGCCGATGCGCCAGCGCCTGTGGTCGAGGAGGTTGAGGCCGAGGTCATCCCCTTCGACGCGTCCAAATACGAATGCGTGCGGGATGCGGTTGCTTTGCAGAAGTGGATTGATCAGGCCTACGAGCGAGGCTGGGTTGCTGTTGATACCGAGACAACTGGCCTGAACGAGATGATCGCTGATCTGGTCGGTATTTCACTGTGTATTGAACCAGGTGAGGCCTGTTACATCCCGTTGACTCACCGGGAGAGCGCCAGCGATGACCTGTTCGGCTCGGACGCGCTGGCCGAGGGGCAGATGCCGGTGGAAGAGGCTCTAAATCTGCTGAAACCGATGTTCCAGGACCCGTCGATCCTGAAAATCGGGCAGAACATGAAATACGATGCCAAGATATTTGCACGCCATGGCATCGACGTGGCCCCGATCGACGACACGATGCTGATGTCTTATGCCATGCATGGTGGTGAGCATGGGCATGGGATGGATACGCTGTCCGAGCGCTATCTGAGCCACACACCAATTCCGATCAAACCGCTGCTGGGTTCGGGAAAATCGGCGATCACCTTCGACAAGGTGGCGGTGGATGAGGCCACGGCTTATGCCGCCGAGGATGCGGATATCACGCTGCGCCTGTGGAAGCTGTTTAAACCGCAACTGCATCAGGTGCAGGTCACGACGGTTTATGAAACGCTCGAACGCCCGTTGGTGCCAGTTTTGGCCGAGATGGAGATGCATGGCATCAAAGTCGACCGCGATGTTCTGAGCCGCATGTCCAATGCGTTTGCCCAAAAAATGGCTGGGTTAGAGGCTGATATCCACGAACTGGCTGGTGAGAACTTCAATGTCGGATCGCCCGCGCAACTGGGGGAAATCCTGTTCGACAAGATGGGGCTTGAGGGCGGCAAGAAGGGGAAAACCGGGAAATATTCGACCGGAGCGGACGTTCTGGAAGACCTTGCGACCGAGCATGAATTGCCGCGCCGGGTGCTGGACTGGCGGCAACTGTCCAAGCTGAAATCGACCTACACGGATGCTTTGCAGACCCATATCAACCCCGATACCGGGCGGGTGCATACGTCTTATTCCATCACCGGGGCCAGCACAGGCCGTCTGGCGTCGACCGATCCGAACCTGCAGAACATTCCGGTGCGCACCGAAGAAGGGCGGCGCATTCGTGAGGCGTTTATTGCCGAACCGGGGAACGTGCTGGTCAGTCTCGACTACAGTCAGATCGAACTGCGGATATTGGCGCATATCGCCGGGATAGATGCTCTGAAACAGGCGTTCTCGGACGGGTTGGACATTCACGCGATGACCGCGTCCGAGATGTTTGACGTCCCGCTGGATGAGATGACGCCAGACATTCGCCGTCAGGCCAAGGCGATCAACTTTGGCGTGATTTATGGCATCTCAGGCTTTGGTCTGGCGCGCAATCTGCGCATTCCGCGGGCCGAGGCACAGGGGTTCATCGATCGCTATTTCGAACGGTTCCCGGGCATCCGGCGCTATATGGACGACACAGTCGCCTTTGCCAAAGAGAATGGCTATGTTCAGACTCTATTCGGGCGCAAAATTCATACGCCCGAGATCAATGCCAAAGGTCCGCATGCGGGCTTCTCGCGCCGGGCGGCGATCAATGCTCCGATCCAGGGGACAGCGGCGGATGTGATCAGGCGGGCGATGGTGCGGATGCCTGATGCGATCAACGGCCTGTCTGCCAAGATGCTTTTGCAGGTGCACGACGAATTGTTGTTCGAAGTGGCAGAAGATGCGGTTGATCAGGTGGTTGAAACTGCGCGCGCGGTCATGGAAGGCGCCTCGGACCCGGCGGTGAAACTGGATGTGAAACTTGTTGTTGATGCCGGACAGGGTGCGAATTGGGCCGAAGCGCATTAGGGGCGCTGCTCATCAGGCCCGGCGGGCCATCTTCGCAGCGGGTCAGTCCTGCGGACGGACCAATCGGTTGACCAGACGTTGCACCGACGGTCCCAACACTAGGATAACGGTAAAGGCAATGGGCCAGCAGAAAGCCCAGGACGCCATCCAGTCGCCCAAGGTGCCTGGCCCCATCCCGATAGCTTTGACTGTGGCAATCCCTGTTACGATACAGGACATCAGCCCCGACATGATCAGACTGAACAAAGCGCGGGCGTATCGGGAAGGGATCATATGCGGTCGTCCTGATGGTGGAGTCGCCCCGACCTTCGTCATTTTCGCAGCAAATGCCAGCAAAAACGCCTGATTCAAGCCCTTATCCAGCCCAAAGTGTCGATCGTACGCGGTAAGGAAGGCGTGTATTCTGCACTGACCCAGCCTGCATAACCGCTGTCATCCATGGCGTCGAACAGGGCCTGGAAATCCGTGGGTCCGCGCCCAGGTTCCGAGCGATCCGGGGCCGCGCCGATCTGGGCGTGCGTGATCCGATCCTTATGGGTTTTCCACACTTCAATCGCATTTCCGTGGATCATGTGGGCATGAAAACTGTCATATTGCAGCCCGACATTTGGGCGATCCACGCGATCCAGAATTTCGGCTGCCAGATCATAACTGTTCAGAAAGTAATCGGGCTGCGAAATTGGATTCAGCGGCTCGATTGTAAACTGCTGTTTCGGCGCAGAATCTGCGGCCCATTGCAGGTTGCGTACAAAGGTATCTGCCGCCTCTGGCCCCGATACATACCCGGCCATAACGTGAATCAGACCAGGGCGCAGCACATCGGCATAGCGCATGACCCGTTTGATGTCGGATTGGAAACGCGCTTGACCGCCGGGAACCGCCGCGTATCCGGGGGTGCCGCCGGTGTAGTTCGGTGGGGGCGCGTTGATCAGGACGAGCTTTAGCCCGTGAGAGAGCAGCGCCCGCCGCGTGTCCTTGGCGGCCAGTTCGTAAGGGAACAGGATTTCGACCGCTTTGAAACCAGCCTGTGCGGCTGCCGGAAATCGGTCAAGATAAGGTAGCTCGGCAAACAGCAGCGAGATGTTGGCGGCAAATCGGGGCATAAGCGGTCTCGGGTCGTTGGTATTGCAAGCTTAGCCGTTGGTCTCGGGCGTCGAAAGAGGACGGAACAGAACAGATTGTCGAAAATTGAGTGGATAGTGCCTGCGACTTCGACGTGTGCGGAGGCACCGAAACGGGCCTGTTATTCCGACAATTGATCAGACTGGATCAAAGGAAAGAACTGCCCGTCGGACCAGACTCCAAACCATCCATCGTGCTCTGTGCCGATATCCACCAGCCGGTAAAAGCTTTTGCGGTCAATGCGCGCCTCAAGGTTTGCGCGGATCAATATGTAGGGTGCCGGTTCTTCTGTTTCGGGATCGATGACAACGCGGATCGGGTGTTCTGTCCCGGCCGAGGCCGTATCGCCGACCTGAGTGGTAAAGGTCAGCGACTGCGCGTCTCCGTCTCTGGTCCGATCAAAGTCGACGGCCAGGAAGGGGGCGTCCTCAACGGTGATTCCCACCTTTTCAACCGGGGTCACGAGGTAAAATTTGTCACCTTCTTTCTTAAGAATTGACGAAAAAAGCTTCACCAGCTCGAAACGGTTGATGGGCGACCCTAGGTAACTCCAGGTGCCATCTTTGGCGATATGGATGTCCAGATCGCCGCAAAACGGAGGATTCCAGAGGTGAACGGGCGGCAAACCCTTGGTTTTGGTCGCTTTGACTGATGCCGCCAAACCATCCGGTGACGGTTTCACAGGTTTTTGTCCGCTCATTGCTTTTGCCATTTCCTCTCAGCGCGATACACTTCAATCATAATAGTCCACGGAAGGGAAAGTCATGACGGAACCCGCCGACCTCATAGCCGAGATCGAAGCGCTGGAAAACAAGCTGCAAGAGGCCAAGGCCTCGATCACCCGCCGCTTTATCGGGCAGGAAAGGGTTGTGGACCTGACCCTGGCCGCATTGCTGTGCGGCGGTCACGCGCTGCTGATTGGTTTGCCGGGGCTGGGCAAGACGCGACTGGTCGAGACGCTGTCGACCGTGATGGGGCTGCACGGCAACCGGATCCAGTTCACCCCCGACCTGATGCCTGCGGATATCTTGGGGTCAGAAGTTCTGGACACTGCCGATGATGGCTCGCGTCATTTCCGCTTCATTTCCGGCCCGATTTTTTGTCAGTTGCTGATGGCAGATGAAATCAACCGCGCCAGCCCGCGGACGCAATCCGCCTTGTTGCAAGCGATGCAAGAGCGGACCGTAACCGTAGCGGGCGAGGATCGGTCGCTGGGTGTGCCGTTCCATGTCCTGGCGACACAAAACCCGATCGAGCAGGAAGGCACCTATCCGCTGCCCGAAGCTCAGTTGGACCGGTTCCTGGTTCAGATTGATGTAGAGTACCCTGATCGCCAGACCGAGCGGGACATTCTGCTGGCCACAACCGGTGTGGAAGAGGAAGAGGCGCACGAGATTTTCACCAAAGAGGAACTGCTGGCGGCGCAGGTTCTGTTGCGCCGCATGCCGGTGGGTGACTCGGTTGTTGAACTGATCCTTGATCTGGTCCGGGCTTTCCGTCCTGAAGAAGAGGGTGTGTCAGAACGTGTCGCTGAAACCGTGGCCTGGGGTCCTGGCCCACGGGCGGCGCAGGCCTTGATGATGACGGTCCGCGCGCGGGCGATGTTGCAGGGACGACTGGCACCGAATGCCGAAGATGTTTTGGATATGGCCCGTCCGGTGCTCAGCCACCGGATGGCGCTGAACTTTGCAGCACGGGCGCGCGGTGACAGCCTGGCCGATCTGATCGAAACCACTGCCAATGGGTTGATCCGCACCGAGGCCGCGGCGTGAATGCGGCGCTGACCCTTCGCGAAAGATCCGAGGCCGAAGCGTCTCGGCTGCCGCCTTTGTTGGCGCGGGCGGAACACTTGGCTGGAACGGTTTTGCTGGGTGACCATGGGCGGCGACGCTCGGGGCTTGGGGATGATTTCTGGCAGTATCGGCCTGCACAGGCCGGAGACAGCCGTCGAATGATCGATCATCGCCGGTCTGCCCGTGGGGATCAGCAGTTTGTTCGGGAACGGGAATGGCAGATTGCGCAATCGGTGATGCTGTGGGTCGATCAGGGGGCGTCGATGCGTTATGCGTCCGATAGGGCACTGCCGACCAAGGCTGACCGCGCGCGCCTGCTGGGGCTGTCCACAGCCATCCTTTTGGTGCGCGGTGGTGAGCGTGTGGGCCTGACCGGCACCACCTTGCCGCCTCGGCGCGGCAATGCGCAGGTCATTCGGCTGGCGCAGGCCTGGTCCGAAGATTCCGAGATCGATTATGCCCCGCCGGAACATCGCGCCATGATCCCGCATGCACGCGCTGTGTTCATCTCAGATTTTCTGGGCCCATTGGACGAGGTTGAACTGGCGCTGACCAAGGCTGCCGACCGGGGTGTGCGTGGGGTTCTGTTGCAGGTCCTTGATCCGGGTGAAGAGGCGTTCCCCTTCAACGGGCGCACCATATTTGAAAGCGTCGGCGGCACGGTCCGCCACGAAACCCTCAAAGCCGGAGATCTTCGGGATCGGTATCTGGACCGGCTTGCAGAACGCAAGGAAGCACTGACGCAATTGTGCCGTGCGACCGGGTGGCAACTGGGTCTGCACCACACCGGGGACAGCGCGCAATCGGCTCTGTTGTGGCTCTATCGCGCGTTGGATGGGGGTGCGCAATGACGGTTTTGGCGGGTATCGGCTTTACCGCGCCCTGGGTGCTTTTGGGTCTGCTGACATTGCCGATCCTGTGGCTGATCTTGCGCGCCGTGCCACCTGCGCCGATCCGCAGGCTGTTTCCGGCGGTGACGCTGCTGTTGGGCCTGAAAGACGATGAAACTGTCTCGGACCGCACGCCGTGGTGGTTGCTTTTGCTGCGGATGCTTGCGGCAGCGGCTATTATCATCGGTCTGGCAGGGCCTGTTCTGAATCCGTCGCGGGATCAGGCCGGGACTGGCCCGCTGTTACTGGTGCTGGATGCCAGTTGGGCCGGGGCAACGCGGTGGTCGTCTACGCTGGACCAGATCGACACCCAATTGACCGAGGCCGGTCGCGCCGGTCGTCCTGTATCCATCCTGCGCCTGACCGAGCCCGAGCCGCCCATCTTCCAGTCCGCCGAGGCCTGGCGCAGCCGTTTGCCAGGGCTGGTGCCAATGCCGTGGCAGCCCTCTGACGCGCAGATCGAGGCGGCCATTGCCGCTGTGCGGGATGTATCGGGAGGATTTGAGACGCATTGGTTCAGTGATCGCCTGTCCTATCCCGGTCATGATGCGTTGCTGTCTGCCTTACGCGCGCAAGGCGCCGTGACCGTCTACAGATCACCAGCGCCCGTGTTGGCCGTTGCGCCGGCTGCCTATCAGGATGGCGCGATCCGACTGACTGCGCTGCGGGCCGAAGAAGGCCCTGCGGAATCGATTACTCTGCTGGCGCAAGGCCGCGATCCGGCGGGCATCATGCGCGTGCTGCATTCCACCGAAATGGAATTCGAAAACGGCTCTGATCAGGCCCAAACCGAGCTGTCCTTGCCATCCGAACTGCGCGCCCGGATCACGCGATTCGAGATTCAGGGCCAACGGTCCGCCGGTGCAGTTACCCTGACCGACGACAGCCTGCGGCGACGAGAGGTCGCCCTGATCGCGGGTACTCGGAACCGGGAGGGTTTGGAGTTACTGTCCCCGCTGCACTATCTGACGCAGGTTTTGATCCCGACTGCCGATTTCGTCGATGGCGGGTTGTTGGAGGTGCTGCCAGCGAATCCGGACGTTATCGTATTGGCCGACGTCGCCAAACTGTCCGATACCGAACAGGCCGAACTGGTGGAATGGGTCGAACAGGGCGGGCTGCTGCTGCGCTTTGCTGGCCCGCGGATGGCTGCAAGCGATTTGGGGCGGGATGCCGAAGACACGTTGCTGCCAGTACGCCTGCGCAGCGGCGGCCGATCGGTTGGTGGCGCGATGAGCTGGGGTGAGGCCAAAGGGCTGGCACCTTTCACCGAAGGATCGCCATTCCACGGTTTGCAGATCCCTGAAGATGTCACCGTGACGACACAGGTCATGGCGCAGCCAGACCCTAATCTGGCGGATCGTGTGATCGCATCATTGTCTGACGGCACGCCTCTGGTCACGCGCAAAGCGCTGGGGCTTGGGCAGGTGGTGCTGTTCCACGTCACCGCAGATGCGGAATGGTCCAGTTTGCCTTTGTCCGGGCTTTTTGTTGAAATGCTGGACCGGCTGGCCGTGGCTTCGGCGGCGAAATCCCGGCAGGTTGAACAGCTTCAGGGAACCACATGGGAGCCGATTCAAATATTGGACGGATTTGGTGTCCTGTCGGATGCAGGTAATCTGCCAGGGGTGGATGGGGTCAATCTGGTCTCGGCGCAGGTCGGGCCCGACTTGCGACCTGGTCTTTATGAAAGCGGTAAGCAAAAGCTGGCGCGGAATGTTCTGAACGAAGAGGCGACACTGACTCCAATCATCTGGCCTTCGGATGTTCCGATCAAGGGGCAGGAGATCAGCTCTGAAACTCCTGTCGGAGGGCTTTTGCTGAGCCTGGCTTTGATTTTGTTGACCTTGGATGTGATTGCCTCACTGGCATTGTCAGGCCGCTTGGGTTTGGCGCGGGCGACCGCCATGGCGTTGGGGGCGATGCTGATTGCGCCGCACGCGCAGGCTCAGACCCCGGACGAAACCGAGTTTGCCCTGAACTCCACGCAAGAACTTGTGTTGGCGCATGTCCTGACCGGCGATCCGCAAGTGGATGACATAGCGCTGGCGGGTCTGCGCGGGTTGCGACAGACGCTGTTCTATCGCACCTCAGTGGAACCCGCTGACCCGGTTGGGGTCGATCTGGAACGGGATGAGCTTGCCTTTTTTCCGCTGCTCTATTGGCCAATCACACCGGAGCAACCGCAGCCTTCCGTCGAAGCATATGCCAAACTGAATGCGTATCTGCGGTCGGGTGGCATGATCCTGTTCGACACCCGCGACGCGAATATCGCCGGGTTCGGGGCTTCCAGTGCGAATGGACGCAAGCTGCAACAATTGGCGGCACCCCTGAATATCCCATCGTTAGAGCCGATACCGCGTGACCACGTGCTGACGCGGGCGTTCTATCTTTTGCAGGACTTCCCGGGCCGACATGCAGGCACCGAGGTCTGGGTCGAGGCTGCGCCTCTGGATGCGGAACAGATCGAGGGGATGCCCTTTCGCAACCTCAATGACAACGTGACGCCGGTTGTGATCGGGGGCAATGACTGGGCCGGGGCCTGGGCCGTGGATCGCAACGGGCAGGCGCTGTTGCCGGTTGGGCGCGGCTATGCGGGCGAACGGCAGCGCGAACTGGCCAATCGTTTCGGTGTTAATCTGGTGATGCATGTGCTGACCGGGAATTATAAGTCCGATCAGGTTCACGTGCCCGCCCTCCTGGACAGGTTGGGACAATGACCGGAACCGTCATTTTCGATCCACTCATCCCCTGGCCTGTTCTGGCTGCGGTTGCAGCCGTTGCAGTTGGTGGAGTTATTCTGGCCCTGTGGCGCGGGCTGTCCGGCTGGGCGTTGCGCGGGTTGGCCGCCCTTGTCGTGATCGCCGCGCTGACAGGCCCCGTTTACCAGATCGAGGATCGCGCGCCGCTGACGGATATCGTTCTGATGATCGAAGACGAAAGCGCCAGCCAGTCATTGTCGGACCGCGCTGAACAGACCGCCCAGGCTGCCGATGAGCTGGCGGCTGAGATCGAAAGCCGCGACAACACCGAACTGCGTCGCATTCAGGTCGGCGATGGTGACGGCGACGAAGGTACTCAGGTCATGTCGGCGTTGAATGCCGCATTGGCCGAAGAGCCGCGCGCGCGGATTGCAGGCATCCTCGTGGTTTCGGACGGCATCGTGCATGATGTCGATCAGGCCCCCGACCTGCCCGCGCCGATGCATCTGCTGCAAACCGGACGCGAAGCCGATTGGGATCGCCGCCTGATCGTCAGCAACGCTCCGGCCT
This sequence comes from Ruegeria sp., assembly GCF_965243365.1. GTDB lineage: Bacteria > Pseudomonadota > Alphaproteobacteria > Rhodobacterales > Rhodobacteraceae > Ruegeria. The sequence goes on along the minus strand of NZ_CBDEUW010000002.1, from coordinate 1,392,472 downwards.
TTGCCATCATCGGTGAACCGGTGACCCTGACATTGCGGGTTGAAGACAGCGGGGCAACGCCTGCCGGGGCCATCACGGCCCCCTTGGAAATCTCAGTGGACGGTGGCGAGCCGGAAAGCTTTGCCATGCCAATCGGAGCCGATATCGAGGTGCCGATCACTCTGCCCCATGGCGGGCGCAACGTCATCCAGTTCACTGTGCCGCAAGCCGAAGGTGAGCTGACCGATCGCAACAACACCGCGCTGATTCAGATCAACGGCGTGCGCGACCGGTTGCGCGTTCTGTTGGTCTCGGGCGAGCCGCATCCGGGTGGACGCACATGGCGCAATTTGCTGAAATCCGACAGTTCGGTCGATCTGGTGCATTTCACCATTCTGCGCCCGCCCGAGAAACAGGATGGCGTTCCGGTAGACGAACTCTCGCTGATTGCTTTCCCCACGCGCGAGCTGTTTCTTGAGAAGATCAACGATTTCGACCTGATCATCTTTGACCGGTACAAACGGCGCGGCATTCTGCCGGCGATCTATCTGGATAACGTCACGAACTATATCAACGACGGCGGTGCGGTTCTGGTCGCCGCCGGTCCCGATTTTGCCTCGGCGGACAGTATCTTCCGTTCACCGCTTGCGCCGCTGTTGCCTGCGCAACCTACGGCGCGGGTGATCGAGGAGCGCTATGTTCCCGTTGTTTCGGATCTGGGTCAGCGCCATCCGGTCACAACCGATCTGGGTGACCCTGACACTTGGGGTGCGTGGTTGCGCCAGGTCGATGTGAGTCATCGCACCGGCGAAGTGTTGATGACCGGGGTCGAGGAGCGACCTTTGCTGGTTCTGGACCGCGTTGGCGAAGGGCGCGTGGCGCTGTTGGCCTCGGATCATGCGTGGTTGTGGAGCCGCGGTTTTGAAGGAGGTGGCCCGCAGCTGGAACTGTTGCGCCGTCTGGCCCACTGGATGATGAAAGAACCCGAGCTTGAGGAAGAGGCGCTGTGGGCCGAAGCCACTGGCCAGTCGATGCGCATCATTCGCCAAACCCTGAGCGATGAGGTGGGGGCAGTGACCGTAACACGACCAAACGGTGACACTTTGCAGATCGAATTGCAGGAAGTATCGCCGGGCCGGTTCGAAGCGCAGTATTTTGGCCCGGAAATTGGCCTCTATCGTTTGCAGGAGGGTGAACATTCCGCCGTGATCGGCCTTGGCCCGGCAGCGCCGAAAGAGTTCGAGCGCACAATTGCCACTGATGACGTTCTGGAACCGGTTTTGGCCAGTCTGCGCGGCGGTACAATCCGGGTTGAAGACGGCCTGCCCGCAATCCGCAACGTCCGGGTCGGGCGACCGGCAGCCGGACGCGGGTGGATCGGGCTGACCCCGCGCAACGCTTATGAAACGCGGGATGTCACCCAGGCGGGTCTGTTGCCACCCTGGCTGGTTCTCCTGCTGGCCGGTGGGTTCCTTGTGGCGGGATGGCTGCGCGAGGGACGGCATTAAGCACTTTTTCATTGGCCGCAGGGATGCTGTGCACAAACAGCTCCGGAAAACCAGTGATGAGCCTTGCAGAAAAACTTGCCCAGGAACGGCGCGCTCGTTTGGCGGCCGAGCGGATGTTGCACCTGAAACAGGCGGAATTGTCGGCGGCAAACCGTAAACTGGGCCGCCACGCCCTGGCATTGTCGCGTCAGATTGGCGAAACGCAGGCCGAGGTTGAAACGGTGCGCGGTGAAAACGAGAAGGTCAAGTCCGACCTGACCGTCGCCAACGCCAAGATCGAATTGGCCGAACGGCGGTTGTGGCATTCGATTCAGACCATACAGGACGGCTTTGCCTTTTTCGACGAAAACAGCCAGTTGATCAGCGCCAACACCGCTTATCTGAGCGTGTTCGAAGGCCTTGATGAAGTGGTCCCGGGGATTGAATACAAGCGCATCCTAGAGCTGCTGACGGATGAAGGCATCGTGGATATCGGGGCTGAACCCGTCACCGACTGGCAGGCAAACATGCTGGCCCGATGGTCCAGCGCCACGCCCGAGCCGGTGGTGATCCAGTTGTGGAATGGTGAGTATATCAAGCTTATCGATCAGCGTGGCAGTGGTGGCGATGTCGTCAGTCTGGCTTTGAACATCACTGCATCCGTCCGGCACGAGGCCGAGTTGCATGCCGCCCGCGAACGGGCCGAGGCCGCAAACCGTGCCAAGTCCGCCTTCCTGGCCAATATGAGTCATGAAATCCGCACGCCCATGAACGGTGTCGTCGGAATGGCCGAGCTTTTGACCGAGACCCCTTTGAGTGACGAGCAGAAGGCCTACGTCAACACGATCCGTCATTCGGGCGAGGCGTTGCTGGTGATCATTAATGACGTGTTGGACTATTCCAAGATCGAGGCAGGCAAGCTGACGCTGCATCCCGAGCAGTTCGATCTGGAGCGGTGTATCCTTGAGGTGGCGATGCTGTTGCAGCCCAGTGTGCGGGACAAGGGGCTGACACTGTTGGTCGATTACGATCTGTTTCTGCCCACGCTGTTTATTGGCGACCCGGGGCGGGTGCGCCAGATCATGACAAATCTGGTGGGTAACGCGGTCAAGTTCACCTCGGACGGGCATGTGCTGATCCGAGTAACCGGGGTGCCGAATGGTGAAAACCAAAACTGCGATATTCACATTGCAATCGAAGACACAGGGATCGGGATCGAAGTCGATAAAATCCCGTATGTTTTTGGCGAGTTCAATCAGGTCGAGGATGAGCAAAACCGCCAATTCGAAGGCACGGGTCTGGGGTTGGCGATCACCAAGCGCCTGATCACGATGATGGGTGGAAAAGTCTGGGTAGAAAGCGAATTGGGCAGAGGTTCCTGTTTTGGCTTCCGCATTTCCCTTCCCACGGTCGAAGGGGCACAACCCAGCCCGCCCAATCTTGCGGGACGTCTGCATCATGTGATGATCGTCGATGATCTGGCCGTAAACTGCGCCATCCTGACCAAACAATTAGGGCGATTGGGGTCTCGGGTGACCGTGTGCAGTACCGGGGGTGAGGCGCTGAAAATTCTGGATGAAACGATTGATCTTGTACTTTGTGATCAGGATCTCCCGGATATGAGTGGGGTCGAGCTTGCCTCAACGCTACGGGAACGGGGGTGGGGTGATCTGCCAATCGTGGTGATGTCGTCCAATCCCGGTGCGATCCACGCCGACCCGGCGCATCGATTGATCGAAGGCGTATTGCAGAAACCCATTCCACGGGCCGAACTGTATTCGCGGCTTATGGCGCTAGGCGGTTCGGTGTTTGGCAATAAGGATCACGCTGTTCCGGGCACGCCAGCTGATCCTCCGGTGGTACAGGACCCGAGCCAAAGGTGCATGCGCGTTCTCGCGGCCGAGGATAATCGAACCAATCAACTGATCCTGAAAAAGATGACAAAGGATCTGAATATCGATCTGAGATTTGTGTCCAACGGGCTTGAGGCGATTGAGGCCCATATGGAATTCGCCCCTGACCTGATCTTCATGGATATTTCGATGCCAAAGATGGATGGAAAAGAGGCAACCGCCGAGATACGGCGGCGCGAGATCGGAGCCGGTCAAAGAACGCCAATCGTTGCCCTGACAGCGCATGCCATGAAGGGCGATGATCAAGGCATTCTGGCGGCAGGGCTGGACTATTACCTGACCAAACCCCTGCAAAAAAGACTGATCCTGCAAATGATCCGGGATCACTCGCCCCCTGACACGCAACCCGTTTTCCCGGGCAAGGGTGAAGGTGATCAGGCCTGATAGGGCCTCACAAAAACGGGTCGGTCTGTTTCGGACAGGTCGGCACGATATTCATAGCCACCGCTGTCGAAATCCAGCACGCCAGCCGGGTCGGTCAGGCGGTGTTGGATGATGTATCGCGCCATGGCACCACGCGCTTTCTTCGCAAAGAAGCTGACGATTTTTGGCGTGCCGCCTTTGTCTTCCATGAAAACGGGGGTTACGACGTTCAGCTTCAGAGCTTTGGGATCGACGGCCCCAAAATATTCCTGACTGGCGCAGTTCACCAGAACGTCGCTGCCAATTTCAGCGGCTTGCTTGTTCAGAGCCTTGCTCAGCTGATCGCGCCAATATTCATACAGGTTCTTCCCGCGCCGGGTTTTCAGCCTGCTGCCCATCTCTAGCCGATAGGGTTGAATGGCGTCCAACGGGCGCAAGACGCCGTAAAGGCCGGATAGAATGCGCAAGTGATCCTGTGCCCAGGCAATCTCGTCATCATCCAACGAGCCCGCCTCTAGCCCCTGGTAGGTATCCCCGGCAAAGGCAAGCGCGGCAGGGCGGGTCGCGTTGGCGTCAGGCGTATCCGAAAACGTGCGATAGCGGTCCCGGTTCAACCGGGCCAGATCGTCGCTGAGGTCCATCAGTTTCTTGAGATCGCCCAGGGTCAGGTTCTTTGCGGTTTTTGACAATCGGATTGCGTCGTCCTGAAAATCCGGTTGTGTGACCTCGTGATCGCGCTCTGCCCAATCCAGCCGCTTGGCCGGGGAAATCACTACCAGCATATTCGCCCTCGTTCCTTGCCTGTCTTGCGGTATCTAGGTCGTTTCGCGTTTCATAAAAAGCGCTTTTGTCGAAAGGCGCGTTCGACCGTGGGGAGAGGTAGCGTCTTTTGACGCCTTTCAAACGCGAAACGAACTAGCCCGCATCCCGCAGCACGTCCAGAAAGGCCGCGCCGAACCTTTCGTGACGACGATCGCCCAGCACCTGTTCGATCCCGCGTGGATCATCCGGGCGCAGTTGCGCCACCTTGGCCAATTGCGAGGCAGAACAGGTCAGCGGCTTGTCGATCCCATCAGTCCCGCGAGACAGTTGTGACTGAACTTCCAGCAGGCGGTCATAGATCTCACCCTGATCCCGGCCTGCAAGTTTGCGGCGCGCGGGGTGAACAGCTTCAACTTCGCCGGCGATCACCTCCAGAAACGTATCGCCGTAGCGCTCTAGCTTCTTCGCGCCAACACCGCTGATCCGGGCCATCTCGTCCAGAGTCATCGGGCGGGTCTCGGCCATTTCGATCAGGGTTCGGTCGGGAAAGATCACATAGGCCGGAACCCGCGCCGATTCCGCCAAAGCTCGGCGCTTGGCCTTGAGCGCAGACAGCAGCGGTGCATCCTCTTCCGAGACTATGGCCTTAACCGCGGGTCGGCGCGTCGCCTTGCGGATCGTATCCTTGCGCAAGTTGATCTGCGCCTCGCCCTTAAGAATTGGTTTCGCGGCTTCTGTCATACGCAAGGCGCCGTGACGCTCGGGGTCGGGGCGCACCAGATCATGTCCCATCATCTGCCGGAAAATCGCCTGCCATTGCGGGCGGGACCAGTCCTTGCCAATGCCCCAAGTGGACAGGGCGTCGTGACGACGAGCACGGATTTTATCCGTTTCGTTCCCCAGCAGGATGTCGATCAGATGACCCGCCCCGAACCATTCTTCGGTGCGAAGGATTGCAGACAGGGCCATGCGGACAGGGGTGGTACCGTCGAACACCTCGGGCGGCGTATCACACAGATCGCATTTGCCGCAGGGCGCGGCCTGTTCGCCGAAGTAACCCAGCAGGTTCTGACGGCGACAAACCAGCGCCTCGGCCAGCCCCAGCAGAGCATTCAGCCGCGCGTGATCGGCCATGCGCCGCTCGGGCGGGGCAAGTCCTTCGTCGATTTGCGACCGGCGCAGACGGATATCATCCGGCCCAAACAGGGTCAGCGTCTCGGCAGGGCCGCCGTCACGTCCGGCGCGGCCGATTTCCTGATAATAAGCCTCGATGGATTTGGGCAGGTCCGCGTGTGCGACCCAGCGGATGTCGGGTTTGTCGATACCCATGCCAAAGGCGACGGTGGCAACAACGATCAGGCCGTCTTCGCGCGCGAAACGGGTTTCGACGATGCGGCGATCCTCGGGGTCCATGCCGCCGTGATAGTGGCAGGTCACGTGACCCTCGGCGCGCAGGGCTTGCGCCAGCACCTCTGTCTTGTTGCGGGTGCCGCAATAGACGATGCCTGACTGGCCTTTGCGGGCGGCGGCAAAGTCGAGGATCTGTTTGCGCGGACCGTCTTTGGCGGCAAAGGCCAAATGGATGTTGGGCCGATCAAACCCGCGCAGGAACTTGCGCGGGGCGGTGCCGTCGAACAGTTTTTCGACGATCTCGTCCTGCGTTTCCGCGTCGGCGGTGGCGGTAAACGCGGCCAGCGGCACGTTCAACGCGCGCCGCAATTCTCCGATCCGCAGGTAATCGGGGCGGAAATCGTGACCCCATTGGCTAACGCAATGCGCCTCGTCCACGGCGATCAGGTTGACGTTGATCCGGCGCAGCATACCCAAAGCGGACCCAGCGGCCAGACGTTCGGGGGCTATGTAGAGCAGCTTCAGCCGCCCGGCCTCAACCCCGGCTTCTTGCAATCCGCGCACTTGATCGCGCATCAGGGCGATCAGCGGGGAAATCACCACAGTAACCCCGTCGCGCAGCAGGGCAGGCAGTTGGAAGCACAGGGATTTACCGCCCCCCGTGGGCATAATCGCCAGCACGTTTTCGCCTGCGGTCACGGCATCGACGATCTCTTCCTGCCCGGGGCGGAAGTCGTCGAATCCAAAGACATCTCGCAGCAGGGGTGCGGAGTCGAACATGTGCGGGCTGGCCCTGTTTTATGGTTTATCTGCTCTTAAGACAGGACCATCACATACTAAGATTCGGTGAACAAGAGGGAACCCCCGGATCACATAAATCCAAAGAGTGTTGGCAGGATATAATTCTGCAACGAGATAACGATGATGAAAGCCACCAAAGGTGCCAAATCAATCCCACCGGTATCGGGCAGGATCCTGCGAATTGGCCGGTAGATGGGCTCCAGAATCTTGTTCAAACCATACCAGATTTGCGCAACGAACTGCTGGTGCAGATTCAAAACCTGGAAATTGATCAGCCAACTCATGATCACGTGCACGATGATAAAAATGTAGACCACATTGAGTATCAACTGCAGGGGTCCGTAAATTGCCATCATGGCCGTGATCTCCGTTTTTGTTTCGCGAGAGGTAATTGTTGGCAGGGCAAAGAGCAAGCCCGTGCCAACAGAACGCTTGCGAAACGGGTCAAAGCCCCGTCTTATGAATGCAACAAAAACAGGGGCAGGTATGGCAGAGATTTCCAAGCGTAAGCGTATCTGGGGATGGTGGTTCTTTGACTGGGCAAGCCAGCCCTATCACACCTTGCTGGTGACCTTTGTCTTTGGCCCCTACTTCGCGGGTGTCGCTGCTGGATACTACTCTAACACAGGGATGGACGCCGAGGCTGCGGCCGCGCAGGCGCAGACGGTCTGGGCGAACTGCCTGACTATCACCGGCCTGATCATCGCGTTCGGAGCCCCTTTGCTGGGCGCAATGGCTGATGTATCCGGGCGGCGTATTCCATGGATCTTTGCCTTTTCGGTGATGTATGCGGTGGGCTCTGCCGCGCTGTGGTACACTATGCCGGACGGGTCCAACATGTGGCTGATGCTGTCAGCTTTTGGGCTGGGCTTTGTTGGTGCTGAATACGCGCTGATTTTCATCAATTCCCAACTGCCCGATCTGGGCGACGACAAGGAAGTGGGTGAGATTTCGGGTTCGGGTTTTGCCTTCGGTTATTTCGGCGGTCTGATTTCACTCGCGATCATGCTGGCGCTGTTTGTCGAGCAGGCGAATGGCAAAACGTTGATCGGGATGGCCCCTGTGTTCGGGCTGGATGCATCACAACAGGAAGGGACGCGCTTTGTTGGGCCATTCACCGCCGGGTGGTTTGTTCTGTTCATGGTGCCCTATTTCCTGTGGGTCCGCGATGATGCGCCGACCGACAAGACCGGCAGCATAGGTGAAGCACTGAGCCTGTTGGCCAAATCCGTCTCAAACCTGCGCCATCGCGTCAGTCTGGCCAGCTATCTCGGCTCGTCCATGTTCTACCGCGACGCGCTGAACGGGCTTTACAGCTTTGGGGGCGTCTATGCCCGTCTGGTGTTGGAGTGGGACCTGATCAAGATCGGCGTATTCGGGATCGTCAGCGTGTTGGCCGCCGCCGCGTTTTCCTGGGTTGGTGGCAAGCTGGACAAGAAATACGGGCCCAAACCTGTGATCATCGTGGCGATTTGGGTGCTGATCTTTGTCTGCGCCACCGTTGTCATGATGGACCGGACGCAGATCTATGGCATTCCACTGCCCGAGGGTTCGGGCCTGCCGGACATGGTTTTCTTTGGCTGCGGTATTCTTATCGGCGGGATGGGTGGCATTCTGCAATCGGCCAGCCGTTCGATGATGGTACGCCATACCGATCCCGAAGCGCCGGTTGAAAGCTTTGGTCTTTATGGATTGTCGGGGCGCGCCACTGCCTTTGCCGCGCCGCTGCTGATCGGGATTGCCACAACGATCACCGGCAGCGCGCGACTGGGGGTGTCTCCGATCGTTCTGTTGTTTATTCTGGGTCTGTTCCTAATGCGCTGGGTGAAACCGGAAGGGGATCAGAGCAGATGATTTTATTACGTTTTTTGGCGATATTGGCCGCTTTGACGCTGACAGGCACGGCGGGGGCACAACCTTTGGCCAAACAATTGTTTGGGGTGCAGAAGGTCAGTTCACAGCAAAAACCGGCCGCTTTCGGCAGTTATTCGCGCGGATGCGCCGCCGGGTCGGTGCAATTGCCCGAAACCGGACCGACCTGGCAAGCCATGCGGCTGTCGCGCAATCGCAACTGGGGGCATCCCGAAGCGATCGACTATGTGCAGGACCTCAGCCGGTTTGCAGCGAAACAACCCGGGTGGAACGGTCTCTATATCGGGGATATCAGCCAGCCGCGGGGTGGGCCGATGACCTCGGGGCACCGCTCTCATCAAATGGGTCTGGACATCGATATCTGGATGCTGCCGGGCGACAACATGCGTCTCAGCCGAAAGGCGCGTGAGAACATATCATCGATTTCCCTGCGCCGTTCGAACGGCGCCTTTGTCAACAACAACTGGACGAAGCAACACCACGCCGTGCTGCGCGAGGCCGCCAAGGATAAGCGCGTTGCCCGGATCTTCGTGTTCCCCGGCGCCAAGGTGCAGATGTGTAAGGACGAGAAGGGCAATCGCGCCTATCTGCGCAAGATCAGGCCCTGGTGGGGGCATCACTACCATTTCCATGTTCGGCTGAAGTGCCCAAAAGGATCCCGCGGATGTGTCAATCAGGATGCGCCGCCCAAAGGTGATGGTTGCGCTCAGGCGCAGGAATGGGTGAACAACATTCTCAACCCACCGCCACCAGATCCAAACGCACCACCCCCCAAGAAACGCCGGGAATATGTACTGGCCGATTTGCCCCAGCAATGCACCGCCGTACTGCAATCCAACTGATTTCAGCGTCCTTTCTGGCCGGGCCGGTTCTGGCAGTTGACGTCAAATCGGCCACGCATCTGGGCAGTTTCAGGTGGCAACACCCGGCCGAGTGGTTTGGCGGGTTTTCGGCCCTTCATATCTCGGATGACGGGCACAGGATGATCGCGCTCAGCGACCGATCAATGCTTGTACAGGCGCATATTGACCGGGACGGAGATCGGATAAACGCAGTCAAGATTCTGGAACAATGGCCAGTTCTGTCCAGCAAAGGACGCGCCCTGCCGGGATATACGGGTGATTCCGAAGGCATCGCCATCGCGCCGGATGACACCATCTACATCTCTTTCGAAGGCATTCACCGCGTGGCCCACTATGCCAAGCCGGACAGCCCGGCCCGCGTTCTGCCACGCCCCAAATTGTTCATCCATCTGGACAGCAACGGATCGTTCGAAGGGTTGGCGATCGATAATCAGGGGCGTTTGTATACGCTGACGGAAAAGAACCGCACCGCCGAAGGGCATATTCCGGTCTATCGCTGGAATGGCCAAGAATGGTCCACACCCTTCGTTTTGCCGCAACGGGGCAAGTTTCTGCCAGTATCCGCGGACTTCGATCCGGATGGCCGGTTTTATGTGCTTGAACGCACGGTTTCCATAACGGGATTTCGTTCACGGCTGCGTCGGTGGCACATCAGCGCTGACACGCCCGCGTCTGAAGAAATCCTGTTCGAGACCGCCACAGGCACCCATGACAATCTCGAAGGGCTGTCGATCTGGCGTGATATCCAAAACCGGCTGCGTGCCACGATGATTTCGGATGACAACTTTCTGGCCCTGCAACGCAGCGAACTGGTGGAATACCTTCTGCCCGATTGACTCGGGCCAACAGAGGGTCTAAACGCACGGCCTGCCTTGGGATGAGCCCGGGGCCAAGTCGCCGCTACCTTGTCAAAACGGGCATCTGAAAATGCAACGCAGCTTTATTCCCGGCATTCTTGCCATGGCCTCCATTGTTGTGGCCTCAAACATCCTGGTCCAGTTCCTGATCTTCGATGGGCTGCTGACCTGGGGTGCATTCACCTATCCGCTGGCCTTTCTGGTCACCGACATCATGAACCGCGTCTATGGCGTGGCCACCGCCCGCAAGGTCGTGTTCGCCGGGTTTATCACCGGTATCATCTGCTCGCTGATCGGCAGCCAGATCATGCTGCAGGGCGATGGCTTTACCTATGCTGCCGTGCCGCTGCGGATCGCCGTAGCCTCGGGCACCGCCTTCCTGATCGCACAACTGACTGACGTCACCGTGTTCAATTCGCTGCGGGGTGGCCGCTGGTGGCGCGCGCCTCTGGTATCAACCCTCGTGGGGTCGGCGCTGGATACGGCGATCTTCTTCACTCTGGCTTTCTCTGCCTCGGTCACGGTCTTTGGTGCCAATGCGGACGCCGCGATCAATTGGGCGTGGGAGCCTGTGCCCTTCATGCTGTCAGGCCCGATGGCACCACTGTGGGTGACGCTGGCATTTGCGGATTGGTTGGTGAAACTGTCACTGGCCGTGATCGCCCTGATCCCGTTCAAGGTGATCGTCGCGCGATTGACCGCGGCTCAGCCTGCATAAAAAAACGCTTTGAGTTTGGCACAACTTGTGTCACGCTCAATCTCAACCGCAACAGATAGAAAAGGAGGTGATCCAGTGTCGAGAAAGAGATTGGAGAGAGGTGTCGGAACAACCGGGGGGATCGCCTGCTAAGGCAGCCCTTGGCGGAGCGCACGCTCCGGCTGGTCGATTGATCTAACCGACCCGACCTCCTGAACTTTCGAAGGGCCGTCCCGCCGGGACGGCCCTTTCTGTTTCCCCTTGCGCCGGATAAGGTCCACACCATGTTGCGCATCAATGACGATATCACCCTGCAGGACTGGGAAATGACCGAGAGTTTTATGCGTTCCTCCGGTCCCGGTGGGCAGAACGTCAACAAGGTTTCGACGGCGGTCGAGCTTCGGTTCGAGGCCGCGCGTTCGCCCTCCTTGCCCGATCCGGTCAAGACCCGGCTGAAACGGCTGGCCGGGCGGCGGTGGACCAAAGATGGGGCGATCATCATCCAATGCGAAGAAACCCGCAGCCAGGCCCGTAACCGTGAAATCGCGCGCACCCGTTTGGCTGAACTGATCACCCGCGCGTTGGTCAAGCCCAAGCGGCGCATTGCGACCAAACCCACCTTTGGCTCGGTCAAGCGCCGTCTGGCGGCGAAAAAGGCGCGTGGGGATGTAAAGGCGTTGCGGGGCAAAGTATCCGAAGAATGATCTGGCATCTCGGCCTTTCGTTGATAGTCTGATCCGCGACACAGGCAGGAGGGCAACATCATGAGGTTGGAGGGGAAAACCGCAATCGTGACAGGCGGCGCATCCGGGTTTGGCGCAGGTATTGCGCAGAAGTTCCTGGCCGAAGGCGCCCGGGTCATGATCGCTGATATCAACCACGATGCTGCGCAGGATATGGCAACGCAGCTTGGCCCGAACACCATAGCCCAGCAGGTGGATGTGGGTGACCAAGTCTCTGTCCGTGCAATGGCAGACGCAGCTTACTCAGAATATGGCCAGCTCGACATTCTGATCAACAATGCGGGCGTAACCCACCTGCCGACACCTCTGGAAGACGTCACGGAAGAGGATTTTGACCGTGTCTTCAACGTGAACATGAAATCCGTATACCTCACCGCACGCGCCTTTGTTCCGGATATGAAGGCGCGCGGGGCAGGGGCGATCCTGAACGTGGCCTCTACCGCAGGCCTGTCGCCGCGCCCCAATCTGAATTGGTACAACGCCTCCAAGGGCTGGATGATCACCGCAACCAAAACCATGGCGGTTGAGCTTGCCCCCTCGGGCGTTCGCGTCAACGCGATCTGCCCGGTGGCCGGGGAAACACCGCTGCTGAAATCTTTCATGGGCGAAGACACGCCCGAAATTCGCGCCAAATTCCTGTCGACGATTCCGCTGGGCCGCTTTTCGACCCCCGAAGACATGGCCAACGCCGCCTGCTTCCTGTGCTCGGACGAAGCCAGCATGATCACCGGCACAGCGCTTGAAGTGGATGGCGGCCGTTGTATCTGATCCACTCTTCATCTGGCCAAAAATATCCCCGCCGGAGGCAGCGCGCGTCAGCGCGCTAAACTCCCTTAATCCACGAGATCCCGCATGAAACCCGGACGCAAGAACCTGATCACTGATATCCCCGGCCTCAAGGTCGGCAATGCGCAGGATGACGCGCTGAAATCCGGAACAACGGTGCTCACGGCGGATACGGCCTTTACCGCCTCGGTCCATGTTATGGGCGGCGCGCCGGGCACGCGTGAAACGGATTTGTTGGCCCCGGACAAAACCGTGGACCGGGTCGATGCGATCACCCTGTCCGGAGGCTCGGCCTTCGGTCTGGATGCTGGATCTGGCGTGTCGGATGCTCTGCGGGCCGAGGGGCGCGGCTTTCAGGTCGGATCGGCCATCGTTCCCATTGTGCCCGGCGCAATACTGTTCGACTTGCTGAATGGCGGCGACAAAAACTGGTCCGGGAATCCCTATCGCGCGCTGGGCCGTGCCGCGTATCTTTCGGCGTCCGAGACATTTGAACTCGGTTCCGTAGGTGCCGGAACAGGGGCGCTGGCGGCCATGCACAAGGGCGGCTTGGGGTCGGCTTCTGCGGTGATGGACAATGGCGTCACGGTCGGGGCGTTGGTGGCAGCCAACCCGCTCGGCAGCGTTACAACGCCGGGTGACAAACATTTCTGGGCCGCTCCGTTCGAGGTAGGCACCGAATTTGGCGGATTGGGGCCGGATTCGTCCACTGGGCTTGGTGAGGTACCGGTAAGCCGTAAATCAATTGCCATGCGCCCGGCACCGCCTGATGCCACCAACACAACAATTGCGATTGTCGCGACCGATGCCGCGCTGACAAAGGCTCAATGTCACCGTTTGGCGGTCACGGCTCATGACGGGATCGCGCGGTCCATTGTTCCGGCTCATACACCCGGAGACGGTGATCTGGTGTTCGGGGTCAGTACAGGCGCGCGCCCGGTCGAAAATTCCGACGTTGGCCGTATCGGTCATGCCTGCGCGGTATGCCTGAGCCGGGCCATAGCCCGAGCGATCTACCTGGCATCACCTGCTTCGGGCGACCTTTTGCCCTGCTGGTCCGAGCCACATGACTTAAGTTAAGGACGGCCTATATGCCGCAGTGGCACAGTGTCGTTGCGCGGCAATCCGCGCGTTGACTCTTTTTCGCACCGACGATCCATTCGGTGCAGCCAATTCGTATCGGAGCACAAGCTATGAACCGCATCCTTGCAACAGCACTCGTGGGCCTTTTGGCCGTCCCTGCCTACGCTGAGGGCGACGCTGAGGCCGGCAAAAAAGCCTTCAATAAATGTAAATCCTGCCACCTGATCGCAGACCCGGCGGGCGAGGTGATTGTCAAAGGCGGCAAGACAGGGCCGAACCTGTATGGCATCGCGGGCCGCACGGCGGGCACCGTTGAAGGGTTCAAATATGGCGACAGTATCGTGGCAGCTGGTGAGAATGGCCTTGTGTGGGATGAAACCACATTTGTCGAATATGCGCAGGATCCCAAAGGGTTTCTGAAAACCTATCTGGATGACACTGCGGCCAAGTCGAAAATGACCTTCAAGCTGAAATCGGGCGCCGAGGACGTCTACGCCTATATCATCAGCGTTTCCGGCGAATAAAGCCTGTCGCCACACTAGAAGACCAAGTGCAAAAAGGCCGCAGCCCCTGCGGCCTTTCGTGCGCTTGATCAGGGGGGCGAACAGCGCCACTTTGGCAGTGACCGGCATTCAGACACGTGACTGCACGGATAGTTCGGCCGGTAACGGGAGACGACAGATGGGAATTATGATCCCGGCCTGGGTGGGTGGCGAACTGGCCCCCGTCGACAAGCTTGAAGCACATGAAAAGGGACTCAAGCATAAGGCGGTGTCAGTCTTTGTTGTCCGGGGAACCGAAATTCTCATGCAGCGCCGGGCGCTGAGCAAATATCATACGCCGGGTCTGTGGGCGAATACCTGCTGTACCCATCCGGACTGGAACGAAAGTGCATCGGCCTGTGCCGTACGTCGCCTGCGGGAAGAGCTGGGGATCGCCGGCCTCTACCCCGAATACCGTCATCGTCTGGAATATCATGCGGATGTAGGCAATGGCATGGTCGAGAATGAGGTCGTGGACGTGTTTCTGGCCCATGCGCGCGGCCCGTTGGAAATTGTGCCCAACCCGGATGAAGTCATGGAGATCCGCTGGGTCGATTACCACGATCTGTTGGCCGAAGCTCAGCGCCACCCGGCACGCTTCACACCCTGGCTCAAGATTTATCTGCACAACCATGCAGACACGATTTTCGGCCCGGACCTGATCATTTCGGCCAAAACCTGACCGTGTCATCTGTTCCGCGCCTTGCAAGGGCCGTTCAAGCCGCCTAAATCATCGCGTCATGGCCAAGCAAAAGACAGACCCGAATTACAAGGTAATCGCCGAAAACCGGCGCGCGCGCTTTGATTATGCAATCGAAGACGACATCGAATGCGGCATCGTGCTGGAAGGGTCCGAGGTCAAATCCCTGCGCGCGGGTGGGTCGAACATTGCCGACAGCTATGCCTCGGTCGACAATGCAGAGCTGTGGCTGGTCAACTGTTACATCGCGCCTTACGAACAGGCCAAGGTTTTCAAGCACGAAGAGCGCCGCCGCCGCAAGCTGTTGGTATCCCGAAAACAATTGTCGGACCTGTGGAATGCGACCCAGCGCAAGGGTATGACGCTGGTGCCGCTTGTATTGTACTTCAATCACAAGGGCCGGGCGAAGATCAAAATCGGCATCGCCAAGGGTAAGAAAACTCACGACAAGCGGGAAACTCAGGCCAAACGCGATTGGTCACGGCAGAAACAGCGCCTGATGAAGGATCACAGTTAGAAGGTCATTGCGGCCTGAACCGCCCGTTGCCAGCGGGCATAGGCTGCATCCCGATCTTTATCGCTTTGATCCGGTACGAATCTGCGGTCCAGTTCCCATGTCTTGGAAAATCCGGCCTGATCTGGATAAACGCCCGCCTTCATCCCGGCCAGCCAGGCAGCGCCCAAAGCTGTCGTTTCCTGCATCACCGGCCGATCCACGGGTGCACCAAGGCAATTCGCCAGGCCCTGCATGGTCCAGTCCGACGCGCTCATTCCACCGTCGACACGCAGGATGACATCGGCTTCTGCCCCCCAATCGCCCTGCATCGCGTGCCACAGGTCGCGGGTCTGAAAGGCGATGCTGTCCAATGTGGCGCGCGCGATCTCTGCCCGGCCCGAGTTGCGGGTCAATCCGAACATCGCGCCCCGGCAATCAGGTTTCCAGTATGGGGCACCAAGACCAGTGAATGCGGGCACCAGCACCACATGCTGGGTCGGATCGGCTTGCGCCGCCAATTCGCCGCTTTGCGGCGCAGCATCGATGATCTTGACGGCATCGCGCAGCCACTGAACAGCTGCACCCGCGATAAAGATTGACCCTTCCAGCGCATAGGTGCGCTGTCCGTCCAACTGATAGGCAATCGTGGTCAGCAGGCGGTTCTTTGACAGAACAGGCTGATCACCTGTGTTTAGCAAGGCAAAACAGCCGGTGCCATAGGTCGATTTCATCATGCCGGGGCTAAAGCACGCCTGGCCGATTGTTGCGGCCTGCTGATCTCCGGCAACACCAAGGATTGCGATTTCGCCACCCAGCAGGGTGGTTCTGCCGAAATCCGTCGCGCAGTCGCAGACCTGGGGCAGCATGTTTGTCGGAATGTCCAGCAATTCGCAGATTTCCGTGCTCCATTCGCCCGCGTGGATGTCGAACAGCAGCGTCCGAGCGGCATTTGTGGCGTCGGTTACATGGCTGCGCCCCTCAGTCAGACGCCAGATCAGAAAGCTGTCGATCGTGCCGAACAGCAACGCCCCGGCTGCGGCGCGGTCGCGGGCGCCGGGTACGGTGTCCAGCAGCCATTTGACTTTGGTTCCCGAGAAATAGGGGTCCAGCAGCAATCCGGTCTGTGCAGTTACACGATCCTCATGCCCCGCCTTGCGCAGGCCCGCGCAGATTTCCGAAGTACGCCGGTCCTGCCAGACAATGGCGTTGTGAATCGGCTTGCCGGTGGCCTTGTCCCAAACAACAGTTGTTTCCCGCTGGTTGGTGATGCCAATCCCGGCGATCTGTTCGGGAGAAACCCCCGCTGTTTCCATCACCTCGCGGCAGACGGTCAGAACGCTGTCCCAAATCTCCTCCGGGTCGTGTTCGACCCAGCCTTCCTGCGGGAAATGCTGCGTGAATTCGCGCTGGGCCGTGGCCGCGCGCTGCATCTGTTTATCAAACAGAATGGCACGGGAAGACGTGGTGCCCTGATCGATTGCCAGAATATAGGTCATGCCTGCGCTCCTCCCCGCGTGGTTTTGCGAGACTTTAGCGCAAACAATCGCACAGGGGCCAGAGCAGAAATCAGGTCGCCGGAACCGCGATATTATCGATCAGCCGGACGCCATCGGCCCAAGCAGTGACGAACAGGCGGGCAGGGCGTGACGCGTGAGGCAACGCCTCAAGCGTTTCGGCACAGCGCAGGTCGATATATTCAACCTGTGAAAACCCCGCGTTCAGCAAATCGGCCTCAGCCTGTTGTTTCAGAGGCTCAAAGGGGTGACCGTTGATCAAGCGATCGGAAAGCGTCTGCATGACTTCGCTGATCTTAACCGCGGTTGCGATCCCCTCGGGCGACAACAGCAAATTTCGCGAGGACATGGCCAGACCCGAAGCTTCCCTGACAGTAGGACATCCGATCACTTCAATTGGAATGTCCAGATCGCGGGCCATACGGCGCACGACCAGCAGTTGCTGATAGTCTTTTTCCCCGAAATAGGCTCGATCCGCTTGTGTTTGCAGGAACAGTTTGGCGACAACCGTGGCGACACCATCGAAATGCCCGGGGCGGAACGGCCCCTCCATCACGTCTGTCAGCCCCGAGACCGTCACAGTTGTCGAAAACCCCTGAGGGTAGACTTCTTCCGGATCAGGCACATAGATCGCGTCAACACCGTAAGGCGCAAGTTTTTCGGCGTCTTCGTTTTCAGTGCGGGGGTAGTTGGCAAGGTCTTCGGGGTTGTTGAACTGCTTGGGGTTCACAAAGATCGTCACAATGACCCGGTCGCATCCGGCCTTTGCGGCCTTGACCAGCGACAAGTGGCCTTTATGCAGCGCGCCCATCGTGGGGACGACACCGATTGTTTCGTTGTCGCCGTGCCATCTTCGGGTCAGCGCGCGCAGATCGGCCAGACGGCGCAGGATCGGTGCGGTCATGCCTTGGGCCCCTTGGCCGGAGCCTGATCGGAAAACACATGTTGGTCTGCCGGAAAGGATCGCGCCCGCACTTCGGCGGCGTATTCCGCAATGGCGGCCTCGGCCATCGGACCAAGATCGGCGTAGCGTTTGACGAATTTCGGTTTGAACGCGGTGAAAAAGCCCAGCATATCGTCCACCACAAGGATTTGCCCGTCGCACCCGGCCGAAGCTCCGATGCCGATGGTCGGAATTGCGACCTCATCCGTGATCCGATTGGCGAGACCTTGCGGAACCTTCTCTAACACGACGCAAAACGCGCCAGCCTCGGCCACAGCGCGGGCATCTGCCAGCACAGTCTCGGCCTGTTCGTCGCGCCCCTGAACCTTGTAGCCGCCCAGCGTGTTGATCGATTGCGGCGTCAGACCGATATGTGCCATCACCGGAATGCCGCGTTTGACCAGAAAGCGGATGGTTTCGGCCATTTCCACCCCGCCTTCCAGCTTGACCGCACCCGCGCCGGTCTCGGCCATCAGGCGGGCGGCGTTGCGGAAGGCATCGGCAGGGCCGTGTTCGTACGTGGCAAACGGCATGTCGATAACCATCATCGCCGTATCCAACCCGCGCTGGACGGCCTGACCATGCATGATCATCATCTCCATCGTCACACCCAGGGTCGAGGTCAGACCGTGCAAAACCATGCCAACGCTGTCGCCCACCAGAACGAAGTCGCAATGTGCGTCCATCAGCCGGGCCATTGGCGTTGTGTACGCAGTCAGGGACACCAAGGGATCGCTGCCTTTTCGGGCGCGGATATCCTCGGCGTTCGGGGCTTTCTTGCGGGCCGTGGCGCTCATTCTCGCTCCTGCAGAGTTTATGTTGCAGTGCGGCATAGCAGATTGCCCAAGCCCATAGAAACCCCGGTTGCGCGAACATTCCCTTGATTGACCTGAGGTTTGTGGGACTATTGGCGGTGGAAAAGCCTGCAAAACAGCGGGCGCATTCTATCAACGGGGAGAGATTTTCATGACAAAGCAGATGTTTCGATCATTAGCCTCGGCTTTGGCTTTGGGCGCGGGTCTTATGGCCACACAGGCCTTGGCCAAGTCCGACATCACAATCGGGATGCAGTTGGAACCGCCTCATTTGGACCCGACCAGCGCGGCAGCGCAGGCAATCGATTCGGTCGTTTACACCAATGTGTTCGAAGGTCTGACCCGTTTCATGGGCGATGGTTCAGTTGTGCCGGGGCTGGCTGAAAGCTGGGAAATTTCGGATGACGGCACCGTCTATACCTTCAAGCTGCACGAGGGTGTGACGTTCCATGACGGCACAACGATGGATGCCGAAGACGTCAAGTTCAGCCTTGACCGAGCCCGTGCCGAAGACAGCGCCAACGCGCAAAAGGCCCTGTTCGCCGGGATCGAAAGCGTTGAGGTGATCGATCCGTTGACTGTTCAGGTGACCCTGTCAGCGCCGAACGGCAACTTTCTGTTCAACATGGCCTGGGGTGATGCGGTCATCGTGGCCCCGGAAAGCATTGAGAACATCAAGACCAACCCAGTCGGGACCGGCGCGTTCACCTTTGGTAACTGGGTTCAGGGCGACAGCATTACCCTGAATCGCAATCCCGACTACTGGGGTGATCAGCCTGCGTTAGAGTCCGCCACATTCAAGTTTATCTCGGACCCGACCGCCGCATTCGCCGCAATGATGGCCGAGGATATCGACGTATTCGACAACTTCCCGGCACCGGAAAATCTGCCCCAGTTCGAGGCCGACCCAAGGTTTCAGGTTCTTGTCGGTTCAACCGAAGGTGAGACGATCCTGTCCACCAATAACAAACAATCCCCGTTTGACGATATTCGTGTCCGGCAGGCTTTGGCCCATGCGATCGATCGTCAGGCCATTATCGATGGCGCGATGTTCGGCTATGGCACACCCATCGGCACCCACTTCGCCCCACATAACCCGGCTTATGTCGATCTGACCGGCCAATCCGCGCACGACCCTGAAAAAGCCAAAGCGCTACTGGCCGAAGCGGGGTTCCCGGACGGGTTCGAAACCACGTTGCACCTGCCGCCGCCCTCTTATGCCCGCCGCGGGGGTGAGATCGTTGCTGCGCAACTGGCCGAGGTCGGTATCAAAGCCGAGATCATCAATGTGGAATGGGCGCAGTGGCTGGAATCCGTCTTTAATGGCAAGGATTACGGCCTGACCATCGTTAGCCACACCGAGCCGATGGACATCGGAATCTATGCGCGGCCCGACTATTACTTTCAGTATGACAGCACGGACTTTCAGGCGCTGATGGAGACGCTGAACGCCACCACCGACCCAGACGAGCGCAAACGGCTTTTGGGTGAGGCGCAGCGGTTGATCTCAAACGATTATGTCAACGGCTACATGTTCCAGTTGGCCAAGCTGGGTGTTGCCAAGGCCGGTGTGCAGGGCCTGTGGAAAAATGCGCCCACAGCAGCCAATGATCTGACCGGCATAAGCTGGTCAGAGTAAGCCACGATTCCAGATCAAGGCGAGCCCGGATCACGGGCTCGTCCGTTTTTTGACCCTAATAGGGCCTAAATGCTTCGCTATACCCTAAAACGCCTGATATCTCTGATGATCAGTCTCGCCGTTGCTTCGGTGGTCATCTTCGCCGTGATCGAGGTGGCTCCGGGTGATCCGGCCTCTTTCATGTTGGGGGTGAACGCGCAGGAGGACACACTGGCCGCGCTGCGGGCCGAACTGGGGCTGGACGTGTCTAAGATCGAGCGGTACTTCAACTGGATCAGCGGGATGCTGATGGGCGATTTCGGCACCTCTTACACCTATCGCACACCGGTCTCGCAAATGATTGCCGACCGGTTGTGGGTGTCCCTGCCGCTGGCGCTGTACGCGCTGACCTTATCGACGCTGATTGCTTTTCCGGTCGGCATCTATGCCGCTGCACGCCGTGGCAAGCCGGGGGACCTGGCCGTGATGGGTGCAACGCAGCTTGGGATCGCGGTCCCCAATTTCTGGTTCGCAATGATGCTGGTGCTGATCTTCGCCATCAACCTGCGCTGGTTCAACGCCGGAGGATTCGCGGGGTGGGGCGACGGGTTTTGGGTAGGGCTGCATTCCCTGACTCTGCCGGCGATAGCGCTGGCTTTGCCGCAAGCCGCGATTCTGGCGCGTGTCATGCGGTCGTCGCTGCTGGACATTCTGGGTGAAGACTTCATGCGCACGGCCCGTGCCAAGGGCCTGTCGCGCCGCCAAGCGCTATGGCGGCACGGGGTGCGCAATGCGCTGATCCCGGTTCTGACTATCATCGGGCTGCAATTTTCTTTCCTTCTGGCAGGGTCGATTATCATCGAGCAGGTGTTCTATCTGCCTGGCCTGGGGCGGCTGGTGTTTCAGGCAATCTCGGCCCGCGACCTGATTGTGGTCGAGTCGGTGGTCATGCTGCTGGTCTTTGCGGTCATCACCGTGAACTTTCTGGTCGATCTCGCCTATGCGGCTGTCGACCCCCGGCTAAGGAACAGGACATGAGCCGCAACCTGATCCTTGGTGCTGTTCTGTCCTCGCTTGTCCTGCTGGCGGCGTTGGTGTCCTTTGTCTGGACACCCTATGACCACGCCGCGCTGAATATCCCTGGTAAACTGCAAACCCCCGGTGCGCAGAACTGGTTCGGCACTGATCATTTCGGGCGCGACATGTTCTCGATGATCATGGTGGGCGCGCGGACCTCGATTGCCGTGGCTTTGGTGGCTGTTGGCATCGGGATGGCGCTGGGCGTGCCTTTGGGGCTGACGGCGGCCGCGCGCAGGGGGGCGTGGCTGGATGAAGTGATCATGCGCGGCAACGATCTGGTCTTTGCCTTCCCCTCGCTGGTGATTGCGATCCTGATTACGGCGATCTTCGGGGCCGGAGCCATCAACGCCATTATCGCCATTGGCATCTTCAACATCCCCGTTTTTGCCCGCATCACCCGCGGCGCGGCGTTGTCGCTGTGGGAGCGGGAATTCATCCTTGCTGCCCGAGTCTCGGGCAAAGGCGCAGCGCGCATATCGGCCGAGCATATCTTGCCCAACGTCGCCAATCTGTTAATCGTGCAGGGCACCATCCAATTCAGCCTTGGCATTCTGGCCGAGGCAGGCCTGTCCTACGTGGGTCTGGGCGCGCAACCACCCACACCCAGCTGGGGCCGTATGCTGGCCGATGCGCAGACAATGGTCAATTTTGCCCCGCATTTGGCTCTGATTCCGGGCCTGGCGATTATCGTGACCGTGCTGGGCCTAAATCTGCTGGGCGACGGTCTGCGCGATTGGCTGGATCCTCGTATCCGGGTGGCGCGCGCATGAGTTTGCTGCAAATCGATAAGCTCTCGGTCGCGATCCACGGGGTGCCGATCCTCAGGCAGGTCAGCCTGGCGATTGAGCCGGGACAGATCGTGGCGGTGACCGGGGAAAGCGGATCGGGCAAGTCGATGACCGCCCTGGCCGTGATGCAATTACTGCCCAACGGGGCAGAGGTTGAAGGGGCGATCACGCTGGAGGGCCAGAACCTGTTGCAATGCTCCGAAACACAGATGTGTGCCTTGCGCGGCGCCTCGATCGGGATGGTGTTTCAGGAACCGATGACGGCGTTGAACCCGGTCAGAACGGTCGGAGATCAGGTGACCGAGACCATCCTGATCCACAAGGCCATGCCACAAGCGCAGGCAGTAGAACGCGCAAAGGAGGTTCTGACCCGCGTTGGCTTGCCACCCGACAGGTTTCCGCTGACGCGCTATCCGCACGAACTGTCCGGCGGCCAGCGTCAGCGGGTGGTTATCGCAATGGCCATTGCCTTGCGCCCGCACCTTTTGATCGCGGATGAACCCACCACGGCGCTGGATGTGACCACGCAGGCGCAAATCCTTGAACTGGTGCAAGGGTTGGTCCGTGAATATGATATGGGCCTGCTGATGATCACGCATGATCTGGCGGTTGTGGCCGAGATGGCGGACCAGATTGTCGTCATGCGTCATGGTGAAGTTGTCGAAACCGGTGCAACGGATCATCTGTTACGGCATATGCAGCATCCGTACACCAAGATGTTGTTCGAGGCGTCCAGCCATCAGGTCGTGTTGCCCCCCACGCGAAACCCTGGCCCTTTGTTGCAGGTGACTAACGTGATCCGCGACTATCGTCTGCCGCGCAAGAAAGTGTTCAGCGCACCGGAACATCACCGTGCGGTGGATCGGGTTAGCTTCACCCTGAGCAAAGGAGAGCGGTTGGGACTGGTCGGGGAATCCGGATGTGGAAAATCGACCCTAACACGGGCCATTTTGGGCTTGGAAGAAGTGCAGGGCGGGGAAATCCTGCTGGACGGTCAGCATGTGTTCACAGGTCACAAACCGAATCCCGAAGTGCGCCGAAAGATGCAGGTCGTGTTTCAGGATCCCTTTGGCAGCTTCAATCCCCGCCACCGCGTCGCGCGCCTGATCACCGAGCCATTTCATCTTTTGGATACGCCGCCAACCGGATCGGATCGGCGGGATCGGATCGCGGAAATGCTGGGTGCCGTGGGCCTTAGCCCCGACGACGCAGAAAAGTACATCCACGAATTCTCGGGTGGGCAACGGCAACGCATTGCCATTGCGCGTGCCTTGATGATCCGCCCCCAACTGATCCTGTTTGACGAAGCTGTTTCGGCCCTGGATGTCTCGGTCCGGGCGCAAATCCTGGATCTGCTGGTCGAGCTTTGTGAAACCTACGACCTGACCTATCTGTTCATCAGCCATGACTTGAGCGTCGTGCGAACGATCACGGACAGGGTCATGGTCATGCAGGCAGGCCGGATCGTGGAACAAGGCGACACCGAACAGGTCTTTTCGAACCCCAGCCATTCTTACACACGCAAACTGATCGAGGCCGCGCCAACGCTTCCTCAATTCGCTGAGCCAAACGCCAAAAGCCCTCATGTTAGAGCCTGAACAGGAGATTCCCATGCCCAACCCTCTTTGGTTTGATCCCGCGTCTTGTCTGATCGGGGGCGCATGGATGCCGCCTGTCTCGGGTCAGGTGCTTCCTCTGATCAACCCGTCTGATGGTGTTGAAATCTGCAAGATCGCGCGGGGGGATGCGCAGGATATCGATCTGGCTGTTGAGGCCGCGCAGACGGCGCTGGAGGGGGATTGGGGGAGCAAGACCGCGCTGGAACGCGGCCGCATTCTGACACGTTTGGGCCAACTGGTGCTGGAGCGTGTGGATGACCTGGCGCAGATCGAGGCGATGGATGTGGGCAAACCATTGACGCAGGCGCGCGCGGATGCGGTAGCGCTGGCCCGGTATTGTGAGTTCTACGGAGGTGCTGCGGATAAGGTGATGGGCGAGACGATCCCCTATCTGGAAGGTTACACCGTTTACACCCTGCGCGAACCGCACGGGGTCACCGGGCATATCGTGCCATGGAATTACCCGATGCAAATCATTGGCCGTTCGGTTGGTGCTGCGTTGGCCATGGGCAATGCCTGCGTCCTGAAACCGGCCGAAGAGGCTTGTCTGACTGCGCTTGCCTTTGCGCATCTCGCGCAACAGGCCGGATTGCCTGCCGGCGCGTTGAACGTTGTACCGGGGCTGGGGGCCGAGGCTGGTGCCGCTTTGTCGGCCCATCCGGGGGTTCACCATATCTCGTTCACCGGGTCGGTGGCCACGGGTGCTCTGGTCCAGCAGGCGGCGGGGCGCAATGTGGTGCCGGTGACGCTGGAATTGGGCGGAAAGTCCCCGCAACTGGTGTTTGACGACGCCGATCTGGATGCGGCGCTGCCGTTTCTGGTGAACGCGGGCATTCAGAATGCAGGGCAAACCTGCTCGGCCTCGTCGCGGATACTGGTTCAGCGCGGCGTGTATGAAGAGGTCAAGGCCCGCATGGCCGAGGCCTATGCTCAGCTTACAGTTGGCCCCGCGATGCAGGATCTAAGGGTTGGGCCGCTGATTTCAGCCCGGCAGAAGCAGATCGTATCGGGGTTTCTGGAAAAGGGCGCAGACCTCACTATCGCGGCGCAGGGTAAAATCGTGGACGGGGCGCCCGTGAACGGGGCCTATGTTCTGCCGACCCTGTTTGCCGATGTTCCCGCGGATCATGCCCTTGCGCGCCAAGAGATTTTTGGCCCGGTGCAGGTTCTGATCCCGTTTGAAACCGAAGAACAGGCTCTAAATATCGCCAATAGTACCGAATATGGCCTTGTCGCCAGCATCTGGACCCGTGATGGAGCGCGGCAGATGCGTTTGGCCAAGGGGCTGCATTCGGGGCAGGTTTTCATCAACAATTACGGTGCAGGCGGCGGTGTCGAACTGCCGTTTGGAGGTGTTGGAAAGTCCGGGCATGGTCGCGAAAAGGGGTTCGAGGCGCTGTATGGCTTTTCGCAGCTAAAGACGGTTGCGGCCTATCACGGCTAGACGATGACCTCGATCGCGTCTTGTGCGCCAACCCTGAAGACCCGCTTGTAACGTTCAATCTGATCCGCCGGTCCCATTGCTTTTTCCGGATTGTCCGACAGTTTGACCGTTGGCCGCCCGTTGGCCGATACGGCCTTGCACACCAATGAAAACGGCGCGAGGGCATCGTTTGGCACAAGATCGCGGAAATCATTGGTCAACAGCGTGCCCCAACCGAACGAGACGTTGGTCCGGCCCGCAAACTGCGTGTGCAATTCGCGAATTTTGTTCACGTCCAGCCCGTCGGAAAAGATGATCCGTTTCTGTGTCGGGTCTTCGCCCCGGGATTTCCACCACTCGATCGCAGTCTCTGCACCGGAGGCGGGATCGCCGCTATCAATGCGGATACCGGTCCAGCCGGCCAGCCAGTCTGGCGCGTTGTCCAAAAACCCTTTTGTTCCATAGGTATCGGGCAAAATAATGCGCAGGTTCCCCTCATGCTCATCATGCCAATCGCTGAGAACATCATAAGGTGCCTGCGCCAGCGCGGCGTCCGTATCGGCCAGCGCAGAATAGACCATAGGCAGCTCATGCGCGTTGGTGCCGATGGCTTCAACCTCGCGACGCATGGCGATAAGGCAATTCGATGTGCCAGTGAAAGATGACCCCAACCCTTCGATCATCGCCTGCACGCACCAATCCTGCCATAGGAAGGAATGCCGTCTACGGGTGCCGAAATCGGCAATGCTGAGGCCATCAGTCTCGCGCAACTGGCCGATTTTCTCCCACACACGCGTCATGGCGCGCGCATAAAGCACCTGAAGTTCGAACCGGCGCATGTCATTCAGTACCGCACGTGAGCGCAATTCCATCAAAACGGCCAGTGCCGGGATTTCCCACAGCATGACTTCATGCCACTTGCCTTCGAAGGTCAGCTCGTATTGATCGCCCTTACGCTCAAGATGGTAAGGCGGCAGGCGCATGTTCTCGAACCATTTCATAAAGTCGGAACGGAACATTTGTCGTTTGCCATAAAACATATTGCCGCGCAGCCAGGTGCTTTCCCCCCGGCTGAGGCTTAGCGAACGGATATGATCCAGCTGCTCGCGCAGTTCACCTTCGTCGATCAGACGGGCCAGCGGGACGTGATTCGAACGGTTGATCAGCGAAAATACGACATCGGTTTGGCGCTTATTTCGAAACACTGACTGGCACATCAGCAGTTTGTAGAAATCTGTGTCGATTAAAGACCTGATAATCGGGTCAATTTTCCATTTGTGATTGTAGACCCGCGTGGCGATGTCGACCATTGGAAGCTCCTGCGATTTCGATTGTTAGATCAATCGGGGCGGTGATTGGCAAGAGTCGCCAAAATGGTAACAATGCCAAGGACAGGTCACATTGCAGGCTTATTGTGAGTTCCCTTCACGCGGTAGTGGAGGGTGGGGGATGGTAGAAGGTTAGTTTTGTGAATGGGTCTAGAGTACGATTTTGACATAGTTGCCATTGCACCTGACGAAGTCGATCCGGAGCATGGTTTTGCTGCCATGACGGGCACGCGGCCCGTACGCGCCCTGTTTCGGGATTTTAACACGGCGCAGGCTTTGCGTTCGGCATCACCGAAAATCCGCCGGATTTTCTTGGAATCCGGTTTCAGCCTGGAAACACGTGCCAGTGGGGAAAAGCATGGATTCTATCCACCCGAAGATACGGCTGCGCGTAACCGTATCCTGAAACGGCTGTTTACCAACATCCGAAACATGGGCCTGCAGGGTGAATATTGCGGTGAATTCGATTTTTGGGAGTTTCTGAATCACGTTAGAACAGCGAAACCCTCGGAACCGCGCGTAAACGCCAAACCGGAACAACTGCCGAAACTGCACGACCCGGTCAGCACGCCTCCGGAACGGACGACGGTGATTGGCCGTGTGGGCATTGCGATAGCTGTCGCCGTTATTTTGTTTGTCGTTCTGAAATATCTGGCCGAACGCGGGGCTACGCCTTAGGCCAGCACGACACCTGCCGCACGCGTCGCATTCTTGGCTGCTGCCAAAGACCCGTCCATGTCGATGGCGCGGCATGCATCCAGTTTCACTGTTACGTCAAACCCAAGATTTGCGGCATCAATGGCTGAGTAATGCACGCAGAAATCGGTGGCGAGACCAACTATGGTCAGTTTTCCGATCCCGCGCGTGTCCAGGTATCCTTTCAGGCCGGTTGGCGTTTCCCGGTCGTTCTCAAAAAACGCGGAATAGCTGTCGATCGCGCTGCGAAACCCTTTGCGGATGATCAGATCTGCATCGGTTCGCAGATCCGGGTGAAAAGCAGCCCCATCGGTGCCCTGAACACAATGATCCGGCCATAGAACCTGTGGCCCGTAGGGCATCTCTGTCATTTCAAACGGAGCCTTGCCCGGGTGCGAACTGGCGAATGAGGAATGACTGGCCGGATGCCAGTCCTGCGTCAAGATGACGGCGTCAAACGCGCTCATCATGGCGTTGATCGGCGCGATGATCTCGTCCCCGCCGGCCACGGCGAGGGCACCGCCGGGACAAAAGTCATTCTGCACGTCGATCACGATCAGGGCATGGGTCATGCGGGTCTCCTGTTTGCTTTCTATCGGTATGGTCCGGGGCGGGGGTCGTCAATCCACTCTCTTGCGTCCGAACCGCGCGGGCCTTAAATCGCGCCCATGTACACAATTGCTGCCCTCTATCACTTTACCCGGTTTCCCAACCCCGAGGCCCTGCGCCCTGCGTTGCTTGACCTGTGCCGCGCGCAATCCGTCAAAGGCACCTTGCTTTTGGCGCAGGAGGGAATCAACGGCACCATTGCCGGACCCCGCGCGGGAATCGATGCTGTGCTGGCCCATATCCGTGCCCTGCCCGGTTGCGATGGGCTGGAATGGAAAGAGGCCACGTCCGACCATCCGCCGTTTGGCAAGATGAAGGTCCGGCTGAAGAAAGAGATCGTGACCATGGGGCAGCCGGACGTCGATCCGCGCGCCAGTGTCGGTCATTATGTCGAACCCGAGGATTGGAACGATCTGATCCGCTCGGACGACGTTGTGGTGATCGACACCCGTAACGACTATGAGGTGGCAATTGGTACGTTTGAAGGCGCGATAGACCCTGAAACGGCCAGTTTCCGCGAATTTCCCGCCTGGTGGGAGGAGAACAAGGACCGTTTTCACAACAAGCGTGTCGCCATGTTCTGCACCGGTGGGATCAGATGCGAGAAATCGACTAACTATCTGCTGGGGCAGGGGGTCGAGGATGTCTATCACCTCAAGGGTGGCATTCTGCGCTACCTCGAGGAAACACCGGTCGAGGACAGCACGTGGCAGGGTGAGTGTTTCGTGTTCGACAACCGCGTCTCGGTTGGGCATGGGCTGGTCGAAGGGCCACACAAGCTGTGCCATGGCTGTCGCCGCCCGATCCTGCCTGAGGATGTGAAACGCCCGGAATACGAACACGGCGTGGCCTGTCATCAATGTGTTGATGAGACATCGGAGGCGGACAAGATGCGATTCCGCGAGCGGCAGAAACAGATTCTGTTGGCCCGTAAACGCGGGGGCGTGCATCTGGGGTCGGACTGAATTCCGCTTGCAGGTCCGTGCCGGAATTTAGATGATCCCGTAAGACCAGCATGTTGGAGCCCTGATGTCGCGCGAACCCTCAACTCTGGAAGAATGGAAATCGACCCTGTTGGCCGCTTTGGGGTTGATGGTGGCCAGTTTTCTGGCCTGGTTTGGGTTGTCGCGGCTCAGCGAGGCGACTGCCGGGGATACGTTGGGCAGCATTGCCGCTGTTTGTCTGGTGATCTGGATCGTATCGCAGTCCTGGTACTATATGACTCAGGTGAAATCGCCGCGGCGGCTGCTGTTTCTGATGGGCGTGTCCTTCATTCAGGTTGTGCCCTTCCTGTTTGCCGCCGTCTACGGTGCGTTTGGCTATAATGACAACTGCGTGGACGGCGCGCAGGGCCCTGCCGATATCCTGTATTTCTCGTATGTGACCTTCACCACCGTTGGCTATGGCGACATGACCCCAACCGGCCTGTGCCGCTGGGTTGCTGTGTCCGAGGCTGTCTCAGGCTATATCCTGCTGGGCATGTTCGTGGCCGCAGCAGTTGCACTTTACACGCGCACTCACAGTCAAAGCGGCTCTGACTAAGCGTTATTTGTTCTGATCGATCCATTGCGACATCGTCTGTTTGTCGCGAAAACACTCATTCGGAATCGGACGCCGCTTACTGCGCGAGATACGCTCGGCAAAGGCGATCTGTTTGCCGGTGGGGTAATTGGCAAAAGGCGACGGGTCCGCTGGTTTGTTGGCGGAAATCCAGTCTGTCATGGATTTGCGATCCTGCTGCGCCTCGACCGGGATATCAAGGGCTGATTGCTGTGCGATGGCGCGGGCATAGCGCATTTGCCGGTCGGTGACCGGAAGAAGGTGGTAATCGTTGCTGGGTGCGTCGAACCAGCTTTGACGGGCAGCGTTGGTCATAGCTCGAAAAACCTCCGTTCCACCTGTGGCGTGGAACAAATATAGAACATTTTAGGAACTGTTTCAAGATTTCTGCCGGATACGGTGCCGTTCACGCCGCATATAAACCAGCCTGTCCCGTCGTCTTGCGACCATATTCGGCGCGCGTTATCTGCGCGTCCAAGACAGATCAAAGGACGATTCCATGAAATTTCAACCCGCAGCCAGTCACTTCATTGATGGGGAGTATGTCGAGGACACGGATGGTGCCGTGATCGACGTTGTCTATCCCGCGACCGGCGAAATCATCGCGCGGCTTCATTCGGCCACGCCTGATGTTGTTGATAAGGCTCTAAACAGTGCAAAAGCAGCACAATCTGAATGGGCAGCTCTCTCTGGAACCGAACGCGGCCGCATCCTGCGTCGGGCTGCTGATATCATGCGCGCGCGTAACTATGATCTGTCGGCTCTGGAAACCCATGACACTGGCAAGCCGATTCAGGAAACCACTGTGGCGGATGCCACCAGCGGGGCCGACGCGCTGGAATATTTCGGTGGCCTGACTGCATCGCTGACCGGTGAGCATATCCCACTGGGTGGCGGTGATTTCGTTTACACCATCCGCGAAGCGCTGGGCGTGTGCGTGGGTATCGGTGCGTGGAATTATCCGACCCAGATCGCCTGCTGGAAGGGAGCCCCGGCGCTGGCCTGCGGCAATACGATGGTGTTCAAACCATCGGAAACCACACCGTTGTCAGCATTGAAAGTGGCCGAGATTCTGATCGAAGCGGGGGCGCCCAAGGGCGTCTACAACGTGATCCAAGGTTACGGCGATGTCGGAGCATCTTTGGTGACCGACCCGCGCGTGGCCAAGGTGTCGTTGACCGGATCGGTCCCGACCGGCCGCAAGGTGTATGCCGCTGCCGCTGACGGCATGAAGCACGTCACTATGGAACTGGGCGGCAAATCCCCGATGATCGTGTTCGATGATGCCGATATCGAAAACGCAGTCTCGGGTGCGATTCTGGGCAATTTCTACTCCTCAGGGCAGGTCTGTTCCAACGGCACCCGTGTCTTTGTACAGAAAGGTATCAAAGAGGCTTTCCTGAAACGCCTCGCCGAACGTCTGGCCAACGCCAAAATTGGCGATCCGATGGATGAGGATGTCAGCTTTGGCCCCATGGTCAGTGAAAACCAGATGAATATCGCGCTGACCTATATCGAAAAGGGCAAGGCCGAAGGCGCGCGTCTGGTCTATGGCGGCGAACGGATCGAGGGCGACGGATTTTACATGCAACCCACCGTATTTGCCGATGTCACCGACGACATGACCATCGCACGTGAAGAGATCTTTGGCCCGGTCATGTCAGTGCTGGATTTCGATACCGAAGAAGAGGTCATGGCCCGGGCCAATGACACCGAATTTGGTCTGGCCGCCGGGGTGTTCACCAACGACCTGACCCGCGCGCATCGCGTTGTGGCCGGGTTTGAGGCGGGTACCTGCTATATCAACACCTACAACCTCGCCCCGGTCGAAGCACCGTTCGGCGGGTCGAAAATGTCAGGCGTGGGGCGCGAGAACTCGAAACTGGCGATCAACCACTTCAGCGAGATGAAGACGGTCTACGTGTCGATGAACGAAGTTGAAGCGCCGTACTGATCAAACCCGGATGCGCATCAAAACCGGCCATCCAAACTCTGTTCCCGACATTTCGCGTCGGGAACAGAGCATAAGCTAACCTCATCCTGTGGCTGACTTTCTGCAAGGGCGCTGATCTGAAGCAGGAGGCAAGCCATGAAAACCCACGCTCAGGCCGTTGTGATCGGAGGGGGGCTTGTCGGCTGCTCTATCCTTTACCACTTGGCCAAGCTCGGCTGGACGGATGTTGTCTTGCTGGAACGGGATGAACTGACCAGCGGTTCGACCTGGCACGCGGCGGCGAACATTCACGGGTTGCACGACAACAACAACATCACCCGCATCCAGCATTATACGATGAACCTGTATAAAGAGCTGGAGAAGGAAACCGGGCAGGGGTGCGGCGTATTTCAATCCGGCTCGCTGTATCTGGCGCAGACCGAAGACCGCGAACACCAGCTGCGTCTGCAAGAGGCGAAGGCCAGGTTCTACGGTCTGAACTTCTATGAAATCAGCCGGGAACAGGCAAAAGAACTGCACCCGTTGGCGCAGTTCGACGACATCCGCTGTATCATGTTCGAACCCGATGGCGGCAATGTTGACCCTTCGGGCGTAACCCATGCCTATGCGGCCGGGGCGCGGGCGATGGGCGCCACGATTGAACGATTTTGCCCAGTATTAGGCACTGAACAGCAGTCGGATGGTTCGTGGATTGTGCGCACCGAAAAGGGCGACATCCATACGCAATGGGTGGTCAATGCCGGTGGTCTATGGGGGCGGGAGGTGGCCGCGATGGCCGGGATTGAACTGCCGCTACAGCCGACCGAGCATCAGTATTTCGTCACCGAAGCGATTGACGAGGTTGCTGCTTTGGGCCGCCGCCTGCCTTCGATCGCCGACCGGGATGGAGAGTATTACTTTCGGCAGGAAGGCAACGGCCTTCTGATCGGCGCTTATGAGAAAGACATGCGGTTCTGGGCTGAAACCGGCACGCCGCTGGATTTTGCTCATGACCTGTTCCCGGACGATCTGGACCGCATCATGGAGAACGTCATTCGCGCCACTGAACGGGTGCCGGTGGCCGCAACGGCCGGTGTGAAACGGGTGATCAACGGGCCAATGATCTGGTCGCCGGATTCCAATGCGATTTGGGGGCCGGTGCCGGAATTACAGAACTACTTCTGTTGCACCGGTATCATTCCCGGGTTTTCACAATCCGGCGGGCTCGGCCTGTTATCCGCGCAATGGATGGTTGAAGGTGAGCCACAATACGACATGTTTGCCTGGGATTTGGCGCGTTTTGGGGATTGGGCCGACAAGGCGTTTACCAAGGCCAAGGTCGAAGACGTCTACACACACCGTTTCGCCATCCATTTCCCCAATGAGGAACGCAGCGCCGGTCGCCCGGCCCGTGTTAGACCCGCATATGAGATGCAGAAGGACATGGGTTGTGTCTTTGGCCTGAATTGCGGTTGGGAACATCCGCTGTGGTTCGCCGATCAACCCGGCGTGGTCGAGACCAACGGGTTTACCCGCCAGAACTGGTGGGAGCCTGTTGGCCGTGAGGCGCGGATGCTGCGCAACAATGTGGGCGTCATCGACATCTCTAACTTTGCCAACTACGTGATCAAGGGGCCGGGTGCCTATGACTGGCTGGACCGTTTGGTTGCCAACCGTGTCCCGACGCAGATTGGCAGGTCTTGTCTGACCCCGTTAATATCAGTTCGTGGCGGTGTGGCTGGAGACTTCACCATTACCAAAGTTGCCGAGGATGAGTACATGATGATCGGCTCGGGCATGGCCGAGCGCTATCATCAGCGGTTCTTCAACATGGTCGACATGCCTGCGGGAACGACTTTCGAAGTCGCCACCAATCGCATCGCAGGTTTCAACGTCGCCGGGCCCAGGTCGCGCGATCTGTTGCAACGGCTGACCAATGCGGACCTGTCAAACGATGCGTTCCGGTTCATGCGTTCGGCCAGAATTGAGGTTGCAGGCGTCACTTGCCTTGCTATCCGCGTCAGCTTTACCGGCGATCTGGGGTGGGAATTACATTGCGCCGAAGCGGACCAAGTTAGACTCTATTCTGCGCTATTGGAGGCAGCACAAGACCTTGGTGGCGGTCCGGTCGGTGGCCGCGCCCTTGGCGCTTTGAGGATCGAAAAAGGTTACGGCTCGTGGGGCAGGGAGTATTCGCAGGAATATTGGCCGCAAGAGGTCGGGTTGGCGGGTCTGATCAAACTGGAAAAGGACTTCCTGCACAAAAACGCTTATCTGGCCATCAAGGACAATGCCCCCCGAGAGGTGTTGTCGATGTTTGAGATCGAAGTGACCGAAGCTGACGCCTCGGGCGGTGAGCCGATTTTCAACCCCGACGGCAAGCCAGTGGGTCGTGTGACATCGGGTGCGTATGGCTATTCGGTCGGGAAATCCCTGGCCATCGGCTATGCCAATCCGCAGATGGCCAAACCCGGTGACCGTGTCGAGGTCTTCATTCTCGGCAAACCCCACCCCGCCCGAATTCTGCAAGAACCTCCCTTCGATCCCAAGGGCAAAAGGCTGCGCGATGTCGAGGCATCTGTGGCAGAGACCGTCTGATGACCGTTACATTTGAACAGGTGGCGGAGTTTATCCTGCAGCGCCCTGCCTGCGAAATGCCCGAGGACGTACAGGAATGGGCTGCCCTGATGTTGTTGGACACTCTGGGCGTCCTGATTGCTGCCGGACCGATGGAGGCTGGTGTCATCGCGCGCGACACGGCAGTATCCCTCTACGCCAGCAATGATCCGTCTTTTACTGCGCGTTTGTTGTTTGATGGGCGGAAAGCCAGTCTGGCAGGTGCCGCATATGCTGCCGCGACGCAGACTGATAACCTTGATGCGCATGATGGCTTTAACCCGACAAAGGGACATATCGGCGTTGTCGTGGCGCCTGCGCTCACCGCGTTGGCTGAACATTGCCCGGAGTTGACCGGCCCCGAGGCGCTGGCAACTGTAATTGTCGGGTATGAAATTGCAGGTCGCGCTGGTTTGGCGCTGCATGCGACGGTCAGTGACTATCACACTTCGGGCGCGTGGAATGCACTGGGCGTTGCGGCGATGGCCGCGCGGTTGCGTGGTTTCACCCAAGATCAATTGCGCCAAGCGCTTGGGATTGCTGAATATCATGGACCTCGCAGTCAGATGATGCGCGAGATCGCCAACCCGACAATGCTGCATGATGGTTCGGGTTGGGGTGCCCTTGTCGGTATGTCCGCAGCGCTTTTGGCCGAGCGGGGTTTCACCGGCGCCCCGGCAATCACGATCGAGGAAGATCGCGCAGTGCCGTATTGGGACGATCTGGGCGACGTCTGGCAGATGTGTCAGCAATATGTGAAACCCTATCCGATCTGTCGCTGGGCGCATGCCGCTATTGATGGGGTGCGTTTGCTGATGCAGGAACACGCGCTGACCCACGAACAGATTGAAACGATCCGGATCAACAGCTTTCACGAGGCAGCGTGCCTGTATCGGGGCCTGCCCCAGACCACGTCTCAGGCGCAGTATTCACTGCCATTTGCCGTGGCGGCATACGCTGTTCACGGCCAGATCGGTGTTGCCCAAATCACAGGAGATGGCCTGTCGGATCCAGACATTGCGGCGTTGATTAACCGAATTGAGGTGTCGGAACGTGACCGTCACAACGCCCGCTTTCCCGATGGGCGCTGGGCGGATGTCCAGATTGTCACCAAAGACGGGCAGGATTTTCATTCCGGAGACCTGAACGCCCGAGGCGGTCCGGATACCCCTTTCAGCCGAGAAGATATCATCGAAAAGTTCAGAGCATTTGCGGCCCCGTGTATCGGCCCAGATCGTGCGGACCGGATTGAAAAGGCAGTGCTTGGCCTGGCTGACACAAAGTCGCGGTTCTCGGATCTGGCCAAGCTTCTTTATCATCCACCACGAGCTGATCCTGATTTGTCGGCCTAGCCCTCATTTATCGATTCCCAGATTTCGGACGCAGCTAGGGTTCCTGCGAGCCAATAATCTCGAAGAGTTGGGTAATCTCGGCCCGCATTTCAGCGCTGGTCTGCAACAGCTTTGCGGCATCGGTCAGAGGTTTGTCGGGCTGTCTTTCAACTGTCCCGGTCAGCGATTGGCTCAATTGGGCAACTGCATCGTATTGGCCAGATTCATCGCCACTTGTCCTCTCAAACAGGCCAGCGCGCCAAAAGTTCCGGTTGGCATCTTCTGTTGATCCGATCTTTGCCAACGCCAGTGCGGCACCTGCAAAATCCTGACTATCGACCAGAGCTTGTGCCCGCAGCAACAAGGCAGTCTCCGAGTCGTCGCCGGATAACTCAAGCAAAGCTTGACGCGGCCTTTTTTGTTGCAACGCGGCGTGGGCCCGCAAGCGCGCCCTTTCCGTGCTTCTGTCCGTGTCGGTACGGCGGTTTGCAAGCGCGAAGCTGCGGCCAGCGAACCCAAGCTTTATGAGCCTTTCAGACAGAGCAATTGCAGTATCCATTTCGATGCCGTTCTGCGTTTCCGTCGACAAGGAAAGCGTATGTCGTAGGAAAGTCACGTCATCAGCACGCTCCACCAGCAGATGAAGAACCTGATTTTGCGTTCGGGTCCAATCTTTGCTGTCAGTCGTGTCCCGAAGCTGTCCCAACGCGGTATCAAATTCCTGATTGAGGCCAAGCGCCACCGCGTAGGCCTGTGCCAGCATGGGGCCGATTTCGGAATTGCGATGCTCTGTGGCATATGCCTCCAGCAGCTCGATCTCCTGACCCGTTACTGCGCCCCTATCTGACCACCGTTTTTCGACCAACCGGGCCAGGGCCAGCGGTGCCTGCTGTGTCGCATTTGGATTAGTGGCCGCCTTGACCAGCAATTCTTCTGCCAGTTTGCCGTCTCCTTCGGCTTTTGCGACCCCTGCTTTCGCCAAGGTCGTTTGGGGTTGGTCACCGCCTTCAACCCGTTCAATCGCGCGCAACACGCGGCGAGACGCTTCCAGCTTGTCTGCCGCGACAAAGATTTCAGACAGACCCGCTCCGAATTGGCGCTTCAAGTGCCGGGGCAAGCGTACAAAAGCCAACTCGATTTCGTCGGAACGCGCATCCTTGGTCAGCTGCCCGTCGATCAGCACCGCCCACAGGGCCGCATCACCGCCGCAACGTTGTTGATCCCGGAACGGATTGAGTTCGGTTTGCCGCTGTTTGTCCATCAGGTGGGCTATCGCCCTGACCCGGTTCCATACAGGGGCGCTTTCGCCAGCCAAATGCAGAACCTGAACGGCTTCGGCGCCAAAGCCATGATAGGTATAAAGCTGCGCCAGTTTCTCGACCGTAGGTATGTCCAACCGGTCGAACTCGTGAAAGAGGTCGGCTCTCAGATCGGCGACTTGCTGTGTGAACGGAGTTGCATCAGACCAGCTATGAAACCCCAGCTCTGTATCGGAAATACAGACTGGCCTTGTATCGATCTGTTGAATGGTCGGGCCCCTTAACCCTGACAGCTCATCCAGTATCGATGTCACATTCAGGTTGGCTGGCAGGTCGAGCGGCAGTTGAAGCGGTCCGAAATAACCCGATTGCCGGGCGCCAACACCAGCGAGGTTCATGTCGACGATTTCCCGGTCCGAGCCCTGCAAAATCCGTGACATGAGCTGCGTCTCAAACCCACGACGTTTCAACTGCAGCAGAGGGATCGAAAACTCGGTGCTTTGTATTTGCTCGGCTGTGGTACTGCGCTTTGCCGTGGTCACCCCATGCAGCAATGACACTGGCTCGGCCGGTTCCGGTGAAGGGATGTGCTCACCCGGGGCAATATCCACAACCACCATCGTGTCGCGGTGCAAAAACGCTGTAGCGACGCATTCGCACCCAAACTCCATCTCCAGAGCCGCGCCCGGCTCTGATTGGGCCAGCGAGGCAAGCCTGCCCTGATTTAAACGCTCAAATACTGAAGCCGTTTCAAACTCCACGCCATCCAGATCAAGCGAAAGCTGTGCCCCCTTTCGTCGCGGTGTCAAAACCCAACGGGTTCCAGGCGGGATTTGAGCCACAAGGCGGGTGTGATCGCCATGTTCACCGGACCGAATCTTGATGGTTTGCGCCCCGCTGTCTGCCGCTGCCGCGATCAGGACCAGGGCCAGGAAAAGTATACGCGTCATGCCGCAGCCTGTTTTAGTTCCTTCAGCGCATTCTCAAGGTCAGAAAAGGCAGGTCGGTTATGTGTCGGCGTATTCTGACGTCCGACTTCGATACACATTGCGGCATTGTGATTGTGCAGATTGGCCACCAGAACCTCTTTGATCAGTTGGTAAAAGTGATTGTCCTCTTCGACCACAGCCTTGAGTTTTCCGGCAAACGGACCCACCAGACCGTAGGCTAAAAACACACCCAGAAACGTCCCGACCAATGCGCCACCGATCAACTTGCCCAAAACCTCGGGCGGCTGGTCGATGGATCCCATCGTCTTGATCACCCCAAG
The DNA here is from genome assembly GCF_965243365.1 of Ruegeria sp. GTDB lineage: Bacteria > Pseudomonadota > Alphaproteobacteria > Rhodobacterales > Rhodobacteraceae > Ruegeria. The sequence continues at coordinate 1,354,776 of NZ_CBDEUW010000002.1, read as the reverse complement.
CACGGCGGCGACGATTCCAAGGGCAGGCAGGCCATCCGCCACCGTTTGCAAAGCGTGGCTGGAGTGCATGGCGTGGTGGAAATTGGCCTCCATCCTTTTTTCCAGAACTTCTTCAACCTGATGCGGGTCGTCATAGTTCATCGTGGCCGAGCGCATGGTGTCGCAGATCAGATCAACCGCTTCTTTATCGGCCAATATCTTTGGGTAGGGCGAGAATAAATCCGACGCCTGAGGGTCTTCGATATGCTGTTCGACCTCGACCGGGTTGGCACGGGCAATGCGGATCAGGGAAAACAAAAGGCACAGAAGGTCCCTGTAGTCTTCGGGCTTCCATTTCGGGCCCTTGAACACTTTGCCGATGTCCTTTGCAGTGTGTTTTACAGCGCTCATGTCATTGCTGATCAGAAACGCACCAATTGCTGCGCCGCCAATCATCATCATTTCAAACGGCAGCGATTTCAGAATGATCGCCATCTTGCCCCCTGCGGCGAGATAGCCGCCAAAGACCATGACGAAAATGCAGACTATTCCAATCAATCCAATCACAGGCGATCTCCAGATTTAAGGGCTTTGGTCCGGCGGTACATCTGATCTATTCCACCGGTGCCGAAGCGTTTCGACCGGCCATTACAACGCTGATCGTGTAGGCGGCTTCGGGGCTGAGACCGGCCATTACCCCGGCGGCGGCGTCCGGAGGCATGCGCGACAGGAAGCCAGCGGCAAAGACCGGGTCCATTGTTTCGAATAGGGCCGCGGCATCCTTGGGTTTCATGTTCTGATAGACATCCGTCAAACGGGTGAGGTCCGTTTCTGCAGCTTTGTCGGCCAGCGCCAGGGTCTCGCGAAGCGTCTTTTCGGCGCTCAGCAAGGCGTCAAGACGCTCATCAATGGCGCGTTTTGCAATTTCCTGTGCCTTTTCCATATCCAGGATGGCAGCTTCGCGGCGATTCAGCTCGTCCTCGCGGCGCAGCAGGGCGGTCAGCAAAACCTGCAGGTCAGCCGGGGTTGCGATGTTCTCTGGGGGCGTTTTCTCCGGGTTCTGCTCGGGCTCGGTGCCGCGAGCCAATGCAGGCCCGGCCTCAAGCCCGACACGAATGATCGCAGACCCAATCATCAGCAGAGATATCACGGTCAAAACTCCGCTGCGCGGCCGTTTGGGCCTTGCCTTTGGCGAGGGCCGGATCATTGCGCCCCTCCAACGGCGCGGCCATGCCGGAAGAACATGATGCCCTCGGGCACCTTTGTCGGTTTAATAGCCTCACCCGAGGTTTCGGGCTCTGGATGCTCGACGGTTTTGGGAAGTACAGGTTCTGTAGACTGTGCTTCGGCATCTTCGACCGGTTCATCAGCGTCTGAGGGCGGTTCTGTTGCGTTGGTGCCTTGCGGTTCCTCTTGTGGAATCACATCGTGCATGGACGCCATCATCAGCTCCAGACGCTGTGCCACGGATTCTGCCCGTTGGGTCAGATCTTCCAGCGTTTTCCCGGATTGATCGGATGCCATACGTGCTGCATCCAACGAAGCTTTCAGTTCGTCTGCTTGTGCGGATAAAACGGAAACCGCACCGCCGACGCCTTTTTCAAGGTCAGTAAAGCGCTTCAGGCGTCGAGCCAAAACAAAACAATACACCCCAGCGCCAAGTGCGCCTGCGACCAGCAGAATATCGGCAATCAGTTCCAATTTTGCCTCCTAATTCAAAACGAATTCCATGATCAGGACGTCCCGTACCCGCCCCTCGCCAACCACAATTTCAATACGCCGCAGCAGATGCCCCCGGATACGAACCAGGGCCAGCGAATCCTCAAGATCGTTCAATTCAACCGCGCGCAGATAATTGTTCAGAACGTCCATGATCCGTGGTTTCAGTTTTTCGACGTCAGCGACGTAGTCGGCGTTCACCTCTAGCTGGGCGTGAAATTTCAGATGCCGCGAATCGCCTGCATTGACCGAGACAACGACCGGTGGAAGATCGACAAAGCCGACGGCGGGCACGGCGTCGACCGGCTTATTTTTTTCCTGGCCCGAAGTTTCCTGCGCGGTGGGTTTTGCGCCAAATGGCAGTAGGCCTGAACTGGTGGCATAGAATCCGGCACCTGCCCCGGCAAGAGCCAGAATCACTGCAGTAACCATGCCTTTTTTCCCAGATTTTCCAGTGACTTCTGCCACTTCATCCGACGTATCGGTCATGATGCCCTCATCCTTGTATTCGGGACTGTCATAACCTTGCAGGGACTAACCGATTGTTAAGGGCAATCGTTCAAATAGGGGACCAGTCGCACAGAATGGCGGCGAGTCGGAGGTGAGCGTGCAGCAGATCGGAACTGTCTGGGCAAGTTTGGACAGGCGCAAACAAATCATAGTCGCCGGCGCAGCGGCACTGGTGTTTCTGGGCGTTCTGACGATGTCGCGTATTGCGACCACGCCTTCGATGACGCTGCTGTATGCGGGGTTGGAAAGCGGCGCAGCCGGCGACATTGTTCGTTCTCTGGATCAGCGCGGGATTCCGTATGAGATCAAGGGCGGGTCCATCTATGTGCCCGGGTCGCAGCGGGATGAGCTGCGCATGATGCTTGCCAGCGAGGGGCTGCCTGCGAATGGCAATCGCGGGTACGAACTGCTGGACTCGCTGAGTGGGTTTGGCACCACCTCGCAGATGTTCGATGCGGCCTATTGGCGGGCAAAGGAAGGCGAATTGGCACGCACGATTGTCGGCAGCCCACATGTCAGCCAGGCGCGCGTGCACATCGCAAATGGGTCCTCTAATCCGTTTCAACGTAACTCGGCCCCAACGGCCTCGGTTTATTTGGTGCCGTCCGGGTCCGAAATCACTGGCGACCAGGCCAAGGCGATTCGTTTTCTGGTGGCCTCGGCAGTTAGCGGGCTGGCACCGGAAAACGTTACAGTGATCGATTCGAACGGGGCGGTGATCGGGGCGCAGGAAACGGTAGCCTCTGCCGATACAGCGGACGACAAAGCGCGTCAGCTGCGGGAGCGTGTCCTGCGGTTGGTCGAGGCGCGTGTCGGCACGGGGAATGCGGTGGTCGAGGTCAGCGTGGACACTGTGACCGAAACCGAATCGATCCGCGAACGCCGGTTTGATCCCAAGGGTCGTGTGGCAATCAGCACAGATGTCGAGGAGCGCTCTGACAATTCGCGCAATCAGTCGGCTGATGTGACCGTGGCGTCCAATCTGCCTGACGGGGATGGCGCTGGCGGAGACGAATCCAATTCGACTGCAACCCAGACGCGAGAGCGTGTAAATTACGAAGTTTCCGAAACCGAGCTTGAAGTGCACCGCGCGCCAGGGGCGATCAAACGGTTGACGGTTGCGGTTCTTGTAAACGGTACTCGTTCGACCGGTGCGGATGGGGTGGAAACCTTTCAACCGATGCCGCAGCCTGAACTGGACGCTTTGGAAGAACTGGTCGCCTCGGCGGTTGGCTTCGACGCCGAGCGCGGAGATGTGATCACGCTTAAATCTCTGGACCTGCCCGCGTCAGAACCGCAGGGCACACTGGTTGCGGCATCGCTGTGGCAAAAGATCCATCTCGACGCCATGTCGCTGATCCAGATGGCCGTATTGGCTGCGGTTTCGTTGATTTTGGGTCTGTTTGTGATCCGGCCTATCTTGACCGCTCGGGTGACGGAACCGGCGCTTTTGCCTGCGGGCAATCCCCCGCTGCCGGATGCAAGCGCAGCCCTGGACGGTGAGATTGCGGTAGCAGACTCGCAGAACTTTATGCCTTTACCAGTCCAATCCGATGGCGATGTTCCGGCGCTGGCGGGCGTGCAGACAACGGATGCTGTCGATCGGCTGCGTGCCATGATCGGCGACAAGCAGGAAGAAACCGTTGAAATCCTGCGCAGCTGGCTTGAGGAAAGCGAGGAGAAGGTGTGATGTCGATTGTCCATCTTCTTGAGGATTTTACGGTTCAAAGCGGCTCGGGCGTGCTTCACATGTTGGATGAGGGCGCGCTGGAAGAGCAACGACTGGCCGCCTTTGAGCGCGGCTACGGCGCGGGTTGGGACGACGCGATTCAGGCTCGGGATCAGGGGCGCGATCAGCTCAGCGCTGAATTGTCCAGCACCCTGTCGGATCTGTCTTTTACCTATCACGAGGCGCTGACCCGCATGACGTTGTCTTTGGAACCGATGTTCCAGAGTCTTGTCCAAACCATTCTTCCAGAGATGCTGGAGCAGGGGTTTGGCGCTGAACTCGTCGCTCAACTGTGTGAGATGGCAAAAGAGCAGGTGGATCAGCCGATGCTGCTGCGGGTGCCGCCGGGCACCGAGGGACAGGTCGCTGCAGTGATGCCGCAAGACCTGAGGCCGCTGCCGAAAATTGTCGAAGACCCGTCACTGGAAGCGGGCCAAGCCCGGTTACAGGTCGGTACGACCTGCCGTGAGGTCGATAACGGCGCCCTGCTGAGTGCCATTTCCGGCGCGTTTGATGCCTATGTTTTTGAAGCAAAAAAGGCTTTGTCCAATGAGTGATCCCCAAACCCCAAAATCAGAAAAACCCAATCCGTTCGAGGCGGTTCCAATCGAAGTAACGGTTTCGGTCGGGCGCGCGCGCCCTCTGATCCGCGATCTGTTGAGCATGGGCGAAAACGCGGTGCTGACATTAGACAAACGGATTGAAGATCCCGTTGACCTGTATGTCGGCGACCAATTGGTTGCCCGCGGGCTGCTGGAGGAGATGGAGGGCGATCAGGCTGGCCAACTTGCCGTACGCCTGACCGAAATTTCGGACCTGCAAAACGGGATCGGGTGATGCGCCTGCTGGTTCTACTGGCGTTGTTCATGTTGCCGTCGATGGCGGCGGCGCAGGAGGTGTCTCTATCCTTGGGCGACGGGGGCTCCATCTCGGCCCGAACCATTCAACTGATCCTATTGATTGCGGTGCTGAGCCTCGCCCCTGGTCTGGCGATTATGATCACCTGTTTTCCCTTTCTGATCACGGTGCTGGCCATTCTGAGGCAGGGTATCGGGCTGCAGCAATCTCCGCCCAATATGCTGATCGTCAGCCTGGCGCTTTTTCTGACGTATTTCATCATGGAGCCGGTGTTTTCCGAAGCCTGGATCACCGGCATCCAGCCTCTGATCGAGGAAACGCTGGACGTAGAAACAGCGCTTGAACGCGCATTGATTCCGTTTCGTGAATTCATGGCGTCGCGGCTAGATCCGGATACCTTTCTGGCCATGGCCTCGCTGCGCCCAGACAGCGCGGATATGCAATTGTCGCCCGAGGCGCCGCTGTCGGTTCTGATGCCATCTTTCATGCTGTCCGAGATCGCGCGCGCCTTTCAGATCGGATTTCTTGTCTTTCTTCCGTTTCTGATCATCGATCTGGTGGTTGCGGCGGTCCTGATGTCGATGGGGATGATGATGGTTCCACCTGCCACCGTATCCCTGCCGTTCAAGTTGGCGTTCTTTGTCATCGCAGATGGATGGGCGTTGATCGCAGGCGCGCTGGTGCGCAGTTACGGAACGTGATGCCGCTAGCGGGTGATGCGCAACAGGGCACGCAGGCCCTGTTCCCCGGCCTCGAAACTCAGCGTGCCGCCATGTTGTTCCGCGACGGTTGTGGCGATCGTAAGGCCAAGGCCGAACCCGTCGGACGATCCGATGTTCGAACCGCGCCGAAACGGGGAAAGCAGGGCCTCAATATCCTCGACCGAGAGGTCGGCGCCCTTATCCTCGACAATGATTGTGGCGCATTGGGCATCCGTTTCCAGGGCGATTTCGGCGTGGCGACCATATTTCAGGGCGTTGTCAATCAGGTTTGTAAGCGCGCGCTTCAGCGAAACAGGGCGCGCCGTAACCAGAATGCGCCGTGTTTCGGTCAGTGAACCGCGACCCCTGCGGGACATAAAGACGGATGGAGCTCCTTCGACTGTCACCGGAGCGGTTTCCAGCAATGTCACAGGTTGGCCGGTGTCCTGATAGTCGGCGACCAGCGACTCCACGAGGGATGTCAGGGAAATCTGACGCGGCGCTTCGACATTCAGCTCTGACCTTGTGTAAGTCAGCACGCTTTCAATCATTCCGGTCATCTGATCCACGTCCGCTTCAAGCTTTTCGCGCAATTCGTCGTCGCGGATCAGTGCGGCCCTCAAACGCACCCGGGTTGCAGGGGTGCCAAGATCGTGACTTACACCGGACAGAACAATGGCGCGCTTCTCCAGCTGCGCGCGCTCGTCATCCAGATGGGCGTTCACGGCCGAGACGATGTCGCGCAGCTCTTCCGGGCCGTCGGCGTCATAGCTTTCCGGCCCTCCACGACGTCTGCGATCGCGCAGAGCCTGAGAGAACCGCGTAAACGTGTCCGAGACATTGCCGATCGATGTCAGGATCACCGCCATTGCCACAATGGCTGCAAGAATGGCGGGCAGGCGCAGATCGGTGGGGGCGGCTTTGCACCCCCAGATGTCGGTGCCGTCCACCTGCTGCCACGGCCCACGCCCATATTGCGCGATCAGGATCGGCTCACTGCAATAGGTCGCCAGAAGGCGGGTCAGGTTTCCCATCTTTTCAGGCCCGGTCTGATCTATGCCGGACACGATGCCCGAAATCGGATACACCAGACGATCAGACATGACGGCCAGTGTCAGTACCCGACCGTTCAGAGGCGCAGAGCTGTCGGTCAGAATCGACAGGTTGGTGACAAAGCCGCGCCCCGAAATACCCGGTATCTGTTCGAACATGCCTGCCTCGGCCAGCGCGGCCGCGTCAGGGGATAAAGGCGTGATCCTAACTCCGGTGGCGGGCGCGATGCCGGTGCGCAACTCTTCGTAGACCGCAAAGCCTGCAACAAAGGACCGGGTCAGGTACTTGTCCCATGCCTGAGCCGAGGCAAACCACATACCTGCCGACAGCAGTCCGGCGGCGAAGGCAGCCAATGACCAAATCCAGCCCAGACTTCGCAGGCGCAGGGTCATGTATCCTCTTCCACGGACACGTCGGCAGAAAACACGTAACCTGTACCACGCTCGGTTCGCAGCATCTGGGGGTCTTTGGGATTCGTTTCGATTTTGGACCTCAGGCGACCGACTAGCATATCAATGGCCCGGCCCTGCGCCTCGGGCTTTTCGGCCTCGCCGGTCACATCCAATGCATCAGCGATTTCGTCGCGGGTCAGCGGGATGTGCGGATTGGCCAGCAGGACCTTGAGCAACGCAGTTTCGCGTTGCGACAGCGACACCAGAAAGCCCTCGGGCGAGTGCACCTCGTCCCGCTTTCCGTCGAAAACCCATCCATCGAACCGAAACGTCCGGGTGCGGCGGCGATAGGCCAGTGAAGAGGTCCGCCGGGCCCGCTGCATTACCGCACGGACACGCGCCAGCAGCAATTGCGGGTTAAAGGGCTTGGCGATGTAGTCGTCTGCCCCGACCTCATACCCGGCCATGCGTTGATGATCTGCCGACAGGGCCGAGACCAGAATGATCGGCACGTCCTGTTCGCGTCGTAAACGGGCGCAGATTTCGACACCGTTTTCGTCGCCCAGCATCACATCCAGCAGAATCAGATCAATCCGGCCTGCAGTCAGGTGGCGCTGGATTTCAGCTTCAGAGCTTGCGGGCAGGGCGATAAATCCGTTCTGTTGAAAGAACTGCGTCATCATCGACCGCATATCCGGGTCGTCATCTACCACCAAGAGTCGCGGTATGCCCAAGATGCTGATCCTCCCAATCTCCGCCCCTTTGATTGCCGTCAATTGTAACGAATGGAAACGGATTCAATGTCAACGTAACACGCTGTAACAAAAGCGGTGAATATTTGGAGCCTGACATTGGACTAAGCCGGATTCAGCGTTGTCAGACAGCGTTCCGCCCGCACAATGACGCCCATCGCCGCTGTTTCAGTGGCATCGAAATACCTAAGGGAGGAAAGAATGAAGTGTTTTGCATTTGCAACGGTTTCGACATTTGCCATCGCGGCAGGATCGTCGGCGCTGGCTGGACCAGAGGCCGAAGTGCTGCACTGGTGGACCTCGGGCGGTGAGGCCAAATCGGTTGCCGTTCTACAGGAAGAATTCGCCTCGAACGGCGGCACCTGGACTGATATGCCAGTCGCCGGTGGCGGCGGTGACGCGGCGATGACCGCTCTGCGCGCCCGTGTTCTGGCGGGGAACGCGCCGACGGCGGTTCAGCTGAAAGGCCCTGCGATTCAGGAATGGTATGAAGAGGGCGTTCTGGCTGACATCTCGTCAGTGGCTGAAGCCGAAGGCTGGGCAGATGTTCTGCCCGCGTCGATCGCCGGACACATGCAGTGTGAGGGCACTTGGTGCGCGGCACCCGTGAACGTCCACCGCGTGGACTGGATCTGGGCCAACGCAGACGTTCTGGCGGCCAATGGCATCGAGATGCCAACCACTTGGGATGAGTTCAACGCCGCCGCTGACAAGCTGCAAGCCGCCGGTGTGATCCCGCTGGCCCATGGTGGTCAGGCATGGCAGGACGCAACCGTTTTTGAGACCGTGGTTCTGGGCATTGGCGGACCTGAGTTCTTCCAGAAAGCGCTGGTCGATCTGGACCCCGACGCGCTGACCTCGGATACGATGGTTCAGGTGTTCGACCAGATGCGCACCTTGCGTGGGTATGTGGACGAGAACTTCTCGGGCCGCGACTGGAACCTTGCCACGGCGATGGTCATGAACGGCGAAGCGGCGTTCCAGATCATGGGAGACTGGGCCAAGGGCGAATTCCTGGCAGCCGGTAAAAAGCCCGGTGAGGATTTCCTGTGCGCCTCGACCCCCGGTGACGGATATCTCTACAACGTCGACAGCTTTGCCATGTTTGATGTGGAAGGTGACGACAAGAAAGCCGGTCAGGACCTTCTGGCCAAGCTGATCGTGGCGCCGAACTTCCAAAAAGTGTTCAACCTGAACAAGGGTTCGATCCCTGCGCGGACCGATGTAGGTCTGGAAGACTTTGACATCTGCGCCAACCTGTCGGCCGAAGACATGGGCTCGACCTCGGCAGGTGGCTCGCTGCTGCCGTCCTACGCGCATGGTATGGCGCTGCGCGGGTCGCAGGCCGGTGCGATCACCGATGTTGTGACCGCGCATTTCAACTCGGATATGTCCTCGGCTGACGCGGTTCAGCAATTGGCGGACGCGGTGGCAAACAGCTACTGATCCAACCCGCTCTGCCCCCTATACTGACGGGGCAGAGCACTTCTCCCCGGAGGCTAAAATGTCCGAATGGCTGGAAAACCACCTGCCCAAGGTGGTGCTGGCACCGTCGTTCATCGCCGTATTGATCTTTGTTTACGGATTTATCGGATGGACGGCATGGGTGTCGCTGACCCGATCAAAACTACTGCCGAAATACGAAATCCATGGCTTCATTCAGTATGAACGCCTGTTCGACTCGCCCCGCTGGGACACGGCAATCAACAACCTGTATATCTTTGGCGCGCTGTTCATCGTGATCGCGATGGTGCTGGGCCTGTTGCTGGCCATCCTGCTGGATCAGAAGATCCGCGTCGAAGGGGCGATCCGCACGATCTACCTGTACCCGATGGCGCTGTCGATGATTGTGACCGGTACGGCGTGGAAATGGATTTTGAACCCAGGGTTGGGCATTGAATCCATGGTGCAGGGCTGGGGCTTTACCAATTTCGAGTTCGACTGGCTGGTGAACCCCGATTACGCGATCTACACCATCGTAATTGCTGCGATCTGGCAGAGCTCGGGCTTCGTCATGGCGCTGTTTCTGGCCGGACTACGGTCGGTGGACGGAGAGATCATCAAGGCCGCGCAGGTCGATGGCATCCCCACATGGCGCATCTACACGGCGATCATCATCCCCTCGATGGCCCCGATCTTCCTGTCAGCCTTCATCGTGCTAGCCCACCTTGCGATCAAGAGCTTTGACCTTGTCATCGCCCTGACAGGCGGTGGCCCCGGTTACGCAACCGATCTGCCCGCCACCTACATGTACGCCATGGCGTTTTCGCGCGGGGATATAGGTCAGGCGGCCTCGTCCGCGATGATCATGATGCTGGTCGTCTTTGCCATCGTGGTTCCCTATCTTTATTCAGAGCTGAGGGCGAAAAATGACTGATCTGTCGATGCCCCAAACCCAAACCCGCACCCAAAGCGCCGCTAGCAAGATTGCCTTGCGTTGGTTGCTGTACGTGATGCTGGGCCTGTTCGCGTTGTATTACCTGATGCCGCTTTTCGTAATGTTGACCACATCACTGAAAAGCCTTGAGGAAATCCGCACAGGGTCCCTGATTTCCCTGCCGCGTGAGGTCAGTTTTGACGCCTGGAAAACAGCATGGTCCGGCGCTTGTACCGGTATCCAATGCGAGGGCCTGCGGCCTTACTTCTGGAACTCGGTCCTGATCGCGGTGCCAGCGGTGGCCCTGTCGACCCTGCTGGGCGCATTGAACGGCTATGTGGTCGCGCAATGGCAGTTCAAAGGCGCGAACATCATCTTCTCGCTGATGCTGTTTGGCTGCTTCATCCCGTTCCAGGTTGTTCTGCTGCCGATGGCGCGTCTGCTGGGCATGATGGGCATCGCTGGAACCATTCCGGGTCTGATCTTTGTCCACGTTATCTACGGGCTGGGCTTCACCACGCTGTTCTTCCGCAACTACTATGTCACCATTCCGTCCGAGCTGACCAAGGCTGCGCGGGTTGATGGCGCGGGCTTCCTGCGGATTTTCTGGTCGATCTTCCTGCCGCTGTCGTTGCCCATCATCGTGGTGACTGTAATCTGGCAGTTCACGCAGATCTGGAACGACTTCCTGTTCGGCGTGTCGTTTAGCCAGGCAGGCACGCAGCCCGTGACCGTGGCGCTGAATAACATCGTAAACTCCACCACCGGCGTCAAAGAATACAACGTCGACATGGCCGCCGCGATCATCGCGGGGCTGCCGACGCTGCTCGTCTATGTCGTTGCCGGTAAGTATTTCATCCGCGGCCTGACCGCTGGCTCAGTGAAGGGATAAGACCCATGGCTCCTATTCTCGACATCAACAGTCTCTACAAGAACTACGGCACGACCGAGATTTTGAAGGACATCAACATCTCGATCGAACCGGGCGACTTTCTGGTGCTGGTCGGCCCTTCGGGCTGCGGTAAATCCACATTGCTGAACTGTATTGCGGGGCTTGAGGAGATCACCGGCGGAACCTTGTCCATCGGGGGCAAGGATATGACCCATGTCAGCCCCAAGGACCGCGACATCGCGATGGTATTCCAGTCCTACGCTCTGTACCCGACCATGTCGGTGGCCAAGAACATCACCTTCGGCATGAAGGTGCGCGGGGTGGATCAGGCGACGCAGGATACCAAGTTGAAAGACGTGGCTTCTCTGTTGCAGATCGAACCGTTGCTGAACCGCCGCCCCAGCCAGTTGTCGGGCGGTCAGCGTCAGCGTGTGGCGATGGGCCGGGCGCTGGTGCGTGATCCCAAGCTGTTCCTGTTTGATGAACCCCTGTCAAACCTCGACGCCAAATTGCGGGTCGAGATGCGGACCGAGATCAAAAAGCTGCACCAGACCCTTGATGCATCAATCGTCTATGTGACCCACGATCAGATCGAGGCGATGACGCTGGCGACAAAGATCGTCGTTCTGAAAGGCGGTATCGTGCAGCAGATCGGAACACCGGCCGAGATCTACAACAACCCGGCCAACCTGTTTGTCGCTGATTTCATGGGGTCACCTGCGATGAACCTGATCCCTGCCCAGGCGGTCAAGAACGGGGTGAGAACCCAGATCGCCATCACGCGCGAGAATGGAGAGACACTCGTGCTAAACGATGCCCGCGACCTGTCGCTGCCAAAGGACGTCATCCTCGGCCTGCGCCCTGAAGACATCGCCGAGGCCGGATTCCGCGCCGGAGCCGGTGTGCAGGAGGCAGAATGCCTTGTCGACATGGTCGAGCCCGCCGGGGCGGATACCTATGTGGTCTCGGAACTGGGGGGCAAGCAGGTCACGGCGCGTTTGCACGCGGAAACCAGCGCGCAGGCGGGGAAGATGCTGACCCTTGCCTTTGACATGAGCAAGGTCTCGTATTTCGCCAAGGAAACCGGTGAGCGGCTAAACTAATAGAAAACCGCCGCGCGAGTGGCTCGTGCGGCGGTTTTTCATGACAAGTCCAAGCTGAATCAGCCGGTCTTTCCCAGGTCCTTGATCAGCTGGTTCAGGTTGCCCTTGCGCGCATCCAGCATAGCGCCGATTTCGGTGCGCTCGGTCAGCAGCAGATTCACCCCTTCGATGAACATGTTATAGAACTTGCCACTGCCGGATTTGTCCGACACCAGAAAAGTAACCTCAAATGGGGCTGACCCGCGCAGTTTGACCGAGGTGCGTACTTCATATCCGGCCTTAATCTTGCGCGCGTTGCGTACAGACACTTCACCACCGATGAATTCACGGAACCGGCGGCCATATTTGCGCGAGATATATCCTTCGAATGCCTTGGTGAACTGGCGCATTTGGGCCGAGGACGCGCTGCGTGCCTCTACACCCAAAGCATAGCGGGCCATGATCGGCACATCGCCATACTGTACAAAGATCTTCTGAAAATCGCGCAGCATGGCCTTTTCGGATTTGCCGGATTCGATGACGCGGGTGATGTCGGCGACCACGCTGTTGACCAGTTGCTTGGCACTGTCTTCGGTCAGGGCAAATGCGGGCAGGGGTAGCGCGATGGCCGTCAACCCGACCAGGGCTGTTGCGGCAAAGCTACGGCGGTTCATCAGGTTATTCGGCATAGGGGTCCTCGTAGGGGTCGAGATAGGGGTCCCTGACTGGGTCGGTCCCCGTTGTGGCATAGGGGTCGTCATACAGTCCCAGATAGGCGTCTTCGTCATCCCTTGCCAGTTCAAAGCGGCGGTTTTGCAGGTAAATCGTCCGGGCCTGCGCGTAACTGTCCGCACTTTCATACAAAATCGAATCGACCGTGTCCGAGAACCTGCCGCGATCGCCCATGCGCCGCACGACTTCGGCATAAACACCCAAATTGTCCGCCGGTCGTGTGGGCGAAAAGTTGATCGGGTTCGAGAACAGGTTGACCACAACACCAACCGCATCCCGTGTTGTCGACGGGCCATAGAAGGGCAGTTCCACATAGGCGCCCTCGCCAAAGCCCCAGACATGCAGGGTTTCGCCGAAGTCAGTGTCGACCGGGGGCAGATTCAGTTCATCCGCGGGCGAGGACAGACCGGCCCCACCAACGGTCATATTGATCACGAACCGCAGCAACGCGTTGCCCGACTGCTTGAGGTTTCCCTGTAACAGATAGTCCACCGCCTGACCCGGCAGCGAGATATTCTCGGCAAAGGTGCTGAAACTTGTGACCATCGGATCGGGTACGATCTTCACATAGCCTTTCGAGGCCGGGCGGAACAGAAAACGGTCTACGCCCAGGTTGAATTTGTGAATACCGCGATTTGCGTTTTCGTAGGGGTCAAAAATTTCCCCGCGCGCGGACTCCTCGGCGGGTTGCGACGCACAGGCGCTGAGCACTGCCAGAACGGGCAGCATAAACAAATGCTTGAAGCGGAATCTGCTCGACACTGTCTTCGATACTCCGGATCGCCAGTTTGGGTCTGGCTTTCAATCACTACTGCTATGGCCGGGCCCGCAAGGCCCAAGTTGCCGTCACATAAAAGTTTCAGGCTCGAATTGAAACACCTAGCCTTTAACTTGATGAACACAATTTGGCAAAGTGATGGATTTACTTAGCCCGGAATAAGAGAATCTATGCTCAGAACACGTGCAATGCGGAAAATGACGGTTTCCGGCTTTCCGCTGCGCGCTTTCCCGGTTAGCGTCCGCCCGAGTCGAATTACTTAGGGTGAGGATCATACTCATGAGCATCGCAGCAAAACTGGAAAGCCTTGGCATAACCTTGCCGGATGCACCCGCACCGGCGGCGAACTATGTGCCTTTCGTGAGAATCGGCAATATTGTTTACGTTTCGGGCCAGATTTCCAAGGACGACGATCTGATCACCGGAAAACTGGGCGCGGACATGGATGTCGAGGCGGGTGCAGCAGCAGCCAAGGTTTGTGCGATCAATCTGCTTGCACAGGTCAAGGCGGCTTGTGATGGGGATATCGAGAATCTGGTGCGTGTGATAAAGTTGACCGGCTTTGTGAACTCGACCCCTGAATTTACCGCGCAGCCGCAGGTGATCAATGGCGCTTCGGATTTTCTGGTCGAGGCGCTGGGCGAGGCTGGCCGTCACTCTCGATCCGCTGTCAGTGCCGCGTCGCTGCCGCTGGGCGTGGCGGTCGAAATCGAAGGTATCTTCGAGGTCCGATGACACCCGCTTTGCCTGATGCGTTTCTGCAGACCCCGATTGCGCATCGGGCCTTGCACGACAAGACCAAGAACCGCCCGGAAAACAGTCGGGCGGCCATTCGCGCCGCTGTTGAGGCTGGCTATGGGATCGAGATTGATCTGCAACTGACCTCGGACAACCGGGCGATGGCCTTTCATGACTATGACCTGAAGCGTCTGACCGGACAGCCCGGCCCAATCCGACAGATTACGGCAGAACAGGCGCGGGCGACACCGCTGCTTCATGCCGAGGACGGCATCCCGACACTGGACGAGGTTCTGGATATCGTCGGTGGTCGGGTCCCCCTGCTGATCGAGCTTAAGGATCAGGACGGTGCCATGGGTCCGAATGTCGGAGCGCTTGAGGCTGATACGGTGCGCGCATTGAAGGGTTATGACGGCCCGGTCGCGCTGATGTCCTTCAATCCGAATTCGGTCTCCGAACTGGTCCGTCTGGCCCCGGATCTTCCCCGGGGCATCGTCACCTGCGCCTATCGGCCCGAGGTCGAGCTGCTGCCGGCTGCGGTCTGCGACCACCTGCGCGGCATACCCGATTTCGACCGTGTTGGCGCCAGTTTCATCAGCCACGAGGCCGCCGATCTGTCTCGTCCTCGTGTTGCTGAACTAAAAGCGCAAGGGGTGCCGATTCTGTGTTGGACCATCCGGTCGCCCGGGCAAGAGGCCGAGGCCCGTAAGGTTGCCAATAATGTGACCTTCGAAGGGTATCTGGCCGCACAACCCGCTTGAACCCTGCCCCTGCCATCACAAATAATGGCAGGGCGCGGAGGGAATATGGATCAGGCACAAATCGAAGTTCGGGTTCTAAGCGCGCTGTCGCAGATTCCTGCAGCCGAATGGGATAGCTGTGCCTGCCCCGAAACAGCGGATGGTGGGCGGCCATTTGATCCGTTCACGACGCACCGGTTTTTGTCCGCGCTTGAAGACAGCGGCTCGGTCGGGCGCGGGACCGGGTGGCAACCTCAGTACCTGACAGCCTATCTGGACGGGATGCTGATCGGTGCCGCGCCGATGTTTGCCAAATCACACAGTCAGGGCGAATATATTTTCGATCATAGCTGGGCCCACGCCTATGAAAGCGCGGGTGGGCGCTATTACCCCAAATTGCAGATCGCTGTGCCGTTTACCCCTGCGACGGGGCGGCGGTTCCTGGTTCGTCCCGGCTATGATGCGGTGGGTATGTCGGCGCTGGTGCAGGGTGCTGTGCAACTGGCAGCCGAGAACCGGATATCGTCGCTGCACGCCACATTCTGTACGGAGGCCGAGGCGCTGGCGGGAGAGCAGATGGGCCTGCTGCAGCGCACCTCGCAGCAGTTTCATTGGCTGAACGATGATTACGCGGATTTTGATGGGTTTCTGACCGCCTTATCGTCTCGCAAGCGGAAGAACATTCGCAGGGAACGGGCGCAGGCCTGCGATTTCGGGGGTGAGATCAGAACCATCACCGGACCAGACTTGCAGCCTGAACACTGGGACGCATTCTGGCAGTTTTATCAGGACACAGGTGCACGCAAGTGGGGCTCGCCCTACCTGACCCGCCAATTCTTTGATATCGCACAGGAAACCATGGCAGATGACATGGCTTTGGTGTTGGCAGAACGCAACGGGTATCCTATCGCCGGGGCTTTGAATTTCATTGGGCGAGAAACGTTGTTTGGCCGGTATTGGGGGTGTGTCGAACACCATGCCTGCCTGCATTTCGAACTGTGCTATTATAGGGCGATCGACTTTGCCATTGCCAACGGACTGGCCCGGGTCGAAGCTGGCGCGCAGGGTGAACACAAGTTGGCGCGTGGCTATCTGCCGACCCGTACCTTCAGCCTGCACTGGATCGGCGATCCGGGATTTGCAGATGCGGTTCGGAAATATCTGGACGCCGAGGCCCACGCAGTGGGAGAAGAGATCGAGATTCTGACGGATTATGGTCCGTTCAGAAAGTCGAACCCGGAGGAACAGCAATGACTGAACTTTTGTCGACCGAGGCCCGCGGCCCGCTGTTGGACCCGTTGTTCAAAAACGGCTGGACCATGGTGGAAGATCGTGACGCCATCACCAAAACCTTCATTTTCGACAATTTTGTCCAGGCGTTCGGCTGGATGACGCAAGTTGCGATCTTTGCCGAAAAGTGGAACCACCACCCCGAATGGTCCAACGTCTATCGGACCGTCGAAGTGGTGCTGTCGACCCATGATGTGGGTGGATTGTCGTCTCTGGATGCCAAGCTGGCGCGCAAGATGGATAGTCTGGTTTAACGGTTTCCACCCGATCCCATACCGCCTGCCAATGACGCCGCGACGCTCATCTGTTTGAACTCTTCGGGCGTCACGGTGCCATCGCTGACATTGATGTTTCCAGGAATTCCAATGGTGCGATTGCCAATCGAGCGAACGCTGCGTGCAAACGGATTGATGTCCAAGCACCGCGTCTCGTAACAAGTCAAACCTTCAGTATTGATTTGAATACGGGTCTGGCCATCCGGGCCGGTCACCACGGGTGCTTGCGGCACGTCACAGGCCGCAAGCGCGGTAATTCCCGCCAACAACATCCATTTATTCATGACATGCTCCTGTCAGAACATACCGACGTCAATCCAACTGGCCGTTTTCGTCACGATCCGCCGAATTGAAATCGCTTTCCATCTGCGCGTCGTATTCTGCCCTTGAGATAAGGCTGTCTCCGTCCCGGTCAACGGATTGGAATTGTTTAATGTCCAGAAACGGCTTGGTTTCTTCCAAACCTAAAGTGCCGTTCTTGTCTCCGTCCATCGCCTGAAAGGCATAGTCCGAGAAGGCGTTGAACTCATCCTTGGACAGAAAACCGTCATTGTTGGTGTCGATGGCCTTCAGCTCATTCTCATGCAGTTCCGCGACGGTTTCCGCGCTGGCGATGCCGGCGCATGTCAGGGCCGCAATCAGTATAACTCGTTTCATGTCCCGCCTCCTCAGCACGCGTATCTTTGACCTTCGAAACCACCAGTGGCAGCGCCCGCGGCCGTCAGGATTGCCTTACCGGACCCGCCGCCGAACTGGTTGCCGATGGCTCCGCCGATCAGCGCGCCGCCCAATGTGCCGCTGAGGCATGCGATTTCATGCTGCCGGGCCGCCTGCTGTTGAGGGGTTGGGGCCGGGCCGCACGCTGCCAGCGCACCTGCGCAGCCCAGAACGAGGGTAATTTTCTTCAACGCCATCAATGAACTCCCTGATTGAATACACCAAGTATCCGCGCATCGGGGTGTTGCATCAAGTTAAATGCGGTTCAGGTCGCCCCGACCGTGCCGGGGCAAGCGAGATCAGATCACGTCCAACAAGCCTTCGCCCGCTGAAATCTCGCAAGTACCGGGGCTTTCTTCCAGGTTCAGGGCGGTTACCTTGCCGTCTTCGACCAGCATCGCATAGCGTTTGGACCGCGCAATCAACCCGACAGGCGGTGCATCGAAATCCATGCCGATGGCCTTGGTGAATTCCGATGCCGCGTCGGACAGCATGGTCAGGCCGGCGGCTGTGGCCCCTGTGGACTCTCCCCAGGCGCCCATCACGAACGGGTCGTTGACGGAAACGCAGATGATCTCATCAACACCCTTGGCGTCGAACTGACCTTTGGTGCGAATAAAGCTTGGCACATGTGCCGTAGTACAGGTGCCGGTGAATGCACCGGGAACTGCGAAGATCACGACTTTGCGCCCTTTGGTCTTTTCTGAAACCCGAACCTCTTCCGGTCCGTCCGAACCCATTTGGATCAGTGTGGCGTCGGGGAGGGTGTCACCTGTTGAAATCATTTTTACACTCCTGTCGTTTGGATTTGCAGAGTCGGGCTTTGCCGCAATATAGGTGTCCGAGTGGAAGAGACCACGGGAATTCGACAGGGTGGGAGGAACATGAGCCATATAGTCGTGATTGGAGCAGGTCAGGCGGGTGCATCTCTGGTTGCACGGTTACGCAACGACGGGTTTGACGGGGATATCACCCTGATCGGGGCCGAACCGCATCCGCCCTATCAGCGCCCGCCGCTGTCCAAGGCTTATCTGTTAGGAGAGATGGAGCTAGAGCGCCTGTTCCTGCGGCCTGAAAGCTTTTACGCCGAAAACAACATCACCTTACGCCTGGGTCAGCGCGTCACCGCAATCGATCCGCAAGCCAAGACAGTGACCGTGGGCGATGAGGTCATCGCTTATGATGAACTGGCGCTGACCACGGGATCGGACCCGCGTCGCCTGCCTGCTGCAATTGGCGGGGATCTGGGCGGTGTCCATGTGGTGCGCGATCTGGCCCATATCGACGAGATGGAGCCCCGGGTGGCCGAGGGCGCGCGCGCCCTGATCGTGGGTGGCGGTTATATCGGGCTTGAGGCCGCAGCCGTTTGCGCCAAGCGCGGAGTCAAGGTGACTCTGGTCGAGATGGCCGACCGCATCTTGCAGCGCGTCGCCGCGCCCGAGACCAGTGATTACTTCCGTGCCCTGCACAGCGAGTACGGCGCGGATATTCGCGAGGGCGTTGGGCTGGATCGGCTTATCGGCGAAGATGGGAAGGTAACGGGGGCGGTCCTGACCGACGGCACCGAAGTGGAGGTGGATTTCGTCGTGGTCGGCGTCGGCATCGCGCCTGCGACCCAGCTGGCCGAAATGGCTGGGCTTGAGCTGGATAACGGCATCAAAACCAATGCCCATGGCCGGACGTCCGATCCCTCGATCTGGGCGGCGGGCGATTGTGCGTCCTTTCCGCATGGTGAAGGGCGGATCCGGCTGGAGAGCGTGCCGAACGCCATCGATCAGGCCGAAATCGTGGCCCAGAACATGTTGGGCGCGGCCAGGGATTATGTGGCAAAACCTTGGTTCTGGTCGGACCAGTATGACGTGAAGCTACAGATTGCTGGGCTGAACACAGGCTATGACCGTGTCGTGACCCGTCAGGGTGAAGGCCAGACCGTGTCTTTCTGGTATTACAACGGCGACCAGTTGATCGCAGTGGACGCAATGAACGACCCGCGCGCCTATATGGTCGGCAAGCGTTTGATCGAGATGGGTAAGACCGCTGACCCAGCCATCGTAGCCGACCCGGAGGCCGACCTTAAACCGCTGCTTAAGGCGTGAGGATCATTGCCGGAGAGTTCCGGGGCCGGACCTTGGCCTCGGTTGGCAAAGGGGATGCGGGCGCGCATCTGCGTCCCACCACAGATCGGGTGCGCGAAAGCCTGTTCAACGTTCTGACCCACCAGGTCGATTTCGACGGCCTTCGTGTGCTGGACCTGTTCGCTGGCACCGGCGCGCTGGGGCTTGAGGCGCTGTCGCGTGGGGCTGCGCACGTGACTTTTGTCGACGACGGACGTGTGGCGCAGGGTCTGATCCGCAAGAATATCGACCTGACCCGTAGCGCCGATCGCACCGACCTGATCCGCCGCGATGCGACGCGGTTACCCGAGAACACCGGCGCGCCATATGACCTTATCTTCCTCGACCCGCCTTACGGCAAGGCGCTGGGTCAGAAAGCTGTCGCTGCTGCTGTGGACGGAGGGTGGGTTGCGGAAGGCGCCCTGCTGGTTTGGGAAGAAAACGCTCCCATGCCCGCGCCGGATGGGTTCAGCCTGCACAATACGCGGAAATATGGCGATACCCACATCTCGTTGATGTGGCGCAATGTTTCAGGCTGAAACAGGTCGCGCAGATTGACGCCTATCTGCCATTTGCATGCTGCTTTCTCCTCGGTTAGGTCGACTCCACAACAGGCGGAGGCCCCATATGCACGATCTTGTCATCTTCGATTGTGACGGTGTGCTGGTTGATAGTGAAATCCCTTCGAACCAGGCATTAGCTGATAGCTTGTCCCGCTATGGATTGAATTTGACACTCGCTGAATGCCTGTCGATCTTTGCCGGGCACACGACCGGAGAGTGCATGGAAAAGGCACGGGAACTGGGCGTAACCCTACCAGATAACTGGGGCAAGGAACTCGACGCGGAGACCAATAAACTATTGCGATCCGGCGTTCCGGTCATCCATGGGATTTTCGAAGTTCTGGGGCATTTGGACAAATGTGGTTTGCCGTATTGTGTGGCGTCAAACGGGCCGCCCTCTAAGATGAAGGTGACGATGGGGCAGAATGATCTTTGGGATCGGTTTAAAGATGCATTGTTTTCCGCAGAGGTGCTGGGCATCGGAAAACCCGATCCCACACTGTTTCTGACCGCCGCAAAGCACTTCGGGGCGTCCTCCCCTGTGGTAATCGAAGACAGCTTGGCGGGCGTTACCGCCGCAATCCGGGCCAATATGCGCTGTCTGGCCTATGCGCCCCACGGGAACGGAGCGGTTCTGGCAGATCTCGGTGCCGAAGTCTTCACCGACATGGCTGAGGTTCCAAGGCTTTTGGGAATCTGACCCGGTCGTGCTAACATCCGCATATGGACCGCGCTTTGACCCCTTGGACCTGGTCGTTCTCCCGCGACGCCGAGACCTCTACAGGCCCCGAGCCAAAACCCTTGCGCGCGCCGGTCTTTATTCACGACGCGGTCATCCCGTGGCGGGATGAGACATTGCTGTTAAAGCTGTTGCGCGATCAGGCCGCAGATCAGGACGAATAGGTCGGGTGGAACTTGTTGCCCGGTGAAAGGGTAAAGATCTCAACCCCATCCGCTGTTACACCGACCGAATGCTCGAACTGCGCCGACAGCGACTTGTCGCGGGTCACGGCGGTCCAGTCATCCGCCAGCGTTTTAGTCTCGGGGCGGCCCAGATTGACCATCGGTTCGATAGTGAAAAACATGCCCTCTTCCAGCTTGGCACCGGTTCCCGGACGACCATAGTGCAGCACATTCGGCGGGGCGTGGAACACCCGGCCCAGACCATGGCCGCAGAAATCGCGTACGACGCTCATCCGATGCGCCTCGACATAAGCCTGGATCGCGTGGCCGATATCGCCGAACGTGTTGCCCGGCTTGACCATCTCGATGCCTTTGAACAGCGCATCATGGGTTACCTGGATCAGGCGTTCCGCCTTGCGCGGCAATTTCCCGGCCACATACATGCGCGAGGTATCGCCAAACCAGCCGTCGACAATGACCGTGACGTCGATATTCAGAATATCGCCATCCTTCAGCTTTTTGTCGCCCGGAATCCCGTGGCAGACCACATGGTTCACGCTGATACAGCTGGCGTGCTGATACCCCTTGTAGCCTATCGTGGCCGAGGTCGCGCCCGCGTCTTCGACCATCTGCGTGATGATCCCGTCAATCGCGCCAGTGGTCTGGCCGGGAAAGACATGTTCCGCAATGTCATCCAGAATCCGCGCAGCCAAGGCCCCTGCGGCGTGCATGCCAGCAAAGTCACCTTGCTCATAGATGCGGATACCGTCCTTGGTCAGACGGCCACGATGGTCTTTCATAGATGCGAGGCTCCAAATGTTTCGCGCAGCACTTCTTTTACGCTGCTTGTGTAGAAAGTACCAGAGGGCGCAGGGTCGCGGGGCGCTGTATCGAGTGATTGTGATAGATCAAGGGTTGGCGGAGGTGCCAACTGGAGTTTCACAACGTTCGATGAACCAGCTCTGAAAATCGATCACATATCAACTTTGCTATATGAATCAACGCTGCCGTCGGACGGCTTTTGCTGATTGTCCACTTTGGTTGATGCATGGACCCCCAGATGCGGACCGTTGCGGCTTCCTAATGACGCGACAGCGCAACGTTCAGGCCGAGGGCAACCAGAATACTCCCGCCGATCTTACGCACGATCTTCGCTGCCATGACCGATTGTTTGAGAGCCGCTGTGACCTTGTCCGCCAGGATCACCGCAATCACGTCCGCGCTGGAAAACATGACATTCACGACAGTCCCGAGGATGAACAACTGCAACCAAATCGGAAAGTTCGCGGCGGGATCGGTGAACTGCGGCAGAAAGGCTACGTAGAAAATAGCGGTTTTGGGGTTGAGGACCTCAACTGTCACGCTCTCCCAAAAGGCGCGCATTGGCGATTTTGTGTCTACCTCAAGCACGGATGTTGTGATGTGCTCACGCGAGAGAAACAACCTTGCACCAAGAAAAACCAAATACAGCGCACCCGCGAATTTTAGCACGGTGTAGAGGGTCGGGACCGCGTCAAACAGAATTGCAAGGCCCAGAGAGGCCGCCGCCACATGTGCATAGCCGCCAACATGAATGCCCACAGCCGCCAACCAGCCCGCTTTGCGACCTCGTGCCATCGTTTGTGCCGCTGTATAAAGCATCGCCGGTCCGGGCATGTATGCGAATACCGCTGTTGCGGCCACAAAGGCGAGCAGTAGTTCAATTGATGGCATCGGCTCTTCTTTGATATTTTCTATTGATGTTAAGTGTAGCCGACGGTCGTCCCCAATGCCGTATTTGTCAAGATGAGCCCAGAATGGGTGTTCAGCGAAACCTAAGAAGGACTGCGTTCCAGCTTGGCCACCCAAACCCCGTCAGGTGAAATCTGCGTCCCATACACCAGCTTCTCAACTCCCTTCGCCTGCGCGACTTCAAAGGCCGCTGCATAGGTTGGATCGATATCCGCAGCCAGGGCGAACCGATCGCAATCCGTCCTTTGCACCAGATACAACATGATTGCCCGGTGCCCTTGTGCCACCATCGCCGTCAACTCGCCCAGATGTTTGGTGCCACGTGCGGTGACGCTGTCGGGAAACTCGGCCAGGCCGGGCTGACGGGACAGGGTCACGCTTTTGACCTCGACATAGGCATCCGGAAGGCCGGGCTGGGTTAGTAGGAAATCGACGCGGCTGTTCTGGCCGTATTTCACTTCGGGCTTTACCGTTTCGTAAGCCGCCAGTTCTGGGATTTCTTGTGCCTCCAGTGCGGCGCGCAGGGCCTTGTTGGGGACAGATGTGTCGACGCCGGTGAAATGCCCATTCTCGTGATCCACCAGCCGCCAGCCGTATTTCAGCTTTTTCTTCGGATCGTCATTGGGTTCCAGCCAGATTTTCTCGCCCGGCTCGGCCAGATCCATCATCGAACCCGGATTGGCGCAGTGGGCGGTCACCTCGCGCCCATCCTCCAGCGTGCAATCGGCCAGAAAGCGTTTGTAGCGGCGGATCAGGCGGGCGGGGACAAGAGGGGTTTCAAATCGCATGGTCAAGGGCCTATACCTGGCCAAAGGGTCGATCAAGAGGAAGAGCGCCATGGCCAACCCAACCGCCGCAATGCTTGTGATCGGAGATGAGATCCTCTCGGGCCGGACCCGTGATGCGAATATGCACTATCTGGCGCAGGAGTTGACCAAGCACGGTATCGATCTGTCAGAGGTGCGGATCGTCAGTGATGACGCCCCGGCGATTGAGGCCGCCGTCAAAGCGCTGTCTGAAGCATATGACCATGTGTTCACCAGTGGTGGCATTGGCCCGACCCATGACGATATCACCGCCGATTGCATCGCGCGGGCCTTTGGGGCGCATATCGACATTCGCGATGATGCGCGCGCGCTGTTGCAGGCGCATTACGACAAATCGGGTCTGGAACTGAATGCGGCGCGCCTTCGGATGGCACGCATTCCCGATGGCGCGGCGCTGATAGACAATCCGGTCTCGATTGCGCCGGGGTTCACCCTTGCAAATGTGCATGTCATGGCCGGGGTGCCTTTGGTCTTTCAGGCGATGGTCGCCAGCGTGCTGACCGGTTTAACGGGCGGTCAACCTTTGTTGTCGCAAACCCTGCGCGTGGACCGGGGAGAGGGTGAAATTGCCGCAACGCTGTCTGCGCTTGCCACGGATTTCGACGACCTGTCCATCGGTTGTTATCCGTTTCAGGCCAATGGTGTTTTTGGCGCCAATGTGGTGGTCCGGGGCACCGAAGGCGCGCGGATCGATGATGCCATGACCCGCCTTGCTAAAGAGCTTGATCTATGACCACCAATTGGGCCGAGATTGTCGACGGCACCTGGCCTGCGGCGCAGTATGAACGGGTGGGCCCGTTTCAGGTGCGGCACGGGCAGGGCGGTGGATCGCGCGTTTCCGCAGCCAGTCGGCTTGGGGACGTGGCAGATGCAGATATCGATGCCGTCGAAGCCGCGATGCAGGCTATTGGCCAAAAACACCTGTTCTGTCTGCGCCCGGGGGATGAGGCTTTGGATGCGCTTCTGGCGGATCGTGGGTATGACATTCTTGATCCGGTCAACATTTATGCGTGCCCGGTCGAACGCCTGACCGACCTCGCAATCCCTCGTGTGACCGTCTTTGACATCTGGCCGCCTCTGGCGATCATGCGAGAGATTTGGGCGCAGGGCGGTATCGGGCCCGAGCGGCTGGCCGTGATGGACCGGGTGCAGGGCCCAAAGACCGGCCTGTTACTGCGGCGCAAGGATCAACCTGCCGGTGCAGGGTTTGTCGCCATTCACGATGGCATCGCCGTTGTGCACGCGTTGGAGGTTTTGCCAGATCACCGCCGCGACGGTCTGGGACAATGGGCCATGCGCGCCGCGGCTTTTTGGGCGCTGGACAACGGGGCGCAGACCCTTAGCGTGATCTGTACCAAGGCGAATGCCGGGGCAAACGGCCTTTACCATTCGCTTGGGATGGAGATTGTGGGTGAGTACCACTACCGGCAACGCGTCTGAGGAGGTTGAAGTGACGACACAGGAAATGCCCACCGCTTTGAATCTTCCAATGGTAGACCCGCTACCCGCCGAAACTCAGAAATACTTTGATATCTGTGTCGAAAAGCTGGGCATGATCCCGAATGTATTGCAGGCCTATGCCTTTGACATAGACAAGTTGAACACCTTCACGGTCATGTACAATGATCTGATGCTGGCCGATAGCGGGCTAAGCAAGCTGGAACGTGAGATGATTGCGGTTGTCGTCTCGTCCATCAACAAGTGCTTCTATTGCCTCGTCGCCCATGGCGCTGCGGTGCGTCAGTTGTCTGGTGATCCCGAATTGGGCGAGATGCTGGTTATGAACTATCGGGTCGCACCGCTGGACACCCGCCAGCGCGCCATGCTGGATTTCGCCGCCAAGATGACCAACGCCAGCGCCGAGGTTGGAGAGCTGGACCGCCAGCGCCTGCGGGACGTCGGGTTTAGGGATCGTGACATCTGGGACATTGCCAATGTGGCGGGTTTCTTCAATATGACCAACCGAGTGGCGAGTGCCACCGGAATGGTCCCAAACCCCGAATACCACGCGCAGGCCCGATGATCCGACGACTTTCCTTGTTTCTGGCAGTGTTGGCCGCGCCTGCCGTGGCGCAGGAACTTACTTTGCCATCCAGCGCTCGTCAGATCAGCGAGCGGATCAGTGTGCTGGACAGTTATGACCTGCCTATGGGGCCTTTTGCGGAAGACACCGTTCCCAGCCGCTCGGTCGAGGGGCGGGTTGAACGGACCTCGTGGCAATTGCAGGCGGGTTCCAGCACAACCTTGCAAATTCTGGCCCCTTTGCGCGATCAGCTAACAGCGCAGGGGTTCGACATCGATTTCGAATGCGAGGCCCGGACGTGCGGAGGATTCGATTTCCGGTTTGGAATCGAAGTCGTGCCAACGCCTGATATGTATGTGGCAATCCACGATTACCGCTTTTTGACTGCGTCTCGCGGCGGTGAAGTACTGAGCCTGTTGATCAGCCGCAATCCTCCGGATGGATATGTTCAGATGATCCGTGTGATACCGGCGAGCAGCAAGCCAACCCCGCCGCTGGTGATCGAGGAAACGGTAGAAGCCTCGGGTGGGTTGCTGGCCGACCTGCAACGGGATGGTCACGTAATTCTGGACGATTTGCACTTTAATACGGGCGAAGTGGCGCTGGGCGAGGGACCGTTTGCTTCACTCGCGCTGCTGGCGGCGTATCTGACGGACAATCCGGAAAGCAGGTTGGCGCTGGTCGGGCATACCGATGACACGGGCGCATTGCAGGCCAATGTTGCGGTCAGCACCCGGCGGGCCGAAGCCGTCCGCGCGCGTCTGATCGAAGCTTATGGCGTTGCCGCAAACCGGATCGAGGCGCTGGGGGCGGGATATATGGCCCCGATCACGTCGAACGCCACCCCGGAAGGCCGAGACATCAATCGCCGGGTCGAGGCGGTATTGCTGTTAAATTGACCGGCTGCTGTTCGGATTTTCGCGGCAAAAAAGAAACCCGCACAAAAGCGTGCGGGCCTTGTAGGTTCCACCGGGAGAAATCTTACCAGTCCATCGGACCCTTTTCGGCAAAGGATTCGACGAGAAAATCAATAAACGCCCGCACCTTAGGTTGGGTAAACCGACCCGGCGGGTAAACAGCGTAGATGCCCTGAACTTCATCCGGCAAAGATGGCATTGCATCCACCACCAGACCGGATTTCAGTGCGTCTGCATATAGATAGCTGGGCAAATGCGCGATCCCCAGGCCCGAGATCGCGGCGTTAAGAAGCGATTGCCCGTCATTGACACTCAGCCAACCGGCGGTGCGGACCTGACGTTTTTCGCCCGATGGCGCGGTCAGTTTCCAGACACTACCCGAAGATTGGCTGGAGTAATGCAACAGCTTGTGTTCGTTCAGATCGTCGATTTTCTGCGGACGTCCGAATTGTTCGATATATTTCGGTGACGCAACCATGCGCTTCACGGTTTCGGTCAGCTTGCGGGCACGCAGGGTGCTGTCTTCCAGCTCACCAATGCGCACGGCAACATCGAAACCTTCGGAAATCAGTTCCACGTAACGGTTGTTCAAAACCATGTTCACGGTGATTTCGGGGTAAGACGAAAGGAACCCGGACAGAACCGGAGACAGGTGGTTCACGCCAAAATCCGTTGCCACACTGATCCGCAGCAGACCAGAGGGCGCAGATTGCATGGATGTCACCAGGGCATCTGCTTCGCCTGCGTCGTTCAGAACGCGCCGCGCGCGATCATAATAGGCCAATCCAATCTCGGTTGGTGAAACCCGACGTGTTGTCCGGTTCAGCAGCCGCGCACCCAATCTCGCCTCAAGGCTTGATACGTGCTTTGACACGGCCGATTTGGAAATACCCATTTTTTTGGCCGCATCCGTGAACCCCCCCTGGTCCACCACATTGGAAAAGGCCTCCATTTCGGTTAGTCGATCCATTCTCGTTCCCCAGGTCTTCTGTTCGTTGTCTCACTATTCCGTTCAATCTGGGCGAGAACGGGGCAATCATGGGATAATATCAGGGTTTTGATTCGGATCGTTTTCAATAGGGAAACGCGGAAACGATGGTTTCCAAATGTGCCAAACAGCCTTGTGAGGTTGGGTTTTCTGGAAAATATTTCAGTTGTGTTATGTTGAGAATGGCAAATTTGTGACTTGGGAGGAGATCATGAAAGCCATTTATACAGCCATATTTCTGGGTCTTGCGGCAGGTTTTGCCCATGCGGGCGGGGAAACGCCGTCAAACCCGGATGCAAAGGTCTATTTTGTGAATTTGTCCGATGGGGACACGGTGCAGTCGCCCGTGACCATTGTTTTTGGGCTCAACGGCATGGGTGTCGCCCCTGCGGGAACCGAGGCTGAAAATACCGGTCACCATCATCTGCTGATCAATCGCCCACCGCTGGGTGAAGGTGAAGACGGCGCGGATGAGCTGGCCTACGGCTTGCCTTCGGATGAGAACCACATGCATTTCGGCGGTGGCCAGACCGAGGTCACCCTGGACCTGCCATCAGGTGAACACACGCTGCAACTGGTTCTGGGTGATGCCGGCCACGTACCGCACGCGACGCCGATTGTCTCTGATGTGATTACGATTTCGGTTGAGTAGGAAACCAACGGACAATCTCTCACTGAGGCTGTGATCCGGCCAAGTTTACTTTTCCATTCAGATCAGCGACCCTGCCGACGATTTGTCTTGAGGGGCGCACATGGCGTTGGACTTCTTTCTTACTTCGTTGATTGTCGTGCTTTTGCCGGGTACAGGCGTGATTTACACTCTGGCAATTGGACTTGGCAGGGGCTTCCGGGCCAGCCTCGCAGCGGCGCTTGGCTGCACAATTGGGATTGTACCAGCGGCACTGGCAAGCATTATTGGCCTGGCTGCGTTGTTGCATACAAGTGCTGTGGCCTTTCAGATCATCAAGTATCTTGGCGTGCTCTACCTGTTTTATATGGCCTTGAGCATTTTAAGGGACGGCGGCGGGATGGATGTTAACGCCGAGAAAACGTCAAAGGGTTACCTTAGAATTGCGACCACCGGGACCTTGATCAATGTCCTGAATCCAAAGCTGTCCTTGTTTTTCCTGGCCTTTCTGCCTCAGTTCCTGCCCGCAGGTGCCGCCAACCCGGGGCTTGAACTGGCAAAGCTCGCCCTTGCCTTTATGGCAATGACCCTCGCCGTTTTCGTGGTTTACGGTGCCTGCGCAGCCCTTGCGCGCGACTATGTCATACGTCGCCCGTCCGTGATGGCCTGGATCAAACGCTGCTTTGCCGCCACTTTTGGCGCGTTAGGGGCCAAATTGGCGTTAACCGATTGATTTCGTCCCCGATGCCAGCCGGTTCATAATTCCGCCGCCAACCGAGTTCCCTGATTGATCGCGCGCTTTGCATCCAGCTCGGCAGCCACATCTGCCCCGCCAATCACATGCGGGGTGACGCCCCTTTCGATCAGGTCGTCCGCAAGACTGCGCTCTGACACTTGCCCGGCGCAAAGCACGATTGTGTCGGCAGCGATAACGGTCGGGTCCGCCCGTTCTTCACCAAAGCTGACATGCAGACCATCATCATCGATGCGTTCGTAGTTCACACCGCCTACAAAATTGACGTTCTTCATCTTCAATGCCGTGCGATGAATCCAGCCGGTCGTCTTGCCCAGCCCTTTGCCATGGGCTTGTTTCTTGCGCTGCAACAGAGTGACCTGACGTTCCGGCGCCGCAGGTTGCGGGCCTTCGGGGGCCAGACCGGACCTGTGTTCGGCCGGATCGGTCACGCCCCATTCCTTCATCCACAAAGGCAGGTCGGTTGTCGGGCTGTGACCAGCCTCCAGCAGGAATTCAGACACGTCGAACCCGATACCGCCTGCACCGATCACGGCCACGGACCTACCCACCTCGGCCTTGCTGCGCAGCACGTCGATATAGCTGAGTACATTGCTCCGGTCCTGTCCCGGAATCTGCGGATCACGCGGGATGACGCCGGTTGCAATTACGACCTCGTCAAATCCGGTCAGGTCATCCGCAGTGACGTCACGGTTGAGTTCCAGCTTGACGCCCAGTTCGGTCATCATGGTGCGATACCAGTCGACGAGACCCCAGAATTCCTCTTTCCCCGGCACCTGTTTGGCCATGTTCAACTGACCGCCGATTTCGGCGGCGCGGTCGAAAAGCGTTACATCATGACCGCGCTGGGCGGCGGTCATCGCGGTGGCCAAGCCCGCCGGGCCCGCGCCGACTATGGCGATGGATTTTGGTGCGCTGGCCTTGCCGATCACCAGTTCGGTTTCGTGGCAGGCACGCGGGTTAACAAGGCACGATGTCAGTTTGCCGCTGAACGTATGATCCAGACAGGCTTGGTTGCAGGCGATGCAGGGGGCAATCTTCTGGGCCTCTCCTGATATCGCTTTGGCCACGAAATCGGCATCCGCCAACATCGGACGTGCCAATGACACCATGTCGGCGCAGCCTGTCGCCAGAACCTCTTCGGCGACCTCGGGCGTGTTGATCCGGTTTGAGGTGATCAGCGGGGTCGACACCTTGCCCATCAGCTTTTTTGTGACCCACGCAAAAGCCGCACGGGGGACGCTGGTGGCAATCGTTGGTATCCGCGCCTCGTGCCAGCCGATACCCGTGTTGATGATCGTGGCCCCTGCCTTTTCGATCTCTTGCGCCAGTTGCACAACCTCATCATGGGTCGAGCCATTGGGTATCAGGTCGATCATCGACAGCCGGAAAATGATGATGAAATCAGACCCTACCGCTTCCCGTGTGCGGCGGACAACTTCGATGGCCAACCGCATCCGATTTTCATACGACCCGCCCCAACGGTCGGTGCGCTTGTTGGTATGGGTCACGAGGAACTGGTTAATGAAATACCCTTCTGACCCCATGATTTCGACCCCGTCATAGCCTGCTTTCCGGGCCAGCACGGCAGCATTGACGATGTCGCTGATCTGTTTCTCGATCCCCTCCTCGTCCAACTCGTTTGGTGGAAAAGGCGAAATCGGAGATTTTACCGGGCTCGGGGCCACGCATTTGGGGCCGTAGGCGTATCGACCTGCATGCAGAATCTGCATCGCGATTTTACCACCTGCCTGATGCACCCGGTCGGTGACGATGGAATGATTGGCGACATCCTTGTCGCTGGTCATCATCGCAGCCCCCGGCAGCACCGAACCCTCCAGGTTCGGCCCGATCCCTCCGGTTACCATCAGCGCCACACCGCCGCGCGCCCGGTCGGCGTAGAACTCGGCCACCCGGTTCCAGTCGCCGGTCTCCTCCAGCCCGGTATGCATCGAGCCCATCAGCACGCGGTTCTTTAACGTGGTAAAGCCCAGATCCAGCGGGGCCAGCAGGTTTGGGTACGCGGTCATAATGATCCTCTCCCTCGGTTTGGCATTTAGATTGACGTTTGCATCAGGCTTGTCACGCGAAACCCAACGTCACCCCCTTTGCTGTCGCGGCGGTGCTTGGTACAGCTTGGCCACACAACACATGAGGCCGCGCATGACACCGGAAGAAATCGCCAAACTGCCCTATCGCCCTTGTGTCGGGCTGATGCTGATGAATGCCGAGGGCGGTATTTTTGTCGGTATGCGAAATGACGGCCCTAAGGACGCATGGCAGATGCCGCAAGGCGGTGTGGACAAGGGCGAAGACCCGCGCGACGCGGCCTTGCGCGAGCTGTGGGAAGAGACCGGAGTGACCTCTGATCTGGTCGAGATCATCGCCGAAACGGATGGGTGGCTGCCCTATGACCTGCCCCACGACATTGTGCCGAAGATTTGGAAGGGCCGCTATCGCGGGCAGGAGCAGAAATGGTATTTGATGCGGTTTCTGGGGCGGGACGATCAGATCAATATTCAGACCAAACACCCGGAGTTTACAAAGTGGAAATGGCAGCAGCCGTCTCGACTGGTTGAAGAAATCGTTCCATTTAAGCGCGAGGTCTATGAGCAGGTCGTTGCGGCGTTCTCTGCTTATCTGAAAAGCTGACCCGGTGCTTTCTTATCCCGACAGATCGATGACTTGACTGACCTCAATGCCCCTGTTGATGGCCCTATAAGTGGGAAAGGGCGCGCGGCCGGACAGGTCGATGTCGCGCTGCAGCCAATCCTGGCCCTCAAGCTGATGCAGGGATTTTGACAAAGCGCGGTCAGTAACAGTGACCAGATCAGATCTGAGGCTCGAAAACCGTTGCGGCGTTTTCGTCAACGCCAGAATCGGGAGCGTCCAATTGCGACGCAGCAAAGTGAACTCGGACGCGTCCGGGACGGTTTTGACAATTTGGCTGGCCAGTTCGGCGGCCTTCACGCCATCCTGCGTCAGCCGGAATTCCGGACGCAGCGGATGTCCGTGACCCGGATTTCGCTCCAGCAGTTCAAGCTCGACAAGATGTTCCAGGCTTGATGCAAAAGCGGTTCGGCTTGCCCCGGCTGCCTTCAACAGCGGTGCCTGCCGCCCCGGGACACCCGCGTGCAGGGCCGCAAGAATGCTCAGAGACCAAGTGCGGGACGTAAGCTTGACAAGCGTCTTTATGTCCATAAAGTATAGTTACTATATTTAGATTCTAAAGGAAAGCACAATGCCACTCGTTTCATTGGAAGATACCATTACACTTGCAATATCTGTGCGTGATCGCCACGCCAGCGCTGACTGGTACGCTGACAAACTGGGGTTTGAACTGATCCATCACATTGATGAAGCGGGTTGGAGCGAGATGCAGACCAAGACCCCGGGCGTGACGCTTGGGCTAGGCGAACAGACGGAACCCGCGCCCGGCAACACCGTGCCAGTTTTCGGTGTATCGGACATTGAAACGGCCCGGGGCGCGCTTGAGTCGGCAGGCGTTAAATTTGACGGCGCCACCGAGACCATCGAGGGGATGGTCAGCACAGCGACGTTTTATGATCCAGACGGAAACGCCTTGATGTTGGCACAGGATCTGACGGGGGCAGGTTGACGCCCCCGTCGCTAGGCAAACGGAATCTGGTTAAAGCAACCCTTCGGCGCGCAGCAGTTCCAGCATATTTGCCTCGGGGCGCGGCCCAATGTGGCTGATAACCTCACGGGCGCAAACATTGCCAATCCGGGCGCAGGTTTCGAAGTCCCGGCCTGTGGCCATCCCGTACAGGAACCCGGCAGCGAACTGATCGCCTGCACCAGTTGCGTCAACTGGAACGATTTTTTCGACGGGCACGTTGAACCGTTGCCCGTCACTTAGAACCGCCACGCCATCACCCGACCGGGTACACACGACCAGAGGGCAAATTTCGGCGGTCTTGGCCAGCGCCTCTTCAAGGTCATCGGTTTCGAACAGCGATTTGATTTCGGCCTCATTGCCAATCACAAAATCCAGCTCGTTTTCGATCAGCAGCAAAAAGTCGACCCGATGCCGTTCAACGCAGAACGGGTCAGAAATGGCGATACCGGCCTTGCCGCCACCCTTGTGACAGGTGCGCGCGGCCTCAAGAAAGGCAGCCTTGCCCTTTTCCTTATCGAACAGATACCCCTCAAGGAACATGATCTGGCTGTTGCCGGCCACATCGCTGGACACATCCTGCGAGGACAGCTCGGACGAAATTCCCAGATAGGTATTCATCGACCGTTCTCCGTCCGGCGAGACAAAGATCATCGAACGCGAGGTCGGCAACTCGCCCCCCGGGACCGGAGGGTTCACGAAATCGACCCCATCTTCATTCATCGCATCGGCGTAGAACCGGCCCAGGGCGTCATCGTGCACCCGGCCAATGAACGCCGCGTCCAAACCCAGCGCACCCGCACCCGCGATCGTATTTGCAACAGAGCCGCCGGGTGTCTGCACGCGACCTTCCATCGACGCATAAAGAACTTCACCGCGTTCCTGTTCGATCAGCTGCATGATGCCCTTTTCGATGCCCATCAGTTCCAGGAAACTGTCATCGGCTTGGGAAATCACGTCCACAACGGCATTTCCGATGCCAGTGAGCTGGTAGGTTTTCATAGGTTTTTGTCCTCAAATTCGCAGAGATCGCGGATGATGCAGGTGCTGCACAAAGGTTTGCGCGCCTTACAGTGATAGCGGCCATGCAGGATCAGCCAGTGATGCGCAGGGAGTTGGAAATCGGCCGGGATATTGTCTTCGATGGCACGCTCGACCGCGTTCACATCCTTGCCCGGGCAAATGCCGGTGCGATTGCCAACACGAAAGATATGGGTGTCCACGGCCTGCGCCGGTTGCCGCCACCACATGTTCAACACCACATTGGCCGTCTTGCGCCCCACACCGGGCAGCGATTGCAGCGCCGCGCGCGAATTTGGCACTTCACCGTCATAGTCTTCGACCAGAATGCGGCTGAGTTTGATGACGTTCTTGGCCTTCTGGCGGAACAGGCCGATGGTCTTGATATGCTCGATCAAACCTTCTTCGCCCAGATCCAGCATCTTTTGCGGGGTATCGGCGATCTTGAACAGCTCACGCGTGGCCTTGTTGACGCCAGCGTCAGTCGCCTGCGCCGAAAGCGCCACGGCCACGACCAGAGTATAGACGTTCACATGCTCCAGCTCGCCCTTGGGTTCCGGGTCGGCTGCCTGAAAACGGGTAAAGATCTCGCGGATCGTATGGTAATCGAGTTGTTTTGCCATCCGGGCCTTAATGCCGTGTGCGGGCCACCGGGTAAAGGGCGTCAGGCCCGGGTTGCGACAAAGAAATGCGCCTCCTGCGGCACGATGAACACGCCGTCTTGGGAATAAGGGGCCAGTCGGGCCGCGATATCGTCGATGACCTGATCTATCACGGCCTCTCCTTTGGCGCGCATGTCTTGTTCAACCGGCAGTGCCAGAACCTGAGCGCGCAGGTCTTCAAATCGACGCTGCAATATGATGCCGTCATGGGTGGCCACCGAAAAACCGGCATCTTGCAACAATGATGTGATCACGTCCCCATCCCGGAATGAGAATGGCGCGCGGGCTTTTTGTGCCGCGCTGTCACTGACAAATGTTGCCAATGCTTCGGCAAGCGCGTTGTTGAAGGGAGAAATTGCGCGCCAGCACGTCAGGCTCAGGTGCCCTGACGGCTTCAGCACGCGGTGAATCTCGGCCAGTGCCGCAGGCTTGTCAGGAAAGAATTGCAGGCCTTGCTGAATACAGGCCAGATCGAAACTCTGGTCGTCCAGGGGCAAAGCGGTGACATCCGAGGCCACCCATTCCACAGAATGAACTGTCCGCTTCGTCATGGACCGGGCGACATCAATCATTGACTGGTTCAAATCCGCTCCGACAACACGCCCTTGCCCGGGCAAATGCTCCAGTATGGCCCGAGTCAAGGCACCGGTCCCGCAGGCGACGTCCAGAATGTGCCCGTTGGCGGGAAGATTCAGGCGCTTGGCCGTGGCATCAGCCAGGGGGGCGAACATCGCCGGGACCGAGTGATCCTGATATTTGCGGGCTGCTGCTTCTGACAAGCGAAAGGCATCAATTGGCGACATTGGCAAGCTCCTGAAAGAGTGCAGACTAACAAAGGCCGTCTGAATCAACAAATCGGTGAACGCTTGCGCAAGTTCCGGGTCGCTCTGATAGCGTCAAAAGGATTACGATCAATTCAACGAAGGAGGTGCGACATGAACGTCCAGACCCCAGAAGGCGGATACCATTACAACGTCATGCGCCGAGCCATAGACTTGATCGATCAGGGCGGTGAAGGCCTCAGCCTCGACGAGTTGGCCAGCCAGATGGATATGAGCCCTGCGCACTTTCAGCGCCTGTTCTCGCGCTGGACAGGAGTCTCGCCCAAACGGTACCAACAATACCTGACGCTGGGCCATGCCAAGGCTCTGCTGCGTGAGAGGTTCACGACTTTGGAGACCGCTCACAATGTGGGACTTTCCGGCAGCGGCCGTCTCCATGACCTGTTCCTGAAATGGGAATCCATGAGCCCCGGGGAATACGCTCGCAAAGGCGCCGGCCTGACTATCTTTTGGGGCTGGTTCGAAAGCCCCTTTGGGCCTGCACTGGTGATGGGCACAGACAAAGGCATTTGCGGGATGGCCTTCGGGGCCGAAACCGGCGAGGAAGAGGCGATGGAGGATATGCTGTCGCGCTGGCCGATGGCCAATTTCGTCGAGGATCCGATGCGGCTGCGCCCCTGGGTGCTCAGCGCGTTTGGCGCGACCAGCGACCGGCTGGAGCCGACGCCGCTTTACCTGATCGGATCACCCTTGCAGATCAAGGTGTGGGAAGCGCTGATGCATATCCCCTCTGGTCAGGTCACCACCTATTCCGAAATCGCCCAGCGGGTGGGTTCGCCACAAGCCGTGCGCGCGGTGGGCACGGCGGTTGGACGCAACCCGGTCAGTTGGCTGATCCCATGCCACCGGGCGCTGCGCAAATCCGGAGGGCTAGGTGGCTATCATTGGGGCTTGCCAGTCAAACGCGCCATGCTGGCCTACGAAGCCGCGCAGGCAGAAGCCTGAAAATAAAGCGAGGCACCTTTGGGTGCCTCACAATTGGATCGCTTTGGCACGGGCTTATTCTGCGGCCCAGCCTCCGACGGCCTTGACTTCAAGAAAGTCCTCCAGCCCCCAGACACCGCCCTCGCGCCCGTTGCCGGATTGCTTCATCCCGCCGAATGGAGAACCCGCGCTGCGCGACTGGCCGTTCATCTCAACCATGCCCGAGCGCAAGGCGCGGGCCATACGGTTGGCGCGGTCGCCATCCTGAGTCTGGACGTAATTGGTCAGACCATAGGGCGTATCATTGGCGATCTCGACAGCCTCTTCCTCGGTATCGAAAGGGATCATGGTCAGAACCGGGCCAAAGATTTCTTCGCGCGCGATGATCATCTGATTGTTGGCATCCGCGAATACGGTTGGCCGGACGTAGTAACCTTTGTTCAATCCCTCAGGACGACCTGTACCGCCTGCGACCAGACGCGCGCCCTCGTCGATGCCTTTCTGAATCAAGTCCTGAATCTTGGTCCACTGAACCTCATTCACCACGGGGCCGATGTGACGGCCTTCTTCCTGCGCGGGACCAACTGAGACCTTGTTTGCCACCTGGGCGGCGGTCTCAATCGCCTGATCGTAGATCGGGCGTTGCACCAGCATCCGGCTGGGCGCGTTACAGCTTTGACCGGTGTTGTTCATCATATGCAGAACGCCACGCTTCACCGCCTTCTCATCTGCATCCGCAAAGACCACATTTGCGCCCTTGCCGCCCAACTCCAGATGCACCTTCTTCAACGTATCCGCTGCATTCTTCGAAATGGCCGTCCCGGCGCGGGTCGATCCGGTAAAGCTGACCATATCGACATCCCTATGCCCCGACAGTTGCGAGCCCACGCCCACGCCATCCCCATTCACAAGGTTGAACACACCCGCCGGGAATCCGGCCTCATCCATCATTTCGGCAAAGATCATCGCGTTCAGCGGGCTCTGTTCCGAGGGTTTCAGCACCATCGTGCAGCCCGCAATCGCCGCAGCGCCGACTTTGAGTGTGATCTGGTTCATCGGCCAGTTCCACGGTGTAATCAAGGCTGCCACACCGACAGCTTCATATATGATCCGGTCGTTCGGGGCGTGTTCCCCCAGCGGGCGTTCGAACTGGAACGCCTTGGCCGCGCGGATGAAGTTCTTCAGGTGCCAGATACCCGCTCCTGCCTGCGACGTGCGGGACATGTCGATGGGGGCGCCCATTTCAAGCGACATCGCCTGCGCCAGATCTTCTGATCGTGTCTGGTAAATCTCGACCAGCTTCTCAACCAGCGCGATGCGTTCTTCAGCCGGAGTTGCCATCCATCCGGGCAGGGCAGATTTTGCGGCAGCGACAGCGGCGTCTGTATCGGCGGCACCGCCCAGAGAGATCACAGCGCAGGGCTCTTCTGTCGAGGGGTTGATCACATGAAAATCATGAGGCTCAACCGGGGCGACCCACTGGCCATTGATATAGAAATCGCGCTTTTCGATCATTGAGTGTGCCTCCGCAAAAAAGAAATCGACCGCGTGGTCGGTTATTGCCACTTTGTCACTGCGTGTTTACGGGGGCAAGGGAAAAGCTTGGGACATTTCCAGGGCCGATGAAATGACGCTGGGTCAGGAATGAAAGGTTTAACCCGGCGGCAAAGTAACTAAGTTGGCAGCAACCGAGTCGGTCAACCCCAACAGAGGAGACGCCCCATGGGTTTACGCATAAATGATACCGTCCCGAATTTCACGGCAGAAACGGATCAGGGAACCATCCAGTTCCACGACTGGATCGGCGACAGCTGGGCGATTCTGTTCTCGCATCCCAAGGATTTCACCCCTGTCTGCACCACCGAGTTTTCGGCCGTGGCGCAGCTGAACGATGAATGGGCGGCGCGCAACACCAAGGTGATTGGCGTTTCGGTCGACAGTGCCGAAGATCACCGCAAATGGAAGAAGGACATCGAGGAATACGGCAAGGCCAACCCGGGCTTTCCGATCATTGCCGATGACGGTCTGGCCGTGTCCAAGGCTTTTGACATGCTACCAGCCGAGGCCTACCTGCCCGATGGCCGCACGCCCGCCGACAGTGCCACCGTGCGTTCGGTCTTTATCATTGGACCGGACAAGCAATTGAAGCTGTCGATGACTTATCCGATGACTGTAGGCCGGAACTTTGCCGAGATCCTGCGCGCGCTGGACGGATTGCAGATGAGCGCCAAAGGCGTTGCCACGCCTGCCAACTGGGTGCCGGGCGAGGACGTGATTATCCCTCCGGCGGTGTCGAACGATGAGGCCAAAGAGAAATTCGGCGAGTTCGAAACGATCTTCCCCTATTTGCGTAAAACAAAGGCTCCGACATAAGTCTGAGCGGGTACGGGGGGGGCTGTCTGCCCCCTGTCGCGCCTGTTGGCGCGCCTCCCCCCGAAGATATTTGGGGCCAGATGAAGCAGGGGTGGGGACTAGGATCTGTTTGTGCTTTTGGTATGCGACATGAGCTGGCTTATGGCTTCGCCGGGCATTGCGTCCAGCGCATAATCGAAGGTTCCCGAGAGGCGGACTTCTTGCGCGGCACGCATCAGCGCGCCGAATGCGGCGCGTGCGAAAGACCCGCCGACGCTGATGCGTTTCACACCAGCGTCGGCCAGTTCAGCGATGCTGTATCCTGGGCCGCGCAATCCCATCACCACGTTCACAGGCTTGTCCACTTCGCGGCAGACCGTTCTGATCGTCTCGATATCGGGTAGGCCCGGGGCGTAGAGCACATCTGCACCAGCCTCGGAAAATGCTTGTAGGCGGCGGATCGTGTCGGTGAGATCGGGGTTGCCGCAGATGAAATTCTCGGCGCGGGCGGTCAGCAGGAAGTCTTGCCCCGAGGCGGCCTCAGCCGCAGCGCGGATACGGTCGACGGCCTGTGCGAATTCATAGATCGGGGTGCCGGGATCGCCTGTGGCATCTTCGATCGACCCGCCGACAAGGCCGGTTGCGCAGGCCTTTGTGACCGTTTCGGCGCAGATATCGGAGGTTGCGCCAAACCCGTCTTCGAGGTCTGCCGATACCGGCAATTCGGTCGCCGCAGTGATTTCGGTGGCATTGATCAGAATCTCCTGCCTGCTCAGGCCCGCGAAGGAATCGCGCTTGCCTTTCGAGAAGGCGTAACCCGCACTAGTGGTGGCCAGGGCTTCGAATCCAAGGCTTGTCAGCAGTCGGGCGGATCCGGCATCCCATGGGTTGGGCATGACAAAGGTGGTGTCTTGTTCATGCAGCGCCTTGAAATGTTGGTATTTCTCGTTTCGGTTCATAGCAGTGACCCCGCATGTTGAGGATGATGGGGTCAGCATAACGAGAAGGAACATAAAGTGAACAATTGTATGCTTTGGCCGCCGCAAAAAAAGACCCCGGTCAGATGCCGGGGCCTTTTGTGATCATCAGACAAGAACAGATTACTCTGCGCTTTCCTCTTTCTTTTCTTTTTTCTCGGGCACGATCTCTTCGCCGGTTTCCTGATCGACGACTTTCATCGACAGGCGGACCTTGCCGCGATCATCAAAGCCCAGCAGCTTGACCTTTACTTCCTGACCTTCCTTCAGAACGTCCGACGGATGGTTCAGACGGCGGTTTTCAATCTGGGATACATGGACCAGACCGTCGCGCTTGCCAAAGAAGTTCACGAAGGCACCGAAATCGACGATCTTGACCACTTTACCGGTGTAGATCTGGCCCTCTTCCGGCTCGGCGACGATCGAGTGGATCATCTCATAAGCCTTCTTGATCGATTCACCATCGGGCGAGGCGATCTTGATCACGCCGTCGTCGTTGATGTCGACCTTGGCACCCGAAACCTCGACGATTTCGCGGATGACCTTGCCGCCCGAACCGATCACTTCGCGGATCTTGTCGGTCGGGATGTTCATGGTCTCGATGCGCGGGGCGTGGACCGAGAATTCGTTGGTCTCGGACAGGGCTTTGCCCATCTCGCCCAGAATGTGCATCCGGCCGTCCTTGGCTTGCGCCAGGGCTTTCTCCATGATCTCAGGCGTGATGCCCGCAACCTTGATGTCCATCTGCAGCGAGGTGATGCCGTTTTCGGTACCTGCCACTTTGAAGTCCATGTCGCCCAGGTGATCTTCGTCACCCAGAATGTCGGACAGGATGGCATAATCGCCGTCATCTTCCAGGATCAGACCCATGGCGACACCGGCAACCGGTGCTTTCAGCGGAACGCCCGCATCCATCATCGACAGCGAACCGCCGCAGACCGATGCCATCGAGGACGATCCATTGGATTCTGTAATCTCCGACACGATGCGGATCGTGTAGGGGAAGTCGGTCGCCGCAGGCAGAACCGCCTGAAGCGCGCGCCATGCCAGCTTGCCGTGGCCGATCTCACGACGGCCCGGACCACCTACGCGGCCAACTTCACCAACCGAATACGGAGGGAAGTTGTAGTGCAGCAGGAAGTTCGATTTGAAGTTGCCATGCAGCGCGTCGATGAACTGTTCGTCGTCACCCGTGCCCAGCGTGGTCACGGCCAGCGCCTGCGTTTCACCACGGGTGAACAGGGCGGAACCGTGGGTCCGCGGCAGCATCGAGGTTTCCGCAACGATCGAACGGATATCGGTGGTCGAACGACCATCGATCCGCTTGCCGCCTTTGACGACGTCGCCGCGCAGAATACCAGCTTCCAGC
Source organism: Ruegeria sp. (assembly GCF_965243365.1). GTDB lineage: Bacteria > Pseudomonadota > Alphaproteobacteria > Rhodobacterales > Rhodobacteraceae > Ruegeria. The sequence continues at coordinate 1,314,231 of NZ_CBDEUW010000002.1, read as the reverse complement.
TTTTTCATCGCGGAACCGAGGTTGCCGTCTTCCAGCTGTTCCTCGGTCAGTGCTTCCTTGATCGCTTCACGGGCAGCGGCAACAGCGGCGGTGCGCTCTTGCTTGTCGGTGATTGCGAACGCGGCGCGCATCTGCTCTTCACCGGCGGCCTTAACGGCGGCGGACAGCTCCGAGTAATCAGGCGCTTCGAACTCAAACGGCTCTTTCGCGGCGTCTTCGGCCAACGAGATGATCAGGTCGATGACCGGCTGAATCTGCTCATGCGCAAATGTCACCGCGCCCAGCATTTCCGCCTCGGACAGCTCATACGCTTCGGATTCAACCATCATCACGGCGTCTTTGGTGCCGGCGACAACCAGGTCCAGACGCTGTTCAGGGTTCAGGCGCAGATCCTGCATGTCATCGACGGTCGGGTTCAGGACGTATTCGCCATCTTCAAACCCAACGCGGGCACCGGCGATCGGGCCACGGAACGGGGCGCCCGAGATGGTCAGCGCGGCCGAAGCAGCGATCATCGCGACGATGTCGGGGTCGTTGACCAGATCGTGGCTCAGCACGGTGCACATCACCAGAACTTCGTTTTTGAAGCCGTCAACGAACAGCGGGCGGATCGGGCGGTCGATCAGACGCGCGGTCAGCGTCTCTTTCTCGGTCGGGCGCGCCTCGCGCTTGAAGAAGCCACCCGGAACTTTACCGGCGGCATAGTATTTCTCTTGATAGTGCACGGTCAGCGGGAAAAAGTCCTGACCGGGTTTTTGCGCACGGGCAAAGGTCACGTTCGCCATGACGCTGGTTTCACCCAGTGTGGCGATCACGCTGCCGTCGGCCTGACGGGCAACCTTGCCGGTTTCCAGCGTGAGCGTTTCCTCGCCCCACTGCATTGATTTCTTAGTTACATCAAACATATGCGTATCCTAGAACGGAGCACTCCCGCCCCTGCGGGTCTCCGGTTTGCATGGCGGCCCCATTGCCGCCGACCCCACTTTATCTTCCGTTCGAGTGCCGGGGTCAGGGCACAACGTCTCAGATATCCGCGCGCATACAGCAGAATGCGTTGAAAGGAAAGGGGAACCGAAGTGATTGGCCGACTTGCGCGGACTCTGGTTTGAAACCGCCCCAATTGCCACCTTTTCACTGTGCGCAAATCGATAAATATATTTGCGTTTTGAGAAAAACTGATTGCAGTGTAGGCTGTTACCACCGAACCTGCGGTCGAACGGACGGAAACGCGCCAAGGGGGTAATATACTCATAACCGTCACCCGGCCGACTACCTTGGCGTTTGCCTATTGCGAACAGAGGGGCAAAGTATGGCTCAAACCAAAAAAATGCTGGATCCTGATCCACGGATCTATGACTTTGAAACCGAGTACGAACTGGGGCAGGATAACGTCCGCCCGTTCGGTCTCGACATCCACAATCCGGTTTTCCTGATATCCAGTATATTGATCTTTGCGTTCGTCCTGATCGCATTGGCCAACCAAGAGGCTGCGGCCACATTCTTTGGCTGGCTTCGGCCCTGGCTGACCAGCACGTTTGACTGGTTCCTCGTCCTGTCGGTCGACGCTATCACCCTGTTCTGTCTGGTGCTGATCGTTCTGCCGGTGGGCAAGGTGCGGATTGGTGGGAAAGACGCCACGCCCGACTATTCCTATGCCGGCTGGATCGCGATGATGTTTGCGGCCGGCATCGGCATCGGCCTGCTGTTCTTTGGCGTGATGGAGCCGGTCTATTACAACTTTGCCGAAGGCGGGAACGCCGTACCGCTTGGCATCGATATCGCGGTGCCGGGCAACGAATACGCTGGCATTGTCGGTACGATCCACCATTGGGGCCTTGAAGGCTGGGCGGTCTACGCGGCCGTGGGTCTGGCGCTTGCGATCTTCAGCTACAATCTCGGCCTGCCGCTGACCCTGCGTTCGGCCTTTTACCCGATCCTGGGCGAGCGCGTCTGGGGCTGGTGGGGCCACATCATCGACACTCTGGCGGTGTTTGCCACGCTGTTCGGTCTGACCACCTCGCTGGGACTGGGCGCACAACAGGTTGCCGCCGGTCTGAACGAAGTGTTTGGCATCGAACCCAGTCCGACAGTGGTGGTTCTGCTAATCATCGGTATCACCGCGATTGCGCTTGGCTCGGTCCTGATGGGCATGGATGCAGGCGTGAAACGGTTGAGTGAGATCAATATGATCATGGCTGTGGGCCTGTTCCTCTTTGTCATTGCCGTCACCGGTATCGGCACAGCCATTGCCCGGTATTTCCACGTGATGGTCGATTACGTGTTCCACCTTCCGGCCCTTTCGAACCCGTTCGGACGAGAAGACACCAGCTATTTCCACGGCTGGACAACCTTCTACTGGGCGTGGTGGATCGCATGGTCGCCCTTCGTTGGCATGTTCATCGCCCGTATCTCCAAAGGCCGTACGGTGCGTGAATTTATCCTCTGCGCCCTGCTGGCGCCCACGGCGGTTTGTGCCCTGTGGATGTCGACCTTTGGCGGTGCCGCCATCGACATGCTGAACGCAGGCGGAGCAGAAGGCGTCCGTGCCACGGTGATCGACAGCTATGCCCCCGAAGGCGCGCTGTTCGGCTTCCTGAAAGAGCTGCCGCTTTATGGCATCATCGCCCCCATCGCGTTGATCCTGATCGTGGTGTTCTTTGTCACCTCGTCTGACTCGGGCTCACTGGTGATCGATACGATCACCGCAGGCGGCAAGATGGACGCCCCGGTGGTTCAGCGTGTCTTCTGGTGCACGCTGGAAGGACTGGTCGCTATCGCCCTGCTGTTGGGAGGCGGTCTGTCCGCCCTGCAAGGCGCAGCGGTGTCGACGGGCATTCCGTTTACTCTGGTGGTTCTGATGATGTGCTACTGCCTCTGGCTGGCGCTGAAATCGGAAAAGGCGAAGATGTAGCAAATTTGTTCAAACGAAACGGAAATCGCCCGCCAGTTAGCGGGCGATTTTATTTGGATTGAGAATTCCTCGAACCAGCAAAACTCTCCATAAATGCTCTACGACATTTCTTTGTTAAACGTCAGTCTTATTTCTCAGAAGGCCGACGGATTTAATATTTACAAAACTAGTTTTATGGTTTTTGTTGCGCTGTGATTGTTGGACGGCTCCTTCGTCCAACGGCGGCCAATCTAAAGCGTGTTTCATCCAGAAGGAATTTTGATGACACAAGTTACTGTAGAGGTTGACTGTAAGGGCTGCGCTACTCTGCTTGTTCCGAATGGAATCACGACACCATATGACGCAGTGGCGGCATTGGATGTGCACGGCGGTCAGATCACATGCGTGCTTTCAGAAGCGGAACTGGGACAATCCGCGTGCCTGATTGCGCCGGACGGGCCAAGAGTAACGCTGCGATACGCCATCACACCTGCGCCACGTGATGCAACGTATCCAGAAGCGATCTATCGTCTACGTGAAAACCAGTTTACCGTCGCGGCAGCCGAGTTGGCTGAGGCCAGTTCAGCAATCGCGCAGAAGGCAGGTGGCGGGCAACAGGGTATAGCCGCATTGGTTGCCGAAGCGGAAAGCCGCTTTTCTTATGCGCATCCCGAGAGCCGATTTAATGATGGTATGGATGCAGTACCTTTTCTGTCCTGCGGGGCGACCCCCGGATCATGTGTGGATATAAATACTTATCTGGTCGCTAGCCTTCGGGCGGCTGGATATCAGGCAGGCTACATATACGGATATTTCTTTCCTCAAGAACGGGGTGGTATCACCGATGATGGCCATTGTTGGGTTGTGACCCGACATGACGGAAACGTGCTGGAATGGGACATTGCGCACCACTTCAAAGCAGGCCTTGGTCCCACCAAGCCCGGTTTGAATCCGCGACCGGGCAAACGATTTGGCATTAGTCACTCAATGGGTCACTTTTACAAAGTCTCAGACGACGCCACGTTGCTGAAAATTCTAGGTGAACCTATTGGCTATTCCCATAGTATGGCACCAATAGACCCAAAAATCACCGTTCGCATGGAGCCCTGGAGTTAGTGTCGCTGAAGTTTCTGAGAATTGTATCCTAGCGGGCCAAGCGGTGAGTATCTCACATGATAAATTAAGAAAAACGCCCGCCAATTGGCGGGCGTTTTTTTTGCATTTTCAAACCCGGGTCGTCCTGTTCCGGCTCGCCATTCCTTGCAGGCCCTCAGTTTTTGACATTGAGTTTTGCGTTTAACTCTGAAAATCTCAGCGCAGGTTTTGCTCGAACCTCCGCCCTCCAATCGGGAAGCATCATTCATGCAGAGTAAATCACGTGTAAATCTGTCTCGGTCGGGCAAGTGCATAAGGAGGGATTGCCAATACAGCTCGAACCAGGAGGATTTAACATGCGCCTATCCGCCCCAATCTATCGATTGAAAAGGCAAGCCAAACTTATTGCGCGGCAAAAAGCCATCCGCCTGCACGAAGCTCTGGATCAAGTAGCGATCAATCAAGGATACCAAAGCTGGAGTCATCTCGCCTCGGTTTCATCAACTCGTGGGCCCGCAGCCAAGATCCTGTCGAATCTCAATCCGGGGGATATGATATTGATCGGAGCCCGACCGGGTCAGGGTAAAACATCTCTTGGGTTTGAACTGGCATCAAAGGCGTCAGAGATCGGCAGAAAGGGGTTTTTCTTTACCTTGGATTTTCACGAACGGGACATAGAAAATCTGGCCTCGGATCTGGGTATACGGCCTAGTCCGGATAAAAACGCTCCGACCGTTGATACGTCAGATCAGGTGTCTGCAGAATATGTGATTAATCACCTTAAGCTCAGCAAGGAACCGGCTTTGGTCGTGGTCGATTACCTTCAGCTTCTCGATCAAAAACGTGTTCACCCAAGCCTTGATGAGCAGGTTCAGTCGTTGAGGCAATATGTGACGGCGACGGATGCGATTTGCGTTCTGATTTCGCAAGTTGATCGCGCATTCGATCTTAGCAATAAATCAATGCCCGGTGTGTCGGACATCAGGTTGCCCAATCCAATTGATCTTTCCGTCTTCGACAAGATGTGTTTCCTGCACGACGGCGCAATTCACTTGCAATCGAACGTCTGATGGAACCACACAATTCCATCGGTCATAGCTTCTCGATGAGGTTTCCGAGCGTCTCAGCTCTTTAACTGGAAAAACAAAAACGCCCGCCAAAGTGGCGGGCGTCTGAAATCTGTAAGCGGTGCAATCCGATCTTAGCGGCGGATGCCCAGCTTTTTGATCAGGTCCTGGTAGCGCGCTTCTTCTTTGCCCTTCAGGTAGTCCAGCAGCTTACGGCGCTGGGCAACCATCTTCAGCAGACCGCGACGACCGTGGTTGTCTTTCTTGTGGGTCTTGAAGTGCTCGGTCAGGGTGGTGATGCGCGAGGTCAGGATGGCAACCTGAACTTCAGGCGAACCGGTGTCGCCCTCTTTGGTGCCGAATTCTTTCATGACGCGTGCTTTTTCAGCGGCAGTAATCGACATCGGGGTCTCCTTCAAAGGTTAGAGTTAATGGCGCAGGCCGGGATGTCGTCCAGCACAGGCCCATGGAGAAAACCGCACCGATTCCGATGCGGATGGGCGCGTATAGGCGCTTTTGCCCAGAATGGCAAAGGGATTCTGACGGATCAGGCCGTGGCGGCAAACTGAGCCAGATGAGCTTCGGTCACCAGCTGAATATCCTGTAGGGTCAGGCCTTGCGCGTGATACAGCTGGGCCACGTCCTCGCCGTTGATCTTGACCCGCGTCAGGTTCTCGTTTTCAGGGTCGGTCTCGATACTGACCTCAGGGTCTTCCTGATCCTCCCAGGGGATGATCAGTTTATCCTGCCCGATCTGAAAATCGACAATTGCCGCGCTTTGCTGGTCTTGCGATCCGGTCAGAACAAATTCATCTGCGCCGGTGCCGCCAGTCAGGATATCGCCGCTGCCTGCCAGCAGGATGTCATCCCCGGCCCCGCCGTTCAGGAAATCGGCGCTCTGCTCATCCAGGCATTCGGCGTCATCTGCACCAGAGAGGATGTCATCCCCGTCGCCGCCAAACAAACGATCTGATCCGGACCCGCCTGCCAGATAATCTGCGCCATCGCCGCCTTGCAGCGCATCGTCCCCCTCGCCACCCAGCAACGTGTCGTTATCCTGGCCGCCGAACAGCTCGTCATTCCCCTGACCACCGGTCAGGGCATCATCCCCGTAATGTCCATAAAGGGAATCATCCCCCTCATCGCCCGCCAGCAGGTCGTTGCCGGCGTCCCCGTGCAAGATGTCCGCACCGGCACCGCCCAGAATTTGGTCTGAGCCGTCGCCACCAAACAGGACGTCATTGCCTTCACCCCCCGCAATAAGGTCATTGCCGCCGTAACCATTGATCTGATCGTTGCCCTCGTCACCGGTCAGGGCGTCGGTGCCGTCATCTCCGGCGATGACAAGATGCCCTTCGAAATCGGACAGTATCTCACCTATGCCGGGGTCGTCTGTTTCGATCACTGTAGGGTCATCGACATTTTCACCATCCTCAAGCAGGTTCCCCTGCGAGGGTTCCTCGACCGAGGTGTCGTCGACTCGGTCATCATCACTCTGATCGTCGAAAGCAAAAAGATCACCCATCGCATACGCTGCGCCGCCGATTGCGGCCAGACCAAACAAACCAATCAGAAACATGGGAGCCCTCCGAAAGCACTTTGCCCCGGGGTGAAATATCCCATGCAATCAGCGGCTTGGTCAAAGCCAAGCTGAGCCCGTGGTTAACCGTTTATGACCATGGTTCGGGTTGCTGGGTGTAGGCGATGTACAGCGGGTGTTTGGGGTGCCCGTCCTTGGTCAGCCCCAGATGGAACAGCGGTTGCCCAGAGCCGCGCAGCAGAGTTTCAACCGCCGGGCCACGCTCCAGATGCGCTCCGTGGGTGCCCCATGCGGCGATAACCTGATCGGCCCATTGCACGCCATCCAGAATGGCCGCATCGTTCTGTGGCCCCACGGGATCGGCAGCGGCCCGCATTTTGCGCGGGTCGGTGTCGCGCCAGGCAAAGATGTTGGTCACCTGAAACGCCCCGAACCCCAGTGCCCGCGCGCGGCGCTCGCAACGTTCCACGGTGGGGTCGTTCTGCACCTCGGTCGCGGTCGAGGGGTTCAGCATCACGAACAGAGCTTTGCGCCCGCCCGCGTCCCAGACGCGAGTCAGGCTATAGCGATATTTCTCGCAGTCGGAGTAGATGGCGGTCGAGGGCGCGTCGCCCTTGGTATGGGAACGGGTGATCATGCCACCCGCCTAACATGCCATTCAGGCGACGAACACCCGGCTGGGATGCAATTCGCCCGATTTATAGACGCCCACAGCCACGGCTTTGCCGTCGAGCGAGGCCCAGGCCTCATCGCCGTATTCAATGCCTGAGGTCAGAACCATGCCGGGGTTGCCATTGCGCAGGCGGGTGGCGCCTTCGGGGGTGCATTTCAACTCGGGCAGGTCGGCGAGGCCGGTTTCCAGCGGATGCAGGTACTCGTCCAGCGCCTCGGTCTTGGCCATTTCGTCGATCTGTTCGATCGTGAGCCCGTCTTCGGCCTCGAACGGGCCGGACCAGATGCGGCGGAGTACCTTGACGTGACCGTGGCAGCCCAGAGCCGCGCCCAGATCACGGGCGATAGAGCGGACATAGCCACCTTTGCCACAGGTTATTTCCAGCACCACATGATCGTCGTCGGGGCGGTCCACAAGGATCAGTTCCTCGACCCACAAAGGACGGGCGGACAGTTCCACATCCTCACCATCGCGGGCCAGTTTATAGGCGCGCTGCCCGTCGATCTTCACCGCCGAGAACTTGGGTGGCACCTGCATGATATCACCCAGAAACGGGGCGAGCGCCTGTTTGATATCGTCATCCGAGGGGCGCGCATCGCTTTGCGCAATCACTTCGCCTTCGGCATCATCGGTGTTGGTGGCCTGACCCAGACGCACGGTGAAGGTGTAAGCCTTCAAAGCGTCGGTGATATAGGGAACGGTCTTGGTCGCCTCGCCCAGAGCCACGGCCAGAACGCCGGTCGCCTCAGGGTCCAGCGTACCCGCATGGCCCGCTTTCTTGGCGTCCATTGCCCACCGCACCTTGTTGACCACAGCGGTCGAGGTCATGCCCGCAGGCTTGTCCACCACCAGCCAACCGGAAATGTCGCGGCCCTTGCGTTTGCGTCCCATTTTACACCCTGAATCTTGCTGAGGCGCGCGAGTTAACGGATCGCGGCAAGGCTGTCAATTTACCCGTGCAACAGGTCTTTTCCGGGTGACGCTCTGCGCCCTAGCGCAGTTGCAAGCCGCGCAGCATCTCTGGATAGAAATCCAGGGCGAGGCCCTTTTGCTTATGCGCCACAAGCAATCCGTTCACGATGAGGCGCATGGTTTCAATCCAACGCCTCGACCACACCCACGATTGGCCCCAGTGAAAAACCGACATCCGAGCGATTGCTTGCACGTTCATACATGCGAGAGATATTGCCATCGAAGAACAGCGCGTTCGGCGTTTTCAGAACGTCCCGGAACAGGCTGCCGAATTCGTGGAAAGTCACGTAATCTTCCGAGATCGCGAATACCGCGCGGGTGCCATCTGCGTTGGTGCCAACCCCGTTGCGGATATAGCGCGAAGTTGAATCGGGCAGGAAACGTGGGTGCAGTTCCCCGTCGATCACCAGCATCGGGCCGGATTGAGAAGCGAAGCGGCAGGTTGGTGCCTGATCGACGTAATCCAAGGTCTCAAACACGTCCGCCCGACCGTCGCGAATACAGAACACGCCATTGGGCAACAGGCCGAAATTACCGGGTCCGGCATTTGGGATCACGCGCATCTGCTCCTGACCCTCTTCGACATAATGGCCGACGGGCGAGCGGTCGTCGTGATACATGCCCGCATTCATCGCGAAGGCGAGCCGTTTGCCCTCGGGCTCCAGCGCCTCATTTACCGATGAAAAATGGCCCAGCACTTCGCCATTTTCATCGTTCAGAAACAGGCGCAGGTCGGCGGCAGAGGCGTCTACCTCGCAGACGGTATACCGCTTGTCCGCGTGAGTGACCTTTTCACAAGTCACCGCCGCGGCCTGCGCGGCCCACAGGACCGCGCACAAGGCAACAAGCGTGCGGATCACTCGTCCAGATCGCGGCGTACCGCGTCCTGGCTGAACATTCGGCGCGTGTCGTCCAGCCGGTCAAACGTGTCATCCAGACGGAACCGCAGATCGGGCGAGAATTTCAGGTTCAGCTTTTTGCCAATGACGCGCCGCAGTTCACCCTTGTTGCGGGCAAGCAGGTCGATCACGTCATCCTGCCCTTTGCCGCCCAAGGGCAGCACATAGGCGGTGGCGACCTTCAGATCGGGCGAGGTGCGCACCTCACCCACGGTGATTGACATGCGGTTCAGGTCGGGGTCGTGGACATCCCCGCGCGCCAGAACTTCGGACAGGGTGCGGCGGATCAGTTCGCCGACGCGCAGCTGTCGTTGGGACGGGCCGGGGCCATCGTGGAATTTGTTCTTTGCCATGCCCCCGATCTAAGGGCAAAGCAGGGCTTTGCCAAGCGGGCGCGAACCGGGTAGGAGGCTTTGAGCCGACTTAACGAAAAGGACCAGCGCAATGACCCATATTCCGGGGATCGTCATCACAGGGGCTTCGGGCCGTATGGGGCAGATGCTGATCAAGACCGTTAGCGAAAGCGAACAGGCGCGTCTGGTTGGCGTGGTTGAGCGCAAGGGTCATGACTGGATCGGTCAGGATGTGGGCGAGGCGATGGGTGGCCCCGCGTTGGGTGTGATCGTGACGGATGATCCGTTGGAGGCATTTGCGCAGGCGCAGGCGGTGATCGACTTCACAGCGCCTGAGGCGACGCTGGAATTCGCCGCGCTGGCCGCGCAGGCGCGGTGTGTGCATGTTATTGGCACCACAGGGATGACGGATGAGCAGATCGCCGCGCTGGAGCCAGCCGCGCGCCATGCGGTGATCGTGCGGGCGGGGAATATGAGCCTTGGTGTGAACCTGCTGGTGCAGCTGACCAAGAAGGTTGCCGCCGCATTGGATGAGGATTTCGATATCGAAGTGATCGAGACGCATCATCGTCACAAAGTCGATGCGCCCTCGGGCACTGCGCTGATGTTGGGTGAAGCCGCCGCCGAGGGGCGGGGGGTCAATCTGGCGGATGTTTCGGATCGGGGACGGGATGGCATCACCGGAGCGCGCAAGCGTGGGGATATCGGGTTTCACGCCGTGCGTGGTGGTGATGTGGTTGGCGAGCATGACGTGCTTTTTGCAGCGCCCGGAGAGCGGATTGTGCTGCGCCATCTGGCCTCAGACCGGGCGATTTTTGCCCGAGGCGCGCTGAAAGCGGCTTTGTGGGGGCAGGGAAAAGCGCCGGGTCAGTATGACATGGTGGATGTGCTGGGCCTGTAACCCCCTGGTTCCGTCCCGACGGACGGCCGACGCGAGGGGCCAGCCCCTCGCGCTCCCCGGAGTATTTGCAAAAAAGATGAAGGGGCAGCCCCTTTGGGCTCAGAAGTCGATGGCGATGCCTTTTTTCTCCCAATCGCCATAGCGGGCGGGGTCCGGACCGTCGCGCCCGCCAAGTTCTTTGGGCATTGTCTTGGCCTCGGCTTCGGCTTTGCGGCGACGTTCGTCCGCTTCGGCCAGGGCGCGCTGGGCGGCGGGGGGGATGTCTTTGCGTTTCTCGCTCATGACTTCGGGTTCCTTTCCGTACGCACGCTTGATATACGCCCTCGTCTGCCGGTGACAATGCGGGCAGAGGTCACATAAAGGCAAGACAATGTCGGATAACCCAACGGCGGCAAGGCGCAGCGCAATCTACCTGCTCGATCAGATTCTGGGCGAGGGGCGGTTGCTATCTGAATGTCTGGCCGCCGGGGCATTGGACCGGTTGGACCCCGAAGATCGCGCGCGGGCGCAGCGATTGACGTTGGAAACGTTGCGCGGGTTGGAGCGGGCGGATCGGTTGGTTGGTAATCATTTGAATCGCACACCCGCACTGACCGTGCACAACGCTTTGCGACTGGGCGCGGTTGAGCTATGCCACGGTGCCGCGGCGCATGGGGTGGTCAATTCCATGGTCGAGATTGTGGGGCGGTCCCGCAAGCACGGACGGCTGAAGGGGCTGGTGAACGCCGTTTTGCGAAAAGTGGCTGCAGAAGGCCCCGAGGCTTGGCCGAAGATGCGTGTGCCGCGCTTGCCGGAATGGCTGCGTGATCCGCTGGTCATGGCGTGGGGGGACGAGACCGTCAAAGGGATGGAGCAGGCGCATTTCGCAGGAGCTCCGTTGGATTTGACGGTGAAATCCGGCGCAGCGATGTCGGTTGGTGATCTGCTGCCGACCGGGTCGGTGCGGATCATTGATGCGGGGCAGGTGTCGGCTTTGCCGGGCTATGCGTCCGGGGATTGGTGGGTTCAGGATGCGGCGGCGGCGTTGCCGGTGCGTGTTCTGGCCCCGAAAGCCGGTGAGCGCATTTTGGACCTTTGCGCTGCCCCGGGTGGCAAAACCTTGCAAATTGCCGCTGCCGGGGCGGAGGTCACGGCATTAGATATCTCTCAGGGTCGGATCGAGCGGGTGCGCGAGAATCTTGAACGGACCGGTTTGACCGCACAGGTCGTCGTTGGCGATGCGTTGGAGCATCAGGGCCAGTATGACGCAATCCTGTTGGATGCCCCCTGTTCTGCGACTGGGACAATACGGCGTCACCCCGATCTGCCCTTTGCCAAGGATGGGTCGGAATTTGGTGAGTTGATCGAATTGCAGGCGCAGATGCTGAGCCATGCCTGGTCCCTGCTGAAGCCCGGTGGGCGGCTGGTCTATTGCACCTGCTCGCTGCTGCCAGACGAGGGGGAAGTTCAGATCGAAGACGCGGTACAGCAGCATTCTGATATGCAGGTGGACCGGAATGCCCTTGACGTGCCGGGAGTGGAAGAGGGCTGGATCACCGAAGAGGGCGGGTTGCGCTTGCGGCCGGACTACTGGCCGGATCGGGGCGGAATGGACGGGTTCTATATCGCCCGTCTGAACAAATCCGCCTAGGCGCACTGTTTTCGATGACTTGACGAACGGACCCGTCTATCGTTGGTTCAGACGCCGACAGAGCGTCGGGGGCAGAGTAACGAGCGTCATGTCACAATCAGACACCATGGCCAACCGATGGATGCGGTTTCAGAACCGCCTTTACGCGCGGCTGGCACAGCGCCGCAAAGCGGTGGCCGGGTTCGTCGGTCAGCCCGAACCACGCACTGTTGGCGCGTTCGCGCGCGGGCGACAGTTGGTGGCCGGAAACCTGTTGTTTGCGGGTTATTTGGTCGAGGCGGAAGACACCGACCTTTGGGATGTGATTGCTCCAAGCATTGATTTCGACAATGAGAGGCACGGGTTCGTCTGGCTGGACGATCTGGCCGCCGTCGGAGATATGCGGGCGCGGGAAAAAGCGCAGCGGTGGGTTTGGGGCTGGATCGAGGCCCATGGTCGGGGGCAAGGGCCCGGCTGGGCGCCGGATCTGACGGGCCGCAGGGTCATGCGCTGGATCAACCACGCCCTGTTCTTGCTGCGCGGGGTGGATGAGGCGCAGAGCAAGGCGTTTTTTCGGTCTCTGGCGCAGCAGACGTGGTTCCTGTCCAAGCGGTGGAATGCAGCCACCCCGGGCCTTCCGCGGTTCGAAGCACTGGCGGGGCTGGTGCAGGCCGGGCTGGCGCTTGAGGGGCTTGAGCAGATGGCCGACCCGGCACTGCGCGCGCTGGCGCAGGAATGTGATCGGCAGGTGGATGCGCAAGGGGGTATCCCGACCCGAAACCCCGAGGAATTGCTGGAAGTCTTTACGCTATTGTCCTGGACCTCGGCCGCGCTGAATGAAGTGGGGCGCGGCACGCCTGCAGGCCATACCGAGGCGATCAAGCGTATTGCCCCCACGCTGCGCAGCCTGCGCCATGCGGATGGGGCTTTGGCGCGCTTTCATGGTGGAGGGCGCGGTTTGGAGGGGCGGCTGGATCAGGCTCTTGCCCAAAGCGGCGTTAAACATCAACCAAGCGCAGGTCTTTCCATGGGGTATGCGCGGATGACAGCCGCGCGGACGTCCGTGATTGTGGATGCCAGCGCGCCTCCGACCGGGGCGGCTTCGTATAACGCCCACGCCTCGACCCTGGCGTTTGAGCTGACATCCGGGCGGCGACCGCTGATCGTGAATTGCGGGTCGGGGGTTACTTTTGGTCAGGACTGGCGGCGTGCGGGACGGGCGACGCCTTCGCATTCAACACTGTGCCTGGATGGGTATTCCAGCGCCCGGCTGACCTCGCCCGTCAAGGGCTCGGGGCGCGAGGCTTTGGTGGACGCACCGCAGGACGTACCGACCGATACCGAACAGGCCTTTGAAGGTGAGCGTCTGATGGTCGGGCATGATGGCTACACCAGAGTGTTCGGTCTGACCCATGCCCGCACCTTTGAGCTGCGCTTTGACGGGCGAGAGCTGATTGGTGAAGACATTTTGCTGACGGCGACAGACAGATCAAAACGGCAATTCGACCGCGCGTTGGATGCATCGGATCTGAAAGGGATTCCCTTTGATGTTCGTTTTCACCTGCACCCGGACGTCGATGCGGCGCTTGATCTGGGGGGGGCTGCGGTGTCCATGGCGCTCAAAAGCGGTGAGATCTGGGTGTTCCGCCATGATGGCACGGCAAAACTGTCAGTCGAACCAAGCGTTTATCTGGAAAATGGGCGTTTAAAGCCACGCGCGACAAAACAGATCGTTCTATCTGGCCGCGCAATGGAGTATGCGACGCGCATCCGGTGGACGCTCAGCAAGGCTCAGGATACAGCCTATGCCGTGCGCGACCTGCACCGGGACGAGCCAGAATTCGACTGACGCCAAAAGGACCTTTGGACCCATGACCGACCTTCACCCCGTGCGCCGCGCGCTGCTTTCCGTTTCCGACAAGACCGGGCTGATCGAGCTGGGCAAGGCATTGGCCGCGCGCGGGGTCGAGCTGTTGTCGACCGGCGGCACCGCAAAGGCGCTGCGTGATGCGGGGCTTGAGGTCAAGGACGTGAGCGAGATCACCGGCTTCCCCGAGATGATGGATGGTCGTGTGAAAACCCTGCACCCGATGGTGCATGGTGGATTGCTGGCTTTGCGAGACAATGACAGCCATGTGGCTGCGATGAATGAACATGGCATCGGCGCGATCGACCTGTTGGTGGTGAATCTCTACCCGTTCGAGGCGACTGTGGCGAAGGGTGCGGACTATGACACCTGTATTGAAAACATCGATATCGGCGGCCCGGCGATGATCCGGGCGGCCTCGAAGAACCATGCCTTTGTCAATGTCGTGGTTGATGTTCAGGATTATGATGCGCTGCTGGCCGAATTGGCGGCAAATAACGGGCAGACCTCTTATGCGTTCCGTCAGAATCTGGCGCAGACAGCTTATGCCCGCACCGCCGCCTATGATGCCGCCGTGTCAAACTGGATGGCTGACGCACTGGCTGCCCAGGCTCCACGCCGCCGCGCCTTTGCTGGTGAGCTGAAACAAACGCTGCGTTATGGTGAGAACAGCCATCAGCAGGCGGCGTTCTACACTGACGGTACGAACCGCCCCGGCGTGGCGACCGCCGTACAGCATCAGGGCAAGGAACTGAGCTACAACAATATCAACGACACCGATGCCGCCTTTGAGCTGGTGGCCGAATTCGATCCGGCGGAGAATGCGGCCTGCGCCATCATCAAACATGCCAACCCTTGCGGTGTTGCGAAAGGTGCCACGCTGCTTGAGGCGTACAAGGCCGCCTTCGACTGTGACCGCACCTCGGCCTTTGGCGGGATCGTTGCGCTGAATCAGCCGCTGGACGCCGAAACCGCGCAGGAAATCACCGGTATCTTCACCGAGGTTGTGATCGCGCCCGGTGCCTCTGATGAGGCCAAGGCCATCTTCGCCGCCAAGAAGAACTTGCGATTGCTGACGACCGAAGGCTTGCCCGATGTGACCGCAGGCGGCAAAACCGTGCGTCAGGTTGCGGGTGGTTTGCTGGTGCAGGACAAGGACAACGGCTTTGTCGGGATGGATGACCTGAAGGTTGTTACCAAGAAAGCACCCACTGACGCGCAGATGCGTGACTTGCTGTTCGCGTGGAAAGTTGCCAAGCACGTCAAATCCAATGCCATCGTCTACGTCAAGGACGGCGCGACCGTGGGCGTGGGCGCCGGGCAGATGAGCCGTGTCGACTCGGCCCTGATCGCGGCGAAGAAAGCCGAACGCATGGCCGACGCGCTGGATTTGCCGCAACCTCTGACAATCGGTTCGGCTGTGGCGTCAGACGCGTTCTTCCCGTTCCCTGACGGGTTGATGGAGGCCGCCGAGGCAGGCGCGACCTGTGTCATCCAGCCGGGTGGTTCGATGCGCGACGATGAGGTGATCGCCGCCGCAGACGAGGCCGGTCTGGCGATGGTCTTCACCGGTATGCGGCATTTCCGTCACTGATGCGGTCTCATGTATTACTCTGGGCCGCGCTGGCTGCGTTTCTGATCGACCAGATCAGCAAGTATCTGGTCGTTCACGTCCTGCGCGTGGCCGAGGGGAGCATTGACGTGCTGCCGTCCCTTCTGGTCTTCAAATACGGCGAGAATCGCGGGATCAATTTCGGGCTGTTCCAGGGTAACAGCGATGCAGCGCGCTGGGTTTTGATCGGAATTTCGCTGGTGATCTGCATCGGGGTTCTGATCTGGCTTGGCCGGACAGCTCCCACGAAACTCATGTTGTTGTGTGCGGGTCTTTTGATCGGCGGCGCGTTGGGCAATGTGGTGGATCGGCTGTTATACGGCTATGTTCTGGACTTTCTGAACATGTCCTGCTGTGGCATCAACAACCCGTATGTGTTCAACATCGCCGATGTGTTCATTTTTGCGGGCGCGTTGGGACTGGTGCTGTTTGATGGCAAAAAGCCCTCGTGACGCGCCGGATGTTATGCGATAAAAGCGCCTGAAACTGGCTGGAGACACTGATGCGGATGCCGCGCGCCATACTTGCCCTGACACTTGCCGCTGCGGTAGCGGGCTGCTCGGATATCGGCTTGCGCAATCTGCAGCCGCCCGGGCCGGGACCTGATGAATTCTCGGTATTGCCGGTGAAGCCGTTGACACAGCCGCAAGACTACGCGTTCCTGCCCGCGCCCACACCCGGTGGGGGAAACCTGACCGACCCGACGCCTCAGGCTGACGCGGTCATAGCGCTGGGTGGCAGTTCTGCTGCGCTGAACCCGAACACGGCGATTCCCTCTTCGGATGGCGCGCTTGTTACGGCGTCCAGCCGCTATGGTGTGCCCTCGAACACGCGCGAAGTGACTGCGCAGGAAGACGCGGAATTCCGCAAGCGCAAAGCCCGTTTTACCCGCCTGCGCCTGTTCCCGGTTGATCGTTATTCACAGGCTTACAAGCGACAAGCGCTGGATGCGGACGCTCAGAACGAGGCGGCGCGCCGCCAGGGGATTGAGACACCATCAGCCCCGCCCGGCGGATGAAAACTTCTTAACTTTCCGTCATCGGCCTTGAACCCGCGCAGCGTCACCGTAGTTTGAACACCATAAAACGAAACGGAGGATGCCCCATGGTTCGGGCCCTTGCATTGTCGGCTGCCCTGTTTGCCACCCCCTTGTTGGCCAATGAAGGCCACGAGGCGGTCACTACATTCACGCTGGATAACGGCATGGATGTTGTTGTGATCGAGGATCACCGCGCCCCCGTCGTACAGCACATGGTGTGGTATCGTGCTGGTTCGGCTGACGAACCCGTTGGGTCATCCGGCGTGGCGCATTTTCTGGAACATCTGCTGTTCAAAGGGACCGATACGCTGGCCCCGGGTGAATTTTCGGCCACCGTCGCCGCCAACGGAGGCAATGACAACGCGTTCACCTCTTACGATTACACCGCCTATTTCCAGCGCGTCGCGGCCGACCGGCTTGAACTGATGATGCGGATGGAGGCGGACCGGATGCGCAATATCCGGCTGTCCGATGAAGATATCGCAACCGAACGCGATGTGATCCTGGAAGAACGCAATCAGCGTACCGAAAACAACCCTCGCGCCCTGTTTGGCGAGCAGATGAACGCCGCGCAGTATCTGAACCACCGCTATGGTGTGCCGATTATCGGCTGGAAACACGAAATGGAAGAGTTGGATATGGAGGACGCCCTGTCCTTCTACCAGACTCACTATGCGCCTAATAATGCCATTCTGGTGGTCACCGGTGATGTGGAGCCTGATGAGGTCAAAGCGCTGGCGGATCAATACTATGGCGTGATCCCTGCCAACCCGGACCTGCCGGAACGTGTGCGGTCTCAGGAACCTCCGCAAACGGCCGAGCGGCGCTTGACCTATAAGGACCCACGGGTTGCTCAGCCTTATGTGCAACGCAGCTATCTGGCACCGGAACGGGATGCCGGAGCACAGGAAAAGGCTGCGGCGCTGTTCCTGCTGGCCGAACTGCTGGGCGGCAGCACCACGTCCTATCTGAACGAAAAGCTGCAATTCGAGCAGCAAAAGGTCGTTTACACCGGCGCGTTCTATCGGGGCGTATCTTTGGACGATACGACCTTTGACCTGCTTGTTGTTCCTGCCGAGGGCGTGTCGCTGCAAGAGGCTGAAGAGGCCATGGATCAGGCCGTTGCAGATTTCATCGCCGAAGGTGTGAACGAAGAAGATCTTGACCGGATCAAGATGCAGTTGCGGGCGTCGCAGACCTATGCGCGTGACAATGTGGATGGCATCGGCAATCGCTATGGCCGCGCCCTGACCAGTGGTCTGACGGTCGAAGACGTGCAGGCCTGGCCCGATATTCTTCAGGCGGTGACCGGCGAAGAAATCATCGCGGCTGCCCGAGAAGTGCTGCAGCCCGAAACATCCGTGACTGGCTGGCTGATGCGCGACGATGAGGTGACGCAATGAAACAGCTTTTCGCAACCCTGATCGTCTTCGTTATCGCTCTGCCCGCATGGGCCGAGATTCAGATCAAAGAGGTCACCTCACCCGGCGGGATCACCGCTTGGCTGGTCGAAGATCATTCGATCCCTTTCACCGCACTTGAACTGCGGTTTCGCGGTGGTACATCGCTGGATGATCCGGACGCGCGTGGCGCGGTTTATCTGATGAGCGGCCTGATCGAAGAGGGCGCGGGCGATATGGATGCGCGCACCTATGCCCGCGAACTGGAGTCTCTGGCGGCGTCGTTCGGTTATCGCGCGACCGATGATTCCGTTGCGATATCGGCACAGTTTCTGACCGAGAACCGCGAGGATGTAATCGATCTGCTGCGCACCACACTCCACGAGCCCCGCTTTGATCAGGACGCAATCGAACGGGTCCGCGCGCAGGTTCTGTCGGGCTTGCGGTCGGATCAGACTGACCCCAACGATATCGCCGGTCGTAGTTTTGCGGAAATGGCCTATGGCGACCACCCTTATGGGTCGGACGGTAAGGGGACCATTGAAAGCGTCTCAGCCCTGACGCGTGACGATATCCTTGGGGCCTATGACGGTGTCTTCGCCAAAGACCGGCTGTATGTCGGGGCAGTCGGCGACATCACAGCCGAAGAACTTGGTGCTATACTTGATAAGCTGTTGGCGGACCTGCCGGAAACCGGGAAACCGATCCCCGAGAAGGCGGACGTAAACATTGCGGGTGGCATTACCGTGGTTGATTTCGACACGCCGCAATCTGTTGCCCTGTTCGCGCAGCGGGGGATCGACCGGGATGATCCGGATTTCTTCCCGGCGTTTTTGCTGAATCACATTCTGGGTGGTGGCGGTTTTGAAAGCCGTCTGATGCAGGAAGTGCGGGAAAAACGGGGCCTCACATACGGTGTTGGAACCTATCTGGTGCCCAAGGATCTGGCCTCGGTCTATATGGGCTCGGTGTCATCGGCCAATGATCGCATTGCCGAAACCGTTGAGGTGATCCGTAACGAATGGTCCCGTGCAGCCGAGAAAGGCGTGACTCCGAAAGAGCTGGATGACGCCAAAACCTATCTGACCGGTGCCTATCCGCTGCGGTTTGACGGCAACAGCCGGATCGCCGGGATCATGGTCGGGATGCAGATGGAAGGCCTGCCGATTGACTACATCGCCACCCGCAATGACAAGGTAAACGCTGTAACATTGGAAGATGTAAACCGCGTCGCGTCGGAGTTGCTGGACCCGGAGGGGCTGCATTTCACGGTTGTTGGCAAGCCTGTCGGATTGGATGGATAGCTGACTTCTTGCCGGTGGGCTAAACGGTTAGTCGTGAACAATGGCGATCCCGGTGAGAGACTGAACCAGAAAGGGCGACATTTGCGCCAAATGTTTGCCCTTTGACAAAGTAGCTGCACAACATAAGGATAGGTTTTGGGGGCCTGATTTGGCCTTCTGGTTCTGTTTGTGCGTTAGTTACTTGGTTTGAGGTTTCAGATGTTCCGGCGTTTATTCAGCGAAATCGCCCATGATATTCCCGATGATCGCCGGGTATTGTCTCAGAACCTGCGAACCTTCGTAAATTGGCTGGCCGTGCGCCGCGTTGATCTGGGCATTTCCGCCCTTATTTGTGTCGTCAGTGGGGTGATGTACGCGTTGCTTGCCCTTCAGATCCCCCCGGCGCTAATCGACCCCGCACGCGAAGCATGGGTGTGGTTCGAGGCCGATTTGATCCGCGTTCAGGATATGATGGTGGACCGGTACGCGAATAATTATCGAACAAACGTTCATCCCCTGCAGCCGATCGTGATGTTCCCGTCCACAAAGGCTTTGATGCTGCTTGGCTTGTCCGAACGGCTTGCGGCGATCGGTTCGCTTTCAGCAGCAGCAGGTCTTTGGGCCGGGGTTCTTTTTGCGGGATTTCGCGGCCTGGGGCTTTTTCGCCTGGACGCCATCATTTTCACCGTACTTGGAATGGTTTCCAGCGCCGCAATCTTTTGGATGACCGTTCCAGAAGCGTATGCGTTTGGCGCTTTGACAGTCACAATCGCTCTGGCCATGGGGATTCTCATCCAGCGTGGAACGGTGCCACAGATCATTCAATCGCTTTCGACGGTCGTGGCGTTTTCGATCACAACCACGAATTGGATGGCAGGTATTTTGACTGTTTTATCCGCCAACCACTACAAACGCGCTGTCCGTATACTGGTCGACGGGTTCGCAATTGCGACGGCGTTGTTTGCGGTCCAGAAAGTGGCTTTTCCAAGCGCAAATTTCTTTGTGCCTCGCATGAAGCAAGAGATGGAGTATGTGTTCAACGAACTTGCGGGCGGCAATCTGGACAAGCTTCGCGCGTTCTTTGCGTATTCAATTTCCGTACCAGACGTGCCGTTTCTGGATAACCCGACCTTTCCGGAATGGATGCGGCTGACTGTTCAGTTCACGCCTCTCACCGCGCTGACTTGGATCGGTGTGATCGGCCTTGTGGCATGGGCGATTGTATTTGTCTTTGGTCTTGTCACGGCCGTTGTCAAACCCGGTCCGAACAAAGTGATTGCGCAGGCGTTGGTCTATTATCTGCTGTTTCAGGTCCTGCTGCATCTTTTCTACGGCGACGAGACATTTCTGTATTCGCTGAACTTTGTCCCGGCGATGCTGTTGCTGGCAGGTTTTTCGGTTCTTGGCCGGGCGCGACCCGTGTTCCTGACCGTTGCGGTCGTTGCCATACCGTTTTTGGCCTACAACAACATCTCGGAATACCTGCGCGTGACGTCAGATTTGCAGGCTCACGCCGATGCGTTGCTGCAAGGCACGGTTGGAGACTAGTGGCGCTGACTTCAACGGCCGTCTAAGCCTGCATGCGCTGCAGAGTAATTCAGAACGCCTGCGTGGCGACCCGGGTTGCATTTGCCATCAATGTAAAGGTCAGGTTCTTCGACGGCAGTGCCGGAAAGACTGAACCATCTACCACGAAAAGATTGTCAAAATCGTTCGACTGACAATCCCGGGTGACGGTGTGTTCTCCGCCATTTTCCGAGATCGGCAGTGTGCCAGAGTAGTGCACGCTGGCACCGGGTTTCCGAATCTGGATCATGCCGGGAACCAATGGGGCCCCGAGATCACGCATGAAGCGCTTCAACCGTGACAAAGCATCAGAGATTTCGCGGTCCTGGCCTTTGGGCGAGGCATAAGTCAACGACAGTGCGGGCCACCCCTCCACGTCTTGCCGTGGATTAAGCGTGGCATAGCTTTCCGCGCGCCGGGTGTCGTCAAAGTTCAGGTTCACGACCCCAAGTGCGGACCGTATCGTTGTGAAAATCTGACGCCCGGCACGCATGCCCAGCGGGACCTGCGCAATAACCGGATGGGCACTGCCCGTTGTCATGGTCGTGACTTGCGCGTGGACAAATTTTTCGGGGCTTTCGCCCTCCAGGCCGATGGCAAGTTGGTGGTACTGATAGGAAGACGGATCATAAGACCGCCCCAGCATGGACAGGTTAAGGAACGGGGCAAGGATCTGCTGGTTATCCATAAGCCCGGGCAGTTTGATGATTTCTCGGCTGGACTTGTAAACCGTACGCAGAAACAGATTGGCGCTACTCAGCGTTCCAGCGGCAAGAACGAAGGCGTCACCGATGATTTTTTCCTCAGTGCCGCCAGCGGCATAAGTGACGACATTTTCCAGTGACTTTTGTGCGGTCACCTCGAAGTGGCTTGCAAAGCGGTTTGGGACATAGGTGAAACGCGGGTGTCTCATAAGCGAAGCGAGTGTCAGAGAGGGAGTGTAGAACGCCCCGTTGGGGCATCCCCACAGACACCGGCCGCACTCGGTGCATGCCTTCCGGGAGCCAAGATCAGCTGACAATGCGGCCTGACGCGAACGGCCCAAACGTATGCCAGGGTGCTTGCTGCCAAGCTTGTTGCGCCGGGATTCGTACTTTTGAAGCAGCATCGCGCTGCTTTTGTCCAGCGCGATGGGGTCCATCATCCCGTCATGCACGGGATACCAGTCGGCCAGATCGTCGGCCTTTCCGCCAATACCAATACGTTCAGCCACTTTTGCATAATGCGGCGCCATGTGGTCATAACCGAACCCAAATGCGCTCAGGTCATCATCATTCAGCGTATAGGCACCGCCGGTCCAGCATTCCGCCAGACCCCCAGCGGCAAAGGACACAAGTGAGGACAACCCATGTGTTTGCATCCCAAATCGGGGCGGGTGATCAAAGACATAGTCTTTGGACGCCGGCAGCCCATAATACTCCTCATCCTGATCGGGATTGGCGGCGGGCAGGCTAACGGCCTCATATCTTTCACCCAGAAAATAGCTGACAGGATCGGGGTGCGTGGCCTTCAGATCGTAGAACCCGGCTTGTGGCAGAGGTTTCTCGTGCCCGGTTTTGCCGACATCGACCATTGTCACGTTATGCCCCCGTTCCAGGGCGGTCTGGGCAAAGTGAACACCGCTGGGGCCAGATCCTACAACGACGATATGCATGTCACTTCGGGCCGCGTGCGGCGGCAGGTTTGGATCGGCCGAGCCAAATGCGTGTGGGCATGAGAATAAGGGCTCCGACCACGGTCGCCATAACAGACATTAGTCCAACGGCAGCAAGCCGGAAAAAGGCCCCACCAGCGCCGATATCTGGGGCGTCGTCAAATGATCGATGTGTCTGGACGTCATTCTCCAATATCGCGGCGCACAGAACCTGCCGCCGCCGCAATACACCATGCCGGTGGAACAATCCGCAATACCCGTCAACCAGCCAAAGCCTCAGCCCTCCGCGTCGCGCAAGAGATAGTGTCAGTTGATCAAAACGGTTGCCTTCCTGATCCAGTCCGAGCGTTTCTAGTGCTTTTGCATAATGCGCAATTGCCGCTGAACTGGGCGATAATCCTGACATGTGTTTGCCCAAGGTTTCCGCCTCGGCCCGGGCGTCCTGCGGTGCGGTTCTAGGGGCGTCGGCCACACCATGTGTATCGTCGGTATCCTTTGGCGGTGGCGTGCCAATCTGATCGTCCAGTTTCGCCATTTCGGACCTCAAGGCATGAACCAGCCAATTGTCCGCGATGGTCGAGTTGTTGCCGAAAACTGCGAATTGCCCGGCGGTGGCTGGCATGACATTTCGGGCCACAGGCTCCAACAGGGCCAGGGGCCACTGCACCAACCGCAGCGGTAGCTTTAGAAAACGTGGTGAACGGCCAAAATGCAGCTGCGCGATCCTTCCCAGCAGATCCCGCATCGACACGACGTCCGGGCCACCAAGGTCCAAAGTTTCCCGATCAAACGCGTCACGATCCAATACTTCTGCTATCCCACGCGCAACGTCCTGAACCGCGATCGGTTGCACACTGACGTCTGTTCCTTTTTGCGGTAGCGGAACGACGGGCAAGCCGGCCAGGGTTCCCAGCGCATCTGCAATGGGGGAACCTGGTCCAAGGACAAGGGTGGGACGAAGAACAGTGTATGTCAGGTCCGACGCGGCAAGCTCTTGTTCCGCTAGGGCTTTGGCCTCGGAGTACGGGTAGAACGACTTGTCTGCATATCCAGCCGCGATAGTGCTGACGAAAAGGAAGCGTTTGATACCCTTTTCTGAGCAGGCCGAGATCAGATCTTTGGTGGCTCGACGATTGATCCGTTCATGGTCCTGCCTTGAAGCCTTGCCGGTCAGCGCGCCCAGGTGGACAACGGCATCCACCCCGTCAAGCGCCGAAAGGTAGCTGGCCGGATGGGTCAGGTCACCGACGCAAATCTCAACCTGATCGGGAAACGCGGAGGATTGTTTGGCGTCGCGCAGCAGAACGCGCAAACGCCATCCTTTCGCAATAAGCACAGGCACCAATCGTTGGCCGACGAACCCTGTTGCACCGGTCAGGAAAATCGTGCCGGTCATGTCACAACGGATCGATCAACGGCTTGTCGGTTCAGTTGCTGCGTGACCGAAATTACCGCAAGCAGGAAAATGATCGCACCAATTGTCGCCAGCCGGGAACTCGGAAAAATCTCAACCTCTGGGACGTGAAAGGCCCAGACATCAGCCAGATTCTCAGAGCGCCAGATCAAAAGTGCACCACATAAAGCAAGGGCTGAGCTGACCCACCCCCCCAGAAACAGCATTGCCAGAGGGACGGCGATCAATACAAAATCATAGATATGTAGTGGGGCCAGCGCGACAATCACTGCGCTTGTCAGCCCAAAAATCTGCCAGGCCAGGACCTGATCGTCTTCCGAGCGGGCCACGCGGGCTGGGCCGACGCAAAGCGAAAGTATCACAGCCAAGGTCACAACAGTGGCGATGGGGTTCCCGATATCGATATCCGCAATCTCCCAGATTATCAGCCGGATGCCGGTCATGGATTGCGGTAGGTTGGCGGCGGTAAACCCGTCATAAGCCCCGAGATTTTGCAAGAAATGAAAGATCGCCCCTGGCGCGGTCACCAGTGCCGGTATCATCAGCAGAACTGACAGCACAAACGATATTGCAACCACCTTGCGCGATCTGTGATCAAGCAGCAGAAGCAATATGGCAATCGGACCGCCAATCTGAGGTTTCAGAATGACCAGCGTCAGGCCTATGGCCTCGAGAAACAGCCGTTGGTTGATCCGCCCCCACAGCATCAGTGTAATTCCAAAACCCGCAATCAGAGTGGTTTGACCGACTGAAAACAGGATTGCCGTGGCTTCCAAAATGGCCATTAGAAAAAACAGTGCACTGAACACCGGCAGGAAAACCATTCCCCCAAAACGGCTTGCGACACTCTGGCTAAAGCTGGAAAAGGTTGAGATCAGGGCGCTGGACGTCATCCCGCAGATAGCGATTACCAGAACCAGCCCGCAGATGTTCCACGCAACATTCGCCGCATGCAAGCCGAGCGTTCCGAAGGGCGTGGCAAAGGCCCACCACGTCGGGGGATAAACCCACATGATGGGTACATGGCCTGCCTCGATTTTGGCGGCCCCGGTAGCTTCGTAGGTGTCACCATAGGGGTTTACCCCATCAAGCCACATATCCCCGGCCAGCCAGATATATCGGAAATCAAACCCCGGAGAACCAGCAAGTTGTTGAATTTTATAAAGTAAGTAGGCGACTCCAAGGCCGCACATCAACAGGCAAACACCCAAAACCACAGGGCGGGGGATTGTGTGCTGGGGCATGGCCACTCTCTGCAAGTCATCCATCAAAAATCACCATCACTAAAGGCCCAGATCTTGCTCATGACGTAGGTGAACGTCGGCACAATCGCGATCATCACAGCCAGAGAGGCCCAATAAGGTTGGCCGAGCATATCTGAGACGGTGAACACGATGATCTGGTTCAGAAAAAGATTGATGACCGAAATGACAAAGAATTTCGGCATCGAAGTCTGAATACGTCCGGGGGACCGAAAGGAATAATTCCGGTGGCCAAAATAAGAAACGAAGAATGCCACCGAATAGGCGACAAGGTTTGCATTGAAGGGGTCGAGCCCGGCGAAATGATGGGCCATCAAGCCGACTGCGACATGGACCGCTGTCACGATCCCGCCTGTCACGACAAATGTTACAACGCTTCTGACTGACATTTCGTATAGCCCGCCCTACTGCGCCGCGTGTTGTGATGAGGCGATCCCACTGGGCAATGCCAGGTCATCCGGGTCGTTGTCAGAGGTTGAAACCTCTCCTTGCCGGACGATCTCTTCGACGATGAACAGGGGCCGTTTTTTGGACTGAATATAGAGCCGCCCCAGATACTCGCCGATCACACCCAGAACCAGAAGTTGCCCGCTGCCAAGGATCAGCACAACCGACATCAGCGTCGTCCAACCTTGAATGGCGATACCGGTCAGATAGCTGTAGGCCGTATAGGCAAAGAAAAAGAGACCCAGAAGCGCGCAAATGAAACCAAGGTAGATCGATAGACGTAGGGGAACGATCGAAAAGCCGGCAATGGCATCCATGGCAAAGCTAAGCATCTTGCGAATTGGGTATTTTGTTTCACCGGCAAACCGGGCAACCCGGGTATATTCCAGCGGTACTTGTTTGAAGCCGACCCAGCTGACCATGCCGCGAATGAACCGGTGCTGTTCCGGCATCTCGTTCAGCACGCTTAGGGCGCGTCGACTGATAAGACGGAAATCCCCGGTGTCCTGCGGGATGTCGATATCAACCAGCATGTTGAGGAAGCGATAGAACAGGTGGGCAGAAAAACGTTTCGAGTGTGTTTCGCCCTGCCGCTCGGTCCGTTTGCCATAGACGACATCAGCACCGTCATCCATCAAGCGCATCATGTCCGGCAGAAGCTCAGGTGGGTCTTGAAGGTCTGCATCCAGGATCAGGATGCGCCTGCCACTGCAAACTTTCAAACCAGCGGTCAAAGCCAACTGGTGGCCAAAGTTTCGAGACAGGAAAACGCCAATGATCGACGGGTGTTCATCGCTGAACTTGCGGATCAGCGATCGTGTCTCATCCCGCGAACCGTCGTCAATCAGGATAAATTCGAAGTTCTGACCAACGGTTTCACTGCAAACAGCAAGAACCCGCCGCACCAGTTCCGGCAGCGACTCCTCCTCGTCGAAACAGGGAACAACGACTGATAATAACGGAGCACTCATTGCACAATGTAACCCTAAAATCAGGCTTCTATCCTAGAGCATATCTTCGGCAAGCAAAGAACTGTCAGTCGAATGTTACATGAAAAGGGGATATCTCAAAGGTATTAGATACATTGCGCACCATTCGGTGGGATTGTTGCTGTTTGATGGAAGTTAACGGCTCAATGGTTGGGTGCAGAGATGCAAGCTGCTATTGATTTTGTGTCTGAAATGGCTGCAGGACGGAATTCAAGCTTTCAAAAGGGTTGTATGACGAATGCAGCGCAAACAGTTCACCCTGCCAAGTGGGTCGTTCGCAGTGTTGTTTTCTGTCGGCCTGATCGATAATATCCAGCGAAGGTTTTTTGTAACAAGTTGAAAAATATGGAAAACATTCAAGTCCGCGAAGACTATCACGCATTGGTCCGCGAGGACGTTTTAGACTTGGTGCCACAGGGGCAAAATACGGTTCTGGATATCGGTGGCGGCATCGGGGCCTCGGCCGGCTACCTTAAAGATGCGGGAAAAGCCGAAAGATACGTTGTTGTCGACTTGGTGGCTGATGCAAAGCACCCAAGCGTGGACGCGGCCTATTCCGGCAATCTGGAAGACTCGTCGCTTTTACAAAAGATCGCGGAAGAGCAGGGCGCCTTCGATGTCATCCTGTGCCTGGATGTTTTAGAACATTTGACCGATCCTTGGTCCATCATTGAGACCTGCCACAAAATGCTGAAACCGGGCGGTGTAATTGTTGCGAGCGTTCCAAATGTCAGGAATCACCGGCTGGTGATCCCGCTGGTCTTCAAAGGGCGCTTCAACTACGCCGAAAAAGGCATTTTGGATCGCACGCATCTCAGATGGTTTGTCCGCGAAACGGCGATAGGGCTGATGACGGGGTCTGGATTGAAGCTGGAACATATTCAGGGACAGTTTTATGGCCGCCGAAAAAAATTGGTGAATTGGGTGACATTTGGTTTGCTCAGGAATTTCATATATTTGCAGTATTTTATCCGGGTTCGGCGCGATCCCTCAGAATGACCTGACAGCCGAGAGTGCGGGTGCTATTTGGTTAATTGGTTAAAAGGGTAATGAGGATATGCAGATCGAAGAGACAACCTTGCCAGGTGTCTTGGTCCTGACGCCCAAACGGCATGGGGATGCACGCGGGTTCTTTTCGGAATCCTGGAACCGCAAGACCCTATGCGAGAATGGGATCGATTTGGATTTCGTCCAGGACAATCATTCGCTTTCCGCCAATCCAAACACGCTTCGCGGCATGCATTATCAGTCTCCGCCGCACGCTCAGGACAAGCTGGTAAGATGCGGCAAGGGGGCTTTGTTCGATGTCGTTGTGGATATCCGGAAGGGATCACCGACCTACCACCAAGTGTTCGGTATTGAATTAACGGCAAAGAACGGCAGGCAATTATTGGTTCCCAAGGGCTTTCTGCACGGGTTTGTCACAAAAGCACCGGATACTGAGATCTGCTATAAATGCACCGATTATTATGCGCCTGATTGCGATGGTGCCGTGCGGTGGGACAGTTGTGGCATCGACTGGGGTTTAAACGCCGCGCCGATTTTGTCGGACAAGGACGCTGCGGCCCCCGCTCTGACCGAATTCGATAGCCCGTTCTATTGGGAGGGCACAGCATGAAGCTTTTGGTGACAGGCGGTGCGGGCTTTATTGGGTCGGCTGTCGTGCGCCGGGCGATCCGGAACGGGCATCAGGTGATCAATCTGGATGCGCTGACCTACGCAGCTTGCCTCGCAAATGTGGCAGAGGTGTCCAACGATCCGAACTACACGTTTATAAAGGCTGACATTCGTGATCGCGCTGCCGTGGATCAGGCGCTGGCCGAACATGCCCCCGATGCGATCATGCATCTGGCGGCGGAGTCTCATGTGGATCGGTCCATCGACGGGCCGGGGACATTCATCGAAACCAACATCACCGGTACCTATACCTTGCTTGAGGCCGCAAGAGGGTTCTGGGACCGACAGAGCCGACCCAATCACTTCCGGTTCCACCATATCTCGACCGACGAAGTTTACGGATCGCTTGGCGCGACGGGCCAGTTCACCGAAGAGACGCCTTATGATCCCCGCTCGCCCTATTCAGCCAGCAAGGCCGCCAGCGACCATCTGGTGCGGGCGTGGCACGAAACCTATGGTTTGCCGGTGGTGCTGACGAATTGTTCGAACAACTACGGCCCCTACCATTTCCCCGAAAAGCTGATCCCGGTGATCATTCTGAATGCTCTGGAGGGCAAGCCTCTGCCAATCTATGGCGATGGGTCCAATGTCCGGGACTGGCTATATGTCGAAGACCACGCCGAGGCTCTGTTGTTGGTGGCCCAAAAGGGTCAGGTCGGACGAAGCTACAATATCGGCGGTGAAAACGAATGTTCGAACTTACAGCTCGTGCAGACGCTCTGCGGTATTCTTGACCGCTTGCGTCCCGGACCGTCGCCTTATTCCGAGCTGATCACCTTTGTAGAAGATCGCCCGGGTCATGATGCTCGTTATGCCATTGATCCGACCCGCATCCGGCAAGAGTTGGGGTGGCGGCCATCGGTCACCGTCGAAGAAGGTCTTGAACGCACGGTCCGGTGGTATCTGGACAATGAACCGTGGTGGCGGGGGCTGCAAGACCGCGAAGGCGTCGGGAAACGACTTGGTGTGGGCCAATGACCGTTCTGGTTTTCGGCCAAACCGGTCAGGTTGCACAGGAGCTGGCAAAGTTTGACGATGTCACTTGCCTTGATCGATCTGCCGCTGACCTGACGCGGCCAGACGAATGCGTTGCTGCGATCCGCTCGACGGGCCCAACAGCCGTTATCAATGCTGCGGCCTATACCGCGGTGGATCGCGCGGAGGAGGAGGAAGCGCTTGCGACCCTCATCAACGCCGAGGCTCCTGCGGCAATGGCTCAGGAATGTGCCGCAATGGGTATTCCGTTTGTCTCTGTTTCGACCGACTACGTGTTTGACGGATCCGGGCAAGCCGCGTGGAAGCCGGATGACAAGGTCAATCCGCTGGGTGCCTATGGGCGAACAAAGCTGGCGGGAGAGCGGGGAATAACCCGCGCGAAGGGCTGTCACGGCATTCTGCGCACGTCTTGGGTTGTGTCAGCGCACGGCAACAATTTCGTCAAGACAATGTTGCGGTTAGGGGTCGAACGTGCCGAATTGTCGATCGTCGCCGATCAGATTGGGGGGCCGACACCCGCCCGCGATATTGCAGCGGCCTGTATTTCAATGGCCGGGGTGTTGGCGAAAGACCCAAATAAATCAGGCATCTACCACTTTGCCGGCGCGCCGAATACCAGTTGGGCCAAGTTTGCCCGCGAAATTTTCGATCAGGCCGGAATCCAGTGCGATGTGAATGAAATTCCGTCAAGCGACTATCCCACCCCCGCACAACGGCCATTGAATTCCCGCCTTGATTGCTCCTCACTGGAGACAAGTTTTGGTATTAGCCGCCCTGATTGGCGGCGGGGTTTGAGCGATATTCTAAGAGATCTGGAACAGCATCATGAGTAAACGAAAGGGCATCATATTGGCGGGGGGATCCGGCACTCGGCTCTACCCGATCACCATGGCTGTGTCGAAACAGCTGCTGCCGCTTTATGACAAGCCAATGATCTATTACCCGCTTTCCGTGCTGATGCTGGCCGGAATTCGCGAGATCTGCGTGATCACCACCCCACAGGATCAGGACCAGTTCAGGCGTACCTTAGGGGATGGCAGCCAATGGGGCGTGACCCTGGACTATGTTGTGCAGCCCAGCCCCGATGGGTTGGCGCAAGCATTCGTTCTTGCTGAAGAGTTTCTGGCCGGTGCGCCCGCTGCCTTGGTCCTTGGTGACAATATCTTCTTCGGGCATGGTCTGCCAAAGCTGTTGGCAGCGGCCGACAGTCATGCATCTGGCGGGACGGTGTTTGGCTATCATGTGGCGGATCCCGAAAGATATGGTGTGGTTGCGTTTGATGCCTCGGGGCACGCGCGTGAGATCATAGAAAAGCCAGAAACCCCTCCATCAAATTACGCTGTAACGGGGCTGTATTTTCTTGACGGAACCGCGTCAGAGCGCGCGAAAAAAGTTCGCCCATCTGCGCGCGGCGAACTTGAAATCACCGATCTGCTGCAGATGTATCTGGAAGAGGGCCAACTGAGGGTAGAAACCATGGGGCGGGGATACGCCTGGCTGGATACCGGCACCCATGCCAGCCTTTTGGATGCAGGTAATTTCGTGCGCACGCTGGAAGAACGTCAAGGCCTGCAAACCGGCTGCCCGGAAGAGATTGCGTGGCAACAAGGGTGGATCACGGATGAGCAGTTGCGTGAACGGGCACAAATGTTCGCCAAGAACGAGTACGGCGCCTATCTGGACGGGCTGCTGAAGTAGCTGGTCCGCGAGTGGTCAGATTCTGTAGTGATCAGGTGTTGGCGTCCTCGTCCGGCTCGATCCCGTGACTGCTTTCAACAATATACAGCGGACGATTCCGGGATTCCTCGTATAGTCGCCCCAGATATTCCCCTATGACGCCAAGAACGACGAGTTGCAGACCGCCGATCAGAAGAACGGCAACCATCAAAGAGGCATAGCCTGGAACGTCCACGCCATGGATCATGGTGCGCAGCATCAGGAACAAGCCGTAAACGATCGCAGCCAAGGCAGTCAGAATTCCGATGTACCCGGCTATTCTTAAAGGGACCGTGCTGAACCCCGTAATGCCGTCCAAAGCAAAGTTCCAAAGCCGCCAGTAGTTGAATTTCGTCTCGCCCGCAGCGCGTTTTGGTCTGTCATAGGCAACATGCGCGTGCCGAAACCCGACCCAGGCAAAAAGCCCTTTCATGAAACGGTTTTGTTCGCGCAATTGAACTATGGCGCGCACCACGCGTTGATCCATCAACCGATAGTCGCCGGTGTTGGCGGGAATAGGTACGCCGGAAAGCCTGTTGATAACCTGATAGAACTTGGCCGCTGACCAGCGCTTCATCGCAGTATCAGAGTCGCGTTGACGTCGAACGGCATAGACAACGTCAAAGCCTTCACGCCATTTTTCAAGGAAGGCCTCGATCAGCTCGGGCGGATCCTGCAAATCAGCGTCTATCGGTACAACGGCCTGACCCTTTGCAACATCGAGTCCGGCGGTCAAAGCGATCTCTTTCCCGAAATTTCGGGAAAAGTTCAGCACTTTGATGCGATTGTCACGCTGGTGGGCATCGTTCAGAAGGTCGGCGGTTCGATCTGTGCTTCCGTCATTGACACAGATAATTTCATAGCTTTCGCCCAGATCATCCAAATATGTCCCAAGACGCTCAAACAGGATGGGCAGCACGTCTTCTTCGTTGAACATTGGCACAACGATACTAAGCGTCGGAACGCTTTGATCGTGAATAACTGGCCGATGTGTAGATGTAAGCTTGTTCATGTTCGGCGGCGCGATAGTGCGCGTATTACTGTTTTGACTTGTGACCAAGTGAGCATGCCTCGGCGCTGTGTTCAAAGGAATTCACGACCCTTCAAAATTTTTCCTATAATTGCGGCAGTTTAGAGCCACCAATCAGACTAAAATTCCAGACATAGCGGACGTGTCCGGAACCACATTGTGCCGTTACCAGACTAAAGATGATCAACTTAGACAGGGTTTTGAATGGGAACGACAATGCACAAAGTTGTCGCAGATTCTGCGGCTGTGACTTGGAAACTGCAGTGAAGGCAGCGGCTTAGGACACCAATGGGCTTTGCTGTTTCTGCGTGCGAGCTTTAAACAATTTGACGCTGACAATGGCAAGAATTGCCATCAGAAGGAACATCCAGCCCGCCATCATGTAAAACCCCAAGGCCATCGACAGAGAGTACCCGGAAAACAAGGCTATTCCACCGGCGCTCAGGCCGACAAGAATTGCAATTCCCAGTAACCCCATCATTTCTTCTAGCCCTCCGGTTCTGACCCCATCCGCCTTAAACTTTGCCATCGGCGGCGACTATTCCTCGGGAAGATATCCCTGGTGAATATTCGGCGCCTCAATCGTGGCAAAATTGTGAACCACCTTGGGTTAAAGTTTGGTTATTTCCCTGACTGTTTTTTGCCTTGCTGCTCATTAACACTGCCTGCCCCCATAGGCTGGGAAGCTGGGTGGCATTCTTCAGTGATTCTTTTGCTCAGGCAATGCGAGACATAAATGGCTATAAAAACGTGCAAATGTCCGCTTGTTTGGCCAAAAACTACCGAAATGTGGCCAAAAAATCAAAACTTCGCGTATGCTGTCGGGCGCCCGAACCCCGACGTCAAACCTGTTTTACCTGCGACAGGATGATTACGCCGGTCACCACAAAGCCGACTCCGACAATTTTCTGCCAGTTCAGGGTCTCTGAGAACAAAAAGTAACCGACGACAAGAATACCCACCATCGCCAACCCTGTGACGGCGGGATAGGCAACACTCAGCTCAAGCCCTCGGATGGCGACGATGAAGCTGCTTAGCAACAGCAAGCCGCTTATCAGACCGGCCCATGCCCAGGGAGACACCAAGAAGGCGCGAATATCGACCGGTCCGGCAAGCTGCTGTACGGCCAGTTTGAACGACACGTTGGTCAAAACGTTCGCGCAGACGGCGACCAGTAGGGCAGACCAGTAGAATGACATATGTGTTCTCCTTCGTTTTCGATCTTTAGACTGCACGATGGCTAAGACGACCGCGGCGGTTCCTTGTCTGTTGGCAGGTTCACCATCCCAGCGCCCGCTCGGCTGCATTCATCATAGGGCGAGGTATTTTGCCGCCAAAGTGCACACTACAAAAGCGGCCCCAATCATGAGGCTAATTCTGTCCCGCAGGGCATACAGGACCGGATCATCAGAAATTTTACCGCGCCGGGCGCCAACCCAGATGCGGTTGCCCCAATACAAAAGCAGCAGGCACAGCAGCCACAAAATCTCAGGTGTTCTGTAAAACCCCTGCACCTCGGGGCTGTTGATATAGAGCGCCAGAATAACAACGGCGGCGGTGATATTCGCGACGCCTAGGCCGAACATCGTTTCACTGTCCGCGTGGGAGTAGTCGCGGCCATGGACCTTGCTGTCAATTTCCGGTGCTGCGGCCACTTCGACATAGCGTTTCAGGTAACCCAGGCTGACGAAGATAAACATCGAGAACGCCAATAGCCAGGAAGACAATACGATGCCGGTCGCAGCCGCCCCCGCGATCACGCGTATCGTATATAGCGAAGCCAGAACCATCACGTCTGCCGTTGCGATCTGTTTCAGCCAGAACGAATACGCCATCGTGATCAAAAGGTAGGCGAACAGGACGACCGTAAACACCACAGGCAAGAACACCAAAGACAGAAAGAATGCAACGACAGGCAAAGCCACCGCGCCGACCACGCCTGCTTGCAGGGACAGGTCACCCGATGGCAATGGACGGTACCGTTTGCTTGCGTGCTTGCGATCGGCTGACAAATCGACCAGATCGTTCAGAAAATACACGCCCGACGCGCAAAGGCTGAAGCAGAGGAAGGCCAGAAGTGCAGCAAGTACCCCGGACATCGGCAGTGATACCTGAGAGGTAAAGAGAGGCACGAAGATCAGTGCATTCTTCGCATATTGATGGGGGCGCATCGATCTAAGAAAGGCAAGCCACAATGGCGGTCGCGACGCGATCACTTTCTCGGCCGTGCCCGACGCTCGGGCGGTCGCCACATCAGATTTCGGCGCATTGACGAATATACCGGACGCAGCAGCGGCCCAGATCGGGCTATCGGCGGTGCTGTCTCCGGCATAGGTAAACGCATCTTTGTCGGTTGAATCTTGTATCGCAGCCAGTTTGTTGCGGCCTTTCAGGTTGCGATTGGAATCGGTTGCCAAAACAGAGTCGAACAAGCCCAGATGGTCAGCGACCGCATCCGCATATCTGCGGTGTGAGGCTGTTGCCAGTATCAACCGCCTGCCGCGTTCCTTCTGCTGTCTGAGGTAGTCCAAAAGAGGGGTTTCAAAAGGGAGCGTTCCGACGTCGAAACTGACCTCATGCGCGATGCGTTCCTTGGCATAGGGAATACCCCTGAGCAGCCAGAAGATCACAGAAAAGATGTTAAGCGGATTGCTTTTGAGGAACAGAAGGATAGCCTCGACAAACAGATCGGTTCTGATCAGAGTCCCGTCCAGATCAACAAAAATTCTTTCCGGCTTGTCACTCATTACTATCGTTCGACTTTTGATTGTTACGTCATAAAAGAATTTTAGCGTCTATTTCTGCCTCACAGGTAGTGGATTTGCTTCGCTGGGCGGGTGCTGCATCAGAGTTTCACAAGCCTGCTGCCCGCTACAGAAATCCCGGCTTTTGCAAAAACGTTTCTTGTATCAAAGATCAGGGACGCCTCGTGCGCGACCAGATCGTAATCCATTGCGCTATGGTCTGTAATGACAGCCACCGCGGCATAGCGCTTGAGATTCTCTGCCGTCAGCGGTTCCGAGGTGCGTCCCGCCAATTGCGGGTATTCGCCGCCCTCGGGCAGACGGGGAAAGAACGGATCGTGGTAATCTACTGTGGCGCCCAACTTCTCAAGCTCGTCCAGAAGGACCAGCGCGGGGCTGCGGCGGGTATCTTCGACATCGCGTTTATACGCGATCCCCATCAGCAGGATGCGTTGTCCGGTCAGCGGTTGTCCGGTTTCGGCCAGTGCCGAGCCATTGCGCGCTGTCAGTTCTGCCGCCATCCGTGCGGCCAGCGCGGCAGGAACGCCATCGTTGCTGCTGCGCGCCAGGTTGATGATCGGAGTATCCGACCCCGCATCTGCTGCACGCCAGGCCAGATAAGCAGGAGACACCGGAATACATGCCCCACCGATACCCGGGCCCGGATAGAAAGGCATAAATCCAAAGGGTTTGGTCGCGGCGGCCTCGATCACCTCCCAAACATCCACGTCCATCGCCTCAAGCGCGGTCTTCAGTTCGTTGACGAGGGCGATATTGACCGTGCGAAAACTGTTTTCGACCAGTTTGACCGCCTCGGCCGTCGCGGCAGAACTGACGGGTACGGCGCTGGTGACGATCGAACGATAAAAATCTTCGACCAGTTGCCGGGATTGCGGGTCGTCAGCGCCAACCACCTTGGGGATGCTGTGCGTGTCGAACTTGTCGTTGCCGGGATCCTCACGCTCGGGCGAAAAGGCCAGGAAGAAGTCAGTGCCGGCGCGCAGCCCGCCTGCCTCCAGCAAAGGCTGAACCAGAGTAGTCGTAGCCCCCGGCCAGACGCTGCTTTCCAGAACCACCAATTGGCCCGGGCGAAGATGCTGGCCGATAGTCCGGGCAGCGGCGGCGACGAACCGCATGTCAGGCTCTTGCACGTCCGTCAGCGGGGTCGGTACGCAAATCAATATGATGTCCGCCTCGGACAATGCGGCTGCATCCTGAGTCGCCCGGAAACGGCCGCTATCAACGGCTTGCGCAACCCGATCCTGCGCCAGATACGAAATGACCTGTTCGCCCTGATTGATCCGGGCCACCCGATCCGGGTTCAAATCAACCCCGGTCGTGTCAAACCCGTTGTCATATGCGGTCAAGGCCAGCGGCAAGCCGACATAGCCCAACCCAACCACGGCAACCCGGGCGTCACGGGCCGCGATAAGCTGCGTGAGGGACTGATGATGCGAGGTTTCGTAATTCATGATTAAACCTGATTATACAAAGTCACACTGGAATACAGGCGGATTTATCCGCGAAAACGGCTTGATTTCGGCCAACAGGATGAAGGGGATAAAGGGCAAAGCCAACACATTTGTTGGAATCCGAAAAAGCCATCAAACACTGTTTGGAAAATTTGGACAATACATCCATTTTTCGCGCTCTGTTTTCTGATCCGGGATGCGTTTCGAGGTGCGAGGAGGTGTGTTTTCCTCAGTGGCGGGTCGGGGCGAACTTCTCAATACTTCGCATTGCAGTGCTACGGATGCGCCGCAGGGCTTGTCGTGTGGCCAGATAAGCATTGCCCCGCCCCGACAGATGCGATTTCCATCGGGCAATATCGGTGAAATAGAACATCTCCAGCCGGGGCAGGTCATAAAGATCAGCGTTTAGCTTGGCCACCCCCAGTCTGGTGCCCACAGATGTGGCGTAATGTCGGGCGACGCATTGTTGCACTGCCGCCGAGGTCGCGCCATATGGCGGGGCGAAGTGACGAACCGGTTGCCCAAGGCGGGCGGCGATATCCTGACCTGATCGGAAAACCTCGTGATCCAGCGCGGTCGGAGATAATGTGGACAAGTCCGGGTGTGTAATACTGTGGGCACCAAAAACCACACCTTCGGCGGCCAGCTTTTCGACCCGATCCCAGCCCATCAGCGGACGGGGTGGAGTATTGCACCCAACCCAGTTTTCGGATTGGCCCATAAGACCGGACGGAAGGTAAACGATAGGCGTAAATCCCAGATCGCGCATAATCGGCCAGGCGACGCTATCAAAGTCGGTGAACCCATCGTCAAAGGTAATGACCACCGAGCGGGTCAACGGCGGTTTGGCCATCGCATCCGGAGACACGACTGGCAGGCCGGATTCGGCCAAAGCCTGCATCTGTTCACCAAACACGCGCGGAGAGATTGATGTCGGACCCGGGTCATCGGATATCGAATGATACATCAATATGTCGAGCTGAGCTCCGGCCACGGATCAATCCTCGACAATATGGGTGGCAAACACTTCGCGGTATTTGTTCCATTTTTCGCGATCGACCTGACCATTTGGTCCGATGACCTCGGCCGCAGCGTAGGCCATGGCAAATGCATGGTGGGTGTTGTCGTGGGCAAACAAACCCTGCCGCCCGAAAACCAACAATCCATCCAGTCCCAGCAACCACTGATCGACGGTATCAAACCGGCTTTGGTAGTCGACGTCGTAAACAGGGTAAGCGTGGCTGAGTCTTCGTGTCTCGCAACGGCGGACCGGGACGTTGACGGGCAATCCAAGCTGTCCCAGCCAACCCGTAAAGGCCTGCCCCAGTTCTTCATCGGACATGTCCCACCATTTCTCACCGGGGTCGCATGGCAGTTCTGCACACAGTACGGTCACACCCTTCGGCTCGGACGAGGCGGGGTAGTTTTTGGGTTCAGACATCCGGCTGATCGGAATCGAGGTTTCCGGGAAATAATGCGCGTCGAATTCTGTGAACTGGTCGGTTTCCAGAATCAGGTACAGCAGGATCATTCCACGGAACCGGATCGTACGGGCGGCCTCGACCACTGCGGACGGGGGGTCGTTGATCAGGCGTGTGAGGCCTGTCAGCGGGATGGTCGACAGAATCAAATCACCATCCACCCGGGTTTCACCATTGTCGCCGCGAATGGTCAGCCCTGTGACACGATCGCCTTCTCGCTGGATTCCGGTGATCTCAGTCTCGAACAGGAATTCAGCACCATTGTTGCGGGCGCTTTGCAGCATCGCATCCGATATCTGCCCAAATCCCCTGCGCGGATAGTAGAACCGTCCTGCGGTTTCGCTGCGCAGCCCCGGCATCAGCCGCAACATTTTCATGAGGATTTTGCCCACCGAACCGCTGCCGACCCGGCGTTCCGCCAACGTGACAGCCAGTTTGTCCGGATCAAGGCCCCAAAGTTTTCGCACATATGGGAAATAGAAATTTTCCGAGATTGTCGGCCCTAAGCCATCATAAAGAACTGTCGAGAATGTCTCGGGGCCTGTGTTCTTTTTGCGGAACGGCTTCAGGACCATGTCACCGATCAGAGACAGCGCGAAAGGCTTTGGAAGGCGCATCAGGGCATCGGTTAGCTTTAGCGGGAAATGAATCCACTTCCCGCCCAATCGAATTCGCCCGTGCCGGGGCCGCAAAAGCAGGTCGTCACCCAGTAACTTCTTTACATCATCAAGCACTTCCGGCTCGGCGGCCGGATGGAAACGATGCGAGCCAAAATCGCAAGTAACGCCCTCAATCGGGAACGAGGCCGAATTGCCTCCGGCCTGGGCGGCGCGTTCAATCACTGTGACACGCGCCTGCCCTTTGCTGGTCAGGGTATGCGCGGCAGCCAAACCTGCCGGTCCGGCACCAAGAATAATGATATGGGGCTTATCCGTGCCCGCAGTCTGTCGGGAAACATCCGTCACTTGTAATCTTCCTTTCCGGTGGGGCGGGGGGCCAGTTTCAGCCCGGGCAGGCTGAACACCAGCGCGCCAATTCCGCCTGCAACAAACAAGACCGCCTGCCACATCAGGCCAGCCGCAACGATAACGGATGGGTCAGCTCCGAATGGGGTCAGAAATACGGCCAATGTGGCCTCTCGCAGACCCAACCCATTTAATGACACCGGCAACACGGCGACGATTTTGGCCAGCGGCCAGGCAAAGAGCCAGTGACCGATTTCAACACCGGTACCTGCCGAAACTGCAAGCCACCAAGCCAGACCCGCGAGCAGACATTGGATCGCGGTCGAAGCCACAAAGGCCAAGGAAAGAAGAGCAGGCTTGCGTCGAAACTCAGCAAAAGCCACGCTCAACCTCTCGGCGAAGCTGCGGCCGGGCAGGGATGGGGCAATCCGCCATGGGATAGGCAGAAGGCGCGGTAACGCAATGACACCGGCGACGGCAACCGCAAGAAACAGGCCTACCTGAAGTATCATTCCGCCGTCTGCACCTGCATGCCGCGACAAGACCAGGCCGATGCCGGATACCGTCAGCAGGGCCAGCATGTCGATCAGGCGATCAACCGCAGCCACGGCAACCACATGCGCCCCATCTTTGACAACCGTTTGCGCCAACCCGGCCCGAACAGCGTCCCCACCGATTGCGCCGGGCAGACAGAGATTGGCGGCAAGTCCCGCGAAATGCGCGCGAATTGCCATAAGCGGCGGAAATTCTCGGTCCAGCAGCAGCCACCATTTCAGGGCGGCTGCGACATGTGCGAGCAAGAACAGCGCCAAAACCAGCAGAAAGACCCTTAGGGAAATCGACTCGAACGCCTGCCGGATCTGATCAAACGGCAGCAACCAGAACAGGATCGACAGCAATATCAAAGAGCCCACGGCCCTTATGATCCAGCCGCGCCGGATCTTTAAGGAAGAGGGCGAAGTGCTCATCTTACGGCCTGAGATGCAGCCGCGAAATCATGTCCGCGATCAGGCCAAGCGACCAGATCATGATGGCGGCTAGGAACGAGAATACGGCCGTTTCACTCAGGTTCCACTGTGTCAGGTCGTAGAGCGTCTTGAGAAAACCAAGGCCGAAAAAGACCAGACCCAACGGGATGAAAACCCGCAGCGGGTTGAACAGGGTGCTGATCCGCAGGATCAGAATGATAAAGTTCAGAAAGTCGATTGGCCGGATTTTCGATTTACCGACCCGTTTGCCGTATTCGATCGGCGTATAGATCATGCGCTTGCCATTCGACGTCATGCACAGCGTGATCGTCGTTGTGAACGAGAAATTCTGTGGCAACAGCGGCAAAAACGGGATCAACTCGGTCTTGCGGAAGACCCGCATACCGGAATTGAGGTCATTGATCTTGCGCTCGGCCAGAAATGACGCAAACGCAAACAGGAACTTTTTGGCGGGCCTGCGCAGCAGCGGGACATTTTTCATGGCAGCGCCGCGGTCACCGACAACCATGTCCTGATCCCGACACAAGGCCAGCATTTCAGGCAAGAAGCGCGCGGGATATGTGCCATCAGCGTCCATGATGGCGACATAGTCGTACTGCGCCATTTTGATCCCGCGTTTAAGGCTGGCACCATAGCCGGAATTGACGTCGTTATAGGTAACAATGACACCGGTTTCCTGCGCGCGCGCGCGGGTGGCGTCCTGACTTGCGTCATCAACCACGATGATTTCGTAGGGGATGCCAAGCGGATCAAGATGTTCGCGCACGTCGTCGATTGTACTGCGAACAGCGTTTTCTTCGTTATAAGCCGGGATAACGACGCTGAGTTCCATGTCCGCAGTGTTTGGTGCGGCCAACTCATCCGAGGCGGTCATTTCAGTCACATTGTTCATAGAGCTGAACTGTCCTTTATTTCTAATCTAATTGCCGGTCCCGATCTGAGGTCTGTGTTAGAGTCCGGATCAGGCCAAGAAGGTTTATGGTGCGGCATGGTCGTTATACTGTTTTCAAGAAAGCATAGTTGGCAAATTTGGCAAAATTCGAACACTCAAAAGCAAAAAATCATCCTCGGCCTGTATGCGACACTTCCGGCCGTCCCATGGTTTGAAACGCACTGGGCGCCACTGTTCAAGCGTGCTTCCCACCCCCGACAGTTTCGATGCGGCAAGATATCAGTGGAAATGAAAGCCGTAGCATTTGGACAAGTACCCAATTAATCAGAAAAACACGCGCCCATTGTGTTGTTTTGGATTTCGAAGTCCAGAACAAGCTGGAGCGACCGGATGATTTTGTTTTGTGCGTGTCCAAATTGGCAACAAAGCCCCAGTTAAGTCGCGTTTAGTTGCCCGTTTGGTTCAAACCTTGCCGAGTGCTTTTCTAAAGCTCGCTTCTGCCAGTTCTGCGCCTTTGTCCCAGCTGAACTTTGAGGCCTGCGAAAGGGCCTTGGCGGAATATGCATCGCGCATCCCCGGTTCGGTCAGCAAACGAATGGTCTGTTCTGCCAGCCCTGTGTCCGAAAGCGGATCAAAGTACAGCCCCCCATCGCCCACCACTTCAGGCAGGCTGCCGCGGTCGGAACTGAGAACGGGCGTGCCACACGACATGGCCTCAAGCGCGGGCAGACCAAACCCCTCCCACAGAGACGGAAAGACCAGCGCGTCGGCGGTGTTGAGCAATAAAGTCAACTGTTCGTCGTCAATCTCACCGGTGAAAACAATGCTGTTCGACCTGGCAGCGTCTGCGGCGGCGCTGGCCTTGAGGTCCTCGACATTGTCCCAAAACCGGGCGCCCGTGGTGCGTCCGACAATCGCCAGCTTGGTATCAGGTGCGCGGTCCAGTATGGCGGGCATCGCCTCGATCAGGCGCAGTACGTTCTTATGCCGATTAAATCCGCCGACATAGACCAGAAGGGGGGCATCCTTTGGGATGCCATGTGCCTGCCGTGTCTGTTCCAGAAGCTGCGTGTCATCGATGGGTCGAAACACCGCCTCTGCCCCTTCGGTGATTATGTCGGTTCGGTTTGCGGGAACGTGCAAAATGCGCTCAAGGTCATCTGCCGACGCCTTAGAGATTGTCATCACCCGCGTTGCCTGCTTTTTGGCCAGCCAGCATTTTGCTTGCCACAGACGGAAGTTCAGCTTTTTGGGGAAAATCAGATCGGGGAAGCGTTCAGGTATTGTGTCATGAAAACACACCACCGACGGCCGTCGACCAAGCTGAGGGAAATAGGAATATACGGCCGGAAAAAAGAACAGATCGCAGTCCATGCGCCGGGCCGTTCGGGCCATGGTAATCAAATCTGCTCCGCCGCGCGCCGATGCGCCGGACGAGGCTTCGGACATGGATTTATCCGATCCGGCAATTTTGACGGCCACGCCCTCCGGCACAGGGCGGGTCGGCTCTTGATCGAATAATAGTGTGTAGCGGAACCCTATCTGGCGGGCGGCCAGAGCCTGGATCAGATTTCGGGTGAACCGCCCGAAGCCACGTTCATTTTCCCAGGAACTGGCATCAACACCAATATGCAACATT
The DNA here is from genome assembly GCF_965243365.1 of Ruegeria sp. Lineage (GTDB taxonomy): Bacteria > Pseudomonadota > Alphaproteobacteria > Rhodobacterales > Rhodobacteraceae > Ruegeria. The sequence continues at coordinate 1,272,098 of NZ_CBDEUW010000002.1, read as the reverse complement.
CTTTAACCCAAATGATGACCCCGAACTCCGGGCCGCATGTTTCAAACAGCAGGACCCTGATCAGCCAAACCGGCCCCGCAAATAGTCTGCGGTGGCCGCCAGCCCTTTTTCAAGCGGATAGTTCGGCTCATACCCCAGCCGCAATCTTGCATGTGTAATTCGGCATTCGCCTTGGGCCGAGAAAAGCTCCAGCATGTGACGATCGGGATAGGCCACGCCATCGCCCTTGGAGGCGCGCTTTTTGGCGGCGCGAACCAATGCCTCGAACCGTTGTCGCCCAAGCACGGTCCGGCCCACGGCGCTAATGCGCGCCGCGACCGAGACGGTGTCGGGGCCCGAGGTCTGCTCTGGCTCGGGACCAAGCTGGTTGGACAGGGTTTCGTATGGTTCGGTACGGATATCTCCCTTGCCGATGATCCGGGCATATCCCTGTAGAAGATCCGTCCATGACGTGGGATTTGGACCTGAGACGATAAACCGTTCCTGGCCCAAATCCGGCAGCAGCGCGGCCCGAAGGATGGTCTGCACCACATCATCGACGAAGACACCGTTACACAGGCCTACGGGGTCGGGTATCACCTGCGTTCCATTGGCCAGATTTTCGGCAAGTTGATCGGTCCACAGCGCGCTGCCGGGCCCATAAATCAAGGTTGGTTGAAGAATTGCCGCCGGAACAGGCCCTGCCAGCAATTGCTTTTCCATTTCGATTTTCGCAACGCGATACGGGCTGCCGATATTACTTTCGATAGGGCTGCTTTCGTCCAGATCTTCGTTGGGCCAGCCATCGTAAACGACGATCGAACTGGTGTGGACGATCCGGTCAATGCCCGCGTCCTGTGCTGCACCTAGCAGCGCCGAAAAATCCGACAGGTTCTTTTCCGCCGTGGCCCGAACATCATAGGCCAGATGCACCAGTATGTCGTGCCCGTGCATGGAGGCCGCGATTGTCGCGCGATCGCTCAGCGCGCCGGTCACCACCGTTGCGCCGCGCCTTTCCAATTCTCTCGCGCCATGGCGACTGCGCAAAAGGGTTGTGACCGATGCTCCATTCTCTAACAAAGCGGGCACCAAACGCGCGCCAAGAAAGCCGGTCGCGCCGGTCACAAAGACCTTTTGACCTTGCAGATTTTCCGATCCGGTGAATCTCACTGTTGCCAATCCCCCGCCAATTCAAACTCAAACATGAAATCGTTGCGCTTCAGAAGCCTAGCGCAGGGTGAATGCGCATGCTACTCCGCATCTATGTGATTTGCTGTTATAGATGTCCGGGGTGTGACACCCCTTGGTTTTGAGTGAGGAATTTAATGAAGATCGGTGTGATTGGCGCGGCCGGCAAGATCGGGCAGATGCGCGTGCAGACCATTATTGAAAACCCCGAAGCAGAGTTGGCGGCCGTTCTGGATCTGGAGTTTCACCGGGCCGTCGCCGTGGCTGATGGTGCACCGGCATTTTCTGATTTGGATCGTTTCTTCGCCACGCCGATGGACGCTGTCGTGATCTCGACACCCGCGCATGTGCGTGAGCCTTTGTGCCTGCGCGCCTTTGAGGAAGGCCTGCACGTTCTGACCGAAAAGCCGCTGGCGCCAACTGTCGAAGGGGCGCGGCGGATCGTGGAAGCTGCGAAAAAGGCGGGCAAGGCGTTGGGCGCGGGCTTCAACATGCGGTACTACCCGTCCTTTGCCCATGTCAAAGAGGTCGTCACCTCGGGCGATATCGGAGAGATCGACCATGTTCGCGTATATGGCGGCCACGACGGGTTGGGTCATTTCGCCCATGATTGGGAATATAAGGCCGAGTATTCAGGCGGTGGCGCCTTGTGGGATGTCGGCATTCACATGACAGACATGACACGTTTCATCCTGGGTGAGATAACAAGCGTCTATGGGGTGGCCACTAATAAGGTTTGGAACGAGCCGGGGTCCGAAGACAATGCCGTGGCGATCTTCAAGAATCCCGACGGTATTCCGGCGATCTATCAGGCCTGCTGGAACGACTGGAAGGGTTATCAAAGTGTGATCGAAGTTTATGGATCACGCGGCATGGTGCGTGGGGCTTATGCGCCGATGCAGAACCTGGTCATCACCATGGACAAACCGGGTGGAACACCAAAGCGGGTGCGCAAGTTTTACCCCGAGATCATGGTGCGCGAGAAACTGCAGTCCTGGAAATCGACCGCAGTTCTGTCATTTGCTGGCGAACTGGCAGACTTCATTCGGCTGACGCGTGGCGAAACCGGTTTGAACTGTGCAGATGGCTTTGCCGGTTTGCGGGCTGTCGAAATCGCCGCTGCTGTTCCGGAAAGCTCGCGCAGTGGTCAGCCGATTGAGCTGGAAAATCTAGGGGATATGACAATCTGATGAGCAGCGATCCGACCCTTTCCATCGTTCTTACAATCGTACAAGGCGGTAGCTATGTGCGTGATTTCCTGGAAGCTGTGCGCAGTTTCGATGACCCGCCGCTGCTGGATGTGATCATCCCGTATGACGCCAGCGTCGCCGATGTGGCCCAATACGCCGATGACTACCCCGAGGTACGGTTTCTTGATCTTGGCGTCATCGACCCGATCCGTCCGATTACGTCAGAAGCGGGCAAGCACGAGCTTTACGACCGACGCCGTTCGGCCGGGCTGGCCGCAGCCACGGGTGACATTATCGGTATTCTCGAAGATCGCGGCCTGCCGCAATCGGATTGGGCCCGCACCATTGTTCGGCTTTATGCCGAAACCGGCAAGAACGTGATCGGTGGCGCGATAGAATGCATGGAGCCGGTCAGCCCTCTGAACTGGGCCTTCTATGTCACGGATTTTGGTCGCTATGGCCGCCCCTTCGAAACTGGGCCAGCTGATTGGGTGTCGGATGTGAACCTGACGTACAGCCGCAAGGCGCTGGATGAGACTCAGCACCTGTGGAAGGATCGGTATCACGAGCCAATCGTGCACTGGCACCTGATCGAACAGGGCGAGGATCTGTGGCTGTCGAACGAAGTGGTCGTGCATCACCTCCGCCCCAAAGCAACCTTTAAGGAATTGCTGCCCGAACGTTTCGACTGGGGCCGTTTGTTCGGTGAGATCCGCGTGCGCAACCAAAGTAACGCAAAGCGGCTGATGCTGATATTGGCGGGCCCATTGATCCCGCCGCTGCTTTGGGTGCGCCACTACAAGCTGCAGGCCAGCAAGGGGCGGGGGATGCGGTATCTCAAGGCACTGCCGTATGTCATGCTGCTGTCGACGGCTTGGACTTTGGGTGAGGTCTGGGGATACATCACCAAGCGCCCCTGACAAGCGCCCCCGACACGTTGCGCTAACTGAATCGGCCCGCCAATTCGTGGTATGTTTTTTCGAATTGGCGATGCACCCAATCCGGGTCGAAGCGGTCTTCCCGACTGCGTTTAAGGGCGTTTTCCGCAAGGGATTGACGGCGGGCCTCATCCGACAGGACATCCGCCACCGCAGCACAGATCGCATCGATATCGCCGATGGGCACGACTGCACCAACATCGTCGTCGATCAACTCCACCACGCCAGAGCAGGCGGTTGCCACGGCTGGGGTTCCAGCCTGAAACGCCTCGGCAATGGTGAAGGGCAGCGCTTCCCATCGCGAGGTTAGCAGGAACAGGTCTGCCGCCCGCAAAAGACGGATCGGCTTATCCGTGCGGCCAATAAACTGAAGGTGTGGGCCAAGCCCCTTTTCCTGTGCCAGCGCATGCAATTGTGCCTCGTCCGGTCCGTCGCCGGCGACGATGAAACGATAACCGGGATGGCTGTCTTTCATCCGGGCGACGCAATCAATCAGGATGTCGATCCCTTTCTGCGGCAAAAGGCGCGCCAACGTGACGATCAATCGGTCACCGTTGCCCAATAGCTCGGCCCGCAATTTCGCAATGTCCTCGGCGCTGTCTTCAGGCGGAGGCGTGACGCCCAGCCCGATGACCTTCAGCTTGTCCTGCGGCACGTTTCCGATTGTGGCCAGATCTTCGGCAGAGCGATGGCTTGGCGTAATCACAAGGTCGCATTTCGAGGCGATCCGGCCAAAGGCGGCAATGCGTTCGGGCTCTGACCCGTGATAGGTCACGGCAACTGGAATGCGTCGTCCCATACGCGCAAGATTGGCGACCAGAGCGGGCGCGGATTCATGGCAATGGATCAGATCAGCTGGGTTCTCGGCCAACCACCGGCGCAATCGCCAGGCCGCGCTGGCCGTATGGCCCAACCGATTGACAATCCCGCCGCCGTCGCCTGCCACATAGCGTGTCGGAAGGTCCAGGAAGTCGGGGTACTTGTCCGGCCCCGCCCAAATATCGGCAGTACCCGCAAGCGTCACGCGATGACCCCGGGCCTGCAGCCATTCGCTCAGCCCCAGGATGTGTCGGGTAATACCTCCCATTCCGAACTGGGTGCCCATTTCGACGACATGCAGGGGGTTTTGGGATGGGTTGGTTTGCATCTGAAACGATTGAAGCCAAATTTTCGAACTATTCCTTAACCATACCATGGGCTGTGCATTTGCACATATGGTGATCACGGCATGCCCAAGCCCGGCTGCTTTTGCGGCATGTCCGCAACACAGGGAACCAAGCGCCCGGCAGCAAAGCTTCTGTCTTTCGATTGACCTGTGGATGGTGTTTCATGCCGAAAAGTCATTGGTAATTTGGTACAATTCGCATGCAACCGTTGCGCATTTTGATGTTCACGACATTTTATCCGCCGTATTCTTTCGGAGGTGATGCAGTTGGCATCCAACGAATGGCCCGGGCACTTGTGGCACGCGGCCACGACGTCACCGTTGTCCACGATGAGGACAGTTACCTGATCCTTGGCGGCAAACCGCAACCCGAAGGCAATCCGGACGGCGTCAAGCGGATCGGGTTGCGCAGCCGCAATGGCATGCTTTCGAACCTGCTGACCCAGCAGCTTGGCCGACCCGTCATGCACTCTGCCCGCATACGCGAAATTCTGGCCGAGGTAAAACCGGACATAATCTGGCACAACAACACCTCTCTCATTGGGGGGCCCGGCCTGTTGCCGATGGGTGAAGGCCTAAAGATCTACGAAGCGCATGAACACTGGTTGGTTTGCCCGACCCATGTTTTGTGGCGACACGGGCGCGAGCTGTGCGACGAGCGTCAGTGTCTGCGATGTGTGCTGAATTACAAACGTCCTCCACAGCTTTGGCGTTACACCGGTGCGCTGGACCGAGCCTTGGATCACATGGACCTGATCATTGCCAAAAGTGAATTCAGCCGCACAAAACATCGTGAATTCGGCCTGCGTCAGGATATGCATGTGCTGCCCTATTTCCTGCCGGACATCGATCAGACTGCTTTGCCGGATCCGGCAAAACATGAAAGGCCGTATTTCCTGTTTGTCGGTCGTCTGGAAAAGATCAAAGGGTTACAGGACATATTTCCGGCCTTTGACCAATATCCCGATGCTGACCTTCTAATCCTTGGCGATGGCGACTATGCGGACGAACTGAAAAAACAGGCGGCTGGCAATGACCGGATCAAGTTCCTGGGGCGCAAAACGCTGGAGGAACTCAACGCGTATTATCGCGGGGCTATTGGGTTGATTGTCCCTTCGGTATGCTACGAAACATTCGGTATTATCCTGATCGAAAGCTTCCGATTGGGAACTCCGGTGATCGCGCGCCGGCTGGGACCGTTCCCCGAAATTGTCGAGCGGGCAGAAGGTGGTAAACTGTTCGAAACACAGGACGACCTGCTTGCGGCAATGCGCGGGTTGCAGCATGATCCGGGTCTGCGCGAGGCGCAGTCAGCCGGTGCAAGGAATGCGTTTGAAGAGATCTGGCACGAAGACAGGGTTCTGACTGAATACGGGGCCGCGTTTGCCCGCGCCGCGCATCAAAAAGGCGATGTTGATCTAGCCAGAAAACTCGAAGCTGGGTTGTTTGAAAACGGTGGCTAACCCGCCAGAGTTCCAATTCGATGCGCGTTTGCCATAACCGAAAACGTGATTGTTGTTGCTGGAATGCTTGGCAGGACGGACGCGTCGACAACATGCACGCGGGACAACCCCTTTGGCCGACCCAATATGTCCGACTGCCCCTGCAAAGGGTCAGATGACATGGGCAGCGACGCGCCAACATGAAATCCGGACCCCGGTTCTCCGGCGCGAGCGGCAAAGCTGAGAGTCGAAAGGCCGATTTTACCGAACGCTTTGGCCAACCGGGATGTGGCAGAGCTTATGACCGGATGCGTTTCGGCGTTGTGGGCAACCGAAGGTGTCAGCCGTCCGTCTGACGCAAGCGTCAGATTGATCCTGGCCGAATGGTCGGAATGCAAGAACACCTGTGCCACGATCAAACGCCGGGCCAGTGCTCTCCAAAACGGGGCGGTACCAGGCAGTTTTGAACCGTAATTTGAAACCAGGTCATGGGCGAAGAACTCGTTCCACGTATAAATCTGCGCATGGACCAGGTAGGGCGAGATGTCAGGGTCATCGACCTCAAGAAAGGCTTGGGGCAAAGTGTGAAACGGAAACTGGTCCGGCCTGCGCGGTGCTCGCCATCGGTGTAGGCTGGGCAGAAAGAAATGCTGACTGTCCTTCAGTGTCATTGATGTCAGGGCACCATTGCCTGAGGTCATCAAAAGCCTGGCGGTTTCCAGCACACCCGTTGCGACAAAAACGCGATCTGCGGTGAGCGTTTCCCCGGTGTCCAGTGTCACCGATACATTGCCCGGGGTCTCGTCAAACCGGCGAACGGCACCTGTGCGATGTTCGAATTCGGGATGATTGCGCAGTGTGCTCAAGGTGTTTCGTGCCGACCAAATGAACCCCCACGGACAGCCATGCAAACACTGACCGCAATATGTGCAACCGGGTGCCACAGCCAAACGCGAGGTACCCCCGACGACGCCCAGTTCTGCAAGTTTGGATTTTTGCCGCTCCAATCGGTCCAAAAACCGCCCCGCCTGCGGTGATGGTGTTAGGGCGGTTCGCCCTTGCATGGAAAAGGCAGGCAGAACGTTTTCCAGATCGTCGCTGCGGCCACTTACTGGCATGAAATCCGCCACAGCCTTGTAGTGCGGGGACAATTCATCCGGGCCAATCGGCCAGTCAAAGATATCCTGCGCGCGATTTGGCAACACCGCTGACCCCCAGAGGTTTGACAACCCGCCCTCGGCCATCGAAGCGCGAAGGCCTATGTCGTCCGCTGCGGATAGCGTTGCCCTGGCAGGTTCCATCGCGAAATCTGAACCAAATCGCCGAACTTGACCAGGCGGCGTTGCAAATTGCGGTGCTTGCCAATCTGCTTTTTGCGCTTCGGTCCAGTTCTCGGGTGGCGTACCGGCCATTTCTTCGCGTCGTGTGACGGAATTCGGTTCTGGAACTTTACCCCCGTCCAGCATCAACACCCGCCGCCCGCGGGCCAAAAGCGCTGTGGCCACCGACACCCCGGACGGGCCGGTTCCAATGACCAGATCAGTCATATCCAATTCGTTTCAGAACAAGGATGGATCCATCCCCAAGGGTGCCTGGGAACCGGTGAACCAACTGAAAAACCGATCCGATATCTTCTTTCAACGTTGGAATCATTCTGACGGACCGGGCGGGGAACGGTACAACCAGTACAACCGATCCCGATTGAGACAGAACAGCGTCATAATCCTGTTGAGACATCAGATTGCCCCAGTCCGCACCGAAATAGTCTGTAAACACAGGCCCGCTGTGACCGACCGAGTAAACCCTGGTGTCGACTGACCGGATGTCTTCGGCCAAGGCGAATGAACCGGCCATATCCTGTTTCGGAGCCGTGTAATTGCGCTGAATCAACACAACCGAAACAGCGATCATCACAACCGAGACGGCAATGAACAGGTTGGGCCCAAGCTGTGGCCGGCCTATCAGTTGGCCCACATATCCTGCGCAGGCTGAAACGCCGGCGACAATCAAAATCAGGACAAAGCCGATATCCGAGAAAAAGAAACGCGGCCAAATCCGCATTCCTAACACAGACAGCAGAACCACCATTAGAACGATATGCGCCAGTACGCTCAGTGCGAATAGCGATGCATGATTATGCAGCGCGCCAGCGCCGACGCAGGACATCACGATGACGCACGCAGCAACCACCAAGGGCAGGCTGCCAGCACCGCCAATGGCCGTGCGCACACCTTCGAACACTGTCCAGATCGGGTTTTGGTATTCCGACATCAGATCGACTGCCGAGGTTTCGGAAACCGTGCCGACAGTGTTCAAAACATCCGGAACGACCGGAGCGTAGAACATGGCCAGCAACAGCACCCCGACGGCGGCACCGATCAACGGAGACAGCACAAGATCTCGCGGCAAACGCCCTTTGACGGCAAGTGCGATCACCAGACCCAGCCAAATAAGCCCTTGCGCCGCAAAGAAGAACGCTCCGGTCAGATGTGTAAAAACGGCTGCTGCAAGTACGATGCCATAGGCGATCCAGACACCTCGCCCGGGGTCCCGCACACCGCGCAGGAAAAATATCATTCCCATGGTGCTCCAGAAGGCCAGCTCGGTATAGCCACGGGCATTTTGCGAGAACCAGACCTGATGATAGGACAAGGCAATCAACAGGGCTGATACATGCGCGACCTTGATGCCTGCCACATCCCGCGCAAGCCACCAAATCGCCAATACCGTGCCAATTCCAAAAAGAACCGATGGCAGCCGATAGGCCCAAATGTGGTCGCCAAACACCGAAGCGAAGAACTTGGACTGCAAGGTGAACAGGAAGTGATTGTTCATGGAATAGCCCTGCAGAACTTCGTTCCAGGGGCTGTTCACGTAGGTCTGAATGGTGACGATTTCGTCAAACCAAAGCGGAGCATTGAGGCCGATCAGCCTCAACACAATCGCCAGAGCCAGGATGGCTGCCAATACGATATAGTCAATTGACCTGAGCGCAGGTTGCTGCATCGTTGGTTTCTATGCCGTCAGTGGAAGGCGCATCTCATCGCTAATGTCGTCAATAATCTGGCTTAGTGGAACAGTCGGGCGAAAACCGGTGACACGTTCAAGTTTTGAAACGTCCGGCAGCCTGCGTTGCATATCCTCGAACCCGACAGGGTAAACCTGATCGTAAGGAACGTGCTGAATCTCAGAAGACGAGCCAACTGCCGAAATGATCTGCTCGGCCAAAGCACGGATCGATATCTCTTGATCATTGCCGATATTGAACACTTCGCCACGCGCGTCAGGTGTTTTCATGAGACGGCACAAGGCCTCGACCACATCCGAGACGTGACCGAAGCAACGCGATTGGTCCCCGGTTCCGTGGACAATCAAAGGGGCGTTGTCCAAGGCCGCCTTGATAAAGTTCGGAATAACCATGCCATAACGACCGGTCTGTCGCGGCCCGGTTGTGTTGAAGAACCTCAATACGGTGACCGGCAAGCCGGATTCACGGGCATGAGCCAAGGCCAGAAACTCATCCAGAGTCTTGGCGCAGGCATAGGACCAGCGCAGATTCTTTGTTGATCCGATGGTAAGATCGTCGTCTTCCTGAAAGGGGAATTTCGCTGATTTGCCATAGACCTCCGAGGTGGAGGCAACAAAGGTATGCGCCTTGTTTTGCAGAGCGGCGTCCAGCACATTTTCGGTGCCTGCAACATTGGTCAGCATTGACCGGCTGGGTTCGTCCATGATCAGTTTGACGCCGACGGCAGCGGCCAGGTGAAATACGACTTCGGCCGGTTGCACCAGCTCGGCAACCAGCGCGCGATCCAACACGCTGCCTTCGACAAAATTGAACGAGGGATGGCCGGAAAGAGACGAAATATTCGACAACTGCCCTGTCGACAGATCATCCAGCACCGTAATTGTGTGCCCTTCGCGGATCAGACGTTCAGAAAGATGAGAGCCAATAAACCCGGCGCCGCCGGTGATGAGAATATGCATTTTTACTCGCCAGACTTACTACGGAAAACCAATCCTGCGCTTTATAACACGTCGATCCGAAAGCATCTATAAGCCTTGAAAGAATGCAAGGTTATGGCCGGAATTTGGAGGGTTTTTTGTAACTTTTTTCGAAACAATGGGCGAAAACTAGCGTGATTGCTGAGAGCGGAGCATCACGCCGAATTTTCGGGCGCCTCGGTCTGCGGGCGCACAAACGATCGCAACAGTTCCAGCCTGTCTCTCAGGCACAGAAACGCCAGCCCCGCGAACAACACCAGACCAAACACGGTTCCGGCCAATAATACGACAATTCCTGAAACATCCGCCATTTGGCGGCTAACCACATAAACGCCCGACGCCATTATTGCCGCCAGAATCAGAGGCGCGACGTGGGGGCTGATCAGAGAGGCTGTATGGACGCCAGCGATAGAGGCGAGATTGCGGAACCGCAGCGGCCACATCAACAGGAATGCAGCAACAAATGCGATTGCTGAAGCGGTCAGCCCAAATGGGATTGCGAAATAGATCAGCACGATGCCCAGCGCAACTTCGCACCAGGCCAACGTTGCCAATACGCCAACGCGCCCCGCCGCCAGACAATATGTTTGCTGCACTTTGTCGATGCACAGATAGACCCCGAAGAGACACATGATGCTGAGCACAGGCGCTGCTGGCACCCATTTGGGACCAAAAAGAACCGTCAATGCCGGTTCGGCCAGTACGGCCAGACCGGCGAAGGCAGGAAAAACCACTAGTCCGGTCATTCGCATAATGTCTTGCAGTAACTTGGGCGCCGCTGCCCCCTGGCGCATGACATTGCCGATGGCCGGAAGCGTCACCATGCGCAATGGGGTTGTGACCAGAAATGACGCGATTTCGATGACCCGCCAGGCAATCGAATACAAACCGGCCTGAGTAGGCCCAAGCGATGCCCCTATGATGACCGAAGGCATTTGCACGGCTACAAGTTCTGCCGCCCTCAGACCGACCATCCGGTGGCCAAAGTGCAAAACCTCGCGCACATGCGTGGACGAGATGTGTAACCCTGGTCTCCAGGAGACAGCAGCCCAGGCCATGACCACGTTCACGGCAACCTGGGTGACGCGCTGACCCGCAAGGCTCCAGACCCCGAAGCCCGACAGCGCCATTCCAATGCCAACCACGCCGCCTGCAATGACGCCAGCGACGGCCCTGAGAGCCAAGGCCCGGAACTGCATTTCGCGCCGTAACAACGCAACCGGAACCGCAGTCAGGGCAATCATGGGCACTGTTGGTGACAGCGCGATGATCAAAGGGGCGACCTGTTCTTCTTTATAGAAATCAGCGATGGGTCCGGATGCGACCAGTAACAGACCCGCCAGTCCGAACCCAAATACGACCATGAGCCAGAAAACCGAATTCAAACGTTCGGTCGATAACGCATCGTTTGTCAGCAAAATCTCGGAAACCGATTCACGAACCAGAAATTCCAACAGCAGGACAAAGGCCGCCGCCATTGCCAGAATGCCAAACGCTTCGACCCCTAGAAGGCGGGCAAGCAAAGCGAACACGGCAAAGTTTATTGCCTGCTCGATCCAGCTACCGGCCGACATCCAGGCAACGCCGTTGGCAAATTTCCGTTCAAGTGACATCGCGACCTTGCCGTTTTGCCAAGGATGCTACCCGGCCAGGGCCCAGGAATGAAGGGTCGATCATTGATCGGAAGATCGGATCGTAGCGGTTACAAAGCATAGTGATAAATTGTTGAGGCAATCATGCCCAATACCAACAACGCATAAGCCCAACGAAATATTCCAAGCGCTGTCCAGACCCGTCGAATGGCGCTGACTTGATCATGATGGATGCCGTCCTGGCGGGCGGAAAAAGTCAGAATGCCACTGACCGCAACACCAAATCCAACCAAACCCAAACCGAACCATAGCAACCGCGAGGGCAGCCCGCCCCAGGTTCCGTAGTGTAGGTGATCAACAAGGTCTCCCAGCCGGGCGATACCTTTATTGTCCGCAGGGGTAAACGTTGCCAGCAAGTCCATTGTGACCGGATCAATAAAGACTTGGGCCGGACCGATTAGTTGGGCCCCCCCATCCCAATTCCCTACGAACGTGATACCTTCGCGTTTATTGCGGGGAAGAAACATCACGTTTGGAGCGAAGCCCGGCAAAGCTGTTCGCGCCACTGCTTCGGCCTGATCGATGGTCACCTCACCAAAACCTTCCGGCAGAATATCGGCCCTTTCCTGCGCTGGCGGAGGTGATGGTGTCTGCCCGTTGATACCCAGACCCGCGAGAAAGAAGATGACGGTGGTCAAAGCAATCACCAGCATCAACGCACCGGACCAAAGTGCCAGCAACCTGTGCAACCCGCCGAACCATCCACGACGGCCCAATCTGTCAGTCGGGCGGCGGAGAAAACCTTTCCAGAAGCGTTTGTAGCTGACCAGCCCGGACACAATCAGAGCCAAAAGCAGGAATGAAGTTCCTGAGACCAGAAGGTAGCCCAGCAAGTGATCTGTCATGAGCGTTTCGTGAAGCACTGAGAGAATCCCGGCAAAGCCAGGGCCGCGTTCGACGTCAACGACAGCGCTGCTTGCCGGGTCTATCCAAACTGTTTCGGCGCCACGCGTTGAGTAAACATATGCAAGATCGGCCAGTCTTGTTCCGGGTTGCTTCTCGATAATGCTGACTGCCCGAACGCCCTCGCTGGATGAGACCGTTTCGTAGATCGAGCCAAAGCTGGCCGTTCTTTCAGTGTCGGAAAGTGAGGTCCAGATTTTCGGATTGAACGCAACTTCCAGATCTCTTGAGACGGCAAGAATGGACCCCGTCAAAAACATGAAGGCCAGGAACAAAGACAAATGCAGCCCAAGCCATGTGTGTACTTTAAAGGTAATGTTGCGAAAATGACGACCCATTTGAACCCTAGAACCCCTGCAAGGCGGCTTCAAAATCCTTTGCAACTGACAGGGAGTCAAGCAGACAGCGACAGCCATTGGGGTGGCGGGCCTATGAGCGAAAATCTCGGGCTTTGGAGCGTCCACAGAAGGTCGATCATGCCAGAATTCACCAGTGCGCAGTTCGACTCAAAAGGTGATCGGGTTCCATACTATTCAAGATTGAGGCATAATGCCTCAAATTGCGTCTAACTGTTTCCCCGTTGGCGTGGCTTATAGTAGTGGTTCACTGTGTCTTGTCCGAACCTGTCAGGCGCAATTTTGAAGAGGGTTTGAAACAGTCGATTGGATAGCCGCTCTCTTGGAAGACTTGAGTTGGAGTTGAAATTATTCTCGAATGTTAGAAGTGCAATACTATTATTTAAAATTAATAATAACAATAGCTTACGATAAATGAAGTCCTGGGATTCGCGGTTCGTTTCGTCTTGAGCGCCGTGTTTCTCACTCGTTAGGTAAATTTAAGGATGCGCATTTTGCTCGCGAAAATCCGTCTGGAATTGACCCGTCGTCAACTGCGCTTGGGGGCTATTTGCATTGATCTGCTTCCGGGCCAACCTCGACGCTCAGGTGACTTTGCCGGTAGGGTGGTATTAGTTGAGAATCTGCGGCAACCTCTTGTAGCCTGAATGTAGCGTATTGGTATGGGTGTTAGTGATTTGAAAAAAGATATTGTTCCAGTCGTCGTTATTGGAGGTGGCCCAGCAGGTCTGACAGCCGCTTATGAACTCCAAAAACTGAGCGATACGCATGTTCCGCATGTTTACGAAGCTTCGGACATGGTCGGCGGGATTTCGCGAACCGAAAGCCACAATGGCTACCGCTTTGATATTGGCGGGCACCGGTTCTTTACCAAAGTGCGCGAAGTCGAAGACATGTGGCACGAGGTGATGGGGGATGACTTCATCACCGTGCAGCGTCTCAGCCGTATTTTCTATCGCGGTAAGTACTACGATTATCCACTTCGGATATTCAACGCGCTTGGCAATATCGGTCCGTATGAGACCTATAAGATCATCGGCAGCTTCGTTAAATGGAAGCTGCGCCCCAAGCCGCAGGAAGATACGTTTGAAGAATGGGTGATTAACCGTTTTGGTGGACGCCTGTATATGCATTTCTTCCGCAGCTATACGCAAAAGGTCTGGGGCATTCCGCCCTCAGAAATCCGTGCGGACTGGGCAGCGCAGCGGATCAAGAACCTGTCGCTGCCGAAAGCCGTCTGGAACGCGATCTCGGGTGCCAATGATACGGCCAGCCTGATCGAGGAATTCCAGTATCCCCGGCTTGGCCCCGGCATGATGTGGGAAAAGACCCGCGACCTGATCAAGGAAAAAGGCGGAACGGTCGAAACTCATTCGGAAGTGATGCGCGTGAATCGCGACGGCAATCGCGTGACGTCGATTGATGTGCGTCATTGGAGCGAAGACGGCGAGAAAACCACCGAACGCGTTGAAGGTGAAGAATTCATCAACTCGATGGCCGTGCGTGACCTGATTCATGCCTTCGACCCTCCGCCGCCGCCCGAAGTTGTCGAGGCCGCGGATCGCTTGCGGTATCGCGATTTCCTGATCGTGACACTGGTGCTGGATCACCCTGACCCATTCCCGGATAACTGGATCTATATCCACAGCCCGCAGGTGAAGGTCGGTCGTATTCAGAACTTCCGTGCGTGGTCGAAAGAAATGCTTCCGGATCAGGAAACAGCTTCGATCGGGATGGAGTATTTCTGCCAGAAAGGTGACGGGCTTTGGTCGTCTTCGGACGAAGAGCTGAGACAGCTTGCCAGCGAAGAATTGGAAAAGCTGAATCTGGCCGAAGCGAAGGATGTTGTCGATTTTGCGGTGATCCGTCAGCCCAAAGCCTATCCGGTCTATGACACTGACTATAAAGAAGCTTTGGATACCGTCAGCGATTGGTTGAAGACGCTTGAAAACTTCCAGACTGTTGGGCGCAACGGCCTGCATCGCTATAACAATCAGGATCATTCGATGCTGTCGGCGATGTATGCGGCGCGTAACATCATGGGTGAAGAAAATGACGTCTGGGACGTCAATGTCGAACGCTCGTATCATGAAGAGTTCGAAGTGAAGCCTGAGAAGAAGAAGATTCTGGGCCGTGCCACGAACAGAGTGGCGCAACGCTAACTGAAATGCAGATTTGAGCGTCAGGTTTTCCAGGCGCTCAAATCACGATCCAGCAATCTTTCCAGATTTTCGATTTCCGGCGTCAGCCGTTCCTGCAGAATGGCACGCGCGGCCGATGGCATTTGCACACCGCGTTTAAGGTTGAATTCTGACAATCGATCCCGAATCCTGCGCCGGGTTTCCAACGGCATCACCCGGGCAATCAACCCGGTGACGGGGTTGGGTTTCATAAGGAAGTCCTGAAAAAACCGACTGCGCGGAACGCCACCTGCGTTTGCGCGGGTAGACATATCGGGCATGAATTCCGGGTCCGCGCCGATGAACACAGTAATGTCTTCGATGACCTTCTGCGGGTCAGACTGAAACTCTTCATATGTGCGGATCAGAAACTGATCGCTGTCAAACAGGTCGAAGTACCGCGTCAACTGCTGCGCATAGAGCGGAAATCTGGAATATCCGAATAAAGGTTGCCAGCCAGCGGCAAGCCTTTCGTCTTCGGCCTCTATCGCCTTGGTGAAATCCTCTATCGGTTCAATCCGCTGCTTCACGGCATACAGATAGTGGGACAACGCCTGGTCGATTGGATTGCGCAGAATGACCACCATGCGCGCGTTCGGAACATGGTGATGAATTCTTTCCGGTGCCTTTGGAGAATACAGGTAAAGCGGTGAGGCTTCGCCACAGATATTCCCTTCCGGTGCGTCTGCAAACAGCGCCCGGTAGGCCTCGATATCCGTAACCGAGTTGTTGACGTAGTCCGCACCCGGACCGGAATAAGCCAGTGTTTCGCCTTCAAAAGCAAAGAAGTTCGGCTCTTTGGCCGTTGGCATGAAGACACTTGGGTTTTGACGCAGATATGAATACAGCGCAGTCGTTCCGGCGCGGGCTGCTCCGAGGATCAAAAAATCGGGTAGTCTTCCGTTGGTCATTGTTTGAGCGGCGGCGTCAGCTGCGGGTAACATGGAGTTTCTGCTTTTGCCCCAGGACATGATACTCGAACAGGCACCAGACATAGATAGTGGCCGAATAGACGTAATAGACCTGATGGTAGAGCAGGCATTTGAATGCAAACCATGGGCCGCCATGACCAGCCATTGTCCGGGTCAGATCCAAATTTGCGACAAACGCTGCCGCCAAAAAAACAAATGGCAAGGGCCAAGCCGTAGGCCAGAACGGCAATGCCAGAATGGACAACAACAGTAGCCCGGCAATCCCGGCCCGGACCCGCTCGGCCATCGAGGTGTTCAGATCGTCCGTCAGACCCTCTCGCGAGATCATCAGCCGCGCCCACGGCAGTGCCCGGCAATAGATGTCTGTGCTCAGGCTGTTCCGCATTGTCCAGACCTTCAGGTGTTTGCCCTGCAGTTGTGGTTCAACCAGAATGCGGCGCCCGGATTCGGCAATGCGATACCCAAGTTCGATATCTTCGATCGAAGGGACCTCGTAGGTTTTGACGTCAAAGCCACCCACTTCATTGAAAACATCGCGCCGGATAGCGCCGCACCCCGCCCAAAAGGTACAGGCCTCTCGCCGGGCCCGTTGGTGATGGTAGCGATGGAGCAGATTCTTGTAGCGTGAGAACCACGCTTGCCCGTCCGGTGCATCGTCGTAAGAGCCAAACACGGCGCCGACATTGTCTTCGGACATGGCGCGGCGGATATGTTCGGGTCCGTCGGGCCATGCAATAACGTCGGAATCCACAAACCACAGAATGTCACCCTTTGCATGCTGTGCCGCCAGGTTGCGCGCGGCACCGGGGCCGCCGTTCTGTGGTGTGGTCAGAACCGTTGCACCCATTTCGCGGGCAAGGGCGGCGGTGCCGTCCGGGGACTGGTCATCCACCACCAAAACCTCCTGCACCTGACCGGTTTTCAGCATGTCGATCAGGGGTGGCAGCACGCGCGGCAACAGATGTTCGGCGTTATAGGCGGGCATGACCACGCTAATGGAAAGAGGTTGATCAGAAGTCACGATGCTTCTCCGGCAGATATTCGCGGCGTTCCAGCCGTTCTGGCAAGGTAAAGAAAGGCTGCTGAAAAGGGCAGCAACCACATGACACGCGCGCCATAACGGTCGGCGGGTTGGGAAACTCCGCCACACACAATTGCGTTAACCGCGATGCCAATCAGGATGAACAGCGCAAAGAGCTTAACGTCCGGTGATACGCGCCCCGGTATCAGCAGCATGATCACGATATAGACAAAAGATATAAGATAGATCGAGCTATGCAAAACATCGATAGGTTCAATCCAGGAGCGGTCTACGGACAGTAGACCACCTCGGATTAACTCCTGCTGAGTTTCCGTTATGCCCGCCAACCGATGGGCATTGTTCAACTCGATATCCGACGGAATTGTCATATCAATGCTGTCGCGCAAAACCTGACGATACCCGTTGTTGATCAATGCCCAAGTTGTCGCAAACGGATGGGACAGAAACACATCTTTGGCAAAGTCCCTTTGCGTCAAAGCGATCTGTTTTTGATCTTCCTTGGGCAGCCTTCTGAACGAACCCAGTCGGGGGGAACGCTCGAAGATGATGTGTGATGCCGTCAATCTGTACGGATCGTCGGACCAGGACAGTGCTTCATGCAATGTACAGGTCGGTATTTCTGCATCCGGGCAAACGTCATTCAGGTAGTCCATTCCCGGCCCATCGACGATAAGTCTTGCAGTGATATGCGGTGTATAGACGACCTCTTTATTGGTCGTGGTTTCGACCGTGATCTGAAATGCCTTTCGCTCGGCCACCGACAGGGCAAGAACCGCGACCATGAGAACGGTCGCCCGCCAGCGCCCAGGCATTTTTCGGACCAGGGCCGCAAGGATCACGAAGGGTATCATCAACCCCGCAATCGCCATATGCGACGGATGCAGGACCGAGCACAGCAATGCCAGCCCGGAGATCAGCAACAGCTCCCAAATTCGCATTTTTGGCCCAAAAGCAGTAAGCGCCGCGATCGCCATCAACATGACCGGCGCGAATATATCGGGCATCATGTAAGCGATATAGAATGGCAGGGACGTGGTGGCGGCCACCAACAGCGGAACGGTTGTCAGGGTAATGATATTCTGAAACCCGCCCAGGGACCGGATCGCCGTTTTCGCCAGCAACCATGCCATAAGAAATACAACACACAGGTGCAGGATCGGAACAAGGCTAAGGGCATTGGCGCGAAGAAAAGAGGCCATGACAAGCCCGTAGATCAGTGACCGGGATCCGGTGGCCGTGTCGTCTTTGTCTGCTGTCGCGGCACCGCCCTGTCCGCCATCCTCAACAACAGGGGGAAACAGGCTGTCCAAAGCCACACTGCCCTGTCGGATATAGCTGCCGGTATCAAAGTAATACAGCGGTTCGCCATTGATCAGCATTACCGACAAACAGGCCAGCACAGCCGCGAGCACCAGCACAAGGGCTCTGGCGCTCCAAACCTGTTTATCAGAGCGAACCGTCACGGTCATATCCGTTCGTCTGCCCTTTCCGCCGTCAGCGCAGTTCGCTGAAAATACGCGATTGTGGCTTTCAACCCGTCTTCCAGCGCCACCTGTGGTGCCCAGCCCAGCTGTTCGCGGGCGCGGGTGATGTCCGGCTGCCGCTGAATCGGATCGTCCTGAGGCAGCGGGCGCTCAACCAGTTCGGACTTGGACCCGGTCAGGCGGATGACGGCTTCGGCCAGCTCTCGGATACTCAATTCGACGGGGTTGCCCAGATTGATCGGTCCGGTCACGTCTTTCGGGGAATCCATGAGCTTGATCAGCCCGTCGATCAGGTCGGATACAAAACAGAAAGATCGGGTCTGGCTGCCATCTCCGTAGATCGTGATGGGCTCATCGTTCAGGGCCTGCATGATAAAGTTGGATACCACGCGCCCGTCATCCGGGTGCATGTTCGGGCCGTAGGTGTTGAAAATCCGCGCGACTTTGATCGGCAGGTCGTGCTGCCGGTAGTAGTCGAAGAACAGTGTCTCGGCGCAGCGCTTGCCTTCGTCATAGCACGAGCGCGGTCCGATCGGGTTGACGTGCCCGACATAGTCTTCGGTCTGTGGATGGATTTGCGGGTCACCGTACACTTCGGATGTAGATGCCTGCAGGATGCGTGCGCCAACACGTTTTGCCAAACCCAGCATGTTGATCGCGCCATGCACGGCCGTTTTTGTCGTCTGTACCGGGTCGTGCTGGTAGTGGAACGGCGACGCCGGGCAGGCCAAATTGTAGATTTCGTCAACTTCCACGTAAAGCGGGAAGGTCACATCATGCCGCATGACTTCGAAACAGGGGTGACCCAGAAGATGGCGTAGGTTGCCGCGCCGCCCTGTAAAGAAATTGTCGACACACAAAACTTCGTGCCCTTGCTCCAGCAGGGCCGTGCAAAGATGTGAGCCCAAGAAGCCGGCGCCTCCGGTGACCAGGACACGTTTTGCGTTCAGGTTTATGTTGCTGGGGTCAAAATCAGACGCGTTCATTATCGGTCTCTACAGTTATGAGCCAAAGCGTTTGCAGCACTTCGGCATTAATAAATTGGTCAGGCACCATAAACGGTTCTAGAACATCTTCGGCCGCAAAATGAGTGCCTGTAATCGGTACATACAGCTTTGTTGAAGTTATACGAAGATTCCGGAGTGACGAAGGGTAAAGTTGAAGAGCATCCGGATTCCGTACGATTTTCCCCTTACGCTCTTTCGGCAGGAAGTCAGAAGGCGACAATATCATGGTTAACCTGGGATTGTTCCTGTGGGCAGCTTATGATTTCACGGCCATTTAGGGGCGATTTAAGGCATATGACGAATAATCGGCGCGAGGATTCTGGTTCGCCTGCAGGTTTTAGCCGGCGCAGTCGACAAGGTGCCGAAAGTCCGATGATTTCAGTAGGAGTGATTCCCGGGGGATTCGTTTTTTCGCCACAATTGGGGGTAGAATTGTAACCTCTTCGGAAACAAATCGGCGCTGAGTGTAATATTTTGTGTATAAACAACCTATAAGGACACAAAAAAAACATATTGGTAAAGATTTCACTCGCTTACCTGGAAAATAGTGTGCTAACTGAAGGCGTACTAAGTGCTGCATCCAGTTATTTCGTCTGGGTGCATTCAGACAGTGTAACGAGGGTGGAACATGTTTAACACTTTGAAGACCATGGTCATTGCCGCAACGGCAGCCCTGTTTTTCTCTGGAACCGCTGAAGCTGTAACAGTGGTTGTTGAGAACGGCAGCTATGACATCAAGTCAGATAACTTTTTCACAGGCACCGTGTCGACCAATGGTGGCCCGGGTTTTTATATGGTGAACTTCACAACCACAGTGGATCCGCTGGCCGGTAGCGCGAATGCGTCCGTCACAGCGAATATCCTGGGCACATTCAGCGGCCTGACGATGAGCTGGGTTGACGCTGCGACCAACACCTTGATCAACTCGGTTGCTCTGGTTGCGGGTATTACGTCGCTGGATACCATCTTTACGTCCGCGAACACTCAGGGCCAGAACCTGCTGTTCAGCTGGTCAGATTCGCAATCTGCGAACGGTGGTCCGATCCAGTTTGACTTTGACGTTGCCGCAGTGCCGCTGCCGGCCGGAGGCCTGTTGCTTCTGACCGCGCTGGGTGGGCTGGGGATTGTCCGTCGCCGTCGCAAGGCAGCCGTATAAGATAGTTTGGCCAAGCCGGTTTTGGTTTGGCTGACAGTTGGCAAACACAAAGAAGGCCGCGCGACAGCGCGGCCTTCTTTTTCGTTGAAAACTTAGACCAATCGCACGGACAATGAATATCTCATACCACCCGGGCAACGGGGCCCGGGCTTCGTCCTTAGATCGGTGCCCTACATTAACCGGAGCCGCAGAGTGGGTCCGTCACCCGACGTAACGCTCTGTCTTGAAGACAGTCAGGAGAGAAATCAGTGCTGAGCAAGGTTTGGGTCGGACTGATTGCATTGGTCACCTTTTTATTCGCCGTCGTAGCGTTGGGTGCAATCGGAACGCCGATGGGGCATTCATACGGTTTCAACATGAGCTGGACCCTTGCCTTTACCGAAGCTCTTGGACCCGCGTCGGTATACCCCCGGTTTCTGCCCGATCTTTGGGATGGGGTCGGCGGGTTGGATTTCTTCTTTTATGCGCCCTTGCCGTTTTATGTGACTGCGGGTCCGGCGCAATGGCTTTGCCCAGGCTGCAGCCCGCAAGTGGTGTTCGGAGTAACCGGCGGGCTATTGTGCTGGTTGTCGGGGGTCACTTTTTGGGTGTTTGCCCGACAGTTTCTACCGCCGACAGCAGCGTTGTTTTCATCCCTTTTATGGGCGCTTGCGCCCTATCATCTGGGTATCGACTGGATGTTCAGGCAGGCTGCCGGAGAGTTTGCGGCCTATGTTTTTGTTCCGCTGGTCTGTCACGGAGTGCTTGTCGCCCTGAGGGATCAGCGCCCGGCATTGTCCTTGCCGCTGGGGCTGGCCGGCCTCGGTTTTAGCCACCTGCCAACCCTTCTTCTGGTTGCGCATGTGCTGGTGGTTATCGTCGGCGCATGGCTGCTTGTCTTTCGTAGGCATGTCCTGCGCTCGGTCACGCTCCTTACGGTTATGGGAGGAGCGGGCGTTGCCCTGTCTGCGGTCTATTGGTTGCCAGCAGTGGTGCTTTTGGGCGATGTTTCCCCGGACGGGCTATATACGAAGGAACTTGTCCCAGACTATTGGTTCCTATTCGGGCTCGATACGTATCCGGACAGCAAGTTCAGAATTGCGCTGCTGATGTTTCAGGTTGTCGCGTGTATTGTCGCGGCGCTGGCTGTCACGGTCACCAGGGGCAATACCAGAAAAATCGTCACGATCTGGGCGCTGTTGCCCGCTGTCCTTGTGCTGCTGCTGAACGGCTCGTTTTCGCAGGTGTTGTGGGACAATTGGATAATTCAGAAAGTCCAGTTCCCGTATCGCTTGACGGTTATGTCCGATCTGGCGCTCGCCCTGGCGGCGGGGTCGGTGCTCTATGCTTTTCAAACTGGTCGTTGCACATGGCGTCGGGTTTCGTTTGGTGCAGGTGTTCTGGTGCTGTCATTTGCGGCGCTTGGGGTTTTGGTACCTGACCGCATTGCAAGAGGCGTCGCTGCCCGAGGCGAGTCAGTGGTTATGAGGGGGGCGCCTGAATATCTTCCCCCTGCGGTGTTTGATCCTCTGGCCGCAGAGGTCCAAGCCGCCGACGCACCGATCTGGGAACTGCCGCAATATCTGCTGGACTTCGTGGCAACGATCGACATGCCCGCATCAGGGTTCATCAAGCCCGTGGCCGTTGGCCCCCGCCAGTGGCTGATACCGTCCGGCGCATTCAGGCAGGCGGATCCGGTGAAGCCGGTGCACGTGGCCTTGATGTATTGGTCTCATTTGCAGGCAACAACTGTGGACGGGGTGCCGGTGGCGCTGTCCTGGGATACCGATAGCGGGTTTGTCACATTAGAGCCCGTCGGAGAGGATGTCAGAATTTTGCTGCCGTATCACTGGAGCGAAAAAGCTGGCCTTGCAATGACAATCGCTGGTTTGATCCTCGCTGCGGCGTTTGGCCTATGGGCGCACAAGCGGACGGGACGTGAATTGGCAAACAATCTGCCACCGAAGTAAGAGCGGCAGCGCCTAACCGGGTTTCCGAAACACCCACAGCGTCGAGATGACGTAGTTCGCGACAAACGAGGCACCAATTGCCACCAGCAGGATGAACCAGAAGGGCAGAGGCGTGAAATAAGCCAACCCCTCGACCACGGCGAGACGTATCGCTAACGAGGACAACACGGCCAGAAAATACTTGCCATACCCCCTGAGAGACATGGAGCTTTGGTCGGTGTGTTCGTAGCTGAAGATATTGTGCCCGACATAATTGATAATCGAGCCCAGGATGAATCCCAGGGTCGAGGCGATCGCGTAAGGCGTAGACAAGGTTCCGGCCAACAGCAGCGCAAGCGCATAGTCCGCTGCCGTGCCCAGGGCGCTGATGCTGAGAAACCGCAAAAGCTGGCGTTTGTCTTTAAGGTCCGAAATCACGGTGCTGCGGCTTTCTGAATCTTGTAATCAGCGTTGGGTCGGATAATTCCTGACCAGTGTGGAACCAGCCTTGAGGCGGTCGACCTCGCTGCCGGGGCGTACCCCGTATTCGTGAAATCCATTGGCTGAGCCCGTCTTATAAACGATGAACTCGCGATTATAGTACCCACCTCGCGAAGGTGACAGATCCTGAATGAGTGCGTTGTTCACAACGGCCCAGTCGCGCTGGTTTTCATATCCGACGATCTCGCTGACTGCGTTTTGTTCGATGACAACTGACGTCGAGGACGAGACGTTGATGCGTGGGATCGTAACTTGCCCGCTGTTGGATATCGGTATGCGGATGATCGAATTTTTGCGAATGGAAAGATCATCCACCCCGTGCACAGAAATTCCATGAAGATGTGCATTATAAATGACGTTGTTTTCGATCAGAATGTTTTGATGGCGCAGCTGGGGGTTGCTTGTGTCCTTGCCGCTGGCGCCCATGAAAATAGTCTGAGTGTAATCCCCGGCCCCCATATCGAAGACGTTGTCGCGGATGACGACGTTGGTGCTGCGCGTATTCGTTGTGCGCATCAGCTGGATCATATCACGGTGATCTCGCGTGCTGCCGGCGCGAAAATTGTGTACCGTGTTTCGTTCGATCAAGACATCATCGATACCGCTGAACGCCATGCCGTCTGCGCGAATATCATAAATCTGATTTCCACGGATGGTCAGGAACGTCGTGTGGACCGCAGTGATTGCACGCAACCATTTCCTCAGAATATTACCCGAGATGGTGATTTTTGAACTGTCGCGGATAAAAATACCCCGGCCAAACCCGGTCCCAGCATTGTAATCACCATCGAATATCGAATTGGAAATCGTAATGCCGTGGCTGTTTCTGATTTCAAAGCGGATCACATGAACTTTGTCACCCGGGGATCGCACATAGTCGAAAACCAATCCGTCAAATGTGATGTTGCTGGACTTTGTTACACGCAGCTCGGTCAGGCAGGCAGGAGATTGCGGATCAGCGGACCGGATGGTGACGGGCTTTTTAAAGGACTGCCGTACTCTCAATGCGCCATAGTTGCCGCCCGCCAGCAGAAATGTCTCGCCACCCTGCGCGTTTTTGAGTGCGGCTGACAGTTCTTGTGTAGTGCTGATGGTCTGGCCGCCTGTTGCCTTCGGCAACGCCTTGGTGATGACAAAACCACGGCAGGCCGCAGCGGCGTGCAATGGCGCGGTAAGGGTAAGCATGAGAATGCAGGCAAACAGCATCAGGCCAACGGTGGAGTATGTGAATCGCATGTGCAGTCACTCTTCCTGATGAGGGTGCAAAAGTACCCTACGAACACTCAGATGCCTTGTCCATGACACGATCTGGCGGGTTTTTAACGGGCGGCCAGGCCGGTTTACGCGCCGGAAAAGGGCAATTTACCGCCTATGATTAGCATGGATACGCGGCCCCACGCCTGAAAAATGGCAAAATAATGTCCTTTGTTGCGGAATAAGAATCAATTCGCCAAACCCTTAATTACCGCTAAGGGAAGAGGAACAATTCCCAGTATCGAGTATCGAGTTTCACTCGGAAATGACGGCAATGGGGCAATATTGTCTCAATTCAGGCGACAATTTCCAATCACAGCCATATTCCGGCCAACCTGTCGCCATCGTGCGGCTGTTCCCTCTGTCCCAAGTGAGCGGAAACTCGTGCGCTAACACTCATGGCGCCACTGATACAGAAGGTGAAAAATGTCGACGATAATTACGGTAACGTCTGCGACAGAGTTGAAACAGGCTCTTTCACAGGCAACTGGTGGGGAAACGATACTGTTGGCGGCTGGGGATTATGGGCGCCTGGATATCAGCGCTCAATATGCTTCGAATGTCACTATCAAATCGGCAGACGCGACCTCGCCTGCCTCGTTCTCGGAGCTGCGTGTAAAAAACGCTGCGAACATCACGTTTGAGGACGTGAAATTCGACTACACGTTTAGCGGACAAGCTCAAAGCTACAGGCCGTTTCAAATCAATGGCAGTTCGAACATCACGATCAAGGAGTCGGTCTTTGACGGGGATGTGGCGTCGGGCGTGTCTGCTTCGGCTGATGGTTTTGGGACAGGCTATGGGCTGTATGTTCGCAACAGTTCGGGCGTGACAGTTGAAAACAACGAATACTTCAACTGGCTCAATGCGCTGCATGTGGGGGCAAGCAGCAACGTTGCCATCAAGGGGAACAATATTCATTCCATTCGCGCAGACGGAATGTATTTAGACGGCAATCAGGGGATCACCGTCGAAGGTAACTATCTGCATGATTTCAACCGCTCGCTTAATTCGGGCGATCACGGGGACTTCATCCAGTTCTCGAAATTGCTGGGCCCCAGCAGCGACATTACTATCCGCGGCAACGTCATTGACATGGCCGGCGGCGATTATGCGCAGGCAATCTTTATGGGTAGCGGTCACTCCGACCCCAGCGATCCGTCTATGTTCTATCAGAACCTGCTGATCGAAGATAACATGATCTATAATGGTCACATTCACGGGATTGCTGTGTCTGGGGCCAACAATGTGACGGTTTCAAACAACACGGTTCTGGCGGTACCCGGTTTGCTGACCGGCGGTGTGTCTGTGCCCCAGATCAACGTGTCCAGCGTTTCGACGAATGTTACGATCAACCAAAACGTTACATCTGGCGTGGTCGGGCATACGGGACAGGCGGATTGGAGTGTGTCGAACAACGTCTTCGCACAGAACACCAATCCCAACGGGGCAAACTACTACGACAACCTGTTCACGTATCACGCGACCGGAGCGCAGGACGGCTATAACCAGTTCGGCGTCAAGTCGGGCAGTGTTATTGAGACGCTGGGCGCGGGGTCCAGCATCGAGCAGCAATTCCCGATGTCCTATGACTCGTGGGTTGGTACTAGCACGACAGGTTCAACTGATAACGGTGGCGGGACAACAACACCGGACAGTGGTACGACCCCTCCGGACAGTGATTCCACCAATCCTGACACTGATGCGCCTGCTCCGGATAGTGGCTCTACGCCTCCGGACGCCGATACCACACCTCCTGATGGCGGCACGACGGAGCCTGACAACGATCCGACTGCCCCGGATGGTGGAACAACTAACCCTGACTCAAGCGGTGGCGACTCGGATGATAATGCGACCGCTCCTGATGTAATCTCTCCTGTTCCAGATGAGCGTCCGTCGTCCGGAATGGTCTTCGACGATTTCGTGCTGGAAATCGCCAATTTACCGGGGAACGATCAGGCTCGGTTAGTGGGTGATGCCCATGTCGCCGACACAGGGTCCGGCCCGGCAATTCAGTTTGATGGTAAGGACGACTTTGTAAAAATGGGGCGTCTCAAAGAGTTTGAGGGATCGGACCAGATTGCCTTCACTGTCGAATACGCGCGCAATGAAGCCGATGGCAGCATGCAGCGGTTGGTCTGGAATCACACAAAGATCGGTCTGACTTTGGACGATGACGGGTTGATCGCCCACGTCGCCAACAATGACGCCAGTTTCCACAAAGGGTTCCGGGCCTATGATCTTGGCCTGAATGACACCGATACTCATGTCATTACCCTAATGGTCGATGAAACGGCGGATCGCCTTCAAGTGTTGGTTGATGGTGCGGTGGTCATTGATGAGACCAGTGTCGATTTCGACTTCTCCGGCGGCCGCGAACGTGGTTGGACCTTGGGTACTGCGTGGGGTCGGGACGTGGACGGAGAAGTCAGTGCGTTTGCGATCGACAACGAGGTCGAGTTTGTTGACAATCCCGTTGTCGTCGAGACCTGGGTTCAGGATGATTTGCAGATCGTCTGATACACGCCGCCGCTGAACAGTAGGCGAAATTTCAGAGGAATGTTCGGGAGGGGCGCACAATGGTGCGCCCCTCCTTTTTCTTTTTCGAGTCCAAATCCTGAAGTTTTCACGTTTGCCCCGCAGCCGCTTCGTGGCACTTCGCGCCCAGAAAATTAGGACTTTTCGTGCAAATTGAGGCTTCCGGGCCCTCCAGCGTCTAATTTCCCCCGAAAATTCTCGGTGTGGGTCTGAGTTTTTGGCAATCTGCATGAAAAAGGGAGATTTTGCCGGGCCTCAAGCCCGACCGCGCTTAGCAACCAGAACCTGAGACTGGTTCACCCTATTGTGGTCGCGTTTCGACCCATTCAGATATAGGGTGAAATCAATCTGGCTTTTGGTAGTATCAAACGCGACTTTGAGCAGTGGGTGGCGCAGAATTCGCTGCGCAGCAAACACCTGGGCTTGGCGGTTTGAAACAATGATTGACGAAGTTAAATGGTAGCATCGGCAGACACGACAAGAGCAACGCGCGCAACAGGAGGCCGGGCCAGCACAGAGCGTAGCCCGCTCGTCGTTCCCCTCCTGTTTATCGGATTTGTGCTGCCCTTCTATTTTGAAGTCGCCGGACTGCAGATCGGAGTATACCGACTGGTTCTGTTGATTTTCTTTATTCCGGCGCTGGTTCGTTGGCTCGATGGCTCTGGCGGACGGTATACCGCTGACTACCTCATGATCGTTTTTGCGCTTTGGAGCGGCTTGGCGATCTTGTTGAATCATGGCCTGATCAGATGGGAATTCGTTGGAATCGGCGTGGTTGAAACACTAGGCCCCTATTTGATCGCGCGCTGGGCAATACGCAGTGCAGCCGCGTTTCGGGCCTTTGCCTTATGGATGTTCATCCTGACACTGATGATGCTGCCGTTTAGCGTCTATCAATCCTTGACGGACAAATCGTTTATTCTCGACTTCTTTTCGAAATTCGGCGCCGTGGCGGATGTTGTGCACTATGAACCGCGTCTTGGGCTTTACCGCGCCCAAGGCACCATGCCGCATCCCATCTTGTTTGGCGTTTTCTGCAGCGTGGGCTTTGGCCTGACATGGTATGTGCTGGGGTATGGGAAAGGGATGGCCTACAAAGGATCCCGGGTGGGTATTGTGCTGGCTGCGACTTTCACCTCTTTATCCTCGGGCGCGTGGCTTTCGGTTGCCGTGCAGATGGCGCTGATGACCTGGAAGACTGTTCTCTCTGAGGTCAAGAAAAAGTGGAACCTGCTGCTGTACATGTTTGCCGGGCTTTACGTCTTTGTCGACTTGGTTGCCTCACGCCCCCCCGTACAGCTGTTTGCGGCCTACCTTACCCTCAATAAAAGTTCTGCCTGGTATAGGATCCATATCTTCACGCACGCGTCCGATGATATCATGAATAACCCGATTTTTGGTATTGGCCTCAGGCCGTTCAGCAGGCCGGCCTGGATGGTTCCCACCCTTGATAACTTTTGGATGGTGGTTGCCTTGCGTTATGGCTTGCCTGCCTTGTGCATTCTGGTCGCGACGGTCATCGTGACTTACATAGCCGTTGGGCGCGCAAAACTGTCCGGCCGACTGGAAAGCTATCGGTGGGGGTATCTTTTTGCCTTGGCCGGGTTTTGTATCGCCGCCATCACGGTGCATCTATGGGAGGCAACATATTGCCTTTTGATGTTCATGTTGGGTGCGGGCGCCTGGATGATTGATGCCAAGGATGAAGCGGCACAGCCAGAGGGATCGGAGGCGGAGTCCCGTCGGATCAGATACACACGATTTGAACCCAGGAAAGCGCCAGCAGAAGAAACAGCGTGACGATAGGCGCGTTGCGTTCAGAAAGTTGCTCATAAGGAATTGATGCGTGTCAGCTCAGCCAGACAAAATAATGACGGACGCGGGGATAGGTCGTAAGCCAAAAAGATCCGGGTTGCGAAAGTCTATTACCCAGATCCCTATCTCGTTTAGAAAGAACTACGGGCTGCTGAAAAATCCCGAACTGTGGCGGATGTTGCCTCTTTTCTTGGCGTGCAGAGCCAGTGCGAAAGGCACCGGTAAACTACAGCATAAGATTTTTGTCGGAACCCACCACAAGGCGATGACGACCTATTTCAAGGCGGTGCTCAAACTGCTTGCATTCGGGTTGGGGGAACGGTTCGAAGATATCGCGAGGCAAATCCCGAACCCGAAGACCAAGGTCTTTTTGTCCATTCACAGCCAGACCCCTTTATCTGAGATCGGGCCCTATAAGGGCATTCACCTAATGCGCGATCCGCGTGACATGATCGTGTCGTCCTATCACTACCATTTGTGGACAAACGAGACTTGGGTGCATGTCCCGGATGAGAATGGCCAGACCTACCAGGAGAAGTTACTGGCGGCGGACAAAACCAAAGGGCTGTTCATGGAAATTCGCCACTTTATCTTTTTCAACCGCGAGACACTGGAAAACTGGGATCTGGATGACCCGAATATTCTTGAGGTCTCGTACGACGATCTAATGGGCGAAAATCGCGATGAGCTTTATGCCGAAATGTTTTCGTTCCTTGGGCTGAAGGGCAAAGCGCATGAGCTTGCGGTACGTCTGATGCGCCTGTTCGAGGCCGGAAAACGCAGCAAAGTCTCGGCAACAAAAACAAATGAGCGCGCGCATATCCGTAGTGGGCGAAGCGGGCAGTGGAAAGACGAGCTGGAGCCCGAACATATTGCGTATATCGAACAGGAGCTGGGGCATATTCTGGACAAGTTCGGGTATGCGCGTTCGCCTGTCGAGCAATCGCAGGGCGCAATTTGACCCCTGTCTAGCGTAACGGCAGCAAACGCTTTCTGGTCATCCCCAAGGCCCGTCGCAATTGTTTGGCTGGCGGCATTTGGCCAGCAAGTATCGCGTCGAATTCAGTCTCAGTCATGTCCCCGCGCAGGGACGTGCGGGGGCGCAGGAACGCCGCATCGTTCATCAGTCCCATATCGCTGGAAAACGCGACCCGGTAGCCATGGTGACGTAGCGCACGCAAAACGTGGGCGTTGTAACGACCAAAAGGTATCCCGGCCTCGGTCACTTGTTTGGCGCACAATTCCTGCAAAACTTCGCGCGACTTTGACAGTTCCGTATCCAGCGCCGCAGGCTCCAACAGGCTCCAGTCGACATGTGCGATGCCATGGCTGCCAATGCTCATCCCACCGCCGATCAGGGTTTTGATGTGATCGCGGTTTAGCGACCCGGGCTCATCCAGCCGCCCCGTCAGAACAAAGAAAGTGGCGGTCAGCCCGCGCTGCTTCAGCGCCGGTAACGCGATCTCATAGTCCGACAGGTTGCCATCATCGAAGGTCACGACAAACTGATGCGGGTCTGGCGCTGACGCAATGCGATCAAGGACGTGAGTGAACTGTGCCTCAGACAGCCAGTAAGGTGCCTCGCCATCCTCCAGATCGCGCACCGGGGCACCGACCCCGTGAAAATTTATGCCAATCTTTCGCGCCATGTCAGGATTTCAGCTTTTTGTGCAGAGTTTCCGCAAAGTTGACCAAAGCAGCCCCTGGCCCGGCTGGCCGAGCTTCGTAGGGGCCAGCGGCAATGGCATCGGCTCCGCCCGTTCGCAGCTTGAACCGCGTGACGCTTGGGTTTGCCTCGGGGTCGATACCCCCCAGGTCAAAACACTTGATCCCCCGTTCACGGCAGTAGAGCATGGCTTGCCACATCAGATAGTGCCCAGCATTCAACCGCCGCCCCGCGTCTGACGTGGCACCGAATAAATATGTTGCAGTTGACCCGGAACACCCGATTGTCATCGCCCCGATATCTTCGCCATCTTTACGCGCGATCAACACGTCATGGTCGAAATCCGGGCCTGACAGAGCATAATAGAACTCTGGCGGGATATCAGGTTGAAACCCCTTGGCGTCTCGCACCTGTTCGTAAAGGTGGGTGAAACGATCCGACAAGTCCAGGATCGAACCCGTTTCCAGCCCTAGATCTGCCTTCAATGCGTTGCGCAATGGATTGCGCCATTTGCCATGCAGTGCGCGCATCAGGTCTTCCTCATCCTGATCCGGGTTGATCAGCACCGTTCGATACGTCGCGGCTTTGTCTGTTGATGCAAAGCCTGCTTGTGCAACTGCGTCTTCTGCCGGATTGACCTGCACTGGAAACCGCAGACGCAGAATATGACCTGCGGCACGCGCATGGTCGCGCAGTTTCGACAGGATCGCGCCAAGCATCTCGGCGGAGGGTTCGGGTTGGCCAGCAACGCAGGTCAGTGGACCGGCCGCGATCCACGCGATGCCCCGGTTCAACACCGGGATTTTCTTGATCCTCAGACAAGCTGCAGCAATCGGGATGTCCTGCGCGTCGTAAAGGGCAACAAATTCTGCACTGGCCCCGATACGGTCTGCCGCAGCCTGCGCATAGGTCAGGCTTTGCTCATATGTCAGGTCGCTGAACAGCCCACTGATGCGGGGCCAGTCTTCTGGCGCGACGGGGCGCAGGGAAAGCTGATTTGGTGTCATTGATCCGCCACCCTGATGCCCTTCACTTGCAGCATATCCTCCAGATAATCCTCTTCACTGGCCTCCAGCGGCTTGGATGGTCTGAGGGAGAACTGCGCCGGCAGCGTGTTCTGCTGCAAGGCCACTGCGGGGACATGGTGCGTGCCCAGAAACCGGGCAACCTCGGCAAGAGTCCCCTTGGGGTCCGCGCAGAGCGCCGCGTAATCAACCACGAAACGCCGGTCTGCGCCGACATGGGCGCAATCGCGTTCGATATCCTCGGCGACACCGATCACCTGACGGCACGCCCGTTCGATATCCGTATCACCGCCCGCGTTTGACGGGCGGACGGACCACCATTCATCCGCATGGGCCTCGGGCCCTTTGTTGCGGCGCTGCGCCCGCAGGATTGACCGGGCCGTGTCTTTGGCGTCGCGTTGAACTTCCAGAAACAGGCAATTGGGAAACAGGGCATCCAGCAGGCGCACCCGGTTCGAGTGCATGACGTTCTTGTTGATAAAGGGTGACGAAGACAGGTTTGACATTCCGGCCAGCGTCGATCTGATTTCGTCGACCGGTAGTTCTGCAATCTTCTTCTCATCCGTCCAGGGGCCATCCTCCAGCCAGCGCTGCCAGATCCATCCGCCCTCGTTTGGGGCAGCCCAGCCGGAAATGTGGCCATAGTCGCTTTGATAAGATGGCTGGTGGTCAGCGATGAAGGGTTGCCCAAGCCGGGTTGCCGCCAAAGGTGTCTTGTAAAACCGATGCGCCAGATTGGTGAAATATGAGAAGG
Source organism: Ruegeria sp. (assembly GCF_965243365.1). Classification (GTDB taxonomy): domain Bacteria; phylum Pseudomonadota; class Alphaproteobacteria; order Rhodobacterales; family Rhodobacteraceae; genus Ruegeria. The sequence goes on along the minus strand of NZ_CBDEUW010000002.1, from coordinate 1,239,998 downwards.
CAAATTGGGTCGTCATCAACTCATAAAACAACGAAGTCCCGGATCTTGGGGCGCCAAGAATGAAAACATGGGGCCACCGGGCCTCGGCTTGCCGCGACAGCATTTTTGCTTCGATTGGAGCAAGAGCCGTATGTACCGTTCCGCGCACAAGGGATTTGGCCAACGCCTTCATGTCACCAGACCAATATCAGCTTGCGGAGGCGTCTGCCCCTTGGGTTGCCGAACCAAAGCGCCCAGCAAAAACGTAATCCGCGCACGCCAGGCCTCTGCTCCTTTATGACCAGGCCGAAGCAGAGAGAGAGGCAGAAACCAGACGCCGCGAAGAAGGTCGGCCAGAACCATAAGCATGGTTCCCAGCCACGCGACAAAGGGGCCGCGGGTAAAGCGTAGGAAAAGTATGTGGCCCTTAGCGATTTCAACCGATTTCCAAGGGGATGTCTGGCCCGTGGAAACCGCGCCATAGTGCATGAGGCGAACATCGGGATTGTAGCGCACCTTTAGGCCAGCCTGCCGGACACGCCAGCACCATTCGGATTCCTCGCTATACATGAAAAAGCGGTCGTCCATCATGCCGACTTTATCGACGACATCCCGCGAGAGCATCATGAAACAACCTGCGACAACCTCAACGTCCTGAACCGTATCGCGCGACAACGAGGCATAGCGCTGATCCCCAAAAAGCTGGCTACGGCGCAAGACACGGTTTGGAACGAAAAGGCTCCAAAACAGCTTGTTCAACGAAACTTCGCGGAACAAAGTCGGCTGCTGGGTGCCATTTTCAAGCGAAACGTGCCCACCGAGAATGCCGATTTCGGGGTTCTTGTCCATATATGCAACTGCGCGTTCCAGCGTGCCCTCATAAACCAGCGCATCGGGATTGAGGACCAGCAAGTAACGCCCCTGCGCGCGCCGGATGCCGATATTGTTCCCCCACGCATATCCGCCATTATGGCCGGTGTCTAACACGTCTATTTGCGGATGGGCTTCGCGTAACGCCTCGACGCTGCCGTCTTGGGAATCGTTATCCACCACAATCACTTCAACGTCCAAAGCGCCGGAATGGTCCAGCACGGATTGTACGGCCTTTGATGTCTCGTCGGCTGTTTTGTAGTTGACGATGATGACGCTGAGATCGATCTGATGTGTCGCCGTAAGTGTCATGGTCCGGGGCTTTCCGGTATATTCTCAGTGAAAGACATGTCTGCGCATCTTTCCCGCCAGCCTGAACACAGCGCTTTCTACACCGTCAGGCCGTTTCGACAGCTGCCAGAGCAACAGGTGAGTGCCAACATAGGCCGCAGCCCCAACCAGAACCTTCACAATGAACCGAATTCGTAACAGCGGAAGGTCATCGAAGGACTCATAGGCCCAGCCGATCACCTCGGTGCTGCCATAGGCACTGCCGACAAACAGAACAGCGGCGATCATGACAACCGTCGAAGCAAAGGACCGCCAGGCGACCGTCAGGGGGCCAACAAGCGTGCGTTTGCCATACCGCTTTGCCAGAAACAGAGTTGTAACGATGGCGGCAGCGCTTCCTGCCCCCGCACCGGCCAGCGCTCCGGTAAAGCCATAGTCCACACCGACCCACATAAACAGGCAGACAACAACCAGAAGGAACGTGTTGCGTATCAGCAGAATCCTGGTCGAGCCTTCGACGTAAGAGGCCGACTGGACGTTTTCTTGCAGTGTCTCCAATGCTTTCAGTGGTGCCAGAACCCATATGACCTGCGCCGCAGCCAGCCATTGTGGGCCAAGGACAACGATCACCACGTGGTTGGCTACCAGTGCCATTCCAACCGAAACCGGCAACACGATGGCCAGCAGCAACTCGTTCAGCCGGTTAAATGTTTCGTCCTGTCTGTTGGTGTTGCGTGAAATATCTGCAAGCCCGGGATACAGAACACGTTGCAGTGGGGCGAAAAGCTGCGTTGTAACCAATGTGCTCAACCGATTTCCCAGCCGGAACACACCGGCGTCCGCAAGTCCCAGAGTTGCCCCAACGATCAGCTGCGGCATGTTTCGGGAAAAGAACTGAGCGACCAGGGCACCGGTGGACCAGATTGAAAACGAAAAACAATCGTGCCAGCGCGCCAGCGACAACTTGGGGACCATCGGGGCAAAACCGAATGTCCAGACGCAGCGCGTGGTCAATGCACAGAAATTGGCCACGACGATGGCCCAGAAATTGCCCCAGTACCAGGCCAGGCTGATTGCGATGGCGGAGTAGATGATCCGGCTTAACGTTTCTTCTCCGGCTGCGAAGCTGAAGCGCAGATTGCGTTCGTACAGAACAAAACGCGGGCTCTTGATGGCGATGATCAGGGACAGCACACACAGAAGAGGCGTCAGTGGAACAAGTTCGGGTAGCCCGATGAACTCCACAAATGGTCTGGAAGCATAAAACAACAAACCCGCCGTAACACCCAGAATCACCTGAAAGGTGAATACCGTCTCAAGATGTTCGTGGGTGACATCGTCGAGCCGAATGAGGACGTTGGAAATCTGACGCTGCATCATCTCCAAAAACGCCGTGGCGACCAGAAAATATGCCGCGATGCCGAAATCGGTGGGCGTCAACAGCCGCGCGGTCACAATCAATGTCACCAGCCCCAGCACTTGCCGGAACAGGCTTGAGGCCAGTAGGGTTGTGGCCCCTACGGCCAGTGCAGCGCTGCGCGACGAGGTCCCATTCGGCGTCGGTTCGGTTGATCGCTTCACGTTCTATTAACTTTCCATACTCGCAACAAACTAAGCAATACTGCACCAATGTTTCCGGTGTGCGTATTCATGAATTCCTGGCTTGCAGCCGAAAATCGTGATTCCGGAACAGTAAAAACTGGGGTTAAACTACCCTGATAGTGCTATTTTATATGCGGTTCGCAACGATTTAGTTCCATTTTGCCAAGGATGTGCTTTTTACATGTCAGCACATTGAATTCTGCGTCAAAGTATAATTTCAATCGGCGTCATGAATTGGACAAGAATTACACGGATATGCCAATAGGTGGTGCTATTTCTTGTGGCTGAGTTGATGAGTTACCGATTTCAATATGGTGTGACGGAATGAAGATTGCGATTTTCGGTTTAGGATATGTGGGATTTACAGCGGCGTGCTGCCTGACCCGTGAAGGGCACGAAGTTATCGGCATTGACGTGAATGCCGACAAGGTGTCGGAGATTAACGCCGGACACCCTCCGATCAAAGAGCCCCAGGTGGCCGAGCTGCTGACTGCGGCGCTTGGCAAGGGGTTGATCCGAGCCACTGTCGAGATGCCGGATTTGTCGGATGTTGATCTGGCTATTGTTTGTGTCGGTACGCCCAGTTCGACCGATGGATCACATAACATGAGTTTTGTGGCCGAGGTTACTCGCCAGATCGCAGAAACCGTTTCGCCAGACCGGGTGCGGCCATTGACCGTGGCATATCGCTCGACCTTCCGGCCCGGCACGGTGCGCCAGTTGATCGAGCCGATCTTCCAGAGCTATCTGGGTGATCAGACCGGGAAGGCGGTCGAGATTGTCTATAACCCCGAATTCCTGCGCGAAGCCTCGGCTGTGGATGATTTCTTTAACCCGCCCAAGATCGTTGTCGGAACTGCGGACGGCAACCAATCGGCTGTGATGGACGAAATGCACGAAGGCCTAGAGGCTCCGGTTTTTTATACGGCCTTTGAAGAGGCCGAGATCACCAAATTCGTCGACAATACCTGGCATGCGACCAAGGTGGCCTTTGCCAATGAGGTCGGCCGTATCTGCCAGCGCATGGGGGTATCGGCGAAAACCATGCATGAGATTTTCGTCTCGGATACCAAGTTGAACATCTCGGCCTATTACACTCGTCCTGGGGGCGCTTTTGGCGGGTCCTGCCTGCCAAAGGACGTTCGTGCTTTGCAGCATATTGCGGGTGAGGTTGGCGCGCATACGCATCTGATTGACAGCCTGCTGCAAACCAACCAGGCGCACAAGACGTTTCAAGCGCAGGACATCATGGCCCGGGTGCCTGAAGGGGGCAGAGTGCTGATGGCGGGGTTGGCCTTCAAGGCCGGAACCGACGATCTGCGGGAAAGCCCCAATGTCGATATCGCGCGGCGGTTGCTGCAGGCCGGGTATCAGTTGTCGGTCTATGATCCGGCGATCAGGCCAGCCGATCTGCGGGGTCAGAACCTGGGTTACGCCTTCACCCACCTGCCCACAGTCAGCAGCCTATTGGTTGATCGCGCTACGGCCGAGGCTGGGCCCTGGGATATTGTTATTGGATCGAACCGCATTGTGGACGACCTGAACCTTGGCGATACACAGGTGGTGCGAACCTATGAATATGACTAGCTCTGTGTCCGCTGTTCAGCCGATCTCGTTTGACGAGTTGCGCCAGACCGAGCCTTTGAAAGGGCTCAAGGTTCTGATTGTGGTCGAAAACCTGCCGGTGCCCTTCGACCGCCGTGTTTGGATGGAGGCACGCACCCTGGCCGCAGCCGGGGCGGTGGTTTCCGTCATCTGCCCCACCGGCAAGGGGCACGAGGAACGTGTCTGGGAAGACGAGGGAATCAAGGTCTACCGTCACCCTCTGCCGTTGGATGCCAGCGGAGCGTTGGGGTATCTTCTGGAATACGGCGCGGCGCTGTTCTGGGAAAGCTGGCTGGCGCTCAAGATCAAGTTCACCCGTGGTTTCCATGTTATCCATGGGTGCAACCCGCCCGATCTGATCTTTCTGGTGGCGCTGCCGTTCAAGCTGTTTGGCGTGCGCTATCTGTTTGATCACCACGACATCAACCCCGAGCTATATGAGGCCAAGTTCGACAAACGTGGTTTCTTCTGGAAGCTCATGAACACGTTCGAGCGCTTGACCTTCGCCTCGGCGAGGGTGTCGATTGCCACCAATGAAAGCTATCGCAAAATCGCCATCGAACGTGGCGGCATGGCGCCCGAGGATGTCTTTGTCGTCCGCTCGGGTCCCGATCTGAGCCGGTTGCAACACCTGCCCCCGAACCCGGACTGGCGTAATGGGCGGAAGTACATGGTGGGTTATGTCGGTGTGATGGGCGATCAGGAGGGGATCGACCTGCTGCTGGAGTCAGTGGCGCATTTGGTCAAGGTTCAGGGCCGAGATGATATCCAATTCTGCCTTGTGGGCGGTGGCCCCAGCCTGGACAAGCTTCGGGAACAGTCTGCCGATATGGGTCTGTCGGATTACGTCACCTTCACGGGCCGTGCACCCGATCATGATCTGTTCGAAATCCTGTCGACTGCGGATGTCTGTGTGAACCCGGACCGGGTGAACGAGATGAACGACAAGTCTACCATGAACAAGATTCTTGAATACATGGCGTTCGAAAAACCCATCGTTCAATTCGAGGTAACCGAAGGCCGGTTCTCGGCGCAGGAAGCGTCGCTGTATGCCAAGGCCAATGATCCGGTGGATATGGCCGACAAGATCACTGAACTACTGGCGGATGAAGAACGTCGCGCCGCCATGGGCCGCTATGGTCGTGCCCGGGTCGAGGCCGAGATGGCGTGGCCGCATCAGGTGCCCGCACTGATTGCGGCCTACAAGAGGATCTGGAAGGGTTAGCGGGGCGACCCGACCTATTCCGCCGTTTGCTTTGACTTGACCGGTTTCGGAGTTTTGATCCAATGCCGCAGCTTCATCGCTGGAGCCTCGATCAGATGCCAGGACAGCACGGCGCAGATAAAGGTGAAGGGTAGGGAAATCGCGATATTGATGGCCGGAGTCGTCACCCCTGACTGCGCGACCAATTGCTGAATTGGAAACGCATAGATGTAGACGCCATAGGAATAGTCCCCCAGCCGGTTGTAATGCAAAAGCCAGGGCGTTTTTGCGTATCCGCAAAAGAACACGGTGTAGGACAGGCCAACTGCGAAAACAGGCAGAAACAGCGGCGTGAACCACGCTGCAACAGTGACGGCGATGACCCCGCCAAGTGTTCCCCAGGACAACGGTATGTTGTCTCGGAACAAGTAGAAGATCATCCCGGTAATGAATGGCAATCCAAGCCGTGCAAGCTGTTCAATGCGCGGGTTTAACTCAAAGACCATCGTTGCGGCATAGGCACATAAAAACAGCAAAGTCAGCCCGACAAACGCCTTTCGGTGCCCGAGCAGACCAAGAACCCCGCAGATGAAGACACCAGCATAGCACGTGACCTCGTATGACAAGGACCACAGCGATCCGTTGATACCGGCACCGCCAGGGTTGTCGACGAACACGCCGGGCAACGAGTATTGCAGGTTGAACAGCGTAATGTTTCGGATGAAGTATTCTCCGGTTGCGGCCCAATAGATGGATGGGGCCGCTTGGGTCAGGAAAAATCCGGCAAATAGAATCGTAACAATCAACACCGTGGCCAGCGCTGGGAACAGACGCAGTATCCGGGCCATCAGGAACGATGAGATCAATGGCGTCCGGTCAAAGCTGCGCGTGATGAAAAAACCAGAGATTGCGAAGAACAGCCAGACGCATACAGTTCCTAATGCCGTACCGTGGAGCAAACCTTCCAGTGGCTGAGTCGCGCCAATACCCCAGCTCAATGGATAAGCGTGCGAAACCAGCACACCGGTGGCTGCCAGAATGCGGATCAGGTTGAAATTGTTGTCGCGCCCGCCTGCCCGGTCGGCAATGAACTCAGCGCTTTGGCTGGCGGCTTCGCGCGTCAATCCTGCTGTCATCTGCGATTCCCTGGGCTGATCCTATCATGAACTCGGAATGCGGCTATTGCGCGGCAGCGCGCTGATACAATGTCCACGGCGCGGTCGCAGAGATGATCTCATAGCCCTCAATCTCGGCCGCAAAGGAGGCCGTCGAGCAAACGACAACGGTATCCGTCTTTGCGGTCGCCAGAACGGAAAGGGCAAAGGATACCGTCTGCCCGGTTTGAGAGTTGATCTGCCGGATGGTTGCCTGCACATCACGAAGATTGCCAATAATACGAAGGGGCTGCTGGGTGGGGTTGGCAAATGTCGGCACTGCGGTCCCATTGAAGGTCATCAAGAACGGCAGCGGCATGCAGCTTGGTGCCACTGCGCCAGGGTCTTCTGTCCCTTCCAGATAGACCCCTGCGCCCAAGTTGCGTGTGTCGTGTTGGCGCATCGCGTCCAAATAAGAGGAATAGACCAAACCATCCTGATACCAAGAGACACTCAGTATCAGATTTCGAACCAGTAACAGAGCCGCAAGCACCACAAGTGCGGTGTGCTGGTGTTTCTTCAATGCCTGAGGATTCAGGGACAGACTCGCGGCCAAAAGCGTCAGCAGCAAAAGCGGGATGCGCTCACTCAGATGGCCGACACCGAACAGATTGGGGGGCGTGATCACCACAAGGACAATGCAGAGCGCGATAGCAAGCCGCATTCGTTTGTCAATCTGCCAGATGCCTGCCAGCAGTCCGATTGCCAATGTAGCCCAGACCAGCGCTCCAAGTCCGTAATCCGCTGTTCGGGACGTCGATTCCACGACACGCAGAATGCCTTCAGCCCTCAGTGAAACCTCGGTGCCCAGACGGGTAGCCAATGTTCCCTGTTCTGCGTGGGTTACGAAATTGGTGAATGCCGTGGCCGCACCACCTCCTACCGTTTTCGTTTGAAGGAACAGAATGACCGGAGCGACTGCGACCAACAGCAGACGGCCCGCCCGACGCGCAAGTTCAGACAAGCTTGTCTGACCTGCTTGTCGCGCCAGGGAAAGTTCGACCGCGCCTAGAAGCAGACCCCACAGCGCAAATGCCAGACCGTGTATGAAAAACAAGATCAGGCCGAGGCAGACCGTCACAGCTAACTGCCGACTGGGTCGATCGCGGGCGGCGATCCAATATCCTGTGGCGCCCAGCAGGACCCCAAGCCCCAGCAGGAAGTTGGAGAACCCCCAGATCAGAATATGATTGTACGCAACCAGCCCGGCCAAAAGCACGTGCAGGATCGAAACTCTGCCGTGAAGAACATGTGCCAGGTACAGAACACCGGCCATGGGCGCCGCAATAATCAGACCCGCAATCAATTTTCCCGCCAGCAGCGGCGGCAGCGCCTTCATCAAAAAGACACCCAATACGTCGAGGCCCAAATTAGGCAATAGTTGCCAGGCGGTTTCGTAGCTTTCCTGCAGCGTTGGCGAGTCCGCCAGATTGGCAAGAACGTAGTACCGCGCGACATGCGCATAGAAATCGGTCAGAGGCAGGACAGGCGTCACCAACAGTGGAATAAAGCTGAACACCAGAACGAGGACCACCGTCAGGCGCATTTTGCCACCATGAGTCAGGATATCCGTTTCGACTTTTGGCACGTTATTTCCATAGGACAGAATTCTAGTCATCGCGTCTGTTTGTTACCCGAGGGACCTTAAAGTATTGAGATTGTTGTCCAGAGTTGCCCTCACGCATCATGTTTTCGCGGACTATGCCGAGAACGGAATACGCGTCTTGTATTGGCCAACAGTGGGTTTGTTCCTTGGTGTGAGTGTGAAATTGCCGGTTATGTGCTCCGGTTGAGGTGAATTCTAGAATGGAACGAATTGCGGCAGGCGGTTCAGACTGGGTTGCATGAAACGTTGGAGTCGTGCGTCTGCCTCTGCTTCGGTTTCGCCGGGCAGGATCGGAGTCACATATCGAACCAAAGCGCCATCTGTGCGGCCCATCGTGAACCCGTCCTGAATAACGCTCAGCTTGGCGTGGAAATCATTGACCATACGTTTGCCCCGCTGTTCGAACCAGTAATAGACAAGCTGTTTGGACAGTTCTTTCTGAATGACCGCGCGGTTCACGGTGAAGCTGCCATACGGTGTGTTGCCTGGATTGATTTCGACGGGCTCCAGGCTGAAAATCTCCCATCCGCCCACGGGCAGGCATACTTCAGGCGAGTGAATACCGTCTCCGTCGGTTTGTTTGTCGTAGAAGGCGACGAACATATTTACGTAGTCGCCTGACTCCGTATCGATGTAGCTGGCGTTGAGGTAATCGCTTGCCCCAAGCGTGCGCTCGACCTCGGGATCAAGACTGGTCGTTGCGCCAGACCACGGCCCGAGCTGGCGCGGGTACAATACGAAAGGATCTCTGTCGATGGGCTGGACTTCCGAGGCTGGTCGCATCGCCCAACCCGTCGAAACCGCAAGCGTCAAAAGGGCGGCCACGGCCATGGCAACGGATGCCTTGATGCTGAAGATGCGCAAGGCGATGGGTCCAAACCCTTCGGTGTCCAGATCGATTGTTTCGGCAAAGGGTTGAGGATTTGGTGTCAGACGCTGAAGGCCGATTGCCATCAGAAACAGAATAGCCACGCAAAGTAGGAAGATGATCCAGCCTTCGAAGAAATGCATGAACCCTTCTGCCTGTTCGATGCCGTTGTGATTGACCAGAACACCGATCACCCCGATGCGGATGGAGTTCATAAGTACCGTTAACGGGGCGGCAGACAACATGAGAACCGCCTTGTGCCAGATCGGCCCCCGGTAAAGCAGAGCAAACAGGTACGAAAAGCTTAGGATTGGGAACAGGTAGCGCAACCCTGAACACGCCTCGGCCACCTGAAGTTTATAAACGCCAAGATCGATGACATTGCCTTCGATAAAGACCGAGACTCCGGCCATCTGGACAAACCAGACCCCAAGCTCTGAGGAGACCCACTGCAGGAAGATTGTAAGCTTCCAGTAGACGAACTGGGGCAGCGGCAGCATGAAGACCAGGTGAATTACGGGCAACTGATGATGTTTGCCCCGTTCCCACCCGAAGACGACCAGCATGACGCCGCCGACCCAGATGATCATCGCGTAGGTGACGATATCCGGAATACGGGCCAGATTGCCCAAGATAGCAACCAACAGTGCAACCAGAATAACGGCCACACCCGGCCAGCGGTCGTTTACATTGGGGTAGGGTGTGGGGGCGTGGCGCAGTTCTCGCAGGAACAGGTACAGCGAAATGATCGGGATCAGCGGTCCGTGGCTGTATTCCGGCGTGCTCCACGCCGCGCCTAATGAGACGATGCCGATCCAGAAAATCGGCACAGATCCGAGTAAAAGCAAGGTGAACCAGAACAGCCCCGCCGCGTTTATCGCAGGCAGGCCCCTTTGGGCTGCCTTAAGTACGGAGCCCTGGCTATCGTTCGAGTCGAGACGTTGCATCACCAACGATCTTACTAGATAAACACTTGAATTTAAATTGTTCGGTGGCAGTTCGCGCGCTTTTGATCATGCGCCGAAACAATTGAATTGTTCCGGCGCAATTAGTTCAGTTCCAGTGATAAGTCGTGGAAAATCAGGGCCTAAGCGTGAATCGACGTCCAAGTGTCACAAAGACCGAGTTGGATGTAGCTTTAAAGCCATTCTGATCATCAAACTCATACTGATAGCCCACGTTCATCGCCCAATCCCGGGTAATCGCGTGCGAGTATGACGCGTTAAACGTACCCCGTTCTCGTGGGTTGCTGGAGGCTCTGCCTTCATCTTCCTGATCGATGTAGCTGAGGCTGAAAGACAGGCCCGATACCGGGTTGATGACGTAATCGTAGGTCAGGAACGCAAGGGTCTGGCGGGTTTCAACACTCTGCGTGCTGGTGCCAACCCGGCGCTGTATGGTCGCCCCGATCTGAGAGCTGGCCAACTGGTATCTGTAGTCGATCTGACCAATTGGCGTGACTTCATCAAACGGACCTCTGGTCGCGCCGACATTGACGTTGAGCAAAGAATTTGCTCGCTGAAAGCTACGCCCGAATGTTGCGTTTGTTCTGGTGCCGTTGACGCCAAATGTCTGATCGACAAAAATATCGGCGGTTCCGTCCGGCAGTATCTTGTTCCACCCAAAACTCCAGACGAAATCTTCGGTTACATTGCTGACGTTGGTTGTACGTTCGGAATCGTCAACTTTGCTGTAACCGACATTTGCGCTGACCGATGTAACGGCCGAAGTGTTATAGGTAACACCTGTCGAAACAACCGTGGTTTGCCGGTCGGTCCGGACGGTGTCCTCGGCTTTGAAATCTTGATAGCTGACGCGAAGATTGGCCTGAAGGATGGGCGAGAACCGGAAGAATGTTGTCGCGGCAAAATCGTCGTAGCTGTTGTCAAACAGGTTCGGATCGATCGTGTCGGAATAGGTCCGTTCTCGATGGCTGTAGTTGAACAGGAACCCGACCGGATCGGTCTGGCCAATTTCCCAATCAAGGTTCGCACGGGTGTTGACCTGATCGCCAATCGTTCCGATGACGTCCGATGCGTCGATGACTCCATCTAGGTTGGTGTCAGTCAACCACCGGTTGAAGGCCAAATCCCTCTCGCGGTATTCCAACAACAACCCAAGCCGGCTTTTGGTCCCGTTACGCTGATAGTCCAGGCGCGCCAGCGGGTCGGAAAAACTGGAATCTGTGCCAATGATCGGCTCATTTGCGATCCGATAAAGTCCCGACAGATCGAAACTGAGCCTGGAACTGGATGTCTGCTGCAGGACATTCAGGGCAAGGGCGTTTTCCCACCAAGTGGTAGAGCCAAGCGAAGGATCGGTCAGGCGGAGGTTATCATCGTGTCTCAGCGACGAAAAGTAATCCAGGGTGACGGTGGTGCCGGTACCGACCCCGGTTTGCTGATTGTTTTGCAACTGGCCGACCTGACGCGCAGGGTTCTGCTGGGCTTGTTGCCTTATCAGTTGCAAACTGGGCGTCTGCTGAATTTGCGTTGGTGCAACAGTGGTCTGTTGCACGGTCGCCTGTTGTGTGGTGGCCAGCGTCTGTTGCGTCGACGCTGGCGATTGCCGTGGACTTGTCTGCTGCCCGATCGCTGGTGTTATAATTGTGAAAACAGCGACCCCACCCCAAAGTGCCGAGGTAAGTCTGAATTTGGATTTCTCCACCTGTGTCAGCCCCTATTCGAACAAGCGGCGAGATGGAACAACCACGACGTCTCCGGGTTTGAGCACTGTATTGCCTTTGATGCCACTGCCCGAACCGTTGTGATTGTATGTATATTTGTTCATCACGCCTGTTTTATTGTCAGCCCGACGCAATTCGATGCGCTTTGGGGCCGCGAAGTTTGTCAGGCCACCCGCCTGAGCCAAAACCTGAAGGATGGTTGTGCCTTGGGTCGCCAGATGTTTTCCGGGGATGCCCACTTCACCCATAATAAAGACCTCGATCGTCGGACCGGTTGCGGCAACTGCGCCCGGAAGCGGCGGCGGAGCCAGCGATGCGATCGACACGAATACCGACGGAGGAGCATTGAAGTTCGGTGCCAACGCAGCAGCGAGCGACGATCCTAGCGCGCCCGTTGACTGGCCAGCAGCCCGAAGGGTTCCAGCCAATGGAAAGTTGACAGACCCATCTGGCAACACCAGCACTGTTCTGTTCAGCGTTGGGTCCTCAAGGACTTCAACACGCAACGCGTCGCCTGGTTGAATTTGGTAGGATTGCGCCCAAGCGCTGGTTGCAACAACCATGGTTACAACAAATGCGATCAGTGACCCTATTGCATTCCGCATTTTACAATCTCTCATCTTCTTCCCCTTTATGCCTTGTTCTATTTTTCTAAACAATCCCCGTTGAATTCGCCGAAGGCATGATGCGGCAGAATTGCAGCGGTGTCCATTATTGCCCCGCGGTGACCGCGGCGCTGAGCCGTTGTATTTCCTCAGTTAAGTTTGGTGTTACGTCCAAAGTGGCGTCAATTTCCTGCGCTGCTTTGAGGGCTTGCAGGGCGTTTTCCGTCTGGCCGACGGCCTCATAAGCTTTGCCCAGGTGATACAGAACCAGCGGATGATCAGACAAAGCGCTGGCAGCAGGTTCCAGATAAGATAAAGCTTCCTCATAATTACCCAGACGGTAGGCTACCCAGCCATATGTTTCCTGGAAAGCGGGTTCGCGCGATCCCCTTAGGCGGCGCGCAAATTGCTGTGCTTTAAGCAGGCTTTCTTCGTCCGAACGATGAGTTGTAAGAAGGCTGGCAAGGTTGTTGGCAACGACCAGCGACCGGTTGCTGAGCGGGTAGAGCTTTTCATAAACCGCGATGGCCTCGTCCAGCTCTCCGGCGCGTTCGTGTTCCGCGGCCTGGAAAATCAGCAGGTCCGGGTTCTCTGGCACAACTTGCAACGCTGCGTTCAGCGTCTCCCGGGCTTGTTCTGTTCTGCCGCGCTCTGACTGCAAAAGATACAGCGCAAGCCAGGCCCTGTTGGTCGTGGGGCTGTCTTCAAGAATTCCGCGATACACCTGCTCTGCCTCGTCCAGCTTGTTGTCGCTCAACAACGCGCGGGCCTTTACGAAACGAAGGATAAGCGAATCGGGGTCCTCTTTCAGAAGTTCATCCAGCTGCGCGGTGGCACCGGCGACGTCGTCCTGTGTCAGCATCAGCCGGATAAGGGCAATATCTGCGGACAATCCAAATTCGGGATCATTTGCCAGTTCGTTCAGAAATGACGCCAGTTCGTCCGTCTTTTTCTGGGCCGACAGCATCTGCGCCCGAAGTTCATTTGCATGACGCGATGCTTCCGGATCGTCCAGCGCCTGAATAGACGCCAGAATGGTATCCAGGCGCCCCCAATTCTGCATGATCAGATAGACCTGCCCCAGCTGGACCAGCAAAGCCGGATGCCGAGGATTCTGGTTCAACGCCTCGACCAGAATGCTCTCCGCGATCTCGTAGTCCCCCCCTTGAAGCAGGAAGTTCGAATACCGCAGGGTCTCTTCCGGTGCACTTTGTGAAACCTCAACGGCAAGCGCCAGCATTTCACCCATCAACGCTCTGTCCCCATTGCGTTCATGCGCCTGAGCCATCAGAGACATCAATTGGTAGTCGCGTGGCGATGCGCTCAGCGCTTCGCGCAATAGCAGGATTGCATCGCCGATATTGTCCTCTTCGATCAGCCACGCGGCTTTGAATTTCACGGCATCTGCCTGAGAAATGTCTTCTTCAAGTACTTTGTCGATCAACGCGCGTCCTGCGTCGACTTGGCCCGATGCAAATAGCATGCGGGCGTATTCCACTTCGTTTTGGCGGGTTTGTGTCGTCCGAGGCGCGTCTTCAAGCAGCTCCTGCATTTCTGCCAGAGCCTGATCGGTGTTTCCGGATTGAAATTTCAACGCCGCGCGCATGGTCTTGAAACGGGGCGTGTTGCCTTCGCCCTCGGCGATAACTGTGTCCAGTTCGGCAATGGCGGCATCTGCGCCACGATGTTCGATTAGAAATGCGACCAATCTCTGAACGGGCAAGGGGTTGCTGATGTCAGCTTCTTTCTGATCGCGCAGGATTTGTTCAGCGGCGTCCAGATCCTTTTGATTGAGATGATGTTCGAAGAGCATCTGGACTACGCCAGCATCCTCTGGGAACAACGCCATCATTTCTTTCAGCTGGGTCTCAATCTCTTCGGTCTTCTTCAGCTCTTGCAGCGCCCGCAGCCGGATCGCGTAAAGGTTGGCCTCTTCCGGTGCGTAACTCAGGGCAGTGTCCAGCTCTGCCAGAAGGTTTGTCCACTCTTCCGCACGCAGCAGGTGATCGACGACAATCTGCCGGGCTGCGACAAGTTCCGGGTGTTCCTTCAGCAAGGATTGCGCGTTGCCGATAGCAAGACCAACCGCGTTTGCATCCCCATTCTGGATGCCTTCCGAATAGCTCAGAGTGTTGTTGAGCGCGAAGATTTCAACGTCTTCGGGCGCCAGTTCCGCCGCTATGCTGCCGTATCGCTTCAGGTCTTCCCAATTCCCCAATTGCAATGCCATTTCGGCCAAAGCACGATGGCCTTCCAGATTGTCTGGATACTGTTCGATCACAAGCAGGTATTGGCTGTACGCGGCGGGGATATTGCCCCGTTCGCGTTCCAGACGCGCATAGGTCAGGCGCGCTTCTTTATGTTCGCCATTAAGCTTGAAGACATTTCTGAATTCGATCAGCGCGCGTTCGACGTCGCCCTGCTCCAGATGAGCCATACCAGCCTGGAAGTGAGCTTCTGCCCGTTCTTCAGCAGAGTCGCAAGCGCTCAGAAGCAAGGTCAGTGAAAGGGCTACAACAGCCAGGCCGTTGCCGGTCGGAAAGCCAATTTTACTTAGTTTTGTCATTCTTTAAAAACCCTGCGACGAAAATTGCTGCCCGATCAAACCGGACAGCAAGCCACGGCGTCAACAGCCAGTGCCGCGCAGAACGACAGAAACCGTACGCATCAGGATATTGAGGTCCGTCGAAAAGGACATCTTCTCCCAGTACTCGGTATCGTGGTGGGCACGCTCGGCGAACGACGAATTGTTGCGCTTGGAAACCTGCCATTGACCGGTAATCCCGGGAAGCATGGCGTAATAGCGTGTACCTGGGTATAGGTCCTGCTGGTTCACCATCATCGGGCGGGGGCCAACCATGGACATCTCACCAACCAGAACATTCCAGAATTGCGGCAATTCATCCAAAGAGCTTTTGCGCAAGAATGAGCCAAACTTGATGATCCGCGGGTCGTTGCGCAGTTTCTGATTACGATCCCATTCATCCTGAGCATCCGGATTGGCTGCAAGATGCTTCTTCAGCACCGTTTCGGCGTCGTGCACCATTGTGCGGAGTTTCAGTAGCTTGAAAATCTGGCCATTTTTGCCGACGCGTTCCTGACGATAAAACGGCGAAACGCCTTGGCAGGCTAGAAAAATGGCCAAACCAATAATTACAGGAAGAACGAATGGCGCGCTAAGCACAACGAACGCAACATCCAGAAAACGCTTGCCGGCACCTCGGTAAAGACCCGATTCATGTACCGAAGTCCGCGGAACGGAAATTTTAGGATAGACCGGACGCGCGTCGGCCACCTCTTTTGAATGAATTGTCACTATTTAAACCCCCGGTACACACAACAAACCAAGAATCACCTACTCGATTCAGGAACCAACTACGCTCAACCTCAAACTTTGCTCAAAACTGTTATACTTTTATGTCTTTGTTTGACCCACGCCAGCTTATACATAAACAGCAGACGACCCGCGACTAAGTTTTAACAAATTCTTACTGTCTTGCAAAACAAAATTCATGTCCAAAACCGGGTCCGAGCACTGAAAACAAGTGCTTTCCGCGATATGCGGTTTTTGCGGTTACCCTTGATTTATAAGGAATTTTGCGATTCTTTGTCTCCCCATTGGAAACAATTGACTGCGATTCTTCCGATAGGTTCCATTTGGTCTATTGTCTGCGGTTGGTATGAGGTGCCGAAATTTGCATCATTGCGGCGTCGATCTGCCGGATGTAGTGGCATGCCTATCAATCAGAAATAGGAAACAATGATGTGTAAAGCCTTTGATTGGGGTCTTGGGAAGGTCAATTCGCCGCCTGTAATGTTCTAAGATAAGCACTATCTTGATTTTGTGGCAGAGTCGTAGCTTAGTTCAACCGGGTCGTGTAACGTCTCTTTATTGTGTTAGGGTTTTTAGTGGTTCAGGGCGCAAGTATGAGTAACCTCCGAAGTGCCAGGATAAGTTTTGACAAGGCGGAAGGCGACCGGGGTGCCATGGCCTCAAGCGACGGGTTCTATCTAGACTTCTTCGGGCTTGATCAGCGGCCTTTCACGCTGCTGCCGGATCCCGGATTCCTGTATTGGTCACCGCTTCACAAGCGGGGCTATTCTGTTTTGCAGTTCGGCGTGATGAGCTGTGCCCCGATTACGGTTCTTACAGGTGAGATTGGTGCCGGTAAAACGACACTTGTTCAGCACCTTCTGAGCGAAATGGAGCACTCGGTAACGGTTGGGCTGGTTTCAAACGCCCAGGGCGGTCGAGGAGAACTGTTGCAATGGGTCTTGCATGCTCTGGGGCTGCCCATCGATCAAGACGCGACCTATGTACAGCTGTTCCGCGAGTTGCAGGATTTTCTTGTTTCGGAATACGCCGAGGGGCGACGGGTTATTCTGATTTTCGACGAGGCGCAGAATCTGACGGTCGAAGGGTTGGAAGAAATCCGCATGCTGACCAACATAAATGCCAACACGGATGAGTTGATTCAGCTTGTTCTGGTTGGGCAGCCCGAATTGCGCGATATGGTTCTGGACCCTAAGATGCGCCAGCTGACGCAAAGGGTCGCCGCAAGCTTTCATCTTGAACGCATGGATGAGGCCACAGTCGAGCGCTATATCAGGCACCGCATGATGATCGCCGGTGGCAATGGCGAAGAATTCACGGAAGAAGCCTGCAAGACGATTGCAAGTCAAACACGCGGAGTGCCGCGTCTTGTTAACCAGTTTTGTGATTTTGCTCTGCTTTATGCCTGGACCAATGAGTCGCACAAAGTGGACGAAGACATCGTGAATCAGGTGATCCAGGACGGTGTGTTCTTTGGAGGAAACTCGCTTGAGAAGGAGCTGACAGACTGAAATGGGCCTGGTTCGTTACTATCTTTCAATATTTCTAAGACGGCTTCCGTATTTCCTGGTTGTGGCCACTATTGTCTCGGCGGCTTCGATCATTGTCGCATTGAATATGCCGTCGACATATGTTTCGCAGATGCGGTTGATCGTGGAGTCACCGCAAATTCCAGGTAATCTTGCGGCCAGTACGGTGAACACCACTGCCGGTGAGCAGCTTCAGATCATCGAACAGCGTTTGTTGACGCGTCCCGTCCTTCTGGAGATTGCGCGCAAACATGAGGTGCTCGCCAATCAGGACGAGGCCAAGCCCGATCAGATTGTCGATACAATGCGCAACAATACGTCGACATTTATCAGCGCCGGTCGAGAGCAAGCCAGCCTGATGATGATAACGTTTGAAGCGCGCTCTGGCCAGATCGCCGCTGCCGTTCTGAACGATTATCTGACGGAAGTTCAAAAGCTTGACGTGTCCTACCGCAAGAATCGCGCATCGGATACGCTTAGCTTTTTCCAGCAGGAGGTCGACCGTCTGGGCAAGGAACTGGACGAGCGCAGCTCTCGCATTCTTGAGTTTAACCGACAGAACTCGGAAGCTTTGCCTGACAGTTTGCAATTCCGTCTGGCGCAGCAGGGCTCGATGCAGACGAATATCGAACAGATGGATCAGCAGATATTTGGTCTGAAGGGCCAGCGCGAAAAGCTGCTAGAGACTTATCGGTCTACGGGTCAGATTATTGGCGTTGCGCAGATGAACATGACGCAGTCGCAGATTCAGCTGGAGCAGTTGCGCAACCAGTTGGACACACAACGAGCCATTTATTCCGAGAGCAACCCGACGATTAAAATCTTGCGCGCCCGGATTGCACGCCTGGAAGAAACGGTGGCGGCAGAGCAGGCGGCAAACGTGAACTCGAACGCTGATCAAGCCACGTTATCCACAACTGGCAATACAACACTTGATCTTCAACTGGCTCAAATCGACAGCCAGGTCGAAGCTTTGGAGGATCAGCGGGCGCTGGTTCAGGATCGTCTGGCTAAGCTGACACTGACGATCGACCAGACTCCGGCCAATGCAATTGCGCAGGCCGAACTGCAACGGGATCACGACAATATTCAGGCGCAGTACAATGCGGCTGTACAAAGGCTGGCATCGGCTTCTACCGGTGAACGGATTGAGGTCACGTCGCAAGGGCAGCGCATTTCGGTGATTGAATACCCTTCGGCTCCAAGCTCTCCGACCAAGCCAAATCGCATGGCAATTGCTGGCGGCGGTGTGTTCTTCGGGATTGCTCTGGGCGTTGGATTGATTTTCCTGATGGAGCTTTTGAACCGCTCGGTGCGTCGCCCCGAGGATCTGATCAAAAAGCTCGAGGTTTGGCCGATTGCAGCTATTCCCTACGTGCGGTCCAGGGGTGAAGTGATCCGGGTTCGGTTGGCGTGGTCCGCGGTTGTCTTGGCCATTCTCATTGGCGTTCCAGCAGCTGTCTGGGCCGTTCACACCTATTACTTGCCCTTGGATCTTATTGCCGAGCGGGTGATCGACAAGCTGGAGGTTTATTGGTGATTGTAACTCCTGAATTTTTGGGGATGACGTGATGGAGCGCCTTCAGGAAGCTATTCAAAAGGCCCGAAAGGCGCGCGCAAGCCGTCAGGTGGAACCACTTGTTCTGTCTGATGCGCACGCCCCTGCTGAAGCCGAAATCGACGAGAACTTGTGGCAATCGCTGCCCGAGATGAAGATCGACCCCTCGCTGATCGAGAAAAACCGGTTGATCTCGTTCCGGGGCGGGCCCGAGGCGACACCTTACGACATGTTGCGCACAAAAATGCTGCAGCAGACATTGTCCAACGGTTGGCGGCGCGTGGCCCTGACGTCACCCTACAGCGGGTGCGGCAAAAGCACGGCGGCTGCAAATCTTGCATTCAGCCTGGGACGGCAGGCCGATCTGCGCACCATCGTTATCGATCTGGATATGCGGCGGCGCGGTTTGGTCAATATTCTCAAGCAAACCGGAAGCCACAGTATGGCTGACGTGTTGCAGGGGAAAGTGCCGTTTCGCGAGCATGCCCGGCGGTATGGTGACAACGTGATCTTCGGGTTGAACTACACGCCGACGAGGAATTCTTCGGAAATCTTGCAAAGCCGCCAGACAATCGAAGTGCTTGAACAGATCGAAAATGAGTTCAAGCCGGATATCATATTGTTCGATACGCCACCTCTGATGGTCAGCGATGATAGCCACGGCTTTCTGAAAAACGTTGATTGTTCCTTGCTGCTGGCTGCGGCCGAGGAAACCAGCATTGACCATATCGATGTAGCCGAACGGCAATTGGCAGAGCTGACCCAGGTGATGGGCATTGTGTTGAACAAGTGCCGCTATATCAGTGGATCCTTCGGCAATGAACAAGGCTATTACTGAGAGCGCCCCAACCGACGCGGTCATTATTCCGCATTACAACGACATCCCAAGGTTGGAGCGCTGCCTTAGGGCGCTAATGGCCAATGACATCGCTGGTACAGAGATCGTGGTGATTGACAATGCGTCGCCAGTTTCACTGGACGACTTGCGTTATACGTTTCCAAAGGTCCGCTTTATTGTCGAGACGCAAAAAGGGGCTGCGCACGCGCGTAACAGGGGCGTCGCTGAAACAACGGCGCAGCGCTTGTTCTTTATCGACGCGGATTGCGTGCCGGATTCTGACTGGCTGGCAGTTGGGCGCGAGATTGCGGCCAACGCGGATTTGATAGGCGGGCGTGTTGATGTTTTTGATGAAACGCCCCCACCACGCAGCGGTGCCGAGGCCTTTGAGGCCGTTTTCGCGTTCAATTTCAGACGATATATCGAGGTGCAGGGATTTTCCGGGGCTGGAAATCTTTTAACCCGCCGCGATGTATTTGATGCCATCGGCGGCTTTATCAACGGGGTTTCCGAAGACCGGGAATGGACCATGCGTGCCGTGGATCGGGGTTATAGCTTGATCTACGAAGATCGGTTCCGTGTCAGTCACCCCTCCCGTCAGGATTGGCCTGCGCTCAAGGCGAAATGGCGGCGGACGACGCAAGAGGCCTTCATGCTGCACGGGAACGGTTTGGTTGCGCGTTTGCGCTGGGCGTTGCGCGGGCTGGCGATGCCGGCAAGCGCCGTGGTGCATACCCCCAAGGTTCTGTTCAGTGACAAAGTAACCTCACCGAATGAGGTGCTGCGTGCCGTTTCAACTTTGGTGCGTCTCAGATGTACGCGCATGGTTTGGATGTTGCGTCAGGCGATGGGTAGAACAATCTGAGGCTGATGCCTGGAAACGGCGCTATTGCGTTTCATTTACCTACAGCGTTGAGGGTTTTGCCTGTGCCCGCAGCATCTGCCCCATCATTTGTCCAAACTTGCCCGACCCGCGCTGATATAAGGCCCCATCCACGGCCAGCACCGTGCCGCTGATATAGCTGGCCATGTCCGAGCTGAGGAACATGCAGGCATTGGCCACGTCCTGCGCTTGGCCCCAGCGGCCCAGGGGAACGTCCCCAAGGATTTGTCTGCCCGCATCCGGCGTCGGAGCCAGGCGCTTGGCCCCTTCTGTGCCTTCGATGAAACCCGGAACGACCGAATTCACCCGGATGCCTTCCACACCCCATTCCATCGACAAGGTGCGGGTGATCTGGTCGACACCAGCCTTCGCCGCACAGACATGGGCCTGCCCTTCATAGGGCAGGTAGGATTGCGGGGCCGAGATATTGATGATGCTGGCTCCGGGGCGTTTCAGGTAGGGATACGCGCCTTTCATCACATGGATCGTACCCATCAGATCGATATCGATCACCGCTTTAAACGCATTCGTCGACATCTCAGCCGCCAGCGCAGGAAAGTTCCCCGCCGCGCCGGACACCAGAACGTCGAAGTCGCCGAATGCGTCGTGAAATTGCTTGAGGCCCTCATTCACCGCCTCAGGGTCACGTACGTCGAACGCTGCGCCGATGGCATCTGAAGCGCCTGCCGTTTTCAGGGCTGCAACGGTATCATCCACCTTCTCTTGCGACCGGCTGGCCACAGCCAGTTTTGCGCCCGAGGCCGCAAAGGCCTCGGCAATGCCCCGGTTGATACCGCTGGTGCCGCCAATGACGATGACGGTTTGTCCTGAAAAATCCATGAGGGCCTCCCTTTGCCGGAAGCCCTACTCGCCGTAGGGCACCCAGATGTTTTTCACTTCGGTGGCAGCCTGCAGGAAGCGGCGCGAATGGTCCACGCCCCAATCAAAAGCCGTGGCGTTATTGACCCAAGTGCGCTTGAGGTTCCCGGCGGATACGCCTTCGATCTCCTTCGACAGGTCCGTGGACGAGAACGACCACACCGCATCCACATTCAGATGCGAGGCCAGCGGTTTGGCCAATTCTGCATGGCTGCCGGTCAGGATGTTGACCACTCCGGCGGGCACGTCTGAGGTTTCGAGGATCTGGTAGAAGTCGGTCGCCGCCAGCGGGTAGGGCTCCGAGGCGGCCAGCACCACCCGGTTGCCCATCGCAATCGCCGGGGCCATGGCTGAAACCAGACCCAGCAGCGGTGCTTCGTCCGCGCACAGCGCGCCGATCACGCCGACCGGTTCCTTCATCGCAATGGCAACGCCCCGGATCGGAACGCCATGCACCTGACCGTCATATTTGTCGGCCCAGGCGGCGGCAGTGAACAGGCGCTGGATCGAAGCTTCGACCTCTTTCGCGCCGTCCTTTTTGCCGGTCATGGTGTCGATACGGGTGGCGAATTCACCGGCACGGGCCGAGAGGTTCTCGCCGATATAGTACAGGATTTGCGCCCGCAGGTGCCCGGTGGTCTTGGGCCAGCCTTTCGCGCTCGCCGCGGCCTCAACCGCGTTGCGCACGTCCTTGCGGTTGGCAAGGCCCACGTGACCCAAAAGACCTGACTTACCCCAGACAGGTTTCGAATACCCGCCGTCGGGCCGGGCCTGCTTACCGCCAACATACATCTTTGCAGTCCGGTCGATGGGGTCGACCGGGGCGCCTTCGCCCGTCACCGCCTCGACTTTTGCCAGAGGCTTGGCCTTGCCTTTGGGCTTGGTATAGGCCGCCAGACCCTCCCAACCGCCTTCACGGCCAAAGCCGCTTTCGCGCACGCCACCGAACCCAGCAGCCGCGTCAAACAGGTTGGTGGCATTCACCCAGACCACGCCGGCAACCAGCTTGGGTGCAATATCCAGTGCAAGGTTCACATTCTCGGTCCAGACCGTCGCGGCCAGCCCATAACGGGTGTTGTTTGCCAGCTCGACCGCCTCGGACGGAGTGCGGAAGGTCGAGGACACCAGCACTGGGCCAAAAATCTCCTCTTGCATCAGCGGATCGGATGTTTCGAGGCCCGAGATCAGGGTCGGAGGGTAGTAACAACCGTTTTCCGGCAGCTCACAGGCAGCTTGGTGTACGTGGCCAACGGTGTTGCTTTCCACCATCCCCTTGATGGTCTGCAACTGAACCGGGTCCACAACCGCGCCCACGTCGATGCATTTGTCCAGCGGATCACCGATGCGCAGATTGTCCATCCGGGCACGCAGCTTTTCGTGAAAACGGTCGGCGATGCCCTCCTGCACCAGCAAACGAGACCCGGCACAGCAGACCTGACCCTGATTGAACCAGATCGCGTCGACCAGCCCTTCGATGGCGCTGTCGATATCGGCATCGTCAAAGACGATGTAGGCGGATTTTCCGCCCAGTTCCAGGGTCAGTTCTTTGCCCGAACCAGCGGTTGCCTCGCGTATACGCCGCCCCACAACGGTCGAGCCGGTGAACGCGATCTTGTCCACGTCTGCATTCACGATCATCTCGCCCACCGCGCCGTCTCCGGTCACGATATTGACCACGCCCTTCGGCAACCCGGCCTGCGAACAGATATCGGCAAACAGCAGCGCCGTCAGCGAGGTATACTCGGCCGGTTTCAGAACCACCGTGTTGCCCATCGCCAGCGCCGGAGCGATCTTCCATGCCAGCATCAGCAGCGGGAAGTTCCACGGGATGATCTGTCCGCACACGCCCAAGGCCTGCGCATCGGGCAGCTCGCTTTCCATCAACTGCGCCATGCCCGCGTGATAATAGAAATGCCGCTGCGCCAGAGGGATGTCGATATCGCGAGACTCACGGATCGGCTTGCCGTTGTCCATGCTCTCGAGCACTGCAAACAGGCGCGAATGCTTCTGCAACAGTCGCGCAATCGCATAGAGATACTGTGCGCGACCCGCACCACCCAGCTTCTCCCATTTGGGCTGCGCTTTGCGGGCGGCGGCAACGGCAGCGTCCACATCGACCTGTTTCGCTTGGGTCAGCTTGGCCAAAACCTCTCCGGTCGCCGGGTTGCGGCTGTCAAAGCCTTTGCCCGGCTTGGTGAAGGCACCGTCGATATAGTGACCAAACTTGTCGCCCTGATCGACCAGCCAGGCCAGCGCTTCGGCGGCGCTTTCGGGGGCGGGGCCGTAGTCCATGGTCTCGAAGATTTCTTTAACTGTCATTGTTCTTTCCTTCTCCCGGGGCTTCGCCCGTTCGGCAATGAAATCGCTCCACCGGAGCGATTTCCGGGCGTGCCTCACCCCATAGAATGACGGTAACCGGCGGAGTACGCCCCGGTGACATAATGTTCCAACTGCCGTTCGATATCGCCCAGCAGCGACGAAGCGCCAAAGCGGAATAGGTCCGGTTCCAGCCAGCGGTCGCCCAACTCGTCCTTGATCAGCGACAGGTAAACCAGCGCGTCCTTTGCCTTGGAGATGCCTCCCGCAGGTTTGTAACCCACGCGGTACCCGGTGCGGTCGTAATAGTCGCGGATCGCTCGGATCATCACCAGCGACACGGGCAGGGTGGCGTTGACGCTTTCCTTGCCGGTCGAGGTCTTGATGAAATCCGCCCCCGCCATCATGCAAACCAGCGAGGCGCGGGCGACGTTGCGCAGGCTGCCCAGCTCTCCGGTGGCGAGGATCGCTTTGACATGGGCGTCACCGCAGGCAGCGCGGAACGCTTTCATCTCATCATAAAGCGCCTGCCAATCACCCGACAGCACGTGACGGCGCGAGATCACGATGTCGATCTCTTCGGCGCCGGCCTTCACACTTTCTTCAATCTCTGCCACGCGCAGGTGGAACGGCGACAGGCCCGCAGGGAAGCCGGTTGAGACGGCGGCGACCGGGATGCCGGTGCCTTTCAGAGCCTCGACCGCCGTTTCGATCATATCGTGATAGACGCAGACCGCGCCCGTCGTGATCGGCGGCATGTCCATCGCCTGCAATACCGCAGGCGCAACCGGCTGGCGTGCCTTGGCACACAGGCGGCGCACGCGGCCCACGGTGTCGTCACCGGCCAGAGTGGTCAGGTCGATCATGGTGATCGCCTTCAGCAGCCACGCGGCCTGATAATCCTTTTTCACCGACCGCCGACCGGGCAGGGTCGCTGCACGGCGTTCGATGGCCGAGGTATTGGCCTGCACGGCGCGCACCCAGTCCAGACCCAGCTCCATGCCAGGATTTCTGGGTTCGGTCACTTGCGGCAGATGCGCGGTGCGCACGGGGCTTTCTGAGCTCTGCGTTTCCATCTTTCCATCCTTTGGGAGGTTTGCGCCAAAATCGCACGAGCCGCGCTTAAAGGGAAGGGATCGAAGACCTGAAATGGAATTTTTTTGACCATTTGGACAAAATCAGCATTTTCTTGCGAGTAATTCGCAATAGCATTGACTTAGTTGCGAATGGTTCTCATATTCATTGCAACGAGACACGAATTTCGGGGTCAAATATGATTCGCCGCAGTTTTCTGACTGTTCTAGCATTTGCAGCGGCCTTGCCTTTCACGGCGTGGGCGCAGGAACCTTTGAAGGTTGTTGCCACGACAGGGATGATCGCTGACGCCGCGCGTCAGGTCGGTGGTGATCAGGTTGACGTCAAAGGCCTGATGGGGCCGGGTGTTGACCCGCATGCCTACCGTCAGACGCGCAGCGATATCGTTGCGATGACGCGTGCCGATCTGGTTTTGTGGCATGGACTCTATCTGGAAGCGCAGATGGAGGGTTTCTTTGAGGACCTGAGCCGAAAACGGAATGTGGTCGCCGTGGCCGAAGGCATCGACAAGTCCAAACTGCGTGCCCACGACGACTATGCCGATAAATACGACCCGCATGTTTGGATGAGCCCCACGCTTTGGGCTGATGTTGTGGCCCAGGTGCAGAATGCCCTGACCGAAGCACGCCCCGAGGCGGCGGACACTTTTGCGCAAAATGCAAAGGCGCATCTGGCTGAATTAGAGGCCCTGACAACTTATGCGGATCAGGTTCTGGCGACCGTTCCGGAAAGCAACCGTATGCTGGTGACTGCGCATGACGCGTTTGGGTATTTCGGGGCGTCCTATGGCTATGAGGTGATGGGGATACAGGGTATCTCGACCCAATCCGAGGCCGGTCTGAACCGGATCGGCGAGCTGGTCGATACGCTTGTTGATCGCCAGATATCTGCTGTCTTCGTCGAAAGCTCGGTCTCGGACCGGTCCATGCGTGCCCTGATCGAAGGGGCTGCGGCGAAGGGGCACAACGTGATGATCGGTGGAGAGCTGTATTCCGATGCCATGGGTGAGCCCGGAACCTATGAGGGGACCTATGTCGGGATGCTGGATCACAACATCACTTCGATTGCGCGGGCGTTGGGGGCAGAAGCTCCGGCGCGCGGCATGAACGGCAAGTTGTCTGCGGGGTTTTGAATGACACTGGAACTTGCATCCGTTCAGGGTATCCCGGTCGAGGATCAAGGGATCGACAATAGCCCGCTGGCCATCCGCGGTCTCACGGTGTCTTACGGCGACAAGCCTGCTGTATTCTCGGTGGATATGTCCGTCGAGCCGGGTGCAATGACGGCCATCATCGGGCCGAACGGGGCGGGAAAATCGACGCTGCTGAAGGCAGCGCTGGGGATTTTGAAACCGTTGTCGGGGCATGTCACCGTTTTCGGCAAACCGCTTGAACAACAACGCGCCCGAATTGCCTATGTGCCACAACGATCCAGCGTCGACTGGGATTTTCCGACCCGCGTGATTGATGTGGTGCTGATGGGCCTCTCGCGCGAGCTTGGGCTGCTGGGCCGCGTCCGCGCGCGCCACCTGTCCCGTGCGATGGATTGCCTGCATCGGGTTGGCATGCGTGATTTTGCAGATCGTCAGATTGGCCAGTTGTCCGGAGGCCAGCAGCAACGGGTTTTTCTGGCCCGCGCGCTGGCGCAGGATGCCGATCTGTACCTGTTGGATGAACCTTTCGCCGGAGTGGACGCTGCCACCGAAAAGGCGATCATTGCGGTTCTGAAAGCATTGAAGGACGCCGGAAAAACCGTTGTGGTGGTGCATCATGACCTGGCCACGGTGACCGACTATTTCGACCATGTTTTCCTGATCAATACCCGCAAAGTGGCAGAAGGCCCGGTCGCAGAGACCTTCACTGCCGAGAACCTGCAATCAGCGTATGGCGGGCGACTGGCCACCGCCCAGATCGACCAGATTTCGCGCGCGCTGGGATAACTCATGTTCTGGGACGCATTGACCCTGCAGCTTGGCTATAACGCCACGCTGGTCGCCATCGGTGCGACCCTGCTGGGCGTGTCGGCGGGGGTGACCGGAACGTTCCTGTTTCTGCGCAAAAGGGCGTTGGTCAGTGATGCGATCAGCCACGCGACGCTGCCCGGTGTGTGCCTGGGATTCATGGTGCTGGTCGCTTTGGGCGGGGATGGGCGCAACCTTGTTGGTCTTCTGGCAGGCTCGGCCATATCCGCATGGGTGGGCCTGCTCTGCATGAATTGGCTGACCCGCCATACACGTCTGGCCGAGGACGCCGCCATCGGGGCAGTGCTTTCGGTTTTCTTTGGCCTGGGGATCGTTCTGTTGACCATCATTCAGACCATGGGCGTTGGTCGTCAGGCGGGGCTCGAAGGGTTTCTGTTGGGCTCGACCGCCGGGATGCTATGGGCGGACGCATTGATTATAGCCTTTGGCGGGGCTGCAACTCTGGTTTTGGTGTTGATCATTCGGCGACCGATGACGCTGGTGGCCTTCGACCCGGAGTATGCGGCGGCCCGGGGGTTGCCGGTCCACCGGATTGACCTTGCCATGATGGGGCTGGTCATGGCGGTTACAGTTGTGGGGCTTAAAATCGTTGGCCTCATCCTGATCGTTGCTCTTTTGATTATCCCGCCGGTGACCGCCCGGTTCTGGTCGGATCGCTCGGACCGGGTGGTCCTGCTGGCTGGGTTGGTCGGAGGGTTGGCGGGTTATCTGGGTGCTGCGCTATCGGCCTCGGCCCCGAACCTGCCTACGGGTCCGATCATCGTGCTGGTGAGCTTCGGGTTTTTCGCTGTTTCGTTGTTTCTGGCCCCGTCGCGAGGTGTGCTGGCGGCGATTCTGCGCCATCTGAGGTTTCAGCGCCGTGTGCATATCCGGCAGGGCTTGCTGGCGCTGGCGCAGGGCCAAAAGATCTACGAACCTTTGACCTTGCGCCTGTTGCGCCGTGCGGGGATCGTCCGCGCCGATGGTGTGGCGACCGAGTCCGGAAAGGCCCGTGCCGCCAAGGCATTGCGTGACGAGAAACGCTGGGAAATCGTCCGCGCCGATCAGGCGCATGAGGCAACTGCGGCGCTATACGATGGGCTGCGTGATATCGAGACTGTTTTGACCCAAGACCAGATCGCCGAGATCGACCGCCGCATCGGCGGTCCGCAGGGGGTTTCGGCATGAGTGGTGAAGAGTTCGTTCCTCTGTCCTTGACGCCACTGCTGATTGGAACCTTTGCAGCCATCGCATGTGCGCTGCCCGGAAACTTTCTAGTGCTACGCAAGCAGGCCCTGATCGGTGACGCGATCAGCCATGTGGTGCTGCCGGGCATCGTCGTGGCGTTTCTGCTGACCGGGGCGATCTCGACCTGGCCCATGATGTTGGGTGCGGCAGGTGCCGCCGTGGTTGCCGTTGTCCTGATCGAGGCGATCCGGCGTCTGGGACAGATCGAAGCTGGTGCGGCCATGGGTGTGGTCTTTACCACCATGTTCGCAGCGGGCGTGCTGTTGCTGGAGCAGACAGATACATCCACTGTTCATCTTGACGTGGAACACGCGTTGTATGGAAACTTGGAAAGTCTGATCTGGCTGGACGCAACCGGTTGGGCATCGCTATGGGACCCGCTTGCGCTGGCCGGGCTGCCGCCGGAACTGCCGCGCATCGCCTTTACGCTGGTCGGAGTGATTTTGTTCACTTGGCTGTTCTGGCGCCCGCTCAAGATTTCAACCTTCGATGAAGGTTTTGCCCGCACCATCGGTATTCGCACGGGGGCTTTGGGAATGGCGCTGGTCATTGTTGCGGCAATCGCTGCTGTTGCGGCCTTTGATGCGGTGGGGTCGATAATCGTGATTGCGATGTTTATCTGCCCGCCTGCCGCAGCACGAATGGTGACCAATCGGCTTGAGGCGCAGATCGGCTGGAGCGTTCTGTTTGCCACTGTTTCCGCGGTTTCAGGATACGTGCTGGCCGGCTACGGACCGCTGTGGTTAGGGGGGTCGGATGCTGTGAGCGCAGCGGGGATGATTGCAACGATGTCGGGCCTGATTCTCGCCGTCTGCGCAGTATTTGGCCCCTGCCGCGCCCGGGCCGGAGCCCCGACAGCCATTTGATTTGGCATCTTATCGCCTGCCCCAAGCTCCTGAGATCGGCTGATATTTGCTTAGCCGGAAACAGTGGCGTTCTGAGCATAACACTGATCGAAAATATGTGCTAAACGTGCTACAATTCTTACGGAATAGCGACCACTCACCAAGTTCGCCCGGTACCCGGTAAGCAATCCCAACGATGTAGGGGGAGTGTATTGGGGGCCGGGCGATGCTCGTTTTGCTGTGGAAAACACATCTGTGACCGGTGGTAGAATCGCGCCGCACTGTGCTAGGTCTAGCGGTATGGCGCATGCAAACCCCAATATCAGCCAGGAACGGCCTGTCATTCGGCAATTGGATGACGCTGCGATCAACCGGATTGCGGCAGGTGAAGTTGTCGAACGTCCCGCCTCTGTCGTCAAAGAGCTGGTGGAAAATGCAATCGATGCCGGGGCCACTCGGATCGCCATCGATATCGCTGATGGTGGCAAGACGCTGATCCGCGTCACCGATGATGGCTGTGGTATCGCCGCCGAGGATCTGCCGCTGGCCCTGTCCCGTCACGCAACCTCAAAAATCGATGGTTCGGACCTGCTGAACATCCACACCTTCGGGTTCCGGGGTGAGGCGTTGCCGTCGCTGGGCGCAGTTGGGCGGCTGACCATCACCAGCCGTGTGGAGGGCGGGGATGCGGCCTCGGTCCATGTGGCGGGTGGCAGGATGGAGGCGGTCAAACCCGCGGCCCTGCGCGCCGGCACCGTGGTCGAACTGCGCGATCTGTTCTACGCCACACCCGCCCGGCTGAAATTCATGCGCACGGACCGGGCCGAAGCGCAAGCGATCACCGACACGGTCAAACGTTTGGCCATGGCTGAACCCGCGATCACCTTCACCCTACGCGATGCCTCGGGCGGGGGCGAGGGCCGCGTGACCTTCCGCGCCGACCGCGAGAACGGTGATCTGTTCGACGCTCTGCACGCTCGCTTGGCGCGTGTGATCGGGCGCGAGTTTGCCGAGAATGCGTTGCAGATCGACGCCACGCGGGACGGTATCCGACTGTATGGCTATGCCGCGCTGCCGACCTATTCGCGGGGGGCTGCGGTGGCGCAGTATTTGTTCGTAAATGGCCGCCCGGTGCGGGACAAGATGCTGACCGGGGCCTTGCGCGCCGCCTATTTTGATTTCCTCAGTCGCGACCGTCACCCGGCAGCGGCGCTGTTTATCGATTGCGATCCGACGCTGGTGGATGTGAACGTCCACCCCGCCAAATCCGAGGTACGGTTTCGCGATCCCGGTGTTGCGCGCGGGCTGATCGTATCCAGCCTGCGCCATGCTTTGGCAGAGGCCGGGCATCGGGCATCTTCGACTGTTGCCAACGCGACCTTGGGGGCGATGCGACCGGAACCGGCGCAACCAGCCCCGGCGCGGGTGTATCAGATGGACCGGCCTTCGCCCGCGGCGCGACAAACTGCGTATCAGGCGCAATCCCCGGGTTTTGCCGAATTGGCCAACGATTATAGTGGCAGCATTGTCGAACCGACCCCAATGGCGACCCCAGAGCCGGAGGAGGAACCGCAGGATCTGCCACTGGGCGCGGCGCGCGGGCAAGTGCATGAGAATTACATCATCGCGCAGACCGCCGACGGCATGGTGATCGTCGATCAGCACGCGGCGCATGAGCGGTTGGTTTACGAGAAACTCAAAACCCAAATGGCAGAGAATGGTGTCGCTGCCCAAGCGCTGCTGATCCCTGAAATCGTGGAACTGTCGGAAGGGGACTGCGCGCGCCTCATGGGCGTCGCTGACGACCTGTCGCGGTTTGGCTTGACGCTTGAACCCTTTGGTGGCGACGCCATTGCCGTGCGCGAAACCCCGGCTATTCTGGGCAAGGTCGACGCCCGCGCGATGATTCTGGATATCCTAGACGAACTGGCCGATCAGGGCGAAAGCCAGATGGTGCAGGCCCGGATCGAGGCGATCCTCAGCCGCATCGCCTGTCATGGCTCGGTCCGTTCCGGCCGCCGGATGCGAGCCGAAGAGATGAACGCTCTGCTGCGCGAGATGGAGGCAACGCCCCATTCCGGTCAGTGCAACCACGGGCGGCCGACTTACGTGGAACTGAAGCTGAGTGATATCGAACGTCTGTTCGGGCGCAGTTGATCACCGAGCATTGATCCGGTGGCCCTGCCGGGCTATGAAGAATAAAACAAGAACATCCGAGGCGATATGATCGAGATTGCTGGAACCCAAGTGGCGCTAAACGACCCCGTGATTCTGATCGCGGGTGGTGTTGTGGCGTTGATCCTTCTGCTGCTGTTTCTGTCGGTGCGGGCAGCCAACCGTTCGGCCCGGATGGCGGAACCTCTGGCCCGTCAGATGGCGCATCTGGGGCAGCATGTTCAGCAGCTTGGGCAGGGGCAGGAGCAATTGCGTGGTGGATTGCAGCATGTCTCGGACACGCAGGCTAATGCGCAGGTGCAGGTGATCCAGACGGTCGAAACGCGCCTGTCCTCGGTCCAGCAGCAGATGAATGATCGGCTGGCGGACAACGCGATGAAATCGGCCCGCGCGTTGGCCGAGATGCAGGAGCGGATGAAGGAATCGCTGCATGGCTCGTCGAAGCAGACAGCGACCTCACTGACACAATTGCAGGAACGTCTGGCTGCCATCGACAAGGCGCAGGACAATATCACCAAGCTGTCGGGTGATGTGCTGTCTTTGCAGGACATCCTGTCGAACAAACAGACGCGTGGCGCTTTTGGTGAAATCCAGTTGAACGACATCGTCTCAAAAGCGCTGCCGCGGGACAGTTTTCAACTGCAGGCGACCCTGTCGAACGGGCGTCGCGCGGATTGCCTGATCAACCTGCCAAACCCACCGGGACCGATTGTGATCGATAGCAAGTTCCCGTTGGAGGCGTATGAAGCGCTGATTGGCGCGACCAATGATGCCGAATTGAAAGCCGCCGTGCAGATGTTCCGCAGCACGGTACGCAAACACATCACGGATATTTCCGAGAAATACATTCTGGACGGCGAAACCGCTGACGGCGCGCTGATGTTCCTGCCGTCCGAAGCGGTCTATGCTGAACTGCACGCCAAATTCCCTGAGCTTGTGCAGGAGAGCTTTTCCAAACGCGTCTGGATCGTCTCACCCACCACCTGCATGGCGACCCTGAACACGATGCGCGCGATCCTCAAGGATGCGCGGATGCGGGAACAGGCTGGGGCGATCCGCAAAGAACTGGGCATGCTGCACAAGGATGTTGATCGTCTGGGTGAGCGCGTCACAAACCTCGACCGCCATTTCGGGCAGGCGGCTAAAGATATCTCGGAAATCAAAATCAGCGCCGAAAAAGCCGGTCGCCGCGCACAGCGGCTGGACAATTTCGACTTTGAGGAGCTGGCTCCGGACGATCACACCAACGTAGTGCCCTTGGGCAAAACCGAAGGGTGACCTGATCAGATTCGCAGGAAAGGCTGGAACAGTCGCGGCATTAGCTTGCTAAACTTTAGCGGCGCATCAGTCACGGCCAGACAAATGCAATCTTCCGAGATGTCAGCGGTTGGCGTGTGGTGCAGGTCCTCATCGGCGATTTCAACATCGCCGCGGGCAAAATGGTCGACTTCATCCGAGAACGCACCTTGCAGCACCATTGTCAGCTCCATTCCATTGTGGCTGTGATCTGGCACTGCGGCACCCGCCGGAATGAACAGCAACCGGGCGGTCGCCTCACGCGTGGTCGGCAGGATCGCCTGTTTGACCCCCATGCCGATGGGGCGCCATCGGATTGCGTTCACATCGCCACCGACATAATCCTGCAATGGTGCCGGCAGGACCGAGCAGGCCGGACGCGCAGGTTTCGACGTCGGTGCGCCCTGTGCAATCAACGCCATCGTCGCGGCCAAGGCTTCGGAACCCATAGACGCAGCATCCGCTTGTTCCTCAAGAACATGACCGCCCACGGCGTCAAAGCTCTCGGCGCGCGCGCGGCAATGGTCGCACAGCGACAGATGCGTGGCGACCATAAGGTCGAACGCCTCAGGAAGGGTTCCTGCTGCATAAGCCATCAGCAGGTCATCCGTCAGGTGATGTTTGATATCCTTGCTCATCTTCATCATCTCAGTTCATCGCATGGCGCAAGCGGTCCAGCGCCAGCCTAATTCTCGATTTGATCGTGCCCAGCGGTAACCCGGTCTGCGATGCAATCTCGCGGTGGCTCAGGTCGCCGAAATAGGCTTTCTCGATCAGTTCTCTCTGCGCTTCGGGCAATGCTGTCAAAGCAGTGCGCAGCTGCGCGGTTTCCTGTTGCAGCGCGATAATGTCGTCCTGATCCGGCTCGGCCTCGGGTCCCCAACCCAGATCTTCGGGCTCGGGGCGGCGTTGCTTGCGCAGAACGTCTATGCGCTTGTTCCGAGCGATCGTGAACACCCAGGTAGCAACCGTGGCGCGCGACGGGTCGAACAAATGGGCCTTGTGCCACAAGGTCGCCATCACCTCTTGCGCGCATTCTTCGGCCAGCGTCGCATCAGACCCTGATTTGATCAGGAACGCCTTGATACGCGGCGCGAAGTGTTGGAACAGCTCGGCAAAGGCCGACTGATCCTGCGCATCCCGGATGCGAATGACATGGCTCACCCATTCTGTTTTGGTGCCACAATTGCCGTTCGATCCGTTCACCCGTTTGCCCTTGATGCGTTTCTTTACAACCACGGACGATCCCACGCTTGAGGGTAGCGCGGGATCGTCCAGGGTCGCTGTATCGATCTCGGTAAACATAACCACATTACGGCGCTGCGCCCAAGCCGGATCACTTTCAGTGAATTTTTTGATCCGATTTGCGTCAGAAATCGTAGTGCAGACAGATGCACAACGCCGAAATTTGTGTCATATGAACAGTTTAAAGGCAGATCGGACGCAGCCCACTCATGAGCGGAATAGATCACATCGCTGGCCACACATACCACGGCCGCAAGGGCCATGTTGACAACGCGTTTCGCTATTCCATCGACTATATCCTGTTGGACCCCGAGGCGTCTTCGACCACCCCGACACTGTTTTCCATCAACCGCCCGAACCTGACCAATTGGCGCGACCAGGATCACGGAGGTGTGCCAAAACAAGGCCGCGGTGCTGTCTGGCTGCGCGAGTGGTTCGATGCGCTGGGGGTCCCACAACCTGTCCGACTGGCATTGCTGACACAGCCGCGCGTATTGGGGCATGTTTTCAACCCGGTCAGCTTCTGGTTCTGCTTCGACCGACAGGATCAGCTATACGCAGTTGTGGCTGAGGTAACGAACACCTACGGGACGCGGCACAGCTATTTGTGTCATAAGCCGGACATGTCGTTGATTGAGCCGACCGACCGGATCGTTGCAGACAAGCTGATGCATGTCTCACCGTTTCAGGAAATCGAGGGCACGTACTCGTTTCGCTTTGACTATCGCCCGGATCGCGTTGGGGTCTGGATTGACTACGGTCGCGCGGGTGGTGGGCTGATCGCAACCCTGACCGGACCGCGCTCGCCTTTGACCAACCGAAAAATTCTGTGGTCATTGCTGCGCCGCCCGTTCGGTGCGCGCAGGGCGGTTGTTTTGATTCACTGGCAGGCCGTGAAACTCTGGTGGAAAAAAGCGACCTTCCGACCGTTCCGGACCGCTCCGGTGCCCAAACAGCCGATTTCCCGGGCGCATCGCTAAAACGCGTTTCTTGCGTAAGATCAAAGACGGGCGCGGTTTCGGGTGGTTTTAATTGATCGAAACCGCGAACACGAGGAGTTGGGACAGATGCTGGAAATCTCCGCACGAAAAGTTGCTCAGGTCGCCATGATGGGGCGTGAACTGGGCCGCGCCGAAGGTGAATTGCGCGCCTTTGTCGACCGGATGAGCGAGGATGAGCAAGCCGAGCTGGTGGCCATCATGTGGATCGGTCGGGAAAGCTTTTTTGCTGAAGACCTGGCCGAGGCGATTGCAACCGCCAGGTCCGAGGCCTCGACCCCCTGTGCAGACTACCTGATCGGTACCCCGCATCTGTCCGATCATCTTGAAAACGGCCTGGACGCACTGGGTATTTCGGCCGAGGACGTCGAGAATGACCTGATGTAACTACGGTTCAGGCCCATTGCGTAAATGTCGAACAGCGTGTGTTTCGGGAAATTGTAAACGGGTCTTAATCCTTCTGCCTGCGATCCGTTAACCTGCACCTCCTTTATGTGAGTTCAGAACATCACTGAACAATCACATCAAAGGAGACAGGCATGGCATACGCACAGACAATCACCCCCCGGAGCAGCCTTTTTGCGAGCCTGTTCTCCGGCTATTCGAATGCAAAGGCTGAGTTTGCCCGGCGCAGGATGTTTGGAAAAACCATCCGTGCGTTGAATGCTCTGAGTGATCGGCAACTGGCCGATATCGGAATCCCGCGAGAGCATATTAACCGCCACGCTTACCTGAGAATCTACGACCAGCGACGCCATCTGCAGTAGGCAGGCCGCTGCAAGTCACCGATAGAGAAGGGAGGATATGACGATGCTGGATACAAACGTAACCGTTGAGACTGGAGTGCCAAGCAGCGCCTTGCTGTTGTTTGATCGGGCTATGACCATGCGGGCGATCAGCGGAGATATTGTACGCGCTGCGCAAGAGCTCAATCGCCTGTCGGATCATGAACTGTCCGAACTGGGTATCAATCGAACCGACATCGAGGACGTCATAGCACAATACATCTGATGTTATCTTCGGCATGCAGATGACGCAGGCCCGCAGGGCAATGCAGACATTGTAAAGCCATTCCGACCGTGTCGGGATGGCTTTCTTTGTGGGCGCTGGCTTGGGCAACACGCTACTTTATGGCAACAGGCTGAATGTGGATTTAATGTTAAGGTACTGGACATACATAGTTAACTATGGCTAGGTCAGCCTAGTTTAACTTCAGGTTGATTAAATGTTACCAGGTTCCC
The DNA here is from genome assembly GCF_965243365.1 of Ruegeria sp. Taxonomy (GTDB): domain Bacteria; phylum Pseudomonadota; class Alphaproteobacteria; order Rhodobacterales; family Rhodobacteraceae; genus Ruegeria. The sequence goes on along the minus strand of NZ_CBDEUW010000002.1, from coordinate 1,204,088 downwards.
TTGATAAAAAAGCCTCCGTTAAGCTCTCAGTTGTTCGTATTCTTTTACTACTTTTGATTGTACTGATCACCGCGCTGGCTTATGCGCGCGTCCAAAGCAAGCCCGCGGCAGAGATGTGCGACAACGCCGATCACCAGGTCGCACAGGCATCGGACACCTGTGAGGAATAACTGACCTGCATGTCTTGCCTGAAGACACGGTCTTGATCCCCGATCACCGCCTGTCTGCCGACAGATGACGTTTGGCAGAGCGGGAATAATTGATCCGGGCTGAAACCTTTCCCAACCAACGACGTTTTATTGCCTGGGAAAGGTGCCGTGAATGAACTAGTCGGAGTGATCCACAATTTGCAGGTGCTGCGCCAGCGTATCGATCTGCGCCATCCAATCCTGCACCAGTTTAGGATCACTCGGGGCGGCATGAACCCCCGCTGGGATGGCGCGGTTCAGAACGGCCTCGACAGCCAGAGAAACCGGAATTGAAACCAGACGCGCCATTGCGGTGCCGCGATCGTCGCCCCAGGCATCCATGACATAGGTTTTGTGCCAGACTTCGATACCGTCCTTCTCGGCCTTCAGGCCCACGCACAGAACCACACGATCCGGTTCGCCTTCGTCATAGGCGTTTTCCGCCCAGAACTGATCAGACATCTCTTGCAGGCGCGCATCGCCTTCGGGGCCTGACAGGGTTTCGATTTCACGAAACACATCTGACCACGCATCTGCCCAACCGTTCAAACGCAGGGTGCCACGGACGAACTGTTTGACCGGCCAGTGATCCTCGAAATGGTACTGGGCCATGAAGGGGAGTGAATCGCGGTTGGGGTAGACCTCAAAACTCTCGGGCGTGGGTAGCGGAGCGATGTAGCTGGTGATTGCATCCCACGGCCGAGCCACATCCAGCGGGGCATAGTCGCGGATCGATTTCGATGGCGAACGCAGGGCTTTCAATACGCCCAGAGGCGACCAGCTGAATTTGTAGCGGAACGGGTTGGGGTTCTTTGGAATGCCGCCGCAATAAGAGATGAAGCTCAGGTGGTTTTGCGGATCGAACCTGTCTGAGGCACGGTAGTCGGCAACCAGCGCGTGCGCCATCAGATGGTCGATGCCGGGGTCCAGCCCGACCTCGTTAACCAGTGCCACACCAGCCTCACGCGCCTTGTCGTCCAGCGCGCGCATTTCAGGTGCGATGTATGACGATGAGACGAAGTTGGCCTCATTCGAGATCGCCAGTTCCGCCAGAGGCACATGCCAGTCGCCGGGTAGCATCGAGACGATGACGTCGCCTTTTTCCAGTACCTCTCCAAGCACATCGATGTCGAAAACGCGAATGTCGTCGGTCAGATCTCCGACCTCGGCCTTGGCCTTGTCGATGGTCCGGTTCCAGACGGTGACCTTGTGCCCGCCTTCAATGAGGCGGCGCAGGCCGGGGATGGCCGAAAGGCCGGTGCCACACCAGTGAATCGTCATCGCTCAAATCCCTTCGATATGCGTTTTGTAGGTGGCTTCTGCCCGGCCCCAGACGCCACTGTTCAGATCGGTCAGGGTCATCAGCGAGGGCAGCAGCTGCGCCGCGTAGTCATCCGAACTTTCGACCGGCAGCATCGACGGCAGGTTGTCGATTGCCATCACGTCCATCACCGGGTCGGTGGCCACGCGCAGGGCGGGGGCCTCCCACGTGGTGGCGCGGTCATAGACGGTAACCGGGTTGTAATCGCTGTCCGGGTCGCAGGCCACGTCGCCGATGGCGGTCAGGTTGCGCGGGGCAGTCAGTGCCTCGCGCGGAACAAAGATCGGCGTGCCGGGGCGCGCGAAGATGCAATTCAGGAACAGATCGTGGTCAAGGATTTCCGGGAACGGCCCGCCGCTGGCGGTCTCGGCCATGTCCCATTTGGTCACTGATACGCCCATAGCTTCGCACAGGTCAGCGGCACCGGTGCCAACACGGCCCAAAGCGCCGATGACAATGGCGCGGGGGCGCTGGGATCCGGTTGCATCCAGTTCAGTCAGCAACTCAGCATTTAGCGCGTCCTTGCTGGGATAGACACCAACCGGTGGGCATTCCTGATCGCGTTGCTGCGCCGCCCATGTTTTCAGCGTGACCGCAGCACCCGCGTAACCTGCCCAATAGCCGAACGCAGCGACGCGGCGACCATCTTCATCCACGAGATATTCCAGATCGTAAAGCGTACCGCCCCCGGTCTTGAAACGTTCCAGCAGTGCACGGCCCGAGTGTTGCCCCTTATAGGCGTGGCCGAACATGATGTGGCGATGGGGCAAGGGTGTTCCGTCTTCGGGCAGTTCCTTTAGGCCGAATATGACCGCATCCAGCGGGGCATCGGGCCAGGAATTCTCAGCCGCGATCTCGCAACCTGCACCCTTGTAGCCGTCAATCGGAATGGCGCGAACAGAACTTTCCTCGACCGTCACACGAATGCCCGCCGCAATCAGCGCAGCGGCTCCTTCGGGGGTCAGCCCGACCCGTTCCTCGTTCGGGCGCTGTTCTGCCCGGACCCAGAGATGTGTCATTCCTATTCCTTTTGTCAGAGCATTCCGGCGGCGCGGACCGCCTGAACCGAAGGGCGCGCCTCCATCGCATCGCGAAAGGCGAGAATCCTGGGGAAGGCCGAGAGTTCAACACCGTCGCCTTCAAGCCAACTGCAGACCACGTAGAGATATGGGTCGGCCAGCGAGAACGCCTCGCCCAGCACAAACGGCCCGCGCAGCCCCTTCGAAGCGATATAATCGCAAGACGCCGTCATCGTCTGTGTGACTTTGCCTTTCATATCCTGCCAACTGGATTTCTTATCTGCCCAGCGGTGCCCGCGCATCCCATGCGCGTGGTTCACATGCATGGTCGAGGCGAGATAATACATCACTTCACGCATCCGCGCGGCCATGACCGGATCTTCGGGGGCCAGCCCGGCCTGTGGCGCAATCGCGGCCACATAATCCAGAAGTGCCCCGGTTTCGGTCAGGATGCCACCATCTACCACCAGCGCCGGGACACGGCCTTTGGGATTGATCTGCTTGTAGGCGGGTTTTGTGTGCTCACCGCCTGCAAAATCCAGTTCGATGGCTTCGTAATCCAGCCCCGCCTCTTCCAACGCAATCGCAACGGCGACCGAGATTGTACGAGGTGCATAATAAAGCTGCATTGGGGCCTCCTTACAGATGGGTTTGCGCGTATTGCCGGTCGGGCGCTTCCAGATGGGGCACCGCGTTGAACAGAACCGGGCTTAGCTGCGCGCCAATCGGATGCAGACGATGCATCGACGTATTCATGATGGCAAGAGCCACGCGCGCCATAGCGGGAATATCCAACCCCATCGCCTGCCGCACCACCATCGAGATCAGCCCACCCGATGTGACAACGATGGCCGGGCCGCTGCCCGCCCCGATCTCATTCAGGGCATCACGAACGCGGGATTCGAATTGTTCGAACGTTTCCGGGGTGTCTTCAATCTCGCCATTGGCCCATGCGGCGAAAGTATGGGGCAGATGCTCGACAAACCCTTCGCGGTCGCTGGGTATTGGAACGCCATGCTGCTCTTCGTACAGTTTCGCGATGTTGAAATACTCGATCTCGTTCAGGCGAGCGTCGCAAATTGGGCCCGTCAAACCCATACTGGCAGCAGTCTCGACGTGGCGGGTCAATGTCCCGCAATAGACCCGCGGGTGATGCGCGCGCGTGTCGCGCAGATGCGCGCCCAGCCAGCGCGCCTGTTGATGGCCCAGCTCGCTGAGCTTGTCGTAATTTGCCTCATCCCGCGCGGCGGTGTTGGCCTGCCCGTGGCGGACCAGTGTGATATGTGACATGTCGTATCCTCTTGGGCCGAAGTCTTAGGGCAGGGGCCGCGAAGGGGCCAGAGGCGTTTCATGCTGCGTGGAAAAAATCCTCGCCCAGATCCGATTTCTGGCTATGGTCGCCGCAACCTTTTGCTCCGGAGGACCCTGGATGGCTGTCGATCACAAGCGTTTTCTGGCGGATTTGCACAAGTTGCGTGAATTCGGAGCTTCGGGCGTCGGCAAAGGCGTAATCCGCCCGGCCTATTCGGATGCGGATATCGCAGCGCGCAAGTGGCTGGCAGAGCGGATGATCGGAGCCGGGCTGGCGCCGCATTTCGATCCGGTGGGAAACCTGTTTGGGTTGGCAGAGGGTACCTCGCTGTTAATGGGATCCCATTCCGACAGCCAGCCCGAAGGCGGCTGGTTGGACGGTGCGTTAGGGGTCATCGCCGCGCTAGAGATTGCGCGCTCCTGTGACCGTCCGATATCGGTTGTCAGTTTCCAGGATGAGGAAGGGCGGTTCGGCGTGACAACAGGCTCGGCCGTGTGGTCGGGCGGTTTGCCGCTGGAGCATGCGGACGGATTGACCGACGGGGCGGGAATAACCTTTGGGGCTGCGCGCTCTGCCATGACTGATTTGTCGCAGGGTTTTGTTGATCCGGCCCGGTTCAGCGGTTTCATCGAGATGCATATCGAACAGGGCCCGTCTCTGGATGCGTCAGGGGATCAGATTGGGGTTGTGACCGATATCGTCGGCATCCGGGACATGTCGATCACATTTCAAGGCCAACAGAACCATGCAGGCACCACACCCATGCATCTGCGGCGTGATGCGTTTCAGGCTCTGTCCCTGTTCAACACGCGTCTGAACGACCGGTTTCGCAACGTTGTGACACCGCAAACAGTCTGGACCATCGGGCGTGTCGATCTGCATCCCAACGCATCGTCCATTGTGCCCGGGCGTGTGCGGTTCTCGATGCAATGGCGCGATGGCGATGCCGACAGGTTGGCACGGATGGAGGAGATCATTCGCGCCACCGCGCAGGAGGTGGCAGATCAACAGGGCTTGGTGTTGGAGTTCGGTCCGCTGTTGGGATTGGAACCCGTTGCCATGGATACGACGTTGCGCACCGCGCTGGAAAACGGTGCCGGGCGGGTCGCCCCGGGTAAATGGCGCAAGATGCCTTCGGGCGCGCTGCATGATGCAACAAACCTGTCCCGGTTGATGCCGGTGGCCATGTTGTTTGTGCCCTCGATCAACGGAATCAGCCACGATTTTGCCGAAGACACCGCCGAACGTGATCTGGTCGCCGGGCTAGACGTGTTGGAACACGCCGTCCAGGCACTGGTTTGATCCTGCATTGGGCCTGAATCTCATCGGGGAACCTTGTTGACTACCTTCGTCCCTGGGGCAGTGTTGCCTAACGGAAAAAAGTTTCCTATAGGAACATTCTGGGTGCATGCGCCCGTATACAGTCCTGCTCTACGGGTGGCGCTTCGACCTGAAAATTGGCTGGAATCGTTGCAATCTTTGCAACTTGGGTCAGACTGACGAAGATGCGTTCCAGCCCTTTAGGTACGAAAAGGTATTCGCCATGACAGAGTCTCCAAAACGCACGCCTCTCCACGCATTGCACGTTGAGTTGGGAGGAAAGCTGGTTGATTTTGCTGGTTGGGAGATGCCTGTACAGTATCCTTTGGGGATTATGGGGGAGCATAAGCAGTGTCGTGAGAAGGCGGCGTTGTTTGATGTGTCTCATATGGGTCAGGTGATTTTGCGGGGCGAGAATGTGGGGGAGAAGCTGGAAGCTTTGTGCCCGCAGGCCTATGCGACGCTGAAAGAGGGCAAGGCGCGGTACGGGTTCTTTACCAACGCGGACGGCGGGATCATGGATGATTTGATCGTGTCGAATGCGGGGGATCACTATTTTGTGGTGGTGAACGCGGCGCTGCGGCATCAGGACATTCCGCATATGGAAGCGAACCTCGAAGGTGTCGAAGTGACCGAGATCTTCGACCGGGCTCTGGTGGCTGTGCAAGGTCCCGCAGCGGAAAACGTCGTCGGCGAACTCTGCCCTGCGGCGCGGGATCTGAAGTTCATGGAAACCACCGTGGCGGATATCAACGGCGTTGAATGCCGTATCTCGCGTCTGGGCTATACCGGCGAGGATGGCTATGAGATCTCGATCCCCGAGGACAAGGCGATCGAGATCAGCAAGGCCTTCCTGGCCCATGAGGACTGTGAACCAGCGGGTCTGGGCGCGCGCGACAGCCTGCGGCTGGAGGCGGGTCTGTGTCTCTATGGCAATGACATTGACCAGAGCACCTCACCGATCGAGGCCTCGCTGGGCTGGGCGATCCAGAAACGCCGCAAGGAAGAAGGCGGTTTTCCGGGCGCGGATCGCGTGCAAAAGGAACTGGCCGAGGGCCCCGCACGCAAGCTGGTGGGCATCAAGCCCGAAGGTCGCGCCCCGGCGCGTCAGGGTGTGGAAGTGCAATGTACCAATGGCAACACCATCGGTCAGATCACCTCGGGCAGCTTTGGCCCCACGGTGGGTGGCCCGGTGGCGATGGGCTATGTGAGCAAAGGCCATGGCGAGCCGGGCGAGAAGGTGAACCTGATCATCCGGGGCAAGGCGCAACCGGCGCAGATCGTGGCGCTGCCCTTCGTCAAACAGAATTACAAGCGTTGAAGTCAGGAGAGAGACAACATGGCAACCTATTATTCCGAAGAGCATGAATGGCTGACCGTTGAGGGCGACACCGCCACGCTGGGCATCACCAAACATGCCGCCGAGCAGTTGGGCGAAGTGGTCTTTGTCGAGCAGCAGGAAGCGGGCGACGAGTTCGAAAAGGGTGGCGAGATCGGCGTGATCGAATCCGTCAAGGCAGCCTCGGAACTTTATGCCCCGGTCGATGGCGAGATTACGGAAGTCAACGAAGCGCTGGCCGACAATCCCGGCGCGCTGAACGAAGATCCCGAAGGCGAGGCCTGGATCTACAAGATCAAGATTGCGGACGCGGCGCAGCTGGACGACCTGATGGACGAAGCCGCCTACAAAGCCTTCATCGGCTAACCACATTCGGAGCCCCGCCTTTGGGGCTCCCCCCGCTTCATCAGGGGCTTCCGATTGGGGCTCCGCCCGTTCGGGCCTGAATCTGTCCCCCGGACAGATTCAGGGACGGCCCTCACCCCCCGCCGGAGGCATCTGCCTGCCCGGTCGGACCTGACCTATTCGACAGGAGCGCAACACATGGCCTTCAAACTGACCGATTACGAAGCCTATGACTTCGCCAACCGCCGCCACATCGGCCCGTCGCCCACCGAGATGCGCGACATGCTCAAGGTGATCGGCTTCAAGACGCTGGACGAGCTGATCGACGCCACCGTCCCGCCTGCGATCCGGCAGAAAGAGCCGCTGGACTGGGGTCCGGCGATGACCGAGCGCGACGCGCTGTTCCACATGAAAGAGGTGGCGAGCAAGAACACCGTTCTGACCTCGCTGATCGGTCAGGGCTATTACGGCACCACAACGCCCGCGCCGATCCTGCGCAACATTCTGGAAAACCCGGCCTGGTATACCGCCTACACGCCGTACCAGCCCGAGATCAGCCAGGGCCGTCTTGAGGCGCTGCTGAACTTCCAGACCATGGTCAGCGACCTGACCGGGCTGGACGTGGCCAACGCGTCCTTGCTGGACGAAGCCACAGCCGCGGCGGAGGCGATGGCGATGGCCAAGCGCGGCGGGCGGTCCAAGGCCAACAACGCGGCCTTCTTTGTCGATAAGAACTGCCACCCGCAGACCATCGCGGTCATTAAAACCCGCGCCGAGCCTCTGGGCATCGACGTGCAGGTGGGTGACCCCGACAGCCTTGAGGCCGGTGCCGTCTTTGGTGCGATCTTCCAATATCCCGGCACCCACGGTCACGTGCGCGACTTCACATCGGAAATCGCCGCGCTGCATGAACACAAAGCCATCGCCATCGTCGCCGCCGACATCCTGTCGCTGGCGCTGCTGAAATCCCCCGGCGAGATGGGCGCGGATATCGCCATCGGTTCGACCCAGCGCTTTGGCGTGCCGATGGGCTATGGCGGGCCCCATGCTGCCTATATGGCAACCACCGACAAGCTGAAGCGCTCGATGCCGGGCCGGATCATCGGTGTCAGCATCGACAGCCGTGGCAACAAGGCCTACCGCCTGTCGCTGCAAACCCGCGAGCAGCATATCCGGCGTGAAAAAGCCAACTCGAATGTTTGCACCGCGCAGGCGCTGCTGGCGGTCATTGCCTCGATGTATGCGGTTTATCACGGTCCCGACGGCATCAAGGCCATCGCGCAATCGGTGCACCGCAAGACCTCGCGCCTGGCGGCTGGTCTGGAAGAGGCGGGCTTTGCCGTTGAGCCGGAAGTGTTCTTCGACACCATCACGGTTGAGGTTGGCCACCTGCAAAAAACGGTGATGGAGGCCGCCGTGGCGCGCGGTGTGAACCTGCGCAAGGTCGGCGATACACGCGTGGGCATCAGCCTGGACGAACAGACCCGGCCCGAGACCATCGAGGCCGTCTGGGGTGCCTTCGGCATTGACCGCACCGATGACAGCTCGAACGTGGCCTATCGCCTGCCGGATTACGCACTGCGCGAAAGCGAATACCTGACCCACCCGATCTTCCATCAGAACCGGGCCGAGGCTGAGATCACCCGCTATATGCGCCGTCTGGCCGACCGCGACCTGGCACTGGACCGGGCGATGATCCCGCTGGGGTCCTGCACCATGAAGCTGAACGCCACGATCGAGATGATCCCGGTCACCTGGCCCGAGTTCGGCAATCTGCACCCGTTCTGCCCCGAAGATCAGGCGCAGGGCTATCATGAGATGATCGCCGACCTGAACGACAAGCTGTGCCAGATCACCGGCTATGACGCGATCAGCCAGCAGCCCAACTCGGGCGCGCAGGGGGAATATGCGGGCCTGCTGACCATCCGCAACTACCACTTTGCCCGCGGCGAAGGGCAGCGGAACGTCTGCCTGATCCCGACCTCGGCGCATGGCACCAACCCGGCCTCGGCGCAGATGGTGGGCTGGCAGGTTGTGCCGGTTCTGGCGGATGAAAACGGCAATATCGACCTCGCGGACTTCCGCGCCAAGGCGGAAAAGCACTCGGATCATCTGGCCGCCTGCATGATCACCTATCCGTCCACCCATGGCGTCTTTGAGACCACCGTGCAGGAGGTCTGCCAGATCACCCATGACCATGGCGGTCAGGTCTATATCGACGGGGCCAACATGAATGCCATGGTCGGTCTGTCGCGTCCGGGAGACATTGGCGGCGATGTCAGCCACCTGAACCTGCACAAGACCTTCTGCATCCCCCATGGCGGCGGCGGCCCCGGCATGGGTCCGATCGGCGTCAAGGCGCATCTGACCGAACACCTGCCCGGCCACCCGGAATACGGCACCGCCGTGGGTCCGGTCTCGGCGGCACCCTTTGGCTCGCCGTCCATTCTGCCGGTCTCATGGGCCTACGTGCTGCTGATGGGCGGTGCAGGTCTGACGCAGGCGACCAAAGTGGCGATCCTGAACGCCAACTACATCGCGGCGCGTCTGAAAGACGCCTATCCGATCCTCTACACGTCCGAGACGGGCCGCGTGGCGCATGAATGCATCCTCGACACCAGACCGCTGGACGCCGAGGCGCATGTCAGCGTCGACGATGTGGCCAAGCGCCTGATCGATTCAGGCTTCCACGCGCCGACCATGTCCTGGCCGGTGGCGGGCACTCTGATGGTCGAGCCCACCGAGTCCGAGCCCATGGCGGAACTCGACCGCTTCTGCGATGCCATGCTCTCGATCCGATCCGAGGCGCAGGACATCATCGACGGCAAGATCGACGCGGAAAACAACCCGCTGAAAAACGCCCCCCACACGGTGCGCGATCTGGTCGGCGACTGGGACCGGCCCTACACCCGAGAACAGGCCTGCTTCCCTCCGGGCTCCATGGGCGTCGACAAATACTGGTCCCCCGTCAACCGCGTCGACAACGCATATGGCGACAGAAACCTCATCTGCACATGCCCTCCAATGGACGCATACCAAGACGCAGCCGAGTAAAAACACAAACAATAAAAACCCCCGCCACAAAAGGCGGGGGTTTCTTAGGGTTTAAATCCTTCGGGCACGCCGAAGGGGGGTGTATCGACACTTGTCCCGGTCAGGGCGTTCAGGAATGTGACAAGGTTGTCGATTTCGGCGTCTGTCAATTGAACGGGGATAATGTCGATCTTGTTGCGCATCCGCTGCATCTCTGGTTGATCCTGCCAGACGATGAAGTCCGCCTTTTGCAACCATGGAACCTTGGGTAGCGCTGCCATATTCGGGGTCCATTTTGCGAGACTGGCCTGTGGGTTCAGATGGTGGCGGATCATGCTTTCGAGATCGGGAAACGCGCCGTTATGACCATAGGGCGCGGTCAGGGCGACGTTTCGCAGCATGGGAGTGCGGAAACGGTAGGCGTCTTCGATCCGGTTGCTTTCGCTCATACGGCCCACATCGCGTGCGTAGGGGTCCCATTGGCGGGTGCGGCCGGGGCCAAACGGGGGCAGGGCCAGAGCATGGAATTTCTGATCCGACATTAGGGGACCAGAGTGGCAGGACGAACAGTTTGCCTTGCCATAAAACAGGTTCATGCCGTCCTTCTGAGCGCTTGTCAGGGCCGACGTGTCTCCTGCCAGATACCGGTCAAAAGGGCTATCGGTGCTGCGCCATTCGATTGCCATGAAGGCGGCCAGGGCGTTGGCGATCTGGGAAATGGTGATGTCTTCGGTGGTGCCGACCTCGTTAAAGGCAGCCACCATGGCGGGGCCATAACGCGGGTCCGTACGCACACGCTTGGCAAGGATGGGCCAGCCTTTGTCGATACGGTCGTGAACGGCGCCCGTCACCTCGTTCTCGGCGACATTCCCGGCCATCTCAAATTGCGAGGTCAGCGGAAACAGCGCCTGCGCGGCCAGAAGCGAATTCAGTCCCTCTGGCAGCCATTCCTGCGCCGGAGAATTAAAACCGTTGCCGTAGATGTCCGAGATGCTCAGGCGACCATCATGAAAGACAGTATGGATATCCCGCGCGCCGAGGTTCCACAGCCCCGGCGAATTGCGTGGGATGCGTTTGCGGATCTTATTTGCTCCGAAGCCGGGCGTGCGGTCTGGGCCAAGCCCTTCGCCACCTTCGCCAATCCCTAACGATAGCCCGTCGGATGTGCCGAAATCCGGATGGTGGCAATGGGCGCAAGATATGTTCAGGTTGCCCGACAGGATGGGGTCGTAAAACAGTTGATGACCGATGGCGGCCTGTCCCATATCAAAGGGGAGGAAGTCATCATCGGTCAGCGGGCGCGGCAACTCCTGTGCCGCCGAAGTCCCAGCCAAAAGGAAAGCAATCCCATGCGCCAGTTTGTATTTGCCCTTTGCCTGTTTGCATCCCCGGCGCTGGCTGAATTGGAACAGGCGCGCGATCTGATGGAGGCCGGAGAGTTTGAGGCCGCGCGCGAGGAGCTGCTGCCCGCCGCGCGGTCGGGCAATGCGGAAGCCGAGGAACTGATCGGCGTTATGTACGGGCTGGGCCTTGGGGTGGAACAGGATTATGAACGGGCGTTCGAATGGTATCTGCGCGCCTCGATGAAGGGTCATCCCGGGGCGCAGTCGGGCGTTGGCTGGTATTACGAGCTGGGTCTGGGTATGCCCGCGCCCGATTTGGTGCGGGCGTATATGTGGTATACGCTCAGCGCCATTGGCGGCGATCCCGACGCGGCGATCAGCCTTGAGGAAGTGGTTAAGAAAATGTCGCCGGAGCAGATCGAAAGAGCGCATATCCTCGTGAACGATTACAAAGGGTGGATGTACCCTTTCAGATGACGGATCAGGCCCTTAACGGTTTCGCAAACCGTTTCGGGGCGTTGGTTTCCGGGTCGATAATTGGGCCCGAGGAATATTGGCATACAAAGGCCCGGCGTGGATTTTGTGTTGTGTTCGCACCTGAACTGTGGAGCGTCAGGCTTGAAAACGCCACGATAGTACCAGCCTTGCAGGTCATCGGGGTTCCGGTTTCTGAGCCAAAATATCCGTTGAGCTCGTTGCTATCATCCTGCCATTCATGCCGGTCAAGGCCCGGCTCGGCATCGATATCGCGTGGCAGAATGTAAACGCAGCCATTCTCTTCAGTTGCGTCGTCTACTGCGATCCATACGGTCAGATAAGGCACGTGATCAAAACCAACATACGCCCCGTCTTGATGCCAGGCAAAACTTGCCCCTTTGCCTGCCCCTTTGACCACGAATTGTTCATTGAACAACATCGGGTCTTCAATTCCGCAGGCACTGGTGATCTCGGCGATTTTGCTGCCCAGCAGGAATTCCTCGAGTCGAGGAAATTCGGCGTGCCGGTGGCGCAGAAAGCGACGCGCATCGCCCAGTCCGATTTTGTGCACGTTCCCGCCACCATCATGTGCTGGCTCTTCTAGCAGCGCGTCGCAGGTACCGCGCAGCATCTGCAATTCTTCGTCACTCAATGCGTTCTCAAATACGAGGTAACCTTGACGGCGAAATGCGTCGGATTGATCAAGCATGCTGGGTCTCCCGAGCGAAAGATCTGGGTTTGATTGGGCGATTCAGTGGGTCCGTCGCGCGCGACATTTGCCGCGCGCAACAATTTTGAGCTGCCAGAGCTTATTGCGTTTCAGCAGCGCGCGTCGCCGCGATTTCCGCTTCGGCCTCGGCAACGGCTGCGACAAGCGCGTCAAAGGCCGCTTCGCCACCATCTACATTGGCTTTGAACCAGTCATACACAGGGGCCGCTGCCTCTTTGAAGGCCGCTTTCTCTTCTGGAGTTGGCACATAAAGGTCCCCGCCTTCGGCGACGAAGTCTTCATAGGCTTGAATCGACTTACGCTTGGGTGATGCAAAGGTGGCCTGCTGAAGCTGATAGAAGCCATCGACAATGACATTTCGCAGTTCTGGCGGCATCGACATGAACTTTTCGTTGTTCATGAACCACAACGCACCCATGTAGGCGTGCCCATCCAATGTGACATATTTCAGACCGGCATCCGGGAATTTCATACCCATGATATCGGTGATGCCGTTCTTGGAACCTTCGACAACACCAGTCTGGAAGCTGGTGAACAGTTCTGGCCACGGGATCGGGGTCGGGGATGCGCCCAGTGCTTTCACCAGTTCCTGCGGCAGGTCGGCGACCACGGTGCGGATCTTCAAACCTTCCATGTCTGCGGGGCTGGCCACGCGGCGCTGCGTGTTGGCAAAATTGCGCCATCCGCCGGTATTACCGATGGTCATCAGACGTAATGCACCGCCCGAGTTTTCGGCGACCATCTCTTGCATTTTTGTGACGAAGGGCGAGCCGTTGGCCAGCGCTGCTTCCGCAACGCGATCATCTGACATCAGATAGGGCAGGTCTAGAACCTGCACGAAGGGGAAGATGCCTGATGTCCCACCCGAGGTCTGAATGACAATATCGATCTGACCCTCAGCAACACCCTGAAGGCATTCTGCGCCGTTCGAACAAAGTTGCGTCCCGATGAACAACTCGACCTCGATCGCACCGTTCGAGGCGGCCTCGACATAGTTCTTGAAGACGATGAGGCCGTCATAGTCCTCGTCATTTTCGTTCGAGTTTGCGGTCGCGCGTAGTGTGTAGTCGGCAGCTGTCGCCGCGATGGCAGAGACGGCTACCAGCGATGTGGCCACCGCGGCGGTTTTGATAAAGTTTCTGAGCATGCGTTTCCTCCCTGTGGAACTCAGTTAGTTGGCAAATCCCGTTATCCTCGGGATCGTCATGGATAGTGCGGGGATGTAGGTGATCAAAAAGATCACGATGATTTCGACCGCCAGGAACGGCAGGATCGCCTTGGCGATGGTTTCAACCCGTTCCCGTGACACGGCAGCGGCCACGAACAGGACCAAGCCCATGGGCGGCGTGGCGAGGCCGACGGTCAGGTTGACGCTCATGATGATGGCGAAATGGATCGGGTCGACGCCAAGGCTTGTGAAGATCGGGCCAAGGATGGGCCCAAGGATGATGATCGCGGGACCTGCGTCGAGGAACATGCCAACGATAAATAGCAGCAAGTTGATCAGGAATAGCAGGATCAGCGGGTTTTCCGACAGGCTGAGGATCAGCGAGGCCAGTTGTTCCGGCGCATGGCTGAGGCTGACCACGGTTTTGAATGCCATAGCGGCACCGACCAGCAGCAGCACGACGGCTGAGGTCATGCCTGCGTTGCTGAGCACCTCGGGCACCTCTTTCCATGTCAGCGTGCGCAGGACGAAGAAGCCGATGATGAAGGCATAGCCCACCGCAACAGCAGCGGCTTCGGTCGGGGTGAAGATACCGCCTAGAATACCGCCCAGAATGATCACCGGCGTCATCAGCGGAAAGAAGGCTTTGAGGCTCGCCTGACGCCGCTCGGGCCATGTGTATTTGCGGCTGGCGACCGGAAAGTCGTATCGGTCAGCCATCAGCTTGATCATCAGCATCAGACCAACGCCGACCATCACGCCGGGCACGATGCCTGCAAGGAATAGGGCGGCGACACTCTCGCCCATCACATAGGCGTAGATGATCATGATGCCCGAAGGTGGGATAATCGGTCCGATCACGGAGCTGGCCGCCGTAATCGCCGCAGCGAATTTGCGGGTATAGCCCTGTTTCTCCATCGCCGGGATCAGCATTGACCCCAAAGCGGACGTATCGGCCACCGCAGACCCCGAGAGGCCCGCGAACAGGATGGAACTCAGCACGTTCACATGCGCCAGACCGCCCCGCAGGTGGCCCATCAGGGCCTGAGAGAACTCAACCAGACGGATGGTGATGCCGCCCCGGTTCATCAGCTCTCCGGCCAGCATGAAGAAGGGGATCGCCATCAGCGGAAAGCTGTCCATGCCATTGTAGACATTGCGATACAGCAGCGTGATGTCGTTGGTCTGGCCGTTAAGCCACAGAAGGATGCCAGGCGCGGCCAGAAGGGCGAAAAAGACCGGCAGGCCGATCAGCAGAAAAATCAGGAAAGTAGGCAGGAACCAAATCAGCATTTATTCGGCCCCCACTGCAGCTTCGGGAATTTCTGGCAACAGGTGCCCTCCGCCCAGAAGGGTGACGAAGGATCGCAGGATCAGTTCGATATTCACCGAGATCAGCAGGACAACCCCCACCAGCAGCGAGGCCATCATCCAGCTGCGTGGAATGCGGTACCATTCGTCGAAACCGAAAGAGGTCGGCAGATACAGGGCCGCGGTCGCGAATTTACCACCAAAGCCGGTAACTTCGGACCAGCCGATAGTGACCGCAACCAGCAGGACGGCCAGAGAAATCAGCAGCAGTACCAGATTGAGTGAAAGGCCCAACACGCGCGGCAGGAACCGCTGCAGCATATCGATGGCAACAAAACCCCCGCGACGGAACGCGGTAGGGGCCATCAGGCCGGTCATCCAGAGCATACAGAACCGGGCGGCCTCATCCGGCCACGGCAGAGCGTTGCCCAAGACATATCGAAAAAACACCTGGATCAGGATTGCGATGACCATGAGTGCAATCGCAACGACTCCAACCGCGCGGCCCAGACGCAGCACGGTTTCGTTCACGATTGCAATCGGTGCAAGCACCGTTGCCAGTCCGCTCATGCGGATCCTCCCTTTTTCAGCCGCGGGTTTGTCCCGCGGTCGTCAGATCGCGCTTAGGGCTGCGCGAATTGGCCGAGTTTCCCGGCATAAAAGGTCAGCGCGTCTCCATCCGCCATGCTGGCCTTAAGGACTTTTCCAACGACAATGACGTGGTCTCCTGCGTCGTGGTATGCATGCTGTTCGCACTCGAACCGCGCCAAACAATCAGACAGCAAAGGGGTGCCGTTCTCGCACCTGTCATGCGCGATGTCGCGCAGTGCGAACGCGTCCTTGGAACAGCCAAAACACAGCTCGGCCTGTTCCGAGGACAGCACATGCACGCTGAAATGGCGGGCTTTGTGGAAATAGGGGAAGCGGCGCGAGTTGCGGTCACCCGCCCACATGATCAAGGGCGGGTCCAGTGACAGAGATGAAAAGCTGTTGGCCGTAATACAAACAGGGCCGTCCGGGCTGTCGCAGGTCACGATGGTGACGCCGGTGGCAAACCGGCCAAAGGCATCGCGCAGGGTGCGGGTGTCGTCCTTATGCGGAACGAATGTGTGGGTCATGTCCTTCGAGATTGCATTCATCATGGTACCTCTTGTCCCAGTGCCGCCTCGTACAGGCGGAACCAGCTCTCGCGATCCAGATTGACTTTCAATGCGTCGGACGCGCGTTTGATGCGGTCCAGGTTGTTGGTTCCCAGCACTGGCAGTATGCCAGCAGGATGGGCCAGCAGAAAGGCCACGGCCACGGCGGCACGATCCACGCCGAATTCGGCTGCGATTTCATCGGCGACAACGCCGACAGGCGGATTTCCGGCCATCAACAAGCCACCGCCTAACGGAGACCACGCCATGATCGGTTGCCCATGCTGTTGATGGAAGGCCAGATCGCCATTAGTGAACGGACGAATCTCGCCCAGGGAGATTTCGATCTGGTTGGTGACCAGTTGCGTCTTCATCGCCGATTGCAGCAGCGTCCAATCCCAGGGGCGGAAGTTGGATACTCCGACGGCGCCCACTTTGCCGCTGGCAACGACCTCATCCAGTGCAGCACCGGTTTCATGGTGATCCATCAGGGGATCAGGGCGATGGATCAGCAGCAGGTCGATATGATCGATAGCCATTTCCGACAGAGATATATCGACCGATTTCAGGATATGCGCGCGTGAGGTGTCATAGTATTTCACCTTTGCATCCGCATATCGGCCGACAGGCACGACGATGTCACATTTGGTGACGATTTCCATCTGTTTGCGCAGGCTCGGGTTGGCCCGCAACGCGGCACCCAACACAGCCTCGGCTGCGTAGCCGCCATAGATATCGGCCTGATCGAAAGTGGTGATGCCCTGATCCAGACAGGCCTGAATCTTGGCCTCGACATGGCTTGCTGACGTGTCCGTGTCATCGCCCAGCCGCCACATGCCATAGACAAGGCGACTCATTTCCAGCGTGTCGGATAGTTTCACACGTTGCATCAGCGGCGTTCTCCGTTGCCCAGCGGGGTCGCAGGGGTGTTTGCAGGCACGCGTCCATAGGCCTCGGGCAGCGAGCATGTCTTCAGATTTGGCATGACACGGGCGCCGAAATGACGGGCTTCGTCCATGTGCGGGTAACCCGAGAAGATGAAGGCGCGGATGCCCATCTTTTGGTATTCCTCAATCTTGGTCATGACCTGATCGGTTGATCCAACCAGAGCCGCCCCGCACCCGGAACGCGCCCGGCCGACGCCTGTCCACAGGCCGGGTTCGACATAGCCATATTCATCCGCCAGATCGCGGTTCTTGGACTGATGCGCGACACCCAACGAGGTCGCGTCCAAAGCCCGTTCGCGGATGGCGCGGCCATATTCGTCGTCCAGCTTCGAGACGATGTAGTCGGCGTATTCCTGCGCTTCAGCCTCAGTATCGCGGACGATCATGTGAACGCGCAGGCCGTAATCCAGCGTGCGGTTGTAGTTTTCGGCTACCGCATGAACGGCTTTCATCCGTGCGGCCAGTTGGTTCTTTGTCTCCGGCCACATCAGATAGACGTCGCAATGCTCGCCACACAGGTCCAGCGCGGATGGCGAATACCCTCCGAAATACAGCAGCGGTCCGCCGGTCTGATAGGGTTTCGCCGGATCGGTCGTCAGGCCCTCGAAGTTATAGACCTCGCCCACATGGTTGATTTCATCCTGCATCCAGGCCTTTTTCAGAATCTCGACCACTTCGCGCGAGCGTTGATAGCGGAACGCACTGTCGGCTTTCTCGCCGGGGAAATCGGACGAGATGATATTGACGGTCAGGCGCCCCTTTAGCATGTGATCCAGCGTAGCAATGGTGCGGGCCAACATGATCGGCTGCATCTCACCGCAGCGCACGGCGGCCAGCAGGTTGATTTTTTCGGTGATTGGCGCACAACCAGCGACAAAGCTCAGCGTGTCCTGACCAACCTGATAAGAAGAGGGGCACAGGATGTTGCGGAACCCCTGCGCCTCGGCCTCTTTCACGATGCCCGAGCAGTGATCCCAACTGGATCGAAGATCCCCGTCCGGAACCCCCAGAAACTGATAATCGTCCGAGCACAGCGCTGCAAACCACGAGACCTCAGCCGCATCCAGATCGGGGGATGTGATGGGGACGATGGTCATTTGATTCGTTCTCCGTGCATCTTTTGACTTTCCTCTTGCGTAGCAATCACTTTGATGTAGATCAATAGTGTATCAATTTTTCCCGCGACTCAGTGAAGCGCTCCAGAATGACCACCAACAGCCGAAACCCCAACGCCCTGCCGGTTTACATCCAGATCGCGGAGCTTCTGATCCGCGATATCGCCGCTGGCCGCCTGATCGATGGTGAACGTCTGCCGCCCGAACGGGACATGGCCGCAGGTCTTCAAGTCTCGGTCGGGACGCTGCGAAAATCACTTGCTGAGCTTGAGAAAAAGGGGATGTTGGAGCGCATTCAGGGCTCGGGCAATTACGTGCGCGAGACCGGAACCCAGAATAGTGTCTACGCAATGTTCCGGCTTGAACTGCCCCAGGGCGGCGGCTTGCCGCGTGCGGATATCCTGTCGGTCGATCAACTGAGGAAGCCCGCCGACCTACCGCAATTCGGGAAATCCGAACGGGGATCGCGGGTGCGCCGGATGCGCTATCTGAATGACACAATTATCGCGGTCGAGGAAATCTGGCTGGACGAATCAGCCGGTCAGGTCGATCAGGCGCTGCTTTCGGATTCGCTCTATCGTTATTACCAGCGTCAGCTTGGCTTCTGGATCACGCGGGCCGAGGACCGGGTCACAGTGCGGCCATTGCCAGACTGGACCCCGCCCGGGTTCACCAAACCTGCGGGCGACATGGCCGGATATATCGAGCGGTTCAGCTGGTCGGACAGGCCCGAGCCTGTGGAATTCTCAAAAACATGGTTCGATCCGGATCGGGCCACTTATGTCCAACGTTTGAAGTAAAAGGAAACCTGCATGACCCGGACCATAAACTACGGGCTGATCGGATGCGGCATGATGGGGCAGGAGCATCTGCACAATATTGCGTTGCTTGACGGCACGCGTGTCTCAGCGGTCTACGAACCCGATCCGGAGATGGCAAAAGCTGCACAGGGCATAGCGCCTGACGCAACTATGGTGAGGTCCGTACAGGAATTACTGGCGGTCGAGGATTTGGATTGCTTGGTCATTGCCAGCCCCAACCATCTGCATGTGGACCAAATCTGTGAAATTGCGGCGACACGCCCTCTGCCTTTGTTGGTAGAAAAGCCGTTGTTCACGGACCCGCAGGATATGGCACGGCTGGAGCAGCTTTACGGCAGCTATCCACACCCTATTTGGGTGGCAATGGAATACCGCTATATGCCGCCGATCGCTGCGCTTATCGATAAGGTCGATAAGACGGGCGGCGTCAGGATGCTGACGATCCGAGAGCATCGGTTTCCGTTTCTCGAAAAGATCGGGAACTGGAACCGTTTCAACCGGAACACAGGCGGAACGTTTGTCGAGAAATGCTGCCACTTCTTCGACCTGATGCGGTTGATCCTGCAATCGGACCCGGTTCGGATCACTGCCAGCGGCGGACAGGCCGTGAACCATCTGGACGAAAATTATGGCGGAGAGACGCCGGACATTCTGGATCACGGGTATGTTCTGGTCGATTTCGCCAATGGCACACGCGCCATGTTGGAATTGTGCATGTTTGCCGAAGGCGCACGTTATCAAGAGGAAATCTCGGCCGTGGGGCCAAAAGCAAAGATCGAAGCGTTGGTTCCTGGCCCGGGCCGGTTCTGGCCCGGTCACCTGGGAGAGCCGCCAGTGCCGCAGGTGATTGTCAGCCCGCGTGATCCAAAGGGACCCATTGTTCAGGACATCCCCGTTGACCCACGCCTTTTGGCCGCAGGGGACCACAACGGCTCGACCTTTTATCAGCACCAAGGGTTTCTGGAGCTTTTACGCGGTGATCGGGCGGCACCGGACGTGACTCTGAACGACGGTCTGTGGGCGGTTCGCATGGGGCTGGCGGCGCAGCAGGCGCTGACAGCAGGAGAAGCCGTTCGATTGGCGCGCTGACCTTTTCGCAACCAGACTCCGTTCTGGGTGGGATTTGCGCCTATCGGAAACATGCGTTCCGAAATCGCCCCCAGAGAGGTGTCGTTTTTCGATTCTGAAGCGTCTTTTTCGCTTGCTGGCGCGGCAAGTGGGTTTTAGCCCTGTCCGTGGGACACCCCTCCCCAACGAGGGGCGTGTATCTGGAAGGGTAATACAGATGAGTATTCAACAACCGGCAACGCGGCCGGCGAATCCGCGTTTTTCCTCGGGCCCTTGCGCCAAACCCCCTACATTCGAGTTGTCCAAACTGGCCGATGCCGCGCTGGGTCGTTCTCACCGCGCTGCTGTTGGCAAGGATAAACTGAAAGCGGCCATCGAAGGCACGCGTGAGGTGCTGGGCATTCCGGCAGACTACAAGATCGGCATCGTTCCCGCCTCGGACACCGGCGCGGTCGAGATGGCGCTTTGGTCGCTGCTGGGCGAACGCAAGGTCGAGATGCTGGCATGGGAGAGCTTTGGGTCTGGCTGGGTCACTGATGTGGTCAAGCAGTTGAAGATCGACGCTGAGGTGAAGACTGCGGATTACGGACAGATCGTCGATCTGGCTTCGGTCGATTTCGCCAATGACGTGGTGTTCACATGGAACGGCACCACCTCGGGTGTACGAGTGCCGAATGGCGACTGGATCGCGGATGACCGTCAGGGTCTGACGATCTGCGACGCGACCTCGGCGGCCTTTGCGATGGACCTGCCGTGGGACAAGCTGGATGTGACCACCTTCAGCTGGCAGAAAGTACTGGGTGGCGAGGCGGCCCATGGGATGTTGATCCTTTCGCCCCGCGCTGTGGAGCGGTTGGAAAGCTATACCCCCGCATGGCCGTTACCAAAGATTTTCCGCCTGACCAAAGGCGGCAAGCTGATCGAAGGTATCTTTACCGGGGCCACGATCAACACGCCCTCGATGCTGGCGGTCGAAGATTACCTTTTCGCTTTGGACTGGGCACGCTCGGTTGGGGGGCTGCAAGGGCTGATCGCGCGTGCCGATGCCAATGCCGGAGCCGTGCATGCGTTCTGCGACCAAAATGACTGGATCGCCAATCTGGCCGAGGATGCAGCGACGCAATCCAACACTTCGATCTGTCTGAAGTTCACCGACGCCCGCATTCAGGACGGTGGCACCTTCGCCAAAGCCGTGGCCAAACGGCTGGAGGCCGAGAATATAGCACTGGATATCGGCGCCTACCGCGACGCGCCTGCCGGTCTGCGCATCTGGTGCGGTGGTACGGTCGAAACCTCGGATATCGAGGCGATGTTGCCCTGGCTGGCTTGGGCCTTCGAGGCTGAAATCGCGGCGCAGTCTGAGGCTGCCTGACTTTTGACCGGGCCGCCCAAGGCCCGGACCTTCCATACAATTCAAGGATCAGAGAATATGGCTCCCAAAGTACTCGTATCCGACAAGCTCAGCGAAACCGCCGTGCAGATTTTCCGCGACCGCGGCATCGACGTGGATTTCATGCCCGATCTGGGCAAGGACAAAGACAAGCTGGCCGAGGTGATCGGTCAATATGACGGCCTCGCCATCCGCTCGGCCACCAAGGTTACGCCGACCATTCTGGAAAAGGCCGACAAGCTGAAAGTCATCGGTCGCGCCGGGATTGGCACGGATAATGTCGACAAGGATGCGGCGTCGAAAAAAGGTGTGATCGTGATGAACACGCCGTTCGGCAACATGATCACCACCGCTGAACACGCCATCGCAATGATGTTCGCCGTGGCGCGGCAGATCCCAGAGGCCAGCACCTCGACCCATGCAGGCAAGTGGGAAAAGTCCAGGTTCATGGGGATCGAGCTGACCAACAAGACCCTCGGCGTCATTGGTGCGGGTAACATCGGTGGTATCGTGTGCGAACGCGCGCTGGGTCTGAGGATGAAGGTTGTTGCTTATGATCCCTATCTGGGCGAAGAGAAAGCAGCTAAAATGGGCGTGGAAAAGGTCGAGCTGGACGAACTGCTAGCGCGTGCTGATTTCATCACGCTGCACGTGCCGCTGACCGATCAGACCCGCAATATCCTGAACCGCGAGAACCTCGCCAAGACCAAACCCGGCGTGCGCATCATCAACTGCGCCCGCGGTGGTCTGGTCGACGAAGACGCTCTGGCAGAGGCGCTGCAATCGGGCCATGTCGCCGGGGCTGCCTTTGACGTGTTCAGCGAGGAACCGGCCAAGGAAAACGCCCTGTTCAACCTGCCCAACGTTGTCTGCACACCCCACCTTGGTGCGGCCACGACCGAAGCGCAGGAGAATGTGGCGCTGCAGGTGGCCGAGCAGATTTCGAACTACTTGCTGACCGGCGCGGTAGAGAACGCTCTGAACATGCCCAGCGTCACGGCCGAAGAGGCCAAGGTGATGGGCCCATGGATCAAGCTGGCAGGCCATCTGGGCAGCTTCATCGGCCAGATGACGGATGAGCCGATCAAGGCGATCAACATCCTCTATGACGGTGTTGCCGCCGAGATGAACCTGGCCGCGCTGAACTGCTCGGTTGTGGCTGGCATCATGAAGAAATTCAATCCCGAGGTGAACATGGTCTCGGCCCCGGTTGTGGCCCGTGAGCGGGGCATCCAGATCTCGACAACCAATCAGGACAAATCCGGTGCCTTTGAGGGATACATCAAAGTAACCGTTGTGACCGAAAAGCGCGAGCGTTCCATCGGTGGTACTGTGTTCAGCGACGGCAAGCCGCGCTTTATCCAGATCAAGGGTATCAACATTGATGCTGAGGTCGGTGCGCATATGCTCTACACCACCAACGAAGACGTGCCGGGCATCATTGGCGCGCTGGGTCAGACCATGGGCGAGAACAACGTCAACATTGCCAACTTTACCCTTGGCCGGGCCGAGGCTGGGGGCGAGGCGATTGCGCTGCTTTATGTGGATGAACCCGTCCCGGCTGAAGCACGTGCCAAGTTGGCGGAAACGGGCCTGTTCACCCAGATCAAACCATTGGAGTTCGACGTCGCTTAAAGGGCGGTGTTGAATATCGGTGACAATCGGAAGCCCGCGCCCGGGATGGCGCGGGCGTTCTCTTTTGTACTGCGCCGTTTTGCGCCAAAAGGTCCTCACATCAGCCTATGAGGGAATGACATGACGACTCCGATCTATGCTGTTGGCGACCTGCACGGGAACGTCGCTGAATTCGACAGGATCCTGGCCTTGATCGAGCGAGATGGTGGTGCGGATGCCCGCGTCGTCTTTCTTGGCGACTATGTTGATCGAGGGGCGGACAGTCGGGGTCTTCTGGACCGGCTGATTGCGGGTCGGGATGCCGGTCGGGACTGGGTCATGCTGCTGGGCAATCATGATCGGATGTTTGCCTGGTTTCTGGAGGATACACCCAGGCACGATCCGCATTTGCTGGTCGGCTATCATTGGCTGCATGACCGGCTGGGTGGTGTCGAGACTCTGCGCAGCTATGGTGTGGAATTCGAAGGACAAATCCGGTTGGAGGACCTGCATGCGATGGCGTTGGCCGCAGTGCCGCGCGCACATATTGCCTTTCTGCGTGAGCTGGTTCGGATGCATCAGACCGCTGATCTGGCCTTTGTACATGCGGGTATCCGCCCCGGTGTTCCATTGAACGAGCAGCGTGAGAACGATCTGGTATGGATACGAAAAAGCTTTCACGATCATAAGGGCCCACATCCAAAGTTGATCGTGCACGGCCATACTCCGGTGGATCGCGCAACCCATTACGGCAATCGCGTGAACCTTGATACAGGCGCCGGCTATGGCCGTCTTGCGGGTGTGGCTGTGTTCGAGGGCCGATGCGGCTGGCTGTTGACCGATGCTGGTCGCGTTCCGTTGGAACCTAGGCCGGAGTGAAGACGTCCTTATAAATTTCACGCAAGGCGTTCTTTTGCACTTTGCCCATCGTATTCCGCGGCAACTCGTCCAGCACGATCAGCTGTCGTGGATGTTTGAAGCGGGCAAGCTGATCTTGCACCGTCGCAAGAATGGCCTGCAGGTCCGGTGTCTGCCCGGCTTCGGGTACCAGAATACCCAGAACGGTCTCACCAAAATCCGGATGCGGCACGCCAATCACTGCGCTTTCCAGCACGCCGGGTTGATCGTCCAACAGCAACTCAATCTCTTTCGGATAGATATTGAATCCACCCGAGATGATCAGGTCCTTGCCCCGCCCGACGATGTGGACATAGCCGTCCTCGTCCACCCGGCCCAAGTCGCCGGTGATAAAGAACCCATCGTCGCGCAATTCTTCGGCGGTTTTTTCGGGCATTTGCCAGTACCCCTGAAACACATTTGGCCCGCGTACCTCGATCATGCCGATCTCACCTTGCGGGAGTGCCTCGCCAGTTTCAGGGTCGGTGACCTTCAGGTCGACGCCGGGCAGAGGGAAACCGACCGTGCCCGCGCGACGGTCTCCGTCATAAGGGTTGGAGGTGTTCATGTTGGTTTCTGTCATGCCATAGCGCTCCAGAATACGGTGGCCGGTTCGGGCCTCGAACTGCTCATGGGTTTCCGCCAACAACGGTGCCGAGCCAGAGATAAACAGCCGCATATGCCGGGCCAAATCGCCTGTGAAGCGATCATCGTCCAGCAGGCGGGTGTAGAAAGTAGGGACACCCATCATCGAGGTGGCCTGCGGCATCAGGCGCAGCATGTCGTTCAGGTCGAATTTGGGCAGAAAGATCATTGATCCACCTGCGGCCAACATGACGTTGGTTGCCACAAACAGGCCGTGCGTGTGAAAGATCGGCAGCGCATGCAGTAGCACGTCATCTTTTGTAAACTGCCACTCCCGCACCAATGTTTCCGCGTTCGACAACAGATTGGCCTGCGTCAGCATCGCACCCTTGGACCGCCCTGTAGTGCCCGAGGTGTACAGGAACGCGGCCAGATCGTCCTCGGATCGTCTCACCGGTTCGAATGCGGTCAGCATGCCAAGCGCGCGCCGCATCAGACTGCCACTGCCATCGGCGTTCAGTGTTTCCAAACGAGCGTTCTGAGCCTGGGCCAGAGGGGCCAAGCCTGCTTCGTTAACTGTGTCGCAAACCACCAGCGCAGCCCCGCTGTTTTCGATGAAATAGGTCAGCTCGGCCGTTTTGTATGCGGTGTTTAATGGCAGGAAGATCAACCCCGCCTGCGCGCATGCCGCATAAAGCGCCAGCATTTCCGGCGATTTCTCGACCTGCACTGCAACCCGGTCGCCGGGTTCCAGCTCTAACCCGGTCAGGGCATTGGCGATGCGCGCGGCCATATCCAGAAACTCGGAATGGGTGATAATGCGCCCATCGGGCAGATGCAGAAAGGCCGTGTCTTTGCCCGCATGAATGCCAAACAAACGATCGTAGAGAGGGTTGCCCATCCCGAATTCCTTTCACTCACCTATTGTGTTGGCGTGAATCTGTCCCGGAACTTTGGCGGGGTAAAGCCTTGATCGTTGTAATTCGTGCCAATTCGAAACTGTCTCTGGCAAACATGCTGCACCTGCGATAAGCGCAGGGAAGCTTGCCGGAGGTCGAAGATGTATGTAGCCACATTGTTAACCAGCCCCACCGCGCCGTCATTGGACCACATATTGGTGGAGTCGCTGCGGAATGCTTGGGGTGGTGGCGACATCCGATGGCTGAGCACCAACGAGGCGGCTGAATTCCCGTTGACCGAGGTGCCGGGCAACCGCTGGGATGCCTGGGCTGAGCTGCAGCAATTGGGCGTGGACCTGATCGTACAGCCCTCTGAAGGGCGGCGCAAAGAGATGCTGCTGGCTGATATGGACAGCACCATGATCCAGCAGGAATGTATCGACGAGCTGGCTGATGAGGCCGGTGTTGGCGACCGCGTCAAGGACATCACCGCGCGTGCGATGAACGGAGAGCTGGATTTCGAAGGTGCCTTGATCGAACGGGTGGGACTGATGGCGGGTCTGGACGAGGCCGTGATTGGCAAAGTTCTGAACGAGCGGATCACTCTGATGCCCGGCGGCAAGAACCTGTTGGGCACGATGCGGGGCAACGGCGCCTACGCCGCGTTGGTGTCGGGTGGATTCACGGCCTTTACTGCGCGCGTGGCCAAGGAATTGGGCTTTGACGAAAACCGGGCCAACACGCTGCTTACACAAGACGGCAAGCTGACCGGCGACGTTCAGCGCCCGATACTGGGGCGGCAAGCCAAGATCGAGGCGTTGGAGCAGATATCCACCCGGCTGGGTATCTCTGAGGCTGAGGTGATCGCCGTTGGCGATGGGGCCAATGATCTGGGCATGCTGGAGCGCGCCGGGACGGGCGTTGCCCTGCATGCCAAGCCTTCAGTTGCGGCGCAATGCGATGTCAGGGTCAACCATGGCGATCTGACGGCGCTTTTGTTCTTGCAGGGCTACCACCGGGACGAGTTCGAGCAGGCCTAAGGGGTTTTCTTTATTTAACTTTAGTGTTAAACAGAGGTCATGAACACACTTCTGGCCGCCTTTTCCGCATTGTCCGATTCTACCCGCTTTGCCATCGTTGAACAATTGATGGAGCAGGGCGAGTTGCCCGCCGGTGAATTGATCGACGGCAAGGGCATGTCCGGTGCCGCGATCTCGCGCCATTTGAAGGTGCTGCGGGAGGCCGGTCTGGTACAGCAACGCGTGCAGGGCACACAGCGGATGTATTCCGTGCAACCCGAGGGGCTGCGGGCGATTGCCGACTGGACCATCTCGAAACGGCAATTCTGGGAAAGCAGCCTCGACCGTTTGAGCGATTTGATTGAAAGGGAGACTTCATGGCCGACCTGAAACTGGAACGGGAGTTTCCCGTTAGTCCCGAAGATCTGTTTGCATGGGTCAGTGATGGATCGAAATTATTGCAGTGGTGGGGTCCCGAAGGGATGCACGTGCCGGAGCATGATCTGGATTTTTCGCGTACTGGTCCGTGGTATTCCGTAATGGAGAACAGCGAGGGCCAGCAATACAAGGTGTCAGGCCACGTGACCCATATTGATCCGCCAAAATCGGTGGGGTTCACCTGGGCCTGGCATGACGATCAGGACAAGCGTGGGCCTGAAAGTCATGTCACCTTTTCTGTTACGGCTACAGCCAACGGGTCGCGTCTGGTTCTGGACCACCGGGAACTGGCGGATGCCGAAGCAGCAGCCAACCACAATCAGGGCTGGACATCGTCGCTGCGCAAGCTCGAAGCGAAGTGCAAGTAAATTTCATCAGGGAGGAGCGTTATGCCCCAATTTTTGTTTGTCTATCACGGCGGTCACACCCCAACGGACCCCGCCGAAATCGAAGCGACCATGGCAGCCTGGGGCGCATGGTTTCAGGACATGGGTCCCGCGCTTGAGATTCCGGGCAACCCGGTGGGTCAGTCCTACACCGTAAGTTCCGGTGGAGTGGCGGATAACGGCGGATCAAACCCGGCTTCGGGTTTTACCGTGATCAAGGCCGACAGCATTGATGCTGCGACCGAGATGGCCAAAGGTTGCCCGATGGTCGTGAACGGGTCAGGCTCGGTCGAGGTGGCCGAGGTGCACGAAATCGAAATGTAAAGGCCTTAGGCGGGGAAGCCCGCCGCAGGTTTGATCACGCCGCATTCCAGCCCGCGACGGCTGTATTGCGTAGCGTTCAGGAATTTGCGGGTGGCCGGGTGATCGGCCTCCAGCACCCCCAGGCTGACCAGCAGCGCGGCGATGGCGCATTCACTGGCGCGGGTCGTGCCGTCGGTGATCTTCAGTGCGATCCCCATTCGCTTTTCCGGGATGATGGCGACGAACACGGCTTCAGCTCCGGTCTTGATTGCAGCGCGGCCCTCCATGGCACGCATCAGCTCGGTGCAGGCGCGGGTTTCTCCGGCGACCAGTTCGGGGTGTTTGATCATGGCTGCCGTCAGCTGCGCCGCCGCGTCGCTGGCCCGGCCGGATCGGTCTGCGGCCGAGGCGAACCATGCCATCGACCGCGCCAAACCTACCAGTGACGTGGCGAAGTTCGGGGCCGAGCAACCATCGATCCCATAAGCCGGGCTGGTTTCACCTGTGGTTTCCTCGACTGCGGACAGGCAGGCCTGCTGCACAGGATGGTCGATCTCAAGATACTCCGGCCCTGCGCCCATATGCTGCGCGACGGTCAGGAACCCGCAATGCTTGCCTGAACAATTGTTGTGAATCTGGCAGGGCGTGTCGTCGGCCAGGATCAGCCCGTCACGGGCGGCCATATCGGCGGGCTCTTGCGGGCCGCAGCGCAAATCCGGTTCAGCCAGACCCAGATGATCCAGCCAGGCCGAAACACGGTCGGTGTGGATATGAGCACCGTTGTGCGAGGCGCAGGCGAGCGCCAGATGCTCGGAATTCAGGCCGTATTTCGCAGCCGCGCCAGATGTGATCAACGGCAGCGCCTGGATCATCTTGGCCGAGGATCGGGGATAGATCACCGCATTCGGATCACCCCAGCTTTGCACGATCTGACCGGTGTCGTCGCAGATCACCGCATGGCCCAGGTGCAGGCTTTCCAGCAATGGACCGCGCCACAGTTCTGTCATTGGTACGGGCTGCGTCATCTGGACCTCCGATTTTATGCGCAAAATTCTGCCAATCGCCCTTTCGCCTGTGGCGAAACCTGCGTTAGTGTGTGTATGTCGGCAAACATCGGAATGCGCAACGTTACAGACGAACCGGCAGGGTTCGCAGTCACATCCGATGGGTATGAGGTATGAGTCGAGCTAGGAGGCTGGACAGATGGGATCGAAACTCGTCCGTGTGATCGCGGGCCTGTGCATGGCCGGGATGGCCACAACCGCAATCGCCCAGCAGGCGACCAGCACCAACCGTGTCGCGGCCAAGACCGATTGGAGCGTGTTTGTCGAAGACGATCCCACCGAATGCTGGAGCGTGTCTGCACCCAAGGAAACCGTGAACACCCGTGGCGGTCGTGTGGTTTCTGTTCGTCGAAGCGATATCCTGCTGTTTGTATTCTATCGCCCGAATGCCGAGGTCAAAGGTCAGGTGACCTTTACCGGCGGATACCCCTTTGCGTCCGGCTCGACGGTCAATCTGGTGGTCGATGGTTCGGAATTCGAACTGTTTACAGATGGCGAATGGGCTTGGCCCGCGACCGCAGCGGATGATGCCAAGATTGTCACCGCCATGAAACGCGGCACCGAGGCTGTTCTGACCGCCCGGTCCGAGCGCGGAACACAGACCAAGGATACCTTCTCACTGCTGGGCTTTACCGCAGCGATTGAAGACGCCGAGACACGCTGTACCAATTAACAGCCGGTTTTCGAAACACGGTATCATCTGACGGATTGCAAGGTAGGATCGGGGCACAACCAGTGTCACCGATACAGGAGTTCTGCGATGCGTCCCGCCATTCTTCTCTTCTTAGTGCCCTTCGCCGCATTGGCTGATCCAACGCTTGAATGTTCGGATGCCCCGTCTCAGGTCGAGATCGGGGATTGTGTCGCGCAGATGGAGGACCGTGTGAATTCTGCTCTGCAAGCCGCTTATGGATTTGCAGCCGCCGCGGCGCAAGAGTTGGATGATGTGACAGAGCGGGATGCGGCCCTGCCTGCGCTTGAGGCCGCGCAGTCCGCCTGGGCCGCCTATCGTGATGCGCAATGCGAGGCCATTGGGGCCTCGTACGGCGGTGGGTCGGGGACCGGAATTGGCATTACAGCCTGTCGCGTCGATCTGGGGCGCATGCGTGTGGACGAATTGCTGCGCTTTGCGAATTAAGCAGCACGATTTCTTTTGATCTTTGCGTGCGATCCTATATAGAGGCGCATCCCAAGCCAGAATCCGCAGAGATACGCCAAATGTCGCCCAAAGCGCCGATCACTCAAGACGTCATGACCATCCCCCGCAAACTGCCCGAGGGGAAGATCAACCTTGTCGGTCTGACCCGCGATCAATTGCGTGCGGCGTTGATCGAATATGGGACGCCTGAAAAGCAGGCCAAGATGCGCACCGGGCAAATCTGGCAGTGGATCTACCAGTGGGGTGTTCGCGACTTTGCCGAGATGACCAACCTCGCCAAAGCCTATCGCGCGCAGCTGGCCGAGAATTTCGTGATCGAAATCCCTGAGGTGGTGACGCGTCAGGTCTCTGAGGACGGCACGCGCAAATATCTGTGCCGCATCGCTGGTGGGCATGAGGTCGAGGTTGTCTATATCCCAGAAGAGGATCGCGGCACGCTGTGTATCTCATCGCAAGTCGGCTGCACGTTGACCTGTTCCTTCTGCCACACCGGCACGCAGAAATTGGTGCGCAATCTGACCGCGGCGGAAATTGTCGGTCAGGTGATGATGGCACGCGACGATCTTGAGGAATGGCCGACCCCGGGCGCGCCGAAGGATGAAACCCGCCTTTTGTCGAACATCGTTCTGATGGGCATGGGCGAGCCGCTTTATAATTTCGAAAACGTCCGCGACGCGATGAAGATTGCGATGGACCCCGAGGGGATTTCCCTGTCGCGACGCCGGATCACTCTGTCGACGTCGGGTGTGGTGCCTGAGATCGCGCGCACGGCTGAGGAAATCGGTTGCCTGCTGGCGATCTCGTTCCATGCGACCACCAATGAGACCCGCGATGTGCTGGTTCCGATCAACAAGCGTTGGAATATCGAGGAACTGCTACAGGCGCTTGCCAGCTATCCCAATGCCTCGAACTCGGAGCGGATCACGTTTGAATATGTGATGCTGGACGGCGTGAATGACAGCGACGAAGATGCGCATCGACTGATCGCGCATATCAAGCGCCACAATATCCCGGCCAAAATCAACCTGATCCCGTTCAACGAATGGCCCGGCGCGCCGTACAAGCGCAGTTCGAACAACCGTATCCGGGCGTTTGCGAATATCATCTATCACGCCGGTTATGCCTCCCCCATCCGCAAGACACGGGGCGAGGACATCATGGCGGCGTGCGGTCAGTTGAAATCGGCCACGGAACGCGCCCGCAAATCGCGTAAGCAGATCGAATCCGAAGCCGGTTTGGGTTGAAAGCACTGATGCACGTGCAAGGCACGGATGAAATACTCTGCGCCATCTGTCTATTCATCTTCAAATTTGCTAATGTTTAATTGCGATCAAGCGGTCTCAACTTCACGCACAAGGCGGTGAGATTGTGATCCGGGTCATAGAAAGAATTTTCAGAGCCGCTATTTTGTGAACGGGTGAACCGGGGCGGCGTTCAGGCGAAACCGTATCAAAGACGGATGGGCCACCACGATGATTACAAAACACACGCAGGGAATTGCGGCTTTGGCCGTTCTGCTAGCCGGAGTGTCTGGAACCATTGCGCAGACCAATGAACAGGATGCGCATCTGGCCATCGAAAACCCGGCTGAGCTGACCAAGGATGAGGCAAATCAGCATTACCGCTCATTGACGCGGCGCATGGCCCGAGGTTATGCGGCGGCTCAGCTTGACCTAATCCGCAACTATCAGAACTGGCCTCTGTTCAACGACGCGCCCTATATCTCGGCCACGCATGGGCAGCGCTTTGTAAACAGCTATGCCAACCGGATGGCGCACAACTACGGGACCCTGGCCGAGGGCGAGGTCCTGCCCGCCGGATCGGTTCTGGCCAAGGACAGTATGACGGTGACGGATGAGGGCAAGGTCTTTGTTGGTGCCATGTTCGTGATGGAAAAACTACCCAAAGACACCAGCCCCGATACAGCTGACTGGCGCTATATCATGGTGCTGCCGGATGGTTCGCTGTTTGGCGACACGATGGGAGACCGCGCAGGTGCGGTAGCCTATTGCCATGACTGTCACGAGGCCGTCGCTGACCGGGATTACACGTTTTATGTCCCCGAGGAGTACCGCGTCGCGCAGTGACCCTCAGACGACCTGATCCGGGAGTTTCAGTGCGGTCGCCTCGCGCCGGCTAAGCTGTTCGCCCTGTTTGCGCCTGGACAGAACCTCGCGCGCCTTGGCGTATTTTTCGTCCTGCCAGAAGATCAGGCAGCCGTTGCAGCCTTTGCCGCAACAGCCCTCGGTACCGATGCGGTTCGTCTTGAAACGACGCTCGTTGCCATCTTCTCCGATCCTTTCGACCAACTCGTTGCGGCGGCGCTCATACGCTTGGGGATTGGTGCGGCCAGTCGTTTCCAGACCCTGCACAAGCTTGTCAAAGCGGATGCGGCTCCAATGTTCGTCAGTCAGCGCGCGTTCCTTGCGCAGGACCGAGTAGACGGGGAACCGCGCGCGCAGGTCTTCGATGTCTTCGTGATCGAACAGGGCAAAGGGCAGGCGGATGATGGTTTTTGTACTGCCATGCACCGCGTCCAGCCGCGCGCCATCGTGGGCGCGTTCGAAATCATAGACCCGCAGTAGAACCGTTTCGCGTGAAATCGGCGAGACGAAATCCAGCACGTCGCCCGGTTCAAGCTTGTTCTTCACCTCGACCAGAAACGCATCTTCGGTCACTTCGGTGACGATCCCGGCATATTCCCATTGCGCGATTGAGGCCGTGTGCTCGTAGTCATGCGCATAGTTGGTCAGGCGACCTTCGTGGAAGGCCAGCGTGTAGCCACGGTTTCCGACGGTTTCGAGTTCGCGCATATAGGGCTTCGGGTCCCAGTTGTCAGGGTCCGCGTGATAGTCGTCGATGGCCATACGATAGGCACGCGCGACAATGGCGGCGTAATATTCCGACTTGCCGCGCCCTTCGACCTTGAGGCTGTCGACGCCGATCTTCAGATACTCATCCAGTTTCGGCATGATGCACAGGTCGCGGGAATTCAGGATGTACGAGCCGCGATCATCCTCTTCGATGGGCATCAGATCGCCGGGGCGACAACCCTCTTCCAGAAGGAACTCGAACAGGTCGGCGTTTTCGTCCGTTATGCGCAATTCCTGATGTGTGCCATCCTTGAGGCGAAGCTTCAGACCATAGTTCCAGCGGCAGGAATTGGCGCAGTTGCCCTGGTTCGCGCCGCGCTCAGCCATGAAATTCGACAGCAGGCAGCGGCCCGAATAGGTCATGCACATGGCGCCGTGTACGAACGCCTCAAGCTTGATGTCGGGGCATTTCTCGCGGATCTCGACCAGTTCGGGGTAAGAGACTTCGCGGGCCAGCACCACAAGCTCGGCCCCCTGATCCTGCCAGAACTTCACCGAGAGCCATGAACAGATATTGGCCTGGGTCGAGATATGCAGTGGCAATTCAGGGGCACGCTCGCGTACGTATTGAAAGACGCCGGGGTCAGCGATGATCAACCCGTCGGGCTTCACCTTACGGACCGTGTCGATGTATTCATCCAGCTTCGGGATGTCTCTATTGTGCGAAAACAGGTTCAGCGTCAGATAGGCGCGCCGCCCATGCCGGTGGCAGAACTCAACCCCTTCGATCACCTCTTCCAGCGAAAATTCGGACTTGGTGCGCAGCGACATATCCGGCGTGCCCAGATAGACCGCGTCCGCGCCGTACAAGATGGCGAGTTTCAACTTTCGCAGATTGCCCGCAGGCATCAGCAATTCGGATCTGGACTGGGTCATGGGGCTACCGGGCAAAGGATCAAGGCGGGTTTCTACGGCAAATCCTGCGTCGCCAAAACCCCACTACCTGCGACGGAACCGCGCTGTGCCGATCACCTCGACCAGTTGCTGCCGCACCGGTTCGGGTTGCGCTTCAACTGCGCTCAGAACCTCGCGCAGCTCGGCCCGCAGCCCGTGCATCTGGTCGATCAGCGAGATCATCATCGACAGCGCATCGGCCTCCATATCGTATTGTTCGTGCAACTCGCAGGCCAGTTCCAGCCGCGCGACGTCGATGCTGTGATAGACCAACCCCTGTTCCGATTGCTCGGGGATCACGATTTCGGCGGCCAGATATTCGGTTAGACGGTCCGAAGTCAGGCGGGCGATGGTTTCGATCAGTTCTTTCTCGGTCAAGGTCATGACGGCATTCCTTTCCGCGGATCGTAGCGATGTGTTTCCCGCCAGGTCTCCATGAATTGCTTCAATTCATCGTCAATCTTGTCCGGCATCGTGACCGTCAACTCGATCAACTGATCCCCACGCTCGGACGAGCCGCGTTTCTTGACTCCCTTGCCGCGCAGCCGAAGCGTTTTGCCGCTGCTTGTGCCTGCCGGAACACTGACATTCACCCCGCCATCGATGGTGGGGGCCGGGACTTTGCCGCCCAAAATGGCTTCATCGATGGTGATCGGCAGAGAGATATGAATATCATCGCCCTGACGATCAAATACTGGGTGTTTGGCGACTGAAACTGTCACCAGTGCGTCGCCCGCAGGACCCTCGCCATAACCCGGAGCGCCCTTGCCCCGCAGCCGGATGGTCTGCCCGTCAGTGATACCGGCGGGGATCTTGACCTCGATCCGATCGCCATCTGGCAGGGTCAGCTTTTGGCTGGCCCCGAACACCGCATCCAGAAAGCTGATCTGAAGCGAATAGTTCAGGTTATGGCCCGGCGCGTGGAACTCCTGCGTGTGCTGACCGCTGAATCCGCCGCGCCCGCGCATGAACTCGGCGAAGATGTCGGACATATCGTCCGGGTTGGCCTGACGTCCACGATAGGGGTTGCCCGCGGCCTCGGCATAATCGCGATAGTATTGTTGTTGGGGACGCTCCTGACCCGAAGCGTCGATTTCGCCGTTGTCATACTTTGCCCGCGTCTCGGGGTCTTTCAACAGATCGTAGGCAGCGGCTGCGGCCTTGAATTTGGCCTCGGCTTCGGCGTCTCCCGGTTTCAGGTCCGGGTGGCACTCCTTGGCGATACGCCGGTAGGCTTTCTTGATCTCGGCGTCGCTGGCATCCTTCGCAACGCCAAGTACGGAATAGGGGTCGTCGCTCATCACACTCTCGCAGGTCGTGGGCATGTCTGATCTTGATGAATGTGTTTTATCATGCGTTTTCAACTGGCCAAAAGGAAGAGGCGATTGAATTGGCTCGAAAAATCCTGCAAGCCTGCTAATATCTGCATGTTTTAACCTGTGATTGACGGAGGCCGACCCATGTCGCGCAGAATTAAGTCCGCTTTGGCCTTGCTGGCCGGAAATGCCATCGGGTTGTTACTGGCGATGCTGCTGCTGTCCGGGTTTGCGATCCGGCCTTTATCCTTCATCGTCGTCGTGATCGTGTTCACTGTGGTTCAGGTTGTGGCAGAACCGTTGATCCTGAAGCTGGGTGAGAAGAAAGCACCAGCCCTGAAAGGTGGGATCGCGTTGATCGTGACTTTCGTCGGCCTGTTGGTCACGGATTTGATCACTGCAGGGCTTACGATTGGTGGCATCTCTAACCTGCTGGCCGCGACGCTGCTTGTGTGGTTGGGTGCTTTGATCGGCAGTATCGTGCTGCCGATCTACGTGTTCACCGAACTGCGTGAGCCTAAGCAGTAGTCACAGGGCGTTCAGGCTGTTTTCGATGGCCTGCCACAGCTCCTCGACCGGCTCGCATCCGACTGACAGCCGAATGAAGGCTGGGTCGACATTATCGCCCCAACGCGCCCGGCGCTCGGCCGAGCTGTGGACACCGCCGAAGGAGGTTGCGGGGCGCAAAAGCGGGCAGGTATTGATGAAGGCCTCGGCCTGGTCTTCGCTGTCCAGCGTCAGGGACAGCAGAAAGCCGAACCGCGCGGTCTGTGCCTGTGCCAGCGCGTGAGATGGATCATCCGGCAAGCCGGGGTAGCGGACTTTGTTGACAGCCGGATGCACAACCAATCTTTCGGCAAGGACCTGCGCCGAATTACACATTCGGTCGAACCGCACGTCCAGTGTCTCCAGTCCGCGATGTAACAGCCATGCCTCATGCGGGCCGGGGATCGTGCCGGAAACGCGTCGCCATTCCTCGACCCGCTCCATGATCTGTGTGCTGCGGCTTGCGACGTGACCCATCAGCACGTCGGAATGACCGCCCATCGCCTTGGTGTCAGACGACACGACAACATCTATGCCAAGGTCCAGAGGCCGTTGGCCCAGCGGAGTCATCGTTGTGTTATCGGCGATTGTGATACCGTCCGCAGCGCGCACCTGTTCTGCCACGGCCCCAAGGTCAATCATGTCCAGACCGGGGTTTGAGGGGCTTTCGACGAGCACCACATCGAACCCGTCAAAACCACCTTTGGTGAACGCTGTGGTCGGGCGTTCCTCAACCACCACCCCCAGATGAGATAGGAACCGGTCGGCCAGCAGACGCGTGACGTAATAACCGTCCGATGGGATCAGAACGCGCGATCCAGCCTTTAGGGTTGCAAACAACGCCGCAGAAATCGCTGCCATGCCCGACGGGAAGATGAGGCAGGGTGCATCTTCCAGATGCGACAGCACGTGCTCCAACTGCACCCATGTCGGGTTGTCGACCCGGCCATATGTGGCATGGCCGTCCGGCGCGCCCGGCAGATGGAACATGCTGCTTTGGGTCAGCGGCAACGCCACCGGCTCACCCTTGTTCAGGGTGTTCCCGCGCAGGTGCAGCATCTCTCCGATCTTGGGGGCCATGGCTCAGCGCCCCGGAATTGCGTCGCGGGGCGGGGCGGGTTCCCAGTTCTCGATGATATCGACGGCCTCTTGCGCGGTGTCGACAAAGCGGAACAGGTCGAGGTCTTCGTCCGATATGGTGCCTGCGTCGGCCAGAGCCTCCCAGTTGATCACCTTCTCCCAGAACGCGCGGCCAAACAGCAGGAAGGGCACGCGATCCATCCGGCCGGTCTGGATCAGGGTCAGGGATTCGAACAGTTCATCCATCGTGCCGAAACCACCGGGGAAGATGGTGATGGCGCGGGCGCGCATCAGGAAGTGCATCTTGCGGATAGCGAAGTAATGGAAATTAAAGCTGAGGTCGGGCGTGACATACAGGTTCGGTGCCTGTTCATGCGGCAGCACGATGTTTAGACCGATGGAACAGCCGCCCGCATCCTGCGCGCCGCGATTTCCGGCCTCCATCACGCCGGGGCCGCCGCCGGTGACGATCACATTCTCGCGGCAGCCTGTGGCGTTGGATTTCTCGGTCATCAGACGGGCAAACTCGCGCGCCTCATCGTAATACTGCGACAGACCGGCCAAGGTTTCCGTCCGCGCGGTGTGTTTTTGCGATGGCTCAGGAATCCGAGCGCCGCCGAACATGACAATGGTCGAGGTGATCTCGCGCTCGCTCATGATCATCTCGGGTTTCAGCAGTTCCAGTTGCAGACGCACTGGGCGCAGCTCATCCCGGCATAGGAATTCGTCATCGGCAAAGGCAAGGCGATAGGCCGGGGATCGCGTCTGCGGCGTGTCCGGAACCTCGCTCGCGGTCGAGCGGTCGGTCTGCGCGTCGCGGAACGGGCTGTGGCGGTCTTCTCTCATCGGTGATCGATCCCTGCTTGCGTGTTTGTCAAACAGCTATAGGGTTCGCGGGCAGAGTGCCAGTCACGGAAAGACAAGAATGGATTGGAAGAGTGAAATATCCGCAGCGCGGAACCGTATCAAAGGATACGCGCAGGTCACGCCGGTGTTGGACAGCCACGCTTTGGGATTGGGCTATCCCGTCGAAATGAAGCTGGAGCATCTACAGCACACCGGCAGCTTCAAAGCGCGCGGGGCGTTCAATACCTTGCTCAGCACGGATGTACCCAAGGCGGGCGTTGTCGCAGCATCTGGCGGCAATCATGGGGCAGCGGCGGCCTATGCGGCGCGAGCGCTGGGCCATCCTGCTAAGATTTTTGTGCCCGAGCTTGCGGGGCCGTCCAAGATTGCCCTGATCGAACGTATCGGAGCCGACCTTAGTGTCGTGCCCGGAGAATACGCGAACGCGCTGATCATGGCGCAAGAACACGAAGAGACGTCGGGCGCGATGCAAATCCATGCTTATGACGCCCCTGCCACGGTTGCCGGTCAGGGTACCTGCTTTGCCGAATGGGATGCGCAGGGCCTGCAGGCCGATACGGTTCTTGTGGCCGTCGGCGGTGGTGGATTGATCGCCGGAGCTTTGGCATGGTTTCAGGGCGCGCGAAAGGTCGTTGCGGTCGAGCCCGAGACCTCTTGCGCGCTGAACGCGGCGCTTAGGGCTGGCGAACCGGTAGACGTTTCTGTTTCGGGGATCGCGGCCAATGCGCTGGGCGCACGCCGGATCGGGTCGATCTGCTACGGGTTGGCACAGGGCATGGCTTCGGTTCTTGTCCCGGATGAGGCGATAGCCAATGCCCAAAAAACCCTGTGGCAGGCCCATCGCATTCTGGTCGAGCCCGCCGGAGCAGCGGCGTTGGCGGCCCTGGCATGTGGGGCTTATCAGCCGGAAGAGGGCGAGAAAGTTGCGGTGCTGGTGTGCGGTGGAAATATCGCTCCGGATCCGTTGCAGGGGTAAATTATCCGCTTGTGGAAGTGAGTTATGGTTTTTATCTATAATTCATGACCGCGACCATCGCCGACACGATCTATCAACACCTTAGTCAGCAAATCATCACTGGCGACTTGCTGGCCGGTGAGAAGCTGCGCCAGGACCATATCGCCCGGTCCTTTGACACCAGTCATGTGCCCGTGCGCGAGGCGTTGTTGCGCCTCGAAGCCCACGGATTGGCAAAAAGTGAGCCGCGCCGGGGCATGCGCGTAACTGCACTGGACCCAGCCGAAGTGCGGGAAGTGATCGAGATGCGTGTCGCGCTTGAGACGCTGGCGTTGCAGCACTCGGCCCAGAATATGACGCCTGCGGCCTTGAAATTGGCTGACGAGGCCCGTCTTGCCTGTGACAGGGCCGACAGTATGCCGCTATGGGAAGCGCGCAACCGCATCTTTCATCGTGCGATCCTGACCCCCTGTGGAATGGCGCGCCTGCTGCACACGATCGATGATCTGCACATTGCCAGCGCCAGGCACTTGTTTGCCCATTGGCGGCCCAAATGGGTACAGCGTGTCGATACGGACCATGCGGCTATTGTTCAGGCATTGAAAACCAAGGATGCCGCCGCTGCGACCTCGATTCTGGTGCGCCATATCCGGCGGGCCAATTAACCCGTTTTCCGCAACTATCCCCCAATCTTTGCGCGGTTTCACGCGACAAATGGCAAAAGACGCAATCAGAACCCTCTGCGTCGCATTGCGCCCTCGCTTTCCCTTGCGTATAGGCCAGACCAACGTGAACAGAGTCTGACGGAGTAACCCCATGTCCAACGCGCAACTGGAAGCCGCCATCGAAGCCGCATGGGAGGTCCGCGACTCGATCAGCCCAGCGACAACCGGCGAACAACGCGAAGCGATCGATGATACGCTGAACGCATTGGACAGTGGATCTCTGCGTGTTGCCGAGAAACTGGAGAATGGCGACTGGCATGTGAACCAATGGGCCAAAAAGGCGGTTCTGTTGGGCTTCCGCGTCAAGGACATGGAAATCCAGCCGGGCGGCCCGCAGGCTGGTGGCTGGTGGGACAAGGTGGACAGCAAGTTCGCCGGTTGGGGTGAAAACCAGTGGCAAGCCGCCGGTTTCCGCGCGGTTCCAAACTGTGTCGTCCGTAAATCGGCCTACATTGCGCCGGGCGTGGTGCTTATGCCGTCCTTTGTGAACCTTGGCGCTTATGTGGACGAAGGCACCATGGTCGACACCTGGGCCACTGTTGGGTCCTGCGCACAGATCGGCAAGAACGTGCACCTGTCGGGTGGCGTTGGTATCGGCGGTGTGTTGGAGCCCATGCAGGCCGGTCCGACCATCATCGAGGACAACTGCTTTATCGGTGCACGGTCCGAAGTGGTTGAAGGCTGTATCGTCCGTGAAGGTTCGGTTTTGGGCATGGGCGTCTTTATCGGCAAATCCACCAAGATCGTTGACCGCGAAACCGGCGAAGTCATGTATGGCGAAGTGCCGCCCTATTCGGTGGTCGTGGCGGGCTCGATGCCGTCGAAGAACAATGTCAGCCTGTATTGTGCGGTGATTGTGAAGCGTGTCGACGAAAAGACCCGCTCGAAAACCGGGATTAACGAACTGCTGCGTGACTAAGGCAGTTACAAAACCGAACAAAAGCCGCCGCGACCTGCTGCGGCTTTTTCTTTAGGATTTGATCGGATATCGGTCCGGTTCTTCGAATACGTCAATGACCCGCGTCCCGGCCTGAATCCGACCGCCATGCTCAACGCCTGACGGAATAGAATAACTGTCGCCCGGGCGGTATGTTCTGGTTTCTGTCCCGATAGTCAGTTCAACTTCGCCCTCAATCACCGTGCCCCATTGCGCCTTGTGCGAATGTGCGGGCAGTTCAAAATCCTTGAGAAAAGTGAAGAACGCAACCAGTCCTGAATCTGACCGGATCACCGCAGTTTGCACCACATCATCGGGGAACGGCAATTCGAGGCCTGGAAAACTTTTGATGAAATCGGGGTAAGACATGAAACGCCCTCTGTAAGAATGAAATGGCTTGCATGGGCACTATGACGGCAAAGCGGGACGTTAGCAATTTCCCGGCGGCTTGACCGGGGTTAAGCGCACCGGTATGGCCCCAGATATGGAAAAGCAAAAAAAGCCCTCGCGTCAGCAAGTTTATACCCTTCTCGTGCAGATCGGACGGAAGGAAGGCGACGGCCTGCCTGATGGCGCGACCGGGGCGGCGTTGATGTGTTTTGCCAGCGGAGTTGATGAAGCCGAAGCGGTGCGCGAAACGGTGGCGATCCTGAAACAGGCAGACACGGCACCGTTGGACGTCACCGGATACGGCACTCTGGCCGAACGAGAGGCTCAGGGGCATGAGATAGACCCCGATGAACGCGCTCTGATGCAGCGGGCGCTGGATGAAAACGCGGTTATTGTCGCCCAGATGACTCCGTTTTACGGGGACGCGGACTAGTTCCGCATCCCAAACCACTTACGGTAAATCTCATCATAAGTGCCGTCTTCACGCAGGGCCAGAAGCGCTTGGTTGACCTCTTCGACAAGGGGTGACCCGGTTGGGAACGCGATGCCGTAATTCTCGCGCAGAAAGATGCCGCCGGTCATGGTTGCAATCCTGCGTCCGTCATGGGCCGCGAAATATGACAGGATGGGCGCATCGAAAACGACAGCATCCAGGTCTTTGCCCGTGAAAGCCGCCAGCAAGCTGTCCAGATCGTTGTAACCTGCAAACTCGATTTCGCGGCGGTTGAGGAAATTCGCTGCGGTCGACCCCGAGATGGTCCCGACTTGCTTTCCGTAAAGATCGTTGACAGAGTTCACGTTGCCGCTGATGGCATCCACGGTCATGACCGAGGTGATACGGGCCGTGAATACCGATACGATAAACAGGGACGAGACCACCAGAACCACGCCCAACAGACGGCCGAACGGAGTGCGCGGCATGCGTTCCTCGAACCCGCCATTGACGA
Source organism: Ruegeria sp. (assembly GCF_965243365.1). Lineage (GTDB taxonomy): Bacteria > Pseudomonadota > Alphaproteobacteria > Rhodobacterales > Rhodobacteraceae > Ruegeria. The sequence goes on along the minus strand of NZ_CBDEUW010000002.1, from coordinate 1,162,808 downwards.
CAAGGTTCAGCGCCCACCAGAAAGACGGGAACCAGGCCTCGTTCAGTTTGCGGTCGAAATATGGTTGCGCACGGCGTTCAAAGCCCCACATCAGCATGCCGCCGCCCAGCAGGATGGCGAAGGCCAGACCGATGGCGATGAACAGCTCGCGCGACAACAGCGCCTGCAGCAGAGATGGTCGCCGCGCTGCGTCCGAGGGGACCATGATCTGCAGTCCTGCCTCGAAAATTGGCTGGCTGAAATCCATCATCGTTTCGCGCGACGCCGTGATTGAGATGTTTGCGATTGCCAGATCGGCGCTGCCGTCCTGAACCGCCGAAAGCATGTCACCAAAGCCCTCGACACGGTTGACCGAGTAATCCCAGTTCAATGCCTCGGACAGCGCCTCGAGCAAATCCATCGAAAAGCCGGTTTGGGCTCCGTCTTCGACATAGGAAAACGGAGGGCGGGTCACGGTGGTGACCGTAAGGGACTGAGCCTGGCTTTGCTGAGCAAGAACCGCGAAAGTCAGGCAGATCAGAGCGAAGAGGGCGCGCATATTGTCAATTCACCTGTTTCGCGGCCCTCTATCTTACTTGCAGGGCGTGCGGCAAGTCGGTCGCGGGGTCATCTTGCGTGTTTTATTCGCATATCATTGTGAAACACCGGTGGATTTGTACGGGAAATCCGGCTGGTTGGGGTTGGCAATCCGGCCAATTCGTTGAATCTGTGTACGAACCCAGGCCGGAACCAACCCACGAGGCTTTCTATGACCGATCCCGTTCAGCTGACCGCAGATCTGATCCGTTGCCCATCGGTCACACCTGATGAAGGTGGGGCACTGGTTTTGCTGGAAAAATTTCTGTCTGAGGCCGGGTTTGACTGCACCCGCGTTGATCGTGGGGGCATTGCCAATCTGTTTGCCCGCTGGGGGCAAAAGGGGCACGCACGCAGCTTTGGATTCAATGGACATACCGATGTTGTTCCGGTCGGGGACGAAGCCGCATGGACTGTCGCACCCTTTGGGGCCGAGATCCGCGATGGCGTGATGTATGGGCGAGGGGCGACAGACATGAAATCCGGGGTGGCGGCTTTTGCCGCCGCTGCTGTTGAGTTCGTACGGGATACGCCGCCGGACGGGGCCATTATCCTGACCATCACCGGGGATGAGGAAGGCGACGCGCTGGACGGCACCACAGCCCTTCTGGATTTCATGGAGCAAGAAGGCGAGCGTATGAGCGCCTGTCTGGTCGGTGAACCTACTTGCCCCAACCGGATGGGTGACATGATCAAGATAGGTCGCCGGGGATCAATGACCGCGTGGTTTACGGTAACAGGTGTTCAGGGACATTCCGCTTATCCGCACCGGGCCAAAAATCCGTTGCCCGTGATGGCGCGGTTGATGGATCGGTTGGCCAGCCACAAGCTGGATCACGGCACGGATCATTTCGATGCGTCAACCCTGGCCGTGGTGACAATGGACACAGGTAATCCCGCCACAAATGTCATTCCGGCCCAATGCACCAGTGCTGTCAATATCCGCTTTAATGACAGCCACACCGGGGCCAGTCTCAGTGACTGGCTGCTGTCCGAAGCCGCGCAAGTCGCAGATGAGTTTGGTGTTCAGGTCGACACCAGGATCAAGATTTCGGGCGAAAGCTTCCTGACACCGCCGGGCGCACTTTCTGATCTTGTTGCCCGCGCAGTTCAGGCCGAGACCGGCATACAGCCCGAATTGTCAACTACAGGGGGCACGTCGGATGCGCGGTTCGTCAAGAACCACTGCCCGGTGGTTGAATTCGGCCTTGTCGGGCGTACGATGCATCAGGTCGATGAATGTGTCGAGGTCGCGCAGATTCATCAACTCAAGAACATCTACGCACGTATTTTGCGCGATTATTTTGCCTGACCCGACCCACGTATTTGCCGCGCTGCTTTTTGGTCATGACGCGGTCGCATCCGCGTGATAGGCCGGAATTATGACTCGCATTCCCACCAAGCAGGAGGTCCTCGATTGGATCTCGGCGAACCCCACCCTGACTTCGAAACGTGATATCGCCAAAGCCTTCGGCATCAAGGGCGCGGATCGGATTGATCTGAAGCGCATCCTCAAAGAGCTTATATGAGAAAGCGGTTGTCAAGCCCGGAGATTTTGGGTTCTAGAGCATTTCGTTTTCCTTCGTTCAGGCGGCCTTGCTGGCTTGGTATTCGGGTCGGAACGTTTCTTTGCAACGGTTGCGCCTTGTGTGCGCTTCACCAAACTTATATCCGGGTGGCTTCCAGCGACGCTGGTACTCTCCCACAATCCCGCGTGCTGCGGGCACAACGTTCCGGAGGTGGGACCCATCTCGGGATCGGCGTCTTTCAGCCTCGTGCCATTACGGTCACACACCGCCCGGTCTCCAGCCCTGCCGCGTCCGGCCAGACTAGATTCTATAGGGTCAGGCGAGTTTTGCCTCAGTGGGAACGAGCCCGGTTTCACAGAAACGCCATAGCGCAATCAGCAGTTTGCGAGCGAGTGCTACAATCATCACCCTGCGCATGCGCCCTTTTGCCCCTGCAGTGCGCTTTTCAAACCACTTGCTGAGCGCGCTATCAGGCTGATATCTAACCCAGCGCCAGGCCATTTGGATCAGGTTTGCGCGGATCCATCCAGGGCCATCGCCGCCGATCCCCTGATCCCGTTCCGTATCGCCACTTGCATGGGGAGTCGGTGCGATCCCAACCCAACCGGCCAGTTCGCGGCGATTGCGGAAGTCTCGGTAGAAGACCTCATTGACCAGCAAAGTGGCATCGTTCGCGCCGATCCCTTTGAGCTGGCTGAGTGTCGCAATCTTTGCGGCCACCTGTTCATCGCTGCCTGCGACCGTATCAGCTATCGCTATCGTTGCGCCCTTGCAGGCAACTTCGTCACGTTCAGCCTCAACCTCCGCAATCTGTTTCTCGGCCAGTTGCATCCGATCCAGAATCCGCAATATTTCCTTGCGGGCCTGTGCAGGGAACGGCGTCCCATAGGCGGTTTTCACCTCATTGAACCGCGCTTCAAAGTCTTTGCTCCGAGGGTCGAGATCGAAGATGCCGTGCAGCTTCAGCAACCCCTTGATCGAGTTTGTTTTAGATGTTCGATCTTTGACCAATCGATTACGTTCTCGAAGCAGACGTTTACGGTCTTCCTGTTCAACATTCGGAACACGCACCTGGCTGAGAACCGAACTGTCGCCTCGATCATGCGCTAACAGCGCCCGCACCATCTTCTTGGCATCGATCCGGTCGGTCTTGCGCTGTTTAGCCTTGCGATTGACCAGCAAGCTGGCCGGATCCAGTACGATTGTCTCAATCGACATGAACTGATCCAGCCAGCGGGCCAACCAGAAGCCTTCATAACCAGCTTCATAGCAGCAAAGGACGCGCACCTGCTGGCCAAGCACTCGCTCTGCCCTGGCCTGTTGTTCTTCGATCAGGGTTTTGAGGGCGTCCGTGTCTGCCGCTGGAAGCACGTGCAGGCCGATCCGATCCCGGGTCGGGCTTTTAATCCCGAACACCCAAGACTTGCGTGATATTTCCACTGCGACGTAGACCGTGTTATTCTCGCCGAAGACTGGTGCTGCGGTGGCGTTTGTGGTGGACATTCGTGTTCTCCTATTCTGTGTTTGACGGCGCGATTTTGGCACCAGTCGCCGCTTTCTCATAGGATCTTGAGGCAGAGGGTCATCTGGAAAAGCGCAAGCGCAGCTATCGCGACCCGGATCGTCTGCCGCCGGTCAGTGTATTGCAGGTCAAGGCACCCAATGCGGATGGTGATCTGTTCGCACGCCCCTTGGAATGGCATGGCGAAGGGGTTGAGCCAGTTGTTTTGATCATTGCCCGCGCCAGCGATCCTGCGCTGGGCGAGGGTGATCGCATTCTGGCCCGCCTGACCGTGGTGCATGAGGAAGACCACAATTATGAGGCGCGCCTGATCCGCCGCATTGGTACCAACCCGCGCAAGATCGTCGGCATCTTCCGCAAAGGGGCCGAGGGCGGGCGGATCGTGCCCATCGACAAGGCGGGGTCCACCGAATGGCTGGTTGCGGACGGGGCGGTTCTGGGTGCCAAGGACGGTGAGCTGGTCGAGGCCGAACAGGCCGGGCCCAAGAACCGCATGGGTCTGCCCCGCGCGCGGATCGTCGAGCGGCTTGGCGACCCCACTGCACCCAAGGCGGTTTCGCTGATCGCGATCCATCAGCACGGTATCCCGGACGATTTTCCTGACAAGGTGATCGACGAGGCCGACAAGGCCAAACCCGTCGGTTTAAAGGGACGCGAAGACCTGAGGGACATGCCGCTGCTGACCATCGACCCTGCGGACGCGCGCGATCATGACGATGCTTGCTATGCGCATGCCGATGAAGACCCCAAGAACCCCGGCGGCCACGTTATCTGGGTCGCCATAGCTGACGTCGCCGCCTATGTGCAGCCCGGTACCGCGCTGGACCGCGAAGCGCGCAAGCGGGGCAATTCCAGCTATTTCCCCGACCGCGTTGTCCCGATGTTGCCCGACCGTCTGTCAGGGGACCTGTGTTCTTTGCACGAGGGCGTCCCGCGCGCCTGTATCGCCGTGCGGATGCAGATCGACGCCGAGGGCAACAAGATCGGTCACCGGTTTGTGCGGGGTCTGATGCGTTCTGCCGCTTCGTTGAACTATACCGAGGTGCAGGAGGCCATCGACGGTACGCCAAACGACCGCACCGGGCCGTTGTTGGAGACGGTACTGAAACCGCTCTACGCCGCCTATGCCGCGTTGAAAAAGGCGCGGTCCATGCGGCAGCCGTTGGAACTGGACTTACCCGAACGCAAGATCGTCCTGTCCGACACCGGCGAAGTGACCAGCGTGGCCTTCCGCGACCGGCTGGATGCGCATAAGCTGATCGAGGAGTTCATGATCCTCGCCAATGTCGCCGCCGCAGAGACTCTGATTGCCAAACGCCGACCGCTGCTGTTCCGGGTGCATGAAGAGCCCGCGCCCGAGAAGCTGGAAAGCCTGCGGGAAACGGCACAGGCGGCAGGGCTTAACCTGGCCAAGGGGCAGGTGCTGCAAACCCGGCATCTGAACGCGCTGTTGAACGCTGCCGCCGGAACCGAGGATGCGGAGCTGATCAACCTGACCACCCTGCGGTCAATGGCGCAGGCCTATTACAACCCCGAGAACTTTGGCCATTTCGGTTTGGCATTGCGGAACTACGCGCATTTCACCTCTCCCATCCGGCGCTATGCCGACCTGATCGTGCATCGCGCGCTGATCTCGGCCCACGGCTGGGGCAAGGACGGGCTGACCGAGGATGAAATCTCACGGCTGGAGGAAACGGCCACCCATATCTCGGACACCGAACGCCGCTCGATGATGGCTGAACGCGATACGACCGACCGTTATCTGGCGGCGTATCTGAGTGAGCGTGTGGGCAACGAGTTCACTGGCCGGGTCAGCGGCATTGCCCGGTTCGGAGCGTTTGTGAAGATGGACGAAACGGGCGCGGATGGTCTGGTGCCTGTGCGCTCTCTGGGGCGGGAGTTCTTCCACTTCGACCGTGAGGCAGGCACGTTGATGGGATCGGACACCGGCCTGATCATCGCGATAGGTCAACGCGTCACCGTGCGCTTGACCGAGGCGACACCGGTTACCGGTGGGCTGGAGCTGGAGCTGCTGTCCATCGACGATCAGGCGCTGCCTCGGGGACGCGGCCCGGCCAAAAGGGGCGCTCGGCGCAAGGCTGTCAGCACCAAGCGCAAGAAGGACAAGATCAAGCGTAAGGTGGAACGCAAACGGCGTCAGAGGTGATAGGTCAGCGCCCGGGCAATCAGCCAGCCATGGCGGTTCGGGTCGATCTGATCGGGGCTGTCAAACAGAACCGCGCGGGTTCCGTCAATCCGATCTTCGCCCGGGAAAACCGATGTGAAATCCCCCATCAACCGGCTTTGGCAATGCACGAACAGGGCAAAGGACGCTGATTTGTGCCCGCCGAGCCGAATTGTCGATCCTTTGGGTGCCAGATAAGCAGGCTGCCCCCAACGCAGCTCCTCGTTAATGAGGGGTGCGCCGGACAGCGATGCGGCTGTATCAAAGATGAGATCGCGTAGAGCCAATGCGCCTGTGCGGGTGGGCGGGGGCAGGGCCTCGAACGCAGAGGCGACTTTTGGATTGTCAAACGGTCTCATACGATGGGTATCGCCTGTTCCATGCGGTCGATATAGCTGTTCAGTAGATTATCCTGTTTTATCCGTCGGGTCAGCGGTGTATCCGCCGGTGTTGCCCGCATGGTGGCAAGAATGGGGCCAACACTCATATCCACAGCGGTTGGTCGATCCCCCAGCAGAAAAGGCGATTGCCACAGATAGGCCGAGATCGCCTCGAGATCGCTCTCAAGCCGGTCGGTTCGCTCGGCATCCGAAAACCGCGATACGCCTTGCCCATCCACGCGCTTCATGACCGATTTGCGAATGGCGCTGCTTACCGGTTTTCGGATCAGGGCGGGAATGCCGGAAAAGAACATTTCGCGCAGGATCGGCCAGACCTGATCATTGCCCCAACGATCCAGGACGATGTGGTAATAGATATGCTCTTCGGCCATGCGGATCAGGGCGCGCGATTGGGCTTTTTCAATGTCACTAAGACCTTGGTCGAAATCGGCCCCCTGTGCTTCAAGCCAGTCGCGAATTAGGTCGCTGTCGGGCAGCAGGCGTTCGGGCGTGCGCAGGGCAGGCAGTTTCTGATGTGGCATCTTGCTGGGGTCCAAAAGGTCGGATCGCTGCCATTTCTGGCCCGAGTGTTCCAGCATCAGAGCGGTTTTTACGCAGAAGGGGCTGGCGCTGAACAGGCCAAAGGCGGCGGGAAAGGTCAGAAGGGTCAGCATCTTTGGCTCCGTGATTATGGTGGCCCATGGATAGCGGCGGCTAATGACAGTTATTGTCATCAGGTGTACGTTAGGCTGAATCATGTCCCGCACCGCCCGTCTGTTTCAATTGATGCAAGCCCTACGCTCTGGCCCTTCGCCGAAAACATCGGTGCAACTGGCGCAGGATCTGGGTGTATCCGCCCGAACCGTTCATCGCGATATAGAGTCGTTGCGCGGTCTTGGCGCCGTGATCGATGGCGAGGCTGGCTTTGGCTTCACCTTGATCGAAGACGCCACCTTGCCTCCGCTGAGTTTTACCGATGACGAACTGGAAGCGCTGGTTCTGGGCCTGCGCGAGGTGCAGGCGATTGGCGATCCGGGCTTGTCTGACGCAGCCAGCGCAGCCCTGCGGAAGTTGCAGGGGCGCTTGCCGCCAAGACAGTCGCATCGCCTGAGCCACGCGGTTCTGACCGCAACCCGCTTTGACCGCCCGGCAAGGCCAAGCGTTGACGTGGCCAGTCTGAGGCAGGCCACATGGGACGAACGTGCGATTGAGTTCGCTTATACGGACGCCAAAGGTGATGACACCCAACGCCGGGTCAATCCGCTGAGTATCGTCTACATGGACCGCGCCAGCGTGTTGTTGTCCTGGTGCCATTTGCGGCAGGATTTCAGGGTTTTCCGTCTGGATCGGATGCGGGAAATGTCGGTGACAGACGAAAGTTTCAGGCCCAACCGTGTGCCTTTGTTGCGTAAGGCGCTGGCCCGCATTCGCGCCGAGCGGGAAGCAAAAGACCGCGAGGGTGCAGAGTGAGCACTTTGTGAAAATTCGGTTTTGCGCTATCCTGATGCCCGAGCAGTAATCAGGAAAATCGGAATGCGAAAATGCATAAGCGGCGTCATGACCGCTGCATTATGGGCATCCATTGTGCAGGCGGAAACGACAAAACAGTCGCAGAACTTGGAGTTCCCCAAGGCCATGAAATTGGCCTCGGCGGATGTCATGGTATCAATTCGGCCGGTTCTGAGGCCTGCGATCAAGGGGCAGCACGTGTCGGCAGAAGGTAACGCAAGATTTCAGGCCTGGCTTGGCGCGTTTCGAGAGCGGGCTGCTGCGCAAGGGATTGAAGCTGCGACGCTGGATGCGGCGCTGGCTGGGGTGACTTACGACAAGGAGGTCATCAAACGAGATCGCAATCAGGCGGAATTCTCTAAGCCGATCTGGGAATATCTGGATTCTGCCGTGTCAGATACGCGCGTTTCAAACGGGCTGGCCGGGCTGGAACGGCATCGAGAAATTCTGCAACTGATCGAGGCAACCTACGGTGTCGAAAAAGAGGTTGTGACAGCACTCTGGGGGCTTGAGACCTCGTTCGGGTCGCATCGTGGCAGTGATCCGACTATCCGATCTTTGGCCACGCTGGCGTTTGACGCGCGCCGCGCGCAGTTCTTTGAGGCGCAACTGATTGCTGCATTACAGATCATTCAGGCCGGGGATGTGCGCCCTGAGGATATGGTCGGCAGTTGGGCGGGTGCCATGGGGCACACCCAGTTCATGCCGACCTCGTTTCTGGATCACGCGGTGGATTTCGACGGTGATGGTCGACGGGATATCTGGTCGGATGATCCGGCGGACGCGCTGGCCTCGGCAGCGTCATATCTGGCCCGGCATGGCTGGACCAAAGGGCAGCCATGGGGTGTTGAGGTGCAGTTGCCCGAAGGGTTTGATTATGCCACGGCAAAGCGCGGTTTTACACTTTTGCCATCGGAATGGGCGACCCACGGGGTTCTTTCCGCTGAGGGCGGCGCGGTGCCGGATCATGGTCAAGCCGCCATCCTGCTGCCCGCAGGCGGGCAGGGTGTTGCTTTGATGATCTTTGATAATTTCAAAGCAATCGAGGCTTACAACGGCGCCGACGCTTATGTGATCGGGATCGGTCATCTGTCCGATCGACTTGCTGGCCAAAGCCGCTTTCAGGCCAACTGGCCGCGCGGTGACCGGGCGCTGAGCTTTACCGAGAAGAAAGAGCTGCAAACCCGACTGACGGAGGCCGGTTTTGACACGCAGGGTATCGACGGTCGTACCGGTCCAAATACGATCAACGCGGTTCGCGCCTATCAATTGGCTTGGGGTTTGGTGCCGGACGGGTATCCATCTCTGCGGTTGCTGGAACGGTTGAGGTAGCGGCGGGGGCTCTGCCCCCGTCGCCTTTGGCGACTCCCCCGGGATATTTTTGGCCAGATGAAGCAGGCGGATCAGGAGGCGGCCTTCATCAACCCCTGCGCGATGATCTCGGCCCGAGCCTCGTCCAAAGATTTGTGGATGCGTATGAACATCTCGTCGATATCCTCAGGGGTCAGGATCAGCGGCGGTGAGATAATCATCCGGTCGCCCACATGGCGCATGATCAGGTTGTTGGCAAAGCAGCGGTCGCGGCAGATGTAACCGACCTTACCCGGATCAGAGGCGAATTTCGCGCGGCTGGCTTTGTCAGGGGTTAGTGCGATCGAAGCCATCATGCCAACGATCTTCGCTTCACCCACCAGCGGGTGATCGGCGAGAGCTTCCCACTTTTCTTTCAGATATGGGGCGGCGACGTCGCGGACGTGCTCGACGATCTTTTCTTCTTCGAGGATGCGCAGGTTTTCCAGGGCCACGGCAGCGGCAACAGGGTGACCGGAATAGGTGTAGCCGTGGTTGAATTCGGTGCCGCCAATGACCTCGGCGATCTCATCGGTGACAATAGAGCCCCCGATGGGCGCGTAGCCCGAACTGAGGCCCTTGGCGATGGTCATGATATCTGGATTGATGCCAACTGTTTCGGAACCGAACCAGTTGCCTGTCCGGCCAAAGCCGCAGATCACCTCATCCGCGATCAGAAGGATTTCGTATTTGTCACAGATGCGCTGGATTTCCGGCCAATAGGTGTCGGGTGCGACGATTACTCCGCCCGCACCTTGCACGGGTTCGGCGATAAAGGCTGCGACACGGTTTTCACCCAGTTCCAGGATGGCTTCCTCTAACTCGCGCGCGCGGGCCAGGCCGAATTCCTCGGGCGTCGTGTCACCGCCTTCTGCCCACCAGTTCGGTTGGTTGATGTGATGGATGTTTGGGATCGGAATGCCGCCTTGCGCGTGCATCCCGGCCATGCCGCCCAGTGAAGCCGACCCAACGGATGAGCCATGGTATGCGTTGTGGCGGCTGATGATGATATTCTTGTCGGGCTGACCTTTCTCGGCCCAGTAAGTGCGGACAAGGCGGATGTTTGTATCGTTGGCCTCGGACCCGCCTGCGGCGAAGAAGACATGGTTCAGATCGCCCGGCGCCAATTCGGCAATCTTGGCGGCCAGCGCGATTGCAGGAACATGGGTCGTCTTGAAGAACGTGTTGTAATACGGCAATTCGCGCATCTGTCGGGCAGCAACCTCGGCCAGCTCATCACGGCCGTAGCCGATATTGACGCACCAGAGGCCCGCCATGGCATCCAGAATTTCTTCGCCTTCGCTATCAGTCAGGTAGACCCCGTTGGCGCGGGTGATGACGCGCGCGCCTTCCTGCTCCAATGCCCCGTTGGCGGAAAATGGATGAATGTGATGAGCCGCATCCAGCGCCTGCAACTCGGCGGTCGGCATGTGGTTGGTGATGGTCGACATCAGAGAATCTCCTGCGCAAGAGCGGTTGCCGATCACAATATGATCAAATTTTAGACTGTCAATCGAATCGACCCATTCTTATGGGCTGTCCAGGGCGCCAACCATCAGTTCCATCCCCTGTTCGATGTCCTGAGCGGTTGCCCGGGCCGCTTTGTCAGCGTCCTGTGCCCGCAGGGCGGCGATGATATCCTTGTGCCGATCCGGAAGGCTGCGAGTTCCGAACCGACCGCAAACTACGCGCAAAGAGGGGCCGAACCTGAGCCAGAGCCGATCCGCCAGATCGTTGAGGATTGGTGCGTTCGCATAGGAATAGAGCATTTCATGGAACGCGTGGTTCAGCCGTAGATACCCGCCGACATCACCGTCCGCGATTGTGCGGTCCAGCCGCAGGTCAATACGCTCAAGCTGATCAATATCGCGGCTTTTCAAATTCGCTGTGGCGCGGCGGGAAAGCTCTGATTCTATTGACTTTCTGGCAAATATCATCTGCTGGACATCGTCGCCGGATAACAAGGGAACACTGACCCGGCGATTGCCCTGAAAAACCAATGCTCCGTCTGAAATGAGACGCCGGATCGCTTCGCGCACGGGGGTCATTCCGACACCCAGCGAATCGGTCAGGCCCTGTATCGTGACGGGCTGTCCCGGTATCAGGTCACCATACATGATCTGTAACCTGAGGGTCTGGTAAACCTGCTCATGTGCCGGTTGTTTCCCGGGGCCTTCCTGTTGGCGCGCTGCCTTATTTTTGATCAAATCCAACTAGTTTGCCCTGTTTCCGGTATTGGTGACTTGCCTGGTATCAGACCTCGTGAAACCATACGCCGGAACGGGGGAAAACGCAAAACTTGATCAAATCCAAAAAAACGGGAAAATACCCGTACACTTTCAGGGAGAGAAAAATGTCAATCAAGACGCTGACACTAACAGCGGTAATCGCATTGGGGACTTCGGCGGCCTTCGCCGAAGAAGTGCGTGTCTACAACTGGTCCGACTACATCGACGAAGATTTGCTGAGCAAGTTTGAAGAAGAAACAGGTCTGACCCTGATCTACGACGTATTCGACAGTAACGAGGTTCTGGAAACCAAGATGCTGGCCGGTGGATCAGGCTATGACGTGGTCGTGCCGTCTGGCACGTTCCTTCAGCGTCAGATCCAGGCCGGCGCGTTTCAGGAGCTGGATGCGTCCAAGTTGTCGAACGCAGGCAATTTGTGGGATGTGATCCAGGAACGTACCGCCGGCTATGATCCGGACAACGCGTATTCGATCAACTACATGTGGGGCACGACCGGTATCGGCGTGAATGTCGACAAGGTCAAAGAAGCTCTTGGCGACGACGTGGCGCTGAACAGTATGGACCTGGTTCTGAAACCAGAGAACATGGAGAAGCTGGCCTCTTGCGGGGTACATTTCCTGGATGCGCCAGCTGAGATGATACCGATGACATTGCAGTATATCGGTGAGGATCCTGACAGTCATGATCCGGATGTCATCAAGAAGGCCGAAGAGATTCTGGCCAGTGTCCGTCCGCATATCCAGAAGTTCCACAGTTCGGAATATATCAACGCGCTGGCCAATGGTGATATCTGCGTGGCTGTTGGATGGTCAGGCGATATCCTGCAGGCGCGGGACCGCGCGGTTGAGGCAGACAATGGCGTGGAGATCGAGTACCACCCGTTTGCCGAAGGCTCGCTGATGTGGTTCGACCAGATGGCCATTCCGGCAGATGCTCCGAACCCGGAAGGCGCGCATAAGTTCCTGAATTTCATTCTGGACGCCAACAACATGGCGGCCGCGTCGAACTATGTCTATTACGCCAATGGCAACAAGGCCTCGCAGGAGTTTCTTGAGGAAGACGTGATTGGCGATCCGGCGATCTATCCGGATGAGACAACCATGCAGAATCTCTATATCACGACGCCTTATCCGTCGAAGACTCAGCGGGTTGTTACCCGTCTTTGGACCAAGATCAAATCGGGCACCTGATCCGGTTTATCTGCGCAAGGCGGCCGGAGCCGCCTTGCTGCCATATTCAGATAGTCGAACGGGGGCCATAGTGAACTCTGAAGTCTTTGCGCCGTGGGAAGACCCGCAGGCGAAACCGTTGATCCAGTTCCAGAATGTCACCAAGCGCTTTGGTGAATTCACGGCCATCGACAACCTGTCTTTGGATATTTTCGAAAAGGAGTTCTTTGCCCTGCTCGGGCCGTCGGGTTGCGGCAAGACCACCATGATGCGGATGCTGGCGGGTTTTGAGACCCCGACCGAAGGGCATATTCTGCTGGGCGGTCAGGATATCGACCCGATCCCGCCGAATAAGCGGGCGGTGAACATGATGTTTCAGTCATACGCCCTGTTCCCTCACCTAAGCATCTGGGAGAACATCGCCTTCGGGCTGCGTCGGGACAACATGCCCAAACATGACTTGGAAGACCGTGTTGAAGAGATGCTGCGTCTGACCCGGCTAGAGCAATTCGCCCGCCGCAAACCGCATCAGATATCGGGCGGGCAACGTCAGCGGGTGGCGCTGGCGCGGTCTCTGGCCAAGGCGCCGAAGTTGCTGTTGCTGGACGAACCACTGGGTGCGTTGGACAAAAAACTGCGGCAGGACACGCAGTTCGAATTGATGGACATTCAGGAAAAGACCGGCACCACTTTCGTGATCGTGACCCACGATCAGGAAGAGGCGATGACCGTCGCCAGCCGTGTCGCGGTGATGGATCAGGGTCAACTAATGCAGGTGGCCACGCCAGACCGGATTTATGAAAGCCCGAATTCTGTCTACGTGGCCGACTTTATCGGTGACGTGAACATCATCGAAGGGCGCGCATCGTCCAATGGCGAAGAAACCTATCAGATCGACTGGGCCGAGGGGCAGACTCCGCTGACCGCGACCTCGGCCAACGGGTTTTCGCCGGGGCAGGCTTGTCATCTGGCGATCCGGCCCGAGAAGGTGACGATCTCGGCCGACCGCCCGGCAGACGCGATCAACGCGGTGCAGGGAAAGGTGCATGACATCGCCTATCTGGGCAACCTGTCGACCTATCATGTCGAGTTACCGAACGGCACGATCATCAAGGCGCAGACAGCCAACACCCGCCGCATATCGCGCAGGTCGTTTACATGGGAAGACCCGGTCTGGCTGTCCTGGACAGCAACGGCTGCGGTTCTGCTGGCCAACTGATGCGCCGCGCGTTCCTCATCGCCGTTCCGTATGTCTGGTTGCTGGCACTGTTTCTGGTGCCGTTCTTTATCGTCCTGAAAATCTCATTGTCGGACACAGAACTGGCGATCCCACCCTACACGCCCACACTGGATTTGTCGCAGGGCTGGGCGGGGATCAGGGATTTCTTCAGTCAACTGGATTTCGAGAACTTCATCTGGCTGACCGAGGATGACCTGTATTGGAAAGCCTATCTGTCCAGCGTCAAAATCGCTCTGATCTCGACCTTTTTCACGCTACTGGTGGGCTACCCGATTGCCTACGGCATGGCCCGCGCGCCCGAGGAATGGCGCCCGACGCTGATGATGCTGGTCATCCTGCCCTTCTGGACCTCCTTCCTGATCCGCGTCTATGCGTGGATGGGCATCCTTTCGAACGAGGGCTACCTGAACCAGTTGCTGCTTTGGACGGGCATCATCTCAACCCCGCTGACCATCCTGAACACCAACACGGCGGTCTATATCGGCATCGTCTATACCTATCTGCCCTTCATGATCCTGCCGATCTACTCGTCGCTCGAACGGATGGACGGATCTTTGATCGAGGCCGCCGAAGACCTCGGCTGTTCCCGTCTGCAAGCCTTCTGGCTGGTGACTATCCCGCTGTCGCGTCCCGGCATCATCGCAGGCTGCTTTCTGGTGATGATCCCGGTGATCGGTGAGTTCGTGATCCCGTCCCTGCTGGGCGGCTCGGGCACGCTGATGATCGGTAAAGTTCTGTGGGAAGAGTTCTTCTCGAACCGCGACTGGCCCGTCGCCAGCGCTGTGGCTGTTGTCCTGCTGTTGATCCTTGTGATCCCGATTGTGCTGTTCCAGCGCAACCAGCAAAAGCAGACGGAGGCCGAGAAATGAACAGGCTGAGCTGGTTCAACACGGTCTCGCTGACGCTGGGGTTTGCGTTTCTTTACATCCCAATGATTATCCTGATCATCTTCAGCTTCAACGAAAGCAAGCTGGTGACGGTTTGGGCGGGTTTTTCGACCAAATGGTATGGCGAGCTTGTCCAGAACGAGGCGTTTCTGGATGCTGCATGGGTTACCCTTCGGGTTGCCGTGTTTTCCTCAACGCTGGCAACCATCTTGGGCACCGCGGCCGCTTACGTGCTGGTGCGCGGAGGGCGCTTCTTTGGCCGAACACTGTTCTCTGGCATGATCTATGCGCCGCTGGTCATGCCTGAGGTGATCACAGGCTTGTCGCTGTTGCTGCTGTTCATTGGCATCGGGTTAGACCGGGGTATCCTGACCATCGTGCTGGCCCACACCACCTTTTCCATGTGCTTTGTTTCGGTCGTCGTATCCTCGCGGCTGGTGACCTTCGACCGTTCACTGGAAGAGGCCGCGCTGGACCTTGGATGCTCACCTGCTCAGGCCTTCCGTCTGGTGACCCTGCCGATCATCGCGCCTGCGGTCATCTCGGGGTGGTTGTTGGCCTTTACCCTGTCACTAGATGATCTGGTGATCGCATCCTTTACCTCGGGCCCGTCCGCCACGACCCTGCCCATCAAGATCTTCTCGGCTGTGCGATTGGGTGTCAGCCCTGAAATCAACGCCCTGTCGACCTTGATGATTGCCGTGGTGACCGTGGGCGTCATCACTGCCTCGCTGGTCACAAAACGCGCGATGATGCGCCAGCGCGAGGATGAGATGGCCGCAGCGCGTACGGAATGAAGCGGATATTCTCGGATTACGCCTATGGCCCGGAACCGCGCGCTGCGTGTTGGTGGGACGAAACCATCGCGGCCCCGGAATGGCCTGTTCTATCCGAGGATCTGAGTGTTGACGTCGCCATTATCGGTGGCGGTTTTACTGGCATATCGGCGGCTTTGCATCTGGCGCAGAACGGTGCCTCGGTTGCGGTGCTCGAAGCGGAAACGCCCGGTTGGGGTGCCTCGGGCCGCAACGGTGGATTTTGCTGTCTGGGTGGGGCAAAGCTGGATCAGGCCAGGATGGTCATTCGCTTCGGAGCGGATGCCGCGCAAAGCTATGACAAGGCCGAAGTTGAGGCCGTAGATCTGGTTGCCAACCTGCTTTCAACGCACAGGATTGACGCAGACACGCATTCAAACGGCGAAACCCAATTGGCGCATTCCCGGCGGGCCATGGAACGGTTGCGCCGTTTGGAAGACGAACAAGGTACTCTGCATGAGCCCAAAGACCTGCCGTCATTGGGTTTTGGCGATGGGTTTTACGGAGGGTACACCCTGCCGGTTGGTTTTGGGCTGAACCCCAGGAAATACCTGTTTGGTCTCGCCGCAGCGGCAGCGGCGCACGGTGTCAGGTTGTTTCAGAACAGCGCCGTTTCAAACATAGGGCGTATTAAGTCCGGGTATGAACTGGTTACATCGCAGGGCCGTATTCGATCGGATCAGGTTCTTGTCTGCACCAACGGATACTCAAGCGAGGACATTCCAGATTGGATGGCGGCGCGGTATATGCCCGCACAATCGACGGTTATGGTGACGCGCCCTTTGTCCGATGCGGAACTGCACGCGCAGGGATGGACCACTGACCAGATGGCCTATGATACGCGCAACCTGCTGCATTACTTTCGTCTGATGCCGGATCGTCGGTTTTTGTTCGGGATGCGGGGCGGGCTGTTTGCCTCACCGTCGGCAGAGGCAGCAATACAGCGAAAGCTTGCAGCGGATTTTCAGCGCATGTTTCCCGCCTGGAGGCAGGTTGAAGCCACGCATGTCTGGTCTGGGATGGTGTGTCTGTCCCGAGATCTGGTGCCTTTTGCGGGGCCTGTTTCGGGCCAGCCGGGGATGTTCGCGGGCTTCGCCTATCACGGAAATGGTGTGGCGATGGGGACGTATTGTGGGCGTGCGTTGGCGCGTCTGGTGTTGGGACAGTCATCGAATCTGCCGACCCCGATCACCCATACACCGCACCGCTTTCCATTCGGTCGATGGCGTCGTGTTTTGATGCCGCCCGTTTATGCACTGCTGGCCTTGGCAGATTTAGGCTAGGTCAGAGCGCTTTGATCTCCAGTTCAAACCCGGTCTGGTAGTCGGTTGCTCCGTTTTCCGCCCGCCACAGGCAATAGGCTGCCATTCTCCAAGCATACCAAGGACGCAATGCCCGATAACGGGCCGTGATAGTAGGATTCCCATAAGCCGACAGAAATTTCGCCTCTTCGTCCGACGACAGCGGCGCGGCGCGGTATAGCTGTTGCATCGCGGGTGACAGGAACATGGCCAGATCCTCGCAGGGATCACCAAAAACCGGGCACTGCCAATCAATCAGCGTCAGGCCGGTATCCGATACCAGGATGTTGCCCGGGACCGGATCACCATGCACAAGGTACCTGCGTGGAAGGGGCGATACGGCATGCTGCGGTTGGAGATTGGCGAGCGCGGACCGTTGCTCGGATCGACAACCCGCCAGAATTTGCGCGCCGTGACGGGCCAGATCATCGCTGCCATTGCAGCCCTCGGGCAGCGTAAGGGTCACTGGCTGATCGTGTAACTCTCGCAGAAGATGCGCGACGGGTTCGACCCCGCGCTGCCAGGGTTTGCCGGGGGCGTGGTCGTAGAAAACCCATCTGTCGCGGCCGAATGATCCGGTTGCGCGCAGATTGGGCACAAACCCTGTTGACTGCAATGCGTTCAGACAGGCCGCTTCCAGTTCGGCATCATTGCGAAACAACGGGTTGCGCAAACCAGACCGGTAAAGCTTGAGCACAGCATCACTGCGCCCGTCCTGCACTTTCCAAACCTGGTTTGTGCGTCCGCCATACAGCGTATCGAAACGAGCTTTTGGCTTTGTTAGCCCGCCATCGGCAAGCTGTTTCACAAGGCCGGGGGGCGGCAGAGGCAGATCAGTCAGTGGGTTACCCAATTCTTCAGGCGAGTCGTGGTGTCCCCAGCTTTGGACCGCGCGGCCCTTCAGATCAAGCGCCTGCGCGAATCCCGCTGACTTTGTCCGCTGAAATCTCGGCCCCGCTGTCCAAGGTCAGTATGATCTGGCCGCCTTCCATCTGCGCTGCAACCACAGTGCTGTAAACCGCTGCCGGATTTTCGGCCAGAAGCTCATCCCCATTATAGCTTTGCAGTGAGGCTGAATAGGAACCTGCAGGCATAGGGTCGCCCGCGTCGTCCACTCCCGCCCATACGAACTCATTTTCGTCTACCGGTACCGGGATTTGATCGACAACCGTTCCTTCAGCGTCACGGATGACCATGATGGCTTTGTCTGCGGTTGGTTCGGCGTGGACCGAGATTGCAACGGGCTGCGTATCGAACCGGAAAGCCGCTGTTGCCTGCACATCCATGCCCACCCAACCAGCCAATTGATCCAGATTGACGCTGCCCAGGGCCACGGCAAGACTCGAGAGCAGATCGTTTGTTTGAACCTGCTGTTCGACCATCGAGAACTGCGCCAACTGTGATGCGTATTCTGACGAATCTAACGGCTCCAACGGGTCCTGATTGCGCGCTTGCGCTGTCAGCATCCGCAGAAATGTTTCAAAATCCGAAGTCAGGGCTGAGGATTGCGAGGTGCCTGTTGATTGTGGGGCGGCGTTTGGAACAGTGGAATTGACGGAGGTCATCATGGCTCAAAGTCTCATATCAAGGCCGCGTAGAGGCCCGGTTGGTGTGGGGGCAGCGATACTCTCGGACTCGGTTTGCGGGTCGTCTGGCCCAAACGCGGGTTCCGAGGGGTCAGTTTCGCTACCCTGCGGGGTATCCGCCGAGGTTCCGAGATCGAAGGACAAATCGCCATAACCAAGCTTCTGGAATTCGACTGACAGAACAGAAATATGCCTGCGCATCAGTTCCAGCGTCTCGGGGCGTTCGGCTGCAATGGTCAGGTGAAGACCATCCTCACGCCCGTTCAAGGTAATAGACACGCGCCCCAACTCTTCTGGATTTAGGGCGATCTCGACCCCGCCAGAGCCCGGTTTTGCGGTGATGGCGGCGGCTATCTGCCCGGCGACCGCGCGCGCGATTTCAGCCCGGGGGGTGGTCAGGCCTTGCTGTATCCCGGTGTCTCGCCCCGTCGAAACGAGAGGATCGCCCTTGGCTGCTGCAATCTCGTCCCCTTCAAACGCAATGCCGGGGTCCAGCTGAATATCCGGTTGATCCGGCGTTGGTTGCGCAGGGGGCGTGCCTTGGTTGGATGCGGTCTGGGCGGATTTGACCGCAATGGCAGATGTCGACGGAGCACTCATGGCCGAACCTGTTTGGGGTTTCAAACGACTACGTGATGGCCCCTCAGCCCCGGTAGGAGGATGCCCGCGGGCCCGCATGATCACTGCCTGCTCAGCAATTTGATTTGAGGTTGTTTTTTGATAACCGTCGGAGGTCTGCGCCGGAGGTTGATCGGTTTGCGAGCGGTTTGCGATGCCTCCGCGCAGCTTCATCTCTTCGTTCGACAGGGTGCCTTTTTGAGTGATCCCAGGTTGAAAACTATCACCGCCAGCAGAGGCAGCCGACTGCGATTTCGCGGATATCTCGGGTTTATCGTGCGGTCCTGTGACGGCCTCGACCGCCATCATATGTCTGTCGGGTTCGCCGCCGTTAATCGCCTGCAAAGACGGTTCCGTTGACTTGCTGTCAGGCAATTCCAGGTTCAAGTCAGCAGCCGACCCGGTGGCCGCGGTTTCGCCCATTTCACCAACAATCTGTTCTTCCAGTGCAGTCTCTGTCAGGACATCTTCAAATGCCGTGGCGCCCTCGGACTCGTCGACCTCAGGCGAGCGTCCTTCAGGATGTCCAGCCGCTTTTGGCGCGGCGACTGTAAGAATCAGCGGGTTGGGCATTTGCTCCGGCTCCGTTTGTCTGACCGGTAATCTGCCCAAAGGAAGTTACGTTTATTTTAACCGATTTCCTCTTTGATGCCGAAAGTTCCAAGCAATTTTCGGAGAACCCGATGAAGATTCAAATGAACGTTCCAACAGCGCCGCCACAGCCTGCCCAAACCAAGCTAAAGGCCGCCGCCGTCGAGCTTGAGGCAACTTTTCTGGCCGAAATGTTGAAATCCGCAGGGCTGGGCAAAGCGCGCGCTTCGTTTGGAGGAGGTGCGGGTGAGGATCAGTTTGCCTCGATGCTGGTTCAGCATCAGGCACGGCAGCTTGCTCAATCTGGCGGTATTGGTCTGTCGGAAACTCTGTTCGCCACGTTGATGGAGAACTCCAATGCAGGATGACTCGATCAAAGCGCTTGAGGAGGTTCTTGATCATGAACGCACCGCGCTGGTGGAAGGTGATCTGGATAGTCTCGAAACAATGGCGCTGGAAAAAGAAAGGCTGATCGACGCGATCAGTGGGCTTCAGGTACCGGATAGTGACGACCTGATCCGGGTGCAGAAAAAGGTCGACCGGAATCAGGCCTTGCTGAGCAGCGCTGCCGAGGGGATTCGTGCTGTCGCCGACAGAATGTCCGAACTGCGTCGGGTGCGTCGGGAATTCAGCTCCTATGACGCTGCCGGTCAGCGCAGTGGGTTTACGGTGCGCGGCAAAGTCAGATTGGAAAAACGGGCCTAGGGCACGCGTTGAATCAAATGCAATCTTTTCGATCTTGAGGCTTTAGCACTCCGTTAGGGGATAGCGTTCCAAGATAGCCGTGCACCTGAAAATGCGGGTGGCGCGTTGGCCGCAAGGCAAGACGCACAGGTCAGAACGACAGAATGCCCGCCGGTCCGGCGGGGCAAATATGGGCGTCAAATGCGCCTGAACCAAACAAGGATGACACATATGTCCAGCATTCTGACAAATAACGGCGCGATGGTCGCGCTGCAGACCCTTAAGTCGGTCAACAAGAACCTTGCTCAAACCCAGAACGCCATCTCGACCGGTAAAGATGTTGCCACCGCCAAGGATAACTCGGCCGTCTGGGCGATCTCGAAAGTGATGGAATCAGACGTCAAAGGTTTTAACGCGATCAAGGACAGCCTTGCATTGGGTGAATCGACGGTTGCGGTGGCGCGCAACGCGGCGGAAACCGTGACCGATCTGCTGACCCAGATGAAAGGCAAGATCGTTGCGGCGCAGGAAGACAACGTCGATCGCGGCAAAATCAATACTGATGTGGCGGCCATGAGGGATCAGATTGCTTCGGTTGTTGGTGCAGCGCAGTTTAATGGCCTGAACCTGGTGGATGGGTCGGCGGGCTCTGCGTCAATCCTGGCTTCGCTTGATCGCGACAATGCGGGTGGCGTAACGGCGTCTTACATCTCGGTTGCCGGTCAAGACCTGTCGATCGGTGGTTACACCGCCAATGATATCTTCTCGGGCAGTTCTGCAGGGGCGTCGACCAACGGCGATACCGTTGCGCTGGCATTGGACAATGGTGGTGGTAACGAGCAGATCGAGATTGCCGAAAACGCCACTGCATTTGCTGCAGGCGATAGCGTAAGCCTGACAGTTGGTGACCAGACAGTTTCCTACACTGTGACGGCGGATGATGCAGCGGCCACTACCACTGCGGATATCGTGGCGGTTGCACTGAAGGCCAAAGTTGATGAGCTTGGGGTTGCGGGCCTGACCGTGGATTATGACAGTGGTACGCCGGGCACGCTTAACCTTACCAACAACGGGACCAACGATCTGACAGTCAGTGGCCAGTTTGCCAATGCTGGCTCGGGCGGTTTGGGCGCGTTGTCTTCGATTGATGTCTCCACCGGTGCTGGGGCCAATGCTGCCCTAGCAACTGTTGAAACACTGATCGACACCGCAATTGACGCTTCGGCGGCTTTTGGCTCGGCGCAGGGTCGGATTGAGACCCAAAAGGAGTTCATTTCGAATCTGGCCGACTCGTTCAAATCCGGTATTGGCTCTCTGGTAGATGCCGATATGGAAGAAACCTCGGCCCGACTTCAGGCGCTTCAGGTGCAGCAGCAGCTTGCAACACAATCGCTGTCGATTGCCAACCAGGCTCCGCAGTCCATCCTGTCACTGTTCCGTTAATCACGGATCAAACACGGGGCACGCTTGTCGTGCCCCGTTAACGCCCGCCCGTTGATGGCCAATTGGAAGGATTTCAAGTGACACCGCAAGCTCTTGCACAGCGTGCTTACGCGCAATCGGCAGCTCCGACCCGGACGCCGCGAGATACGGAATATGAGGTGATCTCAAAAATCACGCACCGCCTGAAATCAGCGACTGCGCTCAAGGCGTCAGATTACAGCGGGTTCGTCCAAGCCTTGCATGAGAACCGGCGGTTGTGGAGAGTGTTGGCAACTGGCGTTTCAGATTCCGACAATGCGCTGCCAAATGATCTGCGAGCACGAATTTTCTATCTTGCAGAGTTCACCGAACAGTATAGCAGCCAGATTCTGGGGAACAGGGCGGCCGTCGAGCCACTTCTGGAAATCAACATGGCAGTTCTGCGCGGCCTGCGTCAGATGCGGGGGGTGTGATGGGGGGATTGGTTTTAAAACTCGCCCCCAAGGAGCGAGTGCTTATCAACGGGGTGGTGATTGAAAACGGGGACCGCCGCAGCCGGTTCTCGATCATGACGCCGCAGGCCAACGTTCTGCGTTTGCGCGACGCGATTCATCCGGAAGAGGTCACGACTCCGGTGCGTCGGGCGTGTTACGCGGCACAGTTGGTATTGTCAGGAGATATCGAACCTGAAAGCGCCCATCAGCAGCTTTTGCGCCGAGTGGAAGAGCTGAGTCAGGTTTTCACTGACGCCGATAGCCGCCGGGTTCTGGCCGAAGCCACCGAAGCCTTGGTCGCCGAGCAATATTACAAGTGCCTTAAATCTCTGCGTTCTCTGTTGCCACGTGAAGAACGGCTAGTGGCATATCGGCAATGACGTTCCAGCCCATCGTACCAACCGGGGGCTTGGTCGGCTGGCGGTTCCTGCAACGCACCTATGACGCGCAGTTTGAAAGTTATGCGGGGGGCAGCGTCAATCAAAGGGATACGCAGTACTTTCTGGAGAACATCAGCAAGGTGCGCTCTGCCGAAAATCTGGTTTCCGACAGGCGATTGCTACAAGTCGCACTTGGCGCGTTTGGATTGGAGGACGATCTGAACAACCGCTTCTTCATCCAGAAAATCCTTTCAGATGGGACTCGGGCCGAAGACGCTTTGGCGAACAGACTTGCGGATAAAAGATATCGAGAGTTTTCGGCTGCGTTTGGTTTTGGGCCGGGTGATATTCGCAAAACCGGCCTGATCACCAACATGGAAAAGATCGCGCAGGATAATCTGACGTCCCGGTTTGAAGTTGCGGTGGGGGAAGCTGACGACTCCATGCGGATTGCCCTTTATGCGCAACATGCGCTGGGTGAACTTGCTGCCCAACAAGGAAGCGAAGACAAGAAGTGGTTTGATCTGATGGGCCTGCCGCCCCTGCGCCGTATGATGGAAACGGCCCTAGGTCTGCCAGTCGCTTTTGCGCAGCTGGATATCGACAAACAGTTAGAGGTGTTCAAGGACAAGCTGTCGCGTGCGACGGGCTCAGAAAACCTGTCTCAGTTCACCGACCCGGATGCAGTCGCCCAATTGACGGACCAGTATCTGGCCCGCGATCAGATCGCACAGCTGCAGAACGCGATTTCGCCTGCCCAGACAGCGTTGATCTTGCTGGGACCATAGTGTCGCTTGATTTGTTTTTTGAATTCGCAACCCTAGAAGTCAGGCCGCAAATGAGCTGCGGTATTACAAACAGGCGATCGAAATCTGCTATCGTGCCACACCCGAAGAACCCATGCTGATAAGGTGGAAAGGCTCTAGCCCTCGGGTGCCAAGCTCATGTCTGCTTCGGTCTGTAGCGCATAACACGCGATGGGCGCCGAGACGTTGTGAAGCTTGATCGGTCCTAGTGGAACAGCGTTTTTGCAGGCTGGCTCGATGTCCTGTGACACAACGATTCTATACCCCGTTGACTTGCTGTACTCTCCAAGACGTGCCGCAATATTGGCCGCGTGGCCGATGACAGTAAAGTCCAGCCGCTCGCGAGACCCGACATTGCCATAAGTGACACGGCCATATGACAGACCAATCGAGCAATCGCAGCCGTGATCCGTTTCGGACTGGCGCAGCTCGGCCAGCCGTTCGACAATTTCTACCGCCGTGCGTTGCGCGTTTGAACGTGCTTCCGCAGCATTTTCCCCGGCCGGGAAGACGGCCAACACAGCATCCCCGATGAATTTCAGAACCTCACCATCATTCTCATGTACGATGCCCGAGACGGTTTCGAAGAATGTATTCAAAAGGTTGATATAGGCCCCACGGCCCAGCTGTTCCTCTAGGGTCGTAGAGTTTCGAAGGTCGCAGAACATGATCGCGGCATCGATGTCGTCGCCATCACCGCGCCGGATCTCACCGCCCAGCACACGGGCGCCGGTACGCTTGCCGACATAGGTCTCAAGCAGAACCTGCGCGTTTTCCCTTTGCATGAAGACTTCGTAAAACCGGGCAATGACCGATGAGCACTCAAATGTCAGGCCCAGGTTTTCGGTTGTGAAACCATCAGGGTGATCACTGGTCAGAGTCAGAACATTGGTCCGCCCATCCGAGAATGGCAGTGGCATGGCGACATAGTCTGTGCCACCCTTGGCCCTCAGGTCCTCCATGATCGGAAAGCTGTTATGTGGGTTATCGGTATTCAACCGTTGTCTTACCCCTCCAAGCCCGTTCGAGACATGGCGCAGCGGGCTGTTGATAAAGGCCGGGTGGTCGTGAATTTCATAGGTTGGGATATGGGTCGAAATCTCAGCCGAATCCTTTTCCCAGATATAGTGTTTCCCCGCGATCAAAGGATGCAAAGACCACGCCAAAATGCTGAGGCGCTGAATCGCGATCCCGTGTTCCAGCATCTTCTCGGCCAATGCTTTGGTGAAATCTTCAGGTGTCTGAATCTCGGATGCGCCGCGCATCAGCCAGTCGATCAGGGGGCCACTGATATTGCCGTCGTCGGGTTCCCTGAGCCGGTTTTCACCAAAATCAATATGGGTGAAAGCGTCTGGCATAAACCCGATATGCCCCTGGATTGCGGCACTTTCCGGCAGCGCGTCCTCATACGCCCAGATTGAATTGGTCAGCCGCTCGCCGGGCAGGCTGATGTCGTGATAGGTCGCCGTCCCTTTGAAGGGGCAGAATGTCTGCAATTCGGTCTCAGGGCTCAGTTCGACACGCAGGTCTTCACGTGGGATGTATATCGCCGGGGGCAGCCGGGTTTCATACATGACCTTCGCGTTGCTGCTTTCGGCAAGCAGGATATCGCCGCGATAGATTGCAACGCGGGATTTCAGTCGCTCGACGGAAATCCCGTAGCCTTTTGGTTTTGGTGTGGCATGGACGTTCATCATCAGCCTCCCTTGCCCGGGCCCTTATAGAATGGGCCTTGATATCAGGCTTTCCAAGGGGTGGCGTCGAGTTTAGCGCGAAGGCGGGTCCTAGACCATTTGAATCACGTCTTTTTCAATCGACAACATATAGCCTTTCTTGGCGATGTTCTTGACCAGCAACTCGCTGACCATCTGATTGCCAAGCGCATCGCGCAACCGCTTGATCCGCGTGGCCCCTGCGGCTTCGTCGCAGTCGGCGGCATTTTTGCCGGAAATCATCGCCTCAATCTGTGCGCCCGACAGAACTTCGTCATCCAGACGCGATTCCGCAAGAATGGACAGGGTTTCCATTGCCGCCGGGGTCAGTTTGAAATCCATGTTGTTCAGGTAAACGGTGTTTTCTTCCCGGCTGATCAGCAGTGAGGTCACCTGAATCCCTGTCCGTTCAATCTGCGCCATGCGTCGGTTCAGCAAGACAAGCATCACCAGAAATACCAGCGCTGCCACCAGCATGGCGCTGGCAAAAACCAGCAGCACAAAGATCACCATGCGATAGCTGGACAGCGTATCGGCAAAGGCGGTGCCGGACTGGGCCAGAATTTCGAGCAGACGGATCTCGGATTGTGAGGTCAGATCAGCCTCGACAAACAACCGCTCGACTCTTGCGTTGAAGGCGTTGGCGTCGGGAAGCGTCCAGAACAGAAAGACTGCGGCGGTGACAAGGATGGCGACAATTGCTGCGATACCCAGGCCGACCAGACGTACACCGGAACGGCGGGCTTCAGAAACGGAGATAGAATTTTCCGGCATTTGCCTTCCTTTGGTCCAACCCTTCCGGCCCGAAAACGGACATTACGTTCAGCAAGGTCCATCCGGACCCTTTCAGGCGCTGGGCGACTTCTTTTTTTGCCTGTCCCTTGTTGCAGCTTGGGACTTGCATGACGCCGTAATGCAGACGCAGCGGGTTGTCCTGTTTGGCTTTGTAATCCGCATAGCAATCCGCCGCTGCCGCCGCATCGCCGAGCGATATCAAGGCCGCAATGGCCAGAGAAGAGAGGAGCTTTTTCATAGGCCACATCCTGCACATGGCTGGTCAGGATATTCAATAACATAAGGGGAATATGACGCCTGATATTGGATAACAGATGCGCGTTATTGCTTGTCTGAAAGGGGCGGTTGCAGTGTTGGGGCATCATTTTCGCGGCCCACCTCCGGGCTGCACCAACATCCAAAAGGACAGACGTTATGCACCGGAAATTCATTGCCTTGATCGTTGCCACCGCTATTGCCATCACCGGTGTGTCCGCCTCGCAAGCGCGGGCGGCCGACACAGGGGATATATTGGGCGGGCTGGCCGCGATTGCGATCATCGGCGCGGCGGTCAATCACTATAACAAGGAAAAGCGCAAGGATCGGGCCAGCCGCCAGCAGCACCATGTCTATAAGGAGCCAAAGGTTGTGCATCCGCATGTCCGCCCGGTCCCGAAACGCGTGGCGCGATACGATCTGCCGCAGCGTTGCCTGCGCACATACAAAGGCTACGGACCCAACCGGCAATTGCTTGGGCCGAAATGCCTGAAGAAGCACTACAAACATGCCAATAGCCTGCCCAAACAGTGCAAGGTCGGTTTCTGGAACGGCAAAAAGGTGAAGCGGGCGTATGAACCCGCATGCCTGCGCCAGCAAGGATACCGCGTGGTTTACCGGTAAACGTTTTCGAGCAGGAGCAGCGCCGCAGAAGCGCTGCGTCGGAGGGGGCGACACACACCGCCCCCTCTTTTTTCTTGCGGTGGGTGTCGAAAAGCGGTTTGCCGGTCAGTATGACAAAACCGGATTTTGAATTAGAGCGCGCATTGCGGGATCGGGGCCATGTCAGGATTGCTGGCGTGGACGAAGTGGGCCGCGGGCCTTTGGCTGGCCCGGTAGTTGCGGCGGCTGTGATCCTGAACCCCGAGGATATTCCAGAGGGGTTGAATGACTCCAAGAAGCTGTCACTCAAGCGGCGAACCGCTTTGGATGCCGCATTGCGCGAGCGGGCCGAGATTGCAGTGGCCGAAGCTTCGGTCGCTGAGATTGACGAACTCAATATCCTGCGCGCGTCGCATCTGGCGATGGTGCGCGCGGTTGAGGCATTGAACGCCGCGCCGGATTTTCTGCTGATCGACGGAAACATGATTCCCAATGGCCTGACGATCCTGTCACAGGCCGTGGTCAAGGGGGACGGGCGATCCGTATCGATTGCGGCCGCTTCGATTATCGCCAAAAACTGGCGTGATCGGGTGATGGTGGATTTGGCGCAACAGCATCCCGGTTATGGATGGGAGGCAAACGCGGGATATCCGACAAAACAGCATCGCGAGGCGCTGCAAAATCTTGGCGTGACCCCACACCATAGACGTTCGTTCAAACCGGTCCACAATATCTTGTATCAAGAGTAAATCGTAAGTCGCTGATTCAAAAAAGAAATTGACGGCGAATCATCTTTGACTCATCCTTGTCTCAACCAAATGAGCGCAAAAGCGCCGTGGACACTTGAGGCAGTGATATGACAACGACCACCAAAAAGGGCGCAAAAGCGCTCCCTTTAAACACGATTCTATCCGGGGACTGCATCGATGTGATGAACAGTCTGCCCGAGGCGTCGGTGGACCTTATTTTTGCGGACCCGCCCTATAATTTGCAGCTGAAAGGCCAGTTGCACCGACCGGATAATTCTCAGGTGGATGCGGTTGATGATCATTGGGATCAGTTCAGCAGCTTTGGGGTCTATGACCAGTTTACCCGCGAATGGCTGAAGGCAGCCCATCGTCTGCTGAAGCCCAACGGCGCGATCTGGGTGATTGGGTCATATCATAACATCTTCCGCGTAGGCTCGGCCCTACAGGACGCGGGGTACTGGATTCTCAACGATGTGGTCTGGCGCAAGTCGAACCCGATGCCGAATTTCCGTGGCAAGCGTTTTACCAACGCACATGAGACAATGATCTGGGCGTCCAAGCGTGAAGGCGCGAAATACACTTTCAACTATGAGGCGCTGAAGGCCCTGAACGAAGGTGTGCAGATGCGCAGCGACTGGGTTCTGCCGATTTGTACCGGGCACGAGCGGCTCAAGGACGAAAACGGCGACAAGGCGCATCCGACACAGAAACCGGAATCTCTGTTGCACCGTGTCCTGATCGGCTCGACCAATCCGGGTGACGTGGTGTTGGACCCGTTCTTTGGTACTGGGACCACAGGGGCCGTCGCCAAGATGCTGGGCCGTGAATTCATCGGGATCGAGCGCGAAGAAAGCTATCGGAAGGTGGCAGAGAAGCGCATCGCCAATATCCGTAAATTCGACCGCGAGGCGCTGGAGGTCAGCGCCAGCAAACGCGCCGAGCCGCGCGTGCCCTTTGGCCAGTTGGTCGAACGCGGCATGCTGCGCCCGGGTGAGGAGCTTTATTCCATGAATCAGCGCCACAAGGCCAAGGTTCGCGCGGATGGGACTCTGGTGGGCGATAATGTCAAGGGCTCGATCCATCAGGTGGGCGCCCATCTGGAAAATGCGCCCTCCTGCAATGGCTGGACTTACTGGTGCTTCAAGCGCGACGGCAAGACGGTGCCGATCGACGTTCTGCGCCAGCAGATCCGGTCCGAGATGCACAACTGATATTACGAATACCGCCGGTGCCTGTGGCCTGACACATGGCACTTAGCCTTGCCCCGCCGATCTCGGCGGGGTCTTTTGTTTTCGCCTCAGGAATGATTGCATGGGGCAACCCTGACGCCCGTGTGGGAGAACAAGGCAATGACTGAAACGACCGCCAGCCAATCCCGTATCGACAGAATGTTTCTGACCCAGCCGGACAATTTCGATCTGGAGAACAAATATACCGAGGCTGCGCTGGAGCGGCACAAGCGCGAGGGGTTGGAGCTGGCCGTCCGCGCGCGCTGGATCGCGATGGCGCTGACGGCAGTGTTGCTGATTTTCCTGAACCCGCATTGGGAGGTGCTTTGGTACCACTTCATCCTGCTGTTGATCTGCGCCAATGGCTGGCTGATCCGGCGCGCAGGACGGGTGGGGCAATCCCGGATCGAACTGCTTTTGATCTTTGTCGATCTGTTGATCATGACGCTGGGCATGATTGTCCCCAACCCGTTCAGCGACGATGTGCGACCGCTGGCAATGCAATATCGGTTCGACAATTTTCAGTATTTTTTCATCATTCTGGCGGCAGGCACTCTGGCTTATTCCTGGCGCACAGTGATCGCGATCGGGTCTTGGACCGCCATCATGTGGACCGTGGGCTGGGTGGTTGCCTGGTGGGTGGCAACGCCGATCCCGGGGATCAGCGAACGGGTTGCCCAGGCTTTGCAGGGCTATCCGGATGTGGCTGAGTTGATTGACCCGAATAGTTTCATGATCCCTGAGCGCATTCAGCAAGTAATCGTTTTTGTAATGGTGGCCGTGACTTTGGGCATTTCGATGCAGCGTCTGAGCCGTTTGCTGATGACCAATGCAGGCCTGGAACGCGAGCGCGCCAACCTGTCGCGTTATTTCTCACCCAATGTGGTGGATGAACTAAGCCGGAATGACGAGCCTCTGAAACAGGTCCGCAAGGAAAACGTGGCGGTGCTGTTCATCGACATCGTGGGCTTTACCAAATACGCCGCCGGGCGTGATCCGTATGAGGTGATTGAGGTGCTGCGCGGTTTCCATGCGCGCATGGAGACCGAGGTTTTCCGGCACTACGGTACTTTGGACAAATATCTGGGCGATGGGCTTATGGCCACGTTTGGCACGCCGGTCACAACGCCTCTGGACGCGAGCAATGCACTGGCCTGCGCGCGGGGGATGACGGACGTTATCGATCGCTGGAATCTGGATCGCCGCCGGGCGGGAGAGCCCGAGATACATGTCGGGATCGGTGTGCATTACGGCCCGGTCGTTTTGGGTGATATTGGCGCAAACAGGCTGGAATTTGCGGTGATTGGCGATGCGGTGAACGTGGCGGCCAAGCTTGAGGCCCTGACCCGCGATTTCAACGCACGGATTGTCGTCAGTGATGCGGTGCGGAAACAAGCCGAGCAAGAGGCGCCCGCAGCGCAAGATGTGATGGCTGGGTTTGAGGCAAAACCGTCTCAGTCGGTTCGAGGGGTGGAAGGGCTGATGGATATCTGGGTTCTTTAGAGGGCATGGCTCCCGCCCATCGGAACCACATCAAAGATGCAGTGCCGATGGTTGGGCCGGGCAGCGCGCTGGCGCGCACTGCGGTCACGTGTTGGGCGAGGGGGTTTGTGCCTTATTGTAGGGCTGCCAGTTTGTGATCTCGGGGTAATATTGCCGTCGCCATGCCCGGACGCGCGGATTCATAACGCGCCGCCAGAGCGGTGGGATCATGGCAGCGACAGTCATGACAGGATAGCCATAGGGCAGCTGTGGTGCAGCGTCCTGAGAATGATGTTGCAACAGCGGAAAGCGTCGGTTTGGTTTATGATGGTGATCCGAATGGCGTTGCAGATTTATCAGCAGCCAGTTCGAGGCCTTTTGTGAAGCATTCCAGGAATGTCTTGGGCTGACATGCTCGTATTTTCCATCGCCAAGATATTTGCGGGTTAGGCCGTAGTGTTCGACGTAATTCACCAGTTCCAGTTGCCAGATCGCGGTACCTGCCTGGATCAGGAACAGGACCAGGCCAGACCAGCCGCCAATCAACAGGGCAAGCAACACCATCGCCCCCTGCAATCCCCAGTAGCGCCAGAACGGGTTTGCGGCATCGCTCCACCTTCGGTCTTTGCGGGCGAGTTTTTCTCGTTCAGCCCGAAAGGCAGACAGCAGGCTTTCGCGCAGGACGCGCGGATAGAAACGGTGAAACCCCTCATTGTACCGTGCTGTCACCGGATCCCGGGGGGTGCCGACATAGCGATGATGGACCAGCAGATGCTCGGATCGGAAATGGGAATAAAGCACCATCGCCAGCAGGATATCGCCCAGCCAACGCTCAAACCGGCCTTTCTGGTGCATAAGCTCATGGCTGTAATTGATCCCGACCGTGCCCGAGATGACACCCATGCTAAAGAAGATGCCGAATTTCTCTAACCCGGACAGATCGGATCGGGTGACGTACCAGATGAGCCCGTAAAGTGTCAGGAATTGGATCGGCGCCCAGATATTGGTCAGCAGGATGTGCCATCGTAGCATCGAATCCGGTGTGTCGGGATCAGCGTTTTCGACATTCAGGCCGGTCAGCCGGTCCAGCACCGCAAAGACCCACCATGTCGACAGAGGTACCAGCACTATCCACCAACCCCCCGCAAGTGTGGTTGCCCAGATGAGAGGGATCAGCAGGATTGACACCCAGAAGGGCAGGGCGGATTGCCAGCGGGACAGAGACTCTGATGGCGTCATGAAACAGCTCCGGAATCGTGATTTACCCTAGCCATGCGCGGGGTGGATGAACAATGCGCTAATGGCCGCGCCAAAGGTCGTATGCCTTGCGCATGACCGTTGGCAGGTCACTGGGGCGAAAGGCGTGTTTGTCCATGACAATCAGGTCGCCGGTTTGCGCGGCGCCGGGCAATTCCGCCGCCCAGATACGCAGGATCAGGTGAAAATGCGTAAAGGTATGGCGGACTTCGCCCGACAAGGTTTGCCAT
The DNA here is from genome assembly GCF_965243365.1 of Ruegeria sp. Classification (GTDB taxonomy): domain Bacteria; phylum Pseudomonadota; class Alphaproteobacteria; order Rhodobacterales; family Rhodobacteraceae; genus Ruegeria. Next base: position 1,131,203 of record NZ_CBDEUW010000002.1, on the reverse strand, counting down.
TGGGCCGAAAAAGGCGGGGTTTCGGGCGGATTGGCAGACCATTCTGACCCCGGCCAGCCGAGCATTCCACCCAACAGGCCCTTGTCGGGGCGACGCTCCAGCAACAGGGCTCCGTCCGCGCGCTGTGCGATGTAGATGTGGCCGTACCGCGTTGGTTTGGGTTGTTTCGGGGTTTTGCGGGGCAGATCGCCCTGTGTTCCCGCGATCCGGGACCGGCAGGGCGCGCGCAGCGGGCAGATGCCGCAAGCAGGGGATTTGGGAGTGCAGATGGTCGCGCCAAGATCCATGACAGCCTGCGCATAATCTCCGGGGCGGAGAGAGGGCGTAAGTTCCGCCGCTTTTGCCTTCAGAATCGGTTTGGAGCCGGGCAGTGGATCGTGAACATCGAACAGCCGCGCCATCACGCGTTCGACGTTGCCGTCCAGCACGGTTTCCGGCCGATCAAAAGCAATGGCCGAGATTGCGGCAGCGGTATACGGGCCGATACCCGGCAATTTCAGCAAAGTGTCATAGGTATCGGGGAACTGCCCGCCGTGGTCTCGCGCGACCACGCGCGCGCATTTCAGCAGGTTGCGGGCGCGGGCGTAGTAGCCCAGACCGGCCCATTCCCCCATAACTTGATCATCCGGCGCGGCGGCTAGCGCCATCACATCCGGCCAACGGGTGGTGAAACGTATGAAATAGTCGCGCACGGCCGCCACGGTTGTTTGCTGCAGCATGACCTCGGACAGCCAGACCCGGTAAGGATCCGGCCATATCCCCGCTGCACGATCAGCCGGACCAACGCGCCAAGGCATCTTGCGCGCGTGCTGGTCGTACCAGCCCAGCAGAGCACCGCTCACATCAAATTCACCGCTGTCACGCAAGTTTTATCTATCTCCCTGTCGGGTTTTGCTGGCGCCTGCCCCTATGCCCCTTACAATAGCGGCGCAGGAGTTGGAAACCAGATGCAGCGCAGACGTTCTTCGACCCGCGGGTTCAAACGCACCGCGACATTGCTGAACGACCAAATCAGACGCGCCGGTGAAAGCCGGGGCTTTGCTGTGTCGCGCCTTCTGACGCATTGGGCCGAGATTGTGGGGCAGGACATCGCCTCGATCGCGCGCCCGGTCAAAGTGGGCTACGGCAGGGACGGGTTAGGGGCAACACTGACGGTGCTGACCACCGGGCCGCAGGCCGAAATGCTTAACATGCAGCGTGAGCAGCTGCGCGCCAAGGTGAATGCGGTTTATGGTTTTAATGCCATCAGCCGTGTACGCATCACGCAGACCGCCCCGATTGGATTTGCCGAAGGGCAGGCCAGTTTCGATCATAAGCCGAAACAAGCCAACCCTAAGATACCACCAGAGATTGCAGCCGAGGCAGGCAAAGTGTCGCGAGATGTTCATGATGAAGATTTGCGCGCTGCCCTTGAACGTCTGGGCCGCAACGTTTTATTCAAGCAGAAACGCTGAGAAAGGGCTGAGAAATGAGCCGTATTGCAACCGTAATCTGTGCGGCTGTCGCCGTAGCCGCTGGCGGCTATTGGCTGACCACGTCGAACCAGACCCCTACCTATCCGCTAGTTAGCAGCGCCGAGGCGCAAGAGGCCGATCTGGACACCTCGACCATTGTTGAAATGGTTCTGGGCGCCGAGGACGCGCCGGTCGAGATCATCGAATACGCGTCTTACACTTGCCCGCATTGCGCGAATTTCCACAACGGGCCGTACAAGCAGCTAAAAGAGGACTTCATCGACACCGGGAAGGTCAGGTTCACCTATCGCGAAGTGTATTTTGATCGCTACGGTCTTTGGGCCTCGATGGTGGCCCGCTGTGCAGGGCCCGATAAGTTCTTTGGCATCACCGACCTGATCTACGATGGTCAGTCCGAGTGGACCAAAGCGGGCGGCCCGGCAGAAATCGTCGATGAGCTGCGAAAGATCGGGCGTTTGGCCGGGATCGACAATGACCAGCTTGAGGCCTGCTTGCAGGATGGCAACCGCGCGCAGACGCTGGTGGCCTGGTATCAGGAAAATGCCGAGCGTGATGGAATTCAGTCGACCCCGTCTTTCATCGTGAACGGCAAGCCGGTTTCCAACCAGTCCTATGCAGATTTCAAGGCTCTGATCGAAGCCGAGCTTGGCAGCTGAGGATTTCGGCCAGTCCTTTCGCGGGGCTGGCCAGCCTTTCAGGGGGCTGGCGCGATCTGAGCCAGCATGTCCTTCACCTGATCGCTTTGCGGTACGTTCAGACGGACCGGCAACGTAATCACCTTATGGCGAAATGCAGCGGGCAGGCGCACCGCGTCTTTTTCCGTGGTAACCAACTGAGCTTTCAGTGCCTTGGCTTCACTTTCCAGACGATTCATCAAGGCCGGGGTCAGGGGCTGATGGTCGTCCAGTGGCTCGGCCCTGACAAGGGTGGCACCTTGCGCGCGCAAGGTTTGAAAAAACTTCTCGGGATAACCTATTCCAGCAAACGCCAGAACCGGAGTGCCGCTCCAGTCCATACCGGTTTGCAAGGGACTGACCTCGCCTGTGACATGGGGTACGGTCAGGGAACTGGCCCAGTTAGCGGAAAACGCGGCCTGTGCTTCTGTGTCACCCAAAGACAAAACCAGATCAGCGCGTTTCATTCCGGCTGAAACAGGCTCTCGCAAAGGGCCCGCTGGCAAACACAGCCCATTGCCAAATCCACGGGCGGCATCCACGACGAGGATCGAGAAATCCTTGACGACTGTAGGGTTCTGGAAGCCGTCATCCAATACAATCACGGAAGCCCCGCCTTCCGCCGCTGCTTTCGCCCCTGCAGCGCGATCCTTGGCGACCCAAACATCGGCAAAGGCGGCCAGCAGCAGCGGCTCGTCCCCGACCTGAGCAGCGGTGTGTTTGCGCGGATCGACCTTGACGGGACCTTCCAGCGATCCGCCATGACCACGGGTGATCACATGCGGTTCGTGCCAAAGGCCTCGCAGCAGGTCCAGGACCCAGATTACGGTCGGCGTTTTGCCGGTGCCGCCTGCGTTCAGGTTTCCGACACATACAACCGGAACGCCTGGCGCCGTACCGGGTTTCGAGGCCACACGACGCGCGGTCGCCGCCGCATAGACCCAACCCAGAGGCGCCAGCAGACGCGCGCGCAGGTCCAACTGATCGGGCCGTGTGCTCCAGAAATCAGGTGCGCGCATCTTGGGCTCTCCGCCGGTCCAGCATGTCCTGAACCATCTCTACCATCTGATCGGATTGCGGCGCACCCTCGGTCACCACTTGCCATCCGGCCAGCGCCATATCGGCACAACGATCCGGGGCCAGCATCTCCACAACCGCATCGCCGAGTTCGGTTGCGCTTCTGACAGCCCGCGCTGCGCCCGCGCGTCCCAATCTTTCGTAACTGTCCCGGTGCAGGTGCACAAAGGGGCCGTGCACAACCGCCGATCCCAACGCGGTTGACGTCAGCGGATCCTGTCCGCCTGCCCCGCGATCAAGCGAGCTGCCCATGAATGTGACGGATGATACCCGATGCCACAGGCCCAGATCTTCGGCCTCAGATGACAGGATCACCTGCGTTGTATCCTCGATCGGTTGGCCGTCATCCCAGCAGGCGCACCGCAGATCCATCGTTTCAAGCCGACGTTGCAAAGGTGAGCTTTCCGCCGGATCCGCAACATTCATCACAAGCGCAAGTCTCGGCAGGATTTTCATGGCCTGACGATGCGCGCTCAGGACCGAAATAAATTCGGTGTCTTTGACACAGGCTGCCAGCCAGACCGGTCGCCCGGACAAGGCGTGGTTTATTTCGATCAGCTCATCCTCGGGCCAGGGGCGCGGCATCGGGCTGATCCTGAGTGGTGGCGATACTGTCACCTTGCTGAAGGCAATGCCAAGCCGCCTTATCGCGCGCGCAGCTTCTTCAGTTGGGGCCAGAACCTGATCAAAGCAATCCAGTGTGTAACGGGTGATGTCCGGCAACCATCGCCCCCCACGTGCAACCTTGGTGTCTGTTTCCGCCTCGATCAGAAGCAGCGGGATGCCTTTTTCTTCGGCCCGCGTAATAACATTGGGCATCAGCCCGCCCCCGACCCACAGCCCAATGTCGGGCCGCCAATGATCCAGAAATGCGCGCGCGCCGCCTGTCTGCTCTGCTGGCAGCTTGATCAGAGAAGGTGCGTGTTCGGCCCAGGGGGCCAGATCGGTGTCCGGCGGTACAGTGAACAGCAGGGACAGCCCCGGGCGCACCGCCAGAATTCTTTGGCACAGGTCACTGACAACCCTCAACCGGTCTTCTGAATTGACGTGAACCCACAGCACTTCGCCTTCGGGCCGTGGCCCGGTTGCCGCCACCGAAGGATGCGGCACACCCCAGGATAAAACCCGATAGGCAGCAAGGCTGAGGGATCGTGGCTTGCTCATGCCTGTATTCCTGCGCCCTTCGGATCAAGTCTGGCGTATAGTTGGGCGTGCAAGTCAGGCCCGGCTGCGACGACACCGTTCAGTCGGGGATGAGGGTTGTTGAACCGCAACGCTTGCCCCGCACGATCCGTGCACAGCCCACCCGCTTCGCGCAGGATAAGATCTCCGGCGGCGATGTCCCATTCCCAACTGGGGCGCAGGGTCAGCATACCGTCGAACCGTCCCTGAGCGACCAAAGCCATGCGATAGGCCAGCGAGGGCCGGTAAACACGGTTGAAGTCGGGCACATCCCCCGCGCGCCAATGCTTAGGGTCCAGATTTGGTTTTGCAGCCAGTATTTCGGCTTCGTTCATTGCTCCGGGGGCTGAGGCGTGAATTGGTGTACCGTTCAGCTTGGCACCCTGACCTTGCGCCGCCGCATAAAGCAGGTCGCGTAGCGGCAAATAGATGACAGCGGCCGTGATCCATCCATCCTCGGCAACCGCCAGCGAATGCGCCCATGTGCGCGACCCTTCGGCGAAACTGCGGGTGCCATCGATGGGGTCGATGATGAACACCTTGTCGCGGGACAACCTGTCCGTCGAATCCTCGGTCTCTTCACTCAGCCAACCGTAGTCGGGCCGCGCTGCCTGTAGCTCGCGTTCCAGCATCGCGTTGACGGCCAGGTCGGCTTCGGTCACGGGGCCTGTGCCGTCAGGTTTGTCCCATCGTTGCGCCTGCGTGCCGGAATACCGGGTCGCAATGCGACCCGCTTCGCGCGCGGCGTCGATCAATAGGGGCAGATCAGTTGCCGGCAAGTGTCATCCCTTCGATCAGGATCGAGGGCACAACGCGCGACAGATAGCTGCGCGCGTCATTTGCGGGGATGATCCGCATCAGCATGTCGCGCAGGTTGCCTGCGATAGTGCATTCATTGACCGGGTGACTAATTTCTCCGTTCTCCACCCAAAACCCCGAAGCCCCGCGTGAATAATCTCCGGTATTGGGGTTGATGGTGGATCCGATCATCGAGGTCACGAGCAGACCGGTTCCCATGTCACGTATCAGATCAGCCCGGCTGCGGTCGCCTTGCGTGAGGCTCAGGTTCCAGTTGCTGGGTGACGGCGGCCCGGACACGCCGCGCGCCGCGTTGCCTGTCGAACTCATATCCAGCTTGCGGGCACTTGCCAGATCCAGTGTCCAGCCGGTCAGTACGCCATTTTCAACAATTGCTCGGCGCCGTGTTGGCAAGCCTTCGGCATCGAACGGGCGCGAGCCTGAAATGCGCGGGCGGTGCGGGTCTTCGATCAGCGACAAATGCTCGGGCAGAACCTGTTGGCCCAGTGCATCCTTCAGCCAGGATGCACCCCGCGCTATTGCCGCGCCATTGCTGGCTGCGAGCAGATGTCCAATCAATGAAGAGGAGATGCGTTCGTCAAACAGAACCGGAAAAGTGCCAGTCGCGGGCTTGCGCGCCCCGACCTGTTCAACCGCGCGTTCCCCGGCGGTGCGTCCAATCTCGACTGGGCTGCGCAGGTCGGCCTGAAAACTGCGGCTGTCACCGTCATAGTCCCTCTCCATCCCAGTGCCTTCGCCCGAGATCGCAACACATGATGTCGACCGGCTGGTGCGCGCGTATCCGCCCGAAAACTCGTTGGTTGCCGCCAGATGAACACGATGGGTGCCATAAGCGGCTGCCGCGTCCGATACCTGTGTAACGCCATTCACAGCCAATGCTGCGGCCTCTGCCGCCAGCGCGTCCTGCATCAAAGCCTCGGCGCTGGGTTCCGGGGTTGGGTCGAACAGTTCCAGCGTGTCCATGTCCCATTCGGCGATCAACTGATCGGCGTCGGCAAGACCGGTAAAGGGGTCCTCTGGCGCTTCCTTGGCCATGGCGACCGCACGTTCGGCCATTGCTGTCAGAGTTTCGGGGCGGCTGTCCGAGCTGGAAACGATCGCCTGCCGCTTGCCAAGAAACACCCGCAGCCCAAGATCAGTCCCCTCAGCCCGTTCGGCGTGTTCCAGCGCGCCATGCCGGACCTCGACCGAAACCGAGGAACCGTCGATCACGATGGCATCTGCAGCATCGGCCCCAGCTTTGCGGGCCGCATCCAACAGGTGATGGCTGATCTCTTCGGGCGTTTTGGTCATAGGGCCTCCGGTCTGGTTGTCTTGGACCTAGCCTTGCGCAGTCGGCCTCGCAAGGGCTGCAACACCAATGTGTTGAATTTTGGTCTGACGTAGAACGGAATCCTTGCCAAAGGCCAAGTAATCAGCGCGCACCGGCCTTTCGGTGGTTGAGGGATAGCAGCCGGGTCAAATTGCCTGCTATGATAAGGCAAACAGGCAAGAGGGCAAAATGCAGGATCACCTCAACTTACATGGGATTCTGATCCCAGATGACTCGCAGATCATCACGGACAGGGTCAGGCGATCCATTTCGGCCGGACGTTACGAAAGGGATGAAATGACGGGCTTGCCCAAATTTATCGACCCTGCGGACCGGGTTGTCGAGCTTGGGGCCGGTATCGGCTTCATTTCTTCTTTCCTGACCAAGCGCTTGGGGGTGCGTCAGGCCTTGTGTATCGAAGCCAACCCCACCTTGTGTGATTTCATTGGTCGCGTGCATGCTGCCAATGGCATCCAAGACGTCGATGTTGTCAACGCTGTGGCGGTTAGCGAGGCTCAATCCGGCGAAACGTCCAGCTTTTATGTCAGAGAGCCATTCTGGTCATCGTCGATGGATTCAAAACCGGAATACGAACGTGTTGTAGACGTCCCGCAGGTCTCTTTGCCTGATGTCTTGCGCGATATGGATGCCAATACGCTGATCGTTGACATTGAAGGCGGCGAGAAAGGGCTGTTTGAAGGGATGGATTTGGTGAATGTCACCAAGGTCTATCTTGAGGTCCACACGCGCAAGATCGGACTGCGCGGTATCAAGAACTGTTTCGACAGTCTTTCCGCGTTGGGGTTTGTTTACGACCAACGTGTAAGCTGCGGGGGGTCCGTCCTATTCCGCCGTATGCGCGGGCGATAAAGCGTGTCGGGAAGGCAGGCTTGCCGCCTTCCCGGGTGTCGTCACTTCAGGCGCTGACCGTTGGCCAGAATCTGACCATCTTCGGTAAACTCGATTTTCGAGTTCAGCGTGTCCGGTTCTTCGCCCGGAACTGCCATCAGACCCATCATCATCCGTGCGCCCAAGGCATCGTTTTCGGATACAAAGCCCATGCTGATCAGCGTGTCGATCAGGGTATTTGCGCCGACCAGTTGCAGGGTTGCTTCACCCACTGGGGTCGGCATGCCGTCAAACGCTTCGGTGTTGGAGTTGTCGAAGGTGAAATCGCCAGTCCCCGTCAGGCTGGCCCCAACCAGCGATACGATCAACTCGTTGATCTTCAGCGAATGCAACTCACCCGGTGCCGCATCGCCAGCTTCAAGCGCTGCAACCGCCTCGGGGTCCATGAAATCGACCATCACTTTACCGGTGCCGCTGGTATCAAGCGCTATGGTCGCCGGATCGCGGGGCAGCGCACCTGCGGGGTCAAACATGCCCCACAAGACGTCCGACATGGTGAAGTTGGTCAGGTTCATCGCAAAGGCAAAGGGTTCCACCTCATCCGATGCGGCGATCGGGAACTCGAATTTAAACCCTGCCTTTTCCATGGCAATTTCGATTGGGAACGGCAGGTCGGCTGTGGTCACCGCTACTTTCGCGCTGTTCTGCTCCAGATCATAGGCGATGCGGTTGGCGTCGATGCTGCCTGCAAACCGACCCCCTTCCGAGTCACTGGCCATCGAGAACGCTTCGCCTTCGGCCGTGCCCGCCATTTCGGTGTTGCCTGCGCCATAAGTGAAGATGCCCGACGCAGCAAAACCGGCTTTGTACAGGTTCTGGATGTTCTCCAGATCAAACTCGGACGGTAGAACGCTGTCGCCTTCGAAGGTCAGTTGTTCCAGCTGACCTTTGATCCGCGCGTCGTCTCCTGATTCGGGATCGTTGAAGGCAATGTTGTAGCTGGCGTTGTCTGCCGTGAACGTCTGGGTGATGTCCCGGTTTTCGCCAATCTTCATCAGCGACGATCCGGTCATGTTGTTGATCGCCAGACCAAGGTCGATCATATCCTTCGAGACCGTTTCGCCATCAAACTCGACCGAATTCAGGCTGAGACCCAGACTGTTCGCCTTGTAGTCATAAGTCATCTCTTTCGGAGTGCCCGAGACCACCATGTCCAGCGCGTCATTGGTGAACAGAAGTTCTGCCGTGAACGGCTCACCTTCCGAGTCGCCGGACACCATGACCGGGTAGCTGGGCGGGAAACCGATGTTGACGGTGCCGTCGCCGTTTTCGGTCAGGGTCATTTCGGGAATGACGACCTGAATCCGCTCCTCTGTTTCCGGAAGCGCCATCATCATCGTCATGTCAGTAATTGTCGTAACGTCGCCAGACACGCTTTCATCGCCGGTTACGGTATAGCCGACACCGCCCAGATAGGCCTTCCAATCGGCCCAGACATCTTGTGCGGTTACGTCGGCAAAAGCACTGTGGGTGGCAACGGCATAGGCCAGCGCTGCGCCACAGCTACGGCGAAATAAAACAGACATAAGAGAACCCTTCTCGATCAATTTTTCCGGCATCGTCGTGGTTGCGGCTGCTATCGTCAAGGGGCAAGGGCTGGACCAGTTCCCCCTTTGCACGGTACGAGTTTATCAAATCTCAACTCAGGGGGGCTAGAGGATGCAGATGAAAGGGAAAACCGTTCTTATTACGGGCGCCAGCCGGGGCATAGGGGCCGAGGCAGGGCGCGTTTTTGCCGCAGCAGGGGCCAACGTGGCATTGGTTGCGCGCAGTCGCGATCAGATTGGCGCTCTGGCCGAAGCGTTGGGCGACAACGCCATGGCGCTGGCATGTGACGTTAGTGATTTTGCTCAGGTTGAACAGGCGGTCGCCGATTGTGTTGATCGGTTTGGCGGGTTGGACGTTCTGATCGGCAACGCCGGTGTGATCGATCCGATTTTCCACATGTCCAGCGCCGAGGTCGCCGCCTGGAGCAAGGCCATCGACATCAACCTCAAAGGTGTTTTCTATGGTATGAGAGCGGCCTTGCCGGTCATGCGGGCCACCGGGGCCGGTACGGTGCTGACCGTGTCGTCCGGCGCGGCGTCAAATCCGGTCGAAGCCTGGAGCCACTATTGCTCGTCCAAAGCCGGTGCCAAGATGCTGACCGAATGTCTGCATCTGGAAGAGGGACATCACGGTATTCGGGCGATGGGCCTGTCGCCGGGGACCGTCGCCACCGACATGCAGCGCTCGATCAAGGCCAGCGGGATCAACCCAGTCAGCCAGTTGGAGTGGGAGGATCATATTCCCGCAGATTGGCCGGCGCGCGCCTTGCTATGGATGTGCTCATCTGATGCCGATGAGTTTCTGGGTGCCGAAATCTCACTGCGCCGCGAGGATATTCGCCAAAGGATTGGCCTGTCGTGAATGACTTGACGAAACAGGGCCGGCCGCGACCGGTTGCACCTTTTTCCCGGGGTAGGGTTGAGGTGCGTGCATGAGGATGTCCGCCGTTATCTTGCGCGTGGCTGATCCCGAGGGGTTGGCGCAGTTCTATCGGAACGTGCTGGGCATGCAGGTCCTGGTTGAAGGGGATGCGCGTCGTGTCGGCTATCCCGGGCGAGATGCCGACCTGCTGCTGATCCCCGGCGGGGGTGGTTACGTTCAGGATCGCGGGCAGCGATACTGGAAGATCGGGATCACCCTGCCGAATGTCGACCTGGCTGTGGCGCATCTGGAGGGCCTTGGCGTTCCTGTCAGCGCACCAAGGCAATTTCTGGACATCGGATACATGTGCCACCTGAATGATCCCGAAGGGTTTGGCATCGAACTGTTGCAGCACGACTTCGATGGCAACCGGCCCGAGGGTGCGGGTGACCCCGCGGCTCCCTTCGCCCGGGCGTGCGTCGGGCAGATCACGTTGCGCACAGGGGATATCGCCGCCGAAGACGCCGTCTGCCATAAGCTGGGAATGCGCTTGTTGTCCGTGCAGGACGTTGCGCATTATGGGTTCGATCTGCACTTCTATGCATTCACGGATGAAACACCGCCGGCGGCCGATCTTTGGGCTGTTGAAAACCGCGAATGGTTGTGGAAACGCCCCTATACGACGCTGGAATTCCAACATATTGCCGACGCCCAATTCTCACCGGTTCCCGACTACATGGGGATCGAGATTGAGGGGCAGGAGGAGCCAATTTTCACCGTCTGATCAGCGCGTTCGTCGCTTGCCGGGTACTTTCGACCGAAAGCCGGGCGGGCGTTTGCGGACCCAGTTCAGGAATTTCTCAAGCCGGGGATGGGTGCGCAGGGCGTCAATCGTATGAAAGCTGCGCGACAGTTCGGTTTCTGTCAGGGTGGCGTGAACCTCTTTGTGGCAGATCTGGTGCAGCAGAACGGTCGGGCCGCCCTTGCCTCCTTTGAGTTTTGGGATCAGATGGTGCAGGCTGCCGCTCCCGTTGGGGATCAGGCGGTCACACAAGGGGCAAATCGGGTCACTGTCGCTCATACCGGCAGCGTCGCGCCGATCAGCGGGCAAGGCAAGAGGGCAACCATGGCACAAACAGTGGTGATCGGAGCAGGCCCGGCAGGTCTGATGGCTGCCGAACATCTGGCCAGAGCCGGGCATGATGTTCTGGTGACAGACGCCAAGCCCTCGGTCGCGCGCAAGTTTCTGATGGCCGGGAAATCGGGTCTGAATCTGACCAAGGACGAGCCGCCGGAGACGTTGATGAACGCCTATGGGGAGGCCGCCGATTGGCTGCGCCCGATGATCGCGGAACTGGATGCACGGGCCATTCAGCACTGGGCCCGTGATCTTGGGCAAGACCTGTTCACAGGGTCCACCGGGCGCGTTTTTCCGAAGGTGATGAAGGCCTCGCCTTTACTAAGGGCTTGGTTGGCGCGGCTTGACGAAAAGGGTGTGCAGATCAGAACGCGCTGGCGCTGGACCGGCTGGAATGGGCCTGCGCTGAGTTTTGAAACGATCGAAGGGCCGCAATGTGTTCAGGCGGATGCAACGGTTCTGGCCTTGGGCGGTGCCAGTTGGGCGCGGTTGGGTTCAGATGGAGCCTGGGCGGACGTTCTGGCGGGCAGGGGTGTCGAGCTTGCGCCCTTCGCCCCTGCGAACTCGGCCCTGGCTGTGGATTGGAGCCACCACATGCAGCCGCATTTCGGATCAGCCCTAAAAGCGGTGTGCTGGAAAGCAGGGTCGTTGACCAGCCGCGGAGAAGCGGTGATTTCAGCCAAAGGGCTGGAAGGCGGCGGGTTGTATTCCCTGACCCCGGCCTTGCGGGCAGGTGCGCCGCTATCCGTGGATTTGTTGCCTGACCTGATGCCCGACAGTCTGTCGGCTCGGTATAAGGCAAAGAAACCAAAGGCTTCCCTGACCAGTTGGCTGAAAACAGGCCTGCGCCTGCCGCCACAGAAAATCGCTCTGTTTCACGAGATGTCGAAGGGCTCATCAGTGGATGTGTGCTGCCTGCTCAAGAATCTGCCCATTCACAATTCAGGCCTGCGACCGATGGATGAAGCAATCTCAACCGCAGGCGGCGTCACGCGCGGCGCATTGGACGACCGGTTGATGCTGACCGCTTTGCCTGGTGTGTTCTGCGCTGGAGAGATGCTGGACTGGGAGGCCCCGACCGGAGGCTATTTGCTGACTGCGTGTCTGGCGACAGGCCGGTGGGCCGGTCGATCAGCAACCGATTGGCTACAAGCGCGTTAGCGGCTTTGTGCCAGCATTGCCAGACGGATCATGGCGCGCTCGACCAGCGCCATCGCGGGCGCGGTCTGCCCGGCGGATCGCAGCGACAGGTCGGTGTCGGTCAACACGGTTAACGCAGTCTGCAACCTAGGCGCGCCCCATCCTTGAGCCTGACGCAGGATTCTATCCCGTCGCTTGCCGTAAACCGGGGGGCGCAGCTTTCCGATCCCCTGCGCCGCACCGCCCGGATCAGAGGCGCAGGCGTACAGAGTGCGGAAATGCCGGGTTGCCCCGATGCACAGGGAAACGGCATTTGTGCCCTGCGCCTGCAACCGGCGGATCAGCGGCCCGATCTCTGCCGCGCGCCCTTCGGCGACTACGTTCAATACATCGTCCAAGGCGGCCTCGGTTGACCGAGGTGCGCAGGCTTCGATGTCTTCGACGCCAACTTCGGACGCATCACCTTGCTTGTAAAGCGACAGTTTTTCAACGGTTTGTGCAAAATCCCCGGGGCTGAGGGCAACGGCAAGTTCGCCCAGCGCTGACATGGAATCGCGTGGAATGTTCTGCAATCCAGCCTGCGTAAGAATCCGTTCAACCTCGGCGCGCGACGGCGGATCGTCATAGATGCCGACCGCATAGGCCGCCGGATGACTTTCGAACGCTTTGCGAATTTTCGAGCTGGGTTTGAGCTGTCCGGCCGTCACGATGATCTGCGCATCACCCGGTGACCAGTCCTCAAGCGCGGCTAGAATTGCGGGTGCGGCGGTTTCGGTGGCGTCTTCCACAAATACCGCACGAGGGCCGGGAAAAAAGCCCACTGCCTTGACGGCATCCAACAGCTGCGCCGGGTCGCCCCGCAGGTCGCCGCCTGGCATCCGTGTCAGGCGCATTTCCTCTTCGGCACCCTTCCCTAATAGGGCCGCTAGCACCTGCTGCCGCTTGAGAGCGACGCGCATCGCATCCGCGCCGTATATCAAAAGCCCGGTCTTGTCCGCGTCCGGTTTGGCGAAATACCCATCGGCCTCACGCGGGCTTAGTTTCATGAGGTCAGGCCCGGTGCCGCGTAAAGCCGCGTCACGATCTGATCTGAAAGAATCACCATCAACCGCTCTTTGGCCGCGCGTTCGTCGGCAAGGGTCGAAACGGTCGAGCCGGCGGCGGAATAGGCGACGAAATCGATAACGGTACCCGAGGCAATCACTTGCCCAGTTTCTTTTGACATCAGGCTATAGTTGGCGCGCCCATCGATCGTATAGCGATTGGTTTCGTTTGTCGGAGTGATTGCCGCGGCCCGGGTCACGGTCGAGACATTCACATCCAGACCATAGGCACTGCTGGACTGGGCGCTGCGCCCCAGACGTTGCTCTAGATTCTGGACCAGCATGAAGCTGTCGGTCGTGTTTGGGTCCGACACGGCGACTTTGCCGAACAAGGCCGAGCCAGAGCCGCCGGGGGCATAAACCGGCTCAAAACCGCAGGCGGCCAGCGCCAGCGGCATGAGCAACAAGGTTCTGCGATCAAACGACGACATTCACGATCCGGCCCGGGACGACAATTACTTTCTTCGGCGCATTGCCATCCAGCGCCTTTTGCACAGCTTCGGTGCTGAGCGCGATTTTTTCAACCTCGTCCTTGGCCATATCCTTGGGAACGCTGATTTCCGCGCGGCGCTTGCCGTTGATCTGGATCGGCAGGGTGACGGTATCGTCAACCAGCATTGCTTCATCAGCCACCGGCCAGGGCGCGGTGGCGACCAACCCTTCGCCGCCGAGCATTTGCCAAAGCTCCTCGGACAGGTGTGGGGTCATCGGCGACATCAGTTGGGCCAGCGTTTTGGCCGCCTCACGTTTGGCCGCAGTACCCGCTTTGGATTTTGCCAAGGTGTTGGTGAAGGCGTAAAGCTTGGCGATCGAGGCGTTGAAGCCAAACGACTCGACCCCGCCCGACACGTCGTGAATTGCCTTGTGCATCTCACGCAGCAGGGTTTCGTCCTCGGCATTGTCTGGGGCGTCCGACCCCGTGATCTCGGACGCGATACGGTGCACACGGGAAAGGTGTTTGAACGCGGCTTCCGCCCCCGAGGCGGTCCATTCCACGTCCCGCTCGGGCGGCGAATCGGACAGAACGAACCACCGCGCGGTATCGGCCCCGAAAGCCGAGATGATGTTGACTGGGTCCACCACGTTTTTCTTGGATTTGGACATTTTGGCCGAGGGGATGATCTCAACCTCGGTACCGTCTGACAGTTTTCCGTCGGTTACATCCTCCGGCAGATGATAAACCGGACGGCCATTGGCGTCGCGGGTTTGGTAAATCTCATGCGTCACCATGCCCTGAGTGAACAAGGCGTCGAACGGCTCGATGGCCTTTTTGGGCAGGTGGCCGGTGATCTGCATCGCCCGCGCAAAGAAGCGGGAATAGAGCAGGTGCAGAATCGCATGTTCGATCCCACCGATATACTGGTCGACATTCATCCAGTATTCCGCCTCGGCCAGATCGGTGGGCGTTTCGGCACGCGGGGCGGTGAAGCGGGCATAGTACCAGGACGAATCGACAAACGTGTCCATCGTGTCGGTTTCGCGCATGGCCGGTGCGCCACAGGACGGGCAGGGCGTATCCCGCCAATTCGGGTGACGGTCCAGCGGGTTGCCGGGGATCGAAAAGTCGATGGGCTTGCCGTTGCCATCGTCATAGGGCAGCTCAATCGGCAGGTTCTCTTTCTTTTCGGGCACCGTGCCGCATTTCTCGCAATGGACAACAGGAATCGGGCAACCCCAATAGCGCTGGCGCGACAAGCCCCAGTCGCGCAGACGGTATTTGGTGACCCCTTCGCCCCAACCGGCCTTTTCGGCGAAATCGACGGTGACGTTGATCGCCTCTTCACCTGTCGCCTCGGTCAGACCCGCGAAATGGTTCACCCATCGGACTTTCTCGGTCTTAGGTGGAACGAACGCGATCTTGTCGACCGGCGTATCGTCATCCAGAGCAAAGAAAGTATCAATGACGGGCAGACCGTATTTGCGGCAGAAATCGAGGTCACGCTGATCATGCGCGGGGCAGGCGAAGATTGCGCCGGTGCCGTAGTCCATCAGGATGAAGTTGGCGATCCAGACCGGCAGCTCCCAACTCGGGTCCAGGGGGTGTTTGACCTTGATACCGGTGTCATAGCCCAGCTTTTCGGCGGTTTCGATCGCCTCTTCAGTGGTGCCACCCTTGCGGCATTCGGCAACAAATTCAGCGACTTCCGGGTTTTCGGCCTCAAGCTGCTTGGCAATCGGGTGGTCCGGTGAGATGCCGACAAAAGACGCACCCAGCAGAGTATCTGGGCGAGTCGTGTACACTGTGATCGGCTCACCGCCATCTGTGCGGTCAAATGAGAATTGCAGGCCGCGCGACTTGCCGATCCAGTTCTCCTGCATCAGCCGTACCTTGGCGGGCCAGTTCTCTAGCGTGTCCAACGCGTCCAGCAATTCCTCGGAATAGTCCGAGATCTTGAAGAACCACTGTGTCAGTTCGCGCCGTTCGACCAGAGCGCCCGAGCGCCAGCCACGGCCGTTCTCAACTTGTTCATTAGCCAGCACGGTCATATCGACCGGGTCCCAGTTCACCACGGCGTTCTTGCGATAAACCAGACCGGCTTCGAGCATATCCAGGAACAGAGCCTGCTGCTGGCCGTAATATTCCGGGTCACAGGTGGCGAATTCACGCGACCAGTCGATGGACAGGCCAAGAGGTTTCATCTGCCCGCGCATGTCAGCGATATTGCCATAGGTCCAGTCTTTGGGGTGGCCGCCGATGGCCATCGCGGCGTTTTCTGCAGGCATCCCGAAGGCATCCCAGCCCATCGGATGCAGCACATTGTGACCGGTGGCCAGCTTGTGCCGCGCGATCACGTCGCCCATCGTATAGTTGCGCACATGCCCCATATGGATTCGGCCAGACGGGTAGGGGAACATCTCAAGCACATAGTATTTCGGCTTGTTCGCCTTGTGGTTGGCGGCGAAGATTCCGGCCTTGTCCCAGGCCTCTTGCCATTTTGCTTCGATTTCGTTGGCCGAATAGCGCGACATCATGCGGTCCTTCGTGAATGAAAACGCCGGGCATGAACCCGGCGTGGTAATATTGTGAATTTCTGCGGGTGGCTAGAGCTTGTTGTCCGCAATACGTAGCTGCCGCGCCCGCGAGAGAATCGCATCTTCAACCGCGCGCGTGGTTGCAGCACTGACCGGAGCGCCCCCACTGGTTTGCAAAGAGACCGACAGCGAACGCGCTGCAAGGGCTGGATCACTGATATGCACAGTTGCACGGTATTGGCGGCCTCCGCCCGGTGGTCGACCGTAACCTGTTACGATTACACCGGTAAATGGATCAACTTCCTGCACTGGCAGGAAATTCAGCACGTCCAGAGACGCGCGCCACAAATAGCGATTTACCTGAGTAACCTGCTCGGAATTGTCTGGCCCAAATACATCCCAAATCGTACTGCGATTCGGATCGTTCAGCTCCCGTTCCTCGCTGGAGCTGCCGTCGACGGTCAGGGATCTGGCATCGCCCGGAGGTGGCCGATTCTGTCCGCAGGCCGAGACGGTGACCGTCACAATCGTAAAACCCAGAATCGTCAGCAGGCGCATCTTTGGCAGGTCCTGTATCACTTGTTGTGTGTTGTTCGGGTGATACTCCTAGACAAGGAGCGGTGCTGCAACAAGCCTATTCTTTACATAAGGGCGTGAGCGGGCGGCAGGAATTGGACCAAAATCGACTGTGGCATCCTTGCACCAATCCAACCTGAATGACGGGGCGGGGTTTATGCCAAGCTTGCGCAAAGGGGGCAAAAAGAGCGACACGGTGACCGTGCTGAGACATGTGCCCGGCATGTGTCGAGTAAGAAATCTTTGAAACCGAGGGAAACAAGATGAAAAAAGTTCTCTTCGCATCGACCGCTCTGATCGCAACAGCGAGCGTTGCAGCGGCCGACGTTAAGTTCAGCGGCTACGGCCGTTTTGGTATTGGCTACGTTGAAGATCGTAGCTACTCCGCTACTGCGGTCACTACGACAGTAAGCGGCGCAACCACTACCATTACCGCGACCGTCGACAGCCCCGACACTATCCTGATTTCGCGTTTCCGTCTGAACATCGACGGCACCGCAGAAACCGACGGTGGTGTTGAGTTCTCGGCTCGTGTTCGTCTGCAGGCGGACGAAAACGCCGCAACTGGCGAAGCAAACAGCGCAGGTCTGAACGGCGCTCGCTTCTCGGCCATCTACGGTGGTTTGCGTGTTGACGTGGGCAACGTTGCAGGTTCGTTTGACAACTTGGCGAACTACTACGGTAACGAGCCTGGTTTGGAATTCTTCATCGGCCAGTACGCGGCTGTTGACTATGACTTCCTGGCTTACTCGTCGACCGGTTCGGGTTCGAACGCTGTGTTCTTCCAGTACGCAGTTGGTGACTTCGCATTTGGTGCGTCCTATGACCAGCGCGATGCGGTATCGGTAACCCTTTCGACTGGTGGTACTCCGGTTGCAACTGGATCCGTAGAAAGCACCGACCGTTGGGATATCAGTGCAACTTACACCTTTGGCAACATTACTGCTGCTCTGGCCTATGGTCAGTCTGACGTTGCTGGTGGTGGCGACACAGAAAGCCTGACTGTTCTGACGCTGGGTGGTGACTTCGGTGATCTGAACGCAACTCTGTTCGTTGCGGACGATGACGTGAACAACTCAGCCCAGAACGGCACTGCATATGGTTTGTCGCTGGCTTATAACGTTGGCGCAGCAACCACCATTACCGCAGCTTACGGTGACGGTAGCGGTGACGGCGATACACAGAACTACGGTGTTGGCTTCATCCATGACCTGGGTGGTGGTGTGTCACTGAAAGGTGGCCTTGGCAACATCAAAGCCGGCGATAATGCTGACAGCCGTCTGCGCGCAGACTTTGGTGTAAACTTCAACTTCTAAGTTGATGTGAACCGCAAGGTTTAAGGGCAGGTCTTCGGGCCTGCCCTTTCCTTTTGCGCCGACATGGTGTTTTTCTGCGGCAACCGCAAAGTGAGAGGCCCTATGTCGCTACAAGAAATCTCTGACCGCATTGTCAAAGCTGAAGCCAAGGCCGAACGATCCGCTGGGTCAGTCAAGTTGATTGCCGTATCCAAAGTGCAGCCAAACGAGCGGGTTGAAGCCGTGTTGCAGCAGGGGCACCGTTGTTTTGGTGAGAACCGCGTGCAAGAGGCAGCAGGTAAGTGGCCTGGGTTCAAGGAAAAATACTCTGATATAGACTTGCACTTGATCGGTCCGCTCCAGACCAACAAGGCGCGTCAGGCGATGGAGCTATGCAACGCAATTCACTCAGTGGATCGTCCGAAGCTCGCCAAAACCATTGCCCGCATTGCGCAAGAGATTGGTGCCTGCCCGGATCTGTTCATTCAGGTCAATACCGGCGAGGAAGATCAAAAGGCGGGTGTATTGCCCGCAGATGCAGATGCGTTCATCGCTGAGTGCAGGACTCTGGACTTGCCGATTCAGGGCCTCATGTGCATCCCGCCTGTCGTAGAAGAACCGTCCCTTCACTTCGCGCTATTGGCAAAAATTGCCAGCCGAAACGGTCTGGAAGGCTTGTCGATGGGGATGAGCAGTGATTTCGAATCCGCCATTGCACTTGGGGCAACCCATGTACGTGTTGGGTCGGCCATCTTTGGCGAACGGGTCAAACTGCAGGGATAATCAACCGGGTTCCCGGCAAGATTTGCCGGGCGATCCAGAGTAAATGGTCGCGGCGAAAGGCGACGCACCCTTCGGTTGGAAAACCGGGGCGTCGCCATTGATGCAGGAAAATCGCCGATCCGCAGCCCGGGATGGCATTTGGCCAGTTCCAATCCGTCAAAAGAACCAGATCATACAAAGGGTCTGAGCGTCGTAGGTATTCATGGGACCCCGCATAGGGCGTCTGGACCAGTTGATTGTAGTCAGATTGTGATTGATCATCCGACCACAGATCTTGTGGCCCGATCGGACGTGCCCACGGCGTAGGCGCGACCAATCGATCCGGCCGGTACAGCATCCCAACGATCCGATGTGTTCCGGTGGGTGTGGCACCGTCGCCTTCGCGTTTGGAGTTGCTCAGCCCGCCCTTGCCGATCGCACACGGAAACACGCGCCCAAGAAAGCGCACACCTCTCGGTGTCAGAACCAGATCACCTGGTGTCACAACAAATGACCTGATTTCGCAGCCTTGGTCGCTAGGTACCCGCGATTATGGGCCGTCTCTCCGACCTTGAGCGGAACGCGTTCAGTAACGGCGATTCCGGTGCGTTCCATCATTGCGATTTTGGCGGGGTTGTTGGTCAGCAAGCGCACTGCGCCAAATCCCAGCGATTTCAGAATGTCCGAGCCGAGACGGAAGTCGCGCTCGTCATCTTCGAAACCCAGTCGATGGTTGGCCTCGACGGTATCAAATCCTTGATCTTGCAGGAAATAAGCGCGCATCTTGTTCGCCAGACCAATCCCGCGCCCCTCTTGGTTAAGGTACAAAAGAACGCCAGCCCCTTCTGCGCCCATCTGAGCCAGCGCGCCGCGCAGCTGCGGCCCGCAATCGCATTTCAGGCTGCCCATCAGGTCGCCTGTAAAACAGGCCGAATGGAGTCGGGCCAATACCGGTTTGTCCCGGTCTGGCCGCCCTATCTCGATGGCATAGTGTTCTTCGCCGCCGTCTTCGGGGCGGAAAACATGCAAGCGGCCGGCCTCAGACACTTCCATCGGCAGGCGAGCGGCCACGACTTCGCGCAGGGTGCTGCGGTCAGCCAGATGAGGGGCGGCACGCGTGTGATCAACGCAAGTCAGCCCGTGCGCTGCTGCAAACCCGCGACCGTCTTCGACGGGAACAACGACGGCTGCGGGCAGCAGACGGGCGGACTTGGCCAGTGCGATGGCGATTCGATGGAGATTGGCATTGCCCTTCCGCTCGCTCATCAACGGGCCTTTCATCGGCGTGCTGAGGTCGTCGGAAGGGTCTGCAACAGCCTGTACCCAGCTGTGATCGGCATCCGCCGGAATCAGGACCCGCGCCAAATCACCGTCATAGGCTCTGGCCTTCAACGTTTCCGCCCGCCGGTTGGTGATTGCAACGACCGGGTCACCGTCCAATCCGCGCAGGTCAGCCAGGCGCTGCGGATTGAGCGTTTCGGACGCGATGGCCAGAACACTTGTGCCGCTGTCATCCGTCAGAACAACAGGAAGCCCCATGCGCAGATCTGCGCGCGCACGTGCCAGAAGTTCGGTGATGTCTGGGATGAGACTCATGTATGTTACCCTATAACGTCCGGCACTTCTCCTACCCTGAACGAATGGAAATGTGAAACATTTCCTCCGCATCAGACACGAGGGCGTGAGACCGTTGCAGCAAATCTTGCTGATTGCATCTTCCGCGCGCAAGTGATGGAAAAGCGTTAGGAGGACCGCATATGGCTCAGCTCAAAAAGATCCTGTTGGTGGATGACGACGAAGACCTGCGCGAAGCGCTGAGTGAACAACTGGTGATGACCGAAGACTTCGACGTGTTCGAGGCATCAGACGGGGCATCCGCCATGGAGCGGGCACGTGAAGCGATTTACGATTTGGTCATTCTGGACGTGGGCCTTCCGGATACGGACGGGCGAGAGCTGTGCCGCCTGATGCGCAAACAGGGCGTCAAAAGTCCGATCCTGATGCTGACCGGCCATGATAGCGATGCAGATACAATTCTGGGTCTGGACGCCGGTGCTAACGACTATGTGAGCAAACCGTTCAAGTTCCCGGTTCTGCTGGCCCGTATCCGCGCCCAGCTGCGCCAGCATGAACAGTCCGAAGACGCTGTATTCGTTCTGGGCCCCTACACGTTCAAGCCTGCCATGAAGATGCTGATGACCGAGGATGACCGCAAAATCCGCCTGACCGAGAAAGAGACGAACATCCTGAAGTTCCTCTATCGCTCGACCGATGGCGTGGTGGCACGGGACGTATTGCTGCACGAGGTCTGGGGTTACAACGCTGGTGTCACGACACACACTCTGGAGACGCACATCTACCGGTTGCGTCAGAAGATCGAGCCCGATCCATCGAATGCGCGCCTTTTGGTCACAGAATCTGGCGGATATCGGTTGGTCTCTTGACGAGTGGTGGATTGACTTGGATCAAAGTGATACTCTGTAGGTAGAATTAGGTTACTCCCAACCCGCGCATGTCCGGGTTATGACATGCACCTCCCTGTTGGACTGCCGGGCCTGATGGCCCGGCTTTTTTTGTGGGGAGGGTGGGGTTGAGGTTGGTTTTGAGCCCAAATTTTGATTTACGTCATCGTGAGATTTGACGATGTTAGGAACCCGAACAGTGATCCTTTAACAAATTGTTGAATAGCTGCGGCTCGTAGAAGGCACGATGATAGCAATTTCAGGAACGAAAATACCTTTGTCTTTGAGCGTTGCAGTATTCCTTGGCGCATGCGCACAGTCGTTTGCGACATCTTCGGTCTACATCAAAAGCTCATACGTTACCTTGGAACTACGGGAAGAACTCGTGACGAAAGTCTATGAAAAGGCCATTCTATTAGGTGGAAAATGTAAGCTGATTAATGCTGAACGTCATTACCACACCTGTCAACTTGCGCCGGGAAACCCTAGCTTAGAGTTGACCGTTGGGTACAATCCGGGGGGCGAATATCGAATTTCCGTCAAATCTACTTACGTCCACTGGTTGCCACAAAGTGAACGGAAAATAACGTCCGGGAAATATGTTGGAGCACAACAAAAAAGCCTCGAAAAATGGATGCGTTCGGTTGTACCAGGTGACGCGGTTGATCGTGCAGAACGGACTTACTTGGACAATGACACGATTCAAGAATTTTAGTCTACATATTGCGAAGTACCTAAAGTATTCTAGTCGAAACGGTTAAAGGTCGGCTCCGTCCGCATAGCAGTCAACTGTCCATCATATGCTCGGGCCTCTTTTCTCGTGGCACCCCGTCCCTCACCACGCTAACCTCCCGCCAATCGCGACAGAGGAATCCCCATCATGCCCTTCACCCTTGCCACCTGGAACATCAACTCGGTCCGCCTGCGCGAGCCCATCGTGTTAAAACTGCTGCAAGAAGAAGCACCGGATGTTTTATGTCTGCAGGAGTGCAAGTCCCCGGTTGAAAAAATCCCGACCGAAGGGTTCGCCGAACTCGGGTACACCCATATGATCGCCCGTGGGCAAAAGGGCTATAACGGCGTCGCCATCCTGTCGCGCCTGCCGATGGAAGAAGTGGGCGACAAGGATTTCGCGGGGCTCGGCCATGCCCGTCACATTGCGGGTCGGTTGGAGAATGGCGTTACCATCCACAATTTCTATGTTCCGGCGGGTGGTGATGTGCCGGATCGGGAGGTGAATGAGAAATTCGGTCAGAAGCTCGACTACCTCACCGATATGCGCGACTGGTTTCATGCGGAAAAGCCTGAAAAGTCCATTCTGGTCGGCGATCTGAACATCGCCCCGCGTGAGGATGATGTGTGGTCGCACAAGCAGTTGCTCAAGGTTGTCTCTCACACGCCGATTGAGGTTGAGACGCTTGCCGAAACTCAGGATGCGGGCGGATGGGTTGATATCACCCGCAAAGACATCCCTGAAGGGCAGCTTTACAGCTGGTGGTCCTATCGCGCCCGCGATTGGGACGCGGCGGACAAGGGGCGGCGGCTGGATCATGTCTGGGCCACGCCCGATATCTCGAATGCCGGGCACTCCAGCCGTATCCTGCGCGACGCGCGCGGGTGGGAGAAACCAAGTGACCACGCCCCCGTCTTTGCGAGTTTTGATCTGTAACCGCGCAACTCACCCCTTGGTTTCTGCCGCAGGTGACTGCATATAGGGCGCAAGTTCGAACCAGAGAGTGATAGTCATGGACCTTCTGAACGCAGCAGACAGCAGCGCAGCCACCGATCTGATCAAGGACGGAACCGAGGCCACATTCATGGCCGATGTCGTTGAGGCGTCGCAGGAAACTCCGGTCATCGTGGATTTCTGGGCACCTTGGTGTGGTCCGTGCAAAACGCTGGGTCCGCAGTTGGAAGAGGCCGTTACTGCCGCCAAAGGCGCGGTGAAGATGGTCAAGATCAATGTGGATGAGGCACAGATGATCGCCTCGCAAATGCGTATTCAGTCGATTCCAACAGTTTATGCGTTCCATAAAGGTCAGCCCGTAGACGGCTTTCAGGGCGCCGTGCCGGGATCGGAGATCAAGGCTTTCGTGGATCGCGTGATCGAAGCGGCAGGCGGCGAAAGCCCCAGTGGTCAACTGGATGATGCCGTGCAGGCAGCCGAAGAGATGCTGGCCGAAGGTGCAGCCGTAGATGCCGCGCAAACTTTTGCCGCCATTCTGGGGGAAGATCCAAACCACGCCGCAGCCTATGGCGGGCTCGTGCGTGCGCATATCGCGTCGGGTGATTTGGAGCAGGCTGAGGCGATCCTGAATGGCGCGCCGGCCGAAATCTCGACTTCGCCCGAGCTGGAGGCGGCTCATGCTCAGTTGGAATTGGCCAAACAAGCCGCTGATGCCGGTCCTGTGGGTGAGTTGACCGCCGCAGTCGAGGCGGACCCTGACAACCATCAGGCCCGGTTCGATCTGGCGCAGGCGCTGCATGCCAATGGCGATGTCGAAGAGGCTGTCATCCAGCTTCTGGAACTGTTCCGCCGCGACCGTGAATGGAATGAAGGCGCGGCCAAGGCGCAGCTGTTTACGATCTTCGATGCGCTCAAGCCCAACGACCCGATTGTGCTGAATGGTCGGCGCAAGCTCAGCTCGATGATATTTGCCTAAATTCCGATCAGGGCTACACTCGGGTACATGATGCATCCAGCTGATCTGCCGGAAACGATTGCTGTTTTCCCATTGCCCGGGGCGCTGCTTTTGCCCCGCGCGCGTCTGCCACTGCATATTTTCGAACCGCGGTATCTGCAAATGTTGGACGACGCGCTGAAAACACAGGAACGCCTGATCGGAATGGTTCAGCCTAACCCCTGTCAGAGCAATGAAAACAAGCTGCATCAGATCGGATGCGCCGGTCGCGTCACGCAGTTCTCGGAGACCGAGGATGGCCGGTATCTGGTCACCCTGACCGGGATTTCACGCTTTCGGGTGAAGTCTGAATTGGACGGTTTCACGCCTTATCGCCGCTGTTCCGTGTCTTGGGACGGGTTTGATCGTGATCTTGGCAAGGCGGAGCTGGACGCAGGCTTTAACCGCGATGGGTTCCTGACTTTGCTGGAAAGGTTCTTTTCTTCCCGCCAGTTGTCGACCGATTGGGAGACCATGAAAGATGCGGATGACGAATTGTTGGTCAATTCCTTGTCCATGCTTCTGGACTTTGATCCGGAAGAAAAACAGGCTCTGCTGGAAGCCCCGTGCCTGCGCACGCGACGGGAAACTCTGGTGACGTTGATCGAGTTCGCCATGCGTGGCGGCTCAAACGAGGAAAAACTGCAATGAGCGATGTCGAGCACGCCTTTGAACGCCACATGTTAGAGGCGCTGATCTGCCCGCAGACCCACACGACCCTGCATTACGATGCCGAGAAACAGGAACTGGTGTCCAAGGCAGCCGGGCTGGCTTTTCCGATCCGCAATGGCATCCCGGTGATGCTGGTCGATGAGGCGCGCGAACTGGACTAAATCGCGCGTCCCTGCAGCAATTTGGGAAGGTCTCCGGTCAAACCTGCGGCCTCGCGCACGAAGCCGCGGCGCAGGCCCGGAAGTGATCCGACAATCCCCATTCCGATGTCTCGGCCCATCCGCAGTAGCGGGTTGTCGTTGGAAAACAGCTTGTTGAACACGTCCGTCGCCATGGCCAGAGAGGCCGTGTCAAACCGGCGCCACTCCTGGTAGCGCTCCAGCACCAGCGGCGAGCAGATGTCCTCACCCCGCCGACCGGCCAGTGTCAGAACTTCGGCAAGCGCACCAACATCACGTAGACCTGCATTCAGGCCTTGCCCCGCAATCGGATGCATGCCGTGCGCGGCGTCTCCGACCAAAGCCAGACGGTCGCTGATAAAGGAATTGGCGATGGTCAGGTTCAGCGGGTAGGTGAACCGGTCGCCTTGCAGCTTGATATCACCCAGAAAATCTCCGAACCGAGGGCGCAGGACCTGCAGGTATTGGGCCTCGGAAAGGGCGTTGATGCGTTTGGCCGCTTCGGTCCGTTCGCTCCAGACAATCGAGCTACGATTTCCGGTCAGCGGTAGGATCGCCAGGGGGCCCGGTGGCATGAAGAACTGATGTGCGATGCCGTGGTGGGGCAATTCATGTTCGATGGCACAGACAAGCGCGGTCTGGCCGTAGTCCCAGCCGGTACGTTTGATCCCCGCGCGTGCTGCGGTACCGCTGCGTCGACCGTCGCAGCCGACCAGCAGGGCACCTGTCAGTTCTGTGCCATCGTCCAATGTCAGGGTCACACCAGACATATCCGACACCTGCCCGATCACCGTCTTGCCGCTGATTTCTGTGATCCGCGGCTCGTCAGCCATTGCTTCCATAAACGCGCGGCGCAGGTGCCGGTCTTCGACCATATAGCCCATTGGGCCTTCTTCGATCTCGGCATGGTCGAAATGCATGAAAAATGGTGACGGGCCAGCGCCGGCATGGCCATCGGTGACCTTGATCTCCAGCATCGGCTGGGCGTGATCTTTCACGCGATCCCAGATGCCGATTGCCGCCAATAACCGCTGCGAGGCCAGCGCCAGTGCATAGGCCCTGCCGTCAAAGGCCGCGTTCTTGCGTACCTTTTCGGCTAAACCGTCGATCACAGTGACCGAATGGCCCGTTTGTGCCAGCGCCAGCGCCAAAGCGGGGCCGTTCAGCCCGCCGCCTACGATCAGTATTTCGGAACCTCGAGTCATGGCCTGCACTATGCGCGCCCTTTCGGGATTGTCCATGTGCGGTCCTGTCGCTACCGTCGCTCTGGGCAGATTTTCCGCAGGGGGAGGCAGGATGAAAGACTGGCTGACAATGACCGCATGTGATCTGGGCCGGGGCATCGGCATGGGGCAGATTGATCCGGTGGACCTGACCGAAACTTACCTGTCGGCGATAGATGATCATCCGCATCGCGACCGCATCTATGCCCGCGTAACCCATGACCGCGCCCGGGCCGAGGCAAAGGCCGCGCAGGAGCGAGCCGGTCTGGGTCTGCGCCGGTCCCTGTTGGATGGGGTGCCGATCAGTTGGAAAGATCTGTTCGATACTGCCGGAATCGGTACCGAGGCTGGCTCGGCTTTGCTGAAGGACCGTGTCCCGGATGCGGATGCGCTGGTCCTGCGCAATGCAACGGCCTTGGGTACGGTCTGTCTGGGTAAAACCCATATGAGCGAGCTGGCCTTTTCCGGGCTTGGTCTGAACCCGATTACCGAAACGCCGCCTTGCATCCATGATGAAGAAGCTGTTCCGGGTGGTTCATCCTCGGGCGCTGGCGCTTCGGTAGCATGGGGATTGGCCGCGGGTGGGATCGGCTCGGACACTGGTGGTTCGGTGCGTATTCCGGCGGCATGGAACGATCTGGTCGGTTTGAAAACCACCGCGGGCCGTCTGAGCCTTGAAGGGGTCGTGCCCCTGTGCCTGCGGTTTGACACAGTTGGCCCTTTGACGCGATCGGTAGAAGATGCGGCGCATATGCTGGCCTTGTTGGAGGGTGGTTCGCCCGCTGATCTAAGGGGCGCATCGCTAAAGGGTCGCCGGTTTGCGGACCTTCAGACAATTGCACAGGACGATGTGCGCGATGCGCCGCGCAAAGCGTATGACGAGGCGGTTGCAAAAATTCGAGAGGCCGGTGCCGAGATCGTTCCGCTTGAGGTGCCCGAACTGGCCGATGCGATGGCACTGACAGGCACCGTCTACACAACCGAGGCCTATGGGCTTTGGCGCGACGTGATCGAGGCTAACCCCGAGGCGATGTATCCCGAAATCCTCGAACGGTTCCGGATTGGCAAGGATATTTCCGGGCCGGATTATGTGGCGGCCTGGGCCAAGCTGAAAGCGTGCCGAAATGCTTGGGACGCAGCGACGAACGGATTTGACGCGGTTTTGGCGCCAACCGCCCCGATACTGCCGCCCAATCTGGACCGCCTGATGAATGATCACGAATACTATGTCACCGAAAACCTGCTGGCCCTGCGCAACACGCGTATTGGCAATCTATTGGGGTTGGCGGCGCTGACATTGCCCACAGGAACCCCAAGTTGCGGGTTGATGATGTTGGGCTTTCCCCGCTCGGAAGAAGTGCTTTTGCGGTTGGGTTCTGCGGTGGAAGCAGCATTGGCCTGAATGCCACAATCCTCTGATTCGACGTCTCTTTGTCTGGACGTGGGTCGGTGCGGGTTGTAATCTGCCAGAAAACCGGGGCGCGAATGATCCCGGCATTGAGGCAGTAGTTATGAATTTTCCCGAGCGGTTTTCGGACCTACCGGCATATGCATTCCCGCGTCTGCGCGCCTTGTTGGATCATCACCAGCCTGGCGGCGAAGTCGTTCATATGACAATCGGCACACCCATGCACGATTTTCCGAGCTGGGTTACTGACGTAATCACGGAAAATGCTGCTGATTTTCAGGGGTATCCGCCAAATGAGGGCTCACCGGCGCTGCGCGGGGCCATAACGGATTGGATTGACCGTCGTTATGGCGTGACGCTGGACCCTGAGACCAACGTGATGGCCCTGAACGGCACGCGCGAGGGTTTGTATAACGCTGCGATGGCGCTGTGCCCCGAGCAGAAGAGTGGTCAGCAGCCCATCGTTTTGTGTCCGAACCCGTTTTATCAGGTCTACATGGTCGCCTCGATTTCGGTCGGAGCGCAGCCCTATTTCGTGTCGGCTACGGATGCGACCGGGCATCTGCCGGACTATGCCAGCCTGCCCGAGGACGTGCTGAACCGCACCGCCATCGCCTATATCTGCTCACCCGCCAATCCGCAGGGCGCGGTCGCGTCGCGGGACTACTGGGCGGAACTGATCCAGTTGGCCGAGAAATACGATTTCCGCATCTTCGCAGACGAATGTTATTCCGAGATTTATCGCGACGAAGCACCTACAGGCGTTCTGACCGTCGCGCAGGAGCTGGGCGCTGATCCTGAGCGCATTACCCTGTTTAATTCCCTGTCCAAACGTTCAAATCTGGCCGGATTACGCTCGGGTCTGATTGCAGGTGGGCCAGAAACGATCAAGCGGGTCAAGCAGTTGCGGGCCTATTCCGGAGCCCCATTGCCTGCCCCTTTGCAGGCCGCTGCCGCCAAGGTTTGGGCAGATGAGACGCATGTCGCCGAGAACCGTGCACTTTATCGGGAAAAATACGCTATTGCGGATGAGGTCTTTGCCGGACTGCAAGGCTACATGCCACCCGAGGCCGGGTTTTTCCTGTGGCTGCCCGTCGAAAACGGCGAGGCAACCGCGCTGAAGCTGTGGCAAGAGACTGGAGTGCGGGTCTTGCCGGGCGCATATCTTTCTCAAGGCGATCCGGGGCAAAACCCGGGCGAGCAATTTATCCGGGTCGCGATGGTGGCCCCAAAAACAGAGATGCAGCGCGGGCTGAAAACGCTGCGCGACTGCATCTATTCGTGAGGTACGAGGGCAAAATGGCATCATTGAACGCGCGCAACCGCGATCCGCTATTGGACAGCACTACGCAGGCCGCAATTGAACGGCGCAGCAAGGAACTGATCGGGATTGCCCTGATCCTGCTGGGCCTTGCTGCCGCCGCGATGATCTGCTCCTACACGCCGGATGATCCGAACTGGATGGTGTCCACGGATGCACCGGTGCAAAACTGGATGGGCCGCGTTGGTGCATCGCTTGCGGCGCCACTGTTCATGATCGTCGGCTGGGGCAGTTGGAGCATTGCATTGGTTCTGATCGGCTGGGGCATCCGATTTGCCGGTCACTTTGGTGAGGATCGCGCAATTGCCCGGCTGATTTTTGCACCGATCTGGATTGCCGTTGTCGCCGTCTACGCAGCAACCCTGGTACCGGGCGAAGCGTGGCGTGCCACGCATAGCTATGGTTTGGGCGGGTTGTTTGGTGACACAGTGATGGGTGCGCTTTTGACTCTGCTGCCGATCTCGTCTCAGTTGTTGGTCAAGTTGATGTCGCTGGCCATGGCTGCCGGAATGTTGGCGCTGGGCGTGTTTGTTTTGGGCTTTAACAAGGCCGATGTGCGTAAGGGCTTCCGTGCCTTCCTGTTGGGCCTGGTCATGTCATATGACATTTTGATGAACTTGCTGGGGCGCGGAGCGGCAGCAACCGCGCAGGCCGCCCGCGATCGCCGTTCGCAATGGGAAGACCGCCGTGCTGCGCGGGTCGAACCGGTGTTCGAAGACGATGTCACCTATGCCGATCCGGTTTTTGAAGACTTTGAAGTCGAAGAACCGGAACCCGTCAAAACCGGCCTGCTGGCACGCATGCCTTCGCTGATCCGCCGCCCAGAACCCCTGCCGAAACCCGAATTGATTGATCCGGAACCCGTTGCCGGTTTCGAAGAGATGCCGGGTGAAGACCGTATTCGGACAAAGATCTCGGCTGCGGTCCGTAATCGCAAAGTGGCGACCGGAGAAATGACGCCCGAGCCCGACCCAAGCCTGCCTTTGACCAAAGGCCGGGGTCGTGGGCCGGATCCGCTGATCCTGAACTCGGGCCAGTCTGATGCGCTGCCGGCTGAGCCACCGATGACCGCTTCAGCCTTGCCGCCAGAACCTCCGATAACTGCTGGTGCCATGCCAGAGTGGCATGAGCCCGCGCCGACAGGCCACGCGCCCGAGTTAATGCAGGACGACTATGCGGCCGAGCCCGAGCTGGATGACGATATTGTCTTCGAAGACACGGCCGAGCCTGCCTTGCAGTCGCGACCTGCCATGAAAATCCCGGTCGCCGAACCGCGTAAACCTGTTGTGGCACAGCCCGTACGCCGGACACCCCCGCCTTCGCGGCGTGCGCAGGCCGAGGCCCAGCCTACACTGTCCTTCGAGGATAAACATGCGGATTTCGAGCTGCCTCCGCTGGGGCTGCTCTCCAACCCGGCCAGCATCCAGCGCCATCACCTGAGCGACGAGGCGCTGGAGGAAAACGCCCGGATGCTGGAAAACGTGCTGGATGACTATGGCGTCAAGGGTGAGATCGTCAGTGTCCGCCCCGGCCCCGTGGTAACCATGTACGAACTGGAACCCGCACCGGGCTTGAAAGCCAGCCGGGTGATCGGTCTGGCGGACGATATCGCGCGGTCCATGTCGGCTTTGTCGGCACGGGTATCGACCCTGCCGGGCCGCTCGGTCATCGGGATCGAACTGCCTAATGAAAACCGCGAGATGGTGGTGCTGCGCGAAATCCTCGCCAGCCGCGATTTCGGCGATGGCAATCACGCGCTTCCGCTGGCGCTGGGCAAGGATATCGGCGGTGAGTCCGTTGTGGCCAACCTCGCGAAGATGCCCCACTTACTGATCGCGGGTACGACCGGCTCGGGTAAGTCGGTGGCGATCAATACGATGATCCTGTCGCTGCTGTATAAGCTGACGCCTGATGAGTGCCGCCTGATCATGATCGACCCCAAGATGCTGGAACTGTCCGTCTATGACGGCATTCCGCACTTGCTGTCGCCCGTTGTAACCGACCCGAAAAAGGCGGTTGTTGCCCTAAAATGGGTCGTGGGCGAGATGGAGGATCGCTATCGCAAGATGTCCAAGATGGGCGTCCGTAACATCGCGGGTTACAACGGTCGCGTGAAGGACGCGCTGGCCAAGGGCGAACTGTTCAGCCGCACGGTCCAGACCGGGTTCGACGATGAAACCGGCGAGCCGATGTTTGAGACCGAGGAATTCGCACCCGAAGCGATGCCCTATATTGTTGTTATCGTTGACGAGATGGCCGACCTGATGATGGTTGCGGGCAAAGAGATCGAGGCCTGCATCCAGCGTCTGGCGCAGATGGCGCGAGCCTCGGGCATTCACCTGATCATGGCCACCCAGCGCCCCTCGGTCGACGTGATCACCGGTACGATCAAGGCGAACTTCCCGACGCGGATTTCGTTCCAAGTAACATCGAAAGTCGACAGCCGGACCATTCTGGGCGAGATGGGGGCCGAGCAACTGCTGGGGCAAGGCGATATGCTTTATATGGCGGGCGGCGCCAAGATCACCCGTTGCCATGGTCCGTTTGTTTCGGATGAAGAGGTCGAAGAGGTCGTAAACCACCTTAAACAGTTCGGCGCACCCGAGTACGTGGGTGGGGTGGTTGAAGGACCGGCAGAGGAAAAAGCCGACAATATCGACGCTGTTCTGGGGCTGAACACCGGTGGCAACACCAACGGAGAAGATGCCCTGTACGATCAGGCCGTGGCGATTGTCATCAAAGACCGCAAATGCTCGACCTCGTATATTCAGCGGAAACTTGCCATTGGGTACAACAAGGCCGCCCGGCTTGTTGAGCAAATGGAAGACGAAGGCGTTGTTTCAGCGGCAAATCATGTTGGTAAGCGGGAAATCCTCGTCCCCGAGCAATAGGATATTTAATAACAAGGGCAGAGCGCATATCTGTGAGCCATGAAACAGATTGCCTTTGCCCTTGCTTTGACACTCGCCGCGCCCGCGGCTTGGGCGGCTGACAAGCTGCCGTTGTCGGAAATCTCAAACTACCTGAACCAGCTGGAAACGGTTCAGACCAGTTTCACCCAAGTGAACGACGATGGCTCGTTAAGCACGGGAAAGTTGTGGCTGCAACGGCCCGGCAAGATGCGGTTCGAATATGATCCGCCCAACAGCGCGGTGGTTCTGGCGCGGGCTGGTACAGTGCAGATTTTTGACCCGAAATCCAACCAACCGCCCGAGCAATACCCTCTGAGGCGAACACCCCTGTCGCTGGTCCTAGCGCGTAACGTTGATCTGGGACAGGCCAACATGGTGGTCGGTCACGATTTCGATGGGACCGCGACCGTAGTGACCGCACAAGACCCAAAGAACCCTGAAAGTGGCAGGATAGAACTGATGTTCACCGGCGACCCGGTTGAGCTGCGCAAATGGGTCATTCATGACAATGCGGGCAGTCAGACAACGGTCCTGCTCGGCCCGCTGACCGAGGGTGGCTCGCTGGATCAGGATTTGTTTTCAAACAGAAAACGGAGTGGATCAGCGAACCGCTGATCCACCTGTGCTCAATGCCGACAAGTCGCCAGTTGCGCCTGATAAAGCTGCGCCCGCGCGTCCACGTCACTGGCCACGTTTAGCAGCCATGACTTGTTGTTGTGGCTACCACGGGCATAGCCAGCATGGCCTTCGTGATAGGCCAGATACTGGTTGCGTGTATCGCCGGGGTGGATGCCGTTACGCTCGTAACTTTTGTTCATATACCAGCCGATGAAATCCGATGCATCGCGGATGCGGTCCCGCTTGGCGCGGCGTTTGCCGGTTTCGCGCTGGTACTGTTCCCATGTGCCATCCAGTGCCTGCCCGTATCCGTAGGCGCTGCTTTGGCGGCCCATTGGAATGACGCCCAGTACATATTTATGCGGCGTCCGTGCATCGTGGCGGTATCGGCTTTCCTGATAGATCGTGGCCATTTGAACGTGTACGGGGATGCCCCATTTGCGTTCGGTGTTCTTGAAGGCCTTGATATAGTCAGGCTTTTCGCGCGCAATGCTGCACGCGTCATTCAATCTGCTGGGCGGTTGTTTCGACCCGCCCCCACAGGATGCCAAAACAAGCACCCCTAAGAGTACGAAAAGAAATCTGCTCATGTGCCTCGTGCCTTTTTTCGGGCATTCTAGCGCAGATTGAGCGTTTAGGAAATCACATTCGCTACAGAACAATAGCTAGAATTAATGGCAATGCGGCCACGGACAGCAAGGTTGACACCATGACCATCCCCGCCACTGCGTCTGCATCCGCATCAAAGCGTTCCGCCAACAGGTAAGACGTAACGGCAACGGGTGTGCAGATCTGCAGGACCAAAACGCCAAAAGCGATGGCCTCCAGTTGCAGTATCGCCCCAAGAGCCCAGCCCAGGGCAAAACAGACCAACAGCTTGACCAGAGACAACCAAATAGCCTGCCCAAGCTTGCCCGTGCTCAGCCGCGCCACCGCAACGCCCAGCGTGATCAGCATCATGGGAACGGCCATCTGCCCCAGCAGGTCGAGCGTGTTGGTCAGAAACAGCGGCGTCTCCCAACCCCGCCACAGAAACAAGGCACCCAGCAGGGTGGCCCAGACGATGGGTTCTTTCAGCACCTTGCCCATGCTGCCACGACCGGCAACCAGATAAAGGCCGAATGTAAAGGAAAACAACGCTGTGACCGCTAAAAAGATAACAGCAAAACCAAGACCCGCCTGACCAAAAGCAAAGATGCTCAGGGGCAGGCCAAGATTGCCGGTATTGCCAAAGATCAACGGCGCAAGATAGGTGCGTTGCTCTAACCCCACTATCCTGACGAAAATCCAGAACACCGCGCCCAGTACCGCGTGGGCAGCAATGGCGGCCAATGTAAACCGGGTCAGTTCACCTCCCGGAATCTCAGTCTGCATCAACGCCACGAAAATGAGGCTGGGCACGGCAAGCGTGACCGCAAGGCGCGTTACGAACTGCAACCGATACTCAAAACCAAGTTTGACCCAGGTAAAGCCGACCCCCGCCAACAGAAATACGGGCGCTACAATTTCAAACACTGTCAGGAGTAAGTTCACAGACTGTTTCCCTGTTTTTCAGATCAATGATTGGCTTTTCGTATCGGAAAGAGGTAGTTAGAGCATTGGGGGCTGAAATTATGTTGAAGACACAAGCTAAGTACTGCCTGGGTCAGGTAGTTCGACATCGAAGACATCCATTTCGGGGTGTTATTTTTGACGTGGATCCGGAATTTTCGAACTCGGAAGAATGGTACGAAGCCATTCCCGAAGACAGTCGACCGGTCAAGGAACAGCCGTTCTACCACCTGCTGGCGGAGAACGACCAATCCTTCTATGTTGCTTATGTTTCTGAACAAAACCTGGTTGAGGACCAGTCTGGTGAGCCTGTGGATCACCCGGACATTCCGAATATGTTCGGTCCGTTTGAGGACGGATCTTATCCGCTGCATTTCCAGTTGAACTGATTTTTGACACCGGGCCTTCTGCCCGGCGCATTCTTCAATATCCAAGGGCGCATCCGTCTTTTCTGGGATCGCTGGCGCCGATCAAAACACCGTTGTCACAGATGCAAATGGCCTGACCTCCGCCCAATGGCGTTTCCGGTACTTCAATAGTGTGCCCTAAATCCGATAATTGTTGCTGGACCGTTTCGGAATACCCCCGCTCGACTTTCAGCACACCGCCATCGGCGAAAGCGCGGGGACCGTTCAGGCTTTCTTGAAGCTCCATATCGAAATCCACCAGATTTGACAGGAACCGCGCGTGACCAGTGGGCTGGTACGCCCCACCCATCACGCCAAAAGGCATCGTCACGCGGCCCTCCTGACGCAACATACCGGGAATGATCGTATGCATGGGGCGTTTGCCCCCACCCAGCTCATTCGGGTGCCCTTCTTGCAACGTGAAGCCGGCGCCGCGGTTTTGCAGCAGAATGCCGAATTTCTCGGACGCGATGCCCGAACCGAACCCGTGGAAGATCGAATAGATCAGCGAAACGGCCATGTGATCACCGTCAACAACGGTAATGTAGACCGTATCCTTGTGCACTGCTTCGGTCAGCGGGGCCGCAGCAGGCATTGAGTGGTGCGGGTCGATCAGGGCGGCCAACTGCGCGGCGATTTCGGGCGATTGGAATTTTTCGACGCATGCGAAATAGTCGGGATCAGCAACAAAGCGATTGCGCGCGTCATAGGCCAGTTTTGTCGCCTCAGCCTCGATATGAATGCGTTCGGCACCCCACGGGTCCATTTGAGAAAGATCGAAATGCTTCAAGATGTTGAGCAACAAGATCGCAGTAGCACCTTGGCCGTTGGGGGGATGTTCCAACAATTCAACTCCGCCGTACTCACCGCTCATCGGTTGTGTGGCGTCGCATTTTGCGGTGGCAAAATCCTGCGCTGTATGACCGCCGCCTCGGCTGGACAGCGCAGTCAGCATATCGTCGGCGATCTCACCGGAATAGAATGCATCGCGCCCGTCCCGCGCGATGCGGCGCAGAACCTCGGCCTGACCCGGAGAACGGAATATCTCTCCGGCGCGCAAGGCCTTCCCATCCATGAGGTAGTGATCACGCGCCGCGCCTTGCAGGGTGCCTTCGTCTCGGCCCCAATCAAAAGCCACGCGCGGGGCGACGGGTACGCCGGTTTCGGCATAGTGGATCGAAGGTTGCAAAATAGCGTCCAAGCCCAGACGCCCTTCCGTTTCGGACAAATGGCAAAACGCGTCAATCGCGCCCGGGATTGTCACCGCATCCGGACTGTTCACGGGGACGGCAGTCAGGCCCTGGCCGCGCAGGGTCTCAGCATCGGCCTTTGCCGGTGCGCGCCCCGAGCCATTTAGCGCCCGGACTTTGTTTTCACCCGGTCGATTGTACAAGACGAAGCAGTCGCCGCCGATTCCGGTCATTTGTGGTTCGCAAATCCCCAACAGAACCGCTCCGGCAATGGCCGCGTCCATGGCATTGCCGCCGCGTGCCATAATATCCAACGCAACTTTAGCGGCGAGCGGGTGCGACGTGGCGCACATCCCGGTTGTCCCAAAAACCTCTGATCGGCCTGGCACATGTAAATCCCGCATTTACGGATCCTCCCCAATAACAGGGCAGACACTAAGAACGCAGCGCGAATTGTCCAATGATTTCGGGAAGGAAGTCCTCGGCGCCGTTCACTGGGTGGGGGCTGTGACGATAGGCGCCGAGGGAAGCTATCTGAGCTACACCTTGTTTCTGGCCCTTGTTTGCGGCGCTACAATGGTTCGATCTGGGCGTTATTGTGACCATTTTCGGCAGGTCATGACTTTTCCGCGAGGTCAAACCGCAGAAACAGCTGATTTCTGCCGTCCACGCGGTCGTACTGGATTTCACTGGTGAGTTGCCGAATCAAGTACCAGCCGAACCCCCCCTCGGGTAAATTCGGGCGCGGAGTTTCGACCGAGGCTGGAATACCACCAGGCAACCGCAGCCCGGGCATCGGATTTCCCGTGTCCGAGAGTTCAACGTCCAGCCTGTTGGGGCACAACGTGCACTTAATGTGTACCTCTGCTGGTGCCATATCGGCATAAGCGTGTTCCACAACATTATTGATCGCTTCGGCCAGCGCTATTTTGATATCTCCGATCTTTTCGGCGGGAAGGCCCATATCCGACAATCTTTCGCCAAGTAACTTGATCCCGGCGCTGGCCGGCGCAGCGATCGCCCGAAAGTTCAGTTCCAGACAGTCATGTTCGCAGTTTCGGGCCACGCCGATCCACTCCTGCCCGTTATTGGTCCGCACCTGCGGTCAAGGCGTCGTCCAGCGACGGGAAAAGGTCGAACACAGTATCCATGCGTGTCAGCCGGAAGACTTTTCTGACCACCGGATGCAAGCCCGCCAGATCCAGCCGGCACCCTTCTTCCAACTGTTTCATCGACGCAACGATGGCGCCCAGCCCGCTGGAGTCGATGAATTCAACCGACGATAAATCCAGAATGATCCGATGGGCAGTATCATCGGTTTGCGCGCGCATATCTTCCTTGAACTGAATGGCCATGGCTGCATCGATGCGGTCGCAATGGACTGTGATAACCTGTGTGTCGCCGGACGTGGTGCTGCTGAGCGCCATGGTTGACCGTCCTCCGGTTTTGGAAATTGATCGTAGAAATACGCTAGACGGCAATTCTTACCATTCGGTATCCAAGTTCTGGAATTCCAAGGGGAGGCGTCAGATGAAAGAAGTTGTGATCGCAGGGGCCGCGCGCACGCCGATGGGCGGGTTTCAGGGCATGTTCGACGGGGTCTCGGCGGCTGATCTGGGTGGGGCCGCTATCCGCGCTGCTTTACTGGGCGCGGGCGCGCAGACGGTGGATGAGGTTTTGATGGGCTGTGTTCTGCCAGCCGGGCAGGGACAAGCCCCGGCGCGGCAGGCCGGGTTTGCGGCTGGGCTGGGCGAAGAGGTTCCTGCGACGACCCTCAACAAGATGTGCGGCTCGGGCATGAAGGCGGCGATGATGGCTTTCGATCAGATTGCGCTTGGTCACGCTCAGACCATGGTGGCAGGCGGGATGGAAAGCATGACGAATGCCCCCTACCTGCTGCCCAAGATGCGCGGTGGCGCCCGTATTGGCCACGGCCAGGTGGTGGATCACATGTTCCTGGACGGGCTTGAGGACGCCTATGACAAGGGCCGCCTGATGGGCACCTTTGCCGAAGATTGCGCCGAAGCTTTTCAATTCACCCGCGAGGCGCAGGATGAATATGCCCTGAAATCCCTCTCGAACGCCTTGGCGGCGCAAGAAAGCGGCGCATTTGATCAGGAAATCACGCCAGTCACTATTCCCACCAGAAAAGGTGAGATCACACAGGACGCGGATGAACAGCCAAAATCAGCCCGTCCCGAGAAGATCCCGACTCTGAAACCGGCCTTTCGTAAGGATGGTACGGTCACTGCGGCCAACTCATCTTCCATTTCGGACGGCGCTGCTGCTTTGGTGCTGGCCTCTGCCGAAGCGGCCGAAAGTCAAGGTCTTGCCGTCCGGGCGCGCATCGTCGGGCATGCCAGCCACGCACAAGCGCCGGGCCTGTTCACCACTGCCCCTGTTCCAGCCGCACAAAGGCTGCTGTCGCAGATCGGCTGGAGCAAAGACGACGTCGACCTGTGGGAGGTTAACGAAGCCTTTGCGGTTGTCCCCATGGCCTTCATGCATGAGATGGGACTGCCCCGTGATATCGTAAACGTCAACGGAGGGGCCTGTGCGCTGGGCCACCCCATCGGCGCTTCGGGCGCGCGGATCATGGTCACTTTGTTGAACGCGCTGGAAAAACGAAACCTCAAACGGGGGGTTGCTGCGATCTGCATCGGCGGTGGCGAAGGCACGGCCATCGCCATCGAACGCATTTGACGCTTCATCTTTTTCCAAATACTCCGGGGGTTCGGGGGCAGCGCCCCCGTTTGCCTAACCTGGAAGCGCAGTGAAATGACCGTAGACTACGAAACGCTTGCCAAAACCATCGCCGCCCTGACCGAAGGCGAAACCGACCAGATCGCGCTGATGGCGACGGTGGCTTGCGAGGTGCATCATTCGGACGATCGTTTTGACTGGACCGGGTTTTATCGCGTGACCGAACCCGGCCTGTTGAAAATCGGCCCGTATCAGGGCGGTCATGGCTGTCTTGTCATCCCGTTCGAGCGCGGCGTCTGCGGCGCTGCTGCCCGGACCGGAGAGGTTCAGCTTGTCGCCGATGTAGACGCTTTCCCGGGCCATATCGCCTGCGCATCTTCCACCCGGTCTGAACTGGTTCTGCCAGTCCGCAACGCGGACGGAGAGGTGATCGCGGTGTTTGATATCGATAGCGATCAGCCGGATGCGTTTGATGAAAACGATGCGGCGTGTCTTCAACACATACTGGCTCAGGTCTTTGCCGAGACGGCCGTTCACTGATTCAGGATTAGTGCCCCGTTCTGCAATACCGTGAGACAGGTAAATGCCTGCGCTCCGAAGATGCACATCAACCAAACCGAAAACCCACGTTTTCTGGTTTTATGCTTGAACATCCACCGCCCCAGCAGCGCGCCGGGGCTGCCGCCAAGTGCTGCCAGCCACAATAAGCGGCGTTCGGGTATTCGTCTTCTCCGCCGTCGGGCACGGGCCTTGTCCCATCCAAAAGCCAATAAGGTCAGGGCGTTGATCGCCCACAGATAGATCACTGCAATCCACATACGGCATGCTTAGTCAGGCGCACGCAGGGCTGCAAATGAAAAAATGCTTGGAAATTTCACGAGAATCGCCCATCGTGAAAAACAGGAAGAAAATTTCACAAGATTCGGAGCGGCCGGTGAACAGCCAAGCCCCCCAAAGTGCGACACTCGGAGCGGACCTGCGCGCCTTGCGAAAGGCGCGAGGTATGACGCTGACCGAGATTGCAACGCGGCTTGATCGGTCCGTTGGGTGGCTTAGTCAGGTTGAGCGGGACATGTCCGAGCCCTCGATCTCGGACCTGCGGGAGATTGCGCAATGTCTGGGTGTGCCGATGTCGATGCTGTTTGCGCATTCGGCAGCTCCGGCAGATGAACAAGGGTATATCGTGCGGGCCGGATCGCGCCGCCCGATGGGGTCGGGCGACGAAGGACTTATAGAAGAGTTGTTGTCCCCTGATCTGACCGATGATTTCGAGATGGTGCATTCCACCTTTAAGCCTCATTCGCGGATGCAGACACCAGCTAACCGGTCGACGCAGGAAGTGGGCTACCTGATCTCGGGCCGACTGGATCTGATCATCGGATCCCGGCAGTTCACGATCGGTCCGGGCGACAGTTTCCGGATACGACATGAGTCTTTCCAATGGGCTAACCCCTATGATGAGCCTGCCGTTGCCATCTGGGTCATCGCCCCGCCGGTGTACTGATGAGTTTCGAGGCCTGGACCATATTCGCGCTGTTCTGGGTGGTCTTCGTGACCACGCCGGGGCCGAATGCAGTTAACTGTATCTCGAATGGGATGAGCCTGCCGTTTGCCAAGGCGATGTTGGGCGTGGCTGCGATCCTGACGCAAGCCAGTGCATTTCTGATCCTGTCGGCGCTGGGGGTGACGGCGCTGATCGCAGCGTCGGAGACCATGTTCTTCATAGCTAAGCTCATCGGCGCGGGATTTCTGATCTGGCTTGGCGTTCGCGGTTGGATAAATGCGGCCAGGCCAGCGCCCACATCCGAACGCCCTGCGCGACACGTTTATCTGCATGCTTTGGCTGTCGCCACGATCAACCC
The DNA here is from genome assembly GCF_965243365.1 of Ruegeria sp. Classification (GTDB taxonomy): domain Bacteria; phylum Pseudomonadota; class Alphaproteobacteria; order Rhodobacterales; family Rhodobacteraceae; genus Ruegeria. The sequence continues at coordinate 1,091,170 of NZ_CBDEUW010000002.1, read as the reverse complement.
CAAAAGTGTTGCAGGATATCTGGCTGCGTTTTCGCAATTCGTGCAGCCCGGGGTACCGATCTGGCAGCAGATGACCGTCATCATGCCCACGGCGCTGATCATAACAACGCTCAGTTATACCGGGTTCACCTTACTGGGGGCCTTGATGGGTGGCGCCGCCTTAAGCGCGGTGTTCAGCACTTGGGTGCGCCGTGTGATGGCCGCCTGCTTCATCATCTATGGCGTTTTGCTGGGAACCAGTAGCACGCCCACGGCAAGGGGGTAATCAAATGAAAACGGGGTCCTGCCTCTGTGGTTCGGTTGCATTCTCGATTGATGGCGAGTTGTCGCCGCCGTCGGCCTGCCATTGCGGCCAATGCCGCAGGCAATCGGGTCATGTCTGGTCTTCAACTTCGACCCACCAAGACAACCTGACCTTCACCGCCAGCGACACGCTCAAATGGTTCCGCGCTTCGGACATTGCCCGGCGCGGGTTTTGCAGCCAATGCGGCTCGTTCCTGTTCTGGCAGCACAATGGCGAGGACACGATTTCAATCTCGATGGGCGCGTTGGATGAACCCACCGGCCTGAAACTCTCGAAACACATCTTTGTCGCTGACAAGGGTGACTACTACGACATCTCAGACGACCTGCCTCAAGAGGCACAATAACAGGGATCAAACGACATGAGTGATTTTCCAACGAAAGCCCGCGTGGTCATCATCGGTGGCGGTGTGGTGGGGATTTCCTCACTGTACCATCTGGCCAAGAAGGGCTGGACCGACTGCGTTCTGCTGGAAAAGAACGAACTGACTGCAGGTTCAACCTGGCATGCAGCGGGCAATGTGCCGACCTTTTCGACCTCTTGGGCGATCATGAATATGCAGCGCTATTCGACCGAGCTGTATGCGCGCCTGGGGGACGAGGTCGACTATCCGATGAACTACCACCAGACCGGCTCGATCCGTCTGGCGCATTCGAAAGAACGTGTTCAGGAGTTCGAACGCGCCCGCGCCATGGGCCGCTATCAGGGCATCGAGATGGAGATGTGGACACCCGAGCAAGCAAAAGAGCGGTATCCATTCCTTGAAACGCACGATCTTGAGGGCGTTCTATATGATCCAACCGATGGCGACATCGACCCGGCGCAGCTGACACAGGCGCTGGCCAAGGGTGCCCGCGACATGGGCGCAAAGATTCTGCGCTTCACTCCGGCAACCGGGGTGACCCAGCATGATGATGGAAGCTGGACCGTCAGCACGGAAAAAGGTGATATCGACTGCGATTATGTTGTGAACGCAGCCGGTTACTATGCTCAGCGCGTCGGGGAATGGTTCAAACCATACGGCGGGCGCACTGTGCCGATGATGGTCATGAGCCATCAGTATCTGCTGTCCGAAGAGATCCCCGAAATCGAGGCATGGACCAAAGAAACCGGACAAAAACTGCCTCTGCTGCGCGATGTGGATGTGTCCTATTATCTGCGGCAGGAAAAGCACGGCTTCAACCTCGGCCCGTATGAGCCCAACTGCAAGGGCCACTGGATGACTGACGATGACCAGATGCCGGATGATTTCAGTTTCCAGCTGTGGAATGACGACCTTGACCGGATCGAAGACATCGTGACCGACGCGATGGAGCGCGTACCGCTGATGGGAACGTCAGGTGTTTCTCGCGTCATCAACGGACCTATCCCATACGCGCCGGATGGTCTGCCGCTGATTGGCCCGATGCCAGGCGTGAAAAACGCGTTTGAGGCTTGTGTATTCACCTTTGGCATCGCGCAGGGCGGTGGGGCTGGCAAGGTGTTGGCCGAATGGATCGTGGACGGCGCAACCGAATGGGATATGTGGGCGGTCGATCCTCGCCGTTACACCGACTACACCGATCAGGACTACTGCAATCGGAAGGGCATGGAGGTCTACGGCAATGAATATGCCATGCACTTCCCCCATCACGAATGGCCCGCCGCGCGGGACAAGAAACTGTCTCCGGTTCATGCCAAGGTCAAGGAACTGGGCGGTGTCATGGGCGTCTATAACGGGTGGGAGCGTGCCAACTGGTTCGCGCAACCCGGCGACGACGTGACCGAAGAAAGCACCCACACCTGGGGCCGCTCTGGCCCGTGGGAGCAACGGATCAAAGAGGAATGCGAAGCCGTCCGCGATCATTGCGGTGTGCTGGACTTGCCGGGCTTCTCGCGCTTTATGGTCGAAGGTGACGGCGCTGCCGAGGCCCTGCGCGGCCTGATCACTGGCGGATTGCCAAAGGTGGGTCGTATCAATCTGGTCTACATTGCTGATGAACGTGGTCGTATCCTGACCGAAATGTCCTGCCTGCGGCTGGGTGAGGACGAATTTGTCATGATCACCGCCGCGACGGCGCAGTGGCACGACCGGGATATCCTGATGCGGGCCATGCCTGCAGGTGTCACTGTCAAAGATGTAACCACCACCCGCGACACGCTGATCGTCACGGGGCCCAAGTCGCGCGAGATTCTTGCGGGCCTGACCGATGCCGATCTGTCCACCGGTTGGCTGACGCATCAGTCGGCGACGGTTGCCGGGCAACCCGCCTATCTTATCCGCGTTTCTTTCGCGGGCGAATTGGGGTGGGAGGTTCACGCCCTGAACGAACACATGCCCTCGATTTACGAGGCAATTGTCGATGCCGGGGCTAAACCGTTCGGTATGTATGCGCTCAATTCACTGCGTATCGAGAAAGGCTACCGCGCTTGGAAGGGTGATTTGTCGACCGATTACTCGCTGCTTGAGGGGGGTCTGGATCGCTTTGTCAAACTGGACAAGCCGCAGGATTTTCCGGGCAAAGCGGCTATCCAGAATGAAAAACAGCAGGGCGTGCAAAAGAGATTTGTTACGATGCTGGTCGAAGCCAAGGATTGTGACGCACCGTATATGTCCTGCCTTTGGAGCGGGGATGAGATTGTGGGTGAAACCACCTCGGGTGCCTGGGGCTATCGTATCAACGCCTCGGTCGCGCTGGGCATGGTACGCGCCGATCTGGCCGCCCCGGGCACCGAGCTTGAGGTTGAAATCTACGGCGAGAAATGCCGCGCTGTGGTACAGGAAGATCAACCGCTCTGGGATCCCGCAAACGAGCGGTTGCGCGCCTGACGGCCAAAGGAGGACCGCATGACCAAGCGCTACGCCATGCTCGGACCGGGTAAAGGTCCGAACTATGACTGGGAAAATGACCATACCTTCGTCAAGGTATCCGGTCAGGACACTGATGGTGCCTACACGCTGATGGAGGACAACCTCAAAGCCAGTTTCGCGCTTGGCCTTCACCGGCATGACAGCCATGCCGAGACCTTCTATTTCCTTGAAGGCGCAGTGGATTTCTATGTCGATGGTGATTGGCATCGGTGCACGCCCGGCACAACAATGCACGTGCCACCGGGGGTTCCACATGCCTGCCGGGTCGCGGACGATACCGCGGCTAAAATGCTGATGATCTTTCAGCCTTCCGGGTTTGACGGGTTTCTCGCAGAGCTCGCGACAATGTCTGAAACGGATTTCGCGGATGAGGCCAAAATGGCGACTCTCAATGCCCGTTACGACATCGTCCCCATGGGCCCCGTGCCCGCACATCCAGATGATTGAGGGTGCGTTATGACAATACCACAACACATGTCCGGCGTTTACTTGACCGGTCACGGGGGACCGGAGGCGCTGGAATGGCGTGACAATATTCCCGTGCCAACCCCAGGACCCGGTCAGGTTCTGGTACGCGTAGCGGCGGCTGGAATAAATAACACTGACATCAATACGCGGATTGGCTGGTATTCCTCAGAGGTCACCGGTGCGACGGACTCGGTCGATCAGGACGTCGAGGCTGGTGGTTGGGGCGGAGCGCTGCAATTTCCACGCATTCAAGGGGGCGACCTGTGTGGGATTGTTGAAGTCACCGGTACGGAGACCGGTTTCAAGCCGGGACAGCGTGTGACCTGCCCGATAAACCTGCCGCGTCCGCGTCCCGGTCACCCGTCAGGTTTTATCGTATTGGGGTCCGAATGCGACGGAGCATTCGCACAATATTGCCTTGTTGAGGCTGGCGATCTTTATGACGTGACTGAATCGCCGCTTTCCGATCTGGAAATTGCAGCCATTCCTTGCGCGTTTGGAACCGCAGAAAACATGCTTGCCCGGGCCGGGGTCACTTCGGGCCAGAAGGTGCTGATCACTGGCGCCTCCGGCGGTGTGGGGCTGGCTGCGGTCGAGTTGGCCGCACTGCGGGGTGCAGCTGTGTGGGGTGTCACCGGTGCCGCCAAGGCCGAGGTTGTCAAAGGGCAGGGCGCAACCGCAACGTTCGATCGGAACGCGCCGCTGCCAACGGATATGTTTGATGTGGTGATTGATGTTGTGGGCGGTCCGGCCTGGCCTGATCTGATACTGGCCTTGAAACCCGGCGGGCATATCGCCGTGGCAGGTGCCATCGCGGGTCCGATTGTAAACGCCGACCTGCGTGACATCTATTTACGTGACATCACCATACATGGCTGCACCCATCAGGCCTTTGACGTCTTTGGCCGCCTTGTCGAGATGATGAATGCTGGCCGTATCAAGCCGCTGATATCAAAGACTTATCCGCTAAAAGATATCGCCCGCGCGCAAGAGGATTTCCAATCCAAGGCGCTGCCGGGAAAGCTGGTCCTGATCCCCTGAGGCGCATGCGGCATGGCTCACATCACACTTCTGGACGGGTCCATCGGGCAAGAACTGGTCAAGCGCAGCGGCGAAACTCCGACACCGCTCTGGTCGACACGGGTGATGATCGACCAGCCCGAGTTGGTCGGCGCGGTGCATGCCGACTATTTCGCGCGTGGCGCAACGATTGCAACAACAAACACTTACGCCGTTCATCGATCACGGCTGGAACGGGTCGGGATCGCGGATCAATTGCCTGCCTTGATTGATGCCGCCGTGTCACAGGCCGAAAACGCACGGCGAGGCAGTGGCGGACGTATTGCCGGTTCGCTTGGCCCGCTGCTGGCGACGTATCGACCTGACCTGAACCCCGACCCGGACGATGCGGCCCGGAAGTTCAAGGAACTGGTCGACCTGATGGCAGACCGGATCGATCTTTTTCTGATCGAGACCGTGTCATCGGTGCAAGAGGCCGAGGGCGTTCTGCGTGGCACAAATGGCTGTGGCAAACCGGTCTGGCTGGCGTTGACAGTCATGGACCACGACGGAACCCGCCTGCGCTCTGGCGAGCAGGTCAGCGATATCGCGCCTCTGATCGACAGGTTTGCACCTGATGCCCTGCTGATCAATTGCGCCAGGCCCGAGGCAATTCCCGCCGCGCTTAAGATATTGTCGAATTTCGACCTGCCGTTTGGGGCTTACGCGAATGGGTTCACGGAAATCTCGGAAGGCTTCCTGAAAGACGCCCCGACAGTCGACGCGTTGCAACAGCGCCATGATCTTGGACCCGACGCCTATGCCGAACACGCAATGGGCTGGGTTTCGCAAGGGGCCACCATCGTTGGCGGCTGTTGCGAAGTCGGGCCAGATCATATCGAAACCCTTGCCCGACATCTGCGGGATGCCGGGCACAGGATCGTTTGAACAAGACATGAACAACTCAAATTCTCGGAGACATCATCATGGTTGACCTTCCCACAAAGGCGCGCGTGGTCATCATCGGCGGCGGCGTGATCGGATGTTCCGTTGCCTACCATCTGACCAAGAAAGGCTGGAAGGATGTCGTGCTGCTGGAGCGGAAACAGCTAACCAGCGGCACCACATGGCATGCTGCCGGTCTGATCGCTCAGTTACGGGCAACGGCCAACATGACCAAACTGGCAAAATACAGTCAGGAGCTCTATGGCGCACTCGAGGAAGAAACCGGTGTTGCCACCGGGTTCAAACGCTGTGGCTCGATCACCGTGGCGCTGACCGAAGATCGCAAAGAGGAGATATATCGCCAGGCGGCGATGGCCCGCGCTTTTGGGGTCGAAGTTGAGGAGATTTCGAATGAACGCGTGCAAGAGCTGTATCCTCATCTGAACATTGAAGGGGTAAAAGGGGCCGTGTACCTGCCGCTGGATGGTCAGGGGGACCCGGCCAATATTGCGCTGGCTTTGGCCAAGGGCGCCCGCCAACGCGGCGCTATCGTGAAAGAGCGCGTCAAAGTTGCAAGCATCGCCAAACAGGGTCGCTCGGTTACGGGTGTCGATTGGGTTGCCGATGACGGCAGCGCCTCGGGTCATATTGAATGCGACATGATCGTGAACTGCGCGGGCATGTGGGGGCACGAAGTCGGGCGCATGGCAGGTGTCAACGTTCCGCTGCACGCCTGCGAACACTTTTACATCGTCACGGAAAGCATCGAAGGGCTGACTCAACTGCCCGTCCTGCGCGTGCCGGACGAATGCGCCTATTACAAGGAAGACGCGGGAAAGATTCTGCTGGGCGCATTCGAACCGAACGCAAAACCCTGGGCGGCGGGTGGTATTCCTGACAGTTTTGAGTTCGATCAACTGCCCGAGGATTTCGATCACTTCGAGCCGATCCTGGAAGCGGCCTGTAGTCGGATGCCCATGCTGGCCGAGGCCGGGATTCATACCTTCTTCAACGGGCCAGAGAGCTTTACACCCGATGACGCATACCACTTGGGCCTTGCGCCCGAGACGGACAATGTCTGGGTCGCTGCGGGCTTTAACTCAATCGGTATTCAATCCGCGGGCGGTGCCGGCATGGCGCTGGCCGAGTGGATGGATACCGGCGAAAAACCGTTTGATCTGGGCGATGTGGACATCAGCAGGATGCAGCCGTTTCAGGGCAACAAGACGTATCTGTTCGAACGGTCAAAGGAAACATTGGGCCTGCTTTACGCCGACCATTTCCCCTATCGTCAAAAGGCGACCGCGCGCGGTGTACGCCGGACGCCGTTCCACTATCAGATGAAGGAGCACGGCGCGGTTTTCGGCGAATTGGCCGGTTGGGAACGCGCCAACTGGTTCGCAGTCGAAGGGCAAAAGCGAGAATACGAATATAGCTGGAAACGTCAGAACTGGTTCGAAAACGCAGCAGCCGAGCATAAGGCTGTGCGCGAGAATGTGGGCATGTACGATATGTCCTCTTTCGGGAAAATCCGCGTCGAAGGCCCCGATGCCGAGAAGTTCATGAACTATATCGGCGGCGGTGATTATTCAGTGCCCAACGGCAAGATCGTTTACACCCAGTTCCTGAACCGTGCCGGAGGGATCGAGGCTGACGTGACTGTCACCCGCCTGACCGAGACAGCCTATCTGGTTGTCACCCCTGCGGCGACCCGCCTGGCCGACCAGACCTGGATGATGCGCCACGCGGGCAACTTCAACGTGGTCATCACCGATGTCACCGCGGGTGAAGGTGTTCTGGCCGTCATGGGGCCAAACTCCCGCAAGCTGCTTGAAAAGGTCTCACCCAACGATTTCTCGAACGCGACCAACCCGTTCGGTACTGCGCAGCAGATCGAAATCGGCATGGGCCTGGCCCGTGCGCATCGTGTGACATATGTGGGCGAGCTGGGGTGGGAGATTTATGTCTCTGCCGATATGGCGGGGCATGTGTTTGAAACTCTGCACGAGGCCGGGCAGGACATGGGGCTGAAACTCTGCGGTATGCATATGATGGACAGCTGCCGCATCGAAAAAGGCTTCCGCCATTTTGGCCACGACATCACGTGTGAAGACCATGTCGTGGATGCAGGGTTGGGCTTTGCAGTGAAAGTGGACAAAGGCCCTGATTTCATCGGGCGCGCCGCAGTGATTGAGCGAAAAGAAAACGGGCCTCAAAACCGTCTGGTGCAGTTCAAGCTGACCGACCCTGAACCTTTGCTGTTCCACAACGAACCTATTGTTCGGGACGGTGAATATGTTGGGTATCTCAGTTCGGGAAACTATGGCCATACTTTGGGCGGCGCCATCGGCATGGGCTATGTGCCCTGCGAGGGCGAAAAGGCGGCTGACGTATTGGCATCGACCTATGAAATCGATGTCTGTGGCGCAAAGGTCAGGGCGCAAGCATCGCTGAAACCAATGTACGACCCCAAAGCCGAGCGGGTCAAAGCCTGACCTTTTGCTACAAAGGGGGCGCTGCCCCCGCCGCGGCAAACCGCGACTCCCCCGGGATATTTATAGCCAGATGAAGCAGGGGATCCGTACTTCATCTGGCCCCAAATATCCCGGAGCGCGAGGCAGAGCCTCGCATCGCTCGCCCGCCGCCTGCGCCAGGGAGCGAGTTTGCGAACCATCACGGATCATGATGCAGGTGTTCACGTTTTCGCAGTTTCCAAGGCCTGATGAATTGCCCTAAAGAAAATGGGTATCAGTCGGAGACCTGTCATGGAGGAAATCACCAACGAGTCTCAGAATGCAGACACTCCAACAGGTCTGGTTTTGGCTGTGACAGCCTATGTGCTTTGGGGGTTTGTGCCACTCTATCTGAAGGTGGTTGCCCATATAAACCCAGTTGAGGTTGTGGCCCATCGAGTTGTCTGGTCCGTGCCAGTGGCCGGGCTGCTGCTGATCGCGCTCGGGCGAACGGGGGATTTGCGGGCAGCAGTGCGAAGCCCAAAAATGTTGGGCATGGCCTGTCTGACGGCAGCGCTGATTTCGTTCAACTGGGCGGTTTTTGTTTGGGCGATCGGCAGTGGCAACGCTCTGGATGCGGCACTTGGCTATTACATCAATCCATTGTTCAGCATCGCTTTGGGCGCGGTTTTGCTGCGAGAGCCGTTGAACCGCACGCAATTGATGGCCGTCGGTCTTGCTGCGTTGGGCGTTCTGGTATTGGTGCTCGAGGCAGGGCGCCTGCCTTGGGTGGCGCTGGCGCTGATGGTCAGCTGGGGATTTTACGCCTTTTGCAAGCGTTCGCTTCCAATCGGGCCAAATCAAGGGTTTCTGTTGGAAGTTCTGATCCTGTTGGTTCCGGCCCTGATCTATATGGGCTGGCTTAGCGCGCAAGGGGCGGGGCATTTCGGTGGAACCCTGTCGGACACTATACTGTTGGTCGGCGCAGGTGTTGTGACGGCGGTGCCGCTGCTGATCTATGCCAACGGGGCGAAGCTTGTACGCCTGTCCACAATGGGCATTCTGCAATACATCGCACCAACCATGATCTTCATCACGGCAATCGCGATATTCGGAGAGCAGATCGACCGTGGCCGCATGTTTGCCTTTCCGCTGATTTGGGCGGCGCTGGTGGTGTACTCGGTCCCGATGATCCGGAAGACCCGCGCTCAGGCCTGAAGCAGGTGGGCCGCTTGTTGCGCCCAAAGAGCATAGGCTTTGGGGCTGGGGTGATATCCATCCGGTGCGGCAAGCGCTGGGTCATCCGGAAGGTCCAGTGTCAGATACTTGGCTTGCGGGAATGCCCCCACGACCTGTTGCAGCCCATGGTTCAACCGCTGCGCCTGCCGCCCCAGCACCCAGGCCAGAGGTTGCGGCAAGGCCGGAAACAGGTTCATTTGCGGTACGGCCGTAACCACAACCCTGCGCGCGCTTAACGGCCCTGTGAGATAGGACAATAAACGGGTCTGCCGATCCGAAAACTGCTTTAGCGTTACGCCGCGGGTTACATCATTCACACCCAAAGCGGTTACAACCGCGTCAAACTTATCGTCCAAACGCGCGAGGCGCTGGATCGTGTCTTGTGTGGTGTGGCCTGTCGTCGCCTCCAGCCGCCATTCGACAGTATTGTGTTTGGCCAGTTTGGCGACCAGATGCCCGGACAGGGCCTGCGCTTGGGTGCCGGCACCCACACCGGCGGCAGAGCTGTCGCCGGTGATCAGCAGCCGCAGGCGCGGCCCCCGTCCGGCGCGTCCTTCGCGCGGGCCCGTGGGCTCTGGCAACGACAATGCGTTGCGGCGCACCGACAGGCCCTGAACCGCCAAGATTGGCAGCAACGGAATCCGTATCACCTGATCGGCTGCAATCGGGGCGGGCATGGTCAACTCAGGGCGTCTTTGAACTCGAGGAACCGCGCATCCGTCATGATCCGCGCCATCATCGTCTCGCGGAGTGCTCCGATCGTTTTGTAAGGGCGCATGGCCACTTCGAACTCTTGAATCAGCCCGTCGTTGTTCAAGGTGATCAAGTCGACACCAATTGCGTCCAGATCACCGACCCTGCATTGAAATTCCAGCGCCCAGTCGTTTCCTTCGCCCATAATGCGACGGTAGCGAAAATCCGAAAACACCTGCGCCACATGCCCCAATACGGCTGCAACGGCGGCACGCCCGGTCCAGGTTTTGTAGTAAGTCGGCGGAAGGAAGCGAACATCTTCTGCCAGCAGCGCATGGATCAGGTTTTCGTCGCCCGTGGCGACCGCATCCTGCATGTGTTTGATTGTCGGGTGCATAGGGCCTCCGTTCTGTTGGTGTCAGAGTTGCGGAACCGGCGCAGGCAGGCAAGGGCGACGTTGCGGGAGGGCGCGTGCTGGGATAGGCAGGCCCGCATGAGCGAAACTTATGATCCCCCGCAGACGCCTCTGGATGTGCTGCACGAAGATGCGCAACTGATCGCTGTGAATAAACCGTCGGGTTTGTTGTCTGTACCGGGTCGAGGTGAGCACTTGGCCGATTGTCTGCTGACCCGTGTTCAGGCGGCGTTTCCGCAGGCCTTGCTGGTACATCGGCTGGATCGGGATACATCGGGTGTCATGGTTTTTGCCCATAGCCCGCATGCGCAAAGACATCTGAGCATGCAGTTCGAAAAACGTCAGACCCGCAAGATTTACGTTGCCCGTGTCTGGGGGCGGCTTAACCAAAAAAGCGGGACTGTGGACCTGCCCCTGGTCGTCGATTGGCCGAACCGCCCTCTGCAGAAAGTCTGCCACGAAACAGGCAAGCCAGCTGTAACGGATTGGCGTGTGGTCAAGTACGAAGGGGACACGACGCGCGTGCGATTGTTCCCGAAAACCGGTCGGTCACATCAGTTGCGCGTCCATATGCAGGCGCTGGGCCATCCGATCCTGGGCGATCCGTTTTATGCTGAAGGTGCGGCGCGAGAATATCCCCGGCTGATGCTGCATTCCGAGGAATTGCGCCTGAAAAATCCCGAGGGAGGCATGGCAATGAAATTCCGTGTGTCGGCTGATTTCTGAACGCGAACGGCGGGTAATCGCCGATTTCACCGATTTGTTGCTTGAGCCTCCGCTCGGGTCGCATGCTATACTGGTGCAAACCAACGAAACCCGGTGAACGGGTTATGGAGCAGAAGGTGATTTAATGACCATTTCCAAGAGTTTCCTGACGGTCGGACTGTGTTCGGCTTTGTTTCTGGGTGCCTGTACGGACCCCGGCACTTTGAGCGTTCCAAGTGATCCCAACCAGAACACCAAGCAAGGCGCGTTGCTGGGCGGTTTGATCGGGGCTGGTGTTGGCGCGATCGCGAATGACTCTGACCCGCTGTTGGGCGCATTAGCCGGTGGTGCGATCGGTGCGGCCGGTGGCGGGCTGATCGGTAACCAATTGGACAAGCAGGCCGCAGAGCTGCGTCAGCAACTGGCCAATGATGGTATTACGATTGTGAATGCCGGAGACCGTCTGATCGTGACCGTGCCGAATGACATCACGTTCGACACTGACAGCTCGACAGTGCGTCCGGCGCTGCGGGCTGATCTGGTGAAGGTTGGGCAGAACCTTGTGAACTATCCCAATTCCAACGTTCAGATCATCGGTCATACCGACAGTGACGGCGATGCGTCCTACAACTTTGGCCTTTCGGAACGTCGCGCCAATGCAGTGGCCGATATCCTTCAGGCGAATGGTGTCAGCTATTCGCGCATCACGACGGTTGGCCAGGGTGAGAACAATCCTATTGCTTCGAACCTGACAGCAGCAGGCAAGGCGCAGAACCGCCGGGTGGAAATCGTGATTGTGCCCAGCGGCAACGCCTGATCCGGACGCTTGATTTAAAGAACATAGGCCGCCTTGTGCGGCCTCTTTTTTTTGCACATTGACTGCGCGTCACATGGGCTATGGTATGTCTTTGATTTTGGTAAATTACCCCAGATCTGAATGACGGAGTTATCCTGTATGTCCGAACCCATCCTGCTGGCCCTGTCGGGCTCGTTGCGCGAAAACGCCACCAACCGGAAACTGCTGCGCGAGGCAGCGCGGCTGTTTGATCCCGGCACTTACATTGAGGCGGACCTGAACCTGCCCCTTTACGACGGCGATCTTGAGGATGGCGAGGGTATTCCTGAAAAGGTTCAGAAACTGGCGGATCAGATTGCGCAGGCCCATGCTGTGATCATCTCGACCCCGGAATACAACAAGGGGCCGTCCGGCGTGTTGAAAAATGCGCTGGACTGGGTCAGCCGGACGGAGGGGCGCCCGTGGATGGATAAACCTGTGGCCGTCATGTCGGCAGCAGCAGGGCGCGCCGGAGGTGAGCGGGCACAGATGGTGCTGCGGTCCTATATGGTGCCGTTTCAGCCACGCATTTTGCAGGGGCCAGAGATTCATCTGGCAAACAGCTCGAACGAGTTCGACGATCAGGGCCGGTTGTCCAGTGAAAGGTATGAGAGTTCGTTGCAAACCTTGATGCAAAAACTGCGTACGGCCTCCGGTCACTAAGGTGTGGTTGTACGGGGCCTTCGCCGGTCTTAGGCTGCCGGAATGACGCAGGTGGAAACCCAAAGTGACATGATGGACCCGGCCCGTGCTGCCGCGTTTCAGGTGGCGATGGGGCAGGTGGCGACGATTGAAAACGGCGCGGCCTTGCCGCCGTTTTTCCACCAGCTCTATTTTTGGTCACCTCAGCCGCCCAAAGGGCTGGGGCGCGACGGGCATCCGCTGGTGGGGCAGAGGCTGATCCCCGATATGGGGTTGCCACGCCGGATGTGGGCCGGGGGTCGATTGCAGTTCCACACGCCTCTGATAGCTGGCGTCCCGGCGGAACGGCGATCCATGTGTGAGGCCGCGATCCCCAAGACCGGGCGTAGTGGCCCGCTGGCCTTTGTCACTTTGCGTCATGAGTTCTGGCAGAAAGGCGTGTTGTGCCTGACGGAGTGGCAGGATTTGGTTTATAGACAGGACCCTTCACCACAGGTGCCAACACCAACGCCAACCATTGCCCGGACCGATGAAACGGACCGGCGCGAGGCCCGGTTCGACAGCACGTTCCTGTTTCGCTATTCCGCACTGACCTTCAATGGCCACCGCATCCATTATGACCTCGACTACGCACGTGATGTTGAAGGCTACGGTGGCCTTGTGGTACATGGCCCGCTATTGGCACAGCATCTGATGCTGCTGGCCGAAGACCTGATCGGGCCTTTGGCACAGTTTTCCTTTCGTGCGTCGTCGGCCCTGATGCATTTCGAAACCGCGACCCTGTGCCGGAACGGATCGGACCTGTGGGTGCGTGGCCCGGACGGACGGCAATGCATGCAGGCGGTCGCCGTGTCAGAGTGACGCCTCGGGCCGGAAATCCGTGGGAATTGTGTCGCGCCCGTCCAGCACCAGATCGGCCATCACTTCGGCCACTTTCGGGGCCATGCCAAAGCCGATCTTGAACCCGCCATTGGCAATGAAATGCCCCTCGTGCAATGGATGCGTGCCCAGCATCGGTGCGCGGCTTTTGCTGCGCGGGCGGACCCCGGCCCAGCGTTCGATCACCTCGGCCCCGTGCAATACGGGAACGGCTCGGGTGGCCCGTTCGATTACATCGTCAAGCGCGGTATCCGTGCTGGAAGGATCGTCATATTCCCGCTCCGAGGTCGATCCAATTGCCAGAGTGCCATCTGCGTGTGGCACGATATGGATTGCGTCGGCAAACAGTTGAGGCACCGGACCCGCATCGAACCGCAGCAAGGCAGCCTGACCTTTCACACCGTTGCCGACCGTCTTGCCGAAGGCTTGGCTAAGCTCCTGCAACCCGGCCAGCCCGGTTGCATGAATCACCTGCCCGGCATCAGGAGCCTCGGGCACAACCTCAACCCCCATCACAGCCAGGGCCGAGACCAGCGCCGCGCAGGCCCGGCGCGGGTGCATGCGGGCCGTCAGGGTGTCGTGGATCACGAACCCGGTTGGGCTGGGCGGGCACCACGCGCCGACCTCATCGACCGGCAACACTTGCCACATGGCGCGACCCTGCCACAGTTCGCTGGCCGTATCGGCACGAGCGCGGGCCAAGTCCAGCCCCCGTTCATCAGGGATGGGTTGCACGCGCCCCAGCCGGGCATAACCGGGGGATACGCCGCCCGTTGCCTCGACCTGCGTCCAAAACGGTTCCGCCATGATCAGGCTGTCGAATTGAAACGCCTTTTTAGCGTTCCAGTTTTCCGGCACATGCGGCGCCAGCGCCCCAACCAGCCCGCCGCTGGACCCGGTCCCGGGACCGAAGGGATCGATGACTTGCACTTTCGCGCCCCGCCTTGCGCAGGTCCAGGCGATGGACAGGCCAAAGATTCCCGCACCTCGCACCGTCACATCGGCCATTGCAAAACCCCATTTCCTTGTTCAGTGTCGCGCCGCTTAGCTACAGGATAACCCGATGGCAGACCAGCGCGCCAAACTGACCTGGCGGGACGATCAGATCCCGGTCTCGGATCGTTTTGACGATCCCTATTTCTCGTTACAGAACGGGTTGGAGGAAACGCGCCATGTGTTTCTGGCCGGTAATGATCTGCCCGCGCGGTTCGCCCCCGGCTTTCACATTGCCGAGCTTGGTTTTGGCACTGGCCTGAACATGCTAACCGCCTGGTCAGAATGGGAGAAATCCGGGCAGACGTCACCACTGACCTTCACCAGTTTCGAGGCGTTCCCGATGGCTGCGACCGATATGGCGCGGGCCTTGGCCGCCTTTCCCAAGCTTAGTCAATGGGCTGACCGTTTCCTGTCGGTCTGGCAGGGTGGGTTCTGCGACCTGGGAACCTTGCATCTTGAGGTCATCGAAGGGGATGCCCGCACCAGATTGCCGCATTGGCACGGGCAAGCGGATGCGTGGTTTCTGGATGGGTTTTCACCGGCCAAGAACCCCGAACTGTGGGGCGCCGACCTAATGCAGCAGGTTGCGGATCATACCGCACTGCAGGGTACGGCCGCGACATATACTGCCGCAGGATTTGTCCGCCGCGGGTTGGAGAGCGCAGGCTTCGAGGTAACCCGAGCGCCCGGCTACGGCCGCAAGCGTCATATGACCCGGGCCGTTCTGGCATGACGCAGCAAAACAATACGCGCGCCGGTATCGCGTTGATGATCGGGGCAACGATTGTGTTCGCCTTGCAGGATGGAATCTCACGCCATCTGGCGGGGACGTACAACACCTACATGGTGGTCATGATCCGGTATTGGTTCTTTGCCGCCTTTGTTGTCGCATTGGCTGCGCGGGCGCCGGGCGGACTTAAGGCGGCAACACAAACCAGCCAGTTGGGGCTTCAGATTCTACGAGGTCTGCTGTTGGCCGCTGAAATCTGCGTGGCCGTATTCAGCTTTACGATCCTAGGCCTGATCGACAGCATGGCTGTATTCATCTGTTATCCTTTGCTGGTGGCAGCGCTCAGCGGACCGATCCTTGGCGAGAAGGTTGGCTGGCGCAGATGGTCGGCTATTGGGGTCGGATGCGTTGGCGTTTTGATCATCCTGCAACCGGGTGTGGGTGTCTTCAACCCATGGGCCATCATCCCGTTGATTGCCGCGCTGATGTTCGCGGTGTACGGGCTGTTGACCCGTTTTGCCGCCCGCAAGGACAGCACGGCCACCAGCTTCTTCTGGACCGGTATCGCCGGGGCCGCGGCAACGACCTGCGTTGGAATCTGGTTCTGGGAGCCCATGGCCGGCAGCGACTGGTTCTGGATGCTGCTGTTGTGCATCGGAGGTGTGCTGGGCCATTGGCTATTGATCAAATGCTATGAAATGGCCGAGGCCAGCTCGGTTCAGCCCTTTGCCTATTTTCATCTTGTCTGGAGCGCCATCGTGGGGATTTCGATCTTTGGCGAAACCCTGCGCCCCGAGGTTGTTGCGGGCGCAGCGCTGGTTGTGGCGGCGGGCCTGTTCACCCTATGGCGCGAAAGACGACAGGGTTGAGCCGATCAGTTCCTGAGAAAACGGGACCGGCAAAGCGGGTTTGCCCAACCGTGCGCGGTAGACCGGCAGGCTTTCGGCGACGCGCATGACGTAGTTGCGGGTCTCGCTGAATGGAATAGTCTCGATCCAGTCGACTACGTCGACCTCACCCCGGCGCGGGTCGCCAAAGCGATCCATCCATGAGATCGGACGGCGTGGTCCGGCATTGTAGCCCGCCGCCATCATTACGACATTGCCGTTGAAATCTTCGGCCAGCCCGGCCAGATAGTTCGCCCCCAGCTTGGCGTTATACTGCCAGTCCGAAGTCAGACGACCCGTCTTGTGCCCTCCAAGGATACCCAGCTCACCGGCAACCAGTTTGGCCGTGGCTGGCATCACCTGCATCAATCCGCGCGCGCCTGCGCCGCTGATGACAACCGGGTCAAACTCGCTTTCCCGCCGGGCAATCGCCAGAGTCATCTCTTTGGCCATCGGCAAGCCCAGATCGGCGACCGGATGCACCGGATAATAGGCTGCGGGCAGTACGACCCCGGTTGTCGCCGCGCGTTTGGCGATCATCACGGCCAGATGGGGCTCTCGTAGCTCCAGCGCCAGATCGCCCAGCTGCCCCGCCTCGACCGGGCCGAGGCTTTCGACCAGGTGGGTCAGATACCGCTCGGCCAGATTGTCCTCACCTGCGCGATGCAGCAACAATCCAGCTTCCAAAACGCTGGAGTCGGCAAATCCGGCCTGCTTCCAATGCGGTGCCCGGCGCGGATTGGCCAGCTCACTGTCAAAGGGGCGGCCGATGCGTTCCGCTGCCAGCAGGCCATAAAACGAGGTCTGATGATCCGCGCCCTTGGAATAAGCCTCATACGCCTTGTCCGCGTCTCCCTGCGCGGCGTAAGCCCGGCCCAGCCAATATCCACCGCGTCCCTTGGAGATCGGAGATTGAACAGCGCTCGAGAAATTCTGGAAGTGCCGTATCGCAGTGTCGGGGTCGTTCAGGCGGCGCAGAGCCAGAAACCCGGCGAGCCATTCCAGATCGGCATAGGCATAGCCCATCTCGGGCGTCATATGATGGTTGGCGGCGATCTGGTAGGCCCGGTTTGCGTTTCCGCCCCGCATTTCAAGCCGGGCCAGACGGCGGCGGCCTTCAGCCCACTTGTCCGGCTCGCCCAGCGCCTGCGGCCCGGTCGAACGAGACAGCATCAAGTCAATGGCGCTATCATCCAGCTCTTTCCTGTCACGCCAGACAAAACGGTCAAAGGCTAGCCCCGGAGATGAAGCAATCGATTTCGGCACTGCCGCGACCTTGCCATCCACGCCATTTTGGCGTTTTTGCAGCGCGATCCGCGCTTCGGCCAGCTTGCGGTAATCCGAACTGACCAGCGGTAGCATTTGCCCGGCGCTGACCAGATGACCATCCCACAACATTCGATCCAGACGCGCCTCATGATGTGGTTTCAGAAGCTTGCTGAAGTTTTCAAGATAGGTCTTCTGCAACCCCGCTCCCATCGGCATGGTGCGCCACGCGGTCACGATATCGGCCTCTGCCTCGCCATGACGACCCGCAGCCAACAGCGCCACCGCATAGTTCAACGCGCCTTCTGCGGTTTGCGGTGGTGTATCGGCATAGAATTTCAGAACCCGGTCGGTATCGGCTCCGGTAAACGCAGGCTCACTTTTGCGCCGCAGCCAGGCCAATCCAGGCCAGTCCGGGCGACGGTCCAGAAACACCAGCACATCACCCGAGCTACCGAAACCTTCGCGCAGCCAATGCCAGACGATGATATCGCGGGACACCGATCCACGTGTGCCTGAAACCTTCAGCGCCTGTTGCCAGTTGCCTTTGCGCATTTCAGCCAACCCCGCCCGCAAATCACCGGCCGCGTCTGCGCGCGCGGCATTTGCATGCAGTCCAGAAAACAGAATCACTGCCGCCAAAAAGGCCAGAACACGTGTCATCCCTTGCATTTCCCAACCAACCGAGGATACAGCCATTCAGGATAAACCTTGCGCCGTCGGGATCAACTCACAAACCAAAAAACGTGAGCAACCGATGCGCAAATAATGCAACCGCACCTTAAGGAGCGCGACCCATGTTCAAAGGCTCGATGCCAGCCCTCGTCACCCCGTTCAGCAACGGCGAGTTGGACCTGGATACGCTCAAACACCTTGTGGAATGGCAAATCGAGTGCGGATCAACCGGGCTGGTGCCCGTAGGCACCACCGGCGAAAGCCCGACCCTCAGCCATGAGGAGCATGAAACGGTTGTTGAAGAAGTCGTCAAAGCGGCCGCAGGTCGTGTGCCGGTGATTGCTGGCGCCGGATCGAACAACACGGTCGAGGCCGTGCGCTTTGTCCAGTTCGCCAAAAAGGTCGGCGCGGCGGCGGCGCTTGTTGTGACACCCTATTACAACAAACCGACCCAGCGTGGCCTGATCGAGCATTTCTCGACTCTGCACGAATGCGCCGACATCCCGATCATCATTTACAACATTCCGGGTCGTTCGGTGATTGATATGACACCTGCCACCATGGGAGAACTGGCCCGGCTGCCCCGGATCGTTGGGGTCAAGGACGCCACCGGTGATCTGGCCCGCGTCAGCCAACAGCGGGCAAGCTGTAGCGCTGATTTCTGCCAATTGTCTGGCGAAGACGCCACCGCATTGGGGTTCAACGCCCATGGCGGTGTTGGCTGTATCTCGGTGACGGCAAACGTCGCCCCCAAACTCTGTGCCGAGTTCCAGCAGGCCACGCTGGAGGGCGATTATTCCAAAGCGCTGGCATATCAGGACCGCCTGATGCCACTTCACGAGGCTATCTTTATCGAACCAGGCCTGGTCGGCGCAAAATACGCGCTCAGCAAGCTTGGTCTGTGCAGTTCCGAGGTCCGTTCTCCTCTGACACAGCTCGAAGACAGTACAAAATCGGCCATTGACGCTGCAATGGCCCATGCTGGCCTGATCTAAGACCAGTTCACATACAAAAAGGGCGACCCGAGTTGGGCGCGCCCTTTTTCAGGATCCGTCCTTCATCTGGCTGAAAATATCCCGGGGGAGCCGCGGCTTGCCGCGGCGGGGGCAGAGCCCCTTCAACGCTTCCCGTAATACAGCCCGACCACGTGTTCTGCCTGTGCAAAAAACAGCCATCTGGACATAGCCACCCCGGCCATATGCGAGATCACCGCCAAAAGCGGCAGAACGTGTTTGGTCACGACACTGTCTATGGGTATGGCGATCAGAACAAGCGGCAGCACAAACGCCAGTGTAAAGGCGATGATCCGCAGTTTCTCGGCGTGTTTGCGGCCGATCACATGCACGAACTCCCGCAGCAGATAGTTGGTGCCGGTATGCGGCGGCTCAAACGCCCTTACCGAGCCGCGTTGACCAAGCCCAGTCGCCGTACCCAGCGTTGTGCCGGATGCAGCCAATGCCCTATCGCCCTGCTGCCAATACAGGATTTGTACTAACGCTGTGATCAGCAGCATCAGCATTGCAATCGGCGTCTGCCCCGCCAGAAGGGCCCCGCCGGTCAGGCTGAAACTCAGGAACATTACTGGCGTCAGCTTCATGTTCCACCGTGGGATGGTCTTAAGCTGTGTGTAGATCATGGACGTGGTAAAGACTGTCGCCAATGAAAACAGCGCGCCCAGCCAACCCAGCAGGCTCCACCGAACGCCCCAAAAGACCAAGCCAATGGCATAGAGCCCCATCACGATCAAAGCAATGACCGCGCACCACCCCTCGCGGCTAAGCCAACTGGATTTCCACTGAGTGAATGCCTTCCACGCCCGTTCGGGATGCCCGAGGTGAAAAGTCGAGGCCAACAGCCCGCCAACTGCCAGCGCATAGGCAATTGCAAAGAACACAAAGGCCACCCAGCCCGTGACCTCGGGCATCCCAAGGCCAAGAAAGAACAGAAGGCCAAAACCGAGACCGGAAAGAGTGGTGAAGATGATGACGGACGGGGCTGGGTGCATCAGAGTTTCTCCAGCGTCTTGTCGAGCCAGCCCAGAAAGCCTTTGGGCTCTTCGGCGACAGGCGTCAGCAACGGCGCCAGAATGTCGATTTGGTCTTCAACGGTGTCCTTGGGGCGTGGGGGCAGGTATTTGTTGACGGGCTTTGTGCCCATTTCGGGCATCAGGTCCATACCCTCTCGCTCTGCCACAAGTCTGCTGATATCGCTATCCGGGTCTCCCAGATCACCAAAATGCCGTGCGCCGGCCGGGCAGGTGCGCACGCAGGACGGCACCCGGTCTACTTCGGGCAGGTTTTCGTTGTAGATGCGATCAACACAGAGCGTGCATTTTTTCATCACGCCCTCGGCCATATCCATTTCCCGCGCGCCATAGGGGCAGGACCAGGCGCAGAGGCCACACCCGATGCAATCGCTTTCATTGACCAGCACGATGCCGTCTTCGACCCGTTTGTAGCTGGCACCGGTGGGGCAGACGGTCACGCAGGGCGCGTCTTCGCAATGCAGGCAGGATTTTGGAAAATGGATCAGCTGCGCTGGTCCCTGTTCGGGCTGTACTTCGTAAGAGTGGACCCGGTTCAGAAAGGTGCCCGAGGGGTTGCCGCCATAGGCATCCTGATCGGACAAGGGTGCGCCGTAGTTTTCTGTATTCCAGCCTTTGCAGGAAATGACGCAGGCGTGGCAGCCGACACAGGTGTCGAGGTCGATAACCAGACCCATCTTTCGCTCGGTGGATGTGGGTAGCTGGGTCATGTCAGTGAACCTCTGCTGGGGAGGTAGGGAAGGGGGCCAGCCCCCTCTTGAGCCTTTGGCTCAATTCACCCCCGGGATATTTTTGGCCAGATGAAGCACGGATCCGGATCATTCGCCGACCTTCCAAATGAGGTCTTTGGGGCCGGTGCCAACAGGGGATTTGATAGAGGCAAATTCCGGTTGGCTTTGTGCATCGGATGGGGGGGCGGCTTTTTCGATTTTAACCTTGAGGTCGAACCATGCGGCCTGCCCCGTAACCGGGTCGGAGTTGGCCCACCGCATTCCGTCGCCCTTGGGGGGGAGCAATTCGTGGATCAGGTGATTCAGGAGAAAGCCCTTTGTGGCCTCGGGGGCGTTCTCTTGTAGGGCCCACGCGCCTTTGCGCTTGCCGATGGCGTTCCATGTCCAGACGGTGTTGTCGTTCAGCGCGGCCATTTCCATGACCGGGACGGTGATTTCCCCGTGCGGAGAGCTGACCCTGGCCCAGTCGCCATCGCTCAGCCCGTGTTCCCGCATCAGTTTCGTTGGCACGTAGAGCGGGTTGCGACCGTGTATCTGCCGCAGCCACGCGTTCTGGGTGCCCCAGCTGTGATACATCGCCATCGGGCGCTGGGTTAGCGCATTGACGGTGAAACCTTCGTTGCCCTGCTGGTCGGTCTCATACCAGATCGGCAGCGGGTCCATCGTATCTTTGATGCGCTGGCGTAGGTGTTCGGGGGGCTGGCGGTCGCCATGCCCTTCGGCAGCTAGTTGGAACTTGCGCATCGGCTCGGAATAAAGCTGGAACAGGTAGGGTTGTGGGCTGTCATAGATCCCCATCCCCACGGCCCAATCCTGATAGGCCGTATTCCATGGTTTGTAGTAATCCGCGCCTTCCGGGATATGAGCCACGTAGAAGCCGCCATTTTCGATATAGCGGTTCAACTGGTCGGGATTGACCGCGCCGCGCCCTTCCTTGTCGCCGTTTTCGCCTCGGAACCCGGCCAGAGGGCCGATGCCCGGCTTGCGTTCGTGATTGACGATATAGTCGGCGTAATCCTTCCACTTGGGGGTGCCGTCCTCGTTGGTGAAACCCGGCAGGCTCATGCGGTTGGCGAGTTCGATCAGGACAGACTGGAAGCCGCGCACGTCGCGGTCGGGTTCGATCACCGGCCAGCGGATGGCGTCGGCGGCGGCATCGGCCTCGCAGATCGGGCGGTCGAGCAGCGAGATGCAGTCGTGCCGCTCTAGATAGGTGGTGTCCGGTAGGATCAGGTCGGCATAGGCGACCATTTCCGACGAGTAGGCATCGGAATAGATGATCTTGGGGATGACGTATTTGCCGTCTTCGTTGCGAGCGGTCAGCATCTCCATCACGCCCTTGGTGTTCATGGAGGAGTTCCACGACATGTTCGCCATATACATGAACAACGTGTCGATCTTGTAGGGATCCCCTGCGGCGGCGTTCGAGATCACCATATGCATAAGCCCGTGGGCCGACATCGGGTTTTCCCAGGTGAAGGCTTTGTCGATGCGCTGGGCATTGCCGTTTTCGTCGATCAGCAGGTCCTCGGGGCCGCGCGGGAAACCCAGATGCGGACCCTCCAGTGGGCGGCCGGGGCGACGGTCGCCATGCGGAGTGGGATGCGCCTCGACCGGTTTGGGATAGGGGGGCTTGAATCGGAAACCGCCCGGAACCTCAACCGTGCCCAGAAGGATTTGCAGCACGTGCAGCGCGCGGCAGGTCTGGAACCCGTTGGCATGGGCCGAAATACCGCGCATGGCATGGAAGCTGACGGGGCGCCCCGTCATTTTCGAGTGTTTCTCACCCCGGAAATCGGTCCATTCGTGGTCCAGCTCGATGGCCTCGTCAAAGGCCACGCGGGCAATTTCGGCTGCGATAGCGCGGATGCGCTGGGCAGAGATGCCGCAACGCTCGGCCACGGCTTCGGGCGCGTGATCGTCGCTGAGGTATTTCTCAGCCATTAGGTGGAAGACCGGACGGTGGGTGATGCCGTCTTTTTCGTAGGTGGCCGACAGGTCGGGGCGAACGCCGGGTTTGTCGAAAGCTGTCGGCTCGCCGGTGACGCGGTCGATGACCAGTGGCTTCCCATTGGCGTCGCGCAAGAACAGACCGTTTTCCGGACCCACGGCGGCATTCACCAGAACCGGAGCGTTGGTGTAGCGGCTGAGGTAATCCAGATCGATCTTGCCCGCTTTCATCAGCACATGGATCAGCGACAGGATGAACAGACCGTCAGTGCCCGGCGTGATCCCGACCCAATCATCGGCAACAGCGTTGTAACCCGAGCGGATCGGGTTCACCCCGATCACTCGCGCACCGCGCGCCTTGATCTTGCCTATGCCCATCTTGATCGGGTTGCTGTCGTGATCTTCGGCCACGCCGAACAGCATGAACAGCTTGGTGTGGTCCCAGTCGGGCTGGCCGAACTCCCAAAACGCGCCGCCCATCGTATAGATACCGCCTGCGGCCATGTTGACCGAGCAGAACCCGCCATGGGCTGCATAGTTGGGCGTCCCAAAGTTCTGCGCCCAGAAGGAGGTGAAGCTCTGGCTCTGATCGCGCCCGGTGAAAAAGGCCAGTTTCTGCGGTGCGGTTTCGTGCAGCTCGTTCAGCCAGCCAACGGCAGTGCTGATCGCCTCATCCCATTCGATCTCACGGAACTCGCCAGAGCCGCGCGGCCCGACCCGGCGCAAAGGTTTGCGCAGCCGCGAGGGTGCGTTGACTTGCATGATCCCGGCGCTGCCCTTGGCGCATAGGACCCCCTTGTTGACCGGGTGGTCGCGGTTGCCTTCGATATAGGCAACCTTGCCGTCTTTCATGTGAACATTGATGCCGCAGCGACAGGCGCACATGTAGCAGGTGGTGCGCCGAACCTCGTCTGAAACCTTGGGCGACAGGTCGACCCTGGGCTGATGCGTCACGTTAGCTCTCTCCCTGTTGCCCCCTCGGGTCTTGGTAATCGAACGTTCTGATTATTCCTAGGTTTTTTTGCCGCGCGCTGGCGGACCCTGCAGTACGGACGCTGTATCGGGAGCCCGGTGCCACGCCCCCTTACAGGCCGGCCCGTGTTGGGCCGACCCGAAGTCTGGACCTACTGAGGCCGCATGTCGTCGGCGGAAATGCCGGCAACTTCGACTGGGTTCTTCATGGCGTCACGGCGGAAGGGTTCGCCCAATTCCTGATTGATCATGGCTTCGATCAGGGTGGTGATGCCGTTCTTCTGATCCTCAATGGCCTGGCCCAGCGCGGCTGTCAGCTCGTCCTGAGTGCGCGCGACAACGCCTTTCAGGCCGCATGCTTGTGCAATACCGGCATAAGAGACTTTGGTATCCAACTCGGTACCGACGAAGTTGTCGTCGTACCAAAGGGTCGAATTACGCTTTTCCGCCCCCCATTGGTAGTTGCGAAACACGATCTGAGTGATCGCGGGCCATTCCTCGCGCCCAATGGCCGTCAGTTCGTTCACCGCGATGCCAAAGGCGCCGTCACCGGCAAAACCGACAACCGGCACGTCCGGGTTGCCGATCTTGGCCCCCATGATCGATGGCAGGCCATAGCCGCAAGGACCGAACAGGCCGGGGGCAAGATATTTGCGACCTTCTTCGAAAGATGGGTAGGCGTTTCCAATGGCGCAGTTATTGCCGATATCGGAGGAGATGATCGCCTTTTTCGGCAAGGCAGCCTGAATGGCGCGCCACGCCATGCGCGGGCTCATCCAATCCGGCTTGGCGGCGCGGGCGCGCTGGTTCCAGGTGGTGCCGGGGTCGTCATCTTCGTGATCCATGCTGGACAGCTGCTGCGCCCAGGCCGATTTCTTCTGAGCGATTTTGGCCTTGCGCGCTTCGCGGCCTTCGTCCCCCGCGGTTCCTGACAATTGTGACAGAATACCTTTTGCCACTTTGGCAGCGTCCCCCACGATACCGACACTGACTGTCTTGGTCAGGCCGATACGATCGGGGTTGATGTCGACCTGTATGATTTTGGCGTCTGCAGGCCAGTAGTCCATGCCATAGCCCGGAAGGGTCGAGAACGGGTTCAAGCGGGTGCCGAGGCACAGCACAACATCGGCCTCCGAAATCAACTCCATACCCGCTTTCGAACCGTTATAGCCCAGCGGACCGGCAAACAGCGGGTGCGAGCCCGGGAAGGCGTCATTGTGCTGGTAGCCGACGCAGACCGGCGCATCCAGACGCTCGGCCAGGGCCTTGGAGGCGTCGATACCGCCTTCGGCCAGAACCACACCGGCACCGTTCAGGATGACCGGGTTTTTGGCATTCGACAGCAGTTCCGCAGCTTGTGATACAGCGGTTTCGCCACCCGAAGGGCGTTCGAATTCGACAACCGCGGGCAGTTCAACATCTATAACCTGGGTCCACATGTCACGCGGGATATTCAGCTGGGCCGGAGCGCTGGCGCGCTTGGCCTGCACAATGACGCGATTCAGGACTTCGCAGACACGGGTCGGGTCACGGACCTCTTCCTGATAGGCAACCATGTCTTCGAACAGTTTCATCTGTTCGACTTCCTGAAAACCGCCCTGACCGATGGTCTTGTTCGCCGCCTGAGGGGTCACCAGCAGCAGCGGAGTGTGGTTCCAATATGCGGTTTTGACGGCGGTGACAAAATTGGTGATGCCGGGGCCGTTCTGCGCGATCATCATCGACATTTTGCCGGTGGTGCGCGTGTAGCCATCTGCCATCATCCCGGCGCTGCCCTCATGGGCGCAATCCCAAAAAGTGATCCCCGCCTTGGGAAACAGGTCCGAGATCGGCATCATGGCTGAGCCGATGATCCCGAACGCGTGTTCGATCCCATGCATTTGCAGAACCTTAACAAAGGCTTCTTCAGTGGTCATTTTCATCGGCGTATCTCCGGGGCTGTATGGTCGTGACGGGCAACGCGCCACGGCAGTTCTTTGCGGTTTTGGCGCAACGGCGCAGGCGGCGTTAGGGCCAGAAGGCAACGCGGATTAAGTCCAGTCACCTAAAGCGCCCGGATCGCTTCGGCAATCTGTTCAATTCCCGGTGCAATTCGTTCGGGCTGGATCGAGGAATAGCCCAGACGGTAGTAGTTGCGGGGTCGATCTGGTCCGGAAAAGAACTGTTCCCCGGGTTCGATGTGAACGCTGCGATCCTGAAGATCACTCGCCAATCGGGTTGTATCCACACTTTGTGGCGCCTGCATCCACATGGATGAACCACCCAGCACACCACGCCCGGCGACAGTCAGGCCGTATGCATCAATCGCTGTCTCAATCGCTTCGCGGCGCAACTGCAGCGCCTTCGACATGCGCCTGATTTGCGCATCGTAATGTCCAAGGGACAGGAAATAGGCCGCCGTGCGCTGAATATGTCCGGGTGGGTGGCGCAGAACCAAAGCGCGCAAGGCGCGTGCCTCGCGAATGAAGGGTTCCGATCCGACCATGTATCCCAGACGAAGGCCGGGAAACAACGATTTTGAGAAGCTGCCGACATAGACAACCCGCCCATCCCGGTCGAGGGATTTTAACGCAGGCGAAGGCGCGCCCAGAAACGCCATCTCAAACTCGTAGTCATCTTCGACGATGACCGCATCCAGCTCGCGTGCGCGGTCCAAAAGGGCGTTGCGCCGTTCCAAAGGCATTGTGGCGGTTGTTGGGCTTTGATGGCTGGGCGTTGTGAAGATCACATCGGTTTGGTCCGGTATGCTTTCCGGGGGCAGACCATCCTGATCAACGGGCAGGGGCGCTACCGTGCATTCGGAATGCAGAAGAAGATTCCGAAGCGCATAGTAACAAGGATCTTCGATTGCCGCCGTCCGGTGACGGTTCAAAAGAACCCGGGACGCCAGCCAAAGTGCATTCTGCGCGCCCAAAGTGATCAGAATCTCTTCGGGCCGTGCCGAGATGCCTCGGCGGGGCAGTGTGTGACGGGCGATGAACTCAACCAGCAGCGAGTCGTCCTGATCCACATAGTCACCGGTCAGAGAATCGAAATCCTTGTGGCCTAAAGCCCGGACTGCGCAAAGTCGCCAGTTGGCATGATCAAACAACGACCTGTCTGCCTGCCCGTAGATGAAAGGGTAGCGATAGTCGCGCCAATCGCTGGGCTTTTGCAGGAAATCCCCATCAGAATAGAAACGCGCGAGGGCGGCATCCCAATCGACCGATTCATCGCCCTTTTGCAACGGTGTATACTTCGGTGGCACCGGTGCGTTTTGGGACACGAAATACCCCGATCGCCCTTTGGCTGTCAGATAGTCGCTGGCCAACAACTCGGTATAGGCCAGTGTGACCGTGATCCGACTGACCCCAAGATGGGCGGCCAGTTTTCGGGACGAGGGCAGTTTTTCTCCGACATGAAATCGGCCAGACAGGATACCCTCGGCGATCATTTGTTGAATGCGCGCCTGCAAGGTGCCTTGCCCGTTTGGGTCCATAAAGAACGTGTCCACCGAAATCGCCATATCCGCTTATAGGCTGGACCTAAGGGTCAGGCAATCTGGACTTAAAGAGGTTTCGTAATTACCGATCACAATTCGGTTGACGTGCACTCCTCATTAAACTAAATAACTAGAAATCTAGTTTAATGGAGAAAGCAAATGTGGGAAACCGCAGCAGCAGGATTTTCAGCCATGGGATCCGAAGCCCGGCTTCAAGTCCTCAAGACGCTGGTCCGTGCGGGCGAGGCAGGGTTGACCGTTGGGGAAATCCAGAACCGGACCGGAATCGCCCCGTCCACGTTGGCGCATCACCTGCGGTTTCTGGCCGCTGGCGGTGTTGTCGAGCAAGAGAAGGTCGGCCGCACGACGATCAACCGGGCCTGTTTCGACGAATTGCAAAATCTGGCGCAGTTCATTCTCAGCGAATGTTGTGCCGATGAAATAGGAAAGGCCGCAAATGATGGCTGAGTTGACACAAAGCCCAAAGGTTGCTGGCAAAACCTTGCTGGAGTTGATCAAGACCCCGTGGGCTTTGATCATAGTAATCCTTGCGCTGGTTGCTGTGCTCGATCCGGGCAACTGGACAGAAATTGTCATATTCGCAGGAAAGGCACTTGCCCATACCGGGCAGTACATCCTGTTCGCGGTCCTTTTGCTGTCCTACCTCAAGGCAACCGGGGCCGAAGTCATGGTCGCGCGGGCCTTTGAAGGGCGCGAGACCCGGATGATCTTTCTGGCGGCCCTGTTTGGAGGGCTTGCCCCGTTTTGTTCCTGCGAAGTCATTCCGTTTATCGCCGGTCTGCTGGCATTGGGCGCGCCGCTTTCGGCGGTCATGGCGTTCTGGCTCAGCTCTCCTCTGATTGACCCGCCGACCCTGTTGATTACCGCTGGTGCGCTGGGGTGGCCGTTTGCCATCGGCAAAGCAGTTGCCGCCGTAGCCTTGGGTCTGTTTGGCGGCTTTGCTGTGCGGGCGTTGACGCGTGGTGGTGCCTTTGCTGAACCTCTGCGCGAATACAAACCTGCGGGATGCTGCGGTTGTGGCCCCAAACAGGACGATAAACCGGTCTGGACCTTCTGGCAGGAACCAGAGCGTCGCGTGCGGTTCCGGGCAGAGTTCGTCCAGAACGGGTTGTTCCTGCTGAAATGGCTTGCACTGGCCTATGTGCTTGAGGCGCTGTTGGTCAGCTATGTGCCTGCCGACCTGATTGCGCGGGCCGTTGGTGGGGAAGGCGTGCTGCCCATCATTGTTGCAGCCCTCGTCGGAATGCCAGCCTACCTGAACTCCTATGTCGCGCCACCGCTGCTGGCTGGTCTAATGGAGCAGGGCATGACCGCAGGTGCCGCAATGGCCTTCATGGTGGCCGGTGCAGTCAGCTCGATCCCGGCGATGGCGGCGGTTTGGTCCCTGGTCAAACCGCGCGTTTTCGCCACTTATCTGGGGCTGGGCGTTGGCGGAGCTATCGTCACCGGTATCCTGTTTCAGATGGTCTGAAAAAGGCGCCGCCCGGCACACAGGCTGGGCGGCATTTCCGGCCTAACTTGCTTCGCAAAACCGGGGCAGCTTGAACCTGTAGCGGGCTTCGCCGCTGTCGACATAAACCCGTTTTTCGACGCACGCACTGGTGCCAACTGTCTGTGAGACGGGCGCTTCGGTAGAAGTGATGGACTCCGCCGACCCATCCGGCAACCGGACAGACGCAATGACTCCGTTTTTCAGATCACCGTTGATCGGTGTTGCCGACAGTACAGGGACAGTCATGAACGAGTGGTGTTCGTGTTCGCCTTCATCGCCCAATAGGAACAGCGTGGTCACAATCACGATCATAACCAACCCGCCAGCAAGACCCAGACCCCAGGTCTTGAGAAAGGCGTAGATGCTAACCGCTCGGTGCGGGCCAAATATGGCAGACAATACGTTCAGCATGGTTTTCCTGTAAAAAAGCTCCGGTCCGGACAGACCGGAGCTATTGACAGATCAGGGACGCAGATCGTCCTCGTCTTCGTCCGCGCCGCCTTTGGGCAGGTTGAAGAAGCTGTCTGCGTCGATGACTTCTTCCTCATCTTTCTCTTCGACCGGCTCATCCGACAGCGAGAAGGTCTCCAGACCTTCGATTGCGGTCGGAATCTTCGGTGCGGCGTCCATCTCAAGCGATTGCTCGGTCGAAACCAGCTTGCGGCGTTCATCGTCACTCATGACACCACCTTCAGCTACTTTCTTCGCTGCGGCTTTCTGAACCACAGCGTCCAGCTCGGACTGTTTGCACAGGCCCAGCGCAACCGGATCAATGGGCTGCATGTTGGCAATGTTCCAGTGCGTGCGCTCGCGGATCGACTGGATGGTCGGCTTGGTGGTGCCAACCAGCTTGGCAATCTGACCGTCGCTGAGTTCCGGGTGGAACTTGACCAGCCACAGGATTGAGTTCGGACGGTCCTGACGCTTGGACAGCGGGGTATACCGGGGGCCACGGCGCTTTTCTTCGCCGGCAGCGGACGGGTTGAACTTCAGCTTCAGCTTGTGCAGCGGATTGTTCTGCGCCGCGTCGATTTCTTCCTGCGTCAGCTGGTTGTTGGCAATCGGGTCGAACCCTTTGACGCCGGCAGCCACGTCACCATCGGCAATGCCCTGCACCTCAAGCTCGTGCATGCCTACGAAATCCGCGATCTGCTTGAAGCTGATCGTGGTATTGTCCACCAGCCATACGGCGGTTGCCTTGGCCATAAGCGGTTTTGCCATCAGCCCGTCTCCTATAAATACATCTGTCCCGTCGCCGGAATTCGGCGGCCCCGTGGTCTTGGGGCAGGTTTCCGTTGTCGGGGAACTTGGGGCCTATATAGTCGCGCAAAGGCAAGAAGGGAAGAGGCGAATGCGGCAGCGAATTTTAGGTTTGGTTCTGTGGTTGGCAGGCGCAATTCCGGCGGTGGCAGACGGCGAACAGGCGGGTGAGTTCGACTATTACGTCCTGTCGCTCAGCTGGTCGCCAAACTGGTGCACGCGTGAGGGCGATGCGCGTGGATCGGACCAGTGTGACGCGCGGCATGACCACGGATGGATCCTGCACGGGCTCTGGCCACAATACCATCAGGGTTGGCCAGCCTTCTGCCGCACGCCCGAGGCCCCGCCATCACGCCGCATGACCCGGGAAATGGAAGACATTCAGGGCAGTTCAGGGCTGGCCTGGCATCAGTGGAAAAAGCACGGCACTTGCACGGGCCTGTCGGCGCCCGACTATTTTGCCCTTTCCCGGCAAGCCTACGAAAGCGTTCAGCGTCCGGCGGTGTTCCGCAAGCTTGACACGACCGTCAAACTGCCTGCTTCGGTGGTTGAGGAGGCGTTTCTGAAAGCCAATCCGGGTTTCGAACGCGACATGATCACTGTGACCTGCAAGCAGGGTTACATCGAAGAGGTTCGCTTGTGCCTGTCTGGGGATCTGAACCCCGTACCCTGCGGTCGGGACGTGATCAGGGATTGCACCGCCAAGGATGCCTTGTTCGATCCGATTCGTTAAAGCTCACCGCTCTGACATTCCCGCGCGTATTCCAGCGCTTTGGCTGTGCCGGTCAGATCGATGGCCATGACGGTTTCACCTGCCGGGTTGAAGACGGTCATTGTCTTGTTCTGCGCAATCGCGGTGACGAAATTCCGGTCGGTGAAGAACACCGTCGCACCGGGCACGTCGCGTTCATTGAAGCCAATGGCGGTGGCGTCATAGCTCTTGCCGTCCAGATCAAAGCGGATCGGGTAGCTTTCACCCTGTTTGATGTCGCCCCAGGCCTTGTTGTAGACGGCGAAATACCCCCGATTGTCCAGCGCGTCATAGCCGATGCGCACGACCGAGAGGTCCTGATACACCGTCTGAATCAGGCATCCGTTGCCAAGCGCGGGGTCCATCATGATGTTCCAGCCCTCGACGAAGCCTTTGTCGACGAGTTCTTGCGATAGGGCAGCGGTTGCGGTGAAGGCGGCTAGGGTGAGGGCGAGAAGGTGGGTTTTCAGCATATTACAACCATATAAATCAATGTTTGCCTATCTTTGCAGAGAATGGTCTCAGGTCAAGATCGTCTCGGTTTCGTTCGACAGGTGAAACACACATCCTTGGGTTCGTGAAAGCTTCAGCAAATCATTTAAATCCAACCCTAGCCAGAGTCCGCGCAGGACCATGGATGTCACTCCATGGGTCACTACAAGCGTGGGCGTTTTCAAGTTGGCCAAGAAGGATTGGGCCCTTTGGGCAATCATCTCAAAGCTCTCGCCGCCAGGGCTTTGGAAGAACCATTGATAGCTGTCATATGGGCAGGTAATCTGCGACCGGATATAGTCTTTTGTCGCCCCCTCCCACTGCCCAAATGCGATTTCCATGAGCCGGTCATCGGTCTGCTTGGATACATGTTGTGGCAGTGCGATCTGCGCCGTGTGCATGGCGCGTTCTTGCGGACTGACAAAGGCATCGGGCGGGCAATTGGGGAGGCGGTCGAGAATTTTATTCTGCATACGTGCTTGCGCCTTGCCAGTTTCGGTCAGCGGAGAATTCTTGTGCCCCTGGAACTTGCCCAAAGTGTTCCATTTGGTTTCCCCATGCCTGAGGATGTAGAGATCGGGATATTGGCCCAAAGTAACTTCCTGTTTCGAAATGCCTGCAACTACAAATTCTTGGATAGATCAAAGCTCCTTCCGCGCCCGCAGCGCTGCCGTAATCGTCCCGTCATCAAGGTAGTCCAGTTCGCCCCCAATCGGCACGCCCTGGGCCAGTGAGGTCAGGCGGACCTGCCCCTCCAACTGATCGGCAATGTAGTGAGCGGTGGTCTGGCCGTCGACGGTGGCGTTCAGGGCCAGAATGACCTCGGTGACCTCCTCGGCCATAACCCGATCTTTCAACCTTGGAATGCGCAGCTCGTCCGGGCCGATGCCGTCCAACGCCGACAAAGTGCCCCCCAGAACATGATAACGGCCTTTGAATACGCCTGCGCGCTCCATTGCCCAGAGGTCGGCGACGTCTTCGACCACGCACAGCTCTCCGGTCGCACGGGCCTCATTGTCACAGATGTCGCAGATATCAGAGGTGCCAACATTGCCGCAGTTCAGGCATTCACGGGCGGTGACCGCCACTTGCTGCATGACGTCCGACAGGGGCGTCAGCAGCAAGGCGCGTTTGCGGATCAGGTGCAGCACCGCGCGGCGGGCCGAGCGGGGGCCGAGGCCCGGCAGCTTGGCCATCAGGTCGATCAGATTGTCGATATCGCTGTTCGAGCTCACGGCCTGTCCTGTGACGCGCCGGAGGACGCCTCCGGCGGGAGTATTTGGGAAAAGATGAAGATCAGAACGGCAGCTTAATGTCTGCGGGCAGACCCATGCTTTCGGTCAGCTTTGCCATCTCGGCCTGCGAACGTTCCTGCGCCTTGGTCTGGGCGTCTTTGATGGCGGCCAGAATCAGGTCCTCGACCACTTCCTTGTCGTCGCCATTGAAGATCGACGGGTCGATGTCCAAGCCTTTCAGTTCGCCCTTGGCGGTGGCGGTCGCCTTGACCAGCCCTGCGCCGGATTCGCCGACAACCATCAGGTTGTTCAGCTCTTCCTGCATGTCTGTCATCTTGGTCTGCAAATCCTGCGCGGATTTCATCATCTTGGCCATATCGCCCAGACCGCCTAGTCCTTTGAGCATCCGGTATCTCCTGTTATCTGGTTTGCCGCCTAAATACGGACGGCGTTCGCGTGACACAAGAGGGCCCCGCGTAATGGGTTGAAGATCAGTCTTCCTCGAACGGGTCCCATTCATCGTCGACCTCTGGAAGGGCTTCGGTTTCGACTTGCGCGGCGCGCTGTTCGGGGGTTTCGATCCTTGTGATGCGGGCCTTGGGGAACTGGGCCAACACGGCCTGGACCAGCGGGTGTTCGGAGGCCTCGGCTTTCAGGGCCTCCTCTGCAGCGTTTTCAACCTCGTAGATTGTCTTGCCGCCGCCTTCGTTGACGACCGTTACGGCCCATCGGTTGCCTGTCCAGCGTTGCAGGGCGCTGCCAAGGCGTTGTGCCAGATGTGGCGAGGCGCGTTCGGTCGGTTGGAATTCGATCCTTCCCGGTTGATAGGCCGCGAGCCGAAGATAGCTTTTGACCTCTTCCAGCAGGACACCGTCGCGGTTTGCGCGGATCAGTTCGACCACATGGTCGAAGGTCGGATATCGGGCCAGCGCGGTCTGTGCGTCCTGCGCCAGAGCCGCTGTTGGGCCGCCGGAAGCTCCTGCCGGTGCGGCAGAATATACTGGGGATGCTGATGCCTGTGGTGCAGTCGCCGCGTGTTCCGGGATAGAGATACCACCGCCAGGACCACCGTTCGGCGGCGGCGGAGGTGTATCCTGTAGTCGCTTGATCAGCTCTTCCGGGCTGGGCAGATCAGCCACATGGGTCAGGCGGATCACGGCCATTTCGGCGGCCATCATGGCGTTCGGGGCTGCCGCGACCTCGTCCAGCGCTTTCAGCAGCATCTGCCACATCCGGGTGAGGACCCGCATGGGCAGGGCCTCGGCCATCTGCTGACCCCGTGCCCGCTCGTCCGGTGAGACGGTTGGGTCTTCGGCTGCATCCGGAGTGATTTTGACGACCGAAACCCAGTGTGTAATTTCCGCCAGATCGCGCAGCACGGCCAGCGGGTCGGCCCCTTCGGCATATTGCGCGCTAAGCTCGGTCAGCGCGCCAGCGGCGTCACCGCGCAGGATCATGTCCATCAGGTCCAGAACCCGGCCACGGTCGGCAAGCCCCAGCATGGCGCGGACCTGATCTGCGCTGGTTTCGCCCGCGCCATGGGATATGGCCTGATCCAGCAACGAGGTCGCATCGCGGGCGGACCCTTCGGCAGCGCGGGTGATCAGGGCCAGCGCATCATCGGCGATCTCGGCCCCTTCGGCACCAGCGATCTTGCGCAGCAGGCCGATCATGTCTTCCGGTTCGATCCGGCGCAGGTCAAAACGCTGGCAGCGCGACAGGACTGTGACAGGGACCTTACGTATCTCGGTGGTGGCGAAGATGAACTTCACATGCTCGGGCGGTTCTTCCAGTGTCTTGAGCAGCGCGTTGAAGGCGCTGGTCGACAGCATGTGAACCTCGTCAATGATATAGATTTTGTAACGGGCCGAAGCGGCGCGATAACGAACGCTGTCGATAATCTCGCGGATGTCATTCACGCCGGTCCGGCTGGCGGCGTCCATTTCCATCACGTCGACATGACGACCCTCCATGATAGCCACGCAGTGTTCGCATTGGCCGCAAGGTTCGGTTGTCGGGCCACCATTTCCGTCCGGGCCGATACAGTTCATGCCTTTGGCGATGATGCGTGCGGTGGTGGTTTTACCCGTTCCGCGAATGCCGGTCATGATGAACGCCTGCGCGATCCGGTCCGCCTCGAACGCGTTCTTCAGGGTGCGCACCATGGCATCCTGGCCAACCAGATCGGCGAAGGTTTCCGGGCGATATTTTCGGGCGAGAACCTGATAGGCGGGGCTGGGCGTGTCGGTCATGTCTGCTTTCGCGGATTCGAGTTCCGACGCAGCCTAGAGCGCGCTGTCCGCCACGTCCACCGCAGGCTGAGACGATTTTTGTTTTGACCAACATTGGGGCCGGATAGAACCGTCGGGCACAAGCAGGAGAAAAGCGGATGCCGCATTTGGAGATCTTTGCCCTTGCTGCAGGCGGTGGCACGCTGGCGTTGTCCCCTTTGCCCGGTCGGGGCGGGGGCTACGCCGCTGATCTAAAGATGGTCAGGAACTGGAAGCCGGATATCGTCCTGTCAATGACCACCGAAGCGGAGTTTGCGCAAGAAGGCGCGGGGAGTTTCGGGAAAGACCTTGCTGCGCTAGGTGTCGATTGGGTCCATCTGCCGATCCAGGATTTTGGCACACCACCGGCTGACATCAGAAGGCGTTGGTCCGAGGTTAGTGAAACTGTTCGGAAAACCCTGTCCCGGGGAGGTCGCGCGTTGGTGCATTGCCGGGGCGGGTGCGGCCGGTCAGGGATGATTGTTCTGCGGCTGATGATCGAGTGCGGTGAAGATTCTGAGGCCGCCTTGGCCCGATTGCGCGCAATACGTCCCTGTGCCGTCGAGACTGACGGACAAATGCGATGGGCCAATGAAGTTGGTCAACTGCGTTGGGATAACTAGATCAAGCTGTTACGGCGGCCTCGGCGAGGGCTGGCTGCTGCTGCGCAAGCCGCTCAGCCTGAAGCATTGCGCAAGGCGGGTTTTCCATTGTGTCCGCAGGCAGGGTTGAAAACGCAGCGCCGAACATAAGCTCAGCGTAGTTATCCAGCCTGCCCGATTGGGTGTCCGGATCAGTGCCGCAATAAATCCGCACACGGTCTGGCCGGGCATGAAAGCGTGCGGTGCAGCCTTGCGGGCAATGGGTCAGCTCGGCGTTTCCTTCAACTTCGAATGCCTCGGTCGTAACCGGGCTTGCCGTTGCCACGGCCTGTACCATCGCCCGAGCGGCTTGCGCGAGCGCCGGGCAGGTTTTGCCAGTGCGCTGGCACACGGTGGCGGTGAATTGATGAGTATTGGTCTTCCAGATCATGATGCGCCCTCCGCGCGCTAGGCGATGGGGCGATCAGGATAGGCCTTGCATGGCCAAACCCTGCCCGGACACCCCGCCCGAGTTTGGTTACAGTCTTCGATGGCAGGTCTCCTGACTTGCGGGTCATCGCTCTGCCGACCTTCCCAGCCCTGTGGCCAGTGGTGTTTCGGCGTCGCTCTCCGCTTACAGTTGCGGGGGCAGTCGCGGCATTGGTCCGTTCCGGATCAACCGGGTTGGACCGCACCGTGTTCCCTTTTCATCCCGGCCTTCCGACGAAGGCGCGAGAACCATCACCCAATCGCTAGCCGGTGCCACGCGTTCGAGTCAAGCCAATAGCAAGAGGCAGGGCACTGATGCTTTGGCAAGTGGACGTTTGGTCATGCACGCGGAGGCTTGACGCGGAGCGGTGGTTGAGGCGATTGATAATCTGAACCAATTAGTTCAGTTTTGTTTTGGGGCATAGGATGCTGGATACTCAAAGCCCGGTTCTGGTCGAGGAAATACGGTTTCCGTCCGGACCGACGTCACTGTCGGGAAGATTGTATTTGCCCGCGTCCGCGCCGGATACGGTTGTTGTCCTTAACAGCGCCACTGGCGTGCCACAGACCTACTACCAACATTTCGCACGGTGGCTGGCGGCAGAACATGGCATGCCTTGCCTGACTTATGATTATCGCGACTTTGGTGAATCCCTGACCGGCCGCCTGAAGAATTCGACGGTCACAATGGCCGATTGGGCATTGATCGACATTCCTGCGGCGCGGGCCGAGATGCGGCGCCGGTTTCCCAGGGCGCGCCTGTGGACGATTGGGCATTCCCTTGGCGGAATGTTTGGTCCGTTGCAGGGGGATGTAGAGCTGATCGACCGGACGATCTGCGTGTGTTCGGGACTGGTGACGCTGTCTGATCATCCATGGCCCTATCGCGGGCTGGCCGGGGTGTTCTGGTACGGGCACGCGCCTTTGGCTGTTCGGATGCTGGGGTATCTGCCGGGTAAGGCAATTGGTTTTGGTTCGGATTTACCGCCACAGGTCTACTGGCAGTGGCGCAAGTGGTGCACTTCTCCGCGCAGCTATCTGCCCGAGATCGGGACTAGTTTGCCAAAGGCGGATTGGTCGCGTGCGAATGGGTCAGTAGACCTGTTCGCCTTTTCCGATGATCAGATGGTCCCACCGGCGGCTGTCTGGCGGCTGGCCGATCTATATGGCTCCGAGGCACGACGGCATCTGATCGACCCGCAGGAACTTGGCCTGAAATCCATCGGTCACATCGGGGCTTTTGCCCGCAGAAACGCGGCTGTCTGGCCTCGATTGATCGAAGGATAGACGCAGGTTTTGATCACCCGGTTTCGGATCGGATGACAGTGTGGTTCAATACATTTGTAGAGAAGTGAGAGGTTGGACATCGACCCAAGCGGGGCTCGTTGTGGCTGCTTCCTTCCGGACCTGACCAGGTTGGCGAGGCGCTCGCCCGCGCCAACCTCTCGCTGATTCATATAGGTGTCTCGGCGGGAAATGACAACCCGTCAGAGTGTCAGTTCAATCCGCAAAAAACCGGCGGCATCCCGGCCCAGAATGCGTGGCGCATAGCTTGTCAACTCATCCAGAAAGGCCTCGGCCCCGGCGCCGGTTTCAAGCACGGCACGTGCGCCATTCATTGGCGCAAGGTTGAATGGGGGCGCAGAATCCTCCAGTGGATCGCGCGCCAGTTTTCCGGTCAGATAATCCCGCAACACGTCCTGAATGCGCAGGGGTGGTAAACTGATTTTCCGGGCCTGTTCAAGCCCGGGGAAATTCCCCCCTCCATTCGCACGGTAATTGTTCACGGCCACCACGAAAACCTGATCATCTGGAACAGAGCGGCCATTATGGGTCAGTTTTCGGATGCGCGTGCCTGCGTCTTCGGCCACAGCGCCATTGGCGTCAAAGCGCTGCGGCTGTGACAGGTCGATCTGATAGCTGAGGCCGTGCAGGACATCGAAATTATACCCGGCGACGCGCGGATTGGTCAGAGGTTTGTCATGTTCCGGCGTGATTTGATTATAAAGGCCAGCCGCCATTTCAAGCCAATCCCGAACCTGTGCGCCAGTCACCAGAATGGCGCGCAGTTCATTTGGAAAAAGATGGATATCGGCCACATGCCGCATCGATATTTCTCCAGCCGCAACATGGGTGTAAAAGGCTGGCCCCGCCCGGCCACCTGACTTGGGCGGGGCGGCGGCGGACAGGATTGGCAGCGTTGCCCACTCGGTTCCCGCCAGGAACGGCCGAATTCCGGCGGCCTGTGCAGCAGCCAGTAACGCGAGCCCGCGATCAGGCGCGCAAAAGCTGAAATAGCTGTGAATGGAGCGAGACAACCAGCCAACGGGCCGGGCAGCGCAGGTGCGAGTCGCAGCATGTCCTTGGGAAAACAGCTTTAGCAACTCAGGGTCTTCGGCCACAGGGCCGGGCCGGTCACTGGGGAAAACGGGGCGCAGTCCTGTGCGTGACCGCGCGACGGACCACTGGCCGATCTCGTCGCGCTCTAACATCAGATCGATGACGGCAAGATGAGAACCTGCGAAACCGGGCATGGCGGTTGGCGTGTCATGGACCAGCCCAAGGGTGCTGTCGACGTGATCGATATCCGTATGTACTTTGCCGGGCAGGGTCAAATGTGTGTGGCCCGCTATGATTGCGTCAATTTCGTTTATGGCGGCCAACGGAATCACCGCGTTTTCCAGCCCCGGCTGCGCCTGTGGCTCAGCCAGCCCGGAATGCGCCAGCGCAACCACGATGTCGCAACCATATTGCCGCAATCGGGCGGCTGTGTCCTGCGCAGTTTCAAGTATGTCATGGAAATCCGCCATACCGTTCAGGCAATGCGCTTCCCATTTTGCGGTCTGCGGCGGCAACACCGACAGCACACCCACTTGTATCGGGACGGATGTACCGTTCCACTGAATGTCGCGTTGCAGAATGGCGAAAGGCTTTGGGTTTCTCTTACCATCCTTGCGACTCAGGTTGCTGGATAGAAGAGGGCATGTGAGCTGTTCGGCAAAGTGGTCAATCAGATCCAGACCAAAGTTGAAATCATGGTTACCCAGTCCAACCGCGTCATATTCCAACGCGTTGAACGCCCTTGCCAAAGGGTGATCCTGTACAGAGTTTTCCGCAGCCCAATCGCCAAACGGGGTCCCCTGCAGGGAATCTCCATTGTCGAATAACAGGCTTAACGCACCGGATTGCCGAGCCTCGCGGCGGGCCGTTCGGATGAGGGTGGCTATGCGTGCAAGTCCGACATGCGGGTCAGGCTGATCCGAGTAGTAGTCATAGCCGGTCAGGTTCATATGCAAATCGCTGGTGGCCAAAATCTGGATCTGTGCGAATGATGGTTGCGGGCGGTCCGGCGGGGGAATTGTGGTCAAACTTCTGCTTCTGAGTGTTGTGGGCTAAGTTATTTCAACAAATAGCAGAATAAGTGCAAATTCCGCGACATTCCTGCGATCTTTCAGCGGCAGCGCTGTTTTGCCGCGCGCGCAAAACCCGTTGCACTGAGCGCAAAGACATGTCAGCCCTTGCCTCGAACGGCGGGGAAAGCAGACATGAAACGCGCAGAGCAAGTGACATTTGGCGGATCCGGTCTGGATCGCGCCGGTCTGCGTCGGGGTGACGAAGCCCACCTGTTGCAGGCTCGGCAAGACCCTTCGGCCCGCTGCCTGCTATTGTGGCGTGGCAAGTTACTGGTCGAAGGTGATCAGTTGGATCGGCTGGCATTTCTGCCAATGGCTCATAAGATTTTATGCGATGGTCCCGGCGGGGTGATTGCTTCGCCGATTTTTCTGGGCCTTTCTGATGACCGCGCTCCCCTGTTTGCCATGGATGTTTCTGGGTGGGAGGCGGAAGGCCTCGATCTGTCCGGTGTTGGCGCGTTCGTTGACAAGACAGAACAGCAACATCCGGATTTGCAGCCCGGCCAGGTGTTTGCCGAACTGCGCCGCATCATGACCCGCCTGTCCGCGCGCGATGCCGAATTGGCGGCAACCGCCAAAGCTGTAATCGGATGGCACGAAACTCATAAATTCTGTGCCCGTTGCGGTGCGCCCAGCGATATCGCGCAAGGCGGATGGCAGCGCAGTTGCCCGGCTTGCGGCGGGCAGCACTTTCCGCGCACCGATCCGGTGGTGATCATGTTGATCACACATGGAAACTCTGTCCTGTTGGGGCGATCTCCGGGCTGGCCCCAGGGGATGTTCTCGCTTTTGGCGGGGTTTGTCGAACCCGGTGAGACTCTGGAAGCCGCCGTCAGGCGCGAGGTGATGGAAGAGGCGGGCGTGCCGGTTGGCGAAGTTCGCTATCTGTCCAGCCAGCCCTGGCCCTTTCCGGCATCCCTGATGTTCGGCTGTTGGGGGCAGGCGCTGTCGCGGGATATCCAGATCGACCCGGTTGAGATCGAAGAGGCGATGTGGGTCAGCAAGGCCGAGGTGATGCAGGCTTTTGCCGGTGATCACCCGACGCTGTTGCCCGCGCGTAAAGGTGCCATTGCGCATTTTCTTCTGCAACATTGGCTTGCGGATACTTTGGACTAACGAAACACTGAAAAAACGGCCCAAACCCAAGATGCAGTTTTCAGCACAGGAAGATATTACAGCACCCATCGACACGGTGTTCGACATGGTCGCCGATTTCGAACGGTTCGAGCGTATGGCGATGCGGCGTGGCGTGGACGTGCGCCGTGTAGACGGCCCCGTGCCGCCTGCGGCAGGCACAACGTGGGAGACCGTGCTTAAAATCCGAGGCAAGCCCCGGCAGATCACGGTTGAGATGACGGATTGCCGCCGACCCTCGATCCTACGGTTTCATTCCGCCAGCAAAGGCATGAACGGCGCGACGGTAGTCGAGCTTTTGGCCCTTTCCCAACGTCGGACACGTCTGAGCATCGACATGTCTCTGGCCGCAAAATCCCTGCCGGCCCGGCTGCTGCTGCAGTCTCTTAAACTGGGGCAGTCCCGCTTCCGCCGTCAGTTCCAGACCCGCCTGAGCGATTTTGCACGTGAACTGGAAGAACGTTACATGCACGGTGCTTAGGTCGGTCCGATGGCCACACCAGTCGCTACGGGAAGGAACGGATGGCCCAGATAATATTTTTACATGGCGCTTCGAGCAGCGGCAAAACGACACTAGCAAAGGCGTTGCAGCAGCGGGCTGATTTTCCATTTTGGCATGTCAGTATAGATAACCTGAGAGATTCTGGTGTCCTGCCAATGGAGCGATTTCGGGTTGGCGAATTTGACTGGGTTGCATCTAGGGATGAAATCTTTGACGGATTCCACCAATCAATCAAAGCATATGCTGATGCGGGCAATAATCTAATTCTGGAACATATTCTGGATACAAACGGTTGGTTAGAAACTCTGAGGAACCTACTGAGTGACCACGATGTTTTGTTTGTTGGTCTATATTGCCAAATACCCGAACTGAATAATCGTGAGTTCCGCCGTGGAGACCGTAGATTTGGCAGCGCCGAACAAGATCAACTCCAAATCCACGATGGGTTGATTTACGATCTGGAAATCCAGTCCGAAGACGGAGTCGACGCGAACGTTGCAGCGATCCTGGAGGCTTTTAGAAACCGACGGCGGGTGTCCGACTTCCAAAAAGCCTGACGTTAGATTCTGCTACCCACGCGAACGCGCTGCCGGGTAGACGCCCAGAATTTCCACATTGGTCGTGAAATGCTCTAACTCTTCCATCGCCAATTGGACATTGCGATCCTCCGGGTGCCCAACAATGTCTGCATAAAACTGCGTGGCGGTGAAGGACCCGTCCACCATATAGCTTTCCAGCTTGACCATGTTGATCCCGTTGGTCGCAAAACCACCCATCGCTTTATAAAGTGCGGCAGGAATGTTGCGCACCTGAAAGACAAAGCTGGTGATCATCTCGTGTTCGCCCCGACGCGATTCGTCAGCATCCCGCGACATCACAAGAAAGCGCGTGGTGTTGTCGCCCTGATCCTCGATATGACGTGCCAGAACGTTCAAGCCATAAATTTCACCGGCCAGTTCGCTGGCCAGTGCGGCTGAACCTGGGTCGCCGGCCTCGGCCACCTCGCGCGCCGCGCGGGCGTTGTCGGGGCTCACGCGCCCACGAATGTTGTGCTCTTTCAGAAACTGCGCGCATTGCGGCAGCAAAACCAGATGCGAATGTGCCTCGGTAATATCGTCCAAGGTTGCTCCGGGTACGGCCAGCAGGTTGATGTGCACACGGACAAAGGCTTCGTCGATGATATGCAACCCGCTATGGGGCAGCAGGCGGTGGATATCGGCCACACGCCCATAGGTCGTATTCTCGACCGGCAGCATCGCCAGATCCGCTTCGCCCGAGCGGACCGATTCGATCACATCTTCGAAAGTGCGGCAGGGCAGAGCGTCCATATCCGGGCGCGCATTGCGGCAAGCCTCGTGGCTGTAGGCGCCGGGTTCTCCCTGAAATGCGATACGTTTGGTCATTTGGTCGATTCCGTGCAACAAGTTGTTGAATTGGGCGTTTAGTCGCGGTGTCTATACCTTGCCTCTTCTCAGGGGAAGCCTTAGACACCCCAAAGACAGCTGAAATGGACACGCGATCAAAATGTTCGACACGATGACAGTAACCAAGGCCGCAGCCGGCCTGTTTGGCACCTTCCTGGTGCTGCTTTTGGCGAAATGGGGGGCGGATGTCCTCTATAGCTCTGATAGCCATCATGCCGAGGCTTCTTACATTATCGAAACCGAAAGCGCGGGTGAGAGCGCGGACGGCGAAGAGGTCGTCTTTGAAGAGTTGCTGGCCGCTGCCGACCCGGAGAAGGGTGCGCGCGTGTTCCGCAAATGCACAGCCTGCCACAAGCTGGAAGATGGCGCCAACGGCACCGGCCCCTATCTTTATGCCATCGTGGACCGTCCGGTCGCGACGGCTAAAGGGTTCACCGGGTATTCGGCTGCCATGCAGGCCCATGGCGGCAACTGGACACCCGAAGCGTTGGATGCATTCCTTGAGCGCCCAAGCGCTTATATTTCAGGGACTTCCATGAGTTTCGCTGGCCTGAGAAAGCCGGAAGAACGGGCCGATCTGATTGCTTATTTGCAAACCATTGGCAACTGATCCTCAGATCAGATTCGACAAGTTTCAAGGCCGCTGCCCTTCGCAGCGGCTTTATTTTTGCCTAAGAAAAACTTCACAAAGCGTTCACGCATTCTAAACTTGCACCTGAGAGTGCTGGTCTTTTAGTCGGCACGCGCAAGATATAGATTAAGGCAAACCGCAGGAGAGGCAGCAATGGCGCAGAAAGATGGTTCCACCTTCAGGCTGGAAATCGACCGCAGAACCACGTTG
The DNA here is from genome assembly GCF_965243365.1 of Ruegeria sp. GTDB lineage: Bacteria > Pseudomonadota > Alphaproteobacteria > Rhodobacterales > Rhodobacteraceae > Ruegeria. The sequence continues at coordinate 1,048,105 of NZ_CBDEUW010000002.1, read as the reverse complement.
CAATTGCTGGGTGCCAGCGCCCTGACGTCACTATCCCCCATTGCAGGGCTGGCCGCCGGTGTGGAAGAAGGAGAAATCATCCGCTCTCATGGTTATTCCTTTTTCGGCGATCTGAAATACCCCGCAGATTACCAGCATTTCGACTACGTGAACCCCAACGCACCAGTTGGTGGTCAGGTCTCGGTCAGCACTCGGGGCACGTTCGACGGAATGAACCGGTGGAATTGGCAGGGAAAGGCCGGTCTTTACTCGGGCCTGGTGGCAGAGGGCATGTTTGGCGACGGCCCGTTCGGGACACAAACACCGGCGGATTCGATTACAGAGCAATACGGCCTGATTGCCGAAGCTGTGGAATACCCGGCGTCCAAGCGTTGGTGTGTTTTTCACATGCGTCCAGAAGCCAAGTTCTCAGACGGTACGCCACTGACAGCCCATGATGCGGCCTTCACCCATGATCTGTTCCTTGATCAAGCGATTCGCAGCTACGCCCGAGCGGTAAAACAGCGCATCGAAGGCTATGAAATCATTGATGACCACACGATTAAGTACAACTTCGTAGACGGGATATCTCGTCGATCACTGATTTCGCAGGTTGGCAGTACCCCGGTGTTTTCCAAAGACTGGTACGAAAGAACCGGTGAAAGATTGGACAAGCAAAGCTGGAACATTCCACTCGGCAGCGGACCTTATGTTTTGGACAGCTACGAGGCCAACCGATTTATCGTTTACAAACGGAACCCGGACTACTGGGGTTGGCACCTTCCGATCAACAAGGGGCGGCACAATTTCGATAGTGTAAAGGTCGAATATTTCGCCGATGATGCCGCCGAGTTTGAAGCGTTCAAGGCGGGGCTCTATACGTTCCGGGCCGAGGGCAGCACCAAGAAGTGGGCGACTGGCTACAACTTCCCCGCAGTCGAAAAAGGCTATGTAAAACTTGAAGCATTGCCCGACAGAACGCCTCCGACACCGTCGGGATTTGTGTTCAACTTCCTACGAGAGCCCTTTACCGATGTGAAAGTCCGCGAGGCGCTTGCACTTGCATTTAATTTCGAATGGACCTCAGCCTCGCTGCAATACGGTTTGACAACACAGCGTCATTCCTTCTCGGAAAACTCTGAAGTGCAGGCAACCGGCGTGCCGGAAGGCGCTGAAAAGGCATTTCTGGAAAGCCTGGGCGACGTAGTTCCGGCTGAATTGTTCACCGAGGAAGCCGTGATGGCGCACACGTCCAACCCGGACCGCGCGGCTGATCGGCGTAACAAACGCCGCGCGCTAAAGTTGTTGGAAGAGGCAGGCTGGACCGTCGGCAGTGACGGTAAGCTGCGGGATGCCAACGGCGAGCTGATGCAGTTCAAGATCATGCTGTCCGGTGCTTCATCCGACACGACCGAGGCCATTATCACGACCTATGTTGAAACGCTTAAGAACTTTGGCGTGACGGTCGAAGCGGAAAAGGTTGACACTGCGCAGTACGCCCAGCGGTACTACGACAAAGACTGGGATATGATGTTCTTCCGCAATCAACCCTTCGAGGTTGCCAGCACTGGGTTGAAGCAGTCTTATGGTTCCGAAACGGCGGTTGTTTCATCCTATAACCCGCAGTCCATACAAGATCCTCTGATTGATGCGATCATCGAGCAATCGCTGTTGACGAATTCGCGGGACGAGGAAATTGCGGCCCTTCAGGCGCTGGATCGTGCATTGCGGTTCCGGCGTATCCAGATTCCGGCAGGGTATGTGGCCGAATACTGGGTGGCCTATTACGACATGTACGAGCATCCCGAAGAACTGCCGCCGAGGGGGCTTGGCTATCTGGACTTTTGGTGGTTCAACCAGGAAAAATACGAAGCTTTGAAAGCTGCCGGTGCGTTGAGGTCTTAATCCCTTGGGAGCCTATATTTTAAGACGCCTGCTGTTGGTTATACCAACACTGCTGGGCATCATGATTGTCAACTTCACGCTGGTGCAGTTTGTGCCGGGTGGACCAATCGAACAAATCCTTGCGCAGATGCAGGGCGAAGGCGATGTCTTCGCCGGGTTTGCCGGCGGTGAAGGCGCAACAAACGAAGAGACGTTTGGGTCCGACAGCGACTATGTCGGTGCACGCGGCTTGCCAAAGGAATTCATCGAAGATCTGGAAAAAGAATTCGGCTTTGACAAACCGCCGGTTGAGCGGTTCCTGACCATGATGGGCAACTATCTGACGTTGGACTTTGGTGAAAGCTACTTCCGGTCGGTCGGTGTGATCGATCTGGTGCTGGAAAAGATGCCGGTTTCGATCTCTTTGGGTCTGTGGTCCACTCTGATTGCCTATCTGGTGTCGATCCCTCTGGGCATCCGCAAAGCCATCAAAGATGGGTCGAGGTTCGACACCTGGACCAGCGGCGCCATCATCGTGGCTTATGCCATTCCGGGTTTTTTGTTCGCGATCCTGTTGTTGGTGCTGTTTGCCGGTGGCTCGTACTGGCAGATTTTTCCGTTGCGGGGGCTGACGTCCGACAATTGGGACAGCCTGAGCCTGATGGGAAAGATCACTGACTACGCCTGGCATCTGGTGCTGCCGGTGACGGCTTACACCATCAGTGCGTTTGCGACGTTGACACTGCTGACCAAGAACTCGTTCATGGATGAAATCAAGAAACAGTACGTTGTAACTGCGCGAGCGAAAGGGCTGAGCGAAAAGCGCGTTCTCTATGGTCATGTGTTCCGCAACGCGATGCTGATTGTCATCGCCGGGTTTCCCGCAGCGTTTCTGGGGGTTTTCTTGGGGCAATCCCTGATCATCGAAACGATCTTCTCGCTGGATGGGCTGGGGCGCCTGGGCTTTGAGGCCGCTGTTGCCCGGGACTATCCGATCATCTTTGGAACCCTGTTCTTCTTTGGGCTGATCAGCCTTGTGGTCGGTATCCTGAGCGACCTGATGTATGTGTTCGTCGACCCACGCATCGACTTTGAAAAGCGGGAGGGGTAAATGGCGCTTTCCCCTCTGAACCAGCGCCGCTGGCGCAATTTCCGCCGCAACGGGCGCGCGTTCTGGTCGCTGATCATCTTTTCAGTGCTGTTCGGCCTGTCCCTGTTTGCCGAGTTCATCGCCAACGACAAACCGATCCTCGTGAAGTATCGCGGCGAATTCTATACGCCCATTTTCAATTTTTACGCTGAGACCCAGTTTGGCGGCGACTTTCAGACCGAGGCCATCTATCGCGATCCCGAGGTCCGGTGTCTGATCGATAGTGGCGGGCTTGAGGCGTGTTTTGACGATCCTGAGGGGATCATCGAAGAGATTCAGGCCGGCACCTTTCAGGCAGATGGATTCGAACGGGGTTGGGCCATCTGGCCGCTGATCCCTTATTCCTACAACACCAGCGTTGACCGGCCGGGGGCGGCCCCCTTGCCGCCCAATTCCCAGAACCTTCTGGGGACGGATGACACGAAACGAGACGTGCTTGCGCGCGTAATCTACGGCTTCCGTCTGTCGATTGTGTTCACCCTTGTGGTAACTGGCGCGGCCAGCCTGATCGGTGTGTTTGCAGGGGCAATTCAAGGGTTTTTTGGCGGTTGGCTGGATCTCATTTTTCAGCGGATTATCGAAATCTGGTCAGCTACGCCTTCGCTTTATGTGATCATCATCATGTTCGCGATTTTGGGGCGAAGTTTCTGGCTGTTGGTGGCGCTTATGATCCTGTTCAGTTGGACCGGGCTTGTCGGCGTTGTCCGTGCGGAATTCCTGCGGGCCAGGAATCTGGAATATGTCCGCGCGGCCCGTGCGCTGGGTGTTGGTAACATGACCATCATGTTCCGCCATATGCTGCCCAACGCGATGATCGCCACGCTGACCTTCATGCCATTCATTGTAACCGGCACCATTGCCGGTCTGGCATCACTGGACTTTCTTGGATTTGGTCTGCCGTCCTCGGCGCCGTCCTTGGGTGAGCTGACCTTGCAGGCAAAACAGAACCTGCAGGCTCCGTGGCTGGCTTTCACCGCCTTCTTTACCTTTGCCATCATGCTGTCGCTTCTGGTCTTCATCTTTGAAGGCGTGCGCGACGCATTTGATCCCAGAAAGACATTCTCATGAGCCTGCTGGACGTGAACAACCTCAAGGTCTCGTTCCGTCAGGACGGGCAGGTCAGCGCGGCTGTCAAAGGCGTGTCCTTTACCGTGGATCGCGGGGAAACCGTTGCGTTGGTAGGTGAGTCCGGTTCGGGGAAATCCGTCACAGCCCTGTCGACCGTATCGCTTCTGGGTGACAGCGCGATTGTTGAAGGTTCGGTTTCCTATGACGGTCAGGAGATGATTGGCGCGTCCGATGATCTTTTGATGGATGTCCGCGGCAACGATATCAGCTTTATTTTTCAAGAGCCGATGACATCGCTCAACCCGCTGCACACCATCCAAAAGCAGATGGCGGAATCGTTGGCGCTGCATCAGGGCGTGACCGGCCCCGAAGCGCGGGGCCGGATTGTAGAACTGCTGACCAAGGTTGGAATCCGGGACCCGGAAGAGCGTTTGGACAGCTATCCGCACCAGCTTTCGGGCGGGCAGCGGCAACGCGTCATGATTGCAATGGCGCTGGCCAACAAGCCTGACATTCTGATCGCCGATGAACCGACGACGGCTTTGGACGTGACTATTCAGGCGCAGATACTGGAGCTGCTGGCCGAGTTGCAGAAGTCTGAAAACATGGGAATGCTGTTCATCACCCATGATCTGGGGATCGTGCGCCGGATCGCGGACCGTGTCTGTGTGATGAAAGACGGAGAGATCGTCGAAACAGGCGCAACCGCCGAGATATTTGACAATCCGCAACATCCGTACACCCGCAAACTACTGGCGGCCGAGCCCTCGGGCCATCCCGAACCAATCGCGGCAGATGCCGAAGAGGTCGCGCGCACAGATCATCTGAAGGTTTGGTTCCCTATTCAGCGCGGATTTCTGAAACGCACTGTTGGGTATGTGAAGGCCGTAAACGACGCGACCCTCAGCGTTCGTGCAGGTGAAACACTTGGGATTGTTGGCGAAAGCGGATCAGGCAAGACAACGCTGGCACTGGCAATCATGCGCCTGATTGCATCCGAGGGGGGAATTACTTTCCGCGATCAGGACGTCCGCCGCTGGTCCACGCGTGAGCTGCGGCGGCTACGCAAGGATATGCAGATCGTGTTTCAGGATCCGTTCGGCAGCCTCAGCCCGCGCATGACATGTCAGCAGATCATTGCCGAAGGGTTGGCCATCCACAATGTCGATCCGCATCGCGCCCCGCGCGAACTGGTGGCCGAAGTGATGACCGAGGTCGGTCTCGACCCGGCGGCGATGGATCGCTATCCGCACGAGTTTTCAGGCGGGCAGCGGCAGCGCATCGCCATTGCCCGGGCAATGGTGCTGCGGCCCAAGCTGTTGGTTCTGGATGAACCCACCAGCGCGCTGGACATGACGGTGCAGGTGCAGATCGTCGGCCTGCTGCGTGATCTGCAGAAGAAATACGGGCTGGCCTATCTGTTCATCAGCCATGACCTGAAGGTCGTCCGCGCCATGTCGCACAACGTGATCGTGATGCGAAACGGGGATGTGATTGAGATGGGACAGGCCGAGGATTTGTTCGAAAACGCCCGGACCGACTACACCCGTGAACTGATTGCGGCGGCGGGCTGACGATCAGCCCACCTTTGATTGTCAGGCCATTTCCTTGCGCTTTGAAGAAGATGGCACAGGCCCGCGCAACTCTTCGTAGTGATCGAACTGAAGCTTTACCCAACCGGTTCCACGCGTCGCACTGGCCAGGGTGCGGTGTAGTTCATCCTCGGCCACGGCGGGCAGTTGGGCGTTGAAGATTTCCCAGCCCGAGGCGTTTGGATTGCCTTCGAACCCCAGGACCTGCCCTTGCAAGGAACTGATCGTCGGGACGAGATCGCCCACAAAGGCCGAAGGCAGGTGGATTTCCGCGTTCAGGATGGGTTGCAGGACGACCGGTTTGGCCTCGGGCAAGGCTTCGCGCACAGCGTTTTTGCCAGCGGTACGGAAGGCGTAGTCCGAGCTGTCCACGTTATGATGTTTGCCATCGCTCAGAGTGACTTTGACATCCACCACGGGAAAACCCTCTGGGCCCTGCACCAAGGCATCTTTTGCGCCGTGTTCGACCGAAGGGATGTAGTTTTTGGGCACGGCACCGCCTTTGACTACTTCTTCGAACTGGAACCCCGACCCGCGTGGCAACGGCGCGACCGTGATGACCACATCGGCAAATTGGCCCGCGCCTCCGGATTGCTTGCGGTGACGGTGGCGGTGATCCACTTTGGACCGAATGGTCTCGCGATAGGCTGTTTCGGCGGCCTCAGCCTCAATTTCGATCCCGAAATCCTCGGCCAGTTTTGCCGTCACGCGGCGCATATGCTGCGGCCCCTGAGAGCCCAAAATCGCATGACCGCTCAGTTCGTCCTGCGTCAGATGCAATCCGGGATCAATCTCGACCAGACGGGTCAGGGCATTCGACAAGCGCACGTCGTCCCGTTCGTGTGTGGGGGAAACCACCTGACGATGCGCCACGGGATGCGAAGACGCCCATTCCGGCAGCGGCGTTGCCGACGTGCTGTCATAGATGAAGCCGGGGTTCAGGTGATCCGATTTCACCGCCAAACCAATTTGCCCGGCCTCCAACGCGCCGATCTGTGTTTTGGCGTCCAGCGTGGTCAGGTTGCCGACGGTTTCGCCTCCCAAAGCTTCGTGTGCTTTGACACCGTCGCCCAGCCCGCGCAGCACGATGATCTTGCCGACATGTTTTTTGACATCTGCAAATCCGGCAATTGCGCGTGCATTTTCGGCAGCTTCGTCCCGACCGGCGGCAATATCAAATTCGGGGGCTTCGTGGCGCAAGGCCTTCATCAGACGGGTCAGGCCATTTCCATGGCTCGCGGCGCCCAGACAGGCCGGGATCAGTTGATGGTTCTGCAATACCTGTGCCGCCAGATCGTAGACCTCGTCGCTTGGGGGCTGCTTGTCTTCGATCAGTTGTTCCAGCAGATGGTCATCGAAATCCGAGAGTGTTTCCAGCAACTCGGTGCGCGCTTCCTGTTCGCGGTCTTCGACCGATTGCGGCAATTCAATCAGGGCCGAGGGCTGCCCTTCCTGATACTTCCATGCGCGCTCTGAGATCAGATCCACAGCGCCGATGATTGTATCCCCTTCGCGGATCGGAACCTGGCGCAGGGTGATATGGTGGGTGCAGTAGGTCTGCAAGGCCGCGATGATATCGCGAATCCGGCCATTGGGGTTGTCCATCCGGTTGATGAACAGGAAACAGGGGATGCCGGCCTCTTCGACCAGCCGCAGATACGGCGCACACAGAACTGCGGCATCAGGATCGGGTGGCACAACCACGACAGCAGCATCTGAAATGGCCATCGCAGGTCCGACATAACCCAGCGCATCGCCGCCGCCATCCACGTCGATCGCGCACCAGGGCTCGCCCAGGTAAGAAAAACCGTGCAGATGCACGGTTGCGGATACGTCGAATGTGGTGGGCCGTCCGTCGAGGCGGCTTATAGCCTCGACGAGGGTTGATTTGCCCGATTGGCTGGGGCCGAGGACGGTAAAAACGCGCATGAGTGCTGTCCCTCTTTCAGGTTGCAGAATGGCTGCACGAAAAGGGCTGTCGAACGCGATTGCGTCGGCAAGAACTGTCTGCGAATTCGCCTGCCTCGGGCTGTGAAAGGCCGCAGCCTTTCATCCCTGAGTGTGGAGAAAACCAGAGGCTTGCGTCAAGCCCCCGTGCTGGTATGCGACGGACAGGCCGGAAAACCGCCTGCCGGAAAAGGATCAGATCGCTGAGCTGTGCCCGGCCTTGCTAAGGTCATAAGCGTCAAAGCTGCGGGCAATCATACGGGTTAGTGCGCGCGCTTCGGGCGGGATGAAAAGACCGGTTTCATTTACGGTCAGCAAACCTTCAAAGGCGGAATTGGCGTCGGAATACATCTTGTTCAGCTGAGATGCGGAAACGTCGTGATCTCGCAGAATCTCGGCCGTGTCGATCCGGAAATCGCACATCAGCGCCTCAATCAGGCGTGCCCGCAGAACGTCCTGCCCCTTGAACAGGTGCCCTCGTGCGGTCGAGAACCGCCCTTCTCGAATCGCTTTGGTATGTGCCGAAGTGGCCGATGCGTTCTGGGCATAACCCTGCGGGAAGCGCGAGATCGAGCTTGCGCCAAGCCCGATCAGAACATCGGCCTGATCGTCGGTATAGCCCTGGAAGTTCCGCTTCAGACGCCCCGCATGCAACGCTTTTGCAAGCCCGTCATCCTGGGTGGCAAAATGGTCGATACCGATTTCGGCGTAGTTGTCCCACTTGAACAGGCGGCGGGCCGTTTCAAACAGTTCTAGCCGTTGTTCCGGGGTGGGCAGGGCGTCCGAAGGAATCATCTGCTGACGCTTTGCCATCCAGGGAACATGGGCGTAGCCATAAAGCGCGACGCGATCCGGTGACAGCGACAACAGTTTCTGTACGCTTTCGGTCATGCGCGCCTTGGTCTGGTGCGGCAGGCCGTACAGGATATCGGCATTCAGGCTGGTGATACCGCGCGCGCGGATCATGTCGACCGCGTCTCGGGTGATATCGTATCCCTGAATGCGACCGATGGTTTGCTGAATTTCGTTGTCAAAATCCTGCACACCGATCGAGGCGCGATTCATACCGGCTTCGGCCAGGGCATCAAGACGGGCCTCGTCAATCTCGTTCGGGTCGATTTCAACGGAAAACTCGGCATCGGGGCCCATCGGAACCGTGGCCAGAATCCGTCCGGCCAGTTCCCGCATCAGGTCGGGATTAAGCAATGTCGGTGTGCCACCGCCCCAGTGCAGCCGCGACAGTGTCACACCGTCGGGTAGCCGGGCTGCCAGCAAATCCAGTTCAGCCTTAAGCACATCCACATAGGCGATAACCGGATTGTCCGTCTGTGTGCCTTGCGTTCTGCAAGCGCAGAACCAGCACAGCCGACGGCAAAATGGCACATGAACATAAAGCGAAATCGAGCTGCCCGGAGTGATGCCCGAAATCCAGTCGCCAAACGAATCCGGCCCCACGTCATTGCTGAAATGGGGGGCGGTGGGATAGCTTGTGTAACGCGGTACTTTCGCGTCAAAAAGTCCAAGCCGTGCCAATTGCGGTTTCATTGTCATAAGGTTACGGCTATACCTAAGAACGCTCAGATACTTTGACCGAGATCAAGTGGAAACGCGAATGACGCTTAAGGCCTTGTATGAGCACACCAACTGTGATGAATGCCCGATCCGCCATCGGGCCGTGTGCGCGCATTGCGAAAAAGACGAGCTCGAAGAGCTTGAAAGCATTAAGTATTATCGAAGTTTCGAGGCTGGTCAGACCATAATCTGGTCTGGTGATCCAATGCATTTCGTGGGCTCTGTCGTGTCGGGAATCGCGTCCCTGACGCAAACGATGGAGGATGGGCGGACCCAGATGGTGGGCCTGTTGCTGCCCAGCGACTTTGTCGGCCGCCCGGGCCGCGAAACCGCTGCTTATGACGTGATTGCGACAACGGATCTGGTGATGTGCTGCTTTCGCAAAAAGCCCTTCGAAGATCTTATGGCCAACACGCCGCACATCGCGCATCGCCTGTTGCAGATGACGCTGGATGAACTGGATGCTGCGCGCGAGTGGATGCTGGTTCTTGGACGTAAAACGGCGCGTGAGAAGATCGCCAGCCTTTTATCGATCATTGCCCGCCGGGATGCGTCTATTCACCGGAAAGGCATGTCGGGCCAGATTGTGTTCGATTTGCCGCTGACGCGTGAGGCAATGGCAGATTATCTTGGGCTGACACTGGAGACTGTAAGTCGGCAGATTTCGGCCTTGAAGAAGGATCAGGTCATCCTGCTGGAAGGCAAGCGCCACGTAACTATCCCCGATATGGGGCGGCTGATGGAAGAAGCAGGCGACGATACAGATGGCGGTTTTCTTGTCTGACGACTGACCAAATATCCCAGTCAGAAAATATCAGGAGCAGAGCATGGAATTCAGCAGCGTTTTGGCAATGATCTTTATCGGCGCGATTGCCGGGTGGCTGTCAGGCAAGATCATGGAAGGGCGTGGTTTTGGTCTGATCGGTAACATCATCATCGGCATCGTCGGAGCGTTTCTGGCCGGAATGATTTTTCCCGCATTGGGTTTTGCCATCGGTGGGGGTTTGTTGTCCTCGATCCTGTTTGCAACGATCGGCGCAGTGATCCTGCTGTTCCTGATTGGCTTGGTTCGCAAAGGGTAGGCACGAAGAATCGTCTCGGCCAAGGGTCGCAGCGTTCGAATGGCCTGTCGCTCAGTGCGCCAGAAAAACCGGCACCGAGGCCTGCTCAAGCATATTGCGTGTGGCACCGCCCAAGATGGCCTCGCGGAATCGCGAATGGCCGTAGGCCCCCATGACGATCATGTCAGCTTCGGTATCGGTTGCATGACGGTTCAGGATGTCCGACACGCGTGACATGGTCTTGCTGAGCACGTCGATCTCACATTTGACACCGTGGCGGGCCAGCATCTGCGACAGCATCCCGCCGGGATCTGATCGATCCGGGCCGTGCCGTGGTGGGTCAATGACGACGATGCGGGCCAACTCGGCCTGTTTCAGGAAGGGTAAGGCGCGACGGATCGCACGCATTGCTTCAGGACTCTCGTTCCAGCCAATCAGAACGGTTTCGGGTTTCGTCAGGGGCTGTGCGTCATCTGGCACCAGCAGAACCGGAGCATGGCCTTCGAACATCGCGGCCTCGACAATGGGCTCTGCCTCGGCATCCCGATCCTGCCCGTAGGGGCGCGGCAGTATCACCAAGTCGGAAAACATCGCGCGGCGCGCCACGTGGCGTCCGATATCTGCAATCTGCGCCACTCCGCTTTCTGAAGACCACCGGACCCCAGATTTCCGCAGAACATCCTGGGCAAATTCGTGAACACCGGCGGCTTCCGCATTGGCGCGGCTCAGTGTTTCCTGAAGGATCAGAGCATTCGCACCAGCGTAGTAATAACCGGTTTGGCTGCGGTCGACGCCAAGGCATAGCGCTTCGGCGTGGGCATCCTGAACCTCGGCCAATGCAATAATCTGGTTCAATGCGGCCCGGGACAGTCTGGTTTCCGTCATGACCGTTAGAAGAGATTTGTATGCCATGTCGCCCTCATGGTTTGAGGTGCCGCGCACCTGCCAGTCTGAAAGATACCTGTCACAGAAAACAGCAGTTTGTCTTGATGCAGATCAAAGCATCGAACTCCGCTTCGCTGCATTACCGCAGGCAGTCAAACAGGTTTCGCGCGGCATTAAGAATCGCGCGGGGCATGGCAAAGGGACGCAATATGTCAAATTACATCAAGCTGATCGTGCTTGGTCTGGTCGTGGTGTTTGCCGCGATCGGGTCCAATTATGCACGCGATTTGGCGTATCAGGTGCATGCAATTCTGGTGATGCTGATCGCCGGTGGACTGTTCATCTGGACGCTTCGAAATACCGATGAGCCAGATATTCTTGTCGACCGCTCAGGGGAATATATGGATGGCGTGATCCGCTATGGCGTGATCGCAACCGCCTTTTGGGGTGTGGTCGGGTTCCTGGCAGGGACCTTTATCGCGTTCCAATTGGCCTTTCCGATGCTGAACTTCGAATGGGCACAAGGCTATCTGAACTTTGGCCGTTTGCGTCCGCTACACACGTCAGCCGTGATCTTTGCCTTTGGCGGCAACGCGCTGATCGCAACATCGTTCTACGTGGTTCAGCGTACAAGCGCCGCGCGTCTTTGGGGCGGCAACCTCGCGTGGTTCGTATTCTGGGGTTATCAGCTGTTCATCGTGCTGGCTGCGACCGGTTACATTCTGGGTGGGACGCAGTCCAAGGAATATGCCGAGCCTGAATGGTATGTGGACCTGTGGCTGACCGTCGTCTGGGTTGCCTATCTGGCCGTTTATCTCGGTACGATCATCAAGCGGAAAGAGCCCCACATCTACGTGGCAAACTGGTTCTATCTGGCGTTCATCGTAACCGTCGCCATGCTGCATCTGGTCAACAACATGACCATTCCAGTCAGCATCTGGGGTTCGAAATCGGTCATCGTCTGGTCGGGTGTACAAGACGCCATGATCCAGTGGTGGTACGGCCACAACGCCGTGGGCTTCTTCCTGACCGCCGGTTTCCTGGGCATGATGTATTACTTCATCCCGAAACAGGCCGAGCGTCCGGTGTTCAGCTACAAGCTGTCGATCATCCACTTCTGGGCGCTGATCTTCCTGTATATCTGGGCCGGTCCGCACCACCTGCACTACACCGCGTTGCCCGACTGGGCCTCGACGCTGGGAATGGTGTTCTCGGTGATCCTGTGGATGCCGTCCTGGGGTGGCATGATCAACGGTCTGATGACCCTGTCGGGTGCATGGGACAAGCTGCGCACCGACCCTGTGATCCGTATGATGGTGATCTCGGTTGGCTTCTACGGCATGTCCACCTTCGAAGGTCCGATGATGTCGATCCGTGCTGTGAACTCGCTGAGCCACTACACCGACTGGACCATTGGCCACGTACACTCGGGCGCGCTGGGCTGGAACGGTATGATCACTTTTGGTGCTTTGTACTTCCTGGTGCCGGTGCTGTGGAAGCGTGAGCGTCTGTACTCGCTGCAGATGGTCAGCTGGCACTTCTGGCTCGCCACCATCGGTATCGTGCTCTACGCCGCGTCGATGTGGGTCACCGGTATCATGGAAGGCCTGATGTGGCGTGAAGTGGATGCCAACGGCTTCCTGGTGAACTCGTTCGCCGACACCGTGGCTGCCAAGTTCCCGATGTATGTGGTGCGTGCTCTGGGTGGCGTCATGTTCGTCGCTGGATCGCTGATCATGTGCTACAACCTGTGGATGACTGTGCGGAAAGCGCCGGCTAAAGAGGCCAGCCTGACCGTCGCGGTCCCGGCTGAATAAGGAGGGCCGGAGCAATGGCAATTCTCGACAAACATAAGATCCTCGAGACCAACGCGACCCTCCTGCTGGTGTTCAGCTTTCTGGTCGTGACCATCGGTGGCATCGTTCAGATCACCCCGCTGTTCTATCTTGAGAACACCATCGAAAAGGTCGAGGGGATGCGTCCCTACACCCCCTTGGAAATGGCGGGCCGTGAGATCTATCTGCGCGAAGGCTGCTATGTCTGCCACAGCCAGATGATCCGTCCGATGCGGGATGAGGTCGAACGCTATGGCCACTACTCGCTGGCGGCGGAGTCGATGTATGACCATCCGTTCCAGTGGGGGTCCAAGCGCACCGGGCCTGATCTGGCACGTGTGGGTGGCCGTTACTCGGATGACTGGCATGTGCGCCACCTGCGCGATGCCCAGTCGGTGGTGCCGGAGTCGGTGATGCCGAAATATGGTTTCCTCGAAAACCGCAAGCTCGACGGCAAGTATATCGGTGACATCATGGCAGCGAATGCTGTGGTCGGCACCCCGTATACCGAAGAGATGCTGGAAAACGCGCTGGCGGATTTCCGGGCTCAGGCCGATCCGGACAGCGACTATGACGGCTTGTTGGAGCGCTATGGTGATAAGGTCAATGTGCGCAACTTCGATGGTCAGCCCGATCTGACCGAAGCAGACGCGCTGATCGCCTATTTGCAGATGCTGGGTACATTGGTTGATTTCTCGACCTTCACCCCGGTCGCGAACCGCTAAGGAGGGTGTGATGGAAGAATACACGATCCTTAGGCAATTCGCGGACAGCTGGATGCTGCTACTGCTCTTTGCCTTCTTCGTTGGCATCGTCATCTGGGTTTTTCGCCCCGGTGCCAGCAAGGAATACAAGGACACGGCCAACATCCCTTTCCGGCATCAAGACAAACCCGCCGAAGCTGAATCCAAGGAGGCGCGGCAATGAGCAAGACACCTGAAAAACTGCCGGGTGATCCGCAGACAACCGGACATTCCTGGGATGGCCTGGAAGAGTTTGATAACCCAATGCCGCGTTGGTGGTTGTGGACCTTTTACGCCACGATCCTGTGGGGCGTGATTTACACGATTATGTATCCCGCATGGCCACTGGTGCAGTCGGCAACGGCCGGTGTGCTGGGCTGGTCCTCGCGCGAAATCGTGCAAGAGGAGCTGGTCGCCTTTGAAGAGGCCAACGCGCCGTGGAACGCCAAACTGGTGGAAACTCCGTTGGAGGACATCTCGAAGGATCCCGAATTGCAGCAATACGCGGTGAATGCTGGCAGCGCCGTGTTCCGGACTTGGTGCGCGCAGTGCCATGGCTCGGGTGCGCAGGGGGCAGTGGGTTTCCCGAACCTGCTGGATGACGCCTGGCTGTGGGGCGGTACGCTTGAGGATATCGAGTATTCGGTGGCTCATGGCATCCGGAACGAAGAAAGTGACGATGCGCGCTATTCCGAAATGCCGGCCTTTGGCGAAATCCTTGAACCAGAAGAGATCGCTCAGGTGGTTCAGTACGTGATGTCGCTGACCAATGCACAGACCGACGACGCGGCAGCGCAAGCTGGAAAAACTGTCTACGACGACAATTGCTCTGTTTGCCATGGCGATGACGGCAAAGGTGATGTCACCCAAGGCGCGCCGAACCTGACCGATGCCATCTGGCTGTTTGGCGGCAGCGAGGAAGCTCTGACTGAAACGGTGACCTATAGCCGCTTTGGCGTCATGCCCGCCTGGGAGAACCGCCTGACCGAGGCGCAAATTCGCGCCGTATCCGCCTATGTCCATCAATTGGGTGGCGGTCAGTAAAGTTAAAAGAACACCTCCGGGCGGATTACCGCCCGAAGGCTGTGGCACCGGCTGTTCAATCTGTTCGCGCGTTTCCTGAACAGCCGGTGTCGTCTATCTGAACATTTGGCGACAAATCCGTCCAGATCTTCCTGACAAAAGCCCCTCTGGCTCAAAGATCGTTCTGGTCTATGTTGTGCGGATTTTTAATCCACCAATGACCCTCTGGTAGCCAACGGCGTTTTTCGCTTTTCGCTTTGCGGGCGTCGCGGACCTTTGGCTCGTGCAGGCGGGTTGCGGTCATGAAAGAATTTGCAAATATAGTCAGCATGGCGCATCTCCTATGAAGTGCTTTTCTGCGATAAATATTGATATTCTGGCGCGAAGATGCGACTCAGTAATAGTTTTAGTCTGTAAGTATGGCTTACATATGGATTGGTTGTCGTTCCCACCCTTGTCATCGCTTAGGGCCTTTGCTGCCTTTTCGGAAACACGCAACGTCGTTCAGGCGGGCGTAGCGCTGAACGTCAGCCACGCCGCGATCAGCCAGCAGTTGAGGCAGCTTGAAAAATATATGGGCGTGGCCCTGTTGGATCGCGACGGTAAGTCTTTGAAATTGACAACGGATGGCGAACATTTGGCCCGGGCCCTTGAACTGGGATTTGGCGCGATGGAAGCAGCGGTCCGGGACTTGACGCAGTCCGGCGTGGATCGTCCCGTGCATGTGTCGCTGACATCGTCTTTTGCAGCCTCCTGGTTAATGCCGAGGCTGCCTGAATTCCGTGCGACCCATCCCGAAGTCGACCTTGTTCTCGACCCGCAGCCAAAGGTTGTTGAGCTAAAGCCCGGCGGTGTTGATGTCGCTATTCGATACGGGGCGGGTAGTTGGGCCGGGGTCGATGCGGAAATGTTACTGCAAACACCGATGGTTATCGTTGCGGCGCCGCAGCTGTTGGGGGGAAAGCTGAATTGGACACCCGCCGAATTGGCACATTTGCCGTGGCTGGAAGAAATTGGCACGACCGAGGCGACAAGCTGGTTGGAAGAACAAGGGACAGTGCTCCAACGTGGGGCAGGGCGAACGCATTTGCCCGGAAACCTGGTGCTGGATGGATTGCGCGCGGGACAGGGCGTTACTGTCACCGTGCGACATTTCGTCGAACCAGACATTCAGGCCGGGCGGATCGTGGAGCTCTATGTCGAACCTGACACGCGCGGATACTATATTGTAACGGGAAAAACAGCCTTGAGACCGCCGGTGAAAACGTTTGTCGGTTGCTGAGACGACAGGCGCGTGCTGCCTGAGATAAGATGCCTGTACGATGCGCGTTTTGACCCATGTCAAAGTTATGTGACCTGTGATCTGGAAAAACACGCAAGCAAAAAAGCTATAGTTGGAGCCAGCCTGTGAGCGATTCCGATCCTGCCCCCAGTCTTTATGCCGCCAGGGAGCCGATCTTTCCAAGACGGGTCTCGGGACCGTTCCGCAATCTCAAGTGGATCATCATGGCGATCACGCTGGGTATTTACTACGTCACCCCCTGGATCAGGTGGGACCGTGGGCCCAGCCTGCCGGATCAGGCGGTTCTTCTGGATCTGGCGAACCGGCGCTTTTACTTCTTTTGGATCGAGATCTGGCCGCATGAATTCTACTTTGTCGCGGGTCTATTGATTATGGCGGGCCTGGGGTTGTTCCTGTTCACCTCGGCCCTTGGGCGTGTGTGGTGTGGGTATGCCTGCCCACAAACCGTTTGGACCGACCTCTATATCCTTGTCGAGCGGTGGATCGAAGGTGACCGGAACGCGCGCCTGCGCCTGCACAGGCAAAAGAAACTGGATTTCCGCAAGGCGCGGTTGCGGATCACCAAGTGGGCTGTGTGGCTATTGATTGGTCTGGCGACCGGTGGCGCATGGGTTTTCTATTTCGCGGACGCGCCAACACTTGCGCGAGATCTGGTCACCGGCAACGCGCACCCGGTGGCCTACACCACGATGTTGATCCTGACCGGAACCACCTTCCTGTTCGGTGGCTTCGCACGAGAGCAGATCTGCATATATGCCTGTCCGTGGCCCCGTATCCAGGCCGCCATGATGGACGAGGACACGCTGGTCGTTGGCTACCGCGAATGGCGGGGTGAGCCGCGCGGCAAAGGGAAGAGGACCGCGGATTCCGAGCTGGGCGACTGCATTGACTGCATGGCCTGTGTAAATGTCTGCCCGGTGGGGATCGATATCCGCGATGGTCAGCAGCTGGAATGCATCACCTGTGCGCTGTGCATTGATGCCTGCGACGACATGATGGCCAAGATCGGCAAGCCGCGCGGTTTGGTCGATTACATGGCGCTCAGCGATGAAACGCGTGAACGCGCCGGAGAACCGCCCAAAAACGTTTGGAAACATATCCTGCGCCCGCGCACGATCATGTATACCGCTTTGTGGTCGCTGGTCGGTTTCGCACTTCTTTTCGCGCTGTTCATCCGTTCGGACATTGACCTGACGGTGGCTCCGGTACGGAACCCGACTTTTGTAACCATGTCTGACGGCTCGATCCGCAACACCTACGATGTCCGGCTCAGGAACAAGCACGGTGAGGAACGACCGTTCAAACTGTCTCTGACCGGCGATCCGTCGATGCAGATCGAAATCGAAGGGATTGAAGGCAGCACTGTCAATGTGACCGCAGATACGGCACAATTGACCCGAGTTTACATTGTTGCTGCGCAAGACACCGGGCCAGCGGGTGCGGATACAACGCCGGTGCGTATCTGGGTTGAAGACCTGGAAAGTGGTGAGCGCGCCTACAAGGACACCAGCTTCAACGGGCGGGGGAACTGATCATGGCCGGACGTCAATTCACCGGAAAGCACGCTCTGGCGGTGTTTGTTGGGGCCTTTGGTGTGATCATCGCCGTGAACATGGTGCTGGCCTACAACGCGGTAAAGACATTCCCGGGGCTTGAGGTCAAGAATTCGTATGTCGCCAGCCAGGAATTCAACGAGCGGCTTCAAGAGCAGCAGGCTTTGGGCTGGGATATCCGGGCAGAAATAACGGGTGGTCTACTGGTGCTTCATATCACGGACCCGACCGGCGCCCCCGTTGAAGTGGCCGAGTTGCGGGCGGTTGTGGGGCGCGCCACCCATGTCAAAGACGATTTTTCACCCAGCTTCACGTTTGATGGCATCGCCTATTCGACCCCGGCGGCGCTGGGCAAGGGCAATTGGAACATCCGCCTGGTTGCCAAGGACCATGACGGGACAGAATTCGCGCAACGTGTGCCGCTGTACGTAAAAGGGTGATGGCATGACGGCGCAGATATCCTCGGGCACGGCGGCTTGCCCCGGGTGCATCGCGGCCCCGGCGGAGCCTGCGCACGCGATACCCGAGGACGCGCAGATCGCGCTGTCATTGCCCGGCATCCACTGCTCGGCCTGTATCGCCACAGTTGAACGAGAACTGAACGCTTATCCGGGGGTCGAGGATGCACGCGTCAACCTGACCCTCAAGCGCGCGATGATCAAAGCCGCACCGAATATCCGTGCTGTCGATCTGATCCCTGTACTTGAGCAAGCAGGCTATGAGGCGCACGAGTTGGACCCCGGCGCCTTGTCTGCCACGCAGACAGACAAGGCCGGACGCGATCTGCTGATGCGGTTGGCTGTGGCCGGGTTCGCCTCGATGAATGTGATGCTGCTGTCAGTGTCTGTTTGGTCAGGGGCCACGGACGCAACGAGGGACATGTTTCACTGGATATCCGCGGCGATAGCGCTGCCCGCGATTGCCTTTTCGGCGCAGCCCTTCTTTGCCAATGCCTGGAGTGCCTTGCGTGTACGTCGCCTGAATATGGACGTGCCGATTGTTCTGGCGATCCTTCTGGCGTTGGTCACTTCGCTTTGGGAGACTGCGCTTAGCGGCAAGCATGCTTATTTCGATGCGGCCCTGACGTTGACATTCTTCCTGCTGGCCGGACGGTATCTGGATTACCGCACACGCGCCGTGGCGCGATCGGCCGCCGAAGAACTGACCGCGCTTGAGGTGCCACGCACCATCCGTCTGGTGGACGGTCGTGAACACGAGGTCGCGGTTTCAGCCTTGACGGTCGGCGACCTGATCCTTGTCAGGCCCGGTGGCCGCATGCCGGTGGATGGAGAGATCGTTTCAGGCCAGTCCGAGCTGGATCGTTCCTTACTAACCGGAGAGACTTTGCCAGTTTTTGCGCAAGAAGGTCAGGTGGTTAGTGCGGGTGAGGTCAATCTGACAGGTCCGCTTACCATCCGAGCGACGGCAGTGGGTGAGGATACCTCGCTGCATCGTATGGCCGATCTGGTGGCTATCGCTGAATCCGGTCGGTCCCGGTACACGTCGCTGGCAGACAAGGCGGCAAAGCTTTACGCGCCGGGGGTGCATATCCTGTCCGCGCTCAGTTTTCTGGGCTGGTATATCTATTCCGGCGATATCCGTACGGCGCTGAATATCGCGGCGGCGGTGCTGATCATCACATGCCCATGTGCGCTGGGCCTTGCGGTGCCAGCGGTGACAACCGCTGCGTCGGGGCGATTGTTCCGCAGCGGGATGTTGATCAAACACGCCACCGCATTGGAGCGCCTGGCCGAGGTTGATACGGTTGTCTTTGATAAAACCGGAACTCTGACCTCTGGTGCGCCTGAACTGACCAATCTGGGCGACCATTCCCGTGCCGATCTGGAAGTGGCTTTGGCATTGGCCGAAGCGTCTTCTCATCCTTTGTCACTGGCCTTGGCCAAGGCAGCACGCGATGCCGGGATCAGACCTGCCTCCCTGCGCGATGTGGTCGAAGTGCCAGGCTATGGGACAGAGGGCCTTTACCGCGATCAGCGCATCCGGCTGGGCCGGGCGGCTTGGGTTGGCGGAGAGGACGGGGCGCAGACCTCGGCATGGTTGGCCATCGGTTCGCAAACACCCTTGCGCTTTATATTTACGGACAGTCTCCGCGCCGGTGCGGCTGAGGCCGTCGCAGCCTTTCGCACGGCAGGTAAGCAGGTCATCCTAATTTCGGGCGACACGGAAGGGGCTGTTCGGGCATTGGCAGACAAGCTGGGCATAGAAAACTGGGTGGCTGAAGCCTTGCCAGCGGACAAAGCCTCCAAAGTTCAGGCCCTGACTGATCAGGGCCACCGCGTTCTGATGGTGGGTGATGGTCTGAACGATACCGCAGCGCTTGCGGCGGCGCATGTGTCGATTTCTCCGGCCTCGGCGCTGGATGCGGCGCGGGTGGCATCGGATATTGTTCTGCTGGGCAATGACCTGTCCCCGATCGCGGACGCCTGTGATACTGCGGTGAAAGCAACGAAGCGGATTCGCGAGAACTTCCGTATCGCCACTGTCTATAACGTGATCGCGGTACCGCTGGCTGTTGCGGGCCTTGCCACGCCGCTGATCGCGGCCTTGGCGATGTCGACGTCATCGATCACCGTGTCCTTGAACGCCCTGCGCCTGAGGTAACCTAATGGAAGTTCTGGCCTATCTGATCCCGATTTCCCTGCTTTTGGGCGGTGTCGGGCTGGTCGCGTTCATTTATACGGTCCGGTCCAACCAGTATGACGACCCCGAGGGCGACTCGCGCCGCATCCTGAGCGATGAATGGGACGACAAGCCCAAGCCCTGACCGCCCTTGAAATTGCCGCAATGCCCGGTTATGTCCGGCCCATCCGCTAGCAGAGAGAACAAAGCCAAATGGCAACTATGAATCCGATCCAGTTCATTCAGCAGGTCCGTGCCGAAGTCGCAAAGGTCGTCTGGCCCACCCGGCGCGAGGTTCTGTTGACCACCGTCATGGTGTTTATCATGGCGGCATTGACTGCGGTGTTCTTTGCGCTGGTCGATCTGGGCATTCGCGGTGGTCTGCAACTGATACTCGGTGCGTTCAGCTAAGGCGGTTCGGGCAGGTGTAATCGCCACTGCCCCCTTGCACAGCACGCGATGTCAGAGTAGGTGACGTGACTATTCGGAATGGGCGTGCGGCGAATCAGGCTGCGCGCCGCTTTTTATTCCGGGTGACGCAATTGGATTTCAACGCGGGGCGCGCGCTCAGCCGCTCCAACGGTAAACAAGGACGACAGGTTCATGGCGAAACGGTGGTACTCGGTCAGCGTTCTTTCGAATTTCGAAAAGAAGATCGCAGAACAGATCCGCACGTCGGTGGCTGAACAGGGCCTTGAGGACGATATCGACGAAGTTCTGGTGCCCACCGAAGAGGTGATCGAAGTGCGCCGGGGCAAGAAGGTCACCACCGAGCGCCGCTTTATGCCCGGTTACGTGTTGGTGCATATGGAAATGTCGGATCAGGGCTATCATCTGATCAACTCGATCAACCGCGTCACCGGTTTCCTGGGTCCGCAGGGACGCCCGATGCCGATGCGCGACGCCGAAGTGAACCAGATCCTCAACCGCGTTCAGGAAGGTGAAGAAGCGCCCAAGCTGATGATCACCTTCGAGGTTGGCGAGAAGGTCAAGGTCAACGACGGCCCGTTCGAGGATTTCGACGGCATGGTCGA
Source organism: Ruegeria sp. (assembly GCF_965243365.1). Lineage (GTDB taxonomy): Bacteria > Pseudomonadota > Alphaproteobacteria > Rhodobacterales > Rhodobacteraceae > Ruegeria. The sequence continues at coordinate 1,026,836 of NZ_CBDEUW010000002.1, read as the reverse complement.
AGGCGTGGACGACGAAGCGCAGAAGCTGAAGGTTTCGGTCTCGATCTTTGGTCGTGAAACCCCGGTCGAGCTGGACTTTACGCAGGTGACCAAGCAGAGCTGAACGGTTTTTCAGAAACGTTTCAAAAAAGGTGCCTCCGGGCACCTTTTTACGTTTGGGGGCTTAGCAACTGCCAGATGGTTTGATCCGCGCCAAATCCTTTGAGCGAAACGGTTCCAGCCTCTCCGCAATGTTCGGGTAGAATCGCTGCAGCTGCCTCTGACATGACATTGTCGCAATCTAACTCGGTTGCGGCTGTCAGCAATCGGGCCGTAAGATTTACATCCGGACCAATCGCGGTGAAATCCAGACGATCTCCGCCACCGATATTCCCATAGTGAAAACGACCATGATGCAGGGCGGTCCGAATACCAATCTTATGCTCGAACTCTGCAGCGGCCAATGCGTCTTGCCCCTCAAGCACCGCAGACACCGCGGCTCTGAGCTGGGTTTCGGTGTCCAGTTTTTCTTTAACAGGAAAGATCGCAAAGAAACCGTCTCCCATGAATTTCAGTATTTCACCACCATGCGCCATCACGGCGGGGACCAGACAGTCAAAGGTGTCATTCAGAAGGTTCACCAACGCATCACCCGAAACTGAATTCGAAAGACGGGTAAAACCTTTCAGGTCGGCAAAGAGAATTACGGCCTCGATCTCTCCTCCATCGCCGCGATGCACTTTGCCGTCCAGAATATGTGCGCCGCTATTTCGCCCGACATAGGTTGACAGAAGATAGGTCGCATCGAGCCGCAGCATATACGTTTCCGTCAGACGGGCGAGCGGTTTGCGGACCCGATCCAAAATCGCGACATCCTGATCCGAGAAGCCGCCCGGTGTTGCGCTGGACCACGTGCAGACATGAGTGTCGCCATTGATGTAGATCAGCGGTTGCGCAACGTAATCGGTGAACCCTTGTTCGCGCAATTCCCCGACGATGATGTAATCTTCAGGGCAGTTTGGATCCTCCAGATGGCGGCGGATGGTCTGCTTGCGTTCAATTACGTGAGGCAGAGGGTTATCCGTGTAGATCGCCGTCGAAAACAGCTGAGACGGAGCATCGACCCGGTCCACGTCTTCACCCATCTTCCAGATAAAGCGACGGCCCGTCAGGTTAGGGTGCATCGTCCAGATGAACAGGCCAAACCGGTCAATGGGCACCCCTGCATCCAGAAGGCGCGTGCAAATGCCCTCGATGATATCAACCGCGTTTGCGGCCGGGCGCGCACCGTCGATCATCCAGTCGATCAGGGCATCGATCTTGGCCTGCTGCTCGGTCGGATTGAGGGGCGGCTGCATCTCAGAGTTTTCTCGGGTTAGTGTTTGCGATGTTGTCTGCACTTCGCAATACCGTGCCTGTGTTCCGCTTTTGTCGCAAGCATGGCGCGAGGTGCGATGAGTTTAAATGCGAAAACACTTGCCATTCGCTGTTTGGCCTAGTAAGGCGCAGCTCTGTCGCTGAAAGCGGCATTCCCTGTGGGAGGCGAGGTGCGCGCGCGTATCGGATCGAACCACATCACACATATCTCGAAGATCGCGATCTTTCGAGAGTTGAGAAAGGAAAACCAAATGGCCAAGAAGCTTGCTGGTACAATGAAGCTGCAGGTTCCTGCAGGTCAGGCGAACCCGTCGCCGCCAGTTGGTCCGGCGCTGGGTCAGCGCGGCATCAACATCATGGAATTCTGCAAGGCGTTCAACGCCAAGACCGCAGACATGGAGCCCGGTGCTCCGTGCCCGACCGTGATCACCTACTATCAGGACAAGTCCTTCACCATGGACATCAAGACGCCGCCCGCGTCTTATTACCTGAAAAAAGCGGCTGGTCTGAAGCCGGTTGGCAAGCGTAACCGTCCCCGTGGCGCGGAGAACCCAGGTCGTGAGACCGTGGCAACCGTGACCTCGAAGCAGGTTCGTGAAATCGCCGAAGCCAAAATGAAAGATCTGAACGCCAACGACGTCGAAGGCGCAATGCAGATCATCCTGGGCTCGGCCCGCTCTATGGGCATCGAGGTTAAGTAAGATGGCAAAACTCGGTAAACGTACCCGCGCTGCGCGCGAAGCTGTCGCCGGCAAGGAAAACCTGTCGGTTGAAGAAGCTGTTGCCCTGGTCAAAGCCAACGCAACTTCGAAATTTGACGAGACCATCGAACTGGCGCTGAACCTGGGCGTTGACACCCGTCACGCGGACCAGATGGTTCGCGGTGTTGTCGGCCTGCCGAACGGCACCGGCAAAGCGATGCGCGTTGCTGTTTTTGCTCGTGGCCCCAAGGCTGACGAAGCAAAAGAAGCAGGCGCAGATATCGTTGGTGCAGAGGACCTGATGGAAACCGTTCAGGGCGGCACCATCGAGTTCGATCGCTGCATTGCCACCCCGGACATGATGCCGATCGTCGGTCGTCTGGGTAAGGTTCTGGGCCCCCGCAACCTGATGCCGAACCCCAAGGTTGGCACCGTAACCATGGACGTGAAAGCGGCCGTGGAAGCAGCCAAAGGTGGTGAAGTTCAGTTCAAGGCGGAAAAAGGCGGCGTTGTGCACGCCGGTGTTGGCAAAGCGTCGTTCGACGAAGCCAAGCTGGTCGAAAACGTCCGTGCCTTTATCTCGGCTGTTGCGAAAGCCAAGCCGTCGGGCGCCAAAGGCACCTACATGAAGAAAATCGCTCTGAGCTCGACCATGGGCCCGGGTGTGACTCTGGATGTGGCGGCTGCTGCGGGCGAGTAAGCCTTAGCGCATAGCTGCTAAGAATTGGTCCCGGGTGGTGCGAACTGCCCGGGATTTTTTTGACTGTTGGGTCAATTGTCGGCTTCGAGCTCTCTTTGACTAATGCTGCGCTTTGCAGGAATGGCGGCTTTATTCCTTTCTTGTCTCGTGGGGTTCCTACGCAACGTCTCCGAGGACGTCGCTAGCAGTCGACATTCTGTCCACCTCCACCGTTTCCACCGCTGCGAAGCCTGACTTCAGCGGCGTACAACAGAGGATTGGAGTTTATCTGTCCAACGCCAGAATTCACGGGTCCACATTTTGGTCTCCCGTACGATACGTTGACGCTTTCGACCAAGTCACCGGGAGTGTCGAAAATCTGAATGTCGACCCAGGTCAGATAGAAAGGGTTTTCAAACCCGGGCGCTCCCGTGTGGCCTTCTAGGCGCACCACATAGCGTCCATTATTTGCAATCATGAATACGGCCAACGACAGATCGCCAATGGAATGAATCACGTTTTTTCCGCCGGCAGGTTGGAACCACTCAAGTGTTTGACTTAGTGGGATTGAACCGAGTCGATAGGCAGATACATTGTTCGGCAGGCTCACGAAATTGTTCTCGTCACTGAAGACTTCCTGCGGATCAAAACCAGGAGTATCAACTGGCTCTGGAACAAACTCCGAGCTTCCTCCAAAGACACCTCCGAATGTGACGGGCTGGTTTATCTCCGCGAATGCGGATTGGGCTCCCAAAGCGAAACACAAAACTATTGGTGCTAAAAATCGTCCTTGCTTCAACCTCATAAACACTCTCCTCCAACAGTGACAATCGTTAGCCTGCAACACAAAGGATTGTCAGTCAAACTATGGGTACGCTCTCTGGCATAGTTTGCCTTCGCATCTTAGGTGACGTCTCAAAGTCAGCTCTGGTAGGATGTAGAACGGGATTTTCATCCGCGAACCGGACATTTGGCTTGCACTGAGCAACGACAGCTTTGTCCGCAAAACTGTCATTCGGTCATAAGTTGGCGAGGCTTGGGAATCACGCAATCGAAATACCGCGGATCAACTCTACCATTTACCCCAATTTACCCCTTGGAAACCCCGCCTATCTGTCCTAAGTAGACCCACGGAATAAAGCGTGCGATTCGTCGTGCGCTTTATTTTGTTTCGTCCAAGACGGTGGGTGGTGTCATTCGATCCCTTAATTCCCTGCCTGAGACGGGTAAGACCAAAGAATTCTGAGGGTCCAGCCCTCGGGCGCATTTTGGCCAATCCCGTAACAACGGACCTGAACGCCGGGGTTTCGACCGCGGCAAATATGAGCCGGGGTGAGGTATCGCCCCTAACTTGGAGAGAACTGTGGATAGAGCCCAGAAAGAGAAAGTGGTCGAGGAACTCGGCCAAATCTTCGAAAGCTCTGGCGTCGTAGTGGTTGCTCACTACGCCGGTCTGACAGTTGCCGAGATGCAGGACCTTCGCGCACGTGCTCGTGACGCGGGTGGTTCCGTGCGTGTTGCCAAGAACAGGCTCGCCAAAATCGCCCTTGAGGGTAAGCCGTGTGAAAGCATGGCCGACCTGCTGACAGGGATGACCGTTCTGACCTATTCCGAGGACCCTGTGGCAGCCGCCAAAGTGGCCGAGGACTTCGCCAAAGAGAACCAAAAGTTCGAAATTCTTGGCGGTGCAATGGGTGAGAACGCTCTGGACCGCAAAGGCGTTGAAGCCGTTTCGAAAATGCCGTCGCGTGAGGAGCTTATTGCTTCGATCGTTGGCTGCATTGGCGCACCTGCTTCGAACATCGCCGGCGCGATTGGCGCACCTGCAAGCAACATCGCAAGCATCCTTTCCACCATCGAAGAGAAGGCGGAAGCTGCGTAAGCGGTTGGCACTGAATGATCTGCGTAGGGGAATGCCCCTGACGTTGGAACACACACTGTAAAACGGAAAGAGCTGATACAATGGCTGATCTGAAGAAACTGGCAGAAGAGATCGTTGGTCTGACCCTGCTGGAAGCACAAGAACTGAAAACCATCCTCAAAGACGAGTACGGCATCGAGCCCGCAGCCGGTGGCGCCGTCATGGTTGCAGCTGGTGGCGACGCCGGTGGCGCAGCTGAGGAAGAGAAAACCGAATTCGACGTCGTTCTGAAGAACGCCGGCGCTTCGAAAATCAACGTGATCAAAGAAGTTCGCGGCATCACCGGTCTTGGCCTGAAAGAAGCCAAGGAGCTGGTCGAAGCTGGCGGCAAGATCAAAGAAGGCGTGGACAAAGCCGAAGCCGAAGAGATCAAAGGCAAGCTGGAAGCAGCTGGCGCCGAGGTCGAACTGGCCTAAGCCCGTTGTCTGGTGCGTCGTTGATGCACCGCAGAATTTGGCTGGGCCCGGAGAAATCCGGGTCCAGCCGAACCTGTCTTAGAAAGGGCCTCAACTGTTGGGGTGTTTTCTAAGACACGGTTTTCGGATCGGGAGGCTGCCTTCGGGACGGTGGCCATGAATTGATCCGGACGTGTTGTCTCGATTGTGCAAGATGCCGGGGCCCGACGGTGTCTTTGCCCGCTGAGAACATCGAAAGGTGACATCTGACATGGCTCAAACGTTCCTTGGCCAGAAACGTCTTCGTAAATACTACGGCAAAATCCGCGAAGTGCTGGAAATGCCGAACCTTATTGAGGTACAGAAATCTTCTTATGATCTTTTCCTGCGCTCCGGCGATGCAGAGCAGCCCACCGATGGCGAAGGCATCAAAGGCGTGTTCCAGTCGGTTTTCCCGATCAAGGATTTCAACGAAACCTCCGTGCTGGAGTTCGTGAAATACGATCTGGAAAAACCCAAATATGACGTCGAAGAGTGCATGCAGCGCGACATGACCTACAGCGCACCGCTGAAGGTCACTCTGCGTTTGATCGTGTTTGATGTCGATGAGGACACCGGCGCGAAATCGGTCAAAGACATCAAAGAACAGGACGTGTTCATGGGCGACATGCCCCTGATGACACCGAACGGGACGTTCATCGTGAACGGCACCGAGCGTGTGATCGTGTCCCAGATGCACCGCTCGCCCGGTGTGTTTTTTGATCATGACAAGGGCAAGACCCATTCCTCGGGCAAGCTGCTGTTTGCCTGCCGCATCATCCCGTATCGCGGCAGCTGGTTGGACTTTGAGTTCGACGCCAAGGACATCGTCTTCGCCCGGATCGACCGTCGCCGTAAGCTGCCTGTGACAACCCTGCTGTATGCGCTGGGTCTGGATCAGGAAGCGATCATGGACGCGTACTACAACACCGTGTCCTACAAGCTGGACAAGAAGAAGGGCTGGGTCACGCCGTTCTTCCCCGAGCGTGCGCGCGGTACCCGTCCGACCTATGATCTGATCGACGCCAAATCCGGTGAAGTGATTGCCGAAGCGGGCAAGAAAGTCACCCCGCGCGCGGTCAAGAAGCTGATCGACGAAGGCAATGTCACTAACCTGCTGGTACCGTTCGACAACATCGTCGGCAAGTTCGTTGCCAAAGACATCATCAACGAAGAAAACGGCGCGATCTATGTCGAAGCCGGTGATGAGCTGACCCTGGAATACGACAAGGACGGCGACCTGATCGGTGGCACTGTCAAGGACCTGATGGATGCGGGCATCACCGACATCCCGGTTCTGGACATCGACAACGTCAATGTTGGCCCCTACATGCGCAACACCATGGCTCAGGACAAGAACCTGAACCGTGAAAGCGCGTTGATGGACATCTACCGCGTTATGCGTCCGGGTGAGCCGCCCACCGTCGAGGCTGCGTCGGCCCTGTTCGACACCCTGTTCTTCGACAGCGAGCGCTATGACCTGTCCGCTGTTGGCCGCGTGAAGATGAACATGCGTCTGGCTCTGGACGCGCCTGACACCCTGCGCACGCTGCGCCGCGAAGACATCGTGGCCTGCATCAAGGCGCTGGTGGAACTGCGTGACGGCAAAGGTGACGTGGACGATATCGACCACCTCGGCAACCGTCGTGTGCGTTCGGTCGGCGAACTGATGGAAAACCAGTACCGCGTTGGCCTGCTGCGCATGGAACGCGCGATCAAAGAGCGTATGTCGTCGGTCGAGATCGACACCGTCATGCCTCAGGACCTGATCAACGCGAAACCGGCTGCGGCTGCTGTGCGTGAATTCTTCGGCTCATCGCAGCTGTCGCAGTTCATGGACCAGACCAACCCGCTGTCGGAAGTTACCCACAAACGCCGTCTCTCGGCGCTTGGCCCCGGTGGTCTGACACGTGAGCGTGCGGGCTTTGAGGTGCGCGACGTACACCCGACCCATTATGGCCGGATGTGCCCGATTGAAACGCCCGAAGGTCCGAACATTGGTCTGATCAACTCGCTGGCCACCTTTGCCCGCGTAAACAAGTATGGCTTCATCGAAACACCGTACCGCGTTGTCAAAGACGCTGAGGTGACCGATGAGGTTCACTACATGTCCGCGACCGAGGAAATGCGTCACACCGTTGCGCAGGCGAACGCAACGCTGGATGCGGATGGCAAGTTCATCAACGATCTGGTGTCGACCCGTCAGGCTGGTGACTACACGCTTGCTCCGCGCGAGAATGTTGACCTGATCGACGTGTCGCCGAAACAGCTGGTTTCGGTTGCTGCTTCGCTGATCCCGTTCCTTGAAAATGACGACGCCAACCGTGCTCTGATGGGCTCGAACATGCAACGTCAGGCGGTTCCGCTACTGCGGGCCGAGGCACCGCTGGTCGGCACCGGGATCGAGGAAAAGGTTGCGATCGACTCGGGTGCTGCGATCCAGGCGAAACGCGCCGGTATTATCGACCAGGTCGATGCTCAGCGTATCGTTATCCGCGCCACCGAGGATCTGGAACTGGGCGACGCTGGCGTTGACATCTATCGTCTGCGCAAATTCCAGCGGTCGAACCAGAACACCTGCATCAACCAGCGTCCGCTGATCAAGGTGGGTGACACCGTCCAGAAGGGCGAGGTCATTGCCGATGGTCCGTCGACCGATATGGGTGAACTGGCTCTGGGTAAGAACGTGGTCGTCGCGTTCATGCCGTGGAACGGTTACAACTACGAAGACTCGATCCTGATCTCGGAACGTATCGCGCGTGACGACGTCTTTACCTCGGTCCATATCGAGGAATTCGAAGTCGCCGCCCGTGACACCAAGCTGGGCCCGGAAGAGATCACCCGCGACATCCCGAACGTCGGTGAAGAAGCGCTGCGCAACCTCGACGAGGCGGGCATCGTTTACATCGGTGCGGATGTTGAACCGGGCGATATTCTGGTCGGCAAGATCACTCCGAAGGGCGAAAGCCCGATGACCCCGGAAGAAAAGCTGCTGCGCGCCATCTTTGGTGAAAAAGCATCTGACGTGCGCGACACCTCGCTACGCGTGAAGCCGGGCGATTACGGTACGGTCGTCGAGGTCCGCGTCTTCAACCGTCACGGCGTCGAGAAAGACGAGCGTGCGCTGCAGATCGAGCGTGAGGAAGTCGAACGTCTGGCCCGTGACCGGGACGACGAGCTGGCGATCCTTGACCGCAACATCTATGCGCGTCTGCAAGGCCTGATCCTTGGTAAAACCGCTGTCAAAGGCCCGAAAGGCGTCAAGGCAGGGTCGGTGATCACCGAGGAGCTGCTGGAGACCCTGACCCGTGGTCAGTGGTGGCAGCTGGCGCTGGAAGGCGAGCAGGACGCACAGATCGTTGAGGCTCTGAACGAGCAATACGAAGTGCAAAAGCGTGCTCTGGATGCCCGTTTCGAAGACAAGGTCGAGAAAGTCCGCCGTGGCGACGACCTGCCGCCGGGTGTGATGAAGATGGTCAAAGTCTTTATCGCCGTGAAGCGTAAGCTGCAGCCGGGCGACAAGATGGCCGGTCGTCACGGGAACAAAGGTGTGATCTCCAAGGTTGTTCCGATGGAAGACATGCCGTTCCTGGCCGATGGTACGCCGGTTGACTTCTGTCTGAACCCGCTGGGTGTGCCGTCGCGTATGAACGTCGGTCAGATCCTTGAAACCCACATGGGTTGGGCCGCGCGCGGTCTGGGTCTGAACATCGATGAGGCTCTGGGTGAATACCGCCGCTCCGGCGATCTGACCCCGGTGCGCGAAGCGATGAAGCTGGCTTATGGCGAGAATGTCTACGAAGAAGGCATCACCGGTCTGGACGAGGATGGCCTGATCGAGGCTGCGGGCAATGTGACCCGCGGTGTTCCGATCGCAACCCCGGTCTTCGACGGCGCCAAAGAGGCTGACGTCAACGACGCGCTGGTGCGCGCGGGCTTCTCGGAAAGCGGTCAGTCGGTTCTGTTCGACGGTCGCACCGGTGAGCAATTCGCGCGTCCGGTGACCGTGGGCATCAAGTACCTGCTGAAACTGCACCACCTGGTGGATGACAAGATCCACGCGCGTTCGACCGGGCCGTACAGCCTGGTCACCCAGCAGCCGCTGGGTGGTAAGGCGCAGTTCGGTGGTCAGCGCTTTGGTGAGATGGAGGTCTGGGCTCTGGAAGCTTACGGCGCCGCCTACACCCTGCAAGAGATGCTCACCGTGAAATCGGATGACGTCGCCGGCCGGACCAAGGTCTATGAGTCGATCGTCAAGGGCGAGGATAACTTTGAAGCGGGCGTGCCGGAATCGTTCAACGTTCTGGTGAAAGAAGTCCGTGGCCTCGGCCTGAATATGGAACTCCTGGATGCGGAGGTTGAGGAGTAAGGGCGCTGCCCTTTCTCCCGTCCCCCCTTCCGCAAGATTTGAGGTAACAAATGAACCAGGAAATCACCAACAACCCGTTCAACCCGCTGACGCCCCCGAAGGTCTTTGACGAGATCAAGGTTTCGCTGGCGTCGCCCGAGCGGATTCTGTCTTGGTCCTATGGCGAGATCAAGAAACCCGAAACCATCAACTACCGGACGTTCAAGCCTGAACGTGACGGTCTGTTCTGCGCGCGTATCTTTGGCCCGATCAAAGATTACGAATGTCTGTGCGGCAAATATAAGCGGATGAAGTATCGCGGCGTTGTGTGCGAGAAATGCGGTGTGGAAGTCACACTGCAGAAAGTCCGCCGCGAGCGTATGGGCCACATCGAACTGGCCGCGCCCGTCGCACATATCTGGTTCCTGAAATCGCTGCCCTCCCGCATCGGTCTGATGCTGGACATGACGCTGCGTGATCTGGAACGCGTTCTTTACTTTGAAAACTACGTCGTCATCGAGCCCGGTCTGACTGACCTGACCTACGGCCAGATGCTGACCGAAGAAGAGTACATGGATGCTCAGGATGCCTATGGCATGGACGCGTTTACCGCGAATATCGGTGCCGAAGCCATCCGTGAGATGCTGGCCCAGATCGATCTGGAAGCCGAAGCCGAGCAGCTGCGCGCTGATCTGGCCGAAGCAACCGGCGAACTGAAGCCCAAGAAGATCATCAAGCGTCTGAAGGTTGTCGAAAGCTTCCTCGAGTCGGGTAATCGGCCCGAGTGGATGGTGATGACCGTGATCCCGGTCATTCCGCCGGAACTGCGTCCGCTGGTTCCGCTGGATGGTGGCCGTTTCGCGACCTCGGATCTGAACGATCTGTATCGCCGCGTCATCAACCGGAACAACCGTCTGAAGCGTCTGATCGAGCTGCGCGCGCCTGACATCATCGTCCGCAACGAAAAGCGGATGTTGCAGGAATCCGTAGATGCTCTGTTCGACAACGGCCGTCGTGGCCGCGTGATCACCGGCGCAAACAAGCGTCCGCTGAAATCGCTGTCGGACATGCTGAAAGGGAAACAGGGTCGTTTCCGCCAGAACCTTTTGGGGAAACGCGTCGACTTTTCGGGCCGCTCGGTCATCGTGACCGGCCCCGAACTGAAGCTGCACCAGTGTGGTCTGCCCAAGAAGATGGCGCTGGAGCTGTTCAAGCCGTTCATCTACTCGCGCCTTGAAGCCAAAGGTCTGTCTTCGACCGTGAAACAGGCGAAGAAACTGGTCGAGAAAGAGCGTCCCGAAGTTTGGGATATCCTCGACGAGGTGATCCGCGAACACCCTGTCATGCTGAACCGTGCGCCGACGCTGCACCGTCTTGGCATTCAGGCGTTCGAGCCGGTCCTGATCGAAGGTAAAGCCATCCAGCTGCACCCGCTGGTCTGCTCGGCCTTTAACGCCGACTTCGACGGTGACCAGATGGCTGTTCACGTCCCGCTGAGCCTTGAGGCGCAGTTGGAAGCGCGTGTTCTGATGATGTCGACGAACAACGTTCTGTCGCCTGCAAACGGCGCGCCGATCATCGTTCCTTCGCAGGATATGATCCTGGGTCTCTACTATGTGACCCTGGAACGCGAAGGCATGCCGGGTGAAGGCAAAGTCTTTGGTTCGATCGAAGAAGTTCAACACGCGCTGGACGCCGGTGAGGTGCATTTGCACTCGAAAATCACCGCGCGGATCACGCAGATCGACGACGAAGGCAACGAAGTTCAGAAGCGTTATGAAACCACTCCGGGCCGTCTGCGTCTGGGTGCCTTGCTGCCGATGAACAACAAAGCCCCGTTCGAGCTGGTCAACCGCCTGCTGCGGAAGAAAGAAGTGCAGCAGGTGATCGATACCGTCTACCGCTATTGCGGTCAGAAAGAGTCGGTTATCTTCTGTGACCAGATCATGTCGATGGGCTTCAAAGAAGCGTTCAAGGCGGGCATCTCGTTCGGTAAGGACGACATGGTTATCCCGAACGACAAGTGGGGTATCGTTGATGACACCCGTGGTCAGGTGAAGGACTTTGAACAGCAGTACATGGACGGCCTGATCACTCAGGGCGAAAAGTACAACAAAGTTGTCGATGCCTGGTCGAAGTGTAACGACCGCGTCACCGAGGCGATGATGAGCACCATCTCGGACGTTGCCAAGGCTGAAGACGGGTCTGATCAAGAGCCGAACTCGGTCTACATGATGGCCCACTCGGGTGCGCGTGGCTCGGTCACTCAGATGAAACAGCTGGGCGGTATGCGCGGCCTGATGGCCAAGCCGAACGGTGACATCATCGAAACGCCGATCATCTCGAACTTTAAAGAAGGTCTGACTGTTCTCGAGTACTTCAACTCGACCCACGGTGCCCGTAAGGGTCTGTCGGATACCGCTCTGAAGACGGCGAACTCGGGTTACCTGACCCGTCGTCTGGTGGACGTGGCGCAAGACTGTATCGTTCGTGAGATCGACTGTGGCACCGAGCGTGCGATCACAGCCGAAGCCGCTGTGAACGACGGTGAGGTTGTCGCCTCGCTGGCCGAACGTGTGCTGGGCCGTGTCGCGGCTGACGATGTTCTGCGTCCGGGCACTGATGAGGTGATCGTCGCAGCTGGTCAGCTGATCGACGAACGTATGGCTGACACCATCGATGAAGCTGGTGTTCAGTCGATGCGCATTCGCTCGCCTCTGACCTGTGAGTCCGAGGAAGGCGTCTGTGCAACCTGCTACGGTCGTGACCTTGCACGCGGCACCATGGTGAACACAGGTGAGGCTGTCGGCATCATCGCCGCCCAGTCGATCGGTGAACCCGGTACACAGTTGACCATGCGGACCTTCCACATCGGCGGTGTTGCGCAAGGTGGTCAGCAGTCGTTCCAGGAAGCCAACCAGGAAGGCGTTGTCGCGTTCGAGAACCCGCAGATCCTGGTCAATGCCGCAGGCGAAAGCCTGGTCATGGGCCGGAACATGAAGCTGGTGATCAACGACGAACACGGCGAAGAGCGGGCCAGCTTCAAGCTGGGCTACGGTTCCAAGCTGTTCGTCAAGGACGGCACCAAAGTGGCCCGTGGCGACAAGCTGTTCGAGTGGGACCCGTACACCCTGCCGATCATCGCCGAGAAAGCCGGTACTGCGAAATACGTTGACCTTGTTTCGGGCCTTGCTGTCCGCGACGAGACCGACGAAGCAACCGGTATGACCCAGAAGATCGTGATCGACTGGCGCGCCGCCCCCAAAGGCAGCGACCTGAAGCCCGAGATCATTCTGGTCGGTGAAGATGGCGAGCCGGTCCGCAACGACGCGGGCAACCCGGTTCACTATCCGATGTCGGTGGATGCGATTCTGTCGGTCGAAGACGGTCAGAAAGTCGAAGCCGGTGACGTTGTTGCGCGTATCCCGCGTGAAGGCGCCAAGACCAAGGACATCACCGGTGGTCTGCCGCGTGTGGCCGAACTGTTCGAAGCACGTCGTCCGAAAGATCACGCGATCATCGCGGAAGCCGATGGTTACGTGCGCTTCGGTCGCGACTACAAGAACAAGCGCCGCATCAGCATCGAACCGGCTGACGAGTCCATGGAGACCATCGAATACATGGTACCCAAGGGCAAGCACATCCCGGTTGCCGAAGGGGACTTCATCCAGAAGGGTGAATACTTGATGGACGGGAACCCGGCTCCGCATGACATCCTGTCCATCATGGGTGTCGAAGCGCTGGCGGATTACATGATCGACGAGGTGCAGGACGTCTATCGACTGCAGGGTGTGAAGATCAACGACAAGCACATCGAGGTCATTGTGCGTCAGATGCTGCAGAAGTGGGAGATCCTGGATTCAGGCGACACCACCCTGCTCAAAGGCGAACATGTCGACAAGCAGGAGTTCGACGCGGCCAACGAGAAGACCATCGCCCGCGGTGGTCGTCCGGCACAGGGCGAGCCGATCCTTCTGGGGATCACCAAAGCCTCGTTGCAAACGCGTTCGTTCATCTCGGCAGCGTCGTTCCAGGAAACCACGCGCGTGCTGACCGAAGCTTCGGTTCAGGGAAAGAAAGACAAGCTGGTTGGCCTGAAAGAGAACGTCATCGTTGGCCGTCTGATCCCCGCCGGTACCGGTGGTGCAACTCAGGCCGTCCGCCACATCGCGCAGTCGCGTGACAACGTGGTCATCGAAGCCCGCCGCGAAGAGGCCGAAGCCGCCGCTGCTCTGGCTGCGCCGATGTTCGACGACGATATGGTCGGAGATGAACTGGACGAATTGGTGGATACACCGGAAAGCCGCGAGTAATCTTCGCAGCTTAGAAAAAGAAGAGGCCCTGCAAGCTTGCAGGGCCTTTTTCCTTTAAGGTGTTTCGAGTTGCAGCATCTGCAATCGTCATAAGCCTTGCATTCCCGCATTGCTTGGGTGTTTCTTCCGGTATGGTTGAAAAATCGATCCCGACAACGGTTTATTTCTACGCCCAGACAGATGACTTTGCAGAGTTTTCGAACTTCGCACCTTTTGGCGTGGCCATGGAAGGCCAATGGTGGCGGACGGTCGAGCATTTCTTTCAAGCTCAGAAGTTCCTCGATATCAGTTACAGAGAGCGTATCAGGGCCGCCATTAAGCCAAAGGACGCCAAGGCGCTGGGGATGACCCGGCGTGTTCCGCTGCGTGAAGATTGGGAAGAGATCAAAGACCAGATCATGTTGGATGCGGTCCGGGTGAAGTTTCAAACTCATGAACAACCCAGACAATTGCTGCTTTCAACCAGAACTGCGCGGATCGTGGAAAACGCGCCGATGGATGCCTATTGGGGGTGCGGCCCGGATGGGCAGGGATTGAACCGACTGGGCCAGATATTGATGCAGGTTCGGCAGGAACTGGCTTTGGATTGAGGGTGCGGTGATGAAGAGAATAACGGGTGATTTGATCCAACTTGCCTTGAACGGTGAATTCGACGTCATTGTTCACGGATGCAACTGTTTTCATCAGATGGGCGCCGGAATTGCCAAGACCATCGCGGCAGATTTCCCGGAAGCTTTCGAAGCGGACAAAGCAACGGAATATGGTGTCGAGACTAAGCTGGGCACCATTTCGTTTGCTCAGATAACCAGAGGCACCGCCCAATTTGTTATCGTCAACGCTTATACGCAGTTTCATTGGAGGGGCCCGAAACCCAGGGCGGTTTACCCGGCAATTTCCAGGTGCTTTGAGCGTATAGCGGAACAGTTTCCCGAAGCGCGTATCGGATACCCATTGATAGGCGCAGGGCTTGCTGGCGGTGATTGGTCAATCATCGCTCCGAGAATTGATGACGCGCTTTCGGGTCTGGATCACACTTTGGTTGAATATTCCGGTTGAAGCCAGGCTATGTAGTCAGTTGACAACACTACCTGTTTTCCGGCCAATGGGCCGGAGTTTCGGCTGCTGGATTTCACCCAAATGACCCCCAATATAAAAGGTGCGCTGCTGATGATGAGCAGCATGATGGCCTTTACCATGAACGATGCCGTGGTGAAGTTCGTTTTGCAGGACCTGCCCCTGTTCCAACTGATCGCCATGCGTGGGGTGCTGGCGACGCTGCTTGTTTATCTTCTGGCACGTCACCTTGGGACGTTGCACCTGAACTTCTCGCGCCATGACAAATGGCTGGTGGCATTTCGCAGCTTGGCTGAATTGACGGCGACGTTCTTTTTTCTGGCTGCACTGAAACACATGCTGCTGGCGAATGTGACTGCAGTGCTGCAGGCTTTGCCTCTGACGGTGACGTTGGGTGCGGTGCTGTTATTTAAAGAACGCATTGGTTGGCGACGAATGGTGGCAATTGCGATGGGGTTTGCCGGTATGTTGCTGATCGTCCGACCCGGCCCCGAAGGGTTCAGCATCTATTCGATATTTGCACTGATAGCGGTGCTGTCATATACTGCACGCGATATGGCGACACGGCGTATGTCAGCTGATGTGCCCTCAATGGTTGTCACGCTGGCAACGTCTTTGTCGGTAACGGTAGCCGCTGCAATTGTTTCAGTCTTTGAAGGGTGGGTTCCAGTCTCTCCGGAGACCGGTGGCCTTGTGGCCGGGGCGGCGGTGTTCGTCATGATGGGCTATGTTTTCAGCGTCATGGTCATGCGGGTGGGCGAGGTCGGGTTCGTGGCACCGTTCCGATATTCCAGCCTGCTATGGGCGTTGGGGCTGGGTTGGCTTGTCTTCGGCGACTGGCCCGACGATGTGACGATGCTTGGCGCGGCTCTGGTTGTCGGAGGGGGATTGTTCACCTTGTTCCGTGAACGCGCGGCTCAGGCGTCCGAGTAGGTTAACCTCGCAGCGTCAACGGCAAAGCGTTCGGCGAGATCCGTCTTGATATCGATGTCCAGCGGCTCAGGTTTTTGCTGACCCTTTCGCGCGTTGGGAGAGTCGTTAAAGCCGTTCAGGCTGCGGATCCACATCGGCTTGTCCGGGTAGCTGACCACAGGCATGAACCGCGCCAGGCGCTGGTGGGCGAAATTCATAATTGTCAGATCGCTGTTACCCTGAACGTACATGCCCAAACCTGCGGAAATCAGGCTGCGATGCAGCCGCAGGGCGCGCGGTGCGCCACGGCTGACGTCCAGCAGATAGCCGCAATTGAAATCTATGGTGATTGCAGGGTGTCGTTTGATCAGGCCGGTGAAGTCACCTATCGCCCCGCGCAACCGTTCGATAAAATCCACGGCCACCGCATCGTCGTCATCCAGCCGAAATTGAAGGCATGGTTTTCCGGGGTCCGTACGCGCCTGATTCAGAATGCGCTTCATAACCTTGCGGTGTTCGTCCGGTGTCTCTGCAATGATGCGAACTTGCTTTACACCAGCTGTCAGATCGTACAGCCTGTCCGAAGCATCCGCCGGCAGGCAATTTCCGACAACGATAAGAAACTCAAAATCCTCGTCGGTTTGATCCTTGAGACCGGGCAGGGTGACAGTTTCCAACAGATGGAACCGCTCATTCAAACGTTTTGAGGAATAGAGAAAGGCCCGGCGGTCTTCAATCGTCTCATGCTCGATTTGGAATCCTCCGATGGCAGGGTAGGAAAAGCGGCACAGGCCGGTAACTTGCATGATCTATCTCTTGTAACTCGCGTGGCGTGACTATGCGTGCGGCTTTGACAGGCTACAACTTACAATATGCTGCTCATCTGTTGCGGGCATTGATAAATCAGCATATTTCGGCCAGCGAACGGGTATTCCCCAAGCGCTGTTGACACTGCGCCCGACTCCCCCTATTACGCGCGACATCTCGGTGCCGGGGGCCGCCCCACAACCGATTCCAGTAATGAACTGGTCAAGGCCCGAACAATTTTGTCGTTCGCGCCCTCTGATAAACAACCGCGACGTTCACCTCGGAATGGGAACGCTCGCGGGTTTTGCGCTTGTGGACGCATAAGTGCAGCGAATTTAACCGCACGCAGCCGCGTGCATGTCATGTGTGTTGCAAAACGGGGAAGAAACCGGAATGCCAACTATTCAACAGCTGATCCGCAAGCCGCGGCAGCCCAAAGTAAAACGCTCGAAGTCCATGCACCTGGAGCAGTGCCCGCAGAAACGCGGCGTCTGCACCCGCGTGTACACCACCACACCTAAAAAGCCGAACTCGGCGATGCGTAAGGTTGCCAAGGTGCGCCTGACCAACGGGTTCGAGGTCATCTCGTACATCCCCGGTGAAAGCCACAACCTGCAGGAACACTCGGTTGTTCTGATCCGTGGCGGCCGTGTAAAAGACCTTCCCGGTGTGCGTTACCACATCCTGCGCGGTGTTCTGGATACTCAGGGCGTCAAAGACCGTAAGCAGCGTCGTTCGAAATACGGCGCGAAGCGTCCCAAGTAAGAAGGAGAGGCTGATATGTCACGTCGTCACGCCGCCGAAAAACGCGAAGTTCTGCCTGACGCCAAATTTGGCGACAAGGTACTGACCAAATTCATGAACAACCTGATGATCGACGGCAAGAAGTCGGTCGCAGAGCGCATCGTTTACAACGCATTTGACCGCGTTGAAAACAAGGTAAAGCGCGCTCCTGTCGAAGTGTTCCACGAAGCGCTCGACAACATCAAACCGTCGGTCGAGGTTCGCTCGCGCCGGGTTGGTGGTGCAACCTATCAGGTTCCGGTCGAAGTCCGTCCTGAGCGCCGCGAAGCTCTGGCCATCCGTTGGCTGATCACCGCTGCGCGCGGCCGCAACGAAAACACCATGGAAGAACGCCTCGCCGGTGAGCTGCTGGACGCTGTACAGTCCCGCGGTACTGCCGTGAAGAAGCGCGAAGACACCCACAAGATGGCCGAGGCGAACAAAGCCTTCAGCCACTACCGTTGGTAATTCAGAGGCTTATCAAAAATGGCACGCGAATATCCGCTCGAACTATACCGTAACTTCGGTATCATGGCGCACATCGACGCAGGTAAGACCACCTGCTCGGAGCGTATCCTGTATTACACTGGTAAATCCCACAACATCGGTGAGGTGCACGACGGTGCAGCCACCATGGACTGGATGGAGCAGGAGCAGGAACGCGGCATCACCATCACTTCGGCTGCGACCACCACGTTCTGGGAGCGCACCGAGGACGGTCAGACCGCCGATACCCCCAAGCACCGCCTGAACATCATCGACACCCCCGGCCACGTTGACTTCACCATCGAAGTCGAACGCTCGCTGGCGGTTCTCGACGGTGCCGTCTGCGTTCTGGACGCAAACGCTGGTGTTGAGCCCCAGACCGAAACCGTGTGGCGTCAGGCTGACCGCTACAAGGTTCCGCGTATGGTTTTCGTCAACAAGATGGACAAGATCGGCGCTGACTTCTTCAACTGCGTCAACATGATTGAAGACCGCACCGGCGCACGCGCTGTTCCGGTTGGTATTCCGATCGGTGCCGAGTCCGAGCTGGAAGGTCTGATCGACCTGGTCACCATGGAAGAGTGGCTGTGGCAGGGTGAAGATCTGGGCGCAAGCTGGATCAAAGCTCCGATCCGCGACAGCCTGAAAGACATGGCTGACGAATGGCGCGGCAAGATGATCGAAGCGGCCGTCGAAATGGACGACGACGCGATGATGGAATACCTGGAAGGCAATGAGCCCGACGTTCCGACCCTGCGCAAACTGCTGCGCAAGGGCACACTGGAAATCGCGTTTGTTCCGGTTCTGGGTGGTTCGGCGTTCAAGAACAAAGGCGTACAGCCGCTGCTCAACGCCGTGATCGACTATCTGCCCAGCCCGCTGGACGTTGTTGATTACATGGGCTTCAAACCCGGCGACGAGGAAGAAGTTCGTGACATCGCCCGTCGTGCAGACGACGACATGGCCTTCTCGGGTCTGGCGTTCAAAATCATGAACGACCCCTTCGTTGGCTCGCTGACCTTCACTCGGATCTACTCGGGCACCATGAACAAAGGTGACTCGATCCTGAACTCGACCAAAGGTAAAAAAGAGCGCATCGGTCGTATGATGATGATGCACTCGAACAACCGGGAAGAGATCGAAGAAGCGTTTGCAGGCGACATCATCGCGCTGGCGGGTCTGAAAGACACCACCACCGGTGACACCCTGTGTGATGCGAAGGATCCGGTGGTTCTGGAAACCATGACCTTCCCTGATCCGGTGATCGAGATCGCGGTTGAGCCCAAAACCAAGGGCGACCAAGAGAAAATGTCCCAGGGTCTGGCCCGTCTGGCCGCCGAAGACCCGTCCTTCCGCGTGGAAACTGATCTGGAATCCGGTCAGACCATCATGAAGGGCATGGGCGAACTTCACCTGGACATCCTGGTTGACCGTCTGAAGCGCGAGTTCAAAGTCGAGGCGAACATCGGTGCGCCGCAGGTGGCCTATCGTGAAACCATCTCGATGCCGGTCGAGCACACCTACACCCACAAGAAACAGTCGGGTGGTTCGGGTCAGTTCGCGGAAGTCAAGCTGGAGATCCAGCCGACCGAAGCAGGCGAAGGCTATTCGTTCGAAAGCCGCATCGTTGGTGGTGCCGTTCCGAAGGAATACATCCCCGGTGTTGAAAAAGGCATCAACTCGGTCATGGACAGCGGCCCTCTGGCTGGCTTCCCTGTGATCGACTTCAAGGTTGCCCTGCTGGACGGTAAGTTCCACGACGTTGACTCGAGCGTTCTGGCGTTCGAAATCGCATCGCGGATGTGTATGCGTGAAGGCATGCGCAAAGCTGGCGCGAAACTGCTGGAACCGATCATGAAGGTCGAAGTGATCACCCCGGAAGAATACACCGGCGGTATCATCGGCGACCTGACCTCGCGTCGGGGCCAAGTGTCTGGACAAGAGCCGCGCGGCAACGCCATCGCAATTGATGCGTTCGTTCCGCTCGCGAACATGTTCGGCTACATCAACACTCTGCGTTCGATGTCGTCGGGCCGTGCCCAGTTCACCATGCAGTTCGACCACTACGATCCGGTTCCGCAGAACATCTCGGACGAGATCCAGGCGAAATACGCATAAGCGAAGATTTGAGGGAGCTCCGGTCAGGGGCTCCCTTCATTACCGAAAAAGGAGGCCATCATGGCAAAGGAAAAGTTTGAGCGTACAAAACCGCACGTCAACATCGGCACGATTGGCCACGTTGACCATGGTAAGACGACGCTGACCGCAGCAATCACCAAGTATTTTGGTGACTTCAAAGCGTATGACCAGATTGACGGTGCGCCGGAAGAGAAAGCGCGCGGCATCACCATCTCGACCGCCCACGTGGAATACGAGACCGACAACCGCCACTATGCGCATGTCGACTGCCCCGGCCACGCCGACTACGTCAAGAACATGATCACCGGTGCCGCGCAGATGGACGGCGCGATCCTGGTTGTGAACGCAGCTGACGGCCCGATGCCGCAGACGCGTGAGCACATCCTGCTGGGCCGCCAGGTTGGCATCCCGAAGATGGTCGTGTTCATGAACAAAGTTGACCAGGTTGACGACGAAGAGCTGCTGGAACTGGTGGAAATGGAAATCCGCGAGCTGCTGTCGAGCTATGAGTACCCCGGCGACGATATTCCGATCATCGCAGGGTCGGCTCTGGCCGCGATGGAAGGCAACAACCCGGAAATCGGCGAAGAGAAAATCAAGGAACTGATGGCGGCTGTTGATGACTACATCGACACCCCCGAGCGTGCTGTTGACCAGCCGTTCCTGATGCCGATCGAAGACGTGTTCTCAATCTCGGGCCGTGGTACTGTTGTGACCGGTCGTGTTGAGCGTGGCGTGATCAATGTTGGCGACGAGATCGAAATCGTCGGCATCCGCGACACCACCAAGACCACCTGCACCGGCGTTGAAATGTTCCGCAAGCTGCTGGACCGCGGTGAAGCGGGCGACAACATCGGCGCGCTGCTGCGTGGTGTTGACCGTGACGGCGTTGAGCGTGGCCAGGTTCTGTGTAAGCCGGGTTCGGTGACACCGCACACCAAGTTCGAAGCCGAAGCCTACATCCTGACCAAGGAAGAAGGCGGTCGTCACACCCCGTTCTTCGCGAACTACCGTCCGCAGTTCTACTTCCGGACCACTGACGTGACCGGCACCGTGACGCTGGCCGAAGGCACCGAGATGGTCATGCCCGGCGACAACGTGTCGTTCGGCGTTGAGCTGATCGCCCCCATCGCGATGGAAAACGGCCTGCGCTTCGCGATCCGCGAAGGCGGTCGCACCGTCGGCGCTGGCGTTGTGTCGAAAATCATCGAGTAATTCGCACCCGCGAATAGCCAAAGAAAGGGCGCCCCTCGGGGCGCCCTTTTTCGTTTTTGCCTCAGCTCACAGTGATGCTAACCTCTTTCATATTGAGACATTGCAATAGAAAAGAGGTAATCAGATGCACTTTTCGACGCGTTCAATCTGTCTTGTCGCAGCAATCGCTTTCTCCTCTACCTCGGCGTCCTCGCAACAAATCGCTGATAGAATTTATCTCGGTGGGCCAATCGTAACGATAAACGATGCAGCTCCGTCCGCTGAGGCTGTCGCCGTCAAGGACGGGCGCATTCTTGCCGTGGGGTCGCTGTCTGATTTGTCAGCACATCAGGGGGAAGGAACCGCAACCTATGATTTGGAAGGGCGCGCGATGCTTCCGGGTTTCGTCGATAGCCATGGACATGTCGTCATGGGGGGCTTGCAGGCGCTGTCCGCTAATCTTCTCGCGCCACCGGATGGCGAGGTTGTTGATATTGCCAGCCTGCAATCCACGCTGTCAGACTGGGCCGAGGAGAATGCGCAGGCCGTTGAACAGGTTAAAATGATCATTGGCTTTGGCTACGACAATGCTCAACTAAAGGAACTGCGCCATCCTACACGGCACGAGCTGGACATGGTGTCCAAAGACTTGCCTGTCATTATTATTCATCAGTCTGGGCACTTGGGTGTCGCAAACTCGAAGGCCTTAGAATTGGCTGGCATCACAGCCGCTTCAGAAGCTCCTCCGGGTGGAGTAATTCAGCGCGATGACGGTGGGGAACCAAATGGTGTATTAGAAGAGTATGCGTTCTTTTCGGTTCTTGTCCCCATGCTAGGAAATTTGGGTGAGGAAGGTCTGGCGGCATTCGCCCGTGCAGGTGCCGATCTCTGGGCAAAGTTTGGATATACAACCGGACAAGAAGGCCGATCTTCGGGTGAAATTGTAGAAGTTCTCAGGAAAGTTGCGGCCGAAGACGGGCTTCCAATCGACGTGGTAGCGTTTCCGGATGTTCTTGAGGCCAGGGAATTTATTGGTGCCAACACCTCAAAGAACTACAATGACCGGGTTCGAGTCGGGGGCTGTAAGCTCACGATTGACGGTTCGCCTCAGGGTTTCACAGCATTGAGGGATCGACCCTATTATGATCCGGTTGGGAACTATGCTGCCGGGTATTCAGGATACGCCGCTATCACGATGGAGCAACTCCAGGACGCGGTGAACTGGTGTTACGAGAACGGGTTCCAGATTCTTGTGCATTCCAACGGTGAGGGAGCATCTGACATGCTGATTGCGGCCCTAGAAGAAGCGCAGATCAAGTATGGCGACCCTGGTAACCGTCCTGTTCTGATTCATGGCCAGTTTCTACGAGAAGACCAGGTTGCGAGCTTTAAGCGCCTTGGTGTTTTTCCGTCGCTTTTCCCTATGCACACCTTTTACTGGGGCGATTGGCACCGGGATCACACCGTTGGGCCGATCAATGCAGACAATATCTCACCCACCGGATGGCTGCGCGAGCGGGACATGATGTTTGGTACACACCACGATGCCCCGGTGGCCTTTCCCGACAGCATGCGTGTCCTTGCCGCAACCGTCACTCGCCGTACTCGGTCCGGTGATATCTTGGGGCCGCATCAGAGGGTCGATGTTATGACTGCCTTGAAGGCCATGACGATCTGGCCTGCGTGGCAGCATTTTGAGGAGGATGAAAAGGGCTCGATCGAGGTTGGAAAGGTGGCGGACTTTGTGATCCTGTCGGATGACCCCACAGCGGTTGATCCGGAAACATTGGCGGAACTTGAGGTGCTGGTGACCGTCAAGGCGGATCAGGTTATCTATGAGGCCGTGGAAGGGGTCAAAGAGGGCAATTTGCAGTTCTCGCCGTTTTCGAATGACCCTGTGATTGCTCATCTCTTTTTGCATGCGGTGTATCAGGGGATGAAGGTTGAAGACCCGTGGCTGGTGCGGAATTAGTTGGGGTTCATCGCAGTAGTCTCAGGAAACACAGAGAAAGTCGTACCTGGCGACAACGTGTCGTTCGGCATTGAACTGATCGCGCCGATCGCGATGGAAAACGGTCTGCGCTTCGCCATCCGCGAAGGCGGCCGCACTGCTGGCGCGGGTGTTGTGTCGAAGATCGTCGAATAATCACGGTAGGTCGGACATCAGCCCGGCATATCAGTGAGACTAAAAAAGGCCGTCCCGAAAGGGGCGGCCTTTTTGTTTGAATTCAATAATCCCGAGACGCACATAACAAGTGCGTCGAAAATCATCGCGTAAGGCGGCTTTGCCTGCTGGTGGGCGGCAGTTGCTCTGAAAGAATTAAAAACCGCTTAGTCGGGCGCGGTTTGGTGCCATTTGTTTTCCAAATGCCTCCCATCCACCATGAGCAAGGGAGCGTATTTACCAGGAGGGTAAATAACGAAACAATCCTCTCTCTGTGCGACCTCCAAGCGCTTGTCTGGATTCGAGTTGTCAGAATTCCAAGGATACAACACTTCACAGAGTTTTCCTGGAGGCACTTCATACAATTCAAGATGAGGTTCGATCAGGACGTTAAGTGATTCAGCATCTTTCTCATTTAATACGGTCAATATTAATGTGGTGAAATCCGATAAATCTACCATCCTTATCCCTTCTTTTGCGAGCCCAGATTGAGAGCGTTTAGGGTTCATTCATATATTGCCTACTGCTGTTTCATGTGCTTGCAGGCGGTCATCTAACCGTTCGTCTACATCAGATAAGCTTTGCATGAAAATGGAAGCCGCGGCCCCAACTTTTTGGCTTGCCAAACCCCACCAACCCCACTATCACGCGCGGGTTCTCCATAAGAACGTCAAGGCGGGGTGATTCCCGCCTTTTGGGTTCGAAGAGGGTTGGCGATGCGCGTCTGTCCTCCTCTCAACCTCAACGCCTGATAAAAGGCTGTTAATATGCAAAGCCAAAACATCCGTATTCGGCTGAAGGCATTTGACTATCGCGTTCTGGATGCCAGCACGCAAGAGATCGTCAACACTGCCAAGCGGACCGGCGCGAACGTGCGCGGCCCGATCCCGCTGCCGAACAAGATTGAGAAGTTCACGGTTCTCCGTGGCCCTCACGTAGACAAGAAATCCCGCGACCAGTTCGAGATCCGTACGCACAAGCGTCTCTTGGACATCGTTGATCCGACCCCCCAGACCGTTGACGCGCTGATGAAGCTCGACCTCGCTGCTGGTGTGGACGTCGAGATCAAGCTGCAGTCGTAAGATCGGAGGGTATAGATTATGCGCTCTGGTATTATCGCAAAAAAAGTTGGCATGACCCGCCTGTTCATGGAAGACGGCAAGCAGGTCCCTGTGACCGTTCTTCACCTGGACAACCTGCAGGTCGTTGCACAGCGTACCGCTGACAAAGACGGCTACACCGCCGTTCAGCTGGGCGCCGGTGCTGCCAAGGCAAAACGCACCTCGAAAGCCATGCGCGGTCACTACGCCGCTGCAAAGGTCGAGCCCAAGCGTAAGCTGGCCGAATTCCGCGTCTCCGAAGATGGCCTGATCGATGTGGGTGCCGAGATTTCGGCAGAACACTTCCTGGAAGGTCAGAAGGTTGACGTTTCGGGTACTTCGATCGGTAAAGGTTTTGCCGGTGCGATGAAGCGTTGGAACTTTGGTGGTCTGCGCGCCTCGCACGGTGTTTCGATCAGCCACCGTTCGCACGGTTCGACCGGTCAGTGTCAGGACCCGGGCAAGGTTTTCAAAGGCAAGAAGATGGCCGGTCACATGGGTGCTGCCCGTGTTACCACCCAGAACCTGGAAGTCGTCAAAACCGACGCCGACCGGAACCTGGTCTTCATCAAAGGCGCCGTTCCCGGACCGAAATCGGGCTGGGTCACCGTCAAGGACGCCGTCAAGAAGAAAGCACCGGAAGGCCTGCCTTTCCCGGCTGCTGTGAAGTCGGCTGTCACCGAGGCAACCGAAGCACCTGCGGAAGAAGCGCCCGCAGAAGGTGGTGAAGCATGAAACTTGATGTAATCAAACTGGACGGCGGCAAAGCCGGCAACATCGAGCTGGATGCGGACCTGTTCGGCCTCGAGCCGCGCGCGGACATCCTGCACCGCGTGGTCCGCTGGCAGCGCAACAACGCGCAGGCTGGCACCCACAAGGTAAAGACCCGCTCGGAAACCAGCTACTCGACCAAGAAGATCTATCGCCAGAAGGGCACCGGTGGCGCACGCCATGGTGACCGCAACGCGCCGATCTTCCGCAAGGGTGGTATCTACAAGGGCCCGACCCCTCGTTCGCACGGCCACGACCTGCCGAAAAAGTTCCGCAAGCTTGGCCTGCGCCACGCTCTGTCGGCCAAAGCCAAAGCAGGTGAACTGGTTGTGATCGAAAACGCCGAAGCCGAAGGCAAGACCGCCGCTCTGGCCAAACAGGTTGCAAACCTGGGCTGGAAACGCGCTCTGGTCATCGACGGCGCGACCGTGAACGAAGGGTTCCTGAAAGCGTCCAAGAACATCGAAGGTCTGGATATCCTGCCGTCGATGGGCGCAAACGTCTATGACATCCTCAAGCGTGACACCCTGGTGCTCACCAAAGCGGCTGTCGAAGCACTGGAGGCTCGTCTGAAATGAGCGCGAAGGCAGAACACTACGACGTGATCCGCAAGCCGATCATCACCGAAAAGTCGACCATGGCGTCCGAAAACGGCGCGGTTGTCTTTGAAGTGGCGATCGACAGCAACAAGCCGCAGATCAAAGAGGCCGTTGAGGCGCTGTTTGGTGTGAAGGTCAAAGCGGTGAACACCACCGTGACCAAAGGCAAGGTCAAGCGGTTCCGCGGCCAGCTGGGCCGTCGGAAAGACGTCAAAAAAGCATATGTGACCCTAGAAGAGGGGAACACCATCGACGTGAGCACCGGTCTCTGATCGAACCCGTCTTTGGAGAGAGATAAAGGCCCCCGCGCAAGCGGGGGTTTTTGTTGTGCATGTCTACCAAATGATCAACGGCACTTGGCACGAGGGCGCTTGGTACTCGGGGTAGTTCTTAAGTGCGTAAAGTACACCTAAAACATTGGTGTTATTTAGTCGTTCCCCTTGTTCAAGCCATTCTCCGGCGTCGCCGACTAACTCGGAGTACAATGCCGGGTCCTTGCCGCGAGTGACGAGGCCGACATCCGGTTGGAAGACAAGGCCGGTCGCAGAGCCCTGACGCTCATCGATATCGACCCAAAAAGCCGTTGTCTGTGAGAAAAGGAGTCTCTCATCGTTGCCGACGGACAAAATTTGAAAGTCCGGACCCCGGACCACCGGTAGTGGAGTTCCAAAAGATCGAGATAGATCGAACAGCGCCTGATAGGAGACAATCACGCCGTTAGGCAAGCGCACACAGGTTCCATAGTCTTCGATACGATGGTGTAGAAACAAGACAACATAGCCAAGCACAGCAGTCGCGATTACAGCGAGGAGGAAGGCGGTAAAGCCTTTGGTCAAAGAAAACGAGCGGCCGCAGTGTTGGGGCATTTTTTTGAGCTGAATTTTAATTTCCTATCGCGCCCCAAGATCTATTCCAGCCAACCATCAAATAACCGTTAACGCTCTTTATATTGAATTGCTTTTGAACGCGCAGAAACACCGTACCCTTTGCATGTTACTGGGTCAGCTCAAACGTTGGTAGCGAATTGCGATGATTCCGAACCGCTGCACCGCAAGCGGACCTTCGGATAAGAGCGCAAGGCGTGCCGGAGACTGCCCGTGGGATGGCGCTGCAACGGCTAATCAGTGCGATTTGTGGTGCCAAATACATCCGAATTCTTAGCGAGGTGCAAACTTCCCCAAAGTGCCAGCCCGCCGAGACGGACAGTCGCTGGCGGGGCGGCCTTCGGCCTTGTCCCGCGCCCCACCGCGAATAGTTCGCAGGATTACTGCTTGCTTAGTCAACACCACGGACCATCCCGCTGAAACTAAGTAAGAAACGAAAGACCCCGCCAATGCGGGGTCCAATTTGCTTGCGCTATTTGCGAATAACAAACGTCAGCCTGCTATACAGCTATTGGCAGCATCAGCCTGAGCCTGCGTCACACCGTTTTTGGGCAAAACGCGCTCTTTAATCTGACCGCCGGAAATAGTGGTTTCAACCGCCAGCTGTGATTTGATCCCTGCAGCTTTGGCACATTCGAATACTTTTTCTTTTGACGCAGCACGCGATTGGTTTTCCGCGGCACCGCCATTTTGACTAGAGGTTTCAGCACATGCAGCGATGAATGCGCAGCCAAGCGCAGCAACGATAACTTTTTTCATTCTGGTTTCTCGGGTTCTGTGGGAATCAACTTATGAAATCGACTTGAGGCAGTTTTCAAAGGCAATAGCCTCTTTCAACGGAACTGTGCTTCCGGGGGGATCCGTCTTCAGTGATCTTTCTCCTGTGGGAGAGGTTTCCACGATGAAATCTATCTCGATACCTGCAAGGTCGCGGCATGTGTCGACGCTTTGCTGGTCAGGAATTTCTGTTGTGCTGCACGCTGCGATAAACGTAAGCCCACCGACTGCAGCGAAGCGCAGTGTAATCTTCTTCATGTTGATTTTCCTTTGTACTAAAGAAGGTTAAGAACGATCTACATGGTCGGTTCTTACGCGCAACAGCGCGCTGAAAGATTCAATCAAGAGTTGCTTAATTGCCATCGAAGGATACTGATTGCCCCATACCATAACTTTCTTTTTTTGATAAATTGGATGCCCAGATAGCGTTATGATTTGGAAGGAGGAGAGCTGTTGGTCCTCCGACAGAGGCGAGAGACGGTCAGTTAAAGTACCCTCGTTCTTTGTTGGAAAGTGAAGCCTTTCCCCTATAGACACCCACCCCCAACCCTGTTAAACGCACCCAATCTTGCGGCCTCGGATTCGTTCCGGGGCCTCTGATATTTGTAACCGGGGACCTTCGGGGCCCTATACCCTTGGCACCTACGGGGGCCTATCACATAGCAGGGAAACTCCCTGCACTTGCTAAACGGAAGACAGAAAGCATGGCACTCAAGTCGTACAAGCCGACGACGCCGGGCCAGCGCGGGCTGGTGCTGATCGACCGTTCGGAGCTTTGGAAAGGACGTCCGGTCAAGTCTCTCACAGAGGGTTTGACCAAATCGGGCGGCCGGAACAACACCGGACGGATCACTTCACGCCGCCGCGGCGGTGGCGCAAAGCGTCTCTACCGGATCGTTGACTTCAAACGGAACAAATTTGATGTCGCGGCAACCGTCGAGCGGATCGAATATGACCCGAACCGGACCGCATTCATCGCACTGGTAAAATACGAAGACGGCGAGCAGGCATATATCCTGGCTCCGCAGCGTCTGGCTGTTGGTGACAAGGTCATCGCGTCGGCAAAAGCTGACATCAAGCCGGGCAACGCAATGCCGTTCTCGGGCATGCCCATTGGTACCATCGTCCACAACATCGAGATGAAGCCTGGTAAAGGCGGTCAGATCGCACGTGCGGCCGGTACTTACGCTCAGTTCGTTGGTCGCGATGGCGGCTACGCTCAGATCCGTCTGAGCTCGGGCGAACTGCGCATGGTCCGTCAGGAATGCATGGCCACCGTTGGTGCCGTGTCCAACCCCGACAACAGCAACCAGAACCTCGGTAAAGCCGGTCGTATGCGCCACAAGGGCGTTCGTCCGTCGGTTCGTGGTGTTGCAATGAACCCGATCGATCACCCGCACGGTGGTGGTGAAGGTCGGACCTCGGGTGGCCGTACGCCGGTTACTCCGTGGGGTAAGGACACCAAGGGTAAGCGTACCCGCAACAAGAACAAAGCGTCCCAGAAGCTGATCATCCGCTCGCGGCACGCCAAGAAGAAGGGACGTTAATCTATGTCTCGCTCTGTTTGGAAGGGTCCTTTCGTCGATGCTTACGTGCTGAAAAAAGCCGAAGCAGCGCGCGAGTCGGGCCGCAACGAAGTCATCAAAATCTGGTCGCGTCGTTCCACCATTCTGCCCCAGTTCGTGGGTCTGACCTTTGGTGTGTACAACGGCCAGAAGCATATCCCCGTCAACGTCTCGGAAGACATGATCGGTCAGAAGTTCGGTGAATACTCGCCGACTCGTACCTATTATGGCCACGCCGCAGACAAAAAAGCGAAGCGGAAGTAAGTCATGGGCAAGGAAAAGAACCCCCGCCGCGTGGCTGAAAACGAAGCAATGGCGAAAACCCGCATGCTTCGCACCAGCCCGCAGAAACTGAACCTGGTTGCGCAAATGATCCGCGGCAAGAAAGTTGAGAAGGCTCTGACCGACCTGACTTTCAGCAACAAGCGTGTCGCGCAGGACGTCAAGAAGTGCCTGCAGTCCGCAATCGCCAACGCCGAGAACAACCACAACCTGGACGTTGACGAACTAATCGTCGCCGAAGCATGGGTTGGCAAGAACCTGGTCATGAAGCGCGGCCGCCCGCGTGCACGTGGTCGGTTTGGTGCAATCATGAAGCCGTTCTCGGAGATCACCATCAAGGTGCGTCAAGTTGAGGAGCAAGCCTAATGGGTCATAAAGTAAATCCGATCGGCATGCGCCTGCAGGTCAACCGCACCTGGGACAGCCGCTGGTACGCCGACACCAAGGACTACGGTGATCTTCTGCTGGAAGACCTCAAGATCCGTGAGTTCATCAACAAAGAGTGCAAGCAGGCCGGTGTTGCCCGTGTGATCATCGAACGTCCGCACAAAAAGTGCCGCGTTACGATCCACACTGCACGTCCCGGTGTCATCATCGGCAAGAAAGGTGCAGACATCGAAGTTCTGCGCAAAAAGCTTGCTCGCATGACCGACAGCGAACTGCACCTGAACATCGTCGAAGTGCGCAAGCCCGAGCTTGACGCGCAACTGGTTGCCGAGTCCATCGCTCAGCAGCTGGAACGTCGTGTTTCGTTCCGTCGCGCCATGAAGCGCTCGGTTCAGAACGCCATGCGCATGGGCGCCCTTGGTATCCGGGTGAACGTCGCGGGTCGTCTGGGCGGCGCCGAGATCGCACGGACCGAGTGGTACCGCGAAGGCCGCGTGCCTCTGCACACTCTGCGTGCCGACATCGATTACGCACATGCCGAAGCGATGACTCCTTACGGGATCATCGGGATCAAGGTCTGGATCTTCAAAGGTGAGATCATGGAGCACGATCCGCAGGCACGTGACCGTAAAGCACAGGAACTCCAAGACGGCCCTGCACCTCGTGGTGCTGGTGGCGGTCGTCGCTAAGGAGGGAAAGATATGCTTCAACCAAAGCGTACTAAATTCCGCAAGATGCACAAAGGCCGGATCAAGGGCGAAGCCAAAGGCGGCTCTGATCTGAACTTTGGCACCTACGGCCTGAAAGCTCTTGAGCCTGAGCGTGTAACCGCACGCCAGATCGAAGCTGCACGTCGTGCCATGACGCGTCACATGAAGCGTCAGGGCCGTGTCTGGATCCGCATCTTCCCCGACACTCCGGTCACTGCAAAGCCGATCGAAGTTCGTATGGGTAAAGGTAAAGGTTCGGTCGACCGTTGGGTTTGCAAGGTCAAGCCTGGCCGCGTGATGTTCGAGATTGACGGCGTCAATGACGACATCGCCCGCGAGGCCCTGCGCCTGGCGGCGATGAAGCTGCCGGTCAAGACCCGCGTCGTATTGCGCGAAGACTGGTAAGCGATTGGGGGGAAACCCCGTTCGTGACAAGATTGACCCCCGTCGGGAAACTGGCGGGGGTTTGTTTCTTGGGGGCTCTGCCCCCGCCGCGGCAAGCCGCGACTCCCCCGGGATATTTATAGCCAGATGAAGCAGGGGATCCGTACTTCATCTGGTCCCAAATATCCCGGAGCGCGAGGCAGAGCCTCGCAAATCACCCATCGCCTTCTGATTGAGGCTGGTCTAAGAGATGAGCCATGCCTCAGATTGAATCACTCTTCGTTACCCGTCTCTATCGCGCAGCTTTGTCCGAGTTCGATCCCAAGATCGACGCGGATGAGTTGGAAAACTCTTGCCTTGTCATCGCCGAGGATGATGAGGCCGGGCAGGACTGGTGTGAAGAAAACGGCTATCCCGGCTACACCAGCTATGCTTCGTTGACCGATCTGCCCTGGCGGTTCCCGATCTTCGCCGATCTGGTCAAAGCACTGGACCAGCATGTCGCGGCCTTTGCCAAGGATCTGGAGTTCGATCTGGGCGAGGGAGAATTGAAGCTGGAAGACCTGTGGATCAACATCCTGCCCGAGGGCGGCATGCATTCCAGCCACCTGCACCCGCACAGTGTGATCTCGGGTACGACCTATGTGGCCATGCCCGAAGGGGCGAGTGCGTTGAAACTGGAAGACCCCCGTTCTGGCCGCATGATGGCCGCGCCGACGCGGCTCAAAGGTGGTCGCCGGGATTTGCAGCCGTTCATCTATATGAAACCGCAGGTGGGCGATGTCCTGCTGTGGGAAAGCTGGCTGCGCCACGAGGTGCCGCTGAACATGGCCGAGGAAGAGCGGATTTCGGTGAGTTTTAATTACCGCTGGGACTAACTGCTTTGGGTTTAGCTGGCGCGGGTGTAGAAATAGCAGAGCCATACTCATTCCCAAATTCCGCTAGAATCTCTTGAAATTGATCCACCCAAGTCTGAACGACACCAGAAAAGTCTTTCCAATCGACTTTCGCGGTTCCTTCGCTCATTCTATGAGCCAACGCGGCATCGGCTAGGTATTGGTCTATCGCGGTTCTAAGCGCTGTCATCCGCCACTTCGCGACAAGCATTGCTTTGTAGCGTTTATGCCAACCGAATGCATGACCCGATGCGGCAACCATAGTGCCTAAAGCCGTCAATGCGATCGAGATAGGCCAACCTGCGCCAAGACCAGGATTTTTGCCGAGCGCAAAAATCGCAGTCAATACCGTTGCAAACATAGGGAAAACAAGGGTCGAAATCGCGATAACGTTAAAGCGATCTAGAGCCCATTTGCTGTCTCTAAAGAAGTTGTGTTCGAGTTCGATAATTCGTGCGCGTAGTATGGTTATTCTACCGGCTAGTTCGGGAAGCTCGCGCTCAAGTTCTCGAAAATTGAGCCTAACTTTAGTTCCGTTATTCTTCTTTTTGAATAGCGATTCTGAGGGTTGAACGTCTGCCATGATAGGGTACTCGAAAATGCAGTGTCGTGTTATCCAATAGAGTGTATCAGAATCCTTTTGGGCGTAAAACAGCGGTGGAAGGTTAGTCACCAAACTTCCTCTTGCCACCCACCCCCCAAACCCTTATACGGCGGCATCCTGCGGTCTCCCGGCGTTGTCGGGCGATTCGTATGTCTATCATTCATCCACCAGGTCAAAGGTGACCCGTGTACGGGGCCTTCTGGTGTTTTGAGCAAAGGAAAAAGGCGATGAACGCCCAAGAACTGCGTGACAAGACCCCGGACCAGCTCCGCGAGGAACTGGCCAACCTGAAGAAAGAAAGCTTTAACCTGCGCTTTCAACAGGCAACCGGTCAGCTGGAAAACACAGCCGGCATCAAAGCGGCCCGCCGCAATGCTGCCCGTGTCAAAACCATTCTGAACGAAAAGGCCGCTGCTGCGGCATCCGAGGAGTAATCAGATGCCCAAGCGTATCCTTTCCGGCACCGTAACCAGCGATGCAAACGAACAGACTGTAACCGTATCCGTCGAGCGCCGCTTTACGCATCCGGTTCTGAAGAAAACCATCCGTAAGTCCAAGAAATACCGGGCTCACGATGAAAAGAACGCCTTCAAGGTCGGCGACACAGTCCGCATCATCGAATGCGCGCCGAAATCGAAGACGAAACGTTGGGAAGTTCTGGAGGCGTAAGCCCCCAGGATTTTCCCATTTGTCGAAACCCTGGGGGATCTAACAAGACCAGCCCCCACAGGTCGGGAGAAACCACATGATCCAGATGCAGACCAATCTGGATGTCGCTGACAACTCCGGCGCACGCCGAGTTCAGTGCATCAAGGTCCTGGGTGGTTCCAAGCGTAAATACGCCTCCGTCGGCGACATCATTGTCGTCTCGGTGAAGGAAGCCATCCCGCGCGGCCGCGTAAAGAAAGGTGACGTCCGCAAGGCCGTCGTCGTACGCACCGCCAAAGAAGTCCGTCGCGAAGACGGCACCGCGATCCGTTTCGATCGCAACGCCGCCGTCATCCTGAACAACAACAATGAGCCTGTAGGTACCCG
Source organism: Ruegeria sp. (assembly GCF_965243365.1). GTDB lineage: Bacteria > Pseudomonadota > Alphaproteobacteria > Rhodobacterales > Rhodobacteraceae > Ruegeria. The sequence continues at coordinate 993,531 of NZ_CBDEUW010000002.1, read as the reverse complement.
TATCTTTGGCCCCGTTGTTCGTGAACTGCGTGGCAAGAACTTCATGAAAATCATCTCGCTGGCTCCGGAGGTGCTGTAATCATGGCTGCTAAACTCCGCAAAGGCGACAAGGTCGTCGTGCTGGCCGGCAAGGACAAGGGCAAAGAGGGGACTATCACCTCGGTTGACCCGAAAGCCGGTAAAGCTGTTGTCGACGGCATCAACATTGCCATCCGCCACACCCGCCAGACCCAGAACTCGCAAGGTGGTCGCCTGCCTCAGGCAAACCCGATCGAGCTGTCGAACCTGGCTCTGCTGGACAAGAACGGCAAAGCAACCCGCGTTGGCTTCCGCATGGAAGGTGACAAGAAAGTGCGCTTCGCCAAGACCACGGGGGACGTGATCGATGCTTGATACCGCAAACTATACCCCGCGTCTGAAAGCTCAGTACGCTGAAACCATCCGTGCCGCTCTGAAAGAAGAGTTCGGCTACAAGAACGACATGCAGCTGCCCAAGCTGGAAAAAATCGTTCTGAACATCGGTTGTGGTGCTGAAGCCGTCAAAGACTCGAAGAAAGCGAAAGCTGCTGTCGAGGATCTGACTGCAATTGCTGGCCAGCAGGCCGTTGCAACCAAGGCGAAGAAGTCGATCGCGGGTTTCCGCGTCCGTGAAGACATGCCGCTGGGTGCGAAAGTGACCCTGCGCGGTGACCGGATGTACGAATTCCTGGATCGTCTGATCACCATCGCGATGCCTCGCGTTCGTGACTTCCGCGGTGTGAAGCCGTCTTTTGATGGTCGTGGCAACTTTGCCATGGGCATGAAAGAGCACATCGTGTTCCCCGAGATTGACTTCGACAAGGTCGACGAAGTCTGGGGCCTGGACATCGTAATCACCACCACAGCGAACACCGACGCTGAAGCAAAGGCACTGTTGAAAGCATTCAACATGCCGTTCAACGCGTAAGCGCCGGGAGGATTGAGACATGGCTAAAAAAGCAATGATCGAACGCGAGAAGAAGCGCGAACGCCTGGTGGCCAAATATGCCGCAAAGCGTGCCGAGCTGAAAGAAATCGCGAATGACGAGAGCAAGCCGATGGAAGAGCGCTTCAAAGCGCGTCTGAAACTGGCGAAACTGCCGCGCAACAGCTCGGCTACCCGTCTGCACAACCGCTGTCAGCTGACCGGTCGTCCCCACGCTTACTACCGTAAGCTGAAGGTCAGCCGTATCGCGCTGCGCGAGCTGGGTTCTGCTGGTCAGATCCCCGGCATGGTGAAATCGAGCTGGTAAGGGAGACATAGATATGAATGATCCTATCGGCGATATGCTCACCCGTATCCGCAACGCGCAAATGCGCGGCAAGTCCACCGTTTCCACCCCGGCATCCAAGCTGCGCGGTTGGGTTCTGGACGTGCTGGCGGACGAAGGTTACATCCGTGGCTATGAAAAGACGACCGGTGAAAACGGTCATCCGGCCATCGAAATCAGCCTGAAATACTACGAAGGCACCCCTGTTATTCGCGAACTGAAGCGGGTCTCGAAACCCGGTCGTCGCGTGTACATGGGCGTCAATGACATCCCGCAGGTCCGTCAGGGTCTGGGCGTGTCGATTGTCAGCACTCCGAAAGGTGTGATGTCGGACGCAAACGCTCGCTCCAACAATGTTGGCGGCGAAGTGCTCTGCACCGTCTTCTAAGGAGGTCTGCAATGTCTCGTATTGGTAAAAAACCGGTCGAGCTGCCCAGCGGCGTTACCGCCTCTGTGTCGGGTCAGACCATCGAAGTTAAAGGTCCGAAAGGCACCCGCAGCTTCACCGCCACCGACGACGTTACGCTGTCGGTTGAAGACAATGTGGTCAAGATCGACCCTCGCGGCATGTCCAAGCGTGCCCGCCAGCAGTGGGGCATGAGCCGCACCATGGTTGCCAACCTGGTAACCGGTGTAACTCGGGGCTTCAAAAAAGAGCTGGAGATCCAGGGTGTTGGTTACCGGGCTCAGATGCAGGGCAACACCCTGAAGCTGAACCTGGGCTACAGCCACGATGTTGATTTCACTGCTCCGGAAGGTGTCACCATCACCGCGCCGAAGCAGACAGAGATCGTTGTGGAAGGTATCGACCAGCAGCAGGTGGGCGAAGTCGCGGCCAAAATCCGCGAATGGCGCCGTCCCGAGCCGTACAAAGGCAAGGGCATCCGCTATAAGGGCGAGTTCATCTTCCGCAAGGAAGGCAAGAAGAAGTAAGGACGCAGACAATGGCAAACAGCAAAAGAACCCTGTTTCTGAAGCGCCGCCTGCGCGTTCGGAACAAACTTCGCAAAGTCAACGCAGGCCGTGTACGCCTGTCGGTTCACCGTTCGAACAAGAACATCAGCGTTCAGTTGATCGACGACGTTCGTGGCGTGACCCTGGCCTCGGCCTCGACCCTGGAAAAAGATCTGGGTGTTGTTGGCAAGAACAACGTCGAAGCGGCCACCAAAGTGGGCGCGGCCATCGCCGAGCGTGCCAAGAAGGCAGGCGTCGAAGAGGCCTATTTCGATCGTGGTGGCTTCCTGTTCCACGGCAAGGTGAAGGCAGTTGCCGACGCTGCGCGTGAAGGTGGCCTGAAGATCTAAGACTTGCGGGCGGGTTTCGATCCGCCCCGATGATCCGGGAGCCCTGACGAAAGTTGGGGCTCACTTGGATTGAACAAAACGGCGCCGCAAGCGCCTCTAGAGAAAAGGGATGCCAAGATGGCAGAACGTGAAAACCGTCGGGGCCGTGGCCGCGACCGTGAAGAAGCACCGGAATTTGCCGATCGCCTGGTCGCAATCAACCGCGTGTCGAAAACCGTAAAAGGTGGTAAGCGCTTTGGCTTCGCTGCTCTGGTGGTTGTCGGCGATCAGAAAGGCCGCGTGGGCTTTGGCAAGGGTAAAGCGAAAGAAGTACCTGAGGCCATCCGTAAGGCGACTGAGCAAGCCAAGCGTCAGATGATCCGCGTGCAACTGCGCGAAGGTCGGACCCTGCACCACGATATCGAAGGCCGTCACGGCGCCGGTAAAGTGGTTATGCGCACCGCACCTGAAGGTACTGGTATCATCGCCGGTGGTCCGATGCGTGCCGTGTTTGAAATGCTGGGCGTGAAGGACGTTGTGTCCAAGTCGCTGGGCTCGCAGAACCCGTACAACATGATCCGCGCCACCATCAACGGCCTGCAGAAAGAGCAGAGCCCGCGTTCGGTTGCCGCACGTCGTGGCAAAAAGGTTGCTGACATCCTGCCCAAGCGGGACGAAGCACCAGCTGCTGCTGAAGCAGAAGCATAAGGAGAGCGACCCATGGCAAAAACCATCGTCGTCAAGCAGATCGGTTCCCCGATCCGTCGCCCCGCCGAACAGCGCGCAACCCTGATCGGCCTGGGCCTGAACAAGATGCACAAGACCCGTGAACTGGAAGATACCCCTTCGGTTCGCGGCATGGTCAACAAGATCCCGCATCTGGTTGAGATCATCGAAGAGCGCGGCTAAGCGTTGATTTAATGAATTGAAACGCCTCCGGCAGTGCCGGGGGCGTTTTTTGTGAGGTACAGCTGCCGGATTAGCGCCTGAAGCCAAACATCGCTGCCCAATTCTTCATTGTCATTCCCGCGCGGTAGTCGCGCTGCATGTCACTATCGAGAGCTTCGACCAGGACCCGGTTTTCCAACCAGATTTCAACGCACTCAAACGGACCGCGATTACACACTCGGGTTGTCCAGCCTTTTTGGTGAGCCTGGTTGAGTAGGTCTTGTTGCGACAGGACTGATCCAAGCGCGACATGAGCGAATGTCGGCGAAGGGTCCGTATCGCCGACTTTGCAGTTTACCTGTTCTGGGCCAGCGATCAGGGTATGGGTTGACGGATATACTTCAATTGCTGCCCCGTTGTCTGCCTCGGAAAATGCAATCCACGAGTCTGGGAATGGGGGAAATGGCATCGCTTCGCCGCCCATGATCTCAGCCAAAAACTTCGCGACATCCTCGGGATCTGAAGCGGTGATGGACAAGTGCAATATCGACATATGTTACCTCATCAAAAAATGAGACTAGTCTGGCTCAAGCTGCGGGCTTTGTCAGGGCGCTATTTTCACGGGTCGTTTGCCATTCACTAAACGCATACCGGCTAGACCAAAACGCGCGTTGTTAGCGGTATCGAACACTCCTATCTGAGCCTTGTCCACAAAGGAACAAATGGAAACGCCCGGGGAATACGCCTCGGTACAGAAAGGATTAATGATATGGCACATACAGCTACACTGACACATGGCGGCTTCAATCTGACTGCCCGCATCGCGAACCTGATCGAGCGCGTGAAAGAAAACCGCGCCCGGGCCGCTGAGTATAACCGCACCTATGGGGAACTTCAGCGTCTGAGCAATCGCGAACTGGACGATATCGGCATTCGCCGCTGCGACATCGCGGATATCGCGCGCGATCACGCTTACTGTTCGTAAGACCCAAACCACTCACAACGAAAGAGGCGCCATCCGGGCGCTTCTTTTGCTTTTGGCGGCAATCAACAACAAACCTTGCAACCAAGGGCACAACGCTGTAGAGCGCTCCGGTGGATTTCCGTCCACGAGAATCAAAACCAAGAAACGCCGTGGTTGGCCCATCACGCTTCGGGGGTCACATCCGGCTTAGGAGAAGCGACATGAAACTGAACGAATTGCGCGACAATCCTGGCGCCAGCCCCAAACGCACTCGCGTTGGCCGCGGCCCCGGTTCCGGCAAAGGTAAAATGGGTGGCCGTGGTATCAAAGGCCAGAAATCCCGTTCGGGTGTGGCTATCAATGGCTACGAAGGCGGCCAGATGCCGCTGTACCAGCGCCTGCCCAAGCGTGGCTTCAACAAGCCAAACCGCAAGGAATTCGCCGTTATCAACCTGGGCCTGATCCAGAAATTCATCGACGCCAAGAAACTGGACGCCAAAGCAGCGATCACCGAAGACGCTCTGGTTGCCTCCGGTCTGGTCCGTCGCAAGCTGGACGGTATCCGCGTTCTGGCCAAGGGCGAAATCAGCGCCAAAGTGAAACTGGAAGTAACCGGTGCTTCGAAAGCTGCCGTTGAGGCAGTTGAGAAAGCAGGCGGCTCACTGACGGTCACAAAAGCTGCTGCGGCAGAGTAAGCGCTTGTGAGCGGGCGCAGACCCGCTTACATAGACCTCAGAGTTTTCCAAGACGCCGCCCGAGCCGGAAAACGGTTCCGGGCGGTGTTTGCATAAGAGAGACCGATTTATGGTATCAGCAGCAGAACAAATGGCAGCCAACACAAGCTGGGCTGCTTTGGGCAAAGCCACCGATCTGCGCAACCGCATCCTGTTCACGCTCGCATTGCTGATCGTCTATCGTCTGGGCACCTTTATTCCGGTGCCGGGGATTGACGGGCAGGCACTGCGTGAGTTCATGGAGCAGGCGGGGCAGGGCATCGGCGGCATGGTTTCGATGTTCACCGGCGGGGCGCTGGGGCGGATGGGTATCTTTGCCCTCGGCATCATGCCCTATATCTCGGCCTCGATCATCGTGCAGTTGCTGACATCGATGGTTCCCGCGCTTGAGCAACTCAAGAAAGAGGGCGAGCAGGGGCGCAAGAAGATCAACCAATACACCCGTTTCGGCACCGTGGCATTGGCCACTGTTCAGGCCTATGGTCTGGCTGTTTCGCTTGAATCGGGCGATCTGGCAACCGATCCGGGCCTGTATTTCCGTTTCTCGACCATGATCACGCTGGTTGGCGGCACCATGTTCTTGATGTGGCTGGGTGAACAGATCACTGCGCGGGGCATCGGCAACGGTATCTCTCTGATCATCTTCGTCGGCATCATTGCCGAGGTTCCTGCGGCGCTCGCACAGTTCTTTGCCTCGGGTCGCTCGGGCGCAATTAGCCCCGCCGTCATCGTTGGCGTGATTGTCATGGTGATCGCCGTTATCACTTTTGTGGTCTTCATGGAGCGCGCTCTGCGCAAGATTCACATCCAATATCCGCGCCGCCAGGCCGGTATGAAAGTCTACGAGGGTGGCTCGAGCCACCTGCCGGTCAAAGTAAACCCGGCGGGCGTGATCCCGGCGATCTTTGCAAGTTCGCTGCTGCTGCTGCCGGTGACGATCTCGACCTTCTCGTCGGGCGCGACCAACGGGCCGGTCATGTCGTGGCTGTTGGCCAACTTTGGCCCCGGACAGCCGCTATACCTGCTGTTCTTCGCGTCGATGATCGTGTTTTTTGCCTATTTCTACACGTTCAACGTGTCGTTCAAGCCGGACGATGTGGCGGACAATCTGAAAAAGCAAAACGGTTTTGTGCCGGGTATCCGTCCGGGCAAGAAAACCGCCGAGTATCTGGAATACGTGGTCAACCGCGTGCTGGTGCTTGGCTCGGCTTATCTGGCGGCGGTCTGTCTGCTGCCGGAAATCCTGCGGGGCCAGTTTGCCATTCCGTTCTATTTCGGCGGCACGTCCGTGCTGATTATCGTCTCTGTGACCATGGACACGATCCAACAGGTCCAGAGCCACCTGCTGGCGCACCAATACGAAGGGCTGATTGAAAAGTCCCAACTGCGCGGCAAAAGCAAGAAACGCGGCAGAAAGGGAGCTGCTCGTCGATGAATATCATTCTTCTGGGGCCCCCGGGGGCGGGCAAAGGCACGCAGGCGCAGCACTTGGTTGAAACCCGAGGTATGGTGCAACTCAGCACCGGTGACATGCTGCGCGAGGCCAAGACCTCGGGTACGGAAATGGGCCAGAAGGTTGCGGCGATTATGGACGCGGGCAAACTGGTCACCGATGAGATCGTGATCGGCCTGATCGAAGAGAAGTTGATGACTGAAAAGGGCGCGGGTTTTATCTTTGACGGTTTCCCCCGCACTCTGGCACAGGCCGATGCGCTGGCCGCGTTGCTGACCAAGGTCGGGCAGTCGCTGCACACCGTGATCGAAATGCGCGTCGACGACGAAACGCTGGTCAAGCGCATCGTCAATCGCGCCGAAGAGGCGCGCGCCGCCGGTAAACCCGTGCGGGCGGATGACAATGAAGAAAGCGTACGTATCCGGTTGATGGAGTACTACAAGAAAACGTCTCCGCTGATTGGATACTACTACGCCAAGGGCGATCTGCGGCCGGTCAATGGTCTGGCGAGTATCGAAGAAGTAACGGCTTCGATAGAGGCCATTCTCGGCTGAGTTCAGGTTGGGGCTTGACGGCCCCTCCAAAAGCCCATATCGACCCCCATCCCTAAAGGGAATCAAGACCGCATGTGGGATTCGTCCCAAATGCCCCGACCACCTCGAATAATGCTGAACCCTCTGGCGGCACTGCCACGGTAAAGCGTTGTGAAAAAAGGTTCTGGAGTTACGGAACCGCAACGAAAAGGAAAGTGACACGTGGCACGTATTGCCGGCGTAAACATCCCGACTGCAAAGCGGGTACCAATCGCCCTCACATATATCACCGGTATCGGAAACACTTCGGCCAAAGCGATCTGCGAAGCCGTAGGCATTGAAGCGCACCGTCGCGTCAACGAACTGTCCGACGCCGAAGTTCTGGCCATCCGTGAGCACATCGATGCAAACTTCACCGTCGAAGGTGACCTGCGTCGTGAAGTTCAGATGAACGTCAAGCGTCTGATGGACCTGGGCTGCTATCGCGGTCTGCGTCACCGCCGCAACCTGCCGGTTCGCGGTCAGCGTACCCACACCAATGCTCGTACCCGCAAAGGCCCCGCAAAGGCCATCGCTGGTAAGAAGAAATAAGGGAGGGTCTGACCGATGGCACGTGACAAGACTCGCGTTAAGCGCAAAGAGCGTAAGAACATCGCATCGGGCGTCGCCCATGTGAACTCGACCTTCAACAACACCAAGATCCTGATCTCGGACGTACAGGGCAACGCCATTTCGTGGTCGTCTGCCGGTACCATGGGCTTCAAGGGATCGCGGAAATCGACCCCCTACGCCGCTCAGATGGCTGCAGAAGATGCAGGCAAGAAGGCGCAGGAACATGGCGTCAAGACGCTGGAAGTCGAAGTTCAGGGCCCCGGTTCGGGTCGTGAATCGGCTCTGCGCGCGCTGGCTGCCGTGGGCTTCAACATCACGTCGATCCGCGACGTGACTCCGATCGCTCACAACGGTTGCCGTCCGCCGAAGCGCCGCCGCGTCTAAGCGAATTTGAATTTGGCTGGGGCTGCGTTTTTGCGCGGCCCCAGCACGTCATTTTGAACCTCGGGCGTCTGCACCTTGTTGGTCATGGGGCGCGGACAGGAATGGAGGGATTACATGATCCATAAGAATTGGGCAGAATTGATCAAGCCGACCCAGCTTGACGGCAAGCCGGGCAACGATCCGGCACGTCAGGCAACCCTGGTTGCCGAGCCGCTGGAACGTGGCTTTGGTCTGACCCTGGGCAACGCGCTGCGCCGCGTTCTGATGAGCTCGCTGCAAGGTGCGGCCATCACCAGCGTTCAGATCGACAACGTCCTGCACGAGTTCTCCTCGGTCGCAGGTGTACGTGAAGACGTCACCGACATCATCCTGAACCTCAAAGGCGTTTCGCTGCGCATGGAAGTCGAAGGGCCCAAGCGCCTGTCGATCAATGCCAAAGGGCCCGCAGTTGTCACCGCAGGCGACATCAGCGAAAGCGCTGGCATCGAGGTTCTGAACCGCGATCACGTCATCTGCCACCTGGACGATGGCGCTGACCTGTTCATGGAACTGACCGTCAACACCGGCAAGGGTTACGTCTCGGCTGAGAAGAACAAGCCCGAAGATGCACCCATCGGCCTGATCCCGATCGACGCGATTTATTCGCCGGTCAAAAAGGTTGCCTATGACGTTCAGCCGACCCGTGAAGGTCAGGTTCTGGACTATGACAAGCTGACCCTGAAGATCGACACTGACGGTTCGATCACTCCGGAAGACGCGCTGGCCTTTGCCGCACGTATCCTGCAGGATCAACTGTCGATCTTCGTCAACTTCGACGAGCCGGAATCGGCTGGCCGCCAGGACGAAGATGATGGTTTGGAGTTCAACCCGCTGCTGCTGAAGAAAGTGGACGAGCTGGAACTGTCGGTCCGTTCGGCAAACTGCCTGAAGAACGACAACATCGTTTACATCGGCGATCTGATCCAGAAGACCGAAGCCGAGATGCTGCGCACTCCGAACTTCGGCCGCAAGTCGCTGAACGAGATCAAAGAAGTGCTGTCCGGCATGGGTCTGCACCTCGGCATGGATGTCGAGGACTGGCCGCCCGACAACATCGAAGATCTGGCGAAAAAATTCGAAGACGCGTTCTAATCGCGTCTTCCTAAATGCCCGGGACTGCCGGGGACAAAACGGGCACTTCCGCCCCAAGGAGAGCCGGTGACACGCATCGCCGGCCAGACAAAGCAAAACGCGAAAGAAGGAACTGAAAAATGCGTCACGCACGTGGTTACCGCCGCCTGAACCGTACTCATGAGCACCGCAAGGCTTTGTTTGCGAACATGGCTGGCTCGCTCATCGAACATGAGCAAATCAAAACGACTCTGCCCAAGGCAAAGGAACTGCGCCCGATCATCGAAAAGCTGGTCACTCTGGGCAAGCGCGGCGACCTGCACGCCCGCCGTCAGGCCGCAGCACAGCTGAAAGAAGACAAAGACGTCGCAAAGCTGTTCGAAGTTCTGGGCCCCCGCTACGCCGAGCGTCAGGGCGGTTATGTCCGCATCCTGAAGGCTGGCTTCCGCTATGGCGATATGGCCCCGATGGCGATCATCGAATTCGTTGATCGTGACGTCGACGCCAAAGGCGCGGCTGACAAAGCCCGCGTTGCCGCTGAAGAGGCAGCTGAGGAATAAGCCTCACTCAAATCTGAGGCCTAACCCCCGTGCTCCAGGCGCGGGGGTTTTCTTTTTGCGTATTGTGAGTTTTCCGAAATTGGATGTCTTGTTCCATCCGGACTGGCGTTTGGGAAGGAAATTACGCTAGTTGCTCTCGGCTTTCAGAATTCCATCCGCTGACGCACCCGCCGAAAGATTGGCATCTGAGAAATCCTGGGTCTCGGGAAGCTCAAGATGCAGCGATGAGGTATGGTCGATTTCCACCTGCCCGCGGTGCAGGACGTAATCCAATACGTGGCCCCCTGTCGTGCGATCATCCGAGATGAAATGCAGGTGATATCCCGGCACACCGATACCCACTGCGTAGTCAGGGCACCGGAAGCCGAGAATTGTGCCCTTCACATCATTCAGTTCAAATTCGGCCTGTGTCTTTACCACCTCCAACAAAGGCTTGTAGGGCCGTTCCTGCCGCAAGACGTTTCGATATTTAATGTGCTTGATCAAACCGGTGAAGCGGACCGCATAGAACAGGTTTTTCGCTTCGGCCATAGCATCCAGCTCGCCCTCAAAACCTCCTTTGTTTATTGATGCGTCCAAGGACAGCGAAACCGTGGGCTCGAAGTTGATGACCGCCGCGTATGGGGTTAGCGCGCTGTCACTCGCAACCGAGGCTTTCCCATCCCCGTCGAGGCGATAGGCAATGCCATCCAGAACCACCATTTCTCCGTCCAGCGCGTTAAATGTGCCCAGACCGAAATCTCCGTGTTCCAGCAACTGCCCGATGGAAACGGTCCCGTCATAAACACCCTGCATGACCGCGCTCAGCAACGAGGTCTGGTAATATTCGTGCGCATGCTCGTCTGGCGTGAATTGCTGTTCCTGATGATGAGACGCAAGGGCCGTCGCAAAGGTCAGTTCCCGATCCTGATGCATGTAGGTTCCTCCCTCGGTGGTTGCTACATTGCACTCAGTGTATCCTAATGTGGTACCGATCGCCTTAGATAAGTGCATCGGTCAGGGTGCCAAGCCGCTTGCATTCCCGCCATCTGCCCCGCATATCCGATTGGCAGGGTTTCCGGAGGGTTTGTTATGCTGAGAATCATGTGTTCCCTTGTGATGTTGATGAGTGCAGTACCAGCGACAGCAGAAACACGTGTTCCGGAAAGCCAGTCAGAGATCAGCCTTGGATTTGCCCCGGTGGTGAAACAAGCCTCCCCCGCCGTTGTGAACATCTATGCCAAGATCGTGCGTCAGGGGCGCAGCAATCCCCTGTTTGCGGACCCGTTCTTTCGGGACTTCTTTGGAAACGGCTTTGGGAACGCACGGCCCCGGGTGCAGAACTCGTTGGGATCGGGAGTCATCCTATCAGATGATGGCTATGTCGTGTCCAACTACCATGTGGTTGGGGCTGCCACAGAGATCCGGGTCGTCACGACGGACCGCCGCGAGTTTTCTGCGACCGTGATCTTGGGGGACAAGGAAAGCGATATCGCAATTCTGCGGCTGGATGAGGCGGAGGACCTGCCGTTTCTGAAGCTGCGCGACTCGGATCATGTCGAGGTCGGTGAGCTGGCTCTTGCCATCGGCAACCCCTTCGGGGTGGGGCAGACAGTATCGTCGGGCATCATCTCGGGGCTGGCGCGAACCGGTACTGCCACAGGCAACGCGCGGGGCTACTTCATTCAGACCGATGCTCCGATCAATCCCGGCAATTCTGGTGGGGCTCTGATCGACGTGAATGGCGATCTGATCGGGATCAACACATCGATCCTGACACGGTCGGGCGGGTCGAACGGGATCGGTTTTGCCATACCGGCCAATCTGGTGGCTGAGTACCTGCACCAAGCCCGCGCCGGGAATGAGCGTTTCATCAGCCCCTGGGCGGGCATGGCCGGACAGCACATGAGCGTCGACATTGCCGAGTCGCTGGGCATGACATTGCCACAGGGTGTAGTGATTTCCGATCTGCATCCGCTCAGCCCGTTGGGAGAGGCCGGGCTGCAGGTTGGCGATGTTGTCACCCATGTCGATGGGAAAGAGGTGAACTCACCCGCTGAAATGAAGTTCCGCATGTCGATTGCTGGCGTTGGCGGGACTTCGGCTCTGACGCGGCTGCGGGGGAGCGATAAGGATGAGGTCAATGTCGCACTGATTCAGGCCCCTCAGATACCGGCAGCGGAAGAGACCAAGCTGGACGATCAAACGGTTTTGCCGGGAATGGTGGTGGCACGCGTAAACCCCGACATGATCACACGGCTGGGATTGGGGCTGTCACAGACCGGCGTGGTTGTGGTCGACCCGGGCCCGTTCGGCGCGCGTGCAGGCCTTCGATTGGGCGATGTGGTGAATGCGATCAACGGGGCCACGATCCAAAGGCCGGCGGATGTGGCCGAAGCGCTTACCGATCCTGCGCGACGGGTCCAAATCGACCTGCAGCGGGGTGGGCGGGCTGTATCGCTGCGATTCCGGTTGTGACGGGATGAGCGATCTGTTCGATACCAATGACGCAGCGCCAACCGAGGCCCCGCATCGGCCATTGGCCGACAGGTTGCGGCCCAAGGTGCTAAGCGATGTGATCGGACAGGAACAGGTTCTGGGCCCCGAGGCGCCTTTAGGGGTGATGCTGGCGGCGGGCAGCCTGTCCAGCCTGATTTTCTGGGGGCCGCCGGGTGTTGGGAAAACCACGATCGCGCGATTGCTGGCCCAGGAAACGGATCTGCATTTCGTGCAGATCAGCGCGATTTTCACCGGCGTTCCTGATCTGAAAAGGGTTTTTGAAGCCGCAAAAATCCGCCGTCAGAACGGGCAGGGGACGTTGCTGTTCGTGGATGAAATCCATCGTTTCAACAAAGCGCAGCAGGATGGGTTCCTGCCTCATATGGAGGACGGCACGATCCTTCTGGTCGGCGCAACGACCGAGAACCCGTCATTTGAGTTGAACGCTGCTGTTCTCAGCCGCGCTCAGGTCTTGATTCTGGAGCGGCTGGATCTTGGCGATCTGGAGCGTCTCACACAGCGCGCTGAGAAAGAGCTGGGCAAGGCGCTGCCTTTGACCGGCGCCGCGCGCGAGACGCTGCAGGAAATGGCGGATGGGGATGGGCGTGCGCTGCTGAACCTGATCGAACAGGTCTCGGCGTGGACGGTCGACAATCCGCTGGACCCGGAAACGCTGGCCAAGCGCCTGATGCGGCGTGCGGCAAAGTACGACAAGTCCGGGGACGAGCATTACAATCTAATCTCAGCCTTGCACAAATCGGTGCGCGGGTCCGATCCGGATGCTGCGCTGTATTGGTTTGCGCGGATGCTGGAAGGGGGGGAGGACCCCCGCTATATCGCCCGTCGCCTGACCATCATGGCGGTGGAGGATATCAGCCTGGCCGATCCGCAGGCGCAGGCGCTCGCCCTGCATGCCTGGGAAGTCTATGAACGGATTGGCAGCCCCGAAGGCGAACTGGCGTTGGCACAGGCGGTCGTTTATCTTGCGCTGGCACCGAAATCGAACGGAGCCTATGCGGGATACAAAGCCGCGCGCGAACTGGCCCGTCGGTCCGGTAGCGAACCGCCGCCGATGCATATCCTGAATGCGCCTACCGGTTTGATGAAAGAACAGGGGTTCGGCGCTGGTTACAAATACGATCACGATCAGGAAGACGGGTTTTCCGGGCAGAACTATTTCCCCGAAGGTATGGAGCGGCCCGAGCTTTACAAACCCGTCGAGCGCGGGTTTGAGCGTGAGTTGAAGAAACGTCACGACTATTTCTCAAGACTGCGGGCGCAGCGCAAAGGGGACTAGCGTCGCGCCTTGACTCTTGCGATGTGGCGCGCGACAGACGCGCATGTTTTCTGAGGCACTTGGCTACACGCACGCCATGCGGATGCACCGCATGGAAAAGGGGATATTGACATGAGCGGCGTACAGATGATCACCGTGGCAGAGGGTGATGGCGACCAGCGACTGGATCGCTGGCTGCGTCGGCTGTTTCCCCATGTCAGTCAGGGCCGCATCGAAAAGATGTGCCGCAAGGGTGAGCTGCGCGTGGACGGCGGGCGGGTCAAGGCGTCGACCCGGTTGGCGGTTGGCCAATCGGTGCGTATTCCGCCGTTGCCGGATGCTGATTACAAGCCCGCAGAGGTTCAGCGCCAAATCTCGGATGCGGATGCGAAAACGATCCAATCCTGCGTGATCTACCGCGATGATCACATTCTGGCCTTGAACAAGCCGCACGGCCTACCGGTACAGGGCGGTAGCGGGCAAAGTCGCCACGTCGACAGCCTGTCCGAGGCGTTGCGGTTTGGCTATGACGAAAACCCGCGCCTTGTGCACCGGCTGGACAAGGACACGTCGGGCGTTTTGCTGATGGCACGCACGCGCGAGGCTGCCAAAGATCTGACGGCGGCCTTCCGCCATCGCAACACCCGCAAGATATACTGGGCGCTGGTCGCAGGCGTGCCGACGCCTTATCTGGGCGAGATCAAGACAGGGCTGGTCAAGGCACCCGGTCATGGCAAGCATGGCGAAGGTGAAAAAATGATCGCTGTGCATATGAATGAGGTCGACGAGACGCCCGGTGCAAAACGGGCGCATACGCTTTACGCCACGCTTTATCGGGTTGCAGGCCGCGCCGCCTGGGTCGCGATGGAACCGGTTACCGGTCGCACCCACCAATTGCGGGCGCATATGGCGGCCATTGGTCATCCAATCATTGGCGATGGAAAATATGGCGGTTCGGGGCAGGAAAACCTGGGCGATGGCTGGGGTGCACAATTGGGTGGCATCATCAGCAAAAAGCTGCACCTGCATGCGCGGAGCCTTGCTTTTGAACATCCCGCGACGCGTAAGCCTGTCACCATTACAGCCCCGTTGCCTGCGCATATGAAAGACAGTTGGGATACGCTTGGCTGGACCGAAGATTTGGCAGCAGACGATCCGTTCGAGGAATTGCGATGAGCAAACCCTTGCGTCTGGTTCTGTTCGACGTGGATGGCACTCTGGTCGACAGTCAGGGCAGTATTGTCTCGGCCATGATCGCGTGTTTTGACGCTCTGTCCCTGCCGGTGCCGGATCGCGCGGCGATATTGTCAATTGTTGGGTTGTCATTGCCTCAGGCCATGGATCGTCTTGCACCAGATCAGTCTGCCGATACTCAGGCGCGATTGGTGGAGGGGTACAAACAGGCCTATTACGTCCAGCGGCTGGAGCAGGGAGCGGCCAGTTCCCCTCTTTACCCCGGCGCGCGAGAGGTAATCGAAACACTGCATGCAATGCCTGAAATCCTGCTTGGTGTGGCGACTGGGAAATCCCAGCGCGGATTGGATGCGCTGATCGAGGGGCACGGGCTGGAACGATATTTCGTGACCCGCCAGGTCGCGGATCATCATCCCTCCAAACCGCATCCATCGATGATCGAAACTGCTTTGAATGACACCGGCGTTGACCCGGCAAACGCGGTCATGATTGGCGATACGAGTTTTGATATGGAGATGGCCGCCGCAGCTGGTATTGCCAGTATCGGGGTCAGTTGGGGGTATCACGACCGAACAGCATTGCATCTTGCAAATCACGTGGTCGATACATTCGGACAAGTGCCGGGTGTTCTGGCCGAACTTTGGGAACAGTGAAATGAGCGACTGGAAACCGAAGCGCTTTTGGACATCAAGTGCAGTGGTTAAAGCTAAAGACGGCTATTCAATCGAGTTGGACGGGCGTCAGATCAAAACACCGGCCAAAGCAACTTTGATCCTGCCGACCCGGGCCATGGCGCAAGCGGTGGCCGATGAATGGGACGCGCAGGAGAAAGAGGTCAACCCGGCCACAATGCCGTTCACCCGTTCGGCCAATGCTGCAATTGACAAAGTGCGCCATCAGAAAGCCGAGGTCGCCGATATGTTGGCCGACTACGGGGACACGGATTTATTGTGTTACCGCGCGACCCATCCCGTGGAATTGCAGGCGCGTCAGGCCGAAGCCTGGGACCCTGCCCTGGATTGGGCGGCCGAGGCGCTGAAGGCCCGGCTGGTTCCGGTTTCAGGGGTCCTGCATCAACCTCAATCCACTGCGGCGCTGGAGACCCTGCATCGCGAGGTTCACGCGCTGGATGAGTTCCGACTCGCCGCCTTCCATGACCTTGTCAGCCTGACCGGCTCGCTGATTCTCGGTTTTGCCGCAGCACGGGATTGGCGCAATCCAGACGAGATATGGCGCATTTCGCAACTGGATGAAAATTGGCAGATCGAACAATGGGGCGAAGACGAAGAAGCCCAACAGGTGGCCACCCGAAAAAGAGCCGCCTTTTTGCATGCAAAACGGTTCTATAACCTATCGGTTTGAGCCTTATTTCCTTGATTTTTAGCGATCTTGCGCATTCAACGGCCCTCAACCCATCGAATTCACTGATCCAACCCTTGACGTTTGTTTATGAATACGCCCAAACTCGGGCCACTAAAGGGGAGACACCTTTTGGGTAACCTTTCCGGTGCGCAAGCGCCGGATTGAACCGTTCCTCAGGGATGGAAAATCAGGAAGAGGTAAAAATGAAAAAATCCGTAATCTTGGGCGTCGCAACGATCGCCGGCCTTGCTGCTGGCGCAGCTGCGGCGGGAACTGTTGATGATGTCAAGGCACGTGGCAAGCTGAACTGCGGCGTTGCAACCGGTGTTCCCGGTTTCGCAAGCCCGGACGCCAACGGCGAATGGCAAGGCTTTGACGTGGCTGTGTGCCGCGCTGTTGCTGCTGCTGTTCTGGACGATCCGACCGCTGTTGAGTTTATTCCGACCACCGGTAAAACTCGCTTTACTGCGCTGGCCTCGGGTGAGATCGACATGCTGGCCCGGAACACCACATGGACCTTCAGCCGTGACGTCGACCTGAAGTTCGAATTCGTCGGCATCAACTACTATGATGGTCAGGGCTTTATGGTTCCCAAGGCGTTGGGCGTCAGCTCGGCCAAGGAACTGGACGGCGCAACTGTCTGCATTCAGACCGGTACAACCACCGAACTGAACCTGGCGGATTTCTTCCGCATCAACAACATGAGCTACGAGCCGGTTCCGATCGAAACCAACGCCGAAGCGCAGCAGCAGTACCTGGCCGGTGCGTGTGACGTTTACACAACCGACGCGTCCGGTTTGGCGGCAACCCGTGCAACCTTCGAAAATGCCGGTGATCACGTGATCCTGCCCGAAATCATCTCGAAAGAGCCGCTGGGCCCACTGGTCCGTCACGGCGACCACGAGTGGGGTGATGTCGTCCGCTGGACTCTGAACTCTCTGATCGCAGCCGAAGAACTGGGTGTGACCTCGGCCAATATCGACGAATTGTCGAGCGGCCCGGGCGACAACCCCGAAGTGAACCGCCTGCTGGGTACCGAAGGTACTCTGGGTGAGATGCTGGGTCTGGATGCAACCTGGGCGCAGCGCGCGATCAAAGCTGGTGGTAACTATGGCGAAGTCTTTGCCAAGAACATCGGTGAGGAAACTCCGATCGGTCTGTCGCGTGGTCTGAACGCACAGTGGACCGATGGTGGCCTGCTGTATTCGCCGCCGTTCCGCTAAGAAATCAACGGAAAAGGGCGCAGGACAACCTGCGCCCTTTTTCCTTACATAAGAAACACACCCGGACAGATCTGAGCAGAGACAAACTCTGCCAATAACAACCGGGATGCACGGGGATAAACATAGGTCATGACGACTCTTACTGACCCGCCGAAGGAGCACTTCCGGCTGTCGATGCTCCTTTACGATACGCGGTACCGATCTGCGACCATTCAGGTCATAGCGATGATTGGTTTCATGCTTCTGGCAGCCTGGCTTGTTTCCAACGCAATTCAGAACCTCGAAGCGTTGGGTAAAACTGTCGAGTTTGGTTTTTTCGGCGAACCGGCCAGCTATGACATCAACCAACGACTACTGGAATACGACTCGCGCGATACTCATTTGCGCGCGGCCTTTATCGGGCTGCTGAACACGCTGGTTGTCGCGGTTTTGGGCTGTATCACCGCCACTATCGTCGGTGTCATGGTCGGTGTTCTGCGTCTGTCCAACAACTGGTTGGTTGCGCGGATCATGACTGTCTATGTCGAGATGTTCCGCAACGTACCAGTGCTGTTGTGGATCGTGTTCGCCATGGCAATTCTGATCGAGAGTTTACCTGCGCCGCGTGCGTTCAGGGGGGATAACCCCGAAGCCACGATGAGCTTGTTCGACTCGGTCGCTGTCACCAACCGCGGGGTCTATATCCCCGAATTTCTGTTCTCGCGCGGATTGGGTGATATCCATCTGTTCGGCACAACAAGCCTGCGTTTCGATGTGTCGCTGGACCTGATCGCGTTCCTGATCGTGTTTGGCGGCAGCATCTTCGCCATGCGCAAGGTTTCTGCCTGGGCCAACGCGATGCAGGAAAAGACCGGTGATCGTCCGACCATCTGGCATTTCCAGCTGGGTCTTTTCTTCGTGCCGTCGGCCATCCTGTTGACCGCTTTGGGTTTCCATCTGGGTTTCCCCGAGTTGAAAGGCTTTAACTTCACTGGCGGTACTCATCTGCGGAATTCGCTGATTGCCCTTTGGCTGGCCTTGTCGCTGTATACGGCGGCCTTCATTGCCGAGATCGTGCGCGCGGGTATCCTGGCCATTTCGAAAGGTCAGACCGAGGCTGCATCTGCGCTGGGCTTGCGTCCGGGCCGGACAATGCGCCTTGTGATCCTGCCGCAGGCACTTCGGGTGATCATCCCGCCGATGATCTCGAACTATCTGAACCTGACCAAGAACTCATCTCTGGCGATCGCGGTCGGATATATGGACATCACGGGTACCTTGGGCGGCATCACCATGAACCAGACCGGTCGTGAGCTGGAATGCGTTCTGCTGCTGATGCTGATCTACCTGTCCATCTCGCTGAGCATTTCGGCGGTGATGAACTGGTACAACAACCGTGTCAAACTGGTGGAGCGGTAATATGAGTGATGTTTCATTTGTCCGCACGGAAATGCTGCCGGAACAGACACCGCCTGCATCCGAAGTGGGAGTTCTGGGCTGGATCAGGCACAACCTGTTCTCAAGCTGGCTGAACGCGATCCTGACGATCATCTCGCTGGTCTTCATCTATTATGTTCTGTCGAACATTCTGGCCTGGACGTTCCAATCCGTTTGGAACGCCAATTCCCTGTCGGAATGCCGAGAGATCATGATGGCAACATGGGGTGACACCCATGGTCATGCGTGCTGGGGCGTTATCAAGGATCGTTGGTTGCAACTGCTGTATGGTTTCTATCCACCGTACCCCGCGGAACCGACTGCAACGTGGTCGAACCCGCCCGAAACCGGAATATGGCCCGCCTATTTCCGGCCCAATCTAACCTTCATCCTGTTGCTGGTTGCGATTGCGCCGGTGTTGTTTACCAACGTACCGCGTAAACTGCTGATCGTCACGGCGGCCTACCCGTTCCTGCTGCCTTGGCTGATGTGGGGCGGGTCGATCTGGGGGCCGCTTATGGTCGCCGCCGGATTTGCAATCGGGTATTTCGCATACAAGCTTGCACACCCGATTGCGGGCTCACTGACGGCTATTATCGTTGCGATAGTGTTGCCGCTGCTGTGGTGGCTGTTTGCATCCGGATCTGTCGCCGATGCGATCAATTCGGTCATCCCGATTGGCATCGCCTCTGTAGAAAGCCGCGACTTTGGTGGCTTTATGCTGGCGATCCTGCTGGGGGTTGTGGCCATTGGTGTCTCGCTGCCGATTGGCATCGTTCTGGCGCTGGGCCGTCAGTCCGACCTGCTGATCGTCAAATACCTGTGTGTGGGCTTTATCGAGTTCATTCGCGGTGTGCCGCTGATCACCCTGTTGTTCGTGGCATCCCTGCTGCTGAACATCTTCATGCCACCGGGCACCAATTTTGACATCATCCTGCGGGTGATGATCATGATGACCCTGTTCTCGGCTGCCTATATGGCCGAGGTGATCCGGGGTGGTCTGGCAGCGCTGCCGCGAGGTCAGTATGAAGGGGCCGACAGTCTGGGCCTGAACTACTGGCAGGCGCAGCGGCTGATCATCATGCCACAGGCGCTGAAAATCTCAATCCCGGGCATCGTGAGCACATTCATCGGTATCTTCAAGGATACGACGCTGGTTTCGATCATCGGTCTGTTCGACGTGATCGGCCTCACCAACGCGATCCGCGCCGATACCGCCTGGAATGGCGTCTACTGGGAACTGTTCGCCTTTATCGGCGCTCTGTTCTTCGTCGTCTGCTTCTCCATGTCCCGTTATTCCATGTATCTGGAGCGCAAGCTTCAGACTGGCCATCGTTAAGGAGTTCAACACATGTCTGAACTTGCAATTGAACGCGAAATCGACCGCTCGAAGATGCAGGTGAGCGACGAGGTCGCCATCGAAATCACCAACATGAACAAGTGGTACGGATCGTTCCATGTGCTGCGCGACATCAATCTGACCGTCAATCAGGGCGAGCGGATCGTGATCGCGGGGCCGTCAGGGTCGGGTAAATCCACCCTGATCCGCTGCCTGAACGCGCTGGAAGAACACCAGCAGGGCACGATCATGGTGGATGGGATTGAGTTGTCGAATGACCTCAAGAACATCGACAAGATCCGGTCCGAGGTTGGCATGGTGTTCCAGCACTTCAACTTGTTCCCGCATCTGACCATTCTGGAAAACTGCACGCTGGCCCCGATCTGGGTGCGCAAGACGCCCAAGAAGGAGGCCGAAGAACGTGCGATGCACTTCCTGGAGAAGGTGAAGATCCCCGAGCAGGCCGATAAGTATCCTGGCCAGCTTTCGGGGGGGCAGCAGCAGCGTGTGGCGATTGCCCGCTCGCTGTGCATGATGCCGCGGATCATGTTGTTCGATGAACCGACATCGGCCCTTGACCCTGAGATGATCAAAGAGGTGCTCGACACCATGATCGAACTGGCCGAGGAAGGTATGACCATGTTGTGCGTGACGCATGAGATGGGATTTGCCCGTCAGGTTGCCAACCGCGTGATCTTTATGGATGCCGGCCAGATTGTGGAACAGAACGAACCGGAAGAGTTCTTCAACAACCCGCAAAGCGAGCGGACCAAGCTGTTCCTAAGCCAGATTCTGGGGCACTGATCCAGTCGGAGAAACGTGGAAAGGCGGGGTTTGCCCCGCCTTTTTCTATTCCAGCAACTCGCGGGGGATGGCAAAGCCCTGAACGTGGCCGCTGTGCCAGACCATCTTTGTCCAGTCTCGAGTGTTGAACTGAATGACCGTCGTGGCGCAGGACGGATAATCGTGAAACCTGGCGTGATCTGGCGCCTTTCGCACGATTTGGCGGGCGAAGACGGCGATACCGGGGTTGTGCCCCAGCATCAGGACCGTCTCTCCTGTGGCGGTGGACAGAACAGCCAGCATTTCGTCAGAGCTTGCGTGATACAGGTCCTGAGTGAAGCTGATCGTTGCAGCCTGTAACCCCATCCTGTCCCAGGTTTCGCGTGTACGGGTTGAGGTAGAGCTTATCACCTCATCCGGTAGCCAGCCGTTTTCCTTTAGCCAATGTCCTATTGCCGGGGCCGACTTACGTCCCCGCTTGTTCAGGGGGCGGTCATGGTCGCTCAGCAACGGATCATCCCAGCTGGATTTTGCGTGACGGGTCAGGATCAGGGTGCGGGTCATGAAGGATGAAAAGCTTTCATATGATGGGCGGACTGCTCCGGGTCACGGCCAGCGCCCTCGCTTACGGGGCAGGCCAGCCGAGCCAGGCAGCCACCTGACATACAGGTTTGTCCTGCGGAGGTGGACAGATGGCTGTGGCAGGCGTCGACGTCATAGAAAATATTCGTGTTCAACGCTCCTACCGGACAGGCCTGCGCGCAGGGGGCCGGGCAGTTATCACAAGGCGACCCGGCAGTCGTCGTCGGAATGGCGAATTCCTTGGCGAAATGTAACGCACCGCGGAACGAAATCATCATGCCGACCGTATCATGCACCAGCGCGCCGACCGGGCTGCTGAACGTGCGGCCGGATTTCAAAGCCCAGTCTATGAAGGGCGCATAGGGCGGGCCGCCAAATGGGAAATACACCTCAGCCCCCAGTTCTCGAGCCATTTGCCCGATCACGCGGGTCGACCAGCGATCCACCGGATCAGGCCCATGCCATTCCGGTGCGGCTTTCAAGGTTGGCCAAAAGGCCGAGCCCGCTCCCAAAAGGACCAGGGTTCCACCGTCAAGTCCCTTGGCACCGCTGATCCGAGGATGGGTCGCGCCCATGACGATCAGCCCCTTCTGATGGGCAACGCGCCCCACCCAGCCATAGCTGATTGCAGCTATATATGCAGAGGGTGGGGGATATCCGGTCATTTCACCTCGGCGCGGTGTGTCAATCAGGGCGGATCAACGATCCGGCACCGTGCTCGGTAAACAGCTCTAAAAGCACGGCATTGGGCGCGCGTCCGTCCAGAATAACAACGGCGCGGACCCCGCTGTGCAGTGCATCCAACGCTGTTTCGGTTTTGGGGATCATGCCGCCCGCGATGGTGCCGTCCATCGTCATTTCGCGGATCTGACCGGCCTTCAGCTCGGTCACAACCTCACCGCCCGCATTCTTGACGCCCGAGACATCCGTCAGCAGCAACAGGCGATCGGCTTTCAGAGCCGAGGCAATCGCCCCCGCCGCGGTATCCCCGTTGATGTTGAAGGTCTCGCCATTCTTACCCGCACCCAACGGCGCAATCACCGGGATAACATCATGCGAGAACAGGTTGTGCAGGATAGCCGGGTCCATTTCGGACGGAGAACCGACAAAACCCAAAGATGGATCGGCCTGATCGCATACAATCAGGTTGGCGTCCTTGCCGGACAAACCCACAGCGGTCCCGCCCTGACCATTGATCGCCTGCACGATGCGTTTGTTCACGAGGCCGGACAGAACCATTTCAACCACTTCGACGGTGGCTTTGTCGGTCACACGCTTGCCGCCCACAAACTCGGACTGGATGTCCAGTTGATCCAGCATCGCGTTGATCATGGGGCCACCGCCATGCACGATCACTGGGTTCACACCGACCTGGCGCATCAGAACAACATCGCGGGCAAAGCTTTCCATCGCTTCGTCGCTGCCCATGGCATGGCCGCCCAGCTTGATGACGACAATGGCGCCATCATAGCGCTGCAGATACGGCAAGGCGCTGTTCAAGGTGGCTGCGGTGGCGATCCAGTCCCGGTTCATATCTCGTGTCTTCATGGCTGCTGTCCCTCTGGCGTCCCGTGTTAGGGCCTTTGGACGGTGCTGCCAAGTGCGAAGCTACTCAAGATGCGCGATGATCGAGCGCAGAGTGGGGATGCCATCCCCTTTTTCGGATGATGTCAGTACGATTTCCGGAAAAGCCGCCGGGTGCTTGGATAACGCGGCGCGTACCTGGTCCAGAACCTTTTCACGGTCCTTGGCCTTGACCTTGTCTGCCTTGGTCATCACGCATTGAAAAGTGACGGCGCTGGTGTCCAGCAGCTTCATGATCTCGTCATCCACGGGTTTCACCCCATGGCGCGAGTCAATCAGAACAAAGGCGCGGCGCAGGGTCTGTCGACCGCTCAGGTATTGTTTCAGCAGCCGCTGCCACTTTTCCACCACCTTCACCGGCGCATTGGCATAGCCATAGCCGGGCAGGTCGACGAGGTATAGCTCGGGCCCCTGGGTGAAAAAGTTGATCTCTTGCGTACGACCCGGAGTATTTGAGGCCCGCGCCAGCCCCTTGGTGCCGGTCAGTGCATTGATCAGGCTGGATTTTCCAACGTTGGAGCGACCAGCGAAACAGACCTCCAACCGGTCGGGGGCGGGCAGGCCATTCATGGCGACCACGCCCTTCACGAACTCTGAGGGTCCGGCGAACAACTTGCGACCACGTTCCAAAGCAAATTCATCCGGGTCGTCGGCCAGTGGAAACGGCAGGGCAGTCATAGCACCCGTACCTCATCGTCGAGGCGGATTTCGCCTCCCCGAATGACCTCGGCATAAACGCCGAAATCCTGATGATCCCAACTGTTTAACGCCCCAAGGGTATCTGCGTCGCGTTCACCCGTTTCGGGATTGGCCGTGGTCGCCAGGCATCGCGTGATGCGCTCGCGGACATGCAGCACCGCTTCGCCGATCTGAATGTCGCGGCCCAGCCAGTCGAACTCTTCCCATAGCGGCAGACCTTCGAACCAGATGTTGCCACGCCACCGCACGGGCGACAGGCTTTTACCCAGCTGCTGTTCAACCGCCCGGTGCGAGGCCATGTTGCACAGGCTGATCGAGGGGTAATCGCTATCGGTCATGCCTCGGCCCGGAACCCGGACAATCCGCGCCGAGGCCGCACGATCCTCTGGCATCAGGGGTTGGACCCAATCCAGAAACACGTCCTGCTGCGTGTCAGGTTCAAAGCTCAGGTCCGGGCGATCCGGATGACTCAGCTTCACCTGATTGCCGTCCAATTCCGCTGCAATTGCCATCAGCTTAGGGGCCTTCGCGCCACGGCTGAAATTGGCACAGGGCGCCCACTCGGTGCCGTCGATTTTCGAGGCCTCATGTGCAATCGCCCAAACGCGATCCCCGGGCATGGTCTGCCCGGGGTTCACTGTCACTTGGTCCAGGGCCTCACGCCCGTGGCTTTTGATCGGGTGCCGCCAAAGGGCCGAGACTGTCCCGCTCATTTGTCGCCCGTCTTGGGTGTTCGTTTGAAGCCGGATTTGATGTTACCGAACACATCCGGCTTATACCCCTGGCTTCGCATGATCAGATATTGCTGGGTAAACGTGATCGTGTTGTTCGCGATCCAGTAGACCACCAGACCACTGGCAAACCCGCCCAGCATGAACATGAAGACCCAAGGCATCCAGGCAAAGATCATCGCCTGCGTTGGATCGGTTGGTGCCGGGTTCAGTTTCTGCTGCAACCACATCGAGATACCCAGCAAAAGCGGCAGGATGCCGATGAAAATCAACGCCATCAGCGTATCTGGCTGCGGCCCGGCCCAGGGCAACCATCCAAAGAAGTTGAGGATCGAGGTCGGGTCCGGTGCGCTGAGGTCCCGGAACGGGCCGAACCACGGTGCCTGACGCAGTTCGATGGTGACAAAGATCACCTTGTACAGCGAGAAGAAGATCGGAATCTGCATCAGGATTGGCAAGCAGCCCGCAGCGGGGTTTACCTTTTCTTTCTTGTACAGCTCCATCATGCCTTGCTGCATCTTCTGACGGTCATCGCCCGCGGCTTCTTTCAGGGCCTCCATCTGCGGCTGGAGTTCCTTCATCTTGGCCATCGAGACGTAGGATTTGAAGGCCAGCGGGAACAGGATCGCCTTGATGATCAGCGTCAGGCCGATGATCGACCAGCCCATGTTGCCGATCAGTGCGTTGATGTTGTGCAGTAGCCAGAAGATCGGCTTGGTCAGGAAGTAGAACCAGCCCCAATCGATGCTGTCGACGAATTTCTGAACACCTTCGGCCTGATACTCACGAATGGTTTCCCATTCCTTGGCACCGGCAAACAACTGGGTCGTGACCTCTTCGGTGGCACCCGGTGCCACTGTCAGCGTCGGTAGAACTGTTTCTGTCTGGTAGATTTTACGGCGCGCATCGTACTTGGCAGCCGCCTTGAAAGTAGCGCCTTCGGCCGGGATCAAAGTGGTCATCCAGTAGTGATCGGTGAAGCCAACCCATCCGCCTTCCTTGACCTGAAAGACCTCGGCCTGCGCGCGTTCGTTGGGGTCGATGTCGAAGTCGCGGACATCGCCATAGTCGATTTCGTCCAGTACGCCATCGGCCATGACCATGACGCCTTCGTGCAGGATGAAAAAGTTCTTCAGGCCCGGCAGGTCACCATCTTCGCCGATGCCGTGGCGGGCCAGAATGCCATAAGGCGCCATGCCAACCTCGGCATCGGTTGCGTTTTCTACCGATTGCGTGACCGAGAACATGTAATTCTCGTCAACCGAGATCGTACGGCGGAAGGTCAGACCGTTCCCATTGTCCCAACGCAGGGTGACGGGACTGTCCACGCCCAAAGCCTCACCTTGGTCAAGTGTCCACAGCGTGTTCGGGCCGGGCACATCCGAACCTGACAAACCTGCACCAGGTGCCCAGCCATAAAGAGCGTAGTAGGCGGACTCGGACCCGACGGGCGAAAGCAATTCGACGATCGGGGCGCCTTCTTCGATCGAAACCTTGTAGTCTTTGAGGAACAGCTCATCAATGCGGCCGCCGGACAGCGACAGGCTGCCTTTCAGACGTGGGGTGTCGATTTCGACCCGTGGCGCTTGTTCATCTGGCAGAGTCTCTTCGGCCGCTGCGGTCGCTTCGTCTACCGTGCCAGAGCTGGCGGCGCTTGGCGTCTGAACCTTGTTGCTGTCCGTGGCGCTGATTTCGGCCTGATCCGGTGTCACTGCGGGTTCAGGTGGCGGGAAGAGCACAAACCAAACCAGGATCACCAGAAAGCTGAGCACGGTTGCGAGGATGAGATTCTTATTCTGTTCGTCCATCTGGGACAGCCACCTTGAGCAGTGAAACACACCCGGTGGGTTCAACAGAGTGCAGCCCCAAAGGTCAAGCAGAATCGCCCGTCAAACTGCATCGACGCGGCGATCGGCGCAGGGAATTTATGATTTCCGCCCCATTTGCCGCTTGATTTCGGGAAGACCCTTTGTTCTGGTCCGGTGGGTCGCGATCCAGTCCAGAGTTTTTTCGAAAGGCATGGGGCGTCCGATCCCAAACCCTTGCACGTGATTGCTGCCGAGCTGGGCCATCAAAGCGTGCTCTCCCGGAGTTTCGACACCTTCAGCCAGAGTTTCGAGGTTCAGTCGCTCGGCCATGGTCAGAATGGCGCTGACAAGCTGTTGCTGGCTGGGGTCCTGGTCCGCCTTGGTGACAAATGTGCGGTCGATTTTGATGCGGGACACGTCAAAGCGTTTGATTGAGGCAATCGAAGCATGGCCGGTGCCAAAATCATCCAGATCGATACAGCACCCCATCGCGGCCATGCCCGTCACATTCCGGGTGATGACGTCATCAGGACGGCGCGAGAAAACAGTTTCAAGGATTTCGACGGCCAGGCGATCAGGGGGCAGGTCGAATTGGTCCAGTTCCCATTTCAGGCGGTCGATCAGACTTGGATCACGCAGTTCTTCCGAAGAAAAGTTGATTCCGACCCGGGGAACGAAAACACCAGCGCGATCCCAGGCGTTCATCGCCTCGAATACGTGATGGCGCATCACCTGGCCCAGGCGCTGCAACAACTCGGCTTGTTCGGCGAACGGAAGAAAGACCTGCGGCCCCATGATACCCTTGGCTGGATGTTCCCAACGGGCCAGCGCCTCAAACCCGGTGATTTCCCCCGTATCGGTCGATATCTGAGGCTGAAACCACGGGCGAATCTGACCATTGTCCAACGCAGTTTCGAATTCCTTGCGCAGATTGGCACGCACCAGCGCCCGGCGACGGGTTTCCGACGAATAGGCCCGAATAGTGGAGGGACCATGCCGCTGCGCCTCGGTCAGGGCGGCAATCGAGGCGTCCGTCCAATCTTTAACATCGGTGCATTGAACGCTGGATTGCAGGCAGAACCCAATAGAGCAGGACACATAGACACCGGCGCCATTCACCAGAACCGGTTCTTCAATCGCAGCCTGAATTCTACCGGACATCTGAATGCACGCCTCAAGATCCAGCTGTTTTGACGGGCGCAAACCGACCAGAAACCGATCTGAACTGAGCCGAGTAAGTATGTCGTGGCTGCGGATCACGGACAAGATGCGGTCACTGAACTGCAGGGCGACGTGGTCGGCGGCAGCCTGGCCGTGAATGTCGAGCAACCCGGTGTGGTCATCCAGTGCAATTGCCAAACAGGCCGCGTTTTCGCCACTGGATTGCGAGGTTTTCTGAATACATTTCATCTGTTCCTGGAAAGTGTCCCGCGGTATGGCACCGCTTGCCCGCCCACCCGCATCAGCGATGGTATGCGTATGGCTACCAAGGACTCCGGCGATGGCGAAGAGCAGCGGTAAACCAAGCGCCGCGCTGATCAGCGCTGTTTCGCCGCCAAGCCAGAACGCAGACAGACAGACTGCCGGGACAAATGCCAAGGCTTGCGGGCTGTCCACTACGACATGCAGAATTTCGCGAAAACGTTCAGCGGGCGATGGTTTGGGCATATTGGTCTACGGCCTTCGGCTTGTGCATGGATCGCACAAGCCAACCGTAGGAAACCAATCTGAGTCAGTCGTTAACGCAGCTGAGGAATTTCGCCTGAATTTTCGTCTTTTTGTATCGGATCAAGCGAAAGGTTCGCAAAATCAAACAGTTTCGGGTCCAGAAGATGCGAAGGGCGCGCATTGGTCAGCGCCCGGAACATCACCTGCCGGCGTCCCGGCGCGTTCTTTTCCCACTGATCGAGGATCTGCTTCACCTGTTGGCGCTGCAGCCCGTCCTGACTTCCACACAGATCGCAAGGGATGATGGGATAATCCATGGCTTTTGCGAACTTTTCACAATCGGCCTCGGCGACATGGGCCAGCGGGCGATAAACGAACAAATCGCCCTCCTCATTGACCAGTTTGGGCGGCATGGTTGCCAGCCGTCCACCGTGGAACAGGTTCATGAAGAAGGTTTCCAAGATATCATCTCGGTGATGGCCCAGAACAACAGCGGAACAGCCTTCCTCGCGCGCGATACGATACAGGTTGCCCCGACGCAGGCGCGAGCATAGCGCGCAATAGGTGCGGCCTTGCGGGACCTTGTCCATCACCACGGAATAGGTGTCCTGATACTCAATCCGATGGGGTACCCCCATGCGGCCCAGGAACTCGGGCAGGATGGTCGCAGGGAAGCCCGGCTGCCCCTGATCCAGATTGCAAGCCAGCAGGTCGACAGGCAGCAACCCGCGCCATTTCAGCTCATAGAGCACCGCCAGAAGCGTATAGCTGTCCTTGCCGCCTGACAGACAGACCAGCCAGCGAGGCGTTGTTCCTTCGGCGGTGCGGTCCACCATCCCATACTGTTCAATTGCCTCACGCGTTTGGCGCACGATGCGTTTGCGCAGTTTCTTGAACTCGGTGGTCGAGGGCGCGCCAGCGAAAAGCGGGTGGATATCGTCGGCTTCATCAAACATGGGCGGGGCCTATCGCAGATGGGTGAACCGGGCAAGGGTCAGGGTTTTTCGTCATCGGGTACGGGGTCGTAACCATCGCCACCCCAGGGATGGCAGCGTCCAATGCGGCGCGCGGCCAGCCACGCGCCTTTGATCGCCCCATGTTTTTCCAAAGCGTCCAGCGCGTATGCTGAACATGTTGGTTGATAGCGGCAATTGAATCCGACCCAAGGACTGAAAATCAACCGATAGGCCCGCACGGGCAGAGCGAAGGCTTTAGCCAGAAAGGTCATTTACGCCCACCATGCAGCTTGCGCAGGGCATAGCGTAAGTCATCTTTGAGTGCCGCAAATGGACGTGCGGCAGTCACGTCGGCGCGGCCAATCAGGACGTAGTCCCAGCCTTCCTGACCGTTTGCAGGCAAAATAGCCAGCGCAACCTCGCGTAAGCGGCGTTTGGCACGGTTGCGGGCTACTGCGTTGCCGACTTTTTTCGAGCAGGTGAACCCAACACGAATGCCAGCGGCTTCGTCAGGCGCACGTCTGCGGCCCTGCACCATCATCGACGAGGTACCTTGCCTGCGCGCGCGTGCAGTTTTCAGGAAGTCAGAGCGGTTTTTGAGGACGGTCAAAGCAACAGGCACACAAACGGACGCCGCCGGGGGCTTGACCCTCGGCTGGTTACTACCATCCTCAGGGGCCTCCGGCGGCGTCATGTTCATAACCTGAAAGGTCGAGCGGTCTTACGCGCTCAGCGACTTGCGGCCACGTGCGCGGCGCGCGTTCAGGATTTTGCGGCCGGCTTTGGTGGCCATGCGCGCGCGGAAACCGTGGCGGCGTTTGCGAACCAGGTTCGAAGGCTGATAGGTGCGTTTCATCGCTCCGTCTCCAATCTTTGGCGGTCGGGTGCGGCGCGGATTCGCCTGCCCGTGGTGTTCGAAGCCCGTCCTCTACTGGCTCGTGCTGGCTAAGTCAAACCCTCTGATCCCGGTTTTCGTCCCTTTTGCAATATTTTTGTAACCTGAACTGCCAAAAGATTTCAAAAACCGTGTTTGGACCGGAAAACACTCACATTCTTCGCCACAATTATCAAGGCCGCGTGAAGCCCCTGTTGCCAGGTCTCGGCTAAGCGCATGTTGGGGGCGGAATGATTGAAAAAGAACCGGAAACTCAGATGAGCGATACGTCTCAGATGCCGCGCAGCGGGTTGGCACGTCATATTCCTTTGCTTGTGATTCTGGCCGTTGCGGCGGTCGGTTTTTTCACGCTGGGCGATTACCTGACCTTTGAGACCCTGCGCGACAACCGCGAGGCCTTGCTGACCTGGCGCGACGGCAACTACTGGGCCATGGCGGCGGCCTTCGTCGCCATCTACATAGTGATTGTGGCCTTTTCGCTGCCTGGAGCCGCTGTTGCCTCGATGACCGGAGGATTCCTGTTTGGCCTGTTTGCCGGAACCGTGTTCAACGTAATCGCGGCCACTATCGGCGCATCGGCCATCTTTCTGGCGGCGCGCTGGGGGCTGGGAGAGGCGCTGACATCCAGGTTGGAATCGTCGGAAGGGACCGTCAAAAAACTGAAGGACGGTCTGCGCGAGAATGAAATCTCGGTTCTGTTCCTTCTGCGGCTTGTGCCTGTCGTCCCGTTTTTCGTCGCCAATCTTGTTCCTGCGCTGGTCGGTGTGAAGTTTCGCAACTTCCTGATCACGACGGCGCTGGGTATTATCCCCGGCGGTATTGTCTACACTTGGATTGGCGTGGGTCTGGGCGGCGTGTTTGACCGGGGCGAGACGCCGGACGTGTCTCTGCTATGGGAGCCTTTCGTAATAGGCCCCATCATCGGCTTGTGCGTGCTGGCCGCTTTGCCGATAGTCATCAAATCCGTGCGGGGCCAGAAAGGCGCGTAAATCATGCAAGATCTGAAAACCGATATCCTGGTGATCGGAGCCGGGTCAGGTGGCCTGTCCGTCGCCGCAGGGGCCAGCCAGATGGGCGCAGATGTTGTCCTGCTGGAGGGGCACAAAATGGGCGGTGATTGTCTGAACTACGGCTGCGTTCCGTCCAAGGCTCTGATTGCAAGCGGCAAAGCAGCCTATGGGCAATCCCACGCTTCGGCCTTTGGCGTGGCGGATATGCGGGCGCAGGTGGACTACGCTGCGGCGAAGGATCATGTTCATGACGTGATCGCGCAGATCGAGCCGATGGACAGTCAGGAGCGGTTCGAAGGCTTTGGCGTCAATGTCATCCGGGAATACGGGTCTTTTGTGTCTCGAACACAGGTTCAGGCGGGTGACACTCTGATCACGGCGCGTCGGATCGTGGTGGTCACCGGGTCCTCGCCTTTGGTGCCGCCGTTGCCGGGTCTGGATCAGGTGCCATACTACACCAATGAGACAATCTTTGAGCTGCGCGACAAACCTGAACATTTGCTGATCATCGGCGGTGGGCCGATCGGGATGGAGATGGCGCAGGCTCATGCGCGGCTGGGCTGCAAGGTGACCGTGATCGAAGGCATGAAGGCGCTGGGCAAGGACGACCCCGAGGCGGCAGCTATCGTGCTGAAGACATTGCAGGCCGAGGGTATCAACATCCATGAAAACGCGATGGTCGCCCAGATACGGGGGCAGGCGGGCGCCATCGACGTGGTAACGGACAATGGTGACATATACTCAGGCACCCATTTGCTGCTGGCCGTCGGGCGTAAAGCCAATATTGACCGGCTGAACCTCGACGCGGCTGGAGTTGAAAAAACACGCACTGGAATCAAGACCGACGAGAGCCTGCGCACCACCAATCGCCGCGTATATGCGATTGGCGATGTGGCGGGCGGGCTGCAATTCACGCATGTCGCCGGGTACCAAGCAGGTATCATTATCCGCTCGGCTCTGTTTGGTTTGCCGTCCAGGGCCAAGACGGCCCATATCCCTTGGGCGACCTATACAGACCCGGAATTGGCGCAAGTCGGCCTGACCGAGGCGCAGGCGCGTGCGCATCACGGGGATAAGGTTGAGATCGCGCGCTTCGACTACCACCATAACGACCGCGCCATATCCGAGCGGAAAACGAAAGGCTTTATCAAGGTCATGGTCGTAAAGGGCAGGCCTATCGGCGCTACAATCGTGGGGCACCAGGCCGGTGAATTGATCAACTTGTGGTCGCTTGCGTTGGCCAATAACCTAAAAATGGCTCAGATCGCTGCGATGGTTTCCCCATATCCGACGATTGGAGAGCTTAACAAACGTGTGGCGGGGGCCTATTTCTCGCCAAGGCTGTTTGAGAATCAGACGGTTAAACGAGTGGTCAGGTTCGTCCAGCGCTGGATCCCCTGACCGGAAAAGGAGCGTCATTTGAATTCGCTTTCGGGCCGATTTCTGATCCTGACGACGGTCTTCGTAATGTTGGCCGAGGTTTTGATCTTTGTGCCTTCGATTGCCCGGTTTCGCGAAGACTTCCTGTTGAACAGGCTTGAACGCGCTCAGATCGCCTCGCTGGCTTTGCTGGCGGATGACATGCTGGCGGACGATCTTGAGGCCGAATTGCTGGCAAATGCCGGGGTCTATAACGTGGTGTTGCGCCGCGACGAGGTGCGACAGTTGATGCTGTCCTCGCCAATCCCGGATCAGATCACCCAGACCTATGATTTGCGCGACGCCAGTGCCTGGGTTCTGATCCGTGACGCGACATCGCGACTGTTTACACCTGGAAATGAGGTGATCCGGGTGATCGGCGCACCGGTCAAAGACGCCGGGCTTCTGATCGAGGTCACGATGGACAGCGATCCGCTGCGCATGGCCATGACCGACTATGGCCTTCGCATTCTGGGCCTGTCCTTTGTCATTTCAATCATAACTGCGTCCTTCCTTTTTCTGGCAGTCCGCGTTGTTCTGGTCCGCCCCATCAAAGGTGTGGTCGGTTACATGCAGCGCTACGCCAGTGCGCCCGAAGACGCACGAGGCATCATTTCACCCAATTCAAAGGTCACTGAGCTTCGCGAGGCCGAAGAAGCGCTCAAGACCCTGCAAACCGACCTGACGCAGGCATTGAAGCAACGAGAAAGGCTGGCTCAGGTCGGTGGCGCGGTTGCTAAGGTCAGTCATGATCTGCGGAACATCCTGACGTCGGCACAGCTTTTTACTGACCGGATCGAAGGCAGCGACGACCCGCTGGTGCGCCGCATGGCACCGAAATTGGTCAACTCCATCACCCGCGCGGTTTCATTGTGTGAAAGCACTCTGGCCTTCGGACGAGCCGAGGAACCAGCCCCCACACTGACAATGGTACCTGTCCACAACGTTGCCGAGGACGTTGTCGCCAGCGAACAGCTTGCGACGTCGGACACCTGTGTGGAGATCACCAATAATGTACCGCAGGACCTAATGGTTCGCGCCGACCCCGAGCAGTTGTACCGTGTCATTCTGAACCTTGTTCGCAACGCCCGACAGGCGCTTGTCACGTCCGGTCAGCCCGGCAATGTCACTGTTTCAGCCCATGAAACCGAGACGGATTGGTGCATCGAGATCAAGGACACAGGCCCCGGTCTGCCGCCGAAAGCAAAGGAAAATCTGTTCACACCTTTTCAGGGTGGGGTACGCAAAGGCGGTTCTGGTTTGGGGCTTGCGATTTCGCAGGAACTGGTACGCGGACATGGCGGAGACCTGGTGCTGAGGAACACCGGACCAGAGGGAACAACCTTTGAAATAAGGCTCCCTCGTGGGGATGGGACTTTTTGAAAGATTTTTGCAGAATCCGCTTGCACGTCCACCGCCCCGGGTCTACATAGCGCCTCACCAACGCGGACCGATAGCTCAGCTGGATAGAGTACTTGACTACGAATCAAGGGGTCGGGGGTTCGAATCCTCCTCGGTCCGCCACTTGGTAAAAACTTTCCACGATATCAATAACTTACGCGACGTTTTTGTTCAGATATTTGCGATCTGAACAATTTGCGTTCCCGAAACGTCCACGGACAGCATGCGTTTCTGGTCCGCTTACTTGGTGTAGCGCTCTACTGCATACAGTGATTCATGTCCTGACCAAGTCATGATCTGATGGGACCTTGCGCCGTTCTCAGCCATCCTTGAGCAG
This sequence comes from Ruegeria sp., assembly GCF_965243365.1. Classification (GTDB taxonomy): domain Bacteria; phylum Pseudomonadota; class Alphaproteobacteria; order Rhodobacterales; family Rhodobacteraceae; genus Ruegeria. The sequence goes on along the minus strand of NZ_CBDEUW010000002.1, from coordinate 959,560 downwards.
CACGTATCTCTTATGCGCTCGACAATCAGGGTGGTGTGCTTCTGTGGGTGTTGTCTGAACGAACCCGAACGCCTCGCAAATGCAGCAAGGGAGGCCGCGAACAGATTTCAGGTATGCCGGGTCCGGCCTGGCCTTGCCTACCTTTTGGCACAACGGTGGTTTGTTCAGGGGTTCATGCCGTGACCCCCGACGATGCCTCGACAGAAATCCAGAACGTCAGCCTTGGATTTGTCGAACTGCTCTTTTCCCATGGCCTTGAGGCTCTGGCTGTGGGGGGGTGATGCAGTGAATGATTGGGCCGTCGATCTTTACGATGGCGTAATGAACTTACGAAATTCATCTGGTAAGCACAGAAATTAAACTTGCCTGTCAGGCCCCGCGTTGCTGATCCAAGTGATGGCGATAGGCAGCAACAACAGCGAGCTACATAGCCTCAAGCGTATGTGAGAGACCGTTTCGGATGTGATCTTCCAACAGCTTCTTTGCGGTGCTCGCGTCTCTGGTCAATGCGGCATCGAACATGCCCTTGTGCTCCTTGACTGCCTCTTCACCGCGATAGGTCAGTACTAGCATCTGATACCGCAGATACTTGTCGTAGATGATCGAGTGCAGAGACAGAAGGTTCTTGGAGTTGCAGGCCGCGATCATTGCTTGGTGAAACTCCCAATCATACCGTTTCCAGGTTTCTTTCTCGGACTCGTCGCCCTTAAGAAGCTGCTGCTCCATCAGGTGCAGTTTGTGGTGTGCGGCAACGAGGTTGCCTTCCCAGTCCGTGTCGCCATTCGCAATGGACAACTCCAACGCGTGGCATTCCAACAGGACGCGCAGCTCTGAAATCTCGGTCAGGTCTTCTCGTGAAACCGGCGTGACCAGGAAGCCCCGTTGCTCGGGAGCTTCGACAAATCCGTCGCTGGCGAGCCTGTTCAGCGTTTCACGAAGTGTCGAAAGGCTTGCCGAGTAGCGTTCCTTCAAAGCGTCCAGCTTCAGTTTGGAGCCGGGCTGCAGCTCCCCGAAGATGATGTCCCGCTTGATGCGCTGATAGGTACTTGCACCTATCGTAGATGGCTGTTTCGCCATGCGTTTCACCCGATATTATCAGTTTCCTCGTTCAATTAGCATTTTTCAGAGACATCAGCAATCCAAACTGATGTATGGTAAAAATAAAAATATCATACATTATTGCGGAATCGCGAAAACCCCAATACGGTCGTGCCAAGTTGGGCAAAGCAGCCCGATTGCTATCATCGGTTTCGGGATTTTCCGGACCCTCCGGAAGGAAGCAAAGTGTCTCAGAACTTTCGCATTGCCATTGTCGGCATTGGTCTTGTTGGACGACGCCACGCAGACGCTATCCGAGCGTTGCGCCATGTTGATCTCGTCGCGGTGGTCGACCCCAGCGATGAAGGTCGTGCTTACGCCGTTGAGCACGGGGTCGCATGTTACGAGACCCTCGAGGAAATGTTTGCAAATCAGACGCCGGATGGAGCTGTTCTTGCGACCCCGACCACGCTTCATGTTGATCAAGGCCTAACCTGTGTTCGACATGGTTGTCCCGTTCTTGTCGAAAAACCGATCGCCGTAGAAGCCACCGCTGCGCTTGAGCTTGTTCAAGCAGCGGAGAAGGCCAATGTGCCACTGATGGTCGGACATCATCGTCGGCACAATCCTCTGATCCGGTCGGCTAAGGAAGCTATTGTCGATGGGAAGATTGGCGATGTGCGCGCTGTCCATGCGAATTGCTGGTTCTATAAGCCAGACGAGTATTTTGATGCTGCGCCCTGGCGAAAGAAACCCGGCGCAGGGCCCATCTCGGTCAATCTTGTCCATGATGTGGATCTGCTGCGGTACCTGGCCGGGGAAGTCATGACCGTACAGGCGCAGTCGGCTGCATCGCAGCGGGGTTACGACAACGAAGATGTTGCCGGTGCTCTGTTGACGTTCGAAAGCGGAGCGATAGGAACCATAAGTGTGTCCGACAGCATCGTTGCTCCATGGAGCTGGGAGATGACGTCTCAGGAATATCCAATCTATCCGTCGACCACTGAGAGTAGTTACATGATCGGTGGCTCTCATGGTTCGTTGTCCGTTCCCGATCTTCGATTGTGGAGTTACCAGAGTGAGCAAAGGGACTGGTGGACGCCAATCTCATCAACCGCGCTGAAGAAGGGTGCGTCTGACCCTCTGGTCAATCAGCTTGGGCACTTTGTTGAAGTAGCTCGGAGCGAAGCAGAGCCGATTGTGTCTGGATGGGAAGGTTTCAGGACGCTTCAAGTTATTGAAGCTATTCAGAATTCCTGCAGAACAGGTGATACGGTCAAGATCAAAAACTTACAAAAAACACCAATGGTAGGTATGACGGCAGTCCAAAATATCTGATATTTTGTAAAACATCTTGCAAAATGTCCAAAATAGGTCAAAACTCTGAATCGCAAAAAGAAGCATCATGATGTCTCAGGGAGGAGCAAAGTGATTACCAAACTTACCCGCCGGGCTGCTGTATCAGCCCTGGTTGCAACCGGTGTTCTGTTTAGCGCAACAAGCGGTGCGTTGGCGGAAGACAAAGTGCAACTTCGCCTCGCAACATCAGGATCGGAGACCGACCAGCGCTCGGTCGCTATGGCCGAGGTTTTCGCGCCCATGGTCGCTGATTTCGCAAGTTATGAGCCCAGCTACAACGGCACGATCTTCGCGCAAGGCACTGAGCTGGACGCCATCAGTCGCGGCAATCTGGAGATGTCGATCACCTCGGCGCAGGAGCTGGCACAGTTCTTCCCCGAGTTTTCGATCTTTACAGCAGGCTATGTCCACCAGGACGCAGCGCATCAGGTGGCTGTCTTCAACGATCCCTTGATGGATGCCTTCAAGCAAAAGGCCGAAGAAGAGCTGGGCGTCAAACTGCTGTCGGTCATGTATCTGGGCCGTCGTCAGGTGAACCTGCGCCAGCCCAAGGATGAACTGACCGTCAGCACTCCGGCTGATCTGGAGGGTGTGAACCTGCGGATGCCGGGCACCGATGCGTGGCAGTTCCTTGGCAAAGCGCTGGGTGCCGCCCCGACACCAATGGCGTTCTCAGAGGTTTACACAGCTCTGTCGACCGGTGCCGTTGACGGTCAGGACAACCCATTGCCGACCGTGGTTGATGCCAAGTTTTACGAAGTGACCAATCAGATCGTCCTGACATCGCATCTGGTCGACCTGAACTATATCGCCATCGGCAAAGAGGTTTGGGACGGGCTGACACCGGAACAGCAAGCCAAGGTTCAGGAAGCTGCGGATGCAGCGGCTGAATCCGGTCGCCAGAAGCAGCTTCAGAAAGAAGAGGACCTTGTCAGCTTCCTCAAGGAACAGGGCATGGAGGTCTACGAACCCGACCTGGCGGCATTCCGCGATCAGGTACAGTCGATGTATCTGGAAAGTGAATTCGCCGGATCATGGCCGGACGGTGTGCTTGAGCAGATCAACGCTCTGGGCAACTAAGGTCGTCTGAAGAAGGGAGGGAGAACCACGATGAAAGGCTTCATAAAGGGGTTCTCCCGACTGACCGAAGCGATTGCCGGCGGGATGCTGGCGGCAATCTTCCTGATCTTCCTTCTGCAAATTCTTCTGCGGTATTTCTTCACCCCCGCTGGTTGGACGCTTGAACTCATCGGCATTCTTTGGGTCTGGGTGATCTTCTTCAGCTGCGCGTTTATCGTGCGCGAGAGAGATCACGTGAAGTTCGACATCATCTACCTGTCGGTACCCCGACGTGTCCGTCAGGTCTTTGCGATGCTCGCAGCCGCCGCCATCGTCATTGGGATGCTCTACAGCTTCCTGCCGACATGGGACTACATCGACTGGATGAAAATCCGAAAGACCGCGACCGTGCGCAACCCGTTCTCGGGCGAGAAGGTACCGCTGCGCACCGTGTTTTCAATTTATGCGGTGTTCATGCTGGTCGTGGCCGCGCGGTATGGATGGCTGTTCTTTGACATCCTGCGAAATGGCCCACCAAAAACCGAGCTGGAACTGGTCGTTGGGTACAACGTGGTTGACGATCATCCCCGCGTCGACGGTGAAGACAACGAGGACGCAGACAAATGAGTTTTGAACTTCTTTCCTGCCTGCTCGCTCTCTTTCTTCTGGCAGGCATCGGGACACCTATCGGCTATTCCATCCTCTTGGCCTCATTGGTTTATCTGGGCACGGCCGGACTGGACGTCGCCCTCGCAGGCGAGAAGATCCTGCAAGGCTTTTACAAAAGCACGATCCTGCTTGCCGTGCCTTTGTTCATCGTCGCCGCCAATATCATGAACGCAGGGTCGATCACCGACCGCCTTCTGAACTTCTGCGTCGCTGCCGTCGGGCGTTTCAAGGGCGGCCTTGGGCACGTGAACGTGGTGGCGTCGCTGATCTTTTCCGGCATGTCCGGTTCGGCTGTCGCGGATGCTGCAGGTATCGGCAAGATCATCATTGAGATGATGACCAAGGATGGTCGCTATAGCCGAGGTTATGCTGCCGCGATCACAGCGGCATCGGCCACCATCGGTCCGATCATTCCGCCCTCGATCCCGATGGTCTTGTATGCGCTCGTTTCCAAGGCCTCTATCGGGTCGCTGTTCCTGGCCGGTATTTTGCCGGGTCTGATCATGGGCGTCGTCCTCATGGCGATGAACTACTATCTGGCCGGAAAGCGGAACTTTGCATTGGAAGAACCTGTTCCACTGCGCGAATTGCCAGCTAAAACCGCCAACGCGTTCCCGGCACTGCTGATGCCCGCAATCCTGCTGTACGGCATATATGGCGGCGTCACCACCCCGACCGAGGCTGCCGCCGTAGCTGCTTTCTACGCCTTGCTACTGGCAGCATTGTTCTACCGCGCACTGACCTTCCGTGGCCTCTATCAGGTCTTCGTCGACAGTGCCCGTTCGTCGGCGGCCGTTGGGGTTGTCATTGGTGGCGCATTCATTCTGAACTTCATCGTCATTCAGGAGCAAATCCCTCAGTCGATCTCGGCACTGCTGGAGGGTTCGGATGTCAGCCCGATTGTGTTCCTGATCCTGGTTAACCTGCTGATCCTCGCGCTGGGATGCGTGTTAGACGCAACAACGATCATCCTGGTGATTGTGCCCCTGTTCATTCCAACCTGCGAAGCGCTTGGGATTGATCTGGTGCATTTCGGGGTGCTGGTCGTCGTGAACTCGATGATCGGTCTGATCACGCCGCCCTATGGCATTCTGCTCTTTGTGATCAACGCCGTGACCGACATTCCGTTGCGTGAAATCATCTCGGAAATCTGGGCTTTCCTCGCGGTTCTCATCTTCGCCCTGGTGATCATGATGCTGATGCCGGATCTGGTCCTGTGGTTGCCGCGTATGTTTGGATATCAGGGATAATGTGCCTCTCGGTTTCGACAACGTCGATCCCCGGTGATCTGGCCGAAAAACTGAGTGCTATCGCCGACGCGGGGTTCGGAGGTGTCGAATTACACGAACCGGATTTGACCGCTTTTGACGGACCGCCATCGCAAGTCCGCAAGATTGCATCGGACCTCGGCCTGAAGATATGCCTGCTACAACCCTTCCATAATCTTGAAGGCCAGCCCGAAGCCGGACGTGAGCGCGCCTTTGATCGACTGAAGCGCAAACTCGACCTGATGAGCGAGCTGGGAACGGAATTGCTGCTCATTGGGTCCGCGTTCGAGGTCGATGCCGCTGCGACCGAAGAACAGGTAATCGCAGATCTTGGCGAAGCGGCCGAGATCGCGAAAGAGATGGGATTGCGTCTGGCCTATATGGGCTTGCCATGGTCGGATCTTATTCACTCGGATGAACAGGCGTTAGGCGTCGTTGATGCTGTCGACAGCCCTCATTTGGGGCTGGCCTTGAATTCCTTCTTCTCGCTTGCCGACGGATCCAAACCAGCCCGCCTTCGGGACATTCCTGGAGAGCGGTTGTTCCATGTGCAACTGTCCGATGCACCCCGGCTTGAGATGGATATCCGCAGGCTCAAACGGCACTTTGGGCTTTTGCCGGGGCTCGGATCACTGAACCTTCCGGGCTTCGTGCGGGTGTTGTCCCGCGCCGGATACAAGGGGCCTTGGTCGATTGCGCGCGTCAACGAAGCAGCTCCTCAACCCGGTGGCCGAACACTGGCCCGAGACAGCTACAGGTCGCTGGTGAACCTCCTGGATGAGGTAGCCCGCACCGAGCCGGGAGCCGATTTCGGCATCCCGGACCTGCCGGAGCGCGTCTATGCGTCGGGCTTTGAGTTTGTCGAATTTACGGCTGATGAGGTAAGCGGCGCTCAGCTGGCAAACATGCTGTCAGCAATGTGTTTTCGAATGGAGCGAAAGCACGTCACTAAGTCCGTCGAGCTGTGGCGGCAGGGCGCGATAAACATCGTTGTGAATACCGAAAAGGAAGGTTTTGCCCATTCGGCGTTCCTAGGTCACGGCCCCTCCGTTTGTGACATGGGGTTGCGTGTCAAAGATGCGGATCAGACGGTTCAGCGGGCGACCGCGTTGGGCGCGCCGAATTTCTCACAGCCGGTGGGGACAGGGGAACTGGATATCCCGGCCATTCGGGGCGTTGGTGGCAATGTTGTTCATTTCATCGATGAGAAATCCGATCTCCATCGGGTTTGGGACATCGAGTTTGAGCCAGTCGCCAAGACCAAAGCGACCCAGCCTGCCGGTCTGCGCCGCATCGACCATCTGGCACAGACGATGCGTCATGATGAGATGCAAAGCTGGCTGCTCTACTACATTTCGACCTTTGAGATGGCCAAGTCTCCTATCGTGAATGTGGCAGACCCGTCCGGCGTCGTTCAAAGCCAGGCCATCGAAAGCCCCGAGGGCGAAGTGCGCCTGAACCTGAACGGGGCCGTTGGGCGCCGAACACTGGCGGCGTCATTCCTTGAAGATGGTTTTGGCGCCGGTGTTCAGCACATTGCCTTCCAGTCGGATGATATTTTTGAGACCTCAGCTCAATTGATCAAGTCCGGTTTTCCCAGCCTGACGATTCCGGAAAACTACTACGCCGATCTGCAAGCGGCATTCGGATTGGATGACGACCTGATCGCTCGGCTGCGCGTCGGGAATATCCTTTATGATCGGGCAGCGGGTGCCGAGTATTTTCAGATCTACAGCAGCCCCATCTTTAATGGCTTCTTCTTCGAAATTGTTGAACGCCGTATGGGCTATGCTGGTTATGGCGCGCGCAATGCACCCATTCGCCTTGCTGCGCAAAGCAAAACCCAGCCGGTGAAAGAGGTGCAGACGCAATGACCGCGCAGATGACAGACGATGAGCGCGCCGTTCGCCAATGGTGGCGTACCTCCATCATCGACATGAAGCCTGGTCAGATCGCTTTTCGTGGCAACGCCATAGAGGACCTGATCGGGAACGTTTCATTCCCGCAGATGATCTGGCTGATGGTACGGGGTGATCTGCCTAGCGACGCGCAAGCGCGCCTGTTCGAGGCTGCTTTGGTCGCAGGCGTGGATCACGGCCCGCAGGCCCCCTCGATCGCGGCGGCGCGTATGGCTGCGACCTGCGGGGTAGGTCTCAATAATGCGATGGCGACTGCGGTGAACATGCTGGGCGACGTGCACGGTGGAGCAGGCGAGCAGTGTGCAGAGCTGTACTATGATATCGCGGTCCGCATGGATGCGGGAGCTTCGCTGAATGACGCTGTTCGGGATGGCTTGGACAGTTGGCGCGAGACCTACGGCAAGATCGTATCGGGCTTTGGTCACAGGTTTCACAAGCCTGTCGACCCACGCGCACCACGTTTGATGCAACTTGTTCGTGATGCGGCGGCAGCAGGCACAGTTTCTGGCCGGTTTGCCGATATCGGAGAAGAGGTTCAAGCCGAACTCGGTCGTCAACGTGGCGGTCGGCCGATTGCCATGAATATCGACGGCGCGACAGCTGTGATCTTCTGCGAGCTTGGCTTTCCTGCGCCCTTGTCGCGGGGGCTGTTTTGCCTGTCCCGCTCGGTTGGAATACTCGCCCACGCTTGGGAACAGATGAACCAGGGGGGGCGGAACAAAGGGCCGATGCCCCCGAATTACTTACCCCTCTACGAAGACAGGAATGATGACACGTGAGACATCGAAATCCTTCCGGGTCGGCCTTATCGGCTGTGGTCGTATCAGCGATATTTATCTAAAAACACTATCCAAATTCTCAAACGTTGAGGTCGTGGCTTGTGCAAGCCTCGATCCTTCGGAAAGCCGCGCCAAAGCGGATCAATACGGTGTCGCCCAGGCCTGCACGCCAGATGAAGTGTTTGACGATCCGACAATTGATTGCGTTCTGAATCTGACAATTCCGGCGGCGCATGCCGAAATCAGCCTGCGTGCGTTGGAGGCGGGCAAGCACGTCTATTCCGAGAAGCCGCTGGTTATGGATCGAACGGATGGTAAGACGATTCTGCACATGGCCTCTGAAAAGGGGTTACTGGTCGGTTGCGCACCCGACACGTTTTTGGGCGGTCGTTGGCAAACCGTTCGGCGCTTGATTGATGAGGGTGCCATTGGCAAACCCACAGGGGTTTTTGCCCATGTCGGTACCCACGGGACGGAGCGCCACCATCCCAACCCGGATTTCTACTATAAGGCGGGTGGTGGGCCATTGCTGGACCTTGGGCCGTACTACCTGACCGCCATGATCTGTTGCCTTGGTCCCGTTGACCGGGTTGCCGGAATGGCTCGGCGCACGTTCGACAAAAGGATGATCGAAAATGGCCCTCGCAACGGTGAATGGATGGATGTCGAGGTCGACACGCATTCCCTAAGCCTGCTGCAGTTCTCGTCCGGGGCTATAGGGTCGATGACCATGAGCTTCGACGTCTGGGACAGCGAAACGCCGCGGTTCGAGATCTACGGTGAAAAAGGCACCATCAGCATACCAGACCCTGACCCGGTACATGGGGCCAACATCTTTCAGGGGGATGTCTGGTTGAAGACGCGGGACACCTCGCGCTGGTCTCATCAGCCCCGTCCAACCGGTCGCGAAGACTGGCAGGTGGTCGAAAACAAACACAGGTTCAATAAAGACAGCCGCGGGCTCGGCCTTTTGGATCTGGCCCTGGCGGCACAAGAAGGACGCCAACCGCGTGCAAGTGGAGCGCTGGCTTATCATGTGTTCGAGGTCATGGACGCAATCGAGCGGGCGCCGAAATTTGGCGCCTATCAGACGATAGAAAGCCGTTGCGCGGCTCCGGAGCCTCTGCCGGTCGATTTCCTATTGAATGAGAGGAAGGAGTTGGTTCATGCCGATTGAGACACTCGACTTTGCCCAGCCATTCTTTCGCGTCCAGCACATCACCAGTGAAGACGGAATTTCTATCGAGGGTCGCGCCATCGTCCTTAACCTTGGGGGGCGAAACCTCTCTGTCGAGGATCAGACCATTGCACCGCTTTCCTCTGTGATCGTGCAAGACAGCACGCTTAGCGGCGTGGAACGTGCAGTCATTGTCCACGGTTTCGACGCCCATGCCGATGAAAACGAGTTGTTCGCATGGGTGAAAGATACGTGGCCATCTGCTTTTGATGTCCGCCAAGAGGAGCGTCTGCGCGGTGTCAGCCACTACATGTCGCCAAAGGTCTTCGTGGGTAACGTTGGACTGACCATGTACCATTCCGGTTCGGTCCCATTGAATGTCGGATTGCACAAGGATCATCCGTTCTGCCCGGTACCGGGGTTTCGCGAAGTGCATACGCAAATCGTAGGCTTTGGCAAAATGCAGCAATGCCGTGAGCGGGATGTTGAAACCCTTTACCTCGAAGAATTCATGGCCCCCGGCACGACGCACAAGCCGATGTATGACGCTGAAGGCAACTATCCCTGGCATCAATACGAGACGATTACCCCCAGCATCTTCATGGCGGTGGAAATGCTGCCAGAGGGCGTACGGGTCCCGGAAATGGAGGTTCAGAATGGCTGAGAGACTTTTACCCGAAGACCTGAACTTTGACGGACCTTTCCCCCGGTTGTCTCGCCGTTTGCGGCTGGGCGTTGTTGGCGGCGGACGGATCTCTGTCACGCAAGCAACGGCCTCGCGGATGACCGACCGGTGGGAGGTCACCGCAGGCGCGCTCAGTTCAGATGCCGCGCGCAGCAAGGCGCGCGGAGCTGAGTGGTTCTTGCCAGCAGACAGGTGCTATGCGTCATTCGACGAGATGGCACAGGCCGAGGCGGCGCGCCCGGATGGCGTAGATGCCGTCATGATCACTACCCCGAACCACGTTCATTTTGAAGCCGCCAAAGCGTTTCTGGAGGCGGGTATTGACGTGCTGTGCGACAAGCCCCTGACCAACGAAGTCGCCGAGGCCGAGGGGCTTGAGGGAATTACCGCGCGCACGGGACACATCTTTGCTGTCGGCTATGCGATGTCGTGTTTTCCAGTAATCCGTCAGGCCAAACAAATCGTGGCGGAAGGCGGCATCGGTAAAATCAACCAAATCCATGTCGAGTTCATGCAAGACTGGATGACGCCCGACGATGTGGCTGATGCGCCCCATGTCAAATGGCGGCTGGACCCAAAGATTTCTGGTCCGACCAGTTGTGTCGGCGATATCGGCACCCATGCCGCGCATCTCGCCAGTTTTGTCTCGGGCCTGCCCTTGACCGACCTACGGGCCGAGTTTCATGTCTGCGGCGCGCCAAAGCCTTTGGAAGACACGGTGTTCATGTTTACCCGCTATCAAAAGGAAGTTCCGGGAACCTTGATGGCAACACGCCTTGCCCCCGGGAATCGGGGAGGGTTGCGGTTGCGCATATTCGGGAACGAAGGAGGTCTCGAGTGGGACCTGGAGAATTCGGAACAGCTGAAGTTCAATCGGTTCGGTGAGCCGGATCGTATCATCAGCCGAGGTCACGGGCATGGCATCGGCCCGGGCGCAGAACGTCTAATCCGGACCGCGCGCGGCTTCCCAGAAGGGATTATCGAAGCCTGGGCCAACCTCTATACGGAATTTGCTATGGCCGTAGCCGCGCGTCGGGATGGCGTTACCGTTCCGGATGATTGGCTTACTTATCCCAGTGTCGAACAAGGTGCAGATGGCGTCCGGTTTATTGAAGCCTCCGTGCGCTCACACCAGTCCGGAGGTGACTGGGTCACTCTCTAAGGCTCTGCCAACAAGAATGAAAAACACGCCCGGGCCGTTGCCCGGGCGCTTTCATTTCCTGCTCAGTATTAAAAGTTGATATTTTTAAAAATATCAGATATTTTTTACTACGTGTGATGAATTTGAGATTCGCAGACACGTGGAGCTGCCGTTCATGGTGAAACCCGAAGAGGCTGGCGCAAGCCCCTCTCTCTATTCCTTGGCGCATCTGACGCTGATTGGCTGTACGCCGCCCGAGTTGGTCTATATCGCCGCGCGGGCCGGTTACGATGCCGTCAGCCCCCGATTCATTCCGATGCATGTGCCCGGTGAATTCACTCAATCCCCGATCGACAAGGCACAGGTGCATGCCACCAAAACTGCTCTCTCTACCACTGGCTTGAAAGTCCTCGATATCGAACTTGCGCGCATCACAGAAGATGTCGATCCGCGCAGTTTTGAGCCTTCTCTGGAGATCGGTGGGGAATTGGGTGCCAAGCGCATGATCATGAGCGCGTGGACCAATACCCGCGATGATCGTGACTTCCTGATCGACGTCTATTCGGAAACCTGCGAACTGGCGGCACCCTACGGGCTAACAGTGGACCTGGAGTTCCCAAGCTTTTCCCGCCTTCGTACTCTGGATGAGGCGCTTGACATTGTCCGCGCCTCCGATCAGCCGAATGGCGGTATTCTGGTTGATACGCTTTATCTGCATCTCAGCCGCGTGGATTTGGGAGAGTTGCTACACGTCCCCTCGGACCTGTTTCACTTCCTGCATATCTCTGATTGCCTGCCCGGCATCGCCGATACGCGTGAGGGCATGATCCAACTGGCCCGCGATGCGCGGCTGTATCCCGGCGAAGGCTGGATTGATTTCACCGGCATCATCGAACGGATGCCGCCCGTCGACTATTCCATCGAACTGCCCAACCAAAGCCGCGTTGCCGAGTTGGGATATGAAGAACACGCGCGTCGCTGTCTCAGCCACGCCAAGCGAACATTCGGCGAGGCGCGGTCACAGCGTCGTATGCCCGATGCTGCAATTCTAAAACACCAAGAGGATCATCATGGGCAAAGAGCTCACTGAAAACGACCGACAACTCGCGGCCGATATGCTGGCACGCGCCCGCGCTGCCATGGCCGAGATCGAGGATTGGGATCAGGACAGGCTGGACCGCCTGTCTCAGGCAATTGCGTGGTATGCGGGTAATGAGAAAACCTTCACGCGTCTGGCCCAGCAAGGCGTGGACGAAAGCGGTATCGGAGATCGCGAAGGGCGCCCTGCGAAGCGATTCAAGATTCACATGGTGCTGCGTGATGTTCTGCGCACGCCCTCGACGGGGATCGTCGAAGTCGACGAAGAAAAGGGGCTCGTGAAATACGCCAAACCTGCTGGTGTGATCGCATCCTTGATTCCCATGACCAACCCTGCGATGACGCCACCGGTGACCGGCGTGTCCGCCGCAAACGCCCGGAATGCGGTCATCTTCAGCCCGCACCCGCGAACCGCCCATACCACCTTTGAGATGGTCGAGGTCATGCGCGCAGCCTGCCGTGCCGCCGGTGCCCCCGAGGATTTGTTTCAATCGATCCGCAAACCGTCGATTCCGCTCACTCAGCACCTCATGGAAATCTGCGACCTGACGCTGGCGACCGGCGGTAAGCCCATGGTCAAAGCGGCGTACAGTTCAGGGCGTCCAGCTTATGGTGTCGGCGCGGGCAATTCATCCGTTGTCATCGATGAGACAGCCGACTTGGACATTGCCGCTCAGAATACACGTATTTCCAAGACGTCCGACTTTGGCTCGGGTTGTTCGGCCGACGGTAACATCATTATCCAGCGTTCGGTCTACGACGATATGGTCAAGGCGCTGGAGGCCGAGGGCGGCTACCTGTGTTCGGACGAAGAGAAGGCTATGCTCGAAGCGGCCATGTGGGATGAAAAGGGAAACCGTACGTTTCCGACCATCGCCTGTCCGCCGCAGCAAACGGCCAAGGTCGCCGGATTTAGTATCCCCGAAGATCGCAAATTCCTGATGGTTGAAAATCAGGGGCAAATCGGGTCGCAACATAAGTTCTCCAAGGAAAAACTGACCACGTTGATGGCGCTATATCACTTCGACACATTCGATGACGCGCTGGAAACGGTCAGCCAGATCTACAACACCGGGGGCAAGGGACATTCCTGCGGCATCTACAGCCACAATGACGATCACATCGACCGGTTGGCGCGTCTGGCTCCGGTCAGCCGCATGATGGTTCGACAGCCTCAGTCCAAGGCCAATGCGGGTGCCTGGACCAATGGCATGCCTATGACCAGCAGCCTGGGCTGCGGCATCTGGGGCGGCAACATCACCAATGAAAACGTCACCATGAAACATATGATGAACTACACCTGGGTCAGCCGTCCGATCCCCGAGGATCGCCCTTCGGAGCCGGACCTGTTCGGTGAATTCTACGGACAGGAGGTCGCGTGATGGACGCAAGCAAACTGGACGGCAAAACCGTTGCCGAGCATATCGTTGATTTCCTGGAGCGTCGTGAGGTCAAACATGTGTTCGGTCTATGCGGGCACACGAATATAGCGGTTCTGGCCGCGTTGGCGGAAAGCCCCATCGATTTCGTCACCGTGCGGCACGAACAAATAGCCAGCCACGCGGCAGATGCCTATGCCCGCGTGACGGGCAAGGCCTCGGTGGTGCTGTCCCATCTCTCCCCGGGGCTGACCAATTGCGCCACCGGGGTCGCCAACGCCGCACTGGACTGTATCCCGATGGTCGTGATCGCGGGCGATATTCCTACGCACTACTACGGCAAGCATCCACATCAGGAAGTGAACCTGCACGCAGACGCTGCCCAGTGGGAGATTTATCGCCCCTTTGTCAAACGAGCATGGCGCGTAGATCGGGCGGACCTGATGGCCGAGATTCTGGAAAAGGCGTTTCATCTCGCTGAAAGCGGCCAGCCCGGACCGGTACTGGTCAATGTCCCCATGGACATCTTTTCAGAGGTGATCCCCTCGGACAGTTTCGACCGTATTCGCGACAACACGCGCGCTCTCAAGAAACCGTCGATTGACGACGAGACAGCGGGAGAGATTGTCGAAGCGTTGGCTAAAGCCGAAAACCCAGTCGCTTATGTCGGGGGTGGTATTCTTCTGGCACAAGCCAGCGAGGAGTTGCGAGAATTTGTTGAACATATGGGCCTTCCAGTCGCGCATTCTCTGATGGGTAAAGGCGCGTTGCGAGACGACCATCCGCTTGTGCTTGGAATGACCGGGTTTTGGGGCACCGAATTGGTCAACCAGACCTGCTTGAACGCGGACTACATCTTTGCCGTGGGCACTCGGTTCAAAGAGGCTGATTGTTCCAGCTGGTATCCCGGCTATACGTTCAACATTCCCGGCTCGAAGGTCATCCATATCGACATTGAGCCGCAGGAGATCGGTCGGAACTATCCCACCGAGATCGGAGTCGTTGCTGACGCCAAGGCCGCTTTGCGCGTCCTCAACCGGGTCGCCCGCGAGATGTATCCGGACGGCTTCAAGCGTCCCACGCTGGAGCAGAAGATCGCTGGCTTCCGGACGGACTTCAAAGCGCGCAATGTGGAAATGGCGACCTCATCGGCCTTTCCAATGATGCCCGAGCGTATTCTGGCAGATACCCGCAAGGCACTGCCCGAGGATGCCATTATCACCACGGACGTTGGGTGGAACAAGAACGGTGTCGGGCAACAGTTCGACATTTTGACGCCGGGTTCAATCCTGACCCCGGGCGGGTTCGCGACGATGGGTTTCGGCCCTCCGGGCGCGATCGGCGCGAAACTGGCGGCACCTGATCGCGTTGTACTCAGTCTGGTTGGTGATGGTGGCTTCGGTCAAAACCCGTCGATGCTCGCAACGGCCGTCGAACTCGATCTGGGCATTATCTGGCTGGTTATGAACAACAACGCCTTCGGAACGATCGCCGGCCTTCAAAAAGCGCATTATGGTTTGACATACGGGACTACGTTCCCTGGATCAGCTGCAGCTCCCGCAAACGGACCGGGTTATGCAGACATCGCACGAGCCTACGGTGCGGAAGGGCACAGGCTAAGTGCTGCTGATGAATTGTTGCCTGCTTTGGAAGCGGCAATCGCCAGCGGCAAACCAACTGTCCTTGATGTACCGATGATCAACAATCCGACGCCAACTACCGGGCATTGGAACATCCTCGACATCTATTCGCCAGATAGGGATGTTTCGCACGTTGCAACCTGACGTAGTTTAGAATTTGGGCGTACTTCTACGCACAAGGCACTTGCCAATGTCTGCGAAACAGAACGGCAAGTGCCGCTATGCTCACGTTCAGTATCTTGGGCCAACATTGCGTCGTAGAAGAGATGATCTCGTCAACTGAAACATAACCGGCATAGAAAAAAGCTTATAAGTGCTTTGGGTCAGAAATGCTTGACGTTTGGGTCAGAATAGAATGACGGAATTTACCGATTTACTGAGGTTTTGGGTGTCAATTGAGTCAAACATCAGTGACGTTCCACAGTAAATGTTGAACGTCACACGAACCTGACCTAACTGTCATAGTTGAACCAGAAACTAGGTGAACGTTCGACACTGGAAGGCACCCCAAAAAATTCTCCTATAAGAAACGAGAATAGATTCTGAGCTGCAGATTAGTTGCTGGAGCTAGAACTTAGGTCCAACTTTTGGGGTGTCGGTTTGCTGTTTCTCGCGGCCCAGAGCCGACCTTCGACCACCAATCGAGATGCTGCAGCCACAACCCGTTTTCCGGACATTCGCCGCAGGCACAAAATCCTATGATCTGTGAATGAACAGGCCGCGGACAAACTCCCATTTCGCTGCGGGTATGCCAATTTCGCCCTACGAGAAAGGTGGTGACGGTTTCAACCCGGTCAAACGAGGCCATGTGCTTTGGCAAACGGGTCCCAGTCCTTATTTTTGTGCCAATCGTATTCACTCCATGTAGCAATTTTTTCGGCTGTCTCTAGGTCGTGTATCAGCGCGATGGCACCCAAAGCCATATCCATCCCTGCTGAGACACCGGTAGAGGTAATGAACTTGCCGTCTTCTACCCATCGGGCTTGTTTCACCCAATCGACCTGCGGGTATTGATCCGCGATTTTTGTGTAAGCTGCTTTGTTCGTAGTGGCGCGACGTCCGTGCAAAACACCTGGGCCTGCGAGAAGCAATCTGCCTGTGCATACGCTCAAAACATACTCGGCTTTACCTGCCTCAGGCTCCACCAAGTAGTGAACCGGTGCAAACGCTTCGGAAAAAGCCGCCATTCTTCCGACGCAGTACTCGGGATCATCCGAACATATTGATCCAGCGGATCAACATGGGGGCCAGGCAGATCAGCAAGAGGACCGGCATCCTGCACATTGCCATGACCGCGGACATCTGCACCGGGAGGCGGTTGGCTTTTTCCTGTGCTCGCAATTCGTGGTCCAGTCTCATGTCCGTTGCAAACCGGCGCAATGAGGCCGAGATGCTGGTTCCGTATTGGTTGGATTGCAAAAACGCATTCGCAAATGAATTCATTTCGTCAATACCGACCCGTTCCGCCATATCCAAAAACGCGGCTTGGCGCTCTTTCCCAGCTTGCAACTCCAATTGAAGGATTGAGAATTCCTGCGAAATCTCGGGGGCAGCTTGCGCCATTTCGTGCGACACGCGCACCATCGCACCATCGCACCATCGCAGCATCGAAGCCCAGCCCGGCTTCGATGGCCACCTGCAACAGATCCAGGGCATTTGGCAGGCAGTATTTGACAGCACGCTTCTCTGAGTATCTTCGGCGGACCGCAGTGTCGAGAAAATGCGATGCTCAGCAACCTGGATGGCAGTCTCGTTCATACGTTTCCCCTTCCACCTGACCAAGCTTTGCCCATTTTCACCGGTCAAGTAAGCGGTAGTGTGTCACACCCTGGTTGAACACTCAGAGAATACATTGTTCATGTTCTGTTAATTTTGACCTTCGTTTGAAAACAATGTCGCTGCACCTGTTACTGCGGTGAAGTATTGTGTGAAACTTGAGAAGAGTTGATATTGAAGTACCGTTCAGTTTTTCATCGACGGATTGCACGGCAGCCTTACTGCGTTGGGCTAAGCTCCGTTTTGGGTTGACGAGCCGTTTTGCAAGGTCCGTCAACTGCATGTTCTTGCAGTTATTGCGCTCTGTGTTGCTGTCATCATAGCCCCTATAGAAACACTTGAACCAGTGAGTACATTGGTCGAGCTTCGATTGGAGGCCAAAGCTCAGATCGACATGAGCCATTTCTTGAAAATTCTAACCGTGACACGCTCCTGATCTCCGGGGCGGCAGACGAAATATAGCCCGCGATCCAGCGGAACACGGCTTTCGTCGAGACGAACCAGCCGACCGAGCTCCAAATCTCTTTCGGCCAGAAGATGTCTGGCCAGTGCCACGCCTTGCCCGTCTATCGCGGCCTCTAGCAGAACAGCACTATCCACATACTTGATGCTTTGGGAGTTGATCCGATCAGCGTCTAAACCAACTTGTGCGGCCCAGCTTTGCCATCCGACATTAAAGGCGTCGTGCAATAGCGGAAGATCAGCCACATCCTCGACCCGCATCGGTAGCCGGGCTTGCCCGACAAGGGAAGGCGCGGCAAGGACAACTAACTCCTCTTGTCTTATTCGTTCATGATGCAGCCCCTCCCAACCGGGTTCCCCAAACCGTAGGGCGACATCGACTTCGGATGTATTGAAATCTGCAAAGGCGTCATTTGTGTCCAGTAACAATGCGATGCCAGGGTGTTCTCGCTGAAACGAGCTTAGCAGAGGCACAAGCCATTTTAGCGCCAGCGATGTGGACAAAGATACCGTAATGGACTGGCGGTGATGTAGTCGCTTCACCTCTGATACGCCCAGCTGCAATGCAGAAAACGCGCCGCGCGTTGATTGATGCAAGCGCTCTCCGGCTTTTGTCAGTTCCACGCCGTTGGGGCGGCGATGGAAAAGAGTCACGCCAAGATGCAGTTCCAGCAACTTTATCTGCCGACTGATCGCTCCGTGGGTGACGTTGAGCACATCCGCGGCCTTGGTCAGGCTTGAGTGGGTTGCGGTTTCGTCAAAGGCCTGTAGGGCGCGGAGGTGTCTGAGGTTTTCTGGCATGTGAGAAAAACTAACAGCAATATCCTAAAAACTCGATAGGCCTGCCTAATTCCACGGAGGTACACTGATATCAACGCAATAATTCTCACATACTATGCACCTAAAGAAAGGGGACGCCATGCCCGAAATCAAAGTCGCACTGATGACAGGTACAGGACAAGGCATTGGCCGGGGCTGCGCTATTGAAATGGCAAAGGCGGGTTACAAAGTCTCGCTGATGTCGCCCTCCAACAGGTCTGTAGAGCTGGCGGAGGAGCTTGGGGGCATTGGCCGTCGCGGCTCTGTTCTGGATGTCGATGACTTGCAGGCGATGATCGACGACACCATGGGCGAGTATGGGCGGATTGATGCAATAGTCAGCAACATGGGTCACGGCGGGACGGTGCCGGAAGCCATCAAGACCGTTGGCTTCGATCCTGACTTTGACGGGCCGCTTTTGGAACTCAGCGACGCATTATGGCACGAAAGCCTAGACATGTATGTGCTGAACGTCGTCAAGATTGCCCGTATCGTCACGCCCATACTGATCGAACAAGGCGGGGGTGCTTTCGTAAATATCTCTTCCATGAATACAATCGAGCCACGTGCACCCTATCCCATGAGCATGCTGCGCGGCGCTCTGCACAGTTTCTCAAAGCTCTATGGGGATCGTTACGCACGGCACAATATTCGTATGAACAACCTTCTGCCCGGGTTTTGCGAGAACGTGAATTTGTCCGAAAGAGCCCGCAGGGAAATTCCTGCGCAGCGGCCAGCAACGTTTGAAGAAATTGGAAAGGCTTGTGTCTTTCTCGCCAGCGACGCAGCCCGGTATATAAACGGTCAGAGTATACTGTCCGATGGCGGCATGAACCGCGCGGTACGATAGAAACGAGACGGTGAAGTATGATTGTAAAAGCACTCAAAGATATCATTGATACTAAACGCGACGTTGCCGGGCCGGGGTGGAACAGCAGAAGACTGTTGCTCGCGTCAGATGGTATGGGGTTTTCGCTGACGGACACGATCATCAAAAAAGGCGCAGAGCTTGAGCTGGAATACACCCACCATTTAGAGGCGTGTTACTGCATCAAGGGCAGGGGGCAGATCAGGGCGTTTGAAGATGAAACCTGGTATTCCCTTGAACCGTTTACCCTTTATGCCTTGGACCAACATGACCGACATTTGGTGCGTTCGACAGAGGCTGATCTGCGGCTTGTCTGCGTCTTTAACCCGCCGCTAAGCGGGCGCGAAGTACACCGCGAAGACGGAAGTTATGCCCCAGCTACATCCGGATGAGCACAGTGATGTGTTGCGCAGGTTGGCCATTCACCCCGAGTACGGCATCCGGCCAAATGAGCGGATCCCAAGTGCTCCGCCCGCGCGATCAATGGCCGTGATCGGGCGCACGGAAGTGCTGGGGCATTACCGGCCTCTTAGAAATTGTACACTTCTGAAACCTCGGCCGTCATCGGGCCGTCGGGGCGGTACTCGCTCTCGGCGGGTTGGGCAAACAAGCTAGAACGGAGGGTGTTTGTCACGGTTCATTTCCACTTGGTGTAGCTTCAAGCGTTGCGGTTGAAGCCGCGCGAACAGCACGCGAGGCTTCGATTGTGGCATGTGTCGCGAATTCTTCGTGATGGCGCTCGGTCTTGTTCAAGTCATACAGGTAGTTGACCATCGCGCCGCTTGATTGAGCTTGGCCATTCGGCGACAGATCTGCCTCGGCGTGTAGGTCATAAAGTTCGGCGCCATTCCCCAAGTGAAATCGGGCCACGGGATCCAGCGGCATGCCATCTTTGCGCTTGGCAAACATCAGGTACCGAGCGGCCATCGCGCGCAGATCCTGAGGTGAAGCTGTTCCCGCAAGTATGGCTTGGGCAATGTGGCCGTGCTCTGGATGTTCCGTTTCATCGGCCAACCATCGATTCAACCCCGGTATCGGTGACAAGGTTACAAAGCTATCAATGCCCCGAAGCTCTCGCGACAGTTCGGTCACAACTTGTTTAATGAGCAGATTGCCAAAGCTGATACCTGTCAGACCCTTTTGGCAGTTTGATATGGAATAGAAGGCTGCGACTTTTGCCTGTTCTGCTTCGATTGGGTTTCGATTTTCGGACAAAAGTGCATCGATCGCCGTAGGGATTTCGGTCGTCAGGGCAACTTCGACGAAAATCAGTGGCTCATCTGGCATCGAGGGATGAAAAAACGCAAAACAACGGCGATCCGGTGGGTAGAGCCTGCGTCGTAAATCGTCCAAATCGTTAATTTGGTGCACCGCCTCGTATGCGACGATCTTGTCCAGAACGCGGGCCGGGGTGTCCCAACTGATTTGTTTAAGAACAAGAAAGCCCCGGTTGAACCAGCTTCGCAGCAAATGGACGAAGTCAATATCTGTTCGCTTAAGTTTGGGGTTGGACTTGAGAAAGCGCAGAAGATCCACGCGCATAGCGACAAGTTCTTGCGTCGCGCCGGGCGGTTGATTCAACCGGCGCAATAATTCTTGGCGCTTGGGTTCTGCGACCTCACTCAGCTTGTGATACAGATCGACGCTTCGATCATTAGAGTAAAGCTGCGCTGTCTCTGCAAGCCGATCCGCGTCCAGTTCAAGCTGGTCGTTCAAGTGGCAGAAGAAATCCAGCTTCTCTGCGTCGCTAAGTGTTTGATACCGATCAAGGATCGTGGAGGCGAGCATGAAGCCCGATACTTCGCCCTCGGCCGACAAAAGCGCTTCGCACAGTTCCGCAATCGATCGTTTGTCTTCTTTGCCGCGCCTGTTCCCGGGGCGGTCCAGTAATTGGCTTAGCAGATCACCCAGAAACCAGTTCCGCTGCATGTCAGCTCTCCATCTGACTGCTCAGGTACTCGCCTGTTCTGCGGTAGTGGTCGATTAAGTGCCGGGTCGCGCTATCCGCGTCGTGGGCCAGTGCAGCGTCCAGAATCTGTTGATGTTCGGCCGCGATATCGCGCTTTTTGTAGCTTGATCCGCCAGCCGCCAGATAGCGGTAGCGAATGTTCAGATCATAAAGTTGCGAGCAATACCGAAGCAGCAGCGGTAAATTCGCGGCGTCCAACAAAGCCATATGAAACGCCTTGTGAGCGTCTTCAAAGTCATGAGCGCCGTTTTGGCTTGCCTTTTTCATGTGGTGATGGCGCAAAACAAGCCTGTCTTCCCAGGCTGCATCCGCATTTGCGATTGAAGCGCGCAATGCTGTTTCTTCGAGGTTGCATCGCAGTAGAAGGATTTCTTCGAAATTGCACTTGCTGACCGGGGCGGCCCGAAATCCACGCTGATCGATCCGCTCGACCAACATATCCGAGGTCAGAAGGCTGAGCGCCTCTCGAACTGGGCTTGCACCGGTATCCAGCAGTTTGCGAAGCTGCTCGATCTTGAGTTTTTGTCCCGGAGGCAACGCGCCGGTCAGGATCATTTCGCGCAGCTTTCGATACGCGCCATGAGTGGCCGATGTTTCTTTGCCCTCGATATCAAGCATGGCTTCCATATCCGACTGTTCCTTCCTAAGCGCGAACTTCGGGGTGCTTATTAACTGAGGGTGCTCGTTCCAGTCGATAGGCCAACTGTGAGGGTAAGCGAACCTTCGTTTATCAGCCAGCGCCTGAGTACAAAGCTGCGCGCCCCGCTTTTGTGCATGGGGTCGTCCTCGGCCAGTTTCCGTGCGGCCTCAAGACTGTCCGCGCGATAAATGATCAGGCCCATCCCCTGCATGTGATCGCCGGATTCGTCTGACATCGGCCCGGCAAACGCCAGCTGTCCCAAGCGTTCCAGCCGCGCCTGATAAGCCAAATGATCCGGCAGCGAAGCCTTTACATCTTCGGGCGCTTTTGCGGGCGTGCTGTGTACGACGTATAGCTCTAGGGCAAGTGCGCCACGGCTTTTTGCTTCTGATTTGTAGTCTGCCCAGGCAACCATCGGCGCTCTCCAAAAAATCGATATTAATTGACATATGGCAAAATAGTCGGCAAAAATCAAGCGAACTGATATGGATGGTGCGCATGAAATACCTGGTGGGAGAGACTTCGGAAGGTACGGCGGTTTTTGCTGTAAACGGTGAAAACGCAATAAATTTAACAGCTTTGGACCCCGCCATCGGCTCCGATCTGATGGGGTTGATAACCAACCCGGCGCTGGCCGACTCACTGGCTGACAAAATCGCTTCTGCCGACAATGTGCCGGTATCCTCGATCCAGCCGGCGCTGCCTATTGCGGCACCGGGTACGATCATTTGCATGGGGTTGAACTATACCGACCACATCAAGGAAGGCGGCTACGACATCCCGGAATATCCGACGCTGTTCATGCGGGGGAAGAACTCGATCATGGCGGCCGGGCAGCCAATGGTGCGACCTGCCTGTTCCGAGAAACTCGACTACGAAGCCGAGCTGATGCTGATCGTCGGAAAGCACGGGCGCCATATCTCGGAAGAAGACGCGCTGGATTATGTCTTTGGTTATACAGTGTTCAACGACGGGTCGGTGCGGGACTATCAGCGTAAAACCGTTCAGTGGACGCCCGGCAAAAACTTCGATGACACAGGCGCAATTGGTCCTTTTACCGTAACGCCGGACGATCTGCCCGAGGGGGCATCTGGGCTAAAGATCGAAAGCCGTGTGGGTGATGAGATCCTGCAAAGTTCGAACACCGCAAACATGATCTGGGGTGTGCGTCAGGTTATCGCGACGATTTCGGAATTCATGACACTCGAACCGGGCGATCTGATCGCTTTGGGAACACCGCCGGGTGTTGGTCACGCCAAAAAGCCTGGTCCGCGCTGGCTCAAGCCGGGCGAAACCGTTGAAATCGAGATTGAAGGCATCGGTATTTGCGCCAGTCCGGTCATTGACGAGAAAGACGCCAAGCCAAAGGTGGCCGCGGCATGAGCGCACCAACCGGCACAGAGCTGGAGGCACTTCGCGCCAAGGCGCAGCAGGATCATCGTGACCTGCGCGAACGCATTCCGCGCTTGTCAGATGATGCGATCGCCTTGATCCTGCGCGAGTCCAGATCGCATTACGCGTGGACTGACAAGCCTGTTTCCGACGACCTGCTTGAAGAGATCTATGACATCACGATCAACGGTGCGACCAGTATGAACACGCTGCCCGCGCGGTTCGTATTCGTGAAAAGTGCCGAAGGTAAAGAGCGGCTTGCCAATTCGCTAAAGCCGAAAAACGTGCCAAAGATGATGGGTGCGCCGGTCACGGCGATCATCGCCTACGATATGGCGTTTTGGACAGAGCTGCCGTTTCTGTTCCCGCACGAAGATCGTCGGCCATTGTATGAAAACAATCCGGAATACGTGGCCGATACTGCGTTCCGCAATGGAACGCTTCAGGGCGCATATTTCATGATCGCGGCCCGGGCTGTTGGGTTGGATGTGGGGGCTATGTCTGGCTTTTCGAACAAGATCGTCGACGAAGAATTCTTTGCTGGCACGACGCTCAAGTCGAATTTCCTCTGCAATCTGGGCTACGCGGACGAGACCGGTTTGTTCCACAAGCTGCCGCGTTTTCCATTCGATAAGGTATGCTCATATGCATAAAGGGGTGATGCTTTGACCATGAAAGTGAAGCCTGTCGTGACCTACCGCACGACAGCGCAGTGCCCGACGCATGCACGGACTGAGATCCCAATTCGCGATCTGGATGTGGTTATCGACGAACCTGTCGAACGGGGCGGAACAAATCTTGGCCCGTCTCCGACCGAAACCGCTATGGCAGCCTTGATCGCCTGCACGAACGTCATCGGGCACAAGAACGCGCACCGATTGGGAGTTGATCTTGGCACGGTGACAATCGACGCGAAATGCAGGCTGGATCGGCGCGGCGTCCTGATGGAGGAAGAGATCGATGTGCCGTTTCCGGAAATCGAACTCACCGTGAAATGCGACACGCCCGCCAGTCAGGAGGAGCTGACGCGCGTGGGCGAAGAGACCGCCAAATACTGCGCTATCGCAAAACTGTTTGAAGCGGCAGGCACAGACCTGACTGTCAACTGGGTCAAAACAAACCGATAGAAGACAAAGGACCCGATTTTCTGGGAGGAGAGAAATGAAAAACTGGACCAAACGCAGCCTTGTCGGAGCTGCTCTGGCAAGCGTCATGTCGCTGCCTCTGGCGGCAGAAGAAACCATTTCCGCAGTTGTAATTGACGGCTATCCTGACCGTGCATTGTGGGTGAAGGAGTTCACCAATTTCTTCATTCCCGAAGTAGACAAACGGCTGGCCGAGTCCGGCAATTACAAAATGAACTGGCAGGAAAACTATGGCGGTTCAATTGTAAAACCCAAAGGCGTTCTGGAGGGGATTCAGCTGGGCCTTGGTGACATTGGCATCGTCACAACCATCTTCCATTCGTCGAAGCTGCCCAGTCAGGGCATTTCCGGCTCGACACCTTTTGTGGCATCGGACTCCCGTGCTGTGGCCAAGGCCGTGGACGAAATCGCGCGTGAGTACCCGGCGATGCAAAACGAGTTCGCTGCGCAGAACCAGGTCTATCTGGCGACAGGCGTGGTTCTCGACACGTATCAGATATTCTGCACGGAACCCGTCGTGTCGGTCGCCGATCTTGAGGGCCGTAAGATCGCGGGCGCGGGCCTTAACCTGCGGTATCTTGAGGGCATCAAGGACGCGGCTGGTGTCCGCGGTGGCCTGACTGATTTCTATAACATGCTTCAAACCGGGCTGGTGGATTGTGGAATGCTGTGGCCCGAAGCTGCGAAGACATTCAAGATCGCCGAGGTAGCCCCCTATATGCTCAGGGCCGATCTGGGTGCTGTGAACTCGAAAACCATTACGGTTAACGCCGACTATTGGGCCAATCTGCCGGACGAGGTCAAAGATGTGTTGAAGGCCGTTGCCATCGATTACCGCGACCACGTGGCCGGTATCGCAATGGACCGGGCCGCTGCATCGCGGGATGCCTATGTTGAAGCGGGCGGAACAATCGTCGAAGTGTCGGACGAAGACCGCGCGGCTTGGGCAAACGCCATGCCGAACGTCGCGCAGGAATGGGCTGCGACGCTGAACGAGAACGGCGAACAGGGAACCGAGATGCTGGCTGCATATCTGGGCAAGCTTCAGGATGCCGGTTTCACCGGAGTGCGCGACTGGACGGCTGAATAACCGTCCGGCGATCCACGAAAGGGGCCTTTTATGCTGAAGACCGCTATTGCTGGGCTGTCGCGGGTCGCCAATTCGCTCGCAATAGCTGCCAACGCCCTGGGAACGCTCGTTGTCCTGGCGTTGGTGGTCATTTTGAACGTGGACGTCATCGCGCGGGGTCTGTTTTCATCCCCGCTGCGCGGCACCTACGAAATGGTCCAGTTTTCGGTCGTGATGATCGTTTTCCTGCAATTGGCCGACGTGGTCAGAGTGGACCGGCTGACACGGTCAGACGGGTTCCTGAACCTGATGCATCACCGCCGTCCCGGGCTGACGGCCAACCTGAGGCGCATCATCAACGCCATCTCCGCGATCTTCATGGGTCTGATTGCCTATGTGACCTTTCCCGAATTCCTGCATATGTGGGAAACGCAAGACTATTTCGGAGTGCCGGGTCTTTTCACATTGCCTTGGTGGCCGGTCAAACTGGTCATCGCGTGCGGGACTGCGCTTGCCTGCGTGATCTTCCTGCTCAAGGTTGTCACGGCGCAGGACCGCCCGCAGCTTGTACGCACCCCGGAACATGACGAGGCCGCAGAATGACGCCGATTGAGATTGGCCTGATTTCGGTCGTAGCAATCGTCTTCCTGATCTATGCAGGCGTTTACATTCCGATTGCTCTGGGTGTGGTCTCTTTCGTGTCGATTTGGCTGATGCGGGACAATTTCACGCTGGCTCTGAACCTGTTGAAAGTGGCGGTCGGCGACAGCGCGATGGAATACAGTTTCGCGACCATCCCGCTGTTTACCTTCATGGGGCTTATCGTCTCAAAAGCCGGGTTGGGCCGGGACATCTACGAGGTTATGACCATGCGGTTTCGCAAGGTCAAAGGTGGTATTGGAATGGCCACGGTCGGGGCAAACGCCGTTTTTGCTGCTGTGACCGGATCGTCAATTGCATCTGCATCTGTTTTCACCAAGGTCTCGGTCCCGCAGATGATGGCGCAGGCCTATAACCCGCGCTTTGCAGTTGGCGTCGTTGCCGGGTCGTCGGTGCTGGGCATGATTATCCCGCCTTCAGCCATGTTGATCATCTATTCCTTTGTTGCTGAGCAATCCGTGGGCGACATGTTTCTGGCCGGTGTCATTCCCGGTATCATGCTGGCGATCGCCTATGTCGCTGCGATTTGGGTCATGGGCCGTTTCACGCCCGCATTCGTAGGCGGCCGGGTTGTCGAAGACACCGAGTGGATGTCCGGTCGTGAGGTCGCCTCAAAAACACTACCGACACTGTTCATCATCACTATCGTTCTTGGCGGGATCTATACGGGTTGGTTGACCGCAGTCGAGGCAGGGGCCGCCGGAGCCTTTGTTGCGCTGATCATTGCTGTTGCGCGCAAGTCGATGTCACCGCGCGCGTTTTGGGATGCGTTGCTGGAGACCGGCCATATCACAGCAGCGATTCTGTTCCTGATCACGGCGGCGTCAATCTACAGTCGTATGCTTGGGTTGGCAGGCTTGCCCAACCAATTGCAGGACCTGCTTGCCGGGAATTCCGCCTCCTTCTGGACAATCATGCTGCTCTACGTTCTGTTGATGCTGTTTCTGGGGACATTGCTGGATACGGCATCGATCATTCTGATTGTTGTCCCGTTGTTCCTGCCTATGGCCGAGGCGCTGGATATGTCGCTGATCTGGTTTGGCATTATCACCGTTGTTGGCGCAGAAATCGGGCTTTTGACCCCGCCTTTGGGCATATCTTGCTTCGTCATCAAATCGACGATCAACGATGACCGAATATCGCTCAAGGATGTGTTCATGGGCGCACTTCCCTTTGCGTTCGTGATGCTGATCGTTCTGTTTATTCTGATCGAGTTCCCGATCCTCAGCCTTGCGCTGATTTAAGGAGGCCAAGATGCGCTCTGTCACCAAAGACAATATCACCGATGTCTTCATGGGATATCTGTCTAAAGACACTGATCCGCGGATGCGTGAAATCATGGGGTCTTTGGTCAAACACCTCCACGACTTTGCGCGGGAAACCAACCTGACGCATGACGAATGGCGCGCCGGGATTGCGTTTCTCGAGGGATGCGCAGCGGTGGAAACCGAAGACAGGCATGAGTTCGTTCTGGCCTCGGACGTGCTGGGCCTGTCGTCGCTGGTGGATATGCTGCATTCAAGTTCGGATGCGACAAGCTCATCCGTGCTGGGTCCGTTTCACGTCTCTGGCGCGCCCCCGTTGCCAATTGGTGGCGATATGAAACGTCATTATAGCGGGCCGGTTCTGCTTGCCGAAGGCGTGATCCGGGACACCCAAGGCAATCCGATTGCTGGCGCTGAACTCGACATATGGCAAACGGCTCCAAACGGCCTCTATGCCAGTCAGGATGATGAGCAGGACACGTATTCGTTCCACGGGCTGATGACAGTTGGCGAGGATGGAAAATATGCGTTTACGACAGTCAAACCGGTTGAATACACCGTGCCATCCGATGGGCCGGTGGGCGATATCCTGCGGGCGTGCGGACGCCATCCCTGGCGGCCGTCGCACCTGCATTACATCGTCAAGGCCCCTGGCTACCGCACACTAGTGACCGAGATTTTCCCCGACGACGATCCCTATCTGGATCAGGATACAGTCTTTGGTGTTCGGGACGATCTGGTGATGACGTATGTGGAACGGCCAGCTTCGGAATTTCCCGATGGCATGGAGCTTTCCGGGAAAATCACTGAACCCTTTTTGCACGTGACTTTCGATGTGATGCTTGCCCGAGCCTGAATATTATGGGGATTTTGAAATCAGAAGTCGTTTCCAAAGTGTCAGTGGCTAGTGCGGCGGTATAGACCGAGTCGCTACCATTCCTGGGCAATTCCTGGCGGGCGAGTCTAATGGGGTAAGGCGAAGCTTCGCAATTCTTCAAGAAACCCTCAGGCAGACTTCAAGCACCATCTGAACCGGACGCCCAATGTTACTTCGTTACTTAACCCCAAGTACGGAGATACTCATGACCATTCAGGAAACGATCACACCCAACTTTGACGCAATCAAAGCCAAGCAAAACGCTGCTTGGGCATCCGGCGACTATGCCGTCGTTGGCACTACGCTGCAAATCGTTGGCGAGCGATTGGCGGAAAGCATGGACCTGGTGCCGGGTGCAAAAGTTCTCGATGTAGCGGCTGGCAACGGAAACGCGACACTGGCATTCGCGCGGCGATTTCATGAAGTGACGTCGACGGATTATGTTGCAGCTTTGCTGGACAAAGGGCGGGCACGAGCCGTGGCCGAGGGGCACACTGTGCAGTTTCGTGTCGCGGATGCCGAGGATCTGCCGTTCGAAGACGGTCGCTTTGACGCGGTGGTTTCGACTTTTGGTGTTATGTTTGCCCCAAACCAGGCGCGCGTGGCGCGCGAACTTGTCCGCGTTGTGCGTTCGGGTGGATTCATAGGATTGGCCAATTGGACGCCAGACAGCTTCATTGGCCAGATGTTGAAAATTGTGGGCAAACACGTCACACCTCCGGCGGGTCTTATGCCACCAAGCCGATGGGGGAATGAGACGGCCCTTTCCGAGTTGTTCCCCGAAGCAAACAACATTCAGATCACCACTGAGAACTTCGTTTTCAGGTACAAGACGCCTGCGCATTTTGTGGATCTGTTTCGGTCACTCTATGGTCCGGTTCACAAGGCGTTTCTTGCGCTGGAGCCCCAGGGGCAGGCTGCGCTTGAGGCAGACCTTCTGGAATTGATCGACCACTTCAATACCGCCGAAGATGGCTCGGTGCGCATCCAAAGCGAATATCTTGAGGTGATCGTTCAGACCTGATCACACCAGTTGTTTCTGCTTAAAAGCCCCACGCGTGGTTCGCGCGTGGGGCATTATTTTTGGCGCTATCGATCCGGTAGCATCGGTAGTCTGACCAATGGTTTGCCGTTCAAAGACTACTCTTCAGCCAATCCTCAGCCAAGGCTCAAGCAGGGACGCCCGACTTCCTTCATTCCAGACTCACCGATCAACTCCCGTGTCAGGCAATGCCTTTGCACGGAGGAATTTCAAACGAAGGAGAATACCGTGATCAGATACCTCATCGCCTTTTGGCGCTTTCTACATGCCCCATCAATTCGATCTCGACTGAAAGATGTGTCCCAGCTGGCCGACCGGGATCGGCTGGATCTCGGGCTTCGTCCGAAATCTGAAACCCTGTTGCCATATAGCCCATTGCCCTGAGGAGACGGCCATGAAACGTTTTTTTATTCTTGTGTATGGGCTGTTGGCCTACTTTCTGTTTCTCGCCGTTTTTGGTTATATGGCGGGCTTCCTGTTAGGGTTTCTTGTGCCGAAGGGCATTAATGATCCGGGCCACCTTGACGACTTTCACCCGTTCACTGCCGTCCTGATCAACCTCGCTTTGGTAGGGTTGTTTGGCGTTCTACACAGCATTCTGGCACGAGACTGGGCAAAGGCTTGGCTGTATCGCGTAATGCCCGCTGCGGCCGAGCGCAGCACATTTGTCTTGCAATCCAGCCTCTGTCTGGCGCTTGCCATGTGGGGTTGGCAACCGCTGACCGGGACCATTTGGCAGGTCGATGGTGTGGCTGCCATGGTGATTTATGCGGGATTTGCTGTTGGAGTAGGGATCGTCCTGTGGTCGACCTTTCTGATCGATCATTTTGAGTTATTCGGCCTGCGCCAGATCTGGTGCAGCTTCACGCGACAGGCGATGCCCGAGCCAACATTTCGAACGCCAGCGCTTTATGGGTTTGTGCGTCACCCTTTGCAACTTGGCATCGTAATCTTGCTGTTTGCCACACCGCATATGACCTGGGGCCATGCCTTGTTTGCTGGTTCCATGACAGCCTACATCTTTGTCGGTCTCCATTTCGAAGAACGCGCTTTGCGCCGAGCGTTCGGAGACCGGTATGTGGCCTACCAGAGCACTGTTCCAATGTTGTTTCCCGGCCTGCGCGCCATAAACAGCTACCGTAAAAGCTGACACTCTTCATAAAGTCACCAAAACGCACAAATGACGGAAACCTTCTCTGACACAATCCCGGATGTTATACGTGCTATATGGTTTTTGAGTTTGACGACTTTGAACTTGATACCGACCAGGTCGAACTGCGCGACAATGGTCGCGCCGTTCCCCTTGAGCCCAAGAGTTTCGACCTTCTTGTTTTCCTGATCCAGAACCATGATCGCGTCTTGTCTCGAGACGAGATTTTCGACCAAATCTGGCCGGATGTTTTTGTAACGGATGCCTCTCTCTCTACGGCAATCGCACAAATTCGGCGCGCCTTGCGGGACGATGGAAACGCCCAAAGATACATTAAAACGATCCGGGGCCGGGGGTTTCGGTTTGCCGCCCCGGTCAAGCAAAAGGCATCGGCCAGACCGAAGACGGCATCTGCAGAAAATGGATCAAGTGCCACTCAGGATCGTCCCGTGGCCGGCCCGCCCGTTATTGTGGTCATTCCATTTGATCTTATCGGAACGGATGACACTCATCACGCTATCGCCGAAGCATTGCCGACAGAACTGATCACCACCCTGTCGCAATTGAAATGGGTAAAGGTTATTGCCCGGGCTTCGGCGTTTCAGTTTCGCGGTCGGATGTTTTCGATCAAAGAGATTCGGGAAACGCTTGGTGCCGCTTATGTCCTTTCCGGTTCCGTCGAACTTTCCGGTACGCGCCTGTCGATTGCCGCTGAACTGGTGGATGCCCGAACCGAGCACATAGTCTGGACCGATGCTTTCAGTGGCAAGATTGACGATGTGTTCAACCTTCGTACGCAGATCGCCCGGGAAATCGCAAACATTACAGAATATCGTTTGGCTTTGAATGAATCGGACAGGTTGAACCATGTTCCCTCCGAGAATCTGGACGCCTGGGGCCACTATCATCGCGGAGTGCGCGCGATGTTTCACTACAACCAATCGGATAACGAGGTGGCTGGAGATCATTTTGCAAAAGCTGCAAAGCTGGATCCGAAATTTGCCAGGGCGCAGGCCGCCCTGTCCTACACTGAGTTTCAAAATTACTTTCAGCAGTTTGGTGAAAAATTCAGCCATCACAAAGCGCTTGCGCTTGAGCACGCACAGACCGCAGTGAAACTCGACCCGCTTGATCCATACAGCAACCTGATGCTGGGGCGTGCAAAGTGGATATTGGGCGAGGTCGAGAATGGGCTGATCTGGGTCAATAAATCGCTGATGCTGGCACCGAATTACTCATTTGGCTATTACAACAGTGCGCTTCTCAATACCGTTTTGTGCGATGGAGAGCGGGCTGAAACCCATGTCGCGTCCGCGCTGGTGCGCAGCCCGATTGACCCCCATATCCAGACGATGCTTGGCACACGCGCCCTTGCAGCATTTGTGCGGGATGATGCGGATCAGGCCCTTAGGTATGCTGAACAGGCAATGCAAACACACAATGCGCATGTGCATGTTCACCTGATCGCAGCGGGGATTTATTCAAACTACGGCCAGGAAGACAAAGCGATACGCGCGCTGAGCGAGGTCAAAAAAAGAAACATCGATATGCGAACATCGGGGTTTTCCGCGCATTTCGAACTACGCCATGAAACACGCAAGCATGCACTGTTCGGAGCCTTGGAGCGCCTGGGTGCCTAGCCCAGGGCTCGGGTAACGAGGCGCAAGTTACGGTAAAATCACTTATTGCGCGCGCTCCAGCTCCACGTGCCGCTTGGGGGCAATAATCGTGCCGTTATCCACGAGCCGCGCCATCGTGTACGCATCGGCGAACCCTCCGGGACGTCTGGCGTAGCGGCGCAATGTTCCTTCGATTTCGAAACCAAAAGCTTCGTAAAGAGCTATCGCGCGCGCGTTGTCCGACCAGACCAGCAACCCCGTACGTTCCAGTTGCAGCCAGTTGTCAGCGAGATCCAGCATGGCGTTCAATATCGCTTTACCGACACCCTTGCGTTGGAACTTGCTGTGGACGGCGATCAGGTCGATTTCACCAACGTGGTTATGGCGCGGTGTTTCGGGAAAAGTGCGCATCTGAGCAAAGGCGACAACTGCTTGATTAGCCTCGGCAACGATGCGGTATAGTCCGGGTTCCGCTGTAGTTCGCTCCGCTACCAGTGCCTCGGGCACTAGGGGCAGGCGCATTGTGCCCAGCATGACCGTCGGGTCTGAAAGAATTTCTGCAACGGCCTTTGTATCTTCCGGAGCGACAGCTCGTATTGAGATTTCCATTTTATGGTCCCTTTTTAGCAGAGACGATCCGGAGATGCCCCGGATCGAATTCGTTGGGGGCGCTATTGCGCTGCGACGAAGTGCACGTGTTTGCAGGCATGGCCCATCGCATCGACATGGCGATGATCGGTGCCACAACACCCACCCATGACACGAAGATTCGGCAACAGCTTCATAAGTCTGCGATAATCTTCACCCAGCTCTGTTGGGTTGCCATCATCCAGAACTTCGCTTTCGTCCAGTTCGGCATGAGACATACGCGACGCGTTTGCGCGGACACCGCCGATGCGGTTCAACCATTCACCTTCGTCGTGCAAAACGTGGTCGAAATGATCTGGATGGGCGCAGTTGACCATGAAGTAATGCGGGTACCCGCCCGTGGCTTCATCGACTTGGCGGATGGCGTCCGCCAGCGTCTGGCCTGTCGCAAGCGCACCATCCGTCTCGACCGTGAATGCAATGACGACTGGCACGTCTTGATCTTTCGCGGCCAAGGCGATTCCCAGCGCCTCGGGCGTGTTATTCATCGTGATCGCGGTTATCATGTCCGCTCCGGCCGTGGCCATGGCGGCGATCTGAGGCGCATGGTAATCCCGTGCTTCGATTGCAGTCATCAACTCGCCGGGCACGTAACCGTCACCTCTGGGCCCAACACAGCCGCTGATGACGAGCGGAGATACACTGTCTTCATGCTGATTGCGCAAAGTACGCATCAGATAAATGGCATCTGCATTGACCCGGTCCAACTCAGCCGCGCTGTAGCCGAGTTTCTGCCCCCAATCCCGGCTCGAGCGCCAGGTCGGACTTTCAAGGATGAAGCCCAAATTATGTGCCCGGGCAACCGCAATGTGACGCTCATAATAATCAGTAAGCGCGCGTCGTCCTTCTTCGGAGTCCAGCAGCACGAAGGACGCGAACAAAGGCAGGTCGATGCCATCATGGAAAATAAGTGTGGTTTCGATGCCGCCGTCTGACAGGAAATAGCCATCTACGGACAGAGGTAGTTTTGGGGTCGTCTCAGGATCAGGCATTTGCGCCTCCTTGGGTCATGTTTCGATCATGAAGCACTAGGCCGATCGAGATCGCGCTGCTGGGAGATGACGTGGAGATTTCCGGGATATTGCGGGGTTTCCTAATCCTAGTATGCTTGAAGAAAGGTCTTCATCGGGCGAATTTGCGCTGTGAAATATGCGTTTGAACCTTTTCTTCTGGACGCTGCGCTCCGAGAACTGTGGTGCGCAGGACAACCAGTTCACCTGCAGCCGCAGGTCTTCGATCTTCTTTTACTGTTGGTCGAAAATGCCCATCGTGTGGTTAGCCGCGATGAGATTATTGAAAAGATCTGGAATGGGCGCATCGTGTCTGATGATGCAGTCTCTAGCCGCATAAGAGACCTTCGACGTGTGTTTACAGAAACAGGAAATGACCCGGGCGTTATTCGTACGACACGAGGTCATGGGTTTCGCTTTGCGGGAAATGTAACGCTACAAGCGGCTGCAGTGTCGTCGGTTGACGCGTACCGGAAGCGCACTGTTCGGGACAGCCATTTGGCCGCTGGGAACCCGGTCGTCGACCACCCGCAGCCCTCTATCGCTGTATTGCCATTTCAGAGAAACGGTGACCAGGACAGGTTTGAGGCTATTGAAGAAGCAATTCCGAGAGAGTTGATCATGACCCTGGCGAGCTTGCCTTGGATCAGAGTAATTTCGCATGGCTCGGCATTCAAGTTTCGTGGCAGTCAGATCGACCTGACACAAGTCAACCAAATCCTGAACGCGCGCTATTGTTTGACAGGTGTAATAGACCTGACTGGCAACCGCATTACGATTGATACAGAACTGTCGGATACAAGCAGTTCCCAGGTCATCTGGGCTATGCGCAAAAGCGCAAGCATTGATGATATTCACGCTTTGCGTGCTGAAATTGCGGCAAATGTCATCATGGTTGCGGAACTTGAGATTCCACTTCATGAAACATCGTCGCTGGGTCAGGCCGCAGCAGAAAATCTGGATGCCTGGTCTGCCATGCATCTGGGGTTTAGATACATGAGCCAATTCAGCCGCGCCGGGAATGAGAAGGCGAAAACTATGCTGACCCGCGCATTGGAGTTGGACCCTCATCTGGCACGTGCTTGTGCCGGTATGGCTTTTGTTCATTTCCAGAACGCATTCATGCGGTATAGCTCTGATCTGGCTGCCGAAGCTGAGAATGCGCGGCGGTTCTCGGAACTTAGCCTTTCACTGCAGCCAAGAGATCCATTTGCGAATTTCATGATGGGAAGATGCCATTGGTTGGATCATGATCCCGAAGGCAGCAAACAATGGTTCCGACAGTCAATAAATTCATGTCCGAATTACACCTGGGGGCACTATGGTGCCAGCTGGGCCAGCGTTTTCACCGACGATTTCAAAACTGCGACCGAGAATGCTGATCGCGCGATAGATCTAAGCCCGATTGATCCGTTCAGGCCCGGCATGACCGGTAACAAGATGTGGGTGTATATCGCGCGAAATGATTTGGATGAGGCAGTAAAATGGGCAGAGATAGCGGCACGGACACCGTGGTCTCATGCTGGAATGGCTTATTTCGCTGCGATGAGTAACTGGCTGAACGGCAGTGCCGAAAAGGCGCAATGGTGGGTCGAAGAATCTCGTCGGCGCAATCCTGAACTGCGAAAAGAGCACATATTGGCTCTTGTCCCGGCCTCAAACTCCGGTTTCAGAGGCGTTCTGAATGAATCTATGGCAGGATTGGGTATTTGATCGAATTTGGGCGCGCTCGTTGGGTTCTCTCACGCTAATGAGGCTGCCTTCCGCGTTTACTGGTTGCCTTTCCGGCAATCGCCTTTCGGCTGACGGGGCAGGTCTAGATGGCTAAAGCCAAAGAAACGGTTGTGAGCGCCGAGAACGATCCCGTTTGGAACGTGTGAGCGTTCAGACATCCCGGTGCAGGAAAGTGATGAAATACAATGGAATACGTGCTGGGTTTCTTGTCATGAACCGCTGTGTCAGCGTGACAATCCAGAGTTGTGACCCTATCGCTTCAAACAGTTGCCCCTTTCCGCCGAATTAAGGTGCCAAGGCTGCCAGCGCAGACCCCGACGACGATGGCAATGATCAGTTCTAATGGCTCGATTTGGGAAAACCGCCAACCTGCGAAAACCAAAGTCTCCAGCACGCCGATAACGCCACCCATCACCGCGCCAAGCCACAGGCGTTTGGTCATCATTCCCAGTGCAAGGCCAAGAATGCCGGGCAAGCTTAGGATGTTGCCCCCGATTGTTCCAAGAATATCAAGCATCTAAGCCCCCGTTCAGTCCGCTTTGTTCAGGAAGGTTCGGATATCGTCCCCAGAGGCCGCCGCGTGTTCCAGCAGCGTCTCGCCGTCGACTGCGTCTGATATCTTCTGGTATTCTTCCAGATAGTTTGGCGGCAAACTATGAGCGATGCCCTGGTGGCAGTCGATGCAGGTCATCCCGGTGTCGATGGCGCGCTGGTGTTCGGACGCTGCGCGGGTCTCCTGAATGGTGAAGTCCATATAGTCGAAATTGTGACAGTTGCGGCATTCGCGGCTGTCGGATTCTTTCATCTTTTTCCACACGGCAGAGGCCATGCTGAGGCGATGGGCTTCGTATTTCTCGGGTGTGCTGATGGTGCCGGCCAGCTCATGGTAGACGTCCTTGACCGCCATGATCTTGGCCTTGATCTTGTGGTTCCACTCGTCCGGTACGTGACAGTCCGAGCATATCGCGCGAACACCGGAATGGTTGTTGTAGTGGATCGTCTCGCGATACTCTCCCAGGTTGGTTTCCATGGTATGGCACGAGACGCAGAACTCTTCTGTATTGGTCAGTTCCAGGGTCCAGTGGAAACCGCCCCAGAACAGGATACCTGCCAGAAACCCTGCGAGGATCAGAAAGCCGGAACTGAACATCACCGCAGGCGTCCAGATTGTGTTCCAGAGGCGACCAAGCCAGCCGCGATTTTCGGGGGAGTCTGCCATGTCGGTGCTCCTTTCAGTCTTGCGTTGGGTCAGTTGCCAGTGGAGGGCTGGAATACGTTTTCCACCAGGGGCGGGGCGTCAGCCTGAGGAACGTGGCATTGGTTACAGAAATACCGGGTGCCTGCGATCTGATCCAACTCGCGACCTTCTCGATCCAGATAGTGGGTCATCGACAAAGTGGGCGCGTTGCGCTCGCCCGCTTTGGTCCAGTCGTGGCACGACAGGCATTGGTTGGTTCGAATGTCGATCTGGTATTGTTCTATCGAATGCGGGATCAGCGGCGGCTGCTGGCGATAGTTGCGCTGCTGACGTCCTTCAACGGTACGGTGGATTTGGTCCAACGGCACCGGCTCGTCTACTTCGGCCCCACGCAGAGTTTCAACCTGAGCGGATTGCGCAATGGCCCATCCGCTGAGCAATAAAACGGGTAGAAGGGCAATTCCGCCTGTAACGATCGACTTTTTCATTTTGGCACTCCCCTAGATAGGTCTGGCGGCGCGCGGTTTGGGCGCGGCAACTGGATCGGATGATCGAACGAGGTGGTCGTCGAACCGATGGGTGAATTTGAAGACATCGACTGCACATACATCGATGCAGCGGCCGCAATTGGTGCAGTCCGGCGATAGGATCAGCGGGGTGCTCTCTGCCTTGCCCCGAAGGGCGGGCGAGATCACCTGGTTTTCAGGGCACACGGCATAGCAATCCATGCAGTCATTGCAGGCCGACCGGTTGGTTGCGCTGACACGCATCAGGCTTTTTGTGCCAACCAGTCCGTAGAAGGCCCCGACCGGGCACAAGTGGCCGCACCAGCCGTGGCGCGAGACAAACACATCGAACAGGAAGATCGCGCCGATCATGACCCAGACAAAGCCCATTCCGAAAATCAATCCCCGGTGTAGCATGGTGATCGGGTTCACCAGTTCCCAGGCGATGACACCGGCCATGCCGGATACAATCAACACGGTGGTCAGAATCCAAAGTTTTGTATTGCGCTTTGGCTGCCAGCCTTTTTGCAGACCAAGCTTTGTATGCAGCCAGTGTGCGGCATCAGTGATCGGGTTGATCGGGCATACCCACGCGCAATAGACGCGCCCGCTGATCAAAGCATAGGCGACAAGAACGACGACCGCACCGATGGCGGCGGTCAGTTCCGGCCAATGTCCGGCGATCAGGCTTTGCAGGAAAATGAAAGGATCGGTCAGCGGCAATACGCCAAGGGTCAAGGAACCGGCCAGCGTGCCTTGCACGATCCAGATACCAAACCAAGGGCCGAGAAGAAACAGACCCAGAAAGACAATCTGGCTTACGCGGCGCAACAACAGGTACTTATGGGCACCGACCCACCCTTTGGCTTCAATGGCCTCGTGCCCAATTGGTGTGTGCGTCCGGGCGGTCATTGGGTGACCTCCGGCAGTTTGAAAGAGGGCTGAAACCCGCCGGGAGCAGATAGAGTGTCCGTACCGGTTCCGGGCAAACGGTCTGGCAGATCAATGATGTCGTCGACCAGTGGGGCGCCCTTGGCCTCTTTCTCTTCCCAGCCCAGGCGATAGTGATCGGCTGAGCTGCCGCGCGCCAGCCGGATCGGCAGGACTTTGATTGCGGCTTCGGGCAGAACGCAGCTTTTCTCGCACACGCCGCAGCCGGTGCAGTGGTCGGCATGAACGGTGGGTGCAAAGATTGCGTGATGCCCCGACCGTGTGTTGTGTGACGCTTCCAGCGAGATCGCCTCATCTATCACCGGGCAAACGCGATAGCAGACATCACAGCGCAGCCCGAGGAAATTCAGGCAGTTTTCCTGATCGACCAGAACGGCCACACCCATTTTCGCATCATCGATATTGTCCAGCTTGGGGTCCAGCGCCCCGGTCGGGCAGGCCGAGATACAGGGGATGTCGTCACACATCTCGCAGGGGATATCCCGGGCGGTGAAATATGGCGTACCCGTAGCCGCGGCATCGACACCAAGTTCCGCGAGTTTGAGCGTGTCATAAGGACAATCCCGCACGCACAGGCCGCACCGGATACACGCAGACAGGAAGTCTTTTTCAGGCAGGGCACCGGGCGGGCGCAAGGCCTCGGCAGGTAACGCCCTTGCATCCCGCGCCAGCCAGGCCAACAGAGACCCGGCTGCCACGCAGCCGCCCGCTGCGCGCGCCGAGTCCTGAAGGAACCGGCGGCGCTTTGGCGAAAGGGGTGTACCAACGCGAGACATGGGTCTTACCTTTGCCTTGCCAGCCTGTTACGCGCGCTCGACCTTGCAGGCGCACTTCTTGAAGTCGGTCTCTTTCGACAGCGGGCAGGTGGCATCCAGCGTCAGCTTGTTGGTCAACTGATGCTCGTCAAACCAGGGCATAAAGACCAGACCACGCGGCACTTTGTTGCGGCCCCGGGTTTCGACCCGGCTGACAACTTCGCCACGGCGGGTGGACAGGACGATCTCTTGCCCGCGCCTCACGTCACGTTCCCGTGCGTCCTCGGGGTGCATATAGACCACAGCGGACGGGTATGACCGGTGCAGTTCCGGCACGCGACGCGTCATCGAGCCCGAGTGCCAGTGTTCCAGCACACGACCGGTGCAAAGCCACAGATCATATTCTTCATCGGGCTCTTCCGCTGCGGGTTCGTAGGGGGCAAAGATGATATTCGCCTTGCCGTCCTTCTTGCCATAGAACTTCACGTCTGCGCCTTCGGGCACATAGGGATCGTACCCTTCGCGGAAGCGATAGAGAGTCTCTTTGCCGTCCACGACCGGCCAGCGCAGACCACGAGCCTGGTGATACGTGTCGAACGGGGCCAGATCGTGGGCGTGACCGCGCCCGAATTCGGCATACTCCTCGAACAGGCCTTTCTGGACGTAGTATCCAAAATGTTCGGCATCGTCGTTGTCAAACCCTTCGGCGGTTTCGGACAGCGGGAACTGGTCCACTTTGCCGTTGGCGAACAGAACGTCATACATGGTCTTGCCACGATGTTCGGGCATGGTGGCCAGCAGTTCCTCGCCCCAGACCTCTTCGACAGTGAAGCGTTTCGAGAATTCCATGACCTGCCACAGGTCAGATTTCGCCTCACCCGGCGCTTTGACCTGCTGGCGCCAGAACTGGGTGCGCCGTTCAGCGTTGCCATAGGCGCCTTCTTTCTCGACCCACATGGCGGTCGGCAGGATCAGGTCGGCAGAGACTGCGGTGACGGTCGGGTAGGGGTCCGAAACAGTGATGAAGTTTTCCGGGTTGCGATAACCGGGATAGCCTTCTTCGTTGATATTGGGCGCGGCCTGCATGTTGTTGTTGCACTGCACCCAATAGGCGTTCAGGTCGCCGTCCTTCAGCTTGCGGTGCTGCAATACGGCATGGAAGCCCGGCTTGGGCGGGATGGTTCCGGCAGGTACGTTCCAGGCGGTCTCACAAATCTCGCGGTGCTTGTCGTTGGCCACCACCATGTCGGCGGGCAGGCGGTGGGCAAAGGTTCCGACCTCGCGCGCCGTGCCGCAGGCCGACGGCTGACCGGTCAGCGAGAAAGGCGAATTGCCGGGCTCTGAAATCTTACCGACCAAAAGGTGGACGTTGTACATCAGCGAGTTCACCCATGATCCGCGTGTGTGCTGGTTAAAGCCCATGGTCCACAGGCTCATGACCTTACGGGTCGGGTCGGCATATTGCTGGGCCAACTTCTCGAGCTTGTCGGCCGGTACGCCAGACAATTCGGACACGTATTCAAGCGTATAAGGCTCGACCGCTTTGGCGTATTCGTCAAAGCTGATGGTTTCCAGCTTGCCCGAGTTCGGGTTCGCGGCTTCCTGTTGCAACGGATTGTTTTCGCGCAGGCCATAACCGATATCGGTCGCCGTCTTGGTGATGTTAACGTGGTTGCGCACGAAGAATTCGTTCACCGCGTTGTTTTGAATAATGTAATTGGCGATGTAGTTCAGGATGGCCAGATCGGTTTGCGGGGTGAAGACCATGCCGTTATCGGCCAACTCGAACGAGCGATGTTCGTAGGTCGACAACACGTGCACTTCGCAGCCGGGTTTGGTCAGGCGGGTATCGGTCAGCCGCGACCAAAGGATCGGGTGCATCTCGGCCATGTTTGAACCCCACAGCACAAACGTGTCTGCGTGTTCCAGATCATCATAGCAGCCCATCGGCTCATCAATGCCAAAGGTCCGGATGAAACCAACGACAGCGGACGCCATGCAGTGGCGCGCGTTCGGGTCAATGTTGTTCGACCGGAACCCCGCTTTCATCATCTTGGCGGCGGCATATCCTTCCCAAACAGTCCACTGACCCGATCCGAACATGCCGATGCTGGTCGGCCCCTTCTTGGCAAGCGCCTCTTTCCATTTGGCGGCCATAACGTCAAAAGCTTCGTCCCAGCTTACGGGCTCAAACTCGCCATTCTTGTCATATACACCGTTGGTTTTGCGCAACAGCGGGGTGGTCAGCCGGTCCTGACCGTACATGATCTTGGACAGGAAATAGCCCTTGATGCAGTTCAGGCCCCGGTTCACCGGCGCGTCCGGGT
Organism: Ruegeria sp.; assembly: GCF_965243365.1. GTDB lineage: Bacteria > Pseudomonadota > Alphaproteobacteria > Rhodobacterales > Rhodobacteraceae > Ruegeria. The sequence goes on along the minus strand of NZ_CBDEUW010000002.1, from coordinate 918,467 downwards.
CGCCTTGTGTGGCGACGACGCGGCCTTCCTTGGTGCCAACCAGAACCGAGCAACCTGTACCACAGAACCGGCAAGGTGCCTTGTCCCAGCGGATGTCGGGCGCGGCGACCTGCGCGTTGGCCTGACCGGCGGTCATTGGAATGCCTGCGGCCGATGCAGTAGCTGCTGCGGCGGAGGCTTTCAGAAATGTGCGGCGGGATTCAGATGTGGTCATTGCATGGGCCTCCTGCTGGATGGTTGGCTTGGGGCATCTGGGCGCGGAGCTTGCTCCGCTATATCTTCGAAATGGTGATAGGTGAGCGACAGAGAAATCACGCCGGGGATCTGATGTAGATCCATGATGGTTTCCGAGGCGAGCCGTTCGGCCGTGTCTTCGACGACCACAACGAAACGGCCATCTTCTGCTTCGGCATGAAGTTCGACGCCATTTGTCCCGACCATCGCAGCCCGGGCTGTTTCGGACTTGTCCGGTGCGACGTGGACAAGACATCCACAAATGTTCATTGGGTTACCTCCATGGCATCAAGGCTGACCTGATGCAGTGCGATCGCGCCCGCCGGGCACGCCGCAACGCAGCCGCTACAGCCTGAGCAGAGTTCAGTATTCAGGGTGGGTTCCGCGCGGCCTCCAAGCTGAAGGCGGAAACGAATAGCCTCCTGTTCGCAATTGTCCTGGCATATTCGGCAGCTGACACCGTTCATTGACAAGCACGAGGATGCCTCGACGCGGGCGCGCCATTGCCAGCTGGGGATAAGGTCTGCATCCAGCGCCTGAGTAGGGCAGGCCTGGGCACAGGCGCCGCAGAACGTGCAGGGCCCATTGGCTGCGACCAGTTCCGGAAAGCCATCCGAGCCAATTGCAATGACATTTTCAGGACACGCGGCTGCACAGTCGTCGCATTGCGAGCAAAGTTCTTCAAAGCCTGCGGCTGACCCCGGAGGCCGGATCGCATTTGAATTCTTCCGCTGTAGCTGCGCGCTTAGAAAAGCGCGCCTGCTGGTCATTTGGCTCATTAGCTGGCGACTCAATATTGGCGGGCGTAAACGTTCGTATGTCTGCTTAGCCTTCAACGCGGGGCCAGAAATTGATCTGGGTCATTTTTGAAGCGAATAATTTGTAACTAGTTTGTGCATGCAAAATCTTGAGCTTTGCAGTTGCCGTTGATTAGAAACAAAAAAGTTGGAAAGAAGTATGTGATCTGTTCCTTTAGCGCAGCATCCCACCAACCTTCGTGTTTTGCGGGTTTGCGACAAAGGCTCAGCTAGAAGAGATTGGGGCGTTAGAACTGGCCAAGGGCTTTGGATAAGGTGGGTTCTGACGGTACAAGATTTTCGGCGAAACTGTCCAAAGGCGAAGGCATTACATGAAACTGGAATTTCATCATATCAATTTTGTGGCGGATGACGTCGATCGCATGCACGATTTTTACACAGACGTTCTTGGGCTGGACGATATTCCGCAGCAGAATTTCCCACGTACCGAGGCGCAGAAAAACGCTGGTTATGACGGCAAAATCAAGTTCGCGACGGAAGGCAATATGCAAATGCACCTTGCCGAGCGCGCCTTTGACGTGGCTTTCCGGAATGGTCAGGTGATCAACCCGGTCGAACGAGGCCATATCGCCTTTCGCACGGACGATATCGAGGCTTTCTTGAAACTTCTTGATGACAAAGGCATTCCATATTCGGATTACGGCACCGCCTTCGCCAAGGAATGGCATCAGGTTTTCTTTCACGACCCGGAAGGCAACGTGATCGAGGTTCACCAACAGATCACGTCACCGCAACAGGTGTCGGAAGCCTAAGAGGCCGGTGCAAACTGCACCGGGCTGAAAGGCCTAATCGAACCAGGCCTAAAGTGCCTGACTGTCCGCGTCGAAGAAACGGAGTTTGTCAGCCGCGAAATGCAGGCCGATCTTTGTATCCGGCGTCAGGTCGGTATCGCCATTCAACCGCACCGTCACTTTTTCCTCGGTGCCGCAATCGACGATCAGGAAGGTGTCCGCGCCGAGGTATTCCACGACTTCGATGATGCCATCGCACTGCCCTGCACCGGGTTCAACGACCTCGATGTGCTCGGGCCGGATGCCGAGTTTATTTGCCGAGCCAGACAAGTCGAACGAGCCGCTGCCGCCATTCTCAAGCTGGTAAGATCCACCCGTTGTCGTGCAGTTCAAAATGTTCATCTTCGGGCTGCCGATGAATTGGGCCACGAACAGGTTGGCGGGGCGTTCGTACAGCTCGCGCGGGGTGCCGACCTGTGCGATTTTGCCGTATTCAAGCACGACGATCCGATCGGCCAATGTCATCGCCTCGACCTGATCATGGGTTACATAGATCATCGTCCGCTTCAGGTTTTGGTGAAGCTTTGCGATCTCGTACCGCATTTCCACCCTAAGGGCTGCGTCGAGGTTTGACAGGGGTTCGTCGAACAGAAATGCGGTAGGATCCCGCACGATAGACCGGCCAATGGCAACCCGCTGCCGTTGCCCGCCGGACAGATCCTTTGGGCGACGTTCCAGGAACGGCCCAAGCTTGAGAACCTCGGCGGCTGTGTTGACCTGCTTGGCGATCTCAGCCTTCGGAGCCCCTGCCACTTTAAGCGAGAATCCCATGTTTTCGGCCACAGTCAGATGCGGGTATAGCGCGTAGGATTGAAAGACCATTGTCAGGCCGCGCTTCGAGGGCGGATGGTCTGTAACGTCGCTGTCATTGATCAGAAGCGATCCGCGCGAGATGTCTTCAAGCCCGCCGATCATGCGCAGCAGCGTGGACTTTCCGCAGCCGGAGGGACCCACGAAAACAATGAACTCGCCTTCTTCGATTTTAAGGTCAACGCCTTTGATGACCTGAGCCGTGCCAAACCATTTTTCGACCGATTTCAGTTCGATGCTGCCCATTAGTTCCTCCCTGCCCAGTGCAGCCAGACAGCTGCAGTCCAGGTGAATGAATTGCCCCCGGCAGGGCTGCCGGTAAGTGGATCGTAATATTCCGCGAAGCCATTGGCTGAGATCAGTTGCGCTGTTTTCTGACGTAGCGCCTCAGCTTCGGGCAGGTGCCCCATATCAGCCAATCCAAAACCGATCAGCATGTTCATGAACCCCCAGGTGGGTCCTCGCCAATACCTGCGCTGGTCGAAGTTAGGCATTGCTGGGTCATAGCTGGGAACCGGATAGGGCACGTCCGCAAGCGTTGCCTGCAAACGCTCCAGCATGGGCTGTGAATCGAGGCCCCCATACCAACAAAGATATGATGCGTTTGAGACGCTTCCTGCCCAGTCACCGGTCAGCGCGTCGCGCGAGTCAAACGAATTCAGCGTGTCATTCCATAAGGATCGCGCCCCGGCGTCCAGCTTTTGAATGTCTTCGCTTAGCCCGTCCACAGCGATACCTAGTTCTTCGCTAATCGCTAGAAGATCACGTGCGGCGCGCAGGGTGATGAATGTCATCGTCGGATCGGCGACCCGGAAGGGATTTAGGCTCAGCAGCTTCTGTTGGTCCCAGTCGGCCTGACGCCCGATCTGAACCAGTTTGATATAGCGATCGTAGTCGTATTTCGTAGGCCGGTCGGCGCTGTTGACGTGACTGGTGTCCCGGCGCTGATATTCTCCAACACCTTTGGGATCGATCCCTTCCATGGCCTTGTCCCAGTCGGGCGCGTTGTCGCGTCCCGCTTCCCATGGATGCGTGGTGCAAACGGCGCCGTGGTCATCAAGCCGCCATTTCATGATCCAGCGATGCCAGGCCAGCAGAGCCGGAAAGAGCGCGCGAATGCGTGCCTCGCCAGCTTCACCATCCTTTTCCCAGATCTTTCGTGCCATCGTTGCGGCCACTGGAGGTTGGATGATGCCCGAGGACGGGATCGGCCCATGGCCGCCCCAGACATCCGGGCCGGGGAAATACCCATCATCCTGTTTGTGGAACAGGATATGCGGCACCATTCCATCGTCCCACTGTCCGGTAAACAGCGTCTCCAGTTCGACCCAGGCCCTGTCGATATCGAACTCGGCGAAGCCAAGGGCAGCAATCGCGCTATCCCAGTTCCACTGGTAAGGATACAGCCCTTCGGTCGGGATGGTGTAGCCGCCACGATCATTGGCGATCAGGATGTTGCGCGCCTCGCGGTCGGGGTTTGTATGTTGGTTCATCTCGGTCATCCTTTGACGGATCCTGCAGTCAGGCCCTTGGTCATGAATCGTTCAAGCCCCAGAAACAGCGCCATGATTGGAACGGTGGCGATTACCGCACCGGCCATCAGGTGCTGCCGGGGTATTTCCGAGGAGTTCAGCATTGTGACACCTCGGGTCAGAGTAAATTTCGACGGATCGTCCAGCAGCATGAAGGCCAGCAGGAACTCGTTCCAAGCGATCATGAAGACATAGAGCGACACCGACGCCAGCGCAGGCAGGCTGAGTGGCAGGGTGATCTTCCAGATCACCGCCAGCCGCGACAGCCCGTCCATCAGACCGGCCTCTTCCACTTCGGTTGGCAGGCCCCGGAAGTAGCCTTGCAACATGTAGAGAGCGACCGGGATCGTGGTGACCGGGTAGATCATCACAATGCCAAGGATCGAGTTGCGCAGCCCGGTCAGCGAGAAGGCAATGTAGATCGGCAGCGCCAGAACGATCATCGGCACCATATAGATCAGCAGGATCGAGCGTGAGAACGCCTTTTGCCCTTTGAACCGGAACCGTGCCACGGCATAGGCTCCGGGGACGCTGAACAACAGGGTGATGAACACCGTCAGGACCGAGACGTAAAGCGAGGTCCACAGATAGGTGCCGAAATTGAAATCGCGGAACAGCTCGGTGTAGCTGCGGAACAGTTCGGTGCCCTGCGACAGGTCGACCGAGAAATCCAGCGGGTTCTGCAACAAAGCCTGCTGTGATTTCAGGCTGGTCATGACCATCACATAGAAGGGGATGATCACAATCGCGGTGAAGAAGATATAGCCGAAGCCGGTGCAGAACCGGATCACTGCGTCTTCGTATTCGTGACGGGTGAGTTCTCCGAACGGCGTCTCTTTTAGTATTGCCGCCATGGAAAGGTGCATGATGACGGCCACTGCGACCACGGTAACCAGAACCGCCTGTAGTGAAGTGTCGGAACCAATCAATACCGGCCCGAACCCGGTCAGGCAGGACAGGCCCAAAAGGGCAGAAACCCCTAAACGGGCCGGTGCGCGTTGCGTCGGGAAGCGGACATAGACCAAACCGGCCGCAGCCCCCCAGATCAGGCAGAGCAGGGCCTGTGGTCGGAACGCAGCCCCGGTCGAGAAGGACATGGTGATGGCGATCGTGGTGGCGATCACCACCAGCCAAAGCGCGCCCAAAAGCGGGGCGGTTATATACCCTTTGCGCATCACAGACCCTCCTCGCGGCTGATGAAGCGGAAGAACACGAAGCTGAAAGTGATCAGGCACATCAGGATCACCACGGCCACGGCCGCGCCTGCACCAATGTTGGAAATCGCAAAGGCCTGTTCATAGACATTCACGGTCAGCGTGCGGGTACCCGCGTTGCCACCGGTCAGCAGGAAGATGTCGTCGAACTTGTTGAACGTCCAAATGAAGCGCAGCAGGAACAGCACCGAGAGGATGCCCAGCAATTGCGGGATGCTCAGCAGCCAGAACTTCTGAAACGGAGAGGCCCCGTCCATATCCGCCGCCTCGTACATGCTGGAGTCGATGGATTGCATCCGTGCCAGAATGAACAGGAAGGACAGCGGGAAATAGCGCCAGATCTCGAACACGGTCACCATGATCAGCGCCAGTGGTCGTTCACCGAAGAAATTGATTGGTTCGCTGCTGAGGCCCATCTGAACCAACAACGCATTTGCGGAGCCCGAGAATGGATCGAACAAGGTGACCCATGTAAAGGCCACAGCAATGACCGGGGCCACATAAGGGAACAGGTAGAGCCCCCGTATGATACCTTGCCCTTTGAAGCTTTTGTTCAGCAACAAGGCTGCAAACAGACCCATCACCAAGGCGCCGATGGTGCCGAAGACGGTGTAGAACAGCGTGACCCACAGCACGCCCCAGAACTCGTCACCGTCAAAGACGCGGGCGAAGTTTTCAAGGCTGAACTCGAAGTTTGTTAACACGCTGGGCCCGCTACCAGTCATGGCGGGTTCGGACCCTTCGATCAGCTCCTCGAAGGCATCCGGTTCTCCGTCCACGGTGATCGGAATACGGATGCGTTCGCGCTGACCGCCTTCCAGAGTGCCGAAATCACAAAACAGGTTTTGCCCGTCCAGAATGCAGGGGCTTGTCACTTCGCGGGCGGTTACGCCGTCGGGCAGAACGTCGGTCAGAGTGACGCCACCAACGGCGATTTCCTGGCTTGAGTTCCGAACTCGATATTCGATCCGCAGATCGTCTCCGGATCCGCGCAGGCTTTCACGCACGACCGGCGCAGGTGGGCGCAGGTCGGACAGGGTGAACGGCTTGAAGCTGATCCAGATGATCGCAAGCAAGGGCAGGATCACCACAAGCGATACACTGATCACGGTCGGAGCCAGCAGCGCCCAGGCCAGACGCGCCTCGCGTTTGGCTAACGCCCCGGTTCCTGTCGGTGGGGTGGCCGAAGTCATGGGATACCTCGAAGGGTTGGGGGCAGCGGCGTGAACGCCGCTGCAAATGCCAGAGTAGGGTCGCGTTATTCGACTTTGGCGAGTTCGTCATTCATGGCGGCAACAGCCGCTGCGGCGTCAATTTCACCGTCAATATACTGACGAACGACGCGGTTGATGGCCTGGCTGTTGATCATCTTCGACGCCAGCGCCAACTGACCCTCGGACACGCCCCAGCGCTGGGCAACATCCAGACCGCCAACGATTTCATCGATCATGGCTTGCTCATAGAGATCACCCAGCGGTGCTTTACGATCAACGCCAACGGGCAGCGCGGCCCAGGCTTCGGCAAAGGCGGTCGGGTTATCGGCGTTGCCACGGCGAACCGGGAACTTGCCTTCGGGCGCGATGGCCAGAGTTTGGGTGTAACCGTCATCCATTGCAAACTTCACAAAGTCGATTGCTGCATCGGTGTCCGCATCGCTGGTGATGCCGAAATACCGAACGTCACCCCATGCTGCACCATCCGGGTTCGATGGGCCGGAGAGTTTGGTCACGATGCCGGTCTTACTGGCCAGATCGCGCGAGGTCGGGTCGTCGTTGATGGTTGGCGGGGCACTGTCGCGCAGACCGGCCAACTCGTCCAGAATGAAGGGCGACCAGATGATCATTGCTGCTTTGCCGTCGAAATACAGCTCGCGCGATTGCTTCCAGTACAGCTCACCCGGAGGCGAGGCCTCGGAGATCGCTTTGTAGAAGTCCAGAACCTCGGTGGTCTTGGCTTCGTCCAGCGGCTGGAACCCATCGGCGCCAACCGGGCTGACACCGTTGGCAAGGAAGACATGTTCCAGCACCTGGCTCATGAAGTTTTCGTCAACCTTGGTGGCTGAGACAAAACCATACATCTCCGGCGGGTTATGCAAGGCTTCCAGCGCAACCTGAATGTCGGCAAAGCTATCGGGCGCTTCCAGACCGGCCTCGTCGAACAGATCCTTGCGGTAGACCACCATCTGAGTCCAGCCGTCGACCGGAACTGACGCGGTTTCACCGTCGAATGCCGCCATGGAGAGAGGGCCGGGGGCAAAGGTCCCTGCGCCCAGATCCTCGATCACCTCACTGGCGGCTCCGGTGTCCAGAATACCAGCCTCGGCCCAGGGCAGGGCATACTGCAGCGGATGGTACACGACATCCGGCAGGTCACCGGCCGCAAAAGCAGCGGTTGCGCGGGTGCCCAGATCACTTTCGGTGACCGGGATGACCTCAACCGTTGTGCCGGTTTCGGCCTTGAACTGGTCGGCCATCTCTTGCTGTCTGGCCAGACGCTCTGGTTGCTCCTCAGTGGTCCAGAAGCGGATCGTGTCGGCCTGCACAGACAGCGCGGTCAGCGCCAGTGCAAGCGACGAGCCAAGCATCAGCTTCGCGGCTTTAGGTGTGAGTTTCATTGGTGGTTTCCTCCCAATTTCCGTTCGTTGGAGTTCAGTATTTTTTCCGCCAACCCTTCCGGGGTCAGCGTAGGTGGTCCGTCGGATGCGCGTTCTGTCAGCGTTGCCTCGCCAAGCTCGCGTAACGTGTCCGGATCTTCGCCGCGGATTTGACGGATCAGAAGTGTCGCCAGTCGCGCTCCCGCTGCGCGGGAATCGACGTTAAAGGTCGTCAGGCCCGGACGGGCATATTGGCACTCGGGGATTCCATCGTAGCCGATCACCGAAATCTCGTGACCAACGGTCAAACCCAGATCCGTGGCCACAGAATAAAACCCAAGTGCTGCCAGATCGGTTGCAAAAACGATTGCTGTCGGTGGCCGATCCAGACGCAGCAGTGCCCGACCTTCCTCAGCGCCTTCCTCTCGGGTTCTTGCGCCATTGCGTACCAATTCTGGATCAAGGGGAAGCCCGGCAACGTTCAGCCCTTCAAAGTACCCGTCACGACGCAGGTTGCTGTAGTTAAACTTCAGATCGCTACCCACATATCCGATGCGCGTGTGTCCATATCCAGCAAGCCGTAAAACAGCTTTTCGGATGGCGGCTTCACCGGAGATATCGAACCAGGATGTGTTTTCAGGTGGTTTTGCGCGGCCATAGGCGGTGCGCCCGTACAGGATAAACGGAACCTGCATATGGCGTAGAAACCGCACGCGCGAGTCGTTGACGGCAGTCCGGGGCAGGATGAAACCATCGGCTTTGTGTTCTTCGACCAAGCGGCCCAGAACCTTGAGCGTATCCTGTTCGGACTGCGCTGTCGAAATGGTCATGGTCCAGTCGTACCCGCTGGCGGCCTCACAAGCGCCCGCCAGAAACTCTTGCAGGAACGGGTTGTGGCCGTCGGGTTCGTCACTGTTTAGAACCATGGCAATGGCCCGAACCCGCCCGGTTCGAATGGCCTGAGCATGGCTGAGCGGCCGGTAACCCAATTTTCGTGCCGCAGTTTCGACGCGTTTACGCGTAGTTTCGGAAATGTCGGTGTATCCGTTCAACGCCCTTGAAACGGTACTTTTTGAAAGCCCGAGATGAGCGGCCAGCTCATCCAGTTTTATCCGTCCGGAGACAGGTGGGTGTTCCACCTTAGATGTGTCACGCCGATGTGTCAGATTCGCTCCCATTTTTCTTTTTTTGGCTCCGAAACCGGTTTCGGCAACTAAAATTTAACCGATTTTTGCATTTTTTCGCTGTTCTCCGTCATAACCTGTGTCGGAATGCCAGTCGTATGCCGAAGGAGCAGAAGCGTTTTGTACTATGCTTCCCTGGTGGCCATCAGGGTTGGGATATGGGCTTCTGTGCTTTGGGCATCTGAAGCGGGTCTTTGAAAATGGCATGTGATCGCCTAGATTTGGCCGATGGCAAAAGTCTTTGCAAATAAGGCGACCCTACCTGCGGGCGGCGGCGATTTTTCACTACCGTCCCTGTCCGTTGGTATTTTCCTGAATGACCAGCCTGGGCACCGTCTTGCTGTCGGATCATCGCGCGGGACACATCAGCCGCTGAGCAGGAACCAAGGGTGGATTTTACCGGCCGGCAGCAATGGTATCTGTGAGTATGATGATGACCTTGAATTTGTGATGGTCAGTCTGGATGACCGTGTGCTGGGTGAGTTTGGGTTGGAAAGTGGCTTGGACTTTCAGCCCATCGTCGGAGATATTGATCCCCTGCTTCTGAACCTGAGCCTGACTGCAAGCACGGCGTTGGGCGGTGGAACACTGTATCGTGAAACCATGCAACGGGCGCTGGCCGCGCAGATCGTCGAGACAGTCAAGCCAACGCCGGACTGGCACGCTGATATTGAAGATGCACGGCTGACGCGGGTGTTGGATTACATCCATGACAATATTGGGCAAGATCTGTCCCTGTCGGACATGGCAGATTGCGCGGCTATGAGCGCCGCACATTTTTCAAAAGCGTTCAAGACCGCTGTAGGTTTGTCGCCGTTACAATACGTCATTGCTGCCCGGTTGGACATGGCCTCGGTATTGCTGCGAACGTCAAAGCTGAGCGTTGCCGAAATTGCCTGGCGCGTTGGCTATCAGGATGTCAGCCGGTTTGGGCAACATTTCAGGCGCAAGTTCGACACAACACCAGCAAGCTTTCGGGCGGAATAGAACCGCCCTGCCCATTCGCCTGCCGTTATTGACTTGCTGCAACACGCTCGACCGCGATTCCAACCAGACCGCGATCACCGGTTTCCCATAGCGCTGTCATGGTCAGTGATGTCACCAACCATCGGTCACCATTGTGCTCCAGCTTGTAAGTGTAACGTCCGCCCAATGTCCAAAGCTCATCCTTGATGCGATGTGTCGCCGTGAAATCGGCTTCGGCTGTCGCGAGGTTGCCATTCAGTGACGTGACCGTTTCGTTTGTCACCATATGGTGCGTGCTGTCGAAACCGGGCAGAAGAGCGGACCATGCATGGATCAACTCATCGGGGGTTTGAGTTGATGGTTCCCCACCCCACAGGCTGGTGTAATCGGTCGTTACGGTATCGGCAAAAGCGTCGCGGACGCGATCCCATTGGTGACGATCCGCCCCGGCTGCGATGTCCGTGATTGAACGATTGATTTCTGCCTGATCGGCAAGTGCAATGGTGCCTGCTAAAGTTGTCGTAGCAACGGCTGTAATAAGTTTAAGGGACATCTTCATGCTCCGTTCAAAGATCAGATCGGGGCACCGGCCAAACCAGACCGGTGCCAATATTGCTTAACTCTGCTCACCGGCCCGAAAATGGGCGGCAACGGTGTCAGCAGCGCGCTCGACGTCTTCCGGGTTGTCGTAGAAATCGAACTGCGTCACGTCCTCAAGCCATTGCATGCTGGCATCACCGGCAAACCCCTCCAGAAAGCTGCGAACACCTTGCGGAATTGCGGCGCTATCGGAATGGACGATGGCCAGCGGCTTATCCAATCGTTGGGGATTGTCTGCAGGATGGTAGGTCAGCCAACCCTCCCAGCCCGCATTGTTCCACTGGTTGTCATATTCAGGGATCGCGCCCCGGTCGGCCTCGTAATAGTATCCGCCGATTGGCATTAAAACGCCCTCGGCGCCTTCGGGGCCTGCTGCCGGGATGATCTGACCGCCTGCCTTTTCGGCGGTTTGGGATACCTCAATCAGTCCGGCCACACCTTCGGCCCCACCATATACGGCTTCGACAATCTCACTATTTTGCAGCCACGGTGCGACCAATCCCACACGCTTGACCAACGGATTGCCAGCAACGGCGTCCACCATGTATCCGGCTGACGCGCAGATCCCCAGCCCGTTGATCTGCGTGGCATCAACCTCGGGCAGGGTGGCCAGAACCTCGAAAGCTTTGGCGATGTCCGAGGTCTTTGCCTCGGGGCTCTCGACGAAACGGACGCCATTTGGCAGATCGCCGGATTTACCCCAACCGCGAAAGTCGAAGGTGAAGGCCGCAAAACCGCGTTCCACCATTTCACGGGCATAGTTTGCAGGCATCTGTTCCTGCACCGAGGTCCAGGCTCCTGTCACCACAACGGCAGGCAATGGGGTGCCGTCGAACGCTTCCGGCAGATAGAGCGTACCGGACAAGGTCGCGCCCTCGTTTTCGAAGGTCACGGTACGGGTTTCGACATCCGCTGCGGCGGCGGACGCCATTAGGATCGCGGCGGCGCTGAGTTTGGTCGGATTCATTGTTTTCTCCATCACAGAATTTGCGGGGTTGTTCTGTGGGGAAGATGAACCTTTGCACCGGGCTTGAGAGGCGCGATTCCTGTGCTTTGTTATGTAAATCCTGTCGGATGTTCACACAGGTTTGCGGGCAATGACCCAAATCGGGTGATATGTCAGGGATACGCCGGTTTCATCACCGAACTGCGCGGTGTAATCCTGCGTGAACTGTGTGAGACGGGACTTGGTCCACCCTTTCTGTGCGCGACCATTCACGCCGGTTATGCGCAAATGTTCCAGGACATCACGGGGTGAGGTAAATCGCAACTCCTGCCGGGCCTCTCCGTAGGTCACAATCTCTAGGTGATCTTGGATAGTTGCGATCAAATCGAGTGGGTTGCACAGACCGGGGGCCTTGGCGGTCGAGCCGCAGTGAACAAGCTGGTGATATTGATCCGGTCCGAACCCGGACACGGCCAGCCAGCCACCGGGCGCAAGTGCCGACGCAGCCTTGCGCAGGAATGCGACGGGGTCGGGCAGCCATTGGATCATCGAGGCAGTGGCGATCAGATCTGGTTGCGTTGGCCATTCGACAACGCGGGCGTCGCCGGGCAGGAATGTGGCATTGACGGCCCGGGCGGTCGAATTTGCTTTGGGTGACAAGTCGTTGACGGTGAATGTGTCGAACGTGAAGAATTCGTTCAGGCGCTGGGTCAGATGGCCTGTGCCGCAACCGAATTCCAGCGCCGATCTGAAATGATCCGGCGCAGCGTGGTCACGTAGAAGATGTGCCAGATCCGTGGCGATCCGGGCTTGCTGGTTTGCGGCTTCGTGATAGGTGCCAAAGCTGCGGCTAAAGCTGCGCTGGACGCGCTGAGCCAATTGGACGTTCATGCGATCCAATCCTTCCAGCTTTGTCCGGCGCGAAACGGGATATGAGCGCCAGGTATCGCCCGAACGGTAGAGGCTTGAGGCTGCCAGGCGACCGCCTGAGCCTGCGTTGGAATGATGCGATCCCGCTGGGGAATCCAGACGCGGTCAAATGCGCGTTCCCGGGCTGGGCCACGGCCAATGACGGCATGCAGTTCCTCTCGGGCCGCGGTCAGATCGATCTTGGGGACAGGAGCCTGTATTCCTGCGCGGCGGCAAAATTTGGCAAAGCTGTCTTCGGTCAAATGGTCAGCCGTTGCGCGGATCATGTCCGGAGAGATACCTGTCAGTGAATCAGCAGGCGTCAACGTTCCACTGGCGGCGACCAATCGGTCGGGCGTGAACCCGGTCTGCTCCAGCCAATGCGCTGCCGAAGCCACGCCAAAGGAAAAGGCCAGCAGGTTGATCCTGTCATATTGCTTCAGGTTCGGCAGAGGGTCGTCCAAATGTCGGTAATCTTCAACGAACAGGACATCGTCTTCGCCCAACAGGCCTTCGAAGGGTGCAGAACCCAGTGCCCACCCCCCAAAAACCAGAAGCAGGTTCTTGGTCCCGGTACGGGCCAGCCACCGATGTTTCATGATGCACTTCTCGCCAATGCAAACATCGCTGCCGTAACCCGGCTCAGCTCGTCTGGTGAGATGACGAAGGGGGGCATGCAGTAGATGTTGCGTCCGAACGGGCGGAGCCAGACACCGGTTTCCGCAGCACGACGATGAGCGATCGATGGGTCGACATGGGTTTCCATCTCAATCACTCCGATAGCCCCCAAGACCCGCACATCGGCCACACCCGGCAGACCCTTTGCCGGAGCCAGCTCAATCGCAAGCTGATCGGCGATGGAGTTGACCTCCTGCCGCCAGTCGCGGACGGATAGCTGTTGAAGGCTGGCGACAGCAGCGGCGCAGGCCAGCGGGTTGGCCATATAGGTCGGGCCGTGCATCAGTACGCTCGCGTCACTTTCGCCAATCCCACGTGCGACGTCTTCAGAAGTCACAGTGACAGCCAAGGAGATGTGGCCGCCCGTCAGTGCCTTGCCCAGACACAGGATATCGGGAATGATATTGGCGTGGTGCATGCCGAACAGTTCTCCGGTCCGTCCAAAGCCGGTGGCGATCTCGTCAAAGATCAGCAGCACATCATGTGCCTTGCACAGCGCTTGCGCCTGTTGCAGCCACGCCGGGTGATAAAAATACATCCCGCCTGCACCCTGAACGACGGGCTCCAGGATCAGCGCCGCGATCTGTGTGCTTTTATTGGTTAACAGCCGGTCCAGCGCGCCCAGGCTGTTGACTTCGGGATCTTCGGACCAATCCTGATCAAACCGGACTTGCGGGCGCGGCAGGAAATGCTGGATCGACAACGCACTGCTGAACAGCCCGTGCATCCCATTGACCGGGTCGCAGACACTCATCGCTTTCCAGGTGTCGCCGTGGTAACCGCCCCGGATGGTGGCAAATTGCGTCCGGTCGCGGCGGCCCATGGCCATCTGGTACTGAACGGCCATTTTCAACGCGACTTCAATCGCGACGGAGCCGCTATCGCTGTAGAAAATGCGATCCATCCCATCCGGCAGCAGGTCGATCAATTCGCGGCCCAGCGAGATTGCGGGGTCATGGGTCAAACCGCCGAACATCACATGGGGCAAGCGTTCCAACTGATTCTGCATCGCGCCGACGATGGCCGGATGACGGTGCCCATGAACCGTGCACCACCACGACGACATCGCGTCGATCATTTTTGTCCCGTCCGCACGCGTCAGCCAAACCCCTTCGGCCTCGGTGATCAGATGCATGGCCCCGGGATCAAGCACGTTTGTGTAGGGATGCCACAGGTGGCGGGCATCAAAGTCCAGAGGTGTCACAGGAAACTCCGGATATGGTCAACGTCGATGGCATCAAAGGCCTTGGTCAGCGTCTCGCGCGAAAGTGGGTCGAGATGCGGTAGCCGACCCAGATGCCGGACGTCACACATTTGAACAATGGTTTGCTCTACATCCGGTTCGGGATCGCCGACAAAAGCGACGCCAATCACAGGGCACCCGGCGTCACGTAGCGCCATCAAAGACAGCGTCGTGTGGTTGATCGTCCCAAGTGCAGTGCGGGCGACCAGTACAACGGGCTTCTGCCAATGCGCGAAAAGATCAAGGTAGAAATGCCTGCGGTTCAAAGGCACCATAATGCCGCCGGCACCTTCGACAACCAATGACCCCTCGACCTGAGGGAGGGTCAGTTGGGACAACTCGATCTCGATACCCATGTCCTCGGCCGACAGATGCGGAGAGGCAGGCATATTCAATCGATAGGCCTCGGGCAGGGCTTCCGCCCCTGACAGCGCCACCACCGTTTCCGTGTCCGTCGCATCTTCCAGACCGGATTGCACCGGTTTCCAGTATCGCGTGCCCAAAGCCGCCGTCAGCCCGGCAGAGAATACGGTCTTGCCGACGCCCGTGTCGGTTCCGGTGACAATGACGGTGTTCATGCGGCCTCCTTCCGGTAATGCGCCAACGCCTCGAACAGGGCGGTGACATCGGCGTTATCGACATTGCCTGTGATCGAAACCCGCAGCCTGGATGTATCACGCGGCACGGTTGGGGGACGAATGCCCCGAACATCGAAACCCTGCGCCTGTAGCGCGGCAGCAGCGGTCATGGTCCGGGCTTCATCGTCCAGAACGACCGGGATAATCTGACTGTTTAATGCGTGTTGTGGGATGCCTGCGTGTCGGGCCCCGGCGTGGGCATGTTGAATGCGCGCGCGGGCGGCCTCAATCAGGCTGTCTTCGCTGGCCAGATGGCTCAGTGCGGCCCGAACAAGCGCTGCGGTGAACGGGGCAGGGGCGGTAGCAAAAATGAAGGGACGCGCGCGGTTTATCAGCGTATCGATCATCACTTGCGGGCCGCAGATCAGGCCACCGGAAACCCCCAGACCTTTGCCGCAGGTGTGCAAGGTCAAAGCTTCGGCCTGAACGCCGTGCGCCAATCCTTTACCGCTTGGCCCGAATACGCCGGTGGCGTGCGCTTCGTCTACGATCAGGACAGCGTCGTTTTCCAGGGCCAGCGCTGACAAGGTATCCAGCGGCGCAAGGTCGCCCTCCATCGAGTAGACGCTTTCCACTGCGATCCAGATCTGACCAGTGCCGCCTTTGGCGCGCCACGTGTCGATGACAAGCTGCGCGTCCTGCGCGTCGTTATGCGAGAACGCACGCGTTTGCGCGCGACCCAGACGCATGCCTTCATGGGCGCTGGCATGCACAAGGGCATCGTACAGAATCAGGTCCTCAGCGGCTGGCAGGGTCGAGAATATCGCCTGATTTGCCTGAAAACCGCCCCCCATGAACAAGGCGGCTTCGGCCTCGAAGAAAGCGGCTGCTTCCCGTTCCAAAGCTTCATGCTCTGGGTGGTTCCCCCGCAACAGCCGAGCACCGCCCGAGCCCAGCGGGACGCCACGTGCCAAAGCCTCATGCGCCGCGCGTTGCAGTGTCGGCGAGTGTGACAGCCCCAGATAGTCGTTTGAAGCGAAATCCAACCCGCGCCGGGGCGCAAGGACCCGGCGGCGATGCCGGGTGTCCAGAACCTCAAGCATCGATTGCATGCGGCCTTTTGCCTTCATTCAGCAGCTTCCGTGCAAGATGCGTCGGCGGTAGTTTCAGCCTGAATCCCGAGCTTGGCGAACAGGATGGCATCAGTGTCTTCTTCGGGATTTTCCGCAGTCAGAAGGGTTTCGCCGACAAAGATCGAGTTCGCGCCGGCCAGAAAACACATCGCCTGCAACTCGTCGCTCATCTCACTGCGACCGGCGGACAGGCGCACGTAAGAGGTCGGCATCATGATGCGGGCGGTGGCGATCACGCGTACGAAATCGATCGGATCGATCGGTTTCGCATCGGCCAGCGGGGTTCCCTCTTGCGGCATCAGCATGTTAATCGGCACGGAATCCGGGGCCGGGTTCATATTCGCCAGCGTCACCAGCATATCGACACGGTCCTGCGCCTCTTCGCCCATGCCCAGAATGCCGCCCGAGCAGACCTTGATGCCGGCTTCCTGCACGCGGGTCATCGTGTCGATCCGGTCGGCAAAAGTGCGGGTGGTGATGATTTCGGAATAGTAGCGCTCGGACGTGTCGATATTGTGGTTGTAGTAATCCAGCCCGGCGTCGCGCAGGCGAATGACCTGATTGTCATCCAGCATGCCCAGCGTCATGCAGGTTTCCATGCCTAACTCGCGCACGCCTTCGATCATGGCGACCAGCGCATCCATATCCCGATCCTTGGGTTCGCGCCACGCCGCGCCCATGCAGAACCGGGTCGCGCCACCGTCGCGGGCCTTGCGGGCTTCGGTCAAAACGCGCTGAACCTCGATCAGTTTCGACGCCGACAGTGTCGACCCATTGCGGGCTGATTGCGAGCAATAGGCGCAGTCCTCGGCGCAGCCACCGGTTTTGATCGACAGAAGCTTGGATGTCTGGATTTTGTTGGGGTCAAAATGTTCGCGATGCACGGTTTGCGCGCGAAACAACAGGTCCATCAAAGGAAGGTCGTACAGGGCTTGGGCGGCTTCCCGAGTCCAAGGCGTAGCGGCGTTTGTCATTTTATCGATACTTTTCGTGTTCGCTATGATTGCGACATCTTTTTATCGATAAAATTCGGAACTACAACTCCATTCTCCTGTTCTCTTTAGGTTTCGGCATAAGGTTGCCTTGCTGCGCAGGACATTGGAAAGGGCGGCGCGGTCAAAGCACCGCCCGGCGCAGGTTTAGATGGCAACAGGATTGCAATGCTGGTCCACAAGCCGCTGCAGAAGCGGGGCGAAATGCCAGAAATCCGGTGTGTCCATACCATCCTGCTTGCCCGCGTCGTCCAGATACCGCACGGCAATGATGGCATCGAGGTTCGGATTGCTTTGGAAGGCTGAAACCTCGGCCTCACTCATCGGTCCGCCTTGCAGGTTCAGCGAATGAACCGAGGCTTCGGACAAGCGCCGCATATATTCGGGGCGGGTGGCGCAGAGGTAACGCTTGGCCGCCACGTGATAGCGCACGCAATCGGTGATGATCGACGGGAAGAACCGTTCCAGCACCTCGGCCCCTGCGTCCTCGTGGTGACGATCTTCGGTGTCGTTCATCGTGAAAGTGCCAAATTCGCTGGTGAAATGACCGATGTCATGCAGCAAGGCGGCGGCGATGATCTCATCCGAGTGTCCCGCCTGTTCGGCCAGCGTGGCCCCCTGCAGCATGTGTTCGCCCATCGTGACGGGTTCGCCCAGATATTCCTCGGTGCCCCGGCGATCAAAGATCGAGCCGAGGAAATCGACGATAGTCTCGGCGGTCAGGTCTTGTGCGGTCATTCTGCGGCCTCCGCTGGTTTGCGGCACATGGCGTCCCGTGTCGACCGCAGCCCGTCCTTATCGGCGTAGCAACCTTGCAGCCAGCGTTTGCCTGTTCCCGAATATGCCTTGCGCGCATGAAGAACACGGGTGTTGTCGACGATGAATGCCTCACCGGGATTCAGGCGGAAGGTGACTTCCATACTGGGGTCGTCGATGATTTCACCCAGCCGACGATAGGCTGCATACCACAAATCCATCTTGTCGAAGGGAATGTCGGTTACCGTGGCCAACGACCGGTTGTTGAAACGGATCGCAATCAACTCTCCATCAGGGGACAGTTCGATCAAAGGGCGACGCGAAGTCAGGCAGACACCATCTTCCCCCGCATATTCAAAGCGGGCGCAATAGTTGGCCAGAACGTCGAAATGCTCCGGGTTTTCCTGTTGCAAACGTCGGGCGCAGGCAAACCCATCCACCACCATGTTCTCACCACCCTCGGCAGTGCTTTCAAGGCAATAAAGAACCTGAATAGTAGGTGCCGGGTCACGATAGGGGTTGTCTGTATGGGCCTGTAGACCCAAACCCGTATAGGCCAGATTGGTTGGGTTCACCTCGGTGCGGACTTCGAACAGGCGACCGTAGTTTGTTTCGCGTACATAACCAAACAGGTCCACAACGCGGAACAAAGCCCCTTCTTCGGTCGGGCCGCCTTCGACTTTGGCAAAACCGTAACGTGTCGCCCCGTCCAGCCAGCTTTTCAGAGCATCTCCGCCGCTTTCCAATTCGGGCAGAGTTCCGGTGGGCACATTATCCGAGATGCTGGAATCCCAGCACTCTACGTCATCTGCGACCCATCCGCGGGATTGCTGAAACGAGCGGTCGTAGGCATGGGCCCGCAGCCAGCCGGTATTGAAGACAACGGTCTTGTCCTCGGGTTCGAACCGAAGCTCGACGCCAGCCTCGCCAATGTTGGCTGAGGCAATCCGGGTTTCGCGGGGAATGTCGCGCAGGGCAATCAGGCGCTGCCCGTTCGCGGGTGAGCGGGTCTCGGCGTCCTGCGCATTGTCGCGCAACCAGATCGCGTGAAAGCGCATGCAATCGTCGCCCTGTTTCAGGGTCAAAACGTTGCCAGTGGGATCAACGGCTATTTCCATGGTCATACTCTCGGTGATGGAAGTGGCGTGTTGTCTTACAAATTCTATATCGGGCTGATAAACTCAAATCAGAAATAACCGCAGTAAGTATCGGTTTTGCTAATGAGTGATCACAAGTTCCAACTGCCGCATCTGGAATGGATTCGCGCGTTCGAGGCCGCCGCCCGGTGCGGCAGCTTCACCGCCGCCGCAGAAGAGACAGGTTTGACTCAACCCGCGATCAGCCAGCGCATCAGCAATCTGGAGCAGCAACTGGGTTCGAAACTGTTCGTCCGAAATGCCCGGACGATTTCCCTGACAGTCGAGGGCGAGGCCTGGTTGCCGGTGGTGCAGGCGGCCCTGACGGAACTGCGCGAAAGCTCTGAGGCGCTTTTTTCCAGTGGCCGCAATCGCCTGACCATTTCCGCCAGCCAGTCGATCATCGATCTGTGGCTGATCCCGCGCCTTGCGCAGATGCAGAGGGCGACGGGGGCAAAACTGTCCTTTCAGTCTTTGGTGTTGGGCGGGCAGACGGCCTCGTTCGACGATGTCATTCAGATCCGGTACGGCGCTGGCAATTGGCCGCACGCCTATAGGTTGCCGCTATATCGCGAGGCGATGGTCCCAGTGGCATCGCCCAAACTGAAAGCTCAGGGCGGTGATTGGGTGTCTTGGCCGCGCATTTCGTGCACAGGTCCACGACCGGGCTGGGGTGATTTTTGCAGCCGTTTTAGTATCGCGGCCGAGCCAGCGTCACGTTTGCGCTTCGACACCTTCCAAAGCGCGCTTGCTGCGGCACGGGCCGGGTTGGGGGTTGCGCTGGGGTCGCTTGCGCTGTGCGCCAGTGACCTTAAGGCTGGGACGCTGGAACGCTTGGGCGACGATATTCTTGATCATCAGGAAACCTATTGGTTGCTGGCATCCAAAGAGGCGATTGCCCGCCGTCAGTGGGAGGCGCTTGCCTCGGTGCTTACCTCTGAAACAGCGTGAATTCCTGTGCGACGGCTTGGGCAGCGGCTTTCAGCAATTCCGTCCCATGCTCGGGTCGCGCCAGCGCAGAATGAGAGCCGACGCGCCCATCTGGAAACCGGGCGCGATGTTCGCCGGGCGGGCCGTGCCGGTCGCCCGCGTGGGCGCGCAGATAATCAGGGCTGAGTTTTTCAGGCGGTTCCGAGGCCTGATTTGCAGGCAATTCCCCCAGCAAGGATTGGGTAATCGCGATTTCCGAAGGCGTCGCGTGCATGCCTTCCCAGTCCCCATAGAGCTGTCGGCGCAGCGTATTCACTGCCTCGGGTTCCCACCAGCTGCGGATCAGCATCTTTTCGGGTGCAAGCCCTGCGGCGACCTGGGTCAGCGGTTCCAGATTCGCGCCATGGCCGTTAACCACGTAAACGCCCAAGAAACCCTGATCCAACAACCCTTCGATAACCTCATGGGCCAGTGCGTGGAAGGTTCCGACCGACACGGATACCGTGCCGGGAAAACCGGCATTGAACGGCGCGGGGGTATAGGCCAGCGACGGTGCGACGATGGCATTGCAGATCTCGGCAGCGGCCAGAGCCACCGCTTCGGCGCAGATCGTGTCGGTTCCGATCCGCCCCATGGGTCCATGCTGTTCGGTTGAGCCGACGGGCAGCAACACTGCGGCGCCAGCGCCAATGCGTGCATCCACGTCGTACCATGTCATGTGTTCCAGCTTCATCCTTGACCCTCTTCCGACGCACAGTATTGCTTTGCCTTTTTGATACACACCGATACTCTGAGCAAATGGAAGATTCACCAGCAATCGCCGCCGAAAAACCGCCTTTGGATCATTTGATCGGGTCAACGGTCAAAGCCAATCGGGTGCTTTCCGGGCTCACGCTGACCGAGCTGTCGGCCCGTTCCGGCGTCTCGACGGCTATGATTTCCAAGATTGAGCGTGGTCAGGTTTCGGCTTCACTGGGAACGCTGGATGCATTGGCCAGCGGGATCGGCGTCCCGCTGATCAGCTTGTTCGCTGGAACGGTTGAACGTTCGGATGTTTCGTTTGTTGTAGCAGGCGAAGGTGTAACGGTGCAGCGGTTAGGGACCGGTTTCGGGCACAGTTACAAGCTCATCGGACGTGCCGAGGCCAATCACGTCAGTTTCGAAAGTTTCAGTGTCACGCTGGAGGCACCGCTGGGCACGCGGCCCTTGTATCAGCATCAGGGGGTCGAATTCATCCACGTGACAGACGGCGAGATGGTCTATGGCTGCGGGGACGAGGCGTATCACATGCGCCCGGGCGACAGCCTCAGTTTTGACTCCAATGCCGCACATGGGCCGGTCGAACTGAAAACGGGCAAGGTGAGTTTTATCACCGTCGTGTCCAAGGCCGTTTCCGGCAGCAACTGAAAACGCCCGACCGCCGGGGCCGGGCGTTTTGTAAAGCGTGGGTCATAGGCCCCACTTTGTCTTGTTTTCTTCAAAAAAGCCTTGGGCCTTCTTCACCTCGATCCAGTTGTTCACGTAGTTGATCCAGACCTGATCGCTCTGCGGTAGCAGCATTGCGATGGGTGAAGGGGACCGGGGTCCGGCGTTTTTGACGCGGACGACCGGGAATTTGGCTTCAAGCGTCGATCCTTCGATGTTGGACGTAATGAAGACATCCGCACGCCCGGCCAGAACCTCCTGGAAACCACGGGCGGGCGCTTCGACCACTTTGATATCCGCGTTGGGGAACCACTCGCGCACGCGCTTTTCAAAGGTGGTGCCAAGGGTGGTGGCGACCTTCACACCCGGCTGGTTGATCGAATCGTACCCGTCGAATTTGTCGGCTTTATCCTTGGTGGTGTAGGGGAACAACTCTACCGCGATATAGCTGTCCGAGAAACCGGCAACCTTCATACGCGGCGGCGAGATCGAGGCCGAACCGGTGATGTGGTACTTGCCGGCAACCACGCCGTTGACCAGGGTTTTCCAGTCTGTGGGCACATATTCGACCTCAACCCCCAGATCGGCGGCCAGCGCGTTCATGATGTCGATATCATAGCCTTTGTAGCTGTTTGTGGCCGGATCGCGCAGGGACATCGGGTTCCAGTCACCCGTGGTTCCGACCTTCAGCACACCGGAATCCAGCACTTCATTCAAGGCCGATTGCGCCTGTGCGGCGCTCGACAATACCAGGCCAAGTGCTGCGGCTGCCGCAGCTTTCCAAAACGTGTTCATCTATCTCTCCCGTTGGTGGCGGTTGGGGCTTGCTGCCATATTGTTTGTTGATTTAAGCGCAAAGACAAAGATAACCTCAAGAAAATATTCCACTGAGAATAAAATAAGGTCAGTCCAGCCAATGCCAGATGTCGCGATCGAACTTGTTGATGTGAACAAGTGGTTTGGCACATTCCATGTGCTCAAGAACATCAACCTGACGGTTGCAAGCGGCGAAAAGGTCGTCATTTGCGGGCCGTCAGGCTCGGGAAAATCCACGGTTGTGCGATGTATCAACCAGTTGGAAAAGCATCAGAAAGGCACCATTCGCGTGGACGGTGTTGAACTGACGGACAACGCAAAATCCGTGGATACAATCCGATCCGAGGTCGGCATGGTATTCCAGCAGTTCAACCTGTTCCCCCATCTGACCGTGTTAGAGAACCTGACCCTTGGCCCGATCAAGGCACGTGGCCTAAGCCGGGTGGAAGCGGAAGAGAAGGCGCGCCACTATCTTGAACGCGTGCATATCCCGGATCAGGCGGAGAAACGTCCGATTCAGCTGTCCGGTGGCCAGCAGCAGCGCGTGGCCATCGCCCGTTCCCTGTGCATGGAGCCCCGGGTTTTGCTGTTTGACGAACCGACCTCGGCCCTGGATCCCGAAATGATCTCTGAGGTGTTGGACGTCATGGTCGAATTGGCGCAGGAGGGTATGACCATGGTGGTTGTCACTCATGAAATGGGCTTCGCCCGTAAGGTCGCGGACAAGATGATCTTCATGGACGCGGGCGAGATCGTGGAGCAGGGCAACCCCGAACATTTCTTCACCAACCCACAGTCGGATCGGTGCAAGAAATTCCTCAGCCAGATTTTACAGCACTGAGTGGGTCTGATGAAAAAAACGCTTCTTCTTCTGTCCCCGTTCCTGCTGATCGCGGGGTGTTCGTCGTCGTCCACATGGGGCTGGTACGTCATTGACCCGACCACGACGTCAGGGTGGGTCAATGTCAAATTCCTGATCTCGGGGATGGGGGCGACGATCCAGATTTCCTTGATTGCCGCGATTATGTCGATTGCCATCGGTTTGCTGGTGGCGCTGCCCGGATTGTCTGAAAAACGCGGCTGGCGTTTGGTCAATAGGGTCTATGTGGAGTTCATCCGCTCGATCCCGCTGCTGCCAATGCTGTTCTGGGTGTTCTACGGCCTGCCGATTGTTTTCCAATCGATGGGTATGAACGTTCCGATTGATCCGTTCTGGGGCGCGATCATTACCCTGGCCTTGTCTGACAGCGCCTTCACCGCTGAGATATACCGCGCGGGCATCCAATCCATCGCGCGTGGTCAGCGTGAGGCCGCGCAGACAATCGGTCTGAATTACATCCAGACGATGCGCTATGTGATCCTGCCCCAAGCGATCCGGCGGATTCTGCCGCCCTTGGCGAACCAGTTCATCTACATCGTCAAGATGAGTGCTTTTGCCAGTGTCATCGGGATGCAGGAACTGACGCGGCGCGCCAACGAACTGGTGGTGACGGAATACCGCCCGCTGGAAATCTATACCCTGTTGATTTTCGAGTACCTGATACTGGTTCTGATCATCAGTGCCGGTGTGCGCTGGCTGGAGCGCCGTATGGGTGCGGATGAGCGCGGATAAGGAGCACACGCATGGACTGGAAAGACTTCATGGCCGAAACCGAGGCCAATATCGGAACCTTCTCGAAAGAGGTGCCGGAAACGGTGCGGGGTTTCGGGATCATGGGCAAGGCGGCCAAAACCGATGGGGCGCTGAGTGAGAAAACCAAAGAGTTCATGGCGCTGGGCATCGCTATCGCCACGCGCTGTGACAGTTGCATTGGCTTTCACGTGAGATCTCTGGTCCGGCTGGGCGCCACGCGGGATGAGATGTGCGAGGCGTTGGCCATGGCGACCTATATGGGCGGCGGACCGTCCTATGCCTACAGTGCCAAGGCCCTCAAGGCGTTTGACGTTTTTTCGGAGTAAGGTGATGCGTCCAGATCTGGCCGGAGCCGAAGGCTTCATTCGAAACTGCTGGTATGTCGCTGGCCGCAGCGAGGATTTTGGCCGCGACCTCAGCGCTGTGCGCATGCTGAACGAAGAGATTGTGATCTATCGGGACACCAAGGGTACGGCCATCGCGTTGGAGGATGCCTGCCCGCATCGCAAACTGCCCTTGTCGCGCGGCACGGTGGAAGGTGATCACGTGGTTTGCGGCTATCACGGCCTGACCTTCGGCTGCGGTGGCGAATGCGTCAGCGCGCCCACTCAGTTGGACAACCCGCCGCGTCGCGCCGCCGTACATGCCTATCCGGCCGAGGACCGCTGGGGATTCCTGTGGCTGTGGATGGGTGATCCTGATCAGGCGCGTGTCGATGACATCATCGACATCCCGAATTTCGATGACCCGACCTGGGGCAAGACGCCCAAAGGCGCGATGGAGATGGCAAGCCACTATCTTTACATTACCGACAACCTGCTGGATCCCAGCCATGTGGCTTGGGTACACCTGACGTCCTTCGCCGGGGCCGGGACGGATAACCGCCCGCTGGACCTTGAGGAAACCGAGGATGGCGTAATCGTATCGCGCTGGATCGCGGATGAACCTGCGCCACCATACTATGCGCCGGTCCTGCCGTTTGGTCCCCACTGTGACCGCAAGCAGCACTATGAATGCCGCCTGCCATCGACAGCGATAAACATGTCCATCTACACTCCGGTTGGTGAGGGCGGGGCGGACCGTCCGCTTTCACCCAATGCCTTCGTGAACATTTCATATAATTTCATCACGCCGGTAGATCATGAAACCTCGCGCTATTTCTGGTTCCAGCATCGAAACATGCACGCTGATGACGCCGGGATGTCTCAGCGCATGTTCGACGGGGCGCTCATGGCCTTTAACGAGGACAAAGAGGTGCTGGAATACGTCCAGACCGGTATGGCGCGGCGCAAGACCGGGTATATCAACCTCGGGTTGGACGCAGGGGCCATGCGATTCCGGGCGCGGGTGTCCAAGATGATCGCGGCCGAGGCCGGTTGATCACTGCGCAGAAAGACGCCCGTCGCGACCCTGACCGACCGATTGCTCGGGCGCGTCGAACACTGCTTTGATACAAGGGTATTCCTCCAGAACCTCCGCGCCTCCGGGTATCAGTTCCGGCTTGAGAACGCCGTTGTCCCAGATGGCTATTCCATCAACCTCGATTGTAGGGTCAAGAACGTTCAGGGAAATCTCGCCCGGCGCATAGTTCCCGCAGGTGTGAAAGTGCATCAGACGTGGATTGCCAAAGGCCGAACCGCTCCAACGTTCGAAATTTTCGAAGGCCGGGGCGGAGTATGCGCAACCCGGGTGGATACCGGCGTGCCAGGAATGCATGGTCATCGGATCGAGGTCGAACATCTTCCCGACCTTTTCATAGTGCATTTGCGCGCAATGCACGTCCATTGGATGTCCCGAGAACCCGGTTAACCTGTTTTCGGTGAAATGAACGGCCAGCCGGTTTTTCAAATCACAGCCATAAGGTTTGTAGAACTTTGAGCCTGTGCCGACCAGAAACCCATCCTGCATCACAACGCCAGAAAACCCCCGTGCAGGGACGGGTGCAAAAACGGACATGGGAAACCGGGCGACGCTGACGTCGGACGCTCCGTCCTTGGGAAAAACGGCACCTGGCCCGCTGAAATCTGTTCCAAGAGGGCAGGTGACACGAATGCGCCGGGCATGGGACAAAAGCGCGTTTATCGCGTTCTTAAGCGCTACGAATCCGGTGTAATTTGCGCGCCCAAAGCCTGAGGCCAACATCCCCGTATCCAGAGCATAGGACATGATCGGACGAACATCGGCCATGTTGCTGTCAAACCGAATCTGATCACCGGTTCGCGACAGAAAGAGGGTACGGTCAACAGACCGCATGGCGCTTACCAGTTCAGACGCCAGTTTGCCGCCCATTGGTTCAAAGGGAATGGTTCGGATCGACGTTTCGATGCCTAGTGCGCGCGCGCTATCAACTACAGCCTGCGCGATTTCATCGTCGTAATACCCCCCGCCGGGTTCTTCGCACAACACCAGAAGACTGTCGCCCTGCGACAGACCTCCACACCTTACGAGCAGATTTTCGGCACCGGCACGCAAATCAGGCGAAAGCATCAAGACGGTTCCTTAACAGACATCCCCGTCTTTTCTAGCGGCTCACATTTCCGTTATCTAGGTAAATGTCGTGGCAGTAGAATTTTTTACTGACACTCATCCGCCGATACGCCATATGCTTGCGCAACAGACTGGAGGACCCGCGATGAGCGCATGGATCGATATGATCTCGGACGAAAAGGCTGAAGGCCGCCTAAAAGAGCTGCTGGACAAGGCCCGTACCCCCCATGGCACCGTTGACACCGTGATGCGTGTCCATTCCCTGCGGCCTGAGACTATGAATGGTCATGTTACTCTCTATCGCTCGGTGCTGCATTCGAACGACAACCAACTGCCCTTTTGGTTTCTTGAAGTTGTCGCGAGTTACACCTCGATTCTGAACGACTGCACCTACTCTTTGACGCATCACTTCATGAACGTGCGCAACCTGATCAAAGATCAACAGCGCAGTGATCGGATATTTCTGGCGCTCAAGGCGCAGCGCCCCGAGGACGAGTTTGACGGAAAAGAACTGGCCCTACTGCGCTATGCGGGCAAGCTGACGACAGATGTAGGCAAGATGGTTAAATCCGATTTTGAAGCACTTAAGATTGCCGGGTGTTCGGACGGAGAGATATTGGAAGTCAATCAGGTCTGTGCTTATTTCAATTATTCCAACCGCCTGCTAAATGGTTTGGGTGCAACGACCGAAAACGATGTGATCGGGTATTATACCGGAGACGAATAGCCCCTTTTTTGTGGACCGGAGTCCCTGATGCCCAAAGCAAAGAACATCCTTTTCATCATGTTCGACCAGCTGCGCTGGGATTACCTGAGCTGCTACGGGCATCCGCATTTACACACGCCACATATCGATCGTTTGGCCAGTATGGGTGTTCGGTTCACCCGCGCCTATATCCAGTCACCGATCTGCGGCTCATCCCGCATGTGCTATTACACCGGCCGCTATGCGCACAGCCACGGCGCGACGTGGAACAACGTGCCGCTGAAAGTTGGTGAGATGACGCTGGGCGATCATCTGCGCAAGGCCGGGATGGGGTGCTGGTTGGTCGGCAAGACTCACATGTCCCCGGATATCGAAGGGATGGAGCGCCTTGGCCTGAGTAGGGACACCGTGATCGGCGCGCGTGTTGCCGAATGCGGTTTTGATATCTTTGAACGCGACGACGGGATGCGCCCCGAAGGACCCAAAGGGTTCTACGACCCCGGCGGCGCTTTGAAATACAACGCCTACCTCAAGGGTGCGGGCTACGACGGTGAGAACCCGTGGCATGACCATGCCAATTCTGGCATCGACGCGGACGGAAATGTTCTGTCGGGCTGGTTCCTGAAGAACGCCTCGGAAGCTGCGAATATCGCCGAGGATGATAGTGAAACGCCGTACCTTACAAGGCGCGGGATGGAGTTCATGCAACAGGCGCAGGACCCCTGGTGCTGTCATCTGAGCTATATCAAACCGCATTGGCCTTACATCGTCCCGGCGCCGTATAATGACATGTACGGTCCCGAACATATTCTGCCTGCCGTTCGATCCGAGGCCGAGCGCGACAATGCCCATCCCGTGCTGGATGCTTTTACGCAAAGTCGCGTCAGTCAGGCATTCTCGCGGGATGAGGTGCGCGAGACGGTCATCCCCGCCTATATGGGCCTGATCAAACAGGTCGACGACCAGATGGGTGTGCTTTTCAATTGGCTGGAAGAGACGGGCCGGATGAAAGACACGATGATCGTACTGACCTCGGATCATGGGGATTTTCTGGGTGATCACTGGTTGGGAGAGAAATCCTTTTTCTATGAGACGTCGATCCGGGTTCCTCTGATCATCTACGACCCGTCATCTGAGGCGGACGCCACACGTGGGACCACATGCGATGCGCTTGTAGAAAGCATCGATCTAGCGCCGACCTTCCTTGAGGTTGCGGGTGGCGAACCGATGGATCACATCCTTGAAGGGGAATCGCTGTTGCCGATCCTGCACGGGCAGGCCGCTGACACGGCACGGGACGCTGTGTTCTGTGAGGTGGACTATACCACCAATAATGAGGCTGCCCTGCTCGGCGCGTCTGCGGATCAGGCTGTGGCCTTTATGGTTGCAACAAAGCGGTGGAAGCTGGTCCATTTCGAGTCCGGGCACCGACCGATGCTGTTCGACCTTGAAAACGACCCGGATGAGCTGAACGATCTGGGCGCATCCGCCGAACACGAAACTATCATCCGCGAGATGTATGATCGTCTGGGTGCCTGGGCGCGGCGTTTATCTCAACGGACCACGGTATCAAAGGCCGCTCTTGAGGAGCGGCGTAAAAAGCACGGTGGGACGGGTGTTCTGATCGGCGTATGGGACGAAAACGAATTGCCGCCAGAGCTGACGGCAAAATACGTCGGCCAAAAAGCCAAAGATATGCGCGAGGATACCTGAGCGCTGTGGCGCGCCTCAGGCTTTGAAATCCTGTAGAACCCGGCGTGTTGCGGCCACCAGCGGCGCATGCGTGTCTTTCAGAATCTGCACCCGATCAAAACGCTCGGGATCTGAATTGACCGCGTCGCGCAAAGCATGACCAAAGGCCATGCGCAATTCGGTTCCGATGTTGAATTTACAAATGCTAGACCCACGCGCGAGCGTGCGGCGCTGGGCGGACGGTACGCCTGACCCGCCGTGGATCACCAATGGCACCTTCGTCATGGCCTCGATGGCTCGGATGCGGGGCTCGTCCAGCCCGCCTTCCTTGTCCTGTTGGAGGTGGACGTTTCCGACCGAGATTGCCATCGCGTCAACACCAGTTTCTTTGGCGAATTGCGCTGCTTCTTCGGGGTCGGTCCCTGCCGAGTTCTCGCCACCGGAATAGCCGACGAACCCGATCTCACCTTCGCAGGACACGCCTGCTGCGTGCGCCATCTCGGCGATCGTCGCTGTTTCATCGATATTCTGGGCCAATGGTTTACGAGAGCCGTCGAACATCACGGAGCTGAACCCGCTATCGATGGCCTCGCGGCATTCCTCGACCGTATATCCGTGATCCAGATGGGCGACAACCGGGACCGAGGCCCCTTCGGCCAGATACCGGAACATCTTGCCAAGCACCGGTAAAGGCGTGTGTTCCCGGCAGGACGGACCCGCTTGCAGGATAACCGACACGTCTTCAGCCTCGGCTGCGGCGACATAGGCACGCATGTCTTCCCAACCCAAGGTCACCAAACCGGCCACGGCATGACCGCCCCGTAATGCCGGTTGCAGAACGTCGGAAAGCGTCACTAAGCTCATTTGAATTTGGCCACCATGTCCATGATGCCGGGAATGGTATGCAATTGCTCGGCATGTGTAGGTTGAAAATATTGTTTCAGACTGCGCTGGCTGAGCCCGCCCAGAATGGTGAAGTAGTACATCTGGTATCCGGGCAGAACCGCACAGGGATGATACCCTTTGTCGATGCAAATGGTTGACCCGTCGACGATGTGATAGGCGTCGCCCGGCTTGTTATCCTCTCGCTGCAGCATTTGCAGGCCAGACCCATAATTTGGTTTGAACCGGAAGTTATACGTCTCGTCATGTCGGGTTTCATCGGGTAGGCGGTCGGTGTCATGCTTATGACTTGGAAAGCCGGACCAACCGCCTTCACCGACGGTGTAGAGTTCCGAGACTAGCAGACGCCCCACCTTGTCATGATGATTGGCGCCAAGGATATGTTTGATCTTGCGATGGGTTTTGGTCTCGTCCGAGCCATATTGCACCACGTCCAGCTCACCGGCGCGGACATCGAACGGTTCCAGCACTTTGTCGTATTTCGCACCAGCAATGAAGGTCTCTGTTTCGTCCGTCAGGCAGGTTATACGCACGTTGGCCCCGACGGGAGCATAGACGCCTTCGGGCTCGCCATCCCAGACATCTTCGGTGCGGTTGCCCAGATTGTCATAAACCTTGCCGTCCACGTCTACAGTCACCGTTCCGATCGCCGGAACGATGCAGGTCTCATAACCCGGTACGGCGTATTCGAACATCTCGCCTTTGCGAAGCTTAACGATGTTGAAATAGTTCAGCGGGACAAGATCATCGTCTGCATCCACGATGGGTTTGTTCTGATTATCATAGGGCGCGATATGCATATGCGTCTCCTTACTCGGAAGGGCCGGGATGCGAGGCCAGAAACGCCTCAAGCTCGGCAGTTGTGGGCATGGCTCCGGCGCAGCCGGGTTTGGACACGGTGATCGAAGCGCAAGCCGATCCGCGCAAAACGGCATCGCCAAGGTGGTGGCCAGAGGCGAGCGAGGCCAGGAAACCGGCCAGAAAACTGTCCCCGGCGCCGTTGGGTTTGACGGCAGTGACCGGATAGATGCCGGTGCGGATCTCTTGCCCGTCCACCAGCGTGATCGCACCCTCTTGTCCCATTTTATAAACGACCATGCGCCCTTCGGCGGCCAATTCGCGGGCTTTATCCAAACCCCTTTCGATTCCACCGGCCATGAACCCGAACTCTTCGTCATTGCCGACGATCAGATCGCTTTCGGCACCTGCGCGCGACAACACATCCGACGCAACCTGGGGCGAGGGCCAGGAATAGGGGCGATAATCAATGTCGAAAATAACCGGCAGACCGGCCTTGCGTGCATTTTCAAACGCCCGAAACGTGGCCGAGCGCGAGGGTTCAGAGGCAAAGACCGTTCCAGCGGTGATCAGAGCAGAGAATGCCGAATAATCCACCGCGTCCATATCATCTTCGGTGACCTGAAAATCAGCGGCGCCATTGCGATAGATAACGTTCTGGAAGTTCTCAATGCAGCTTTCGTACACCGCAAGCGAGGTGCGGGCTTCTCCGCCCACGCTGCGGATGTAGGCCGTGTCGACGCCATAGTCTTTCAGTCGATTGAGGCAAAACCGGCCCACCGCGTCGTCCGAGACCGAAGTCACCAGCGCGGACGCGCTGCCCAGTTTCACCAGCCCAGCGCAGATATTGGCAGACGAGCCGCCCAAATCGGCCCGGAATGTCACGGCGTCTTCGCTTTTGACACCAACCGGGTCGGCAAACATGTCCATTCCCGCGCGACCGAAAACGGCAAAACGGTTGCCTTTGATACCGTTCATCAAGTTCATACGCGGCCCTCGGTGTTACCGGCCTGCGCGGCGTCCAATACTTCGGGGTAGGGATAGTCCAGCCCCAACAACTGACGCATGTCGGGGCTTGCAGTATCCAGAAAGTCTTGTGGCAAGGCGGCGGGCATGTTTTCCATCGGTTTAACCCATTTCGGCAGGTATTGAATCAGAATTGCGCTGCGGTCGTGATCCGCCTTGTTCGGCATCGCGCAGTGCCAAGTCACACCGTAGAACAAGGCGACGTCCCCAGGTTCGCCTGTCATGCGCTCGCAATGCTCGTAGAACCGGTCATCCGGGCCGGGGTAGCGCAGTTCTTTCTGCGATCCGGGCACATAAGCGGTCGCGCCGCTTTCTTCGGTGAACGGGTCCAACAGAACCGAGACCTGAGCGTTCATCGGGAAAGATCCGTTCAAACCTACGGGATGCGTTTCCGGCCGGTGAAAATCCCAATAGGGATAGTCGACATGTGGTTCCTGTCCGGGACCACCCGGCAGGATGCGATTGGCCGCGATAGAGCCCATGATGAATTCGGTTCCCAGAAACTGGCGCAGAATGTCCATCAGAACCGGGTGCGCGGCCATGTTCGAGAATACCTCGCCTTTGGCCAACAGGTTCCAAACGCGTCGTTGCAGGTTCAGCGCGCCGTCCTCAGCTGCGGCGCCCTGAAAGTGGGTCACCTTGTCCGCGGCCTCCTCGGAATGTGCCATAACGATTGCACGGGCCTCTGCGACATCCTCAGCAGAGAACAGCCCAGAGATGCCAACCGCACCACCACCATGCAGCAGTTCATCGACAATTTCTGCAGGATTGGCCGTTTGAGCCGTGAAACGCTTCATCATACACCCCGTCGTTGCTTTTCTCGTGTCGCTTCCCAATCGACATGAGCCTGGCGGACTTTTTCATTTTCGGTGACGTGCGGTGTCCCGACCTCCCACCAGGCATGGCCTTCGGTGGTCCAACCTTCGTAGGGGTCGACATCCATGACGATGACAAAGGTCTTATCGCTTGCCTTCGCGCGCTTAAATGCCTCGGCCAGTTCCGCAGGGTTAGATACCTTTTCGGTGGCTGCACCCATTGATGCGGCATGGGCTGCGAAATCCACCCCGAACGGCTCTGCAATGGTTGGACAGTCGGCGATCAAGTTGTTGAAGCTTTCGTTCCCGGTGTTGTTCTGCAGCTTGTTGATGACCGCAAAACCGCCGTTGTCCAGCACCAGAATGATCAATTTCATCTGACTAAGGACCGAGGAATAGATGTCCGAGTTCAACATCAGATACGAACCATCCCCGCAAAAGGTGATCGTATCCTGATCGGGTTCCTGCTGTTTCTGCGCAATCCGCGCACCCCAGGCCCCGGCGATTTCGTAGCCCATGCAGGAAAAGCCGAACTCGACATCGACAGTGCCGATGTCCAGCGTACGCCAGTTGGCGGTGACTTCGGCGGGCAGTCCACCGGCGGCGGCAACGACTCGGTCGCGCGGGTCGCACAGATCGTTCACCACGCCAATCGCCTGCGCATAAGAGTTGGGTCGATTGCCGTACGAGACATTCTCGGCCACGTAGGCATCCCATTTACTACGTTCTTCCCTGGCCAGCGAGACCCAGCTGTCTGGTGCGCGATAATCCACAGCCTCACCCAGCGCAGCAATGCTAAGCTTGGCGTCGCCAACCACCGGCAGCGACATGTGTTTCCCGGCATCATGACGCGCTGCGTTGAGTGAGATGAATTGCGCGTCCTTGGCAAACGCGGTCCATGATCCGGTGGTGAAATCCTGCAAACGGGTTCCGATGGCGACGATGACGTCCGCCTTTTCCGCAATTGCGTTGGCCGAGTCCGACCCGGTGACCCCAATCGGCCCGATATTCAATGGATGTGTCGCCAGCAGATTGGCGCGGCCTGCGATGGTTTCGACCACGGGGATCTGATGCGTTTCGGCAAAGCTGGTCAGTTCGCTGACTGCTTTGGAATACTGGACGCCGCCCCCGGCGATGATCATTGGGCGTTTGGCCTGGGTCAGCGCCACTGCTGCGTCCGCAATCTCATCGGCGTCTGGAGCCTGACGGCGGATGCGGTGAACCTTCTTTTCGAAGAATTTTACCGGGTAATCGTAGGTCCATCCTTGAACATCCTGCGGCAGCCCCAGAAAGGCAGGGCCGCAATCGGCAGGGTCCAGCATGGTCGCGATTGCGTTCGGCAATGACTGAAGCACCTGCGCCGGGTGCGTGATGCGATCCCAGTAGCGCACGACCGGTTTGAACGCATCGTTGACGCCAAATGTCGGATCGCTGAAGTTCTCCATCTGCTGCAAGACCGGATCAGGCAGGCGGGTAATGAACGTATCCCCGCACAGCATCAACATCGGCAGACGGTTGGCGTGGGCCAGTCCTGCTGCTGTCAGCAAGTTGGCTGTGCCGGGGCCTGCGCTGGCGGTGCAAAACATGAATCGTTGCCGCAGCCATTGCTTGGCATAACCCGCCGCCGCGAATCCCATGCTCTGTTCATTCTGACCACGATAAAGCGGCAGCTCGTCCCGAGCGGAGTTCAGCGCTTCGCCCAGGCATGTGACATTACCGTGGCCGAAGATGCCAAAGCCACCGCCACACAGGCGCATTTCTTGCCCGTCGATCTGGATGAACTGGTTGGAAAGCCACCGAATAATCGCCTGCGCTGTGGTCAGATAAACCGTGTCGCTAGATGTCGCCATTTTTGAACCAGCCCTCCGGGGAAAATCGGTGCATTTTTGATGAAGCGCCGAAAGCAGCTTGCGAGTTTTCGAATCTCAGGATACAAATTTTGCAACCGGTTGCAAATATATTTCCATGTGGGGGAGGCTTGTGGGATGACCCAGATCGGAATCGGCATCCTTGGCGGCGGTTATATGGGCAAAGCGCATGCTGTCGCCATGTCGTCCGTCGGCGCGGTGTTCAACACCGCTTTGCGCCCGCGCCTTGAAATGGTCTGCGCCTCCAGCGCGCAAAGCGCGGAGCGCTATCGCAAAGCCTATGGGTTTCATCGGGCGACGGATGATTGGCAGGCCTTGGTCTCGGACCCCAGGGTCGAGGCGATTGTGATCGCGACACCTCAGGAAACCCATCGTCCCATCGCCGAGGCGGCGTTCGCACTGGGCAAGCCTGTGCTTTGCGAAAAACCGCTTGGTGCTTCGTTGGAGGATGGGGCAGCGATGGTCGCGGCCGCCGAAAGCTCGGGTGTGACCAATATGGTCGGGTTCAACTATATCCGAACGCCTGCCAGCCAATATGCCCGCCAATTGATTGCCGAGGGCGCAATTGGAGATGTCACGTGGTTTCGCGGCGAGCATACCGAGGATTTTTATGCCGATCCGCAGACCCCGGCCACATGGCGCACCGATGGCATGGCGAACGGCACTATGGGTGATCTGGCCCCGCATATGATCAACGCAGCGATGGCCTTGATTGGTCCGATCACCAAAGTGTCTGCCGAGGTTGAGACAGTTCACAAGACTCGCCCAGGTGGAGAGGTCACCAATGACGACCACGCCCAGATGATGTGCCGGTTTGAGAACGGAGTGATGGGGCATCTATACATCTCGCGCATCGCAACGGGGCGCAAGATGGGCTACGCATATGAGATCAGCGGCACCAACGGCGCGATCCGGTTCGATCAGGAAGATCAGAACACGCTGTGGCTTTATCGTATGGAAGGCCCCGAAGCGACACGTGGATTTACCAAGATCCTCACCGGGCCGGAGCACCCGGATTATGAACCGTTCTGTCAGGGGCCTGGTCATGGGACCGGCTATCAGGATCAGATCATTGTCGAGGCCCGCGATTTTCTGAAAGCGATTGAGACCGGGCAGCCGATTTGGCCGACCTTCCGCGACGGGCATGCTGTCAATTGCGTTGTCTCGGCTGCGTTGGCCTCGGCCCAAGTCGGAACATGGAAAGACGTCGAACCTTTCTGAGCATTCGGAGTAGCAATAAAATGGCAATCAGAATTGGCAATGCGCCCTGTTCCTGGGGCGTGGAGTTTGCAAATGATCCGCGAAATCCGGGCTGGCAAACTGTGCTGCGGGAATGTGCCGAGGCCGGGTACAAAGGGATTGAATTGGGGCCTGTTGGTTTCATGCCCGAAGACCCGGCTGTGTTGGCGGATGCGCTGGCCGAGAACGATCTGGAACTGATCGGAGGTGTTGTGTTTCGCCCGTATCACGACCCGGACGCATGGGACGACGTGCTGGATGCCACGCATCGCACGGCGCGGGCGCTGAAGGCGCATGGAGCAGAGCATCTGGTGCTGATTGATTCAATATCCCAGCGCCGAGCGCCAACTGCCGGGCGGGCGTCTGAGGCGGAACAGATGGATCGGGCTGAATGGGCGGCTTATCGGGATCGGATAGCGGAATCGGCCCGGATAGGCGCCGAAGAATATGGCCTGACCGTTGGGATTCACGCCCACGCGGCGGGATTTATGGATTTCGAGCCCGAGCTGGAGCGGCTGCTGGATGAAGTAGACGAAGCAATCCTGAAGATCTGCTTTGATACCGGGCATCATTCCTATGCCGGGTTTGATCCTGTGGTGTTCATGCAGCGATACGCAAGCCGTATTTCCTATATGCACTTCAAAGACATAGACCCGAAGATCAAGGCTGACGTCATTGATAATCGAACCGGTTTCTATGATGCGTGCGGGCAGGGCATCTTTTGCAATCTGGGTGATGGCGACGTCGATTTCCCGGCGGTGCGGCAGGTATTGCTGGATGTAGGTTTCAAGGGCTGGTGTACCGTTGAGCAGGATTGTGATCCGACACTTGACCCCGATCCTGTCGGGGATGCCCGGGGCAATCGCGAATATCTTGAATCCATTGGCTTCAACTAGGGAGAGCAGGCAATGGCAAAGCTGAAATGGGGTATGATCGGCGGTGGTGAAGGCAGCCAGATCGGGCCTGCCCATCGCTTAGGGGCTCAGGCGGACGGTTTGTTCGAATTTGCGGCGGCAGCGCTGGATCACCGCCCGGAACAGGGCCGTGCGTTTGCCCAGGAATTGGGTGTTTCCGCTGATCGCGCCTATGGTGACTGGCGCGAAATGCTGCAGGCCGAAACGGCGCGCCCTGATCGGGTCGACCTGGTGACCATTGCCACGCCAAATTCGACACATTTCGAGATTACCAAGGCATTTCTCGAAGCCGGGTTCAATGTGCTGTGCGAAAAACCCATGACCATGACCGTGGAAGAGGGCGAAGAGATCGTGCGGGTCGCCGAAGCCTCTGGCAGGATTTGCGCAGTGAACTACTGTTATTCAGCCTACCCGATGATACGTCTGGCCCGCGCGATGGTGCGCGAAGGTGAGATCGGGAAGGTCCGGTTGGTCGTTACCAATTTCAGCCACGGCCACCATGGTGACGCAACGGATGCAGACAACCCGCGCGTCCGCTGGCGTTATGATCCGGCTATGGCTGGCGTATCTGGGCAATTTGCCGATTGCGGTATTCACGCACTGCATATGGCCAGTTTTGTATGTGACGACCATGTCAAATCACTGTCGGCTGATTTCGCCTCGACCATTCCCAGTCGCGAGTTGGAGGACGACGCCATGGTGAATTTCCGCATGGCAGGCGGAACCGTTGGTCGCCTTTGGACGTCTTCGGTGGCCATCGGTCGGCAGCACGGGTTCGACATTCAGATCTTTGGTGAAACCGGCGGGTTGCGCTGGATGTCCGAGCAGCCGAACCAATTGATCTACACTCCGGTCGGGGGGCGCACTCAGATCATCGAAAAGGGTGAGGGTGGCATTCACGAAGAGGCTCAGCGACTGTCACGCGTTGCAGTCGCTCATCCCGAAGGGTTCCCTCTGGCCGTGGCGAATATCTACTGCGACCTGGCTGACGCCATCCGGGGTGAAACGCGCGACGGGTTGCCGGGGGCCGAGGATGGTGTGCGGTCGATGGCCGCTGTTCATGCGGCAGTGGAGTCTGCAAAAGGCGAGGGGGCCTGGACGGACGCGCGCCCACCGATGTTCCGTTAATTTGAAACGGGGCGCAAAGTGCCCCGGTCCACCACGGAACAAGGGAATATGCGGGCTTCGGGGTAACGATCAGGGTCGTTCAGCATGGCGACCGTAAGCTCGATGGACGAGTTGACGATCTGACGGATCGGCTGATGTATGGTGGTCAGGTTGATGCTTTCCCACCGTGCCATTTCCATGTCGTTCAGCCCGATGATGCCGATGTCCTCGGGGCAGGAGTACCCGCTATCCTCAATCGCCGACAACGCTCCGATCGACAGCACGTCGTCCCCGCAGAAATAGGCCTGTGCAGGGCCATCGGCGAGAAGGCGCAACATTTCAATGCGGCCTGCGTCAAAAGAATAGGCCGCGGCGAAAGAGTGTGTCACGTGGACGCTTGGATACGCCTCAAGCTCGGACATGAATCCCTTGAACCGGTCTTGGGTGGATGTCGCCGCCTCTGGTCCGCCCATAAAGGCGACATGGTCATATCCTCGGCGCAGCAACTCGCGCGCGGCCATGCGCCCGCATTCCACGTTGTCGATGCCCACCACATGCACTTGCGGGGCCGAGGAGTAGCGGCCGAAGGAATGAACAACCGGCATCTGCGCGTCCCGAAACGCCTTGGCAAATCCGGGCGGCAGGGTCGAGGATGCCACAACGACGCCATCCACCGAATATTGCCGCAGCATGCGGACCGAGTTGGCGGGATCTGTTTCATCCGTCAGGTTCACAAGCAGGGGGCGCAATCCGCAATTCTGCAAGCCACGTGTGAACAGATCGAACACCTCCAGAAAGATCGGGTTGTGAAAGTTGTTCGAGATCAGACCGATCAGTTTTGTCCGCCCGGTGGTCAACGATGAGGCCAGAGCATTCGGGCTGTACCCAAGCTCGCGCGCGGCCTTTTCCACTTTGCGCCGCATTTTGTCCGAAACCGAGGCACCATCGGTGAACGTGCGCGAAACAGCAGACCGAGATACCCCGGCGCGTTCTGCAACGTCTTTCAATGTAACGGCCATCGTTTTCATGTCCCCTTTTCGGCGTACGCCGTTTCCGTCGCTCCTTTTAGAACGTTTCGCCCAATGGCGCAGCAGCGGGCCGATGCAGTCATTTTGCAACCGGTTGCAAGAAAAGGCAAGATGTGCTTTAAATTGAGTCGGAGGAGCGGCTTTGAATCGCTTCATCGCCACGAATTGGTGAAATCTGGGAGGAAATTATGTCATCACTGATGAAGAAACTGGCTCTGGCCGCAACCGTTGCCGCCGCTCCGCTGATCGCAGCGGGTGCCGCGATCGCCGAAGGTGAGAAATACGTTCTGGTCAGCCACGCGCCGGATAGCGACAGCTGGTGGAACACGATCAAGAACGGTATCGCGCTGGCCGGTGACCAAATGGGTGTTGAGGTTGAATACCGCAACCCGCCGACGGGTGACCTGGCCGATATGGCCCGCATCATCGAGCAGGCTGCAGCCGCTGGTCCTGACGGTATCATCACAACTTTGTCGGACTACGATGTGCTGTCTGGCCCCATCAAAGCGGCTGTCGACAGCGGAATTGACGTTATCATCATGAACTCGGGCACGCCGGATCAGGCGCGCGAGGTCGGTGCGCTGATGTATGTCGGCCAGCCTGAATATGACGCGGGCTTCGCGGCGGGGCAGCGGGCCAAAGGCGATGGCGTCGGGTCGTTCCTGTGCGTGAACCACTATATCTCGAGCCCGTCTTCGACTGAGCGTTGCCAAGGCTTCGCGGATGGTCTGGGTATTGATCTGGGCAATCAGATGATCGACAGCGGGCAGGACCCGGCTGAAATCAAGAACAAGGTTCTGGCCTATCTGTCGGCTAACCCGGAAACCGACGCGATCCTGACGCTTGGCCCGACATCGGCAGACCCGACTCTGTTGGCGCTGGATGAAAACGGCATGGCCGGCGATATCTATTTCGGCACGTTCGATCTGGGCGAAGAAATCGTCAAAGGTATCAAGGGCGGTGTGATCAACTGGGGCATCGACCAGCAACCGTTCCTGCAGGCCTATCTGCCGGTTGTTGTCCTGACCAACTACCACCGCTACGGCGTTCTGCCGGGCAACAACATCAACTCGGGTCCGGGTTTCGTCACCGCAGACGGTCTGACCCTGGTTGAAAAATACGCAGGCGAGTATCGCTGATTACATGAAATTGGGCGGCGCAGAGCAATCTGGCCGCCCTCTTTGTATCCATTCCAGGACAACATGAGGATTGATCATGTCCGGAACTTCCCAACAAGCCGCGACGGTTGACGAACGCATCAAACAGCGTTCCCGTTTTCGCGAGGCCCTGATCCGCCCCGAATTGGGGGGTATCGTCGGCACCATTATCGTGTTTGCCATGTTTCTGCTGTTTGCTTCGGATTCGGGCATGTTCACATCGCAGGGCGTACTCAATTGGAGCCAGGTCTCTGCTCAGTTCATGATTATCGCTGTAGGCGCATGCCTGTTGATGATCGCAGGGGAGTTCGACCTGTCCGTCGGTTCGATGATTGGATTTGCGGGCATGATGATCGCAATATTTTCGGTCACACTGAACTGGCCGGTATGGATGGCAATCCTGATCACCTTTGTGCTGTGCATCGCCATCGGGGCGATCAACGGGTTCATCGTGATCAAAACCGGACTGCCCAGTTTTATCGTGACGCTGGCCTCGCTGTTCATTTTGCGTGGTTTCACGATCTACCTGCCGCAAACGATCGAGCGTAAGACTATCATTGGCGGCGTCAAAGACGCAGCAGAGGGTGACTGGCTGGCGCCGATCTTTGGCGGAAAGATCATGACAGGCGTTTTCCAATGGTTGGGTGATGCCGGTATCATTGAAACCTTCGAACGTGGAACCCGTCAGGGACAGCCCGTGGTTGACGGCATTCCGATGTTGATTGTCTGGGCCATTGGATTGGTGATCTTTGGCCATATCCTTCTGACCAAGACCAAGTTCGGCAACTGGATCTTCGCCTCGGGCGGTGACGCTGAAGCCGCACGGAACTCGGGTGTTCCGGTCAGCAGTGTCAAGATTAAGATGTTCATGTTTACCGCCTTCTGTGCCTGCATCTTTGCCACCTGTCAGGTGATGGAATTCGGCTCGGCCGGCGCGGATCGTGGTTTGCTGAAGGAATTTGAGGCCATCATCGCGGTTGTTATTGGCGGAGCGTTGCTGACCGGAGGCTATGGCTCGGTTCTGGGGGCTGCGCTTGGGGCGCTGATCTTTGGCGTCGTCCAGCAGGGTTTGTTCTTTGCCGGGGTCGAAAGCTCTTTGTTCCGGGTGTTCCTGGGGCTGATCCTGCTCTTTGCCGTGGTGCTGAACACCTATATCCGCCGCATGATTACCGGAGAGCGTTGATATGACCGAAGATACCAAGTTCCACCATGGTGATCCGGCTGCAAGCACCCCGATCATCGAGATGAAGGACATCGAAAAGCACTTTGGCGCGGTTATCGCGCTGGCCGGGGTATCCGTGAATGTCTACCCGGGTGAGTGCCATTGCCTGCTGGGTGACAATGGTGCGGGCAAGTCGACCTTTATCAAGACCATGTCAGGCGTGCACAAGCCAACAAAAGGAGAGATTCTTTTCGAAGGCAAGCCGATGCATTTTGAGGATCCACGCGACGCGATCGCCGCTGGCATTGCGACGGTGCACCAGCATCTTGCCATGATCCCGCTGATGTCGGTCAGCCGCAATTTCTTCATGGGCAATGAGCCGTTGCGCAAAGTTGGGCCTTTGAATTTCTTCGACCATGAATACGCCAATCAGGTGACCATGGAAGAAATGCGCAAGATGGGTATCAATCTGCGCGGGCCCGATCAGGCCGTGGGCACGCTGTCAGGTGGTGAGCGTCAGACTGTGGCAATCGCCCGGGCGGTACATTTCGGGGCCAAAGTTCTGATTTTGGACGAGCCTACATCAGCCCTGGGCGTGCGCCAAACGGCGAACGTTCTGGCGACCATCGACAAAGTGCGGAAACAGGGCATTGGAGTAGTGTTCATTACGCACAACGTGCGTCACGCTTTGGCGGTCGGCGACAGGTTTACGGTGTTGAACCGAGGCAAGACCCTGGGCACCGCCAAACGGGGTGAGATCACTCCGGAAGAGCTTCAGGATCTTATGGCCGGTGGTCAGGAGATGGTTGAGCTGGAAGGCAGCTTGGGCGGAACCGTCTAAGCCAACTTGCGATAAAATGGCGGCACAGCGCAAAGGCGCTGTGTGCAATCAGTGGCCGGTGACTTTCTTGTACAAAGCCGACTTGTACCCCACAAGGATCCCCAACACGCCGACCAGCCATCCCATCAGGCGGGCGATCTGGATATACCTTTGGTTCGGTTGAAAGGGCAAAAGAACCACTGCGCCCAACAATGCGATCAGACGAAACGGCGCGCCCAGAAATCCAAGCGCGGCTTTCAGTGGTGACGCGCTGAGCTTGCGGCGTAGATGCGTATTCGACTGGTCGCGCCCGCGCGCGACCTGATACCAAAAGGACAGCCTGTCCGGCGGAATAGTTTCGTAAACAAACGCATCTTCGACCCAACCAACCGGCAGGCCAGCCGCAACGGTTTCCGCGTAGAATTTCGCGTCGGTTCCGCCTGTCATCCGCATTTTTTCGTCAAACCAGATACCGTGTTCGGTGAACAGCCGCGTCTCGCCCAGCCAGTTATTGGTCACAATCGTCACGCCACCGGTTTCATTCAGCGTGGCGCGTCTTGCGGCGGCTTTCTCCTTACCTAAATATCGATTGGTGATGTTGTGCAGCATCAGACGCTGCAAGGGAGTCTCGGACCCTGAGGGTTGAGCGGCCCTGAGCGGAGCCCCCAGCAGAACAGCCGAACTGTTACGGTAACCGTCAACTAGCTTTTCAAGCCAATCCCTGGCGACAACTTCGTCGTCATCTACAAAACACAGCAGGTCCGCTGAATCGGCAATCGCCTCGCGCGCGGCGCGATTGCGGCCAAAGGGGATCCCGGGTTCGGTTTCAAGGACATAGTCGAGAGGGACGCCATTAGGCAACTTTGCCCCCCAAGCCTCAATGACCGTTTGACTGTGGGGGATTGAATCATTCTCGACAACCAGACACCGAAGCACGGTGTTTTCCGGGATCAGCATCTTGCCCCAGCTTTCGACAAGCGCGTCCAGCATCTCTGGCCGCCGCCGGGTTAAGGTTGCAACTGTAATTCGGAGAGGAGTGGTCCGACGATTCATGGCAAGCTGATACAATTTTAACTGATCGTTTGGCAAGCAATAGGCCTTGCAACGGGTGAACCTATGACCATATGAGGCCTTCGTGCCAATCGGCGGGCGAGGGTTGGGCATACGCCGGGATAAGGTTGCATTCCGGATAACCGTGAGGTCAAAGTCGCCTGAAACTCTTAAGGAGCCGTTAACCCTGACGCACGGCTCCAGTAATGGCAGGTCTTCGTTTTGCGAAACATGAAGCTGAAGTTTTTGGACAAAAAGAACGAGTCGTTGTTGTGGCGGCTGGTTAGTGAAAATGTACGCTCGCAATCGGTGCCATACATCATCGCCATCTGTGCGATGGTGTTTGTGGCTGCGACAACCGCGTCAATCGCCTGGATCATGCGCGACGTCGTGGATTCGCTGTTCGAGCCCGACAATGCCTCGAAGGTCTGGGGTGTTTCGGTTGCCGTCTTTACGATCTTCTTCATAAAAGGTGTGGCGACTTATGTTCAGGTGGTCGCGTTGACCCGGGCAGGCAATCGGATCGTCGCGCTGCAGCAGATCAAGCTGTACGACAAGCTGCTCCGGCAAGGCGTGTCTTTCTTTAACCTTACTGAAAGCTCACAACTTCTGACGCGGGTGACCCAATCCGCACAGGCGGCCCGCAGCGTGATCGAGTCAATTGTCACAACAGCGGTCCGGGACACGCTTACCTTGATCGGCCTGCTTGCCGTCATGTTCTATCAGCAGCCGATCCTGTCCCTGTTCACTCTGGTGATAGGTCCTTTGGCAATTCTCGGGGTTCGTGCGCTGCTGCGCCGGGTTCGGGATATCGCGGATATGGAGATGCAATCGCTGGGCGCGATCATGAAGGTTATCCAGGAAACATCGGCCGGAATCCGCGTTATCAAATCGTTCGGGTTGGATCAGCGTATGGCGGAACAAATGTACAAGTCCGTCAAGAATGTCGAAAAACGTCGGAATAAGCTGGCGCGCCTTAAGGCAGCAACCAGCCCACTGATGGACATATTGGCCGGGTTTGCAATTGCAGCGGTCATCGGGCTGAGTGCCGCGAACATCTTTGGGTCCAGAGGGTCCACTCCGGGTGAGTTGTTGTCCTTTGTTACTGCACTGATGATGGCCTATGAGCCCGCAAAGCGCCTGTCCCGCATTCGTGTCAATCTTGAGATCGGATTGCGGCGTGTGAAGATGATGTTCGACTTGCTTGACCAGCCGGAAACGCTGATCGAGGAGGCGGACGCAAAGGCCTTGCCCGAAGGCCCCGGAGAG
Organism: Ruegeria sp.; assembly: GCF_965243365.1. Classification (GTDB taxonomy): domain Bacteria; phylum Pseudomonadota; class Alphaproteobacteria; order Rhodobacterales; family Rhodobacteraceae; genus Ruegeria. The sequence continues at coordinate 874,509 of NZ_CBDEUW010000002.1, read as the reverse complement.
GTCCGGTTTGACGATGTCACGTTTGGTTATAGCGAGACGGATCCCATTCTAAAGAACCTGTCGCTGACATTCCAAGCGGGGCAAACCACGGCTCTTGTTGGTCTGTCAGGCAGCGGTAAATCGACCATTCTGAATCTCGCTTTGCGCCTTTATGACCCGCAAAGCGGCAGCGTTCTGATTGACGGACAGGATATCAGATACGCGTCGTTCGAGACCTTGCGCAAAGCAATGTCTTTTGTCGGGCAAGAAACCTTCCTGTTCTCTGCGTCGATTGCCGAGAACATCCGTATGGGCCGCGAAGACGCCACGCGCGAAGAGGTCATCGAAGCCGCCAAGGCCGCGAATGCTTATGACTTCATCATGAGGCTGGATGATGGCTTTGATACTTTGGTTGGTGAAAACGGTGCTTTCCTGTCTGGTGGCCAGAAACAGCGCCTTGCCATCGCGCGGGCCTTGCTGCGGGATAGTCCAATTCTTCTGCTGGACGAACCGACCAGCGCGCTGGATTCCAAATCGGAACATCAGGTTCAGGAGGCATTGCACCGCCTGACCAAAGGACGCACGACCATCATTGTGGCGCACCGGCTGTCGACTATCCTGCATGCTGACAAGATCGTCGTTGTCGAGTTCGGTGAGATTGCTGAACAAGGAAGCGCCCATGAGCTGCTGGACCGCGATGGGCCGTTCCGCAATCTGTATGATCATCAGTATTCGAATGCCGTGACGTCTTCGGCTGGTTCTGGCGAACAGGATTGAGTGATCGGACCCTTAATTACTTTCGGAGCAAGTAGAACCAGAATGGAAGCATCCGTCATCATTCCAACCTACCAAAGCTGGGACGACTTGCAGAACTGCTTGGATTGTTTGGCTGTTCAGACAATCGACCCGGGCTTGTTCGAAGTTATTGCAGTCAACAACGACCCGAATGACCCCGTACCCGCTTCCTTCCGTTTGCCAGCGAATGCCAGGATTTTGACCGAGGCCAAGCCGGGCTCATATGCCGCGCGCAATCGCGGCATCGCCAAGGCGCAGGCGGATCTGTTGTTTTTCACGGATGCTGATTGCCGCCCAGATCCGGATTACTTGGAAAACGGGTTGAAGATCGCCAAAGACAACCCCGAGGTTGGCCGGTTTGGCGGAGATGTTGTGCTGTTCCCGGCGGGCGATGATTGGACTGCGCCGGAACTGTACGATTCTCTCTGGGGTCTTGAGCAAGAGAAATGGATTCCGAAAGGGCGGGCGGTGACGGCCAATCTGATTGTGCGCCGCAGTCTTATTGATCGCATCGGTCCCTTCAACGACACTGTCTTTTCAGGTGGTGACATGGAGTGGAATGATCGCGCGACCGAGGCGGGCGAGCCCATTCTCTTTGCTGAGAAAGCCAAAGTCGGACATCCCGCGCGCACTCTGCACGAGCATCTGCTTAAGGCGCGCCGGATCGAAGGGGCGCGGCTACGACGCAATGCCAGGCGCGGGTTTGTTAACTACATTCCTCCGATTCAAAAACTCATCCCGTCGTTCAAGACTTTGGTGAGATTCTTACAAAACCCTGATCTGAGTACGCGGCGGGCTTTTGATCTGTGGGGGGTTCACTACGCGATCAGGGTAACAAAAATAGCAGAAGTTATCCGCCTGTTGTGGTTCAAACGCCCGGACCAGCGCAAGTAGTTCAGCGTCTGATATCCCAATATGTCCCATCCGGGTTGACATGATCCTGTTCGCAGCGCTGAGTATCGGCCTAGACAAACCCATCACAGCTCGCATGGCGCAACTCGGCCGAGGGGCATGATGCGGCGTGATCTGCCCGCGAAACAAACCGACAGGACCCAGAATGCATTTGTCCCGCTTTCCCCGTGTTCACCTTGCCCATTTGCCGACACCTCTGGAACGGTTAGAGCGTCTGTCGGCAGAATTGGGTGTCGAAATATGGATCAAGCGTGACGATTGTACCGGCATGTCGACCGGCGGGAACAAAACCCGCAAGCTGGAGTTCCTGATGGGCGAAGCGCTCGAGCAGGGCGCGGATATGGTCATGACACAAGGGGCGACCCAATCAAACCATGCGCGCCAGACGGCGGCTTTTGCTGCAAAACTGGGCCTCGGGTGCCATATCCTGTTGGAAGATCGCACCGGCTATAACAACGCCAATTACAACGAAAACGGCAATGTCCTATTAGATCACTTGCATGGTGCCACGACCCAGAAATTCCCCGGCGGTCATGACATGGTCGCCGAGATGGAGCGGGCGGCCGAGGCAATGCGGGGCAAGGGGCACAAGGTCTATGTCATTCCGGGTGGTGGCTCAAACCCGACCGGGGCGATGGGCTATGTAAACTGTGCGATGGAACTTGTGGGGCAGGCCAATGAAAAGGGCCTTGTGATCGACCGGGTTGTTCATGCCACCGGGTCTTCCGGGACGCAGGCGGGTTTGGTGACCGGGTTGTGCGCCATGAACAGTGGCATCCCGGTTTTGGGAATTGGAACGCGTGCGCCGCAGCCCAAGCAAGAACAGATGGTGTATGATCTGGCCTGTAGAATTGCGGACAAACTGGGATGCGCAGGTGTCGTCAAACCAGAAGACGTGATGGCCAATACAGACTATGTCGGCGACGGTTACGGCCTGCCGACGGATAGCGGGCTGGAAGCGATCCGCATGTTTGCCGAGTTGGAGGGTATTCTTCTCGATCCGGTATATTCTGCAAAGGGTGCAGCCGGGCTGATTGATCTTGCACGCAAAGGAACATTCGCGGGCGAGCGGGTGGTATTCTTGCATACCGGAGGTTCCGTCGGTCTGTTCGGCTATGATTTTGCCTTTCACAATGATGATCGCTGGGTCGAACTCTGACATGACCCGCAAAGTGGTTGGCATTTTGGGTGGCATGGGGCCAGAGGCGACCATTTTGCTGCAAAAACGGCTATTGCAGATTGTGGATGCACAGGATGACGCGGATCATTTGCCGTTGCTGATTGACATGAACCCACAGGTCCCTTCGCGCATTGCGCATCTGATCGAAGGGACCGGCCCTTCACCCGCGCCGGTTCTGATCGAAATGGCCAATCGGCTGGAGCAGGCAGGCGCGACGGCGCTGGCCATGCCTTGCAATACGGCGCATCACTATCTGCCTGAAATCGTTGACCATTTGACGGTGCCGTTTCTGGATATGATCGCGTTATCTGTGGCACGTGTTGCTCAATCCGCAGAAACGGGCGCGCGCATTGGTTTCCTTGCTTCACCAGCTGTTCAGATTGGCGGCGTGTTCGACAAAGCGCTGAAGCAGCATGGCCTGACACCCGCATGGCCTGAGCAGATGGACCTGTTATTATCTGCCATTCGGGACATCAAAGCGAATGGTCCAACGGATCGTGCCGCCAAAATCCTGTCCGATGCGGCGTCAGAGTTGGAAGGCAAAGGCGCTGCGCAGCTTATTGTCGCCTGTTCCGAGTTTTCGTTGACCACATCCTCGCTGAGTGCTTCGATTCCGGTCATAGATACAGTGGATGTTTTGGCGCGGGCCGTTCGGGATCATATGATTGTGTCCTAAATCGGGGACACTTTGACAGTGTGCAGATCCCGATCTGCAAGCAATGCAGAAGCGTTTTCTTTGACCCTACGGTTTGCGGTGGCAGGGCGCGAAGAAGATGAAACATCCAAGCGCCGTACCATCGCTGCCCCTTTGTTTTGGTGGATGCCGGTTACTGCGCTATAGTTGCCCAACCGCAAACGAAAACGCCCTGAGCGCAGGCGTTTATCGACACGGAGTTGGGCAATAGGTGCAGTTCGAAAGTTTATTCGATTCCTTTGTTGTCATGCTGGCGCTGGTGGGTGCGGCGATCTGGTTTCGGCAAAAAGGGGTCATCCAAGACCACGAACAAGGAGTTTTTGCACGCCTTGTAACTGATTTCGCACTACCCGCCCTTATTTTTGCAAACCTAAGCCGCGAGCCGTTCCGGCTGCAGAGTTTCGAACTCGCGTTTGTGCTGTTTGTCGCGATTGCGGTTGTGATGGTCGTCGCGTGGCTTATCGGGCGTTGGATGCAGCTTGCGCCACCCGTGCTGGGCTCGGTCATTTTGGTGTCGGGGGTCGGCAGTACCTCGACACTCGGATATTCATTGGTTCAGGGCATCTACGGGGAGAACCCCGAAATCATGAGCCTTTTGGTCGTCATGGGAGAGGTGGGCGTTGTACTTCCCCTGTTCACCATTGGCGTTGCGATTGCCAGCTATTTCGGAGGCGGCACCACGGGCGGGCCAAACGTGACCGACGCGGTCAAGACGTTCGTTCGATCGCCCATTTTCATCGCTTTTGTACTGGGCGTTCTGGCCTCGGCATTAGAGCTGCCGCAACAGAGCAAAGTTATGGTTCTGCTGAACGGCTTTCTTGAGATTGCCAGCGCATCTTTGACGGTTCTGGTGGCCTTTACCATTGGCCTGATGTTGAAGCCCGTCGCGCTTCGGGACATGGCAGGTTTGCTGGTTCTGGTCTGCCTGCTGAAGCTGATCCTTGAGCCATTGGTGGCTGCCGGGTTTGCCTATGTTCTGGGACTGCCGGATGTTCAACGGGATATCCTGATTGTCGAAGCCGCGATGCCATCGGGTGCATTGGCCACTGTCATTGCCGCCCGCTATGGCTGCGACGCAGCTGCGGCCTCGGCACTGCTGATCGCCACTTTCGCGTTCAGTCTAGTTGCCATTCCTTTGATCGGGTACCTTGCCCTGTAGTCCTGTTTGCCGCCACGCGGAGGTCGGTGTCAGGTTTGGGCAGGCGTTAATGTTCGCTTTTTGTTCTTTTCACATCTATACTGACCTCCATGCAGTTGCCTTTGATGCCGGACAATCGCTCGGACCAGTTGATGACGATCCACAGACGGCTGTTCCACTGCTTTGGTCAACCTGGCCCATATCTGATGTTGGACCCAGTCTCTCAACTGGTCATGGGGTTGGTAGGCGGCAGAACACGTGGAGATGTTTCATCCGCCGCATTCCTCCGCCTCGCACGGCGATTTTCGGGTTGGGAGGACCTTCGCGACGCATCTGTTACCGAAATCCGGACTATTATCGCTGACGTCACGTTTTCCGAACTCAAAGCACCGAGGCTCAAGGCGGCGCTTCAGGCGGTTACAGCTAGTCAAAGCACGCTGACACTCGATTTTCTCGCCGAACTTTCGGTGAGCTCCGGGCTTTGCTGGTTGGAGCGTTTGCCGGGAGTTGGCCGCAAGACTGCCGCAACCGTCTTGAACTTCAGCACACTCAGAAGGCGCGCCCTTGTGGTTGATACGCACAATTTGCGAGTTTTTCAGCGTCTTGGCCTGGTCAGGCCGCAGGATGGTGCAATCGAGGTTTATGAAACGTTGGTACCGCTATTGCCCCACGATTGGCAGGCCCGAGATTTCGATGACCACCACCAGCTTGTGAAGATGCTCGGCCAAAGGCTTTGCCGTCCAACCTCGCCGGTATGTTCCGTATGCCCCTTGCGCGATCTTTGTCGATACGGAACGGCACAATTGGATTAACGTCTGGTTTCAATAAATCCGGGCATCCTGACCATTAGGTCGTTCGAGGCTGAAGATGGCCGTGAGAGCGTTGCAACCTGCGGTACATCGCTAGCTTCACCTGATCCAGAATGACCATCCAAACAAGCATGTAGGCCCAGACCATAAGGATAATCGTCCATGGAATTTGGTCGACAAAAATGCCAAGGCCGCACAGCAGGACCGCAAGTATCTGTGTGCCGGTCACCGCGATAAACAGCGGCGGTGCTGGCCAGGGGCGCGCGAAGACAGCGCCACGAGATCGAATGACAAGCAAAAGCAAATGGCCGCCTGCTGCAAGTTGCAGGAACAAAACGGTCTGAAGTTGCGCCTGTGTCAGAGGAATCCACGCCTGCAGGTTTTGATTGTTGATCCACTCCATACCGATCAAAAGCAGCCCAAAGGTCTGCACCACCGACAGGACGCCCATCAGGCTCGCCCCGAACAGAATACGCCGCATATCCCATCGAACTGGCGCTTTGGGCAGGTTCGTATTGTCATAGGCGATGGTCATGATCGGAACATCGTCAAGCAGCGCGAGCATGATGATCATGATCGGGGTCAGCGGCGAAAATCCAAAAAACACCGTCGCAAAAACCACTACGCACATGATGTCCAGGGTCATTGCGACGCGGTAAACGATATAGTTGACGATACGCTCAAAAATCTGGCGGGCCTGCTCGATGGCATCAATGATCGTCGATAGGCCAGGGGCTGTCAGGATCAACGCGGCTGCTGCCCGGGCCGCATCGGTCGCGCCACTTACGGCCACGCCACAATCCGCCTGTTTAAGGGCAGGGGCGTCATTCACACCATCGCCGGTCATCGCAACAACATGACCACGGTCCTGAAGCGCTTTGACAATGGCGTATTTGTGTTCCGGGAACACCCTTGCGAACCCATCGGCCTTTTCGACGCAAGCGGTCACAGACTCTGGCAGATGGCTCAGATCCATTCCGTCTTTGAACAGGTCTGATGCGGCTTGAAGATGCGCACCCATTCCAAGCTGACCGGCAATCTCGTTTCCGATGGCAACATCGTCCCCGGTTACCATCTTGACGTGCAGGCCATGGGCCATCGCGCGTTGAATGGTCTCTTTTGAATCGTCGCGCGGGGGATCGTAAAGCGATAGAATACCCAGAAACTGCCAGGTTTTCCCCTCGTCCTCAGACCGCGCAACACCAAGTGCGCGCATGCCCTTGGATGCCAGATCATCGACTGATTTCTGTGCCTCTGTCTTTGATGTCTCATCTACATCGCTCAGGTCCAGAATGACCTGAGGCGCACCCTTTGTGTAACAGGTTTCGCGCCCTTGATCATCCGTGATAAGAGCCTGGGTTCGCTTGGAGACAGGGTCAAAGGGTGTAAAGTTCGATTGAGTGTAAGGCGACAGATCATCACGGTTTGCGAGACCGGCGACAACGGCGGCATCAATCGGATCATCCCCATCGAAATGGGAGGCCAATGAGCCCGCCAAAACCAGTTCGTGCGGGTCTTTCGCCGCAAATAATACCGGATCACCCAGGCTTAGCTGGTTTTTCGTCAGCGTCCCTGTCTTGTCCGAACACAGAACATCGACACCCGCCAACTCTTCGATAGCCTCCAGCCGAGACACGATTGCTTTTTTCTTGGACAGATTCATGGCGCCCAAAGCGTTGGTGACGGTCATGACAGTCGGCATGGCAACCGGTATGGAAGCGATCAGCAGGGCCAAAACCGTGCGCAGGATGTCCGCCGCAGCGGCCCATTGCCATGAATGATCTACAACTATATCGCGATAGAGCTCTGCGCCGACCAGTATGAAGGCAAGGATCAGCGATAGAATAATAAGGAAGTCGCCGATATGCGTGACGGCCTTTTGGGAATGCGACGCGCTTGCGCCTGCACCGGCGACAAGACTGGCGGTGCGGCCAAAGAACGTGTTGTCACCGGTTGCGATCACAACGGCGGTCATCTCGCCTTTCTTGGCAATACTGCCCGAGTACCCGACATCTCCGACCGTTTTGGTGACGGGAAGAGATTCTCCGGTCAGCGCCGCCTGATCGATACTGACATATTCACCGTCGGTGAACCGCACGTCGGCAGGCACAACGTCACCCAGCTTTACACGCACAATATCGCCAGGGACAATTTCAGCGGCATCGATTTGAGTGAACTTTCCATCGCGTTTGGCCATTGCTTTGGGTGCCATCCCGGCTTTCAGCGCGGCCAATGCGTCGGAAGCCTTCCGCTCTTGCCAAAACCCTGAGACGGCGTTGTAAACAAGCAAAACAAAGATGATGCAGAAGTCGGACCAATGCCCAATCAGGGCGGACAGGATCGCAGCGATTTCTATCATCCACGGGATCGGACCCCAGAGGTATTTGAACAACCGCTGAAGGTTGCTGACCTGCTTTTCCGCCAACGCGTTGCGCCCAAACGTGTCCAGACGTGTCTTCGCGTCAATCGAGTCCAAGCCATTATGTGATGTGTGTAAGTCTTCCAGGACTGACGATAGGTCAGCTTGTTCCAGATTTGGCTTGTTATCTTCAGCGTCCTGTTCAACGTTTTTGCCAGTCATACTATCATCCGTTACAAATTCGCTTGGCATTCGGTCTCAAATGGATCGCAACTCCTGAAAGATGAAAGTCGCCGGGGCATAATTTGGGGGCTGCGTGGATTGATTAGACAGCAGAATCCGCTGGTTGGGCAAAGATTTTGTTGTTTTTCCTCGAGTTATTCACGCTTTGATCAGCATATGGTGCTCAATTGGTCGGCCCTGATCGTGTTAGTGTCTTCAATCGTTGTCTGAAAGCCCGGCCCCAGCACCCAGCAGACGGGATTCCTCGGTTTCGGGGGCATATGTGCGGCGGGCAAAGCGGTTTAGGGTATCCCAATGCCGCATTGCCGGATAGGCGCGCGAGTGCTGTTTGCGTGGGGCCGAGGACGCACCACCCTGTGAAACGGAGACGCTTTCTGCCGTAGCTGGCAAACTATCCGGGGCCATCAGGTTATCCCCATCGGTCACCGCCCGCGCACCGTCGATTTTGACCGTCAGTGTAGAATTCAACATGCGTGCCGCATTTGAGGCAAACGGCAGCAGCAGAGCGGGCGCGGTGACCGTCTGCATCTCAATCCGGCCTGCCGTAAGCAGATGAGTGTTGTCAGACAACGAGGCCCCCGCCAACAATGGGCAAAGATCACCTTCACCTCGCCACGGGCTATCACCCTGCTGTGGACTATGGATTGCAGGGGCTGCGGCCAACCCACGTTCCAATAGCTGTGCTAGAATCCCGGCACCGTCCAAACCCTGTAAACATAGCCAGCGCGTCGCTTTTGACGCCTCCTCGGCCAGCCCCCAGGGATAACCTGCGCCACGAGTGGCTCGTTTGGCAATTGCCTCCATCTCGTTCAGAGAAAAATTCATACCGGACCCATTGGGTATATCCAGAAGTCAGCGTTTTCAGAGGTTAACTCGTCTGGATAAGGCGCGCCGGAATACATGCAGATGCGCACCCAGCGATCCGAGCGTGGATCAAAATGGGTTGCGCCAAAGAAGGACAGCTTTGCACGCAACATGTCGATGGGCAGCACTTCGGCCCCAATTGTGTTGTCACGGATTTCGCCAAAAGGCGCGGATGGGGTCATTTGAACCCGCCGGATCGTGTGACGGTGTTCGGGGTGGTGCAGCAGAAATTCGGCTACGGGTGTCAAGCCGTCCCAGTCCCGCAACGCGGCAAAGGCAGCCGCTGCATCCCGTGCTGGCGCCAGAGGTTGTTCATACTCTGCGATGGGCTCGTCAAATCGTTCGCCTAGGCGGGGTTCAAGCTTTTCCTCCGACACATACCAGGCCCGGGCGCAGTTCTCACGAGCCTCCCAATCCAGATCCAGCGCCCAAGCGTATGTCTCGCGGATCAGATCGCGGGTCTGTCTGATGGATTTGGTTCCATCAATCACAAATGCCTGGCTACGGCTATCCGCCATGCAAGACGCCAACCCATCTACAAGATCGCCATAAGGCTCCAGTATCAGCGAGGCCAAAAACTCCTGCCCTTCTTCGCTAAGCGCGGCTTCCGACCAGGTCACCAACCGATCCCATGGACGGTGTCCTTTCAGGTTGTCCTTGCGTAGATGTTCGGCAACCAACCGAAGGTCGGCGTTCAATGCTTCAAGCTTTTTGACCTGTATCGGATGCTCAGACCGCCACCATGAAACCGACAGCTTGCTGCGTTCGAAAACATCCCGGAAGAGATTGATTTCGGCCTCGCTGGCCACCTCCAGCGACCGGACCCGCGCGATTGCTTCTTCCCGCACCATGATCCAATTGTTGAACAGAACCGGATGGTTGACGATAAACGGTGCCATGCCAAGTCCGGTAGAGTTGCCGATGCCCAACCAGCGTGCGATCTCCGGGTCCAGTCTCGCAGCCTGATCACCGCCTTTAACGTTCGCCATATGCTGCACCAGGTCCCGGACAAAGGTCCGGGTCAGGAAGACCGACAGCATCTCGACCTGAAATGGCGCCTGGGTCTCGGGACGGTCGGCGACTTTTTCCCGATCCGCTGCACCGAACTTGCCCGAGCCATACACGGCCGTTGTTCGCATCAGGTATCCGACCTGATAGATTTGCTCCACATCCGGTTGCTGCCCGTTGGCCAGAGCCTCCACAACATGATCCCAAAGTCGAACCGAGCGGTTGGCGCGAGACAAGGACAGCTCGCTTTCCGTGACCCGTCCGGCCTCTTGCAGGGGAACGTTTTGGGAAAGGCGCTGGATATCGGCCTCGGTCGGGATGCCATCGAACAAGGCAAAGGTAGCGTCCCACGCCTCGGCAATCACACGGTCCGAGCGTTTTCCCGGTGGCAGGTCATGTGCGAAGGCCACCAGGGAATAGGCGCGATCTGGCCCTTGGGCTATGTAGACCGCGCGGCCGACACCATTCACGTCAATGTCGAACACAGGGCGCGAGAATGACCAGTTCTCGCGAGCCAAGCGGCGGGTTAGCTGCCGCATGAAGCTCAGCCGACACTGATGCAACGATCCCAGCCGCGACAGCCGCATGACGGTGGCCGGGTCTCGCCTTTCGATCGGTGTCTGCGCCTGTGTCTCCATTCAGCTACCCTTGAGGCACAAAGTTCTGGGAAAAGAACCTATACCAGTTTCCTCCCATGATACCGGCCACTTCCGCATCGCTCAGGCCGGTCGCACGCAGCCCTTTCTCGATATTGCCAAAGTCCCGATTGTCCCGGAACCAACCTGGCATACGAGGGAATCCTGCATTGCTGGCCGAGCCTTCGCCGTAGTCGATCTCCTTCGACCAACGCCCGACGCGCATCCATTCGACCACGCTGTCAGGTTGATCCTGGCACAGGTCCGTTCCGATCCCCAGATGTTCCGCACCATAAGTCTCGGCCGTCCGGGCGATCATCTCGCAGAAACTTTCCAAAGTGCAGTCCGACTTGCCTTTCAGGTGATGAGGATAGACCGAAAAGCCCAGCATCCCACCGTTTTCCGTCACCGCCCGGATCACCGCGTCACGCTTGTTGCGCAAGGCAGGTGCCCAATCAAACGGGTTTGCATGCGTGATCGCAATGGGGCGCTCGGACAGCTCAGCCGCCTCGATGGTCGACCGATCGGCAGAATGGCTCATGTCCACCACAAGCCCGACACGGTTCATTTCCTTGATTACCTGACGCCCCATGCGGGTGATCCCGATATCTTCGGCCTCGTAGCAACCCGTCGCCAGTAACGATTGGTTATTGTAGGTCAGCTGCATAAACCGCGCGCCCAGCGTATGCACGATTTCGACCAGACCGATGTCATCTTCGATGGGCGATGGGTTTTGAAACCCGAAGAATACTGCTGTGCGCCCGGTTTCCCGCGCCTTATCAATATCGCTGGCCCATTGGCCCTTCATAATCAGATCCGGGTATTGCTCGAACCACCTGTTCCATTTTTCAAAGTTCAGAACCGTTTCGCGGAAATTCTCATGATAAGCGACGGTAACATGAATCGCGTCCACGCCCCCTTCGCGCAATTGCCGAAAGATCTTTTCGGACCAATTGGCGTATTGCAGCCCGTCGATCCTCATCAGACTGGCTTTCCAGCGCTGATGTAAGCGGTTTTGACCGTTGTGTAGAATTCCGCCGCAGCCTTACCCTGTTCACGCGGACCGTATGAGCTGTCGCCGCGTCCGCCAAAGGGCACATGATAGTCGGTTCCGGCAGTGGGTAGGTTCACGGTAACAACGCCGGTGCGTGCGTTGCGGCGGAAATGCATGGAGCGTGCGAGGTTTTGCGTGACGATGCCCGAGGTCAGACCGAAATTGGTGTCGTTGACGGTGGCCAAGGCCTCGTCATAGCTGTCCACTTTGATGACCGAGGTCAGAGGCGCAAACATCTCTTCCCGGTTGATGCGCATATCGTTCGTCGTGTTCAGAAACACGCCGGGGTTCATGTAGTAGCCGTCATGAGGCATCTCTAAACGTTGACCGCCACAGGCAAGTTCGGCCCCTTCGGATCTGCCAAGATCAACATAAGCGAGGTTCTCAGCCAATTGCTGTTCGCTGACAACCGGCCCCATCTGCGTTCCGTCCTGTAAGGCGTGGCCTACTTTCATCGCATTGGCACCAGCGACCAGTTTTTCGACAAAGGCATCATGCACTGCGGCATGTACCACCAGTCTGGACGACGCTGTGCATTTCTGACCGGTTCCGCCAAACGCTCCGCCCAGAGCCAATGAGACCGCAAGATCGAGATCAGCGTCATCCATCACGGCCAGGGCGTTCTTTGATCCCATCTCCATCTGCACCTTGGTCAGGTTCTGAATGGCAGCTGCGGCAATGCCCTTGCCCACCGGAACTGAACCGGTGAAAGAAATCGCGTTGACCTTGGGACTTTCCACCAACCGCTGGCCGACAGACCGACCCGACCCCATGACAAGACTGAACAGGCCCTTGGGGATATCCTGACGGTTGATGATTTCAGTAAGGGCGACCGCCGAAGCCGGAGTGATGTTTGCTGGTTTCCAAACCACAGCATTGCCATAGCAGAGCGCCGGAGCGATCTTCCAAGAGGCCGTCGCGGTTGGGAAATTCCAGGGACTGATGACAGCGACAACACCAACGGGTTCACGGCGAACATCGACTTCAATATCAGGGCGTACCGAATCCGCGTTCTCGCCAGTCTGGCGCAGACATTCAGCAGCGTAGTAGGTAAAGAACTGCCCGGCGCGGTAGACCTCACCCTTTCCTTCCGCAAGCGGCTTGCCCTCTTCGCGGCTGAGCAGGGTGCCCAATTCTTCGGCGCGGGCCATCAGCTCGTTTCCGATATCCATCAGCGCGGCCTGTTTGCGTTCGAGCCCAAAGGCCGCCCATTCGGCCTGTGCCACATGTGCCTGATCCAATGTGACCTCAAGCTGATCCACATTGGCTTGTGCGAAATAGCCGATGAGGTCACTTAGATCCGATGGGTTGCGGTTTTCGATCTCACTTTCGCCAGCAAGCCATTCACCAGCGATCAGGTTAAGGTTGGTCACGGTTCGCCCCTAAACAAATATATCGGGGCAGAGTGGACTTCCTCAGTGACATCAGTCAAATTCAAATAGCTCAACAAAACTTCAGGAAAATTGAAGTATGGCTATTAAGATCGAAATGCTGCGCTGCTTTTGTGCTGTCGCTCAATCCGGCAATCTGTCCGAGGCCGCTGATCGTCTGGGCCGCACGCAATCGGCCGTCTCTATGATGCTGAAGCAATTCGAAAATCACCTGGGAAAAAAACTGTTCCTCGGAGAGCGCAAGAGCCACCTCACCGCGCTGGGGGAACAGGTGCTGGAGATGGCCCAGAAACAAATCCGCCAGTTTGACCAGACGGTGCTGGACATCAAAGCCGCCGCCGATGCCACCCATGGCCAGATAAGAATAGCTTCCGTTCCTTCGGTCGCTGCGTTGATCTTCCCCGCGGTGCTGGATCAACTCACCCGCCAGTTTCCACGGGTCAAGGTCGAACTTCGGGACACGGACACGCAACAGGTGCTGGACGCGCTTGCAGATGGTAAGGCAGATATCGGAATCGCCTCGCGGTTCCATTCGCTGAAGGGCGTCAAGGCGATGCCTTTGTTCGAAGATCGTTTCGGACTGGTCTGCGCGTCCGACCATCCGTTGATCACAAGGTCCGAGCCCCCGACCGCAGCTGACGTGATTGCGGCCCAGTTTGTTCGAAATGCCTTATGTGACCTTATCCAGACCCCACGGTTTGTGGCGGCAATCAAAGATGCGGATGTTACTATTCACAACACGCACTCATTGATAACTATGGTGAGGACAGGCAACTGGGTAACAATTCTTCCCCAAACCCTCGCAGGCTTTATTCCTGATACCATTGCTTTTAGGGAGTTTGTTGATCTGCCCGACAGGCGGCAGGTTTTTTTGTACATCAGCGAAAGATCTCGGTTCAAAGACCTGACGACTGCGTGTAGCGACTTTATCATGAGCAAGAAATGGATCTGAAACCTCTATTCTCAAATTGAAATGCCCAATAGGGGTTTTCTGAATTGGAAACGTCACTTCAAACTTTGAACGCGGGTTGGCTTTGTCTATGAAGATCTGACGGGAAGTCGGAACAGCACTTCCAAAGTGCAGATCATTCAACGTTCGCGCTACCGATAGCGGTTCGTTCATTGCGCGGCCGTTTCCTTGATGGGTTCGGCAAGACGGACTACCTAACCCCCAGAGCGCTGAATTGTGCGCTCGACCAGGGCAATCACCTGATCTGGTGTTTCGATCGACGAAGAATGACCGGCGCCTTGAAATACAACCAGCTCTGAAGTCGTGATCACACGGTGCATACGTTCAGATTTCTCTGGAGTCGTTGCAACGTCTTCATCACCGACGCCGATACCAACGGGAAGCGTGATCTTTCCAAGCAGATCTGCACAGCCATCCCGTTCGATTACACCTTTAACCGCGCGCGTAATCCCAATCCGGTCATTGCCCGTAATGGCCTTTGACCACCTGTCCTTTTCTGCCCTTCGCCCCGGATCGTTAAGAAATGTGCGTCCGAACATTATTGGCATGACCCTTCCTATGACGGCCCACAGCCCGACCCAGCGCGCGACAAGGTTCAGTAGACGATATTTAACGGCGTTTTTCGGATCTTCCGGGTCGGCGCTGGTTTCAAGCAATGTGAGGGATTTCACCAGCTCCGGCTCTTGGGCTGCCAACCTCATTCCCACAAATCCCCCCATGCTTAGGCCGACAAAATGACAGGGCGCAGCGTTAAGGCTTTTGATGAGTTCTGCGGCGTCCGCCGTCAGTGTGTCCATATCAAAGCCATCATCAGTCACACCGCTTTGTCCCTGACCTCGATGATCGAACGTGATGCAGCGAAAGCGGTCTTTTAGATGTTTAACCTGAGCTTCGAACATGGCCCCGCTGAATAGAAGGCCATGGGAAAACACGACCGGTTCGCCATCGCCACCAGTATCTTCGAAGTGGATTTTCGCACCATTCAGTTCAGCTGTCGGCATGCGATACCTCCAAAATTGTGATGGACCCACTTTAGCACGTGTGCGGTCATTTGCCTGTAAGGCAGATTTATCGCTGGGGTGTAGACGGCACATCTGGCCCCGGCGTTTTGGATGATGAGTTATCGCGACGGCAAAAAATCAAATATTGGGACGCAAAGTCCGGAGGTACGACATTTGGTGCGTCAGACTGGATTCAGCAAGCGGCGGAACCAATTGCGCCATCAATGCGCAAGCTGTGGCCAGCGTCCAAACGGCTTGTCGCGAAATTCGAAATGGAGCCTGACTTCTCGAACGTTATTTTCGATTGGTTTGAAGGGGTTGGTCCATAGATTGGCAATGCTGCGGATACAAGGCCAGTCTTGGACAAGCCCCGCGGGTTTATTAACTTTGCTTTCCACTTTGCAGCCTATTTCAGTCGTTACCCGGAGCGGTCTGTTTTCCAGCTTCCTGAATATCGATTGCGAAGTATGAGTAAGTGAGAACCAACAGGGAAATAAGGGCAGCCACCCAAAATACCGCCGCATGAGACGCGGTCACCGCCAGTATCGTGCTGCACAAAGCCATTCCGAGGGTCCCCCCAATCAATTGACTTGAGAGCACGATCCCGCCCGCCTGACCTTGCATATGAGAAGGGACCGACATCGTTACAGCGCGCTGAGATGGAACAAACATGAGCGAAACGGCCGCGCCGAAAAAGACGAAACCAATGAAGATAATCGCCATTGTTTTAAACATCATACCCGTCGCAACGAGGCTTAGGCCCACGGTGATAAACACCAAACCCGCGAGGGCAGGCCAACGTGTTCCGCGTTCGTCCGACAACTTGCCGGCGATCGGCGCGGCAAGGGTTGTGGGGATAACGGCTGGAAGCAGGGCCATTCCAGCCCAGAGCGGCCCCCAGCCTTCAACTGTCTGCAGGTACATCGATCCAAATACGAAGGTTGCTATTTTCGAATATTGGGCCGTTCCGACAATCAGGTTAGAGGCAGTAAACGTTGGGTCCCGAAAAAGAGCGACCGCAACCAGAGGATCGGTGTGCCGAGTTTCAACAAACACAAATACCACAAGCGCAAGAACCCCAACGATCAAGGCGGCGAAAACGTTGAAGTGTAGCCAACCCACTTCTGGCCCTTGCATAATTCCATAGACCGAAAGGGAAAGCCCGAAGACCAAAAGCACCAAACCAGCCAAATCAAAGCGTTCTTCGATGTGGCTTGGTGGGTCACGCCAAAGTCGCCAGACGACAAAGCCAACACACATCACAACAATTGGGTTGATCCAGAATATCCATCGCCAGGACAATCCGGTGGTCAGCGCGCCACCGACCAACGGGCCAGCCGCCAGAAAACAGGTTCCAATCGCGCCATAGATACCCAGGGCCTTGCCGCGCTCTGCTCCGTCAAATGACAATGCTATAAGCGTCAGGGAAAGCGGAAAGATCGCAGCGGCGCCAACGCCTTGAACACCGCGCGCCATAAGCAAGGCCAGCCCATTTTGTGCAAAGCCTGCGACGACTGACGCCGCTCCAAAAACAAAAAGCCCTGCGGTCAGAAGCCCCCTAATTCCGACGATGTCGCCAATTCTGCCCGCAGCGCCAGCCAGGCAGGCCAATGTTAACAGGTATATATTGACCACCCAGTGGGCAGAGATTTCCGAAAGCCCCAGCTCTTTGCGTATTGTCGGAAGGGCCACGCCGACGGCCGTTTCGTCTAACAAAATAACACCGAGGATTGCGCCCATCGCCCCCAGAAGCCACCAGCGATCATTGTTGTCAGTGCCCAAGGCAAATCGCTCCTCTAAACAACTCTGCATGACACATCAGCCTGTGCAGAGCATCCAGGATACATGAAATTTAGCGTTGTGTCGCAAACCTTTCGGCAATCGGTCCAAAGCGGAATTTCAAAGACAACGCATCTTTCACGCGATTCGAAATACTAGCTTGCACAGAAAGTGGTTGTCTCGCTTTACCATTTGGAGCGGATTTATCCCGATGGGGAATTCCTGCTTTGGTTCCCAAAATCGGCCCAATCCTCTGGGCAGTATGAACTGGCAAACCTGCGACAGTTCATACTGAAAGTTGAGAACTGCTTAACGATCAATCAAGCGGTTTGTAAACGACCGCATCGATCTCGACTTTTGCATCGACCATGATTTGGGAACGGACGGTCGAACGCGCGGGGCCACCATTGGGGAAATAGCTCGCATAGACTCGGTTGAACGTCCAAAAGTCGCGTGGGTCGTCCAGCCAAACGCCGACTTTGACGATATCGTCCAGCGTGCAGTCGGCAAGTGCCAGTGCTGCAATTAGGTTTTCCATGGTCTTACGGGTTTGGGCTTCAATGCCGCCGGCCTCGATTTCTCCGTTCTCTTTCATCGCGACTTGGCCGGAAATGAATACGAAATCTCCGGCGCGCACGGCGGGCGCAAAGGGAAGGGGCTGTCCACCTGCCCCGGTTCTGTCATCGCCAAGGCGTTGGATCTTTTTCTTAGACATTTAAACGGGTTCCTTACTTAGGTCCTTTGGGAATGGGATGGAGTCCACAGCGCCGAAGCCAGTGGTCGATAACGCCGCCGCACGATTGGCAAGTTCGGCCGATTTCATGGCATCCTTGGTGCGCAGGTAACAGGACAGAAAGACTCCGTTGAAACAGTCGCCTGCGCCGGTGGCGTCTACGGCGTCGACGCGCAACCCGGGCAGAGAGTGAATGCCGTCTCCTTGCGACAGCGCAATGCCGTCCGATCCCAGAGTGAGGGCCACAATTTCAGCACCCAGATCGTGGTAGAAGCGGATGATGTCCGAGGGACTTTGAAGCCCTGTCAACTGGCGTGCATCGTCGAGACCCGGCAAAGCGATCTGGCAATGTTGCATGACGCTATGCGTGACCTCGCGGGCTTGTTCCAGAGGCCACAAGGCGGTGCGCAGATTGGGGTCGATCGCAACCGGGACATTGGCGCTGCGCGCAGTGTGGATCGCATGCTGCGTTGTTGTGCGCAGTTCAGGACTGACGCCTAAGCTGATGCCGGAGGTATAAAACATCCTGGCGTTTGCCATGGCCTCAACCGGCACGTGACGCGGCATCATCAGGCTCGCGGCCGAGCCCTTTCGGCGATAAACGAACCGGTGCCCCTCGTCGTCATGAAAGACGAAGTACATTCCCGTCTCGCCGTCCCGGACGTTTGCGACATGGGTGTGATCCACACCCTCATGGGACCATAGTTCCCTTAGTTGGTCGCCAAAGTGGTCGGCACCAACGCATGAGATCAGCGCGCTTTTTGTACCTTGCCGCGCCGCTGCCACAGCCACATTAGAGACATCGCCCCCAAAACCGCTTTGGAACGCGCCGTCCGTCCGGGCGTTCAACTCAAAAAGAGGCTCGCCCAGACATATCAGATCAGCCATGAAACCATCCACGTTTGAAATTTGCACCATACCCCTTGGCGATCACAGTACCTTCCCCCTTGCGACGACTGGCACGGCACCCAAGGCGCGATTTCCTCGGATGGTTTCGATCTGGTCTACCATATTGGTGACGACGCAAGCATGGTTTGGGATGATGCGAAGACGGTCACCAATCTTCAGATTGATGTTCTCTGCCCTCAATACGCCGTGTTCTTCCGACAAACCGTCAACCAGAATGTCCGGCCGTCCCATAACATGCCCGTGCCCTTCCAGCCCCAACAGATCAGACGTGAGCACTTTGGACCCTGCATCAATGACGGCGCGATCATTGGCTGGCACCGAGATCACGGTGACCAGAACGCTCAGGGCGCAATCGTCCCATGTGCAGATGCCTCGCGCCTGCAAAGAGCGGTCATTGTAGACGTAGGTTCCAATCCGGTATTCGGTCGCAATTGGCACATCCTGCGCCTGCCACATGCCCGGAGAACCGCCGTTCGAGATCACATCAACCGTCAATCCGGCCTTTTCGATTTCTGCTTTAGCGGTGCGGAGCCAATTCTGAACCGCGTCTTCCTGTCCAACCGGCGGATATGTCATGAGACCGCAAAACGACAGACCGGGCTTGTCCGAGATATAGCGAGCCAGTGCGCGGGCTTGTTCGGGTGAAGTCACGCCGCATCGCGCGGCACCGGTGTCACATTCGACAAGGACGCTCAGCGGTTCGGATGCATCTGCAAAGAAACGTGACAAGCCATTTATGGTTTCATGGTTGTCCGCCACAACAGATAGGCGCGTCCTTTCGGACAAGGCGCGCAGGCGGGACAGTTTTGCGTCGCCCAGAATGTTGTAGGTGATCAGAACATCGTCAATGCCGCCCTCGGAAATCATCGCCTCGGCCTCGCTGACCTTCTGGCAGGTGATGCCAATGGCCCCGGCCTGCAATTGCCGTTTGGCCAGCATCGGTAGTTTGTGGGTTTTGATATGGGGCCGCACGGCCAGCCCGTGTTTGGAACAGTGGACCTGAAATCTGTCGATATTGGCCTCGGCAATATCCAGATCGATCAGAACCGCCGGAGTGTCGATTTCGGGAAAGATCATTCTGCGGCCTCCGTATGAGGGTCTTTGACAATTGGCCAGATCGCGCGTGTGAGGTTTTTGTAGGGCGTTTTGGTTGGGTCGTTCGGATACGGGCCTTCGACTGCAGCGTAAATGATTTCGGACGCGACGTCTGAAAAAGCGCCATGGAAATGGTTCGTCGACTTAACGACCAGCACCTTCTTTTGCGTGATTTCTATGCCAAGATTGGTGAAGAGGTCGGGCGAGAACGCCTGACTGCGGTTCGAGTTCAAAACGACCTCAATCCCGCCCAAACGGATTACGGAACAATCACCCAACGGAACGACAGAAGCCCCGAAGCTCTGTACGGCGTTGCGTTCGTTGCGCAGCACCGTGACCTTGGCGTCGATTGGATTGCCAGCCAAGGCGGACGTCTTGCCGCCAAAGCGCAGATCAAACTCTGCTCCTTCCCCAGCGGCGTGGCACAGGCGCACGGCCATCGGATCCCAGATCGTGCCGAAGGCGATCGAGGACATGTTCCGCGCGATGGCCTCTTCGAGAATCAGGGTTGAGTCTCCCGCCACACCGCCGCCGGGGTTGTCCCAGACATCTGCCACAACGACAGGACCGCGCGGGGCCTGTGCCGCTTTGGACAGGGCCTGTGCTGGCGCGAGGTAATCAGGCTTGGTCTGCCCCCGAAAGGAAAACAGCTCTGCACCCAGATTTCGGGCAGTACGATCCGCATTGGGCAGGTCATTGTCGGTCAGAACGATGATCTTGGCCCCAAGGTCCGGCGAGTCTCCGGCCATGAAGCCGTGAATGACCGAAGCAGAAAGCACCTTCCCTTCGGCCTCCATTTGCTTGATCCGGTCTACAAACCCGCGCATGGGTTCCTGACTGGTCGGCAAAACATCCAACATCCGGACATCGAAAACCGAAATGACGGGCTGGATTTCGCCCTTTATCGTGCGCAGGGTCAGGTCAACACAGGCTTCGCCTGCCTCGACAAAATCAGTGTGGGGGAATTCCTTGAACACGGTGATGACGTCCGCCTTGTCAACCCGTTTCCGGCTAAGGTGGCTATGCGGGTCGAAACTGGCGCCGATGACCGTTTCGGACCCAACGATGTCACGAATGGCTTCGATCAGGACACCTTCGCAATCCAGACATCCTTCGGCGATCATTGCGCCATGTAGTCCCAGAACAACCCCGTCCAAGGGCAAGGCTGCTTTGACTTGATCCAATACTTCCTGCTTTAGCCGCTGCCATGTTTCCTTGTTCAGCAAGCCGCCGGGCTCGGCCCACGTGGCTGTACCTTCGATCAGCTCCAGCCCATCGTATTGCACCCGTTTCCGCAACGCTGGGAATACGGCGCTACACAGGGTTGGCGTCTCAGGGTGTTTGCCCGGGGGTGCGTAAAAGCTCTGCTCAAAATCGGAGAAATCCGTGCGCAGGGGGGAAAACGTGTTTGTTTCGGTCGCAAGCGACGCACAGAAGACCCGCATGTTCTTTCCAATTCGTTGGTGATGTCGGAGACCGATCCACGGCCTCCGACAGGAAGCGCTGCCGGTTTCCACCGGCAGGCTGGGAGGATCAGTCGAGATACGAGGCGCTGTTGGCCCCGTCGACAGCGGTTTTGAAGCTTGTCAGAAGCTCATTGGCCTTTGCGTCGAGGTTCTCTTGAACATGTGCCTCAAATGCAGGCTGGGTCGCAGCAGCCATCGCGGCGCGCTGATCGGCGCTTAGGGCCGTGACCTGAATCTGGTCCATCAGTCCGGCCAATCCGCGATCTGATGCTTCGATGATGCGCGACAGGCCGCGGCTGGCAGTAACACAGTTTTCGGCGGCAGTGCGGATCGTGGCCTGTTCAGCCTCGGACAGACCTTCAAAGAAGGCGCGGTTGATCATGAAAGTGTACGGCGAAAACAGGTGATTGGTCAGCGTCAGATATTGCTGCACCTCGGCGAAGTTCGCGAACGAGATGATCGGAACCGGGTTCATTTGTCCGTCGATCACGCCGGTTTGCAGTCCGGAATAGACCTCGCCCCAGGACAGCGGGTAGGCTTCAGCCCCCAGCGCCTGTACGATCTTCTGATGCGACGGCAGGGTCATGGTGCGGATGCGAATGCCGTCGAAATCCTTCAGGTCGGCAATGGGGCGTTGTGAGTTGGTGACGGCGAAGAAACCACCGGTATCCGGGAAGCCCAGAACGACCACATCGCCCAGTTCGGCCTCGATATCTGCTGCCAGCGCTTCACCGAATTCACCGTCGAACACCTCATAGGTTGCGGCGTTGCCATTGAAGGCAAAGGGCAGGTTCAGCACGTCAATGCGCGGGTAGTAGCTGGCCAATGCGCCGGTTGACGTCAGCGTTGCCTGAATGATGCCATCGCGTACCTGCTGCACGTGTTCGGCGGCTGACCCCAACTGGTTCGAACCGAACACCTCGACCGACACACTGCCATTGGTGCCTGAATTCACGAGGTTCGAGAACACAGCCGTACAAGCGTGTGCCGGGTTTTCAAACGGATCAGTCTTGTTGTCGTGGCCGAACTTGATGACTCCACCTTCGGCCAGTGCCGTGCTGGCCATCATGGTCGCGGTCAGCGCGACGCTTGTAAGGATGTGCTTCATGATACTTCTCCTGTTGGTTTGGTTTTGATGGGGCAGTTACTGGGCAAAGCCCAACATTCGGGGCAGCCACAGGGCTGCGTCTTCCCAGAAGGCGAAGACAAAGAGGATGCCGATTTCCGCGATCAGAAATGGGAAGAGTTTCAGGGATATCCGCTCCAGCCTTTCGCCGGTGACCGAAGACAGCACGAACAGGCAAGCCCCCACCGGAGGCGTCATCAGTGAGATGTTCAGGGCCAGCACAAAGATGATCCCGGCATGGATCGGCTCGAGCCCGACCTGCTGTGTCAATGGCACCAGCACCGGAGCGAGGATGATCAGGATCGCGGTGATATCCATTACCATACCGACGATCAGCAACAGCCCGATTATGATGGCGATGACGGCATACCGGTTGTCGGACAGACCCAGAACAGTTTCGGCGATCAGTTGCGGGATGCGCTCAAAGCTCATCCACCAGCCCAGAATGCCAGCGAAGGCGATGATGACGAAGATCACGCCGGTGATGCGCGCCGTGCGCACCAGCATCCGGTAGAAGCCTTTGAACGTCAGCGTCCGGTACACGAAGATGCCGATAAACATGGCATAAGCGACCGCGATTGAGGCCGCCTCGGTCGGCGTGACCACGCCGCCAAGGATGCCGCCGAGAATGATCACCGGCATCGCCAGCGCTGTCAGGGAAGACACGAACGTTTCCCACACCTCGCGCGGAGTTGCGCCGCGCAAGGCTTTCGGCAGGTTTTCTCGCTTACCACCGATAGCGATGACGGCCATGCACACAAGGCAGATCACAAGACCAGGGAGGACACCGGCGGCAAACAGACCTGCGATAGATACGCCCATCAGTGACCCATAGACGACCATCAATCCCGATGGCGGAATGGTGGGGCCGATGATTGACCCCGCCGCCGTGACAGCACAGGCATAGTCGCGCTTGTAACCCTCATTCACCATGGCGGGCACGAGTGTCCGCCCAAACGCCGCAGCATCCGCCGTAGCAGAGCCCGTCAGACCCGCAAAGAAGACTGAGGCCAACATGTTCGTATGCGCCAAACCGCCGCGAAACCGGCCCACCAGAACCTGTGCCAGTTTCACAAGACGACTGGTGATCCCGATGTCGTTCATGATTTCTCCTGCCAGAATGAAAAACGGCATGGCGAGAAACGGAAAGATGTTGAGCCCGTTGAAGACCTTGCTTGGGCCGATGGCCAGAAATTGGGTTCCGCCCATATCGATCAGGCCAACGACACCGGCCAGACCGATGGCAAACCCGATGGGCATTCCAAACAGGATGAGAGCCACAAAGACGATTGCGACAATCATGACGCATCCTCCACCTCGGTCAGAAAAGGAGGGTCGTCAATTTGCGTGCCGAGATCGCGAAACAGGACAAGGATAAGCTGTATCGCTGAAAGCGCCGCGGCCACCGGTATGGCTGCGTAGAACGGGGCAAGGCTCGCCCCAAAAATCATCGCCTGCCTGGGGGCACCGCTTTGGGTAAAGCTGATCCCAAACCACGCTACATAGACGAACAACGCCAGAGCCAGAACGTCCATAACGATCAAACAAAACCGCCGCACATTTTTAGGAAGCATCATGACGAAGGCGGTCAGTCCGATGTGGTCACGTCGTGCAATACCCGAGGACACGGCCAGCAAAGCAGCCCAGATCATCAGGTATCGCGCCAGAACCTCGGGCCAGGGCAGTTGCCAGTGAAAATAGTAGCGATCCACGACACCTAGCCAAACATCCAGAACCAAGGCCAGCATCAACGCCGCGACGATCCCCTCGACCACCGAATTTATCCGTGCACTTGCGGTGGCAAACTGGTTCGACACTCGTACCCCTCCCAAGATCGCGAATCTGTAACTGAGTTTCATATTGCGTGATGGTAAGTAAGAAATCAACGATTTTATGTTACTTGGTTTCATATTTTGCTCAGAATCGATGGATTCTGCTGGGTTTCTTGCCCATTTTCCAAAAACTGTGTAACTAAATTTCACGCTTGCTGGATAAGGTTCTGAGACTTGGCTGACGATTTAAAGCACCCGGGACATGACGAAACGCTTCCTTATAAGGGGCGTTCGGGCGCAGTGGATTTGATCTCGGCCTTGCACAGCTCACAGATCAAGTTGGCCGTTCAGGAGCAGAAGGTCGCTGATTATGTCAAGGAGCATCTGAACGATATCAGCGCGATGACAATCGGGGATCTGGCCGAAAATTGCTCGGTGAGCAAACCTACGGTGGTCCGGTTCTGCCGAAGCCTCGGATGCGAGGGGTTCCGCGATTTCAAGCTGCGCTTAGCTCAGAACATTGCGGTCAGCGCACAATACTTGTTTGGCGCCCATGGGGCAGAAGGCTCGGATGCCGATGCGGCCATAGATCAGGTCCTGGGCGCTATGTTCGCAACGCTCGACATCATGCGCCGCCAAATCGATACGGACAGGTTGGAAGCTGCCAGAGACGCGTGCCTGGACAAGCGGCAAATCCTGTTCTCGGGTATTGGCGGCGGGTCTTCGTTCGTCGCGCAAGAGGCGTCCAACCGTTTTTTCAGGCTTGGCATCCCGTCCTTTTTCACCAACGATAGCTATGTGCTACAAATGCGGGCCGCGGCGCTCGGGGCTGACGATGTTCTGTTCCTTGTGTCCGCCAGCGGCGAGGCAGACGCAATCGTCGCCGCCGCCGAAGTGGCCAACGGTTACGGGGCGACGACGATCTGTGTCACGCGACCAAATACACGGCTGGCCGATGCCGCAAAGATCGCCCTGCTGACCGACCTGCCGGAAGATAGTGACATCTACAAGCCAACGGCATCCCGTTATGCGCATCTGGCCATTGTCGATACCCTGGCGATGACGGTTGCACAGGAGATGACGGATGAGACCAAAGAGAACCTGCGGCGAATCCGAGCCTCTCTTACCGCCTACCATGGGCGAACAGGCCCGCAGCCGTTGGGGGACTGATCCAGTGTTGGTAACAACCCTGTTCTTCTGTTCGCTGTAGGAAACCGACTAAAAGTGGGTTTATGCTCGGAGGCACTCAGCTTCCGACACCAATCGATCCCCAAGTGGTCGTTCATTTAGATTGCAACGAATGACGGTTTCCCGCCTGTGTCTGAAACCCCCTTCATTCTATTTTCAATGCAAACCGGAAAGGGTGCCGAGAAACCAACGGCCGAGGTAAGATCTGATTACCTAGATGATGTAAGCACTTAAATTGTCGCGCAAAAACCGAAAATAAGTTCGGCAAGAATCCAGCGCCGAACTGGGATAATTTTAGTGTTGCCTAGCGCGTGACTATGGTATCGATAAACCGTCCGAGGCTGTGGCTTGTTAACATTTTGGTTTTAAATGGAATCTGTGGCTGTGCGCGTAGTCTCAGGCTATCCAGTCTCACGCAGAATTCCCTGTTAACAGGGAAAATACAGGGATAACTTATAGATTTGGGCCATTTGCGGTGGTTTGGGGCTCGAAGTTACTTATTAAATCAGTCGCTTGTGTGGAACTTCCCGAGATCGGTTAACAGGGAATTTTTCTATGATGATCAGGGAATTTCTTCCGACTAACGGGAAGAGGATAGGGGGAGCGGGCCAAACTAATCTGATCTGAATGTCGGAAGCCGACATTCATGCGAAGTGTAGCCAACGGCTGTTGCGAGCCCATCTTGACTGATGCTGCATGACGCATGTACGGGCGCGAACCACGTATTGCCGCCATTGGTTATGGTTAGTAGGGCCCATTGCAGCCACTCGTTACCTCCCCGCCCGCCGCGATGCAGCTCCATCGAACCGGCCATTCAGGCGGCTTGCAACGATGTGGGCACGGAGAATTCACAGATCACGGACAGGTCGGACCTTTAACTTTGTATTGCGAGTGTCCGGTCCGCCTCCACATTATCTAATACAACGTCTTTAGCAGTAGGCGGAAGGTCCTAGAAGCTGGGCGGCATAGGGGCCGCTCAGTTTGGGCAGTCTTTTTTCGTGAGACCACATGCTGGCGTTTCAGCCAAAATGCAAAGTCTTGAGTTCCTGATAGTCTTCCAATCCCCAGACTCCGCCCTCGCGTCCGTTGCCGGAGTGTTTGTATCCGCCAAAAGGAGAGCCATAGTTGTACGCACCACCGTTGATGTGCACCGCGCCCGCGCGCAGGCGGGCAGCGACGCGTTTGGCGCGGGTCAAGTCGCCGGTTTGCAGATAAGCGGCCAGACCATAGGGCGTGTCATTGG
Organism: Ruegeria sp.; assembly: GCF_965243365.1. Lineage (GTDB taxonomy): Bacteria > Pseudomonadota > Alphaproteobacteria > Rhodobacterales > Rhodobacteraceae > Ruegeria. The sequence goes on along the minus strand of NZ_CBDEUW010000002.1, from coordinate 848,166 downwards.
CCAGTGCGATGGCCTCTTCCTCGGTGTCAAAGGGCGTGATCACCAGAACGGGACCAAAAATCTCCTCGCGATAGACTGTCATATCTGGCGTCACATCAGCAAAGATCGTGGGCTTGGTAAACCAGCCGGTTTTCTGCCCGTCCGGCTTGCCAGAACCTCCAGCCAGCACACGCGCGCCTTCTTTGGTTCCTGCTGCGATCAGGGCTTGCACACGGTCATATTGCAGCTGATCAAACATTGGGCCCAAGTGGTCGCCTTCAGTTGATGGATCCCCGACGGTGAGGGTTTCCACCGTCGCCTTTGCGATCCCCAGCACCTGTTCATAGCAACTGCGCTCGACCAGCAGGCGGGTTGGTGCGTCGCAGCTTTGGCCGGTGTTGTACATGCATTCATGCACGGCCCTGGTAACAGCCGTTTCCAGATCAGCATCCGCAAAGACCAGATTTGGGGATTTGCCGCCCAGTTCTAGCGTCACCCGCTTCACGGTATCGGCGGCGTCTTTGGTAATGGCCACACCGGCGCGGGTTGAACCAGTGAAGGACATCATATGGATATCTGGGTGGCGCGACATTGCTGATCCCACCTGCATCCCGTCACCAAACACCAGATTGAACACGCCGGGCGGATAACCCGCCGCGTCGATGATTTCGGCATAGATAGCCGCAGACAGCGGCGTATGTTCGGACGGTTTCAGGATGCAGCAGCAGCCCGTTGCCAGCGCCGGAATGACCTTCAGCGCGATCTGGTTGATCGGCCAGTTCCAGGGCGTGATCAGCCCGCAGATGCCGATCGGTTCGCGCAGCAGCACATCACCATTTGGCAAGGTCTCACGATCGGGCAATAGATCAAAGGCATCAATGAACCCTTGCAAATGGCCGATGGCAGCATCGGCCTGCGCCTCGCGCGCCATGGTGATCGGCGCGCCCATCTCAGCAGACATAGCCTGGGCCAGATCTTCCAGCCGTGCCTCGGTTGCCGCGCGCAGCCGGTGCAGCAGCGCCAGCCGTTCTTCGCGCTGAGTGAAGGCGAAGGTTTTGAACGCCGCTGTAGCGGCAGCGACGGCGCGATCCACATCGCGTGCGTCACCCAAGGCCACGGTGCCGATCTGTGCCTCAGTCGCCGGGTTGAGGATCGGCATTCGGGCGTCCCCCGCAGGGGCCACCCATTCACCGCCAATATAGAAGTGCAGCAGATCGGTCATGGCAGCTTACCCTTCGGGGGATTCGTGGAACACGATCACCGTCGGGCGATCTGCGGACAGCGCGGCGACAAACGCCCCTTGCGCCTCTTCCACTGTGCTTACCTCCAAGCCGTGGCAATGGCAGGCCTTGGCCAGCATGACAAAATCGGGGTTGATGCCTTCCACCCCAACGCGGTCACAACTGACGCGATCCATATCGTCCTGGATCTGCTTCAATCCGCCGTTTTCCCAAATGATGATTGGCAGGGCGAGCTTTTCCTCGGCTGCTGTCACCAGCTCGGGCATGGTGAACATAAAGCCGCCATCACCGGCCAAAACAGCCACCGGACGGTCCGGGCGGGCCATCTTTGCCCCGATCCCATTCGGCAGCGCATTGCCAAGGGCGCAATAGCCCGCCGGATAGAACCACTGGCGCGGGCCGGTCACATCCATGGCAAAGGCCCCGGTATAGACCAGCTGGCAGCTATCGCCGGACCAGATGGTGTTTTCAGGTGCAACGGCGCGCAGCCCGTCCAGAAGCGCCACATGCTGGCGCTCGGATCCTGTCAGGTTGCCAGCAATTTCGGCACGGACCGCTGTGACGCGGGCTTCGGCAGCGGCGCGGTTTTCTGATCTGTGATCCGCCAGTTCCGCAGCCAGCACAGTCATGGCCAAAGCCGCATCAGCAACGATGCCAATTTCAGCAGGGTAAAAATCGTTGATTTTTGATGGGTCGATATCCACTCGGATGATCTTGCCATTCAAATCCATACGCTCAACGAAACTGTCGGTTTCTGCCAGCTCTGTGCCAACGGCCAAAATGACGTCCGCCTCACCCAGCAGCGCCTGCACCTCGGGCCGCACGGTCGAAGCCGAGAGCGACAGTGGATGGTTATCCGGCACGATGCCCTTTCCTGCGGTCGAGGCCACGACGATGGCACCCGTCGCTTCGGCAATGGCGGTCAGTTCAACGCATGCGCCCGAGGCCCCGCCGCCGGTCATAATCAGCGGGTTCTTCGCGGATTTGAGCAGCGCCGCCGCCTGCGCGATCTGGCTCTCTGCTGCGGGCGGCAGGTCGGCTGGCATCAGTGCCCGCCAGTCGCCGTCAACCATTTCGGCCTGCACATCAATTGGGATCGAAATATGTACGGGCCGGGGCCGACCGCCTTTGAGCACAGCAAAGGCGCGGGCCATGATCTCGGGCACATCCGCCGCGCGGTAAGCAGTTGCAGAATAGCCCGTCAGCGGCTCGGTCACCTTTTTCTGCTCGGTCACCTCATGCAACACCCCCCAGCCTTTGCCGATGGTGTTCGATGCCGCCTCTGCCGAGATCAGCAACATCGGTAGGCTGTCAGCGTAACACTGCCCCAAAGCCGTGGTCGCATTGGTCACACCGGGGCCAGAGATCACCAGCGCCACGCCAACCTCGCCGGTGGCACGCGCCCAGCCTTCGGCCATGAAACCTGCGCCCTGTTCGTTGCGCGTCTGCACATGGCGCACCCCGCCATTATCGAGGCCCCGGCAGAAATCCAGCGTATGAACGCCGGGAATGCCAAACACGGTTGTGACGCCATAGCGCGCCAAAAGGTTCATTGTGGCTTCACCACAAGTGATTTGATTGCTCATATTTGTCTCCTGAATTTGGCGGGGCGCTACCGGAATGAGGCGCGCACAGCTTTGAGATATTCTTCGCGCAACAGCGCAGTGACCGGACCGATCTGGCCATCACCGATCTGCTGGCCATCGATTTCGGGCACCGGCTGAACATAGCTGGAGGCTCCGGTGGCGAACGCTTCATCCGCTGCAAGGGCATCATCCAGTGTATATGTGCCTTCGATCACCTTCAGGCCCTGTTCATCAGCGACCCGCAGCATGGTCTGGCGCGTGATCCCCGGCAGAACTTCTCGGCTGAGGGGGCGGGCATGGATGCGGCTATCCTTGACATAAAAAAACGACATGGCCCCGCATTCGGTCACTGTGCCATCGGGGGCAATCATCAGCGCCTCATCGGCTCCGGCCTTGCGGGCGACTTCCTTGGCCAGAACCTGCCCCAAAAGGTTGCTGGTCTTGATGTCGCGCCGCGCCCAGCGGATGTCAGGGGCGCTGGCCAGCCGTAGTGGCTGGGGCGCATCTGCCGCAAGCCCACCATGCAGGGGCTGGGTAAAGGCAAAGACATTGGCCGTCAGCCCGTCAGGATAGAGGTAATCGCGATCATGCGCGCCGCGTGTGATGTGCAGGTAAAGGAAAGCCTCCTGCACACCGTTGCGCGCGATCAGCCCCATCAACCCGTCAAACAGGGCGTCCTCATCTATCGGCTGTTGCATTTCCAGCTCGTTTAAAGACCGGTTCAGGCGTTGCATATGATAAGGGAAATCAATGATTTGCCCGTCCAGTACGCCAAATCCTTCATAGACAGCATCGGCAAACAAAAGCCCACGATCAAAAATCGGCAGCTTGGCGTCTTCTTCGGGCATATATTGCCCATTTAGCCAGATGGTTCTGCTCATTGATCCCCCCGTAGGTTTGGTTGATTGTCCAGGAAGCGCCCGGCGCGGCCGCTGGTTTGCAGTCCGTTGGTAAAGGCGACCTGCCCATTGACCACAACGGTATGGATGCCTTTGCTGGGGCGTTCAGGCGTGTCAAAATCCGCATGATCCGCGATTTCATCCGCATCAAACAGCACAAGGTCAGCCTTTTTCCCCACGGCAATTTCGCCGCGATCCGACATGCCGAATTTGGCCGCAGACAGGCCGGTCATCTTGTGGACCGCCTGTGCCAGAGAAAACAGTTTGAGATCCCGGGCATAGTGTCCAAGCACGCGCGGGAAAGTACCCCACAGGCGCGGATGCGGCTTTTCAGTGCCCGGCAACCCGTCCGAGCCAATCATCGCTGCTGGGTGCTGCATGATCCGCTGCACATCGTCTTCGTCCATGTCGAAATAGACGGCCCCGGCGGGTTTCAGGCGGGTGCAGGCCTCTTCCCGCGTTACGCCCCAATCCGCTGCGATGTCATCCAGCATCCGCCCGCCGCAATCTGGATGCGGGGCGGACCAGATCACAATCACGTCTTTCGCCGCTCCGATAAATCGTTCCATCAAAGCGGAGGAAGAGGCGACATAGGGATAGACATCCAGGGCAACCTCGCCAGCCCTGCGCGCCTCATCGATCATCGCAAGCGTGATTTTGCTTTTGCCAAAATTGCGGTGACCGCAACATTTGTGGTGCGACAGAACCAAAGGCACCTCGGCCTGCTGCCCGGTGGTCAGGGCCTCTTTGACGGCATCGACTACCGTATCACCTTCATCCCGGATATGGGTGGCATAAACTGTGCCTTTATGGCGGCGCAGAACACCCGCCAACGCCACAATTTCGTCCAGCGGAGCTTCCAACGCGGCAGGATAGTCCAACCCGCTTGAGAGCCCGGCGGCTCCTTCGCCCAGAGCAAGGTCCAACAGATCGGCCATTTGGTTGATTTCATCAGCATTCGCCGGACGGTTCAGATCTGGCCCCATCACCGTAGCGCGGAGCGCCGAATGTCCGACCAGCAGCCTGACATTCACCGCAGGCGGAGACTCGGTGATGGCCTGGCAGTAGGCACCGACGGTTTCAAAACTGAACTCCTTTAAGCCCGGAACCACGTTGAACGGGTCCGGCAACCCCTCCTGCATCCTGAACGGCGCGGCACTGATCCCGCAATTTCCGGCCACCACAGTCGTGACGCCTTGAGTGATCTTGAAGGGCATGTCCGGTGTCCGCAGCAGCGCCCAATCGTCATGCGTATGCACATCAATGAAACCAGGGGCCAAACAAAGGCCCGCCGCATCAACGACAGTCTCGGCACGAAGGTCTTGCAGATCACCCACACCAACAATCTGATCTCCCGCGATCGCTACATCTGCATGGCGTGCCGGACCGCCCGTTCCATCAATCACCGAAGCATTGCAGATCAGGAAATCGCATTCTTCTGGTATCAGTTTTTTACGTGTTTCACGCACGGCCAGCCTCCGTAGTTTAGTTATGGTATCGTCTGTGAGGCTTTACATATGGCTGATTTTGAGCATTCTACGGTGCAAAATGTGCAACATTGGAACGCTATGCCTCATTCCAGCCCGCAAGAACACAATCGCCTTCATATCGTCCTGGCTCTGATTCCGGGCTTCACGCTCAGCAATCTGACTGTCGCACTGGACTTGATGCGCATTGCCAACCGCGAGGCAATGGAAGAGGTATTCTCGTGGGATATCGTCACCCTCTGCGATGTCCCCTGCCGATCAAGCGCTGGCATCGAGATCGCACCGACTTGTGCAATTGGGCAGATTCACACAGCGTCAGCTACAGCCGTACTGGCGTCCTGGTCGCCTGAGGCTGGCTACGTAACTTCTCTGTTTACCTGGCTGCATCGCATTGACCGCCAGGGCGGTATGATCGGCAGCATGGAGAACGGCGCCTTCATTCTGGCCAAAGCGGGTCTTTTGGGTTCTGCGGAGGCGACACCGCATATTGAAAGCCGCGATAGCTTTGCCGAAGAGTTTGCGCCTGAACTCCTAAGTAAAGATCTGCATATCCTGACCAATCACCGGCTCGGCTGCACTGGTATCGTGTCTGAGTTTGATCTGTTCTTTGCGCTCATCCGCCAAACTCAGGGGGGCAAGCTAGCCGATAGCCTAGCCGATATCGTCAGCTATGGCAGTCCCGAAACCAAGTTCCTCTCGCGCCCTTTGCACAGAGATCAATTGCTGTTCCGTTCCGACCGGCGCATCGCAAGGTGCATTGAGCTGATGCTTGCAAATCAGGAGCAACCGCTCTCTCTCGCGGATATTGGGAAACGGGCTGGAATTTCGGTTTGGCAGATGCGGCGGCTGTTTTTAAGGGAACTTGGTCGCACCCCTTCAACCTATTATTCAGAATTGCGCCTGCAGCGTGCTAGGGAAATGCTTGAGCATGGGCGCGCGTCATTGCGCGAAATCGCATTGTCTTGCGGCTTTGCCGACGCTTCAGCCTTCGGCACCGCATTCAAACGTGAGTATGGAATCACGCCCAGGCAATGCCGTGCGCAGGTATAAGAAAGACGCGGAAACCGGGGCAAATAACAGAGGGAACGGCCACAGATGGATTGGAGTAATTTCTGTGAAGAGCAGTAGACTCTCTGCGATCTTGCCATAAAAGTCTGCTTTTCGACTTCAGATCTTGTCGCTGTGCAGCTGCGGCGAATGACTGTTTTCGCCCTTGATGCAGAGATCAAGGTCGCGATGCGCGAATTGCAGAAGTTGGGGTCCGCGACGCGAATTCACGCTTTGTCCGCACAGCGGTAATTGTGATCGGCTTTGGACCCTTCTGGATCTTTTGATTGGCTCTGATATTTGTAGCTCGATTCTAGCAATAACAATGCTATCTCAATGAGAGTGTATTGGGTTCAAAAATGGATTTGTCGGCGTTCTGAACCTGATCGGTTTGCCTGGAGTTCGACTTAGATGCATCGGTGGATATTGAATCTTTCACTGCGATAGTTACATTGATCTCAACAATAAAATGGCCGGAATGATCTTGACGTTGTCTGAGATTGAACCGGGACAGCGCCTGGCTGAAACAAGTGCCCAGACATATATCACGTTAGAATGCGCTTACGTGGACCCGAAGTGAAACCCGGGGCCGCATTGTATCTGACGTTTTGAATTCGGCTCCGCTTAAGTGAGGAGCCAGATCATTGACTGCGCTGAAGATAGTTTATCAATCCCCCAAGACGCTGAAGCCGCGGGACAGGAATCCCCGAACGCATTCGAAAAGCCAGATTCGGCAGGTGATGCGCTCGATCGAGCACTTTGGCTTCACCAACCCCGTTCTTGTCGATGAGGATAATCGGCTCATCGCGGGGCATGGCCGTGTCGAGGCGGCCAAACAGATGGGTCTGGAGCAAGTCCCAACGATTTGTCTTTCAGGCATGAGCGAAGAAGACATTCGGGCTTATGTCATCGCGGATAACAAGCTTGCCGAAAATGCGGGCTGGGATGCTGGTCTTCTGGCGCTGGAATTCCAGTACCTTGATGAGTTGGAAATCCCGTTTGACCTTACACTCACCGGTTTCGAGTTGCCTGAAATCGATCTGAGCATCCAGACGCTGAAATTGGATGGTGAAGAAGGGCAAGATCCATTGGATCAGGTTCCGATCCCAGTCGGGAAATCACCGGTAACCCGCGGGGGTGATATCTGGCACATTGGCCCTCATCGCCTGATCTGTGGAGACAGCACCGACGCGGAGACCTATGCTGCCTTGCTTGGGTCGGAACGTGCACAGATGGTTTTTACAGATCCCCCTTACAATGTCCCCATACAGGGACACGTTTCGGGCTTGGGGTCGGTACAGCATCGAGAGTTTGCCATGGCGTCCGGTGAAATGTCGCCAGAAGACTTTCAGAGCTTTTTGACATCTGTATTCCAACACCTTGCCTCTTATAGCGATGACGGTTCCATTCACTTTCAGTGCATGGACTGGCGTCATATGCGTGAAATTCTCGGGGCAGGGGAGGTGGTTTATTCAGAGCTAAAACATCTGTGCGTCTGGTCTAAGACAAATGGAGGGATGGGATCGCTCTACCGGTCACAGCATGAGTTGGTGTTTGTATTCAAATCGGGGACCGGCAAACACATCAACAATGTCGAGCTGGGCAAGAATGGCAGGAACCGGACAAATGTCTGGACCTATGCCGGGGCCAATAGCTTTGGTGAAGGGCAGGGCGGTCTTGAGATGCACCCTACCGTCAAGCCGGTGGCATTGGTGAGGGATGCCATTCTGGACTGCTCGCTTCGTGGCGGGTTGGTGTTGGACCCATTTTGCGGGTCGGGATCCACGCTTATCGCGGCTGAGCAATCGAGTCGGCGTGGATTTGGGATCGAGATTGATCCAGCCTACTGTGACGTGATCCTGCGCCGCCTGACGGATACATTCGGCCTGATCCCGCGTCTTGGTGACAATGGGCCGGTGTTTAAGGAGGTGGCGAGCGAACGTGAAAATGATGGCGCCAGTGCGGCGGCAGAGCAGGAGGTGGCCAATGTCTGATAAAGGCTACAACGTTGGCTACGGTCGTCCGCCCCGTGAAACGCAATTCCAAAAAGGTCAATCTGGAAATCCAAAAGGAAGGCCTCGGAAAAAGGGGACTGTTGAACTGGATCTGGATCAGGTCCTGGATCAGCATGTTAGAGTTAAGTCGTTAGGCGGCAGCAAAAAAATGGATACGCGCGAAGCGGCACTGCGGATGCAGGTTGCGAAAGCGCTTAAGGGAAACATTCAGGCCGCAAAGCACGTGCTAAAGCAGTTTGAAAAATATGATGCCATAACGCCGCCACGATCGAAGATACAAACAGGTGTGGTGATCGCACCTAGAGCCTCTTTTATAAAGCCTGAGAGAGATAGTTGATGGATTGCTGGGATCATTTGATGAATGGGCGCGTACTGCGGGAAGCAGAGTGTAAATGCCGCGACAACTGTATCTTCAAGGAACCAAACTATGACCGATGGTACTGACCCGATTGAGGACTTCGATCCTCTTTACCCCAACAGGTTCCAAAAAGGAAAATCTGGCAATCCCAAGGGAAGACCGTGCGGCGCGAAAGGGATGAAGTCTATTGTCCAGAGAGTCGCGCATGAAACGCATATCATAACTGAAAACGGTGAACGTAAGCGCGTCTCAACGGTGGACCTATTGCTAAAGACGATTCAGTGCGAAGCTCTAAAGGGCAACTTAAAAGCCAAGATTCTACTTGATGAACTACGGGAAAAATATAGCCCGCAGGAAGCCAACAATACGGGCTACGGCTGTCTTCTCGTGCCTGAAGGTTGCACGCTGGAGACCACGCTGCTCAGGGTCGAAGACGTTGAGGATGATGAACGCCTCAGGCACCGTTTGACATAGGCAGAGGTGGACTGTCGCAGTTCAGAGTGTCAGACTATTCTTTCGGACAACCATTTGAACAATCCGGACTCCACAGTCTGTGAAGCGAGCTCTTTGCCTGTCCAAATGTTTAAGTTCAATTCGCTTTGCCTTGGGAGGGCCAGTGCGCCGCGTGGATTGGCGCATGCAAATATGAAACGGTTACAGGACCCATCAGCTAAGAACCGATCAATGTAGCTGTCAAGTTCAGCCTGTCCAGCCTGGCTCTTGACCTGAACCCAGGCCGTTTCTCCGGTCAGGGGTTGCTCAAGCACCAGGTCCACATCAGGCATGTTTCCACCCAGCAGGCTGGTGCGCCGCCAACCGTTGCGCAGGAAAATGAGATCAATCAGTGTTTCAAATTCTGCCCAATGCAAGTTCCCGATCATTTGCTCGGTTAGGCTATACATCTCTGCGGTGAGAGCATTGGCGCTGTGTTGAAGTGGATGGCGTTCTATCCGGATTGATCGCAGCAGGTAGTCCTGAGCCTCGACACGGCATATTGTTCGCCTGTATGAAGCTGTTTTTGTAAGTGCTGAACTCAGGGTGTTTAGTTGTAGAGGAGTGCCAGCAAGCGACATTTTGGACCAACCACTTTGTGTGGTACGCCAACGAACCGGGCCTGACGATGTTATCTTGGATAGTTCGATCTTGTCGCCCACAAGCGCCCACCACAGATGCCCATGTGCCATCGTGATCCAAAGTGATCCTTCTGGCAGGTCATAGAAGTCTTTTAGTTCCCGGATGTCTTCTTTTGCAGCCTGAATTCCGCGTCCGGCCTGGGTCATCGTTGTTAGCAACATATCCCAATCGCCTGCCAGACACAGCGCATGATCGGCCAGGTCAAAGTCGACAGGTATGACCGCGTTCTCCAGGGCATAATCAACATGTTTGCCGCCAGAGCCTAGCTTTACATATCGCACATCTGGTGGGTTCAACTGGTCTTGCATGTGCCGCGCCTTGTCGTCGATCGGTGACATAGAAACGCTTCGTTTGGACGAGAAGTCAACTGAATATATCACTGATCGTCTGTAGACCGATCAACTGCATCACTGTCCAAGAAGCAATATGGATGTGCAGAACCGCCTGGCAAAAAACATGCGACGCTTGCGGCAGATGAAAGGCTGGTCGCAGGAGGAGTTCGCGCATCGGGCGGATATTCACAGGACGTACATTAGCGATCTCGAGCGCAGTGCTCGCAACCCTACGATCACCGTTGTTGATAAGCTGGCTGCGGCGCTTGGTGTCTCGTTGGGTGAGTTGTTGGATTAGTTCTAAAGACTGACTGACCACCGATCCAGTGCAAGCCCGTACGCCCGCTTTGCGCAATCCAAAGTTGGTGTTTTGCTTCAGGTTCACCCACTCTGACGGGCTAAGAGCTCAATCGCCCGCATACGCGCGGCGGCGTGTTGCAGTAGGACCTGGAGGGACTGAACAAGCTCTATTGCTTCTTCTGGGCTAATCTTCGATCGCTGGCCTCTGAGAGCATGCGATGCCGCGTCCTCCAAACTACCCGTTAGCTTTGCAAAAACGAAATTGAGCTGTTCACGGGTTGTGTCGTCCATGCCAGCAGTACCGCTTGCCAGGCCATGGAAGTCGAGCAATTTCTTTACTATCATCGGATGTACGACAAAAAAACGCTTCGAGGAATCCACATCAATTTATGGGACATGGAACAGTTAATTGAGGTCCCAAACTTGCGGGTCCAAAATCCCATGAGATGAAGCATCAGTCATGGGTCAAGAAAATGCGACGCCGGAAACGGCCCAAAGCCGACCTTGAGCATCGCGTTTAAACGCTGCGTCTGCAGCCCGCATTGCGGACATTCGTTTCGTCCACAAAACTTGACACCAGTTGAACCAACGGTGCTTGTGACAAAGCGGGTTGTGCAAATTGCTCGAAAATTATTTCGGAGTAAAAGAATACGCTCTTTGCAAAACGCAGATAGAGCGGTCTCGTAAGACGCTCCAAGCTCAGACAGGAAAATGAACTGCAAGCGATTTCTTGAGTGTGTGTAAGAAGCGATCTTCAATTCTGCTTGCGGCAACTCCGGCGCGCCGAATGACCCCTAAAGGCCGATGAAATTGCTGATGATCGAAATTCAAAAAGAGCAGTCGATCTTCCAGGTATGGTGCGGTCGTTGCCCTTGGCATAGTTGTAATCAAATCGGTCTCGGAAACGATCTCCAGGACCGACCGAATGGAGTCTGTTTCGCAGCCAATTCGCATGGAGCGGACACCAGAGGCAATCATGGCTGCTTCGGTTTGTTGACGCAGCAAACTCCCTCGAGAATGCGCAAGCCAGATCTGTGCTTCGAGATCTGACGCCATGACCTGCTTCAAAGCAGCCAGGGGATGACCCGTCCGACACATCACCCCAACACCGTCATCAATGAGTTCTTCGAATTCCAACCCGTCTACAGGTTCAGCCAAGCTTTCTGGGCCGAACACAAGGTCCACCTCACCTCGCTCTAGCAATGTCCGAAGTTCATGGACAAGACCGGTTCTGGTTTCGACACTGCAATTGGGATTTGCCTTGATAAATTGCGCCAGAGCATCACTCAGAAAGCGCCCGGACACGATCGGAGGCGCGCCGATCCGCAATTCACCGATCGAGCCATTCGCAGACTGGTCTGCAAGAATTCCGGCTTGCTCTTCCGCCAAACGAATGGCCAACCCGTTTCGCGCCAGTTTAAGTGCCAAGTTGTTAGGAATAGAACGCCGCCCCACTTTTTGAAAAAGCGGCGTACCCAATCGATCTTCTAACGCTTTCATGTTCCGGCTAAGTGCTGGCTGCGTGGTACCTAGCCGGCTTGCGGCGGTTTGATAAGAACCAGCCTCGACGATAACAGAGAGCTGGGCGAGATGCTTGGGGTCAAGTTTCATATCTAATTGTTATGTATAAGGCATAAAGTTTGATTATTCCATATAGTTTTGTACTGCTAAATTAGTCAGCAATTGACTGGGAGGAGTCCATGTTTCTGTTCAAATCGTTGGGTCGTACGCTTGCGGCGGCGACCTTTGCTTTCGCGGCCGCAAATGCCGGATCGGCTGAGATATTCAAAGGAGAGACAGCAGGTGTTGGTGATCCGGTCCACACAGTGTTCGTTGCGTTCTCGAACCAAGCGGGTAAGTCCGGTGTCGAAATTCAGGTCAACGCAGGTCAGACACTGACCAAATCGATGCTGAAAGGCGCAAAAGGCGAGATCGATTTTTTCTCTACCGTGCCATCGCTGGTCAATCTCATGGCTGGTCAAAAGCGGATGTATGAAAAAGTCGAGGGTGCGCCTGAACTCTCCAAGAACATCCGCGCAATCCTTGGGTTCAAGGCCGGAGCTTACCATCCAGTTACGTTGGCGGGTTCCGGGATCGAGACTTGGGACGATATCAAAGGCAAAACCGTTTTCACCGGCCCACCGGCCGGATCAGCATCCGCAACATCTGAAGCGCTGATCAAAAACATCACCGGTTATGTCGCCGGAGAAGACTACCAAGCCGTGCGGCTCGGCTGGGGCGAAGGATATGCGGCACTTGCCGACGGTAAAATAGATATGATGGTGCGGCCTGCCGAGATCGGCTCTGCCAACATCGAGCGCTTTGGCCTGTCAGGGGAATTCCGCGTGCTGTCGATCCCTGAGGATAAAGTCTCCAGCGAGGAAATGCAGGCCCTGTTCGGACGACCGGGCCGAGGCATGATGCAATTCAATGGCGACGTCTACAAAGGGCAACTGACCGACGGCGAGATTACAGCTTTGGGCTTTACACAGTTTGTGGGTACACACGCGGATGTTTCTGAGGATGTGGTTTACAATGCGACCAAATCCTTCTGGGAAAATCTGGACGAGGTGCACGCAACAGCGTTCTTCCTCAAGGATGTGACCAAAGATACGGCCTTTACTTCGATCAACGTGCCGCTGCACCCCGGTGCCCTGCGTTACTACGACGAAGTCGGCTTCGAAGTTCCAGACGACCTTCGCCCCGGCTCCTGAGGCTTACATCAGGCCAACGCACTGGCCTGGCGTATCCCCTTTCCTTTTGGATGAGAGATGCTCCGATGACTGATGCGGTTTCCATCACCCGTGTCTCAATGAGACTATTCGCCCTGGCCTCGATGGTCGCGTGCTGTGCACTCGGCCTGATCACACTCTACTCATCCGGCGTGGGTTTGATCGACCCCAAGATTCACCGGGCCGCCGGTTTTGCGCTAGCCCTGATCGTTGCCGTTGCGGTCTCGCAAAAGCGTCAATCGATCTATGGGGAGCTAAGCAGCGCGCGTGTCCTGATCGATATCGCCCTTATCGTTATTGGGATGTGGGCGATCTGGTCTTTCTATTTCGTACAGACCGAGATGGAAACGGCGCTTTACGACGTGACTACGAAAGATGCATGGCCGGCGTTGGCAGGATTGGCAGTATTCCTTGAACTGTGCCGCCGCCTTTGGGGATGGGGATTGTTTGCGGTTGGCACGCTTGGCGTCATCTACCTTTTGTTTGGGCAGGACTTACCGGGCATTATGGCGCATGCGGGTTTCTCTCTAAGAGAAGTTGCCGAGGCGCTTTGGTACAACACCAACAAGGGCGTGTTCGGTTCGATCACAAACATCGTTCTCAGCACCGTTTTTGTGTTCATCATTTTTGGGGTGTTGCTCGAAGGAACCGGCGCTGGCGACACGCTTCTGAAATTCGCTTTCCTTGCCACCAGGCGTACACGTGGCGGTCCGGCGCACGCCGCCATTCTAGCATCGTCCATGTTTGGCACGATGTCGGGGTCAACCGTGGCCAATATCGTGGGTACCGGTACATTCACTATCCCAATGATCAAGAAACGGGGCTTTTCGCCCACATTTGCAGCTGGGATCGAGGCCACGGCCTCATCCGGAGGGCAAATCATGCCGCCGATCATGGGCGCAGCAGCTCTGGTCATGGCGGATTTGACCGGCGTTGGGTACCTGAACATCATTATCGCTGCCTTGTTCCCGGCACTGTTTTACTATTTCAGTTTGTTTGCTGCCGTGACGGTTGAGGCGCGCCGTCAAGGTATCGAGGTTCAACCCATGACCGTTGACGATCAGATCACCCGCACAGACCTAATAAACTCCGTCCTGTTCGTCGGGCCTATTCTTGTCGTGATCGGTTCTCTGCTAGCGGGATTGTCCACCTCTGCTGCAGGATTCTACGCCGTTGTGGTTCTCCTGGTATTGTCTGCGATCAACCCAGAAGTTCGAGCCGATCCAAAGCGTATCTGGGATTCGTTTCTCAAAGGTGCGGAATCGGGCGCGCTGCTTTTGATTGCCATCGCCGCAATCGGTATTCTGGTCGGGTCGCTCGACAGTACCGGCCTTGGCCTCAAACTGGCCAATGTTATTGCTACGATCCGCGGAGAAAGTCTGTTCTCGGCGCTGCTGGTCGCGATGGTGGGGGCTCTGGTTCTTGGGATGGGCATGCCCACACTACCCGCTTATCTGATTATCATACTTGTGATGGGCCCTGCCATTCAGGAACTGGGTGTTTCGATGCTGACCGCGCACATGTTCGTCTTCTATTACGGCGTTGCCTCATCCCTGACACCCCCCGTTGCCATCGCCGCCTATGCAGCAGCCCCAATCGCGCAGGCCAATCCTTTGATGACAGCCTTCATGTCGTTCCGGCTTGGCATGGCAAAATTCATCATACCCTTTGTCTTTGCCTTCTATCCGACCATCCTGATTATCGAGCAATTCAGTCTATTGCCTTTCCTTTGGATCGTTGCTCGCACCTGCTTTTGCATTTGGCTATTCTCATCGGCCTTGTCGGGTTTCGACAGACGCAAGCTGACCATCCCTGAAATCGTTGTGCGTTTTGGTGCTGCATTTGCCTGCCTCGCGACTGATCCGTTGATCCAGGTTCCGGCCATTGGCATCGGAATGGCGCTGGTCGCATATGACTTCATGGCAGGTCGATCCACGCCCGAAACTTCAAAGGCATCCCAATGAGCAAACGACCAAATTTCCTGTTCATCATTACGGATCAGCATCGAGCGGATCACTTGGGCTGTTATGGCAATGACACTGTTCAAACACCCAACATCGACAGTCTCGCGGCGAAAGGCACGCGCTGGGATAGGTTCTATGTTGCCAATCCCATCTGTATGCCCAACCGCGCATCCATTATGACCGGGCGCATGTGTTCAGTGCATGGTGCACGCCACAACGGCATTCCCCTGTCAAAGGATCACACCACCTTTGTCGAGCTTTTGCGCGATGCCGGGTACAACACCGGTCTGATCGGCAAATCCCACCTACAGAGTTTTACCGGTTTGCCCGCCACTAATCAGTTCGAGCCACAGGACGGTTTGACAGCACCATCCGTCGCTCTGCGGGACGCCTACAAAAACAACAGGCATTCATCTGACTACGATCTTGAAGTCGCGCCCAAATGGGACAGACCGCTGTCCGAGCGTTTGACAGGCGATTTTTACGGGTTTGATCATGTAGAGGTTACTGCCGATCACGGCGACCAGGCCTCGGGTGACTATCTGCTGTGGGCCCGTACACAGCATCCTGACTTTGATAATTTGACCGGTCCTGACAACGCGTTGCCGAACAATCGAATCAATGCGCCTCAAGCCTGGCGGACGGCTGTGCCGGAAGAACTTTACTCTACCTCATGGATTGCCGATCGGACCGAAGCCTGGCTGACCGAACAGGCACAGCAGGACGCGCCATTCTTTCTGCAAATGTCTTTCCCGGATCCGCATCACCCGTTCACACCGCCTGGGCGGTATTGGGAT
Organism: Ruegeria sp.; assembly: GCF_965243365.1. Taxonomy (GTDB): domain Bacteria; phylum Pseudomonadota; class Alphaproteobacteria; order Rhodobacterales; family Rhodobacteraceae; genus Ruegeria. Next base: position 832,295 of record NZ_CBDEUW010000002.1, on the reverse strand, counting down.
ATGTATGATCCGGCAGAGATGGCGTTGCCCCTCTCGTTTGGTCATGGTGATCTGCCACCGATCAAAGCCATGAAAGAGGCGATGGCACAGGGAACAGATCCGCGTGACAGCCAGAACCCTTTTGCTGTCAGCAAGGATGAGGCTCGCGCGATTATAGCGCTAACCTATGGGATGATCACCATGATCGATGATGCCATCGGTCGGGTGCTGGCCCGGCTTGAGGCATTGGGGCTGGCAGAAGACACTGTGGTGATTTTCACCTCGGATCACGGCGACTATATGGGCGATCACGGGCTGATGCTAAAGCTCTTGCTGCACTACCAAAGCATCATCCGCGTACCGTTCATCTGGAAAGACCCCAAAGCAAATCAGGCTGTAGTTGATACCGGCTTAGGTTCTTCGATCGACATTGCAGCAACAATTCTGTCCCGCGCGGGCATACAAGCCTTTAATGGTATTCAGGGGCGCGATTTGCTCACATCAAAGCCCCCAAAGGCCATTCTTGTTGAAGAGGACAGCCAGCGAACAATGACCGGTTTCGATCGGCCACAGCGAGTGCGAACTGTGGTAACGGACAGATACAGAATGTCACTGCGCGAAGGTGAAGATTGGAACGAACTTTACGACTTGGAACATGACCCTCACGAGTTGCGAAACTTGTTCGACGATCCGTCAGCAGAAATAAGTAGTGTTCGCCAAAGTGTCGTGGAAACGATGCTTCGAAGAATGATAAACTTGCAGGACCGGGCACCTCTTCCTGCATATCGTGCCTAAAATCGCTGATAGTAATCAAACGGCCCTTTCCGGACCTTCACCCTATAGTCTCCATGCTGCGGTGCGGCCTGTCGAACCTGCCGTTCGCTGCGAGCGCAGAATCAAAGGCTGCATGAACTCGCGAAATGCGGACATTTCCGCCGTTCGTCAAATCGTCTTCTCGAAAAAGATGCGGTTGAATCCATCTTCTCTTCGCCGTTCCGTTTCTTGATATCCGAGATGCGGGTAGAGCGACAAATTCTCAGTCATTTTTTCATTCGTGTATAGCTTCACTGACCCTAAGTTGGCATCCTTCGCTACTTCCTCACAAAATTCGATCAGTCGCTTACCGACGCCCCTTCCTGTTGCATTTCGGCGTACCGCGACATTCTCAAGAAACATATGATCACCCCTTTGAAAGAAGGCGATAAAGCCGAGTATGTCGTCATCTAAATCGACTGCGACATACACATGCTCGGAATCAATCAAAGAAGCAAAGTCTGCAACCATGGGAGCGGGCTTTTTGCCAATCGCAGCAGCGTATTGTTCATATGCTTCTTCTGCGCACTGTCTAACGGCAGGTTCGTCTTTGGTTTGCGCTCGTTTTATTTCCAAGTGTTTGCTCATTTTTGCTGCTCGTGGGTCTACACAAAAACACTATTCCTGCGGTGCAGCATTGGTCAACAAGGGGCTCTATGCCGCCATCGGAGCGACCGCGGCATCCTACCGTTCGGGCCGTCTTGAACCGATGAGGAGCGGCCCAAACCTGCCATTCACCGACCGATCAACATGCTGCAGTCCCAGCTCACATAGCCGCCGTTCGCTGCAAGCGTAAATTCCAAGCTTCGTCGGACTCACACATCGCGGGACAAAGCTTCTGTTCGCTGCGGTGGCTCCAAGGTCCGCTCTGCTCACGCAAGTTAGCCTCAAGCAACTTTGACCAGTAGTTTCTGTGCCTCTCCCCATTGCCTCGGCGATTGCCCATACATGCGCCTGAACTCGCGACTGAATTGGGACGGGCTGACATAGCCAACGTCCATTGCGGCTTCGTTCACAGGCATCCCGCCCGCGATCTTCATTGCGGCGTTGTTGAGGCGCATCGACTTAACGAACTGGATTGGTGCCATCGTCGTGACCTGCTTGAATTTGCGATGGAAGACCGCCCGGCTCATGCCCGCTCGGCTTGCCATATCGTCAATCGAGATCGGCGCATCCAAGTGTGACGACACGTGCGCTATGGAACGTGCGATGGCGTTGCCAGCACCGAATGCCTGCCGTGCGAAGGTGCCAGCTTCTCCCTTCAGGATCGAATAGAACAGTTCACGCAATCGCGCCTCGCCGAGAACCGCTGTATCCATCTCGCTGTCTCCGAGCCGCAGTAGCCGTAGAAGCGCATCGGTGAACCCATCATCCCATCGCGCGAGAGTAATTCCCGGCTCCCGAAGTTCTCCTTTGACCGAAGGCAGAACGCCTTCAGCATTTTCCATCTCCATCGACAACTCGGCCATAACACGTTGTTCCAGTGAGATCATAACCCCGTAGAGAGGGTTGTCATGCGAGGCCAGAGGCGTCCCCGCCTTGACCGGCATCGACACTGGGCAGCAGAGATACTGGCTGCTATTGTATTCGTATCTTTGACCATCCAGAACGGCTTCCTTCACCCCGCTCACGATGGCCACGATGCAGGGCTCGTAAACGGCTGGAACGCAGGGGATTGATTGCGTGGCGCGAAAGAGTTGCACACCCTTGATGCCCGTCTCGGTCAGGCCGTCCGTTTCGGTTCGGTCTGCGATGTTTTGCTTGATCTGATCCTTGCTCATAGGAGAGATGTAAGGGCTCCAGATCAATGCAGGCAACTACCTTGATACAATCGGGCAAGTATTTGCGATGATCTCGTCTGTTTCTACGATTTGGCGAGAGTTATCTACATTTCCAAGTTGAAGCACAATTCGCTCGCCCCCTGCGTCGACGCAGATAGGAGACAAAAGATGCCAGATACCACATTCGGACCCAAGGGCTGGACGCCCGAGCGCCTCGGTGACCTCTCCGACAAGACCTACCTCATCACGGGTGCCAACGCCGGTGCCGGGTTCCAGGCCGCGCGGACGCTTCTTAAGAAGAACGCTAAGGTTGTAATGTTGAACCGCTCGGCTGAGAAGTCTCATGCAGCTGTTGCGGACCTGAAAAGCGAGTTCGGCAGCGAGGCGGAAGTGAGCTTCATTCGCATGGACCTAGCCTCGCTCGCTAGCGTACGCGAAGCTGCGGACGAGGTTCTGAATTCCGTTACCCAGATTGATGCGCTCATCTGCAATGCTGCTATCGCGCAGGTGCCAACCCGCAAGTTGACCGTGGATGGCTTTGAAAGCCAGCTCGGCACCAACCACTACGGGCATTTCCTGCTTTGCGGGATGCTGTTCGAACGGATCACGCAATCGAACGGTCGCATCGTTGTCGTGGCCAGTCTCGGCTACAACATGGGCCTGAAGACGATCAAGTTCGACGACATGAACTGGGAAGAGGGCTACTGCCCGAACATCGCCTATTCGCAAAGCAAGCTGGCGCAAATGATGTTCGCTTATGAACTACAGGACAGGCTTGCCGCCGCCGGGCGCCCCGAGGTCGAGGTCTATGTCTGCCACCCCGGCTCGTCGGCAACGTCACTGATCAGTACGAGCGGCAGCCGGACGATGCGGTTCATCTGGTGGCTGATGACCAAGACACCGATGGTGCAAACGGCCGAGCAAGGGTCCTATCCCGAAGTCATGTGCGCCACCGAAGAGACTTTGACGGAACAACGCGCGCTCTATGGACCAACAGGCCGCTTGGAAGCCATTGGTCCGGTCGGCAAGGGTACATTGAACCCACACGCGTATGACAAAACCGTCATGACAAGGCTTTGGGAGGTCACTGAAAAAGAAATAGGCTTGAAGTGGGAGATTTGATCCAACAGGTCCCATGCGGCCGGTGATGCTTCAGCCACAATCGGACATTCGTGCACCGTGCAGCATTTAGTAGAATGGGGTCGAAGCGGGACTCAGAAGCGGCGCAGCACTGGAACGACCTGAGGTACTTAGAGAGAGAAGGCGGCCCATGCCAGACCTTCATGGAAGACCCACGCTGCCGCACTGCGGCCCGCCAGACCAGACTTTCGCTGTGGTTGCATGATCGAGGGAGCTCCGAACTCACACATCGCGGACTTTGCAGCCATCCGCATTTTTACTCCAGAGGACCGCAGTCAGCCCAAACCAGACGATTTGATCACTTGCGATGAACAAATATTCCGCCCCGTAGCGCATGCTTCAAAGCTCTCATCGGGAAGTAGCGAATATGTACCAATCGCGAAAACCGACCGTTCACCGGATCCATTTAGACGGGTTCATGCATCACAACGATAAAAAACGATTTGCGTCGCCGCCAGACTTGTACAACAGAACCAGCCTAGTTGAAGAAAACCTTTACGCCGAAATAGGGTCCGTGCTGGGTAACATCATAGCTGAAATCACCGGAATCGAGCGTGTCACTGTAGTCGACGCTGAAAAATCGGTAGCCGAACGTAATCGCCGTGTTCTGCCAGGGCTGATAGTCAAATCCAATATTGGCGCCGACCTGAAGGTCGTTTCCTCCGGCTCCGAAGCCGCCAAGATCCAGTGAAGCGATGGTCGTCCAGCGGTCGTTGAGGCGCCACATACCGCGGGCACCAATCACAGGCTCAATCCAATCCTGATCGCCGCCCAAAGTGGGTGGGTTTGTCGGGCCAGACGTTGTGAAATCGATCTCTTGCCGGATCGAATTGTAGCGGACGCCCCCCTGTAGATCGACTGTGTACCGTTGGTTGTTCGCACCATAGGTTCCGTCAGCAATTCGATATGCGCCTAGGATTGCGAACCATTTCTGTCGAACATCCACATTTACGGCAGTAGCACGCGGGCCAGAAAGTGTCGTGTCCTCTTCTATGCCCACATAATTCGCGTCGACAATGATCCCCAGATCACCGTTCCACGCCTCATACCGTCCGGCCGCGGCGAAATCCAGAACGCTCAGGACATCGCCCAGGTCAAGGTCAAGGTCGGCAGAAACGCCCGCGACCGTCGAAGTGCCCGTGGTTCTGAGTGGCGTGAACAGGTAGAACCCCAGCGTGTGCCGCCAGCCCTCTTCGTCCTGCCCCGGTGCGGATAGGGATTGGGCAGACACGCCGCAGGCCAGCAAGAAGGACAGTGCAGTGGCGCTTGCGATGCAAGCAGTTGAATGAATGGGCATGTCTTACTCTCCTTGCATGATGCTCGCCGCCAAACAGGGCCCCGGCTTTACTTGAACGCAAACCGCTCTGATCACTTGCTGACTGAGGATTGTTTGAGCAGGAACGCCTCCACAGCGGCCTGCGTTTCGGGACGCAGATTTTCAATGCCTTCATAAGGGACGCCGCGCGCGGGTTCGATATCTGGGTACTTTTCCTTTCGCTTCAAATGCCGTCCGAGAATGCGCACAAACTCTTGACCGCCCCAGGCCCCGACCTCGGTAGAGACCGGATATTTTTCGTGCGTGTCGCGGTAGACGTCAAAGAAGTCCGCAAGGATCGCGCTTTCGCCAGCCCCCGGTATGCGCAGCTTTAGCTGATCCTTGATAATCGCCTTTGGTGAATTGACCGAATAGACGATCAAGTGATCCCGTCGGCCTTTGGTTTCGCCCAGCAACAGCAGGGCAGACTGATCAACACCGTCCACCAACCGATCTCGCGGGATTTTCGACTCCGCACCCGCAAACCGCGCAAGCGTGGTGTAGAGATCAGAGACATGAACAATGTCGCCAACGATCCCGTCAGCTTCGATCATTCCTGGCCAGCGAATAAAACTGTCCACCCGAATACCGCCTTCGGACACGTCGCCTTTGCCGCCAGCGAAAACCATTGGGGTGAAACCAGATTGGGGAGAGTATTTGGTGAAATGACCATTATCGCCCATCACCACAACGATGGTGTTCTCCGTAAGACCCAGAGCCTTCATCTCGTTGAAAATATCTCCAAGCCAACTATCGAGAAGCTGCATTTTGTCCACGTAAAGTCCGCCATTTGGAGACTGAGGCCCCGAACGGCCAGAGCGCGTGTTATCGAGCGGGATCAGCGGCCAGTATTGGAGGAAAAAGGGTTTGTCACCGCCCGCAAGCTCTCGCAGCTTTTCGAGCGTTTGATCTTGATAGCGCTGGTTCATGGCGTCATATTTTTCGGCGGTCCAGCGCTCGCCCGCTGTCATATCAACTTCACGTGCGATTTCGCCTTTTTCTGCTTCAAGACCAGTGACCATGGCGGCCGGGTCGGGACGAAAGAAATCGTCCAGAACGAACCGGTCATCGAAGTCAGATATTCCAACCGAAACTTGTTCTTTGATCGCATCGTCATTGAAGATGGTCAGTTGCCCCTGCTGATGCACCGGGAAGCCAGCCCAGTCGAAACCTTGATTGTGAGGCCAGGCTTCCGGAATGTCGCCCATATGCCATTTGCCGACATGGGCCGTCGCATAGCCAGCTTCAGATAGAACCTCGGCCAGTGTGACCTCATTTGCGGGCAAACCGAACCCAGCAATGTCTACGGTGGTATCGCCCATCCCCATCCGAACCGGTAGCCGCCCAGTCATCATTGCGACCCGTGTTGGTGTGCACGACGGTTCGGTGTACATGCGGACCACCCGCATCGCCTGATCGGAAAAGTCGTTGATATTTGGGGTAGAATACCCGCGCACGGCATTGAGTTCGGGAATGCCCAGATCGCCAAAGCCGATATCGTCGATCAGAATGTTGAGGATATTCGGCGGCTTACCTCCGTTCGAAATTTGGAACTGCTCCAATAACCGATCGACCTCGGTATTGTCCGCCGCCCATTGCTCCGCGTTTTGCGCTTCGAGGATGTAATACTCGGCATCATGGACGATGGGCGCGTCCTGCGCTGTCGCGATGCTTGCCGCGAGACAGATGAGCGCCGATAGGCCAATCCGGTGTTTCATTTCGGTGCTCCTCATTGGTTCTGCTCCGGTGTTGGTTGAGTTTTGGATTTGCTGGTGTCTTGTGGGTGGCGGGGGCCAGCTTGCTCCGCATTTGTGCGGTTGATGTCGGTGTCGGGAAAGAACTCGACCCAAACATGCCAGAACATCCCTGACCGCAGGGTTTCAACGCGGTTCAGCTTTCCGCAGTTTGCATTTCCAAAGAAATCGATTTTGGTGACTGGCGCACCGCTGTCATTGTACCAGGCCCCGACGCTTTCATAAGTCGGGTCATATGACACCACGATATCGCGACCGCCCAGCGTGGCGTTGATCAGCCCATGATGCTCTGCAATGAAGTCATCAGTCCAGCACACTGCGTCGTTATCGATCGTAACGCCCCAAACATAGGTTTTATTCGGAAGCCGATCATCGCTATGGCTCATGTTATCCATGACAGGCGCAGCTTCTTGATGCTGCTTTGCAATGCCCGAGGAGAACACGGTTTCGGTAAACATATCGAACAGCCGTAGAAATGGGTTCGAAGACGGTTTGTTCAGAAACACCTCTCCATCAGGGTAGGCCTTCTGAAAGCCGCGAAAGCTCATCCGGAAGGTCGGCCAAGGCTGCATCGCGGACTGCTTTGAGGTATCGCTGTCGAAGTGGCCATATATCTGTTGGATCGGTTCACCGGTGGTGTTGTCGCGCAGGATCAGATTGTTGCCATGCTGGGCCAGTACTTCCAGATCCAGTCTCTTGCCATCGACGACGGGCTTGTAAGCCAGACCAAGATTTGCCATCGCGCAATAGGTCATCACGATGTCGTCGCCACCCAAGCCCTTCGCATTCCCCGCCAGATGCGGGCGCATCAATTGTGCGTCGGAGTGCGCACGCGCGTGGCCATTGTTTTCGATAACTAAAACGCTTGCGGATGGGTTGATAAAATCGCGCGCCTCCGAGATCGGGAAATACTGCGCGCTGTTTTGCTGATTGCGCAGACCGATATGCACCCAAACCCAAGGGAAGACGAACAGAAAGATGATCAGTAAGGCCACAGCCGGCATGCCTAGGAAAAACAGCCAACCGGGGCCGCCGCCCATCAAATGGCCAACCAGCATCAGGACCAGCGCCCCTATTCCGGCGGCCAGGTAGGTCTGTTCGTTCCGAATAAAGCGGATCATGTTGTTCCGCTTCACCTTCAATACCATCTGGCTGATGTCGCCGAGGTCGCGGAAATACATGAACCCTATGGTCAACGATATGATCAGCCCGACGTAGAACAATAGATTGGCCAGCATTTGGATCGCCTTTGCTGTGTTCTGGTCAGCCTTCGGGTGGCTTTGATCCGGACGTGAGGTAGAGTTGAATTTCGTCCTCAAGTCCCCGAAGGCTATTGATTAAGTCTGAGTAGGTTGGATCGCTGGTATCGCAGGGCAGCAGGGCATTCAGGTTTTCATAGTCAGCGCAGATTTGCGCAAACACTGTGTCCACGCTTCGCAAGCGTCCGATTTCGTTCATCCGATCCGGAAACAACATCGACAGCGTATCCATAGTGATCTCCAAATGGAAAAATCCGAATTGATGCCCAGCGACTAAGCGCATCCCCCTCCTTTCGCGGCCAGTATCGCCGAAATCTATTTACATATTCAGGTATCTTAACGTATGTTACGACGTAACATGTTTATTTTCAGTGACTTACCAAGCTTCTGAAACTGGCAGCAGGATGTCGTTAACAAGTTTGCAGACAAATGCGGGTCATGATCCGGACAGGCCAATGCCGCCGGATAGCGAAATCCGACAGGCGTTGAGGGCGATTCTGGATAGCCCTGAATTTGATGGCGCAGAGCGTCTGCAGTCCTTTCTGAGCTATGTCGTCGAAAAGTACCTGATGGGGCAGGCCGATGACATTCGCGCCAAATCTATTGCCGAGGACGTCTACGGTAGATCGCTGGACGCTGGCAGCGACCCGATGGCTGTCGTGCGTGTTGACGCTGGTCGAATGCGACGACGGCTGGCCAATTACTACACGAATTCCGGCAAACTGCAGCACCTGCGCATTCATGTCGACCCCGGAGGATATGTGCCCCGGTTCGAGCTGTTAGAAACCGAGCGCGACGATGCCCAAAATGTATTGCGGTTGAGATATGTTTTTCCCGGAGCGATGGTTTTGGCGGCGTTGACCATTGGAGGGATGGCCTATTTCAAAGCGCCAGACGTACCTCAAGATGGTGATGTCCAGTTGGGAAACACCTTGAAACAGCAAGCCGTTCGAGAAGCGCTGTTTTCGACGAATCCTACAAAACTACAAGCCCTAAACCTTGCCTCCGAGGCGCGCCCCTTGATGTTTCCGGTTTTGGATCGCGAACGGTTACGAGCGGTGCGTGGGATGTTTGAGCGCGCCATTGAACTGGATGAGACGTATTTCGGCGGCTTCGCAGGCTCTGCACAGGCGACAAGTATTCTCGCAATCACGGTGCCGCCCGGTGATGAAAAGGGTGACTTGCTGAAGCTCGCAAGAGCTCGTGCAGACAGGGCCGTTGAATTGGCTCCCGACGAAGGGTGGAGCCATTCGGCGCTTGCATTGGTTTCATTCGCCCATCGCGAATTTGATGCAGCCCTCGCACAATCAGCGCGCGCAACCAGCCTTGGTCCGGACGACATTCATGTCACAAATTTTGATGCCTTGTTTGCACTGTTTGGTGGTGAATTTGAGCGCGCCATTACCTCCGCCAATCGCGCGCAAGGCATCGATCCAAACAACCGAAGGTTTCCGTACAGAAGCGTGTTGGCGTCGGCCAGTTTTCATCTCGGAAACTACCAAGAATCCGTGGATCGATTTAATGAGGCAATCAGGCTGGGTGATCCTGTAAGCGCGATTTCAATTGGATATCTTGCTGCAGGATACCAACAACTCGGCGACTATGAACAAGCAAGAGCGACCATGCTGCTCTTGGACGAAGCCTGGCCAAACTATCCTCTGGATACATTGTTTCGAGCGCTGTTTTCAGATAAAAGCCACGCCGATGAAATACTTAAATCGCTGAACGAAATCCCGTCCGAGCGAAGCGGCGAATGAACTTTCGGAAACGGTATTGAAAACAAAAGAGCTTTTATGGCGCTCGCGCCGAAGCTTTCGATCTGTTAGCCGTTCAGACGTCGCCTCGCCTGGATTCGAAAGCTCGCTTTGGGCTCACTGCTGACATCGGAAGCGACGCGGCCTCCTGTGGTATGACGTCCGTGTCAACGTCGGGTTGTCGCTTTGGAAGGGCATGGCGGATCGGAGGATCAGTCATGGAAACACCAAACTTACCAGCCATTCGCGCGTCGCCCAGCTTGGAACAAAGGACGTATCGTTGGCCAGAAACGACCGTTGAAGCCAAAGCACGTCTGGGCGATCCGAGTTCGACTTGAACTGGCCGAGAACCATCGCGGCCTCGCGCTTTTCAATATGGAAATCGACAGCAAACTTCACGGTTGTGATCTAGTGAGAATGAAAGTCGTCGACGTGATGGCATCGGGACAGATCAAAGAGCGCGCCTCCGTCCTGCAAAGCAAAACTCAGAAACCAGTCCGCTTCGAGACTTCCGAGGGCACGCGTGCTTCAGTCGAAAAGCGGACGGAGGATGAACTTATGGTTGGTTCGGAGTATCTTTGGCCTGGCCGCTTCCATGAGCGCCTGCAAATTTCAATGCGTCAGTATGCACGGATCGTCCGTGATTGGGTAACATTCATTGGCCTTGCGGCAAGTGCATACGGAACGCATTCAGTGCGGCGAACCAAAGTAACCCAGATTACAGGAAGACTGGCAATCTGCGCGCCGTGCAGTTGCTTCTTGGACATACGAAGATGGACAGCACAGTCAGATATCTGGGCGTCGAGCTTGAAGACGCCCTAGCTATCGCCGAAGCCATTGAAATCTAGTACCGTTGGGCCGCTTTCATTGGCGGCCCTTAGCGGATTTTGAACGCATTTGCCGTCGCGGCAGCGCAGTATCACCGGACCAGTCATTCGCCGCAAATGCGAAATCCGGTGAAGATCGAATTCACTATCTGCGGACTTTGCGGCCATCCGCAGTTTCTGCCTTAAGAGCAGCCGTAGCCCCATAGCGGACATGCCCGATCTGCAGTTTCGGCAGCAAGTAGAATTTCCCCGCTGATGAAACTAAACTATAAATTAACGTAAATGCGGCCATTTGGTTGGACCTCTCTCGGACAATCGAGAGCGCTTACGCCACATACATTTAGGTTCACGACTACTATTTGAGACCTGCTGGTGTTCACGGCCAATTCGAAATCCCAAGCTGACAAGCACGTCAACCCTTTGGCGCGCTGCTTTACCAAGGCCCGGTTCAAAAGGGCGGTATAACATCCTACTCTAGCCAAACCGATAATATATGATCCTGATTTTGTGGCAGCTTAAGTGTCTGGCTCACCGCAGACTTATAGTTCCAACATTTCCGAGGCGTTAAACCCGAACTCTTTTTTGAAAGCACGAGAGAAAGTCGCGGTGTCCACAAAACCATATTGTTCAGACACCCTTCGTACCGCACCACGAGTAAGGGGCCCGTTCTTCAAGGACAAAAGCGTGTGATACAATCTGCGTTTTGATATGTATGAGTGCACGCCGCCATCCTCTTCAAACATCCGGTAGAGTGCAGCCCGCGATACCCCAAACTCCTGTGTCAAGGTCGCAGCGCCAAGCGATCTGCTTCGAATGCACTGGTCGATGAAGGCATTCATCGCAAGCCGCCTCGCGCGGGCAACGTTCTGGCGGTTCACCTCTTTTCGGTTCTTCAAGATCACATCGCGGAAAAGATCCGTTATTTCCTCAACCATTTCCGGGACGTCCTGAGACGCTGTATACGGCATACGAGAGGTCACATCTAAAATGGCCGCGCCGATCAACCGGCCCTTGGAACTTTCTAAACCGAAATCGAACTGTTCTTTGTGAAGAGACGGGTCATAGCCGATGATCTCAAAAGGCAAGTAGAAATTTGCCATATGTGCACCAAACACAGTGTCGGCCTCTTCTATGTCCATCGTGCGGACCGTAACTGCATTTTTCTGGACGGCAGCACTCGTGTCGCATTTCGTGTAGCCAGACAGAATGGTTCCAACTTGCAGGATTTCTTTGCCCCAATGCCGATCAGGGTGGCGTCTGAACGTAACACCATCCCAACGGCTCCGCGCCAAAGCAAAACTGTCAGAGACCCAAAGATCGGTGTCGATATTGACGTCATCAATCCTGAACGCTGCATCGATGTCATAAATACTGCGATACCGGTCCACCGCAGTCTGCAATTGCAGGTCTTTTGGCAAGCTTCCATCAATTCCAAGGGACGGTATCGGGTCCAACGAGCTATAGGCCGGTACGGTATGATCAAAAAGCATAGCTAAATTAGTTTCTCTGTTTGATTTCGTGCATTCCAACACCGCGCATGAGTGGCTTTTAAGGAAAATTTAGTCGCCTTTTACGCGAAGCGAAACTGTCGGCCTCGGTCATTCGAGTGCTTTGGATATCCCTTTCTTCCGCGATGTTAAAATAACAACTTCTTCGGACTCCGCCAAAAGCCAAAGATAACTGCATTTTCGCAACGCCTTGGCCCGCAGTCACACGGGCGACGCATCGAACGAGCCTGCATAGCGTGAGACAATAAAGCTATTGGAACTCGCGAAAATGAGACTCTGTGACAATGAAGCTTCGCACCGGATTGAATATGGGACCTGCGTTGGCAGATTCCAATCAGCGCCGTGAAACCAGCCTTTTGTCTGAAACGGTGAGTGTCTGCCGTGACAAGAAAAGAAGAATGGGCAGACATGAGCAGAGAGACGAAATCCAACCTCGATGGGCGAACTGTACGCGGCGGCCGGGTGCTTAAGATGAAGGGCAAAGTGGCGAGCATGGCGCCTTCCCTCTTCCTTGCCATCGTGACTGTCCCGGCGCTCTCTGTGGGGTCCGTTCGGGCGCAGACAATTATAGATGTGCCGCAGACGACACCTCTGGATGTCACGACAAACGAAGAAGTGACCATCACGAGCAACGGGGCGATCAATGTCGCCTCGGCCAGTGCGCCCTTGGTGACGATAGATGTCGCAAATTATTCAAGTGCGTTCATCAGCAACGGTGCGATTACAGGTCAATTCGGAGTTGAGCGGGCTTGGGGCGCGGAAATCACGCAAAGCCTCGCCGGTACCGCCCAGATTGTTAACAATGGGGTTGTCAACGTAGATTCAGGCAGACCGTCAGGTAATGTTCGAACTTACGCCTTCGATTTCGCCGGTGCCGTTTCTGAGGGAGCTAGAATAACCAACTCCGGTATGGTTGCCACTCAGGCTGACGGGGCGGGTATTGTTTCGTCAATCGGTTACAGATTCTTGGCTGTAAACAATGGGGATTTCGACAATTCCGGGACCATTCAGGCGACAGCTTCGTCGTCAAACAACTCTGCAAATACGATTGGCCTGTTCGCCCTAAATGGCGTGAACGGCACGATCGACAATAGCGGAACGATGATTGTGCGCTCCGACGCCTTGGGCATGAACAGAAGCGCAGGGGCAGATGCCTTTCGCATTCAGCGAGGCTTGACGGGCGATTTCATCAATTCCGGGTCGATTATAGTCGAAGCAACATCCGACACCGGACTTGCTTCGGCCGACGGTCTTAACATCACCAGCAGGGGGGTGACGGGCAACATCGTGAACAGCGGTGCTTTGTCTTTGAATGCCAAAGGACAAACCAGAGCCTTAGCCTACGGCTTCGAGATATTTCAAGGCTTGACCGGCAGTTTCGTCCATTCCGGTTCAGCCAGCATCATCGCGACAACTGTTGACGGCCTGGCAGAGGCCTATGGCCTCGAAGTCTTCAATGGCAACGTGAATGGCATGATCGACAACAGCGGTGCATTGAATTTGCAGGCGAGCGGGGACAGCGCGACGACCCGCGGCTATCACCTGCACCGGGAGTTTACCGGCGATTTCACCAATTCCAGTTCGATAGAGTTGATTGCCACGGCCACAGATGGCAATGCGCTTGCTGAGAGTTTCAGCGTCTCTAGCAGAAACATGACTGGGACGATCAACAACAGCGGCACAGTCTACGTGCGCGCGGACGGAACGGATGCGACAGCGCGCGGATACTTTATAGCTGGCGATCTGATCGGTGACTTTGAGAACTCGGGCAGTATCGAAGCTATTTCCCGAAGCGAAGGCGGGTCTGCGGAGGCGTACGGCGTGCGTCTGGGATCGGTGTCAGGCGCATTCTCGAATACCGGATCGATCACGGCGACGTCGGGCGGCCAGGCCTACGGACTGTACATTGAAACATTCGACAGCGAGATCACGGATGTCGGTCAGATCGCCGCGTTCTCCAACTCGGGCGATGCCTACGCGATTTTTCTTGAGGGTGGCAGCGGTACATTGAACCTCGATACAGAAGATGACGTGACCGGGCTGATCCGGGTCAACGCGCATGATGTCAATCTCAATGCCCGGGGGCGCAGCAATATCTTCCGCTTCGAAGATGCGAACCCCGATGCTGGAACGTTTTCAACACGCATTTCTGATGACCGCTTCGCTTGGTTTGTTGAGGATCAGAGTGGATCAAATCCGATCTATGCCGCTGCGAAGGTCGCCGACCTTGCCCCCTCGGACGACGTTGTGGCGTTTTATGGGGATATCGTCGGCAACGGCCGAGCCGCCCTGACCTATGATGTGCCGTCAGAGGTGACGCGTGGATTCTCTTTGGGCAACCGTCAGGGCGGGTTGGGTCTGCGCCCATTCGTACTGATCGACGCGGAATACAGGCAGTTCGATACAGATGGTGGTCACACCACGGATGTTTCTGTTTTTGACGGTGAAGCAGGGTTCTCCGGCCAGACAGATAACGGTTTGGCTTTTGCGGCAGGTCTGGGTGTCTTCCGAGCAGATGGTAGTGGCGATACGCCAGACTTTGACACCACAGGCGTCTATATCGATGCTGCGTTGGGGCGCCAATACGGGTCTTGGACCGTGGAAGGCGGCCTCGGGTTTGGTTGGCTTTCGACCAGCCGCACCCGCCAGATTATGGGCAGTGCTGACGCGACGGCGGACTACAACAGTCGCTTGCTGACGGCCAATCTGGCTGTTGAGAAAGCCTTCGATCTAAGCCGAAATGTTGATTTGCTTGGGTTCTTCGAGGCACGCTATACCCAACAAAAGGATGACGGATACACAGAAACCGGATCCTCGGCGAATGCCACGGTGAGCGATACCACCACAGAAGTTATCGAGGCGCGCCTGGGCATCGAACCCAGCTTGACCCTCAAGGGTGGCGGAGTGCTGAAAGGCCAACTCGCCGGGGTTGTGCGCAGAGGCCTTGGTGATACGGAAACCAATGTGACAGTATTCTCGGACGCTCAAGCCCTTACGTTCGCCGCTACTGATTTCACGGGCGGTAGCATTGCAGTGGGGTACGAGCACGGCCTGTCCCAAGGGATTGAACTGGAACTAACCGCAGAACAGGAGATCGGCAGTGACGCGCAAGGCCCCTTCGTCCGGGCAGGACTCAAATGGGCTTTTTGAAGAGAAGGCGAGCTTTTCTGATGAATACACTCAAGGGAGGCGACCTACTGCACCGGCAACAGGAGCCGGACGACCGCAATACGTCTGTATCTAGCCGTGCACTCGGAACGGACCGTAAATTGAACATTGCAAAGTCGACCTTCTGCGCATAACCGCTGCTCGCGCATTGAGCATCATGGGTAAGATGGGCTCAGAGCTGGCATTAGGAGCAATAGTCAATCAATACATGGCTTTGGTGGATAAAAAACTTAAAGACCAAGTTGCGAGGGTAGCTCGCGAGAAGCGCGATGGCAGTTTCTTTGATACATTTTATAACACCTATGGCATGACAGGTGTCGTTTTCAACATTGGAGACACAGTTATCGGCGGTGAATTTACGGGGAGCGTAGAGGAGCAACATGGCGTTCTAAACGTACAAGGCTCATTTAATTTCTACTTAAGAGATGAATTTGCTGACCCGGCTGACATAGGTGTTGAGGTCATTGATCCACGCGAGACGATTTTTGAGAACATACATAGGCCGCTAGATAACTACCTTAGAGGCCGCACCCGCCTTCCACCGCGTGGACCTCAACGACTTGGGGTTCAAACCGGTGAGCCCTATTCAATAACTGACGATTGGTCAGGAACCCTGAAAGGGCAAATCTACCTAGACCCCGCGCGAAGTACCTATGGATAAATTCCGCGTCCTTTTCGTTACCGGAACATGTGCTGCAATTTTTGCAATCGCCTTCTCTTGGGGGGTCCCAACACACTGCGTTCAGCTTCCGAACGGTATGAATATCGGAAAGCAAGCCCTGATCGACCTGAACAGGCCATATTTCATACCCGATATTGTCCCAAAGTTCAGAAACGGACGGTCGCTACTACCTGGAGACGCATGGCCGTTCTTTACCACAGAAACAACAGTTCACGGGCTTGCGTTAGAAACCGATCCCGAAGATGATTTCTGGTTCGCATGGCGTGAAGACACTGGTTTGGTCCTAAAGAAAGAAAACCTTTCGCTTTATGAAACGCTCGTTTCCGAAGCTGGCGCACCGATGGGCAACAAAGGTATCAATGTCGTAGGTTCTCATATCGTGATGATGGAACTGCAAAGACGACCGGAATATGCCAATCAAACGTGTCGAACGCGATGGATGACAATCGGAACGGGTAATCTCTAGGCCGCAACCGCCTCAGCACTGTTTTTCGCCATTTTTATATTCCGCACGGTGGTCGCGTGCCATTTGCCGCCCCGCGCAGTATTGATGCCCCGCGCGTTCTATTCCGCCGCGATCTGGCGAAGGGATGCAACACAGCCGACCTTCGCGCGTCGCGCAGCATTGGTCAAATTGGGCTCATTCCGGACCTCGATGCCATTGCAGCACAGTTCCCTGCTCCGCCGTCAGCCAATTGTGTAGAACGGCCTATTTCGTTGAAAAACTCTTGCTTGATCGTGAAGTAGGTCGCTGATTCAATTCCCTCGACGAGCGGAGGAACTGGTGATGATGGGACCGAAGCAGGAAGCGCAGGGGGCATTGTTCAACGAAATACGCCCTTTTTCGGCAAACAACTGGACTTTGGCTTGTACAGAAGCGGTACTGACGACGGTCAGGATTCGCCCGGAACAGCCGGGCTCCACTCAGTACAGGGCACAGGATCAGCCTGTGTTCGCCAAGTGGAGATATCAATGACAACTTCATCTGATACAGAAATCAAAACATCGCCCTCCAAACCTGCCCGAAACAACCTGACGCGTCAGCAACAGTTACAGAAACTGCTGTCCCACAAGTCTGGTGCCACGATTGCGCAGATTCAGAAGGCGTTTGACTGGCAACCGCATTCCGCGCGTGCGGCGATTTCGGTGATGCGCAAGGCGGGACATACAATTGAGCGATCAGGATCTGACAAAGGCACGATGTATCGGATCGTGAAGGGGGGGTGAAACTATGGATACTACGCGCGCGGACCGTGACCTTGCGAAGGTATTCGACGACATTGAACACCTGGATCGCCCCGGCTGCCTTGATCGATGGCGGGAAGTGTTCGGTCGACCCCCGCCAAAATACCTGTCCCCGCAATTCATGAAAAGAGTTTTGGTCTGGGAACTACAGAACCGGGAACTGGGCGGGTTATCTGTGAAGACAGAACGTCGACTGAAGCAAATCGCGTTGGGTAAAACACCGCCACCTACTCTGAAACCGGGATCACATCTGGTGCGGGAATGGAACGGGCGCACCTATCAGATTGAAGTGGTTGATCGCGGGTTCGTCATGGACGGCAAGATGTGGCGCTCCCTGTCAGCCATCGCAAAGCATATCACCGGGGCACACTGGTCAGGCCCGCGCTTCTTTGGGGTTCAGTGATGCGACGTATCCGCTGCGCCATATACACCCGGAAAAGCTCGGAGGAGGGGTTGGAGCAGGATTTCAACTCACTCGATGCCCAGCGGGAAGCCTGCGAAGCTTATGTTGCCAGCCAAAACATGAAGGCTGGGAGCTGCTGCCAAACCACTATGACGATGGCGGTATCTCGGGTGGGCATCTTGAGCGTCCAGCTCTGCAGCGGCTGATGAGGGCCGTCGACGATAAACACGTGGATCAGATTGTTGTCTACAAGATCGACCGGCTGACGCGCTCACTTGCTGACTTCGCAAAGCTGGTGGAACGCCTTGATGCGGCAGACGCGTCTTTCGTGTCAGTTACCCAGTCCTTCAATACGTCTACCAGCATGGGGCGCCTGACCCTCAACGTGCTGCTCAGCTTCGCCCAGTTCGAACGGGAAGTCACCGCTGAGCGTATCTGGGATAAAATTGCAGCCTCCAAACGCAAGGCCTGTGGATGGGCGGGAATGTTCCGCTTGGATATCAGGCTGACGGCCGGACGCTTAAAATCGACGACAAGGAGGCTGAGACCATCAGAACGCTCTTTTATCTCTATCTGGAACATCAGAGTATTCTTGACGTGAAAGAGCAGGCGGAGGCACTGGAGCTCCGGTCCCGGCGCCGGGAACGCCCGGGCGGACGCGTGACAGGCGGTAAGTTTTTTGACCGCGGACACATCCATCACCTGCTCAGCAATCCTATCTATGCTGGTCGCATCCGACACAAGGGGCAGGTTTTTGAGGGGCAGCACTCTGCCATCATCGACCCGGCAGTTTGGACCCACGTGCAACAGCTGTTGACAGATGGCGCAGCCAAGGAGCGTGGAGTAAAGCAGAAAGCAACGCGATCAGCGCTGGCCGGAAAGCTCTTCGATGAGACCGGAGATCGGCTGACACCCAGTCATAGTCGCAAAAATGGGAAGCGTTTGCGTTACTACATCTCCGGACGTCTGGTGACTGATCGCAGTCAGAAGCATTCTGATGCGTGGCGGCTGCCTGCAGAGCAGCTTGAGAGCCTTCTGGCCGAAGTGGTCAGACAGCATTTGAGCCGATCGAACGCGGCGACATCAATGACACGGGATATGTCGGCGACCGAAATTGCTTCAGCAACAGAGCTTCTCAGAGATTGCCAGTCCGTCAGGAAATGCCTCGGCCTGATTGAGAGGGCAGATCTGCGACAGGGGGTCTTGGCCGTGCAACTGGATTCCCGGGCACTCGCCCGAACGATGGAGTGCAGGGCGGATCAGGTCGATGCAGAGGAGCTATCGATTGAAGCGCCATTCCGGATGCGCCGCAGAGGCGTGGAATTGAAATTGCACTTGGGCGATCCGCCTCCTGAGATCGATCAGACACTTGTCCGCAACATCATCAAGGCACGCCAATGGTTGGCGATGATCATTGATGGCAGAACGTTCTCAGAAATCGCGGAAGCAGAGGGCACGTCCAAACGCCGTGTGCAGGATGTGGTCGATTTGGCAATGCTGGCGCCTGATGTTCTGGAGGCCATCACTGCAGGCGAACAGCCTGTCGGCCTGACCACGGATTACCTGATCAAGTCCGGCTTCCCGGCTATCTGGTCAGATCAGCACAAGCAGTTCGCTGCGCTCTGATCCACAGACTCTTCCAAAGTCACCAAACTCGTACCGCCGGAATCGCGAACTGAGACTGCGACCCGAAATCGACCATTGTTGCGCATAAACTCAGGTCTCAGCTGGAATAGCCGGATGATAACCTGCTGAAAACACGCGGTAATAGGCGTCCAAATATTCAGTGCGTGAGATTAGGGAAAATTATGGCTGTGCGCGTAGTCTCAGGCTATCCAGTCTCACGCAGAATTCCCTGTTAACAGGGAAAATACAGGGATAACTTATAGATTTGGGCCATTTGCGGTGGTTTGGGGCTCGAAGTTACTTATTAAATCAGTCGCTTGTGTGGAACTTCCCGAGATCGGTTAACAGGGAATTTTTCTATGATGATCAGGGAATTTCTTCCGACTAACGGGAAGAGGATAGGGGGAGCGGGCCAAACTAATCTGATCTGAATGTCGGAAGCCGACATTCATGCGAAGTGTAGCCAACGGCTGCTGTGATGAAGATTTTCTGATGCGGGCCAGGATGTGAGGTTTCAGCTTGGCCGTAATGGTGGCCCGCGTTGGAAAATCTCTCAGGGAGGAAGCCGCGGGGGTTGGCGGTGTCTATGGGGAGAGTTTACTGCCGGTTGGATTTGAGGCTGCTGCGGATGCATTGGTGTGGGGGTTGAAAACGGTTGTTTTCACTTTTGACCGGAGTGTTTTCCTTGGATTTAGCCCGGGCTGCTGACGGTTTGCGCCTTTTACGTGACTTCCCGGTTCGCTGCGCACAAAGGGGTTTGATCGGTTTGGCTGAGTCAACCGGTCTGCAATGGATGGGATGAACTGGCACTCGGTCATGCGGCCTGTTCCCTTGGTGGAGCGCGGGATCGAGGAACCTGGCCGCGCCGGAACGTTTCAATGATGCGCATCGAGCTACCGCAACAGAGGCACGGCTCGCGCAGGGTAAGTGGTGCGGGATTATCCTCAGGCGGAGGTTCTTGCTCTGGTGTGCTTGCCCCGATCAGGACGCGGACCTTTGCGATATTGACCTTGCGCTGTACCGAAGCCAGCAGGCCGTAGTGGCGGATGCGGTGAAAGCCGTCGGGCAGGACATGCGTCAAGAACCGGCGGATGAACTCGTTTGTGTCGAGCCGCATGACCTTCATGCGGTCACCTCGTTTGATGCGATAGTCCTTCCATCGGAATGACACGGTGTCGGCACTGGCACTGACGAGGCGGCTGTTCGAGATCGCGACACGGTGCGTGTATCGGCTGAGATAGGCCAGCACTGCCTCGGGTCCGCCCAAGGGCGGTTTGGCATAGACGACCCATTCGGATTTGCGGAACGGGACAAGCCATGCAGCGAAGGCGTTCGCGTCCGCCAGTTCGGCCAGATCGCCGAAGAAGGCAAGCTGCCCGGTCCGATGCAGACCCAACAGTCCTTCGAGGAATAGCCGTCGGAACAGTCGTGACAGAGCCCGGACATGCAGAAAGAACCCCGGCCGACAGGTGATCCACTTTGTGCTGTCCGGAGACAGGCCGCCGCCGGGCACAATCATGTGGATATGGGGGTGATGCGTCAGCGCCGAACCCCAAGTATGCAGTACACTGGTCATGCCGACACGCGCGCCGAGGCGCTTGGGGTCGTCGGCGATGGTCATCACAGTCTCGGCCGACACCTTGAGCAACAAGCCGTAGATTGCTCGCTTGTTCCAAAGGGCGATCCGCGCGATCTCTGCAGGCAGGGTGAAGACCACGTGGAAGTACTCGGCCGGCAGCAGGTCTTCGGCCCGCGCCTCCATCCAGTCGCGCGCTGCCGAGCCCTGACACTTCGGGGAATGCCGGTTCTTGCACGAGTTATACGCTATATGCTGGTGGCCGCATTTGGTGCAGGCCGCCACATGCCCGCCGAGCGCCTCGGTCCGGCAGGCCTCTATCGCCGACATCACCTTGAGCTGTCTCAGACTGACATGCCCGGCATTGGCCCGCCGCCACGCGGGGCCGTATCTGCGGAATATGTCAGCAACCTCCAGCCTTGCACGGGGCAAGGCCCGCGTCTCACCCCGGTCGCTTGTTACGAGCTCGCAGGTTCAATTGCTTGAGGGCCTCAAACGGGCTGGCTGTGTCCCGGATCATCTTGGTGGCGACTTTGGTATATTGGGCGGTGGTCGTCAGTTTGGCATGACCAAGGAGCACCTGGATGACCCGTACATCCGTCCCCGCTTCCAAAAGATGCGTGGCGAAGCTGTGCCGCAGGGTATGCAGCGTCGCGGGCTTGTTGATCCCGGCCATGCGTTTGGCCGAGGTGAAGGCGCGGTTCAACTGACGTGGCGAGATCGGGTTGATCTTCGGCTTGCCTGGAAACAGCCATCCCTCGGGCCGGGCCTCGCACCAGTAGTCCCGCAGAAGATCGAGCAGATCGGGCGACAGCATGACCTTGCGATCCTTCCACCCTTTGCCCTGCGCGACATGGATGAGCATCCGGTCGCTGTCGATATCGCCGGTGGTGAGATTGCAAACCTCGGAAGCTCTCAAACCTGCACCGTACGAAATGCGTAGCGCGGCACGATATTTAAGCCCAGGGCCAGGTGCCACCGCCAGAAGCTCGGAAACTTCCTCGGCGCTCAGCACCGCGGGCAGTTTGCGCGGCTGGGTGCGGAAACGCATGTATCGCTTCATCTCCTCGCGACCACAGGTCATCGAGAAAAAGAAGCGCAGGGCGGTGATGCGCGCGTTGTAGACCGAGGGCGTGACCCCAGTATCCGTCATGTGAAGCTGATATGCCCGAAGCTCTTCCGTCGTCGCAGTATCGGGCGAGCGCCCCAGAAACCCGGCAAAATCCTTCACCGCCCGGATATGCGCTCGCTGAGATTGGGGTCCCAGACCCCGAATGCGCATATCCTCAATCATCCGCTCCCGAAGCGGTGTTGTTCTCTCCTCTGTCATTGGAACCTCCTCTGCCGACTGAGAAAGCCTCAATCGTCAGACAGGTTCGTCAGTTCACAAAATGCACGACGTCAGGAACAGGGCGAAACATCAGCCACAAGCGCCATTGCCGCGCGAGCAGCTTCGTCCGTGAGCCCATTTTGACCAATGCTGGGCTTGGAATAAACGTCCGCTAGGAATTTAGAAGTGGTGTAAGCCTTGTTGTTTGGTCACTGTTTCGCTGGCTCTATGCCTGACCGCTCTTTGAGACCGGCTATGCCGAGACCTCGTGCGCCGCAAAGGCATCTGCATAGTCGGGATGCCATCGCGAAAGAGCCGGGCGATTGTTGATAATATCTCCTGCAGCCCATTCAACCCGTTTGCGGTCGCGCTCTTCGGACACATCATTGTCCGGACAAAGAATATAAAAATCCCCGTCCGACATGCGCCTCAGCAGATACTCAATTGCCTCTTCACTTGTCCAAGCTGCCGCAGGTTTTTCCGGCATGAACTTCTCAATCATACCAGTATAAGTAAATCCCGGCACGAACAGATGGGCGGTGATATCCGCTTCGGCCTGCCGCAAATCATGCGCAAGCATTTCTGTCATGACCTTCACGGCAGCTTTGCTGGTATTATAGGCGGGGTTTCCGGGTGGTGTGGTGATGCCCTGTTTTGACCCAGTGTTGACCACCACAGCCGGACGCGCCGCCTTAATCATACGCGGCAGGAAAGCATGGACACCGTTCATGACGCCAAAAAGATTGACCTCAAACAATTTGCGCCAGTTTTCCGCGTTTTCCCAACTGCCGGACGGCACCGCGATACCGGCATTGTTCATCAGGACAGCCACCTCGCCGAGCGCAAAGACCTGATCCACCAAGGTATTCACAGCAGTGGCGTCGGTGACATCAGTCGGAACCGCCTGAACAATTACGGACGTCCCAGCCTGATCGCGCAATTCCGCCTCAGCTCTGTCCAAGGCCTCACCCGTCAGATCGACCAGCACGACCCCCAGACCGTCCTGAATAAATCGTTGGGCCGCGGCCTTGCCAACACCGCTTGCAGCCCCGGTTACAACGGCCAGACCACCTTTATCGATTGCTTCGCGATACATGGATCACCCTCTTTTTCTATGAATGACTAAGCGGTTCTTCAGGGCGTCATCTTTTGCTTGAGGCCACCAATGAACGTCTCGTCATCCTGTTGTTTCCGCGCGTTCAGCAGTTCTTCGGCATCAGGCCCTGCGCGAAAACGCAGGCGGCTCCCGGTCTCGTTGGCCGCATCCCAAATGACCTGCGCAACAGTTTCTGGTTCAGAAGGGGTCGCGGCCAGCGTGCCAAAAAGACGCCCCATGGCTTCGGCCATTGGTGCGTAGTCCGGCAGGTTCTCATCCATCGCGAAATCGAAAGAGCTGCCGCCGAAGTTGGTCCGTATCATGCCCGGTTGGACAATACGGACCCGAATGCCAAGGGGTTCCAACTCGTAGTGCAACGCCTCAGATAGCCCCTCTACTGCGAACTTGGTGCCGTGATAAAGCGCCCCAAGTGGAAATGTGATCTGTCCTCCAATGGACGAGATATTTATGACCGTTCCTGACCGGTTCTGACGGAAATGAGGCAGAACCGCTTTGGTCACTTCCATCAACCCAAGCACGTTGGTGTCAAACTGACGTCGGATGCGATCCATCGAAAAGGCCTCTAACGCACCGTAGGCGCCGTAACCCGCATTGTTCAACAAAACATTAATCTGCCCAAACCGTTCGATGCCACCTTGCACGGCCGTTGCAATTGAGCCCGCATCCGTCACATCCAGCTGGGTCAGATGTACGTTGTCCAAAGCCCCCAGATCCGTGCTGCCCGCGGGGTTGCGCATCGTGGCAATGACATTCCAACCGTTTGCTTGGAAATGTCGGGCAGTTGCCGCACCAATACCGGATGAGGCCCCGGTGATCAGAATGGTTTTCATATTATTGCTCCGCAGCTTTATAAGCACACAATAATCACCGAGGGAGGATGTATCTTTCTATATCCTCCAGCTTTCTTGTCTAATCCTCCAGAAGTATACGTTTTCAGTAATAATCGTTTTTGATTCCGTGCTAGCGATGAGGGCAACAACAGGAGGCATTCATGAGACCTCAGAAACTATTGGACTATGTTCTGGCACTGCTTGACCACGCGGGAGTCGCGCAGGGTGTCCTGACACATAAGGAAAGCGGGGCGGTTTTTCTCACCCAGCCGTCGACCACGCAACATGACGCAAATGTCTACCGCCCGCTGTTGTGTGCGGTTTTGCAAGGCGCCAAAGAGGTCGGGACCAGTACCAGAACGCTCACCGTGCAGGCCGGGCAGTCGCTGATCGTCAGCAATGCGCTGCCGGTTGTCTCAAGGATTACCGAGGCCACATCCGAACGTCCCTACGTCGCGCTTGTGTTCCCCCTTGATCTGGATCTCTTGCGCGCCCTGGCATCGTCACTGCCGCAATCTTCTACCAAACGCGTGTCGGATCCATTTTCGATCTGCCTCGCTGAAACCGATGACGAAATGAAAAGCGCTCTGTTGCGGTATTTTCAGCAGTGCGAAACCAAGGAGACGCATCACATGCTGGCGCCGATCACGGTGCGGGAAATCCATGCCCGCCTGCTGATCGGGCAACATGGCGGCACGCTTCAAAAACTGGTATGGCACGAAAACACGTCCAGCCGGATTTTCGCGGCGACACATGAAATCCAGTCAGATCTGGCTAATCCTCTTGTCGTCGGAGAGCTCGCCGGGCGTGTTGGTATGAGCAGTTCGGCCTTCTTCGAACAGTTCAAGGCCGTCACAGGAACCTCCCCGCTGCAATACCAGAAAGACCTGCGTCTGCTTCATGCCCGGAATGAGCTTCAGACCACTGGCTCAAAGATTTCAGAGATTGCTTACGGGGTTGGATATGAAAGCCCGGCTCAATTCTCTAGAGAATATGCCCGCAAGTTCGGGCGCTCTCCAAGACAAGAGCGCGTTGCCGAAACTGGCAGATAGGGCTGCTGGGATAAAGCTGAAACGTGTAGATAAATCTGTATGTTGAGGGTGAATTCCCTGAGCATCCGAATAAGGAAATTTTAGCGTCTTTTCAGTGAAAACTTGCGGCCCCCCGAAGAAAGAGCAGCTCCTTCAGTTTTGTCCGTATGAATCCTTCAGCGGTAAATCGAAGTTTCCGATTGACGGGCAACGGTAGATGTGCGACTCCCAAGTCTCAGCCACTGGTGGAATATTCTTTCACCTAAGCGACCTAAAGATGAATTCCAGCGGTGGCTCCGTCTTAGATGCTTTCCTACAAATTTCTCCCGACGCTTTTGATTCTAATGGCCCTTCATGTTCTTCAATCGACAGAACTGAGGGCGCAAGACTTAGTCCTATCCGGTGATCCTCTGGAGTTCTCGGAAGGCCGGGCACGTGATCCTGTTGCTGTGTCTGGCTCGTTTACTCAGATGCTCGACTTTGATGTACCGGAGTATTTCGATATCCAGCCACAACTGGGGTTGTCATATAGCTCAGCGCATTCCGGGTTCGGCGACCCTGACCGGGTAGTGGGGCGCGGATGGGGCGTCTCGGGTGTTTCCAGCATTCGCAGACATAGCGCTGGCGGTGGAGCACCATTTTATCAGGAAGATCAAGACGTCTTCTATCTGGACGGGCAGGCGCTTCTGGCGTGCAAAGATACGAACGCAACAAATCCGTGGCCAGGCCCTTATCCAACGCTTTGGCACACGACTTCGGAATCAGCATCCTGCTCGAGCGGCGGCAATTTTGTGGCCTTGCAGGAAGATTACCGCAAGATCATAAAGTCGGTAGGCAAATGGGAAATTTGGGAAAAGGATGGAAGCGTCAGGGTTTACCACCCTGTGGGCTACCATACTTCTGCTACTGCTGAAGCTGGTAGTGACGCGGATTTGCTGCTGAACCAACACCATTGGCTGTTAACTGAAGTGCAGGGGGCGCAATCAGATTATCACACCGTTATCTACAATTGGTCGATTGGGTCGGTTGATGATGGATTCTCGCATCGCCTGGCCGACGTCACCTATGGGGCTTATGAGATTAAGTTCAACTACGAGTTTCCCGGTCAGAAGGTCACCTATGGTACGGGTACCGGGATTTTCGGCAAACAAGGGGCGAGGTTGGCATCGGTTGAAGTGAAAGATGATGTTGCCGGTTTGCGTGCCTATCGTCTGGACTATCAAATGACGGCGATCACCTCCCAGACGGTTCTGGTATCGGTCCGGGAATATGGCTCTGATTATCAAATGTCCGGTGTTCGTCCGTCCTCTGGTTCGACATTACCAGAATACGGCTTTGAATATTCTCAAGAGAGCTTCGAATACCAGGATGTTGAGCTAAGTGGGACCGGCTTAAACGGAATCGGGTTTGATCGTGTGTTTCCGCTGCAATCTGCGGACTTTGATAATGATGGTCGAGATGAGGCTTTTTTCCCCGGTCGACACGACCGACAAAGCTACGTTTCAAACTGCGCAGAAGGGTGCCACTACCAATCAAGCAATACTATAGTTCACGGGGTTGCAAACTATGTAGCCCTGGGTTTTTTAAGGTCATTTGGAGGTGAGAGGGGTCAAGCTTTTGGTGAGGGGAATCAACTATTAAGTATGTTGTCGAGTGGGGTAAATGAAAGACAGTTTATTGGAATTACTCCCAAAAGCAGCAATACCGGAAAATCTTATTTAGTTGAAATAGAAAATTATTTGCAACAATCGAAAGGCCTCATAACTCTTGACCCCTCAATAGATGATTCTGCCAACTTGAGCTTTGGCATTGTCGACCGGATTGGCGACGCTACTGTGACCGTAGATGTCGGGCGTTTTGATTTTGAACGCGGCATTCACATCCTTGACGCTCGGAGATACGGCTTTGAGAGTTCAAATTGGAATAATCGATCATTCCTACTAAATGATGGTCAATTTGAAGTAAGCGATATCGATCTTGGTGATTTTGGAGGAAGGGCTTGGAATGTAGGACCGAACCTTAATGCAGAGCCGGTTATTGTATTTGACCTTGATGGAAATGGCCTAACGGACTTGCTTCATGATAGGCGTGTTAATCGCACCAAGCCGGGTGATTTGGGTAATGACTTTGGCACTATACTTGGTGAGCTAGGCGTACACGACGACTACGCAATTGGTGATTTCAATGGCGACGGCATGCAGGACGTTGTTTATGGATGGTCGAACAAAAACGACATTGATGTCTACCTGAGCAGCGGAAAGGCGTTCCTTCAGAAGCAAAAGTGGGCTTCTCCAGCACAATATAGCCTTCAAAAAAATGCCGAACCAGAGAACTCCAGCCCTCCTGTGGGGGGGCGTTGCGGTTATCCGCGATTAATGCAGTTGATGTAAACCGCGATGGGCTAACCGATATAATTCAATACTATAAAAGTAGCATCGCATATGGTTGCCATGTTGTCCCGAATTCCTCATATCATGATGTTGCAACAAGTTTGTATTGCTCGCGCCACAAGCTTTACCCGGCACGTATATTCCTTTCCACCGGGAATAGTTTTGTTCCGCTGACGGGCACAGATGGCAATCCGGTCATCATCAAAGATTACGCGGGAAGCGGTGATTTCGACGGTGACGGCAATCTCGATTTCTGGGGTCGGGTTGGCTCGTCGACGGCGCGTTATTCCACCATTGCCTATGCAAACCACGAACGCAGTAATCTCTTGACCAAAGTCACGACTCCATTGGGAGCCACTACCGAAGTTACCTATCAGTCTATCCGCAATACATCTGAGAACTTCCTTTCGCAGGAAGTGGACCTGGTCAAACAGGTCGTTCAGCATGACGGTCGCGGTGGTGCCCCCAGGGTTACAGGATATGCATTCTCCGGCGCACGTCAGGATGAGGTTTATGGTCTTTCTCTGGGGTTCCGAACCGTCACCGAAACCTTGCCAGGTCTTGAGAACGAACTTGAACCCCTCACGGTGACAACCACCTATTCGCAGGCGCTTGGAGGCGTTGGGCTTCCAGAGGTGATTGAAACCAAATTGGGCGAAACGGTTTATGAGCGTGAGACATTCACTTACGCACAGCGAAATCTGGACAGGCCATTCCGTGGACAAATGTCTAAACACACAGTTGAAATGCGCCATGGAAGTGATCTTACACCTCAAACCACGGAGTATGTTCATAACCTCTTTGGAGAGGTTACGGATATCCGGGAGTTGGGATTTGACGGTCCTGAGGATGATCGCACGACATGGTTTTACTTCAACCCCAATCCGGACGCCTACATTGTCGACAAGCCGATGGTGAAAGGCGTCAATGCTGGCTCGACCTGGTCGGCGGATCAGGCGACCTGGCTGTCAGTGGACTACTTCGCCTATGATGGTGAGGTGTCCTGGGGGCAAGCCCTTCCGACGAAGGGTCTTTTGACCCAAGTGCGCCGGATGCGCAGGGATGCTCAGCATGTGGCCTCAGAACAAACAGTTGGCACCTATTCTTATGACGCGTGGGGTAATGTTGTCTCAGAGACGGATGCGAAGGGTCGGACGACGACCCACACGTATGACACGCAGAAACACCTGTTCCGGACGAGTTCAACTAACGCGGCGGGCCACACGGCGAGCACGCAATGGCACCATGGCTGTCAGGTTCCGCTGACGGAGACCGATCTCAACGGTCTGGTGACCACGGTCACGCTTGACGGGCATTGCCGGGAGGTAAAGAGAACCGCCCCGAACGGGCATGAGGTCAACTGGTCCTATAATCACTTTGGCGATCCCGATGCGCAATATGTCGAGACCCGTGCAGCGTCGGCTGATGTGGCCAGCGGTAACCCGGACACGGTATCGCGGCAGTATTTCGACGGGTTTGGTCAGACCTACAAGGACACCACCAGCGGTGCGACCGATCAGATCGAAGATGCGATTGTGACGCTCAGCGGCCATGACACACGGGGCAATGTCGCCTGGACCAGTATTCCTCTGACCTGGGCCGAGGCTGCCGGAAACACTGCCGCTGCAAATCAGCGGGTCAGCTTCAGCTACGACACGCTGGGGCGGGTGATACAGACCATCGCCGCAGATGGAACATATGTCCAAAGAACGTATGGGCTGTCGCTTTCGAGAACTTCGTACAGAACTGGTCAGACCCTGACCTTTCCATCTGTAGAGCAGCAAGATGCGCATTGTTTTGACAATGACGCTGCCACGATCTGTGGCTGGACGCGCACTCTGTTTGATGGGCATGGAAATGTCATCTGGTCGGGCGTGAGAAATGACAACACGGACCCGAACTCTCAGTGGTTTGATGAAACCGACTATGCCTACGATCATCTGGATCGCCTGATCGGTGTCCGTGATCCGGGCGGAGCGGAATGGACCTATACCTATGATACGGTTGGCAACCGGCTGACGGCGGATGATCCGGGCCTTGGGCTGTGGAGTTTGTCTTATGACGAAACGGACAACCTGATCGCGCAGACCGACGCCAAGGGCCAGACGATCGCCTATACCTATGATCAGCTGGACCGCGTCCTGACCAAGACAGTCAGCGGCCCGGGTCTGGACACTATCACCACCCAGCACAGCTATGATCAGCCCCGCAGCGGCTTTTACAATACCGGCATGCTGACAGGCCTTTCGATCGATGGCCCATATGCGCATACGATCGAATATGATTACAACAATCAGGGCCTGCTGGCTGAAGAGCGGTATGATCTCATCGGTCGTGTCTTCCGGCTGCAGACCGAATACGCCGCCAATGGCGTTCCGCTGCGGCGCGCGCTGCCGGACACGCCGGATGCCGAGACCAGCAGCTGGACGGATGTGTTCTCATACGATGCCGCAAACCGGCTGACCGGCTTTGGTCCGCATATCACCAGCGTCACCTATGATTTGCGCAGCAACCCGACTGAGATTGTCTATGGCAACGGGTTGCGGACGGTCAATGAGTTCTCGTACAGCCGCGGCTGGATGGACCGGACCGAGGTGCGCGACGCCTCCAGCCAGGTCATGGCCAAAACGCAATATGTACGCTCGGCGACGGGCCGTGTGGCGCAGCAATGGACGACGCAGGATGAGGGCAATCTGGATTATGCCTATGATTATGCCGGGCGCCTGACCACGGTCACCAACCGCAGCGGTGTGACCGCGTTCGACCAGAACTTCACCTATGATACTGCGGGCAATATGCGCTCGAACAGTCATCTGGGCACCTATGACTATCTGCCGGGCACCCACCGCCCCACGGCTGTTGCCGGTCAGAGCTTTACTTACGACCCCAACGGCAACATGACGCAGGGCCTGCATGGCAAGGTGATGACCTATGATGGCGAGAACCGCCCGCTGAGCGTCACCTATGCCGGCACAAGCACGACCTATGTCTACAGTGCCGACGGCACGCGGATAGCGCGGTTCGACAATGAAGGCCAGACGGATGAGACGATCACGGTCACCTTCAGCGATGTCGAGATCCGCAACTTCGGGGATGGTCCCAGCGAAGAGGTCATCGTGACCTATCCGCATCCGGATGTGCGGCTGGTCAATGGCGTGGCCAGCTACATGCACCGCGACCAGCTGAACTCGGTCCGCCTGATCACCGGCGGTGACGGGGCCGAGGACAAGCGCACCATCTACCACCCCTTCGGCCAGGCCCAGGACTGGACCTCAGACCTGATCGCCGCCCCCGAAGACAAAGGCTACATCGGAGAACGCTACGACGCAGGCGCAGGCCTCCAATACCTCAACGCAAGATATTACGACCCAGAACTCTCCATCTTCATACAACCCGACTGGTTCGAAGTGACCCAGCCGGGAGTCGGAACAAACAGGTACTCCTACTCGTTCAATGATCCCGTGAATCTGAGCGATCCGGGGGGGAACTCATGGCTCGATAGAGCCTGGGATAGCGTTTTTGGCGAAGACTCATTTAATAACACTTTTGGAGACGCCGGGTCGGCCTGGTCAGACCGACATTTTGGCAATGACCTCGAACAGTTTGTTGGTGAGGTATACAAACGCGATGTTGGCAAAGATAGCCTCTCCAGCCTGGGGTATGACGAAGACTACGACTACGACGACTATAAGGAAGGTACGATAGCCGCAGCCAGCGGCTTGGCCATGAGCGCCGATGGCGCATTGGTTGAGGCGGTTGCAGGGGCCAACACAATTGGACTGCTGTACAAAGCCGGGCGTTGGACCTATCTTGGTGTAAAGACAGTAATCAACCCCAAACAAGCACTTGGCGGTGCAGCCACAGCGGGAATTGGCGTAAAGGCCACTACATCAATAGCAAAAAGGCCTCATGGCAATAGCAAATTAAGCAATGAGCCCCAAGTTCTTTACAATCTCGTTGACGTTGGCACTGGCGCTATTGCAAAAATTGGCATTACCGGTGCAAAAACCGGAAGCAATAGATACACACAGGGATATTACCGTGAACACAACGTGAGGTATGTTGCTGTGGCCCGCTATAACAACAGGCTGCTAGGTTACGCAGTGGAAACTGCGTCATTGATTGGGCACCTGGCCAAGCACGGAAGCCTGCCGAGGCTGAACAAAGGATTTCGTTGAAGTGAAATATTGGGAAAGCGCAGAAGTTGAGAAATCTCTTGATTCAAGCTTGAGAAGTAGTCGTTTACTTCTTAGCCCAAAAATTGGCGAGATTTTGACGCGTGGGACCTTGGCAAACTTAGATTGGGAGTTCTGCTACATTCCGATAGTCATGGGCCCTGATTTTATTGATCTTTTCCCTGCCAGAACCCGTTTGGACAGGAAAGAAAAGAAGTTCTTTCACTCACCCCAACTAAGTGCCGGAACTTTCAAAACAGGTAATGAAAAGCAAAAAGCTGCCGAGTATCTACGAGGAATTCTGTTGGCTACAGAACGTTTAAAATCAACTATTTTGGACGATTGCCAATTGGCAGAATTTCAGTCTGGAATTGAAGCTTTGGTTACAGAGTATCAGAATTGATCTGGCGGACAATTTCGCCCATCTGCTCATCCCTAGGTTCCAAAAACATCAACATAGTTGGGTCCCGCTGTAGTAGACATCAGCGGTCAAATTTAAGCTACTAATCTTGCCTGCAACTGCCGCACACACCCATCCTCAACCTCCAACCGCTGTCCCAATACCCCACGCAGCACATCCTTCACCACATAATCCGGCACACCCAAATCCGTAAGCCGAGTTACCGCCCCTTCCGGCGTGTTCGTGTGCAGGGTCGACAACACCATCCGCCCGACCAGTGCCGCCCGACAGGCGATCTCGGCCGTCTCCTGATCCCGGATTTCCCCCACCATCAGCACATTCGGGTCCTGACGCAAAAACGACCGCAACGTCCGCGCAAAAGTCAACCCGATCTCCTCATGTACCTGAACCTGCTCGACGCCCGGCAAGTTGTATTCAATCGGGTCCTCGACCGTCAAAATCTTGCGCCCTTCGTCATTCAAATGCGCCAGCGCGGTGTAGAGCGTCGTGGTCTTCCCCGATCCGGTCGGACCGGTCACCAGAAACAACCCGTTCGGCTGTTCAATAATCTCGATGATCTGTTGTGTCGTGTCAGCATCGAACCCCAGCTTGTCCCACCCCAGCCGCAAAGCGTCCGGGTCCAGAACCCGACAGACAATGCTCTCGCCAAAACTGGTCGGAACCGAGGATACCCGAAAATCAACCTTGCGCCCGGCAATGGTAGAGGTGATCCGCCCATCCTGTGGTAGCCTGCGTTCCGAGACATTCATTCCCGACATGACCTTAAGCCGCGCCAGAATGGAAGCGACGCTCAGAGATCGGTCCACCGGTTGGGACCGCAATATCCCGTTCACGCGCATCCTGATGCGAAGCCCATCCTCCTGCGCCTCAAAGTGAATATCGGATGCGCCGGTTGCGACGGCTTCGTTAAAGACCTCTGACACAAAACGGATAACCGGCCCATCGATCTCACCACGCCTTAGCGCTTCCTGATCCGCTTGCAATCTCTCATCCGAGATTTCAGAGTTCTGCGGCTCCTGATCCAGCGAGGCCAGCAGCGACCTGATCGCCCGGGTTGGCGCAACAACGATATTCGGCTCGCTCTCGAGAAAAAATGAGAGCTCAGACAGTAGGGATGAGTTCGCTGGATCACAGGACAGAATGTGACAAGTGTTCTGATCATCCACGATCGGCGCAACAAGTTGGGACCGGCAATATGGAAGCGTCAGTACATCCATCGAGGCCATATCCAGCTCATGCTTCCCAAGGCTGGACACATGAATGCATTCGATTACCGAAGCCAGTTCCTTCAGCAGTGCTTCTTCATCCACAAGGCCGAGTTTCAGGATGGCCCGGTCCAGAGAAATCTGCTCAACTTCAGCGATTGCGAGCGCCCTTGACAGACTCGCTTCACTTATTACGCCTTTTTCGGTAAGGTTATCGCCTAGTGAACTATTCCAATTAAGGTTTTCAGCAAGCAAAGACATCTTGGAGCTTCGACCCTTTTCATACTATAAGTTGTACAAACTCTAAATCACCGGGTGACGAATTGAAAGAACACACGGGAATACAGGCGTACATTGGATGGCGGCTTGTTGCGTCATGGAGGTGGGCTTATCAGCAACTTCCGGCATGGCTTGTCCTTCCCGGATTTCTGCGGCAGTGGTCCCATACGGTGCAAATTGATGCTATTCCTTTTGAGATAGATGGAAGTGTTTCGGGACAGTTCGTGGATGTGGAATTGAACCCGGCCCTGATGCTCCAGAAACAACTAATCGTTCCGCATGCGGCCAAAGCAAAACTGGCGCGCACCGTGGAACTGGATGTGCGCCAATCCCTTCCCGGCGGAGGTGACGATCTTGTGTGGGTCTCGACGATCGAGAAAAGAGAGGGCTCAAACCTGCATGTCATCGTCTATCTGATAAAAAGAAAGACACTGGAGCAAATCGAAGAGCTCCTTGCATCGAAGAATGCGATTGCGCGGACAATCTCTGTTTCAGGTGGCTACAAGCTGAAACCTTTGATTGATCATAGGCGTGTCACTGACCGATCACGTAGGGTTTGGGACATTGTTTTGGTTTTGCTTTTGGTGCTTTCGTTCGGTTTGGTATTTTGGGGAGAGCTGCGAGAACGAGCTGAACTCCAAGCTCGCATAAGCCTGTTACAACAGCAAAAAACGGAATTGAGCACCGGGCTGTTGAGTCTCAGGGAGAAGTTGGAAAACGAGAGTTCAAGTTATTCGGCCATTTTGAATGATGCGAACGCCCTCATGTCGGAGCACCAAAGGCTTCATGCAATTTTGGATCTGACAGAGGTTCTCGATGACAAGACTTGGATTTCAGAGCTGGTCTTTAGTGGCTCGAACCTGAGACTTTCCGGGTTCACAGGCGACGAAATAACAAGCGTGATCGATGCAATTCGGCCCCTAGGCTGGGTCAATCGCGTCGATATCAGCGGTCCAATAACGTTTGACACTTACACTCGAAAAAATCGGTTTGATTTGTCGGTTTCCACTAACAAAGCGGGGGTTATCGACAATTGAAGAATACTCGACCCGTACTGGCAATCGTAATTTTGGCCTCTGCGCTCAGCGGGTTGCTGTGGCTCTCACGACTTCCGTTTCACAACCACAACGCAAAATTGGCTAAAGAAGTGGCAACTTTGGACGCGGAGATTACTGGGCTTCATCGCAGGCTCGCAACCTTGTCCAACGACGCAATACAGGTTGAGTTTCCGGCCGAGTTGATGTGGCCGGAAGAAACCAAAGCCGATGCTGAACTGTCTCTTCAAAAGGTCATTGTCGATCTTGCATCAAAGTCCGGTATGAAGGCGACCACCTTCAACAACACTCTGACCAAACGCAACGCTCAGCGAGCGATTGCTTCGTTTAACATTGAGATGGAGGGCGTTCTCGACGACGCGTATGCGTTTCTGGCAGGATTAGAGGCACACCAACCGAAAATCGCAGTGGGGAACCTCCGGATACGCCCCGGTCAATTGCGAACTGGTCCGGCAAAGCAGGGCGTTGTCAGGGTGCAAGTTGATCTTTGGATCTATTGGAGTTCCGATGCATGATGGTACTTCGTAGATGTGCACCACCTTTGATATTTTGGATGCTTGGCGTTTTGCTTTTGTGTCAGATTGGGCTCCTAAATAATAGTCAAGCAACATCAGATTCAAATCCAATCAAAGGCAAGCTGCCAGGTAAAGTTGGGCTTCAGCAGGCAGCGACAAAAGTCACTCTGCCCAACGCTCACGATCATTGGGAGCGACTTATTGCGCTCGGTAGCAAACCACTTTTCCTAGAGGCAAGGAAATACCCTCAGAAGAAGACTGAAGAACATGACGCGACGGCTGTAGTGCAGCTTGAAAGCGCTGAGCCTTTGGATGCCTCCATTCAGGAGCAAGAAAGTGCTCCAGTGCCACCTGAGGTCCTGTTTCGCGGCTATATTCGCGAGAGGGATGTGCTTCAAGTCTTATTGGCTTTTCCTTCTTGGGGTGAGGAGCGGTGGGTCGCAATCGGTGACAACGTAGAGGATTGGAGCGTTGCGGACGTGTCAGAGTCCATGGTCCGATTGGAAAATGGCAGTTTCGAGCATGTCGTCACGAAATCTGAGTGACGATAAACAACAACAAGAGAACTGGGGGACGTGATGCGTCTCGATTTCGTAACCATAGTCCTAGCCTTTATCACCGTAGCTAGTTGCACAGAAACTGTGACAACAAGTTCCGGTATCTTTGGTGACGACGTTACTGTTGAACGTCACTCATTTTTAAATCGTTCAGATAGCGTGGGCACCGATCCCGGTTCTGGTGTTCGACCAGGAGCGTTAGCGCGCGGCAATGATCAGTTTGTTAACCCCAGGCGCGTTGCAAATACTCGCCGGTCAAAGGCCATCATCGTTCCGCGCGACAGAGAAATGGTTGAGGTTTCGCTTGTCAATGCAAGTGTAGACGCAGCCGCAGAAGCCGTGTTGGGCGATGCACTAGGATTGCGTTATGCGATCAGTGACCAGGTGAGGGGAACAATAACTATTCAATCCACCGGACCAATTCCAAAAGACGCACTGCTGGAGCTTTTTGAAGCCGCTTTGTCCGCAAATGGTGCCCGCCTCGAAAAAGAGGGGAATGTTGTTTCGATTGTTCCAGGCACTTCCGGGAATCGAGCCTTTCGCTTGGCATCCGAGGGTGTTGGGAGCGGAGCAAACATAGTCGTTGCGCGTCTTGAGTACATTTCGGCAACTCAAATGGTCAACTTGCTGGAGCCGTTAGTTACTGAAGGACTAACAGCAGTTGCCGACAAACGTCGAAATCTGATGATGATGACGGGCACCCCACCTCAACTGGAAGCGGCGCTGGACGCGCTGAACCTTTTTGATGTTGATGTATTGCAGGGGAAATCTATAGCGCTTGTCGAATTGTACTCTGCCGCTCCGGAAGCGATTGTGGAAGAATTGAAAGTGATTTTTGAGAATGAAGAGGGTGGCAATCTTGAAGGCGTGATAGAATTCATTCCAAACAAACGCCTTGGGTCCGTCCTAATCATAACCTCACGCTCCCGCTACCTTTCTACGGCCCAAAAATGGATCCGGCAATTGGACAGGACGGCGAGTGGAGCCAATAATTACATCCAGATTTACGAGCTTCAAAATCGTTCAGCCGTTGATGTTGCGCCCATTCTCAACGATCTACTTACAGAGGGAGTTTCTACTGATGAAAAAAAGAGTGAAGATACAGTAGCAAGCGTAGGTGGATCACGTGTGGCCGCAGACAAAGCCAGAAATGCTCTGCTGGTTCGCGCAACCCGAAGAGAACATCGCGAAATTCGCAACCTTCTCAACCAGATTGATAGTAGCCCACAACAAGTGATGCTTGAGGCCACAATTGCCGAGGTTCGTCTGAATGACGAACTGGATCTTGGTGTGCGCTGGTTTTTCGAAAGTGGGAACTTTGACTATACATTCTCTGATGCTCCCAATGGAAGTACCGGTCCGGTTTTCCCAGGTTTTTCTGCGGTTTTTGGGACAGGTGGAGCCAGTGCAGCCCTGAGCGCACTATCAGGAGTAACAGACGTAAAAATAATCTCGTCTCCCACACTGATGGTGTTGGACAACGAAGAAGCTGTCCTGCAAATTGGCGATCAGGTTCCAATTGCGACCCAAACATCGACCGACAATACGTCAAACGATGCACCCACCATCACGAATATTGAATATCGGGATACCGGCGTCATTCTAACGGTCACACCCAATATCAGCCGCAACGGAAGGGTCGTGTTGGATGTTGTTCAGGAAATCAGCAGTGTTTCACAGGAGCAAACTTCGGGAATTGATTCTCCAACAATCAGGCAGAGAAAAGTCGCGACTAATGTAATGCTGAGTGATGGCTCCACGCTGGCCCTTGGCGGTTTGGTTCAGTCTTCGGATACAAAAACTGTCACAAAAGTGCCCGGCCTTGGCGATGCGCCAGTTGTTGGCAGCCTGTTCAGAAGAACTGAAAGTGACAAGCGTAGATCTGAACTCCTAGTGCTCATACGCCCACGTGTCGTCTTCACCGAGAACGATGCCCGAACGGCCACTGAATACTGGCGAGCAAAGCTCTCCGGTGCAAACTCCATTCTGAAGACGGGCCTGGGCTCTCCAAAGCATACAGTTAGTGACGTACTTGATTGAGGGTTATTGATGCCTTTGTATTCCTATCGAGGGTATGACAAAACTGGTTCGAGCGAAGAAGGCACAATCGACGCGAGCAGCGAACAACTCGCGTTCGAAATACTCAAATCACGTGGCGTAACAGTATTTCATCTTGCTGCCGGTATTGCTTGGCCAAACGAAGAAATTCCTTGGTATAGGCGTGATATCAGGCTCTCAGGCGCTGAGCTTTCTTATCAGGATCAAGCTATTGTTGCAGGTTTGCTGGCAACATTGTTTCGAGCCGGGTTGCCAGTTGCAGACGTCATACGAATTGCTGGCCTATCCGCCGATAAAAAGGAAGTAGCACGTCACTTTGAGCGTGTTGGACTGCGGGTGGCAGACGGGGCCAATTTCCCTGAGGCATTCAGGGATGAAAACCACATATTCTCACCCGTTTTTGTCTCGTTCCTGAAAATCAGCGACACAGCCAATTCTCTACCAGCGCTTTTGTACGAGCTCTCTGGATTCTTTCAAAAGCAGTATGCAGCAAAGCAGAAGGTGATTTCTGCGCTAATCTATCCATCTGTCTTGGTGTGCGCTTCGGTAGCCCTGTTTCTGGTCATTGTCCTCTATCTGGCTCCAAATCTCTCCCCAATTTTTGCATCAGTTGGGCGCGAAGTACCTGCTACAATCGGAATATTGCTGAGTATAAACCTATTTCTGAAGAGCCACTGGCCGCTAGCTACTCTTGCGGTGATCTCAGTATCCTTAAGCACCATCGCGGCATTGCAGCTACCGCAAATTCGCTCAGCCGCATCAATATTGAAAATGCGGTTGCCAGTTTTTGGTTCTCTCTTATCTCTTTCTACGCTGACACGTCTTGTACAATCGACCGAACTTTTATTGCGAGCGGGCAACCCTCTTTCTGAATCCCTTAGAAGCTCTGCCGAGAATATGGGAGTGGGAACATCGTTGGGCAGTCGGTTTTTGGAGGCAGCTGACGCCGTAGAGGGCGGGAGATCAGCAGCATCAATCTTCGACCAAGATCCTGCTTTACCATCTTCATTTAAGGAGCTGTTTCGTGTTGGAGAGACCACAAACAATCTGCCGGTGACTCTTTTGGCATTATCCGAACACCTCAGTTCGGATCTCGAAAGAAAATCTGAGAGACTTCTCGGTCTGATAACCCCAGCGCTTACCCTGATCATGGGCACCGGAATTGGTTTCCTGATTTACACGCTTATGGCAGCGATTCTTGAGGTAAACGATATTGTGCTGTGACTCATCTCAACGGAAATGCGATCGGGGGTTCTCGCTTCTGGAAGTGATGATTGCCATGGCGTGTGTGGGTTTGTTGTTGACGACAATCTACAACATGTCGGTGAGTTTAACCCGCAAGCAGGCCGAGGCTTGGATGTCGTATGAAAACACCGCAATGGCGCGAGCTTTGCTTGACGAGTTCGTAACCACCTACCCGCAAATGCCAACCTCTGGAAACTACAAGAGCAAGTGGGACTGGAGAATAACCGAGGAAATGCAGCCCGCCTCGGAGACTACAGAGTTCGATAACAATATTGAATTGATCAGGGTCACAGTTGAAGTTCGGAGAGTCGGGGCAGTTCAAGATCCATTCTATAGCAGTGTTGTAGTTTCTCGAAGAAATGGTGGTTTATGAGGCGAACCCATAAATCTGGCATCACTCAGCTGGAGATGATGATTGCCCTGGCAATAATGGGGATGATTGCCGTGCTCCTTGCAAACGCTTTGAGTTTCAATCGGCAAACCATCGAGCGTTTCCATGTGCTGAATTCAAGCACCGATGAAATTTATGCGCGCCGCCTCCTCAAACAATGGATCGAACAGATGCCTCTTTCGAAACGGAATGGGGACAATACCTTTGGACTCGATGGAACCAGAGATAGCCTGACTTTTGGTACGTTGGTCGATGACGGTCAATTTGAGGCTGGGTGGTACACGGTATTTTCTGTCGAATTACAACCGCAAAATGGTTCGTCTGCTTTGGTCCTTCGGGGACTGGGAAGGGGTGAGCCCAATGATCAGCAAATCGAGTTACAGTGGACAATTGCAAATGCGGTTGAACATCTTTCCTTCAGCTACTTTGGGCAAACGGATTCGTCACCCCAAAAAGCCTGGTACACGGATTGGTCAAGTGACTATCCTCTTCCCGATCTCGTGAAATTGGAATGGGAAACTGAGACGGGTGTACCCAGCCCTCCAATAACTTTGCTGCCAGGAAAGCATAACCATCAAAGATTTATGTCGCTATCTTCTTTGCTGCCACCTGGATGACCATCCCTTCCATAAGTGAACAAGTCGAATGCCCCCTCCGCGCCCGGATTGCGGTAATAGTACACTCTTCCCCACGGGTCCTGGATGTCGCTGTTCTGATCAAGGTATGGACCGCTCCAGTTGCTTGTGTCGGATGGGCTCCGCAGCAGGGCTTCCAAACCTTCTGATTCTGAGGGATACCGCCCGACGTCTATATAATACAGCTGGAGCGCTCCCTTGATATTCGTCAGTTGAATCTCCGCAGCTTTTGATTTCGCCTTGCCGAAATTTTCCATGATGCGTGGAGTCGCGAGGCCGACAATAAGTGAGATGATCACAAGGACCACCATGATCTCCAATATGGAGATACCGGATGTTCCGTTGCGTCGTTCCGCAGGTCTAACAGGCTGTGATTTCATACAAAAACACCGTTCAGAAGACTAAGGATGAATATGGAATAGGCAACAAATGGACCAAAAGGAATGCCCTGACGAGGACCATTGGAAAACACTGTTGCCATCAGGTACCCGACAATTCCGCCAAGGCTGGAAAACAAGAGAAACTCAGGTAGTTTTAGCGGACCCAACAGAATGGCTCCGGCACCAAAAAGCTTTGCGTCCCCGATACCTAAACCCTCTTGCTTTGCATGGCGAAAGTAGAGTTCGCCAACCAGCCAAAAGAAACCCATGACCAGCAGTCCTGTAGAAAGGTGCACTACCAAAGA
The DNA here is from genome assembly GCF_965243365.1 of Ruegeria sp. Classification (GTDB taxonomy): domain Bacteria; phylum Pseudomonadota; class Alphaproteobacteria; order Rhodobacterales; family Rhodobacteraceae; genus Ruegeria. The sequence continues at coordinate 791,546 of NZ_CBDEUW010000002.1, read as the reverse complement.
AGCCGTTCCGGAAATCCAGACGGCAACCGCGCTGACTATTGCGACACCCAGGGTGGCGATATCCGGAATCTCCAGCGTGTTCATGTCGCACACCGATAGCCAGATCAGCATCGGCGCAAGGGCAGCCGACAACCCAGCCTGAAACCAATCGCCGTATGTCCAAAGACTGCAAAACGTGATGAAATACAGTACAACGAAGGGTAGAGTCGTATTGAACTGAGCTTTCAAGGTCTTGCGTTTCCTCATGAACGATACGGAACAACTCCAGCGCCAACCCCAATGCGGTATTATACTGCTTTCCACCTTGGTCATGCTAATCCTTATGGTTAGCCTGATTGTTGTTACTCAATCTCTGGCTGTGGGCAATATCAAATCGATAACGCGTTTGCGGCAGGCTGAACAGCGGGATTTACTGGAAGATTCAATTCGTGAACTGGCGCGGCCTCTGATTGCCGAGGCAATGTTGGGGTTTCGTGAACCGCATAATCTGAAACTTGATGGATCTGACTATCCGATCCGTTTCCAGGGCCAGACAGTATATGTTTCGGTTCAGAATATTGAGGGGTTGGTGTCGGTTTCGAAGTCGTCAGAAGAGCTTATCAGGCAATACTTGCCAGGTGACCTAGCAGAAACCGTCATCGCGATGAAACATGACGCTCAGCCTGGTCTCTCCCTGCGTCAAAGATTTGTCTTGGCTGGAGGAGATTTGACGGAATACCCGGATATCGAGTTCTGGATCACAGATCATCCAGAGTATTCCCGATTCAACAGCACGAGTACCCCAGAGTACTATCTGCAGAGTTCCGCCGGATCGTCCCTGCCTCAATCTGGAAGCGGGTTGCAACCTAAAGCCGTAGTGCTGTCGGTGCGCTAGTGGCAGATCATACGTCGGACAAAATCAAACTGGAGTGGGGCAGGTTCAGGCGCGCGAGGAGATCGGGCTGATTTTTTGCGCGGACGTTGCGGTCGTTTTTGCGTCAGGACCCGAATGTGCTGATGGTGGGGGAAATCCGGGATGAAGAGACGGCCGAGATCGCCTGTCGGGCGGCACTGGTCGGGCGGATGGTGTTGTCGACCTTGCATACGAACACGCCGGAAGGGGCGGTAACTCGGCTTACGGATCTGGGTGTGCCGGAGTATGTGGTGAAGGATGTGTTGCGCGGAGTGTTGGGGCAGCGGTTGGAGATTGCAGAGGGTGGTGTGCGGCGGCTGCAGGCGAAACTTGCAGCGTTGGCCCACTAAACTCTCCAAGCTGAGATTAGCCACTCTGGACGAATGCCTTCACCTCAAAACAGTCAAAACAAATAAAAACATACACCATTCCGACATCCGCAAACACAATATCGTCACCAACCGAGTCCAGTTGGCACAGAAAGCTCATTTGTTCACCACATGCGTCGCATGTTGGTGTATGGTGGGGCTGAAGGTAATCAGGTGCACCTCCTAGCTTCGACCTCTTTCCAATTTCAGAGCCTGCCCATTTGAAGCCCATCATTTTAGATGCTTCAACCGACAACGGTTTCAACTCGATTTTGTACTCAGGTAGTTTCATAACTTACTTATATGGACCAATAGGGAGATCGTCTAGGTTGTATTCACGCCGCAATTTATTCATATGCTCAAGAACTTGTGACTTCGTTGGGCTAGGATTTTTTGAGAAGAAATCAGCCCAGCGACTATTCCACTTTCCTGGTAAGCCGTTTAGACCTTTGCCGTGAACACCACGCAGATGCGTCGAGCGGCCTAGAGCTACTGTAAAGTCATCAATGTTGATTCCAAGGCGGGCAAATTGCTTTCTAAACTGCTGCGGCAGAAGATGATGCCTCTGAATTGCAAGTGTTGTCGATGGAGCTATGGCCTGAGGAGTTGGTTTCTTCCGGAAGATTTTCTTTGCAACCCACTTGACGATGGGCTTAGCGATGGTAGCGATGGAGCCCCATACTGCTGGTTGAGGCGACTTAAAGTAAAACCCATTTGACTTGCTCACGATTTGCGAATTATGTGCTTCGGACGCGCTTCCCTGATACTGTTGGGGGTAGGCTGCGTCTAAGACGTTGTGAAAGCCGACATTTCCAAAGACACCTGCTTGGTAAGCGCGCGCGAGTTCTGATTTTCCATCCAGGTAGTCATGGTAGGCTTCTTGTGAAGCGAACTCTCTTACGTATCCCGTCTCATTTCCCAAGTGGTCGACTTCGTGCTGAGTAACGCCTCCACCGCTGTGATAGGTGGTGCCATTTCCACTTGGGTCAGAGAGGTTAATGGGATCATTGAACGAGTAGGAGTACCTGTTTGTTCCGACTCCCGGCTGGGTCACTTCGAACCAGTCGGGTTGTATGAAGATGGAGAGTTCTGGGTCGTAATATCTTGCGTTGAGGTATTGGAGGCCTGCGCCTGCGTCGTAGCGTTCTCCGATGTAGCCTTTGTCTTCGGGGGCGGCGATCAGGTCTGAGGTCCAGTCCTGGGCCTGGCCGAAGGGGTGGTAGATGGTGCGCTTGTCCTCGGCCCCGTCACCGCCGGTGATCAGGCGGACCGAGTTCAGCTGGTCGCGGTGCATGTAGCTGGCCACGCCATTGACCAGCCGCACATCCGGATGCGGATAGGTCACGATGACCTCTTCGCTGGGACCATCCCCGAAGTTGCGGATCTCGACATCGCTGAAGGTGACCGTGATCGTCTCATCCGTCTGGCCTTCATTGTCGAACCGCGCTATCCGCGTGCCGTCGGCACTGTAGACATAGGTCGTGCTTGTGCCGGCATAGGTGACGCTCAGCGGGCGGTTCTCGCCATCATAGGTCATCACCTTGCCATGCAGGCCCTGCGTCATGTTGCCGTTGGGGTCGTAAGTAAAGCTCTGACCGGCAACAGCCGTGGGGCGGTGGGTGCCCGGCAGATAGTCATAGGTGCCCAGATGACTGTTCGAGCGCATATTGCCCGCAGTATCATAGGTGAAGTTCTGGTCGAACGCGGTCACACCGCTGCGGTTGGTGACCGTGGTCAGGCGCCCGGCATAATCATAGGCATAATCCAGATTGCCCTCATCCTGCGTCGTCCATTGCTGCGCCACACGGCCCGTCGCCGAGCGTACATATTGCGTTTTGGCCATGACCTGGCTGGAGGCGTCGCGCACCTCGGTCCGGTCCATCCAGCCGCGGCTGTACGAGAACTCATTGACCGTCCGCAACCCGTTGCCATAGACAATCTCAGTCGGGTTGCTGCGCAAATCATAGGTGACGCTGGTGATATGCGGACCAAAGCCGGTCAGCCGGTTTGCGGCATCGTATGAGAACACATCCGTCCAGCTGCTGGTCTCGGCATCCGGCGTGTCCGGCAGCGCGCGCCGCAGCGGAACGCCATTGGCGGCGTATTCGGTCTGCAGCCGGAAGACACGACCGATGAGATCATACCGCTCTTCAGCCAGCAGGCCCTGATTGTTGTAATCATATTCGATCGTATGCGCATATGGGCCATCGATCGAAAGGCCTGTCAGCATGCCGGTATTGTAAAAGCCGCTGCGGGGCTGATCATAGCTGTGCTGGGTGGTGATAGTGTCCAGACCCGGGCCGCTGACTGTCTTGGTCAGGACGCGGTCCAGCTGATCATAGGTATAGGCGATCGTCTGGCCCTTGGCGTCGGTCTGCGCGATCAGGTTGTCCGTTTCGTCATAAGACAAACTCCACAGCCCAAGGCCCGGATCATCCGCCGTCAGCCGGTTGCCAACCGTATCATAGGTATAGGTCCATTCCGCTCCGCCCGGATCACGGACACCGATCAGGCGATCCAGATGATCGTAGGCATAGTCGGTTTCATCAAACCACTGAGAGTTCGGGTCCGTGTTGTCATTTCTCACGCCCGACCAGATGACATTTCCATGCCCATCAAACAGAGTGCGCGTCCAGCCACAGATCGTGGCAGCGTCATTGTCAAAACAATGCGCATCTTGCTGCTCTACAGATGGAAAGGTCAGGGTCTGACCAGTTCTGTACGAAGTTCTCGAAAGCGACAGCCCATACGTTCTTTGGACATATGTTCCATCTGCGGCGATGGTCTGTATCACCCGCCCCAGCGTGTCGTAGCTGAAGCTGACCCGCTGATTTGCAGCGGCAGTGTTTCCGGCAGCCTCGGCCCAGGTCAGAGGAATACTGGTCCAGGCGACATTGCCCCGTGTGTCATGGCCGCTGAGCGTCACAATCGCATCTTCGATCTGATCGGTCGCACCGCTGGTGGTGTCCTTGTAGGTCTGACCAAACCCGTCGAAATACTGCCGCGATACCGTGTCCGGGTTACCGCTGGCCACATCAGCCGACGCTGCACGGGTCTCGACATATTGCGCATCGGGATCGCCAAAGTGATTATAGGACCAGTTGACCTCATGCCCGTTCGGGGCGGTTCTCTTTACCTCCCGGCAATGCCCGTCAAGCGTGACCGTGGTCACCAGACCGTTGAGATCGGTCTCCGTCAGCGGAACCTGACAGCCATGGTGCCATTGCGTGCTCGCCGTGTGGCCCGCCGCGTTAGTTGAACTCGTCCGGAACAGGTGTTTCTGCGTGTCATACGTGTGGGTCGTCGTCCGACCCTTCGCATCCGTCTCTGAGACAACATTACCCCACGCGTCGTAGGTGAAGGCACCAACAGTTTGAACAAATGGATCACCTTGCCCGACCCCGCTACGCCATAGGCGATACTCAGTAAGCTGACCCTTTGCAGGCTGAACCGACCAATGATCTGGTGCCCCGTCATAAAGATAGAACTCCGCAGATAACCATGTTGATTGGTCGTTTGACCAAGCCGCCCCGACGTTTACAATTTTGTGCTTGAATGTGTTAACAATATATTTGCTTAAATTGTAATTTTCGCCAAACCAGGTTGTTCGATCATCCTCAGTGCCGGCAAAACCCAGGTCGCGCCTATGCGCAATCTCACCATACAGAGTGTAGGAATATTCTGTTGTCCGCTCGGTCAGACTGCTTCCATGTAGCGTCTTGTGGCGCGCCCGGTTTTTCCAGGACCGCCTGGGCAACAGGTCGATCCCCGTCGACCCCCAGTCATTGATCTCCTGCCACTGCGTCACCCCGTCCCGGATCAGGGTGCGTGACTTCACCTTGCCCTTCAGCGCGGTGTCGGATTTTCCGCCCGCAACATTCTGTTCATAAACCGTCACCAGTTGCGGCCGCGTTGCCTCTCCAGCAATGGCGGGCAGCGTTGCAGTGATGGTCCGAAACCCAACCGTCTGCCGCATGTCATAGTCAAAGCGGTTGCTGACATAGCTGTAATCGGTGCTCCGCTCCTGACCCGCAAACCCGTTTGAGCGCGTAATACGGCTCACCACCGGATAGGAGCGCGGAACCTTGTTGTCGTTAAAATGTGCGGACGGCGTGTAGGTCACCGCCTGATGCCCACCCAGGGGATCGGTGACTGTGGCCAGCACGTTCTTTGGGCCCGAGACGCCAAACAGGTTCAGGTTGCCGTTCTTGCCGACGATGTCCCCGATCCCGTCCCCATCAAGATCCGTCACAACACCCCGCTTGGGGCCGACAAGATGTTCATTTGTTGAGGTCTTCGGATTGAGCAACGCGACAAAGAAGTTGCCCTTGGAAATGTAGATCTGGGATCGGAACTGGTCGAGCGTACACCAGTCATGCGTCACTTCGCACCTGCGCGTGATCACCAAATCCGCCAGCCCGTCCCCGTTCATATCCCGAACCTGGATACTGGCATTCGGAAACTTGTCAGAGGCGGTGAAAGACGACCAAAGTTCGCCAGACGGCTGAAACGACTTGCCCGTCGACAGGTGAACAGTGATTTTGGCGGGCGAAACATCCGATCTGAACACAACCAGATCCTGAGCGCCGTCGCCGTTCACGTCACCAAAACTAAAAACACGTTTCCGACCATGATCTTTGAGTGGGTTCGTGACAGTTGTTTTCTGGAACCAGACATCCTTGGGGTCGAAGTAACTCCAAGTGTCCGGAATTACATAAATAGGCTCTTCTATCGGAACAAACAAGTCAGGGAAAGTCTTGTTATTTATGACGGTTGTGCCTTTTCCAAAGACCTCGTCCTGACCGTCGCCATCAATATCTGCTATGAAATTGCCATTGATGTTCTCATATGAATACCCACCCCAGATATGACCGGCGGTCCCGACCTGGTTCAAGCTGGAACCCAGGATCGCTTCCAAACCCGGATCCCGATCAAAGTTACCAAACAATTTGATCGGCTGCTTATTGGCCACAGGAACTTCCGGGATCTGAGGCGTTATTCCACGAATTGGCCTTTTTTCTATTCGCGAAAACTGCTGTTCCTCATCACTGGTTTTCACCGTCCACCGAATTTTGTGAGTGTACTGATAAAAGGTCTGATCCGCGACAGGATCATATCGCGATATTTTGCCCAGCACATTCAGATCGTAGTCCCCATCGAACGGGTCAAGGTAATTGTTCGCAAGCAGGTTTCGCAGTGCGGATCCTATGGTTTGTTCAGCTGCTGTTCGGTTGTTGTCGAACTCAAAGGCTTTGAGCAGGTTTCCGGATTTGACCAGCACGTCCTGATGACCATCCTGGTCCAGATCCATGATATTGACGATGTTGGAGAAAACGTTTGCGCTGGCCTTGCGGATAAACGCCATGTTATCCGGCGTGTAGGTGAAGCTGTAGGGCTGACCCAGAGGCGTCCCGTCCGGCACGTGGTTGGTATCAAACGTAAAGTCAGCCCCATATTGCTGAACCTCACTCAGAAGGCTGACCTTGGTCTGCGGAGCGACCGTGTAGCTCAGCGCATAGGCCCGGATCTTACTGGCAAAGTCGCCCTCAAAAACCTCGATTTTCCTGATCCGATGCCATTGCTGCCCAATAACGTCCGTGCCCGTTGCGTATCGCGGGCGCGCCACATCGGTCGGAATAGTGTCATATCCGATATAGATCGTATAAGTCTTCGCACCGTCTGGAAGTTCATATGTGATCTTATAGGGTCGCGGAGCGTGACCGTTCGCGTAGGCGGTATGGTAGTAAGAATATCTAACCGTATTGCCGTTCACATCCGTGACCGTCGAAAGAAAGTATCGGCTCTGATCGAGTAGCTTGTAGAGGTCGGTTCCTGGTGTCGTTTGCGCCCCGGTCAACACCTTCTGGCTCTGATATGTGAGCTTGGTTCCGTCTTTTCTGAAAACATGGAACTCGTTCAGAGCCTGATCCATCTGGATCTTCAGATAGGTCTCGTTATAGGTCGCAAAATGACCACCAGCGGTGCAGCTTGCGCTTGCCCTGGTTGTTTTCCGTTCAGCCGGATAAGGTCTGGAAAGCGTGTTGGTTGCGGCCGCATCGTCGCACAGAAGAAGGTCTTGCCCATCGAGACGGAACACATCCCGATTGTCATCAAAGGTCGGAATACCCCCGCCGTAAGACACCCGCTCAATCGACGACAGCGCAGAGAGCTTCCAGCCCGCCCCCAGAATAGCGTCTGGAGTCCCGTGCCCGTTGAAGCTCGACACGTATCGGAGGTTCAGGTTCGGCTCCAGTCCCCGAAAGGACGGCACCTCAATCGGAACGGAATATCGGAAACTGCCATCCGACAGGACGCTGTTGGCAACCGGCAGATCCGGTGTCGAAAGACCAGCGAACTCCCCTGCAATCTGGGCGTGTGAACTGGTCGACCAAACAAAACCAAGTAAACTCAGGATGGCGAAAGAAAATTTCTTAAACACGGACTTGACCTCATCACTTCAAGTACCAGTTTTCTAATGAGATTCGCTCAATTGGGTCAAACTTAATATATTAAACAACTCAAAGTTGCTCTTATCCAGCCTTTTGACTAAGCCAAACAAACAACTCTACCAAAGATTGTGAACAACAACGAAGGGAAAGAAACACAAGGCCTCGCAATAGCCGGTCTTGGGCGTTCGGTTGGCGTGTCCGACGCGACCCTTGACTCGACTATTGATGGAAAATCGGGTTTCCGGGTTAGGCTCATCCAAAGCCTTGCAGATTTGTCTCGTGCACGGCCCGGCTTCGAATCCTGATCCTCCACCTGAAACACCCTGTGTCAGGTGCAATTGAGGCAAGAGGATAGCGCGCGATCTTCGAACCAGCGGCGGTCACACTTGCCGATCTGCATCAGGCAGCCAACGCACTTTTTAGTAGTTGCTCAGGTTGTTACGGGGCAGTGAACTTTTAGGTCATGTTGACAAATTCCAGATCCAGAGGCGGATCGACGTGATGTCGACAAAGCCGAGGAAACTCTCGGCGGTCTTGTCGTAGCGTGTTGCGATACGGCGGGCGTTCTTGAGCTTGTTGAAACACCGTTCGACAAGATTTCGCAGGCGGCAGAGTGAGCGATCCACCCCGACGCGCTTCTTGCGGGATTTTCGCATGGGGATCACCGGCTGGACGCTGCGGTCGTCCATGGAATTTCGAATGCTGTCGGCGTCATAGCCACGGTCGGCGAGCAAGACTTTCGGTTGAGGCAGGTTCTCGGACATGACCAGGTCGAACCCAAGATAGTCGGATGTCTGGCCCGGAGTGATCTCTGTCCTCATGGGCAAACCGTGCGCGTTGACGAGGAGGTGGATCTTGGTCGTGAAGCCACCACTAGAACGTTCGAAACCCTGTCGCGGAGTCTCCCTTTAGCGCCTGCTGCCTGATGATGGGCGCGGACCACGGTGCTGTCGATCATCTGGAGCGCGTGCGGCACCGCCCCGCTTTCGTTCAGGGCGCCCATCATCTGTTCCCGCAATCCCGCCAGCGTCCAGCGCCAAAACTGACGGTAAACGCTCGACCATTTGCCGAACTCTTCGGGAAGGTCTCGCCAAGGGGCACCGGTCCGGGCGATCCAGAAAATTCCATCAAGAACACGGCGGTGGTTCGTGGGTTTGCGCCCGTTCGGGGCGCGGACGGCCACGATAAAACGCTCGAAGAACGTCCATTCTTTGTCCGACATCAAGTCTCGTGCCAAGCTGGCCACCATTGCAAATACCAGCTTGAATCACGCCTAAGCCTCAGTGTGAATCCCTTTTGTCAACACGACCTAACAATGCTATCTCAATGAGAGTGTATTGGGTTCAAAAATGGATTTGTCGGCGTTCTGAACCTGATCGGTTTGCCTGGAGTTCGACTTAGATGCATCGGTGGATATTGAATCTTTCACTGCGATAGTTACATTGATCTCAACAATAAAATGGCCGGAATGATCTTGACGTTGTCTGAGATTGAACCGGGACAGCGCCTGGCTGAAACAAGTGCCCAGACATATATCACGTTAGAATGCGCTTACGTGGACCCGAAGTGAAACCCGGGGCCGCATTGTATCTGACGTTTTGAATTCGGCTCCGCTTAAGTGAGGAGCCAGATCATTGACTGCGCTGAAGATAGTTTATCAATCCCCCAAGACGCTGAAGCCGCGGGACAGGAATCCCCGAACGCATTCGAAAAGCCAGATTCGGCAGGTGATGCGCTCGATCGAGCACTTTGGCTTCACCAACCCCGTTCTTGTCGATGAGGATAATCGGCTCATCGCGGGGCATGGCCGTGTCGAGGCGGCCAAACAGATGGGTCTGGAGCAAGTCCCAACGATTTGTCTTTCAGGCATGAGCGAAGAAGACATTCGGGCTTATGTCATCGCGGATAACAAGCTTGCCGAAAATGCGGGCTGGGATGCTGGTCTTCTGGCGCTGGAATTCCAGTACCTTGATGAGTTGGAAATCCCGTTTGACCTTACACTCACCGGTTTCGAGTTGCCTGAAATCGATCTGAGCATCCAGACGCTGAAATTGGATGGTGAAGAAGGGCAAGATCCATTGGATCAGGTTCCGATCCCAGTCGGGAAATCACCGGTAACCCGCGGGGGTGATATCTGGCACATTGGCCCTCATCGCCTGATCTGTGGAGACAGCACCGACGCGGAGACCTATGCTGCCTTGCTTGGGTCGGAACGTGCACAGATGGTTTTTACAGATCCCCCTTACAATGTCCCCATACAGGGACACGTTTCGGGCTTGGGGTCGGTACAGCATCGAGAGTTTGCCATGGCGTCCGGTGAAATGTCGCCAGAAGACTTTCAGAGCTTTTTGACATCTGTATTCCAACACCTTGCCTCTTATAGCGATGACGGTTCCATTCACTTTCAGTGCATGGACTGGCGTCATATGCGTGAAATTCTCGGGGCAGGGGAGGTGGTTTATTCAGAGCTAAAACATCTGTGCGTCTGGTCTAAGACAAATGGAGGGATGGGATCGCTCTACCGGTCACAGCATGAGTTGGTGTTTGTATTCAAATCGGGGACCGGCAAACACATCAACAATGTCGAGCTGGGCAAGAATGGCAGGAACCGGACAAATGTCTGGACCTATGCCGGGGCCAATAGCTTTGGTGAAGGGCAGGGCGGTCTTGAGATGCACCCTACCGTCAAGCCGGTGGCATTGGTGAGGGATGCCATTCTGGACTGCTCGCTTCGTGGCGGGTTGGTGTTGGACCCATTTTGCGGGTCGGGATCCACGCTTATCGCGGCTGAGCAATCGAGTCGGCGTGGATTTGGGATCGAGATTGATCCAGCCTACTGTGACGTGATCCTGCGCCGCCTGACGGATACATTCGGCCTGATCCCGCGTCTTGGTGACAATGGGCCGGTGTTTAAGGAGGTGGCGAGCGAACGTGAAAATGATGGCGCCAGTGCGGCGGCAGAGCAGGAGGTGGCCAATGTCTGATAAAGGCTACAACGTTGGCTACGGTCGTCCGCCCCGTGAAACGCAATTCCAAAAAGGTCAATCTGGAAATCCAAAAGGAAGGCCTCGGAAAAAGGGGACTGTTGAACTGGATCTGGATCAGGTCCTGGATCAGCATGTTAGAGTTAAGTCGTTAGGCGGCAGCAAAAAAATGGATACGCGCGAAGCGGCACTGCGGATGCAGGTTGCGAAAGCGCTTAAGGGAAACATTCAGGCCGCAAAGCACGTGCTAAAGCAGTTTGAAAAATATGATGCCATAACGCCGCCACGATCGAAGATACAAACAGGTGTGGTGATCGCACCTAGAGCCTCTTTTATAAAGCCTGAGAGAGATAGTTGATGGATTGCTGGGATCATTTGATGAATGGGCGCGTACTGCGGGAAGCAGAGTGTAAATGCCGCGACAACTGTATCTTCAAGGAACCAAACTATGACCGATGGTACTGACCCGATTGAGGACTTCGATCCTCTTTACCCCAACAGGTTCCAAAAAGGAAAATCTGGCAATCCCAAGGGAAGACCGTGCGGCGCGAAAGGGATGAAGTCTATTGTCCAGAGAGTCGCGCATGAAACGCATATCATAACTGAAAACGGTGAACGTAAGCGCGTCTCAACGGTGGACCTATTGCTAAAGACGATTCAGTGCGAAGCTCTAAAGGGCAACTTAAAAGCCAAGATTCTACTTGATGAACTACGGGAAAAATATAGCCCGCAGGAAGCCAACAATACGGGCTACGGCTGTCTTCTCGTGCCTGAAGGTTGCACGCTGGAGACCACGCTGCTCAGGGTCGAAGACGTTGAGGATGATGAACGCCTCAGGCACCGTTTGACATAGGCAGAGGTGGACTGTCGCAGTTCAGAGTGTCAGACTATTCTTTCGGACAACCATTTGAACAATCCGGACTCCACAGTCTGTGAAGCGAGCTCTTTGCCTGTCCAAATGTTTAAGTTCAATTCGCTTTGCCTTGGGAGGGCCAGTGCGCCGCGTGGATTGGCGCATGCAAATATGAAACGGTTACAGGACCCATCAGCTAAGAACCGATCAATGTAGCTGTCAAGTTCAGCCTGTCCAGCCTGGCTCTTGACCTGAACCCAGGCCGTTTCTCCGGTCAGGGGTTGCTCAAGCACCAGGTCCACATCAGGCATGTTTCCACCCAGCAGGCTGGTGCGCCGCCAACCGTTGCGCAGGAAAATGAGATCAATCAGTGTTTCAAATTCTGCCCAATGCAAGTTCCCGATCATTTGCTCGGTTAGGCTATACATCTCTGCGGTGAGAGCATTGGCGCTGTGTTGAAGTGGATGGCGTTCTATCCGGATTGATCGCAGCAGGTAGTCCTGAGCCTCGACACGGCATATTGTTCGCCTGTATGAAGCTGTTTTTGTAAGTGCTGAACTCAGGGTGTTTAGTTGTAGAGGAGTGCCAGCAAGCGACATTTTGGACCAACCACTTTGTGTGGTACGCCAACGAACCGGGCCTGACGATGTTATCTTGGATAGTTCGATCTTGTCGCCCACAAGCGCCCACCACAGATGCCCATGTGCCATCGTGATCCAAAGTGATCCTTCTGGCAGGTCATAGAAGTCTTTTAGTTCCCGGATGTCTTCTTTTGCAGCCTGAATTCCGCGTCCGGCCTGGGTCATCGTTGTTAGCAACATATCCCAATCGCCTGCCAGACACAGCGCATGATCGGCCAGGTCAAAGTCGACAGGTATGACCGCGTTCTCCAGGGCATAATCAACATGTTTGCCGCCAGAGCCTAGCTTTACATATCGCACATCTGGTGGGTTCAACTGGTCTTGCATGTGCCGCGCCTTGTCGTCGATCGGTGACATAGAAACGCTTCGTTTGGACGAGAAGTCAACTGAATATATCACTGATCGTCTGTAGACCGATCAACTGCATCACTGTCCAAGAAGCAATATGGATGTGCAGAACCGCCTGGCAAAAAACATGCGACGCTTGCGGCAGATGAAAGGCTGGTCGCAGGAGGAGTTCGCGCATCGGGCGGATATTCACAGGACGTACATTAGCGATCTCGAGCGCAGTGCTCGCAACCCTACGATCACCGTTGTTGATAAGCTGGCTGCGGCGCTTGGTGTCTCGTTGGGTGAGTTGTTGGATTAGTTCTAAAGACTGACTGACCACCGATCCAGTGCAAGCCCGTACGCCCGCTTTGCGCAATCCAAAGTTGGTGTTTTGCTTCAGGTTCACCCACTCTGACGGGCTAAGAGCTCAATCGCCCGCATACGCGCGGCGGCGTGTTGCAGTAGGACCTGGAGGGACTGAACAAGCTCTATTGCTTCTTCTGGGCTAATCTTCGATCGCTGGCCTCTGAGAGCATGCGATGCCGCGTCCTCCAAACTACCCGTTAGCTTTGCAAAAACGAAATTGAGCTGTTCACGGGTTGTGTCGTCCATGCCAGCAGTACCGCTTGCCAGGCCATGGAAGTCGAGCAATTTCTTTACTATCATCGGATGTACGACAAAAAAACGCTTCGAGGAATCCACATCAATTTATGGGACATGGAACAGTTAATTGAGGTCCCAAACTTGCGGGTCCAAAATCCCATGAGATGAAGCATCAGTCATGGGTCAAGAAAATGCGACGCCGGAAACGGCCCATTCCTGCCGTTCGACCTTGGTCACCGTCGCCGCGACGCGGCCCGTCAGAGGAGACATTCGCCGCGAGCGCAAAAACGGGGGCCGCTCGAACTCACAGGCAGCCGGACAAAGCCGACTTGCGCACGCGCACCCATTGCTGTTGCAGAGAACTTTCGCCGGTGCAGAGGAGCTAGTGTCGTAAAGCAGTGTATGTTGTCAGCACGGTCGTTGAATGAACTAAGTTTGACCACTTCTGACATCCACTAGCAATTTTGCGTTGACTCATATTTGGAATCATATTTAGTTCGGTTATAGAACGAATTAAAGAGAAGCCATGCCTGCTCAGTCAAAAATCTCTCGCAGAATGTCTCAGAGTGCCGTTGTCCAGACTATCGCAACGTATGGCCCGATCTCGCGCGCAAGCGCCGCCAAGCTCACGGGCCTGTCGAAGCAAACGATCTCGGAAATCGTAGGCAATCTTGAGGCGGATGGGTGGGTTCGCACTGTTGGGCAAACAGAAGGGCATGTCGGTCGTCGGGCGGTTGTCTACGAAATCGCGCCGGACGCGGCGGCCGTTGCCAGCGTCGATCTGGGGGGGACCAAAGTTCGTGTCGCGCTGTGCGATCTGAAAGGATGTGTCCTGGCAGAGCGTGTAGAACCAACTGAGCAGTCAGGCGGCGTTAACGTCGTTGAACAAATTAGCAGGATGGTCCTCGCAACTGCAGCCGAAATGGAATGCGGCGATTTGAAATTTGCTGTCGTCGGTGTTCCAGGTGTTCCTGACATGGTCACGGGGGCGATCCGCATGGCACCGAACATTTCGGGAATAGATCAGATTGATCTCGCCAATGAGTTGAATGCACGGCTTGGCGTGGAAATTCTCGTGGAAAATGACGTGAACCTTGCGGCGCTCGGTGAACATTGGATGGACAACCGCTCCGACAAGGATGATCTGGTCTATATTTCCGTGGGTACCGGCATCGGTGCTGGCATCGTTGTGGATGGTAATGTCATGCGCGGTGCAACGGGTGCGGCTGGGGAGATCGGCTTTTTACCTTTTGGAGGCAACCCGCTTGAGGCAGAAAGCCTCGAAATTGGCGCTTTGGAACGCGTAAGCGCGACAGACGCCATTGTTGGCCAGTACCAATCGCTGTCTGGTAAGAAGCTGAGTGTTCCCGGCATTTTTGATGCTGCCATTGCCGGAGACGAAGATGCAGAAAAAACACTTGATAATGTTGCATTGCAAATCGCGCGCGCGTCGGCGGCCATCATTGCAGTTCTCGACCCATCTTTGATTGTGATGGGAGGTTCCATTGGAGCCAGAGAAGAGCTTCTGCAGCGTATCAGCAAGTACGTGGCAAAATGCTATCCGCGCGCCGTTTCAATTCAACCGTCGAGGCTCGGAACACACGCAGCATTGGCGGGAGGAGTTTCCATTGCCCTGTCCCATCTTCACATGTCGCTTTTTGCAGAAGGGCAGAAAGGTGCGGAAATTCGCGTGCCTCCTCCCGAGTTTGAAGCGTTCAAAGCAGGCGTTTCATGAAGTCGAATGCTCTTTCCGAGAAATTGCGTCTGTCCCAAGACGCGCAGACCGATGTAGCTCTATTGCGCGACGCGCTGACTATTGACAGCGTGACCGGACGCGAAACTCCATTTGCCCGCTTCTTGGAAAAACAACTTTCCGGACTTGGTCTTCAAACGGGAATAAGCACATTTGAGGACCAACGCGAAAATGTCTGGGGTATCTCACATTCAGACGGACCTAACCTCATGGTGCTTGGTCATACAGACACGGTTCATGTACGCGGGTGGTCCGAACACTGGCAGGACGATCCACGAAAGGACCCTTTCGGAGGCGTCGAGGTTGATGGCCAAATCTGGTCACGCGGAGCCAGTGATCTCAAAGGCGGAATCTGCGCCGCCATTGCCGGATATCGACTGTTGCATCGCGTTGGCGTACAGCCGTCCTGCGGACTGACTTTCGCATTTATTGGCGATGAAGAAAGCGGCGAGCCTGGCAGCGGTGTCAGCGCCGGGGCCAAGGATCTGGTGCGGCGCATCAAATCTGACGAGATTCCCCGGCCGGATTTCGCAGTCTATGTCGAGCCAACGAACCTCGATGTTTACACCGCTCAAATTGGCTTTTTTATCGCTGACATCTCGGTCACAGGTAAAACCGCCTACTTTGGCACTCCTGAACTGGGCGTTGATGCCCTGAAAGCGACGCACCTTTTGCTGTCGCGCATCTGGAAGCATGAAGCCGACCTTAGTGCAGGCCCACGCCATGATCTTGTCGGCACGTCTTCTATACTGGTGACGGATATTCAGGGTGGCGGATTCATTGCGGTACCAGGCGATTGCAAACTGTCCCTGATCCGCAAATTACGACCCGGCGAAGTGATTGATGATGCTGTCAGTGCATTTGAGGCCGCTTTGAGCACCAAGGACCTGCCTGAAGGCATCGAGGTCACAATCCGGTATCCAGCCGGTCGAGACCATCCCAAAGGTGGTTCTCCGGTCGAGAACGATCCAGACCTTTCTGCGGTGAACTTGCTGCAAAGTTGCATCCGGGCAACCCGTTCAGAGGCTGGGCAAGCTGACGGCGCACCATATTGGTCTGAGATGCCCTTTCTGACCGAGCAGATTGGCTGCCCGACTGTCTACTGCGCACCTGGCGATATTGCAGTCGCACACACGTTTGAAGAACGCATTGAGGTTGAAGAATACCTCGCTGCTGTCCGGGCCTTTGCGCTCTTTTTCGCAGGCTTCAACACGTCTCACGTACCGTAAAATGTCTAACCTGAGGAGGAACAAATGACTTATCTGAGATCCGCACTGGCCGCATCAGCGTTCATTGTACTGTCCACGGGACTAAGCGCCGAGACAATCGGGCCGGGAGGCGAAAGCGCCACACCTTCATCATCCGTTGTTGTGAGTGATGACCAGGTTGCAGCCGTTCAAGCCGCCGGATATTCGGCAGCGCTTTTATGGCATGATCAATCGGACTTTGTGAACGCCGTCACCGCAGGCGCAAGCGACGAATTTGAACGTCTGGGTATCGAAGTTGTGGCTGTGACCAGCGCAGGCTTTGACGCTGCCAAACAGCGCAGCGACATTGAAACTGCTTTGGCCAAATCCCCGAACATCATCTTGTCACTGCCTCTGGATCCTGTGACGTCAGCAGCCGCTTTTGAGGAAGCCAAAGAGGCAGGCGTCGCACTGTCGTTCCTATCAAACCTACCTGCTGACTATCAGCACCCGGACGACTATGCGGCTATCGTGACTGATGACCTGTTCCAGATGGGCAAACAGGCCGCTGATGCCTTGGCAGCCGCTATGGGTAATGAAGGCACAGTGGGCTGGATTTACCATGACGCCGCCTACTACGTGACCAATCAGCGTGACAATGCCTTCAAGACGACAATCGAAAACGACTACCTGAATATCTCGATTGTGGCCGAACAAGGCATCTCTGATCCGGCCCGCGCCGAAGAGATTGCAAACGCAATGCTGCTGAAGAACCCCGATCTGGGCGGTGTATACGTCACCTGGGCGGGCCCGGCAGAAGGCGTTCTGGCGGCTCTGCGCGCCAATGGAAACAGCACCACCAAGATCGTGACGCTCGATCTTTCCGAGCCGATTGCTTTGGACATGGTTCGGGGCGGGAACGTCGCGGCCATTGTTGCGGACGAAGCCTATGAATTGGGTCGCGCAATGGCAGCGAGCGCAGTGCTCGACCTTCTGGGTGAAGATGTGCCGCCGTTCATCGTTGCACCGGCTCTTTCCGTGACCGCCGACACCGTTGTCGATGGCTGGAAAAAGTCGCTCAATATCGATGCACCGGCCAGCTTGTCTTCCAACTAAGAATCTCCCTGGCGGGTCGCCTTAGGGCGGCCTGTCGAAATTGAATGTAAGGGGCAGGTGACGAGAACACCAATCTTCCATGTAACTTCGACAAAACAAGGAACAGACTATGCTCAATACGCTGAAAACTCTGGTGCTCTCGTCGGTGATTGCAATACCGACGATCACGCTTGCAGACAACCGTCCTGAAACCAAAGGGCCGAATGGTGAAACCCCAACACCGGTTGCAGGACTTGAACTCTCTGATGCGGATATCGCAAAAGTTGCCGAGGGTGGCCACACGGCGGCCCTGGTCTGGCATGAGCAATATGCCTGGTCGAACGCAGTTGCGAATGGGGCGAAAGACGAATTTGCACGGATGGGGATCGAAGTTATTGCTGAAACCAATGCCAGCTTTGACCCCGCCCGCCAAAAGGCCGATGTGGAGACGGTGATGGCAAACAACCCGTCGATCATTGTCTCTCTGCCCATCGACCCACCTACGGCCGCAAACGTGTATGGCATTGCGCGTGATGCGGGTGTCAAGCTCGTGTTCATTGACAACGCCGTGCAGGGCTTCACCCATGGTGAAGACTACGTCTCGGTCGTTTCGGCTGACCTCTTCCAGATTGGCAATAAGGCTGCACATACCCTGGCCGCCGCAATGGGCGAAGAAGGCACTGTGGGGTATATGTTCCATGACGCGGATTTTCCGGTGACAAACCAGCGTGACAACGCGTTCAAGTGGACCATTGAAAACGAATATCCAAACATGGAAATCGTGATCGAATCCGGCATGGCCGATCCTGCAAATGCCGAGGATATCGCTCGCGCCATGTTGTCCCGCAACCCTGACCTCGGCGGTATTTACACACCTTGGGCAGAGCCTGCGCTCGGCGTTTTGTCAGTTCTACGTCAGCAAGGCAATACGGACACGAAAGTGATCACCATCGACCTGAATGAGCCGGTGGCACTCGATATGCTGAACGGTGGAAATACAGCTGGCATCATCGCAGACGAAGCCTACAGCATCGGTGTTTATGCGGCACGCTCGGCCGCGGCCAGCCTACTGGGCCGTTCTGTTGAGCCATTTCTCGTCGTTGATGCCTTGGCCATCGGAACCGACAACGTTGTCGAAGGCTGGAACCAGTCCATGAACGTGGACCCGCCGCAAACGGTGGTCGATGCGGCTCAATAATAGCCCTCTTCGGGCGGGCGGCATCGGTCGCCCACCCGACCTTGTACTCTAATGGAACAGGCAATGACAAAAGCCATAGACACGATAAAGTCTCTCGACCTGCAACGAAGCGTAATCTATTTCGGCTTTCTTGGAATTTTCCTGTTCTTTGCAGTGACACTTCATGATGACGGGTTTCTGACAAGCCGGAACCTGACAAACATCATCCTGCAAACAGCGCCCGCGACGATCATGGCCATAGGCTTGGTATTCGCGCTTTCGGCAGGCGAGATCGACTTGAGCTTTGGCTCTATTGTCGCTGTTGCGGCCTTGTCCGCTGCCGTTGCCATGCAGAACGGACCCATGCTCTATGGCGTGGTAGCGGGGCTTGGAGCGGGTATCCTGATCGGTGCTTTCAATGGTGCGCTGGTCGCTTATCTGCGCCTTCCGTCTTTCCTTGTCACACTTGCCACGATGGGGCTTTTTGCCGGCATCGCGCGGACCATGACAGATCTGCGCTCGATCCCCGTTCTCAATGATACATTCACCGGTATTTTCGGGTCTGGTCGGCTTTTCGGTGTGCCGTCACTGGTGTTATGGACCATCGGTGCGGTTGCGGTCGGCCACATTGTTTACCGCAACACGCGCTTTGGCGCGCATGTTCTGGCTGTCGGGGATAATGCCCGCGCAGCACAGGTTTCCGGTATCAAAGTCCCGCGTGTCCGGTTGATGGTGCTGACACTGTGCGGCGCCACAGCCGGTCTGGCCGGATTGCTCTACGCAGGACGGCTTCAAGCCGCCAAGTACACTTTGGGCGAAAGTGATCTTATGACCGTTATTGCCGCTGTCATTGTGGGCGGCACAGCTTTGAACGGGGGTAAGGGCTCGATCATCGGCGCACTTTTGGGGTCGTTGATGATGGGGATGCTGAACAACGGCTTGATCCTCATGGGGCTTCAGGTTTCCGACCAGATGATCGTGCGTGGGCTGATTATCCTGCTCGCGGTCGCAATCTCCCTTCGCGAAATTCGCCGCTAACTTCTGGAAGGCAAAATATGTTTCTTGATCTCCTCATCCGCCGCAATCCGCAATTCGTCGAAACCGCGATATCCCTGCATCAGCAGGGGAAAATTCCGGCAAACGCCTATGTCCTTGATCTGGACGCGGTAGAGCGAAATGCGCGCACGTTTTCTCAGGCAGCGTCGAAACTCGGGCTCACGACCTTTGCCATGACAAAGCAAGTCGGGCGGCATTCCGGTTTCTGTCAGGCGGTGATGCGCGGCGGCATCAACCGGTCTGTAGCTGTCGACATGCCATGTGCGGTTGCCTGTGATCGCGCTGGATTGAAAACCGGGCATTTGGGTCATCTGGTTCAAGTCCCTCGGCAAGAGGCGGATTTCGCTGCAAGTCATCTGAAACCCGATTTCTGGACCGTCTTTTCAGATACCAAGGCGCAAGAGGCTGCCGCTGCCGCCAGCAGAGCGGGACGTGAACAATCGCTCATGGCCCGTGTTCAGACCGAAGGCGATACATTCTATCGCGGTCACGAAGGTGGGTTCGAGGCCGGTGATATTGTCGATGTGGCAAACCGGCTCGACAATCTGGAGGGCGGGCGATTTGCCGGAATCACGACATTCCCAGCCCTGTTGTTTGATCAGGAAACGCGCAAGGTCAAACCCACGTCCAATCTAACGACCCTGAACAAGGCAGCAGAGGCGTTGGCGCAAACGGGGCGCTCAAACATCGAGATCAACGCCCCCGGCACAACGTCTTCTGCCGTTTTGGCGGCGCTCGCGGACGCCGGCGCGACACAGGTTGAACCCGGCAATGGTCTTCACGGCACAACCCCGCTTCACGCTGTAGAAGACCTGCCCGAGGACCCGGCGGTTCTGTACCTTTCCGAGGTCTCGCACCATCACGGCGGCAAGGCTTATTGTTTTGGCGGGGGTCTCTATATCGACCCGGTATTTCCTAAGTACCAGGTCCGCGCCGTGGTCAGCAGCACCCCGACCACGCAGCCATCGGCCCTGCGCCACGTCGAAATCCCGGATTATTCCGCCATTGATTACTATGCCATGATCGATGCAGATTCTGAAACCGCACCGGCCCCTGGCGATACCGTTGTGTTCGGCTTCCGGGGCCAGGTTTTTGTCACGCGCGCAATGGTTGCAGGTATTCGTGGGGTCGAGAGCGGGAATCCTGAAGTTACAAGTATTGAAAACGGATTTGGTGATCCGGTGAATTGGCCAGGAGCCTTTGCTCAATGACCCCAACTCTCTCGCTCCAAGATATTCGTAAGTCCTTTGGTGGCGTCGTCGCCATCCAGAACTTCTCACTTGACCTCTATCCCGGAGAGATCGTCGCGCTCGTCGGGGATAACGGCGCCGGCAAATCGACCCTCATCAAAATTGTCTCCGGAGTGCACCGGCCTACCAGTGGCGAGATCACCCTGGATGGCACGTCTGTCAGTTTTTCAGATGCAAGTGCGGCGCGCAGCCATGGGATAGAGGTCGTCTACCAAGACCTGGCGCTTGCCGATGAACAACCGGTTTTTATGAACATGTTCTTGGGTCGCGAGTTGACGAAGAAACCATTCGGTTTGCTCGACAAGTCAAAAATGCGCGCAGAAACCCAAAGTCTCGTTGATCAGCTTGATGTCCGCATCCCTTCGGCTGGCTCCACGATCCGTGACCTCAGCGGCGGGCAGCGGCAAGGGATTGCAATTGCGCGCGCGACCCACTGGGCCAGCAAACTGATCCTTCTTGATGAACCCACGGCGGCCCTCGGCGTTGCCGAGACCGCAAAGGTCGAAGAATTGGTTGCCTCCCTCAAAGAGCGAAACCTGGCCATCCTGATCATTAGCCACAGTCTGGATCAGGTGTTTCGCCTCTCGGATCGTATCTGCGTTCTGCGCCGGGGCGAACAGATCGGCGTTAGGAAAACCACAGAGACCGACAAGAACGAGATCATCGCCATGATCACCGGAGTGCATGATCAATGACAGCGGGCACGATTATGGCAGCTGAAATTGCCGAGATTCCTGAGATGATTGAGCGGCAATTGCGATCCATCGAGACCTATCTCGAAGCGGGGCACATGCTGGAGCTAGATGGCACGCATGGCATAGTCACATGCGCGCGCGGAACATCTGACCACGCTGCGACATTCTGCAAATACCTCATTGAGACACAGATCGGATTGCCGGTGGCCTCTATCGGCCCATCGGTTGCGTCTGTCTACGACGCCAAACTGCACCTAAACGGCTTTGCCTGTCTGACCTTTTCACAATCAGGGGGAAGTCCTGATCTGGCATTGCTGCAAAGGGCGGCAAAAGCAGGCGGCGCGAAAACCATCGCAATCCTGAACCAGGTTGAGAGTCCGGTCGGCAATGAAGCTGATCACGTGTTGCCAGTTCTGGCAGGCCCTGAGAAAGCCGTCGCTGCCACCAAGTCGTATGTGGGGATGTTGACAGCTTCATTGGGGATCGTCGCAGGCTATCTGGAAAACAAGGCACTGGTCGATGCGCTGAACTCTTTGCCTGAACTGGCTCGCGAGGCCTTGGACTGTGACTGTTCAGTTGCGAATACGCCATTGGCACGCTGTAGTTCTTTGTATTGTATTGGTCGGGGCCTAAACATGGCCATCGCTGCCGAGGCCGCACTCAAACTCAAGGAGACCTGTCGGCTGCACGCCGAAGCCTATTCGGCGGCAGAGCTTTTGCATGGTCCTGTGGCGATTGCGGGCGACAATCTTGGGGCCCTGATCTTTGGCTCAGAGGGTAAGGCCGCCAGGGCAATCGATACAGCCTATGAGCGGCTTCGCAAAGATGGCGCGAGGGCTTACCTTGTTCACCCCAAACAAGGTTCCTTCAGATTACCAATTCCAAAGTCAGACTATGAACTGATCGATCCTGTGCTTCAGGCAATCTGCTTTTACCGGTTTGTGGAACGGCTCTCGGTTGAAATCGGTGAAAACCCAGACGCCCCTCCTGGTCTCGTGAAAGTCACGGAAACAGTCTAGCAAGCAGCTTTGTGTTTTCGCAGCGCTCAGTGCGTCAAGGAGCACGAGAGCCAACTGAACTATACTCGGACGACCGCTTTCCACCACCAATTGGCTCGTGGTATTTCTCAGTTTTAGAAGTTTCCATGCTGCGTGCAAATGCAGCATAGAACATGCAATGACTGAGATGGCTCGCTGCCGACCTCAGAGGCATTGCAGTAATCACGTGATATGGTGCTTCGTCAACGTCGGGTTGTCGGTGTGGAGGGCATGGCGGATCGGAGGATCAGTCATGGAAACACCAAACTTACCGGCCATTCGCGCGCTTCGTCCAGCCTAGAACAAAGGACGTATCGTTGGCCAGAAACGGCAGCTGAAGCCAAAGCATGTCTGGGCAATCCGTGTTCGACTTGAATTGGCAGAAAATCATCGCGACCTCGCACTGTTCAACATGGCGATCGACAGCAAGCTGAGAGGTTGCGACCTGGTGAAGATGAAAGTCGTTGACGTTATGGCATCTGGCCAGATCAAAGAACGGGCTTCCGTGTTGCAAAGCAAAACGCAAAAACCGGTGCGTTTTGAAATATCCGAAGGCACAAGAGCCTCGGTCGAGAAGTGGATGGAGGAAGAATTCATGGTTGGCTCGGAATACCTTTGGCCGGGTCGCTTCCATAAGCGTCTTCATATCTCGACACGCCAATATGCACGGATCGTCCGCGATTGGGTCGCATCGATCGGTCTAGAAGCTAGCGCATACGGAAAAAATGTCGCAAGAAGTAGAGCGCGTAGATAGGCCGCATTCTCGAGCGACCGTTAATATCTCACCAACGCTCCTACGCGATAAGCTACAAGCGACTTAGTGCCATCGTTTACGAAGAGCTTCAAATTCACTATTCGCGCAGTAGGGTCTCTTTGCTCGATATGATCAAAGCTGCGACTTAACAACTTCCAGACATCCAAAATGGAGAGCTTGCTTCCATGATAAGGAATAGAAAATTCGTTTCTAGAAATCAGATCAGTGCGAAATTGCTCAAAACTGCAGCGGATGAACTCGATCGGCTTTAGTGTTTCTATTTCTCTTGTTGCCGTGTACGCCCAAACATCAAAGTCTATCGAAAAAATCTCTAGATCGCGTTTTATGTGGACGGCTTCAAACCCAGCTGTGTCAGCAAGTTGCCCGTTCCTGTCACAGGCCTGAATCGCATGCCGGACCGTGTTCAAACACAGCAGGCTAGAAACAACCGTAGTTGGGTAGCTCATGTCCAACACCAGCGCCCGATCTTTTTTTACTCTATGAGTTGTGAGCCTTATTTTGATTTCATTCCCGCTACTAACCGATTGCTCCCTGAATTCCTCAAGTGGTTCTGGCGCGTAAATATCTGCAAGTGATTCCTTAATGACGATGTCGTGTACAACGGCCATCAAGAACCGTGCTTCGCCCTTGTACTCGTCTTGTTGGTTCGGGTCCCAGCGATGAGGACTCTTGAGAGAATGGTGCCTAAGTTTTCCTCGTAGTAGGACGAGAGATTTTATCTTATCTTGAAGACTTGCATCAGCTTCGAACAGATCAAACTTCTCTTTTCTTTCGGTTTGATTTGACACGGTAAGCTCTTTTGTAACTTCCTCGATGCTGGAGCGCAAAACTTGTTCATTTGACAGCAATCTAACCTGCTGCGCTGTCTTAGTTTTTCCATCGCAGTATCGTGTCTCCAAAAACAAGAACATATTGTTGTAGGCATCCACGTACCTCCCGGCTTCAAAGGCGAGCCGACCTTCACGATAGTGGGATGTCGATTCAATTCGGTCGTCTGGGATCGGATTGGCGCAAAACGCTCTACCGATCTGTTCGAAATCGCAGGAGGAGTTGAGTGCGTGGTCAAAGCTAGATTTGAAAGAATTCAAGCCAATGCGAGGTTCCTCTTCGATACTCTCCGCATGGTACCGTATCTCGGGGCTATCGTAGTCCAAGTTGATGATTTGAATGCCACTGACAACGGCTTGCCAGTTCATTATCCTCTTTCTAGCTAGGTTCGCAAAGCCGCCATCGGCAATTTTCAGCTGCGTTCTCCCGCTTGTTTCACCGGGCTGCACAAAAATTGGCGCGTGCTCGATACTCACACCAGAAAAAGAGAGGCACACTCTCTTAAGAACGTTACCTTCCCGCTCCAAGGAAAAGGTCATATTCTCCTGCTTGAGGGGCCAACCTTCCATGACTTCGACATGGTTCTTCACGTCAAAGGCAACCGTGACTATCATGCTACGAATTCCTTGCTTTCCAATCAGTAGATATTCAGCTTGTCCCAAGCAGATTGCGCCGTCGGCGGGAGAATTGATTTTTCTATGAGTGGAAAGGATATCACAAGAGACAATCACTACGTGCCGATTTGGCACCAAAAAGGCTTTGTTTCGAGCGGTAAGGCAAAGCTCCACTATTTGAACATGTCGCCCGATGAAATCCATCTCCCCGACGGGCGCATCAAGCATCATCGCGACCTATTCGAAAGCTACCCTTCCCAGTGCTTTTACCAAACTGATCTCTACAGCACGTTTTTTGGCGCACAGGTGAATGATGAGATTGAGCGGAAGCTCTTTGGCGATATCGATACCGGTGGATCAAATGCTGTTCGAGCGTTTCTTGAAGACGACATCTCGGCGTGGCACGAAAACTTCCAGAACCTCTTCGTATACCTTGATGCTCAAAAGTTCCGCACTCCCAAGGGCCTAGAGTGGATAAACTCAAGGTATCCGTCCTTGGATCAGAATGCCCTAATGATGGAGATGCAGGGCGTCCGTGCGATCAACTGCACACTTTGGAGCGAGGGTGTGCGCGAAATCGTCTCCGCGCGACCGGCAGGAGTCAAATTCATCCTGACCGATCATCCGGTCGCAATCTACAACTATGCCTGTTCACCGGATCACTCGCGTTGCGCATATCCTAATGATCCGTCGATTACGCTGAAAGCCAGCCAGACAATCTTCCCACTGGATCAAGATCAGTGTTTGATCCTGACAAACTTGGAATACGCGCAAGAACCGGATTTGGCCGATCCGCTGGAAAAGCGCACCCATGCGCGTCAGGTACGCCAGTCCTTGGTCCGCACGGACAAATTCATCAAGACGCGCGAACTTGGCGATGCGGAAGTCATAGCGATCAACCATGTCCTGAAATCCCGCGCGAAAAGGTTTATCGCGGCAGGCAATCGGGATTGGCTCTGGCCGGAAAAGGCGGTGGAAGGGACGTGGCAGGATATCCGGCAGGTGCTACTGCCGCCCAAGGACGAGCTTTGGAGCTTCGGAGGGGAGACATACGTTCGCTATAAGGACGGAAGCGTTGACTATCAGGATGCGTATGGCCGCAAGACCAAATCCGCAGATTTTCTGAACAAGGACGTCAAGGAGTCCGATCTGGGAGTGAACGATCCGTGCGGGTGCGGATCGGGCAAGAAGTACAAGAAATGCTGCAAGGATAAGCCGAAATCCAAGCGGACAAGTTGGAAGGTTCTGAGTATTCGCGAGCGTAATCTTGGATTTTTCCGAGCGATCAACGCGATCCTGGGACTGGACGCAGGCAAGGACTGGGACGATGTCCGCCGCGAGCTTGACGAGGACAAAGTAAAGAGAATTCATGAACTCTACGGCTACACATGGCCGTTGGATACTGATCTCTTCGAGCTATTGCCGAAACCGGATGGGAACACGCGGGCACTCTACGCGGGCATTCTCGATCCACGCACGACGCCGTTCATAGTCTCGAATGCCTGCCTGTATTTCGGCGATGTTATGGTGCAGAATCCATTCATCAATCCAAATCAGGTCAACTCTGAATTCTCGCCTGTCGAGAACCCGCATTCTTATCTTCTTCAGACTCTGAAGAATTTGCTCTTCTTTTTTCAGCTCTTTCCACTGATCGAGAGCGGGCGCGTCAATCTATTTCCTGACCCGTCATCGGTTGATCCCATTCTGCAGCGCGAAGTCATGGAGCTTGCGCAGCAACGCTCGGAAGGTATGCGAACTTTCGAGCGCGACGCGGAGATCATGAAGACCCTCCATGAGCAGGATTTTCAGCAGACGCTATGCATGCTCCCTAAAGCTTCGCAGGAAAGTATGGCGCGGCGGGCCGACCCGAACGCGCCGGAAGAATATGTGCAGTATTATCTGAGGCATCTGGAACAAATGCGCGAAGACAACCCGCTCGTGCTGCTGAGGGACGATGTTTTCAAAGGCGGCGAAGGCGGGGGGCAACTCACGCCTTTTCAGATGGCACCGAACTTCGAGATGATGTTGATGATAGCTCAGGCAGCGGGAGCATTTATTGTGACCGATAGCCATCATCGGTGGGGAGAGCTTCAGCTTTCAAGTCACCGTGATGCGGGCATCCAACGATCACGCGCACCCAAGTTGATGGGGCACGTCTCTAAAACTCCGCTGCCAATTTGCGAGGAACTATTGGGTGCCGATGCGATGCTGGGCGATGGCACGTTGCAAGAGCATCGTAAATGGATCGAGAGGCTAAATGACGACCTGTCAGCGACAGATGCGCCGCTTCCAGAGGACAAGCTGATCCATGAGTTTGATCGCGCCACCGGCGATGCGGAGCGCCAGTTTGGTGACAATGCAAGTGCGGGCTTTGCGGGTCACTTTCAATACTTGACTCCTGCGGGAGGCATCTATCACAACAATGTTCGCAGGCTCATGGTGCGAAGTGGCATTGATGATCTTCCAGACCGTATTTCGTTGGCGGTGCGAATGGATATCGCTGGGATTTAGGATAGAACTCGATGAGAATATCGTTCGATCAGGGTGATTGCACGAACGTTCCTATCTGCAAGGACACAGTTAAAGTGCTTTAGGCTCAGGTTTCAAAACCTTGTCGCGCGACGACCACCTCAATGTCCGCTTTCGATGAGTCGACCGCTTGATTTATCTTTTGCAGCGAATTTCGGCTCTCCGCCCGTTCTCTAACAAGCCACTGGACTTCCAGGCATTTGAGAGCGGTACTGTCGTTACGAAACATCGCCCGGGATCGCCGGGCTCCACTCAGTACCGGACGAAGGATTGGCCTTCGCAAATGAGTGGAGAGAAATGGTGACGGAATCCGCACAGAAAACCAAAGTCGCGAAAGCAAAGGTCGTAAAGGCGAGGCCTGCGCGAAAGGGACAACTGACCAAACTGCTAAGCCGCAAGACCGGCGCTACAATTCCACAAATGGAGAAGGCATTCGGCTGGCAGCCGCACACGGCCCGGGCCGCGATATCGACACTGCGCAAAGCCGGGTTTCCGGTAGAACGCTCTGATACCGATAAAGGAACTGTCTATCGTATCGTTGCGAAGGCCTGAGGCTATGATGAACAAAGGCGTATCGAATCTTGAGCGGGCAATCAAAAGCATCGACATGCTGGACCGGCCGGGCTGCCTTAATCACTGGCGGGAAGTGTTCGGTCGCCCCCCGCCGAAGTACCTCTCGCCTCAATTCATGAAGCGGGTTCTGATCTGGGAACTACAAAACAGGGAGCTGGGAGACTTATTGGCGAAGACAGAACGCCGACTGAAACAAATTTCGTCTGGCAAGACACCGCCTGCGCAGGCGAAGCCGGGTTCGCACCTGGTTCGGGAATGGAATGGGCACACCTATCAGGTTGAAGTGATCGACGGTGGCTATGTCATGGATGGAAAGGCGTGGCGGTCCCTGTCTGCCATAGCCCGGCACATCACAGGCGCCCGGTGGTCCGGGCCGCGCTTCTTTGGGGTTCAGTGATGCGACGGATCCGCTGTGCCATCTATACCCGCAAGAGCTCGGAGGACGGGCTGGAGCAGGACTTCAACTCGCTGGATGCCCAGCGAGAGGCGTGTGAGGCCTATATCGCCAGCCAGAAACATGAGGGCTGGGAGTTACTGCCGCATCATTATGATGACGGAGGCATATCGGGCGGTCATCTGGAGCGCCCAGCACTTCAGCGTCTGATGCAGGCTGTGGACGGGAAACGCGTCGATCAGATTGTGGTCTACAAGATCGACCGCCTGACACGTTCTCTGGCCGACTTTGCCAAGCTGGTTGACCGGCTGGCCGCGGCTGAGACATCTTTCGTATCTGTCACGCAAAGCTTTAACACCGCCACTAGCATGGGGCGCCTGACCTTGAACATGCTGCTCAGCTTTGCCCAATTTGAACGTGAGGTCACGGCAGAGCGCATCCGGGACAAAATCGCCGCTTCCAAGAGGAAGGGCATGTGGATGGGTGGGAGTGTGCCACTGGGCTATCAGCCAGATGGTCGAACACTGAAAATCGACGAGACCGAAGCCGATACGATCAGGACGCTTTACGACCTCTATCTGAAACTTGGCACCCTGCGGGATGTAAAGGAACGGGCAGAGGATCTCGACCTCAGGTCCCGGCGCCGTGAAAGGGCGGGCGGTCGAATCTCGGGTGGAACGCATTTCGATCGTGGTCATCTCCAGCATATTCTGAGCAATCCGGTCTATGCGGGCCGAATCCGGCACAAGAAACAGGTCTATGATGGACAGCATCCAGCCATCATTGATCCGACGGTTTGGGACAAGGTTCAGGACATGCTGCAGAGCGGGGCAGCGGTTGCTCGCGGCTCCAGACAAAAGGCGACAAGATCACCTTTGGCGGGCAAGCTCTTTGATGAAACCGGCGATCGTCTGACGCCCAGCCACAGCCGAAAGAACGGAAAAAGACTTCGCTACTATATCTCCCGTAGACTGGTCAAAGATCGCAGCCGGAAACATCCGGATGCCTGGCGGCTGCCAGCAGATCAGGTGGAGGAATTACTGGCTGAACTGGTGGGGCGGCATCTGACCAGACCCGGTGCGGTGGTCGCAATGACCGAAGATTTGACGGCAGCCGAACTGACAGACGTATCGAAAAAGCTTCAGGATCAGGGCGATGCAACGGAACTACTGGCTTTGATCGAACGGGTTGATCTGCAACCTGGTTCCCTGACGGTACGGCTGGACATGGCAATGCTTGCTGACCGCCTTGGCAGTAAACAGGAGCAGATCAATCTGGCTGAACTGACAATCGAAGCTCCATTCCAGATGCGCCGGCGTGGCGTGGAACTGAAACTGCATCTGGGCGAGGCACCGGCGGAGATCGACAGAACGCTGGTGCAGAACATTATGAAGGGGCGTAGCTGGCTGGCAATGGTCATCGCAGGCAAAACCTTCTCTGAGATCGCCGACTCCGAAGGAGTGTCGAAGCGCCGTGTTCAGGACGTGACCAACCTGGCATTGCTCGCGCCTGAGGTTCTTGACCGCATCGCTGCCGGCGAACAACCCGATTGCCTCACCACGGATTACCTGATCAAGACGCGGTTCTCGGCTGTCTGGTCAGAGCAGCACGCACAGTTCGCATCGCTCTGAAACAAAACACCCTGAAATCTGCAAACTCGTACCGCCGGAATCGCAAACAGAGACTACGGCGTGAAATCGGCCCGTATCTTGCTCTGGATTGCGTCTCTGCCGAAATCCCAGTCTGCCAAGCGTCCGAAATCACGCGACAATTGCGCGATGAACTTTCAGCGTCTGAAAACAGGGACATTTGTGGCTGGGGTGGTAGGATTCGAACCTACGATACACGGTACCAAAAACCGCTGCCTTACCACTTGGCTACACCCCAACGGTGAGCGGCTGTTTACGGCTGTTGCTTTCCGGGTTCAAGGGCTTTTTGGACAAAAAACAACCCGGGTTGAAATTTTCCCGAAGGCGTTTGTGGTCCTGATCCGTTCGTTCAGGAAATGAGCCTCTATGCAGGTCGGATAGAGCTTAAACACCTTTGGGGTTGGGCCTTCCGGTCGATTGTATTAGCCCATCCAATGAAAGGACCAGAACCACCCATATCGGGTTGCCGAGAAGTCTGAAGCACAAAGACTATTCCCGGACTTCCGTCCGATCAACGCCCCACAAATTGGTCTTCAGGGTCCAGCCGCGGTATCCGCCCGCTGAGATTCGGCACCAATCGATCGAGCAACTGCCCAGCCGTGCCACCACTCCGGTTTCGAAATGCGCATTGACCTGTGAGTTTTGATTTGGAGTGGCGTATACCGGCACCAGATCCGGTTCGACCAATACAGTGCGGACCCCAGACAACAATGCGTAGTGAACCCAGCCTCCGGCGCCGTCGCGATCCTGAACACGGCGCCAGTTGCCGTATTCTGCCGTGATCTGCAACGGCATGCCGCGCCGTTTGAAAACCCAATCGATTCGGTGGGTAAGAGATGGCCCCCGACGTACATTGCCTTCAGCGGCTTTCATCGAGACATAGCGGGGTAGGGGCAGGTTTGTCACTTGGCCGCGCTTGTCCTGGGCGTTGGCCGCAAAAGCTGCGAACGCCACCAGAAACGCGGACACCAACGCCAGACTGTGGCGTTTTACCATTAAAATAGCACTCACTGCCTGCCTGCTCTTATACCTGTTGATCGTTCTTCGAAAAAAGGTTGCGTCTATGCCAATGGGGTTCTTGTGCCCCGCCTGATCCTGCGCCACGATGCCATGGCGCGCGCGCGATTGCAAAGCAGTGGGAGGGCTGAGGTGCCAAGAGAACGTCTGAGTGTTGTCGTAACGCGACGGTTGCCCGAGGCGGTAGAAACTCGACTGAGCGAACTTTTCAACGTGCACCTGCACGACGACGACGCGCCCATGACCCGCGATCAGCTTGTGGCTGCCGTGAAACAGGCGGATGTGCTGGTACCGACCATCACTGACACGATCGACGCGGGGATTCTGGGACAGGCGGGCGAGAACCTTCGGCTGATTGCGAATTATGGCGCGGGTGTTGATAACATAGACGTCCAGACTGCGCGGCAGCGCGGTATCTTGGTTTCAAACACACCGGGTGTGCTGACAGATGATACAGCGGACATGACGATGGCCCTGATTCTGGCGGTCACGCGGCGTATCCCTGAAGGTATGGGCACAATGCAAACGGGCGATTGGCCCGGCTGGGCACCGACCGCGCTGTTGGGCGGGCGTGTCGGCGGTCGTCGGCTGGGGATACTGGGTATGGGTCGGATCGGGCAGGCCGTCGCCCGGCGTGCCCACGCGTTTGGAATGCAGGTGCATTACCACAATCGCCGCAGACTGCGTCCCGAGATCGAACAAGAACTGGAGGCCACCTATTGGGACAGCCTTGACCAGATGGTTGCGCGCATGGATGTCATCTCGGTCAATTGCCCTTCGACGCCGTCGACTTTTCACCTGATGAATGCGCGGCGGTTGAAGCTGATGAAACCCTCGGCTGTGATCGTGAACACCTCGCGCGGAGAGGTTATTGATGAAAACGCCCTGACGCGGATGATCCGGTCGGGTGAGATTGCCGGGGCCGGGCTGGACGTGTACGAACACGGAAACAATGTGAACCCGCGTTTGCGGCAACTGCCTAATGTTGTGTTACTGCCCCATATGGGTTCGGCCACTCTGGAGGGCCGTATCGAAATGGGCGAGAAAGTCATCATCAATATCAAGACATTTGAGGACGGCCACAGGCCCCCGGATCAGGTTGTGCCGTCTATGCTCTAATACGTCCTGATGGGTCTAAGTTGCTCGTCAGGTCATGACTTTCCACTTTGCACCTGCGGTCTGGCGCGCGTTTCGCTGTGCCGGGGGATTAGAGTGGATTCAGCCAGAAAAGGAACGAGCATATGCGTACCAATTGGATTTCAGGTATTCTACTGACCTCGGCGATTTGTACTGCACCGGTCATGGCGCAGGAAACAGCAGATGCCGTGTCACCCGAGGGTGCAACCCAAGGTGACGTCCAGGGTCTGACGGACCAGGTCATCGCCGCGTTGGAAGCCAAGGCTGCGGGTGTCCCGGTCGAGGCTGAGAACTGGATGGTCGCTGCGGCCAACCCGTTGGCCGTCGAGGCCGGAGCCCGTGTTTTGAGCGCGGGTGGGACGGCAGCCGACGCCATGGTGGCGGTGCAAGTCGTCCTGGGCCTTGTCGAGCCGCAATCCTCCGGCCTGGGCGGTGGCGCGTTTCTGATCTGGTATGACGCGGCTTCGGGTGAGCTGACCACGCTTGATGGGCGTGAGACCGCGCCGTTGGCTGCAACGCCCACGCTGTTTCAGGACAAGACCGGAGAGCCATTGAAATTCTTCGATGCAGTGGTCGGCGGGCTTTCCGTCGGCACCCCGGGAACTCCGGCGTTGTTGGAAGAAGCCCACCGGCGTTGGGGGCGCAGCCCATGGCCGTCCTTGTTCGCGGACGGTATCCGGCTGGCAGATGAGGGCTTTCTGGTTTCTCCTCGCCTTGCAGGTCTTGTTGAACGGGACGCAGAGCGCTTGTCGCGGTTCCCGGCAACGGCTGCGTATTTTCTGCCTGAAGGTCAGCCTCTGTCGCAAGGACAGCGACTGACGAACCCGGAATATGCCCAAACGCTGCGGACTTTGGCGGCGGAAGGGGCCGCAGGGTTCTATGGCGGGGACATTGCCGCCGACATTGTTCGGACGGTCCGCAACGCGCTGGGCAATCCGGGCGTTTTGTCGGGCACGGATCTGGCACTTTATCAGGTGATCGAGCGTGAGCCGGTCTGCGCAGCCTATCGGGCTTATGAGGTGTGCGGCATGGGGCCACCGTCTTCAGGAGCGCTGACGGTCGGGCAGATTCTGGGCATGCTGCAGGGCTATGATCTGGCCGCGATGGGCCCGGAAGATCCGCACGCATGGCGGTTGATTGGCGATGCATCTCGTTTGGCTTTTGCGGATCGGGGCCGGTACATGGCTGACAGTGATTTTGTGCCGATGCCAACCAAAGGTCTGGTTGATCCGGAATATCTTGCGCAACGCGGTGCCTTATTGTCCGAGGACGTTTCCTTGACCGAGGTTGGTCCAGGCAAACCCCAATTCGATCATGCCTTGAACTGGGCGGATGATATCTCAATAGAATTGCCGTCAACTTCTCACATCTCGATTGTGGACGCCTATGGCAACGTGCTGTCGATGACGACCACGATCGAAAACGGTTTTGGGTCACGCCTGATGACGAACGGGTTCCTGCTGAACAACGAACTGACGGATTTCTCGTTCCGGACACATTCTGACGGCGTGCCGATTGCAAACCGGTTGGAGCCGGGAAAGCGGCCGCGTTCTTCTATGAGCCCGACTATTGTGCTGCAGGACGGTACTCCGGTTTTGGCCATCGGATCACCCGGAGGCAGCCGCATCATCGGATATGTGGCAAAATCCATCATTGCTTGGGCGGATTGGGGCATGGATGTTCAGCAGGCGGTGATGCTGCCGCATCTTGTCAATCGTTTCGGAACCTATGATGTCGAGCTTGAAACGGCAGCTGAAGGCTATACCGACGCCCTGATCCAACTGGGATTCGAGGTCAATCCCCGTGACCTGACCTCGGGTCTGCACGCCATCGAGATTGGGGAGGTTCTGAAGGGTGGCGCTGACCCCCGGCGCGAAGGGATCGCGCTGGGCGAGTGACCCTGATTGTAAGTGGGGTATTGCCCATCCACAGCGGGCCTTCTAGTCATTGACCGGAAGGCCTGCGTCGGGTCGGACCTTGCGGAGGGATACCATGGTACAAGCAACCCTGTTGCCTCGGAATGCGGACGGGATTGAAACCGTGATCGGCATCCTCAGACAGCGGTTTGGCAATCGCCTGCAAACAAGCGCTGCGATCCGAGAACAGCATGGCCACACCACAACGTGGATCGAGAACCAGCAGCCCGATGCCGTGGTCTTCCCGCAGTCCACGGAAGAGGTGTCCGAGATTGTCCGGACCTGTGCCACCCACAAAGTACCGGTCATCGCCTTTGGCACGGGGACATCTTTGGAAGGCCATGTGAACGCCCCCGCCGGAGGTATCTCGGTGGATTTAAGCCAGATGAACAAGGTTGTGGCCGTCCACGCCGGCGATCTGGATTGCGTGGTGCAACCCGGCGTTACGCGTGAGGACCTGAATACCCATCTGCGCGATCAGGGCCTGTTCTTTCCGATCGATCCCGGAGCCAATGCCTCACTCGGCGGCATGGCCGCAACCCGGGCTTCGGGCACCAACGCGGTGCGCTATGGCACGATGAAGGACAATGTTCTGAGCCTTGAGGCAGTCATGCCTGACGGGCGGATTATCCGCACCGGGCACCGGGCCCAAAAGTCTTCGGCCGGGTATGATCTTGCGCGCCTTTTGATCGGGTCCGAGGGCACCTTGGGTATCATTACCGAACTCACTCTGCGTTTGCAGGGCATCCCCGAGGCGATCACCTCGGCCCGGTGTTCGTTTCCTTCGGTCGATGCCGCGTGTCAGGCTGTGATGATGACGATACAGTATGGTATTCCGGTCGCGCGGATCGAGCTGCTGGATGAGATGTCAGTTCGTGCAGCAAATGCCTATTCTGGTCTGGAACTACCAGAAACGCCGTTGTTGCTGCTTGAATTTCATGGCTCTGAAAGCGGCGCTGCCGAGCAGGCAGATACCTTTGGCCAAATCGCCGATGAATTCGGTGGGTTTGACTTTGCCGCAACCTCGACGACC
The DNA here is from genome assembly GCF_965243365.1 of Ruegeria sp. Lineage (GTDB taxonomy): Bacteria > Pseudomonadota > Alphaproteobacteria > Rhodobacterales > Rhodobacteraceae > Ruegeria. The sequence continues at coordinate 756,711 of NZ_CBDEUW010000002.1, read as the reverse complement.
GAAGAACGCAACAAGCTTTGGCAAGCGCGGCATGATATGTATTGGGCCTGTCTGCAGCTACGCCCCGGTGCGCACGGGATTTCTACCGATATCTGCGTGCCGATCTCGCGCCTTGCGGAAAGTGTCGCCCAGACCCAGGCGAAAGCGACGGAGTTGGGTCTGCTTGCGCCCATGGTTGGTCATGTTGGGGATGGAAATTTCCACCTGTTGTTGCTGATTGACATGGATAATGCAGAAGAGATTTCGAAGGCGGAAACCTTTGTCGGATGGTTGAGTGATCTGGCAATCGGGATGGAGGGTACCTGCACGGGTGAACATGGCATAGGGCAGGGGAAAAGGCCGTATCTGGTCAAGGAACTGGGGGCTGCGACTGATTACATGTCGGCAATCAAGGCCGCATTAGACCCCGATAACATAATGAACCCAGGCAAAATTCTACCTTGAGCTGTGCATCAAAATTGTCATTTCCCGTCACTAGGTGGCCGCAATTGAGTGCGACAATCACCCTGAGAGCAGTATTTTCGTTCTGAGGTATTTTATGGATTTGTTGCGCCTTTTAGGCCTCGGTCTGGTCGCGGTTTTGGTTTTATTGGGTATCGATTACTATCAGCAGGATAAAAAACATGAGGGCAGCCTGTCCTTTGACGGATATATCGCGACCGTAGAGAAACGGTTTAACCTTTTTCAGCGAGAAGAGGTCACGGAAGAGGATGAACGCGGCCAGGATGAACACAGTCGCGAAGGTTAAGCACCGCGCCCTCCCAACACCTGAGAAACCGAGCGCGTCATTTGAACAGCGATCAATCTGACGCCGCGCCGGATTTTTTGTCCCATGATCTACTAAATGACGGCGATGGAACGGTCAAAACTGTTCCAAACGGTGCTCACTCTTTGAGAGTGGAATGACACGGCGACTAAAAACAATAGCCTGCACCGGTTGCGGGTCGTTTTTAATATCTCACTGGTCGGATGGCTGTCGCGGTTATAACGGGAATTGCGCCATATGGTGGCAAGCTAATTCAAGGGGGGATTCCCGACTATGAAAACCCAAGTCAAAGCACTGGTTGTTGGCGGCGGCGCCGTCGGAACCTCGATTGCCTATCATCTGGCCAAAGCGGGCTGGGACGATGTGATGCTGATCGAACGGGATGAGTTGACATCCGGGTCCACATGGCACGCCGCGGGCCTGCTGCCGCTGTTCAACATGTCTTACGCGACGACCCACATCCACAAATACTCGGTCGATTTCTACAAGACGCTTGAGGAAGAAACCGGTCTGAACGCGGGTTTCGCCGTGGTCGGCAACCTGCGCATGGCTCAAACGCAAGAGCGTATGGACGAATACATGCTCTACGCCTCCACCGCTGAGACCTGCGACGTTGCCTACGAATGGCTGACGCCTGAGCAGATCAATGAACGCTGGCCGCTGATCGAAACTTCGGACCTGAAGGGCGCGATTTACCACACTGAGGACGGCTACATTAACCCCGCCGATGTGACTCAGGCCATGGCCAAGGGGGCCCGTCAGCGCGGGGTCGAGATTGTGCGCAAGATGCAGGCCGATGCGTTCCACTGGAATGGCACCCATTGGGAGGTCACCTGCACCAAGATGGTCGAAAAGGGCGGCAACCTTGTCGAAAGCGACGAGCAGGTTGTGATCACTGCTGAGCATGTCGTGACTGCATCGGGCAACCACGCACAGCGCACCGCCAAGATGCTGGGCATCAAGATGCCAGCCATCCCGGTCGAGCACACTTTCATCGTCATGGACAAAGACCCCGAGCTGGTCAAATGGCGTGAGGCAGGAAACCCCGAGCACCCCGTAGTGCGTGACGCCGACAATGAATCCTATGCGCGCGAAGAGCGTGGTGGCTGGATTCTGGGTATCTACGAACACGGCGCGCCTGCGCGGTTTGAACACGGCGTGCCGGACAGCTTCCGTGCAGACCTGTTCCCGCTGGATCTGGACCGGATTGCTGATCAGTACATGGCGATGGCTGAACGTGTGCCCTCTTGTGCCGAATCCGGCTTGAAAGACGATTTCAACGGCCCGATCTGCTACACCCCCGATGGCAACCCTCTGGTTGGTCCCGCTCCGGGTCTGCGCAATATGTGGCTGGCCGAGGGCTTCTCGTTCGGTATCACTGCTGCAGGCGGCACCGGTTATTATCTTGCTCAGATGATGGTCGATGGCGAAGCCGAGATCGACATGGCCTCGCTGGACCCCAAGCGTTATTCGTCCAACTGGATGACCACCGAATTCGCGGCCCGCAAGAACGAAGAGTGCTATGAGCACGTCTACATTCTACACCACCCGGATGAAGAGCGCGAAGCCTGCCGCCCACTGCGTACCGTTCCGGCTTATGACCTTCAGAAAGCGCGCGGAGCTCAATTCGGCTGGGTCAACGGTTGGGAACGCCCGAACTACTATGGCCCGCTGGACGCTCCGGACAACTTTGACAAGGAAAGCCGTTCGTTCCGCCGTGGTGGCTGGTGGCAGTATGCTGTCGAAGAGGCCAAGGCGATCCGCGAAGGCGTTGGCTTGATCGACGCGTCAGCCTTCACCAAGCATGTCGTCAAAGGCCCCGGTGCGACCCAGTTCCTGGATTGGTTCACCTGCAACAAGCTGCCCAAGGTCGGACGCATCAACCTGACCTACGCGCTGACCTCGCACGGCACCACCCGCACCGAATACACCATCGTCCGCAATGGCGAGAACAACTACTACATCGTCTCTGCCGGCGCATGGACTGAATACGACGCCGATTACTTGCGTAAGGCGGCCGAGGACAAGATGGAGGAGTTCGGTTACATCGAAATCCAGGATGTGACCACCCAGTGGGGCGTCTTTGCCATCGCCGGACCCAATTCGCGCGACGTTCTGAAAGAGGTCATCAAGGACGCTGACCCGGAAACCGCGCTGTCCAACAAGCGCTTCCCGTGGCTGTCGGCCCGTCAGATCGAACTGGGCATGTGTCCGGTCAACGCGATCCGCGTGGCCTATACTGGTGAGCTGGGTTGGGAACTGCACCACCCGATCGAAATGCAGAACTACCTGTTCGACCTGCTGGAAAAAGCCGGTGAGAAGCACGGTATGAAGCTGGTCGGCGCCCGCGCCCAGAACTGGCTGCGTCAGGAAAAATCCTATCGCGCCTTCGGTACTGAACTGGGCCGCGACGCGACCCCGCTGGAAGCCGACCTGCCGCGCTTTGTCGACCTGTCGAAAGATTTCTACGGCAAGGCCAAGCTGGAAGAGACCGGTGTGCGCTTCAAGTGCTGCACCCTTCTAATCGACGGACCAGACGATGCCGACCCGTGGGGCCGCGAGGCGCTCTACACGCCGGAAGGCACACGCGTGGGTCGTCTGACCTCGGGTGGCTACTCGGTGGCGTTCGAGAAGTCCATCGGCATGGGCTATGTGACGCCTGATCTCGCGGTTGAAGGCACCAAACTGAAGGTCAAGATTCAGGACAAACTGTGGGAGGCGGTTGTGACCTGCGACAGCCCTTACGACTCGAAGAACGAAACCATCCGCAAGGACGGCTGAGCGTGATCCTAAGATTAGGCGGCGCGATCTGAATGCGTCGCCTGCGGCGACACATGCCGCTGGCAGAGGTATTTAAGAACAAGAGAAGGGGGCAGGTGGCAAGATCCAGCCCCCCTGCTTTTGGCGAGGGGGGCCTTCTCCTGTTACGGTCATCGGCGCCTCCGCCCGTACCGCCTGACAATGTTCAGACATTTAGGTTAAGAAACCGTTTCTTCTTCTGTTCAAAAATACCTCCGCCGGAGGCAAGCCTGCGTTAGCAGGCTTTTCTTGGTCGTTTGGTCAGTTGGACAGCTCGTCGTAACACTCCAGCGCTTTGGCGGCATACATCATCGATGGCCCGCCCCCCACTGAATGGCCATTGCAAGTACATCAGATATCTCTTCGCGCGTGGCGCCCGCTTTGGTCAGCGCTTCGGTGTGCAAGGAAATACAGGGCTCACATCGAACAGCGATGGACATTCCCAAGGCGATGAATTCCTTGGTTTTGTAGTCGAGGTCTCCACCTTCTTTGACTGATTTACCCAAGGCACCAAAAGCGCGCGCTGTTTCAGGTATTGCGCTGTTGAGATTGCGCAGACCTTTTCGGGTATCGGTAAGTTTGTCTTGCCAGTTCATTGGGTGCCCTTTTTATACATATGATAAAACGAATATGTAATGTGGAGCTCAACCAGACTTTGATCTTGATCAGGTGCCTGGCTTTTCTGCGACAAAAGCCAGATTGTTGGCGGGCATTTCGACAGTTTCAACCAAAACCAGCCCGCAACTTTCCAACAAGGCGCGGATGAAGCTGTCATCCTTGTACCCAATCGTCGGATCCTGTTCGGTTAATGCGGTGTGAAACCGCCGGTCGCCCTCGCTTGTCAACTCTCCTGCTCGCAAGAACGGACCGTATAGCAAAAGGCGGCCAGACGGGCGTAGTGCCAGGGTAGCCTCGGCAATCAGGGTTTTTGTTTGCGCTGCGTCGATCAAATGCAAAAGGTTGATCAGGACAATCAGATGCTGGTCGCTGAAGCTTTTGTGCCACCCAGGGATCGTTGCGTCCAGGTGCAACGCGGGAGCAACGTTTGGCAGGTTTTCGGCATAGGCGTCAATGCTGGCCCTGCGTTCGGCGGCAATTTCGGTCGGCTGCCAAAACACTCCCTGTAGGCGCTGGGCGAAGGCGGTGATGTGTTGGCCAGTTCCGCTTGCCAGTTCAAGCGCTTGACCATGCCTGGGCGCAATACGGACAGCAAGGTCGCTGATGGCTTTGGCATTTCGACTGGCGGCTGGCGCAAGCAGTTTGGCACCGTCACCTTTGTTCGCAACGCTGGCATTTGGTGGAAGCTTTCTTTTGCCCATTGGCTCAACCTGTCTGATCCGAGAGGCGTGAGTGCCCAGCCCCGCAACCAAAGTTCCATCTTGAGCGAATTTGCGCAACCTGGCCTCGCGGGCTCCGAGGCGCGTCGTCCGTCCCAAGGCAAACACAGGATGCCCAGATTGCATACTGGGACAGGCAATATCGTTGTTAGAGGCGCTATTGCCCAAAAATACTTCCCCGGATGTAGTCAAACGGCCATGAGGCACAAATCGAACCAGAGGATCGACGCAAGAATTATAAAATTCGAATTTAAGAGTTCGATAGGCATTTAGGCTCGGGCCAATTGTTGAACAGCCATAAGCAGGCTTGAATTTGGGCATCAACCCATCCAAAGAAGGTAGAAACAAACGACAGGAGGGCAGGGTGAACACTGCGGACATACACCCGATGGCCACAGGACATATCCCGTCCTATGTGGTTCAGGCCGATGGCAGCGACTTTCTTTTCACCTTCATGCTGGTATTCACCGTCGTGGTGATCGTGCTGCTTGGAGTTGCATATTTCACGCTGCATTCGATCCCCGAGAAGATTGCGCATCAGTCCAACCATCCTCAGTTTCAACTTGTCGGTATTCTGGCGTTGCTGGCCCTGTTTACCCATAACGGGCTGTTCTGGGTTGCCGCCATATTGGTGGCGGGCTTCCAGTTCCCGGATTTTGCCGCGCCATTGCGTTCGATCGCCGACGCGATCCGGTCGCTGGCGCCACAACGACCAGCCGAGCCGGAGGTCGAAGAACCGCCTGTTGAGCCCACACCAGCCGCACCGCAGGAGCACTAGAACATGCTTGAAACAATGATGTGTGCGCTTGTCACTGTATTGCCCGATTACCTGTTCCGCCGCTTTGTGCAAGGCAAACGGATCGGTCATGAGATTACTCTGTTCACCATGTGGTACGAACTGCGTTGGGGGCTGACCACCTGCGCCATTCTGGCTTTGACGGTGATCACCACGCTGTTTTATTTCCACCCTTCCAGCAGTGCTGCCGCGTCGTATTTCCGCACGGTGACCATTCTGCCGCAATTGGGGGGGCGTGTGTCCGAGGTTTATGTCACCAACAATCAAGAGGTGACCGCCGGTCAGCCGATTTTCCGGATCGAAGATTTCACCCAGACGGCCCAGGTTGAGGCCGCCCATGCGCAGATTGCGCAGGTTCAGGCATCTCTGAAAGTTGCGCAGACCGATCTGGCCGAGGCGGACGCCGGTATTGCGGGTGCAAGGGCGGCTCTGGATCAGGCGCTGGAGGATCTTGAACGGAATACCACCCTGCGCGACCAGGGCTCTAGCGCGGTGCGTTTGACGGAAATCGAGCGGCTTGAGAATCTGGCGGCTGAACGTGAGGCGCAGGTGGTTGCGGCGCAATCGCAGCGGGCGGCAGTTGTACAGCAGATTGAAGAGCTGATCCCGGCACAGTTGGCCAGCGCCAATGCGCAATTGGATGCGGCCCTGACCGAGTTGGACAAGACTGTCATCAGTGCCGGTGTGACGGGGCGGGTTGAACAGTTTGGCTTGCAGGTCGGCGACTATGTCAGCCCCCTGTTGCGGCCTGCGGGAATTCTGGTGCCATCGCATTCTGGTCATGACAGGTTTCAGGCGGCGTTCAACCAGCTTTCCGCGCAAGTCATCAAGCCGGGCATGATCGGCGAGCTGGGCTGCATGACAAAGCCGTTCACTGTTATTCCCGTTGTGGTGGTGCAGGTACAGGATGTGATCCCGTCCGGTCAGATCCGCCCTTCGGACGAGCTTCGCGATGTGCAGACCAACACCCATCCGGGTTCGATTCTGGTGTATCTCGAGCCGCTTTACAAAGGCATGGCCGATAAAATCCCACCCGGTAGTAACTGTTTGGCCAATGTCTACACAGACAACCACGCCAAACTTGAGGATGAAAACCTCGGCTTCTGGGACAAGGCGTTTCTGCACGTGGTCGACACCATTGGTGTAGTTCACGCTGCGGGCCTGCGTTTGCGTCTGATCCTGATGCCGGTGAACACGCTGGTACTTAGCGGGCACTAGGTGCCGGCGCTCGCGGTAATGTGTTTGGTCATGACAGGTAAGTAAGATTAACTGCCGATCATGTTCGACGCCCGGATCAGACCGTTTATTGACCCAAGCCTGAACGCGCAGGGCCGCGTGCTGGCCCGGATCGGGTTTACGGCCAATCAGGTGACACTGATTGGTCTGACTTTGGGCCTGACGGCGGCGGGGATGATTGCGATGGGCCTGGCCGGTTGGGCTTTGGTGCCTTTGCTACTGTCACGCCTAGCTGACGGGCTGGATGGCGCTGTGGCCCGGGCTCGCGGTGGGACGGATTTTGGCGGTTATCTGGATATCACCTGTGACTTCCTGTTCTACGGCGCAATCCCGATGGCGTTTATTCTGGCTGATCCGGCGAATAACGGCGTGGCAGGTGGTTTCCTGCTTTTGTCGTTTTATTTCAATGGGGCAAGCTTTCTGGGCTTTTCCCTGCTGGCGGATCGGCATGGGATGAAAACCGATACCCGGGGCGAAAAGGCGCTGTATTTTACCGGTGGCCTGCTGGAAGGCACCGAGACCATTGTCTTTTTCGTTTTGCTCTGTCTGTTGCCGGATGCCTTTGCCACTTTGTCATGGGTGTTCGGCGGGCTATGCTTCGTGACCGCTTTCTCTCGAATAGCCCTGGCTTGGCGTTGTTTCGGAGGTCGGGTGCAGAAATGAAAAAGCCCGCCGGGTCCGGCGGGCTTTGGTTGTATTCGTCAGGCGAACTTACTGCGGGATCTCGCCTTCCAGCCCTTCGACGTAGAAGTTCATGCCCGCCAGGGTTCCATCATCAGCCACTTCGCCCTCAGCCAGCCAGTCGCTGCCGTCCTGCTTTTTAAGCGGGCCGGTGAAGGGGTGGTATTCACCAGCGGCCATCGCAGCCTTCATCGCCAGAGCTTCTTCCTTGACGTCGGCGGGAACACGGTCGGAAATCTCGCCGATCTCAACCATGCCTTCGCGGATGCCATCCCAGGTGTTCACGGTCTCCCACGAACCGTCCATGACGGCCTGAGTGCGCGCGATGTAATAGGGCGCCCAGTTATCGATGATCGACGACACGCGCGGGAATGGAGCATATTCGCTCATGTCCGAGGCCTGGCCAAAGGTGACAACATTGCCCGCCTCTTGCGCAGCCGCCTGCGGCGCGGTCGAGTCGGTATGCTGCAGGATCACGTCTGCGCCCTGTTCAATCAGCACGGTGGCGGCATCGGCTTCTTTCGCCGGGTCGAACCACGTGTAGGCCCAGACGATCTTGAATTCGACATCCGGGTTCACCTTCTTGGCGTGGATATAGGCCGAGTTGATACCGCGGATCACTTCGGGGATCGGGTACGAGCCGATGTAACCGATGATGTTCGACTCGGTCATCTTACCTGCGATGTGGCCCTGAACGGCGCGACCTTCGTAGAAGCGGGCCGAATAGACCGAGACGTTGTCGGCCGTCTTATAGCCTGTCGCGTGCTCGAACTTCACGTTCGGGAATTTCTTGGCCACATTGATGGTCGGGTCCATGTAGCCGAACGAGGTGGTGAAGATCAGGTCAGCGCCTTCCAGCGCCATCTGGGTCATCACACGTTCGGCGTCGGGGCCTTCCGGAACTGACTCGACGAACACGGTCTCGACCTTGTCGCCAAAATGCTCTTCCACGGCCAGACGGCCTTTGTTGTGCTCATAGGTCCAGCCGCCGTCGCCCACGGGGCCGACATAGACGAAACCGACCTTGGTTTTGTCCTGCGCCACAGCGCCGGTCGCCAGACCTAGCGCTATCGCAGCCGTTGTCAGAAGTGATTTAAATTTCATGAAGTTACTCCCCAAGTTGGTTCAGTTGGCCCCTAGTGTGAGGCATGGAAGGTCCGGCCCAATGCGGCAGGTGCGCTGCTCTTGTCGGCCGAAAGGATCACAAGCACAAGGATCGTGATGATGTAGGGCGACATTGCCAGATACTCGACAGGAATGGCAACGCCCGCTGCCTGCAAATTGAGCTGCAACACTGTGATTCCGCCGAACAAATAAGCGCCCAGCAATGCGCGCCATGGTTTCCAGCTGGCAAAGACCACCAGCGCCAAGGCGATCCAGCCGACACCAGCGGTCATCCCCTCGGTCCACTGCGGGACACGGATTAGGCTGATATAGGCCCCGCCAAGGCCCGCGCAGGCGCCGCCAAACAGGATCGCCATGATACGGATTTTGATGACTTTGTAGCCCAAAGCGTGTGCCGCATCGTGGTTTTCGCCCACCGCACGTAGGATCAGACCCACGCGGGTGTATTTCAGGACGGCCCAGACTGCGGCTGTCAGAGCAATGCCGACGTAGAGGATCGGGTCATGCTGAAACAGAATGGGGCCGATCACCGGAATATCGCTGATCACCGGGATGTGGATGTCGGCCATGTCGGGCGGCTTCACGCCTACATAGCTCTGACCCATCAGGGCGCTGAAACCAAGGCCGAACAGGGTCAACGCAAGCCCACTGGCAACCTGATTGGCCAACGCCACCTGTGTTAGCAGCACAAACAACAGGGACAGCACCGCGCCACCTATAGCCGCCGCGACAAAGCCCAGCCAGGGCGAGCCGGTCTCGACCGAGATCGCAAAGCCGCTGATCGCACCCACGATCATCATGCCTTCGACGCCGAGGTTGAGAACGCCTGCTTTTTCAACGACCAGCTCTCCGATCGCGGCCAAAAGCAGGGGGGTTGCGGCCACCATCAGCGAGGCGACCAGAAGGACGGGGTTGATTTCACCAAGGTCCATAATCACGCTACCTCGCTATGGGCCGCACGGATGCGGTAGTTTGTCAGAAGATCGAACGCCAGAAGGAAGAACAGAAGCATCCCCTGGAACACCTGAATGGCAGCGGCGGGCAGACCCAGCTGAGACTGCGCGATTTCACCGCCAATGTAAGTCAGCGCCATCAGGCCACCAGCCAGTAGGATACCCACCGGATGCAAGCGGCCCAAGAAGGCCACGATGATCGCGGTGAAGCCATAGCCGACGTTAAAGTCGATGCTGACCACTCCCGAAGGTCCCGAGACCTCGAACATCCCCGCAAGCCCTGCCAATGCGCCAGACAGGCCCAGACAGAACAGGATCAGACGCGCCGGGTTCACACCTGCGAACTTGGCCGCGCGGGGCGCTTCACCGGTCAGACGGATATGGAAACCCAGCATGTGACGGTTCAGCAGCACATAGGCAAAGATCACAGCGATCAGTGCGGTCACCACACCCCAATGCATCCCTGACCCGGCGATCAGCTCGGCATTATGCGCGCTTTCATAGGATTGCAGGTTACGCGAACCGGGAAAGCCGAACCCTTCAGGGTTTTTCAGTAGACCAAGTGAGACCGAGGCCAGCATCTGCTCGGCCACATAGACCAGCATCAACGACACAAGGATTTCGTTGGTGCCAAAGCGTACCTTCAGGAAAGCTGGGATCATCGCCCAAAGCCAGCCACCGAACGCGCCAGCGATCACCATGATTGGAAAGATGTAGAATGCGTCCAGCGGATAAAACGCTAGCCCCGCACCGGCGCCAAAGATGGCCCCCATAATGTACTGGCCCTCGGCCCCGATATTCCAAATACCGGCGCGAAAGCCTAAGGAAAGGCCAATTGCGATCAGCACCAGCGGCGCCCCCTTCACCAGCAATTGCGGGCGATAGTAGAAGGCGAACTCTCCAAACAGCGGTTCCCAGAAAATGGTCCCGATGGCCTCGATGGGGTTCTTGCCCAGAATGGCAAACAGGATGCCGCCAAATATCATCGTTGCCAGCACCGCGACCAGAGGGGTGGCATAAGACCACGCCTTGGACGGCTGAGGCCGTTTCTCCAACACTATCATCTGCTCATCCCCCCAAGGTCTTCATCTTTTTGCAAATACTCTCGCCGAAGGCGTCCCAGCGGATCACACATGCGCCACCTCCATGCCATGGGCGCCGCCCATCATCAGACCAATCTCGTCCACCGTCAGACCCGTGGTTTCGCGCGGCGCGCTCAGCCGTCCTTCGTTCAGGGCAGCAAAACTGTCCGAGATTTCCATCAACTCGTCGAGATCCTGCGAAATGCAGACCACCGCGGTTCCCTTTGCAGCCAGATCAAGAATGGCCTGCCGGATCGAGGCCGCCGCCGCCGCATCCACGCCCCAGGTTGGCTGGTTCACCACCAGAACATCCGGGTTTTGCAAAACCTCGCGACCAATCACGAACTTCTGCAGGTTCCCGCCCGACAAAGAACGCGCAGCGTTCTCTGGCCCCGGCGTGCGGACGTCGAAGGCGCTGATGATCTTTTCAGCGAAATTCTTGGTTTCGGCCCATTTCAGAAAGCCGTTATTTTCCAGCCCTTCACGCACCGATCCGGTCAGCAGGGCGTTTTCGGTCAGGCTCATATCCGGTGCCGCCGCGTGGCCCAGCCGTTCCTCGGGTGCAGTCAGGACACCCAGCTTCCGCCGCGCGGTCGGACCCAGCTTGCCGATGGGTTGCCCGTTGAACTTGATCGCGTCGGCCGTGGTTGGGATTTCGCCCGACAGCACGCCCAGCAATTCATCCTGACCGTTCCCGGCAACACCTCCGATTCCCAGAACCTCGCCCTTGCGAACGGTCATGTGAACATTGCGCAGGGCGGTTCCGAACTCCGAAGGCGACGGCACAGATAGCCCACTGACATCCAGCGCGACGTCACCAAACTCACGGCCCGAGCGTTCAGGCGTCTGCAATGTCGACCCCACCATCATCTCGGCCATATCGCGGGCCGAAGTCTCGGCAGGCACACACTCGCCGACATTCTTGCCCAGACGCAGGATTGTGGCGTGATCACAAAGCGTCCGAATTTCCTCTAGCTTGTGCGAGATATACAGGATCGAGGTGCCCTCGGACCGCAATTTGTTCAGCGTTTCGAACAGGATTTCGACCTCTTGCGGGGTCAGCACCGAGGTCGGCTCATCCATGATCAAAAGCTTCGGGTCCTGCAGCAGGCAGCGAATGATCTCAACCCGCTGACGCTCACCCGCGGACAGGTCGCCTACCGTGCGGAAGGGATCCAGCGGTAGCCCGTAGGTTTCGGACACCTCCCGAATGCGCGAGGCCAGATCGCCCATAGGTGGTGGGTTCTCCATCCCCAGCGCGATATTTTCCGCCACGTTCAGCGCATCGAACAGCGAGAAATGCTGGAACACCATCGCGATCCCGTCTGCTCGTGCTGCACGGGGTTCTGGCGGCGCAAAGGGTTGGCCGCGCAACAGCATCGTGCCGCTGTCGGGCTTCACCAGACCGTAGATCATTTTCACCAGCGTGGACTTGCCCGCGCCGTTTTCGCCCAGCAGGGCGTGGACTTCGCCTTCACCGATGTCAAAGGACACCTGATCATTGGCCACGACGCTGGGATAGGCTTTGGTCAGCCCTTGCAAGCTCAAAAGTGGAGTGGTCACGCGCTCAGGTCCTTTTTCAATTCGTTCTGTCTGGCCGGGCGCAAAAGCTGCGCGGCGACGCCAACGGCGATCATCTGCGGGTGTTTGCCCAGGCCGGGATCGCCGATCGGGCAGGTGATGCGGCTGATCCGTGTGGGCGAATGCCCAAGGGCCGCCAACCGCGACCGGAATCGCGCCCATTTCGTAGCCGAGCCGATCAGGCCAGCAAAGCGGAAATCGTGCGAAAGCAGCCGGTTGCACAGTTCCAAATCCAGATTATGCGAATATGTCAGCACAAGGTGCTCGGCATCATGCGGAGCATGGCGCACTAGTTCGGACGGCTTGGCGGCTGGAACTGTGGTAACACCTGCTGGAACCGAGGCCGGGAAGCGCCCGGGCCCGGTGTCGACCCAGGTGATCGCGATGTCGGGTAGCGGGGACAGAACGTCCACCAGTGCCCGTCCGACATGGCCTGCGCCCCAGATCCAAAGGTTCCGAGTTGGCTTGTGGACCGGTTCAACCATCCAGCCGTCGATCAGTTGCGGTTCGGGGGCAATTCCCTGACCGCGCGCAGTTGCCAGCAAGCGTTTGACAGGCAGAGGCATTTCGCCTTCCGAAGCAGATCGCACGATGATCGTGGCGTCGAGCGTTTCAACCGCCTTCAGGTCAAAGACCTCGCTGAACAGTGAAACGGCTCCACCGCAGCATTGGCCCATATCAGGCCCAAGCGCGTGGTGGGTTAGGCGGGACTGGGTGGTTTGTTTCCGCGCGGCATCTGCCGCCTGAAATTCGAGCGTACCGCCGCCTATTGTGCCGCTTTGCCCGTCCTCCCAAACAAGCATTGCTGCGCCGACTTCGCGTGGGGATGACCCCTTGATCGCAGCGACGACAACCCGGGTAACTTTCCCGTGGATTTTGACCGCCTCCCTCAAAGCCTCCAAGTCAAATCCCATCAGATGTCTCCCTTCATCCTTTGGACCCCGTGCCAGACTTCCTCGGCCGTGGCCGGAGCGTTTAGCGCCGGATAGCTGTCGCCGCAGGCTGCGACCGCGTTCGACAAGGCGAGCCACGCGGATATGCCCAGCATGAAGGGCGGCTCGCCCACCGCCTTTGAGCGATAGATCGTGTCTTCGCGGTTCTCGCCGTCCCAGAGCGAGACGTTGAAGATGTCGGGCCGGTCCGAACAGGCTGGGATCTTGTAGGTCGAGGGCGCGTGCGTGCGCAGGTTGCCTTTACCGTCCCAGACCAGTTCCTCGGTCGTCAGCCAGCCCGCGCCTTGCACATAGCCGCCTTCGACCTGCCCAATATCCAAAGCCGGGTTCAGCGATGCGCCTGCGTCGTGCAGGATGTCGGTGCGCAGGATGCGGTTTTCGCCAGTCAGAGTGTCCACGGCAACCTCGGTGATCGAAGCACCGTAGGCGAAATAAAAGAATGGCCGCCCGCGTCCGGCGATTCGATCCCATTCGATCCTGGGGGTTTTGTAGAAACCGGTCGCCGACAGGCTGATGCGCCCCTGATAGGCCAGAGCGGCCGCTTCGGCGAAGGTATAACGTTCCTCGCCGACCGAGACATGACCATCTGAAAAAGTGACTGACGATGGATCGGCTTGATGACGCTCGGCCAGATAATCGGCTATCCGATCACGGATCGTGTCGCAGGCTGCTTTCACCGCCATACCGTTCAGGTCGCTGCCCGAAGAGGCCGCGGTGGCCGAGGTGTTGGGCACCTTGGCCGTGTCGGTCGCTGTGATTTTGACCATCTCCAGCGGGATACCAAAACGCGAGGCTGCAACCTGCGCGACCTTCTGGAACAGGCCCTGTCCCATCTCTGTACCGCCGTGGTTCAGGTGGACCGAGCCGTCCTGATACACGTGCACCAGCGCGCCCGCCTGATTGAGGTGGGTCAGGGTGAAGGAAATCCCGAATTTGACCGGAGAAAAGGCAATACCTTTCTTGATCACGCTGTTCTCGGCATTCCATTTCTCGATTGCGGCCTTGCGCGCCGCGTAGTCGCTGGAATTCAGAAGCGCTTCGGTCATGCCGTGCAGTTCGAAGTCGCTGACCTCCATGCCGTATGGCGTGGTGTTACCGCCTGCGGGAACAGGGCGAACCGGGGCATTCCCGGTTTCAACTGCACCCCGGGTGGTCAGGTCTTCGTGCGGGTCGGGATGGCCCAGCGGTTTTTCCGACGGTGTCACCTCGGCAACTGCATGCGCGGGTTCGTAGTAGTTCCGGCGGCGCAACTCGACCGGGTCCAGCCCCATCTCATACGCGGCATGGTCCATAACACGCTCGATCCCGACCATGCCCTGGGGGCCGCCAAAGCCGCGATAGGCCGTGGCGGATTGGGTGTTGGTCTTTAGCCGGTGACTTTCGATCCGCGCATTGGGCAGCAGATAGGCGTTGTCAGAATGCAGCATCGCACGGTCCGCGACGGGCAGGGACAGGTCCTGTGCCCAGCCGCAGATGGCGTAGTGGTGGAATGAGACTCCCTGAATGTGCCCGTTCTCATCGAACCCGGCCCTGTAGGAAATCCGGAACGCATGACGCTTGCCGGTGATGGTCATGTCATCGTCGCGGTCATAACGCATCTTGCAGGCCTTGCCGGTCGCGCGCGCAGCGATCGCGCAGGCGACGGCCAAGGCGTTGCCTTGGCTTTCCTTGCCGCCAAAGCCGCCACCCATGCGGCGGGTCTCGACCCGGACGGCGTGCATGGGAACGCCCAACGCATCCGCCACCTTGTGCTGAATCTCGGTCGGGTGCTGGGTCGAGCTGTGCACCAGCATATCCGCGCCTTCATGTGGTACCGCCAGGGCGGCCTGACCTTCGAGATAGAAATGCTCTTGCCCGCCGATCTCGAACGTGCCTTCGATCACATGCCTTGCGCTGGCGATAGCCGCATCCGCATCACCTTTGGCATAGATGCGCGGGCCGTCTTCAAACCGGCTGTCGGCGGCTAGCGCGTCCTCGACCGTCAGGATCGGAGTGTCTTCGGCGTATTCGATTTTGCCAAGGCGCGCGGCTTTGCGCGCGGCCAAATGGCTGGTGGCGACCACCAGAAACACAGGCTGGCCGATGTAATGAACAGTACCGTCAGACAGCAGCGGTTCATCATGGATCGAGGGCGAAACGTCGTTTGCAAAAGGCAGATCGTCCGCGGTCATCACCATGAACACATCCTCGGCGTCCTTTACTGCCGACAGATCCATCGCTGTGATTTTGCCCTTGGCTATCGGGCTGAGACCAAAGGCCAAATGCAGCGACCCTTTGGGTGTCGGAATGTCATCGACATAACGCGCGGTTCCAGAGACATGCAGCGGCGCGGCGTCATGGGGGAGGGCTTTGGTCACGCTCATGCCGACACCTCCAGCACGTTTGTCACTTCGCCCTGATCCTCAAGGAAATAGCGTTCCAGCAGTGACTTTGCCGTCTCCAGCCGATAGGTGGCCGAGGCGCGCATGTCCGTCATAGGCGTGTAGTCATCCGCAAACGCAGGCAATGCGGCCTGGATCGTCTCACGGGTCCAAGGTTGGCCGATCAGTGCAGCTTCGACATGCCTGGCGCGTTTGGGGATGCCCGCCATGCCGCCAAAGGCGATCCGCGCCTCAGTGATTACGCCATCGGAAACGGCAATGTTGAAACATCCGCAGACGGCCGAGATATCCTGATCGAACCGTTTACTGAGCTTGTATGCTTTCAACCGATCCGCTTGGCGAGCGAAGCTTACAGCCTCGACGAACTCACCCGGCGCGCGGTCCTGTTTGCCATAATCGATGAAGAACTCTTCCAACGGAAGGGACCGTCGGGTGTCGCCTTTTCTGAGGTGCAAGGTGGCGTCCAAAGCGATCAGTGCAGGCGGGTTGTCCCCGATGGGCGAGCCATTGGCGATGTTGCCGCCGACGGTGGCGGCGTGGCGCACCTGAACGCTGGCGTAGCGGCGGATCATTTCGGAGTAGGAAGGGTGGAGGTCGGACAGCGCCTCTCCCATCCGGTTCATATCGACCATGGCGCCGAAACGGATTTCGTCGTCGGTGATTGTGATCTCTTTCAGATCTTCGCAGCGATTGAGGAAGATTACCGGGTCGAGGTCCCGCAACTGCTTGGTAACCCACAGACCCACATCGGTCGCTCCGGCGATCAGAGTGGCGTCGGGGTTTTGGTCGTAGAGCGCTGCGAGTTCGTCGGCAGAGTTGGGAAGGTAGGGGGGCTCTGCCCCCCGGCCTGCGGCCTCCCCCCGAGGTATTTTTGAACAAGAGAAGGACTGGTCGTCGGTGATCCATGTCGGAACCGCGTGATCCTCGGTGGTTTTGGCGGCGCGGATGATCGGTGCATAGCCGGTGCATCGGCACAGGTTTCCGGCAAGTTGAGTGTCGTGATCGGTTGCCCCGTTCGCGTGGCCGGCGACCATCGACATGACAAAACCGGGGGTGCAGAAGCCGCATTGCGAGCCATGCAGATCGACCATCGCCTGTTGAACCGGGTGGGCTTCGCCGTCCGGGCTGCTTGCGCCTTCGACGGTGCGGATCGCCTTGCCGTGTAGCTGCGGCAGGAACAGGATGCAGGAGTTCAGTGCCTTGTGGCCATCCGCATCCGTCACCATGACGGTGCAGGCCCCGCAATCGCCCTCGTTGCAGCCTTCTTTGGTGCCGGTCAGGCCGCGATCCTCGCGCAGCCAGTCCAGAAGGGTGGCCGTCGGATTGACATCCGCCAGTTCCACTGTCTCTCCGTTCAGAAGAAACGTGATATTCATACGAGAAACCCGTCGCCTTACCCGGTTGCGCCCGTTGGTGCCCTCCTTCGATGCGACGTAGAAAGAGTGGCGGGCGGATAGCTTGCCGTCAGATGTTAGAAACAGCGCAGCTTGTCTGGCAAGAAAAACTACCTATCTGATACACCATTCGGCGCGAACGATACGTGATTTCAGCTTGCGCTTAAAGGTCAACTGATTGTAATTAAAGGGATTTTTTAATGGGCCGCCCGATCAATCCCGAAGCACCTTCTGGAAAATCCGAATAATCAAGTCTGATTTATCGATCGTTTTGAAGCAGCGGTTCCTGCTTTTGCGGCGGCGCTTGGTGAGATAGCGTGGGGGTCATGAGCAGTACTCCTCGATTCATTCACCTCCGCGTTCACACCGAATACTCCCTGTTGGAAGGCGCCGTGCGGTTGAAAAAACTGCCGGCGCTCTGCGAGCAGATGGAGATGCCTGCCGTCGCGGTCACAGATACCAATTCGATGTTCTCGGCGCTGGAGTTTTCCGTCACGGCCAGCGGGGCGGGTATTCAGCCGATCATGGGCTGTCAGGTCGACCTTGCCTATGTTCAGGCGCAACCGGGTGAAAAGCCCAAAGCGCCGGCGCCGTTGGTTCTGCTGGCGCAGTCTGAGGCGGGGTATGAGAACCTGATGAAGCTGAGCTCGTGCCTATATGTAGACAAGGGCGGACAGCTGCCGCAGGTCACGTTGGAGGAACTGGCAGAGCGTTCGGATGGGCTGATCTGCCTGACCGGCGGGCCGGATGGGCCGGTAGGGGTGCTGTTGCAGCAAGGTCAGCGCCCGGCGGCTGAGGCTTTGATGGATCGTTTGACTATGATGTTCCCGGACCGGCTTTATGTCGAGTTACAACGCCATCCGGGTGAAGATGGTCAGCCGGAGGCTGAACGGTTGACTGAACGCGGCCATGTCGAGATGGCTTACGCCAAAAACCTGCCTCTGGTTGCCACCAACGATGTCTATTTTCCGACTTCGGATATGTACGAAGCACATGATGCGCTGATCTGCATTGCCGAGGGCGCTTATGTAGACCAGCAGGACGGCCGCCGCCGTCTGACGGCGCAGCATTATTTCAAGTCGCAGCAAGAGATGGTGACGCTGTTCGCCGATCTACCCGAAGCGACCCAGAACACGGTGGAGATTGCCAAACGTTGCGCTTTCATGGCGTATCGTCGCGATCCGATCCTGCCGAAATTCGCCGACGACGAGGTCGCGGAACTGCGTCGCATCGCCAATGAAGGCCTACAGAAACGTCTGGCCGTGATCCCGCATGCGGTGACGCCCGAGGAGTATCAGGAGCGGCTGGATTTCGAGCTGGGCATCATCGAAGGCATGGGCTTCCCCGGCTACTTTCTGATCGTTGCCGACTTTATCCAATGGGCCAAAGATCACGACATTCCCGTGGGGCCGGGGCGGGGGTCGGGCGCGGGCTCGCTGGTGGCTTACGCACTGACAATCACCGACCTTGACCCGTTGCGTTACAGCCTGCTGTTCGAACGGTTCCTGAACCCCGAACGGGTTTCGATGCCGGACTTCGATATCGACTTCTGTATGGATCGCCGCGAAGAGGTGATCCGTTACGTGCAGCAGAAATACGGCCGCGACAAGGTGGGGCAGATCATCACCTTCGGTGCGTTGCTGTCGAAGGCCGCCGTGCGCGATATCGGGCGGGTGTTGCAGATGCCGTACGGGCAGGTGGACCGCCTGTCCAAGATGATCCCGGTTGAGGGTGTCAAACCCGTCTCCATCGAAAAGGCGTTGAAAGACGAACCTCGCCTGCGCGAGGAAGCGCGCAGCGAAGAGGTAGTGGACCGGTTGCTGACATACGGCCAGCAGGTCGAGGGGTTGCTGCGAAACGCCTCGACCCACGCGGCGGGGGTTGTGATCGGAGACCGGCCTCTGGATTCGCTGGTGCCTCTGTATCAGGACCCGAGGTCGGATATGCCTGCGACCCAGTTTAACATGAAATGGGTGGAACAGGCTGGTCTGGTGAAGTTCGACTTTCTGGGCCTGAAAACCCTGACCGTGATCCAGAACGCGATGGACCTGATTTTCAAATCCGGGCGTGATCTCCACGTAGCTCCTGATGGCACTGAGCTTTATGAACCTGCTGAAGGGGCCGAAAACCAGATCAACGCCATCCCGTTGGATGATGAGGCGACGTACAAGCTCTATTCGGCGGCCAAGACAGTGGCGGTGTTTCAGGTGGAAAGCTCGGGCATGATGGATGCGCTCAAGCGGATGAAGCCGGACTGTATCGAGGATATCATCGCCCTCGTCGCGCTGTATCGTCCCGGCCCGATGGAGAACATCCCTAAATTCTGCGAGGTGAAGAACGGGTTAAGCAAACGGGACACGCTGCACCCCTCCATCGACCACATTCTGGACGAGACCCAGGGCATCATCGTCTATCAGGAACAGGTGATGCAGATCGCGCAGGAAATGGCGGGTTATAGCCTCGGCGGAGCCGACCTGCTGCGCCGCGCGATGGGTAAGAAAATCCAAGAGGCGATGGACGCCGAGCGGCCCAAGTTCCTGAAGGGCGCCGCCGAGAATAGCGTGGACGAGGCCAAGGCAACCGAGGTCTGGAACCTGTTGGACAAGTTCGCCAACTACGGTTTCAACAAATCCCACGCGGCGGCCTATGCGGTGGTCAGCTATCAGACCGGCTGGCTAAAGGCGAACCACCCGGTTGAGTTCATGGCGGGTGTCATGAACTGCGATATCCATCTGACCGACAAGCTGGCTGTTTATTTCGAGGAGGTCCGCAAGGGATTGGACCTGCCCTACGTGCCGCCTTGTGTGAACCGCTCGCAAGCTACGTTTGATGTGAACGATGGGCATCTGGTTTACGCGCTGGGCGCGCTAAAAAACGTGGGTGTCGAGGCGATGAATTTGGTGGTCGAAGGGCGTGGCGACAAACCCTTCGTCAACCTGTTCGACTTCGCTCGCCGGGTTGATCTGAAGAAAGTCGGTAAACGTCCGTTGGAGATGCTGGCACGGGCTGGTGCGTTTGATGAGCTAGATAAAAACCGCCGCCGCGTGTTTGAAAGCCTTGATCCGCTGGTGCAGTATTCGGCGGCGATCCACGAACAGAAAAACTCGAACCAGGTGTCGTTATTCGGTGAGGCGGGTGACGATCTGCCTGAACCCCGCCTTTCGCCGACAGCCGATTGGCTGCCTGCCGAGCGACTAAGCGAGGAATTCAAGGCAATCGGTTTCTACCTGTCCGGCCATCCGCTGGACGACTACATGCCGGCGCTGAAACGCAAACAGGTGCTGACGCTGGACGAGGTGACGGAAAAGGCGCGCTCGGGTCCGTTAATCGCCAAAATGGCCGGCGTTGTCGCTGGGCGGCAAGAACGGAAATCGGCCAGAGGCAACCGGTTTGCTTTTGCTCAGCTTTCCGATCCGACCGGTGCCTATGAGGTCACTCTGTTTTCGGACACGTTGGAGAAATGCAGGGAATATCTGGAAACCGGCGCTCAGGTGGTGCTGACCGCCGAAGCGACCATGGAGGCCGACCAACTGAAGCTTTTGGGTCGTTCGGTTGGCCCAGCAGATTCTCTGGTAGCCGAGGCTGGCGCGACCGGGTTGCGTATTTTCGTGGGTGAACCGCAAGCGTTGCCGACGGTTGCGAAAGTCCTGGAAGATGCCGCAGGGGCCGCCAAAAATGCTGCGCGTGGGCCGATCCAACTGCTGCTGCTGGACCCCGGATTGCCCGGAGATGTTGAGATGGATCTGGGTCGCGAGTTTCCGATCAACCCGCAAATCAAGGGTGCAATTAAGTCGCTGGAAGGGGTCTTGTCGGTCGAAGAGATTTGATCCCTCACCTGCATTGTTGCCACGGGTGAGGTGCCCGGCTAGGCTGAGTGGACAACCTTAAGGGTCATTTTACAGGAGGGTTCCGAAATGGCGAATTCTGGTATTGTTTTCAGATCGCTAACTTTGGCTGCGGCAAGCGCATTGGTTCTGGCCACCGCCGGGCATGCGGACGACAAAAAGAAAAATACTGTCACCGGGGCTTTGGTCGGTGCGGGCGTCGGGGCCCTGGTCGGAGACGGCAAAGGCGCAGCGATTGGCGGTGTCGCCGGTGCGATTATCGGACATAACTGGAAGTGAATATGATGAAAAATATCGCTTTAAAGTCCGCTGTTTGCGCGGTGATCCTTGGCGCCTCTACATTTGCATTTGCGGATGAAGCCGCCGAGCAAATGGTACAAGATGCGTTACCTGTGATGCATTATACATGCGCGTCGATTGCTGAAGAGGCGAATGGCGACGAAGCTTTTGTTGTCACCGTTGTCGAAAAGATGACGGCCCTGTCGCTTTATAATCGTCAGATCAATATCGAAGAACATGCAACCACTGACGAAGAAAAAGCCCAGCTGCGCGAGGCTTTCATAGCGGCTCTGTCAGAGGGCTGCGCTGCGGACAAGGATGCCCTTTTGGGCGGAGTGGTTGATAACGCGGTGAAAACCACGCTGGGCTTGTAATCGCTTAGTAGTGCGGCGGGCGTTCGTCTCCGAGCACAACGCCGCCCGAGCCTTCCTGCGCCCGTTCTGCTTCACGTTGCAGCAACATTTCGACACGGCGGGTTAGTCGGTCGATCTCGGACTGTTGCCGGGTGACGACTCCGTTCAAATCGTCCAAGGTTCGGGTCAGATGGGCGATCTGTTCTTCCAGATGCTGCATGGGAAACTCCTGTCTTGCGCCGGTCATAACGACCTCGGTGGCTCATGGCCAGCGAAACCCCGCCTTGCCCCGATGCAGGGCATGGGATAGACCGCGCGCGGAACACTATACGCCCAAGGACGCCCCATATGGCCAAGCCCAAGAAACAGCCCCGCCCCAAGGCCGTAACGCCGAAAGGGTTCCGCGACTATTTCGGCGAGGAAGTCACGCAGCGCACCGAAATGCTACGGACGATTGCGGGCGTGTATCATCGTTACGGGTTCGACGCTTTGGAGAGCAGCGCGGTCGAGACCGTCGAGGCGCTGGGCAAGTTTCTGCCCGACGTGGACCGCCCGAACGAGGGTGTCTTTGCATGGCAGGAGGTTGACGAGAACGACAAGGGTGATTGGATGGCCCTGCGCTATGACCTGACCGCGCCTTTGGCCCGCGTCTATGCGCAGCACCGCAACGACCTGCCGACACCTTATCGCCGCTATGCGATGGGCCCGGTCTGGCGCAATGAAAAGCCGGGGCCGGGGCGATATCGTCAGTTTTATCAATGTGATGCGGATACGGTGGGAACGGCCTCAATGGCAGCGGATGCCGAGATTTGTGCGATGCTGTCGGATACGCTGGAGACCGTCGGTATTCCGCGTGGCGATTATTTGGTGCGGGTCAACAACCGCAAGGTTTTGAACGGTGTGCTAGAGGCGATGGGTCTGGGCGAAGACGCCACTGCCCGCGACAACGTTCTGCGCACCATCGACAAGTTCGACAAGGTGGGCGAGGCCGGTGTGCGAGAGCTGCTGACCAAGGGCCGTCTGGATGCATCTGGCGCGTTCATCGACGGTGTGGGTCTCAGCGACGATCAGGCCGAGCCGGTTATTGCCTTCCTGACTTCGAAGGCCGCCGATACCGCCGGAACCTTGGCGAACCTGCGCTCTGCTGTGGGCGACAGCAAGATCGGTGCGGATGGGATTGCAGAACTGGAACAGATCGGCGCGCTGTTGGATGCGGGCGGCTATGGCGCGGACCGGATCGAGATTGACCCTTCGGTCGTGCGCGGCTTGGGGTACTACACCGGGCCAGTCTATGAAGCCGAACTGACCTTTGAGATTTTCGACGAGAAAGGCCGCAAGCGGCAGTTCGGGTCGGTCTCGGGCGGGGGCCGCTATGACGATCTGGTCAAGCGCTTCACCGGGCAGGAAGTGCCTGCGACCGGCGTCTCTATCGGTGTTGACCGTCTGTTGGCCGCGCTGCGGGAAAAGGGCCGGATCGCTGCCCAAGCGACGGGTCCTGTCGTTGTCACCGTCATGGACCGCGACCGGATGGCCGACTATCAGGCGATGGTGGCTGAGCTGCGCAATGCAGGCATCCGGGCTGAGGTTTATCTGGGCAACCCCAAGAACTTTGGCAACCAGTTGAAATACGCGGACAAGCGCAACTCTCCGATTGCGGTGATCGAAGGCGGTGATGAAAAGGCCAATGGGATTGTGCAGATCAAGGACCTGATCCTTGGTGCGAAGATCGCCGAAAGCGCCACTCTGGAAGAGTGGAAAGAACGTCCAAGCCAGTTCGAGGTGCCACGCGGCGACTTGGTCGCCAAGGTGCGCGAGATTCTGGGCAGTCAGGACTGAACGATGCCCAACCGTTCCCAAATACAGGCTCGCGCCGCCATGATGCGCGTCCGGTTTGAGGCCGCAGGCGCACAGGTGGTCGATCCCCCGCTGTTGCAACCGGCGGAAACACTGCTGGACCTTTATGGCGAAGACATCCGTGCCCGTGCCTATGTGACCTCGGACGCCCTGCGGGGCGAACAGATGCTGCGCCCGGATTTCACTCTGCCCGTCGTGCAGATGCACATGTCTGAAGGGGCCGAGCCTGCGCGTTATACCTATTCCGGCGAAGTGTTTCGCCGTCAGGAACATGACCCGGATCGGGCCAACGAATATATCCAGGTCGGCTATGAGGTTTTTGACCGCGAAGACCCTGAGGGCGCTGATGCCGAAGTGTTCTCGCTGTTCGCCTTGCAACTCCGGGGCTTGCCGTTGCGCGCGGCGACGGGGGACATCGGTATTTTGACTGCGGCCGTGCGGGGGCTGCGGACGACCGACCGGCGCAAGGCGGCGCTGATGCGCCACCTCTGGCGTCCGCGCCGGTTTCGTATTTTATTGGAACGGTTTGCCGGTCGAAACCCGGGGCCTGAAGGGCGCGACGACCTTCTGAACGCCAAAGATCCGCTGAACGTCGATGCCCCGATGATCGGCAAACGCCGCGCCTCCGAGATCGAAGCTCGGATCGAGGCGCTGCGCGCGGATCGCGACACCCCACCAATCTCGGATAATGAACTGGCTGGGTTGGAGACGCTGCTAAACGTTCGTGAGACCATGCCCTTTGCGTTAGAGCAATTACGCGACGTGGCCGTCGACCTGCCGCAGATCACTCCGGCGTTGGACCGGCTTGAGGCGCGTATTGCTTCGTTGCAGGCGCGCGGCGTCGACGTTGAAAGACTGGATTTCGAAGCCGCTTATGGCCGTACATCTATGGAATACTATGACGGCTTTGTTTTTGGCTTCTATGCCGAAGGTCGCCCCGACCTGCCACCGATTGCCACCGGCGGGCGCTATGACGCGCTGACGCGCCAATTGGGAAATGGTGCGGAAATTCCGGCTGTCGGGGGCGTGCTGCGCCCTGATCTGATGCTCGAGATCGAGGAGACAGCGCAATGAGCCTGAAACTGGGCGTGCCCTCGAAGGGCAGGTTGATGGAGAAGACCTTCGCATGGTTCGAAAAGCGCGGTATCACCCTGTCGCGTAGCGGATCGGACCGGGAATATGCGGGCAAGGTCGAAGGTATCGACGGGGTTTCGCTGATCCTGCTGTCTGCCGGGGAAATTCCGCGCGAACTGGCCGCCGGTCGCATCCATCTGGGTGTGACTGGGACCGATCTGGTGCAGGAAAAACTACCGCGCTGGGAACAGCAAGTTGAAGAGGTTTCGCAGCTTGGCTTCGGCAAGGCGGATTTGATCATCGCCGCACCGGCCTGCTGGGTCGATGTTGACACGCTTGACGATCTGGACGCCGCCGCCGCCGCCTTTCGCAAAACCCATGGGCACCGGATGCGGATTGCCACCAAATACCACCGGCTGGTCCGAGAGTTCCTGATCGATGCTGGCGTGGCTGACTACACGCTGGTCGACAGTCAGGGCGCGACCGAGGGTACGGTGATGAACGAAACCGCCGAGGCGATTGCGGATATCACCTCGACCGGAGAGACCCTGCGGGCGAACCACCTGAAAATCCTGGCGGATGGGCTTGTGTTGCAGTCACAGGCCACACTGTGGCGCAGCCGGGTGGTCAGTTATTCGCCTGAGGACAAACGGGTGCTTGCGGATGTGATGGATCGGGTGAGCAAACCCTAATCAGGGGTAGCGGTCACTGATTTGCTGACGTCAAAACGTTTTGACCCGCACGTCCCTTTCCATTTTTTGAACACGACATTCTTCCTCAGGTCGAATGTCATGGTGCCGCTGTTGCCGCCTCCGCAGTTCGCGCTGTCAAAGTTGAAGCTGATGGATTGCTTCTTGCTGTTCCCCGAAACGCTGGCGCCGTTGATGTTTTGCAGCGTGGAGGATGTGATGCCTGCAATGTTGCCGTTGGCAATGGCGACTGTCACTGGAAAGGGGTTTTTTGAAGGCACTGTCAGGCTGTATTTTCCGTCCTTTGGGGCAGCAAGAACGCTCGTTCCACCTGCCACAAAAACAGCCGCCAATAGAATCGTCCGGATTTGCCCATTCATCATAAAGTGCCCTCGATAACAAAAAAATATTTGGGCACTTTACGTGTTTTTTGGCGCATCCACAACGCGCAAACCTGAGAGCGGGTTGACGTTGGTTTTTACAAAACGCCGATTTCCGCCAGCGCCCGGTTCAGATCGTCGGGCAGGGCATCGTCCTGCTCGCGGTCTTTGGGCAGATCGGCTGGGGTGTCTTCGGGTTTCAGATAACGCCAGCCCTGAAAGGGGCGCTTCAGGGCGTTCTGCGTGCGGTGTACCTTGGGATCGAGGACGATGGCGCAGCGGCGGATACCGTCCTCACCACGAACCTCATCCAGCCGCAGGATGCGTTGGCGGCACTGAACAACGCCTTTGATCACCCAATAGATTGATCCACCATTCAGAATCTCGGCCTCGCGCTTTGGCCACATGCGGGTCACGTGGCGTGGGCAGCCGTCCTCATAGAGCGGTTTGCGACTATCCTGCCACGCCATCAGCGTGTCGACACTTTCCGATCCAACCGAAAGTTTGATGAGGTTAACGTACTTATCCACAGCTTCCCCACAGAGTCGTCCATCGACTATCTATCCATTGTAGCTCATGCGCGATTGTCATCAAGGTATAGTGGATGATAGTCTGTATCCCTTGGTCAGCACAGGGAATCACCAATGAGCCGCTTTGCCGCCCCCATCGCCGAGCAGATCTGGGATATGAAATACCGCTTCAAACAAGCGGATGGCACAGCCATCGATCAGACGGTCGAAGATAGCTGGCGGCGTATCGCACGCGATCTGGCGCGGGTGGAAAAAGACCCGGCGTATTGGGAAGAAAAGTTCTACACCGCGCTGGAGGATTTCAAATACCTTCCTGCGGGTCGTATCACTGCGGGCGCGGGTACTGCGCGTCAAGTGACCCTGTTCAACTGCTTTGTGATGGGCACGATCCCCGACAGCATGGGCGGTATCTTCGACATGTTGAAAGAGGCCGCGCTGACCATGCAGCAGGGCGGGGGGATCGGCTATGACTTTTCGACCATCCGTCCGCGTGGCGCGGATGTGAAAGGAGTGGCGGCAGATGCCTCTGGCCCGCTGAGTTTTATGGATGTCTGGGACGCAATGTGTCGGACCATCATGTCCGCAGGCTCTCGCCGTGGTGCAATGATGGCGACCATGCGCTGCGATCATCCGGATATCGAACAGTTCATCACTGCCAAGTCCGATCCGGCGCGTCTGCGCATGTTCAACATGTCGGTGCTGGTGACAGATCCGTTCATGGAGGCGGTCAAGGTGGACGGCCCGTGGGAGCTGGTGTTCGACGGCAAGGTCTATCACACCGTTCAGGCGCGTGATCTATGGAACAAGATCATGCAGGCGACCTATGATTATGCCGAGCCCGGTGTGATTTTTATCGACCGCATCAATCAGGCCAATAACCTGAATTATGTCGAGACCATTGCGGCGACGAACCCGTGCGGTGAGCAGCCTTTGCCGCCTTATGGTGCCTGCCTGTTGGGCTCGATCAATCTGGCGCGTTTGGTGGCCGAACCGTTCGAGGATGCGGCGCATCTGGACGAAGAGGCGTTGCAGGAGCTGGTCGCGACCGCAGTTCGCATGATGGACAATGTGGTTGATGCGTCGAAATTCCCACTGCCCGAACAGGCTGCCGAGGCACAGGCGAAACGCCGCATCGGGCTGGGTGTGACCGGTCTTGCGGATGCGCTGCTGATGCTGGGCCTGCGCTATGGCTCGGACGAGGCGGCGCGTCAGACCGAACGCTGGTTGCAGGCGATCGCCCGCGCCGCGTATCTGGCGTCGGTGCAATTGGCGAAGGAGAAGGGGGCGTTCCCCTTGTTTGATGCCGAGAAGTATCTGGCCAGCGGCACGATGCAGCAGATGGACGAGGACGTGCGCGACGCGATCCGCGAACATGGTATCCGCAACGCGCTTCTGACATCGATTGCGCCTACGGGGACGATCTCGCTCTACGCGGGCAACGTGTCTTCGGGGATCGAACCGGTCTTTGCTTATGCCTATACAAGGAAAGTGCTGCAGAAGGATGGCTCTCGCACCGAAGAAGAGGTCGTGGATTACGCCGTGCAGATGTGGCGCGACAAGTTTGGTGACACCGAGTTGCCGGAATACTTCGTGAACGCGCAGACTCTTTCTCCGTCCGACCACGTCAAGATGCAGGCGGCGGCGCAGAAGTGGATCGACAGTTCGATTTCGAAGACAATCAACTGCCCCGAGGATATCAGCTTTGATGCGTTCAAGGACGTCTACATGCAGGCCTGGGATCAGGGTTGCAAAGGTTGCACCACCTATCGCCCGAATGACGTCACCGGATCGGTGCTGACGGTTTCCGAAAGCGACGACAAGGTGCCGGGCGAAAGCGCCAGCGCCCCGCATGAGGTCGACGGTGGCGACGTTATCTATATGTCTGAGCCGTTGGATCGTCCGCAATCTTTGGAAGGTTCGACTTATAAGCTCAAGTGGCCAGATAGCGAGCACGCGATTTATCTGACCATCAACGATATTGTCATTGGCGGCCGTCGCCGACCGTTCGAGGTGTTCATCAACTCGAAGAACATGGAGCACTATGCCTGGACGCTGGCTCTGACCCGCATGATCTCGGCCGTATTCCGGCGTGGCGGCGATGTTTCCTTTGTCGTGGAGGAGTTGAAAGCGGTATTTGACCCGCGTGGCGGAGCATGGGTCAAAGGCAAGTACATTCCGTCCATTCTGGCCGCGATTGGCGGCGTGATTGAGCAACACATGATCAATATCGGCTTTCTTGAGGGCGAAGGGATGGGGTTGAAATCCGACCCGCAGGCGCAGGTCGTGAATATGGATGCACCACGTGGAAAAGCTTGCCCCTCTTGCGGGCAATTTGACATGGTCATGATCGAGGGGTGTATGACCTGTCGAAGCTGTGGATACTCGAAATGCGGGTGATTCCTGGCGTCAAATAAACCTTGGATTGTGTTGAGCTGTGCAATTCCGAATTTCTGTTGGCGTTAATGTAACATTCTTTTGTTTGCTTCAATTCCGTCCCTTTTCTGCCGGAATCTGGATTGATACACACGAATTGTGAGCGGTCGAGGGTGTTGAAAGGTACAGGCACGAAATGAGAACCGGTGAAATCGGTCGAACGGCAATTGCATGGTCGCAAACAGAGTTGGACGGGCTGGAGGCTGCACCTCTTGCCCTCATGGCCGTTGGTGCATCGTGGGCCTGGCGCGGACGCGGAGTTGTTCTGAATCAGTCAGCAGCGATTGGCTTTGATCAGGCGGTCTGTACAAATTCCATTTCACTGCTTTCAGACAGGATTCGTGCGGCAGCAGTTGAGTACGCACCCGCATTTGGCGCGACCGTCGAGCTTTGTAACGGCGCGCAACGATTTTCGGCCCAGCTGGTCTGGGTTGACGGTGAAGAAATGCCGATCCTGATCTTTGAAAACGGATGTCCGGAGCGGGATCAGGACTATTGGGTCAGCGCGGTTTCGGATCTGACCGAAGCGGCAAATCACATACCGACTGTGGACGACACAGTAGTCGCGTTCCCGGTGTCTTATCCCTCTGTTGATGTGGAACGGTTGCCGCCCTTGATCCTGACCGCTGCAGAGTAACCTGAGCGCTTTGGCAACTTAACAAAACTCTGTAGAAATCGCTGTAACCGGGCTTTGGGCCTGTTGACTCTGCTCGTTTGGCAGATATAAGCGCGGCTTCATTGGTGTTGGTGGCCCCCGCAAGGGGATGCCTGTCATGGGGGAAACCTCAAGAGGACAACGCCCTTCATAGTGGCCCCTTGGGGCTTCGACTTTAAGAAGGAGATCAGCCGTGACCAAACGCACGTCTGCCAAGTACAAAATCGACCGCCGGATGGGCGAAAACATCTGGGGTCGTCCGAAATCCCCGGTCAACCGTCGTGAATACGGCCCCGGCCAGCACGGCCAGCGCCGCAAGGGCAAACTGTCGGACTTCGGTCTGCAGCTGCGCGCCAAGCAGAAGCTGAAAGGCTATTACGGCGACCTGACCGAGAAGCAGTTCCGTCGCATCTACGCTGAAGCCGTACGTGTGAACGGCGATACCGGTGAAAACCTGATCGGTCTGCTGGAGCGTCGTCTGGACGCTGTTGTTTACCGCGCCAAATTTGTTGCGACCGTGTTTGCCGCACGTCAGTTCGTGAACCACGGCCATGTCAAGGTGAACGGCAAGCGGGTCAACATCCCAAGCTACCGTGTCAAAGAAGGCGACGTGATCGAAGTGCGTGACAAGTCCAAGCAACTGGCTGTTGTTCTGGAAGCGGCTGCACTGGCCGAGCGTGATGTGCCCGACTACATCGACGCCGATCATTCGAAAATGACCGCGACCTTCGTTCGCGCGCCGGGCCTGAGCGATGTGCCTTACCCGGTCGTAATGGAGCCGAACCTGGTCGTCGAATTCTACGCGAAGAACTGATCTTCGCCGACAATCGAAATTCAAAGGGCCGCGCAGTTTTGCGCGGTCTTTTTAGTTGAGGGGGCTCTGCCCCCATCGCGGCAAGCCGCGATTCCCCCGGGATATTTTTGGCCAGATGAAGAATGGATTACAGCGGCAGGGGGCGCCCTTCAGCAATAGCTTCCATCGCGAAATAAGACGTGACGCTGTCCAGCTCGACCTTTTCAATCAGGCGCTGATAGACCTTGTCGTAAGAGGCCATGTCCTGCGTTACCACCTTTAACTGGTAGTCGTAGTCCCCGCCAATCCTGTGAAAATCCACGACTTCGGGGATGGTCAGAACGTGGCGGCGGAAGGCCTGCAACCACTCGGCTGAATGGTGCCGTGTTCGCAGCATGACAAAGACGACAAGGCTTAGCCCGAGTTTCTCTCGGGCGATCCTGGCTGTGGACCCAAGCAGAACACCCTTGTCATTCAGAGCTTTCAACCGGCGCCAGCAAGCATTTTGAGACAGACCCACCCGATCAGCCAGCTCGCGCTGCGACAGGGTGGCGTCCTTTTGCAGTTCTTTAAGTATGCGTGTGTCTATTTGATCTAAGTTTTCTCTCATATCATAACATATGACACAAAAAATTACGAAAAACAGCAATTATAGGTGACGTTTTCCCATCATGTATCAATCATATTGAGGGTGTACTAAGGAGCCTACGATATGACCCTGTCCACATTTCGCGCAGAAATCCAAGCTGCTGCTCACGACAATACTCTGCGTGATGGGCTGATCGGGGAGAATGTGCTGATCCCAGGTTTTCATGGGGACGTGCCGCTGGTTTACGCGGACTACGTCGCTTCGGGTCGCGCGCTGCAACAGGTTGAAGACTTTGTGGCGCAACAGGTGCTGCCGTTTTACGCAAACAGCCACACCGAGGCTTCTTATTGCGGGTCCTACATGACGCGTTTGCGTCATGACGCGAGGGCCGAGATAGCCCGCATTGTTGGTGCGAGGGGAGAAGATGCGGTGATATTCACCGGGTCGGGTGCCACTGCCGGGCTCAACCGGTTGGTCAGTCTTCTGGGAGTGGAAGAGGCTGACCGGCCGGTTGTCTTAATCGGGCCATATGAACATCATTCGAACATTCTGCCCTGGCGTGAAAGCAAGGCGCAGGTGGTCGAAATCCCCGAGGCGTCCGAGGGGGGCCTGGACCTGAATGCCTTGCAGGCTGCATTGCTGGAAGCCGCAGATGCGGATCTGGTGATCGGGTCATTCTCGGCGGCTTCGAATGTGACGGGCGTTATCACCGATCCTGACCCGGTGACCCGCATGCTGAAGTCGTATGGCGCTTTGGCGGTTTGGGATTACGCCGGTGCAGGGCCGTACCTGCCGATGGATATGGGGCCCGAGGAGGCGCGGAAGGATGCGATTGTCGTGTCGCCTCACAAATTCCCAGGTGGTCCAGGGGCGTCCGGAGTGCTGATCGTCAACAGCGCCGCAGTTCAGCGCACTTGCCCAAGCTGGCCCGGTGGCGGGACTGTCACCTTTGTCTCGCCCTGGCGGCATGATTACAGCGCTGACCTTGCGACGCGAGAGGAAGCCGGTACACCCAATGTCATTGGCGACATCCGCGCTGCGCTGGCCTTAATCGTCAAGGATGCCGTGGGGGCGGATGAGATTGCTCGACGCGAGGCATTGTATAACCAAATGGCTTTGGATGGGTGGCGTGACAATCCACATCTGACCCTGCTTGGGGTCGAAAACCCGCATCGGTTGCCGATCTTTTCTTTCCTTGTTCGGGACAAGGACGGGCAGCCGGTGCATCAGCAGCTGTTCACCCGGATGCTCAGCGACGTCTACGGCATTCAGGCCCGGGGCGGTTGTGCCTGTGCAGGTCCTTACGCACATCGGTTGTTGGGCATTGATCGTGCAACGTCCGACGGATTGCACGCCGCACTGTCGGCGGGAGAAGAGTTGAAGAAGCCCGGTTGGGTACGCCTGAACTTTTCCTATCTAATGAGCGAGAAGACGGTTCAGTTCATCATCGACAGCGTCAACGACCTGTCGCGTCGGACCGGGGAATATGCGCCATTCTACCAAGCTG
Organism: Ruegeria sp.; assembly: GCF_965243365.1. Lineage (GTDB taxonomy): Bacteria > Pseudomonadota > Alphaproteobacteria > Rhodobacterales > Rhodobacteraceae > Ruegeria. Next base: position 724,646 of record NZ_CBDEUW010000002.1, on the reverse strand, counting down.
ATCCGGCGACGGCACGGTTCAAGGCGGCCTGAGGGAATTGTCGCTTTTCTCAACCCGTTGAGACAGGTATGAGAGGCTTCACGTAAGGAGCCTCTCATGACCAAACTCACCCCGCAGCCTGGCATTATGGACATCGCACTGTATCAGGGCGGGCAGTCTCATATTGCGGGTGTGGCGGATGTCATCAAGCTCAGCTCGAACGAAAACCCCTTTGGTCCCAGCCCCAAAGCGATTGAAGCTGTCCGCGATAGCGCGGTAACGCTGCACCGCTATCCCAGCACGGACCATGCCAGCCTGCGCGCGGCGATTGGGGAACGTCACGGGCTGGACCCTGATCGCATCATCTGTGGCGTTGGTAGTGACGAGGTGCTGCAATTCCTGGCGCATGCCTATGCTGGCCCCGGGGACGATGTGATCTACACCGAGCACGGGTTTTCGATGTATCCGATCATTGCCCGCATGGTTGGCGCAACGCCGGTGATGGTGGATGAGCGGGATCGCAAGGTGGATGTGGACGCCATCCTTGCCGGAGTGACGGACAAGACGAAGATTGTCTTTGTCACCAATCCGGGGAACCCAACCTCGACGATGATTTCGATGGAGGAACTGGCGCGTCTGGCTGGCGGGCTGCCCAAGACGTGCCTGATGGTACTGGACGGTGCCTATGCAGAGTTTGTGCCGGATTTCGACGGCGGTGCCGCGCTGGTTGATCGGTACCCAAATGTTGTCATGACACGGACATTCTCGAAGATTTACGGATTGGGCGGGATGCGTGTTGGATGGGGTTATGCCCAGAAGGACATCATAGATGTGCTGAATCGGGTACGTCAGCCATTTAACCTGTCCCTGACAGCGCTGGCTGCGGCCGAGGCGGCGGTCAGGGATGAGGAATATCTGACCTTCTGCCATTCTGAAAACGCGCGCCTGCGTGTTTGGCTGGCCGAAGAGCTGGCCAAGATCGGGGTGCCGTCGGACCCGTCCAGCACCAATTTCATTCTGGCACGCTTTGCTGACAGGGCCGAGGCCGAGGCTTGCGACGAATATCTGAAGACGCAGGGTTTGATCGTGCGTCGTGTTGCGGGTTACAACCTGCCGAACGCCTTGCGGATCACCGTGGGTGATGAGGAGGCCTGCCGCCGCGTGGTCGCGGCAATCACAGCATTCAAAGAGGGCGCAGCATGAGCCAGATTTACGACCGAGTGGCTCTGATTGGATTGGGCCTGATCGCATCGTCCATGTTCTGGGCCATCAAACGTTCGGGGCTTGCACGTGAGGTCACGGGTTATGCCCGATCTAAAGCGACCCGTGACACTGCCCGGCGCATCGGTTTGTGCGACCGGGTCTGTGATACTGCACAAGAGGCGGTCGAGGACGCGGACCTTGTTGTACTCTGCGTTCCGGTTGGTGCCATGGGAGCCGTCGCGGCCGAGATCGCACCATCGCTGAAGCCGGGGGCAACGGTGTCGGATGTGGGCTCGGTCAAGCGCCATGTGATCGGCGCTGTTGGTCCGCATATTCCCGAAGGTGTTCATTTCATTCCGGCGCACCCGCTGGCCGGGACCGAGCATTCGGGGCCGGAATCAGGGTTTGCCGAACTGTTCGACAATCGCTGGTGTTTGCTGGTGCCCGTTGAAGGTTCTGACCCTCAGGCCATCGAACGCCTGCGCGCCTTGTGGGAGGGTATGGGAGCCAACGTGGATGAGATGGATGCCGATCACCATGATCTGGTACTGGCCGTGACTTCTCATGCGCCGCACCTGATTGCTTACACGATGGTGGGTGTGGCCGACGATTTGCGGCGGGTGACGGATACAGAAGTCATCAAATACTCGGCTGCCGGGTTCCGTGATTTTACCCGGATTGCCGCGTCGGACCCGACCATGTGGCGCGACGTTTTCCTAACCAACAAGGACGCAACGCTAGAGATTTTGGGCCGGTTCACCGAAGAACTCTTTGCACTGCAACGCGCTATTCGAACCGGGGACGGAGAGCATCTGTTTGACTATTTCACCCGCACCCGAGGGATCCGGCGTGGAATTATTGATGCAGGGCAGGACACGGACGCGCCGAATTTCGGGCGCGGAAAGGCAACCTGATGCAGTTGCGGTGGGCCATTCTTCTGACTGGCTGTGCGATGGCTGTGGCCACGATGTCCCAAGCCGCTGCACCGGACAAATCCTTGATCCCAATGGCCCGACCGGCGGAGGCTTCCTTCGTACAGGCCGTCGCTGTGACGACCGCCGCAACTTCGGCGGTTGTAAGCCGGTTACGCCCCGAGCTTCGCCCGCCATCACCTCAGATTCTGGCCGCCGCTGCGCGCCCTGCTGACCTGCCCATGCTGAGCCCGGACACGTCGCTGAAACCCTTTATGCGGCCCGAAGCACTGGAGCAGGAAGTGCTGTTTGGGAAGCGCAAGCTGCGCAAGGGTTCGGTGTGCGGTGACATTGATATTCAAGGGAAAGCTGTCGGTAGGGTTCCCGGTAAGATCAAGGCTTGTGGCATCAAGGACGCGGTACAGATCACATCGGTGTCTGGCGTGACGCTTAGTCGTCCGTCGACCATGGATTGCGGTACGGCCATTGCCCTGAACAAGTGGGTCGACAAGACCGTAAAGCCGACATTCAAACGGCGCGGTCCTGTGGTCGAGCTGCAGGTGGCCGCCCACTATGCCTGCCGGACGCGCAACAACCGCAAAGGCGCCCGGATTTCGGAACATGGCAAGGGTCGCGCCATCGACATCTCTGGCTTCAAAATGGCGGATGGTGAGGTGGTGACCGTACTGAATGGCTGGCGCAAGAACCCGTCGCAAAAGCAGCTTATTAAGGTTTGGCGCGGCGCATGCGGGCCGTTTGGCACTGTTCTGGGGCCGAATTCAGACCGGTTTCATCGCGATCACTTTCACTTGGACACCGCCCGGTATCGCAGCGGGCCGTACTGCCGTTAACGCAGGATCAATCTGGGTGCCGGGCCCAAAGGCAAAGGGCCGAGTGCGACGAACCCATCCCGGAAGTTCAACTGCATGTCCAGCGCATTGGGATTGCCGCCAAGCCCTGCCATGAAGTTCAGCGCCCGTGTCACCGGATCGACGGCCTGATCGGGCAGGGCGCCTGCGGCATTGGCCATAGCAATCATGTCGCGCCAGTTTTCGGCTTTTACAGCGATCTCGCCTGTTGGAATGCCCTGATCGTCTACATCCAGTTGACCGGTTGCGAACAGGCGAAGCTCACCCCATTTGACCTCGGCCAGCTGTAGGTCGATGGCCACGGGTTGCGGCCTGCCCTGTTCCAGCGCGCTACGATCCCACGGTTTGTCAAATGTGGTGGTCACATCCAGTTCGAGCGTTTCAAACGCCTGCGGCAGTGACTTGGCCGATCGCATCAGGTCGCGCAGGTTATCACCGGGCGTAAAGCCATCAGCCCGGGCGGCAATGACATAGGTTTCGGGTGTCTCTGTCTGTTCCATGATCAGGAACAGAGTGTCCCCGGCGGCCAAAGGTTGGCCGTCATCGGTAACGGACCAGGCCCGAGAGCTCAGAGCCATCTTTTCCAACGTTAAGGCAACGCCGGGTTGCAACTGCAACTCGGCCTGAAGCGCATCGGCTAAAATAGTTGCAGTTTGATCGAAGTAAGACAGTCGCTGCGGCGTATCGGCAAAGCGCAGCACCTGCCGCCCCGGCCAGATGGCGGGGCTTTGGAACTCGATCCATTCGGCGCTCCAGGCGGTGCCATTGACCGGATCAGCCAGCGCCGGGTTGGTCAGTCGAGTGGCGTGATGTGCCGGATAACCGGCTGTTTCCACGTTGGAGAAATCGGCCTGCCAGCCCTGCTCTTGCTGCTGATCAAACCAACTGGTGATAGCGGTCCGCAAACCGTACCCGGCGATAAACCAATAGGCGCTCCAGACGATGGCCACAAAAATGAACACTCGTATCAGACGGCGCATGACAAATGGCCCTTTTTCCTGTCTTGGATTTGATGTTTATAGGCGCAAACGGGCAAGGACCAGTGCAATGACGATGTGGGTGTTCGGATATGGATCGCTGTTGTGGAATCCGGGGTTTCCGGTGGCCCGCAGCGAACGCGCGACATTGCCCAACTATGCCCGGTCCTTCTGCATGCGATCAATTCACCACCGCGGCACCGAGGATGAACCGGGCCTTGTGCTGGCGCTTGACGAACAAACAGGCGCACGCTGCACCGGGCTGGCGTTGGCCGTCGAAGAAGGCCACGAAGAACGCACGTTAGAGGAATTGCGCGAACGTGAACTGATTTCCTCGGCCTATCTTGAACGGATGCTGGACGTGCATCTGGACTGCGGACAGGTCGTGAATGCGGTGACTTACGTGATCGACCCACACCATGTGCAGTATTGCGGTGGCCTGCCGCTGGAGGAGCAGGCCCAGATCATCGCGCACGCTGTTGGCGGTCGGGGTCCCAACACCGAGTATCTGTATAACACCGCCTCACATCTGGCCGAGATCGGTCTGAAAGATCCAGATCTTGAGTGGTTGTCGCAACGGGTGCGTACAATTAGCGGATAAACCCTTGGCGTCAGCGGCAGAATTTCGATAGATTCGCCGCAAGAGCAGGCAATCCGGGAACCACGCGCATGGCGCAGGCACAGCAGGGCGCGAGACCACATTTCTCGCAACCGATCCGTCAGATCTTGATGATGCTGATTGCAATAGGGTTGTCGGGTCTGGGCGTTTTTCTGGCATTGCCTTACGTCATGCCGGTCTTTCAGGCGAACCTGTATCTGAACGGTTTCATCCTGCTGGTTTTCATCATCGGCGTTCTGGCCTGTTTCTTTCAGGTAACGCAGCTGATCGGTTCGGTTCGCTGGATCGAAGCATTTGTTGGTGGTGTGGAACGCGACGATACCCGCCCACCGCAATTGCTGGCGCCGTTGGCGTCGCTGCTACGGGCAAGGGGCGCACGGTCGCATATCAGCTCAAGCTCCAGCCGTTCGATTCTGGATTCGGTGGCCGAGCGGGTTGAAGAAGAGCGTGAGATCACGCGATATATCACCAACGTTTTGATTTACCTCGGCCTTCTGGGCACCTTCTTTGGTCTGGCTACGACCGTACCAGCGATCGTCGACACCATTCGCAGCCTCAATCCGCAGGAAGGTGAGGAAGGTCTGGCTGTGTTCAACCGCCTGATGACCGGGCTTGAAGCACAGTTACAGGGTATGGGCGTGGCCTTTGGTTCCTCGCTGCTCGGTCTGGCCGGATCGCTGATCGTGGGTCTGTTGGAACTCTTTGCCGGGCACGGGCAAAACAGGTTCTACCGAGAGCTTGAGGAATGGCTGTCCAGCATCACCCGCGTCGGCTTTGCAAGTGCCGAGGAGGGAGGCGCGGAATTGGCGGTGTTGACGCCCGTTCTCGACACAATGGCCGAACAGATGGACGCGCTGCAAGACATGTTCTCGGCGCAGGAGCAGGACCGTGCAGACGTGTCCGCCAAGCTGGGTCAGCTGGTCGATGCGATCAGTGACATGAACCAACGTCAAGCGCAGACCGAAGGTGTCACGGCGGCGCTTGAACGGGTTGCGCTGGGTCAGGATGCCCTGCTGGATCACATGCGCGACCATGGTGCGGGCGAGGGGATCGACGCCGAAAGCCGGATGCGGTTGCGCTCGATGGATGTGCAGTTGCTGCGCATCCTTGAAGAGATCTCTGCCGGCCGGCAGGACAGCATGAATGAGTTACGCAAGGATTTCGAACTGCTGGTCAAGGCTCTGACCCTGCCGCGGGGGGCGGTACGGACGCCTCCGGAAGGAGAGTAACGGATGGCTCTGTCCCGCCGTACTGGTCAACGGTTCCAGGGCTCGGTCTGGCCCGGTTTTGTGGACGCGATGACCGGTCTGTTGATGGTGCTGACCTTCGTGCTGACCATCTTCATGGTGGTTCAGTTCGTTCTGCGTGAAACCATTTCGGGGCAGGAAGACGAATTGACCGCCCTGTCGGATGAGATTGCAGCGCTTGCTGGCGCATTGGGGCTGGAGGAACGGGAAAACAGCCGCCTTCAGGCGCGATTGGGGGCGTTAAACACAACTCTGACCACGGTCGAAGACGAACTTGCGCAGGCTCAGACCCGCATCACGGATTTTGAGGCGCAGGTCGCCGCCTTGCTGGCCGATCAGCAGCAAGCACAGGTTGATATTGCCACGTTGGAAAGTCAGCGAGAGGAGTTGCTGACCGAACAAGAAGCGCTGAATCTCGCTCTGGCTCAAAGCCGGCAAGAGATTGATGCCCAAGCCGAAGCAGCCCGCTTGGCCGCTGCACGGCGCGAGGCGCTTGAAGCTCTGGTGGCTGATCTGGAGTCCAGTGATGCGGCGCAGTCCGCGCAGATCGCCGATCTTGAACAACAATTGTCGGATGAAGAGGCCGCCCGGCTGGCCGAAGCAGCGGCCGCCGAAGCTTTGCGAACCCGGCTTGAGAATGCTGATGCAGAACTGACGGCCATGACCCTCGCGCTTGAGGCGCAGCGGAAAGAGGCGGAAGAGACGTTGACCTTGTTGGCCGCAGCGCAGGCAGCACGGGCGGAGTTGGAGCGGCAGTTCGGGGAGCTGAACCCTGAAGAACTGAAGGCCCAGCTGCAAGCGGCGCTGGACGCGCAAATCGCGGCACAGGCCGAGGCCGAAACGCAGCGATCGCTGGCCGAAGAACGCGCCGCACTTTTGGCGGTTGCGCGCGACACACTTGCCTCGGAACAGGAAATCTCGACCGAAGCGCAGCGCCAGACGGCCTTGCTGAACCAGCAGATGTCGGCCTTACGAAGCCAGTTGGGGTCGTTGCAGGCTCTGTTGGATGATTATGAAGAACGAAACGAAGCGGCCGAAATTCAGATTCAGACTTTGGGCCAGGACCTGAACGCCGCTCTGGCGCGCGCTGCGTCAGAAGAGCGCCGCCGCCGTCTACTGGAAGAAGCTGAACGTATTCGTCTTGAGGCCGAAGCCGAAGCTCTGGCTGGTCAAAATCAGGAACTGACCGCCCAGGCCGAAGATCTGCAACGCTACCGATCCGAGTTCTTCGGTCGCCTGCGGGACGTTCTGGGCGATCAGGAAGGTGTGCGGATAGAAGGAGATCGGTTCGTATTTTCCTCTGAGGTGCTGTTTGACACCGGTTCGGCAGTGCTGTCCGATGAAGGCCAGCAAGAGGTCGCGAAGGTTGCCAGTATTTTGCGCAGCGTGGCTGTGGAAATTCCCGAAGGTCTGAACTGGGTCATCCGGGTTGACGGGCATACGGACAATGTACCCTTGGCAGGCTCCGGTCGATATCGTGACAACTGGGAGCTTAGCCAGGGCCGCGCGTTGTCTGTGGTTCGGTATATGGTGGACGCGCTTGGCATCCCGCCTAACCGCTTGGCAGCCAATGGGTTTGGTGAGTTCCAGCCCGTCAACCCCGCCGATACGCCCGAAGCACGGGCGCAGAACCGGAGGATCGAGTTGAAGCTGACCGAGCGTTGATTTTCAATCGCAGTTTCTTCAACGCCGCCCGAACCGAAAGCTCTGATCAGGAGAACCGATGAAGCAGCGCGGGACTACAGGGTATTCTTCAGTCAGGAAGTAAGCATAGGTTCCTTCCGGGTATTCTTCCGATACCGTAAAGGCGCCATTGCATTGATCCAAATTGCCCTGGCCGGGCACATAGGCATAATCCTCGTTGAATGTGCCGTCATACAGCCCGTCAGGTGACGCTCCGCCGGGTCGGTTGCCGGGTTTCAACCGATAGGAAGAGGTCATTTCTGTCACTTCGCCATTAACCGCCCCGGTCATGGCATAAATTGGAAACCCGTCCGCCGCATAGCCGATCAGCGGTGAGTGCCGCTTTGCGGACCAGTCGAGCATCTCGATCAGCCCTGTCGGTACGCCGTGATAGTGATATTTTCCGTTCGGTTGAACATGTGCGTGGTTCGCATCCAAGCCCAGAGAAATTGCACCGCTCAAGGCGTTGTAAGACCACCCGGATTGCGGATCTCCGTGCCAATACTCTGCCGCCAGCGGGTCAAAAACCACCCCGTTCAGCGACACGCCAAAATTCCATCCCAACTGCAACGGCGTTATCGCTCCTGTGCTCGTTGGGTTCGCAGGCACGCTCAATCGGATTTTTTGCGCTGAGACAGAATGCGGATTGCCGCGGTTTGGAAACTGTCCGACAAGATGATCAGGAATTCCGTTGCCGGAAATTTTAACTTTCGCCCCGGTCTCTTTTATCTTTGATCGGTTGGTGCCCGGATCGACTGTTGCCGGCACCAGATTCAGAGGTTTCGCCCTAGTTTCATCGTGATACCGAAACCTGTGCTGCGCCGAAGCGATTGCCGCAACGGCGGTTATGGCAAAGGTCAGGCTCCAGAGAATAGCGGTTTTGTTGTTCACCCCAAGCTCCTGTGTATTTGAGTTATTGAGGGTAAACGTGCGGGTTTCAGTTTTCCGTCGGGCCTGCTTCAGATTTCGAAGATCGCTGTTGGTCGGAATGCCAACAAAAAGCGCCCGGCTGATCTATCCGCCGGGCGCTTTTTGTCTCAAATCGGATCAATCCGCAGTCAAAAGCGGTGGTTTGTCCCCGGGGATGCGTCGTTGATCGGGGCCGATGATCTCCAGGTCCAAATCGCCCTTCTTGACCGAGACACGGACCACGCCACCTTTCGCCAGCTTGCCGAACAGCAGTTCCTCGGCCAGCGGTTTCTTGATGTGCTCCTGAATGACACGGCCCAGCGGGCGTGCGCCCATCTTGTCGTCGTAGCCCTTGTCGGCCAGCCATTCGGCGGCTTTGGGCGTCAGGTCGATGGTCACACCGCGATCCAGCAGTTGCGCCTCAAGCTGTAGGACGAATTTCTCGACCACCTGCAGGATGACCTCTTTCGGGAGTGGTGCAAAGGAAATCACGGCATCCAGACGGTTACGGAATTCCGGCGTGAACATGCGTTCAATCGCGGCGGTATCCTCACCTTCGCGGCGATCACGGGCAAAGCCGATGGCGGCCTTGGCCTGTTCCTGTGCGCCTGCGTTCGAGGTCATGATCAGGACCACGTTGCGGAAGTTCACTGTGCGACCGTTGTGATCGGTCAGTTCGCCATGGTCCATCACCTGCAAGAGGATGTTGAACACGTCCGGATGTGCTTTCTCGATCTCATCCAGAAGCAGCACACAATGCGGATGCTGGTCGACGCCATCGGTCAGCAAACCACCCTGATCGAACCCGACATAACCCGGAGGCGCGCCGATCAGACGGGACACCGCGTGCTTCTCCATGTACTCCGACATGTCAAAGCGCAGCAATTCCACGCCCAGCGTATCAGCCAGTTGTTTCGCGACTTCGGTCTTACCCACGCCGGTTGGGCCGGCAAACAGATAGTTGCCGATTGGTTTCTCGGGTTCGCGCAGACCTGCACGGGCCAATTTGATCGCGCTGGACAGAGCCTCAATCGCTACGTCCTGACCAAACACCACTCGCTTGAGCGAGGTTTCGAGGTCTTTCAGAACTTCGGCATCATCCTTGGTGACATTCTTGGGCGGGATACGCGCGATCTTGGCAACAACTGCTTCAATCTCTTTCACGCCGATGGTTTTGCGGCGCTTGCTTTCCGCGACCAGATGCTGTGCCGCACCGGCCTCATCAATCACGTCGATGGCCTTGTCTGGCAGTTTGCGGTCATTGATATAACGCGCCGACAATTCCACAGCAGTCTTGATCGCGTCGGCTGTGTATTTGATGTCGTGATGTTCTTCGAAATAGGGTTTCAGGCCGCGCAGGATTTTCACGCTGTCTTCAACCGAAGGCTCGTTCACGTCGATTTTCTGGAACCGGCGGCTCAGCGCGCGGTCTTTTTCGAAATGCTGGCGGAATTCCTTGTAAGTGGTTGAGCCCATGGTGCGCAGTTTGCCGCCTTGCAACGCAGGCTTCAGCAGGTTCGACGCGTCCATCGCGCCGCCCGAGGTCGCCCCGGCACCGATGACGGTATGGATTTCGTCAATGAACAGCACTGCGTCAGGGTGTTCCTCCAACTCGGTCACGACCGCTTTCAGCCGCTCCTCGAAATCACCGCGATAGCGGGTTCCCGCCAGCAGAGCGCCCATGTCCAGCGAATAGATTGTTGTCTCGGACAGCACGTCCGGTGCTTCTCCGGCAACGATCTTGTGTGCCAGACCTTCGGCAATGGCGGTTTTGCCAACACCGGGGTCGCCCACCAGCAGCGGGTTGTTCTTGCGGCGACGGCAGAGCACCTGGATGCAGCGTTCAACCTCATCCCCGCGTCCGATCAGCGGATCGACATCGCCAGCACGAGATTTGGCGTTCAGATCGACACAGTATTTGCCAAGCGCGCTTTCCTTCTGCTCACCTTCGCCAGCCGCAGGTTGTGCTTCATCTTCAACCTGATCGGCACCCGAAACCGGGCGGTTCTCGCCATAGGCCGGGTCCTTCGCCACACCATGAGCGATGAAGTTCACCGCGTCATAGCGGGTCATGTCCTGTTCTTGCAGGAAATAGGCGGCATTGCTTTCGCGTTCGGCAAAGATGGCGACCAGCACATTGGCCCCGGTCACCTCGGTCCGGCCCGAGCTCTGGACGTGAATTGCCGCGCGCTGAATAACACGCTGGAATGCTGCTGTCGGTACCGCTTCGGATCCGTCGATATCTGTCACCAGATTTGACAGATCCTCGTCGATGAATTCGACCAGAGTGCTGCGCAGTTCGTCCAGATCGACGCTACAGGCTTTCATGACGCGGATCGCGTCGGGTTCTTCCAGCAGCGCCAGTAGCAGATGCTCAAGCGTTGCGAATTCATGTCGCCGTTCATTCGCAGCCGCCAGGGCCGCGTGGATGGCTTGTTCTAATGTGCTCGAGAATGAAGGCACGCGGGTGCTCCTCTGTCTTGGGTCAGAAGGGGGCGGGCTGTCGGCCGGATCCCCATCCCAACCATGTCCTCATACTATTAGAGTTTGGTTGATCGTGGCGCGGCTTCAAGGGTTTTCTTTCACTTGACAGTCACATTTAACGTGACCGTTGCCGTGAAGAGGGCGAAATAGGCATTAGAAGCGGTCTTTTCTAGCCCGTATTTCTGCAAAAACCGCTGCAGGATCGGCATCAATCATACCCAAATGGGCCTGAATCGCCGGATCGGCTGCACGTAGAAACGGATTTGTGGCCTTTTCCACTGCCAGAGTCGACGGAACGGTTGGTTTCCCTGCGGCGCGCGCATCGTCGATTTCGATGATGCGCTGCTGCAACGCAGAGTTATCCGGATCCACCGTGATGGCGAATTTGGCATTGGATTGTGTATACTCGTGACCTGAATACACGATTGTTTCGTCAGGAAGGGCCGCAAGCTTGCTGAGCGACGCCCACATCTGCGGGGCAGTGCCCTCAAACAATCTGCCACATCCCAAGGCCATAAGGCTGTCTGCGGTGAATACCGCTGCGCTTTCAGGCATATAAAATGCGATATGGCCAATTGTATGGCCTGACACATCCAGCACCTGTACCGGTTCGCCGCCGATTTCGAAAACATCCCCTTCACCGACCTGCTGATCCAGCGCCGGCAGGCGGTATGCGTCCGCCGCGGCACCGATGACCTTGGCCGGGTGGCTTTCAAGAATGCCAGGCAGACCGTCCACATGGTCCCAGTGGTGGTGCGTCAACAACACATGAGACAAGGTCCAGCCTCGCGCGTTCAACTCGGACAGGATGGGGCCAGGTTCCGGTGCGTCAATCAGCGCGGTTTCTCCACTGGCGGCGTCATGGGCCAAAAAGGCATAATTGTCGCTGAGGCAGGGAATGGTGACGATTTCAAGAGGCATGGCCTTTTGCCTTTTCGTTGCTAGACTGCGCCCAGCTAAACCGATTGGTCGGGTGTCCGCAATGCATCTTGATGTGCAGGATCTGAGGAATTTCTACTATCGCAGCACGCTGGGCCGTGCGGCGCAGGCGGCGATCCGTGGTCGGCTGGTTGATCTTTGGCCCGAGGCCAAAGGACAGACGGTTGTTGGCTTCGGCTTTGCGGTTCCTTTGCTTCGCCCCTATCTGGCGGATGCCCGGCGTGTGATCGGCCTGATGCCCGGCCCTCAGGGGGTCATGCCGTGGCCTCCGAGTATGCCTAACGTCTCGGTTCTGACGGAAGAGACCCGCTGGCCGATTGAGACGGGCCATGTGGATAAGTTGGTGGTGATGCATGGGCTGGAAACCTCCAGCCGCCCGAGTCAATTGCTGGATGAATGCTGGCGTGTGTTGGGACCTGGGGGAAGGGCGCTGTTTGTTGTGCCCAATCGCGCAGGGCTATGGTCGCGAACGGACCGGACCCCTTTTGGCTTCGGGCGCCCATATTCGGCTTCGCAGTTGGAAAGCCAACTCAAAGCGCACCATTTCATCCCGGAGAACCACTGTTCCGCCCTATATCTGCCTCCGTCTTTCCGCCGATTCTGGCTGAAATCCGGCAACCTGATCGAAAAAACCGGGCAGCGTCTGCCGACCGTAATGGCTGGCGGAGTTCTGATGGTCGAGGCCACAAAGCATATCCGCCCTCCCAGCGGCAGCGTCACCAAGGACACGCAGCGCCGCCCGATCAAGGCGCTCGATGGATTGCTGAAGCCAGCTTAGGGAACGGTTGCGTTTTGAGACGTCGAAAACGGCAAAAAATGCAGGAAATAGGTCACAGGAATCGCAAAAACCTGCACTTTGGTAACATTTTTCACCTCCGCCAATCGGACAAAAGGGTCGCACCTGGCATAAGTATTTGAAAAATAACACTTTGTGGATAAAGCGTTTCCCCTGATAATATGTTGCTAGCTGGGTTCGGCTCTGCTACATCCCCGGTGATTTTGATCCCCGCCCTTCAAGGACGGGGTTTCCTCACGCTCCAAGGTAGCGGCCGCTACCCAAAATCGGGGCCTCAAATATCGGAAGGGTGGACGTGTCCGAACCAGCTTCGATTTCCACAGGCATTGCCGAGCGCTATGCCACCGCGATTTTCGAAATCGCAAAAGAGAATAATGACCTCGCAGGTCTGGAAACCGGCATCAATGATCTGGCAGCAGCACTGGGCGAAAGCGCCGAATTGCGCGACCTGATTGCATCGCCTTTGGTTTCCCGCGCCGAGCAAGAAGGCGCAATCACCGCAGTTGCTGACAAAATGGGCTTGCACGCGATCCTGCGCAACACTCTGGGTCTGATGGCACAAAAGCGCCGTCTGTTCGTCGTGCCGCAGCTGATTCAGGTCCTGCGTGACATGCTGGCGGATGAGCGTGGCGAGGTGACCGCCGATGTCGCTTCGGCCAAGGCGCTGACCAAGACCCAACTGGATAAACTGTCCAAGACGCTGTCTGAGCGTGTGGGCAAGACCGTGACAATCAATGCGACCGTGGATGAAAGCCTCATCGGCGGTCTTGTCGTTAAAGTGGGCTCGAAAATGATCGATAGCTCGATCCGTTCGAAGCTGAACTCCCTACAGAATGCAATGAAAGAGGTCGGATAAATGGGAATCCAAGCCGCAGAGATTTCTGCAATCCTGAAGGACCAGATCAAGAATTTTGGTCAGGAAGCCGAAGTGGCCGAGATCGGCCGCGTGCTGAGCGTCGGTGACGGGATTGCCCGTGTATACGGCCTGGACAACGTGCAAGCCGGTGAGATGGTCGAATTCCCCGGCGGCATCATGGGCATGGCCCTGAACCTGGAAAGCGACAACGTAGGTGTCGTTATCTTCGGTTCCGACCGTGACATCAAAGAAGGTGACACCGTCAAGCGCACCAACTCAATCGTGGACGTTCCGATCGGTGATGAGCTGCTGGGCCGTGTTGTTGACGGTCTGGGCAACCCGCTGGACGGCAAAGGCCCGATTAACGCAACCAAACGTGGCGTTGCAGACGTCAAAGCCCCCGGCATCATCCCGCGTAAATCGGTGCACGAGCCGATGGCAACCGGCCTGAAATCGGTTGACGCGATGATCCCGATTGGCCGTGGCCAGCGGGAACTGATCATTGGTGACCGTCAGACCGGTAAAACCGCTGTGGCTCTGGACACCATCCTGAACCAGAAAACCTACAACGACGCAGCAGGCGACGACGAGTCGAAGAAACTGTACTGCATCTACGTAGCGGTTGGTCAAAAGCGTTCGACCGTTGCGCAGCTGGTGAAGAAACTGGAAGAGTCCGGCGCGATTGACTACTCGATCGTTGTTGCTGCGACCGCGTCCGACCCGGCACCTATGCAGTTCCTGGCGCCTTACTCGGCGACTGCGATGGCAGAATACTTCCGTGACAATGGTCGCCACGCGCTGATCATCTATGATGACCTGTCGAAACAGGCTGTGTCCTACCGTCAGATGTCGCTGCTGCTGCGCCGTCCGCCCGGACGTGAAGCCTATCCTGGCGACGTTTTCTACCTTCACTCCCGCCTGCTGGAGCGTTCGGCAAAGCTGAACGAAGACTTCGGCGCGGGCTCGCTGACCGCTCTGCCGGTTATCGAAACTCAGGGTGGTGACGTTTCGGCGTTTATTCCGACCAACGTGATCTCGATCACCGACGGTCAGATCTTCCTGGAAACCGAACTGTTCTACCAGGGCATCCGTCCTGCCGTGAACACCGGTTTGTCGGTTTCGCGTGTGGGCTCTTCGGCTCAGACCGATGCGATGAAATCGGTTGCCGGTCCGGTGAAACTGGAACTGGCTCAGTACCGCGAAATGGCTGCGTTTGCGCAGTTCGGCTCGGACCTCGACGCCGCAACCCAGCAGCTGCTGAACCGTGGTGCGCGTCTGACCGAGCTGATGAAGCAGCCGCAGTACTCGCCGTTGACCAACGCGGAAATCGTCTGCGTCATCTTCGCAGGCACCAACGGTTACCTCGACAAAATCGAAGTTTCTGACGTTGGCCGCTATGAGGCCGGTCTGCTGTCACACCTGCGCGGTAAGCACGCTGACCTGCTGAAGTGGATCACCGACGAAGATCCGAAGATCAAAGGTGAAGCCGCAGACAAACTTAAGGCAGCGATCGACGAATACGCCGCGACCTTCGCTTGATAGGGGGTTCCGATGCCTAGTCTGAAGGACCTTAAAAACAGGATCGAGTCGGTCAAATCGACCCGCAAGATCACCAAGGCCATGCAGATGGTCGCGGCCGCAAAACTGCGCCGCGCCCAGGAATCTGCCGAAGCCTCGCGTCCCTATGCTGAACGGTTCAATGCCGTGATGGCGGGGCTGGCTGCTTCGGTCGGGGGTAGCGATAGCGCCCCCAAGCTGCTCCGTGGTACGGGCAGCGATGATGTCCATCTGCTGGTTGTCATGACAGCTGAACGCGGCCTGTGTGGTGGCTTCAACGCGAACATCGCCAAGCTCGCCCGCGCCAAAGCGGACGAACTGCGTGGTAAAGGCAAGACGGTCAAGGTTTTGACCGTTGGCAAGAAGGGGCGCGATGCCCTGAAACGCGACTTTGCTGATCTGTTCGTTGGGCATATCGACCTGAGCGAGGTCAAGCGCATCGGTTACACCAACGCGCAAGACATTGCCAAGGACGTGCTGTCGCGCTTTGACGGGGGTGAGTTTGACGTTGCCACGATCTTCTATTCGAAGTTCGTCAACGTTGTGACCCAGATCCCGACGGCACAGCAGGTCATCCCCGCCTCGTTCGAGGAAACCGAGGGTGACGACAGCGGTGCCGTGTTCGATTACGAGCCCAGCGAAGAGGCCATTCTGGCCGACCTGCTGCCCAAGGGGGTTGCGACCGCGATCTTCTCGGCTCTGCTCGAAAACGGAGCGTCTGAACAGGGTGCACGGATGTCCGCGATGGACAACGCGACACGCAACGCGGGTGAGATGATCGACAAGCTGACGATCCAGTTCAACCGCTCGCGTCAGGCCGTGATCACCAACGAGCTGATTGAAATTATTTCCGGCGCCGAAGCGCTGTAGAGACATACCGGAGACGAAACATGGCGAATGCAAAAGGCAAAGTCACACAGATCATCGGGGCCGTCGTCGACGTGCACTTCGAAGATCAGCTGCCTGAAATTCTGAACGCGCTGGAAACCACCAACAACGGCAAGCGCCTGGTGTTGGAAGTTGCCCAGCACCTGGGTGAAAACACTGTCCGCACCATCGCGATGGACGCGACCGAAGGTCTGGTCCGTGGCGAGGCCGTCACCGACACCGGCTCACCGATCTCGGTTCCGGTTGGCAACGCAACCCTGGGCCGCATCCTGAACGTTGTGGGTGAGCCGATCGACGAAAAAGGCCCGGTTGAAGCAACCGAGACCCGCGCGATCCACCAGCCCGCACCCGAGTTCGACGAACAGTCGACCGAGTCGGAAATTTTGGTTACAGGCATCAAGGTTGTTGACCTGCTGGCCCCCTACGCCAAAGGCGGTAAAATTGGCCTGTTCGGCGGCGCTGGCGTTGGCAAAACCGTTCTGATCATGGAACTGATCAACAACATCGCAAAAGTGCACTCGGGCTTCTCGGTGTTCGCGGGTGTTGGTGAACGGACCCGTGAAGGCAACGACCTGTATTGGGAAATGATCGAATCGAACGTGATCAAGCCGGACAACCTGTCGGAATCGCAGGTGGCCCTGGTGTACGGTCAGATGAACGAACCTCCGGGTGCGCGTGCACGTGTTGCTCTGACAGGTCTGACCCTGGCCGAGCAGTTCCGCGACCAGTCCGGTACCGACGTTCTGTTCTTCGTCGACAACATCTTCCGCTTCACGCAGGCGGGTTCCGAGGTTTCGGCTCTGCTGGGTCGTATTCCTTCGGCGGTGGGCTACCAGCCGACCCTGGCCACCGACATGGGGGCCCTGCAGGAACGCATCACCTCGACCAAGTCGGGCTCGATCACCTCGGTTCAGGCGATCTACGTGCCTGCGGACGACCTTACCGACCCTGCGCCGGCAACCTCGTTTGCTCACTTGGATGCGACCACCGTTCTGAACCGTGCGATCTCGGAAAAGGGTATCTACCCGGCTGTTGACCCGCTCGACTCTTCGTCGCGTCTGCTGGATCCGGCCATCGTTGGGGAAGAGCACTACGCGGTCGCGACCGACGTTCAGCAGATCCTCCAGCGCTACAAGTCGCTGCAGGACATCATCGCCATCCTTGGCATGGACGAACTGTCGGAAGAAGACAAACTGACTGTGGCCCGTGCCCGTAAAATCGAACGCTTCCTGTCGCAGCCGTTCGACGTGGCCGAGGTTTTCACCGGTTCGCCGGGCGTTCAGGTCCCGCTGGATGTCACCATCTCGTCGTTCAAGGCCGTTGTGGCTGGCGAATACGATCACCTGCCCGAAGCAGCCTTCCTGATGGTTGGCGGCATCGACGAAGTGATCGCCAAAGCGGAAAAGATGGCCGCAGAAGCCGCCTAAGGAGTATCCCTGATGGCAAACACAATGCAATTCGACCTCGTCAGCCCCGAGCGGAGCCTTGCTTCGCTTGAGGCCAGCGCGGTCCAGATTCCCGGTGCGGACGGGGACATGACGGCGATGCCTGATCATGCCCCAACCATCACAACATTGCGCCCGGGCATCCTGAAGGTCGAAGCCCCCGGCGGCGCCAGCGAATACCTAGTCACCGGCGGGTTTGCCCAGATCAACGGCGATGGCCTGTCGGTTCTGGCCGAAAAGGCCATTCCAGTTGCCGAAGTGACCCGGTCGCATCTGGACGACCTGATCGCCGAGGCACGCGCTTCGCACGAAGCGGCCAAGGAAGGCGACGATCAGACCATCGTCGACGACGCCGCCAAACTGCTGGCTGACATGGAAGCCCTTGGAACGCATATGAGCCTGTAACGGCTTGATGTAACTAGATCATTTGAAACGGCTCCGCCTCGCGGGGCCGTTTTTCGTTATCTGGCTTGCTCTGCAGCTAAGTTCCTGAAGCTATTGTGTAAAACGCCATGTAATTTGGGCTTTCCGAAGTTATCCCACCAAGATCAAACGGGTCGAGGCGCTCTGTTTTCGAAACTCCGCGGTGGCGAAGGGTTGCAAACGGGGAAGGCTCTGGTGAACGCCGCTTGGCGGTTCGGCGAGTCCCTTCAACCGCGCTTTGGTGCAGGTTGGTATATCTGTGTGGGATGACGACACCACCCGAATCCGCGTGATTTGGGTCGAGATGGAGCTGGCCCTTATGGAGATATAACTGGCGAGATATCCCACTCGCAGCTCGATTGAAGCCAGGGTCCGATTAAGCCGATCAAGCTTCAATCATATCCACCCGCGTCGCATGACGTCCGCCTTCGAACTCAGCCGACAGAAACGCGTCAACAATATCCAGCGCCGTCCCTTCACCCACAACACGCGCACCGATGGACAGCATGTTCGCATCGTTGTGTTGCCGGATCATCCGGGCTGAAAATGTGTCGGAACACACACCGCAACGGATGCCCGGGACTTTGTTGGCGGCCATCATGATGCCCTGGCCGGTGCCGCATAGAATAATACCCAGCTGACAGTCACCAGATGCAACCGCTTCTGCTGCTGCCTTGCCATGCAACGGGTAATGGGTGCTCTCGGGTGAGGTCGGGCCGATATCGATCACCTCCCAACCCTGCTTGGCGACGTGGTCGGCAACGGACTGGCGCAACGCGATTGCTGCATGGTCACTGGACAATACGATACGTTTTTCAATGGTCATCTTCGTTTCCCACCAACCTCAGTCCATATGGTAGAGCGATTCATAGATCGGGGTCAGCGTCTTGTCTTCGAACAGGGACGACACGCTGGTTCCGTTCCAGATGTTCAGGATGGCCTGGGTAAAGATTGGCGCCGTCGGCACGATGCGGATATTAGAGGCTTTGGCCACTTCGGGCGTTGGCTGAATCGTGTCGGACAAGACCAGTGATTTCATCACCGAATTCGTGACACGCTCGACCGCAGGGCCGCTCATGACGCCGTGCGTGATGTACGAGTGCACCTCTTTCGCGCCGTTATCCACCAGTACCTGTGCCGCCTTGCACAGGGTTCCGGCGGTGTCGCAGATGTCGTCCACGATCAGGCAAATCTTGTCCTTCACGTCGCCGATCACAGTCATTTCGGCCACTTCGCCCGCCTTTTCGCGGCGCTTGTCTACGATCGACAGCGGTGCGCCAATGCGTTTGGCCAGCTCGCGGGCGCGGGCAACGCCGCCGACATCCGGAGAGACAACCATGATCTCGTCCAATTGGTTTTTGAACTGGGTTTTCACGTCCAGCGCAAAAATGGGTGAGGCGTAAAGGTTATCCACCGGAATGTCGAAAAAGCCCTGAATCTGAGCCGCGTGCAGATCCATGGTCAGAACCCGCTCGATCCCGGCACCGGTCAGCATGTTGGCCACCAGCTTTGCGCTGATCGGTGTGCGCGCCTTGGTGCGGCGGTCCTGGCGGGCGTAACCGAAATAAGGGATGACGGCAGTGATCCGCTGGGCTGATGAGCGGCGCAGCGCATCGGCGATGATCAGCAGCTCCATCAGGTTGTCATTTGCCGGGTTCGAGGTTGGCTGGATGATGAACATATCCTCGCCGCGGACATTTTCAAAAACCTCAACAAAGATCTCACCGTCATTGAACCGCTCGACACGCGCGTCGACCAGACCCTGGTCCACACCGCGATGCAGGCTCATGCGGCGTGCAATGGTTTCGGCAAGAGGAAGATTGGCGTTCCCAGCGATAAGCTTGGGTTCGTGAAGTGTCGGCATCGGCTGAAGGTCCCCGGGCAGCAATGGCAATGTGACAGATTCGTGATGTTGACACCGCTTAGCACGGGTCTACCGTCCCGCAAAGGTAACCCAGTGGAGAAAGTGCATATGACCCAGATTGACTACTTTTTTGCGACACTCTCGCCCTTTTCCTACCTGGCGGGTACGCGGTTGGAAGAGATTGCAGAGAAACATGGCGCAACCATCAATTACAAACCGCTGGACATCATCGCCTTGTTTGGGCGCACCGGAGGAGTACCGCCGAAAGACCGGCATGTTTCGCGCAATGAATATCGTGCGCAGGAACTGGTGCGTCAGGCGCGAAATCTGGGAATGACGTTAAACCCTCAGCCTGCGCATTGGCCGACGAATATGGCACCATCAGCCTACGCGGTGATCGCAGCCGGCAAAGATGGATCGGGCGATATGGGCAAGCTGTGCCATTCGATTCTTCGCGCATGCTGGGCCGAGGAAAAGGATATCGCCCAAGATGAAGTGATCCGCGATTGTCTGTCGCAAGCCGGGTTTGATCCAGCTCTGGCCGATAGCGGGCTTCTGGTCGGGGCCGAAACCTACGCCGCCAATCTGGAAGAGGCAGTTGAGCGCGGTGTGTTCGGCGCCCCTTTCTACATTACTCCGGACGATCAGCGGTTCTGGGGTCAGGATCGCCTGGATGATCTGGACAGCCATCTCTCCACCCTCAAAGACTGATCCTGCGCAGCAAGGCTTCTTCTGTTCAAAAATACCTCGGGGGCGCGGAGCCTGCTGCGACGGGGGCAGAGCCCCCAATACCTTACAGCAAGGATAGAAACTGGTCGATCTGGTCGCTGCCGATCGACCAGTCGCATACCAGACGGCAGGCAAGTTTCTCGTCATCGTCTGCACCGTCCAGAGAATCCCCCCACAAGTGATAGACGGCTCCTGCATCATGCAGGCGTTTGTGCTGGCTGCGGGGGAAGCTTGCAAAAATGATGTTAGCCTGCGGTTCGTGTAGAAACTCGGCCCCTGCGGCCCGCAATCCGTCTGTCAGACGGGCGCAGTTGGAATTGGCTTGGCGGGCAGACCTGAGCCACAGATCGTCACGCAGATAGGCGGCCATTTGCGCCGACAGATAACGGTGTTTCGAAAACAGATGCGCCCCGCGTTTACGGCGCAGCTCGAATTCCCAGGCCTTGCTTTCGTCGAAGAAAACGACGGCCTCAACACCCATCAGCCCGTTCTTTGTACCGCCAAAGCTGACAGCGTCCACACCCGCCTTCCACGTCATGTCGGCCGGAGAACAGTTCAGCGCGACCAGAGCATTGGTGAAGCGTGCGCCATCCAGGTGAACCGGCAAGTCATACTCCTTGGCGATTCCACATAAGGCCTGCAATTCCGCCAGTGAATAGACCGACCCGCGCTCGGTAACCTGTGTGATGGAAACCGGCCCGCGCTGGGGGCCATGAACCCCACGTGTTTCCTCGCCCTCAATCGACATGCGCAGGGCCTCGGGGGCCATCTTGTCACCGCCTGGCACCAGTGTCAGCTTGGCCCCGCTGTAAAACTCCGGCGCATTGCACTCATCTTCGTGGATATGTGAAACAGGTGAGCAAAACACGGTCTCCCAGGGTTGAGACAGGGTTGCCAGCGCCAGCGAATTGGCTGCCGTGCCAGTTGCCACCAGATAAACCGCGGCACCCGGGGCTTCGAATATTCCCCGGATTTGGTCACGCACCTCGTTCATCAGCGCATCCGCGCCGTAGGCCATCTGATAGCCCTCATTCGCTTCGGCCAAGGCCGCCAGAACTTCGGGATGAACGGGCCCGGAATTGTCAGAGGCGAAATGCATCAGATTGGCTCCTCGATGATGTAGTCTTCCCATTCTTCCATGGGGGTTTCGAATTCGGATACGGTCCGGCCCTGCACCGACACCCCGGCGGCATGGACCGTGTCCGGCGTACCAGACAACAAGGGGTGCCAGTCGTAAAGGGGTTTACCTTCCCACAGCAGGCGATAAGCACAGGTCTGTGGCAGCCAATAAGCGTGATCGTCGATGTTCTCCGGCTTCATCACGATACATTCAGGGACAAACTGATGCCGGATGTCATATTGCGTGCAACGACAGCTCTCATCATCCAGCAACCGGCAAGCGACACAGGTCAGAGCGACCTCGCCGGTGTCTTCATCTTCCAGCTTGTTCAGGCAGCATTTCCCGCACCCATCGCACAAGGCTTCCCATTCATGCGGGTTCATTTTCTGCAGCGGCTTGCGTTCCCAAAAGTGCGGTGCCAGCCCGTTTCGGTCGATTGGATCCGAGGTCATAGGGCGGCCAGAATTCTGCGCGCCTGTTGGCAATCTGTGTCCATTTGCGCAATCAGCCCATCCAATCCGTCGAACTTCAACTCAGGGCGCAGGTAGTCGATAAGTCCGACCGACAAGGTCGCGCCATACAGATCGCCCGAGAAGTCAAAAAGGAAGGTTTCGATGTTCGGAACTTCACCACCGAACATCGGGCGCACCCCGATCGAGGCAGCGCCGCGGTAGCTTCCCTGATGTGGTCCATCCAGTACGTCCACCAGTACCGCATAAACGCCGAATTTGGGCGGGTGCAGCCCTTCGATGGACATATTCGCCGTGGGAAACCCCAGCTCGCGTCCACGCTGTTCGCCGCCGACAACTTCCCCTTCGATCCGATGCCAATGCCCCAACATGGCGGCCGCATCGCGGGGTCGCCCTTTGGTCAGGGCGGCTCGGATTGCAGTCGAGGATACGACGTTCTCGGACCGCTCCATCAGAGGTGCGATGGTGACACCGAACCCCATCTGACGGCCAAACACCTCCAGGTCTTGCGCTGTCCCGCTGCGACCTTTGCCGAAACAGAAATCAGCTCCGACGACGACATGAGCCAGCCCTAAGCCGTCACGGATTACAAGCCGTGCAAACTCTTCCGGGGTCAGCCCTGCAAGCGCTGCATTGAAGGGCAGTTCATAAAGCTTCTGTACCCCCAGCTTTTCAAGCCTGTGCGCACGGGTGTTGCCACGCATCAGCCGGAACGGCGGCGACTGGGGGGCGAAGTATTCGCGCGGGTGCGGTTCAAAGGTCAGAACGCCCAGCGGTGCATCGGGCTCGGCGCTGCGGGCCAGATCGATGACCGACTGATGGCCCAGATGAACACCGTCGAAATTGCCGATTGCGACACTGGCGCCACGGTCCTCAGGCTCGATAAACTGGAAATCCCGGATGATCTGCATGTGGATTGCCTAACGGGACTGAGAGGCGGGTTCAAGCATCTGATTTAGGCGGTGCCCGACAGAAAGCGCTGTGCCCATTGCCTATTGGTGGCATCCGACAGTTTTGCTGTTGGTACAGGCACATTCTGCGCGACTGTCGGATCATGCCCCAGCGCACTCAGGACGTCGGACAGAACACCGCGGGGGTCTGAGGACAACTGATCATAGGTGATGGTGAAGGGTGCAATTCCCTCGCGCGCAAACCAGCCCCGCCAGGCGTCTTCCAGGTTTTCAAGCTCTGTCTTGGTCTGTTCAATCCTGCCTTGGTCAAACACGGGGCGTGCTGGCGGTGCCAGGCGTTCCAATTCACTGCCATCCGCGTTTTTGTGCCACAACCCGGTTTGCTGTGCTTTGACGAATGAGATCGCCTGTTCCAGCTTGTCGCTGCGGGTCAGGTGTATGAAAAGACAGCGGCCAAAAGCGGCCTCGATCCTTGCCTCATCGTTGGAGTGTTGAGGGTGCAAAAGCCGCAGTTGTTTCAGGAAATAGTCCCGGCTACGCCCTTGCAGGCGCAGGCCGAACTGACCCGTTCCTGCGGTTCCCTTTTGCCGTGCTGCCTCAAATACCGCAGTAAGGCTTGCACGTGCATCCGTGAACGTTTCGCTGTTCAGATCGTAATAACGAAGCCAGGATGACAATGACGGGTCATGAAAATACGATTCCGGCTTTCCTGAAATACCAGTGGCAGCCAATAGTTTGCACAACAAAGTGCTGCCGCTGCGCGGGCTGGTGCAGATGACATAGGACCTGTAGGCGCTCATATTCGATGTTTCCCAGTCCGGGTTTTGCCAAGAAAAAGGCGCCGGTCAGGGCGCCTCGGTATTTACAATCTAGGTTCGATACTAGTCGAATTTTCGCGACGGCGCGAGGACCATTGCCTCGCCAACCAGAACCTTCTTGCCGTCCACCGAACAATGGCAGTCCAGCTTCACGCGTCGCTTGGCAAAATCAATATCGATGACTTTGACTTCGGCATAGACCATGTCACCCGGACGCACCGGGGCAAGGAATTTCAGCGACTGATCCATATAGACTGTGCCATGCCCCGGCAATTGTTCCCCGATCACGGCCGAGATCAGACCCGCCGTCAGCATTCCATGCGCGATACGGCCCTGGAATATCGTGTCCCGAGCATAATCGTCATCCAGATGCACGGGATTGCGATCGGTTGAGACCTGGGCAAACATCTCGATATCTTCATCCGTGACCACTTTGCGCAGATATCGCGTCATGCCCATCTCGATATCTTCGATGCAGATTGTCCCGCGCGGAAGATTGTCCAACATGTTACCCTCATTTCGAATCGAGCGGGCAACAAAGATTTGAAAATTGCCTCTCGTAAGTAATTTTATTACTTTGCAAGCGCAGAAAGATCAAGCGTTTTTTGGCTAGCGTAACCGACCGATGGAATAGGTTGGGCTGATATTTTCCTTTTCATTATGGTCTCTTAAGGCATCTTCGTCCGGATGGTGCGACGTTTTGGTCTCGGCTGCGGCCAACCCTCCGGTGATGAACAGCGTATCGATACCTTCGCCCATGCCTCCGGCGATATCGGTCTGAGGTCCATCGCCGATCGCCAAAATGTCGGAATCTGAGACATCCACGCCAATCTCTTGCAATCTGCGCCGCGCAAGATCGTAGATGGGTGGGTGCGGTTTGCCGAAATACAGGCTTTCTCCGCCCATTTCGGTGTAGAGCCGTGCCAGGGCTCCGGCGCACCACTCGCGGGTCTCTCCCCGATCGACAACGATATCCGGGTTGGCGCAAAGCAGCTTTAGCCCTTTTTGCTTAGCGTACAGAAAGTCCGGGCGGTTTACTGACGGATCAGCCATCGGGTCAAAGGGTCCGCAGCAGACAATGCCCTCGGCCTCGTCCAATGGGACGCGTTGGATTTGCAGCGGGTGATGTAAAAGTTTGAGTGGTTCAAAGAACCCCGCATCACGCTGCCACTCGCCCATGAAATACACTTTTTCGCCAACAGCGCCGCGAAACATCGCCGACCGTGCGGAATCTCCGCTGGATGCGATCGTATCATACGCGTCGGTGGGTACTTTGAACTGAACCAGTTGATCGGCGACCCCAGCGCGCGGTTTTGGCGAGTTGGTGACCAAAACGACCGCGCCGCCATTTCGACGATATGCTTGCAGGGCTGCAACGGCCTCTGGATAGGCCGTGATACCATTGTGAACACAGCCCCACAGATCCACAAACAGCGCTTTGTAGCGGTCGGATATGTCGGCAAGTGAATGGATGATCTGTGTCATGGAGGCCTCTTCTGGCAGGCATTGGCTCCCCAAGCCTATGGCAGAGGTTGCCGCGCTTGACCAGAGGGGGCTCTGCCCCCGCCGCCCTGCGGGCGACTCCCCCGGGATATTTACAGCCAGATGAAGCAGGGGATCCATTCTTCATCTGGCCCCAAATATCCCGGAGCGCGAGGCAGAGCCTCGCAAAAAAAAGGTGCCTGAATCGGGCCCCTTGGGTCGTTGTCAAACCTTGAGGTTTGGAATGATCTGTTTTTTCCGGCTCATGATACCGGGAAGAACCACAGAGTCGCCATCGACGGTTGCACCAAAGCTTTTTTCTGCGACCGACTTCACAACATCATTCGGCACCAGCAACGTGGCCTCTTCGTTCAGGATGTCGACCACGAACAGCAGAACCTGATCGACGCTGTCTTCTTTAGCGACATCAACCATTGAGGTTGCAAGGCTGGCTTTGCGGTCCAATACGACGTTCGGCGCGGTGGTTTCCAGAACCGAGACGCGGAATTTTGTGCCGTCGACCTCGTATTCCTTGCTGTCCATGCGGATCAATTCGGCGTCAGAGAAGGACGAAACATCCGACTTGGCAGCGAACATGTCGGCGGCATAGGCCGAGATATCGAGTTCCAGTTCAGAGGCCAGTTTTTCAGCCACTTCACGATCACGTTCTGTGGTGGTGGGTGAGCGGAATTCCAGCGTGTCCGACAGGATGCAGGTCAGCGCAGCCCCCTTGATGGCGTCCGGCATCTTGGCGGCATCGTCGCCCATCAAATCGACCATGATGGTGGCGGTACAGGCCAAAGGGCGCACTGTGATGTCGATGGGGCCTTTGGTTTCCAGACCACCGACCAGTTTGTGGTGGTCGATGATGGCGCGGATATCGGCGTCATTGATGCTGCCGGGCAGTTCTGCCGGATTGTTGGTGTCGACGATGATCACCGGAGCGTCCGCCGCGACGTCATCGATAATCCGCGGCTTGGGCAGGTCCCAGTTTTCCAGCATGAAGGCAGCTTCTGTGTTGGGCTCACCCAGCAGAACGGGTTCGGCCTGTTCGCCTTTGACTTCGTTCAGGTACCACGACCAGAGGATCGGCGAGCCTGTGGAATCGGTGTCGGGAGATTTGTGACCAAATACAAGGGTTGTCATGTCTGCGTCCTGAAGATTGTAAATTTGCGCGCCTTATAGGGCGGGCGGTCGCAGTTGTCACGCTGCAGCGGTCAGGCTGCGACGGTTGGTCTGGAAATGCCGCGAATTCCCTAAAATGGGGCCCGGGACAAGCTGTATCCGGCCTGCTCCAGCAGCTTAAGCAAGCCGTGATGGTCGCTCAGATGCCCAGCACCAACCGCGATCACTGCGGTTTGGTCCGAAATACTCAGAATGTGTTCCATCCAGTTTGTGTTGCGCTGAACAAGCAGATTCTGTTCGAACCCCTGCCACTCAGCGTCGAATGCGTCAGGATCGAGCCCGGATTGCTCCATGCCTTGCAGGCGGGCTAACTGTATGATCTCGGCGTGTTTTTCTTCCAGATAGGCATTCGCCATCGTCGCAAGCTGATCGTCGTTCCCCTGCAAGGCCCCGGAAAGGCGAATGAGCGACTGCACTTGCTCTTCCAACGAGTAACTGTCGAACATGGCCATCACGTCCTCGATCCGTTCCAGCGAGTATTGTGGAATGCCGTATTCCGTGGCCACATCCGCCAGCCGCGCGTCCATACCGTACTGAGCGTCTGGGTCTTCGATAAGGCATGGCGGAACGCCCAGCATCATACCGATGAACCAAGGGCGCATCTTGGCCCCCATCCAACCCGGGATACCGCGTTCGGCCAATGCGGCGGACAACGCGGCCCAATCTTCTTCCGGCAAAAGGTCGATCAGGGTAGGCCCCGAGGTGATCAACACCGGGCTCAGATCCTTAGCCAGGTTTTGTTCGAACACATTCATTTCATCCTGAGTGACTTCGAAATAAAACGCGTCTACTTCGCTGAGGGCTGGCGTAAGGCGGTCGATGACGGCACCCATGCGGGGATCGTTTATGTGGAGGGTTCCGATCAAATGAAGAACGGTATCACCCTTTGTCGCGATCCAGTGGTTGCCATCCGGGTAGGGGACTCCCTCGACCGCGCGCTGCAGTTCTGCCTTCGCTTGTGTGGACATGTGGGCGCGCAGGTCTCGGCCTTCGCAGGCTGCGTGGGCCGAGATCGGCAGGATAAGCAAGATGAAACAGATCAGGAGACGCATGGATGCTCCGAAAGTTGCAAGGTCTGTGTGTAAGGAATAACCGTGCCGTTGGCATGTATTCAAGCCACCCGTCTGGTGTTTTCAAGCAAATTGAATAGCATATCGCCATGGACCGCGAGCAGGATCTCTATCCCCCCATCAAGGCGTTGCTGGAACGTCAGGGCTATGTTGTAAAAGGCGAAGTCGGCGCGGCCGACATCGTTGCCATACGCGCAGAAGAAGAGCCTGTAATTGTCGAACTGAAGCTGCGGTTTTCGCTGGCGCTGTTTCACCAGGCGATCACGCGGCTGAAAATGACGGATCAAGTTTATATCGGCGTCTGCAAACCCAAGGGGCGTACGGCACGACGCGCCTTAAAGGACAATCTGGCGCTGTGTCGCCGGTTGGGGTTGGGGTTGATTACTGTCCGCGCGGACGGCGTGGTTGAGGTACAATGCGACCCCGGACCTTATGCGCCGCGGAAGAATAAAGCCCGGGCTGCCCGGCTACTGCGCGAATTTGACCGTCTGGAAGGTGATCCAAATGCAGGCGGGGCGACGCGCCATGGTATTGTCACAGCATATCGTCAGGACGCGTTGAAATGCGCGGCGCATCTGGCCGAGCACGGCGCCACCAAGGGATCAGACGTGGCCAAGGCGACCGGAGTGGTTACGGCGACCCGCGTTATGCGCGAAAACCACTATGGCTGGTTCGACAAGGTGGAAAAGGGTATTTACGCGCTGTCGGGTGCGGGTTCCGAGGGGCTGAAACACTGGGCTTACAGTTGGGAGCAAGCCGACTAAAGTGGTTTGCAAAAAAATCCATCACAGCTTGTTGACTCGGGGATTTGGACTCCCTAGCTATGCGGCGTTATCACTCGGCAAGCATGAGTGCTAACGCCTCGCTGATCGGCGAGGGGAGGATAAACAAACTTTGAGCCCAAGGAGCTGCAAAGATGGCATTGAAACCGCTTCATGACCGTGTGCTGGTTCGTCGCGTAGAAAGCGACGAAAAAACCGCTGGTGGTCTGATCATTCCCGATAGCGCAAAAGAAAAGCCCAGTGAAGGCGAAGTCGTCGCAACCGGCGAAGGCGCGCGCAAGGACAGCGGCGAACTGATCGCAATGGCTGTAAAATCCGGTGACAAGATCCTGTTCGGCAAATGGTCGGGCACCGAGGTTCAGGTCAACGGCGAAGAGCTGCTGATGATGAAAGAAAGCGACATCATGGGGATCATCGAGTAAGCAAACGCGCTTTCTCTGATCTTCATCACAATAGATTTTCTCAAGGAGAGACAACATGTCTGCAAAGGACGTCAAGTTTGACACCGATGCCCGTAACCGCATGCTGGCAGGTGTGAACATCCTGGCCGATGCTGTTAAAGTGACCCTCGGCCCCAAAGGCCGCAACGTGGTTCTGGACAAATCCTTCGGTGCACCGCGCATCACCAAAGACGGTGTTTCGGTTGCCAAGGAAATCGAACTGGAAGACAAGTTCGAAAACATGGGCGCGCAGATGGTGAAAGAAGTCGCCAGCCGCACCAATGACGAAGCTGGCGACGGCACCACCACTGCAACCGTTCTGGCTCAGTCCATCGTCAAAGAGGGTCTGAAGCAGGTTGCAGCGGGTCTGAACCCGATGGACCTGAAGCGCGGTATCGACCTGGCGACCGCCAAGGTTGTTGAAGGCATCAAGGCAGCTTCGCGCGAAGTCAAAGATTCGGCAGAAGTTGCTCAGGTCGGCACCATCTCGGCCAACGGTGAAGCTGAAATCGGCAGCCAGATCGCTGACGCGATGCAGAAGGTTGGCAACGAAGGCGTCATCACCGTCGAAGAAAACAAAGGTCTGGAAACCGAGACCGATGTTGTCGAAGGTATGCAGTTCGACCGCGGCTACCTGTCACCTTACTTCGTCACCAACGCAGACAAGATGATCGCAGAGCTCGACGACTGCATGATCCTGCTGCACGAAAAGAAACTGTCCTCGCTGCAGCCGATGGTTCCGCTGCTGGAGCAGGTGATCCAGTCGCAAAAGCCGCTGCTGATCATTGCAGAAGATGTTGAAGGCGAAGCGCTGGCGACTCTGGTTGTCAACAAACTGCGCGGCGGTCTGAAAATTGCTGCTGTCAAAGCACCGGGCTTCGGCGATCGCCGTAAAGCCATGCTGCAGGACATCGCGATCCTGACCGGCGGTCAGGTCATCAGCGAAGATCTGGGCATGAAGCTCGAGTCCGTCACCATGGACATGCTGGGCACCGCCAAGAAGATCGAAATCACCAAAGACGAAACAACCATCGTCGACGGTGCAGGCGAGAAAGCCGAGATCGAAGCACGTGTTGCTCAGATCCGTACTCAGATCGAAGAAACCTCGTCGGACTACGACCGTGAGAAGCTGCAAGAACGCGTTGCCAAACTGGCAGGCGGTGTTGCCGTTATCCGCGTCGGCGGCATGACCGAAGTGGAAGTGAAAGAGCGTAAGGACCGTGTGGACGATGCTCTGAACGCGACCCGCGCTGCTGTTCAGGAAGGCGTTGTTGTGGGCGGTGGTGTTGCTCTGGTTCAGGCCGGTAAAGCACTGGAATCGCTGGAAGGTGCAAACGCTGACCAGAACGCTGGCATCAACATCGTTCGCAAGGCAATCGAAGCGCCGCTGCGCCAGATTGCTGAGAACGCAGGTGTTGACGGCGCAGTCGTTGCGGGCAAAGTCCGTGAATCGTCTGACGCAGCATTCGGCTTCAACGCGCAGACCGAAGAATATGGCGACATGTTCTCGTTCGGCGTGATCGACCCGGCCAAAGTTGTCCGTACCGCTCTGGAAGACGCGGCATCGGTTGCTGGTCTGCTGGTCACCACCGAAGCGATGGTTGCTGACAAGCCCGCCAAAGAAGGCGCGCCTGCTGGTGGCGGCATGCCCGACATGGGCGGCATGGGCGGCATGATGTAAGCTGCTTAAGCCTTTTTCGCTTATCGACGGGGTCGCCTTCCGGCGGCCCCGTTTCGTTTGGAATGCCCGCTACGCGGCCATGCCTCCGGCGGAGGTATTTTTGAACAGAAGAAGGGCGGGCTGGTTCTGCCTGCGGGAATGTGAGTGTGCAATCCGGGCTGATGCGGGTATGTGGTTGATATGAGACTGTTTCTGCTAACCGCCCTGACCATGTGCGCCTTTGCGGCGAATTCGGTTCTGAACCGCCTGGCCATTGATAGTGGAGCCAGCGATCCGACGAGTTTCGCCGTGGTTCGGGTTTTGTCTGGCGCGTTGGTGCTGGTCATCCTGGTTTTTCTACGCCGGGGGCCTTTGCCGCTGACCAGTGCTCGACGTATCGTCGGTGCGGGATCCTTGTCGCTTTATATGATCGGATTTTCTGTTGCTTATCTTACGCTGGATGCGGGGGTGGGTGCGTTGATCCTGTTTGCCGTTGTGCAGATCACCATGTTTACAGCAAGTGCCTTTAGTGGAACCGCCCCGACGATACGCCAGGTTTCAGGTGCTTTGGTGGCGTTGGCTGGTTTGGCGTTTGTTCTTTGGCCGTCAGAGATGTTGACGGTTGATCTGTTCGGTGCGGCCTTAATGACGGCGGCGGGTGTTGGATGGGCGGCGTATTCTCTGGCAGGGCGGTCCGAGCCAGACGCTCTGTCCGGCACTGCCGCCAATTTTGTCGTGGCGCTGCCGGTGACGGCTCTGGGCATGTTGATGATCAGCGGGGCGTGGCAGATGTCGGCAGCCGGTTATGGGCTGGCGGCCGTATCAGGCGGGGTGACGTCAGGCCTGGGATATGCCCTGTGGTATCGCGTTCTGCCGCAACTGGTGCCGACGGTTGCCGCCGTTGTTCAATTGAGCGTCCCGGTGATTGCCATTGCAGGCGGTGTGGTTCTGCTGGGCGAAGCCGCCAGCCTGCGCCTTTTGCTTGGCGCGGGGCTGGTTTTGGGCGGTATCGCGCTGGCGGTCCTCAACGTCAAGCGTAGCTAGGGCTTAACAGCACGTCTGTTTCATCTTATCTGGCCGGTATGAGACTTCTATTGGCCCTTGTGTTTCTGAGTTTGCCCACATTCGCCAGCGCGAAATGTGTGGTGTTGCTGCATGGGCTGGCGCGGACCGAAGCCTCGTTTTCAGTGATGGAACAGTTGCTCAACGCGCACGACTACAAGGTGGTTCGGCTCGGTTACCCATCAACCGATATGGGCATCCCCGAACTGGCCGAAGCCACAATCCCAGAGGCATTTGCAGCATGTGGGGATGATACTGTGAATGTCGTGGCTCACTCGATGGGTGGCATTCTTTTGCGCTATTGGTTGCAGGACCACGAGCCCGAGAATTTGGGCCGCGTGGTGATGCTGGGGCCGCCAAATCAGGGCAGTCAACTGGTCGATGAACTCAGCGCGTGGGAGGTGTTCGGATACCTGAACGGACCTGCGGGTTTGCAATTGGGGACGGGTCCCGAGGGTATTCCGGGCCAATTGCTTCCGGTGGATTTCGAGCTTGGGGTGATTGCAGGAACCAATTCACTCAACCCGGTATTCTCGTCACTGATTGACGGAGAGGACGACGGAAAAGTCTCAGTCAGGACAACCCGGGTTGACGGGATGGCGGATCACATTGTGTTGCCGGTGACCCATACGTTCATGATGAACAATCCGCGTGTCATGGCGCAGGCGCTACACTTTATTGAGTTCGGCCGGTTTGATCCGCAAATCACTTGGCTGGACAGCGTGATGGACATAATAGACGAAATCTGCATCGGGCAGGACTGCTCGGAACCAGAGTCGGAACCCTCGCAATGACAACACTGAATCTGACATTCACAGGCGCGGATGTGCTGCATCCGGCCGAGGGTATCGTTCGCGGTGATCTTGGCATTGCTGACGGGCTGGTGCAGCAGGATAAGGCCGGTCGCCGGATCGATTTGGCGGGATACCTGATCCTACCTGGCATCATTGATCTGCACGGTGACGGGTTCGAGCGCCACATTGCCCCACGGCGCGGTGCAATGAAACAGATGGCTGAAGGTATTCTGTCAGTTGAGGCCGAATTGGCGGCAAATGGTATTACAACCGCCGTGTTGGCGCAGTTCTATAGTTGGGAAGGTGGTGTGCGCGGACCCGAATTCGCAGGTCAGGTGTTTGACGCGATGGCTGCCGTTAAAGACGAGGTGGTGACCGATCTGATCCCGCAATTGCGGTTTGAAACGAACATGCTGGATCACTACGCAGGTTTGGTCGAACGCATTACCGCATGGCAGGTGCCTTATGTCGTATTCAACGATCATCTGCCGCATGATCGACTGGCACGGGGCAAAACCCCGCCGCGCCTGACCGGGCAGGCGCTTAAGGCCGGTCGTAACCCCGAGGCGCATTTGGCCATGCTGCAATCCATGCATGCCCGAAGGGATGAGGTGCCCGCCGCGCTGGATGCGCTCTGCAAGGATTTGCGCAAGCAGGGTGTGCGTGTGGGCAGCCATGATGACGCGACGGCAGAGGCACGGGCGTGGTGGCGTGCCCGGGGCGCCGTGATCTCTGAATTTCCGGAAACGCTTGCGGCGGCTGAGGCTGCAAAGACTTCCGGTGATCATGTCATTCTGGGATCGCCGAACGTGGTGCGGGGCGGATCGCACAAGGGCAACGCCAGCGCGCTGGACCTGATCGCGATGGGACTTTGCGATGCGTTGGCTTCAGATTACCATTATCCCAGCCCGCGTCGTGCCGCTTTGATGCTGGCAAAATCAGGGCTGCTGGATTTGGCCGGAGCCTGGGCGCTGGTGTCCTCGGGTCCTGCTAAAGTGTTGAATCTGGCGGATCGTGGAGAGCTTGCCCCAGGGAAGCGCGCTGATCTGGTCATTCTGGATGCCCAAACCCATCGCGTTGCCGCCACGCTGGCAGGCGGGCGTGTCAGCTATATGACCGGAGACATTGCCGCGCGGTTTGTCGCCTAAACGATCCCGTGTTTCTTCTGTTCAAAAATACCTCCGCCGGAGGCATCGCGCGCCAGCGCGATCGGTTTACCGAACGACCCGGTTGAAATGCCCCATCTTCCGGCCTGGCTTAACCTCGGCCTTGCCATAAAGGTGCAGAGCGACGTCTCGTTCCCGTGCCAGTTCTGGTACTCGATCCATATCGGCACCGATCAGATTCTCCATCACCACATCCGAATGCCGCTGACCGTCGCCCAACGGCCAACCGGCCACGGCGCGGATATGTTGCTCGAACTGATCGACCGCACAGCCGTTCTGTGTCCAGTGTCCCGAATTGTGCACACGCGGCGCGATCTCGTTCACGATCAGGCCTTCCGGTGTGACGAATAGCTCAACCCCCATCACGCCGACATAATCCAGCGCATTCAGGATATTGGCCGCCAACAGCACAGCATCCGTCCGCTGCGCGGGTGACAGGCGGGCAGGGATTGTCGTGGTGTGCAGGATGCCCTCGCGATGCACATTTTCACCCGGATCGAAACAGGCAACCTGTCCGTCCAGCCCACGGGCTGCGATGACCGAAACTTCGTGGGAGAAGTTTACAAAGCCTTCCAGAATAGACGGCGCACCAGACATGTCCGCCAAAGCGGTTTTAGCATCCTCGGGTGTTTTCAATCGCGCTTGCCCCTTGCCGTCATAGCCAAAGCGGCGGGTTTTCAGGATTGCCGGTGTGCCGATCTGATCAATGGCTCCGGTCAGGCTGTTCAGATCGGTGATATCTGCAAAGGGTGCGGTATTCAGACCCAGGCCCTGCAGAAATGTCTTTTCGGTCAGACGATCCTGACTGACCCGCAATGCTTCCCGCCCCGGTCGGATCGGGCGGTGAGCTTCCAACAAGTCCAGCGCTTCGGTTGGAATGTTTTCGAACTCGTAGGTGATCACATCCACCGCGTCGGCAAAGGCGCGCAACGCATCAGCGTCGTCATAGGGCGCGGTTGTCACCTTGTCCGCGACCTGACCTGCCGGAGGGTTTGCGCCGGGCTCGAAGATGTGGGTCTTGAACCCCAGCCGTGCCGCAGCCACAGACAGCATCCGGCCTAGTTGGCCACCGCCGAGAATTCCAATTGTCGCGCCGGTGGGCAGCATCTCTGTCATCGTCAAGTCTCCAACCGTTTGCCGATTGCCGTCAAGGCGTCGCGCAAGGCGTCATGGGCCCCGCCTTGTTGCAGGGTTTGTGTCATTTGCAGGCTCAACGTCCCTTCGGTTGCCAACGCATCGCGTTCGGCAGCCAGCCGTCCGGCGCGCCCCTTGTCCATCGTCGACAGAAAGCCCGCGATCAACTGAGTCGTGTAGAATTCCGCCGCAGCCTCATCACCGGTTTGCTGTCCCAGCCAATCGGCCCCGGTTGCAAGCAGGTCCAGGATGCCGGGTACCATGGCGCAGACTGCGAAATGGGCGTTCAACGCGGCCTCGGTCGAGGTTTTGATGACGGGATTTTCGGGCTCCATCAGACCGGCCAGCAAGCGGTCATCGCCGTAGGCCGCCATTGGGCATCCACCCTGCTGCAAATAACCCAAGGGGATCGTCTGCACGAATGTTGTTGCCGGGGCGCAAAGTGATTTCAGTTGTGCTTCGGGAACCGCCGCCATGACGGAAACGATCCTGTGATCGGCTCGAAAGCTGAGCGTTTTAAGAATCTCGGCGGCCTGATGCGGGCGCAGGCAGAGAAAGACGATTTCGGATGTATCCAGTACGGTCTGCGGGTCTGTGACCGTTGCGCCGATATCGGCTTTCAAAGCGGCTGAGACCGAGGTACTGCGTTCGGTTACGACTATGTGATGGCCTTTGGCGGCCAAAAAACGGGCGAGAGGGTTCGCGATGTGACCGGTGCCGATAAACCCGATCACGCTCATCCCTGCGGCTCCTCGGGGATCGAGGCCGATAAGGCCGCGCGCCAGTTATCCAGCCGCTTAGCAAGCGCCTCGTCCTGTAGCGCTAGAATACCTGCGGCCATCAAACCTGCATTGGCACCGCCGGCCGATCCAATGGCCATGGTCGCCACAGGGAAGCCCTTGGGCATCTGCACGATGGAATAAAGGGAATCGACACCAGACAATGCGCGGGTTTGGACAGGAACGCCGATCACCGGCACACGCGTTTTCGAGGCCATCATTCCAGGCAAGTGCGCCGCGCCACCGGCGCCAGCAATAATAACGTGCAAGCCGCGTTCAACGGCAGTTTTCCCGTAATCCCACAGGCGATCAGGCGTCCGATGCGCGGATACAATGCGTTTTTCATACGCAATGCTCAATTCATCCAAAATATCCGCGGCTTCTTTCATCGTGGGCCAGTCCGATTGACTACCCATGATGATCCCTACTTTCACGTCGCTCATCCGCTTGTTGCCCCTGCCGCCTGAAAGAGCGCGCACTATAGCCAAATCCGCCTTTGTGGCAATGCGTCAGGCGATGATATCGGGGGTCAGGCGGTCTTCGATGAGGCGAATGATGTCTTTGAGCCGCAATTTCTGTTTTTTCAGCCGTTTGATCGTCAATTGATCGGACGTGCCCTTGGCTTGCAGCGCCTCAATCGCTTCGTCCAGATCGCGGTGTTGGCGACGGAAAACCTCCAGTTCAACCCGCAGAACTTCATCGGTTTTCATGGACAGATCAGTGGGCGCGTTCATTGGCGATTCGGCTTTTGTTGTGGTGCGTGTCACACAAGATAGTGTGTCAGGGTTTATCCGGCCAGACCTTGTGGACATCCCTGTATCTTCCCATATTCTATACCACGCGGTTGCCAGAACGGGGCCGCAATTGCGTCGCTTTGACAATGAAGGACGAAAATACGTGTCGAAACTTACCTTGGGCTCATACCCGCATCTTTTGGGGTTCGAGCAGTTGGAACGCCTTTTGGAACGGTCTGCAAAGGCCGGCAACGAAGGATACCCGCCCTATAATATCGAGCAGACCTCGGATTTTTCTTATCGCATCACGCTAGCGGTAGCAGGATTTGCCGAGGAGGATCTGTCGATCACCATCGAAGATCGCCAGCTGGTGATCCGGGGCCGTCAGCGCGACGACAGCGAAGGACGCGTGTTCCTGCATCGCGGCATCGCAGCACGTCAGTTTCAGCGCATGTTCGTGCTGGCCGACGGTGTCGAAGTAGGCGAAGCGATCATGGAAAACGGTCTGCTGCACGTGGACCTGACCCGTGCCGTGCCGGAAACCGTGGTGCAAACGATCAATATAAGAAAGGGGTAAGAGCAATGAATACACCGATTGAAATCAACACCGAAGGTGATCGCATCGTTTATGTGAAAACCGTTGATGTGGCTGACCTGCCTCGGGATCTGCGTGATCAGGCGGGCGACCTGGATCAGCTTTACGCCGTTCACGATTCGGATGGACAGCAGTTGGCATTGGTTGCCGACCGCAAGCTGGCCTTTGTGCTGGCCAGACAACATGATTTGTCCCCGGTGGCCGTTCACTGAAACGGCTCCACGCCCTTATAAATCAACGTGACAATCCTGGCGTTTGCGTCGAATGATGCGAACTGGCACGAGCGCAGAAAGGGAGAGCGCAGATGAGCTGGTTCGATTTCGATTGGGTTGACGCCTTCAGCGACCGTGCGTTTGGTGGCAACGGATGCGCCGTGGTGCATGGCGGGGCAGGGCTGCCGGATGAGGTCTGCATGGCCTATGTCCGCGAAACCTCTCTGGTGGAATGCACGTTTACAGGCCCGTCAGACGTTGCTGACATTCACGTGCGCTATTTTCTGGCCAGCCGAGAGATTCCCTTCGCTGGGCATCCGACGATAGCCACTGTTGCGGCCATGCGCTCGCGCGGTTTGTTTTCCGGTGATGCCCTGACACTGGAGACCGGGGCAGGGCTTGTCTCGATCCGGCTTGACGGGGATGAGATCGAAATGACGCAGGTCGCCCCGCAATTCGGAGATCACATTCCTGCCGATCTGGTCGCTGAGGCCATCAGTTTGCCCAAGGACGCGATCATCTCACCACCTCAGTTCGTGTCGACCGGATTGCCTTTCTGCATTACCGTGCTGCGCGATCACGACGCGTTGCGCGCGGCGAAGCTGGCTGTGGGCCCTTTGCAGAAAATTGCGGCGGCTGCAGGCTATTCCGGCTCTGATATGGCTGAGCCGTTTCTTGTCACGCTGCAAGGCGCGACCGAGGCTGGCGATACCTTCTCGCGCCTTCTACTGGCACCACCCAGCCCGCCTGAGGACCCGTTCACCGGTTCCGCCACCGGAGCGATGGCGGCGTATCTCTGGAGGTATGGGTTGATGAGCAAGGAGTCGTTTGTTGCCGAACAGGGCCACGATATGGGACGCCCTGGTCAGGCAACAGTCACCCGGGTTGGAACGGCGGATGCGATGACCGGCATCAAGGTTGCGGGACGCGGCCACGTTTTGATGCGCGGGCAAGTCGATTTACCCGACTAGTCCGCAAGTGACCGCATATGTCAGCCAAGATTAGTCGTCGGGCCCATCCAACTCAGCCGCGTGATCGGGTTGGACCGAGGGGTGATACCATGGCGCTTACACATTCGGTCCAAATAAGAACCGGGGGAGGGCAGACCCGACATGGACAACGCCATCTCGCGTTTCTGATGACCATATATGTGAACCGACAGAACGCCACTGCGTTCGATCTGCTGTGTTCGGATTTCTGGCGCGTGCAGCATCCACAACTCATCTGGTGACAAGGGGTAAAAGATCTCCGGCTCAGACGTGTGGATGCTTTCCCCGGTCTTTATCAGGAAATGAGTAAACGCTTTGGGGCCAGAGCATCCCCAGGGAAGGTGCTCGATACCCCAGCGCTCACCATTCGCGACCTTTCGACGGTTCGCCCGCCGCAAAGTAGGGCCGCGCCAAGGTTGGGTCGGGTTGGGGCTGTCTACGAAGCTCAACATTGACGCAAGCGTCTCGGAGGATTTTGGCAAGCGCAAAACGCCGGTGGGAAAATCGCCGCGGCGCGACTGGCCAAACACATACGGGGTGTCGACATCAAACGGTCTGACGCAAAAAGCATCCAGATCGACCCATATGTAGTCTGTCTTCTGGCTCAGGTGCAGACGGAAGATATCTGAAAACACGGCGACTCTGTGCCGTTCATTTTCATTAAACGAGAAAGGCGACGGCCAAAGAATGTCTGACGCAGGGCGGGTTTCAACACCGGGTGGGACGTTTTTCACGTCGTCAGCCAAATAAAGAACAAATCTGTGGCCGTGATCCAGAAAAGACTGAATGCACAACGCTTCAAGCCAAGACAGGTCGGACCCGTACCAGAACCCGGCGATTGTGGGCAGGTCATGTTTCATTCTGGACCAAGCAAGAAATGGGTATGCCAACAGCAGCAAGGCAAGGCTGAGATGTCAATACTGCCCAGCTGGTTCCACCACACAAAAAAAGCGGCCCTGGGGCATTTCCCAAGACCGCTTTTGGCATCCCGACAGCAGAATTACGATCCTGCGATGAGGCCCATGCTTTCCAGTTTCAGCAATACCTGATGGGCGCAGTTGTCGACTTCGACATTCTCGGTCTCAACGCTCAGTTCAGGGTTCTGAGGTACGTCGTAGGGGTCCGAGATGCCGGTGAATTCTTTGATCTTGCCTTCACGCGCCAGCTTGTACAGGCCCTTGCGGTCGCGGCGTTCGCACTCTTCGATGCTGGTGGCCACGTGAACCTCGCAGAACGCACCGAATTGTTCGATATCCTCACGGACCGCGCGGCGGGTGGTCGCGTATGGCGCGATTGGCGCGCAGATGGCAATGCCACCGTTCTTGGTGATCTCTGACGCCACGTATCCGATACGACGGATGTTCAGATCGCGGTGCTCTTTCGAGAAGCCCAGCTCCGAGGACAGGTTCTTACGTACGATATCCCCATCCAAAAGGGTAACGGGGCGTCCGCCCATCTCCATCAGCTTGACCATCAGCGCGTTGGCGATCGTGGATTTGCCCGAGCCTGAGAAACCGGTGAAGAACACGGTAAAGCCCTGCTGGCTCCGCGGCGGCTTGGTTTTGCGCAACTCGGCCACAACTTCAGGGAAGCTGAACCATTCGGGGATTTCCAGACCTTCGGCCAGACGACGGCGCAGTTCGGTGCCCGAGATGTTCAGGATCGTGACGTTGTCCTTGTCCGCGATCTCATCGTTCGGCTCGTACTGGGCGCGTTCCTGTACATAGACCATGTGTTTGAAATCGACCATCTCAAGGCCGATTTCGTCCTGGTATTTCCGGAACAAATCCTGTGCATCATATGGGCCGTAGAAGTCTTCACCGGCCGAGTTCTTACCCGGGCCAGCGTGGTCGCGGCCCACAATGAAATGGGTGCAGCCGTGGTTGGCGCGGATCAGGCCGTGCCAGACCGCCTCACGCGGGCCTGCCATGCGCATCGCCAGGTTCAGAAGTGACATCGAGGTGGTCGAGGCCGGGTATTTGTCCAGAACGGCCTCATAGCAGCGCACGCGGGTAAAGTGATCCACATCGCCCGGTTTGGTCATGCCCACGACCGGGTGGATCAGCAGGTTGGCCTGCGCTTCCTTGGCGGCGCGGAAGGTCAGTTCCTGATGCGCGCGGTGCAGCGGGTTACGGGTCTGGAAGGCCACAATGCGGCGCCAGCCCAGCTTGCGGAAATAGGCGCGCAGCTCGTTCGGGGTGTCGCGGCGGGCGCGGAAGTCGTAGTGGACAGGCTGCTGGATGCCGACCACGGGACCGCCCAGATAGACTTTGCCCGCAACATTGTGCAGATAGTTCACGGCGGGATGGGCGTCGTCATCCGCGCCAAAGACCTTTTCAGCCTCGCGCGCCTTGTCGGGCGTCCAACGGTCGGTGACTGTCATGGTGCCGAGAATGACACCTTCCTGATCGCGCAGCGCGATGTCCTGACCCAGCTCGATCCGATCCGCAAAGTCTTCGTTTACATCCAGCGTGATCGGCATCGGCCACAGGGTGCCGTCGGCCAGACGCATATTCTCGACCACGTTGTCGTAGTCGGCCTCGGACAGGAACCCTTTGAGGGGGTTGAACCCGCCATTCATCAGCAATTCCAGATCGCAGATCTGGCGTGGGCTCAGATCCCAGCTGGTCAGATCGGCCGCTTCAACCTTCAGTTTCTGGGCCGACTCGTACGAGACATACAGTTCGGGGATCGGGGCCAGATTGCTTAACATCGTCATCAGAATACTCTTGTCGCAGTGTTGGATTGCCAGTGATTCCTGGGCATTTGCGAGGCATGTGCCCCGACTGTCCGCCGAAGTCCACCAGCGTTTAGAAAACAAAGGACGATATGCGCTGATTTTCTTCTGATTGGAAGGAATTTCCAGTTGATGAGTGAAAAAGCGACTCTGGTTCTGCCGAACGGCAACAATCAGCCTAGTCAGAGTATATGTGTTCTCGTTCGCGCGCAGATTTTCCAAGGTCCGCGGCCCGAGCCACCGGCAACGCGGGAACCGGTTGGCTTACGCCGCGCAGTTCGAAGCTTTGGATTGCCTCCGGGTCAACGGCAACATCAGCAGCTCTCAGCAGTTCTTCCGATACCAACAGTTCAACTCCCTGCGCCTTGGTCTCGCCTTCCAGTCTGCTGGCAACGTTCACGGCGTCCCCGATAATGGTCCGAGAGGCATGACCGGCTGCACCGATTTCACCCAACACCAGATCCCCAAGATGCAGGCCCATTCCGATACGGATACGTGGGCTGCCCTCGGCCTCGAGTCGCTGGTTGAACCCATCCAGTGCCAGACTGATGTCGATGGCGGCCTTCAGGCCCGCGCGGGCAGAGCTGGCAGCGTCGGGTTTTTCGAAAACTGCCAACAGGCCATCGCCCATATATTTGTCCACCACGCCGCCTTCATCCGTGATGGCGGGAACAATGGCATCAAAAAAGCGGTTCAGCAGAAAAACAATGTCATATGGCAATTGACCGGTGGTGCGCGCCGTAAACCCGCGCATGTCCAGAAACAGCACCGCCAGTTTTCTTTCCTGACCCTGGCTGGCGTGACCGCGATTGCGACCGCCGTCCGGGCGAAACACCCGAAAGACGGACAGCGGTTCGGTTGGGCGTATCTGGCAGGCAAGACGGGTTTGGCCGGTTGCTCCTACGGCGGCCAGGCTGCGGGCCTCGACATCGCTGGGTGGCGGCAGGTTTGTCCCGCCATCCTCGACAATGACGCGGCAGGTTGTGCAGCGCCCTTTGCCTCCGCACAACGCCGTGTGTGGAATGCCATTGGCCTGCGATATTTCAAGCAGCGTCATGCCTTTTTCTGCCACAACCTCGGGACCTCGGGCATAGGTGACGCGCACTGAATGCCTTCGGCGCCACAGTTTGCGCCCCAGATAGGTCATCGCCGTCAGGGCAAGCGCCAGCCAAAATGCGGTCAGCGCATTGTCCGTCATACCGAACATGGTCTGGAATGCCTCGGGTGAGGGCCAGTTATAGTGTTCGATATATTGTTCGCGCAGGAATTCATCTGAGAAGTCTGCCCATAGGCGTCGGCCTTCTGTCAGTAATCCAGCCAACGCGAACGAAGGGATAAAAACCGCAACGCCGATCAGATATGGCACTGTTTTGGGCCACCATTGGGTCAGCCGTAGCCACATGTGCAGGCCGATGCATCCATGTACCCAGACGATCAACAGCAGCAGGCTTTGCATCCAGACTGCTGTGCTGGGCCACATCAGGATGATGATATAGCCCATTTCATCGTTCACATCGAAGATTTCATGCGCAACCCGCGTGTGGATAATGTGAGAGATCAACTGCAGCGGGATCAGCAGGCCCAGCACGATTTGCAGAGCCGAACTGATGGGCATCCGCAAGGTTCTGCGCTGGGCAATGGATACCAGTGCCAGACCGGCATGGATAAACAGTGCCACATAAAGCAGCGCACTCATTACATCGTGCCGCGTGACCGCTTTGCGGCCGTCCTGCATGCCATGCAGGTAGTCGGTATGAAAAAGACCCATTCCGATGTTCAGAAAGTGGAAAAAGGCAAAGACAAACAGAAACAGCCCGCTGCCGATCCTGAGTCGGGTCGCCCATCCGCCACGCCAAAGAGCGCTGTTCAAGAATACCACCTGTATCACTGGTTGGTTTTGTCAAAGTCTGGAGGGACGATCATGCACAGGTCAAGACAAAGGTTGGAGGATCACGGTGTCCAAGGTAGCGGGGCCTCGTCAGATCGGGCGTGTATATTGTTGCTATCAAACAATACCAGATGGCTGAGATCAGGGCGGGATCGCGAGCTGTACATCAAACCATCCGCGCATTGTTGACGCGCTTCATCCGAATAAGCCCAAGTGGGCGATGGGTTGCTGGCCTCAAAAATGCCTTGCCAAACAACCGAAACCGCTTTCCGACCGCGAAGATCGACCAGTTGCGCCTTATCCACCCACAACCTCTGAATCACCCTTTCCGGGTCCAGGTCCGAGATGTAACGACGTATGGCAATTCCTGCACCTTCAGCGCTGAGCGAGGCATATATGGCGAACTGGCCAGAGTGGTGAAAGCGACCTTCGGGTGCGCGGGCAGGGTGCAATGGGTTTCTTGCCCGCGACGCGAATTGAATTCTCCAGACCGGGCCAGAGAATTCAAACACGGATTATTCCTGCTCGGCCAGGAACCGTTCAGCATCCAGCGCCGCCATGCAGCCCATTCCGGCGCTGGTCACGGCCTGGCGATAGATGTGATCGGTCAGATCACCGGCAGCAAAGACACCGGGCACCGAAGTTTCGGTCGAGCCGGGCTTGGTCACGACATAACCGCCCATATGGGTTTCCAGCGACTCCTTCACCAGTTCATTGGCCGGAGCGTGGCCGATTGCGACAAACACGCCTTTGCACGGAATTTCAGTGATTTCGCCGGTCTTGACGTTCTTGACCCGCACACCTTCAACCCCCAGCGGTGCATCGGTGCCGATCACTTCGTCCAGCTCATGGAACCACAAGGGTTCGATTTTTTCGTTCTTGAACAGGCGATCTTGCAAGATTTTCTCGGCCCGCAGCTCATCCCGGCGGTGGATCAGGGTGACCTTGCTGGCGAAATTGGTCAGGAACAGCGCCTCTTCCACAGCAGTGTTTCCGCCGCCGATGACCACGATTTCCTGACCGCGATAAAAGAACCCGTCGCAGGTGGCACAGGCTGAAACGCCGAAACCTTTGAATTTTTCTTCCGACGGCAGGCCGAGCCATTTGGCGCGTGCACCCGTGGCAAGAATGACAGCATCCGCAGTATACGTTGTGCCACTGTCACCTTTTGCAGTGAACGGGCGCTTGGAAACGTCCAAATCGCTGATGATATCGCCGATCACCTCGCAGCCCATTGCCTTCGAGTGGTCCTGCATACGGACCATCAGGTCGGGGCCCTGAACCTCGGTATCTCCGGGCCAGTTTTCCACCTCGGTTGTCGTGGTCAGCTGCCCTCCGGGTTCGATTCCCTGGACCAGAATGGGCTCCAGCATCGCGCGGCTTGCATAGACGCCAGCCGTATATCCTGCCGGTCCTGATCCGATGATCAGAACCTTGGTGTGTCT
The DNA here is from genome assembly GCF_965243365.1 of Ruegeria sp. Classification (GTDB taxonomy): domain Bacteria; phylum Pseudomonadota; class Alphaproteobacteria; order Rhodobacterales; family Rhodobacteraceae; genus Ruegeria. The sequence continues at coordinate 680,795 of NZ_CBDEUW010000002.1, read as the reverse complement.
TGTCTCGGCCATGGTACCCCCGCTCGAACTGCCTGACATGGGCTTCTCGCCCGCCGCAACGATATAGCGACCGCTGGGCAAGGCTTAAAGCCCCTTCGTGACCCAGAACCGCTATGCGCCTTACACATGGACCAGCGACATAAATTGGTTGCAAAACAAAGAATATTGCGCAAATGCGAAACATTATTGCGCACGAGCGGGGTGCTGATATAAAAAATGGAAAATTCAGGAGCATTTTATGGTCACGACTCGGTTGGACGAAATCGATCGCAAAATTCTGGCGGAATTGCAGGCCGACGGTCGGATGACGAACGTGGAACTGGCCAAACGCGTTGGAATCTCGGCACCACCTTGCCTGCGGCGGGTGCGGACATTGGAAGAGTCAGGATATATCCGTGGTTACCACGCTGAGGTGAATGCACGTGAACTGGGGTTCGAAGTTCAGGTTTTCGCCATGGTCGGGCTGGAAAGCCAAGCTGAATCCGAACTGAGTGCCTTTGAAGACCGCTGTCGTGACTGGCCACTGGTCCGCGAATGCCACATGCTGAACGGCGAAGTGGATTTCATCCTTAAATGCGTCGCTCCGGACCTGAGTAGTTTTCAGCAGTTTCTGACCGGTGAATTGCTGACCACGCCCAACGTGGCCAGCGTCAAGACGTCATTGGTTATCCGAGGCGCAAAAGACGAGCCAGGCGTGCCATTTGACGTGCTGGAAGACCGGATGAATCGTACGGCCTGATACCAGCCGCAGCGCTACTTGCGCGGCAAGGCTGCAGGAAAGCCGCCACCGTCAGGGAAAATACCCACCAAAGAATGATCTGCATGATGCCCCCACACTTGCAGAAATCGTTACATTTTACTTACGCAGTAATTGCGTCAACCTCGCCATCTCCGGCGCGCGGCAACAGCAGCGGGCCAAAATCACTCAGCGATTCTATATGTGAGAATAAGTTCAGATAAATAGAACGCAAGGATTGGCTGATCATCCGGGCCGCATTTACGCCCGGGTGATAGGTTTCAAACTGCAGGCCATCGACCCGGATCACCGCATGGCGGGGCAGGCAGATGTGAAACAGCTCGACCGGGGTGGGGGGCAGCGTTTCGATCACGCCCATACCGTCCTGGAATTCGTGTACAGGCGTCAGCATGGGCTGACCGCCGTTGAGATGACGCAGATGAGCCGGTGTTCCCAGCAGACGGGCCGCGGGGCCGGTGATCACGCCGGACAGTGGTTTCTGCATTCCAAACGTGTCTGCCATGATGCGAGTCAGTGGCCGGGTTCGGCCACGTGAATCTTCGCGTCCGGGGATCAGAGTGACGGACCCTTTCCACAGAACCTTTTGCGACGACCCGTCTTGTGTCAGCACTGTATCGCCAGGCAGCAGGTCTTCGATCGCCATCGGGCCGTCTTCAGTGTCCACCAGCGATCCACGGGTGAACGCGCAGAAGGCATCCTCGAACATCGGCAGTGCCGGTGCGATATGACGGGTTTGCGCCACATCGCCATTGTCCAGCAAAGAGCTGACCTCGTAGCGCCGCAGCTGCGCTTTTGGTTGCGATACCGGTCTGGGCGCGTCCCGCAAAAGGGCAGATGTTTCCACCGCGTTTCTGGCCGCGCGTGCCAGTGAATTTGGAATAGCCATTTATATTCCGACCCCTCTATAACTTCTGTTTTGGCAGGGAGAACCCCCGTACGTGCCCGCCAAACAGCCTTGTTCTTTGCCTTACTCGGGAGATCGACATAGAACGCATGCCGCACAGATCCCGCGTCGCGAAAGACAATCGCAATGATCCGGTCATAATCTGACCCCCCAAGACAAACTCGTCACTCACGGGTTAAAATTACCCGCGCACACATGCCCCTGACAGCGTGCCGCAGACCCACTCTGCGGCGCCACACATCGGTCCGGAGCAATGTCCGATGTGAGCTAAGCCCTTGGAACCGGCAGCTGGTCCCGAGGGAATTCTTTACGTCACAGGCGCGCGGCCAAACGGCGCGCAACCCTGACGGACCGGCTTGAAACCCGCTTCCACGGCATTTCTGGGTTCTGTTCCCGGATTGCCATCAATACGGCGCTCAGAAAGCGTGATTTCGACTTCATTTTGTGTCCTGCTCAGTTGGGGACTTTTGCCCCTGTTTTCCCGTTGCCGTCTCAATGTGACGCCAGTTTGAGGCGGAGATAAGGCTGATCCGGGAAGAAATGAGGACAAAATGAAGGTGATTGGTACCTCTTTGTTAACAGTATCAGGCGAAACTGGGTGAAGTACCGCATAACCACCTGAGCACTCGTGAAAACTTGAAACGATTCTGACTCAGATAAACACAAAGAATGTGGCAGAAACGGGGCGATGCTGCCTTAATTCGACCTAAATCTATAATCTGATTGCAGAAATTAGGCGGCCGTAATCTGCTTCTTTCGCGTGGGTGGCCCGACGGTAGGAATAAAACCGGTCCGGGTCGGAATATGTGCAGTGCCGCGTCCATCCGGCGTGCCCCACACCAGCCTCGCGCAGCTTGTGCAAGCCAAAGGCCGGGAGGTCGAATTGCAGCCTGTCGCCCTGTCCATTGGCGAAGAAACGTGAGTTTTCCGGTGCGCTGGCCATAAAGTCGTCCAGGAACTCGGGGCCGACTTCGTATGCGCTCTGAGAAATGGTTGGGCCAATTACGGCAATAGTGTTCTCGCGATGGGCCCCAAGGGATTCCATCGCGACCAAAGTTGCTTCCAGGACGCCATCCAAAGCTCCGCGCCATCCGGCATGAGCGGCCCCGATCACGTTTGCGTCAGGATCCGCAAAAAGAACCGGCTGGCAGTCTGCGGTCAGGATTGTCAGCGCTAATCCCGGGGTTGCCGTGACCACCGCATCTGCCCTCGGCTTCTCTCCGGTCATTGGCTCTTCGACTGTCACAACGATTGGCGAATGGACCTGATGCACCCCGATCAAAGCATCGGTTTTCACTTCCATTGCGTCAGCGACACGTTTGCGGTTCAGGGCAACCGCCTCGGTTTGGTCCGAAGACCCGTGGCCACAGTTCAATCCGGCAAAGATACCTGACGAAGCACCGCCGCGCCGCGTGAAGAACCCATGGCGTACAGGGGACAGCAAATCCGAAGTCAGAATTTCCAATGTCATCGCTCTAATCCCGGCGGCGGTGAGGAATAAGATGGGTAAAGACCCAGCACCTTGAACAGGTTTCCCATTTCATCGGGATGCGTCAACCGTCGATGTGCGGCAACCACCGCATCCAGCGCAGGACCGCTTTGTGTAGCCGCCAATGTCTGCGCGCGTTGGGTTATACCCAGCCTTTCAAGGAATACGCCCTGAGGCGTCAAACGCGTATGGGCGCACCCGGCGGCCCGCGCGGCTATCGCAAGAGGTTCAAAGTCAACGTGGGCTGTCAGGTCTGCATGACCCGGCGCGCCCAACGGATCGGTGTGGCCATGCGCGCGCAAGGCTTGGAAGGTGTCGCCCAACGAATGCCAATCCCCATAATCACTGATAAGCGCGGCACCGCCCGCCGAGGCGATGTGACCGGCGACAACCGTGATAATCGGGATGGCTGCGGCACAAAGCTCAACCAGATCGCCGTCCCTGGTGTCCTCCAACCGATCGGTCAGAGCAACCTGAGCCGCCTGCGGCCCAAGGCCAAAGGTCAGCTGATCGCGTTCGGCTCCGACCAGACGCTCGCGCCACCCGTCACCATCGCGCAGGAACTGACGGATGGGCAGGGCGTCAAAGAACTCGTTCGCGACAAGAAACAGGGGCAGGTCAGGTAGGTCGGTCGGGGTCTCAATCCATTCGGGGGAATAGTTCCGCAATGTTTGAGCCTGTCTTTCCCGCAGAGCGGGAGAAGCTTCGAACAACAGGATTTGTGCGGCGTCGTGAAACCCTGGCACCGCCCGCGTGGCGCGCAGGATATCGGCCATCAACGTTCCGCGTCCGGGGCCAAGCTCGGCCAGAACGATCCGATCCGGTCGTCCCTGATCCATCCAGTTTTGGGCCAGGCACAAGCCGATCAATTCGCCGAACATCTGGCTCACCTCGGGGGCTGTGACGAAATCCCCTTCGGCGCCCAGGGGGTCTTGGGTGGTGTAATAGCCGAACTTTGGGTGCAGCAGGCACTCGGACATATAATCCGCGATGCTCATCGGTCCGTCCTGCTGGATGCGGGCGAGCAGGTGATCCCTGAGGGTCATGCGCGTCTTGCCCGTAGCGCGAACCACAGACCAAGCGCGATCATCGGCAGGGACAGAAGCTGCCCCATGGTCAGGCCATAGCCGCCGATATGCCATGCCAGACCCAGTGGATTTCCGGGCGTGACGAACTGAGCATCGGGTTGCCGGAAAAATTCGACAGTAAAGCGTGATGCGCCATATCCGGCCAGAAACACGCCCATGACCAATCCAGGCTTCTGGAACCCTCCGCGCCGATAGGCCAGCCAGATAAGTGCAGTACCCAGAAGAATACCTTCCAACGCGGCCTCGTAGAGTTGCGATGGATGACGCGCGCACATCCCTGCCACCACGCCCGGACAGTCCTGCGCTGCGACGCCAGGGAAAATGACAGCCCAGGGCAACTCACTCGGTCGGCCCCAGAGTTCAGCGTTCACGAAATTCGCCAGTCGCCCCAGCAGAAGGCCGGGCGGCACTGTGTAAGCCACCAGATCACCCATGGACAAAACCGGCAGCTTGTGGCGACGGGCGTAGAGGTAAGACGCAGTCACGACGCCAAGCAATCCACCATGGAAAGCCATGCCGCCTTGCCAGACTTGCAGGATCTCAAGCGGATGCGACAGGTAGTAGGCAGGCTGATAGAACAGCACAAACCCCAACCGACCGCCCAGAATGACCCCGAGGATGATCCAGGTCATCAAATCCTCGACCTGTTCGGGCTTCATCGGAGGTGTCTGATTCTGCCAAAGGGTCGGGCGCCGCAGTGCCATTACGGCCATGCGCCATGCAATCAGAATACCGGCGATATAGGCCAGCGCATACCACCTCAGCGCGAACTCCATCCCGAACAATGAGATCGAGAACAACTCGGGCGACAGATCGGGGAATTTCAAAACAGCCTGCATATGCGTCTCATTGCCCGGGGTTTGCGGACCAAGTCAACCTTGAGCCCGCGCCAATCATTCCCCATATAGAGAACAACAGCGATTTCGGAGTACAGCCATGCAAACCCGCAACAAGATTCTCGACGACGTTTCCCAACTGATGACCAACGCCATGGGTGTGGCACAGGGCGCGCGGGAAGAGGCCGAGACTGCGATGAAGTCGATGATTGACCGTTGGCTGGCTGACCGCGACTTTGTCACGCGCGAGGAATTCGACGCCGTTCGGGCAATGGCCCAGAAAGCGCGTGAGGAAAACGCGGCACTTGAAGCGCGCATCTCAGCGCTTGAGGCGAAACTGGACAAGTAGCGTTCGCGCATTTCAGGTTTTCAGGAATTTATTGCTGCCGCGCGATCCGGATCACGGGCCGCGCGGTGTTGTGCATCTTGCCGCCTGTTGAAATTTAATCAAGACAAAGCTGCATCCGATGCCAATATTTTGGTCGCCGTTGCCAGCTGTCCACAACTTATTGCTGTTATCCCCAAAAATGGGGGTTGTCAGAGTCTCGGCTACATCGCACCATATTTAGTACAGGCCAAGGGTCACAGCCCGGTCTGTAGAGCAAGCAACTAGCGCTGGGGCGCTGCCAGCCCCGAATATGCTAGAGATGAGTGAGGTGGCATTATGGCCCTTTCCGAGCAGTTTCTCGAAGAAGACCTTCATCCAATCGACATTGTTGAACACCTGGCCGAACACCACGACTGGGATTTTGACCGCATCGGTGATGATCAGATCGCCATGGCCGTTGAAGGCCAGTGGCGCACCTATTCGATCACCCTGGCCTGGTCCAACTATGACGAGACACTCCGGATGGTGTGCTCGTTTGAGATGGAGCCGCCCAGCGAGCGTGAAACCGAATTGTATGAACTGCTCAACAAGATGAATGACCAGTGCTGGGCGGGCGCGTTTACCTATTGGGCCAATCAGAAACTGATGGTCTATCGCTATGGTCTGGTTCTTGCCGGAGGTCAGATGGCCAGCCCGGAACAGATCGACACGATGATCAATGCGGCGGTCCTGAGCGCCGAGCGGTATTACCCGGCGATCCAGTTGGTGACCTGGGGCAACCGTTCCCCGGAAGAGGCGATGCAAGTCGCCATTGCAGAGGCTTACGGCCGCGCGTAAAGCTTTGCCCCAAACCAACTGAGGGGAGGGGCAATCATGGATATGTCACGTCTTGCAGAGCAGGGGCTGGTCCTGCTGGGCTGCGGTAAAATGGGATCGGCCATGCTTGCCGGATGGCTGGAGCATGGTCTGCCTGCATCCTCAGTCTGGGTGATTGATCCGAAGCCGTCGGATTGGCTGAAGGCGCAGGGCGTGAACATCAACACGGCCTTACCCGAAGCACCGGCAGTGGTTTTAGTCGCAGTCAAACCGCAGATGATGGGCGAAGCGCTGCCCTCCATTAAGGCACTGGGCGGTGGAACAAGCCTGTTTGTTTCGGTTGCGGCAGGGACATCGATTGCGACGTTCGAAGGTGTGCTTGGGGACGGTACGCCGATTGTGCGCGCCATGCCAAACACTCCGGCGGCGATCCGTCAGGGTATCACGGCGATGATCGGAAACTCTTATGCGTCCGATGAAGACTTGCTGCTGGCCGAGAGTCTTTTGTCCGCCATTGGCGAGACGGTGCGCCTGTCGGAGGAAGCGCAGATCGACGCGGTGACAGGCGTCAGCGGTTCGGGCCCGGCATATGTCTTTCACCTGATCGAAACCTTGGCTGCTGCGGGTCAGGCGCAGGGATTGCCGCATGATCTTGCTATGAAACTGGCGAAATCTACCGTCGCAGGGGCCGGAGCCCTGGCCATGGCGGCCGAAGAAGACCCCTCACAATTGCGTGTAAACGTGACATCGCCAAACGGCACAACTCAGGCGGCGCTTGAGGTGTTGATGCATGCGGAGGAAGGTTTCCCTGATCTGCTTCATCGTGCGGTCAAAGCCGCCACCAATCGATCCAAGGAGTTGTCCCGTGAGTGAGATTACCTTTGATGACTTTCTGAAGGTCGATATCCGAGTGGGAAAGGTCGCCCGCGCCGAACCTTTCCCCGAAGCCCGCAAGCCTGCAATCAAGATGTGGATTGATTTCGGGGATGAGATTGGCCAGCGCAAAACCTCGGCCCAGATTACAGCGCATTATGATCCCGCGACCCTTGTGGGTAAGCAAGTGATGGCAGTTGTCAACTTTCCCCCCCGCCAGATCGGAAAATTCATGTCCGAAGTGCTGGTGCTGGGTTTGCCAGATGACAGTGGTGAAATCGTCCTGATCGGACCGGACGGAGAGGTTCCGATCGGCGGGCGGATGCACTGATGCGCCTGCTGATCGCCCGCCCGATGACCGCAGCGGTCGAAGCCCGAGCGCGCTCCGAATTCGACGTTGAGATTCGCAGCAACACCCTGCCCATGACCCACGAGGAAATGCTGGAGGCGCTGAGTAACTTCGATATCGTCATCCCGACATTGGGTGACCAGTTCTCGGCCCAGGTTTTCGCCGAAGTGCCCGATCCCCGCTGTAAGCTGTTGGCCAATTTCGGTGTGGGTTACAACCACATCGACGTGGACGCCGCGCGTGGTGCTGGTGTTGTTGTCACGAACACGCCCGGTGCCGTCACAAACGCCACCGCAGATATCGCCATGACCTTGCTGCTGGCCACTGCGCGCAGAGCGGGTGAGGGCGAACGCCTGGTTCGCTCGGGCAAGTGGGAGGGGTGGCATCCGACACAGATGCTGGGCCATCATGTCACGGGCAAGCGCGTCGGCATCGTCGGCATGGGCCGTATCGGTCAAGCCATCGCCCGGCGTTGCCACTACGGGTTCGGGATGGACGTGGCATACCAATCCCGCAGCGAAAAGGCTGTGGATTTTCCCGCCGAGTTCATTCCTGATCTCAAGGCGCTGGCGTCGGCAGTCGATTTCCTTGTCCTTGCTGTGCCCGGCGGGGTGCGCACACAGCACCTTATTGGCTCGCAAGTGTTTGAGGCAATGAGGCCGTCGTGCATTCTGGTCAACATCGCGCGCGGAGAGGTTGTGGATGAGGCCGCCTTGATTGCTGCCTTGCAATCGGGCCAGATCGCGGGAGCCGGGCTGGATGTTTACGAATTTGAACCAGCGGTTCCGCAGGCATTGCGCGACCTTGAAAACGTGACCCTGCTGCCGCATCTGGGAACATCGACCGAGGAAGTGCGCACCGATATGGGCCATATGGCGCTGGACAATGTCGCGGCGTTTGTCGCCGGCCGGCCGCTGCCCAATCCGGTCTAGGTGTCCACTGCTTCGCGCCAGTGTTTGCGGCAGAGCGAGACATAGGTCTCATTCCCGCCAATCTGCACCTGTGCCCCTTCGGTCAGAGTGTTTCCGTTTTCGTCTTGCCGGATCACCATGGTCGCTTTGCGCCCGCATTTGCAGATTGTGCGCACCTCGCGCATCTCGTCCGCCAGCGCCAACAAAGTGGCTGACCCCGGAAACAGCTTGCCCTGAAAATCCACACGCAGGCCGTAGGCCAGCACCGGAACATGCAGGTCATCAACGGCGCGGGCCAGTTGCCAGACCTGATCTTCGGTCAAAAACTGGGCTTCGTCGACAAATACACAGGCCACTGATCCTTGGGCCAAACGATTCTCGATCATCCCGAATACATCATCGGTCGGCGTAAAAGTATCAGCCTGCTCGGATATCCCGATCCGCGACGCGATCCGCCCGGATCCTGCGCGGCCGTCGATTGCGGCGGTCATCAGATAGGTGTGAAAACCTATAACCCGTCAAATCAGGGGTTATGCCTCTTACATAGCTTTCTACGTTCCTCTCATTAACGAAACTAATACAGCATGTTGCGCGTGACTGCAAGCAGAGTTTATATGTGCTACATATATGTTTTTCGCGGGCACTCTGTCGCAAAAAGTTGCATTTTCGGTGAGAACTATGTACGCATAATCCCGCGTTTTGCACTGCTTTCGCGTTGATCACGGTATATGTAAGCATATATGCTATATACAAAGCATAGCGATTTTTGAGCAGAAATCCGGCACTTTCAAGTCGTAGACATATAGCGTTTGGTGCTTACATATAGCAGGACCCGGCCATGACAAACACTTCGGCTACAAAACAACGGGCGGTCAAGGCAACCGATAGCGAATGGGAGATTGTCCGGGCGCGGGCCAAGGCTTCCCGCATGTCGGTGAGCGGATATGTCGTCCAGCGGGCGCTGGCCCCGGACGTGTCTGACAGCCCCTCACGCGCCACGCTGTCGGCGCGGCTGGACCGGATCGAGTCCGCCGTTCTGACGCTCTGCGAAGTGGAGCGGATGCGGTTGGCGGAGCGCGGGGAAGACGATGGCTGGACGGAGGCGCTTCGGCGGGTCGCGTTGCGGCTGCGCACGGACCCGACACGCGCGGGGTCTGATACGGGTGAATCAGTCGTGGGCGGATCAGGAGAAGGGGGTTTGGGATGAAGAGGGCACGACCTGTCTATTGCAGGACCCCTGACGATTGGGATCGGATCAGGGCACGGGCGAAGTCAGTCGGCAAAAGTGTCTCTGAGTTCGTGATGACCTGTGCTTTGCAGGATGCGCCCCCACCATCTACCAGTCCGCTTGTTCTCACGCCCGAGGAGCAGCGTGACCTTTTGCGGAATGTGAATGACCTGTGTCGGCGTCTCAGTGAAATGTTTTTCGTCAGGGCCGACGGCGACCCTGCACTGGTCGATGCGGTCGCGCTTCTCTATCGCCTGCATCTCGACGAACTTGAGTATAACCCGCAAGAGGCGCAAGAATGACAGAGGCGAAGAAAAGAACCTTCTACATCTCCTGCACCGACCAGGAATGGGAGGATGCCAAAAGGCGGGCGGCTGAGGCCGGGATGAAGACCTCGCCCTGGCTCGTAGAGCGGGCATTGACGGCTGACCTGTCGATCTTCGGCAATCGCCCGCAGCCGCTGGTGTTGGGTGCTGACGACCAGAAGCGGATGAATGACCAGATCGGGTTTCTGATGGACCTACTCAAACCCTCTTCCGATTGGATGGAAAAACTCGGCAACCAGATCGCATTCCTGCGCGATGCGAAGGTGACGGACCTGATCGCCGAAGACCGGTTGGACGAGTTGTTGCTGGCCTTCGAAAAGCTCTTCGGGCCGGACAAGGCGGAAGCCCTTCTGGCAAAGGCCGTCAAGGAATGGCACGGCGCGAAATCGGTCGAGGTGAAGGTCCACGACCCGAAACAGCGCATGTGATGCGGGAATGTGATCTGCGCAGGCTGGGTCCGTTCTTCGCCTGCGGCACCTGTGCAGCAGCACCGGCCTCGACCGAACAGGCCGACCTTGCTGTACAAGCCTTCACGCCACAGTCGTCAGAACCGGCGTCACACGGATGAAAGCCCTGCTACCATAAATCGATGCCGATGGAACGGGACGGACCGAACTCCCTGTCCAACGCCCGCTCCTGCGCCCGCCGCGCGGATTGCTGCCTGACATTCTCAACATGTTCGGCTTCGACCTTCGTTCTGACGGGCGCATCGCGTTTGATTATCTCCGAGACCGAGGCAGCCGTCGCGCGCAACCGATCCTCAAGCCCCGGAACCCTGTCGAGATGCGGGCCGTAGGTGTCCCTGTCGTTCAACACGTAGCGGACGGTTTCGAGATTGCTCTGCGTGTCGCGCTTCCACCGGTGGTAGGGATGCATCTGCCCCACGAACGCGTCCCCACCGTCTTCCCGCTGCTGCAAGGCCTCGGTGAGTTCTTCGTCAAGCCTGTGAACGCGATACGCATCGATCTCCATTTCGTCGCGCACGGCCCGTTCGTTGGTTGCCAGCGTATTGCTTCCCGGCCCCACGATCATCCGTTCGCCCAGACCTTCGAAGAAAGCGTCATAGCCTTCCACGAAATACCTGTGGCACCCCTGCGCCTCCGCCTTGTCCATGATCTCTTCAAAGATACCGAGGTGCCGCGCCTCAAGGCCGCATCCATCCAGCGAGGACGTGATGCGCTCCAGCGCTTTCTCAAGCGTCTTGCGGTCCTCTGAGGACAGAAGTGCGTCATCCAACAGGCGCTTTCCCCGCTCGATCATGTTCGGGGCGGACCTTGCCCAGCGTCCGTAGCTGGTCAGCAGGCTGCGGTCGAGCGGCGTATCAGGTAGCCATGCCGCAGCCCTCCTGATGATCTTCCGCCTTTTGGCGTCGAACGCGATCACCGCGTCCCGTTCCTGCCGCACCCTGCGATGCCTGACCGCCAGATCAGGCAGGGCCGCAAGGTCCGGAGGCAGGTCGTGTTCGAAACCCGAGAGCCGTTTCAGGAAGCGATCACAGCCCGCGACCTGAAACGGATGACACCCCTGCCGCTTCGCCTCCGCCTCCAGCGCCTTCCAGCCGGTGCGCAGGTCCTGCGCCCGGTCTTCCAGGCTGCGCCTCTTGTTCAACTTGATGAGGGCGGACTCCACGGACAGCGCAACGCCATCGACCAGCGCCTTGTGGGACAAGCGCTCGTCTTCGATCAACACCTCCGCCTCGGCCATGGCCTTGCAGACCGTCTCGTCGGCGGGCTGCTCTGACTTTGCGCAGGTCGCAAGCACATCCGCGGCCTGCACGAGCCGCTTCCATCTGTGCTGCACCCGTTCGCAGTCTTCCATGTGGTCCAGCACGCGTTTCGGAAGCGCGCCAGGATACTGCTCGGCAACAGCGCGCGTCTGCGCCATCACCGCCTCCGTGTCCGGCAGGAGCGCAATGTCATCCTCGCCCATCATGGCCGTGGCCCGCTGTCGCGCCCAACCCTGTTCGATCCCGGCAATCGCATCCGCCCGCTCCTGTGTTGCCCGGCTGATCCGGGTCCCGCAGTGCTCCAGCCGGTCACCAAACCCGCGCAGCAGCGCACGGCAATCCAGGACGCCTTCGTTGACCGCTCTGGGAAGTGGGCCGATCTGAAGCGGATCGGTCTGGCGCAACCCGCCCGTCCGCTTCAACAGCGCATCCACGCCCGGCTGGAGTGCGACGTGGCTGTCGCCCCGTGCCGCCCGCGCCCGCAGGTCCGCCCAGCCCTGACCGATGGCCTCAGCCTCCCGGCCCCGGATATGGGCGTCGTGGTCCGTCAATATCCGCGCGATCTCCTGGGATGCGGTCTCTGACGTTGCGTCTTCCACGGACGCCCGCCGACGCAGCCGCTCCAGCAGCGCATCGGCCTCGGGCATGAGGAACGGCGCAATCCCCAACTGCGCGGCCTCCGCTTCCAGCGCCCGCCAGTCCCGCAGCGCCGGACGCAGCGGTTCCTTCGGCGATACCCCACGGGATTGCGGGACATGCAGCACCTGTCCGGTTGCTTCCAGAGCGGAATGTGACACGCCGGTCTCCTGTTCCAGCCGGTGCACAAGCTGTTCCGTGTCGTCGGTCAGCAGCACGAACCCGTCGCGGGCGCGGCTCATCTCCACGTAGAGCAGCGCGCGATCCGTCATCATGCTGTCCGCGTCCAGCACCGCGATCACGTTGTCCGTCGTCATGCCCTGCGCCCGATGCACTGTCGAAGTCCAGGCATGGTCGATGTGGCGCAACCGGTCATCGTCGGTCAGCGGCTCCAGCCGCCGCCCGTCACCAAGCCGGATACGCAGGCGTGTTCGCCCGATCTCCTCGATCCGCCCGCGTTCGCCATTCACCACCCCGAGGCTACGGAGATTGCGCGTGAAGACGATCTCGTCCCCCGCGCGCAGCGAAATCGGGCGCGTCTCGAAGACCGACACATTGCGCGCGGCGTTGCCCGAGGGCCTGAACCCGCCGGAGACCCCGCGCCGCTCCAGCGTGATCCGGTCCTTGGTGCTGCCCGTGACCCGCCACGCCTCCCCCTCCTTGCAGCCGTAAACGTCGCGGTTGGCGACAACGATGTCGCCCGCGCGGTAACTCATGGGATCGGCTGCCAGAACACGGGTCAGGCGGCGGTCCACGAGCCGTTCGATCTCAAGCGTGCGCCCGGTGAGCAGCCCTTCCTCTGCCAACCCCTTGCGCAGCACGGCGTTGATCTCTTCGCGCTGCCCGTGGGTCGGGGCAAGGATCATGGTTCGCCTGCGGGCGTCCGGGGGAAGCGCAAGCCAGAGCCGGGCCGCCGTCTCCGCCAGCCTGTCCGGGGGGATTTCCCGCACATCGCTGCCAAGGCTCTGGACGGCGAGGTCCGCGTCCCCCGCAATCATATGCGTGACGGCGGCCTTGAGGTCCGTCGCGCGTTGCCGCAGCACATCGTCCATGCGCGCCGTTTCCATCCCCGCGTTCTGAAGCAGGCGGAACGGCTGCCCCGCCTCGACGGAGCGAAGCTGGAGCCTGTCCCCGACAAGCGCGAGCCGGGCAACCCCGAGCCGCTCCGCCACGCGTTGCAGATCGCGCATCTGGACCGTGCCAATCATGGAGGCTTCATCCACCACGATCACCGCCCCCCGGTACCGTTTGCGCGCCGCCTCAAGATCAGGGCCATCGCCCAGATGCCCGTAGCGCGCCAGCATCCATTGCAGCGTGGTTGTGCCGATCCCCGCCTCAAGCGCCAGAACACGGGCGGCTGCCGAGGACGGGGCCAACCCGATCACCGGATGGTCCCCCGCAAGCCGGACAACCTCTCTCAGCATCCGGGTCTTGCCCGTGCCCGCGAACCCCTGAACCCCGACGATCCTGTTCCCGGACAGCAGGATCGTGCGCACCGCGTCCCGCTGGCCGTCCGTCAGCGACGTGGCCTCAAGCTGTGCGGTGATGTCCTGCGCGTTCGCCAGCGGCGCGGATCGTCCTTCCCGCATGGCCGTGATCACGGCGCGTTCCGCCCGAAGGGTCCGGCGCGTGGTCAGATCACCAGAGGTGGTCTCCACGAGATGCCGGTCCCGGCGCAGTTGGTCGATGGCCGCTTCCAGTTCCTTGTGCGAATGGCGTCCCGGATCCCGCCCCAATGCGGCGGCGAGCAGGTCGGTGCGCCGGAACACGCATTGGCGTTCCTCAAGATGATCCATGGCCTGCCAGACGGCCTCCAGCGGTGACAGCACCGCGTTGGTCAGCGCAGGCTTGGCTGTTGTCCGGGGCCGTGCGTCTTCGACAAGGCCCATGCGCTCCGCCCGGCGGTGCCACAGTTTCACAAGTTCGCCCTTGACCGGCTCCGCCTTCCTGCCGCGCGTGACCAACGCGGCAGCCTGCGCGTTGGCCGTCGTGTAGTCCCGGCCTTCGTCGGCCATGTAGTGCAGGATGTCCCGCCGCCGCGTGGAAAACGCATCGAGCCATTCCTGCGACCAGCCGGAAATCTCGAAGCTTGGCAGACCGCCCACGGTCGTCGGCGTCAACTCATAGCCGAGGTCCCGCAGCCGCCGTGCCAGGTCGTTGCGATACCACGCGCCGAAGACCCGCCGGTTGCGGCGCAGCAAGGTAGGCTCCACGCTGCGCCATGCGCCGTCTCTGTTGCGCGTCATGTTCGCGACCACCGCATGGGTGTGAAGCTGCGGGTCGTTGTTGCGGCTCGCCATGTGCCGGAACGTCGCCGCGATCATCCCGTCCGCCGCCTCCCGTGGCCGCCGTCCCGTCGCGGGGTCGTAGCCCCTTGTCTGGAGGTGTTCGGCCTCGATCCAGTCGAGCGTTGCCCGCACGGCGGCATCATGGGCGTGCATCACCGCCCGCCTGCCCCGGTAGAGCGCTTCCAGCGAGACAGATTTTGGGGCCGAAAAGGTCATGTCCCAGCCGGGGCGGTGCTGGCGCTCCCCGTCGATGATACGCCCCAGCGTGATCTCCGTGCCGGGCACCTCGCCGGACAGGATCGAGATGAACTTGCGCTTGCCGACGCGCTGGCCCAGCCCCAGCGCCTCCGCGCCCGCGCCGTGCCAGCGGTTGGCCGAACGGTGCGAACTGTCATTCCGCGCAAGGTACTCGTGCAGGAAATAGCCGAAGGTTTGCTCCGCACTCACAAGCGGACGCGGGCCGGACAGCATCAGAGGGGATAGAAGTTGGAGGGTGGCGTTCTAAGGGTCACGCAGCCAGTCCGTCGCTTTGGACGGGGGATCGTCTTCGCTGCGCTGGGATCAGACAGGTCCATGATGTCGCGCCCATTAATGCGTCAAAGTGACTACATACTACAAGACCAAGGTTGAGCTTCGCAACTCATACGAAGTTTTCCTTTGAGATCACGTCATCCGTTTTTGCAAACCGGACCATTACGCTGAAGTCTAAGGTAGTCAGACAAGCCTAATGGTTCTTGATTCTGCCTTTCAGCCTCAAGGTCAGCATACGAGAAACAGCGTATGAGATTTCGATCAGAGGCCTGTATTCAACTCAAGTTACGGCTCTTGGCAGTTAAAACCGGAATATGGGATTGGACAGTTTAAAAGGCTGCATGCTCATTGATGATTGAAAGACTGGAGCGTGTCCATTGGACGAGAGCAAGATTGAGAAAGAGATTTTCGCCCTAACCGGAGGGTTGAGCATCTGCGCATTCCGAATTCTTTTGGATACGGGGTCTGTCCGCGCAACAGTCCCTATGTTGCGTGGAGTATGGGGGTGCGCACTGCGCGATCTTGACCTGTCGGCTTATGAAATTATGTTCGAAGGATACCGCCCCAACATGACACCTAACTTCGGGCGCTTGAACTTGCCGCTCTATGTTATGCGCCCGGCCCCTCCCAACCCCGACTTTGCGCCTGCGATTGAATTGCTTCTTCTAGGTAAAGCGTGCAGGTATGATAATGTTGCACTTGAAGCTTTTGAATTGGCCACCAAAGCCGGGCTTGGTAAATGGCGGGAGCCTTTTCGGGTACGGAAAGTGTGCGGGGTACTTCCGGATGGCAGGCAAGTTCGTGAACCGCAAACGTGGCCGGCAAGTGACGCGGTAAGCTGTCTTTTGCGAGACGTATCAAACAGTGATGGGCTTAGACTCGATTTCGATGCGCCGCTCAGGATTCTGCGTCGTGGGAAGCTGGTTAATGTGCCGTCTTTTGTGGATATGGCGGTAGCGGGTTTGCGACGTTTATACGCGGTGTCTTCAGTCTCTTTCAATATGCGTCTTTCAGCGCGGGCGCTGGAGGCCGCAAGACGATTGCCTGTGTCCAACTGGTATGGCCAACAACAGGATTTGGTTCGTTGGTCTGGGCGGCAGAAGAACAGGGTTGAAATGCGTGGGGTAACAGGCTGGCTCGATTTGCCCGAAGGAGCCGGACCATTCCGGCCTCTTTTGGCGGCTTGCGAATGGACTCATTTGGGTAAGGGGACGGTTTTTGGACTCGGGAATTTAAAACTTCGAAGTCTGCAAACTCAATGACGCAATTGAAGGAAACAGATTGGGAAACTCTTCTTCGTGTGTGGATGCACGATCCGATCGATAAAGCGCTCGACATCAAGGGGCACGAAGCCAGAGCAAGGCGCTACACGGCAGCGGCGCTCTGGGGTGATGCAGATCAACCGATGTTTCCAGATCGGGATGCGGGTCTGGCGGATCAATTGGCAGCGATTTCCGAACGCCTGCCCATGCCGACGGCTGGTATAAAAGGCGAACGAGCGGTTGGCCCGGAGAACCGAAGCCTGAGGACGGTACATCCGATGAGCGGCAAGCAAATTGCACTGGTATGCCCGTCACTCGACGAAGCATCCATCATCAATTCGATTGACAACATCGTGCGCGAATTGGACGAAGTACCCAAAACCCGCTTTCTCGCGCTCTGGCGGATGTTGGCAGATCAGATCGGTTTTCCTCTAAACGCTTTGCCAGCAGATACGCGCGTTCCAGACCATTCCCTAATCCATCACGCAGATATTACGGCTGGCATATGGGCAAGTATCGAAGATGGTACCAGCGGTCGGGCTTTTCTGTCATTTGCACTTGGTCCGGTACAACCATTTATTGCGGCGGCGAGATCTTTGCGTGACCTGTGGACGGGCAGTGTCATTCTGTCGTGTATTGCGTTTGCCGCAATGCGTCCGATCCTTGAAAACCTTGGCCCAACGGCATTCGTGTACCCGACGCTTCGCGGTAATCCTCTTATGGACATGTGGCTCCGTGAAGAAGCCGGTGTCACCAACACACCTAAACCGGACAATCGGGCTCGTCGGAGTCCTTCGTTGCCACATCGTTTTCTGGCTCTGGTTCCATACGGGAATGATGGAGCGATAGCAAAGGCGTTTGCGGATTGTTGTAAACAGTCTGCACAGAAAGAATGGCTTGAATTGTCGGAGAGTGTTCGCACAATGCTTGCTGACAAGGCGAATGCCGAATTTGCCGATTGGGACAGACGCTGGGAACAGCAAGTCGAAGCGGTTTTTGATTTTCACACCACGGTTGTACCGGAACGCGATCTTGACGAACGGGCCATGGCCAACTTGCTTGGGAGTGAGAGCTTTGAGAATGTTTGGCCGGAGGCTGCCAAGGTTAGATCTCTAGCTGACGCCATACCAGGATCGGCCCGCCCCGGCTACGACCAAAAATCGGCAGGGCGATGGCAGGCTCAACTTGACTTGTCGGCGCGCATCATGGAGGCGGCGCGCATGGTCCGCCACGTTCCGGTTGTGCCACCTACTGAGAACGCGGAACGTGTTCCTCCAAAATGCAGCCTTTTGGGGTCGTTCGAACAGATTGGCCCGGCAGATTTTTCGACGGCAGAGCGGTTTTGGAAAGACGCTTACAAAAAATGGCGTTGCAAAGGTGTTAGGTTGCGTAAAGGCGAGCGGTTTTCGTCCGTCGCCCTGACCAAACGTTTCGCAATGCCAGTCTATTTGACGAGCCGTTTGGGCTTGGAAGAAAACAAGCCGTTTCCGGACACGGCCACGGTTGCAGCAGAGGATTGGTTACGCCACACCGGTATCAAATGGCGAGAATTGGATAAGTGGAACGGTCGCTGGCTGCACGAAAGCGACGCGGCTCTCGAAAGTGATGGAGAGGATCGTGCACCCTCCGATCTTTTGGACAGGTTGAAAGACGCGTGTGCAAATAAGAGAGCGCCACCCTCCTATTATGCCATTCTGATGATGGATGGCGACGATCTGGGTGGTTGGTTGCGGGGCCAGCATATGCCTAAAGTTCGGGATGTCATGCACCCGAAGATGCGCGATTGGTTCGAGCAAATTGGCAATCCAAATGTTAAAACAGCATTTGAAACGCGCCGACCGGTGGGACCTGCGCTACATGCTGCCATCAGTGGTGTTCTTGGACGTTTTGCGACCCGTACCGCTCCGAAAATCGTCGAAGACCATGCGGGAACGCTGATCTATTCGGGTGGTGACGACCTGCTGGCCTTGCTCCCCGCACGACGGGCCATCGCTTGCGCACGCTCATTGCGCAACGCCTATCAGTTTGGAGACGGCCCGGACGCACCGGGTATGGGCGAACAGGCGACCATATCCGCTGGAGTGGCATTCGTACATTACAAGGAGGATCTTCGGCTGGCGCTTGCTGCCGCCCGTGAGGCCGAGGCGCACGTCAAGAACGATGGTAAGGACGCGCTGGCACTGCGTTTCATGCGCCGCTCCGGTGAGCATTCCAAGGCGCTGATTGATTGGAACGGATCGGAATGGTTCGACGCTTTGATCTGTGATTTTGCTGAAGGTGCAAGCAATCGGTGGGCCTATCGCCTGCGGGCTGTGCTGCCGGTGCTCTCTGCAACAGATATGCCAAGTGAATTGATTGCGGCGGAGATTAGGCGTCTCGGAAATCGCTCAGAAAAATTTGAACCGGCTCATGCCGATGGCGGGACGGAAGGATTGGGTGCGCGTGTTTCGGGATGGTGGCAAACATACAGCAACACCCGACATCGCCGTGTCAAAGGGAATCAACACCCAAATTTCGAAGAGTGGCTTTCCGATTTCACGGCGCTGTGTCAGGGAGCGGCTTTTATCGCGCGAGGGCGCGATGACTGAATTGGATCAAGGCCTTGTGAAACTTAAACGATTCTGGCTTTGTCTGGAACCGGTCGATACGCTTTTCTTCCGCGACGGGAGACCGTTTGATCCGGCCTCAAGAGCAATATCAGGCCTGCCGAATCCACAAGTTCTTGCTGGTGCCCTGCGAACTGAAATGCTGCGGTGTGCCGACATTGATTTCGCTCGGTTGGGTGATTGTATCCGGAACGGTCACAGGTTTGAAGCAGCAGCAAGGCAAGTAGGCGGCAGCCTCGGCGAGCAGATTGCCAAAACAAATTTCCGAGGGCCGTATCTCGGGCGGAAAAATGACATCGGTAAGCAGGACAGGCTGTTTTATTCGGCACCGGCCACGCTGCGTCACTCAATCAAAGAAGGTGCCGAAGATAAAATTGTCCGACTTGATCCGCTATGTGCCAGTCAGTCTCTTCCCGGTTGGCAACCGAACGCTCAAGACATGGTGCCACTTTGGACACGAGACAAAAGCATATTAAAGCCTCTCGACGAGATATGGATAACTAGTGAGGGTTTGTCTGCCTTTCTCTCGGGCAAAACGCCAAAATCGGACGAACTTGTTTCGTCAGATGATCTTTATGGTTTCGAAGACCGCACCGGCATCGCCATTGATCCCGACATCGGGACAACTCAAGAGGGGATGATCTATGCGACGCGGCGGTTGGTTTTGCGGTCCGGTATGCGGTTTTGGGCGCAAGTTGAAGGGCCAACCGAGGCGCTCGACCTGCTGCCGAGACAAGATGAGTGCAGATTGCTGCCTTTTGGAGGCGAAGGGCGACAAGTAGCCGTGACAAGCTGTAATCGGAAGGACGGCCCACTCACCGCGTGTGCCGAACCAGCACAGAATCCAGAAAACGGGCGGTGTCTCGTGCTCATAACGCCAGCCTTACTGAACGGCTGGCACCCTTCCGGTCTTGATCTACTGTCTGCGGCGGTTCCCGGTCATGTCCCTGTTTCGGGATGGGATCTGGCGCGAGGAGGGCCAAAGCCGACGCGCTTTTCAGTCAAGGCGGGTTCTGTCTATTTTTTGTCCCCCAACAGCAAAAGGTCGCAGGGTTCTGGCCTTGGTGACATTCATGATACCTCGCTTGGCTGGGGTGAATATTGCGAAGGAGTCTGGCATCATGCCTCCAACCTCTGAAACGACGCTCATGTTCATTCATTGCCTGACCGCAACCCATCCCGGCAGCGGTACAGCACTTGATGTGGTGGATTTGCCGGTCCAGCGGGAGCGACATACCCAATGGCCAACAATTCCTGGCTCAACCCTCAAGGGCGTCTTGCGTGCTGCAACCCACGCGGCGGGGATGGATTGGGTGCAGACAGCCTTTGGCCCCAAGACGGGCAATGCGTCCGATCATGCTGGAGCAATCTCGATTTCCGACGCGCGAATTCTGGCCTTTCCGGTTCGTTCACTCAAGGGCGTTTTTGCCTGGACAACCTGTCCCGCTGTGCTTGATCGTCTGGGGCGCGACCTTAGTATTGCAAACACCACCAATGAACTAAATTCGAACCAATGGGATATTCAGGGTAACTCTATATTGTGTCCCAAAGACAGTCCCCTGTTGATCGACGAAGATGGAATGTTGCTGGAAGAGTTCGATTTCAAGCGAACAGGCGCTGCTCCAGAGGTCGCGAATTGGATTGCAGAAAATGCCATCGCCGACGGGCCGACCGCAGCTCGGATGCGGTCTAATCTTGCTATTTTAGCGGATGACGCTTTTGGCCATTTTGCGCGCCATGCGACAGAAGTTGCTGCTCGGATTGGATTGGATGCTGACACACGAACCGTTAAAGACGGTGCGTTGTTCTGGGAAGAGCATTTACCGCCGGAAACACTTTTCTATGCTCTGGTCACGTCTACCGATAGCCGCCGCAGTAAGGATCGTACCAAGGCTGCTGAAATTCTTGAGCGGCTAAACGAAGCGATGCCTGAAACGCTGCAAATCGGCGGCAACGCAACGCTTGGCAAAGGTCTTTGCGCGGTGCGCCTGCAGGCCAAGGAAGTGGCACAATGAAGACACTTCAAACATTGGAGCAACGCCGGGCACGCCATGCCTGGGATGCGGTGCAGAGAGCAAAATCTGCGAAGGATTACAGTCGGGAGGCCAAGCGATTGCCCGTGCGCATTGCGACGGCGGGGCTTGGCCATGCCATCGCTTTTGCGAATGCAAAGTGCGGGGTGGGTAAATCTGCTGCTGATGACGTTGCGAAATGGGTATTGGCAACCCTGAAAAGTGGGAGGGCGGCCTCAACATTTGGACCCAAACATGAGGATGCTGGCGGACAACTGATCAGACAGATTATCGAAAATGACGCAGATTGGTTGCGCCGAGCGACGGAAGAGGCGCTGGCCTACCTGCGATGGCTTTCACGGTTTGCAGAGGCCGAAATTGCCCGTGAGGATAAGCAGGGGAAGTCTGGGCCATGACAACGAGTCCGAACCTTTGTTTGCCAAAGACAGCAATCGAATTACTTACCAAGGTATCGGATGTAAACCGACATCCGGGCCTTAAACTTGACAAGCTTTCCTGGGCAGAGGACCAACAAGAACAGATCAAGGCGATTAATGCAGTTTGTGCCTGCACAGGAGATAACGAACTTCTGAAGACTCTGCTTGAGCGTCGCATCGCCGCTTTGGACGCTTTTGGCGTATGGCGCTTTCATGGCCAGACGACAGGATCACTGACCCTGCATCTCGCCCGAGCCAACGCACTGGAGAATGCGGGAGTTGCACTTCATCCGATTTACGGTTTTGCTTGGTTGCCGGGTACGGGTCTCAAGGGCATGACGCGCGCTTGGGCGGAAACGGCCTGGAAACCAGGTGAGCCGGACCAACAGGCTGCAGAGGATAGGATTAACGAGGCATTCGGAACGCAAGGTGCGGCAGGGCGGGTTATCTTTCACGATGCCTGGCCAGTCCGATGGCCGAAACTCGCGTGCGACATCGTGAACTCCCACCATTCGGAATACTACGACGAAGGGACAGAGAAAAAACCACCGGGGGATTGGGAAAATCCGAAACCAGTGTATTTTCTCATTGTCGCAAGCAAAACCGAGTTCGAGTTCGCTTTGTCGGATCGACTGCATGCCAGAGACGGCCTGCTTGAACAGGTTGTCGGTTGGATGTGCGCAGCACTGGAATACGCAGGGGTCGGCGCAAAAACTGCAGCGGGCTATGGACGGATCGAGCCACTCCTACCCGATCTCTTGGACCGTCATATACCTGACCTTCCAGACGATTATTTACGACGTGAACATCGCCTGACATTGGCTTCCCCCGCGTTTCTGGCAGGGGCAAAACAGGATCAGGCCGATTGTGATCTGCGACCAGCCAGCCTGCGAGGCCTTTTGCGCTGGTGGTGGCGCACTACGCACGCGAAGCATTTGAGTAGCCGAGATTTGGCACAACTCGAGGCCTTGATTTGGGGCGATACGCAACGCGGCAGTGCAGTCAGCCTTTCACTTCGGGCGGGTAGCAGAAATGCGGAGGCTGAGCGTTACGAAAAGAATAAGATAAAACAAGACTTATCTCTTCCCAAACCTAAGGATAGTAAGACAGTTCAGGGCTTGTTCTACGCGTCATATGGAATGGATGAGCGAAATTCAAAAGAGAGATGGTATCGTCATCCAGACGATAGCTGGGATATTACCCTGACCTCTCGTGAAACCTGCTGGCCAACAAATCCTGAAAAAAATCAAGCCGAGATAAAAATACCCGCTACTTTGGTTATGCGGCAGGCCGAGGCTGCCCTTTGGTTGCTGGCTCGATTTGGCGGTGTAGGCTCGAAATCCCGCAAAGGGTTTGGTTCCTTTGGGGATGTTTCCGTTGAGGGAATTGACAGTATTGAAGATTGCTGTGCGGTTGGCAGGGAATTGCGGGAATGCTGCTCGATTGAATCGCAAGATGGTTATGGAACTGGCACTTCCGCCCTTGAAACGCGGATTGGGCCTGTTGAGATTGAAACGCCCTGGAAAGCGAAGGATTATTGGTTCGCACTCGACCGTGTGGGGCAAGTCTATCAGCGTTTTGTAAAGACATTGGAGAAATCCGACCGCGAGATGCTCGGCCTGCCGCGTGGAAATAACAATGATCGTCTCGCATCGCCTGTGCATTGGAGTTTGAACGCTGGGGACGACAAATGCCTGACAATTCGACTGATCGCTTTTGCTGGATATAAATCGACTGACAAAGAAGCAACTTTGGGAATTTTAAAGGACTTGTCCGAATTTGCAGAAAGTGAATTAGACCGCGAAGTATCTCAACACAAAAGGGATGCGAGGCCCCCTCTAAAACGACCGCACTCAATGGAGCCCAAACATCAACTTAAATCAGGGCAAGAGATTGATGCCGAACTTCTTGTCGAGAAAACCAAAAATGGCGGCTGGAAAGCGAAAGAAATAAGTACAGGAATAATCGGTAACATTGAGAACAACCCGTCTGTGCCAGATGATGCAAAATCAGGGCAAAAAGTCACACTTATTGTGAAAATCCCGAATCCCAAGAACGCATCATTCCAATGGCCAACGCCCGAAATAATAGAGAAATTAAAACGCTTAGCCACACGTAATCGCCAGAGAAGAAGGAGGCGCAAATGAAATCATCTGCCGAAGTTCTGGTGCTTACTGTTGGCACTGGCAACATGGACAAGTTGGAAGAAACTCTGTTCCAACCGCTGGAAAAAAGCCTGAACACCGGAAATTGGAATGAAGCAGTCCTTCTGCCATCTACTATGACCGAAGAGAATGCGCGCAACTTCAAAGACCGAATGGTCGGGTACTCGATTCAAATCAAGCCATTGCCTGAAGAGGGTCAGGAAAATGATGCCGATGTCTGTTTCAGTCATTTCGACAGAGTGCTGACTGAACTCCTCGAAATGGGATATGAAGCCAAGTCTATAACCCCGGACTTTACGCGCGGAACCAAGGCTATGAGTGCCGCTCTGGTAATGGCGGCCGTGCGGCACCAAATACCCAAGCTGCGCTATATTCAAGGTGCGCGAGACAATCGCGGCATGGTCCTTGCTGGCAAGGAGGAAGTCAGTGAGGTTGCAACCGGGCGCGCTACAATGCAACGTCAGATTGACGATGCGTTGCGCTTGATGCGCAGTGGTGCCTTTGCTGGCGTACTCCAGATTCTGCCCGATGTGGACGGCTCAAAGATAGCCGCAGCACTAGTACCGGAAGAATTCCATAGAGAAATAAATCGATTGCGTCGTCTTGCCACTTTTTGGTCGGCCTGGGACAGGCTCGATTACGAGGAAGCAGTCAGATGCTCGAAAAAACTGTGTAAGCAGGATGCTGAGGCTCTCGATCAAGAAGTTACCTGTGTCAAAAGACTGGCAGCCCGGCCAGATCAGGACAAACACGCCGATATGGCTGAATGGTTGCGTAGGGTGGTCGCTGACCTCTTGGCCAATGGGGTTAGGCGCATCGCTCACCACCAGTTTGAAGACGCACTCTTGCGTGCTTATCGGATCGTGGAATTGGTTGGCCAGATACGGCTGTTCGACAGGGGTTACGACAGTGCCCAAATTGATCCGGAAGACTTGGATGTAAGAGAATTTCGCAAATATCTCCAGAAAAAGGGTTCCGAGGATTTTGGTATCAAAAAAGAAAATAATAGGGAGGTTTTGAAAGCATCGCGAATGTTAAGCGCCCGGTTTTTGAAAAGACTGGGTGATCCCTTGGGAAAAGACCTGTTGAATTTTGATCAAAATAATGGGGTAACAGTCAAAACCATCGCCAGAAATTATAGCATACTCATACATGGCTTTTCCGTAGCGGATCTTGATGAGAATTCTCTGTCTGAACTCTATGATCGCATCAGGGCTTTGCTTGATAAAGATTGCCCGGATAAGACGCAAGGTATCGGCTCCGACCGTTTTGGGATTGTCCCATAGTGCCGACACTCTACGTTACCGAACCGGGCGCGGTCGTGCGGCGGCGGGCGGGTTCACTAATTGTTACTTGTGAAGAAAGCAACTCATCATCGGAAAAAGGAGAAGATGATCTTAAGTCTCTTCTCTTGGAGGTGGAGCCTCACCGGCTTGAAATGATCGGACTCGTTGGGCGTGTGCACATGACAGCTGAGGCAACACGCATGTGCCTCGACAAAGGAATTGCTGTCTCCTGGATTTCGAGGAGAGGTGCTCTGCTCGGGCGGTTAGTGCCGGAACTTTCACGCACTGCGGACCTGCGCCTTCACCAGTTCCGAACTATAGAGAACACAGCTTCTGCAATGGAACTTGGAAGATGTTTCATAGATGCGAAACTCGCCAATGCGGTCGCGCTTCTCTCAACGATCCGATCCAATCGACCTAGAGAACCGCGCTTTGCAGAGGCTATTAAACATCTCGGACGCTTGCGGGAACGAATTTCTATCACGACAGATCGTGAAGTGCTTCTCGGGTTCGAAGGCGAAGGTGCCGCCCGATATTTTTCCGTTCTGGGCCTGGCCTTTTCCGGCGACATCGAATTCGAAACACGTCGCCGCAGGCCTCCTCCCGATCCGGCAAACGCGCTTTTGTCGCTAGGCTATGTTTTACTGACAAACCTGATCGCCAACATTCTGGAAGCCCGTGGTTTCGATCCTTATCTGGGTGTTTTGCATACACCGCGGTCGGGACGTCCGTCCCTCGCGCTCGACATGATGGAGGAATTCCGTCATCCGCTTGTTGATCGTTTTGTGCTGCGTCTGTGCAACCGACGGCAGTTCAGACCAGATTGTTTTGAGACCGACCCAAAAACATCGGGTATACGCTTGAAACGCGATAGTCTGAAACGGTTTTTTCGGGAATGGGAGGCGATGCTCGACACACGAATGGCCGGGCTGGACGAAAGCGTCACTGTAGAACAGGGTCTTCGGCGCCAGATTGACAGGCTTGCCGCCCATATACGCGGGCATGAGCCCTATCGTGCACTTTTGCTTCGGGGGGCGGAATGACCCGGTTTGTCGTTTGTTATGATATCGCTGATGACAAGCGACGCCAGCGGGTCGCACAGATTCTCGACGCCTATGGCGACCGAATACAGGGGAGTGTCTTTGAACTTCCCGTGACCGCCAAACTAATGCAAGACTGTTTGGATGCCATCGTAGACGTTCTGGATATCGCCAAAGACGGCCTGATCGTCTATCCATTATGTGCACAATGTAATGAAAAGACACGGTATTTTGGAATATCGTTAAGGGATGTGCGCATTGGGGAAGAAAATGTATTTGTTGTTTGAAAAGCGAGTCGTAACCAAAAACTTCACCACAAAGGCCGGGAGGTTACGAAAAATGGCAAGTCCTTATTTTATAATGGTTTCTCATTTTTGTTTTGGCAATTTTGCAGTCATAGAGTTTTTGTGTCGCACAGTAATCTTGTTGATTACGAAAGAAGCGGTTGCAATGCACTGCAATTTAATCGAAAATTTGACAGGGGGAATCGCGCGATCTGCCCCGCCTATGAGGGGATTGAAACGTCTTAGGGTCGAACACTACATACCAAATTGTATTCATAGGAATCGCGCGATCTGCCCCGCCTATGAGGGGATTGAAACCTTTAGCACCATTATGAGCCCCTTTAGCACCATTATGAATCGCGCGATCTGCCCCGCCTATGAGGGGATTGAAACGAAGATGAACAAGAAAGATCACTGAGCGGCACATCAACATCGCGCGATCTGCCCCGCCTATGAGGGGATTGAAACCAACCGAAAATGTCCCCTGGACAATATTACCGGGCGTGATATCGCGCGATCTGCCCCGCCTATGAGGGGATTGAAACGCTATCCTTTTTACGCCCGCGTTTTTTGCGGAAACTGCCATCGCGCGATCTGCCCCGCCTATGAGGGGATTGAAACCCACCCTAACTCCCTGAGGAAACGCTCTTTCTTGCGGTATCGCGCGATCTGCCCCGCCTATGAGGGGATTGAAACCGTGATCATCGTCACGCCACGGGTCTCGCCCTCCGACTCATCGCGCGATCTGCCCCGCCTATGAGGGGATTGAAACCTGGCCAGGGTATGCCCCGAGCCTTGCACTGGGATTCTGTATCGCGCGATCTGCCCCGCCTATGAGGGGATTGAAACCTGACCAAACTTTTGCTTGATCAGCGACCAGTTCTTCCCGGAATCGCGCGATCTGCCCCGCCTATGAGGGGATTGAAACTTCCCCATTTGTGCTGCCAGCAACAGGTTCTTTTCTCTATCGCGCGATCTGCCCCGCCTATGAGGGGATTGAAACTCATCGGTCAACTCCGTGCCCTGATCGGCAAATACTACATCGCGCGATCTGCCCCGCCTATGAGGGGATTGAAACACACAAATCCGCTTTACCCGCGATTTGCGTTCTCATCACCGAATCGCGCGATCTGCCCCGCCTATGAGGGGATTGAAACCGCCCTGATCCGTGTCATACCGTAGCCGCTGCACGTCCTCATCGCGCGATCTGCCCCGCCTATGAGGGGATTGAAACTGGTGCCCAGGTGACCCACCGGTCCTTGGCGTTATTCTTCCTGAATCGCGCGATCTGCCCCGCCTATGAGGGGATTGAAACACTGATCACGTATTTGCGAACGAAGTGAGTGAATTCCGTGAATCGCGCGATCTGCCCCGCCTATGAGGGGATTGAAACTTTTGTGATTTCCATGATCTCAACCTTTCAGTTTTTTGCCATCGCGCGATCTGCCCCGCCTATGAGGGGATTGAAACTTGGTACTTCTTCGGGATGATGGAAGAACCAGTTGCTTGTAATCGCGCGATCTGCCCCGCCTATGAGGGGATTGAAACCGGCCTCGGCCCGAGTGTTCCAGGTTGTGTAACCTGGTTGAATCGCGCGATCTGCCCCGCCTATGAGGGGATTGAAACTTGGACAGCGCAGCGTGGCCGTCTGGCCCTCGCTCAGAATCGCGCGATCTGCCCCGCCTATGAGGGGATTGAAACATCACGTCACCGACTTTTGCTTTCTCACTGAGTTTTGTAATCGCGCGATCTGCCCCGCCCATGAGGGGATTGAAACGCAAAATAGCCGTCGCTATCAGTGTACGCTACGCAACCGAGCCGCGCGGTCTGCCCCGCCTAAGGCCCGTATTTGTTCGGAGATGAGATGTCGGGCTCTATAGCGACACCGCTGGTGAATGTCAGCGACATTGGAGGTGGGTGATTTTGGGTCGCGCGATCTTCCCCCAATACCGGTTCGGAAAACCGGTATGGCTCATTCGACCGGAAACCGGCCTTTCTGCGATGACTCACGGCGAGTGTTGATCGTCTTTATTTAGACAACGCTTCACTCCCCCGGCTTCTCTCTCGGCAGAACCGGAGGTGCCTAAGTTCGACAGTGTTTGAGGCCGTAGAATGAGCATCGAAAGAACCCTCTTCGCCGCAGCGGACAAGATGTGGGGAAACATGGACCCCGGCGAATACAAGCATGTGGCGCTTGGGATGATCTTTCTGCGGTATGTGTCTGAGTCTTTTCAGCGTCTGCATGACAAACTGGCCGAAGACCCTTCTTCGGATGCGGAAGACCGTGATGAATATCTCGCCGAGAACATCTTCTGGGTGCCGGAAAAGGCGCGCTGGTCTTATCTGGCGCAAAACTCCAAGAGTCCCGAGATCGGCGTCCTGCTTGACGATGCCATGCGCGCGGTCGAGGCCGACAATGATAGCCTGAAGGGCGCGCTGCCAAAGGTCTATGGCAAGGAAAGCATGGATCGTGGCATGTTATCTGGTCTCGTGGATTTATTCACCAACTTCAAACTGGCTGGTAACGACAAGGACTTCGACCTGATCGGTCGTGTTTATGAGTACTTCATTGGAGAGTTTGCATCGGCTGAGGGGAAGCGGGGCGGTGAATTCTACACACCCAAATCCGTTGTCGATACACTGATCGAGATGATCGAGCCCACAAAGGGCCGTGTCTATGATCCCTGCTGCGGTACTGGTGGCTTCTTCGTCCAGTCCGAGAAATTCATTGACGCCCACAAGGGCCAAAGGAACGACATCGCGATCTATGGTCAGGAGCGCAACCACACGACTTATGGTCTTGCGCGCATGAACCTCGCCATCCGGGGCATCTTTGGCGACATCCGCTGGAACTCCGAGGGCACTTTGGTCAAGGACGCTTTTGCCGATGAGCGGTTCGACTTTATCCTTGCCAATCCGCCCTTCAACATCTCCGACTGGTCGGGCGAGTTGCTGCGCGAGGATGTGCGCTGGAAGTTCGGTGCGCCGCCGGTGGGCAATGCCAATTTCGGCTGGATTCAGCATATCTATCACCATCTTTCGACCTCGGGCGTCGGTGGCGTGGTTATGGCCAACGGTTCCATGTCATCCATGACCGGGGGTGAAGGCGACATCCGCCGTGCGCTGGTTGAGGGCGATGCGGTGGATGCCATGGTGGCACTGCCGGGGCAATTGTTCTTCGGCACCCAAATTCCGGCTTGCCTGTGGATTCTGGCCAAGGACAAATCCAACGGTATCGCCAAGGACACTGAACTGCGCGACCGGCGTGGCGAGGTTCTATTCATTGACGCCCGAAAGATGGGTGCGCTGGTGCAGGGGAGCCGCAAGCAGAAGGAATTGTCCGAGCAAGAGATCGCTCGTATCGCTACCGCCTATCACGCTTGGCGGGGGGAGCCCGACGCGGGCGCGTATGAAGACGTACCGGGCTTCTGCAAATCTGCGGACAAGGACGAGATTGCAAAACACGGCTTTGTTCTGACCCCTGGTCGCTATGTGGGGGCCGGTGAGGCCGAAGAGGACGACGAACTTTTTGAAGAGAAGTTCACCCGGCTGATGGGCGAACTGCGCGAGCAGTTTGCCGAGGGGCAGAGGCTTGAGAAGGAGATTGAGGATCGGTTGGGGGCGTTGGGATGACCACTCTCAACAAAGTGTGTGAAGCCATTGTAGACTGCGAACATAAGACTGCGCCAAAGTCCGAAGCTGGTTTCCCGTCAATTAGAACAACGGACATCAAGAACGGTCGAATTGACTTCGCCAATGCCAATCGGGTTTCCCAAAAAACTTATGATTACTGGACCAAGCGGCGTGTCCCCAAAGCTGGTGATTTGATTTTGGCTCGTGAGGCTCCAGTCGGGGAAGTTGGTTACATTCCTGAAGGTGAAACACCGGTTCTCGGGCAAAGGACGGTACTGATTTCTCCTGACCGAAACAGAATTTTCCCGCGCTATTTGCACTATCTACTCTTGTCTCCGAGCATTCAACATGAGTTTGAGGTTCGGTCCTCGGGGTCGACAGTGCATCATCTCAACATGAAAGACATTCGCGCCTTGGAAATACCACTCCTTCCATCGCTTACTGAACAACGCGAGATCGCCGCGATCCTCGGGGCGCTGGACGACAAGATCGAACTGAACCGCAAGACTTCGGCGACGTTGGAAGAGATGGCGCGGGCGCTGTATCGGTCGTGGTTCGTGGACTTTGATCCTGTCAATGCCAAGCGCGAGGGCCGCGCGCCCGCGCATATGGATGCGCAAACCGCCGCGCTCTTTCCCAGTGGTTTTGGCGAGGATGGGCTGCCCGTGGGGTGGTCTGAAGAGCCGATCAT
Organism: Ruegeria sp.; assembly: GCF_965243365.1. Classification (GTDB taxonomy): domain Bacteria; phylum Pseudomonadota; class Alphaproteobacteria; order Rhodobacterales; family Rhodobacteraceae; genus Ruegeria. The sequence continues at coordinate 650,293 of NZ_CBDEUW010000002.1, read as the reverse complement.
TGATCAATCGGATTGGGTGAATGGTACTGCCTACAAGAACATGCACTTTTCGAATAACCTCGAAGCATTGCCTGTAGTCAAAATCGCAGAACTCAAGGCTGGGATCACGGGAAACACGAAATTCACGGCAACGGATCTGGGTGCGAAATATCGGATCGGGCGTGGGGATATTTTGTTTTCTTGGTCTGGCAATCCGGATACTTCAATTGACGCCTTTGTCTGGGCGCTCGGAGATGCCTGGCTCAATCAGCATATTTTCGCGATGCGCCCGAACGGCAAGATGAGCAAAGCTATGCTGTTTACTATGCTCAAGTTTTACATGTCCGAGTTCGCCGAAATTGCGCGCAACAAGCAGACTACCGGTCTTGGGCACATCACGAAAAAAGATCTGGCAGCATTTCCTGTCCGAATAGCTTCGCCTGGAGTTATGAGTGCTTTTGGAAAAGCAATTTCCCCATTGTTTGAGAAATACTGCTGGACGCTCTATGAAAACCAAACCCTTGCTACCATGCGGGACACGCTCCTGCCGCGCCTGATGTCTGGTGAATTGCGCGTTGGTGAGGCGCAGGAGCAGGTGGAGGAAGTCGCCTGATGTTCCGGGTAAATCACTCCGAGAACCGCCTTGAGAAACTTGAACAGAAACGTTTCTCCGACCTCAATCTGAGCGAGCGGCAACACCTGCAGGAATGGCTGGTCGGACAGCCGGATGCGCTGGGTGAAGACCTTTTGATCATCCAAAAGGAATTCGACGGTTTCGCCGATACGCGGGAACGGCTCGACTTGTTGGCACTCGACAAGGACGGGCAGTTGGTGGTGATCGAGAACAAGCTTGATGACAGCGGTCGTGACGTAACATGGCAGGCTCTGAAATACACCGCTTATGTGTCGAGCTTAACCATGACGCAGATCGTAGACATCTATCAGAAATATCTGGAACGCTACTGCGGCGGCGGCGATGATGCACAGAATGCGATATGTGAATTCCTTGAAATTGAAGACCTCGGCGAAGTGGTCCTCAACGAAGGAAGCGGACAGCGGTTGTTCCTTGTGGCCGCGAACTTCCGGAAGGAAGTCACAGCGACCGTTCTTTGGCTCCGGGAATACAGGATCGACGCTCGTTGCTTCAAGGTGGTGCCCTATGCATTCGGAGATGAGTTGTTTGTCGATATCCAACCCGTCATCCCGACTCCGGAAGCCGCCGATTTCATGATTGGAATGGCCGAGAAGGAATCTGAAGCCCGTGGGGTCCATGGGGAGCAAAAAGAACTTCACAGTCTGCGCCGTGACTATTGGGAAATGACTCTGGAAGCTTTGAAGAAGGAAGGCGACACGCTCTATCAGAATATCAATCCCAGTAAAGATCACTGGTTGAGTGCTGGGTCAGGCATGAGGTCTTGTCACTATACATTTATTTTCACGAAATCTGAAATCCGGGTGGAGTTCTCTTTCCACAAAAAGAACGCTGAGGAGAACAAATGGCTCTTTGATCGGCTTAAGAAGCAGAAGGAACAGATCGAAAAAACTTTCGGTCATGAGATCGACTGGTTGAGACTGGATGACAAGAAATCCAGCCGTCTACAGTTTGGCATTCAATGTGACGGCCTCAACCGGGACAAATGGCCTGAATATGTGGATTGGCATGTAAACCACATTCAGAAATTGAGAGCGGCCCTTGAAGGGCCAATCGCGGAACTGAATACGGCCTTCAAGTCTTGGGAGAACCATGGCTGATGGCCTTCACCACTGAATCCGATCTTGAAGCCTTCCTGATGGAGCAGTTGGGCGATCTTGGTTGTAAACTGATGCACGGTGCGCAACTTGCCCCAGACACCACCCCCGCTCTGCGGAAAAGTTACCGCGACACCATCCTTGAACCGGTGCTCATGGACACCCTGCGGGACATCAATCCCGACGTGCCTGAACGGGCCTTGCAGGACGCCTCAAACAAAGTCCTGGACGCGAAGTTCACTACCGATGTAGTGCAGGAAAACCATCGCATTCATCGGCTGATGGTCGAAGGTGTGCAAGTCACCCATGTGCAAGATGGCGAAGAGCGCGGCGTGGTTGTCCGTCTTGTCGATTGGAGCGACCGGAACAACGACTGGCGCGCGGTCAACCAGTTGGATGTGGTCGGCAAGTCACCCCGCATTCCAGATGTGGTTCTGTTCCTCAACGGCCTGCCCATGATCGTGATCGAGTTGAAAGGCACCGAGGGCAAGGACATCGAAGCGGCCTTTAACCAGATCGAGACCTACAAGGCGGATATTCCCGACCTGTTCCGCACGAACCTGCTCAATGTCATCAGCGACGGCTTCACGGCACGTTATGGCGCGCTTTCAGCCAACCAGAACCGGTTCATGACATGGCGAACAGTAGACGGTGAAACACTCGTCCCGGCAGGGACGGACCTTGCGTTGGAGACGCTGGCGCATGGTCTGTTGAACCGGCGGACACTGCTCGACCTGCTGCGCTGGTACGTGGTGTTTGAGGATGAGGGCAAGGGGCCGATCAAGAAGGTGGCCGGGTATCACCAGTTCTTCGCCGTAAGAAAAGCGATGGGTGCCATCGCCAGTGCGCGCGGAAGGGACGGCAAGGGAGGTGTGATCTGGCACACGCAGGGCTCGGGCAAATCGCTCCTGATGACCTTTCTGGCCGGACGGGTCATGCATGATCGAAAGTTGGAAAACCCGACCCTGCTGGTTCTGACCGACCGCAACGACCTCGACAGCCAGTTGTTCGCCACCTTTGCGCGCTGCAAGGACGTTCTGGGTGAAGAACCGGTGCAGGCTGACAGCATCCGTGATCTGAAGACGCTTCTGGACCGGGACGTCGGAGGCGTTATCTTCTCGACCATACAGAAGTTCAGACCCGATACCGGCAACATATTCCCCGAAGTCACGGATCGCTCGAACGTCATCGTCCTGGTCGATGAAGCGCATCGCACGCAGTACGGGTTGGATGCCAGGATAACGACAGAAGGCGATGTGAAACACGGTCTTGCCTATCAACTTCGGCAAGCCCTTCCGAATGCGGTCTATGTCGCCTTTACGGGAACGCCCATCGAACTGGTTGGGGCCAATACCCGTAGCGTGTTCGGGAATTACATCGACATCTACGACATCACCCAAGCCGTCGAGGACGGGGCGACCGTTCCGATCTATTACGAGGCGCGGGTTGCGAAGATCGAGATCAACGAGGAAATCGCTGGCGAGATCGACGAAGAATTCGATGATGTGACTGAAGAGCTTGAAGATGCTGAAGCAGATGCGCTGTCGAGGAAATGGTCACAGGTCGAGGCGCTTGTGGGTGCAGAACACAGGCTCGATGCGGTTGTTGGCGATATCCTGAAACACTTCGATGCGCGCATCGAAGCAATAGACGGAAAGGCCATGATCGTTTGCATGAGCCGCAGAATCTGCGTGGAGGTCTATGATCGCATCGTCGCGGCCAATCCGGACTGGCATGGGGATACGGACGACACGGGAAAAGTGAAGGTTGTGATGACGGGCAGCGCATCGGACCCACCCGGAATGCAGCCACACATCCGCTCGAAGACAAGACAGGAAGCCATCCGCAATCGGTATAAGGAGTCTACTGACCCGCTCAAACTCGTCATCGTCAGGGACATGTGGCTGACCGGGTTCGATGCGCCCTGCATGCACACGCTTTACGTGGACAAGCCCATGAAGGGGCATACGCTAATGCAGGCCATTGCCCGTGTGAACCGCGTGTTCAAGGGAAAACCGGCTGGCCTCGTTGTCGATTACATCGGGATCGCCGCAGACCTCAAAAAAGCGCTGGCGCATTACTCGAAGTCCGACCAGACCAAAACGGGCATAGACGAAGAAAAAGCCATCACGGCGTTTCTGGACGCTCTGGATGTTGCCCGCCAGCAATTGTTCGGCTTCGACTACGCTGGGGCATTATCTGGCTCATCGACAGACAGGTTGAGAATCCTGCCCCCGGCAATTGAACACATCCTCGACAAAGGCGTTCAGGACGAGGGCGCGTCCGTGAAACGGTTTCAGGATGCGGTGGCGGGACTGGTCAAGGCTTTCAAACTCGCATCTGGAAGCCCGCAAGCGACCGAATATTCGGTTGAAGTGGCGTTTTTCGCGGCTGTCAGGACCGGCATCGAAAAACTGGAGGTGGACCGCACAGGAAAGAAGGATGGCATCTCTGACTTTGCCATTCAGCAACTTGTCAACAACGCCGTCGCATCGACCGAAGTCGTCGATATTCTGGAGGCCTGCGGATTTGACAGACCGGATATCAGCGTCTTGTCGGAAGAGTTCATGATTGAAATTCAGAACATGACGCACAAGAACCTCGCCGTCGAAGCTCTGAAGAAACTGTTGAACGGTGAGATCAGCGCCAGAACCCGGACCAACGTGGTGAAGAAGGAAGAATTTTCAAAGCGTCTCGAAGACGCAATCGCGCGGTACCACAACCGAAGTGTCGATGCGCTGCAGATAATTCAGGAACTGATCGAGATAGCAAAAGACCTTCAGGCGGTGCCGGACGATGGCCTTACCACGGAAGAACGGGCCTTTTATGATGCGCTCGCACAGAATGACAGCGCGGTCAAAGTCATGTCCAATAGCGACCTTCAGGTCATCGCCACTGAGCTTGTGAAAACCGTTCGGAACAATGCCGGTGCCGACTGGTGGCGGCGCGAAAATGTCCGGGCAAAAATGAGGCTGGCGGTGAAGAAGATACTGAAACGATATGGCTACCCGCCTGACCTTGAAACAGAAGCGGTAAAGACCGTGCTCAGGCAGGCCGAGGCACTGGCCACGGAGTTCAGCGGATAGTGGGGCGGCAGTGCTGGAAACTTGGAATGGCGTGATCGACTGTCCGTGCAAAACGGGCGGGAGGCGGTTCGCTGCAATTGCGAACCAACCCTGCCGAGACGTCAGAAGCCGACGTTCTAGCGACCCTGAAATTGGGTTTTACACTGCACCGCCGCATGAGCTACGATTCCGACGTCGGCGCGATCCCCTCAACTTGCAACCGATGACATTCTCGGCGGGCGTCTTCGACGGCATCAGATCGACCCGGCCCAGCGACACCTTGCGACCGTCCACATTGCAGGTCCATGTCATTGTGCCCGTGGGATAGACCCGAAGGCGCAGGGACGGGACTGTCCTGAATCGAGTATTCCCGCGCCGAAGACTTGAACCGCTTCGCGCGCGCATCCGTCACTCATTTGCTCGGCCTTTTTGGCGATCAGCCCGGCCAGCGTGGCGGCGGCGATCTTGATCCCGTAGCAGTCCGAAAAAATCTGCGCCAATCGCTTTTCCGGAACGCAGTGCTGGGTCTGCAAGTAGGCAGCGAGCGCCCCTATCTCATCACCATACTGCGCCGGGGCTTTTACGCCCTCGGGAAAGTTGGCACACGTCTTCGCTCCTCAAGTCTGGCATTGGCTGGTATGCGCACGATGTTCGGTGACAAAAAGGGGGGGTGGGGGCGGAAGCTGGAAAACCTGCCTCGCCGCGAACGTAACGGCATCCTCTGGTGAAAGTTCAGCTCGGCAAGCTTGGCACTGTTCCGGGTAATGGTCGGTTACTGTATCTGGGTTTTCAACCTGCTTGAGCGTGTTGCCCGGATGCCCGGATTGGCAGAAATCGGTCTATCAGTATGTCGTCTATGACTCGGCGGGCGTCGAAAAACGGTTCGCGGAAGACCTCGAAGCGAACGAAGCGGTGAAGGTCTATGCGAAGCTCCCGCCCTGGTTCAAAGTTCCGACGCCGCTAGGGACTTATAACCCTGATTGGGCGGTGTTGGTTGAAGATGACGGGCAGGAAAAGCTGTATTTTGTCGTAGAGACAAAGGGCAGCGGATGGTGGGATGATCTACGCCACAAAGAAGGGGCGAAGATCAAGTGCGGCGAAAGGCATTTTGCTGTTCTGGCCGAAGGCGATGCTCCTGCTCGATATATAAAGTCAACCTCGGTTGAGGACATGCTCAAGCACATCTAGCCGTATTTCGATAGAAGGTGCGGTCGCCGATTGAGCTGTGCTTTTCTGAATGCGTGAGAGCAGATCGAGTGCCGTTCGGGGGCTTGCCTTGTGCTGATGCGCCTTCATGCGTAACCGTTGGCCCGCCCTCGCGGCGTGCTCATGGTGTTTAACCATGTCAGCGACATTCCCCGCAAGTGGAATTTGCGCAGCGAAAGTTGCGGGTCGATACCCAACGTCTTCCATATGAACTTGGACATGCCGAGTTTGTGCACCTGGTTTATCGGCTGTAAGAAGTAGTTGAGAGCCAGAAATAAACTTGTGTCTTTGCCTAAATTACAGCGTCGTGGAGGCTGGGTATGGAAAATCCTGAAGGTGGTCAAAGCTCTGAAGCGGCAATGCCACAAGAAGAGAAAACCCAAGCCCCAATACCCGGAGTGGATTTCGTCGTGGAATTGGGCCAGTTGCAAGCAATCGACATTGATGACCTGTTGTCAGCTTCGAACAGCGTCGATTGTCGCGATATCAATCGGCAATTTTCTGAACGAGCCGTTGATGCCGAAACTGAAGCGCAGCCGTCGCTTCAACTGCTGGATGGGCTTACGAGCTACCATGTCCAACCCGATCATCCAACCGAACCGTTCGGGCCGATGTTCGTTTCCGGCAACCGTAGGTCATTGGTTCCCGCCGATCTGTTGCCAGAGCAAATTGATGTTCTCGCCGAATTCACACCGGGTATCACCAATGCGGGGCTCAGGGCGCGGCTGGCCGATGTAACGTGGTTTGTTCAACGGCAGCGACAGAACATGGCGGAAATGGCAATCTCTGCCTACTGCGACTGCGTGGAACAGGTGCGGTCTGGAACTTCAGTGTTTGCCGTTGACTATGCGTCTCCCTGCGGAGGTCATGCGAAAGACCTTCTGGTTCGAGCGGCTCGTATTTCTCACGCCACTAAATGGGAACTTCAGGCGTCGGCGCGGCTGAAAAAATTGATACACTCGTTGGTTTCCGATGCCTATAAGAACAAGAAACCGAGCGACTTCGTTCGGATTGCGAGTGTCGATATCGATCACCGTATCACCCCTCTGGAAAAGGTCGCATCTATGGCCGAGGGTCTGGTTGAAATGGAAGAACTCCGAATTAGCCCAGACCAGAGAATAAGACTATGGAAGGCCGCTGCCCGGTGCCACAAGATCAACCGTGATGAGGACAACCATAATCGATTCATGAAAGAAGTTGCTGAATGCCATGCGCATAAAGCCGAGTTGGCAGATTCTCCCATGTTGATATCTGCTTTTCTGAACGACGCGATTCACATTCTCCGCAATTACCCCAGTACAAAAGATCGCCGAGACGAACTCAATGCGAAACTCCGAGAGGTCCAACCTTCGATTCGAGATGAAATGGGCTCAATCTCTACCGAGTTCGACCTGTCGGAGATCGTGAAACACTCTGAAGCTTCGGTTCGGGGGCATTCCTGGCCCACTGCGCTTCTTTCGTTAGTGCTTTGTCATCGCCCACCTAAACCGGAAGACATTCGTCAGGAAGCGGAAAAATATGCCGAAGAATTTTCCTTGCAAAGCATCATGCCAAGTCAGGTTCATGATTTTCAGGGGCGGGTCGTGTTCCGATCACCTGGGCTTCTTACTGGTGATGCTGAAGAGACGGAACAGCACTATCGTTACCTGATGTCATTTCACCGAAGGCTTTCCCGTCAAGAAACAGTCGCCGGTGTTATCAACCCAATTCGGATGGTAATTGCGCGCGATCATCTGGTGTCCACCGATGCGATTCAAGAGTTGATAAAGGACAGCCCATTCATTCCTATGGGGCATGAGTACATCTTTGCACGAGCGATCGTCCAGTTCCTTGGTGGTGAAGATATCGAGGCGGCGTCTCTGTTGGTGCCGCAGTTGGAGAATTCACTACGAAACATCCTGTTTCACCTAGGTATCGACACGACCACCACCGACGAGAACGGAATTCAGACTGAAGCTTCACTGCGGATGTTGTTGAATCCCGCGCGCTGCTGGCGGGCAAAATTGGAAGAAATCTTACCCAAACGATACACGCATGAGATTGACCTCCTGTTCAGTTTTTCCGGTGGCCCATCTCTACGCAACCAAATTGCTCATGGTAAGCTGCCGGTGGGCGGGTTCTGGGACCACAACATGGTATACGGATCATGGCTCATTATTCACCTCGCATTCCTGCCTCTGGTAGAGCGATGGGGAGCTATCAAGGAGGACTGAGTTCGAGCCTCTGGTCGCGCTAAGTTCAATGACAGTGCCTCATGAAGCAGCCAAATTGCGCCATCGTCGCGCCCGAGTCAAACTTCGAAGTTAACCTCGGATTTTTGTCATAGAAACTGTTCGCTGTTGCCACAAAAACAGGCCCGAAAATGTGATGTGATGGACCAAGCCGAAATTTCAGACGAAACTTTGATCTACAAATACGTACCAGCGAAGCGGGCGATGTCCTGCCTGCCGGAGATCGGTGATGGCGCGTTAAGAGCAACTCAACCTTCAGCCATGAATGACCCCTTCGAGTGTTCATTCTCGAAGGTATTTAAGGAGAAGGATAAACAAGAAGGAAATATGCGCTTCGCGGAAGTGCTTACTCAGATACAGCCCGACTCTCCAATCGTCGCAGATGATATCGAAGCCGCCCGACAAAAATACGGCAGTCTCTATATTGGAGAACTTTACAGGCAACAATTGTCAACGCGGTTTGGTATCATCTCGTTTTCGACAGATCCTTTCCATCCACTTCTCTGGGCGCATTACACATTGGATGGTTCAGGTTTCGCGATCGGCTACAAAGCCGCAGAAATCAAGCGCCGGTTTGAAGAAAAAGCGCAACTCAAGAGGGTTTGTTATATTTCGAACCCCGGCGTGATATCCGATTACATTCCACTATCTTGGCCAGAGAGTAACCTTATTAACGCTATGCAGCATAAGAGCAATATCTGGGAATATGAAAGTGAGTGCCGCTTGATTATTGAACTGCATCAGACGTTGGGTACAGGTGAAACTGATCATCATGGACAACCTGTAAATTTGCTTCGCATTCCCAACGAAGCCGTAGGCAGTATCTACTACACTGAAAGAACCCCAACTGATTCCGTCAAGGAGATTGATAGGCGTTTGAAAGTTCAAAACAACCGGTACGGTGTGCGCAATGCAACCAAATTGGTTCTGGCTGATAATGAATATAGGTATAAAGAAGCGGGGCAAGATGAAATATGAAGACCGTGATGTGTTCTTCTGCGCGCACATATCAATGGCCAAGACCCAACTTCTGGATTTTTTGAAACTCATACAACGAGTTCTGGATGAACTCGTGCAGCGTGCAGCGAGTTTCTTGATTTCATAGGCAAATCACTCGCACCCAATTCGCAACAACTCAGCAATCCTTGCACCGACCCGATCCGCTGCGGCCTCGACATCCTTGTCGGCGGCATGGGTGTATCGCAGGGTCATTGCACATTGGCTGTGACCGAGCAGTTTCGAGACCACCGGCAGCGGAACGCCTGCCATTACAGATTGGCTCGCATAGGAGTGCCGCAGGTCATGCAGGCGCACGTCCTCGATTCCGATTTCCCGACGAATCGCGTACCACAGCTTCAGTTCTCCCGAAATGGGCTTCTCCGGGTTCAGCGGGGACGGGAACAGATACGCGCCGGGCGCTGTCGTCATGCGCCGTTTGATGATCGCGCGGGCCTCGGGGCTGAGATACACGGTTCTCGGACCCGTCTTGCTGTCTACAAGCCTCAGACGGCTTCCATCGACCTCACGTCGCTTAAGGTTGACGATTTCACCTTTGCGGCATCCGGTGAGCAGGAGAAGGCGGATGATGTCGGCCTGAACGCTCCCGCGCCCGTTGGCGTGCTGGTCCAGCGCTGCGTTCAACCGCGCGATCTCATCCCGCGACAGGAACCGCGTTAGCTTCGGTCGCCGGTTCGGGAGGACTGAGCGTGCAGGATTGCTGTCCATAAGGCCGCGCTCAACGGCAAAATTCAGGCTCTGGCGCAGGAGTTGCAGCGCATGGTTCGCCCCACCCGGCGCGGAGGCGCTGTAGGCGTTGAACCAGTCTTCAATGGCCTTTCGCGTGATCCGGTCAAGCCGCAATCCTCCGAAAGCGGGCAGCAGTTGTCGCGTCAGAATATGATCCCGTCCCTTGATGGTCGAGGGCTTGCATTTTTTGGACCATGTGTCGTGCCAGACATCCTCCACGAAAACGCGGTAGGTGGGCAGGTCCTTGCTTGGTGCAACACCTTCAACCTGCAACCGTAAAGATTCACGTCGCGCGTCCTCGACGGGCATCAACTCGACTCGGCCCAGCGACACCTTCCGCCCGTCCACACTACACGTCCATGCCTTCGTGCCTGTGGGATAGACCCGAAGGCTCAGGGACGGCACCGCCCGATCCTGAACCGAGTATTCCCGCGCAGTCGGCTTGAGCCGCTTCGCGCGCGTATCTGTCAATCTTACAGCCTTCATGTCCGTGTCCCCCTGAGAATCGCACCCATCGCGGTCGCGGCTCTCTCCGCGTCTGCTTCTGCGTGGTGCGCATATTTGAGGGTCGTTTCCGGGTTGCGGTGTCCGAGAAGCCGTCCCACCGCGAGGATTGTTTCCCCGCTTGTGATCGCCACACTCGCATAGGAATGTCGCAGGTCATGCAGCCGAACATCTTCCAGACTGGCCTCCGCCCGCAATCGGAACCAGGCAGTGATAAGTACCTTCTGTGATATGGGGCCTTTGCCCTTGACTGAGGGAAAGACCCAAGGCGCGGTACGGGGAAGAGCATTCAGAATCGCGCGGGCCTGTGCTGATAGCCATACCGTGCGCGGACCCGTCTTGCTGTCGCGCAGAAAGATATGCCCGTCACGATAGTCCGCCCAACGAAGGGTTCTGATCTCGCTCGACCTGCAACCCGTCAGTGCAAGCAGTCGTATGAGCGATATCACCGCTGATGGAGTCGCCCGGCTTAGCACCACACCAAGACGCCCGAACTCGGCATCGGACAGAAAGCGGTCGCGGTTTTGTCGCCTATATCTCTTGATCCCCTTGCACGGGTTGGACCCTTCCGGGCGCAAGCCATCCGACTCTGCTACTGTCATTATGACCGACAGGACGGGCATGGACCGATCCGCCGACACCGGCGTTGCGTGCATCTCGGCAAACCAGTCCCGCACATCCTGCGGCGTGATGTCCGCAATCCGCTGCCCCGCAAACCGAGGCAGGATATGCTTGTTGAGATAATGCTGATTCTTGCGGAGCGTGCTCGGCTTCCACTGCCGACCATGGCGGCGGAACGCCTCTTCCGCCACAGCCTCGAACAGCATCTCTTTGTCGGGTTGGCCAGACCGCATTGAGGCCAGCAGGCCCTGTGCCCGCTCACGGGCCTCGGCGACCGTCATGTCGGCGGGATCGCCAATGATCTTCCATATGCGCTGGCCGTCGTGCTGGCTGTGCAGGAAGAACCGCTTCCGGCCACTGGGCAGAACCCTGACCCCGAAACCCGCTAAAGCGGTGTCCCGAATGTTTCTTGTGGTTTTCTTCGCGCGCAGGTCGCGCACCCGCGCGTCGGTGAGTCGTGGCATGTTTCTGTTCCTCCATCCGGTTGCGGTGCCGGACGAAAACACGCATGTTCTGATCCGAAACCTTGACTTTGAGAGGAAAAAAGAAACTCTATTTCAGAGACTTAGCACCGAAGGTGCGGAGATAGGTGTCCATGCCGCGCTCGCGGTAATTATGCGACGCCTGCAGCAACACGGTCGATTTGCCCGCATTCATGGTGGAATAGTTGAAATACAGCTTGGCCATGTGGCGGGTCTAGAACGCACAGGCGCGCGGGGCAAGTCATCTGTTTGACTTGAAAAAGCGGCGCCGCTGCTGCGGTTCTCGGGGTCGAGCAGATGCTCTTGGGGATGGATAACCTCGATTACACAACAGCGACACCACTGGCCAACATGAGGCCATAACCTGCAGGGCTAGAAATGGTGCCCCACGACCACTCTTTACCGGCGCGAAACGCCGCCACTCACTCACAAAATCCCTGCATATCTGAGGGATAGTCAATTTATGGCATTTCAATTATGACTCGAATATGGGAAATTTCCCCACCCATTCCCCCGAATGGACAGTCGGCGGGGTGGGCGCGCAGGTAACAAAGGTAACAATATGGCGGATATCGGGGCCTATCTGAAAAAACATACAGAAGCATTGGTCAAAGACGTCGGGATCGAAGCCGCGTGCGAGATCACCGGTAAATCCAAGGCGACCTTGGGGCGGTATTATTCGGACAATGCTGAACACTCGGACAGGTTCATGCCGGTCGACGCAGTTGCACGCCTTGAGAATGCAGCGGCCTATCCGCATGTTACATCGGCGCTGGCCGACCTTAAAAACATCACCCTATCCTATGACGGTCGCAATACAGAAGGGCCGCGCACGGGTGGGGTGAACTCGGACGTAATTGCACTAAGTCAGCGGTTTGCCATGCTGATGACCGAGTATCAGGCGGCAATCGAAGATGGCATCATCACGGTAAACGAAGCCAAGCGGCTGTTGAAAGAGACCAGCCTGCTGCAACAGGTGTTGATCGAGATGAAACTGCATCTGGAAGAAGAGAGTGTGAGCTAGGGCGCGCCCTATTTTTCAGCCAAGGTCGCAGGCGCAAAGCTTTACATCGAAGCGGACGAGCTTCTGTGTGGCTTCAGGCTATCGTCTTTAATTCACACGAACAGCAACGATACCACGACTGGTCCGCGATGGAGGACCTTACGGGAAAGAATGGATGCACTCGACGTAAAAACCAGCCTGACGCAATAAACCTGTGATCTCCTGTTCGCGAAATGTGCGGTGCCGCCACTGAAACCAGATGATTGCGTTGCACCAATGCGGTTTCGAAACAACCAGAAACAAACGTCCGCCGGGGCGAAGAAGATCGCGAATTTGCTGCAGCGTGGTCAGAGTGTCTTCGCAATGCTCGAGCACATGGGCCGCCAACGCAACATCGGATGGTGCAAGGTCCACTCTGCCAAGCTCGGTCTGCAGCAATTGAGGGCGGAGACCTCGCGCAAGCAGGGCAGACTGGGCGCGTTCAAGCATTGCACCGCTTGGGTCGATCAAAGTCAGTGTTTTTGGCGGCTCTTGGGTTGCGACCCAAGCTTCAGCGAAAGAGCCCGTTCCCGCGCCGATATCAACGACGCGAAGCCCTTGCTGGCGAACCGCGTTGGATGTGGAAAGAAACCCCAAATATCCGTCAAAATACCCCAGAGCGCGCATTTTATCTCGCCACTTTGGTGCGGCAGATTCATAGCGGGTTGTCATATCTGCTGTCGAATTCACCATTGTGAAGATTTGGCATAGAATGCTTCTCAAATCCAGGTAGTCACCGGCTCTCAGACACACGCCTCTTGGCCAAGGTTGATCGCTTTTACGTCACCCATGCCGCTTCACAATCACCGACCCCACCGAATACCCCGCTCCGAACGAACATATCAGCCCGACATCGCCATCCTGCAGATCATCCGAATACTTTGAAAACGCGATGATTGATCCCGCCGAGGATGTATTTGCATAATCCTGCAAGATGTTCGGCTGTTCACCTGCCACTGGCTCGCGCCCCAACACCTTCTTTCCAATGAAGTCATTCATCGTTTTGTTGGCCTGATGCAGCCACAGGCGCTTCAAGTCACCGCTTTCGATGCCTTCGGACTCCATGTGATCGCTGATGTGCCTGCTGACCATCGGCAGGACTTCCTTGAACACTTTCCGGCCGTTCTGCATGAACTGCATATCCCGGCGATCCACCAGCCCGTCAGGCCGGGACCGCCGCAAGAAGCCGTTGTTATTTCTGATGTTATTAGAAAACTCGGTGGCGCAACGGGTTGAAACGATCTCGAAATGAGGGCCTTGCGCATCTTCGATGCGCTCGATCAAGGTCGCCGTAGCCACATCGCCAAAGATGAAATGGCAATCACGGTCACGCCATTCCAGATGGCCCGAGCAAATCTCGGGGTTGACCACCAGCGCCGCCCGAACCGAGCCCGAGCGCACCATATCCGCGGCCGCCTGAATACCAAATGTGGCCGAGGAACAGGCGACATTCATGTCGAACCCAAATCCTTTGGTTCCCAGTGCCTGCTGGATTTCGATGGCAATCGCGGGGTAAGCGCGTTCGTGGTTCGAGGCAGCGCAGATCACCAGATCCACGTCCTGTGCCGTGCGTCCCGCCTGCGCCAGAGCCTTTTGGCAGGCGTCAATCGCCATCTCGGTCATAATCCCGGGCTCCTCGTCGCTGCGCTGACGCAGCGCGGGATACATCATATCGGGGTCCAGTACACCGGTCTTGTCCATCACATAACGATTTTGAATGCCTGAGGCTTTGACGATGAACTCTTCCGAAGAATGCTGCATCGGTTCCATCTCGCCCGCAGCGATGGCTTTGGTGTTTTCGGCGTTCTTTTGATCCGCAAAAGCATTGAAGGCGGCCACAAGTTCGGCATTTGTGATGATATTCTGGGGCGTGAAGACTCCGGTACCGGTAATGGCAGGCGTATACATGATGGGTCCTGAATGTTTCGATCTGCACAAAATGCAATCACACCCTTGTTTGATCAAGGCGTATTGACCCGAGGGAATGCGGGCATTCCAATCACATTCCATGACAGGCTTTCGCAGCAACGTGTGCTGAATCGAAAAGCCCCGGCGTTCTTAGCCAGGGCTTTATCTCAGATCGTGGGCAAACGCTTTACCCCTGCAGTGACTTCACCACAACGTCCCCTTCGGCCTGCGCCTTGATGGCCAGCGCCGCAGCATTGCTGGCCGCAGCAGTCGTGAAATAGGGGATCTTATCGTAAAGCGCGATGGAGCGGATGGCCTTGCTGTCCTCGACCGCCTGAGCACCCTCGGTGGTGTTCATCACCAATTGCACCTGACCATCCTTGAGCATGTCGACCACGTCAGGGCGACCCTCATAGACCTTGTTCACCACATCGCAGGTGACACCTTGTTCCGCCAACCAGCTCTGCGTGCCGCGCGTTGCAACCAGTGTAAAACCCTGATCAGCCAAAACTTTCGCCGCCTCAAGCATCGCCACGCCCTTGTCCGCATCCTTGATCGAGATAAAGGCACGGCCCGATGTCGGCAGTACCATGCCCGCCCCCATCTGCGCCTTGAGGAAGGCGCGGGGGAAATCACGATCCCAGCCCATCACCTCTCCGGTTGAGCGCATTTCGGGGCCCAAAATGGTGTCGACGCCAGGGAAGCGGGCAAAGGGCATGACTGCCTCTTTAACCGAGAACCAGGGCATGTCCGGGTCGGCCAGAGTCATCTGGTCCGCGATCTTGGAGTCGTCAACAGTTTTGTAGGGCGGGCGCTGCGGGAAGTTTGCCAGCTTTTCACCCGCCATCAGTCGCGCCGCGATGGACGCGATGGCGCTGTCAGTGGCCTTGGCCACGAAGGGCACAGTGCGTGAGGCGCGCGGGTTCACTTCGATCAGATAGATTTCGTCATCCTTGATCGCGAACTGGACATTCATCAGGCCAACTACGTTCAATGCCTTGGCCAGTTTGAAGGCCTGATCCTTGATCTGCGCGATGATCTCTTTCGAAAGCGAATAGGGCGGCAGCGAACAGGCGGAGTCGCCTGAATGCACGCCTGCCTCTTCGATATGTTGCATGATGCCCGCGACATGCACGTCGGTTCCATCGCACAGCGCATCAACGTCCAGTTCAACCGCACCGGCCAGATAGCTGTCCAGCAGAACAGGGCTGTCGCCCGAGACCACGACGGCGTCGTTGATGTAGCGCCGCAGTTGATCCATATCGCGGACGATTTCCATCGCGCGGCCGCCCAGAACGTATGAGGGGCGGATGACCAGCGGGAAGCCGATTTCGTCTGCAATCTCCAGCGCCTGTTCGTCGGTCGAGGCGATGCCGTTCTTGGGCTGTTTTAGACCCAGTTCGTTGACCAGGGCCTGGAACCGTTCGCGGTCTTCGGCCAGATCGATAGCGTCCGGCGTGGTGCCCAGGATCGGAATGCCTTCGGCTTCCAGCGCGTTGGCCAGTTTCAACGGGGTCTGACCGCCAAACTGAACGATCACACCGTGCAGGGTGCCGTTTTCCTGCTCTTTCGTCAGGATTTCCATGACATGTTCGAAGGTCAGCGGCTCGAAATACAACCGGTCCGAAGTGTCATAGTCGGTCGAGACTGTCTCGGGGTTGCAGTTGACCATGATGGTCTCATACCCGGCTTCAGTCAGCGCGAAGCAGGCGTGGCAGCAGCAATAGTCGAACTCGATACCTTGACCGATCCGGTTCGGGCCGCCGCCGAGAATGACGACCTTTTTACGGTCGCTCGGACGGGCTTCACATTCGACCTCGCCCATCATCGGGGCTTCGTAGGTCGAGTACATGTAGGGCGTCTGCGCTTCGAACTCGGCGGCGCAGGTGTCGATGCGTTTGAACACGGCGGTGACACCAAGATTTCGGCGGGCGCGGCGGACGTTGGCCTCATCTCGACCGGTCAGGTTGCCCAGGCGCGCGTCGGTGAAGCCCAGCATTTTCAGTTTGCGGATACCGTCTTCGGTCACCGGCAGGCCGTCTTTGCGCACCGCGCGCTCTGCCTCGATGATCTCGCGAATGCGGGCCAGGAACCATGGGTCGAACTTGGTGACACCGAAGATTTCATCGTCGCTCAGGCCGTGGCGCATCGCCTGCGCAATGGTACGCAAACGGTCGGGCGTTTGCTGACTGATCGCCTTGATGACGGCAGCCTTGTCGTCGGCTTCTTCCCAGACACCTACGTTCAGGCCGGGGATTTCGATCTCATCAAAGCCGGTCAGCCCCGATTCCATCGAAGCCAGCGCCTTTTGCATCGATTCGTGGATGGTGCGGCCGATGGACATGGCCTCACCCACCGACTTCATGGCAGTGGTTAGATAAGGCTCGGAGCCTGGGAATTTCTCAAACGCGAATTTCGGGATCTTGGTGACGACATAGTCGATGGTCGGCTCGAACGACGCAGGCGTGACCTTGGTGATGTCGTTGTCCAGCTCATCCAGCGTATAGCCGACGGCCAATTTCGCGGCGATCTTGGCAATCGGGAAACCGGTCGCCTTGGACGCCAACGCAGACGACCGCGACACGCGTGGGTTCATCTCGATAACGACCATGCGGCCATCATCGGGGTTGATCGCCCATTGCACGTTCGAGCCGCCAGTTTCGACGCCGATCTCACGCAGAACGGCAATCGAGTGATTGCGCATGATCTGGTATTCTTTGTCGGTCAGCGTCAGGGCAGGGGCAACAGTGATCGAGTCACCTGTGTGCACGCCCATCGGGTCGACGTTTTCGATGGAACAGACGATGATGGCGTTGTCGGCAGTGTCACGCACCACCTCCATCTCATATTCCTTCCAACCCAGCAGGCTTTCGTCGATCAGGATCTGGCCTACGGGTGAGGCATCCATGCCCGAACGGCAAATATGGATATAATCTTCGCGGTTATAGGCCACGCCGCCACCGGTGCCGCCTAGCGTAAAGGCCGGGCGGATAATTGCGGGCAGCCCCACAGTTTCAAGCGTATCCAGCGCTAGCGCTACACCGGCGTCGAGATCTTTCTTTCCGGTCTCGTCCTTGGGGGCCGTCACGATCTCGGCTTTCGGGTTTTCGATACCCAGGCGATCCATCGCTTCGCGGAACAGGGCGCGGTCTTCGGCCATTTCGATGGCGTCGCGTTTGGCTCCGATCATCTCGACACCGAACTTGTCCAGTACGCCCATTTCTTCCAAAGCCAGCGAGGTGTTCAGGCCGGTCTGTCCACCCATTGTGGGCAGCAGGGCGTCGGGACGTTCTTTTTCGATGATCTTGGCGACAACCTCGGGCGTGATCGGTTCGATATAGGTGGCATCCGCCAACCCCGGATCAGTCATGATCGTGGCCGGGTTTGAGTTCACCAGAATGACCCGGTAGCCTTCCTCGCGCAGCGCCTTACAGGCCTGTGCGCCGGAATAGTCAAACTCGCAGGCCTGTCCGATAACAATGGGCCCCGCCCCGATGATCATGATCGACTGGATGTCGGTTCTTCTCGGCATGGCCTTGTTCCTTCGATTGTCCGCGAGTCAGGGCACCGCCCCAGCGCCCAAATTGTCCTGCGTTATAGGGACCGCGCGAAAAGGTGCAAGAGGTATCGGAAACAGGGGCGAAATTGCCGCTTTCCCCCCTTTCACTTGCTGGCGTATCCTCTATATCGCGCAGCACGGCAAATGAGGATGCACTTGCGTATTCGTTTCGATCAAGGGCCAGCCGGTCGTGGAACCCGGTTTGAACGCCCATCCAAAATCATCCGCGCGGATCATGCGGAAGAGGTGCCTCAGGCTCTGGCGGCGCTTGATCAGGCGCGCGCGGATGGGGCCTGGCTGGCGGGATATGCGAGTTATGAGCTGGGCTATGTGTTGGAGCCACGTCTGGCCGACCTTCTGCCCCAAGGACGACGGCTGCCACTGCTGTGTTTCGGGGTGTACGCGGAACCGGACCGCGTTGGTCTGCCAAAGGAAACGGGCGGCATCACTGCATTTCAGCCGCGCTGGGACGAAGCGCGCTATGCCCAGGCCTTCCGCACGGTTCATGATGCCATCGGTGCGGGCGACATCTATCAGGCGAATCTGACCTTTCCCATTGATCTTGATGTAACGGGTGACAGCGCAGCGCTTTACACCGCGCTTGCGGCTGGCCAGCCCGTTGGGCATGGCGCATTGGTCGAACAAGACGGGCTGCCTGATTTGCTCAGCCGATCTCCTGAACTGTTTTTCCGCACCGATGCCACGGGTCGGATCGAGACGCGCCCGATGAAGGGCACTCAACCGCGCAGCGAAGACCCTGTCGAAGACGAACGTCGCCGGGCTTTCTTGTCATCTGACGAAAAAAACCGCGCCGAGAATCTGATGATCGTTGACCTTCTGCGCAACGATATCAGCCGCGTCGCGCTGGCCGGGTCGGTCAAGGTGCCCGAGCTGTTCAAGGTCGAAACCTATGCGACCGTTCACCAGATGGTCTCGTTGGTTCAGGCGCAATTGCACCTTGGGGTTGGCCTTTCAGATATCCTGACGGCTCTGTTCCCCTGTGGCTCGATCACCGGAGCGCCTAAAATCCGTGCGATGGAGATTCTATCAGAGTTGGAGCCGTGGCCCCGCGATGCCTATTGCGGCACGATCGGATGGGCGGCACCGGATGGACGTTCCGAATTCAACGTGGCCATTCGGACTCTCATGGTCGAGGACGGCAAGGCGACCCTGAATGTTGGCGGCGGTCTGGTTTGGGACAGCACCGCCCCATCGGAATATGAGGAGGCGCTATGGAAAGCCCGCTTCGTCCACCAGTCGAGCCTGATTTCCGCCTGATCGAAACCCTGGGCTTTTGGCCTGGGCAGGGGTTTGTCCGACAGGACCGGCATCTGAACCGCATGGCGCGTACCGCTGCCGCATTGGGCTTGCCGATGGACCGGAATGTCGCGCGGGAGGTTCTGATGGAAACCCCGGCTGACGCCCCGATGCGCTGTCGGTTGACCATGGATGTTGCGGGCAAGTTCGATTTGACCACCGCCCCGTTGACCGAAAACCCTCCAATCTGGCGGCTGGCCGTTTCGGAAACCCGCCTGACCTCTGACGATATATGGCTACGCCACAAAACCACCCGCCGTGCTCTCTATGACACTGCCCGCGCGGCGATGCCCAAGGGCGTTGACGAACTGCTTTTCCTGAATGAACGCGATGAGCTGTGCGAAGGGTCCATCACCAATCTGTTCATTGAAACCCGCGACGGAGCGCGGCTGACGCCCGTGCTGGCCAGCGGGCTTTTGCCGGGTATTCTGCGCGAAGAAGTTTTGGAACAAGAAGAGTATGCCGAGGCGGTTCTGACCCTGAATGATCTGAAACAGGCGCAATCTATTTTTATGGGAAATTCCTTGCGCGGCCTGATACCGGTGGAGTTGGTGAGCCTGTGAGCAAAGACAGCACGATAACTGTCCCACCGCTCGCGGCTTTGCGATTGCGGTTTGAGTTTGGCCTGTTCTTCATTGCTGCCCCGCTGCTGATTGCGGTGCTGTTCCCGCCCAACTGGATGTTTCCCGCGCTCTTTGCTTTTACCGGGTTGGGGATTGTCCTGCTGCACGCGACCCCTGGCTTTCAGTGGGCGGAACTGCGGTACGAATGGGCGAACTGGTCGTTTCGCGAACTGGCCGTGTTCACTCTGGTGACCGTCGCGTTTTGTACCGCGCTGATCTACCTCACCCGTCCAGAAGCGGCCTTTTTTCTGCTTAAACATCGACCCGAGATGCTGGTCTTTATCTGGATCGGCTATCCGCTTCTGTCTGCCCTGCCGCAGGAGTTGTTGTTCCGCCCGCTGTTCTTCCGCCGCTATCACGCGATACTACCCGAAGGGCGCAAGGCTGACATACTGAATGCGGCCGTCTTTTCCTTTGCTCACTTGATGTATTGGAGTTGGATTGTTGCCTTAATGACCTTCGTTGGCGGGCTGCTGTTCAGCTGGGCCTATCGCAAGCGTGGCTCGTTCTTTTATGCGGTTTTGTTGCATGCGATTGCGGGGAATATCATCTTCGCCGTGGGTCTGGGCGTGTATTTCTATTCCGGCAACGTGCAAAGGCCGTTTTGACGGTGCGACCTGCCTTGACTTTCCGAGCCTGACAGGGTGTATCGGCGCGACGAATTCTGCGCCCGAAGGGATATTCCATGCACGCCTATCGCAGCCACACCTGCGCCGCTCTGACCGCCGCCAATGTCGGTGAAACTGTCCGCCTGTCCGGCTGGGTGCATCGGGTCCGAGATCACGGCGGCGTGCTGTTCATCGACCTGCGCGACCATTTCGGCGTAACACAGGTTTTGTGCGACGGCGACAGCGCTGCCTTTGCCGAGTTGGAGAAGGTGCGTTCGGAATGGTGTATCCGCATCGACGGTACCGTGAAAGCGCGTGACGCCGATCTGGTGAACCCGAAATTGCCCACCGGTGAGATTGAGGTTTACGTGCGCGAGTTGGAAATTCTGGGCGCTGCCGATGAACTGCCGCTGATGGTGTTCGGCGATCAGGAATACCCCGAGGAAACCCGCCTTCGCTATCGCTATCTGGACCTGCGCCGTGAGGCGATGCAGCAGAACATGACCCTGCGCTCGGACGTTGTCGCCTCGATGCGTCGCCGCATGTGGGATCAGGGCTTCCGCGAATATCAGACGCCGATCATCACCGCCTCGTCGCCCGAAGGCGCGCGCGACTTTCTGGTACCTTCGCGTCTGCATCCGGGCAAGTTCTACGCGCTGCCGCAGGCGCCGCAGCAGTTCAAGCAGCTGATCATGGTGTCGGGTTTCGACAAGTATTTCCAGATCGCGCCGTGCTTCCGTGACGAAGACCCGCGCGCCGACCGTTCGCCAACCGATTTCTACCAGCTCGACCTTGAGATGTCGTTTGTTGAGCAGCAGGATGTGTTCGATACGATCCAGCCCGTTCTGACCGGTGTGTTCGAAGAATTCGGCGGTGGCCGCAAGGTCGATCAGGAGTGGCCGCAGATTTCCTACAAGGACTCGGCGCTGTGGTATGGCAGCGACAAGCCCGACCTGCGCAATCCTATTAAAATGCAAGTGGTCTCCGACCACTTTCGCGGGTCTGGCTTTGCAATTTTCGCGAAGCTGCTGGAGCAGGAAGGCACCGAAATTCGCGCCATCCCAGCGCCGACCGGTGGCAGTCGCAAGTTCTGTGACCGCATGAACGCCTTTGCTCAGAAAGAAGGCCTGCCGGGGATGGGCTACATCTTCTGGCGCGATCAGGGCGAGGGGATGGAGGCGGCAGGCCCGCTGGCCAAGAACATCGGCCCCGAACGCACCGAGGCGATCCGCCAACAACTGGGTCTGGGCGTTGGCGATGCCGCATTCTTCCTGGGCGGCAAGCCAAAAGCCTTTGAAAAGGTCGCAGGTAAAGCGCGTGACGTGATCGGTGAAGAACTCGGGCTGACCGAGAAAGACCGTTTCGCCTTTGCCTGGATCGTGGACTTCCCGATCTACGAACAGGACGAAGAAACCGGCGCGATTGATTTCGAACACAACCCGTTCTCGATGCCGCAGGGCGGGATGGAAGCGCTGCAGGGCAACCCTCTGGACGTGCGCGGCTATCAGTACGATCTGGCCTGTAACGGCTATGAACTGGTCTCGGGCGCGATCCGGAACCACAAGCCCGAGATCATGCTGAAAGCCTTTGAACTGGCCGGCTACGGTGAAGAAGAGGTCAAATCGCGCTTTGGTGCCCTTTTCAACGCTTTCCATTATGGCGCTCCGCCACACGGGGGCTGTGCTGCGGGCATCGACCGGATCGTGATGTTGCTGGCTGATGAGGCCAACATTCGCGAGGTCATGATGTTCCCGATGAACCAACGCGCCGAAGATCTGATGATGGATGCACCTTCGGACCCGACCTCGGACCAGTTGATGGAGCTGGGTCTTCGCATCATCCCGCAGGACTGATCTGAACCGCCCGCCTTGTGCGGGCGTTTTCCTGCATTACAACCGCACCGAACGTTAGATATTCAACTGCTGTCGGTTGCGACGAATTGCGCGCGCGGCTCTCCGCGCTCGGTGGTACATCCAAAGCGCGACTAATGAGGCGGTCAGAAAATAGGCGGTTGCCATTTCAGATCGCCTCCTGCCGTTCCAACCTGTTTTGTACCAGTCCGGCCACCCGGGCTGCCAAAGCGGTTGTCGGTGCGCCACTTGTGCGCGACAGCGCGAGTTGCTGTGCAGCCTTGGCCAAAGCCCGATCCTGCGCGTCACGTGCCACGCTGCTGAGAAACTGGGCAACATAGTCCAGCGTGCGATGATCCGTTGGACCGGCCAGCACATCCGCGATATGCGCCATGTCGTCCTGGTAGGCCAGCGGGTCGGGGCAAATGGTTTCGTCTCTGACCAAGCTCAACTCGCAGGGGCGGCGGTCTTCTGGCAAAAGTTTCAGAATGGTTGTCTGGAAGTAAGCCAGTGATGTCAGCGGTTTGGTCAGGAAGCCGTTTGCACCTGCCTGCATCGCCCGGCCTTCGGTTTCGTCGTCGCCAGACAAACCCAGAATAACTTCGATCCGGGGGGACTTGCCGGCCAGATCGGCAATAAGCTCTGCACCCGATCCGTCAGGAAGGCCCATATCAACAATGATCACCGAAGGGCGGTAGATTTGCAGATGTCGCCGCGCCGATTTCAGGCAATCTGCCCGTCTGATACGAGCACCGCTGTGCAGACACATCAGGCGGATGGCATCGCAGGCATAACGGCTGTCTTCAACCACAAGAATTGTTTGCCCCAGCAAAGGCCGCATCGCGGTGGCAGAGGGGGCTTCGAATAGTCCCGAATCGTCCATGGCAGAACTCCTAATCAGCAGGTACCTCAGGCTAGGAAGTTCTGGCTAACACAGCGTTAACGCGCGATTTGGCGCACTTGTCCTTTGCCCGAACAGCCCCCATAACCGCTGTACCGAAGAACTTGAGGAGAGCCCCATGATCGGCCGCCTGAACCACGTTGCCATAGCCGTTCCCGACCTCGAGGCCGCGTCAGCGCAGTATCGGAACGCGTTGGGGGCCAAGGTAGGTAGGCCGCAGGATGAACCCGATCACGGTGTTACCGTTGTGTTCATCGAACTTCCCAACACCAAAATCGAACTGCTCTATCCATTGGGCGAGGACAGTCCGATCAAGGGATTCCTGGAAAAGAACCCCTCGGGCGGCATTCACCACGTCTGCTATGAGGTCGAGGATATCATTGCTGCCCGTGACCATCTGAAAGAGACTGGTGCCCGTGTACTGGGCTCGGGTGAGCCGAAGATCGGGGCGCATGGCAAGCCGGTGCTGTTTCTGCATCCTAAAGACTTCAACGGATGCCTTGTCGAGTTGGAGCAGGTCTGAGGGCACCCCATGACAATTACAGCCGCTCTGGTCCTGTTTGCCGTTATCTGGTTTCTGACTTTGCTGGTCGTGCTGCCGGTACGCATCAAGACGCAAGGTGATCTTGGTGATATTGTTCCTGGTACCCATGCAGGCGCGCCCGAGGTTCACCACATGCGCAAAAAGCTGTGGATCACAACCGGGATCACGATTGTACTTTGGGCGATCATCGCGGGCATTATCTTGTCCGGAATAATCACGGTGCGCGATTTTGACTGGCTCAACCAGTTGGAGCCGCGCGAGTAGGTTTCAGGGCCTTTGCCCCGAGACTGAATGGTAGATATGCGTAAAAGTCGCCGCGCCGATGATCGGGATCACAAGGTTTATAAGCGGTACAGATAGCGGAATCGCCATCAATGTCCCGGCCAGCCAAATCATGGTGGAATGTTTGGCCCGCAGCTTTCGCGCACCTTCCCGGCCTACACGCCGCATCGCGGCCAGGGTGAAGTATTCGCGCCCCAGAAGGAAGCCGTTCATCGCCCAGAAGATAAAAGGCGCAAGCGGGGTGAAAATCGCGTAAAGGATCAGCGCCAGCGCGTTGGCCAAAATCAAGACGCCCAGAAAGGTGACTGTATCCCGCACAGCATCGGTAAAGGGAATACGAGGGACTGTTGGAAGGTTGGGATAATGCTTGTCCTCAACCGCCTGTGCGACCTCTTCCAAATACATGGATGTGATGGCCGAGGCGACAGGCACCATCAGGAACACGGGCAATATCAAAACCAAAACGATGCCTGAATAGTTCAGCACATCGTTCAGCCAAGGCACAGTGCCGACAAAGGGCAGCGAGATTTCTTGCCCCGACAGAGAATTGATCAGCCAGATTGCCCCGGCGCAGGCAATGATCAGAAGCAGGATTGTCAGACCAACGCCGCGCCATAGAACGCCCCGAAATCTTGGGTCCCCTAGCTGACCCAAAGCTGCGAAGAAAGCGTTGAGGATGATCATCCCGAAACCCAGCTGGTCAAGGCCGCAACATCCGGGCGCGGGCGTTCCGGTGGTGCGGCACTTTCTGTCGCAATGTGAATCAGACCGGCAACACGTTCGTTTTCCGCCAAACCCAGCCCCTGTTTGCAGAATTCCGGGTCATGTGATTGCCAGCCGGATAGCCAGTTCGCCCCCCAACCAGACGCCAAAGCGGCGTTGAGCAGCGCCAGACACACCGCGCCTGCCGAATAGGTTTGTTCGATTGCTGGGATTTTTGGGGATGGTTTCTGAACTTCGATCACGGCCACGGCCAGTTGACCCAGATCGAATTGATTCCGCGCCTTGGCAATGTCCTCGGGGCTTTTCCCCAGCGCGGCGCCACGTTGTTCCGTCAACTCGGCAAGCCGGGGCATCGCGCCCTTTTCCAGTACGATGAATCGCCAGGGCTCTAACTTGCCGTGATCCGGGCTGCGCGCCGCCGCGGTCAGAAGCGGCAACAGCTGTTCACGCGTGGGTGCAGGTGCAACCAGTGTTTTGGCCGGGCGGGATCTGCGGTTTTGCAGGAATTCCAGCGCGGCAGGAGAGTTCAGCGACATATGTTAACCTTCTTTACATGGCTCAACGGTATTTCGGTGAGCCCGAACCTCAATTCAAGGCCCAACTGATGGAAACAGGGGATGTTTTTCAACCTGAAAAGGTAAAAGACGCCGACCGGCGCCGCTTGGAGCGCGTCGGATAGCTGCTCGGTGCCTTGCGGCCGTTAAAACCCCCGACCGGTTTCGCGGACCTGATAGACACCTTCGGGCAAATCCAGAGCCGCGGCCAAATCGCGGATCTGCTCGGGGGATAGGGTGATTTTTTGAATCTTGTCCGTGCGCGGGTCCAGTTGCTCCAGCGTTACGCACTCGGCAAAGCTGTTTATGACAACATCCTCCTGCAAAGGCTTGGGGCCTTCATCAACCAGAGTAATGACAGTCGAGTCGAATTCATGCTCAATCGAAAACATAGGCGCAGAGTGCAGAGGCAATCGCGGTAATGCAACCCGTCGGACGTTAATTCGGATGTGGTCGCGCCACAATTGCCGCGCTATGGTTGTGTGCTGGCAGAGGGGATTGAAAGGAAACGGAATGCGCCATCTTGCTCTGATGCTTGTTCTGTTGCTGCCAGCCTGCGGGACATCGCTATCATACGCCGTGCCTGCCGAAGACTGGCAGCCACGCTCGCCAGAATTGCAAGAGTTGAGCCGCAGTTTCGCCGAGGTCAGCCGCAACGTCGGTGATGCCGCGCAAACCGAGTGTCAACGGCGATCCTCGACGGTCAATTGTGATTTTGCCATCATGGTGGACGTTGACCCCCGCGTGCAGGCCAACGCGTTTCAGACGCTGGATGCCGAAGGGCGCCCGATTATCATTTTCTCGCAAGCCATGATCCGATCGACACAAAATGCTGATGAACTGGCCTTTGTCATGGGGCATGAAGCCGCGCATCATATCCTGGATCATATTTCCCGACAGGCCGAAAACGCAAAGCAGGGCGCGCGTGAATTCGGAGAACTGGCCCGCAAACGGGGCGAAAGCAGCGCCGGAATCGAAAAGGCGCAGGAATTGGGGGCCGAAGTTGGGGTGCAAAGCTATTCGCAGGATTTCGAGTTGGAGGCTGATGTGCTGGGAACCTTGATCACGCACAGGTCCGGCTATAATCCGTTGATAGGTCTGAAGTTCTTTCAGCGCATCCCTGATCCCGGCGATCAGTTTCTGGCAACCCATCCCCCGAATGCGCAACGGGTTGAGGCCGTCATGCTGACAGCGGCGCAACTGGGGCTGACGCAATGACAGATTTGACCTGTTTGGGTGTGGTCCTGAGCGACCGAGGTTCGAAATACGCGGTCACTGGCGCGCGGGTCACCAGCCGGGCGGATGTGGATGCGGTTCTGGCCAGACTGAAATCCGACAAGGCCTATGCCAAAGCCACACATAACACTTGGGCTGCGGTCTTGCCTACCGGCGCGTTGAAAGCGGATGACGGTGAAACCGGAGCGGCCATGGTCATCTTGCGGATGATGGAACGCGCGGAGCTTGCGGATCATGTGATCATTGTAACACGCTGGTACGGCGGTAAAAAACTGGGCGGAGACCGCTTTCGCCGGGTGCAGGATGCCACGCGGGCCTATCTGGATCATCTGGAATCCGGGCCTTGACCTGAGTCAAATTACCGGCGGGACAGATGCGGTAGGCTGACCCCAGTTGCGATACAGAAAGGAAACTGCATGTCCCGCCGCGACACATTGCGCCACCACGCTGGTCTGGTGGACGAGATGGCCACGACCTTGGGTGTTGACCTGGAAGAAGCCGCAATTTCCGGCGCGCTACGGGTGGACGATATCTCGGAGGCTGTCCTGCGTTGCACCGAATGCCCGAACCCTGGCCATTGCGAGTCATTTCTGGCGCAAACTCTGGCTGCCCCGGAAGCGCCGGAATACTGCCGCAACCGAGACCTGCTGGACCGGCTGGCACCGTAGAAACGAGGCTCTTCTGCCACGTCTATACGCAATGATAACCCATATGCGCCTTGTTTTGTGCGCAGGTCAGGTCACGGGTGCTGATATCGTTTCGGGCGCGCCGTGCTCAGACGTCAATCAAGCGCGCTTTGCGGCACTAAGGTGCACACAGTTGCAGGTGATCTGATGCCGAAGGATATACTTGGCGATGTCGAGAAACATTTTTGGCTGAACCGATCAGTTGCCCGATGCATGGGGGTGTCGCTGACCGAAGCAATGGCTGAAGGCAGGCTATCCGAAAGTGATTATGCCGAGATGGTCACCAGATGCCGCGCTGCAGATTGCAGCGAGCATTGCCAAATCTGGCTTGCGACACAGCAGACAATAGCCGCATCGCCGCCCGAGTTCTGCGCCAATGCGGAAACTTTCAAAAATCTGGCCTGATCGGAGTTAAAGGCGGGAATGACTGCCGTCACACAGCGGTAATTTATCGGTGTGCTTACAACCACAAAAGAAGACTTTCTTGCTTTCTTCCGCGGTGAACTTAACCGGCTCCATCCCGGTGCCCTTATGAGACCCGTCACAAAATGGTTGTTTTTGCGATTTGCCACAGGCGCACCAGAAATAGCTTTTGCCTTCGGTCACCTCGACCGGAAACGGGGCTTTCTGGGCAATAATCGGGGCGTCGGGCATATGGCTTCTCCGTCTTTGGCTAATGTCCTCGGAGAACTTTATGGCGAATTTTCAGGAAGAACAGCCCCGATGCGCAGAATCCGCCACAGGCGTGGTTTCGCCTGTGATCACATGATCGTGATGAACTGCGTTGCCAGAGTGTCAAAGTGATCTTATCCTGAGGTCGGCCCCCGAAAAACTGGGCAATATCAGAAAAGTAATAGAGGACTGAAGGACATGAAGCTGAAATTCGCTGCTATCTGCGCCACAGCCGTCGTATTGGCCGCTTGTGCGCAGCAGGAAGAACCGACCCCTGTTTATATCCAGCCCGACTATGACAAGTATGGCACGCCCAGTTGCTCTGCCGGGTATGAACTGGCCACAACCGAAGCCGGTCAAACCGTTTGTAACCCGGTCACGCAATAATCCTTTCGCAGGCGGTCTTTTTTGCGGGCCGCCTGCAATCCTTTCTTTGACAGACCGCCCTTGGGGCGGTTTTTTGTTGGGAAGGACGGCTGGGACCGTCACACTAAATTCAGGCCCCGGGAGCTGACCGATGAAATATTTCTTTGAACGACTGAAGGACCGAACGCGCTGGAGCTGGCAGGGCCTTGTCGTCACATTTCGTGAAGAATATTCCTTTCGAACATGGGTATGGGCGAACCTGATCTCGGCGGCTCTGGCCATAGCGCTGTCGATCCCGGAGGGGCTGAGGGCTCTGATCCTTGTTCTGGGGCTTTTGGTGCTGGTGGCTGAACTGTTCAATACGGCCATCGAACGCGCAGTGGACCACACCTCAACCGAACACCACACACTGGCGGGCCAAGCCAAAGACGCGGCCAGCGCGGCAGTGGCGCTGACTGCCATTGCGGCTGGGGTGGCCTGGGTCGTGGCGCTGGTCGGTTTGATCTGAACCTTGCGCTAATGCGCCTGGGTCAGATTTCCCCACAAATCGTATTCTCCGGCCTCGTCGACCTCGACCGAGACGATATCCCCGGGGGACAGATCTTCGAACCCTTCATCAATGAACAGGTTTCCGTCGATTTCGGGAGCATCCGACTTGGTGCGGCATGTGGCGGCCTCGTCATCGACCTCATCCACGATGACTTGCAACGTCTGACCAACTTTCGCTGCCAGTTTAGCTTCGGAAATCGCCTGAGCTTTTTCCATGAAGCGATTCCAGCGGTCCTGCTTGACCTCATCCGGGACATGATCAGGCAGGTCATTGGACCGAGCGCCATCGACGTTTTCGTATTGAAAACATCCGACGCGATCCAGCTGCGCTTCATCCATCCAATCCAGCAGGGTCTGAAATTCAGCCTCAGTTTCGCCGGGATAGCCCACAATGAAAGTCGAGCGCAGCGTGATATCGGGGCAGACGGACCGCCACGCGGCAATCTCATCCAGCGTTTTGGCTGCTGCCGCCGGACGCGCCATGCGTTTCAGCAAATCCGGGTGGGCGTGTTGGAACGGGATGTCCAGATAAGGCAGCACGTTGCATCCAGCATCGGCCATCAATGGGATCAGGTCACGCACATGCGGGTAGGGATAGACGTAATGTAACCGAACCCAGGCGTCGAACTGCCCCAGCTCGCGCGCAAGATCGGTAATGTGGCTGCGTACTTCGCGATCCTTCCATGGGTTCACATCGTATTTCCGGTCCAACCCATAGGCCGAGGTATCCTGAGAAATCACCAGCAGCTCGCGCACGCCATTATCGACCAGCTTCTCAGCCTCGCGTAGAATGGCATGGGCCGGACGACTGGCCAGTTTTCCACGCATGTCCGGGATAATGCAGAACTTGCACTTGTGGTTACAACCCTCTGAAATCTTGAGGTAACTGTAGTGGCGGGGTGTCAGCTTTACTCCGCTGGCGGGCAGCAGGTCCACATATGGGTTTGGGTCGGGTGGCACGGCGGCGTGAACCGCGTCCAGCACCTGTTCATATTGGTGTGGGCCCGTGACGGCCAGGATGCGAGGGTGATGTTCGCGAATGTAGTCCGGCTCGGCCCCCAGACAGCCGGTCACGATGACCTTGCCATTCTCGACCAGCGCTTCGCCAATGGCCTCCAACGATTCCGCCTTGGCGCTGTCCAGAAACCCGCAGGTGTTCACGATCACGGCATCTGCGCCTGCATAGTCGGGCGAGATACCGTATCCTTCTGCGCGCAGACGAGTCAGGATACGCTCGCTGTCGACCAAAGCCTTAGGGCAGCCAAGCGACACCATACCAAGGGTCGGCTGGTCATTGCGTGGCGCATCTGCGATCCGGGCCGCAGGTGCCAGGTCGGGGCGGAGGTTCGGTGGGTTCGTACTCATGGCGCGGCATATAGTGGGGAACGCTTTCCCTTGCAAATGTTGCGCGCGCAGGGCTGACTTGTGTTCAGAGCAGACAAGCCGAAATGGCAGGTGGCGAAGATGAAATGGCTGACACGTATCCTCTTCATTCTGGTTGCGGTTTTTGCATTGGTCGTGGGTGCCCTGTTGCTGATGCCTGGCGACAAGCTGGCGGCGATATTGGCCGAGCAGGTCAAAGCACAGACGGGCCGTGATCTGACCCTTTCAGGTGACGTCCGCCTGTCTTTCTGGCCTGTGCTTGGGATGGAGACCGGGCCTGTGACTTTTGGCAACGCAGAATGGGCCGGGTCTGAGCCTATGCTCAGCGCGCAAAGCCTGGCCGTGGGAGTCGACACATCGGCCCTGCTGGCGGGTGACCTGAAGATCAGACGGGTTGTTGCCGACAACCCCGTGTTGCGTCTGGAATTGAAAGATGGCCGGGGCAATTGGGAATTTACCGCGCCAGCCCGAGCAGATGCGCAGCCTTCGTCCGGAGGCACCGCACAAAGCAGTGGAACCGTGACGCTTGACCAATTGCAGCTTGCTGGCGCGCGATTGATATATGTTGAAAATGGTCAGACCAGAATGGACTTTTCCAACGTTGATCTGGCCGCAAGCTGGCCCAACGTTACCGCCCCGATGGCGATGCAGGCCGAAATGCCGGTGCCCGGCGGTGGCGTTCAGGTGGATTTGAAAATCCCTGACCTTCCGACTTTCGCGACGGGTGGCGCGGCCCCGATTGATCTGGCCATGACGGCACCTGGCGGTACCTTCGTGTTTTCCGGGCGGGTCAATCTGGCCGGCGAAATGGAGGGTCGCGTAACCATTGACGCCAGTGGCGTCCACAAGATGCTGGCGGCGTTTGGGCAATCAGGTGTTACGGTGCCTGCCGGGTTGGGGCAGGTGGCGAAAGTCACCGGACAGATGACTTACACCCGCGACGGCCGAATTTCCTTACGAGACATGGTGGCGGAACTGGATCAGAACCGGCTGACCGGTGAGGCGGATATCATGATCGCCGACCCACCTCAGATCACCGCCCGTCTGAAAGCCGGTGATCTGGACCTGACCAAGGCGCTTGGGGCTGAGACCGCAAGCGGTGGATCGGGTTCAGCCGCCTCGGGGCAAGGGTGGTCAACCACCCCGATCGATGCATCAGCGCTGGCATTGGCCAATGGGACGATCCGGCTGCAGGCGGAGTCTATCGCTGTACCGGACCTGACGCTCGGCCCAAGTGACCTGACCCTAAGCCTCGACCGGTCCCGGGCGGTGTTGAAAATGCATCCGGCCACTCTGTTTGCTGGCCAACTGAACGGACAGGTCGTGGCAAATAACCGAAACGGATTGTCGGTTGGTGGCAGTCTCAAGGCGGATGGCATCGATATTCAACAGGCGCTCAGCACCTTGGGCGGCATCGAACGCCTGTCAGGAACCGGTTCCGGCGCTTTGGAGTTTCTCGGAGTAGGTCAGACTGAAGATCAGATCATGCGCTCGCTCAGCGGGAAAGGGAACATCGACGTTGGCAGCGGTGTGATCTCGGGTTTCGATCTGGATCGACTCATGGGGCGCGGCCAAGGCACGGGTGGCACGACCGTGTTCAATAGCCTGACAGCAACCTATACGATTGACGGCGGCAATCTGACAAACAACGACCTGCTGATGCAACTGGACAATTTCCGGGCCGATGGGGCCGGGCGGGTTGGTTTGGGCGCGCGCGATATTGACTATCTGTTTACCCCGGTCGCCTTGCGCGCCAATTCGGGCGAAGGCATTTCGGTTCCTGTGCGCATTGTGGGGCCCTGGAGCGATCCTTCGATCAAACCCGACCTGACCAAGGTCATCGAAGCCGCCGCCGAGGGCAAGATCAAGGCGCTTGAAGACGACGCCAAACAGCAGGTTCTGGATAAGGTTGGCAACGAATTGAACACTTCCATCACCGAGACCGAGCAAATTGAAGACGCCCTCAAGAAAAAACTTGAGGACGAAGCCCAAAAGGGGCTGCTGAAACTGCTGGGTGGGGACTAGGGATCCGGCCCTATGGGCGGTCGGACTGAAGCGGAACGCTAGATTGTCTGGTCGTAGTCACCCACGCCGGATTCGGTGCGAATTACCGCATCGATTTCGGCAAAGATGGCGCGCATTTCGTCCTCGCTCTCGCTGCTTTCGCAGACCACCACAAGGTTGGGTGTGTTCGAGGACGCCCGCACGAGGCCCCAACTGCCGTTGTCCAGAATGACCCGGGCGCCGTTGACAGTGACGACCTCTTTGATCGCGCGTCCGGCAAAGCTGTCACCAGTATCTGCTTTGGCCACCAGTTTGTCGACCAGCCGTTGCAGGATATCGTATTTCTCGGTGTCGGCGGCATAGGGTGACATGGTCGGTGTCGACCAGGTTTTCGGCAGAGCCTTGCGTAGGTCCGACATGCTCTGATCCGGGTTGCGATCCATCAGCTTGCAGATCTCGACGGCGACACGCATGCCGCAGTCGTAGCCTCGCCCAATGGGTTCCGCCAAGAAGTAGTGGCCAGACTTTTCGAACCCAGCCAATGCGCCGATTTCCTTAACGCGGCGCTTCATGTGGCTGTGTCCGGTTTTCCAGTAATCCGCCTTGACGCCAAGGGCCTGAAGCTCAGGATCGCTTGCGAAAAGGCCGGTGGATTTCACGTCGGCGACAAAGGTCGAACCCGGGTGAAGTTTCGCCAGATCGCGGGCCATGATGACGCCGACCTTGTCAGCAAAAATCTCTTCGCCCTCATCATCTACCACGCCGCAGCGGTCACCGTCCCCGTCAAACCCAAGCGCCAGATCGGCACCGCTGGATTTCACGGTGTCGGCCATATCGTGGAGCATCTCCATGGCCTCGGGGTTCGGGTTATAGTGGGGGAACGTATAGTCCAGTTCGTTATGGCTGGGTACGATCTCGACCCCCATGCGCTCGAAAATCTCTGGCGCAAAGGCGGACGCGGTGCCATTGCCGGTGGCACACACAACCTTCAACGGCCGTGACATTCTGAAGTCACCCACCAGATCGTCGATATAGGCCTCGCGCACGCCATCGACAAATTCGTATGACCCGCCATCTCGCGCCACGCCTTCACCGTTCAGCACGATGTCGCGCAGTTCCGCCATTTCATCCGGCCCGTGAGTCAGTGGGCGATCAAAGCCCATTTTGACCCCGGTCCAGCCGTTGGGGTTGTGGCTGGCCGTCACCATGGCCACAGCGGGCACATCCAGATGAAACTGGGCGAAATAGGCCATCGGGCTTAGCGCGGGGCCGATATCCTTGACCTGAATACCTGCCTGCATAAGCCCCACGATCAGCGCGTTTTTGATCGACAGAGAATAGTCGCGATAGTCATTGCCGACCGCAATCACCGGCGCGATGCCGCGCTTGTGCATCTGAGTACCCAGCCCCAGACCAAGGGCGGTCATACCCGGCAAATTGATCTCATCAGGGTATTTCCAGCGCGCGTCATATTCGCGAAAACCGGTGGGCTTGATCATCGGATCGCGCAGAAAGCTCCAGGTGTTAGGGGTCACCTCAGGCAAGGGTTTGGGCATAACAGGTCTCAATCGTTAAATCTGAATCGGGTTTTCTTTGGCCAGCGCATCAAAGCGCATCAATGTGTCAATCAATTGGCCCATTTGGTTCAAAGGGATCATATTTGGCCCGTCCGAGGGTGCCGTGTCGGGATCCTGATGTGTCTCAATGAACACGGCTCCTACGCCCAGCGACACGGCGGCACGCGCCATGACCGGGGCGAACTCGCGTTGTCCACCCGATGACCCACCCTGACCACCCGGTTGCTGCACCGAATGGGTGGCGTCCATCACAACCGGATACCCTGTCTGCGCCATCTGCGGCAGCGACCGCATATCCGCAACCAGCGTGTTATATCCAAATGAGGTGCCGCGCTCGGTCAGCAGAATGTTGTGATTGCCCGTGCTTTCGATCTTGGTGGCGATATTGGGCATTTCCCACGGGGCCAGAAACTGCCCCTTTTTGACATTTACAGCGACGCCAGTTTTACCTGCAGCCAGCAACATGTCCGTCTGGCGACACAGGAAAGCCGGGATTTGCAACACATCCACGGCTTGGGCGGCGACGGCACATTGTTCTTCTGTGTGAACGTCCGTCAGAACCGGAATGCCCATCGTCTTGCGGATGTCGTCCAGAACCTTCAATCCCGCATCAATTCCCATCCCGCGCTTGCCGGACAGAGAGGTGCGGTTGGCCTTGTCATACGACGCCTTGAACACATACTGCGCACCCGCGGCTTCGCAGGCCTCTTTCATGGTGCCCGCAATCATCCGGGCGTGGTCGGCTGTTTCAAGCTGGCAGGGGCCGGCGATGATGGTCAGCGGAAGATCGTTGCCAACTGTAAGGTCGGCTATTTTTACATGTTTCATGTGTCTTACGAGGATACCTGTTCACGAAGGACCGACGCTGTAAGCGAGATCATCAGGTAGATACCAGCAAACAACAGGAAAGCCAAAATCGTATTTTCGAACTTGCGCGGATAGCTGGGTTCTTCGCTGGGAACGGGGTTCACCGATACCGTCAGATAACGGACCTTTCGGTTGGCCTCGGTCCGTGTGGTTTCCATATGCTGCATTGCAGTTTGCAGCATCATGTCGCGTGCGGCCAAATCAGCCTGTGCCATCTGAATTCGGACACTCAACCGCGCCAGCGAGTTTTCGCCGGCAGAAGCATCCAGCATCTCGGCGTTAAGGTTCGCCAGCACTGCCTCCAGCCGGGCGATGTCTCGGCTGACGCCGTCCACTTTGGCCTGGTTCGGGCGCAGGTTATCCAACAGGGCGGCGCGCTCCAACTCCTTGTCCTGCAGCTGCACTTCGACCTGATCGATCCGTCCACGTAAGCTGGCAATGACATTCTGAGGGTCCAGAACTGCGCCCTGCAATTGCAGTTCGATCAGTGCCTCTTGGGCCTTGCGGCGCTCGTTCTGCGCGTCCTCGAACCCCTGCATCGCTTCGCGCATCTGGTCCTCGCGCTTCAGCTCGGTCAGGCTGTTGATCTTGTCCTCGGCGTAGGAAATCAGGCGGCGAGAAATATCAACTGAAATCTCGGGCGAGGGTGCGACGACCTCCATCCGGATGATGCCGTCACTGGGGTCATACCCAACGGTGATCATGCGGCTATAAAGCTTATAGGCGTCTTCAAGCGTGGCGTCCGGGGCCAGCCGCTGGATCGGGTCGATCCAATCCTGTTTGAAGATCTCTGAAAAGCCGACGTCGTGTTCCAGCCGCTGCAGTGCGTCTTTCGACTCCAGAAAGTCTTGCGTGGACACTGCATCCTGGGCCGTTGCGTATTGGGTGCCGGACAGCAACCCCCCAATCGACGCCCCTGCGCCATCGGCCTGAAGAATCGAAAAGGCCGAATCACTGGCATACATCGGTGTCGCAACGCGATAGAAGTAGTACCCCACAATCAACGTGGGCAGCATCACAAAGACGGCCAATCGGGCAAACAGACCGAACAGCTTGCGCCGCCGCCGCCGCGCGATGTTCTTCTGGATTTGCCCGATTTCATATTCGCGCCGCTGAGCCGGAGTCAGTTCTGGGCCGGGCAGATTCTCTGTCTTCCGTGCGACGGTCTGCGGCAACTGCACCTTAACCTCGTCCTGCGCCCCGGCGTCGGGCTGATCGTTGGCAGCCAGGTTCAACAGGTTCGTGCGTTGGAACGGATCAATTCCATTTTCCCGCAACAGCCGCACGGCATCGTAGTCCGAGGCTGCCTGCAAACCGTTCTTCTGCGCCAGCCGTCGGGCCACGCGCAATTGTCGTCCGGTCAGACCCTCGCGCTTGATAACCTCAATATCGGTTGAGGGCGGAGCGTCATCGTCGGCTTGCGCGCCGGGTTGCGTCCCGCGTCGGATACGAGAGATCGCATCGGCGCGCGCCTCAGCCGTTCCCTTGCCTTTTGGGCCCGGGTCAGTGTGGAATTTTTTAGCCTTGGGTTTGGTAGTCATAAAGCTGTTTTGCCTCTTCCAAGGTTTCAAACATGTAAAGCTGCCCGTCTACAAGGACAGCGGCCTGTCTGGCAAACTTCTCCAGAACAGTTGGGTTATGGGACACGATCACCAATGTTGTGGTGCGCAGCCGTTCACGCAATATGTCGCCTGCTTTCTTGTTGAATTCGACATCCGTGGTCGCGGGCATGCCCTCGTCGATCAGGTACATGTCGAAATCCAGCGCCAGCATCAACGCAAAGGTGAACCGAGCCCGCATGCCTGATGAATAGGTGCCCAATGGCTGGTCGAAATACTCACCCAGATTGCACAGCCATTTGCAGTAGGCTTCGACATAGTCCGGGTCCATCCCGTAGATTTTTGCGATGTAACGGGCGTTTTCCAGTGCCGACAGTTTTTTGGCGACTCCGCCCGTGAACCCCATCGGGAAGGACACGCGGCATTCGCGGCGGATGACACCTTCGTCCGGTTTCTCAAGCCCGGCCATCATGTTGATAAGTGTGGTTTTCCCCGTACCGTTTGGTGCCAGAATACCGATGGAAGTCCCCAGCTCGACCCGGAACGAGACCTGATCCAGGATCACCTTGCGGCGGGTCCCGGTCCAGAAGGATTTGCTGACGTTCTCGAATTCCAGCATTTGCTGCCTGCTCAGTCTGGTGCGTGGTGCGTCGGCTTAAAGGCATGCCTGCTACCGATCCATATTGGCCACATTATGTCGAATTATGAAACAAATGATCAATGCGTTCCGAATGGATATCACGCCATGTGTGATGTTCCGGGCGATTGGGATCGGTTGGATGCGGGGCCGAACGTCCCTATCTTCGACGCGTTGCCCTAAGAAAGATCACGGACCAGATGACCAGTTTGCTTCGGGAAATTGAGGCCTGTCGCCTCTGTGCAGGCCGGTTTGCAAGAACCGCAACCGCGCATCAGCCGCGTCCGGTGGTCTGGTTTCGGCGCGGCACGCCTATCCTGATTGCGGGGCAGGCTCCTGGTGCGCGGGTGCATGCGTCTGGCCGTCCGTTCACCGACCCTTCGGGAGATCGCTTGCGCGACTGGCTGGGCTTGGATGAAACGGGTTTCTATGATCGTTCGGTGGTGTCCATAGTGCCCATGGCATTCTGTTTTCCCGGTTACAATGATCGCAAGGCCGATTTGCCACCACCGCCCATTTGTCGCCGGACATGGCACGACAAGGTGATGAAGGAACTGGGCGAGGTGCCCTTGACCATTCTGGTCGGCGGGCATGCGCACAAATACCATCTGGACGTAAAAACAACGGTGACGGAAACCGTCCGCAATTGGCGGGACCATGCGCCGCGGGTCTTTGCCTTGCCTCACCCCTCGTGGCGCAATACGGCTTGGCTGAAGAAAAACCCGTGGTTCGAGGCCGAATTAGTGCCGGTTCTGCGCGCTCGGGTGCAAGAGGTTCTGAATGACTGATTCCACCGCTTTGGACGCGGCCCACGCCGCGATGGAGGCTTCCCCGCAGGATGACGCAGCCCGGTTGCGCTTTTTTGAGCGGCTGGCCGACAGTGAGCTTTTTCTGATGCTGACCGAAGAGGCGCAGGGCGACAACATCTCGCCCGAACTGTTTGAAGTGGCAGACGGGCGTTTTGTGCTGGCCTTTGATCTGGAAGAGCGGCTGGCTCGGTTCGCCGGACGCCCGGTTCCCTATGTTGCTCTGTCCGGGCGCGTTCTGGCGTCGATGCTTTCCGGGCAGGGGATTGGTTTGGGGCTGAATCTGGATGCTGCCCCTTCCTCGACCCTGATCCCGGCCGAGGCTTTGGGCTGGTTGTCCGAAACGTTGCAACATGGTCCCGAGGAGGTACAGCAGGAACTGGCCGGATTCGAACCTCCCTCCGGTTTGCCTGAAACGCTGCTTACGGCATTGGATGCCAAACTCGCCACAGCCGCAGGATTGGCTGCTGCCGCATTTTTGGTTGGCACAACGTCCAAGGACGGCGGGCGAGGGCATCTGCTGGGATTTGTCTCGACAGTTGAAGACGCGCAACCCGCGCTTGCACGCGCAGTGTCTGAGGCGTTGACTTTCTCAGGGATCGAGGCAGGTGCTTTGGATGTGGGGTTTTTCGCGTCCGAAGATCCTGCGACCGCCGCTTTGGCCAAGGTTGGCTTGCGGTTCGATCTACCACAACCTCAGGCACCGGATACAGAAAGGGCCGCGCCGGGCAGTAATCCAGAGCGGCCCCCAATTCTCAGATAGTTTTCGGGCAGACTTAATCCGTTGTTTCAAGTTTGTCCTGCGTGCGGGTTTCAAAATCCCCAGAGTCGTGGCGCTCATGTAGCTGGGTATGAGGCTCGCCAAAGGTCCGATTCACCATCCGACCACGCTGAACAGCCGGTCGGGCGTCGATCTCTTTGGCCCAGCGCACTACATTTTCATAGGATTCCACATCCAGAAACTCTGCCGCGCTGTACAGGCGTCCCAGCACAAGCTGCCCATACCAAGGCCAGATCGCCATGTCAGCGATGGTGTATTCGTCGCCAGCGATAAAGGGTTTGTCGGCTAGCTCTAAATCCAGCACGTGCAACTGTCGCTTGGCCTCCATCGCGAAACGGTCGATCGGGTATTGCCATTTTTCAGGCGCATACGCATAGAAATGGCCGAACCCGCCGCCCAGATAGGGCGCGCTGCCCATCTGCCAGAACACCCAGTTCATCACCTCGGTTCGCTTCGCTCCGTCCTCGGGCAGGAATGCTCCGAACTTTTCGGCTAGATGAAACAGGATCGAGGCGCTTTCGAATACGCGAACCGGTTCCTTACCCGAGTGATCCCAAAGTGCAGGGATTTTCGAGTTCGGGTTGGCCCCGACAAAGCCCGAGCTGAACTGGTCACCGTCGCCGATATTGATGAGCCACGCGTTGTATTCCGCTTCGGAATGGCCAAGGGCCAGAAGCTCTTCCAGCATGATGGTGACTTTGACACCGTTGGGCGTGGCCAGCGAATAAAGTTGCAGGGGATGCTGCCCGACCGGCAGATCCTTGTCATGGGTTGCACCGGCAATCGGGCGGTTGATATTGGCAAATTGCCCGCCACTTTCACTATCCCAGGTCCAGACCTTCGGAGGTGTATAGATGGTTTCGTCGCTCATCTCGTGCCTTTCTGACCATTGAAGCGCTGCCACCACAGCTAATGTTGCAAAGGTCAAAGTCCAACCCCGCGAGGTGAACTGATTTTGTAACAATCCGGATCGCGCGCCTCACGTTTGCTGGTGCAAAGTCACAGCGCCGCGAGGAGGGCTACGCAGGGGCGCAGAATTACCTATTGTTTATCCAGTCCCGCCACGATGGCGCCCCCTTTAACAGTTGAGACAAGAGGATTGACCACATGAAACGCTTTGCCCTGAGTTTTGCAGCGGCTATCGCCCTTGCCGCGCCTGCCTTCGCGGGTGATCAATACGTCGACGGCACCGGTTTTGCCGTGTCGGGTTATGACGTTGTAGCCTATCGCAGCCTCGATCAGGTTCCGGTTGGTCAGGCCCAGCCCGAGGCCGTACGTGGCCGGTCCGACATCACCGCCGAATACAACGGCTCAACTTGGGCATTTGCGACTGAAGAGAACCGCGACAAGTTTCAGGAAAACCCGGCCTATTATGCTCCGCAATATGACGGTCATTGCGCCTATGGTGTCTCGCGCGGTGGAAAAGTTCCGGCCAACCCGAACCTGTGGCGGATCGTTGATGACAAGCTGTATCTGAACATCACTGACGTTGTGGTCGGGTTCTGGGAAGAAGACGTCCCGGGCAACATCAATCTGGCCGAAGGCAACTGGCCGGGGATCGAACCTGACGCTGCCTCGACCAGCGTTATCCCAAAATTCACCTCGGAAGGTCCGGTTTCCAACTGACCTGACAAAAAAGCCCGGCTGAAACCAGCCGGGCTTTTGCCTGCAGATGGGCACAACCCCCTTAACTGGCGAGCCAGTAGTCATCTCTCATCTGCTGTCCCGCATCGAACTTGATCTTCACGCTGCGGGCCCCGGGAAATTTCCTGGCGCAAATCGTGTCTGGAACCACGACTTCACCCTGTCCCGAGTTTTTCGATTGAAAAGTTAATATTTCGGTTTCGGTCTTTCGTGCACCCTTCAGAACCGAAGTTGGTAAAGCCACACGGTTGGCCCCCTCAGACACCGGTGTTTTCACAAAATAGGTCAAATCGCGCCCGAAATAGCCGATTGCGTCCGGTATATGATCCGCTATCTGGTCCTTGCCGGGCGCGTTTGCGCCCTGGCCGTCCTTTGATTGGTCGGACAACGCGGGATTCGGGTTCAGCAGATCGCGGCACGCCTCAAGGACGTCCTCGGTTAGTTCAATCACGCGTTTGCGCAATTTCGGACGCCGCGGTTTGGCAGGGCTTTCACTGCCTTTGCCGACCAACCCTTCTTTGCGCAGAAAATCGTAGGCGGATTTGGCACGCGCAAAGCCGGAGTAGTCACCTCCGGTGTGATCGGGGTGGGCATGGAACGCGATATCGCGCCATGCCTCCCGAATATCATGGGCATCGGCGGTCTGGTTCAGCCCTAGCTGTTCCAGCGCATCGGCCCGAGCCTTGATCTTGTCTACTGGCTCCATAACACAAAATACTCGTTACTCACTTAACTGATCCCATTCTGCGATGGGTCACTTTTTTGTCAAATTTTCCGGGGTATTAGATGGAGTAAGGGCAACAGTTTCCCGAGGGTAATCAAGATTGTTGCCTGGGCAGTCAAGATTGGCGGCCGGATTTGATGCGAAATAGCAGCAATACAAAAAAGGAGCGTCCGGCCAACAGGGATTTGGTCCGGACGCCAGTTGAATAACGGTAAGTCAGGCGACGTTCTGCAATTCCGTTTGCGGAGTGATTCCCAGTGCAAAACACACGTCACGAGTCAGCTCTGGACGATTGAGCGTGTAGAAATGAAGCTTGTCCACACCGCCCTCGATCAGGTCCGAGCACAATTCGGAGCATAGCGCGGTCGCCAACAGATCTTCGCGGTCATCGCGAACGGCTTTTTCAAAGGCCTGTTCGATCCATGTCGGGATTCGTGTGCCGCAACGTTGGGCGAATCTGCGCGCGCCTTTCCAGTTTTCAATGGGCAGGATGCCCGGAACGATGGGTTTGTCGATCCCTGCTTTGACACAGGCATCGCGGAACCGGAAAAAGGTGTCGGCCTCGAAGAAGAACTGGGTCAGTGCCTCATCAGCGCCTGCATCCAGTTTGGCTTTCAGCCAGTCAATATCTGCCTGCGCGTTCTGCGCCTCGGGGTGAATGTCGGGGTAGGCACCGACGCGGATACTGAACATTTCGGTCTCGGCAAGGGCCTCGATCAATTCGACCGAGCTTGCAAACCCGTCCGGATGCGGAACAAACCGGTCCTGACCCTTCGGTGGATCACCTCGTAGGGCTACGATGTCCTGAACCCCCGCGCGGGCAAACTGATCGGCGATGTCCAACGTTTCTTGGCGCGAGGCCTCAACACAGGTCAAATGTGCCGCAACTGGCAGGCCAGAGGACTTGTGCAGCGTGGCAACCGCATCCCGCGTCAGCTCGCGGGTTGTGCCGCCCGCGCCGTAGGTGACCGACACGAAACGGGGTTGCAGCGGCGCAAGCGTCTGTACGGTGTCCCACAGGCGGAACGACGCCTCAAGCGTCTGAGGGGGAAAGAACTCAAAAGAAATCTCGGGCTTGGTCATCGGTGTCTCATCCACAAAAACTTAGGCTCTTGTGGCACGTCATAGATTGTGAAACAAACTCATATTACTCAAGAACAACATGAGTTTTGTGTGAAATGCATATCGAATTCCGGCATCTTCGAACCATCAAGGCCATCCATGAATGCGGTGGGCTGGCCCGCGCGGCGGATCAGTTGAACATCACCCAGTCTGCTTTGAGTCATCAGATCAAGGGGTTAGAGGATCAAGCCGGGGTCGAGCTGTTCTTGCGCCGCTCCAAGCCGATGAAACTGTCGGCGGCAGGTCTGCGTCTGTTGCGTCTAGCCGAACAGATCCTGCCGCAAGTTGAAGCGATGCAAAACGAGTTCTCCTCGCTGCGCGACGGACGCACCGGACGGATGCATATTGCCATCGAATGCCACGCCTGTTTCGAATGGCTGTTTCCGGTTTTGGAAGAGTTCCGAAAATCCTGGCCGGATGTGGACGTTGATATCCGCCCCGGGCTGGCCTTTGACGCGCTACCGGCGCTGCAAAAAGAAGAGGTGGATCTGGTTGTTTCCTCGGACCCCGAAGACCTGCCCGGCGTCGAATTCGTCGAATTGTTCGATTATGACGCGGTGTTCGTGGCTGCATCCTCACATCCCTTGGCCGAAAAACCCTTTATCGAGGCCGAGGATTTTCGTGGACAGACTTTGATCACTTATCCGGTGGAACGCACCCGCTTGGATGTTTTCAGCCAGTTGCTGATCCCTGCGCGGGTTGAACCGACGACAATTCGTCAGGTCGAACTTACCGCAGTAATCCTGTTGCTCGTCGCTTCGAACCGGGGTGTCTCGGTTCTTCCGGACTGGGTTGTGCGCGAGGTCAAATACAACTCGGACTACGTCACCCGACCCCTGACCGAAAAAGGAATTACCCGCAGGCTGTACGCTGCGGTAAGGTCCGAAGACCTTGAAAAACCCTTTGTTCAGGACCTTGTGAAACTGGCGCGAACCGAAGCCCGAAAGCTGCAGACACAATAGGCGTAAAACGCGGGTCTGCTATGCGCATCATTCCTCTTGGCAAGGGCGCAATGCCCCAGTATACGCGCGGTTTGACCGGACAGGAGCCTTGGAACAATGGTTGGCAGTGCAAATCTCAACATCATGATGAAAGCCGCGCGTAAAGCGGGGCGGTCTTTGGTCAAGGATTTCCGTGAGGTCGAGAACTTGCAGGTATCGATGAAAGGTGCCGGTGATTTCGTCTCCAGGGCCGACATCGCTGCTGAAAATATCCTGAAAGAGGAACTGCTGGGTGCCCGTCCGACCTATGGCTGGTTGGGTGAAGAAGGCGGCGGCGAGGATGGCGAAGACCCGACCCGTCGCTGGATCGTCGACCCGCTGGATGGCACCACGAACTTCCTGCACGGCTTGCCGCATTGGGCGGTTTCCATCGCGCTGGAACACAAAGGCAAGATCGTCGCTGGGGTGATCTACGACGCCGCCAAGGATGAGATGTTCTTTGCCGAAAAGGGCGAAGGCGCGTGGATGAACGACACCCGTATCCGTGTTTCGGGCCGTCACCGCATGATCGAGTCGGTTTTTGCCACTGGCGTTCCTTTCGGTGGCCGGTCCGATCTGCCTGCAACCTTGCAGGATCTGGCTCGCCTGATGCCTGCCTGTGCGGGTGTGCGCCGCTGGGGTGCTGCAGCGCTGGACATGGCGTATGTTGCCGCCGGTCGCTACGAAGGTTTCTGGGAACGCCGCCTGAACGCGTGGGATTTGGCCGCTGGGATCATCATTGTCAAAGAAGCAGGCGGCTTTGTACAGGCGCTGAACCCGGAAGGCAGCGTGCTGGAGGATGGCGAGGTGATCTGCTCGAACGAGCCGATCTTTGATCAGTTTGCGAAAGTAATCCGGGGCTAAACCCCGTATACCACGGATGGACAAGCGCGACCCAAAGGAGGCGCGCTTTTATTATAGCGTGATGCGCTGTGCCAGTCCGGCCTCATCCGCCAGCTGAGCCGCGACCGAGGCGACGGCCAGATCCTGAAGCCCAACACCTGTTCCGTCGAACAGAGTGATTTCTGCGTCACTGCTGCGCCCTACATGCTCACCGTTGATCACCGCACCGATCTGGGTGATGTCTTCTGCCGACAGATCGCCCGCACCCACTGCGTGTTGGGCTTCACCGATGGTGATGGACTGCGCGACCTCATCGGTGAAAACGGTGGCCACTGTGACCAGTGCCGGATCGACCTCCATTTTGCCTTTGGTATCCGTGCCCATGCAGGCCAGATGGGTGCCGGGTTTGATCCACTCTTTCTTCAAAAGTGGTTCAAAGGCTGAGGTTATGGTGATGATCACATCGGCCTGTGCACCCAGTTCCTGCTGGCTGACGGCCTGGAATTCCAGCCCCAGCTCGTCAGCGACGGCCGCAAGACGGGGGAGCATGTCCGGATGGGGATTCCAGGCGACGACCTTTTCGAAATCCCGTTGCTCGGCTGCGGCGCGGAGTTGGAAGGTCGATTGATGTCCTGCCCCAACCATGCCCAGCACCTTGGCATCCTTTCGGGCCAGATGCGCGATGGACACCGCTGACGAGGCAGCAGTTCGCACGGCGGTCAGATAGTTCCCCCCCACAAGCGCTGACAGTTTCCCGGTGTCAGGGTCGAACAGAAACACCGTGGACTGATGGTTTGTCAGCCCCTTGTCGGCATTTCCGGGCCAGTACCCGCCGGACTTCACGCCCAGAACCTGACCGTCGCGGTCAAACCCGGATTTGAAGCCGTATAGCGCATCCGCATAACCCAACGCTTCGCGCACGACCGGAAAGTTCCACGCGCCGCCGCTGGCCATTGCCCCAAAGACCG
Source organism: Ruegeria sp. (assembly GCF_965243365.1). Classification (GTDB taxonomy): domain Bacteria; phylum Pseudomonadota; class Alphaproteobacteria; order Rhodobacterales; family Rhodobacteraceae; genus Ruegeria. The sequence goes on along the minus strand of NZ_CBDEUW010000002.1, from coordinate 605,395 downwards.
ATTGAACCGCCTCAAAAGCTTGTTCGCGGCCAACCAACTGCTGGCAGAGGTCTTCGCCCACAATCAGCAGGCCATCTTGCATATTCATGGCATCCCTCATCGCTTAATAGGCCTTTCCACGTGCCGAGACGGGCCAAAGGGCTTCGACTTTCCCGTTCCGAACACCCACGTACCAGTCATGGACGTTGCAGGTGGGGTCACAGTGACCCGGCACCAGCCGCAGCTTGTCGTTAACTTTGAGCACACCGTCCGGATCACCGATCACTCCGTGCTCGTCCGAACACTTGAGGTATTCGACATCATCCCGCCCATAGATAAAGGGTAGCCCGCTATCGACCGATTGCGCCTTCAGACCCGCGTCGCAGATAGCTTTGTCGACTTTCGCATGGCTCATGACGCTGGTCAGAATGAACAGGGAATTCTCCCATTCGCCCTGATCAATTCGCTTGCCGTTCTGGTCCAGAATGCGGCCATAATCCGCGTCCATGAAGGCGTAGGAGCCGCATTGCAGCTCGTTATAAACGCCCGAGTTGCTTTCGAAGTAGTAGGACCCTGTGCCGCCGCCGGAAACCAGGTCGCAATCAATGCCTTCGGCTTTCAGACCCTCGACAGCGTCCTTGACCATTGCGATGGCAACATCCAGCTTTTCCTTTCGCGCCTCATAGGAGTCGAGATGCTGCATCGCGCCCTGATAGGCCTGTATCCCGGTGAATTTCAGGTTGGGTGCAGTTTCGACCGCTTTGGCGATTGCGACCACGTCCGGTGTTGTCGTGACACCGCAACGGCCAGCGCCACAGTCGATCTCAACAAACACTTCCAGCTCGGTCCCATGGGTCTGAGCCGCGGTTGACAGGTCCGCGACGTTGTCGATGTCATCGACGCAGACAATTGTGCGGGCACCCAGCTTTGGAAGGCGGGCAAGGCGGTCGATCTTGGCCGGATCGCGCACCTGGTTTGAAACCAGAATGTCCTTGATGCCGCCACGGGCAAAAACTTCCGCTTCCGAGACTTTCTGACAGCAAACACCAACTGCGCCGCCCAGTTCCTCTTGCAGCAGGGCGACATCCACCGATTTGTGCATTTTCCCATGCACCCGGTGCCGCATTCCGTGCGCTTTGGCATAGTCGCCCATTTTCTTGATATTCCGCTCCAGCGCGTCCAGATCAAGGATCAGGCAGGGCGTCTGGATTTCGGACTCGTCCATGCCGATGGCAGCAGGGATGTCAAAACCAACCTCAAGCTGATCAATATTTGCAGGTTTGTTCATCTTCTTCCTCCTTACCCTTTCAACCAGGGCAGTTTGTCCAGATCCACATTGCCGCCGGTGACGATCACGCCGACACGCTTGCCCCGGAACACGTCAGGGTTCTTAAGAATAGTGGCCAGCGGTACTGCTGAGGATGGCTCCATCACCACCCGCAAGTACTTCCAGGTCAGTTTCATCGCATCGATGATTTCTGCGTCAGACGCCGTGAAGATATCGGCCACGTGGTTCGATACGAAATGCCAGGTGTTTTCCTTGAGCGGCACCAGCAACCCGTCGGCAATTGTCTTGGGGGCATCATCGGCGATGATATGGCCCGCCTTGAAGGATCGATACGCATCGTCCGCCTGCTCCGGCTCGGCCGCATATATCGCGGTTTGTGGGGCCAGACTGGACACCGTGAGACAGGTGCCTGAAACCATGCCTCCGCCACCAATTGGCGCGATGACTGCGTCTACGCCATCGGTTTGCTCCAGCAGCTCTGCCGAGCAGGTCGCCTGACCTGCGATGACGCGGGGATCGTTGTAGGGATGTACGAACTCTCCCCCTGTACGCGCCTGCACCTCGGCAAAGGTTGCCTCGCGGGATGATGTTGACGGCTCGCATTCGGTAATGATTCCGCCATAGCGGCGCACGGCGTCTTTCTTGGCCTGCGGCGCTGTGCGCGGCATGACCACGTTGCAGGGAATGCCCCGGCGAGCGGCAGCGTAGGATAGCGACAGGGCGTGGTTGCCGCTGGAATGCGTACAGACACCCTTGTCCATCACGTCTTCGGGCAGACCGAATACTGCGTTACAGGCTCCTCGGACTTTGAAGGCGCCCGCTTCCTGAAAATTCTCGCATTTGAAGAACAGCTGCGCGCCGGTCAGGTCGTTGAGGTACTCCGACGTCATCACGGGTGTTCGACGAATGTGCGGTTTGATCCGTTCATGCGCGGTGCGCATGTCGTCGATTGTCAGGTCAGTGGCTGAGATTTGGTCCAACATTCCAACCCTCCCTAAGCTGCGGCTTTTGCACGGTCGGATGAACCGTTGCGGAAGTAATCCTGAGCGGCGGCCACTCCGGTGCCCAGCTTGATTGGGTAATTGAGGTCGGCCATTGCCATCTCGATCGTGGCGAGCCCGGACAACACCATGACATCCGTCAGGCTGCCCAAATGGCCAATACGAAAGGCTTTGCCGTTCAACTGTCCCAACCCGATACCGAAGGAAACGCCATAAGTGTTGAACGCGTGATCCGTCAGGGCGTTACTGTCGAACCCCTCGGGAACGTAGATCGCGCTGACCGTGTCCGAGTAGAGATCGGGCGATTGGGCGACCAGTTTCAGGCCCCAGGCGTCTACCGCACGGCGCACGCCCTCGGCCAGCCGGAAGTGACGGGCATAGACATTGTCCAGACCTTCTTCAAACAGCATCTTAAGACTTTCGCGCATGCCGTAGATCAGTTGAAGCGGCGGCGTGTAAGGGAACCCGCCCGAGGCATTGGCAGCCATCATGTCGCTGAAGTCAAAGAAGGTACGGTGCAATTTGGCCGACTTCGTAGCCTCCAGCGCCTTGGGGCTTACGCATAGGATGGCCATGCCGGTCGCCAGCATGAACCCTTTTTGCGATCCCGAAACAGCGATATCGACACCCCATCGGTCAAACTCGAATGGCATGGATGCCAGAGAGCTGACGCAATCCACGAACATCATCGCCGGATGATTGGCAGCATCCATGGCCTGCCGAACGGCGTTGATGTCCGAACGAACGCCAGTGGCCGTTTCATTATGCGTAACCAGAACGGCGCGGATGGAATGGGCCGTGTCGGCAGACAGGACGTCTTGAAACTTGTCAGCTGGCGCGCCGCTGCCCCACGGGCAATCAATAATCTGGACATCCAGACCGTGCCGTTGACAAAGGTCGATCCAGCGGTGGCTGAACACGCCATACCGGGCCACCAGAACCTTGTCGCCGGGGCTGAGTGTATTTGTGATCGCTGCCTCCCAGCCGCCGGTTCCGCTTGCGGGGAATGTCACGATCTGGCCTTCGGTCGTGCCAAAGACTTTTTTGGTGTCCTCAAGAACCGGTGCAAAAGTTTCCACAAAGTCCGGCGCACGGTGATCCTGCGTCTGGACTTGCATGGCAAGGCGCAGGCGGTCGGGGATGTTGGTTGGTCCTGGAATGAAGACCGGGTTCTGGTTTGACATCAGTATGTCCTCCGCTTTGGACATAAGTGTCACTGCAAAGCGCTCTATATGCAATTTTCTTGAAAAATATTTTCATTTATGAAATAAAATACTTAACACGCTGAAAATATTATCCTTTCAGTTTTTCATTCCCGGCATCGAGAAACTGAGAAATTTTCTACCAATCGTTGGATGGTCGATATCAGAAGCGAGGAGGCCCGGCATGGAGACTCAGAAAAGACCGCGTGGCAGGCCGAAATCACTGTTCAAGGAAAGCTCGGCCGGGACCATGCAATCCTTGGACCGGGCGCTGGGCGTGTTGACATCTGTTGCCCGGCTGGAACGGGCCGCACTCAGCGATCTTGCGCGCGAGATCGATGTACCTACGGCTACAACACACCGTATCCTCGTCACATTGCAGAAACACGGCTTCGTGGCCTTTGACGATGAGCGGCAGGAATGGATGATCGGGATCGAGGCCTACCGCACAGGTGCCACTTTCCTAAGGCGTAGCAGCGTGCTTGAGATCGGCCGACCTATTTTGCGGCGTCTGATGCAGGATAGCGGTGAGACGGCCAATCTGGCTGTACCCGACGGCGCCGAAGTCGTTTTTGTGGGGCAGGTAGAGACCCCAAATCCGATCCGCGCCTTCTTCCCTCCGGGTGCGCGGACGCCGATGTACGCTTCGGGCACGGGCAAGGCGATTCTGGCGGCGATGACCGACGTGGCCCTGGCCAAGGTTCTGGCCAAGACTGACCCGGTTGCCTTCACCACCCACACGCGATTGCCGGAATCGGGGCTGGCCGAAGATCTGTCCACGACCCGCGCGCGTGGCTGGTCGTTTGACAGCGAGGAGCGTTATGAAGGCATGTCCTGTATCGGCGCGGCGATCTTCAACAGCAGGGGCGAGCCCTGCGCGGGTATTTCCGTTTCCGGCCCGACGGTCCGCTTTGATGAGGATCGTGCACCGGAACTCGCGTCGCTGGTCGTACAGGCAGCGTGGGATATTACTCATCTAAGCGGCGGGCAGGCGCCGGAATAGCTATCGGCGGGGCACGCGGGGAATGCGCGAGGCCGAAAGCTTGTATTTGCTTTCGGGGTGAGGGGGATGACCATGCGTTCGGTTCCAAAAGGCCGTTCCCCCACGTTTGAGCCAAAGCGGGACGCATAGGATCAGCCCGACAACAAACCCGCCGGTATGGGCCCAATAGGCTACACCGCCTTCGTCGGGGCTGCTGGACAGGCTGCCCAGGAACTGAAACCCCAACCAGATGCCCAGCATGACAAAGGCCGGGATCGTGAAGACGCGGAAATAGACAATCAGGATCAGCAGGATATCCACGCGGGCGCGGGGAAACAGCAACAGATATCCGCCCATCACACCGGCAATCGCTCCGGATGCACCTACGGTCGGCACAATCGAACCCGGAGCTGTGGCGACATGGATCAGTCCGGCACCGATTCCGGCTACAAGGTAGAACAGAAGAAAGGGCAAGTGACCCATTTCGTCTTCCAGATTGTCGCCAAAGATCCAAAGGAACAGCATGTTCCCGGCCAAGTGCATCCAGCCTCCGTGCAAAAACATCGACGTCACCAGCGTCTCAAGTGCGACGCCGTCAGCGATACGCGCGGGAATGATGGCGTAGTCGAAGTAAAACCGGTTGATCAGGCGCGCGTCGTCCATGATTCCCACATAGCTGAGGAAAATCAGAATGTTTGCCGCCATCAATGCGTAGACAACAAACGGCGTGCGCCCCGAGGGATTATGGTCACGGATCGGAAACATGCCGCGACGCTGGGCTTTTCATGGCCCAGCGTCAAGGTCCGGTTATGCCGCACCTCCCAAAAGGGCGGCATTGCCGCCAGCGGCGGTGGTATCGACGCAAACGTGACGTTCACCCAAGACCCGAGCGCGGTCCGGCTTGCCGGGAATCAGCGGTAGGATCGGGCCGTTGCGCCGGGCAAGGTGTTGTTCGATCTCGCGCGCGGTCTCTTCGTTGCCCCACCACAGAACGCCGGAGACGTTGCCTAGGTTTTCAAGCCGGTGCAGATCCAGATCGCCTGTTGCTTGTATGGCAGTGCCGCCCAAGGCCCGAACCGCATCGGCCTGCGCTTGCGCGGCATCCTTGCCCGGTCCCATGCACAATAGCGGCGGGCGGGGGAGTTCGCTCAACCGGTTTGACTCACCGGTCGGGCCGGGCAGGGACTGAGTCAGGACCTCGGCAGGTTTGCCTTGTGGGGCCGGAATGGACGCCATTGCGGTATCCCACCGGCCAGAGGTTGTCTGCCGATCCGGCGCACAGAACCGCGCCATGTAGTTCGGGCCGCCCGCCTTGGGCCCCGTGCCGGACAGGCCTTCACCGCCGAAGGGTTGTGAGCCAACAATCGCGCCGATCTGGTTGCGGTTAACGTAAATATTGCCCGCATGGATCGCTTCGGTCACGTGCTGCACGCGATCATCGATCCGTGTGTGCAAACCAAAGGTCAGCCCATAGCCAGTCGCGTTGATGTCGGCGATGACCTTGTCGATTTCCTGCGCTTTGAAGCGTGCGACATGCAGCACCGGGCCAAATATCTCCCGCTCCAACGCGGCAATACCGGGAATTTCGATCAGAGTGGGGGCGACAACGATTCCTTCGGGGGGAAGGGCTAGTTCCCTAAGCACCCGCCCGCTGACACGCGCTTGCGCGACATGATCCGCAATGCCTTGACGCGCCTGTTCATCGATCACCGGCCCGCAATCGGTCGAGATCAGCCATGGATCGCCAACCTGAAACGCATCCATCGCGCCTTTGAGCATGGTCAGGACATCATCGGCGATGTCTTCCTGTACATAAAGGCATCGCAGGGCCGAACAGCGTTGCCCGGCGGATTGAAAGGCGCTTTCCATGATCGATTGAACGGCCTGTTCGGGAAGGGCGGTACTGTCCACGATCATCGCGTTCAGGCCGCCGGTTTCCGCAATCAACGGCGTGCCCGGGCGAAGATTATCCGCCATTGCAGCGCGGATTTTCAACGCAGTGGCGGTTGATCCGGTAAAGGCCACGCCGCACACGCGCGGATCCGACGTCAGCGCCGCCCCAACGGCTGGCCCGCCAGGCAGAAGTTGCAGCGTGTCTCGGGGCACCCCGGCCTCGTGCAACAGTTGCACCGCACGGTATGCGATCAGCGGCGTTTGCGGCGCGGGCTTGGCGAGTACCGCGTTACCGGTCGCCAATGCGGCCGAGATTTGACCCGTGAAGATTGCCAGAGGGAAGTTCCAAGGGCTGATGCAGGTAAAGACCCCGGCGGGCTTTGCGCCGTCCGGGATATTGGCTGCGTAATAGCGCAGGAAATCAACCGCTTCCCGCAGTTCGGCCACCGCGTCGGGCAGCGATTTTCCTGCCTCGCGGGCCAACAGGGCGAACAGCTCACCAAAATGCGCCTCATACAAATCCGCCGCCACGTTCAGAACACGCGCGCGTTCTTCCGGTGTGGCTTGCCACGGGTTGGCGGTGGCCAGGGCCATTTCCACATCCTCAGCGCTCGCACCGGCAACCGAACCGGGGTGATCCTGGGGTCGGGCCGGATTGATGACCGGCTGCTCGGCCTCGGGCTTGGCGGTTTCCGCCAATAGAGGTTTCGCGTGCCAGCGATGCGTGCGAAACGCCTCGCGGGCGGTTTCAATCCGGTCCAGCGTCGGAGTGTGATGCAGATCGAAACCCATCGAGTTCCTGCGTTCCGGGGCGAAGAGTTCGGGTCCTGTCGGCAACGGCTTTGCCGGGCTTTTGACCGTTTCGAACGGGTCAGCCGCAACCTCTTCCGGGGCGACATCCTCATCCACGATCTGGTTCACGAAGGACGAGTTCGCCCCGTTTTCCAGCAGCCGTCGTACCAGATAGGCCAGCAGATCACGATGCGCGCCAACGGGGGCGTAGATGCGGCAACGGGTGTTCTGCTGGTCTTTGACGATCTGGTGCAGGGTCTCGCCCATACCGTGCAGTCGCTGGAACTCGAACGGCTGACCTTCGGCCATGTGCAGGATGGCGCTGACCGTATGCGCGTTGTGGGTGGCGAATTGCGGATAGATACGGTCCGTCATTGCCAGCAGCTTGCGGGCATTGGCGATGTAAGACACATCCGTTGCCGCTTTTTGGGTGAAGACCGGAAATCCATCGACCCCTTCGACCTGAGCGCGCTTGATCTCGGTATCCCAATAGGCGCCCTTGACCAGCCGGACCATCAGCTTGCGATCGTGGCGTTGAGCCATGTCATAAAGCGTATCCAGAACCAAGCCCGCGCGCGGCCCATACGCTTGCACCACGATGCCGAAACCGTCCCATCCCGCCAACGCAGGCTCGGCCATGACCGCCTCGATGACCTGTAGCGACAGCGACAGGCGGTCCGCCTCTTCCGCATCGACATTCAGCCCCATACCGGCGGCTTTGGCCAATAGGGCCAGGGCGCGCAGGCGGGGGACCAGCTCCTCCATCACGCGCTGTTCCTGTGCCAGTTCATAGCGCGGATGCAAGGCCGAGAGTTTTACCGAGATGCCCGGGTTGGCGCGGATGTCGTCGTGGATGCAGGCCTCGGCAATCGCTGCAATGGCGCGGGAATAGGACAGATGGTAACGGGCTGCATCGGCCTCGGTTCGCGCAGCTTCGCCCAGCATGTCGTAGGAATAGGTATAGCCCTTATCTTCCATCCCTTTAGCGCGGGACATGGCGGAATGAATGGTTTCTCCCAGTACGAACTGACGGCCCATTTCTTTCATTGCACGTCCCACGGCGGTACGGATCACCGGTTCTCCCAGCCGTTTGATCGCCCCGCGAAGGGCACCAACGGGCGAGGGCTTGTCTTCATCCAAAACCCGCCCGGTCAACATCAGTGCCCAGGTTGAGGCATTGACCAGAGACGACGAGGACCGCCCCAAATGCTTGCCCCAATCCGAGGGTGCGATTTTGTCCTCGATCAGCGCGTCGATGGTGTCTGCATCTGGTACGCGCAACAGTGCCTCGGCCAGACACATCAGGGCGACGCCTTCGTCGGTGGACAAGCCATATTCGGCCAGAAACACCTCCATCAGTCCCGGTGATGTGCTGGACCGAATGTCGCGCACCAACTGCGTCGCCGCAGCGCAAATGACCTGAAGGTCGGCGGGTTCCAGGCTCGCCTGAGCGATCAGATCATCCAAAATGGCGGATTGATCAGCATAGGTTCGTGTGTCGATAAGGGTGCGCAAGGTATGAGACATGTGTCCTCCGGAATTTCGAGCAGTATACATGTGAATTTTCGGGACAATCGCTCGAATTTCCGTATCATATGGTCTAATGATCTGAAAAATGATGGAAGATCGATGCAAAAAGACTTTCCCGGGCTGGACCGGTTCGACCGGGCCCTTTTGACGATTCTGGCCGAAGACGGCCGGATATCCGTTGCGGATCTGGCGCGGCGGATCGGGTTGTCGAAATCACCGACACAGGCGCGGCTGAAGCGGCTTGAGGCTGAGGGCGTCATCACCGGTTATCGGGCGATGCTGGACCCGATCCGGCTGGGTCTTGACCATGTCGCCTTTGTCGAAGTTCGCCTATCCGACACGCGAGAGAAGGCGCTGGGAGAATTCAACACCGCAGTGCGCCGTATACCCGAGATCGAGCAAGCCCATATGATTGCATCGAATTTCGACTATCTGCTCAAGGTGAGGACGGGATCGATGTCAGAGTACCGGGCCGTTCTGGCCGAGAAGGTTTCAGCCTTGCCGCATGTTGCGAACACATCGACTTTTGTGGCGATGGAGGCGGTCAAGGAAACCGGCCTTCTGGGCGCGCTTGAGAGCTGAAGTTGACGCAAAACGGTTCTGCGCCATCATTGGCGTATGAAACGAGTCGTTATTGCCCTGACATTATCGGCGCTGCCTTTTGCTGGCCAGGCAGAAACCTGCCCTGATGCTTTGGATCATAGCGCGGATATCGACGCGCTGATTGCGCAGGTGCAGGGCGCGGCATCACAGGCCGATGCCCGCGTCATTTCTAATCAGATGTGGGAACTGTGGACGGACGCTCCTGACGTGAGAGCGCAGGCTTTGCTGGATCAGGGAATGGGTTTGATTCAGATCGGTGATTTGGCGGGGGCTTACAGCATCTTGAATGCGCTCGTCGACTACTGCCCGGATTATGCCGAAGGATATAATCAGCGGGCTTTTGCGAGCTACCTCAGGAAAGACTATGCAGCAGCGCTGAATGACCTTGATGCCGCAATCGACCTGTCGCCGACCCATATTGGCGCGCTCAGCGGGCGGGCGCTGTCCCTGTTGGGGTTGGAGCGTATTGATGAAGCACGGGCCGCCCTGAAACACGCTTTGCAATTGAACCCATGGCTGGCTGAACGCGCCTTGTTGGAACCGGGCGGGGCGCTGGACCCGCCCGGAAAGGATATCTGACAACAAAGAAAGCCACCGGAACACTCGCCCCGATGGCTTTTGAGTTTGTCAGTGCGGTCAGCCAATCAACCCGTTGTCGGCCCGCTTGATCGCGATGACCGAAGAGCGCGGAGTGCCACCATCCGGCCAGTTGCTGCCCGGGTGCTGGATGCCAACGAACATGGTGCGCAGATCGGTCGACCACGCCAGTCCGGTGACCTCACAACCGTTCGGGCCGGTCATGAAGCGGGCGATTTCACCAGTGATCGGGTCGCCAACCAGCATCTGGTTGTTGCCATTGCCGGCAAAGTCTTCTTCGTTGTCGTCGTTCCCGTCCGTCTGGATCCAGACCAGTCCGGTCGAATCGATGGCCATACCGTCGGGCGAGTTGAACAGATTGCCTTCGTTCACATTCGGCGACCCGGCGCGGTCATCCGAATGTACGACTGGATTGCCTGCCATGACATACAGATCCCAATCAAAGCTTTCGGTGGCGTGATCGTCATTTGCCGGGCGCCAACGCACGATCTGGCCATACTTATTTGCCTCGCGCGGGTTGGGACCGTTGACCGATGTGTCATCACCACCTGCATTTGGCTTCACACCACGGTTCTTGTTGTTCGTCAAACAGCAATAAGCCTCGACCGCAACAGGACTGGAGGCCACCCATTCCGGACGGTCCATGGTGGTGCCGCCCGCAGCCGATGCAGCCATACGAGTGAAGATCAGGATTTCGGCTGCGTCCATGCCGGTGGTTTCTGGTGTCAGAGGCAGCCATTCGCCGGTCATGTCATCGTTGAACCTGGCAACGAAAAGGGTGCCGTCGTTCAACAGGTTCTCGGTGTCGACGCCAGGCGCGTAAGCCGCGTTCGAGACGAACTTGTAGAGGTACTCACCACGCTCGTCGTCACCCATATAGACCACGACACGACCATCCGTCGCCAGCGCAACCTCGGCATTCTCGTGCTTGAAACGGCCCAGACCGGTGTGCTTGACGGGGGTGCTGTCCGGCTTGGTCGGGTCGATTTCGACGATCCAACCCGCGCGATGTGGTTCGTTCGGGTTTTTCGACGTGTCAAAGCGCGGATCGAACAGCTCGTAGTGGTTCCAGCTTTCGGACTTGATACCGTAACGCTTCATGCCATCCGCGACCTTCTGGTCATAGCTGGCGTTTTCATCCGTCGAACCAAAGTAGCCGTTGAAGTTCTCTTCACAGGTCAGATAGGTGCCCCATGGCGTCTTGCCCGAGCCGCAGTTGTTCAGAGTTCCCAGAGACGCGGTGCCGGACGGATCGGCCTCGGTCTTCAGCAGGTCATGACCGGCTGCGGGGCCCACGATTTTCATCGGGGTGTTGTGGTGGATGCGGCGGTTGTAGGGGCTGTCTTTGACGACAGACCAGCCCTCGGGGCCTTCCTTGATTTCCATCACAGTCACGCCCTGGATGTTCTGGAACTTCCGGACTTCGTCGGCATTTGCCGGAACACCTTCCTGCGCGGCGGGCAGGTTGATCTTGCGGTTCGGATACTCGTGGTTGATCGCGATCAGTTCGTGACCCTGGAACGAGAAGGTCTCCATCCCGTCAGTGTTCTCACCAAAGATCTTGTCTGAGTTCTCAACCGAGCCACCATCGGTCAGGTCATAGCCATCGGCTTCGGAAAACAGCGGATCACCCCAGCGCATCAGCATTTTCCACTCATAGCCTTCCGGCACATGAACGGTCCCATCGGTCTGGGCAGGGATCGGCGTGAAGGCAAAGCGCGAAGCCTCAACGGCATGTGCCGAGGTCGAGCCCATCAGGCCCGCGCCCATCGCCGCCGCGCCCGAGCCAAAGGCCAGCACTCCGCCCAGGAAGCCACGGCGGGAAATGGCGCTTTCCACCACGCGGTCAAAGTCGTTTTCCGCGGGGCGAGGGAAATGCAACTCGTCCCAATCATCAGCGGACAAGGTGGTGGGGTCGACGTTTTTCATGGATGGCTCCTGGCTATCTATATTGGATTCGCCCCGAGGGAGTAGAACGCCCACATGACAGGAAAATAACAGGATTGGTAAAGTTATTTTTAGATTAGAATTGAAGGCAGATTAATGCTGATCCGCCTGCGCAGCTGATTAAGAATGGGGCATTTCGTCTGCGTTTCTCTGGGCGGGTGGGGCAGGTTATCATGGGAAACCCAAAAAGAACGACGCGCCGAGCTGGAATCAATCCCTTGAGTCGATCGAACATTTGAGACGCCGCAATGCACTGGCGCTTTTTCGGATGATGGCTCGGAAAAGCAGGGACGGCTTGATTTCGCTTCTTGACGCCCGCAGATGCATGGAATACTCAGCCCAGACCTGAGCGGGTATAGCTTAATGGTAAAGCCCCTGCCTTCCAAGCAGGCTATGTCGGTTCGATTCCGTCTACCCGCTCCAGTTCTGTCTACATGTTTCTGCGTCAAATGGCCCGCCGGGCCACGCAATTTGCGTACAGCCGCTTGACCCCGGTTGCCGCTGCGGCCAAGAAGCTGAGACCTAGAAAGTGTCAGTACACAAGGGCCCGATATGGCAAGAAGACCCGCCAGCACCGCAGCACCAGGAGCCAGCGAAGAGCGAGAAAGCTCAAAGAAGCTGGGCGTACTGGCATCGCTGTGGCCCTTTATGCAACCGTATAAGGTGTTGATGATCGGCGCGACGCTGGCCCTTGTTTTGACAGCCAGCATGACGCTGGCCCTGCCATTGGCTGTGCGCCGAGTGATCGACAATTTCCGCATCAAGGACGGAGAGCTGCTGGACTGGTACTTTTTGGCGGCACTCGGAATTGCGGCGGTTCTGGCTGTTGGCACAGGTATCCGTTACGCGCTGGTGACCCGGTTGGGGGAACGGGTGGTTGCCGACATCAGAAAGGCCGTGTTTGACCGCGTCATCGGTATGAGCCCCGAGTTCTATGAACGCATCATGACCGGAGAGGTTCTGAGCAGAATCACGACTGATACAACACTTATCCAGTCGGTATTGGGCTCGTCGGTCTCGATCGCACTGCGCAACATGCTGATGTTTTTCGGCGGGCTGGTTCTGATGCTGCTGACCTCGGCCAAGCTGACCGGCTTGGTTCTGTTGCTGATACCGGTTGTGATTGTTCCGATTCTAGTGCTGGGCCGCCGCCTGCGCGTGATCAGCCGCGAAAACCAGGACTGGATCGCTGCGTCCTCGGGCAATGCGGGTGAGGCGCTGAGCGCGGTTCAGACCGTGCAGGCCTTTACGCACGAAGACGCCAGTCGCAAGCAGTTCGGCGATATGACCGAGACCTCATACGTGGTGTCCCTGCGCCGGATCCAGACGCGGGCAGTGTTGACCGTGATCGTCATCTTTCTGGTCTTCTCCGGTATCGTCGGTGTCCTGTGGATGGGCGCAAATGACGTCCGCAGCGGTGTGATGACCGAAGGTGTGCTGGTGCAGTTCGTAATCTATTCGATCATCATGGCAGGCTCGGTTGCCGCCCTGTCCGAGATCTGGAGCGAACTTCAGCGCGCCGCTGGCGCGACTGAACGGCTGATCGAGTTGCTGAATGCCGAAGACACAGTCACCGATCCGGTGCAGTCAGATGCGTTGCCACAACCTGTGCGTGGCGAAATTCGGTTTGACGATGTGACGTTCCGCTATCCCGCGCGGCCGGATGTTGTGGCGCTGGACCACCTGTCTCTGACCGTCGAACCCGGAGAGACCGTCGCCTTTGTGGGGCCGTCCGGCGCAGGCAAGACGACCGTGATTCAGATGATCCAGCGGTTCTATGACCCGGATGCAGGGCAGGTCAGCCTTGATGGTATCAATTTGCGCGACCTGGACCGGTCTACCTTTCGGCAGAACATGGCGTTGGTGCCACAGGATCCGGTGATTTTTGCGGCGTCGGCTCGTGAAAACATCCGGTTCGGACGCCCGGACGCCACGGACGCCGAGGTCGAAGATGCCGCGCGCGCAGCGGCAGCGCATGAGTTCATCGCGGCACTGCCCGAAGGATATGACAGCTTTGTCGGCGAACGCGGTGTGATGCTCTCGGGTGGTCAGAAGCAGCGCATCGCTATTGCCCGTGCGATCCTGCGCGATGCTCCGGTCTTGCTGCTGGACGAAGCAACCTCGGCCCTGGATGCCGAAAGTGAGCGCGCGGTTCAGGGCGCCGTTGATCAGATGAGGGCCGGGCGGACGACCCTAATCGTCGCGCACAGGCTGGCGACCGTGAAGAAAGCGGACCGGATCGTGGTGATGGAGGCCGGTCGGATTGTGGCACAGGGCACCCATGACGATCTGGTGTCGCAGGACGGGCTGTATGCGCGCCTGGCACGGTTGCAGTTCACTGACGGCGTGGCTGCGGAATGAGTTGACGCACCGGCACGGGAAAAACGCCGCGGCGTCATTCTACATTTTCCAGAACCCTACCGATAAGCCCCTGCTTGCACGCGCTTGGTTTTGCTTCCATCTTGGAGGAACAGAAAAAGCCCGTGCACGACATGGGAGAAAACAGGGGAGGAGCCGCATGGCCTTTGTGGGAGTTGAAGACAAGGCGCGTATGGAACAGGAAATGCCGTGGGAGGATCGGGACGTTCCGGTAACCTTCCACCAACTGCTGTCACGTACGGCGGGCAAATTCCCAAACCATAAGGCAATCAGCTTTCAATTGCTGTCAGGTCCAACGGACAAGGCCGAGACGCTGACGTGGTCCGAATTGCTAAGCAAGGTTAATCAGGCGGCCAACCTGTTCCGCTCGTTAGGGATTGGAGAGCAGGATGTGGTGGCTTACGTTCTGCCCAACTGCAACGAAACTTTGGTTACCATGATGGGTGGGGCGGTCGCAGGAATCGTCAATCCGATCAATCCTTTGCTAGAGCCGGAGCAGATTTCTTCGATCCTGCGCGAAACCAAGGCCAAGGTTGTGGTTACTCTGAAATCCTTTCCCAAAACGGACGTGGCGCAAAAGGTCGAGGAAGCAGTCCGCCACGCGCCGGGTGTGCATACGATCCTAGAGATCGATTTGAACCGGTATCTGACACCGCCCAAATCCTGGCTGGTTCCGTTGCTGCGCCCAAAAATGGGGGATAAGGAAAAACTGGCTCATGCCGACTATAAGAACTTCAACCAAGAGCTGTCGAAGCATCCTGCCACATTGACGTTTGAGGACAGCAAGGAAGATCGGGTTGCCTGCTATTTCCACACCGGCGGAACGACTGGAATGCCGAAAGTGGCACAGCACAAATACTCGGGCCTTGTGTACAATGGTTGGCTGGGCGCAACGCTGCTGTTCGACGAAAATTCCGTCATCATGTGCCCGCTACCCATGTTCCATGTTTTTGCCGTGCATGTGATCATGATGGCCGCCGTATCCTCGGGCGCGCATGTGGTGTTCCCAACGCCTGCCGGTTATCGCGGTGACGGCGTGTTCGACAATTTCTGGAAGCTGATCGAACGTTGGAAAGTATCGTTTATCATCACGGTGCCAACGGCGATCTCGGCCAAGATGCAGCGCCCGGTAGATGCAGATATTTCAAGCGTGAAAACCGCATTTTCGGGGTCAGCCCCATTGCCGTTGGAACTGTTCCGCCGGTTCGAAGAAGCGACAGGCGTGAACATTGTCGAAGGATATGGCCTGACCGAGGCCACGTGTCTGGTTTCCTGCAACCCGGTGGATGGTAAAAAGAAAGTTGGCTCGATCGGTATCCCGTTCCCTTACACGGATGTCAAAATCCTTCAGGATGGGCCAGACGGACCCACGGAATGCGCAGCAAATGAAATCGGTGAAATCTGTGTGTCCAACCCGGGTGTCTATGCGGGCAATACCTATACCGAGGCTGAGAAGAACGAGAACCTGTATCACTTTGACAAGTACCTGCGCACGGGCGATCTGGGCCGTTTTGACGAAGACGGGTATCTGTGGATCACAGGTCGTGCCAAGGATCTGATTATCCGGGGCGGCCACAACATTGACCCGGCCGAGATTGAAGAAGCTCTGCTGGGGCATGAAGCGGTTGCCTTTGCCGGTGCCATTGGTCAGCCCGACGCGCATTCGGGCGAGGTTCCCTGTGCCTTTGTCGAACTGGTCGACGGGGCCTCGGTCACCGAGAAGAAACTGATGGAATATTGCAAGGTTCACGTACATGAACGTGCCGCACAGCCCAAGCACATGACCATTCTGGATGAACTTCCGAAAACCGCTGTTGGCAAGGTGTTCAAACCTGACCTGCGCAAGCAGGCGATCACGCGGGTTTATAACAGTGCCCTGGAAACCGCAGGAGTTGCGGCAAGGGTCGTGTCAGTCGTCGATGACAAGAAACGCGGGCTTGTCGCGCAGCTTGACGCGAATGGGTCTTCCGAAGACGATGTCTCGAACGTGCTGGGGTCATTCACCCGGCCGTGGGAGTGGTCAGAGTAAGCCGGAGGAACAATGGACTATGAACGCCTGATCGACGAAGAAACCTGGGCGTTCATACGTCGCACAGCCGAAAGCTATCCGGACGACGCTGTTGATCTGTCGATTGCTGAGCAACGACGGGTTTACAACGCCATGTGCGACGTTTTCCGCCAGGCGCGGCCATCGGGGGTTGCGACCGAAGACAGGTCCGCCAATGGCGTTCCCGTGCGTGTCTATACCGCCGGAGATCCAACACGCTCGGTCGTTTATTTCCACGGTGGCGGTTTTGTTGTTGGTGGCCTGGACAGTCACGATGACATCTGCGCCGAGATTTGTGCGCAGACTGGGTATCGGGTTGTGGCGGTCGATTATCGTTTGTGCCCGGAAAACCTTCACCCGGCGCAGTTTCAGGATAGCTGGAGCGCGACGGAATGGGTCGTTGAGGAATTCGGTGACCCGATTGTTTTGGCCGGGGACAGTGCGGGCGGAAATCTGGCCGCCTCGGTCGCGCACTACGCGCGGGGACGTCTCGATATAGTGCTTGGGCAGGTGCTGATCTATCCCGGGTTGGGAGGGGATCCCTCGAAAGGGTCTTATCTGGAACACGCCCATGCGCCGATGCTGACGCAGGAAGACTGCCTGTTTTACGAAAAGATGCGATGTGGAGGTGTCGTTCCGCAAGACGACCCAACCTTTGCGCCGTTACTGGACGGCGATTTTTCGAACCTGCCGCCTACGGTCGTGTTTACAGCAGATTGCGACCCGCTGCGGGACGACGGCCCAGCCTATTGCGACAAGATTGTTGCGGCGGGTGGGGTGGCGCATTGTGTCAACGAAATGGGCATGATCCACGGGTATCTGCGCGCCCGATCATCGGTTAAGCGGGCGGCAGACAGTTTCGAACGCATTTCAGTTGCGATTGAGGCGCTTGGGCAGGGAATCTGGTCCTACGATTAGCGCGTTACCTCAGGAAAGGTTCGGCTTTCATCGTTTCCGCAATTGGCGCACCCATGCGATGCAGAATCGTGGGCGCCAGTTGTAGCTGATCGAATACGGTTTCCGCATCCGGGCCCTCTGCATCCCCGAAGTAGTACAGCGCCGTTTCCTGCTGCATCGGGCTGCGTCCGCCATGGTGGCCGCGGTCGTCCTGCCCGTGATCGGCGGTCACGATAACCTCATAGCCCAGCTGCCGCCAGCGATGGATGAAGGGGGCCAGCATCTCATCCATCACGAAACAGGCGTGGTCCATTTCTTCGCATTCGTGGTGGAACCTATGCCCCATACTGTCCAGCGTGCAGGTGTGAAGGATACCGTAGTCCAGCCCAAAGCGCAGACACAGGTTGGTCAGCGTGGCGAACAGGTCCACGTCTGACGGGGTCATCTGGTTGGACTTGCCGTACCCGGTCATGCTGTGGAACCGGCCATGGTTGATGGTCGCGCTGTCGGGCTCGTCATATTCGATGTCGCGGACATAGTCGAAGGGATGACGGTTGAAGAACTGCGACCAATAACTGTGTGTCACTGCGCCGGTCACGCCACCAGCCTCGCGCACTTGGCTGAAGACATCCTTGTGGTCCAGCCGAAATACATTGGCATTGCCGGTGCAGCCATGTTCCTGCGGCGTCACCCCGGTATGGATCGACGCATAACAACTCGCTGAGGTCGAGGGCAGGACGGCGCGCAGTTTCCAAACGCGCGCCTCTCCGCTGTCGACCCAACCTTCCAGATTGCCAAACAGGCGGCGAAAATTGCGCCATGGCACGCCGTCCAAGATGATAAGCAGCAGTTTGCGGTCCATATCCCGACCCTTTTCTTGAGTATTTCAGGCGACCCTACGGGATTCGATGCGCACAAGCCGCCTGTTCGCGCCCCCAATAGCAAAATCCCGACACCTGTCATCAGACAAAGCGCCGGGATTTCGAATTTTCATCAGATTGTTACGCTTGGGATCAGTTACCCGCACTCTCCATCTTGCGATGGGAGACAACCTCTTCCAGCCAGCCCAGCTGCATCTCGGGCACCGAACTGAGCAACAGGTCGGTATAGTCGTCGAATGGAGGGCTAAGTACCTGAGATTTTGGTCCATAGCGCACCACACGCCCCTGATACATCACAGCGATGCTGTCGCTGATCGCGCGGACCGTCGCCAGATCGTGGGTGATGAACAGGTAGGCCACATTCTCGATCTTTTGCAGATCGAGCAGCAGTTTCAGGATGCCGTCCGCCACCAGCGGGTCAAGGGCCGAGGTGACCTCATCACAGATGATCATCTTGGGCTTGGCTGCCAGCGAACGCGCGATGCAGACACGCTGCTTCTGGCCGCCGGACAGTTCCGCCGGATAGCGATCCATGAACTTTTCGCCCAGTTCGATCTCATCCAGCAATTCGATGATCCGCTTGCGTTTCTCGGCACCGCGCATGTTGAAGTAGAACTCCAGCGGTCGTCCGATGATGGTGCCCACGGTTTGACGCGGGTTCATCGCAACGTCTGCCATCTGATAGATCATCTGCAACTCACGCAGGTCCTCGCGGGTGCGTCCTTTCAGATCAGAGCTCAGCTTGCGTCCGGCAAAGGTGATCTCACCATCGCGCGGCGGCAGCAGGCCGGTGATCACCCGCGCCAGCGTGGATTTACCCGAACCGGATTCACCCACAACCGCCAAGGTCTGCCCCGGATGAAGCTCGACATTGACGTTGTGCAGCACATCGAAATTCAGCCCCTTGTAGCGCGCGGTGATCCCGTCAACGCTCAGAACCGGTTCCGGTGTGGGCTGTTTCTCTTCGTGTTCGATCGAACGCACCGAGACCAGCGCCTGAGTATACTCCTCTTGCGGGTTGTTGATGATCTGATCGGTGTTGCCGTATTCCACCGTATCGCCCATCCGCAGCACCATGATGTCGTCGCTTACCTGCGCCACGACAGCAAGGTCGTGCGTGATGTAAAGCGCGGCAACGCCGGTATCGGCAATGGCCTCTTTGATCGCCATCAGAACGTCGATCTGAGTGGTTACGTCCAGCGCGGTGGTCGGCTCGTCAAACACCACCAGATCAGGCTCGGGGCACAGCGCCAGCGCCGTCATGCAACGCTGCAACTGACCACCGGAAACCTGGTGCGGATAACGGTCGCCGATATTGTCCGGATCGGGCAGACCCAGCTTGGCAAACAGCTCCCGCGCACGAGACTCTGCCTCTTTGCGCGAAAACTTCTTGTGTTCGACCGCGGCCTCGACCACCTGATCCATGATCTTCTTGGCCGGGTTGAAGGACGCGGCTGCGGATTGCGAGACATAGGTCACCTCGCCCCCACGCAGTTTGCGGATGTCGCCATGCGACGTCTTCAAAATATCGCGCCCGTTGATCCAGACCTCGCCGCCGGTGATCTCAACACCACCCCGGCCATAGGCCATCGAGGCCAGGCCGATGGTGGATTTGCCAGCACCGGACTCGCCGATCAGACCCAGCACCTTGCCGCGTTCGAGGTCAAAGCTGACCCCATGCACGATTTCGATGTCATGGGGTTTCTCACCCGGCGGATAAACGGTCGCACCGATTTTGAGGTCGCGGACCTTGAGAAGGGTATCACTCATCCCCGACCTCCTTTCAGCGATGTGGTACGGTTCAGAACCCAGTCAGCCACGAGGTTGACCGAGATCGCCAGCGTCGCGATGGCGACAGCAGGGTACAGGGCCGCACCGATGCCATAGACGATACCGTCCTTGTTTTCCTTCACGATGCCGCCCCAATCCGCCAGCGGCGGCTGAACGCCAAGACCCAGGAAAGACAGGGTCGAGACAAACAGAACCATGAAGATGAATCGCAAACCCAGCTCGGCCACCAGCGGTGACAGGGCGTTGGGCAGGATTTCGCGGAAGATCACCCAGGTCTGGCCTTCACCACGCAGGCGCGCGGCTTCGACATAATCCATCACGGCGATATCCACCGCGACGGCGCGCGCCAGACGGTAGACGCGCGTAGCGTCCAGAAGGCCCATGACGATGATCAGGATCGGGATGGTCACCGGCACCATGGCCAGAATGACCAGCGCGGTGATCAGCGACGGGATCGACATGACCAGATCGACCGTTCGTGACATCAACTGATCAGCCCAACCGCCCAGAACAGCGGCCAGAAAACCCAGGATCGAGCCGGTCACGAAGCTAAGGATCGTCGCAGCGGTTGCGATAAAGATCGTCGTACGCCCGCCATAAATCATGCGGCTTAACAGATCGCGCCCGATATTGTCAGTTCCGAGCCAGAATTCCGAGCTTGAGGGCTCCCACACGTCGCCAACCACCTCGGCCATGCCATAGGGGGCCAGCAAGGGGGCGAAGACAGCGATGATGAAGTACAGGGCGGTAAAACCCAGCCCGATCATTGCAGAAATAGGGATATTCTTCATTTCGGATGCCTCAGCCTTGGGTTGGCCAGAATGGCAACGATATCTGCAACCATGTTCAGTCCGATATAGATGGCGGCAAAGATCACGCCGCAGGCCAGAACCACCGGTACGTCACGTTTGGTCACGTGATCGACCAGATACTGCCCCATGCCGGGATAGACGAAGACCACCTCGACCACGACAACGCCGACGACCAGATAGGCCAGGTTCAGCATGACAACGTTGACGATCGGAGCGATCGCGTTGGGGAAAGCATGGCGGTAGATGACCTGAAAATTGCTCAGGCCCTTCAGTTCGGCAGTTTCCACATAGGCGGACTGCATCACGTTCAGGATCGCGGCCCGGGTCATACGCATCATATGTGCCAAAACCACCATGGTCAGAACAATGACCGGCAGCGCGATGGCGTTCAGTTTCTGCCCTAAAGACATGCTGTCATTGACCATGGCCAGCGGGGAGAACATGCCCAGTTTTACAGCGACGAAGTAGATCAGCACATAACCGATCAGGAATTCAGGGATCGAAATGGTGGTGAGGGTGACCGCCGAGATCAGCTTGTCCGGCCAGCGGTTGCGGTAGCGAACAGCCAGCAGGCCGAGGAAAATGGCCAGAGGAACCGAAACCAGCGCAGCCCAGAATGCCAGGAAAAGCGTGTTGCCCAGACGGTTGCCGACGGATTCGGCAATGTCGAGTTTATTGGTGAGGGATGTCCCCAGATCGCCTTGCAAAATGCCGCCGAACCATTCGACATAGCGGGTCAGCGCAGGGCGGTTCAGCCCCATTTCCTCGCGAAGGTTTGCCAGGGATTCAGGTGTCGCGGACTGGCCCAGGACGGCTTGCGCGGCGTCTCCGGGCAGGGCTTCAGTCAGACCAAAGATCAAGGCCGAAGCGCCAACCAGCAAAAGGAGTCCCAGCGCAATGCGCTGGGAAACCAGTTTAAGAATAGGATGCATGTTTTACCTTACGCATCCAGCCAGCATTTGATCGGTGCCCAGGAATACATCAGGAATCCATTCGGATCGTCCTCGTAGCCCTGAACGTTCTTTGACACGCCATCAACGAAGTCATTGAACATCGGGGCAATCAGGCCACCCTGATCACGCACCATCATAGCCATTTTCGAGTACATCTCTTTCCGCTTGCCCTCGTCCAGCTCGCCACGGGCCGCGAACAGCAGTTCGTCGAATTCCGGGACGTTGAAACGGGTATCGTTCCAGTCAGCGCTGGACAGATACGCGGTCGTGTACATCTGATCCTGAACCGGACGGCCCGACCAGTACGAGGCACAGAACGGTTTGACGTTCCAGACTTCGGACCAGTAGCCATCCGACGGCGCGCGCTCGATCTCGATGTTGATACCGGCTGCTGCGGCGGATTGCTGGAACAGCTGTGCCGCGTCCACCGCACCGGCAAAGGCGGCATCCGAAACATGCAGAACAATCGGCGAGCCATCATGGCCCGATTTCTTGTAATGCTCGGCTGCTTTGGCCGGGTCGTAGGTGCGCTGCTCGATGCTTTCGTCAAACAGCGGATAGGCGGCGTTGACGGGAATGTCGTTGCCAACCGAACCGAAGCCGCGCAGGATCTTCTCGACCATTTCCTCGCGGTTGACGGCATATTTCAGTGCCAGACGCAGGTCGTTGTTGTCGAAAGGCGCCGTGTTGCAGTGCATCGGGAAGATGTAATGCGCGCGGCCAGAGACTGAACGCACATCCAGATTCGGCGCGCGGCCCAGCAGATCAGCAACCTTCGGGTCGACGCTGTTGACCATGTGAACCTGACCCGACTGCAGCGCAGCCATACGGGCAGTGGCGTCGTTGATGACCAGAACTTCGACTTCGTCTACGTGGCCGAGGCTGTCATCCCAATAGTTGGGGTTCTTTTTGAAGGTATGGCGTACGCCCGGCTCATCGACTTCGATGATATAGGGGCCGGTGCCGATCCCGGCATTGGGATCGTCAAAACCACCATCGGGCTGCACAACCAGATGCCAGTCAGCCATCAGATAGGGCAAGTCAGCGGTCGGGTTTTCCATCTCAACCGTAAAGACATCACCTTCGGCTTTCATGCTCTTGATGCCTTGCAGCACGCCCAGAGCGCCGGATTTCGAATCTTCGTTCGCATGACGTTCAATCGTGCGCAGGAAATCCTCGGCGGTGACGGTTTTGCCGTTGTGGAATTCGACATCCTTACGAACCTTGAAGTTCCAGGTTGTGGCGTCTTCCGAACCCTCGACGCTTTCAGCCAGGCGCGAATTGATACTGCCATCGGGGGCAACATCCACGATCTGATCGCCATAAAGACGCAGAACCATACCCGGAACCTGAGTGGCGGCGGGGGCCGGATCCAGCGTGTTGGTGCTTTCGCCGCCCAGCATACCAAGTTTCATGGTGCCGCCTTTGTTCGGGCCAGCCGCGCGTGCGGCGTCAGCAAACAATGTGCTGGCCATTGCAGCCGAAACACCCAGTGCTGCGGCTTTGCCCATGAACTCACGCCGTGTCAGCTTGCCTGCCGTCACTTGTTTGGTCATGTGAGTGAGTTGGTCGTTCATTCAGAACCTCCTGTTAGACTTTCACAGCTCCTTGAAGGAGCTTTTTGTTGACGCATGAGTCAACGTTGGCTCATTTCCGCTGATCGGGCAATACTTATTGTCCGGCTAGCGGGCACACGGACGTCTTAGACGAAAACGATGCGGAAGAATGTAGAACTTATGTGAAATTCCAATATGCCGTTATCAAACGGTTTTATGCTCAACCAATCGTGATTGGGTAGGGTGCGACGCCTCCAAGATGAAGATTGCATTAGACAAACGGACCGTGGATCGAGCCTGCTTGTGCTGTGATCTTTTTTAGATCATTCCGTGCAGGATGATCCAAAGTGAATCAGCCCGTTTTCACCCGCTGGGTTCACTGACGCACTGCGACGATCAGGTCCATCACGTTTGTTCCGGTTGGGCCGGTAACCAAAAGCGCGCCTGACTGGTCCAGAAATGTGCCAGCGTCGGCCTGTGACAACGCCGTTTCAGCATTCGGTTGCCAGGTCGTACCATCCACAATTGCACCTGCCGCAGTTGTTGGGCCATCTGTCCCATCGGTTCCACCCACGACAACGGTCAGACCTTCGCTACCAGCAATCTCTCGTGCCAAGGCCAGGGCCAGTGCCTGATTACGTCCACCGCGCCCCGGATTTTCTGGCAGAACCACTGTGGGCTCTCCCCCAAAGATCATAACGCCCGGTTCCATCTGCTTCAGGCGCGGACCAAGCCGCGATGCGACATGCAAAAAGTCATCATGCAGGCATTCCTGATTCTCATGAACTGTCAGACCGGCGGACCGTGCCGCAGATTCGGCAGCCGCGCGGGCATGTGCGTTCGACGCGATGATCCGGGTGTCCGCCTTAAACTCATACTGATCGGGCAGGGCACCGATGCCCGAGCCGATGACATCCAGCGCATCACCCGGAACATCTGAAATCGCCAGCACTGTGACGCGGGCACCGTTGAAATGAGATAGCAATCCGCCACCCTTGATCCGCGACAGCCTTCGGCGTTCCTCATTCATCGCGCCGATATCCAACCCCTCGGCCAGCAATTTGCGATTGAGGTTTTCCAAATCGGTCAGGCTGATGCCCGGTCGTAAATCCTCGGCCAGAGATGAGGAGCCGCCTGACACCAGCAGTAGTAAGTGCGTGCCTGAACCCATCTCTTCGACCGCCTGCCGCAACGCTGCACCGCCTTGCAAGCTGCGTTGGTCGGGAACAGGGTGTGACGCCTCGATGACCTCGATATCGGCAGGCAGGTCACGTCCATGGTTGTCTTTGGTGACCACCAGTGAGGGAACCGGACCGAACTGATCATAGGCTGCACGGGCCATTGCGGCTGCCGCCTTTCCAACCGCAAGAATGCGATCCGGCTTGTCCACTTCAGGCAATGCAGCTTGCGTCGCAGAGTATCCGCCGACCGCGTCAACGCCTGCCTGCCAGAATTCCATGGCCAAATCCGAAGTCTTCACTGGCTTTCCACCCAAATTGTCACGGGGCCATCATTGACCAATTCCACGGCCATATCCGCCCCGAATTTTCCTGTTTCAACCTGCACATTCTGCGCACGCAACTGCTGTGCAAAGAATTCATACAGGCGCTCACCCTCGGCAGGTGCAGCAGCGTTTGAAAAGCCTGGCCTGTTCCCGCGCGACGTATCCGCCGCAAGTGTGAACTGGCTTATCACAAGCGCCGATCCCCCGGTATCCAGAATGGAGCGATTCATTTTACCTGCATCGTCCTTGAAAATTCTCAGCTTGGCAATTTTGGCTGCCAGGGCAGAGGCTTGTTCCTCATTGTCCCCTTGCATGGCACACACAAGGATCATCAGCCCATGCCCGGTTTTGCCAATCACCTCGCCACTGACCGTGACCTGAGCCCGGGACACTCGTTGAACTAGGGCACGCACGTCGTTCTCCTGCTTGCTTGTTTGGAGGCTTTACCCGATCCAGGATGTGATTTCACCCAACCCTGCACGATCGGTACGAAATGCGTTGGCCGGGTGCTGCTTGTCGGGGTATCCGAAAGATATTGCGCAAAGGATCAGCCGGTCTTCGGGAATATTGAAATACCAGCGCAGGAACGGGCTGTACGAGGCAACGGCCGCTTGCGGAATGCTTGCAACGCCCAAGGCCTGTGCCGCCAGAGTGAAGGCGGTGACGAACCCTCCGCAATCCATCGCGCCATAAGGACCCAATTCAGCCGGGCTTGAGACGATTGCGCAATGTGGCGCACCAAACAGAGAGAAATTTTCCATCATCTGCCGGGCCGAACCGGCACGGTCGCCCTTTTCGACGCCGACCGCCCGATACAAGGCCAGACCGCAGGCACGGCGGCGGTCCTGATAGACGCCGGTGTAAGATGTTGGAAACGGAAGGTCAGGTGCGGGCGCGCCAGCTTCAACTTCTTGCAGCAAAGCGTCGCGGAACTTTTTGGTCTCTGCTCCGCTGGTCAGGTAGAGATGCCAGGGTTGCGCGTTGCACCAGCTTGGCACCTGCGTTGCACTGGTCACGATCTGTTCGATCTGCTCTTTCGGCACGGGGTCGGACAGGAACGCACGGCACGAATGCCGGTCGCCCAGCAAGGTGTTCAGAACTTCCAATGACAATGTGATGTCTCCCCCAAGCGAACACCGCGCAGGATGGCGACAGCGGTGCCGGGTTTCAAGGGTTCACGCGGCAGTTTTTTGCCCCACGGATGGGGTAGACGCTATTGCTGCCCTGTGGCCATCAAATATCCGACGCCGGCAGCGACCAGCAGACCTAAAACCACCGCTACGGTGATCTTCAACGCAGACCAAGGGCGTTCACCCTGAACCCGCCCGGTGCGACCGTTGACCACGAATCGATAGGTCTCTCCTCGGTATTTGTAAGCCGCCATCCAAACCGGCAACAGAATGTGTTTGAAGGTAACATCCCGCACTTCGGTATCGACCGCATGGATGCGCTGACGATCGCCTCCGATATCAAAGCGAACGTCGCGTTCGATCACCCGGGCCATGTGCTGTCGCGCTTCGGCATAACCATCCTGCAACTCGACCGTGTAGGCCTCGGCCCTGAACCCGGCAAGGTATTCGGGTTGATAAGGCTCCAGCGCCGGAAGGTCCCAAGGTTCTAGCGCGTCGGTGTAGGATTTCGGCAAGGAACGGGAGGCCAACACCAGCACATCGTCGAAAAACCGTGCAACGCGCCCGGATTTTGGCGACCAGCGAACTTTGGCAACTTGCTGCTGCACACGCTTTCCATCGCGCATCACGGTTCGGGTTTCGTAGTAGACCACACCGCGCTCACCGCGATAGCTGGATTTGGTATCCGCATCGAAGGTCCAGTAGGGAACGTAAATCCCCTGCATCTTACGACCTTTGCGGGCGTAGTCTTTCAGCCCGTTCGGCGCAAACCACAACCGCCCCAGCCAATCTCCCATTGCTTTGTGTGCCGCTCGTTCGTCTAGCGCGAAAGGCAGCACGCCACGGGGTTTTATGTGCCGGCTGACGCCAGTATCCGTCACAACCGGAGTGGCGCAGAACGGGCATTCAGCGGCGTGGGTATCCGGATCGAATTCGAGCTGAGCGGCACAGTTCGGGCATGACAGGACGCGGGTTTCCTCGATCTCTGCCTCGGGTAGCTGACCCGCGATTGCTGCGTCGAAATCCAGCTCGCGCAGGCTTGCGCCACCCCAAGGGCCATTGCCGATGGGTTCTGAGTGACCACAGTGATCGCAGGTCAGAGTGCCGTCGCCGGGATTGAACCGGTAGTCTGCACCGCACTGATTGCAGGGAAAGCGATGTTCGTCCGTGGTCATTTGTTCGGCGTCTCTGATCTGTCGGGGCGAGGTCAGGCGCCCGGTGGGGGCGGCGGCAGGATTGTGAACAATTGCGCCAGTTCCTGCACGTCCCCTGCCTTTTTCCAACCGTCCTGACCGGCGGTCCAGACAAAGGTCTCACGGGTGATTTCCCCATCCGTTGCCATACGGCCCATCTTGGCCTTCGAGAATGGCCCACTGGTCTGACCGTCCGCTGCAATGTGCCAGACATGTTCGACCGGCGGAGGGGGCGGCGGTGCTGCATGCGCAGCCGGTTGAGGGGCAGTGGGCGCGGAACCGCCCCATGGGCCGGACGGTTGACCCGCTGCCATGTTCGACATCTGCTGTGCCATCGCCATGCCCATTCCCATACCAAGACCTGCGCCCATGCCGCCGCCCTGGCCGGGGTTGTTGGCGGCAGCCGTCATCGCTTCGGCTGCCGAATACTGGGTAAACTTGCCCAGATCGCCCGCCAGCCCCATTGAGGTCCGTTTATCCAGCGCGGCTTCAACTGCTGGCGGTAGTGAGATGTTTTCGATGTAGAATTCCGGCATCTCCAACCCATAACCTTCCAGCACCGGAGAGACCTCGGCCGCGATCAACTTGCCCAGATCAGCCGTGTTGGCGGCCATGTCCAGCACCGGAATGCCGGACCCGGCGATCACCCGGCTGAACTCCTGCACGATGATGTTGCGAATCTGAAAGCTGATCTCGTCCATGGTGAACTCGCCATCGGTTCCCACAATCTCGACCAGGAACCGGGCGGGGTCTTTGACGCGCACAGTATAGGTGCCGAAGGCCCGGATGCGCGTGGGCCCGAATTCCGGATCACGCAGCATGATCGGGTTCTTGGTGCCCCATTTCAGGTCGTTGAACCGCGTCGTGTTGACGAAATAGATCTCGGACTTGAACGGCGACTGGAACCCGTGGTCCCAATGCTGCAGCGTCGTCATGATCGGCATGTTGTTGGTCTCAAGCATATAAAGGCCCGGCGTGAATACATCCGCCAGTTGCCCTTCATGCACAAACACCGCTGACTGACCTTCGCGTACGGTCAGCTTGGCGCCGTACTTGATCTCGTGCCCTTCGCGTTCGAACCGCCAGACCATGGTGTCTCGGGTGTCATCCACCCAATGGATGACATCAATGAACTCTCCGGTCAGAAAATCGAAAATTCCCATTTGGGTTCTCCTGTCCTGGGGGTCAAAGCGATTGACCCATCAATTCTCGCGCAAGGATACGTACGACGGGGCGGGCCTCTTCACCCGACATGCCTGGGGTCAGGCGCGGGTCATAAAGCATGGATAGCAGCTTCTCATCATGGCTGGTGAGCAACGCAAACTCGTCGTCATCATTGAATATCGACGGGCGCGCGGTCGGGCTGTCATTTGACAGGCCCAAACCTTGCGCGATCTCTTCGTGAATACAGCTTAGACGCAACAGATCCGAGTTTTCGGACCGGATAAAGGCGACGGCCCGGGTGATCGTATTGGTGTCTCCGGATCCGGCAAATGTGAACACAAAGCAGTAATACGGGCGTTGCAGGTTTCCGATCAGCGCCAGCCTGTCCGCCGGGATATTCGGGATCAGCGTCT
Organism: Ruegeria sp.; assembly: GCF_965243365.1. Lineage (GTDB taxonomy): Bacteria > Pseudomonadota > Alphaproteobacteria > Rhodobacterales > Rhodobacteraceae > Ruegeria. The sequence goes on along the minus strand of NZ_CBDEUW010000002.1, from coordinate 576,861 downwards.
TTAGTCGCTGCTGCGCATAGTCCGTGTCGTCCGTTCCAGCGATGACCACAATGAAGTTTCCATCGGACTTGGCGCTGCGAATACTGTGCCCGGTCACCCGTGCAAGCCTGCTGGCGTAGGCCTCTATCTTCTCACGGTCCTCTGCACGTGTTTCCGGCGGGACTGTTGGACCGAATTCGGTGGCAATACGGATCGGTTTTTTCCACCGAGTAAGTTTAACCTCGGACTGCCCCCCGGCAGAGACGCCGGTTCGACCGGAATGCTCGTTTACAAACGCGATTTGCTCGAAATTTCGGGCAAGGTCGTCGGCGTCATATGGGGTATCCGGCCCACCTCCGTCGGTGCGCAGCATGCCACGAGTCAACAGGTCGTTTTCAACCCTGAGGTAATAGCGCGCCAATTCTTCACTGGCGGCTGATGCCGGAACATAGGCATTTGTCGCAGGTTCCGGGGCAGGTGCGGGTTGCAGCACGGTTGATGGGGTCAGGGCCTCATCACAATTGGCAAGCGCCAGCAGACCTGCCAGCGCCAGTGCCAGTTTCAGATGGGTGATGGCCCTCATGTCCAGCCTCAGCCCGGGACGGCGGTTCCGGCGTTGTCGCCGATTCCGTCGCGGCGCGCCTTGGCGGCGGCCAGGGTATCGCGCAATTCGGCTTCCATCTTTTGCAGCTCGACCTCGGCAGCGGCGCGCTTGGCCTTCCCTTCGTCGGCAATCGCCAGGCTTTCGTTGATCGTCCCGATCAGGTCTGCATTGGCTTGTTTGACGGCTTCAATGTCAAAAACGCCGCGCTCCATCTCTTCGCGGATCATTTTGTTGGATTCCCGCAGGTTGGCTGCGTTCGACGTCAGCAATTCGTTGGTCAGATCGTTGGCATCGCGCACGGCTGCAGCGGCCTCGGCGCTGCGCTGGATGGTAACGGCCTGTGCCAGTTGGGTTTCCCACAGCGGCACTGTGTTGACGAGGGTCGAGTTGATCTTAGTCACCAGCGACTTGTCGTTTTCCTGTACCAACCGGATTGAGGGCAGCGACTGCATAGTCACCTGGCGTGTCAGTTTCAGGTCATGCACGCGGCGCTCCAGATCGTCGCGTGCAGCACGCAGGTCGCGCAATTCCTGCGCCTTGATAACTTGTTGATCCTCGGGTGCGGCTTCGACGGCAGCTTCAAGTTCGGGGATGTCATGGCTGTCCAACTCGGTCAGCTTTTCTTCACCCGCAGCGATGTAAAGGGCAAGCTCGTCGTAGAAATCCAAGGTTTTTTCATACAGCAGGTCAAGCGACTTGATGTCCTTGAGCAGTGTATGTTCATGCCCCAGAAGGTCGTCGGTGATCCGATCAATCTGGCTTTGAACTTCTTCGAATTTGGCGGTGAACTTGGCGAAAGGTGTTGCGCGGCCCAGCAATCTTTCCCACCAGCTTCTCTCGCGACGCACGTCAAGTTCGCTGACCGAGAACCCACGGATCGTCGTCACGATATTGCGCAGGCTGTCGCCCGCAGGCCCGACATCCTTGTTGCGCACATCCGCCAGCATGGCTTGACTGATTTCCTGCAACTCGGCCTGAGCCGAAGACCCAAAGGACACGATCGAGTTGGTGTTGCCCATGTCGATCTCGGCCATGCGCTTTCGGATCTCGGCTCCGACGGGTTCGTCGGCTTCTTCCAGTGGCACAATGTCGGCTTGCGGGTCGGGCAGGGTAACTGCAGTGACTTCCTGCACCAGAGTTTCGGCCTCGACCGCTTTGTTCTTGATGGTATCGGACATGGGGTAATCCTCGCTCAAAAATGGCCGGTCAGTCCAACCGGACGCCTTCGCGCTGCAATCGTTCGCGCAGCACGTCAATTTCCACTGTCAAATCGCTGCGATCATCCAACAGCATCTTGCGCGTGCGGGCAGCGAAGTTTTGTTCAAGATCGTCCAGCAATGCCGTAAAATCATTCAACGTTTGCGCATCGCGTGTGCGTGCATAGACATCCGCGAACTTGATCGTCGCGTCGCGCGCGCCTTGCAGATAAACCGTCAGGTACTTTCGGGCCCCGGCCAGATCTCGCGGGTCCTCTTCAACCGTCCGAAACAACTCGCGGGCAGTGTCCTGAAACCGTTCAACGCGCGCCTCAACCTGCCGGTCACCGGCGCGTTTGATAGCATCGGTCATGGCCGAAAGGTGAGCTTCGGCGTCATCGACAACCCGAGCGACCCGATCCTGCTGGAACGTATCGATCCCTTCCATGCCTTTGTCCTTCAGCGGGTCGAACCCGAAGGAAACGGAATGCAGGATTGTCGCGGCCACGCCAAACAACAAAGGGGCCAGCAGGCCGGCTTGTGCGGCGGCCTCGGCATCCAGGACCTCGGTCCGATAGGACGCCAAGGCGGCGCCAAGTCCTGTTAGCAGGCTGGCGAACATCTTGCGGGGAAAGGCCGGGCGGCGCGCTGTGCGGCGCGCGTTATATGCGGCCTCGGCGCGTAGCCCCTCGCGCAGCAGGAAGGCTGCGGCTGTCAATATTCCGGCGGCGATCAAGCCGACCGTCATTCCGATGGCGCCGTCGTTCAAAGACAGGAATACCAAAGGAACTGCCGGTAGGAACAACAGATTGGCGCGCGCGCCGGCGGGTTCCACCCGGGCACCATCGAACTGGCCGCGCGGGGCCTGTTCGTTGGGGTCAGAGCCTCCATCTGGGCTGTATTTGCCGCCAAAGCGTTTCGCCATCGCGTTACAACCCCCCGATCAGACCGGTGCATAGGCCAAGCAGCAGCGCCAACAGCACCACATAGGCCAGTTTTTGCACCCCGGTTCCGGACATGTTTTCCCCCTACAGCAGCAGCACACGGAAAATTTAGGGGATGCGAGCCTTTCGCGCTAGGGGGAAGGTCACCTAACTTGCGTCACCTGCGAGGATTCTTGCCGTTTTGAGGTCGATTGCGGCGTGGTCGTGAGGGGCGTTTCGGTTTGGCTGGTTGACTCTCTGCCTCAAGCCCCAACTGATCGCGCAAAACACGGCGGCGGATTTCTTCAACCTCGCCAGGTTTCAGGTTGCCCAATTGGAATGGACCGTAAGACACCCGCAGCAGGCGGTTCACGGCAAAGCCGATATCTTCGATGGCGCGCCGAATCTCGCGGTTTTTCCCTTCGCGCAAGCCGATGGTCAACCAGGCGTTAGCGCCTTGTTGACGGTCCAATGTGACGGTCATGGGCTGGAAACGTTCGCCTTCGATCACCAGCCCCTTGCGCAGAGGCGCGAAATCTTCGTCCTTTGGCCGCCCATTCACACGCACCCGATATTTTCGCAACCAGCCGGTTGCGGGCAGTTCCAGCTTACGCTTGATGCCGCCGTCATTGGTCAGCAGCAACAACCCTTCCGAGTTCAGGTCCAGCCGCCCGACGCTCATCACCCGGGGCATGTCCTCGGGCAGTTTGTCGAAAATCGTCTCGCGCCCTTTTTCGTCGCGGGCGGTCGTCACCAGACCCGAAGGCTTGTGATACAGCCACAAGCGCGACGGCTCGGGTTCTGAGACCGGTTTGCCGTCTACGGTAATCCGGTCTTTTGCCGTCACATTCAGCGCCGGGCTGTCGATGGGTTTACCATTCACGGTCACACGACCGGCTTCGATCATGCGTTCAGCTTCGCGGCGCGAGGCGATACCGGCGCGCGCCAGCACTTTGGCGATCCGGTCGCCGGGAGGAGGGGTGTTGCTCATCCCCCAGCCTTACCCCATCTGTCCGGCTTGCGAAAGGCAGGTTTCTGGGGCAGTCAGAGGCATGAGTTTCAGATCGTATATGGATCAGGCGCTGGACGAGGCGCGCGCTGCTGCGGACAGGGGCGAGGTGCCGGTGGGGGCCGTGATCGTCGCGCCGGATGGCCGGGTCGTGGCCGCAGCGGGCAATCGGACACGCGAGTTGAACGATCCAACGGCCCATGCGGAAATCCTGGCGTTGCGCGCGGCCTGCGGAGATGCAGGCTCGGAACGGCTGCCGGGACATGATCTGTATGTGACGCTGGAACCCTGCGCCATGTGCGCCGCTGCGCTGGCTGCAGCGCGTGTCGCGCGGGTATATTTCGGGGCGTCCGATCCGAAGTCCGGGGGTGTTATCCACGGCGCGCGGGTGTTCTCCCACCCGCAGGCCCATCATGCGCCCGAGGTCTATGATGGCATTGCCGAAGATGAAGCCGTCGCGCTGCTGAAGGCCTTCTTTGAGGCCCGGCGCTGAGGCAGGCCACTGCTACAGAGTGATGGCTTTCATGACTTCCGGCTCGATCACGTCCACCCCGGGCAACCCGTCAACCAGGTCCTGTGCCGACTGTTCGAGGATCGGGAAGGTTTTGTAATGGCAGGGAATAACGGTTTTGAAGTCAAAATAGCGCTTGGCCGCGTATGCCGCACCTTTCATATCCATGGTGAAATGCCCGCCGGCTGACAGGATGCCAATATCGGGTTTGTAGTAATCTCCCATCCACTCCATATCCGCCATGATATCCGTGTCGCCCGAGATATACAGCACGCGCCCCTCGGCCTTGATCATAAAACCAACCTCGGTGCCGCCCGTTCTTACCCCATCTGGCGTCGAGAAGGTCGAGCTATGAGATGCTGGCACCATACTGACCTTCACCCCGTTCAGATTGACCGTCCCGCCCTTGTTGAACCCGACTGTTTCAATGCCTTCGGCTTCGGCCCAATAGCCCATAAGGTCATATTGCCCGACCACCGGGATGCCTAGATGCTTGGCCAGCGGCAGAACGTCGACGACATGGTCGAAATGCGCGTGCGTCAGTAAGATATGCGTGGCGCCTTCGACCGCTTCGTCATGCTGTGTTTCAGACAGGGATGGGTTGCCGGTCAGCCAGGGATCGATCAGCAGAACCTGACCTTCGGTTTCAACACGAAAACTGCCATGGCCCAGCCAAATGATATTCATGATCGATCCTCCCGAAAATATCGCTTGGACCCAGCCTAACATCCGTTATGTAAAAATCTATGGACTGGACACGGCAAATTGACAGCTATTGCGAGAGGTTATCGCCCGTCTATTGGGCCGAGCCCGTGAACGCAGTGACCAACGCGGCCTTTCTGATCGCAGCTTTTATCATGTGGAACCGGCTTCGGGGCCAATCAGCTCCGCTGGCGCATCTGTTGGTCTGGATACTCGCCGCGATCGGGATCGGCAGTTACCTGTTTCACACCCACGCACAGGTCTGGGCCGCTATCGCGGACACAACACCGATCCTGCTGTATATTCTGGTCTATATCTTTGCCGTGAATCGGGACATTTGGGGTATGAAACCGTGGGTCGCGCTGCTGCTGACCCTGATGTTCATCCCTTACGCGGCGCTGACCGTTCCGATATTCCAGTTGATCCCGGGGCTGGGCAGCTCGGCAGGGTATGCGCCTGTGCCGCTGTTGATTCTGATCTACGCGTTTTTGTTGCGAAATCGGGTGCCGCAGATTGCCAAAGGGTTGGCCACCGGTGCGCTGATCCTGATTGCCTCGATTACCTTCCGCGCGCTGGATCTGCATCTGTGCGGTCAGTTTCCCCTTGGGACGCATTTCATGTGGCACATTTTGAACGCCATCATGCTGGGCTGGATGATCGAAGTTTACAGGCGAGCTTTGATCACATCGCGCGCCTAAACGGGCAGTTTCCGCCCAATGTAGAAACCATAGCTGACATAGTCCGCGTTGCGTTCGTACAATGCGATTTCGGCCTGCTCGGCATCGATCAAGGCGCGCGCCTCCTCTGACTCTCCATGCTGTCGCAGGAGCTCTGGACACCGCTGCTGCAACGGTCGGTAATAGTGGTCCAGCCAACAGTCCTTCGGTAACGGGAAATAACCCATTACTTCATAGCCGCTGGCTTCGATCTGTGCGATCTTTTCGGAGGCGAGGCCAACCTCCGAATATGCCCTTGTCCAATGTTCGGTCAGTTCTTCCGGTCGGTCCCGCGTCAGCCATGTCAGTTCCGAGACCGCAAGAACGCCGCCGGGTTTTAAATACCGGTGCCAGTTACGCAGACCTGTTTCGAAACCGATATTGTAGATCGCGCCCTCGGACCAGATGACATCAAAGGCACCATCCTCAAACGGCAGATCGTCCATCGACGCGGCCAGCGTCTTGATGTGCCGGGACACTCCGGCGGATTCAGCGCGAGCTTCCAGCTCGGCCAGAAAGTCCGGCAGGAAATCGATCGCAACGATGTCAGCTTTCAGATCCTGCGCCAGTATCAGACTGGCCGCGCCGGTGCCGCAGCCAATATCGGCGATCCGCAGGTTGGTCTGAGGGGTCAGACCCGCCAGTTCCATTGCGCGCCGGGTCATAGCGTTACTGCCCGGCCCCTGACGTTCACCGCCAATATGCAGGTCGATCAATAGCTGAAGGTCATCCATCGCGAAAACTCGGCTCTAGTTCGGCTTGAAGGCTGCCGCCAAGGGTTCCGGAAGATCGAACTCTTTCAAGACCCGTGCCCGACCGTCTTCAGACATTTTCAGGGCAGTCTTTTCGACGATGCGCTGAATTTTCTCGTCGGAATGTTTCGCGGCGAAGGGCTGGAAATACCACTTCAGGAAGACAAAGCAGATCACGTCTTCCAACGCCTGAACCTCGGCGTCTCGTTTGATGCCTTGCTTTCGCAACATCCGTCCTACGGTTTCGATCTGATCGGCGTCATAGCCAGCCTGTTCCATCATCCCCATGACAACATCCGCATGATAAACGCCCTGCGCTTTACGCCACGCCAGATAACCCGCGCGTCCTTCGGGGTATTCGGTGCGTTTGAGCTTCCAGCGCTCGACATGTTGCCCACGTGCGGCGATCTGCAAAAGCTCTGAGGCATTCGGGACCAGTCGATCCAGCTCGGCACTCATCCTTTGTCCATACAAAAGCGACTCGGGCTGGCCATCTTCCAGATTGGGGTCCTGTGCGTTGGCCGCATCAATTGCGTCCAAAACCTTTTGCATTTGCGCGCTCATGTCCTGCTCCACTGGCTGGTGCCTCCGGGTGCGGAGGTCAATTTGACTGTGATTCATGTCATGCTAGCGGCATGTCGCGTCAGGTGCAGTAGTCAAATGCGCAGATACCGGGCCGATTTTTCAAAACCGACCCGGCGGGTGTGTTTCCATTATCGATCTGTGGGTGTTTTGTCTTTCGTTACAGGCTCTGGCGCGGGTTCGGGGAAACTAAGTGTCCTTGTGATGTTGCTTGTATCCACGCCCAAAGCCATCGCTGGTGCGGCCAAGAGGGATGTTGAAAGGACGAGCACGATCATAATGGGTTTCATTTTCTAACTCCGGTTTTGCTGTGTGGATAATATTGAAATGAACTGTTCAGTTTATTTTTCAAGACCCAAAGTGAACTGATCGGTTTATTTTTTTGACCAAGGTCAATTTCCGGGCATCACAGCGGTTTCCGAACTGGGTGGGGCCAGTCAATCGCGCAGCGGTCTTGCGGCTGTTGCGGCGGACAGGTAAACGCCCCCTAACGCATATGAGGTTTTCCGATGTCGATTGACCAAAGCACCGCCGCCAAGGTGGCCAAACTGGCCCGGATCAAGGTCGAGGATGACGCGCTGCCCGCGCTGGCATCCGAGTTCAACACCATCCTCGGGTTCATTGAGCAACTGAACGAAGTGGATGTCGAAGGTGTCGAGCCGATGGTCTCGGTCGAGCCGATGCGCCTGAAGCGTCGTGAGGATGTGGTCACCGATGGAAATCAGCAGGACAAGGTTCTGGCCAATGCCCCCGACGCGCGCGAAGGGTTCTTCGCTGTTCCCAAAGTGGTGGAGTAAGACATGAGCGACCTGAACAAGCTAGGCCTGGCCGAGGCCCGCGATGCGCTGCGAGCCGGTGATGTGACCTCGGTCGAGCTGACCGAATCCTGCCTCAAGGCCATTGACGAAGCCGACGCGCTGAACGCCTTTGTTCACAAGACGCCCGAGATTGCGCTGGAACGAGCCAAGGCGGCAGATGAACGGATCAAAGCTGGCGATGCACCGTCGATGTGTGGCCTGCCGATTGGCATCAAGGATCTGTTCTGCACCAAGGGTGTGCCCTCGCAGGCGGCTTCCAAAATCCTCGAAGGCTTCAAGCCCGAATACGAATCCACCGTGTCGCAGCAACTGGCGGATGCCGGTGCCGTGATGCTGGGCAAGTTAAACATGGACGAATTCGCCATGGGTTCGTCCAACGAAACCTCGGTCTATGGCAACGCGGTCAGCCCGTGGCGGCGCGGCAATGACGACGCGCAACTGACGCCGGGTGGCTCGTCGGGTGGTTCGGCCTCGGCCGTGTCCGCTGACCTGTGCCTGGCCGCAACCGGCACCGATACCGGCGGCTCGATCCGGCAGCCTGCGGCGTTTGTCGGTATCACCGGCATCAAGCCCACATATGGCCGCTGCTCGCGCTGGGGCATCGTGGCCTTTGCATCCTCGCTGGATCAGGCCGGACCGATGACCAAGAACGTACGCGATGCGGCGATCATGCTGGAAACCATGTGCGGTCATGACCCCATGGACTCCACCAGCGCCGAATTGGCCGTACCGAATTTCGAGGCGATGTTGACCGGCGACATCAAGGGCAAGAAAATCGGCATCCCCAAGGAATACCGCATGGATGGCATGCCCGCCGAGATCGAAAAGCTCTGGGCCGACGGAGCCGCGATGCTGAAGGATGCAGGCGCCGAGATCGTCGATATCTCACTGCCTCACACCAAATACGCGCTGCCGGCCTACTACGTGATTGCGCCTGCCGAAGCGTCGTCGAACCTCGCCCGCTATGACGGCGTTCGCTATGGCCGTCGCGCGCAGCTGGCACAAGGTGACGGCATCACCGAGATGTACGAGAAAACCCGCGCCGAAGGTTTCGGCCACGAGGTCCAGCGCCGCGTGATGATCGGCACCTATGTTCTGTCTGCGGGTTTCTACGACGCCTACTACAATCGGGCCCGTAAGGTTCGCAACCTGATCAAGAAAGACTTCGAGGATGTCTTTGCCGCAGGCGTTGACGCGATCCTGACCCCGGCCACGCCGTCGGCATCCTTCGGGCTGGGAGAAATGACCGAGGCCGATCCGGTGCAGATGTACCTGAACGATGTCTTCACCGTGACGGTCAACCTTGCGGGTCTGCCCGGCATTTCAGTTCCCGCTGGCCTGGACGCTCAGGGTCTGCCGCTCGGCCTGCAACTGATCGGCCGCCCTTGGGACGAAGGCGATCTGCTCAACACCGCTTACGCGTTGGAAAGCGCGGCTGGCTTTGTGGCCAAGCCGGGCAAATGGTGGTAAGCCTTAGGCAGGCAAGACACAACAAGACGGAGCAGCCAGATGCGCAAAGTGCTTCTGATTCCGGCCCTGGGGCTGATCGCGGGATGCAACTCGGTTGCGCCGATTTCAGACCCCGGTTTCAACACACCGGAGTATCAGGCGCAGCGTGAAGCGCAATTGAGCGGGCAGGGCCTTGCGGGCAACCCGCTGGCACCACCCCCGGCTGTGTCACAGGAACCGCTTTTGGCGCAAGGATCGGGCGCGGCGCCCCTGACGACTGGGGATTCCAGCGACATTGCCAATCAGACCGCGGCGGCTCTGGCCAATACATTCCCTCAATCCGCGCCTGTGCCAAATAACACTGGCATCTCAGACGAGCAGGATTTTGCGGCCGTCTCGGAACGCCGCAGCATCGAATCCGACGCGGCCCGGATCGAACAGAACCGCCAGACCTACGAGGTCGTGGCCCCGACCGCCGTACCGCAGCGGGGGTCGGACGGTCAGCCAAACATTGTCCAATATGCGCTCAGTTCATCGAACCCGGTCGGAACACAAATATACAGCCGGGCAGGGTTCAACCTACAAGCCAAGGCGCAGCGCAATTGCGCCCAGTTCGCCTCACCAGATCAGGCTCAAATCGCTTTCCTGTCCAACGGTGGGCCTCAGCGCGATCGTAAAGGCCTGGACCCGGACGGGGACGGCTATGCTTGCGGGTGGGACCCCAGCCCGTTCCGCAACGCTGTCAACAACTGACCATTGAAACCGATCTGGCACCCATCCCCCAATTTCGGTGCGCGTCGGGATGGGCTACGGCCATCCCTGATCGTTCTGCACTACACGGCGATGAACAGCGCAGACGAAGCGCTGAAACGGCTATGCGACCCGGAGCACGAAGTCTCGGCCCACTATCTGATTGGTGCAGACGGCACCCTCTGGCAAATGGTGCAGGAGCAGGATCGCGCATGGCATGCCGGGGCAGGGGAGTGGTGCGGCCAAAGCGACATCAACTCACGCTCAATCGGCATCGAGTTGGACAACCGGGGTGACCACCCGTTCTCCAACCGGCAAATGGCGGTTCTGGAAAATCTGCTGACCGGGATCATGGCGCGCTGGTCTATCCCCGCGGCTGGAGTTATCGGCCACTCGGACATGGCCCCAAGCCGCAAATCCGACCCCGGCCCGCGATTTGACTGGCAAAGGCTGGAACGCCTGGGTCTTGCTGCCACACGCGGCGCTGAACCAGAAATCGATACGCCAACGATGGATCAGCTTCGTATGTTGGCGCGCCAATCCGGCTTCACCGCTCCGATTGATGACGTCGATCTGCTGACCGCTGTCCGCCTGCGTTATCGTCCTTGGGCATCCGGTCCGCTTGAATCCGCTGATATACAAGTGCTTTGCCCACTCCCTTCGCAAACCTGATCCACTCTTCATCTGGCCAAAAATATCCCGGGGTTGAATTGGCCGCAGGCCAAGAAGGGGCGGGCCCCTTCAACTCGTTCCACTCTTGACGCCACCCCGCCCAAGGCATACCCACCGCTCTGCGCGGAGGGCCGGATGGCCGCTGGGGCGCAAGCCCGAGAGGAAAGTCCGGACTCCACAAGGCAACGGTGCCGGGTAACGCCCGGGCGGGGAAACCCGACGGAAAGCGCCACAGAAATCAAACCGCCACATGCGTGTGGTAAGGGTGAAACGGTGGGGTAAGAGCCCACCGCGCCGCTGGCAACAGTGGTGGCACGGCAAGCCCCACCGGGAGCAATGCCGAATAGGGTCCCCGCGCGGGCCGGTCGGCGTCAGCCGATACCGCCGCTAGGCTCGCCTTGGCCGAGAGGGACCGGGTTGGCAGCTTGAGCCGCGCAGCAATGCACGGCCTAGAGGAATGGTCATCGAAGGGGGTAACCCCGGAACAGGATCCGGCTTACAGGCCCTCCGCGCGTTTTTCCTCAGCGACCTGGTGGTGTATAGGTGCCGGACAATTTGGCGGCTTTTTTGGTGATGGCGACAAAGTCCTTCGCCTTCCAGGCACGCACCGTTTCCACCTTGGACACCGCGCCTGATGCGGCTACGGCCATGCCGACCGCAACAGCATCTGTACCGTCCGGGGCTTCGCTGATCACAACCACATCGTTGTCCCCGGTTGTCATGTAAAACGCCAACAATTTCCCGCCGACTTTTTTCAGCAATGCTCTGACCGCGCCGGTGCGGTCTGCGGGCTTCTTCAACATGCCTTTGACACCGTCCTGCGAATAGGACGCATAGGTAATATAAATGGGCATTTGTACCTCCCGTAAATCAAGTTGATGCAGGACCTGAAGTGTGGCCGGTCCTTTGGCCAAATGCGCGTTTCATCTCGCAAAAACCCAAGGGGTAGCGATCAGCCAAACGCCCATGACGAACAATGCCATACCGGTCAGAGGCACCAGCCATGTGGCCCGCGGCATCAGTTTTTCAGCCGCAACGTAAAGGGCGACTCCGACAATCCAGTACAGGTTCATGATGCCGCCAACGAACAGAAGCAGCATCAACGCCCAGCAACATCCAAGGCAATACGTCCCATGCAATGCGCCGGTTCGAAAGGCGCCCCATGGTCCGGGTCGACTGTGCTCGGCCAGGAATTGACCCGGGCTCCGGCAATGGCGCAGGCAGGCGGTCTTTAGGGTGGAAAGCTGATATAGACCCGCGGCAATCAAAACTGCACCCGCGAAACCCTTTGACCGGATTGTCATCATGGGGCCGTCTGACAGGCCGGCCAATTCCAATCCCCACTGGGCAAAGGTCGCAGCGGCACTGAATGCGGCCCAGGCGATCAGATATCCCGTCAGAAACAGCAGGCTAAGCCACGCGATTCGATCCGCCTCGGGACCCATTCGCTTGAGAGCCGTGTACAGCAGAACCGTGGGCGCGGCGCTGGGGGTCATCATGGCGATCATCATGACCCACCACATCAGGAATATGAGAACGGCATACCCCGCGTTCCAGATGACCCCGCCCCTCATCTGCATGGGCTCGCCGATGGGCCTGGCCATCCGAGTCATCTCGATGGCGGACATGTTCATTCCGATGCCAGCGACGGTGTACCAGCAAGCCGCAAGAATGATCAGGCAGACACTGCCAATGACAATGGCATTGTCCCGGCGCAGCAAGCGTTCGACCTTATCCGTGCGGAGCGCAGCAAGATTTCTGGCCATACGAACGTCCGGCTCAGGCACCAAGGACGCCGTGGCCCGATATGTTCAGATGAGCCAGATGCGCATGCGTTGCATCAAAAGTCAGGCTGATCGCGCCTCCGGTTGTCTTTGCTGTACCCGATGCCGCTTCGGCGTAGCGATATTCGAACCCGTTCGGCAAATGGAACGCCGCCCGGTGCGGGGCTCCTGAAACGATGTGCGGAATTGGGCTGACTTCGATGTCGAACACACCTTTGACCTTTGCAGTGCCAGTGCGATCTTCCCGGCTCCAGTCCAACTCAATAGGCACAAAAAGAGTTTCGTGCTTGGTCGGGGCCATGGCGCTGTAAACGTACCACATGGTGGCCATTTCGTCGGTATCTTGCCCCAACATGATCGCTTCCAGGGCTGCTCTTTGGTCGGCGCTGGCGCTGTCATCGACAATCAGTTGCATCTCGCCATTGCCTTCATGGATGGGTCCGGGCCAATAATAAACCCCGGCCGCTCGCACACCGGCCAGATCGGTGTCGCCGTAGCTTCCGCTTTCAATGTCGTAGACGACAATCGCCTCGCAGTTTCCATGCGTCGGCAGCACACTAAACTGACACGGGCAACCAAAGTTACAGTTACAGTTGGCCAGCTCTTCGCCTTGAATCGTCCATTCTGTCATGAGATCCCCCCGGAAATATCGCACAGTAAATTCCTGCTGCTGCAGGATGTTGCCTGTTTCCGGTGCCTCAACGGTAGAACCTTGATTGATCCTATTGTCGCTGGATTATGATCGTCATATCACGAAACCGTAATTTGTTCAAACGTAGGCCTCGACTTGCAACCTTGCGCCGTTTTCGCGCTGGCCGCCAATTCGGGGGCACCGCAGAGAACGCAGATCTGTGCCACGTCTCTTGCCGCGATTCGCCTGGATAAGGATCGCGAGGCTGCTTATCTGCCACAAGTGGCCACCGCCCGAGGATTGTCCGAAGGTGAACGGAACCAGAAACATACCTAAATGAGTGCGTGGACGCTGTCTGCCTGAGCCGGTTGCGTTAACCATTGGCCCGAGGGGTGCGAATGCGCTTGACATAGCCGGTGCAGGGCGTAAAAGCGCACGCTCATAGGAATTCAACCGAAAGGCCCCTGACTTTTCGGACGCAGGAGATAACCATGGCGAAGCCGACGACAATCAAGATCCGTCTGAACTCGACCGCGGGCACGGGCCACTTCTACGTGACCAAGAAAAACGCGCGCACCATGACCGAGAAGATGACCGTTCGTAAATACGACCCGGTCGTTCGGAAACATGTCGAGTACAAGGAAGGCAAGATCAAGTAATCAGCCCATCCGCTTGGACAAATTCAGGGGTTCTGCCGAAAGGCGGAACCCTTTTTTGTACTCGAGCCTTCGAGCCGAACCCTGGCAGGTAGGTCGCCCGCCGAAATGGTCCGTTGCAGAGGCGCATCAGCGGAAAGGGTAATCGAAACCGGGATGGCTTGCTTTTTTGGTCTGCGTGCCGCTACGCTCCGACCAATCGTTCCAAAATGTTGAGCGCCATGAAAAAAATCATACTTCCCGCACTGGCCGTTTTGACCCTTTCCGCCTGCGAAGACCCCTTAAATCGCGAAGGCGTGGGCTTTACCGGAATTGACGGCGAACCGCGCACGATCTCCGAAGTGAAGGGCGCAGCAGCCTTTCTTCCTGATGCGACGAATGTTCCTGCGGAACTGGCGGAATTGCCAACCGTTCAGGTCACTTCGGACAAGGTTGAGGCTGACAAACTTGCTGGCGTTGCCATTGACAACGCCGGTCGCACCAGTGCCAATGCAGTCCAGTTGTCGGGTGCCGACACTGATATGTATCTGAGTACGGTCAGCGTGAACGGAACCCTGTACGGCGTTCTGCGCACGGTGAACAACAGTACAAGGGTCGATAATTCGGTGGGCGAGATCTTTGGCTCGGAAACCGAACGGTTCACCGGCTGTTTGCCCGCAGGGAATGTCTACGGCAAAGGATCATCCTCGCGCAGTTCGGGGTTTGCAATTCCACTGAATTGTAGCTGACGTAAGTAAACTTCTTAAGAAAACCCCGCCCATCGTGGCGGGGTTTTTGTTTGGGCCGACTGTATCCTCGGGTCCCAATGTGATTGTCGGTTTGGCAATCGGAAACAAAAAGGGCGGGCCCCGCAGGACCCGCCCTTTTGAATTTAAATCGGTTCAGCGCTTTATTCGCGGTTGCCGAAGAGTGACAGCAACATCATGAACATGTTGATGAAGTCCAGATACAGGCTCAAAGCGCCCATGATAGCAGCCTTACCCAGCCACTCCTGATCACCCGAATGGGCCATCTGCAAGTAGGTGGTTTTGATGCGCTGCGTGTCGTAGGCTGTCAAACCGGCAAAGATCAGAACACCGATAACCGAGATGGCGAAGGCCACTGCCGACGATGCCAAAAAGATGTTGACGACCATTGCGACAATCAGCCCGATCAGGCCCATGATCAGGAAAGTGCCCATTCCGGACAGGTCTTTTTTGGTCACGTAGCCATACAGCGACAAACCCGCAAAAGCGATGGATGTGATCAGGAACACCTGGATGATCGACTGACCAGTAAAGACCAGGAATATCCAGCTGATCGAAACGCCCATAACGGCGGCAAAGACGTAGAACACCAACTGCGCGGCTGCGGCCGACAGGCGATTGATTCCGGCGCTAAAGCCGAAGACGAACAGCAGCGGTGCGAACATGATCACCCAGCGTAGGGGCGACGCAAACAGGCTGTAGCCCAGCGAGGTCAGATAGGTGTCGGCGTTTAGCTGCGCCGCCGCTGCGGACGGATCGGACGTCGTGGCAAGCCCGGCAATTGCCCAAGCTGCTGCAAACGTGATCAGCATACCCACGGACATTGTGCCGTAGACTTTGTTCATATGGGCGCGCAGGCCCTCATCAATCTCGGCAGCGCGCGCACCGGTCGCCGTCCGGATCGTGTCAAATTGTGCCATCTAAAAGGTCTCCCCTCACTTATCTGCTCTCAGCCCGCAGTTGCAGGCCGGTTTCCTCGCAAATATCGGAAAGTGTGACCCGTGTTTCAAGGGTTTTCGGCCCAATTCTCAGCAAATCGGTCAAGAAATATGGCGGCCAGTCACATCTGACCGCCACAAACGCCTTAAAATACTTCCAGTTCAGCTATTTAAGCCAGTGATTTGGAGCGTCCCAAAGGGGGCGAGCGGCCTCGGCGCGCGCTTCGGCTCGGGTGACGCCAATATCCTCCAGCGCACGGTCATCCAGCCGGGCCAGGTCCCGACGTTGCTTGGACAGGCTCAGCAGGCGCCGGAATATCCCGCCTTTGCGGGTATGGGGCAGGCAGAGCGGTTTTGAGATCGCAGCATGAGTCATAGCAGTTGCCCTTTCGTATTGGGTGATGGTTTCCCGGGTTAGTATCAAACTTCTTGATCTATATGGCGCAACCTGACATATTTTGAAAATGAATGTTTTTGACGTCACCCATAAGGAATATTGAAGAATGCGTAATCTGGACATCACTACGCTGCGATCCTTTGTGGCTGTTGCCGATCACGGAGGTGTCACCCGCGCCGCCGGGTTTTTGCACCTGACGCAATCTGCCGTATCCATGCAGCTCAAACGTTTGGAAGAACTTTTGGGTCTGGAGTTGCTGGACCGCAGCGGGCGAACAATCGCCCTGACCGCTTCCGGAGACCAGCTGCTGGCCTATGCCCGCCGCATGATTGCCCTGAATGACGAGGTGATTTCGAAATTAACGGACCAGGCCTTTGAGGGCGAAGTTGTGTTGGGTGTTCCACATGACATTGTTTACCCTGCAATCCCGCGCGTCTTGCAGAGGATAAACGCCGAGTTCCCTCGTGTCCGGGTGCAGTTGATCTCATCCTATACGCTACAGTTGAAAGAAATGTTTCAGCGGGGCGAATGCGATCTGATCCTGACGACCGAAGCGGATGGGGGCGCAGGTGCAGAAACGATTGCCGAGCTTCCCTTGCGATGGATCGGTGCGCCGGGCGGATCGGCCTGGCGCAAACGTCCACTTCCGTTGGCGGTCGGGCGACGTTGCATGTTCCGCCCGCAGATCATAGCGGCATTGGATGAGGCCGGAGTTCCTTGGGAATTGTCGGTGGAAACCGAAAATGACCGGACGATTGAGGCCACGGTCAGCGCGGATCTTGCCGTCCATGCGATGCTGGATGGAACCGAGGCGGCGCATCTTGAACAGATCGACTCGGGTGGTGCGCTACCTGATCTGCCTGCGCACAGGATCAACCTCTATGGCGGCGACAAATCACGTGATCCGGTCGTCGATGCCCTGGCAGCGTTGGTGCGGCAGAATTTTTATCTTCTGGGGCGGACGCCTTTGAAGGCGGTTGCCGGGTGATCGGCTAGGGCGTGATGACGATTTTGCCGGTCGATTTGCGCTCTTTCATCAGCCGCATCCCCTCTGCAACGTCACGCAGTGGTAGAGTGTGGCTGATATGCGGTTTGATCCGGCCCTCGGCATGCCAGCGAAAAAGCGTGGCGAAGCTGTCCTGGACAACCGTGGGCCGGAATTTCAGATAAGCACCGAAATACACTCCGATCACGGTCAGATTCTTGACCAGAAGGTGATTGGCCGGAATCTGAGGCACCTCTCCTCCGGCAAACCCGATGGGCAGCAGGCGGCCCTCGGGGTTTGTGGCGCGGAAAGCCGCCTTGAAGACGTCGCCCCCAATCGCATCATAGACCACATCAGCCCCGCCCAATGCCAGCACTCGGGCACGCAAGTCTTCGCTGGCATCAATCAGATGATCTGCACCAGCCTGTTGCGCCACAGCCAGTTTTTCGGCCCCGCGCGCCTGAGCAATGACCGTGGCACCCATAAGTTTGCCCAACTCGACCGCCGTCAGGCCAACGCCCCCTGCCGCACCGGTGACCAACAGGGTTTCGCCCGGCTGCAATCGTGCCCGGTGGTGCAGTGCAACATGGCCGGTGCCGTATGCGATTTGCATCGCGGCCGCGTCCTCGAAACTCATGGAATCAGGCAACGGCAGGAGTCTGTCGGAATCAAAAACACCGTATTCAGCCAGCCCGCCCTGGCCCGAAAAAACAGCAACCCGGTCACCAGGTTTTACATTCGTGACATTGTTGCCGATTTCGTCAACAATCCCGGCGATTTCCATGCCCAGGGTAAACGGAGCTTCGGGTGTATCCTGATAACTGCCTTTCAGCATCAACAGGTCGGCAAAGTTCAGGCCGCATGCGCGAATGGTTACCCGAATCTGCCCGTCACCGGGCGATGGAACCGTTGTTTCACAAAGTTCGGCCTTGGCCCCATTCGAATTGATGCGATATGCCAGCATGCCCGTCCTCCGGTTTTGGCGCATTGGTGGGCAGGCGGTAAATTTTGTCAATTCCAAACTCAGATGACGTAGCGCGGAACGGGTTAGTGTTTCTCAGGAGGAAACTGTCGGGCCGGTTACAACCTTAAACAACTATTCGTGGGTTTGAATTCAACTTGCTTGAAAAAAAAGTTGAATGCGGCAATACTGATGCGCGGTGCCAACGGGGGGCCCGTTCCGGATTAGGGAGTTCTTAAGCCACGAGCCGCTATTCTTGCGGCGAGGGCTGGTGTGGTTTGTCCCTATCGGATGTTTGAGTAAAATGAGGAGATTACCAATGACTCATCACGTCGATGTCCATGTGGGCAAGCGCGTCCGGCATCGCCGCTGGCTGATTGGCATGACCCAGCAGCAGTTGGCGCAGCAAGTTGGTATCAAGTTTCAACAGATTCAGAAATATGAAACCGGGGCCAACCGGATCAGCGCGTCCCGCCTTTGGGATATCGCCGAGGCATTGGATGTTCCTGTCAGCTTTTTCTTTGAAGGCTTGGAAGAAGAGCAAAAAAGCGATGCAGACAAAAAGTCTGTTCCTGCCGATCTGATGGGTGACAAAGAAGCATTGGATCTTGTGCGCTCGTATTACTCGATCCCAGAGAACCAGCGCCGACGTCTGTTCGAACTGGCCCGTGTTCTCAGCGAAGTTGCGTGACACGATCATCTTGACTCTGGGGTGACACCGTCGCACGGGTGGGGCATGCGACACACACATCTCAGCGATCAGGACGTTGCCGAAGAAATGGCCGATGCGGCGCGTTTGGCCATTCTTCCGTTTTTCCGTCAAGTCGACCTTGAAACTGAAAACAAACTGGATGCGGGTTTCGATCCGGTCACTGCAGCCGACCGGGACGCAGAAAAAGCGATGCGTGCCGTTCTGGCGAAACGCCGTCCCGATGACAGCGTTCTGGGTGAAGAGTTCGGGCATAGTGTCGGAACCAGCGGACGGACTTGGGTGCTTGATCCCATCGACGGGACACGTGGGTTCATCAGCGGAACACCAACTTGGGGTGTTCTGATCGCTTTAGGCGATGCAAACGGGCCGTTCCT
Organism: Ruegeria sp.; assembly: GCF_965243365.1. Classification (GTDB taxonomy): domain Bacteria; phylum Pseudomonadota; class Alphaproteobacteria; order Rhodobacterales; family Rhodobacteraceae; genus Ruegeria. The sequence continues at coordinate 558,014 of NZ_CBDEUW010000002.1, read as the reverse complement.
TGGCGTCATCGACCAGCCCTATATTGGTGAGCGATTTGTTGGACAGGATGGGCAGGCCTTCGTCACAGGCCCAACGGGGAAAGCCCGCTTGAAAACGCGCGCGGCACGAGAGCTGGAGCAGGCCGTCGTGTTCACCACATTCCCTGAAGTCGGCACTGAAGCAGAATGCGAAGCGTTCCACGCCGTGTCTCGCAAGGCAAAGCTGACACGCTATGGGATGGATTGCTATGCTTACGCGCTGCTCGCGGCGGGGCAGGTTGATCTCGTGATCGAGGCTGGATTGAACGCCTATGACATTCAGGCGCCGATTGCAGTGATCCGGGCTGCCGGTGGAATCGTGACCGATTGGCAAGGCAACCCGGCTCATGGTGGCGGGCGGGTCGTGGCGGCTGCGAACTCGGATATTCACGCGGCTGCGCTGGGCATCCTGGGCACATTCTGAACCCAGGTTGCTGGATGCGTGGCTGAAGGTTATAGTCCCGGCAGCTGGTTCTTAAGCCCGTTTTCCACCAGCTGGCACTCCTATGCATGAGGCGGGCAGATGCAGGAGTGTGCGTTATGCCCGAAATACTGATCCGAAATGCCGATACGATCCTGACCATGGACGATACTCGGCGTGAATTGTCCGGCGCTGATCTGCTGATCCGCAATGGTCAGATCGCTGAAATTGGTCACGACCTGACAACAGAAGGCGAACTTCACGACGCCGCGGGATGCGTGGTCACGCCCGGCCTGGTCAACACTCACCACCACCTTTACCAAACGCTGACCCGTGCGGTGCCGGGTGGTCAGGACGCGCTGCTATTCGGGTGGTTGAAAACGCTCTACCCGATTTGGGCGCGGTTTGGGCCCGAGGAAATCTACATCTCAGCACAAATCGGATTGGCCGAACTGGCCCTGTCCGGATGCACGCTCAGTTCGGATCACCTGTACCTTTATCCAAATGGCGCGCGTCTTGAGGACACGATCGCCGCCGCGTCCGAACTTGGCATGCGGTTCCACCCGACGCGCGGCGCGATGAGCATCGGCGAAAGCAATGGCGGGCTGCCACCGGACAGCCTTGTCGAGGCCGAAACCAGCATACTCGAAGACATGATCCGTGTTGTAGACGCTTTTCACGACCCGTCCGAAGGCGCCATGTGCCGGGTGGGATTGGCGCCATGTTCACCCTTTTCGGTCAGCCGGGACCTCATGCGCGATTCGGCCCTGTTGGCCCGGGATAAAGGCGTGATGTTGCACACACACCTGGCTGAAAATGACGAAGATATCGCCTATTCTCAGGCTCAATTCGGCTGTCGGCCTGGTCAATACGCAGAAGATCTGGGATGGACAGGGAACGATGTCTGGCATGCCCATTGCGTCAAACTCGACGAGGCCGAGATCGATCTGTTCGCACGCACCAAAACCGGCGTTGCTCATTGTCCATGCTCGAACTGTCGCCTTGGATCCGGAATTGCGCCGGTGCGCGCCATGCGGGACGCGGGCGTCAAAGTCGGCGTTGGTGCCGATGGGTCGGCCAGCAACGACAATGGCAGTTTGTTTGAAGAGGCCCGCCAAACCATGTTGCTTCAGCGCGTTGTGAACGGCGCAGATGCGATGTCGGCCCGGGAGGCGCTGGAAATCGCAACGCGGGGCGGTGCGGATGTGCTCAACCGGCCTGATTGCGGGCGGCTGATGCCAGGAAAACGCGCGGATATCGCCGTTTGGGACACGACCGGCATTGAAAGCGCCGGCAGCTGGGACCCCGCCGCGCTCTTGCTGGCCGGGCCGCAAAAGGTGAAACACCTTTTTGTCGAAGGCCGCCAGATCGTGAGAGATGGCTTGATCACCACAATCGACTTGCCTCGCGTAGTCGAAAACCAAAATCGCCTTGCGCGCGCCCTCTCGTCCTAGCGGGGTCCATTCTTCATCTGGCCAAAAATATCCCCGCCGGAGGCATGCGCCGCAGGCGCATTCAGATCGCGACCCGTCTGCCGCCGATCCAAACATCGGCAATGGCGCGGTCGTCACCCATCATGATGGTCGGGAAGATCGCTTCCCACAAATCATCCGCATGGGCTTCGCGCTGGGAAATGGCAGGTGTCGAGGCGAGGTCCAAAACAACAAGATCGGCTTCCATGCCGTGCGCAATGTTACCAATGCAATCGTCCATCCGCAGGGTCCGGGCTGATCCAACGGTGCCCAACCACAGCAGTTGCGCCGGATGCAGCGGACGACCGCGTAGCTGACCGATCTCATAGGCCGCTGCCATGGTCCGCAGCATCGAAAAACTGGACCCGCCGCCGGTATCGGTGGCCAGCCCTACGCGGTGGCCGTCCAGAACCAACCCGTTCATGTCGAACAGGCCCGAACCGATAAAGGTGTTGGACGTTGGGCAATGGATCAACGCAGCATCAACTTCGCGCAGCCTATCGCGTTCGCGGGGTTCCAGATGGATCACATGACCATAGAGACCGTGCGCGCCCAACAAACCGAACTGCTCATACGTATCCAGATAATCCCTAGCATCCGGGAACAATGACCGGACCCATTCGATCTCATCCGTCTGCTCACTCAGATGGGTCTGCATCAAGCAGTCGGGGTTTTCGGCCCACAGCGCGCCCATTGCTTCTAGCTGCTCGGGTGTTGATGTCGGCGAAAACCGGGGCGTGATCGCGTATGAAATTCGGTCCACCCCATGCCATTTCTGCAACAGGACTTTCGACTGGTCATAAGCGGTTTGCGCGGTATCTCGCAGCCCGTCGGGTGCGTTGCGGTCCATACAGGTTTTGCCAGCAACAACCCGTTGACCACGGGCTTGGGCGGCGGTGAAAAAGGCCTCTACGCTTTCGGGGTGGATCGTGCAGAAACTGCACATGGTAGTGGTGCCATGGGCGGCGGTCAGGTTTAGATATCTGTTTGCGATTTCAACAGCATAATCCGGGTCGCCAAACTTCATCTCTTCCGGGAAAGTATAGGTATTCAGCCAATCGATCAGGCGTTTGCCCCAACTGGCGATCATGGCGGTCTGTGGATAATGCACATGCGGGTCAATAAACCCGGCCATGATCAAATGGTCGCCATAATCTGTCACTTGTGCGTCCGGATGGGCCGCCGACAGATCGGCAGAGGTTCCCACGGCTGCAAAACGCCCATCCTCGATCAGGACCGCTTCGCTTATTTGGGTCGCGTCGACAGGCTCCCCCTCGAAAGGTGATCCGCTGAAACTCAGAACGCGTCCTTTCAAAAGCGTCTTCTGCGCCATTTGTCTTGTTCTCCGCCCATTTTGAACCGCTGTTCAGCATAGGGGGCCGAAAGATGTGGGTAAATCGGACCATTGTCATTGTTTTCCGGTAGCTGCTTCTTCTATTTAGGGGCCAATCGCCACGAAAAGGGGGCAGCGCATGACGACAGGCAGTGACGAGGTCAGACCAGACCAGCCCCGGGACGAGGACGCCTATGCGCTGGATCGCAAGACGGTAACAGCGATCCTGTATGCGGTGGACGTGGATGACCGCGACAAGCTGGTTGAACTGATGGAGCCGCTTCACCCGGCCGACATCGCCGACCTTCTTGAGCAGATCAATTCTTACGACCGCGCAAGGCTGATCCGCCTGTATGACAAGGAATTCGACGGCGACATCCTGTCGGAACTGGACGAAGCCGTCCGGGAAGAAGTCATCAACGTACTGAACCCGGATGTTCTGGCCGAAGCCGTGCGCGACATGGAAAGCGACGATGTCGTCGACCTGCTGGAGGATCTGGAAGAGCCGCAGCAGGAAACCATTCTGGACGCGCTAGAGGATTCCGAACGTATCGCTGCTGAACAAGCGCTGGCCTATCCCGAGAATTCGGCTGGTCGCCTGATGCAGCGTGAGGTCGTCATGGCACCCGAGCATTGGACGGTTGGACAGGCCATCGACTTTATGCGCGCCAATGACGATCTGCCCGAGCAGTTCTATCACATAATCCTTGTTGACCCGCGGATGAAACCGATCGCTCAGGTCACATTGGGTAGACTGATGGCCACTCGGCGCGAGGTTCCGCTGCACGACATCATCGAAGAAGAGTTTCACATCATCCCCGTCGATCAGGATGAAGAGGATGTGGCCTATGCGTTCAACCAGTACCATCTGATCTCGGCGCCCGTTGTGGATACCGACGGGCGATTGGTGGGCGTCATCACCATCGACGATGCCATGGTTGTTCTGGACGAAGAATATGAAGAGGACATGCTGCGTCTGGCTGGTGTGAGCGACGAAAGCTCGATCTCTGACAGCGTGGCGGCGACAAGCAAGCGGCGGCTGCCGTGGCTGGCGGTGAATTTGTGTACAGCGATCTGTGCCTCGTTGGTGATTTCGCAATTCGAGGGGGCGATTGACCAGCTTGTTGCACTGGCCATTCTGATGCCAATCGTGGCGTCCATGGGTGGCAACGCCGGAACGCAGTCACTTACAGTTGCGGTACGGGCGCTGGCAACGCGCGATCTGACCGGGTCCAACGTGTTGCGGGTTATCCGGCGAGAGCTTTTGGTTGGGCTTTTGAACGGGCTGTGTTTTGCCATCGTGTTGGGTACGGTCGGGATGATGTGGTTCGATTCTGCGATGCTGGGCGTCGTGATCGGATGTGCATTGGTCGTGAACATGATCATCGCAGGCTTCGTGGGTACGGTAGTGCCTGTGGTACTGGACCGTCTGGGCGCTGACCCTGCGCTTGCGTCCGGTACCTTTGTGACAACCACCACTGATGTCATGGGGTTCTTCCTGTTCCTTGGTCTTGCCAGCGTGGTGCTTTTGTGAACGACATAACCGATTTGGCCGAAATCAAAGCCGCCGCGCGCAAGGCGGCTTTCGCGCGCCGAAAGGCTGCCTTTGATGCCCGCCCGCCCGGAGCTGCCGGTCGTCTGTCTGAAGTTCTGGCGGGATACCGGGGCGTACCTTTGTCCGGGTACATGCCGATCCGTACCGAGATCGACCCGCTGCCCGCAATGGCCGAAGCTTCGGCCTATGGACCGGTGGGTGTGCCGGTCATTCAGGCCGCCGAGCAGCCGCTACGCTTTTCTCGCTGGACGCCCGAGGGCGTGCTGAAAGACGGTCCGTTCGGGGCCAAAGTGCCCGAGGTTGACGACTATTTCGAACCCGAGATTCTGATCGTTCCTTTGGTCGCTTTTGATGCGCTGGGCGGTAGGCTGGGTTATGGCGGCGGGTTCTATGACCGCACGCTGGAACGGTTGCGCGCCATTCGTCCGACTATGGCCATCGGGTTCGCCTTTGATGCGCAGGAGGCTGATGGACTGCCATTGGAGGCGACGGATCAGCCGCTGGATATGGTGATCACCGAAAGCCGTGTGTTGACGTTCTGACGGTCAGCCCGTGTGATTTTCACGGAAGTAGTCCCAGGCATCGACCTCGCGCCCATCCGCCAGAATGCAAACACCCGTCTGACCGTCCGCGCCATCCCGAATTTCATATTTTGCACCGCTGTCGATGCAATAGGTCGCCGCAGGGTTGGCCAATTGTGCAGACGAGTCCGTAGATGATGGCTGATCACAGGCGGCAAGTGTTGTCAGACCAGCGGCTGTCAGAAGAAAACGGTGCATCAAATCCTCCGTGAGAAATCGTTTCAACAGGTTATGTCCGCAGCTTAACCGCTTGTGCTTGGGCAAGACCACACTTAGGACGGTTTGAATGAGAATTCTATTTCTGGGTGACGTCATGGGCCGCGCCGGTCGCGCGGCAGTTCAACAACATCTGCCGCGTCTGCGTGACGAATGGCGGTTGGATTTTGTTGTGGTCAATGGCGAGAATGCCTCGAACGGAATGGGGCTGACCGGCGATCACGCCAAGCTGCTGCTGGATGCCGGCGCGGACTGTCTGACGCTGGGTGATCACGCGTTCGACCAGAAGGACATGCTGCAATTTATCGAAAAAGAGCCGCGTGTCATCCGCCCGGTGAATTTCGCCAAAGGCGCACCGGGGAAGGGGCATCGCTTGTTCACAGCACCGGGTGGGCGCAAGGTGCTGGTGGTCCAGGTGCTGGGGCAGGTCTTCATGAAGCGACCCTTCGATGACCCGTTTTCGGCCATCGAACCGATTCTGAAATCGCACCCGCGCGGCGGGCAGGCGGATGCCATCATCGTCGACATGCATTGCGAAGCAACGTCCGAGAAAATGGCGATGGGCCACTATTGCGATAAACGCGCCAGCCTCGTGGTTGGAACACATACCCATGTACCTACGGCGGACGCTCAGATTTTGCCCGGCGGAACAGCTTATCTGACTGATGCAGGGATGTGCGGCGATTACGATTCGGTCATTGGCATGGACAAGATCGAACCGATGCGGCGCTTTATCACCGGCATGCCCAAAGCCCGTTTTTCACCGGCCAACGGCGAAGCAACACTGAGCGGCGTTTTCGTCGAAACGGATGATCAGAATGGGCAGGCCCGTTCCGTTCACATGGTGCGCGTGGGCGGGCGATTGCAACAGGCGGGTCCTCAGGACACATGACAGGCTTGCTCAACCGGGATCAATGCGGGAAACTGCATGTCAGGCGCTTAGGCCGGGTTAGGGTTCGGACAGAATACCACGCATGCAATTCCTTCCACTGACAGAAACGGGCAGCGCAATTCTGGCGCTGGCAGTTGTTGCGGGCATGTTCATCATGTTCCTGCGCGAGGTGTACCCGACCGAAGTGGTCGCCATCGGTGGTGTGGCCCTGATGTTGGTCACGGGTATTCTGCCCTATCAAAGCGCGCTGGCGGTGTTGTCTAACCCGGCGCCTTGGACGATTGCGGCAATGTTCATCATCATGGGCGCGCTTGTGCGAACCGGCGCGCTGGATGCTTTTACCTCGACCGCGCAGAAACAGGCCCAAGTCAATCCGCGCATCGCCATCGGATTGCTGATGGGCTTTGTCATTGTGGCCTCGGCGGTGGTGTCCAACACGCCCGTGGTCGTGGTTATGATCCCGGTATTTGTCCAGATCGCCCGCACGCTGGGCGTTCCAGCATCGAAACTGCTTATTCCACTAAGCTATGCAGCCATTCTGGGTGGCACGCTGACGCTGATCGGAACCTCGACCAACCTGCTGGTTGACGGTGTGGCACGGGCGCAGGGGATGCAGGCCTTTTCGATTTTCGAAGTCACGCCGCTGGGCATTGCACTGGTGATCTACGGGATGATCTACCTGCGGTTCATTGCGCCCCGGCTGCTGCCGGATCGCGACAGCATGGCGTCCATGCTCAGTGATCGCTCGAAGATGAAATTCTTTACCGAGGCCGTGATCCCTCCGGACAGCAATCTTGTTGGGCGCGAGGTGACGGGCGTTCAGCTGTTCAAACGCCCCGGCGTTCGTCTGATCGACGTGATCCGGGGTGATGAGTCGCTACGGCGTAACCTGAAGGGCGTGGCCCTGCGCGTCGGTGACCGCGTGGTGCTGCGCACCGAGATGACCGAATTGCTGAGCTTGCAGAGCAACAAGGAGTTGAAGCGCGTTGATCAGGTCTCGGCAGTTGAAACCAAAACGGTTGAGGTGCTGATCACCCCCGGCTGTCGTATGGTGGGGCGAACCTTGGGTGCGATGCGCCTGCGTCGCCGGTACGGTGTCTACACGCTGGCTGTTCATCGTCGGAACCAGAATATCGGCCGTCAGCTTGACGATCTTGTGGTCCGTGTCGGCGATACGTTGCTATTGGAAGGCGCGCCAGCGGATATTCAAAGGCTGGCCGCAGATATGGATATGGTGGATGTCAGCCAACCTTCGGCCCGGGCCTTCCGGCGCTCTCATGCGCCGATTGCGATTGGAGCTCTGACCGGGATCGTGGTTCTGGCCGCATTGGGCGTGGCACCGATTCTGCTGTTGTCGATTCTTGCTGTGGCCGTGGTGCTGTTGACACGATGCATCGATGCGGATGAGGCGTTTTCCTTTGTCGAAGGCCGCCTGTTGGCCCTGATCTTTGCCATGTTGGCCATCGGCGCTGCCCTTGATGCCTCGGGCGCAGTGTCACTGATTGTCGAAGCCGTGGCACCGGGCCTGGGTATGTTGCCGCCGTTTATGATCGTGTGGGCGGTTTACCTGCTGACCTCGGTGCTGACCGAGCTGGTGTCAAACAACGCCGTTGCCGTCGTGGTGACGCCGATTGCCATCGGTTTGGCGCAGGCGGTCGGCATAGATCCGCGCCCGCTGGTGGTTGCGGTGATGGTGGCGGCGTCCGCCTCATTCGCGACGCCAATCGGGTATCAGACCAACATGATGGTTTACGGCCCCGGCGGGTACAGGTTTACCGACTTTCTCAGGGTTGGTGTGCCGCTGAACCTGACGGTTGGCCTGCTGGCGTCGTTGCTGATCCCGCTGATCTGGCCACTGTAGGGCAGGCGCGGAATCGCCGATAAAAATGTGCGGACCTTGTAAACGCTGATACTGTCCCAATCTTTTCTTCAAAGCATCTGGAGTGAAAGGACAGGAACATGCCTTTTCCAAAGATCGGCAAGGCCATCGTGGCCTGCGCAGTTGTATTGGCCCTTCTGGGCAGCCATAGCACGGCCCAAAGCTCAAGCGACCCGGCTGACGGGCAGGGCGCTGCTGTGCTTGAAAACACAAAATGGTCCGCGATTGGGATCGATGCAGATACGCTGAACACAGACAAGCGACCCGAGATCGGCTTTGAAACCGAAGGTGCGTTTGGCGGCAGCGGCGGATGCAATCGCTTTATGGGTCAGGCGGAGATTTCCGGTAACATGATCGACTTCCCGGACAATATTGCCGCGACACTGATGGCCTGCCCACCCGAACTGGAACAGGTCGAGCGGCAGTTCTTCGACGCGCTGCAAACCGTAGCGACATATGCGGTTGCCGGGGACAGTCTGGTCATGCTCGATACGGCGGGTGAGCCGGTGTTGAAATTCGTGCGCGTGGAGTAGCCGTGTCAGGCAACTGCCCGCGAGCGTCCAGCGTTGCGCCCTGAAAAGATGCATCCCCCCAGGAACGTACCTTCCAGCGCGTTGTAGCCGTGATATCCACCGCCGCCAAAGCCTGCGACCTCTCCGGCGGCGAACAGCCCGGAGACGACCTGTCCGTCTTCACCGATCATCTGGCTGTCCAGATTGGTTTGTAACCCACCCAGCGTTTTGCGGGTCAGTATGTGCAGTTTGACGGCGATCAACGGACCATTGGCTGGATCAAGGAACTTGTGCGGCTTGGCGGTACGGATCAGTTTATCCCCACGATAGTTACGGGCCGCCAGGATCGCCATCATCTGCGCGTCTTTCGAAAACAGATTGTCGACCTGAGAATCCCGCGCTTCGATCTGGGCGCGCAGCTGGGCCTCGTCAATCAGGCCGCCGCCCAATTGGTTCATGCCGCCGACCAGTTCTGTCAGTGTATTTGCGACCACAAAATCTTCACCCTTTTCCTTGAATGCCTCAACGGGTCCGGTCGCCTTGGAGCCTGAGAGAATGCGCTGGCGGATCACCTCTTTCCAACTGCCAGAGGTGAAATCAGGGTTCTGCTCTGATCCTGACAGGGCGAACTCTTTCTTGATCACCTTCTGGGTCAGGACAAACCAGCTGTATTCGTAGCCGGTTTTCAGGATTTCGCGCAGCGTGCCTAGCGTATCGAACCCCGGCAAGAAGGGCGGAGCCAGCCTGTTGCCCCGTGCATCAAACCACATTGAGCTTGGGCCGGGCAGAATACGTATACCGTGGGACGGCCAGATCGGGTTCCAGTTGCGCACGCCTTCGGTGTAATGCCACATCCGGTCGCCGTTGATGACGTGCCCGCCCGCTTTTTCAGCAATGGGAATCATCCGCCCGTCGACATGGAAAGGCACGCCAGCCACCATGTCTTTTGGAGGCTCACCCAGCCGAGCACGCGGCCAGTTCTTACGAACCATTTCGAAATTTCCACCAATCCCGCCCGAGGTAACAATGACGGATGGGGCGTAAACTTCGAATTCACCCACTTCATCCCGATTGGTCTTGGCACCTTGTACGGCCGTATCATCGGCCAGAACCTCACCAGATACGCCCTTTGCGCTACCGTTTTGCATAATGATATGGCTGACTTGATGGCGGAACTTCAACTTGATCAACCCGGCGCTGACATGTTCACGAACCCGGCGGATGAAATGTTCCAGAACGCCGGGTCCGGTGCCCCACGTGATGTGAAAGCGCGGGACAGAGTTGCCGTGCCCATTGGCGTAAGATCCGCCGCGTTCGGCCCAGCCGACAACTGGAAACCAACGCAGGCCCATCTGATGTAGCCACGGGCGCATCTCGCCAGCGGCAAACTCGACATAGGCCTCGGCCCATCTGCGGGGCCAGGCGTCTTCAACCCTGTCGAATTGTGCGCTGCACATCCAGTCCCGCAGCGCAAGATCGTGGCTGTCGCGGATTCCCATCCGGCGCTGCTCGGGGGTGTCGACCATGAACAGCCCGCCGAGGCTCCAATGCGCTTGCCCGCCCAGAAAATGCTCGGGCTCCTGATCCAGAACGATGACCTTTTTGCCACGATCCCCAAGTTCCGCCGCCGCAGCCAACCCGGCGAGCCCTGCGCCAACGACAATCGCGTCTGCAGTGTTCGAGGTCATGGGACGCCCTTTCAGCGGCTGCGGAACCAAAGAATGAAAGGCGCAACGACGATGTACATGGTGATGCCGTACACGGCCGCAGGGACTGCCAGTGGGCTGAAACCCGTCGTGGTGCCAGTGATCAGAGCCGCCAGTGTAATACCAAGCGTCGAGTTTTGAATGCCGGTCTCAATCGAAATCGCCCTGGCTTCTTCCGGGGACAGGCCGGCAGCCCGCGCAAGGCCCAATCCGATCAGCAATAGGGCGATGATCATCGTGACCAGCGCCGCCCCCATGGAAGCAAAGTTATCGACGAAGAACTGCCAGTTCCCTGCCAACGCGGCGATGACGATCAGAACGAAAAGCACAACGGCCGCTTTGGACAGCGGCCCGTCCAGCCGCTCGGCGAATCCCCGGGCGAAGTGCCGAAGGCTGACACCGATCGCGACGGGAAGTGTGGTAATAAGAAACAGAGCAATGGCCAATCCGGCGATCGAAACATCCGGGGCTTCGCTGCCCATAAAGTAGTTGATGGACCACGCCGCAAGGAATGGAACAGTCACAATCGAAAGAAGGCTGATGACCGCAGTCAGGCTGACCGACAAGGCCACGTCACCTTTGGCGAGCTTGGACAGGATATTGGTGGTCACCCCGCCAGGGCAAAAACTGAGCAGCATCACGCCAACCGCGATTTCTGGCGCAAGGGAAAACAAATTGACGATCAGGAAAGCCGCTATTGGCAGCAACACGACCTGACTCAGCGCGCCGATTGCAAAGGCGTGGCGGCGGGTGAAAACGCGGCGAAAGTCGGCAACTTCAAGCCCAAGTCCCAAGGACAACATGATGATGGCCAGTGACAGGGGCAGGCCCACATTGATGAGTAGATCCACGAACAGTTCCTCCCGAATTCGTTTCAGATCAACCTATGCGCGGGTCCAAGGCACACGCAACAGCGCCGTTGCGATGCAACGCGAATTTCTGCCGGCGTTTTTGGATCAGGCGTACCGCTCAACGAAGCGGCGCAGGATTTCTCCGGGCTGGGTCACGTTGGCCGAGTGGCAGGTGTCGATCAGCTTTTGCGCGTCTTCGGGCGGGAAATATCCGTGGCTTTTGTAAATATTGATGCGCTGTTCAAAGTCCTTCGCGTCCGCCTCGGGGTGGAATTGCGTTGCGTAAACATTTTGACCCCAGCGGATCATCTGAAACGGGCAGGGGTCAGAAGTGATCAGATGAACACACCCTTCCGGCAATGCCTGAACCGCTTCTTTGTGGCCGACAAACGCGTCAAATGTCTGATCCAAACCTGCGATCAGCGGGTCCTGAGCCCCTTCCTGCGTCACCCGGCAGGTGGACGGCCCTACCGGTTCCCCATACTGCGCCTTGCTGACGTCCCCGCCCAGATGGGCGGTCAGGATGCCCAAACCATAGCAGCAGCCCATAAACGGATGATCCAGCGCTGTGATCTGAGGCATCAACCCCATGATCGTGGCCTCGATACGGGCGTCCATCGGCGATTTGGTCGCTGCATCGTCACTGACGCAGCCGGGCCCGCCGCCAACAATCACACCGGCATAATCCGCCACGTCCAATCCCTCGGGCAGGTCCTCTCGGTCCAGGCGGACACGGTGCGTCTGGTCGGACGACAGGCCGCTGCGGTTCAGGATCGAGGCGTATTCGGCGTCCGACGCATCCGTTTCCGGGCGCAGTTGCAGGATCAAAAAGCGTTTCATGCGACGCCTTTACCCGTCAAAGTGGCCAGAAGACAAGGATTGCGGGGATCGAGACGGCGATGATCAGGATCTCCAGCGGCAAGCCCATGCGCCAGTAATCTCCGAACCGATAACCTCCGGGGCCCAAAACCAGCGTGTTGTTTTTGTGCCCAATCGGCGTAAGAAACGCGGCGGAGGCTGCAACGGCGACCGTCATCAGGAACGGGTCGGGCGATACGTCCAAAGTGCGGGCCATTTGGATGCCGACCGGGGCCGCGACAATGGCGGTGGCCGTGTTGTTCAGCACGTCCGACAGGGTCATGGTTACGACCATCAGAACCGTCAGGATCGCCCATGCAGGCAGACCATCGGTTAATTGGATCAGAGCATTCGCGATCAACTCGGTGCCGCCGGACGTCTCCAGGGCGCTGCCCAAGGGGATCATCGAGCCCAACAACACGACAACCGGCCACTCGATGTGATTATAAATGTCACTTATCGGCATGATCTTGGTCAGAACGTAAGCAACCACCACAAAGCCTAACGCAATGGGCAGGTAGATCAGGCCAATGCTGGCCGCCAATACGGCAGCGGCGAACAGGCCGATGGCGAGCCATGCTTTGTCATTGGCCGTTACGTTTAGGCCCCGCTGTGCCAGCGGCAAACAACCGAGCCATTCGGTGACATCCGCCCCCCGGTCACGCGGGCAGAGCAGCAGCAGGATGTCACCCGCTTCCACCTCGGTCTTGCGAACCTGCTCGGTAATCCTGCGCCCCTGGCGCGAGATACCCATCAGAACGGTGCTCTGACGCCATGCCAGGCCCAACCCCTGAGCGGTGCGGCCGGTAATCCGCGCGCTTTCGGTGGCAACGACTTCGATGACTTCGAGGCCCTCGCCTTCCGCGGTCAAAACCTCTTGTCGGCGGGTATCAGAAAAATCGAGCTTCAAAGCCGCGCGGAATTCATCCAGCGCTTCGGGGCGGGCTTCCAGCACCAGCGCGTCGCCCTCTTTCAGTGTCGTATGGGTGGATCGTCCATAGCGGCGCTTGCCATCCCGGATCAGTCCGATGATGGCCACGTCGGATTTCTCGGCATCCTCGTACAGTTCGCTGACCCTCTTGCCGATGTGAGGTGACTCGGGCGGCAGAGTCAGCTCTGCGATGTATTCCGCCAGCGCCTCGGACGTTTCTTCCTGCGGGCCTCGGTTCGGGATCAAGCGCCACCCGATCAGGGATACGAAGGCCAATCCGGCTATTGCGGCCAGGCCGCCGACCGGGGCGAAATCGAACATCCGAAACGGCTCACCTAATGTCTCGGCCCGGATCGACGCAATGATAATGTTGGGTGGTGTCCCGATCAGGGTCGCCATCCCGCCTAAAATCGTTGCAAAGCTCAGCGGCATCAGGGTTAGCCCTACGGCGCGCCCCGCCTTGCGCGCAGTCTGAATGTCGACGGGCATCAGCAAAGCCAAAGCAGCCACGTTGTTCATGAAGGCCGACAGAACCGCTCCGATCCCGCCCATCAGGGCGATATGTGCGCCCAGCCCGCGCGAGGCATCGACCAAAGTGCGCGTGATCAGGAACACAGCACCCGACCGTACCAATCCGGCGGATACAACCAGCACCAGCGCTACAATTATGGTCGCCGGATGCCCAAAGCCCGCAAAGGCGTTGTCCACCGGCACAACGCCCAGCACCACGCCCACCATCAAGGTGGTGAAGGCCACAAGGTCATAGCGAAACCGGCCCCACAGAAGCATTCCAAAAACAGTGATGAAAAGCGCGAAAAGAATGATTTGATCTGTCGTCATACCAACAAGTAAGCACATAATTTGCAGCTTGGGCAGAGGTAGTTCAAAAACGATGCCAGATACTGTAATGCATTGCCAATTAAGCCAGAAAATACCGGAAAGAAATTATGCCCGAACGGTATCCGAACATGCTCTTTCACTACACTTCGCTGGAAACACTTGCTCTAATATTGGCAACCAAAAAACTGAAATTCACGCTTCTTAGTGAGTTGAACGACCCTCTTGAGGGAAAAACATCAGACTTCCAGCATGCTGAGCGTATGATCTACTCCTCTTCTTGGACGGCAAACGCTTCGGACACACTACCTATGTGGAAGATGTACTCCGATCTTCGAGGCGTTAGAATCTGCCTTCCGTCAGAGATGTTTGATACTCAAGCCCCAATAGAGTCAGGAAATTGGCCTCCTGCAACTATCAATTACGCCGAACTCAAAAATCCTCCGAGGCCAAAAATGAATTGCCTTTGGAACGGAGAGCAACTCGTCGGCGAATTGAAGCAAATCATGGGGCCGGACAAAGTAGAATATGTTGATGCCGAGCGGGTAGGAGACATTCCTAAGGTACTCACTAAAGCAAACAGCTCAGAAGGCGAGAAGTATTTTGCAACGCTAAGCCACGTCGGTCTCAATAAAGCTGTTGATTGGGAATTCGAGGCTGAATGGCGCTTTCGGCTGCCGTTCAGCATTGCGTTTAGCACTATTCAAGGTTTGTCGGCGAAGGATGCATTCAGTCTGATGACATTTTAAGATACAGCTGTTTTTGCCAATCTTAGAGCTGATGTTTTTGATAACATGAGTGTAACTTTGGGCCCAAAGGCGGACCGTGGGTCGGAATTGCTGTTGCAGGCTCTGTTTGAAAAGTATGCCCCCAATGCCAAATGGGAGCGGAGCAAGATTCAGGTCCGTTGATGAGTTACTTGTGTTGTCATCTTGGGTGCTAGGCTCTCTTGATCCTGCCCCCCGCAAACGTCTATATGAGCGCCGAATACGCAAACATGATGACGAGGACGCACCATGGCAGGCCATTCCAAATGGGCCAATATCCAGCACCGCAAGGGACGTCAGGACGCCGCGCGGTCCAAGCTGTTTTCCAAACTGTCGAAAGAGATCACGGTCGCCGCCAAGATGGGCGACCCCGATCCTGACAAGAACCCGCGCCTGCGTCTGGCGGTGAAAGAGGCCAAGTCGAACTCGGTCCCCAAGGACGTGATCGATCGCGCGATCAAGAAATCGGTTGCGGGTGAAGGCGACGATTATGAAGAAATCCGGTACGAGGGCTACGGCCCCAATGGTGTCGCCGTGATCGTCGAGACGATGACCGACAACCGCAACCGCACCGCTTCGACCGTGCGCTCCACCTTCTCGAAGAATGGTGGGAACCTGGGCGAAACCGGTTCGGTTGGCTTCATGTTCGACCGTAAAGGTGAGGTGATCTATCAGGCGGATGCAGGCGATGCGGACACCATTTTCGAAGCGGCTATCGAAGCCGGGGCCGAGGATATCGAAAGTTCGGAAGATGGCCATATCATCTGGTGCGCTGACACCGATTTGAACGATGTGTCGAACGCGCTGGAAGAGGCGCTGGGTGAATCCGAATCCACCAAGCTCGTGTGGAAGCCCACCACCACCACCGAGCTGGGTCTGGAAGATATGCAAAAGCTGATGAAGCTGGTGGATGCGCTGGAAGATGACGATGACGTGCAGCGCGTGACCACAAATTTCGAAGCCACCGACGAGGTCATGGCGCAGCTTTAATCGCGTAGCAAGCGCATTTTTTAAATAAACCCGGTCTCTGCGGCCGGGTTTATTGCTTTTGATACGCCCCTTGGCCGAAGCTATTTGAGTTTATACACTTTGATTTAGGGCGCGCTTGAATGGCACCCGATGGGCAGCGTCGCATCGTAAGGTGCGGGAAATTTGGAACAGCAAATAATGGCACTCTCATCTTCTGGATCGGCAAGACGCAATGTATCGGTGTTGGCCGGTCAAAGTGTGTTGTCGCAGGTTGCCTGGACGTTGGGCAGCCCATCAGTTGTTCTGGCTTTTCTTGCAGTCTCGCTGGATTTGCCGATGTTTCTGGCCGGTGCGCTGGTGTCGGTCCGCATGGTGGGCAGCATGATCTCGGACCTGTTCTTTGCCCGCCCCATTGCCGCGCAGCTACAAAAGAAACGCGGTATCGCGGTGACGGAAATGGGGATCGGTGTGTGCCTGTTGGTCGCCCTATTGATTGCGGCTACCGGCAACATCCCGATGACGGCAGTTGCCTTTGTGCTTGCGTTCTTTCTGATCGGCCTGATCGAGGAAAGCCAATCACTGATGCTGTCAGATGTGTTCGGAGACCAGCTGAAGGCCAAGTCCCGCATGGTGATTAACTACCTTCAACTCGGGCTTGGAGGGCTGGGCGCGATTGGGCTTGCTTTGCTTATTCACGAGATCACCAAAGAGCATCCTCCGTTTTCCAGGCATTTTGCGGTTGTTGTGGCCTCAGTCACTTTCTTCCTGTTCTCTGCCGTTTGCATTCTGGCGATGGCAGAGGTTGTTCCGGACGAAAAGGCGAAAACCGGGGCAGCGCGTCCGCAGCGCCAGTCCCTGCGCGAGATTGTTGATGGCATACGCCGCATGTTCGATCAGGCCTGGTTTCGCCGCTACATGGTCATGCGGCTGCCCTTGGTGGTGGTGACGTTGTCGGTTCCCTTCTTCGCCCTCATCGCTGCTGAGGCACATCATCAAACGGCCCGAGGGCTGACTGCAATGATCGTGTCGTCGGCCTCGGGCTATCTGGTCTCCGCGCCATTGTGGCAAGTCGTAAACATGAAATCACACCGTGCAGTCATGGTTACCGGCACATTAATGGTTGCGATTACCGGGATTGTCCTGTTGACCTTTCATTACCTGCATTTAGACCATGACATTCATCTTCATGCGGTCGCTCTGTTTGTCGTTTCGGTCGCCGTGACAGGCGTCGGAACAGCAAGAAAGCTGTATTTCCTGGACGTCGCCCCCAAAGACCAGCGCATTCAGGGCGCGGCGGCGGTTAAGGCGATTTGCCGACTGGTCGGAGTTATTGTCTCGACCATTCTGGCGGCAATTGCGCATATGCACGAGGTCGCCTCGGCGATTTTGTTTATCGTTCTTGTCTGCCTTTGGTCTGCCTATTCCTGTTATCGGATCGTGACGCCGGCCAAGAAAGCACCTGCGCAGGTTTGATTTCGCGAGTCAGGATCGCGGTTTCAGAGCCCGGGCGGCCGCGCGGCGCACAGCGCTGGTCAGCGGGGCCAGTGCAGGGGATAGGATACGTCCAACCTGCCAGCTGAGTGCTATATCCAATGGAGCATTTGGTGTGATGACGCATAACCGCCCGTCGTCCAATGCGGGCCGTGCCAGGCTTTCGGGGTTCATACCCCAGCCCAACCCCGCCACGGCGGCATCCACGAACCCGTGCGAGGAGGGCAGGAAATGGGACGGAGGGGTCACTCGGCTGCCGGTCTGCTGCAATATCCATGCCTTTTGCAGATTGTCTTTTTGATTGAATGTCAGGCAGGGCGCGTTTTGCAGGGATTTTACCGTGACGCCATCGCGGAACCACCTGCGAACGAAATCCGGACTGGCGGTTGGCAGATAGCGCAGGCCTCCCAGTTCAAAGGCGTCGCAACCTGTCACCGGCTGGCCACCCACGGTAACTGCCGCGCTCACCTCGCCGCGCTTCAGCCAATCTGCCGAGTGGTCTTGATCGTCAATCACCAGATCAAACAGCATATCATCAACTTGGGACAGCGCCTCGATAAACCAGGTCGCCAGACTGTCTGCCGGTACAGCGATCTTTACGCGGGTCGGCACGGTGTCACGGCCCAAGGACAGCTCTCGGCTCAGCTGTGCCTCAAGCAGTCCGATATCGGCGGCATGCTGCGCGATCCTTAGGCCCGCGGGGGTCGCAGAGCAGGGTGTCCCGCGTTGGATCAAAGTAACCCCGACCCGATCTTCCAACGCCTTGATCCTTTGGGAAATGGCGGATGGTGTAACGGACAGTTCGGCCGCGGCGGCCTCAAAACTGCCGTGTCGCAGAATGGCCGCCAAAGCGGACAGGTGATTGGGGTCCAGCAGCATTAGCAGAACTTAATCCAGGTTAACTTCTTTAATTTGATAGGACGGTCCAGTCGCTGTAGTCAATGCAACACGCAGCGGAGGCAGCATGACCCCATCCATTTTCGCCGGATTCGCCCTTGGCTTCAGCCTGATCCTTGCCATCGGCGCGCAAAACGCCTTCGTGCTGCGCCAAGGCTTGCGGCGCGAGCATGTCTTTGTTCTGTGTCTGACCTGTGCGCTGTCCGACGCTATCCTGATCGCTGCAGGCATTTCCGGGTTTGGCACCTTGGCAGAGGCAGTGCCATGGTTCGAGACGGTTATGCGCTATGGCGGGGCGCTGTTTCTGATATGGTATGGGCTGCGTAGCTTTTGGGCGGCCTGGCAGGGCGGAGCAGCGATGGAGATCGGGTCCGGCCCGACAACCGCGCGTCGCACTGCACTTTTGACGGTGCTGGCTTTCACCTGGCTTAACCCGCATGTGTATCTGGATACCGTTGTGCTCATCGGATCGATTTCGGCGCAATATGACGACCGGTTGGGGTTCGCAATTGGCGCGGTCGCGTCCAGCTTTGTCTTCTTCTTTTCGCTGGGTTATGGCGCGCGTATTCTGACGCCAATTTTCACTCGTCCGCGCGCCTGGCAGGTGCTGGATGTGGTGATCGGTCTGGTCATGCTGGCCATCGCGTTCAAACTTGTTGCGATGTGAAGGGTTGTAGCATTCGGTATTTCGGTGTTCAAAGCTGCCATGACCACCTTGTCCGCCACATCTCGCCCTGTTGCCGGTATGCTCTGGATGCTGGCCGCCGGGTTTTCCTTTGTGGTGATGAACGCTTTGGTCAAGTCGCTGGGACCATCGGTGGATCCGATCCAGTCCGCGTTCCTGCGCTATTTGTTGGGGCTGGTCTTTCTTCTACCCGTCTTGCCCGCAATCTTGAAAACGCGGCTGACTGCGCGCCATTTGAAGCTGTTCGGTTTGCGGGGCGTCGTGCACGCCATTGCGGTCATGCTCTGGTTTTACGCCATGACCAATATCCCGTTGGCCGAGGTCACGGCGATGAACTACCTGACGCCGATTTACGTGACTGTCGGCGCCGCCCTGTTTCTGGGTGAAACCCTTGCGTTGCGCAGAATCGCTGCGATCGTGGTCGCCCTGATCGGTGTCACCATCGTTTTGCGCCCGGGGTTTCGCGAGGTTTCACCCGGACATCTCGCCATGCTGGGAGCCTCGCTTTCGCTGGGGGCGTCCTATTTGCTTGCCAAGCTGCTGGTTCGGGATATTCCGCCGTCGGTGGTTGTGGCCCACCTGTCGATCTGGGTTACCATAGCCCTAATCCCCTTTGCCATCGCCGTCTGGGCGCCGCCCAGTATGCAGGACTTGTTTATACTGTTTCTGGTTGCCAGCTTTGCCACTGCGGGCCATTATTTCATGACATTGGCCTTGCAGGCCGCACCGGTTGCGGTGACGCAGCCCGTGACGTTCCTGCAATTGATCTGGGCGACCTTGTTGGGGGCATTGGTGTTTCATGAGGGCGTCGATTTCTGGGTCGTCGCCGGCGGTACACTCATCCTGGCGGCGGTCAGCTTCATTTCGTGGCGCGAGGCCGTTTTGAACCGAAGCGCGATTACGCCACCCGATATCGGCACAAAATTCTAGGTGTTTGCCAAGCGGGAAAGGGTTATTGATTGACGAGTCAATAAAAACCCCTTAGCTTTTTGGTATAGCCTTAGCCAAAGGTGC
Organism: Ruegeria sp.; assembly: GCF_965243365.1. Classification (GTDB taxonomy): domain Bacteria; phylum Pseudomonadota; class Alphaproteobacteria; order Rhodobacterales; family Rhodobacteraceae; genus Ruegeria. The sequence continues at coordinate 538,129 of NZ_CBDEUW010000002.1, read as the reverse complement.
CTCGATGCCAAAACTTGGAATGGAGCCGATCCGCCGCGACGCGATCATCAAAGCGACGATTGCGGAACTGGGTGCCCAGAAGTCTCTGGATGTGACGGTCAGCCAGATCGCTAAGCGGGCTGGGATGTCCAGCGCGCTGGCCCACCATTATTTTGGTGGCAAAGATCAGATCTTTCTGGCAGCCATGCGCCGCATTCTGTCGGATTTCAGTATCGAAGTGCGAACCGAGCTTGGAAAAGCCAAGCCCGACGACCGCGCGCAAGCCATTGTCCGGGCCAGCTTTGCGCCTTCATGCTTTACGCCTGACGTCATTGCAGCGTGGATGACATTCTATGTTCTTGCGCAAACCAATGCTGATGCCCTGCGCCTGTGGCAGGTTTATCAGGCGCGCATCCGGTCAAATCTCATCAGCGCTCTGCGTCCTTTGACGAGCACACCGGTTGAGACAGCCGAAACCATGATCGCGTTGATCGATGGGCTGTATATCCGCGCTGCCCTCAGCGCACCGGAAGAACCGCAATTGGCCGTTTCTCATGCACTGCGCGTCCTCACCACTCTACTTGAGACTGAAAAATGAAAAACCCGAACATTCTGATCCTGATGGTGGATCAGCTCAACGGAACCCTCTTTCCCGATGGTCCCGCAGATTGGCTTCATGCCCCCAACCTCAAGAAGCTGGCAGAACGCTCAACCCGTTTTGCGAACGCCTATACAGCATCGCCCCTGTGTGCACCCGGGCGGGCCAGCTTCATGTCGGGGCAGTTGCCCTCTCGCACGGGTGTTTATGACAACGCTGCCGAGTTTCGCAGCGATATCCCGACATACGCGCATCACCTGCGCCGCGCGGGGTACTACACTTGCCTGTCGGGCAAGATGCATTTCGTTGGTCCTGACCAGTTGCACGGGTTCGAAGATCGCCTGACCACAGACATCTATCCGGCTGATTTCGGATGGACCCCGGACTATCGCAAACCCGGAGAGCGGATCGACTGGTGGTACCACAATATGGGCTCGGTCACCGGTGCAGGCGTCGCCGAAATCTCGAACCAGATGGAGTATGATGACGAGGTCGCCTACAACGCCAAGGCCAAGCTTTATGATCTGGCGCGTGGCAAGGATGACCGCCCGTGGTGCGTGACCGTCAGTTTCACCCATCCGCATGACCCATACGTGGCACGGCGGAAATACTGGGACCTCTACGAGGATTGTGAACATCTTCTGCCCGAGGTCACCGACCTTGGTTATGACAATCAGGATCCGCATTCCAAACGTATCTTTGATGCGAATGACTGGCGCAGCTTCGACATCACCGAAGAGGATATCCGCAAATCCCGCCGTGCCTACTTCGCCAATATCTCATATCTCGATGACAAGATCGGTGAGATACTCGAAGTGCTGGAGACCACTCGGCAAGAGGCGATCATTCTCTTCGTGTCGGATCACGGAGATATGCTGGGCGAGCGTGGGCTGTGGTTCAAGATGACTTTCTTCGAAGGCTCCGCTCGTGTGCCGCTGATGATCTCGTCCCCCGATTTGCCGACCGGGCGGATCGATACACCGGTATCGACGATTGACGTGACCCCGACACTGGGCGCTCTGGCAGGTGTCGACATGGCCGAAATCGCACCGTGGACGGATGGCGAAGACCTGGTGCTGTTGGCCAAAGGGGGCGAACGTACCGCTCCGGTTGCCATGGAATACGCGGCCGAGGCGTCTTATGCGCCTCTGGTGTCGCTGCGCTATGGCAAGTGGAAATTCAACCGCTGCGCGCTGGACCCGGATCAGTTGTTCGACCTTGAGGCCGATCCGAAGGAATTGCACAACCTTGCCGACGATCCGGCCCATGCGGGAACCCTGCAAACCCTGCGCGCCAAATCCGAGGCCCGTTGGGACCTGGATCGCTTTGATGCGGATGTGCGCGCCAGCCAGGCGCGGCGCTGGGTGGTCTACGAAGCATTGCGGCAGGGTGGTTATTACCCGTGGGATTACCAGCCCCTGCAAAAGGCGTCCGAGCGCTATATGCGGAACCACATGGATCTGAATATCGTTGAAGAAAACGCACGCTTCCCGCGCGGCGAATAACCTCTTCATCTTTTTGAAAATACTCCCGCCGGAGGCATTGAGATTTTTCGACGAAAAATCTTGCCCCGGAGGGGTATAGGAGACCTGACTATGGAAGCAGATTTTGTCATCGTAGGCGCCGGATCCGCCGGATGTGCGATGGCCTATCGCCTGAGCGAGGCCGGGGCTTCGGTTCTGGTTATCGAACATGGCGGGACCGATGCCGGCCCCTTCATCCAGATGCCCGCAGCGCTGAGCTATCCGATGAACATGTCGCGCTATGACTGGGGTTTCCAGTCCGAGCCCGAACCGCATCTGAACAACCGGCGGCTGGCCTGTCCACGTGGCAAAGTGATCGGCGGATCTTCGTCCATCAACGGCATGGTCTATGTGCGCGGCCATGCCCGCGATTTCGATACCTGGGCGGAGATGGGGGCGGACGGTTGGTCCTATTCTGATGTGCTTCCGTATTTCAAACGCATGGAAACATGGCATGACGGCGGCCATGGCGGGGATCACACGTGGCGCGGAACGGATGGTCCGCTGCATGTCTCCCGCGGGCCCCGGGCGAATCCCCTGTTTCAGGCTTTCGTGGATGCCGGACGGCAGGCTGGTTACGAGGTCACGGGTGACTACAACGGAGAAAAGCAAGAGGGCTTTGGCCCGATGGAGCAGACGGTTTGGAAAGGACGGCGCTGGTCGGCCGCGAATGCCTATCTGAGGCCTGCGCTGAAGCGTGAAAACTGTGATCTGGTCAAAGGCCTGGCTTCGCGCGTGGTCATCGAAGATGGCCGGGCCGTAGGTGTCGAATTGCTGCGTGGTGGAAAGAAAGAGGTCATCCGCGCCCGACGCGAGGTGGTACTTGCGGCGTCGTCTATCAACTCACCCAAGCTGTTGATGTTGTCCGGCATTGGCCCGGCGGCGCATCTGGCAGAACACGGCATCGATGTTTTGGCAGATCGCCCCGGTGTCGGTGCAAACCTTCAGGATCATTTGGAGCTTTATATTCAGCAGGCTTCATTGCAGCCGATCACGCTTTACAAGCATTGGAACCTGATCAGCAAAGGCTTGATCGGGGCGCAGTGGCTGTTTACGAAAACCGGATTGGGCTCATCGAACCAGTTCGAAAGCGCGGCATTCATCCGGTCGAAGCCGGGTGTGGAATATCCCGATATTCAGTACCATTTCCTGCCGATCGCTGTGCGTTATGACGGCAAAGCCGCCGCCGAGGGGCATGGGTTCCAGGCCCATGTGGGGCCGATGCGATCCCCGTCGCGCGGGGCGGTCACTCTGCGATCAGACCGGCCCCAGGACGCGCCGGTTATTCGGTTCAACTACATGAGCCATGAGGAAGATTGGGAGGACTTCCGCACATGCATCCGTCTGACGCGCGAGATTTTCGGGCAGGATGCGTTCAAACCCTATGCGGGTAAGGAAATCCAGCCCGGCGTGTCGGTTCAAACGGATGAAGAACTCAACGGCTTTATCGCTGAGCACGCCGAAAGCGCGTACCACCCTTGTGGAACCTGCCGCATGGGACGGGCAGATGACAAACACGCGGTCGTCGATCCCGAAGGTCGAGTGATTGGGGCAGAAGGTTTGCGGGTCGTCGACAGCTCGATCTTCCCGCAGATTACCAATGGCAACCTGAACGCGCCGTCGATCATGGTGGGTGAGAAGATGTCAGACCACCTGCTGGGGCGCGATCCTTTGGCCAAGGCCAATGACCAGCCGTGGATACATCCGGCTTGGGCAACCGCGCAACGATAGGCGAGTGGCTGCGATGCGTTGGTGCTTTGGTGCGGTGGAATTTGATCCGCGTCAAAGCGGTGCGCGGCGGGTGTCTTTAGCGTCGGGACGTAACGCCAAACAAAGGAGCGAACAGGATGTCCCACACCCCGCATGAACTGGCCGAAGAGTTTCCAGACAAGGTCGATCTGATGAGCCAGCTCAAGCAGACCGATGCGCATTTCGCCCGGTTGTCGGAGGAATACCACGAAATCAACCGCGAGGTTCACCGGGCCGAGACCAATGTCTCTCCGATGGAGGAGTTGGCAGAGGTTGAGCTACGAAAGAAGCGCGCAGCGTTGAAGGACGAAATCTGGGCGATTCTTTCCAAGAGTTAAGGGTGCAGGCGGGGGCTCTGCCCCCGTCGCGGCAGGCCGCGACTCCCCCGAGGTATTTTCAAACAGAAGAAGATCAGGTGACCTCGTAAGGTAGGGTGCCGCGCTTATGAGCGTCGATTGAAAGGCGGCGTTCCAACGGCGGGACCGATCGTTGGTGGCATGTTTGCCGTTCGCAGATGCGGCAGGAGATGCCGATAGGCTCAAATGCGCTGGCGTTGTTGATGTCCAGATTGTCAGCATAGACCAAGGCTTGCGCATGACGTACCTCGCACCCAAGCGCTATGGCATAGCGGCGGACCGGGGCGCCGAATGAACCGCCGGACTTCGAAACGTCCGTTGCCAATGAGATATAGCGGACACCGTCCGGGGTTTCGGCCAATTGACGCAAGAAATGTCCTGGTGTTTCGAAGGCGCGGTGTACGTTCCACAGAGGGCAGGCGCCGCCAAAGCGCGCGAATTGTAACCGGGTTGCCGAGTGACGTTTGGTGATCGTTCCAGCCTGATCGACGCGGACAAAGAAGAAGGGAATGCCCTTGGCCCCGGGTCTTTGCAGTGTGGACAGGCGGTGCGCGACTTGTTCAATGGATGCGCCAAATCTGTTGCTGAGCAGTTCCAGATCATGCCGGTATTCCTGCGCCATGTTGAGGAAAGGGCCATAAGGCATCAGAGACGCCCCGGCAAAGTAGTTGGCAAGGCCGATTTTTGCGATAGAGCGGGCCTCATCGCTTTGAAAACGCGCGAAATCCAAAGTGGCTTCGAGCAGTTTGTCCTGCCGGATCAGCGCCACTTGCAGCAATAGCTGAAACACCTGAGTTTGCGGGGCCGCGCGCGAAGAGAGGTACAGGGTCTTGATGGTTTCGTCATAGCTGCGCAACGTTTCCGTGTCAGCGAAGGTGACCTGGATACCCTGTTCTGAAAGGCTGTCGAGTGCGGCCTGGCGGATACCGCCGGGTGCCGCAGCGTGTGATGCGAAGCGTTCCGCCGCACGGTCGACGGCATCAATATAATTGTCGCAATAGTGAAAAAAGTCACGCACCTCTTCCCATGGGCTGGCCTGGGCGCGTGCGTCTTCCCGCCCTAAAGCCTCGTCCAGTGAAGCGAGCCTTTCATGGGTTTGGCGATAGCTGCGGTGTAGCTCGATAAATGCGCGCGCCAGGGCAGGTGCGTTCGAGGCGGTTAACCTGAGGTCGGCGAGCGGCGGGACCATGTCCGCGAAAACCGGGTCTGCCAGTGCTTCGCGCATGTCCGACACCAAACGCTCGCTGTCGCCCGTGCTGAGTTCGGTTACATCCATTCCGAACTCTTGCGCCAATGCCAGAACAACCGTGGTCGAGATCGGACGGTTGTTGTTCTCCATCTGGTTCAGGTACGGCAGCGAAACACCCAGTTTGGCGGCGAATTCCTTTTGCGTCAGGGTCAAGCGCGTGCGCATCTCACGCAGTTTTGCGCCCGCATAGAGCTTCTGGGTGGCCATGGCTTGCCTTTGCAACTTTTCTATTAGCGCATGCTAACTTTGCAAACCCTGGGGTGCAAGCGGCGTCACAAGCCCAGTTTCCTTTCGCGGCGGATCACCGAGGCGATTGCGCAGATCGCCAATCCCGCTGTTGCAAGCATCAGCCATAGCAGCGGCATGGCGCCTGTCTCATGGGTCAGCATAGCCCCGGCAAGCGCGCTAAGAGCGGCACCGCCGCCCAGCATGATTGCACCGCTCAGGCCCGAGGCGGTTGCCGCCAGATGGGGGCGCACGGACAGCGCGCCTGAAGTGGCATTTGGAATGGTCATACCATTGCCAATTCCCACAAATGTCATCAGCCCAAAAAAGCTGAGGGCGGTGCCAAGATCGGCCAGAAACAGAATGGCCGACAGGACTACTCCAAGCGCATTCAACCAGCATCCCCAAAAGACCATTCTGTTCACACCGAACCGAACGGAATACCGTCCGCTGATGAAATTGCCGAAGAAATATCCAACTGCGGGCGCTCCGAAATAGATACCGACCTGGGCGGCGCTGAGGCCAAACAACTCCGTTCCAATGAACGGGGCGCCGCCGAGATAGGCAAAAAAGGCACCTGACGAAAACGCTGAAGATAGCGAATACCCCCAGAACCGCGGAGAACGAAGCAGTTCGGGATATTCCCGAAATTGCTGCACCAGAGACTTGCCGCTTTTGCCCGAGGTTTCGCCGAAGTCCAGAAAGGTCAGGACAAGCGTCATCGCGCCCAGTGCGAAGGGTAGCCAGAAATTGGCTTTCCAGCCGAAACTCTCTTCCAGCAGGCCGCCAATGGCCGGGCCGATCATAGGAACAACTGCCATGCCCATTGTAACGTAGCCAATCATCGAGGCTGCCTGATCCTGATCATATAGATCGCGAACAGCAGCCCGACTTAGAACCATCCCGACGACCACGACCGCCTGGCACATTCTGAAGGCCAGGAAAACCTCGGCGTTGGGGGCGTAGATGCATCCCAATGTGGCAATCAGGAACAGTGTCAAACCCCACAGCAGTACAGGTCTGCGCCCGGCTTTGTCCGCTATTGGGCCGATCAATATTTGGAGTACGGCGTTTACAAGCAGATACAGCGCAATCGATAGCTGCATGACCTTGTAGTCTGCTTCGAAATACAGGGCCATGTTTGGCAGGCTGGGAAGAAACAAATTCAAGCTCAGCGCGGATAGCCCGGACAGTAAAACAAGTGTTGAAATGGTTGGCGGCGACCGGCGCGCCGGTGAAGAACTGAACTGCATGGTTCACTCATAGGCTGTGTTTTTTGGAAAAGCCACCCAGTTCGCTGGGATGGGGCAATATTAGCAAATTAGCAATTTCCCATATGAGAGTTTTCAAAAGTTTGCAAATTTGCCGAAAAAAACTTTGGACCAGGGGCGCCTGTCTGTATGTTTAGCCAACTTTTACAGGGGATCAATGTCATGAAAGATATCCTTTCCGAGCTTGAGGACCGCCGCAACAATGCGCGGCTGGGTGGTGGGCAAAAGCGGATCGACGCGCAGCATGCGCGTGGCAAACTGACGGCGCGCGAACGGATCGAATTGCTGGTTGACGAGGGCAGCTTTGAAGAGTTCGACATGTTCGTCAGTCATCGCTGCACTGATTTTAGCATGGAAAAACAAAAACCTGCCGGCGATGGCGTGGTGACCGGGTGGGGTACGATCAACGGCCGTATGGTTTATGTGTTCAGCCAGGATTTCACTGTGTTTGGTGGGTCGCTGTCGGAAACTCATGCGCAGAAGATCTGCAAGATTATGGACATGGCGATGCAGAATGGCGCGCCGGTCATTGGCATCAACGACTCCGGGGGCGCGCGCATTCAAGAGGGCGTCGCATCGCTTGCGGGGTATGCCGAAGTCTTCCAGCGCAATGTAATGGCGTCGGGCGTGGTCCCGCAGATCAGCGTGATCATGGGGCCCTGTGCTGGAGGTGCTGTCTATAGCCCGGCGATGACGGACTTTATTTTCATGGTCAAGGACACGTCGTACATGTTTGTGACCGGCCCTGATGTGGTGAAGACCGTTACAAATGAGGTGGTCACTGCCGAGGAACTGGGCGGCGCTTCGACCCACACCAAGAAATCGTCTGTGGCGGATGGAGCCTTTGAAAACGATGTCGAGGCATTGGCCGAAGTGCGCCGTCTGGTGGATTTCCTGCCGCTCAATAACCGCGAGAAACCTCCGGTGCGCCCTTTCTTTGACGAACCTAACCGGGTCGAGGCCTCGCTGGACACGTTGGTGCCGGACAACCCGAACACGCCCTATGATATGAAGGAACTGATCACCAAAGTAGCGGATGAGGGTGATTTTTACGAAATTCAGGAAGACTACGCCAAGAATATCATAACCGGTTTCATCCGGCTTGAGGGGCAAACGGTCGGTGTTGTGGCTAACCAGCCGATGGTACTGGCCGGATGTCTGGATATTGACAGCAGCCGCAAGGCCGCAAGGTTCGTGCGGTTCTGCGACTGTTTCGAAATTCCGATCCTGACTTTGGTCGATGTTCCGGGCTTTTTGCCAGGGACGTCTCAGGAATATGGCGGCGTCATCAAGCACGGTGCGAAACTGCTGTTTGCCTATGGTGAGGCGACGGTGCCCAAAGTCACGGTGATCACCCGCAAAGCCTATGGCGGGGCCTATGACGTTATGGCGTCCAAGCACCTGCGCGGGGATTTCAACTATGCCTGGCCAACTGCTGAGATCGCGGTGATGGGTGCAAAAGGCGCTACTGAGATCATTCATCGCGCCGACTTGGGTGACGCTGAGAAAATTGCTCAGCATACTCAGGATTATGAGGATCGGTTCGCCAATCCCTTCGTTGCCGCCGAACGCGGGTTCATTGACGAAGTCATCATGCCGCAATCGACCCGCCGCCGTGTGTCCCGCGCCTTTGCCAGCTTGCGCAACAAGCAGCTGAAAAATCCGTGGAAGAAGCACGACAATATTCCGTTGTAGGGGAAATGGGCGGGTCGCACCGCCGTGCCGCATTAGGGAAATCGGGCGAAAGAGCGTCAGATGACGGTTTTGACACATAACAACATTGCGCAAGGATCAGGTGCTGCGCGTGCAACCTCGGACAGGGTAAGCGGCGCGGTACGGCTCAGCCTGTGTTGTGCCCTGTTGTTTCAGTTGGCCGAGGCAGCTCAGGCTGAAAACCTCTTACCCGTCCCTTCGGGCCAACCGGTCGAACTGCAAAACGTCATGCTCGACACCAACCCCGGAGAGCTTTGGGTGCGGTTCCGGTTCATTGCACCAAAGATCGGATCAATTGCAGGGCGCATTACTTATGATGTGGCGGTCGTGGATATGGCGCATTTGTGTGAGGTGCTTGCCGTTCCCTACGTAGCGCTCCACGAGTTGGACCCGGCGCGGGTTGTGATTTCCTTCGCTGACCAGGCACTGGAGTTCGGGGACACCACCCCGGACGTCACGCAGTTTTTCGAGGCCTACCGGCTGGAAGAGTCCCGGTGTATCTGGGAGGGGCTCTGACCATGAACGCTAGACGTCATGACCTCAGCGCGTTTTGTCCCAATATTGCACCTGCGGAGGTATGCATGGTTCTCACCCATCGGTTTTCTTTCCTTTTCAATGTCTTGCGAAGGGAGGCTAAGGTATGATCAAGCACCGTGGCTTTCCCGGCCGTCTTTCGGGGACAGATTTCCAGTTCACGATCCGGCGCGCCAACCCCAAGGGCGCGACGCCGTTGACCCGGCGCGAACGCTTTCGGGATCGCAAACCGGCTGACCGCCGGGCCGATACTGCGTTCATGCGCGCCTTGCTTGAGAATTTCTGGGATCAACCGTTCGAGCGCGGCAATCTGGACGCCGGGCGGCTTAGCTGGCTGTTCGGGCGCGAGGTGATTGCAGCCGAGGATCCGTTTGATCCGGCCAGCTATGATGCGTTGCTTGTGATTGATCTGGATGTGGTGCGTCAGTCCTTTCCCGACCTGATCGACGGGGCGGGCTGAGCGTGACTTGTACGGCACACCATATGGATGCGCATGGGTTTGACCATGCGACCCCGCCCCAGATAGGGCGGGGCCATAAGGGGGTGTCAGAAGTTCAGCTGCGCCGCAAGCTGGATCCGATTGCCGTCAAAGGTACGGCCCGTATTAACGTCGTTTCGCTCGCCATAGATGTACTCGGCGCTCAGCGTCAGACTGTCCGTCGCCTTGTAGAAGGCGTTGACGTGGATCGTTTCCAGTTCGGTAAACGACAGTGTTCCGGTCGAGGTCGGCAGGTCATAGTCTTCCCGACCGTAGGCAATGCCAACATTCCACTTCGGAGTGATGTCTTGTCGGAGTTCGACGGTATAGCCATCGACATCGTTTGCCTGGCCGTTAACGATCGGGTCTCCAAGGCCAATCAGGTAGGGCCCCAGAGCCTCACCGTTGACGTAGTTGACCTGAAACAGGCCACCGCTCCAGGGCCGGACCGAACCGGACAGGGTGAAACCGGTCTGGTCGACCTCGACAGTGCCGGATTGGGCTTTGCCGTACAGGGCGGAAGCGCGGGCCAGATAGGTGCCGTCGTTATATTCGACAGAGCCCGTCAAAACCGGGTCGTTCGAGTTGGATCCGCCGACATTTTCCTCGACCGAGACTGCGAATGTCGTGTTGTCGGCAAAACTGTTCGTAAAGCGGACCTGAGGCACCCGAGCAAAGGGGATGCCGACCGGTCCGTTGAACTCAACCGTGGTCGGGTAGGAATCCAATGGCATGAAGTTCGTCCAATACTGACCGATCAGCCAGGCGTCGCCGATGGTGATGTTGGCGTGGCGCAGGCGCAACTCGGCGGTGCCGTTGGACGCGAACAGGTCCAGTTCAAGCTGGCCGCCGATATCACCAAGCGCCGAGGGCGTGTTGGTCCTGAGGCCAATGCGGGACTGGCGAACGGTTGCCCCGAATGTGCCATCGGTCTCGGCCGAGGGTTCGCCGATCACGTTCACGAAGGCCGTGTCGCCCTGATCGTATTCGAAGTCGTAGAAGAAGTCGGCCTTGATGTATCCGTAGACATCAAGCGTGGTGCTGCCGATTTTCAAATCACCGGTTCCCGATCCGGGGTTGGCGGCTTCCAGAGCTTCGACTCTGGCGCGCAGAGCATCCAGCTCGGCCTGCGTCTGCGCATCCTGTGCAGTGGCTTGCGCTGCAGTCACGCAAAGCGCGCCGGCAGTCAGCAGGCAAGCGGTTTTACACCTTGTTTTCATGGGATTAAGTCCTTGTGTGCGAGTGTGCATCAACACCGTTCCACGCAAGCGAAAGGGATGGAAATCACTAACCCGGGAGAAAACCGCCGAAATTTCTCAAGCGATCGTGTTGCCAGGCGCGCGCTACATCACGCCCGGGTGACACAGGCGCGTAAACGTCCGCGCCGCAGTCAAACTTTTCGCTGTGTCCGTGCCGCCCCGCGTGAGGAAAGGCTGCGGCTTCAGCGACCATCCCTCCGGTTTTGTAACGGCAATGTGACGGTGATCGGGGGCAGTGACTTCCAATCCGCAGATGGACGTTTCGGCGCAAATTTGCGCGCGGAGTTTCGCGATTGGCGGGTTTCAGCCGGAATCCGCCGGGGAATTAATGTCCGGTTGGCGGCCAATTTGGGAACGGGCAAGGTGAAAGGGCCGTGCGGCTCTGTTTTGCCTGCGTCGCACATGCACCTACTATTCCGTACCCCTTCCTTCCGCGGGCAGGCTTGTGTTCCCCACATTGTCCTGCTCGCGTTTTTCTTTGGCCCACGCCCGGGCCTTGAAAGGCAAAAATCTGCGCAAATCGCCGAATTACGTGGCTTGTTATTGCATAACAAAGCTGAAATCGGGCTACTGCCTCCAAAGTCAGCAAGAAACCAGAAGGGGCAGAAAACATGCGAATCCCAAGACTTATCTGCGTATTGGCGACCTGTGCCGGGCTTGCAGCCTGCGGCGATACCACGGGTGAGCAAGCCTTGTTGGGCGGCGGTGCAGGCGCTGTCGGCGCGGCGGTCCTCAGCGCGGACCCGTTGTTCGGCGCGGCCGTTGGGGCGGCGGGCAACGTGCTGTATTGCAAGACGCAGAACAACTGTAACTAACACATACTTTTCGGGGTGTTCAGCACCTCGGCCGTCATCACGCATCACGCCGTTGCGGGGCTTTGGTCCCGCGGCGGCGTTTTTGCGTTTTCAGAACATCAAGACAGAGGACGTTCCATGTTCAACAAGATCCTGATCGCCAACCGGGGCGAAATCGCCTGCCGGGTCATCAAGACCGCGCGCAAGATGGGTATCGGCACCGTCGCCATCTATTCGGACGCGGACAGGAATGCTCTGCATGTGTCTATGGCGGATGAGGCGGTTCATATCGGCCCACCACCTGCCAACCAATCTTATATCGTGATTGACAAGGTTATGGACGCCATTCGCCAAAGCGGCGCGCAGGCGGTGCATCCCGGCTATGGCTTCCTGTCAGAAAACGCCAAATTCGCCGAAGCGCTTGAGGCCGAGGGCGTGGCCTTTGTCGGCCCGCCGAAAGGTGCGATCGAGGCGATGGGGGACAAGATCACCTCGAAGAAGATCGCGCAGGATGCGGGTGTTTCGACTGTCCCTGGGTATATGGGCCTGATCGAGGATGCGGACGAGGCGGTTAAAATCTCGAACGACATTGGCTACCCCGTCATGATCAAGGCCAGCGCTGGGGGCGGTGGCAAGGGCATGCGGATTGCCTGGAACGATGAAGAAGCGCGCGAGGGGTTCCAATCGTCCAAGAACGAGGCAGCGAACTCGTTCGGCGATGACCGGATTTTCATCGAGAAATTCGTGACCCAGCCGCGTCACATCGAAATTCAGGTTCTCTGTGACAGCCATGGCAACGGTATCTACCTGGGTGAGCGTGAATGCTCGATCCAGCGCCGCAACCAGAAAGTGGTGGAAGAGGCACCATCGCCGTTTCTTGATCCAGAAACCCGCAGGGCGATGGGGGAACAGGCCGTCGCGCTGGCCAAGGCTGTGGACTATGCTAGTGCGGGGACTGTGGAGTTCATCGTGGATGGCAACAAGAACTTCTATTTCCTGGAAATGAACACCCGCCTGCAGGTGGAACACCCGGTGACAGAACTGATCACCGGCGTCGATCTGGTGGAACAGATGATCCGCGTGGCTGCTGGTGAGAAACTGACCATCACGCAGGATGATGTGACCTTGAACGGCTGGGCGATAGAAAACCGTCTGTATGCCGAAGATCCGTATCGCAATTTCCTGCCCTCGATCGGTCGTCTGACCCGCTATCGCCCGCCACAGGAAATTGCGGCCGGACCGATGCTGGTGAACGGTAAATGGCAGGGAGATGCACCAGAGGGCGACGCAGCTGTGCGCAACGATACCGGGGTTTATGAGGGCGGTGAGATCAGCATGTATTATGACCCGATGATCGCCAAGCTCTGCACTTGGGCCCCGACGCGCGCGCAGGCGATTGAGGCGATGCGCGTCGCCTTGGATAGTTTTGAGGTCGAAGGTATTGGCCACAACCTGCCGTTCTTGTCGGCTGTTATGGATCATCCAAAATTCGTCAGCGGTGATATGACCACGGCCTTTATTGCCGAAGAATATCCGGACGGATTTGAAGGCGTGGAACTGCCCGAAGACGATCTGCGCCGCATCGCGGCCTCCTGCGCGGCGATGCATCGCGTGGCCGAGATACGCCGCTCTCGCGTGTCGGGTCGCATGGACAACCACGAACGCAAGGTTGGCATAGATTGGGTTGTTACTTTCGGCGGAGAGATTCCGTGGCCTCTCAAAGTTATCGCTGATCAGGAAGGGGCAACAATCGAGTTCGAGGATGGTCAGGAAATGAGGGTTGCGGGCGATTGGACCCCCGGCGATCAGCTTGCGACAATGATGGTCGATGGCACTCCGCTGGTCATGAAAGTGGGTAAGGTCGCTGGGGGATTCCGCGTCCGGCACCGGGGTGCGGACCTAAAGGTGCATGTGCGCACCCCGCGTCAGGCCGAACTGGCCAAGCTGATGCCGGAAAAGCTGCCGCCGGATACTTCGAAGATGCTTCTCTGCCCGATGCCCGGCCTGATTGTGAAGATCAATGTCGAAGTGGGTCAAGAGGTGCAGGAAGGTCAGGCGTTGTGCACCGTCGAGGCCATGAAAATGGAAAACATCCTGCGGGCCGAGAAGAAAGGCGTCGTTGCCAAGATCAATGCGGGGGCAGGTGACAGCCTGGCCGTGGATGATGTGATCATCGAGTTTGATTGACGATGAGCCTGTCTGCGCCATATCCCCAAAAGCCCCGGGTGGTCAGCGCCGGGGCAATTGAGAATGGCAAGAACGTTCAACCGCCTTCGCGCCGCTCGCGGATTTCGCGTTCACGCAGGGGAGTTTTGTCGATGGATCGACCGATTTCACGAACACTCCACGGGCTGGGCTTGCGCAGTTTGACCACGCCGTCCTTGTCAACGAACACCATCTGGAAGCCGCGCGGTCTCAGCTGCGACCGTATAGGAGACCGTGCGGAAGGATCGGTGTCGGTCAGAACGATGACATCCCGATCACGCATCGCGTCTTCGCCTTCGATCAGCATGTCGACCTGTTGTTGGAAACGCGGGTCGGCGGGCGTGTCCGCAAAGACGATAATAGGGCGGTTGACCCACAAGAATTCGCTGAGATCGCTTTCGCCAACGGGCCGGACGAAACTGTCATCAGCCGGTGCTGAGCCGTCCGCGGCCAGCGCAGCCAACGGGAATAGTGCCGAGAAAACAAGGGCAAGCGTGCGTGTCATATGGCCTCCTGTTCCATCGAATATAGCCCCTGTTCGCGGGAATGCGACCGCTGGAATGCAGGTGGGCTTCAAAAAAACGTATATACACGACTATTTGGTGGGTTAGGCGCATGGAAGTTATCTTGCATTTTGGTGCCCATCGCTGTGCCACCACCAGCTTTCAGGAATACATGCGCCGAAACGCCCCTGCACTGGCAGAGCAGGGTATCGCGTTCTGGGGCCCGGAAACCGTCAGGGATACCGATCTGCGCGCGCTCAAGGCCATGACGGCTGACTCTCATGCGACCCTCCAGCGGGAACTGGACCGGTGTGAGGCGCAGGGCGTCAAACAGCTACTGGTCAGCGAGGAAAACTTCCTGGGCATGATGCAGCAGAACCTGAACAAAGGCGAATTGTACCCCGAGGCGGGCCTGCGGGCCCGGCTGGTGGCCAACGCATTTGGCGGGCGCGTTACGGGAATTGCGCTGAATATCAGGGCTTTGAACACCTATTGGTCGTCGGTGGCGGGCTACGCGGTGCGAAACAAAAAGCACTTCGGGGACAATGTGCGCTGGGCAAAAATTGCAAAGCACGACCGCAGTTGGCGCGAGGTGATAAGCGAACTGGCCGGCGCGTTTCCGGGTCTGCCTTTGCGTGTTTTGCCATTCGAAGAATTCGCCGGGCATTCGGATACACAGCTTGAAAGACTGGTGCATTGCACAGCGCCGCAGCAGGCGTCCGGACTATGGCTCAGCAGGGATAATGACGATGAACCGCAAGTGTCCAACAGCGTGCAGGAGCTGAAGCTGATGGCGAAGTTTGCGGATGATTTGACCTGGCTGGCATCGGGAGCCGACGGGTTGGCTCGGCTTTGTCTGCTTGAGGAAACAGAGCGCGGCGACACGGCGCCCGCGTAAGAACGTATGGACGAGAGGAACATGAAATGACCGACACGAAGGACTGGAAAGCGCTGGCTGAGAAAGAGCTGCGCGGTCGTCCGTTGGATGATCTGACCAAGGAAACGCTGGAAGGCATCGACGTCAAACCTCTGTATACACAGGAAGATACCGCCGACCTGCCGCATATGGGAACCCTGCCCGGCTTTGGCCCGTTCACACGTGGGGTGAAAGCGACGATGTATGCCGGGCGTCCGTGGACAATCCGGCAGTATGCGGGATTTTCAACGGCGGAGGAGTCGAACGCGTTCTACCGCCGCAATCTGGCCGCCGGTCAGCAAGGGGTGTCGGTGGCTTTCGATCTGGCCACGCACCGCGGGTATGACAGTGATCATCCGCGTGTGGTTGGTGACGTTGGAAAGGCTGGCGTGGCGATAGACAGCGTCGAAGATATGAAAATCCTGTTTGATGGTATCCCGTTGGATAAGGTCTCGGTTTCGATGACCATGAACGGTGCAGTTGTCCCGATTCTGGCAAGCTTTATCGTTGCGGGTGAAGAACAGGGGCATGACAAATCCGTGCTGTCCGGCACCATTCAGAATGACATTCTGAAAGAGTTCATGGTGCGAAACACCTATATCTATCCGCCTGAGCCGTCGATGCGGATCATCTCGGACATCATCGAATACACTTCGAACGAGATGCCCAAGTTCAACTCGATTTCGATCTCGGGCTATCACATGCAAGAGGCGGGGGCGAACCTGGTGCAGGAACTGGCCTATACGCTGGCGGATGGTCGTGAATATGTCCGTGCTGCGACAGAGGCCGGGATGGATGTGGACAAGTTTGCGGGGCGTCTGTCGTTCTTCTTTGCTATCGGCATGAACTTCTTCATGGAAATCGCCAAGCTTCGTGCGGCCCGTACGCTGTGGCACCGTGTGATGACCGATTTTGGTGCGAAATCCGAGCGGTCAAAGATGCTGCGCACCCACTGTCAGACCTCGGGCGTCAGCTTGCAGGAACAAGACCCCTACAACAACGTGATCCGCACCGCCTATGAGGCGATGAGCGCGGTATTGGGTGGTACTCAGTCGCTGCACACCAACGCTCTGGACGAGGCAATCGCATTGCCCACTGATTTCTCGGCCCGGATTGCGCGGAACACGCAGTTGGTGTTGCAGGAAGAGACCGGTGTGACCGATGTGGTCGATCCTCTGGCGGGATCTTACTATGTTGAAAGCCTGACCAATGAGCTTGTTGAAAAGGCCTGGGCCTTGATGGAAGAGGTCGAGGAAATGGGCGGCATGACCAAAGCCGTCGCCTCGGGCATGCCCAAGTTGCGGATCGAGGAAAGCGCCGCCCGCCGTCAGGCGATGATCGACCGCGGCGAAGAAGTCATCGTTGGCGTCAACAAGTACCGAAAGGAACAGGAAGACCCGATCGATATTCTCGACGTCGACAACGTCGCCGTGCGCGAAGCGCAGGTCGCGCGGTTGGAGCGCATTCGTGCGACCCGGGATGAGGCCGCGTGCCAACAGGCACTGGACGCTCTGACGAATACAGCCCGTGAGGGTGGCAACCTGCTGGCGGCTGCTGTCGAGGCCGCCCGCGCCCGTGCATCCGTAGGAGAGATCAGCATGGCAATGGAAAAAGAATTCGGCCGCCACCGCGCCGAGGTGAAAACGCTGGCCGGTGTCTATGGGGCCGCGTACGAAGGTGACGAAGGTTTCGCCGCGATCCAGAAATCCATCGAAGGTTTTGCTGAGGTCGAAGGTCGCCGCCCGCGTCTGCTTGTGGTTAAGATGGGGCAGGACGGGCATGACCGCGGCGCCAAGGTCATCGCCACCGCTTTTGCCGATATCGGCTTTGACGTGGACGTAGGACCTTTGTTTCAGACCCCAGCCGAAGCGGCGCAGGATGCGGTCGATAATGATGTTCATGTCATTGGCATCTCGTCGCAGGCGGCAGGTCACAAAACATTGGCACCGCAACTGGTGGAAGAACTGAAGAAGGCTGGGGCCGAAGACATCATTGTGATTTGCGGCGGGGTGATCCCGCAGCAGGATTATCAATTCCTCTATGATCATGGCGTAAAGGCAATTTTCGGGCCCGGAACAAATATTCCCGAGGCGGCGCAGGATATCCTGCGCCTGATCGGTGAGGCCCGAACCTGATGGCAGGATACTTTTGGGGGATAAGATTATCCGCCGAAAAAATACTGTGATACACGGTTTTCGACGACGACATTGCCAACGAAGCCAGCGCCTTGTCGCGCTGTCTTTTCCACAGGAGCTTATGCATGGAACTGGACCACATCGCGGTATCCGGCGAAACGCTTGAAGAGGCCGCTGCACATGTCGAACAGGCTCTGGGCGTCTCTTTGCAACCGGGTGGCAAACATGCCAGGTTTGGAACGCACAATCGGTTGCTGGGGCTGGAGGACGGTCTGTATCTGGAAGCCATCGCGGTCGATCCAGAAGCGCCCGGGCCAGATATGCCGCGCTGGTTTGATCTGGACCGGTTCCAGGGCAGCGCACGCCTGACCAATTGGATTTGCCGTGTTCCGGACATTGAATCCGCTACAATGCCCGGCGGTCCTGTTGCGCCCATCGATCTGGATCGGGGTGCGTTGCGCTGGCGTATGGCGGTCCCACCGTCTGGGCGTTTGCCTTTCGACAACCTTTACCCGGCTCTGATCCAATGGCAGGGGGATCTGCACCCTGCTGCGATGCTGCAAGCCAGCGGATGCAAACTGCGCCGGTTGGTGGTGTATCACCCGGACGCGCTGGAGCTTGCACGGCTTCTTGGGTCTTTGGAACTTGTAGCGTTTGATACCGGTCCTGCATCTTTGCGGGCCGAGATTGACACGCCGCATGGGCTTCGCGTGCTTGAATGATCATCCGCCCGGCGACACCTGCGGACGTTGACGCAATCGTGTCAATCACCAATGAGGTCATTCAAGACACGCTGGTTACATTTACGACCGAGCTTCGAACCCCTGCCGGGATTGCCGCCGATATCAAGGGCCGCTCAGGGCATTATCTGGTCGCGGAATTACGCGATCAGGTTGTGGGTTTCGCCACATTTGGGCCGTTCCGGGCGGGGCCGGGCTATGCCAAGACTTGCGAACATACGATTCAGCTGTCACCCGATGCGCGGGGGCAGGGCGTGGGCAAGGCGCTGATGAAGGCGCTGGAAAATGTGGCACGTGACAATGGCGTTCATGTTCTGGTCGCCGGAATATCTTCGGCCAATCCCGCTGCGATCGCCTTTCACGCCGCCTTGGGTTTTGCCGAGGTTGGCCGGATGCCCGAGGTAGGCCGGAAGTGGGATCAGTGGCTTGATCTGGTGTTGATGCAAAAAATACTTACCCCGCAGTGACATGTCGCACCTGACACTTGTCGTCGGGCGCGTTAGGGTGCGCCCATGTCGATCTGGACCCGTATATCCGACGCGCTGAGCGCGCTTGCGCAGGGCGAAAGCCTGACCGCTGTTTTCGAAAAGCTACGCACGCCACCTGAACGGTCTGTTGCCTTTGCGATTGCCGTGATTGCGCTTGGGGCGAAGATGGCCAAAGCCGACGGGCAAGTCACTCGGGACGAGGTGACGGCCTTTCGAGAGGTCTTTCAGATTGCCCGTGAAGACGAAGATGGCGCGGCCCGCGTTTTTGACATGGCTCGCACGGATGTGGCTGGGTATCAGGACTACGCCAAGAAAATCGCGCGGATGTTTGCCGAGGACAGCACGACGCTGTGCGACCTGATGGAAGGGCTGTTCCATATCGCAATGGCGGATGGGTTCTATCACCCAAATGAAAATGAATTCCTGGAACAGGTCAGCCGTATTTTTGGCCAGACCGACGCGCAGTTCATGGCCTTGCGCGCGCGCTTTGTGCCAGATGCACCAAACGATCCTTACACGGTGTTGGGCGTGCCGCGCGATATGCCCATACCAGAGATCCGCAAGATTTGGCGGCAATTGGTCCGAGAGACCCACCCCGACGCGATGATGGCCCGGGGCGTACCCGAAGAAGCCGTACGGCTTGCGGAAAAGAAGATGATCGATATCAATCGCGCCTGGGACGAAATCAACGGCGCGAAGGTTTAGATCGTTGCGGCTGGCGACCTACAATATTGAATGGTTCGCCAACCTGTTTGATCATAACGACACGCTGATCGTCGATGACAGTTGGTCTGGCCGCCATGATGTGACCAAGGCACAGCAGGTCGAAGCAATTGCGAAGGTTCTGACGGCTGTTGATGCCGATGCAATACTGATTGTCGAAGCGCCCAACACCGGAAAATCGCAGAACACAGTGCGTGCCTTGCAACGCTTTGCCGACGCTTTCGATCTGCGGACGGCACGCGCGATCATGGGTTTCCCCAATGACACCCATCAGGAACTCGGGTTGCTCTACGATCCCGAAATTCTGCACGCACGCCACGATCCGGTAGGAGAGCCCGCGACCGAAACCGGCAGCCCTGATGCCCCTCGATTTGATAGCGTGTTTCGAATCGATCTGGATGTGGATGCAACCGAAGATCTGGTGCGGTTTTCGAAACCTCCCATGGAACTGGTCATAGAGCCAACGGATGGCACGCCGTTTCGTTTGATCGGTTCGCATTTGAAATCAAAGGCCCCGCATGGCGCCGAGTCACGGGACGAGGCGATCCGCATCTCGATTGCCAATCGACGCAAGCAGTTGGCGCAGGCAATTTGGCTGGCTCAACGCGTCGAAGGCCATCTTGCTCAGGGCGATCCGGTCATTTTGCTTGGAGACTTGAATGATGGCCCCGGGCTGGACGAGTTCGAACATTTGTTCGGTCGATCTTCGGTGGAAATTCTGCTGGAGGCTGGCCTCTATGACCCTCATGCTGCGCGGGCCTACGGGCCACGACCCGGGTCGGTTCCGTCCACAGCGCGGTTCGCCCGCCCGGACGAAGGTCGCTATCTGGAGGCTTTGCTGGATTATATCATGATCAGCGATGATCTGCGCGACCGGCAGCCCGACTGGCGTATCTGGCATCCGTTTCGGGATGCGGCCTGTTGGGGTAACCCTGACCTTCGCGATGCGTTGCTAACCGCATCGGATCATTTTCCGGTGACGTTGGACATCGCGCTGTGACCTTTCAAGCATCACCTTCATCGCCTATATCTTGAGTATGAGACGTTATCTGACGATCTGCGCGGTCTGCATTGCCTGGGCCCTTCCCGTGACTGCTCAGGAAGAGGACAGTCAATCCCTGATGGAGCAGGGGGCCGAGCTGTTTTTCGAAGGCCTTCGGCAGGAGATGGAGCCAGCGCTGAGCGAAATTCTGGGCCTTGCGGACCAGTTAGGCCCGGCCATGCAGTCCTTCGTTCAAGAAATGGGGCCAGCCTTGGCCGAGTTGGCAGCCAAGATCGAGGATTGGAGCGCTTATGAAGCGCCCGAATTGTTGCCCAACGGAGACATCATCATCCGTAAGAAACCGCAAGATGACCTGGAAGAAGCGCCTGCGCTGCCAGAGCCCTCAGATGGATTGACTGATATCTGAAACAGCTTAACCCCGCATGATCACACGGCATTCGGATTTCAGCGCGTTGGCAAGGGAATTGAAACGCGCCACGGCGACTTCGTTATAAAGCGGCGTTGCGGCTTTGGGTAGGATCAGTTCCAGCTCACGCTTTTTGGGGAAGTAGCGCAACTTGCCCATCGCGGCGTCGCTCTGCATCCAAAGCATGGCACCAAAACGCATGGCTTTGCCCAGTATTTCAGCCTGTTTCTGGCCCTGTTCATCCAGCAGTTCATAGAGCTGTGTAAACCGGTTGCCTTCCCGCTTGTTTCGATATCTGTGCTGCAACGCCAGCCCGATAAAAACGCGTTCCGAATGCTTCAAGCCGCTCATGTTCGCGCGGGTCACGGTTTCAAAGCAAACCTCGGCCCGATAATCGGGATGCGCGCGCCAGCTGACGTCGTGCAGCAGGCAAGCCGCCTTGATCAACCGCACCTTCTGCGGCGGCGCCGAACGAAACAGCGGCATGACGAAATCGAACAGGTGCTTACCGAACCCCGGAAGGCGGGCATCCTTGGCTTCTGCAAAGCGGCTGGCTTCGATCAATGGGTCCCTGTCGCGCAGGTTCTGCGACATTTGCTGATACAGCAAGCCTTCGCGGATACCATAGCTGGAGATCGCAATATCCTTGGGTTTGAAGGTGCGGATCAGCCGCGCCAGAACGTCCATCGCATATGGGATCAACGCCATGCGCGAACTGGATACACCCGCCTGGCTGCGCAGTTTTTCCGGGTCGTTCTTTTCGATGAACTTGATAGTTTCCCGCACCTGTTTATGCGTCATGCGATATTCGTGCAGCACATTCAGCGGATAGCCGCGGCGCAGCATGTCCAATCGGGCAAAGGCCCGCCAACTGCCACCGACCAGAAACAAACGATCCCGCTGAGGACCCATCTGATCGCGCATCTCTTCAAGGGTTGTCTTGATATGGGCCTTGCGGGCACGGCGGCCGCCTTTGATGTCACGCAGCTTAAGCGGACCCAGCGGAGACGTCATCCTGCGCCCAACTTCTCCGCCGCCGATCTCGGCCAACTCAACAGATGAGCCACCGATATCACAGATAAGCCCATAGGCGCCGGGCCATCCCAGCAACACGCCCTGCGCGGACAGGCGTGCCTCTTCCCGGCCGTCGACTACATTGATCGTCAGGCCCGTTTTGGTCATGACCTCTTCGCAGAAATCAGGGCCGTCTTCAGCTTCGCGTACGGCGGCGGTTGCAACGGCATGCAGGGCAGGCAGGCCAAGATCCTTTGCCAGATGCTGGAACCGCTGCAAAGCTGCCAGCGCACGCACGCGACCCTTTGGGTTCAGCCGTCCGGTTTCGGACAGGCCCGCGCCCAGCTCACACATCACCTTTTCGTTGTAAAAATAAGCCGGAGACCGGGCCGCCCCGTCAAAGATGACCATCCTGACCGAGTTCGACCCCACATCCACAACACCCACCCGCGACAATGCTCGGGCATCCGGGTCGTCGAACAGGGGCTTTCCAAACGGTCCATAATCCGGAGTATCGATCTTGGCGGTCTGTTCCATAAGTTCCCCAGCAGTTCCGGTGACAGGATGCGAAATCGTCACTGTTCGGTCAATCACCCGTCTGCGCCCATATTCAGGACGCGTACTGCCAACGATCGGGTAATGTCACGTTTTTCGCTGAGTGCCAGATTGTCCAGCTGTTCAACCACATGCGCCGCAGTTTCAAAGCTGCGCTCCATGTGTTTGACCAGATAAGCGATCACTTCCGGGCCGGGGTTGAGCTGTCGGTCAGTAAACAGTTTCGCAAGCACGGCCCCCAGCAAGGCATCGTCGGGGCTGTCCAGCGCCACGTGATGTGCGCCTTCAACCCGGCTTTGCAAATCGGCAAGCGGCAGGTGCCATTGCCTGGGCGCGGCACGTCCGGTCATCAATAGGGCGTGCCCCTCGGCCAGTGTGAGATTATGCAGATGAAACAGGGTTTTCTGCTGCTCGGCATCCGACGCGATCAGTGGCACATCTTCAACAGCGATCGGGGTGCGGGCCAGGTCCGGTACGTCCTCGTGCCGCAAGGCAGAGGCTTGAACAATCCGCCCTCCGGTTTCTGCGGCCCAGACATGGGCCAGATGCGTCTTGCCGGACCCGGCAGGCCCGCTGAGCACCAGCTTATTGCCGGGCCATGATGTGGCCGAGATCATCGCAACGGCTAACGCATTTGCGGGCGAGACAAAGAAATCCTCACGCCCCAGCGCAGTTTTGGAGGGCAAATCGAAACTCAGTTGAGTGGCCATTTACTGGTCGTCCTGCTCCAACGCGTCGCGACCGGTATAAAGGCGACTGCTCAGATACTGGTCGGTCGCAAAGCGGGCGAGTACGCCCAAAGCGGCCGCAACCGGAACCGCGATCAGCATGCCGACAAAACCAAACAGCGCGCCAAAAACGGACAGTGCCAGCAGCAACCAGACGGGGTGCAGACCGACTGAACTGCCAACCAGTTTAGGAGTCAGGAAGTTCCCCTCGGTCACCTGTCCGAGCGCGAATATACCTGCGACCAGTCCGATCTGAGTCCAATCGCCCCAAAACTGAAACAGGGCCAGACCGATGGCCAGCGTGCCCCCGATCAGCGCCCCCAGATAGGGGATGAAAGTGACCAGCCCGGCGATGAAGCCGACGATAAGGCCGAACTGCAGGCCAACGATCATCAGGGCAATGGCGTAGTAGGTGCCCAGGATCAGGCAGACGGTACCCATGCCCCGCACAAAAGATGCAAGCACCGCGTCGATCTCACCCGCCAGACGTTTGATTGTGGGCGCATGGTCGCGCGGCAAAAGCTCACCAATGCGTGTGATCATCCGGTCCCAGTCCATCAGCAGGTAGACCGCAACGACGGGGACAATGACCAACAGCACCACCACGTTGATTGCGGAACCCAGCGAGGTCAGAACGGTTTGCAGTACATCCCCGGTTTTGGATTTCAGCGTCTCGCCGAATGAGACGAGCATCTGGTGCGTGTTGGATTCGCTATCCAGCAGCGACGGGAACTGTTTCTCAATAAAGGCGCGTAATTGTTTGAAAAGACTGGGGAGAGTGTCCACCAAATCCAGCAACTGAGTTATCAGCGCGGGCACGACCATCAGGATCATCAGAACGAAACTGAGCACTCCGACCACCGTGATGATCCCCGTCGCGGCCATTCGGGACAAGCCCAGCTTCTCCAATCGATCCGCCACCGGATCAAGGAAATACGCAATCGCGCCGCCAATGACAAAGGGCAACAGCACGTCGCCCAGCAGATACAACACCAGCACGAATATCGCAGCCGCGATGCCCCAATATCTCAGCTGATCCCTCACCGGCAACGCCATGGCGCATCCCTTTTTGCGGCCTTTTGTAGTGTTCTTGGCGTATGACACGCTGCGATGCAAGCGGTTCATGCCGCACGGGTTTGTGGCGGATCGATTGGGCGCAGGGCACATTTTGGTGTGTCCTCGGCCGCGACTGCACCAGTCACAGATGGCGGTTGATGCAGGGCCGCCCGGTGCAGGACCGCAATTATTGCATTGCCCGATTGCCCCCGGCGGGGCTTTGGCATAAGCACCTTTGAAGTCGAATTTCACCTTCAAAGGTCCACCCATGCGCCTCAGTCGTTACTTTCTGCCCGTTCTCAAGGAAAACCCCTCAGAGGCTCAGATCGTCAGCCACCGGCTGATGCTGCGTGCCGGGATGATCAAGCAGGCCGCCGCCGGTATTTATTCCTGGTTGCCGTTGGGCTTCAAAGTCCTGCGCAAGCTGGAAAACATCGTGCATGAGGAACAGGCGCGCGCAGGCCATATCGCGATCCAGATGCCGATCCTGCAATCGGCGGACCTGTGGCGTGAGTCTGGTCGCTACGACGACTACGGTCAGGAAATGCTGCGGATGCAGGACCGCCATGGCCGCGACATGCTGTATACGCCGACGGCCGAGGAACTGGTGACCGATATCTTCCGAGGCCACGTCAACAGTTATAAAGACCTGCCGCTGACTTTGTACCAAATCCAGTGGAAGTTCCGCGACGAAATCCGCCCGCGCTTTGGCGTGATGCGGGGGCGCGAATTCTACATGAAGGACGGCTACAATTTCGACCTGACGAAGGAAGACGCGCTGCACGCCTATAACCGCCATCTGGTCAGCTATTTGCGCACCTACGAGCGCATGGGCCTGCAAGCGATTCCGATGCGCGCTGATTCCGGCCCCATTGGCGGCGACTACACGCATGAGTTCCTGGTTCTGGCCGATACCGGCGAATCCGAGGTGTTCTATGACAGCGCCGTCACCGACCTGACCTTTGGCGACCGCGATATCGACTATGACAATCGTGATCAATGTCAGGCGATCATGGACGAGTTCACCTCGAAATACGCGCGGACCGATGAGACCCATGACGAAGCGGTATTCAATCAGGTGCCAGAGGAACGTCGCCGCGTGGCGCGCGGGATCGAAGTGGGGCAGATCTTCTATTTCGGTACGAACTATTCGGAAGCCATGGGCGCAACCGTTCAGGGCCCCGATGGCAAACCGGTTCCGGTCCATATGGGCAGTCACGGTATTGGCGTCAGCCGTCTGATCGGCGCGATCATCGAGGCGAGCCATGACGACAAAGGCATCATCTGGCCCGAGGGCGTGACCCCGTTTCACTGCGGTATCGTGAATCTGAAGCAGGGCGATGAAGAGGCGGATGCGGCCTGTGAGAAAATCTACGCGGCACTGACAGCGTTGGGGCTGGAACCGCTCTATGATGATCGCAATGAAAGGGCCGGGGGCAAATTTGCCACCATGGACCTGATCGGCCTGCCGTGGCGGATCACCGTTGGTCCCCGCGGCCTGAAAAACGGTGTCGTCGAATTGACCAGCCGTCGCACGGGCGAAAGCGAAGAACTGAGCCCAGAGGCCGCCGTCACCAAGATCGCAGAAATCTACGAACAGATCGCCTGATCCGGCGGGCTGTTCCGTAGTTTCCTAAGTGGCGCCCGGTGTTGGCCGAACGGCCAGCACGTCACCATCGGCCTGACTGCCGCGCGCGACAACAATCGGGCGGCCCATGCGCCGGACCAGATCCCGAAACTCAAGCCCCAGAAAGCGCAGTCCGCAGACACGCTCGTCCGTTATGCGATCCGTGATGCATAACCGGCCTTTGCGGAAAGCAAGGCGATAGCCTTTTTCTTTCAGGATGTCTGCCAGGTTCGACCAACTCGCCGCGCTGGCGAAGATCGGGCGGAGTGCGGCGCGCAACAAAGCAGCGCTTTCGCAATCCAGTTCAGTTGAAGCCGTGCGGTTCGTGGGTTGATCCGCAGTAACCATGTCACCTTTTAAAAACATGAGCGTCTCCCGCTCTGAAAATGTGTTCCCCCAAATGCTAGGGTGTCAAAGTTTCCTAAATTAAGCAAAAAGCGAAATAAAATTGCTACGTAAATGTTGCATTTTGAATTCAGTTTCACTGTTTGCATTCACATTGGCTTCATAGCCGAAACAATAGGCCGTTGTCTGTGAACAGCGCCACAGTTTTTGGTTTAGCCAATCCCGCCTGAAACCATTTTAGGATGATCATCCTTAAGTTTCAGGTTCAGCGATTCTCTGTCCCTGCAGTGGCAAGCCAGAAGCTTCGGGCTGCGACGGGTCACATTTGCCCGGCCAGACTGCGTTGTCGATGCCGGATAACCGACTTGACCATCCGCGCAAATGCCGAGAGGGTCGCGGCAAAACAATCGTCGGAGCAGGAATGGCCAACACGCCCCCGCCTTTTGCCCCTTTTGAATGGAAAATCGCCTGGCGTTACCTGCGCGCGCGTCGTGCCGAGGGGGGCGTCAGCGTGATGACATGGATCTCGCTGGTCGGGATCACTCTGGCGGTCTTTGCGCTGATTGCGACATTGGCGGTGCGCTCGGGGTTTCGGTCTGAGTTCGTCGGAACCATCCTGGGGGCTAACGCGCATGTCACCGTCTATTCGGCGGGGGAAATTGACGCGCAGGGCCGGGTGGATCGCACCATCGCCGACTATGATGGCATGGCTGCGCGTATCGCGCAGGTGCCCGGCGTGGATCGCACTGCGCCCCTGGTCAAAGGGCAGGTCTTGCTGACAAACCGCGACCGTAGTTCCGGTGTGGAAGTGTTTGGCATACGCCCGGATGACCTGCGCAATCTGCCGGGTATTGCGGAAAGTGATCAGGCCGTGGGGGATTTAAGCCGGTTTGAGGATGGTATCGCCATCGGCTCTGGCGTGGCGCGGGCGATTGGGGCGACCGTGGGTGACACGGTCAAGGTGACATCGCCCAACGGGGTCAAGACGGCATTTGGTACCTCGCCCCGGGTTAACGCTTATGAGGTCGTTTATGTCTTTTCAGCGGGTCGCTATGACATCGATCGAACCCGCGTCTACATGCCCTTTGCCGAGGCACAGAGCTTTTTCAACCGCGATGGGGTGGCTGACGAGATCGAAGTTATGGTCGTGCAGCCGGAAAACCTGACCCCGATCCTGATCCCGATCCTTGAGGCCGCAGGCGAGCGTAGCCAAATCTGGACCTGGCAGGATGCCTCTGGCGGGTTTCTGCGGGCTTTGGAGGTCGAGGACAACGTGATGTTCATCATCCTGTCGATCCTGGTTTTGATCGCCGCGATGAATATTGTCTCAGGGCTGATCATGCTGGTGAAAAACAAGGGCCGCGACATCGGCATCCTGCGCACCATTGGGTTGAGCGAGGGGTCGGTACTGCGAGTGTTCTTCATCTGTGGGGCCTTCACCGGGATAATCGGCACGGCGCTGGGTGTCCTGCTGGGGTGCCTTTTTGCGATCTATATCGACCCGATCTTTTCCTTCGTGAACTACGCCATGGGGGGCGGAGTATGGGATCCATCTATCCGTGGCATCTATGCTCTGCCCGCCGAGTTACACCTGTCAGACGTGCTGAAGGCGATTGGCTTGTCTTTGGGCTTGTCCTTTCTGGTCACCTACTTCCCGGCCCGCCGCGCGGCCCGGCTGAACCCGGTCGAGGCGTTGCGCTATGAGTGATGTGACACTGCGATTGAACGGCCTGACCAAGACTTATCTGCAGGATACTCCGGGTGAGGTGCAGGTGCTGCGCGGTGCCGATTTAGAGTTGCGGGTGGGCGAAGCTGTAGCGCTGGTGGCCCCCTCGGGTGCGGGCAAATCGACCCTTCTGCATATCGCTGGCTTACTGGATACGCCGGATTCGGGAACCGTTGAGATTGCGGGGCAGGCGGCCTCGGGCAAAGGCGACCGCACTCGGACAGCGATCCGGCGGCGGGATGTCGGCTTTGTCTATCAGTTTCACCATCTGCTGCCGGAATTCACAGCGCTTGAGAATATCGTGCTGCCGCAGTTGGCCAATGGGAAGTCCGAGCGTAAGGCGCGGGATCGGGCACTGATTTTATTGGACCGTGTCGGAGTGGCGGCCCGCGCGGATCATCGGCCCGCAGCGTTGTCTGGTGGTGAACAGCAACGGGTGGCATTCTGCCGCGCGCTGGCAAACAAACCGCGTGTCCTGTTGGCGGATGAACCGACCGGAAACCTGGATCCTGACACCTCGGATCAAGTGTTTACCGCACTGATGTCGCTGGTGCGCGAGGCCGGGTTGTCGGCTTTGATCGCCACGCACAACCTTGATCTGGCATCAAGGATGGATCGGATGGTTAGGCTGGATGGAGGCGTCCTTAAGCCAGTTGAGTAATCGCAACGCCAATGGCCATGACGGAAATTCCGGCGGCGCGCATCAACGTCAATGGCGTGACCTGAGCGCCAAACAGTCCGAAATGATCGATTGCCGCGGTACTGATCAACTGTCCCAGAAGAACAAAGAACACCGCATTTCCGACCCCGAAGTGGGGTGCGACATGGGTAATGGACAGCACGTAAAAGGCGATCAGCACACCGGCCAGAAACAGATGCTTGGGCGCTTCGGCTGCTTTGGCAAAAGCGGCGCCCCCGGGCAGCAACAGCATGGCAAGGGCCGACGCGGCAAAGGCAATCGCAAACAGGATGACCGCCGCCGTGTTGGGGGATCCGATCAGCCTGCCCAAGGCCGCGTTCAGCGCCGCAAGGACAGGGACGCCGATACCTGCCGCCAGCATGATTGCCGCGTATTGTGTCATGATGTGTCTCTCTCAGCTGAATCTGTTGATCTGGATCATTGCGCCCCCAAGGGCATCCGGCAAGCCTGTAAATGTTTGATAGGAGTGGAGGATAGGATGATCCGGTGGCTATTCACGATAGGTTCTGCGGCCTTTCTGGCGCTGGTGCCACATGGCGTGCTTGCACAGGATGCAGATGTCGGGGCCGAGCTGTTTCGGCACTATTGCGCGACCTGTCACGGGTTGGATGCTACCGGGAACGGTCCGATGGCCGGAGTGCTTGTGATCCAGCCGACCGACCTGACAGCGCTGATTGATGAAAACGGAGTTTTCCCGACCGCCCGGGTTGTCGCACGCATCGACGGGCGCGACCCTCTGGTCAGCCATGGCAGCCCGATGCCCGTTTATGGGCCGTATTTTGAGGGTGAGGACACGGCGATGAAAACACCGGCTGGCCAGCCGATTCTGACCAGCAAGCCTATCGTGGATTTGGTGGCCTATCTGGAAACCATTCAAAACTGAGTGTTAGCTGCAGATCCCCTGAATCTCGGCTCCGGCCCAGGGCAGCGTTATGTCACGTTCGCGGCTGCCGGGCAACGTCGACAGATCGAAATGCGGCTGGAGCATATCATGCAGGCGTTTGGTGCGGGGTGCGTCGGGGTCCAACGCACGGCAGCAAACGTATTCCTCGACAATAGAACCCTGCTGTTCATAGCCGTAGGCCAGGAAATCCGGTGATGTGTCCAGATCGAACAAGTAAGGATCGCTCTGCCGGCCGTGCTCGGCAGCGGCGCGCAGGGGGTGATAACCGGTCGTGGCGCGATTTTGCCATTGCCAGACATGGGTCAGCTCATGCGCCAGTAACATCGCCGCGATTAGGTTCATCCGTTCCGGGTACTGGCTCATGTAGTCGTCCAGATACCAGTCCTTGGTAAAGTAGACCCGGTTGAACAGGGCAACTGCGGCTGGTTTTCCGGTCACGGTTTCCTCTTTCACTGGCGGCAGGATGCGCTCGCGGCAGGCCAGCCGGGGGCGTGCTTTTCGCGTATAAGTGATCGCCGCCACCGGGGCGCCTTCAACCAGCTTCACACGGTCCAGATTCAGAGTGTCACCGTGTATGTTCCCGGCAAAAGCGCGCTCTTGCTCGGTCAGGGGGCGGCCACAGGCAGCGAACAGGATCAACAGGGACATCAGAAAGGGGCGACGCATGCGTGTAAGCCTAATGCGACCGGTCTGCTCCGCAAGCTGAATTCACAGGCTCATGGCCAGAACCCTGCTGATCTCGTTCAGCGAACGGCCGGACTGTTCCATCCAAGTGTTGAACGCCTCCTGAACAGCCGCCATCGCCTTTTTCGAAGAGGCTGGTTTGTCAATTACGCCCTCGGCGATCAGACGCGCGGTGACATCACGTGACAGGATAAAACTGTCCCGCCCTGCAAAACGCATCGCATATTGCGCCGAAGCCCCGCCCAGCCGTGATCCGCGCTTGGCCAACATCGCAAGCAAGCCGATGTAATCGGTCGAAGGCCAGCCACCCAGAACTGTCCCCGCGCCGCCTTCTTCCCGGAGTTCCAGCAGGAACGCGGCATTGTCGCGGACAGAGGCGATTTTGGTGCCGTTTCGCACGATACTGGTGTCCTGCAGCAGCGCATCGAATTTCTCGTCATCCATGAATGCACAGCGTCCGACATCAAACCCGTCAAAAGCTGTTTCGAAACCGTCCCACTTCGACTCGATCACTTTCCAGTTAAACCCGGCTTGAAAGATCGTTTTGCTAATGATCGACAACCAGCGGTCATCCGTCATAGCGGCAAGCTCTGCCTGAGTCTTTGGTTTTGTCAAGTTGCTTTCCAGCGCGTCCGGACCGCCGTGCCGACCTGCTGCCAGATCATAGATTTCGTCAAAATGGCGCATCAGAAGGCCCTCCACGCTCGCCAGTGTTGCCTTTTTGTTCTGATTGAGCAAGGCGGTTTCTGATTTTGCCGGAAACGGCGTTTGCGGGCCCACGGGGTAAATTTTTAATTGACTAGTCAGTCAATTTCCCGCAGCGTACCAAAAACCGTAAACAAGATGCCAGAAATGGTGCGATCAGAGTGGGGAGCGTTCTGTTGGATCATTGGCCGGATAATTCGGCCATTTGAACGTCGGTTCCCCTTTTCTTTTGCGATCAATTTTGTGCATTCTGCGATAGGTACCAAAACTGAAGAACATCTTGGGCTGCATCGTGTACGCCGCAAGGTGACAAGAATGAAAACAGGGAGTTAACTTCATGAAAAAACTGGGTGTAAGCCTTTTGGCGATGATGGCGGCAAGCGCAGTCAACGCGGCCGACATGGGCGCAGTGGACGAGCCTATCAAGCTGGCGATCAACGAATGGACCGGTCAGCATGTGACCACTCATGTGGCGGGCGAGATGCTGAAGGCCGCCGGCTACAACGTGGAATATGTAACCGCTGGTATGATGAACCAGTTCCAGGCGCTGGCTGATGGTGACATCGACGCGACGCTGGAAATCTGGTCGTCCAACGTGTCTGACGAATATGCGAAGAAGATCGACGAAGGCACCGTGGTTGAAATCGGCGATCTGGGTTTGGATGCCAAGGAAGGCATCGCTTATCCCGCGCACGTGGCCGAACTGTGCCCGGGTCTGCCAGCGTGGGAAGCGCTGAAGGATTGCGCGCAAGTCTTTGCCACTGCGGAAACGCTGCCCGGTGGCCGTCTGGTCGATTACCCGGCTGATTGGGGCACACCCGGCGCTGATCGTATGACCGGGCTGGAACTGCCGTTCAAAGCCGTGCCTGCGGGGTCTGAGGGGGCTCTGATCGCCGAGCTTCGTGCATCGACCGAGCGCAAGTCGCCGTTGCTGATCACATTCTGGCAGCCGCATTGGGCGATGTCGGCCTATGACGTTCAGTTCGTCGAACTGCCTGCGGGTGAAGAGGCGTGCTTTAACGATCCGGCATGGGGTCCGAACCCCAACGCAGTGAACGACTGCGATTTCTCGCCTTCACGCATCTTCAAGGCCGGCTGGAGCGGTATGGCAGACAAATGGCCTGCCGCTTATGAAATCCTGTCCAACTATCAACTGGCGGTCGAAGACCAGCAGCCGATGATGGGTGCGATTGATGTGGATGGCGGCTCGGTTGAAGAAGTCGTTGCCGCCTGGATGGCTGAAAATGAAGATAAATGGCGCCCCGTCGTCGACGCGGCAACTCAGTGAGCTTGCATAAGTGACCGACGCTACGACGCCAGCCATTGCCTGCCAGAATCTCTGGCAGGTTTTTGGCCAAGGCGCTGAGAAAGCCCTGACCGACGCGCTGTCTCGGTCAGGGAATGATGCTGACAAAGCCGCTGACGATCTGCGCGAAAACGGGTTCATTCCCGCCGTTCAGGACGCCAATTTCGAGGTTCGCGAGGGCGAGCTTTTCGTCATCATGGGCCTGTCGGGCTCGGGCAAATCGACGCTGATCCGCTGCATTTCCCAGTTGCTGCCCGGTACCGGAGGGGAAATTCGAGTGGACGGCGAGAATGTCGTTGGCGCTTCCAAGAAGGCGTTGACCGAGCTGCGCCGCAAAAAGCTGGGCATGGTGTTCCAGCATTTCGGCCTGTTCCCGCATATGACGGTCGCCGAAAACGTTGCCTATCCGTTACGCGTGCAAGGTGTTGGCAAAAAGGAACGGCTGGCCCGTGCGCAAGAGGTGATCTTGCTGGTCGGTCTGGAAGGTCGCGAAGACAGCTTCCCGCGCCAGCTTTCCGGCGGTCAGCGTCAGCGCGTCGGGATCGCCCGTTCGCTGGCTGTGAATCCCGACATCTGGTTTCTGGACGAGCCGTTCTCGGCCCTCGATCCTTTGATCCGCCGCCAGTTGCAGGACGAGTTCCTGCGCATTCAAGCGACGCTGAAGAAATCCATCGTCTTCATCACCCACGATATTCAAGAGGCCCTCAAACTGGCCGACCGTATCGCCATCATGCGCGACGGCAAGATCGTTCAGATCGGCACGCCCACGGATATCGTGCTGCGACCGGTCGATGACTATGTGCGCGAATTCTCCAAGGACGTGGCCAAAGGTCAGCACGCCAAGGTGGCTTCAGTCATGCGCGAGGATGGGGAACGTGGGCCAGATGATCCGGGCCTGACCACATCAATGACGTTGGATGCAGCACTTGCGCATTGCATGGAGCTTTATGAACCCGTGCCCGTGCGCGATGCAGACGGCAATATTGTCGGCACCGTGCATCCGTCTGATTTGGCTGCAGCCTTGCAGGTGGATGAGACATGACCGCGGTGACGGACACTCCCGCGCAACAGGTTCGCCTGACAGCCGGGGCGCAAGCTGCGCTGATTACAGTGATCGTCGGTGCGGTGTGCCTTGCCCTGGAAGCACACGCCCCATGGCTGGCCACATGGCCTACCGCGTGGGAACTGCCTGCAACGCAATGGGTTGGGGCGTTTCTCGACTGGTTTCTGAATGGCATCAAACCGGCGATGCGGCTGTTCTCGGATCTGATGACCTATCCGATGAATGCCGCCAACTATGTGCTGGGAAATACGCCCTGGCCGATCCTGATCGGCATCGTCACCGCGCTGGGCTGGTATCTGGGTGGCCTGCCGATGGCGGCGCTGGGCTTTATCGGGCTCAGCTTCGTACTGGCCTCGGGCTATTGGGCTGAAAGCATGAACACGCTGGCGCTTGTTGCCGTATCCGTGCCCGTCGCCCTGATCATGGGCGGAGCGATTGGCATCCTCGCGAATGAGGTGCCTCGGGTGAAGTCAGTCGTTCAGGCTGTACTGGACATCATGCAAACTGTGCCGACCTTTGCCTATTTGACACCGCTGCTGCTGCTTTTCGGCTTTGGTCCGGTGGTCGGCCTGATTGCTTCGGCCATCTATGCTGCCCCGCCCATGGCGCGCAACGTGATGCTGGGGCTGGAACGTGTGGAGTCCGAGATTAAAGAGGCCGCCATCATGTCTGGCGGCACCCGACTGCAACAACTGTTCCAGGTCGAAATCCCCGCCGCCACAACGCAGATCATGGTTGGCGTCAACCAATGCCTCATGGCCGCCCTGTCGATGGTGATCATCGCTGCCGTCATCGGCGGTTTCAATGACATCGGCTGGGAGGTTCTGCTGACCATGCGCAAGGCGCAGTTCGGCGAATCCCTGATGGCCGGTCTGGTCATCGTTGTGTTCGCCGTCGTGATCGACCGGATGAGCGGCACATTGGCCACCGAGCGCAAACGCTATGACAGCCGCGTTGTCTGGGCGATGCTGGGTTTTGCCGTTCTCTTTACGGTCGCCTTCTGGGCGTGGTTGCCAAACCCGTCCGAACTGACTGTGCTGGACCCGATGGCAACGGCGATTGACAATGGCCTGACCGCCTTCACGCAGGCCAACGGGCCGTGGCTGGATGCGTTCAAGAACAATTCTCTGTTCTATGTGCTATTGCCGCTTCGGATTGGTCTGGATCAGGCGGTGTTGCCCTTCACCTGGGGTTTCGCCTGGACCCCGGCCATGAGCTACGGCCTGTTCGCAGTGGGGGCGGCAATCGCCTTGCTGATGGCATGGCGCGGGCACCTGACCGGAGGTCTGGTCGTTCTGATCCTGATCGGCATGCTGGAAACCGGCATCGCGAATCTGCCATGGCCCTTCGTTTTGACCGGCGCTGCCGCGTTGGGCTGGGTTGCCGGTGGCTGGCGTCTGGCCGCGCTGTCGGTGGGTTTGCTGTGCACCATCCTCGTTTCCGGCCTGTGGGAACGCGCCTTGCTGTCGCTGTACCTCAGCGGTGCTGCGGTATTCTTCTGCGCCATACTGGGCGGACTCATCGGTCTGGCCAGCGCAGTCTGGTCGCCAGTCTGGACCATTGTGCGCCCGATCTGCGATATGCTTCAGACGATCCCACTGTTCGTGTTCCTGATCCCGGTACTGATGGTCTTTCAGATCGGTGAGTTCTCGGCCTTCCTCGCCATCTGCGCCTATGCGATCGTGCCGATGATCCGCTACACGCGGCACGGGCTGGTCAACATGCCCGAAGAGATGATGGAGGCCGCAATCTCCAGCGGCGCGACCGAGTGGCAGATCATGCGCGACGTCCGCGCACCCTATGCCGCACCGACCATCCTGCTAGGGCTGAACCAGACCATCCTATACGCCTTTGCGATGCTGGTGATCGCTGCGCTGATCGGCACGACCGGTCTGGGTCAGTCGATCTATCTGGCGCTGGGGCAGGCGGATGTGGGGCTTGGCATTTCGGCCGGGGCTGCCATGGCCATTCTGGCCCTGATCGCCGACCGCATGGTGCAGGGCTTTGCCGAGGAACGCCGCAAGGCGCTTGGCCTCTGAGATAGGGCAGGGGTGGGGAACCGCCCCTGCATCCTCACTTGATTTCGGACAAAGACCTGCGCCGGACCAACGCCTAAAACGTGCGCAACACGTTCGGAGACTATCATGACCGGTTGGGGTCTTTTCCTCGCTGCACTCGCCACATTTCTGCTCAGCCATATGATTCCGGCGCGCCCGGCTGTGCGCGGCTGGCTGATCGGGACATTGGGACGCACTGGATACTTCGCCGCCTATTCACTGGTCTCGGTGGCCGTTCTGGGCTGGTTGATCATCGCCGCTGCCAATGCGCCTTACGTCGAGGTCATCCCGCCATTCCCGTTCTTCCGATGGGTGCCGCTGCTGATCATGCCCGTGGTTTGCTGGCTGGCCATCGCGGGCCTGTCGATCCAGAATCCGTTCTCGTTCGGAGGGTTGGGCCACCGCCCATTCGACCCAGAAAACCCCGGCATTTTGCGGACCACGCGGCATCCTATCCTCGTGGCGCTGATGCTCTGGGCCATTGCTCACCTGCTGGCCAATGGCAGCCTGTCGCATGTTATCCTGTTTGGCCTGTTTGCCGGATTTGCTGCTATGGGGATGGCCCTGATCGACCGCCGTACCGCCCGTAATATGGGGCCGGACTGGCATCGCCTGTCCTGCAATACTGCGCGCCTGTCTCTGCGTGCACCCCGTCCATGGCCGCGCCTTTGGGTCTGGCTGACCGCCCTTGCCGTCTATGCGGCGCTTCTCCATCTGCACGAAGCCGTGATCGGGCTTTCGCCGCTGTCTTGATGCCCTAAAGTGGCCGAACCGCTCCGCCCGTGCTATCTGAACAATCACCATTCGAAGTCTTGAGGTCCCACAATGCACCTGGCCTATGTTACCACCACCGATCGCGGCGCAACCGATCGCCTTTTAAGCGCGGTCGCAGAACGCCTACTGGCAAAGGGTGCCAAACTGTCCGGCGTGGTGCAGACCAACACCGAATGCGCAGACAACACGAAATGCGACATGGATTTGAGAGTATTGCCAGACGGCGAAACCATCCGTATCTCGCAATCGTTGGGCGCTCATTCCCGTGGCTGTCGGCTTGACCCGGCAGCATTGGAACAGGCGGTGGGATACGTGACAGCGTCGCTCAGCGAGTCGCCACAATTGCTGATCATCAACAAATTCGGCAAGCACGAGGCCGATGGCCGCGGGTTTCGACCGGTGATTGGCGAAGCCTTGGCCTTGGAGATTCCCGTGCTGGTCGGGGTGAACGGGCTGAACGCCGAAAAGTTCCGCGATTTTACCGACGGTGTGGCGCAGGCGTTGGAGCCGGAAGTGGACGCAATTGTGGCGTGGTTCGAGCGTGTGGACAATTTGCGCTCGGCCGCGGCCTGAAAATCCAGTCTGGCCGCAGTGGATGGCAGCGCTCAGAGGTCCTTCGTCATTACGCTCTGATCCGCCGGAACCCAAGCAACCCCAGCAGCCCGCCAAGCAGTAGGAAGCCACTGGCTGGCAGGGGTACGGGTGCGACGTCGGTTGTTACCACAAGGTTGTCAGCCCAATACTCGCCACACCATACAGGGCACCAAACGAAATTTGACGGCGCGTTGTCTGGTGGGCCGTAATCTTTCCAATCAACGGTCGGAAATTGAAGGCTGAGCACAAGGCTGTCTATGCCTTTGAAGGCGCTAGAGAACTGTGTGGTTGACCAGGTTGGTGTCCAATTATTTCCGCTCTGAGATGTTGATACCGACTGTGTGGCAACCACTTGATTATTTAGGACACCTTGGAACGCCAATGTGATCGGAGGAGCAATCCCAGATGTATCCCAAGTAGATGGGCTGTTGGGATCAGGATCTGGCCCAGGTCCGGTTTTGTAAACCTGGCTGAACCCCGTTGTATCAATGGATATCGGCGTGAACTTGCTGCCGTTCGCCGCCTGAATGGTTGAGGACGTAAGCCCGCTATCGTCGTGCAGCGCTATATGTTGACCAGTCAGATAAGTGTAACTGAAATCGTAAGTGAAGCCCTGGCTTTCGCCGATGTTCTCGAAGTTTGCTGGATTACTGGTAACGTTGGTATGGTCGAAGGTCACGGTCAGCGCATTGGCTGCACCAGCGGCACACAAGACAACAGCCGCAAAAAATAGTCTCATCACAAATCCCCCTAAAATAGCTGAAATACTACTCTAAGGAGTGTCATTTTGCAACTTTGTTGGCTTAGATTGTCGAACCCTCGAGCAACAAAAGGGTTTCCCTGCGAAGAGCCCGGAACCACGTGCGTTGTCTGCTGTGAGTATCCAACGAGTGGTGCAGTCAGACACAAACCTGAAAGCCAGTAGAAGCCGCGTTGCGTGGTCTTTGGATATCAAGGAAAATGGTGGGCGACCCTGGAATCGAACCAGGCGTGCGTCTCCGCGAGGGAGTTACAGTCCCCTGCCACACCTTGCGGCCTGTCGCCCACTGTCAGGCGTTGCACCTGACGTGGAGGCGTGATTACTAGCGCGTCTAAGGTGCGTCAACAGGAAAATATCGCTTTGACGCAGGAAACGTATTCGCCAGCCCGGAGGCCCATGGCATGAAGAAACCCAAATGGGTCGTCGAGAAGGAACAGGCGCGTAAAGCCGCTGCTGCGGAAACGGTCTGGCTGTTCGGATTACACGCCGTTCGTGATGCGCTGATGAACCCCAATCGCCAGAAATTGCGCCTTGTGGTGACCCGAAACGCTCAGGATAAATTGGCCGAGGCCATTGCGTTTTCAGGTATTGAGCCCGAAATGGCCGACCCGCGTAAATTCACCGCGCCGATTGACCCCGGATCGGTCCATCAGGGCGCGGCGCTTGAGGTCAAGCCGTTGGAATGGGGTGGGCTGGCCGAAAATTGTATCGGGCGGGAAAACCCGCGTGTTCTGCTGTTGGATCGGGTGACTGACCCCCATAACGTTGGGGCTATTCTGCGCTCTGCTGAGGTGCTTGGAGCCAGCGCCGTGATTGGAACCCGCCATCATTCAGCCCCCGAAACGGGCGCATTGGCGAAAACTGCCAGCGGAGCGCTGGAACGGCAGCCCTATTTGCGGGTCCGCAACCTGGCCGATGCGATTGTCGAGCTTCAGGATATGGGGTTTTTGGTGCTTGGGTTGGATGGCGAAGCCGAAGAGACCATCGAAACCGCGCTGGCAGATAAGCGTGACCGTCCGGTGGCGTTGGTCCTTGGGGCGGAGGGTCCCGGATTACGCCAAAAGACCAAAGAAACGGTGGATCAACTGGTTAAGATTGACGCGGCGGGCGGATTTGGGTCACTCAATGTCTCAAATGCTGCCGCAATTGCCCTATATGCATCTGGCTCAAGATAGCAGGAGGCGACCATTTCCACCCCATCCAAAATAGCCACGTGCTGTTATTGCGGCACCCGAGCGGCCCTGGTTCTGAAAGGCAATCAACGGCATGAACTGAGTTGTTCCAGCTGTGGCGCTCCGCTGCACAACCTCAAGATGATGCCCAAGGCCAAAATGGCCGACCAAAAGCAAAAACAGTTTGTCAAAGTCGACAAGTCCAAAAAGAAAAAGAAGAAGAAAGGGTTGTTCTCGCGCGTTCTGGACGAGGCCTGGGATGCGATCGAGGACGTTTTCGACTAGACGCCACAAGGCAGCACAGGTGTTCACATCACCGTCATCGGGGGTTTCTACGGGTGCATGAAATATGCATGTTTAAGCCTTCACGCTGAAATTGATGAATCGCCCATGCTGTCCCGACGTACGTTTTTAACTGCCCTTACCTGTTCTGCTTTTGCGCCTGTTGCTCATGCGCAGCCCCAATCCGTTTTCTACGCGGTCGATGGGGCGGCGGTCTCGGGATATGATCCGGTTTCATATTTCAAGACAAGCGGCCCCACCGCCGGGCGTTCTCAGATTGCTCTCACCTGGAAAGGGGTGGTTTGGCAGTTTGCGTCCGAAGAAAACCGGGATCGTTTCGAACGCAATCCGCGTGCGTTTGCTCCGCAATATGGCGGGTATTGTGCCTATGCGATGGCCCAAGGGAAACTGCTCAGCTCTGATCCCCGCGCCTGGAAGATTTTCGACAACAAACTGTATCTGACCCATTCCGCTGCGGTCGAACAGATTTGGCAGCAGAATATCAGTGGTTATATCCGGCAGGCTGACAAGAACTGGCCCGGAGTCCTGTACCTTTGATAGGCGGGCTTCCGCTTTTTGCGGGATGTCATCACAAAAATGCGCGCACCCTCTTTTTTTTCGAAAAGCTATGCTTAAATGTCACAGTGACCGCGGAACGGAACTGCCGCGGGTCATTTCACTGTCCCTCGTTCCAACAACTGGCGCTCAGGTCCAACCTGAGCGCTTTTTTCTTTGCCGTGCCCCGGCTACGGTGCCGACATGCCTGACTATTCCGACGATCATCTAAAAACCATTCTGCGGCGCACCAAGGTTGTCGCAGTGGTTGGTGTGTCGATGAACCCGGTGCGCCCCAGCTATTACGTCGCGCGGTATTTGTCGTTGAAGGGATACACTGTTATTCCGGTGAACCCCGGACATTCCGGCAAGATGTTGTTTGGTCAGGCCGTGCGGGCGTCCTTTTCCGATATTACCGAACCGGTGGACATGGTCGATATTTTCCGCCGGTCCGAGGCCGTGCCGCCGATTGTGGAAGAAGCGTTGGACAGCTTTCCGGGATTGAAGACAATATGGATGCAGATCGGTGTGGAGCACGAAGAGGCCGCTGCGACCGCCCAAAAACGCCGCATTGATGTGATCATGAACCGGTGTCCCAAGATCGAATACCAGCGCCTGTTTGGTGAGTTACGCATGGGTGGGTTTGCAACCGGTGTGATCTCGTCAAAGCTCTGAGCGGTCAGTTGCCGGGCAGGGGCGTCAAACGCGCAACTTGCTCCTGCCGTCGCTTTTCCAGAACCAATTCGCGCGGAACCCAGTCATACCGCGTATCCTCGCGCAGGGGTGCCCAGTACAAGACACCACCATACCGCCAGGGATCCAACACCACACCTTCATAAAGAGTCTCGCCGCGGCGGCTGATTATAGCTGTGCTATGGTCGATGAGAAACGGGTTGTCTGCGTTGGCAATTGCGCGATGCAGTTCCAGAGTCTTGAAATTTTCCTGTTTCAGCCGTCGTTCGATGTCTTCAGCCCAATGCCAGCACAGGCCGCGCGGGCGCAGGCCCTGATTGACCTTGGCATTGTGGAGCAGCGGGGGATCGGTGATCTGATATTCCTGCGCCAATTGCGCCGTATAGGCATATGCGATGCGTGCCGCGCGATCAGCCTCTTCGGGGTCGATGTCCGGTCCCAAGGTTTTGATCTGGGTCGAAAGGCGCTGTACGTCATCGCTGCTGGCAGGTGGCGGAGAAGCGCACGCGCCAAGCGTCAGGCAGGCCATCAGTGCCAGCAGATATGCAAAACGTCTGATCATTCCAACAACCATCGACGAGGGCGCATTTACACTCGAATCTCATCGGATGGTGAGGCATAGGCGTCGGCCAGGTCAATTCCTGGGCCGAGAAGCTTTTTCTTCAATGCCGCTGGTGCCCTGACGCCGGGCCAGTTCTTGCAGCACGTCGTCCAGAGCCACGTCGCGCGCGGCCAGCATGACCAGCAAGTGATACAGTACGTCCGCAGCCTCGGACGTCAGTTTTTCTGTATCCCCTTTGGTGGCCTCAATAATGGCTTCGATAGCTTCTTCGCCGAATTTCTCGGCGCATTTTTCAGGTCCCTTGGCCAGCAGCTTGGCAGTCCAGCTGGAGTCCGGGTCGGCTTTTTTACGTGTTTCTATGGTGACGGCCAGGTCGTGCAGAATGCTCATGTCAGCCTCATGGGAATGCCCGCAGCGGCCATGTGCTCCTTGGCCTCACGGATGGTGTATTCGCCGAAATGGAAGATCGAGGCCGCCAGCACGGCACTGGCACCGCCCTTGGTTACTCCTTCGACCAGATGATCCAGATTTCCAACACCACCCGAGGCGATCACGGGCACGTTAACTGCGTCGGAGATGGCGCGGGTCAGGGGCAGGTTGAACCCGGCTTTGGTGCCGTCGCGGTCCATCGATGTCAGCAGGATTTCTCCGGCTCCTTTGCCGACTACGGTTTTCGCAAATTCTACCGCGTCGATGCCGGTGGATTTGCGGCCACCGTGGGTGAAGATCTCCCATTTGCCGGGGTTGACGGTTTTGGCATCAATAGCGCAAACGATGCACTGGCTACCGAACTGATCCGCCGCTTCGGCGATCACATCCGGGTTGGCCACGGCGGCTGAGTTGAAGCTGACCTTGTCCGCCCCTGCCAACAGCAGCGCGCGCACGTCGTCTTTGGTGCGGACACCGCCGCCAACGGTCAGCGGCACAAAGCACTGTTCAGCCGTCCGTTGCACCACATCGAACATGGTGCCGCGGTTTTCGTGGGTGGCGTGGATGTCCAGAAAACAGATCTCGTCTGCGCCGGCGGCGTCATAGGCTTTGGCCGATTCCACCGGGTCGCCTGCGTCGCGCAGGCCGACAAAGTTGACGCCTTTGACCACACGGCCATCAGCAACATCAAGACAAGGAATGATCCGTGTTTTCAGCATGTCCGCATCCTTTGTTGCCGCACCTCTACCGGCAAAGCCTCGCCGATGCCAGCGTCGTGATTGGCACAAGCGTTCAAACTTCTTAAATTCATCAGCAGATCAATGAGATGCGTATGGGAGGCTCGTGCGATGCGTAAACTCTTACTGGCGACAACATTCCTTATCGGAGGGATCACCACTGCGATGGCTGACGACATTATCAAGGTAAACACGGCCAAATCAGTGTCCGAGGCCTTGGACGCGCTTGAGATCGCGGTGGGCAATGCCGGGGCGACCGTCTTTGCCCGCATCGATCATGCAGCGGGGGCCGAAAAAGTGGGCCAGACCATCCCGGCCAATCAGGTGCTGATTTTTGGCAACCCGGCCTTGGGAACGCCCGCCATGCAGATTGACCCGCGCGCCGGGCTGTTCCTGCCTTTGAAAGTGCAAGCCTATGAAGATGAAAACGGGCAGGTTTGGCTGGCCTATGAAGACCCCAAGGAAACCATGGACGAGCTTGATGCGGTCGAAAAATCGCCCGTAGTCGAAAAGATGCGCGGCGCGTTGGCCAAGCTGACTTCGGTTGCCGCGCAGTAGTTTAGTTCAGGGCGCGGATGGCCTCGGCCAGATCAATCGCGCCATCATAAAGTGCACGCCCCGAGATCGCGCCGTTCAATGCGACCCCGCAGTCGCGCAGGGCAATCAGGTCATCCAGTGAGCTGACCCCGCCCGAGGCGATCACCGGGATAGACACGGCTTGCGCGAGCGCTGCGGTGGCTTCGATATTCGGCCCCTGCATTGCGCCGTCGCGGTTGATGTCGGTGTAGATAATCGCGGCGACGCCAGCGTCCTCAAAGCTGCGAGCCAGGTCGGTGACTTGCACATCAGTCTCTTCAGCCCAGCCCTTGGTGGCGACCATACCGTTGCGCGCGTCGATGCCCACCGCGACCTTGCCGGGGAACGCTTTGGCTGCTTCGCGCACCAGTTCAGGGTTTTCGACCGCGACAGTGCCCAGAATGACTCGCGCCAGCCCTTTGTCGATCCACGTCTCGATGGTCGCCATGTCTCGGATACCGCCGCCCAGCTGAGCAGGCACGTTGCAGGCCTTCAGGATTGCCTCGACCGGGGCGGCGTTGACCGGCTCACCCGCGAAGGCACCGTTCAAATCAACCAGATGTAACCATTCGCACCCAGCATCAACAAAGGCGCGCGCTTGGGCCGCAGGGTCTTCGTTGAACACCGTGGCCTTGTCCATCTCGCCACGCAGCAGGCGCACGGCCTGGCCGTCTTTGAGGTCGATAGCGGGGTAGAGGATCATGTCAGGCGGCCTTATATGAGTGTTACATGCGCGGCATATCGCACAGGCAGGGCAGTGGACGCAACGCGACGCTAAGTCATTCTTGCCCGATCACACGCTGCGGGCCAGACTGGCCGCGAAACAGGGAGAACAGCATGAAGACATTCACATTTGCAGCGGCTTTTGCAGCATTGGCCACCACTGCCTTGGCGGATGATCCGGTAGATGGCCTCTGGAAAACCCAGCCAGGTGATACCGGAGGGTATCTGCATGTCACGATTGCCGAGTGCGGAAGCGCCATTTGCGGGACGATCGACAGTGCATTTGATGCCGATGGCAACGAACAGCTGGAATATGAAAACCTGGGCAAGCAGATTATCTGGGACATGATCCCCGAAGGCGACGGAAGCTATGACAACGGCAAAATCTGGGCCCCTGACCGGGATAAAACCTACAACTCGAAAATGACCCTGGACGGCCAGAACTCGTTGACGGTTAAGGGCTGTGTCGCGGGCGGCCTGATCTGCCGCGGACAAAGCTGGACGCGCGTTCAGTAAGGGCTCAGGGTGCCCAGGTCAGGAAATTCCCGATCATCCGCAGCCCAACATCCTGACTTTTTTCGGGATGAAATTGCATCCCGACCATGGTGTCGCGGCCAACAACGGCCGTGA
The DNA here is from genome assembly GCF_965243365.1 of Ruegeria sp. Taxonomy (GTDB): domain Bacteria; phylum Pseudomonadota; class Alphaproteobacteria; order Rhodobacterales; family Rhodobacteraceae; genus Ruegeria. Next base: position 494,325 of record NZ_CBDEUW010000002.1, on the reverse strand, counting down.
CGTCCTGCCCGTAATCCACATGGGCCAACCGTTGTGCCGGATCAGCGACACAGAAATGGTAGGAGTGGACGAAATAGGCGTGATCACCCGTATCTATGCCTTCAAACACCGGGTGCCTGCTTTCCAGAACAAGATCGTTCCAGCCCATATGGGGTACTTTCAGGGTGTCGTCTGTTGGGGCGATCCGAACCACATCTCCGGCCACCCAGCCCAACCCGTCCGTCTCGGTGTATTCATGGCCTTTTGAGGCCATCAGCTGCATGCCCACGCAGATGCCCAGAAAAGGGCGGCCCTTATGCTCGACCGCCTCGACCATAGCATCATGGATGCCTTTGTGACCGCGCAACTCTGCCGCGCAAGCTGGGAACGCTCCGTCCCCGGGCAGAACAAGGCGATCCGCCCGTGCGACGACATCCGCATCCGAGGTCACAACGACCTCGCCCGCGTCAAATTCACGAGCCATGCGCTGAAACGCTTTTTCGGCAGAGTGCAGGTTGCCGCTCTCGTAGTCGATGATGGCAGTCAGCATCGGGGTGCCTCCGGTTATCCGGCACCTCAACTGTCGCGATATTGTCTGATGGTCAAGTCCCGTTTGCCAGCGGAAGCTGATCAAGCAGAGCGATTACGGTTTCGAAGGGCCCAAAGTTCTGCGCGTCGGGATCGACCGGTCCAAACCGGCCCGAAAGATAAAGCTGGGCATAACCATGGACTAGCGACCAGACCTGCGTTTCGACGATCACGGGATCTGCGCCGATGCGCACAAAAGGCGCACAGGTTTCGCGCAATACATCATAGGCAAACTGCCCTTTGTCGTCCAAGCTTCTTTGCAGTTCTGACAGGCGGTTGTAGCTGAAGATTAAACCAAAAAGTGCCGGGTTTTCGATCGCGAAACTCAGATAGCCGCGACAAATATTCTTGAGCTGGCTATGCGGGTCCTGTGGTCCCTTGGCGCGAGCATCCAGCAAATAGCTTTGAAAAATCCGGAACCCCTCATTGGCGATGGCTTGCTTGAGGTCGGCAAGCCCGTTGAAATGATGCGCGGGCGCAGCGTGCGAGACACCAACTTTTGCCGCGCATTTTCTGAGCGTCAGGGCTGCTCGCCCACCTTCTTCCAGCAATTCGATCCCAGCGCGGATCAGTGAATTGCGCAAATCGCCGTGGTGATGAGGTTTGGGAGCGGTGTTTTGGGTCATAGTTGAATGCATTCTAATGCTGAACTTGACATCGTCAAGTTTGACAGTAACTTTACGATGTCAAGTTTGGCGATGAGGACGCAGGTATGCGATATTACAACGCGATCCAAGTTTCTCTGTTCTGGATTCTGCCCTTGCTGATTGCTCTGGCATCGGTTCGATTTCTGCTTTTGCCCGCCGAAATCGGGCTTGCACATATGGCGCATCAGCTTCGCGCTTCTCCTATGTCGCTTTATAGTCATGCTGCTGCCTCATCCATTGCCCTTGCGCTTGTCCCAATACAACTTTGGTCCAAAATACGCGATCGCTGGCCCGCTTTGCATCGCTGGACCGGGCGCCTTTATGGTGTCGCGGTTCTGGTTGGTGGGATCACGGGGTTCCTGATTGCGCTGAATGCGCTTGGCGGCCCGGTCGGGCAAACCGGGTTCGCCGTATTGGCAGTCGGTTGGGTTGCCACAACCGGCATTGGGATTTGGCAAGCCAGCAGCAGGAACTTCGCCGACCATCGCCGCTGGATGATCCGGTCGTCAGCCCTGACTTGGGCAGGGGTGACGCTCCGGCTTTATCTCCCGATCATGATCCCGGCCCTTGGCACACAGCTGACGTTTGCCATCGTCGCCTGGCTGTGCTGGGTTCCGAATCTGCTGTTTGCCGAATGGCTGCTGCGACGGCGTGCCGAGCCACATCCGGCCTAGAGCGCGCCTTTGGTGGACGGAATCGCATCTGCTTTGCGCGGATCGGTCTCAACGGCAAGACGCAAGGCGCGCGCGACGGCCTTAAAGGCCGCCTCGGCAATGTGGTGACTGTTGAAACCGTGCAACTGGTCGATATGCAGGGTGATCCCGCCATGGGTGCTGAGCGCCTGAAAGAACTCCCGTACAAGTTCAGTGTCAAACGCGCCGATCTTGGGTGTCGGCAGGTCCACATTCCAGATCAGAAACGGACGACCTGACAGGTCCAGCGCGCAGCGGACCTGAGCATCATCCATAGGCAGATGGCATTCGCCATATCGACGGATGCCTTTCTTGTCGCCCAGAGCAGCGGTCAGCGCTTGACCCAGCGCGATGCCTGTATCCTCGACCGTGTGGTGATCGTCGATGTGATAGTCACCCTTGGCACGGATTGTCATGTCGATCAGGGAATGGCGCGCCAACTGGTCCAGCATATGATCGAAGAACCCGACACCGGTCTGGTTGTCGTATTGGCCGGTGCCATCCAGATTGACCTCGACCGAGATCTCGGTTTCGGCGGTCGTGCGGCTGATCTTTGCGCTGCGCATGGGCGAATTCCTTTTTCTACAGGCGCGCTTATAGACGGGCAGGGGTGGGCTGATCCAGTCCAAGCTTGGCTTTCACCGCAAACTGTTGCAGGGGATTGCACCCGGCCGCCGCACGTGCCAGCCTGCCGTCAGCACGAACCAATAGGGCCAAGCTATGTCCATCTGCGTCTTCATCCAGATCCGCTGCAAACCCGGCACCACGTATCAGGTCGCCGAAGAGATCGCGCTGCGCGAGATCCACTCGGAATTGTATTCCACCAGCGGCGAATATGATCTTCTGCTCAAGCTATATATCCCGGAATCAGAGGATGTGGGCCATTTCATTAATGAAAACCTGCTGGTGATCCCGAATATTGAGCGATCATTAACGACGATGACGTTCAAAGCGTTTTAGATCAGTTCGAGCGGCGGCACGCTGAAGATTGCCTCGGATCGGTGCCCGGTATCTGGCCGGAATACATCCGTCTGATTCAGCGACGCCTGGCAACCTGAGGTTCGCGACCCAGACAAGGTCTGCGCGCCGCAAAGAACCGTCATGTATAGAAGGGATTTGGTATCTGGAGCGGGCGAGGCGATTCGAACGCCCGACCCTAACCTTGGCAAGGTTATGCTCTACCCCTGAGCTACGCCCGCATCAGATACACATGTTGGTCCGAAGACCTCTCAATGGAGCGGGCGAGGCGATTCGAACGCCCGACCCTAACCTTGGCAAGGTTATGCTCTACCCCTGAGCTACGCCCGCGCCGTTGAGTGAGGAGGGATGTATAAAGTCCCACACGAGGCTGCAAGCGGAAAAACACAAAAAAAGGCAAAAATCTTTCGACGGAACCCCAAGGCTGATGCGTTGTACAACCATATGTTTCAAAGAAACGAGGGACTGAGCAAACGAAATGACCCGAATTGCGGACATTAAAATGGCGGTGCTGGCTGTGCTGATCGTATTGACCTCGGTCCTGTGCAGGCAGAATGACGATAAACTGGCAGAGGCGCGGCCGATCCTCCTGCACGCCCCGTTGATCGAAACGCAGCGTTTGACGGGCTGAACTAAGCTCTCATACAGCAATAACGAGATTCACGATTGCGGCCACCGCAATGGCCGTGAAGGTCAGGCCCATCCCGAGCTGCCGCAGAATGACGATCTGCGGGCTGCGGCCAAAGCCATAGGCATGCAGCAAACGCCCGGCCAGCAGCGTCAGCCCGAGCAGATGCAGCGACCGGCTGCCCCCGCCCTGAATCTCGACCATCAGGATCAGCAGTAAGGCAAAGGGTGTGTATTCCACAAAGTTGGAATGCGTCCGCATCACCTTGAGCATGGACGTATTGCTCCCATCCCCATACGAAATCTTTTCGCTGCGGCGCTGGCCGATGACCTTGATGCTGAGCCAGACATACAACAGTGCCAGCAGTGCGGCATAGATTGGGGTGATCATCCTGATCCTCCTTTACGCGAAAAGGCCGCCCGGTTCCCCGAACGGCCCTTGATGGCTTAGAAGGCTAAACCGGTTACTCCAGTTCGACCAACAGGTCCTTGGCGTCAATTTGTCCGCCGGGTTGGACATGGACGGCCTTGACCACTGCGTCGCGCTCGGCATGGATGCCGGTTTCCATCTTCATCGCCTCGATGGTCAGCAGCAGATCACCTTCCTTGACCTCCTGTCCCGTGACGGCGGCTACGGTGGCGACGACACCTGGCATCGGTGCGCCGATATGGTTGGGATTGCCAACTTCGGCCTTCGGGCGTTGTGTAGTCGAGGCTTTCACCAAACGGTTTGGCACCCGGATCACGCGGGGTTGGCCGTTGAGTTCGAAGAACACCCGGACCTCGCCATTCTCATCCGTTTCACCAATGGCCTGACAGCGAATTTCCAGCGTCTTACCAGGGTCGATCTCGGCGGTGATCTCTTCACCCGGCTCCATCCCGTAGAAGAAAGTGCGTGTCGGCAGGGTGCGGACCGGACCGTAAGAGCGATGACGGCCCATGTAATCCAGAAACACCTTGGGATACATCAAATAGCCGTTCAGGTCCTCGTCATCGATCTGTTTGCCGTCCAGCTGTTTGGACAGATCGGTGCGGGTGGCCTCAAGGTCTACTGCCTCGACATGTTTGCCGGGGCGTTCAGTGTTGGGGACCTCGTCCTTGAGAACCTTCTTGATAATTGTGTCCGGAAACCCACCCGGGGGCTGACCCAGATTGCCGCGCATCATGTCGATCACAGAATCGGGGAAGGCGACATCCGTGCCCGGATTTTCCACATCATCCCGGGTCAGGCCCTGGCTGACCATCATCAGCGCCATGTCGCCCACAACCTTCGACGAAGGTGTCACCTTAACGATATCGCCGAACATCTGGTTCACATCCGCGTACATCTGCGCCACCTCGTGCCAGCGCTCCTCCAGCCCCAGAGAGCGCGCCTGCGCCTTGAGGTTGGTGAACTGGCCGCCGGGCATTTCGTGCAGATAGACCTCGGACGCGGGTGCTTGCAGCCCGGTCTCAAAGGCTGCGTACTGACCGCGAACCGCTTCAAAGTAATCGCTGATCTCGCGGATCGCCTTGACGTCCAGTCCAGTGTCACGCTCGGTATGACGCAGCGCTTCGACCACCGTGCCCAGCGTTGCCTGAGAGGTGTTGCCCGAGAACGCATCCATCGCGCAATCCACCGCGTCTACGCCCGCTTCGGACGCTGCCAGAATGGTGGCGCTGGCGATGCCCGCAGTGTCATGGGTGTGGAAGTGGATCGGCAGGCCGACCTCTTCTTTCAATGCCCGGATCAGGATGCGGGCCGAGGCCGGTTTCAGCAAACCAGCCATGTCCTTCAGACCCAGTACATGGGCGCCTGCATCGCGCAGCTCCTTCGCCATGCCGACATAATATTTCAGGTCGTATTTGGCGCGGTCCGGGTCGAGGATATCGCCGGTATAACAAACCGTGCCCTCGCAGATCTTTCCGTTTTCAACAACCGCGTCCATCGCCACGCGCATATTCTCGACCCAGTTGAGCGAGTCGAACACACGGAACACGTCGATATTCTGCGACGCCTGACGCACGAATTCCTGTACTACGTTGTCAGGGTAGTTGGTGTAGCCAACACCATTCGCCCCGCGCAGTAGCATCTGTGTCATCAGGTTCGGCATCGCCTCACGCAGGTCGCGCAGACGCTGCCACGGGCATTCCTGCAGGAACCGATAGGCTACATCGAAGGTCGCCCCGCCCCAGCATTCAACCGAGAACAGTTGCGGCAGGTTGGCGGCATAGGAAGGCGCAACCTTGATCATATCGATTGACCGCATCCGGGTTGCCAGCAGCGACTGGTGCCCGTCACGCATGGTCGTGTCGGTGATCAGCAACTGACGCTGCGCTTTCATCCAGTCGGCCACGGCCTGTGGGCCCTTTTGCTCCAGCAGGTTGCGGGTGCCCATCTGTGGCTCAGCCTTCAACGCTGGGGGCTTGGCCTCTTTCAGGTCAGCGCGCGGCATCGGGCGGTCCTTGGTCTCGGGATGCCCGTTCACGGTGATGTCCGCGATATAGTTCAGAACCTTGGTGCCGCGGTCACGACGTTTCTTGAAGTGAAACAGGTCCGGCGTCTCGTCAATGAACTTGGTGGTGTATTCGTTCGACAGGAAGGTTGGGTGCTTCAGCAGGTTTTCGACAAATGCGATATTGGTCGACACTCCGCGCACCCGGAATTCACGCAGGGCACGGTCCATCCGCGCAATCGCCTTTTCGGGAGTGGGGGCCCAGGCGGTGACCTTGGTCAGCAGCGAGTCATAATACCGTGTGATCACCCCACCCGCATAAGCGGTGCCGCCGTCCAGACGGATACCCATCCCCGTGGCCGAGCGATAAGCGGTGATGCGGCCATAGTCGGGGATAAAGTTGTTCAGCGGGTCCTCGGTGGTTACGCGGGTCTGCAGCGCGTGGCCGTTCAGGCGGATATCATCCTGGCTGGCTTTGCCAGTTGCGTCTGCCAGCGACTTGCCCTCGGCGATCAGGATCTGCGCCTGCACGATGTCGATGCCCGTGACCTCTTCGGTGACGGTGTGCTCCACCTGCACACGGGGGTTGACCTCGATGAAGTAGAACTTGCCGGTGTTCATATCCATCAGGAACTCGACGGTGCCCGCGCATTCATAGTTTACATGGGCACAGATACGGCGACCCAGCTCGCAGATTTCGTCGCGCTGTTCGTCGGACAGATAAGGAGCAGGAGCGCGTTCCACGACCTTCTGGTTGCGGCGCTGGACCGAACAGTCGCGTTCATAGAGGTGATAGATCTCACCATGTTTATCGCCGAGAATTTGAACCTCGACATGACGGGCGCGGGTGATCATCTTTTCCAGATAGCCCTCGCCGTTGCCGAACGCGGCCTCAGCCTCGCGGCGACCTTCCAGCACCTTCTCTTCCAGTTCATCTGCGGACAGGATCGGTCGCATCCCGCGACCGCCGCCGCCCCAGCTGGCCTTGAGCATCAGCGGATAACCGATCTCGGCCGCTTCGGCTTTGATGGCCTTCATGTCATCACCCAGCACCTCGGTGGCCGGGATCACCGGAACATCCGCGGCAATTGCGACCTTGCGGGCGCTGGCTTTGTCACCAAGTGCGCGCATGGTTTCGGCTTTTGGTCCAATAAAGGTGATGCCGTTCTGTACGCAGGCATCCACAAAATCCGGATTCTCTGACAGCAAGCCATAGCCGGGGTGGATCGCGTCCGCGCCGCTTTCCTTGGCGACCCGGATGATCTCGTCGATCGACAAATATGCGGCAACCGGCCCTAACCCTTCCCCAATGCGATAAGCCTCGTCCGCCTTGAAACGATGCAGGCCGAGCTTGTCCTCTTCGGCGAAGACAGCAACGGTGCGTTTGCCCATCTCATTGGCAGCGCGCATCACGCGAATGGCAATTTCACCGCGGTTGGCGATCAGGATTTTTTTGAAGTCGGTCATTTCTGGTCCCGGTCTTTTGGCTGTGGCCGTGTTCATAAAGTGAGATTATGCGCAGAGATATCAGTTCTTCTGGGTAGAACCGGCATGTTAACGCTCGCAAACGCCACTTATTCTGACCGTTCTTTTAGCGATGCTGCACTGCAGTATCAATCGTGAGGTTGTTTGGCGGCCAAACGCGCGACGTTGGTAGGCCTCATGGATTTCGATTCGCCCTGCCTGAGGACCCATCGTCGTTGCGATGCGGGGCGAAACCCTCGGCAATCAACCCGCTACCGAGGCAAGGCGCAGGTCAGTGTAGATGTGAGTGTGGCGAGGCCATGCGGCATTGGTTCCATCAGGCTGCGGTCTTAGAAGGACCTGCTTTCGTTGTTGTCGCATGCTTTGCGTCAAGGGATTGCGCGCAGCCAGATCCCGCCACATGCACCTGATTTCTGCCTTTGTCCTTCGCCAAATAAAGTGCGTCGTCGGCCGACCGCATCAGGTCCTGAGGCATCGTCCCATGAGCGGGGTAGTGGGCGACCCCGACCGAGATCGTGATGCGGGGCAACGACTTCTCACCATAACGTACGGTCACAGCCTCGACCGCCTGGCGCAGTTTTTCGGCCCGGGTGACGGCTTCTTCAGGGCTGTTGTCCGGCAGGATCAGCATGAACTCCTCTCCACCGATGCGGCAGGCCACTTCATCCCGGTCGCAACCTTGTTCCAACGCTGCGCCTACTGCGCGCAACACCATATCCCCCGCATCATGCCCATGCGTGTCGTTGAATTTCTTGAAGTGATCTACGTCCACAGCAATCAAGCTTAGCCGGGCGCCCGTCTGTTGGCTGCGGCTGATTGATTTGCGCAGCGCATCCGTCATGTGACGGCGATTGAACAGACCGGTCAGCGAGTCGCGCACCGACTGGTCATGCAACTGATCGCGCATCCGCACATTGGCAATCGCCATGCTGATTTGTTCCGCACAAAGCTGCGCCAGTTTCTTGCTGCTATGAAACTCATCATCGCTGCCTTCATGAGCCCGCAGATGCAGCAGACCTACCGTTTCCCCATGCGCCAGAATGGGAAAGCAGAAATATGGCCGCCCGTCATGAGGTTCCGCATGTTCACAAACAAAATCGACCTCGGAGGCGCCGAATTCATAGGTCCTTCCACGGCGCAGTCCCCAGCAGCCCTCGGGGTGGATATGTGTCTTATGGGTGCCCCCATTCCAGCTGGCGCAGCCATCCAACACATCGCGCGAGTTGGAATAGACATATACGCTGCCCTCGGCTTCGGGCAGGATATGGGTCATGAAGCGCGATACCATATCGAACAGCTCGTCCAGAGAGCGACTTGATTGCAGCCATTCATTCAACTCTCCCAACAAGCGCACCTCACGCGCCAGACGCAATTGATCATCCATCAGTTCACGTTCCTTGGCCGACCGGCTTTGCAGCGCCAGAACCTGAAACCGGTTGGTGCGATAGGTCACAAGCGACACCGCACCCAGCGCAATCAGGGCCACCCCGCTTAGAATCGCCAGAGAGACCCGCAGCCGGGTGATAAACGTCCCCCTTAGATCGGTGAAATCGGTGAAGAATTCTATCGCGCCGATAAAACGGCCATTTTTGGTGACCGGCACGAAAACCTCAGCCACGTGGTGCTGGGTGGTATTACTGACGTTTTCGGTATGCAGATCGAGCCCGTCAATCTCGGACAGCGGGACAACTTCCTGAATATAGTGGTTCATGCCGCGCGCTACATCGCTGCGAAAAAAGGCGCGTGGTTCGGAGGTGCCGATTTCATCGGGCCGCGTTGACCAGACGACCTGACCCGCCGTATCGAACAGTTTGAACCGATAGACATCGGATGCCTCGGGCATAGACGACAGAAACTCGGCGTCATGTGGGTCGATCCGGCCCGTGCGCAGCGCTGTTTCCGGGTCTTCCAGATGTAGCACGACCCGGCGCTTCCACAGCTCTGCCTGTTTCAGGATATCGGTTCTGAGCATACGGTCCACCACTGGCGCGGGCAGTGCGTAGATTCCCCATCCCGCAGCAGCGGTCAGCGTAATCAGCAAAAAGGTGATTCCCGCCCATTTCAGCCGATGGCCAAGGGGCTGCTGGTCCGTCTGCTTCATCTTCCACACTCCCAAAACAGTGGGCCAAGCATCATTGGCAAGGTTTGACAGAGGATTAACGACGCCCGCAGGATTGTTTAGAATTGAGCGGAAAGTGCGCGGGAAACCCTGTGAACAAGCCGTGAACAAACCCTTTCCCTTAGCGCGCATCCGGCGTAGTTTGGATTCATGAGCAGTTTTGATGAAATGGACGCCTTCGAAGGCGCATCCCTGTCGGCGCGAGCGATGGCTGCGCGCCCGATGCCGTATCTGGACGAGCTGAACCCGGCCCAGCGTGACGCGGTGGAGCGGCTGGACGGTCCGGTGTTGATGCTGGCAGGCGCCGGAACAGGTAAAACCAAAGCCCTGACGGCACGTATCGCGCATTTGCTGAATACCGGGCGGGCGCGCCCAAACGAGATTCTGTCAGTGACCTTCACCAACAAGGCCGCGCGCGAGATGAAAGAGCGTGTCGGACGCCTGTTGGGGCAGCCTGCCGAGGGGATGCCGTGGCTGGGCACATTCCATTCAATCTGTGTCAAGCTATTGCGCCGGCACGCAGAACTGGTGGAACTGAAATCGAACTTCACCATTTTGGATACAGATGACCAGCTACGCCTGCTCAAGCAGTTGGTTCAGGCCGCCAATATCGACGACAAACGCTGGCCCGCCCGTATGCTGGCCGGGATCATCGATGACTGGAAGAACCGCGCGCTGACGCCGGACAGGGTACCTGCGGCGGATGCAGGAGCGTATAACAACAAGGGTATTGAGCTTTACGCTCAGTATCAGACCCGCCTGCGAGAACTGAATGCAGTGGATTTCGGAGATTTGCTGCTGCATGTGCTGACGATCTTCCAGACTCATCAGGACGTGCTGGAACAGTATCAGCGCTGGTTCCGCTATATCCTTGTGGATGAATATCAGGACACCAACATTGCCCAATACCTGTGGCTGCGGCTGCTGGCCGGGGCGCATAAGAACATCTGTTGCGTGGGCGATGACGATCAGTCGATCTATGGCTGGCGCGGTGCCGAGGTGGGCAATATCCTGCGGTTTGAAAAGGACTTTCCCGGTGCGTATGTTGTGCGGCTTGAGCAGAACTATCGCTCGACCCCGCATATTCTGGCGGCGGCATCGAATGTCATTCGCGGCAACGAAAGCCGACTGGGCAAAGAGCTTTGGACCGATGCGGAAGAGGGGCACAAAGTCAATCTGATCGGCCATTGGGATGGCGAGGAAGAGGCGCGCTGGATCGGCGAGGAAATCGATGCGATGCAGGGCGGGACGCGCGGTATTCGCCCGATGGCGCTGGATGAGATCGCCATTCTTGTCCGCGCCTCGCATCAGATGCGCGCGTTTGAGGATCGGTTTCTGACCATTGGTTTGCCGTACAAGGTGATCGGCGGCCCACGATTCTATGAGCGGATGGAGATCCGTGATGCCATGGCCTATTTCCGGCTGGTCGTCAGCCCGGGTGATGATCTGGCGTTCGAGCGGATTGTGAACACGCCGAAACGTGGGCTGGGGGATAAGGCGCAGCAGACGATCCAGCTGACCGCGCGTGAAAATGGCGTGTCTCTGGTCGACGGGGCGCGGATCGCGGTCGATAACGGGCTGATCAAGGGCAAGGGCGGCAAGGCGCTGCGCGATTTGATTGACGGGTTGGCGCGATGGAATGCAATGACGCGTGGGCCACGGATAGAGATTGACGACGAATCCGTGATTGACGACGGAACCGCGCCTTTGCGCTTTGGCGAACCGGAAGTGTCGCATATCGAACTGGCGCAGATCATTCTGGACGAGGCCGGCTATACCGCCCATTGGCAGAACGAAAAGACGCCCGAGGCTCCGGGGCGGCTGGAAAACCTCAAGGAACTGGTCAATCAACTGGATAATTTCGAGAACCTTCAGGGGTTTCTGGAACATGTCAGCCTTGTCATGGATAACGAGCAGGAGGGCGATGGGGCCAAGGTCTCGATCATGACCCTGCACGCGGCCAAAGGGCTGGAGTTTCCTGCCGTGTTCCTGCCGGGCTGGGAGGATGGTTTGTTCCCCTCGCAACGCTCGATGGATGAAGCTGGTATCAAGGGGTTGGAGGAGGAGCGGCGGCTGGCCTATGTGGGAATTACCCGCGCAGAAGAAGTCTGTACGATTTCATTCGCCGCCAACCGGCGTGTATTCGGGCAATGGCAGAACTCAATGCCCTCGCGTTTCATAGACGAATTGCCCGAGGATCATGTGGAGGTGCTGACCCCGCCGGGGCTTTATGGCGGCGGGCAGGTCTCGGCCGGGATTGAAACCCGCGCGGCCGAGGCGAATGTATATAATTCGCCCGGCTGGAAGCGGATGCAGGCACGGCAGGGGCAGTACGGGATGTCTCAGCCCCGGGAAAGCCGAAATACGGTGATCGACGCGACGGCCGTTGCCAGTTTCACCTTGGGAGAACGGGTGTTTCACCAGAAATTCGGCTATGGCGCGGTGATTGGTATCGAGGGCGACAAAGTTGAGGTCGATTTTGATAAGGCCGGAGTCAAGAAAGTGGTATCGCGCTTTCTGACCAACAAGGACGACGTGCCGTTCTGACAGTTTGCGAGGCTCTGCCTCGCGCTCCGAAGTATTTTTGAACAGAAGAAGCAGGGGGCGTTTTGCGCCCTTTTTTGTGTTTTGGCAAACAAAAACGGCGGTTCCCAGGGAGGAGGAGGGGGAACCGCCGTTCTTTTCAACATCAGGACAGGGAGGAGGAGAGCCCCGATGTATTCGAACCCGGGTTTGATCCCGGTATGGGTAAGACGCGGCGACGTCAGGGAGGAGGAAGGCGTCGCCGCGCGCTTTCAACATCGGGACAAGGGAGGAGGAGAGTCCCGATGTATCAGTGTCCGGCTGTCAGGGCCGGTATAAGAGGCGGCAACGTCAGGGAGGAGGAGAGACGCTGCCGCTGAAATACAGACCCCAAGGGAGGAGGAAGGGTCTGATCCCGGTTGTTTTTGTTGCGCTTAGCGCGCTGTGTAGTTTTCGGTCGCCTGCATTGCGACCCGGCGGATCATCGAGCGGTGCAGGCCCAGATCGGCCAGTTCACGGTTCGAAAGCGCCGACAGTTCGTTTACTGTCTGGCGATAGACGCGATGACGTACAAAGCGGATTTTTACCGCCTCGATCAGAGAGGCCAGTCCGTTTACCTGCACGCCATTCAGCGTTGAAATATTGCTTGCTGCTGCCATCGTTCTATTCCGGTATCTGCGTCACTTGCCGAAGTGTTCGGCGTTTGCTTGAGCTTGAAAATAGGCGAATGCTGCGATTGCACAACACTGATTGGCGTCAATGCCGCTATGCAGAAAATGCATAGATGTCATGGCTTTGTCACTTGACCTTTGAATGCGCCATGAAAACAGGCCTGCCAGGTACATCTTTGTCGAGGCGACCGTTTGGCGGGGCCGGAAGGATCGGCGGATGTGCAACATGTTTGTTCGTATGCGCGCAAATATTGAGCATGCCTAGAGCGCGGAATTTGAACAGATGCCTAACTGCCGCGCCAATATGGGAATTTATGGGCCATCGTTTGAGGTTGGGTTTGTGCGGGCCAGGGCTCTTCGAACCCAACGCTGATTCGACGAATTGGGCGCCTTGAAAGAGGTAATTATCACCTCTTTAGCGAAAAGGCGGAAAAAATATGGGAAATCGTGGGACGAGATTAATCACTCTAGAGACTGCACATTTTGTATGTGTATGCAGCTGTAGCGCAATTTATAGTATCTATACGGCTCTTTCCGCCATTATTATTGCCCGAAGATCGCATTGTGTAAGATATGATTGCCAAATTTTCTATTGATTTCCATGAATTCCCATGTCATCCCTAATACATCCGATGAGGACGAGGCACATGGGGCGCTAAATGACCCCGAACCAAAAAGACTAATCAGGTTTCATACAGGCATCTCGCTTTCATCAACTAAGAGATCCGGCGCGCGGGCGAGCAGACATCCCCCCAGGTGGCGCGCGCAGCTGGACATCCCGCAAGGCGGGTCAATGCGGCGGGTTGATCAGTGGCAGCAGATCAACCCGCCGTTTTTCATCCGGGGGGCGTGAATTTTGAGGTGGGGCGCAAGCGAAAGGGACAGTCGTCTTGGCGCGCAGGTTTAGAGGTGAAAGCCACCATAAGGTGGATGCGAAGGGCAGGGTGTCGATCCCGGCCCTGTTTCGCCGTGTGCTTGAAGCCTCTGACCCAAACTGGCAGCCTGGCGACACTCCTGAGCTTGTGATTGTCTACGGCGGGCAAAGCCGCAAGTTTCTGGAATGCTATTCCATGGAGGCGATCGACGAGGTGGACGCCAAGATTGATGCGCTGCCGCGTGGTTCGACCCAGCGTAAGATGTTGCAGCGCATGTTTCATGGTCAGTCGTTTCCGACCACTGTGGATGAAACCGGACGTCTGGTGCTGCCCGCCAAGCTGCGCGAAAAGATCGGTCTGGAAAAGGAAGCGTTCTTTATTGCCGCCGGCGACACCTTCCAGATCTGGAAGCCGGACACCTATGAGGCCGAAGCCCTGTCGGACGCAGAAGAGTGGAACGAAGAATATCCCGAAGACTTCGACCCGATGCAGTTCCTTGACGGCTCTGGGGCGTGACGGCATGGCCGGCGCCGAAACCTCTTCCGACAAACCCCATATCCCTGTTTTGCTACGCCCTTTGCTGGCCCAGGTTGCGCCTGTGTCCGGTGTCTGGCTGGACGGGACCTTCGGAGCAGGCGGGTACACGCGCGGTCTGTTGGAGGCCGGTGCGGACAAAGTCATTGGTGTGGACCGTGACCCGCTGGCCTTTGAAATGGCCGCGGAATGGGCCGGGGAATACGGCGACCGGCTGGTGATGCAGCAGGGCGCTTTCTCGCGCATGGATGAATATGCGCAGGATCTGGACGGCATTGTGCTGGATCTGGGCGTGTCATCGATGCAGTTGGATCAGGCCGAGCGTGGCTTTTCCTTCATGAAGGACGGCCCGCTTGACATGCGCATGAGTCAGGACGGCGAAAGCGCGGCTGATCTGGTCAACACTGCGACCGAGGCTCAATTGGCCGATATTCTGTTTCATTACGGTGAGGAACGCGCAAGCCGTCGTATCGCCAAGGCAATTGTCAAGGCGCGGACCGAAGAAGCGATCACGACGACCCTGCGGCTGGTCGAGATCATTGAATCCTGCCTACCGCGCCCTAAACCCGGTCAATCGCACCCGGCCACCCGCAGCTTTCAAGGGCTGCGTATCGCGGTGAATGGCGAATATGAAGAGCTGTTTCAAGGCCTTATGGCGGCTGAGCGAGCGCTCAAACCCGGCGGGCAACTGGCTGTTGTGACCTTCCATTCGATCGAAGACCGGATGGTTAAGCGGTTTTTCCAGTCGCGGGCGGGTAAGACGGGGCGGGCGAACAGGTATGCGCCCGAAATCGAACAGGATCAGCCGCAATTCAACCTGAAAACCCGTAAGGCGGTCGGCCCGGATGATCAGGAGTTGCAGGAAAATCCACGTGCGCGGTCGGCCAAGCTGCGTGTGGCAATTCGAACCGAGGCTCCGGCGGGGGAAATTGAGGCCCGCGCCATCGGGATGCCTCAGTTGGGGGGAAGGGCAAGATGAAGAGTATTTTGTATGTGTTGACCGCTCTGTCCGTGTTCGGGCTGGCTTTGTGGGCATATCAGGAAAACTATCGGACGCAGCAGGTGCTGAAAGAAACCCAGTCGCTGCAACGTCAGATCGGGGTTGCACAGGCGCGGCTGGCTGTGCTGAACGCGGAATGGGCGTATCTGAATCGCCCGGATCGTCTGCGCGAACTGGCTGACCTGAACTTTGAACGTTTGGGGCTGTTGCCCCTGAGGGCCGAACAGTTTGGCCGCGCGGATCTAATCTCTTACGGGGAAGACCCTGACTTGCCCGAGGTTGATCCTGTCGAGTTGCAGGCCATCACCGAAGTTCAGGCCGTGATCGAGGTGCAGGTTCCATGACTCGTACCCCGCTTCGCCCCTTAGCCCGTATTCTGGACGCCCGCGCCCGTGGCGAGAACCCAAAGACGATTGAGCGCGAAAACATTCGTCAGCGCCACGAGGACATGAAGGACCGCGCCCGGGCCCGCGCCGAAGGCCGTTTACTGGTTTTGGGTCTGTTCTTTTTCTGCGCGTTCTCGGTGGTCGGGTTCCGCATGGGGATGTTGGCCACGTCCGAGGCGCAGGAGCCGATGGCAAGTGCGCCGGGTGCGTCCATCGCGATGCAGCGGGCGAATATTGTAGACCGCGAAGGGCGTATTCTGGCAACCAATCTGGACACATACTCCGTCTATGCCCAGCCGCCGCTGATGATCGACCCGATTGCCGCCGCCGAACAGTTGGTGGCGATCTTCCCGGACCTGGAAAAGGACCGGCTGGTCAAGGATTTCACCGGCAAGCGCAAGTTCTTGTGGATCAAAAAACGCATCTCGCCCGAGCAGAAACAGGCCGTACATGATATTGGCGATCCCGGCATCCTGTTTGGCCCGCGCGAAATGCGCCTGTATCCGAATGGTAAGCTGGCAGCACATATTCTGGGCGGGTCAGGCTTTGGTCGTGAGGGTGTAAGCGCCGCCGAAGTGATCGGTGTCGCCGGAGTCGAGAAGCAGTTCGACGACTACCTGCGCGACCCGGCCAATGGCAACAAGCCCCTGCAACTGTCGCTGGATCTGACGATTCAGGCGGCGGTCGAGGAAGTGCTCTACGGCGGCATGAAGATCATGAACGCCAAGGGGGCGTCGGCGGTTCTGATGAATGCGCATACGGGCGAGGTGATCTCGGCCGCGTCGCTGCCGTCCTTTGACCCGAATGACCGTCCACGCCCGCCAACCTCGGGGTTTGACCCCTCGGACAGCCCTTTGTTCAACCGCTATGTGCAGGGCGTGTACGAACTGGGCTCGGTTTTCAAAATCTTCACGGCGGCACAGGCCGTGCAACTGGGGCTGGTAAACTCAAACACGATCATCGATACCACTGGGCCGATGAAAATCGGGCGCTTCCCGATTGGCGAGTTCAACGGCAAGAATTACGGCAAGATCAGCGTGGCGGATGTGATCGTCCACAGTTCGAACCGGGGCACCGGGCGGCTTGCTTTGCAGATTGGGTCGCAGCGTCAGCAGGATTTTCTGGATGCGCTGGGCATGTTTGACCCAACGCCGTTCGAAATTGTCGAGGCCAAGGGTGGTGTGCCGCTCAAGCCCAGAAAATGGGGCGAGCTGAGCACGGTAACGATTTCATATGGCCACGGCCTCTCGACCAGCCCTATGCATCTGGCAGCGGGCTATGCGGCCATCGCCAATGGCGGGCATTACGTTAGTCCGACCATTCTGCGGAAGAATGGCGCGCAATATGGCCCCAGAGTCATGTCCCAGAACGCGGCACGGCAGGCACAGAAGATGTTGCGTAAGGTTGTGACCGATGGCACGGCCAGCTTTGGCGATGTGCCGGGCTATGCGGTTGCGGGTAAGACCGGTACGGCAGACAAGCCGAAGCCGCGCGGCGGGTATTACGAAGACAAGGTGATTGCCACCTTTGCAACGGTCTTCCCGGCCTATAATCCGCAATACGTTCTGGTCGTCACACTGGATGAGCCGTCGATTGTGGCATACGGCGAAAAACGCCGCACTGCGGGTTGGACAGCGGTGCCTGTCACCTCGGAACTGATCGGTCGTGTGGCCCCTTTGTTGGGGCTGCGGCCCCGGCTTGAGCCTGAGGCGGGCGCTGCTATAACGCTGACTTCGAATTAGGCTGTCCGGCAAGAGGTGGGTCATGGGCAATCGGTCAAAGAAACTCAGCCAACTGGCCCTGACCGCGCGGGGTGGCGCAAATCCCGACATCACCGGGCTGGCGGTCGACAGCCGCGAGGTCAAGGATGGTTTTCTGTTCGCGGCCTTGCCTGGCACGCGCGTACACGGTGGAGAGTTCATCCAATACGCTTTGCGCATGGGCGCTGCGGCAATCCTGACCGATGCTGAGGGCGCGGAAATCGCCGCCGAGGAATTGGCTGCGTCTGACGCTGCATTGGTTGTCGTCGAAGACCCGCGTCAGGCTTTGGCGGGTTCTGCCGCATTGTGGTTTGGCGCCCAGCCGCGGACCATCGTGGCCGTCACCGGAACCAATGGAAAAACCTCGGTTGCCAGCTTTGTGCGCCAGATCTGGACCGAGCTTGGCCATGCAGCCGTTAACCTCGGGACGACAGGTGTCGAGGGGGCTTGGACGGCCCCGCTGGCCCATACGACGCCCGAACCCATCACCCTGCATCGTTGTCTGGCCGAAGCTGCAGAAAACGGCGTGACCCACGCCGCGATGGAGGCTTCCTCACACGGGTTGGAACAGCGCCGTCTGGACGGTGTGCATCTGGCCGCCGCTGGTTTCTCGAATTTCACGCAGGACCATCTGGATTACCACGAAACGTTTGAGGCGTATTTCAACGCTAAGGCCGGGTTGTTTGACCGTGTCCTGCCGCAAGACGGAACGGCTGTGGTGAATCTGAGCGACCCCAAAGGCGGTCAGGTCCGCCGTATCGCGGAACAACGGGGGCAAGAGGTTCTGACCATTGGGTTGGGCGATGCCGACCTGTGTCTGCTGAATCAGCGATTTGACGCAACAGGGCAAGATCTGAGATTTTCCTGGCAGGGCAAGGCGTTCCAGACCCGTCTTAATCTGATCGGAGGATTCCAGGCTGAAAATGTCCTGCTCGCCTGCGGCTTGGTTATTGCGGCAGGTGACGACCCTGAACGGGTATTCGAAACTCTGCCGCATCTGACGACCGTGCGCGGGCGTATGCAACTGGCGGCAACCCGTGAAAACGGCGCGGCGGTATTTGTCGACTATGCGCATACTCCCGATGCTGTGGCCACGGCGCTCAAGGCCATGCGGCCGCATGTCATGGGCCGTCTGATCGCCGTTGTCGGCGCAGGTGGTGACCGGGACGCAACCAAGCGTCCGTTGATGGGACAAGCGGCTGCGAACCATGCAGATGTGGTGTTTGTTACCGATGACAATCCGCGCAGCGAAGACCCTGCTGCAATCCGGGCCGCCGTTATGCTGGGTGCGCCCGAGGCGACAGAGGTCGGCGATCGGGCCGAGGCGATCCTACGCGGCGTAGACGCGTTACAACCCGGGGACGCTTTGTTGATCGCCGGTAAGGGGCATGAAACCGGGCAGATCGTGGGCGATCAGGTGCTGCCTTTTGACGATGTGGAACAGGCCAGCATTGCAGTCGCCGCGCTGGATGGGCGGGTCGCATGACGCTGTGGACTGCGCAGGAGGCCGCTGAGGCCACAGGTGGGCAAGCCACTTCGGACTGGACGGTCGATGGTGTGTCAATCGATACGCGGACATTGCAATCGGGCGATCTGTTTGTCGCCCTGACGGCGGCGCGGGACGGGCACGAATTTGTTGCGCAGGCTTTGGAAAAAGGCGCTGGCGCCGCACTGGTGTCGCGTATACCCAAAGGGGTCCCGACGGATGCTCCGTTGTTGATCGTTGATGACGTGCAGGCGGGGCTTGAGGCTTTGGGACAGGCCGCCCGTGCCCGAACCGATGCGCGGGTTGTTGGTGTGACGGGTAGTGTCGGTAAAACGTCCACCAAAGAGATGCTGGCGACGATATTGGAAACACAGGGCAAAACCCATGCCAGCGTGGCCAGCTACAACAATCATTGGGGGGTACCGCTGACCCTGGCCCGGATGCCCAAGGATGCGGACTTTGCCGTTATCGAAATCGGCATGAATCATCCGGGCGAGATTGCGCCTCTGGCCCGGCAGGCCCGCCCGCATGTGGCTTTGGTAACAACCGTCGCTGCCGTCCATCTGGAGGCTTTCGACTCGGTGGCAGGCATTGCACATGAGAAGGCTGCCATTTTTGAAGGGTTGCTCGAAGGCGGAGCGGCCATCGTCAATGCAGATATTGAACACACACATATTCTGCGCGGATGCGCCATGGATGCCGGTGCCGGTGTTGCCGAGTTCGGGCGCGGCGCGGCGGACTACGTTTTGACTGAGGTACGGCCGTCTGCCGACTCGGTCGACGCGCAAGCGCGGGTCGGGGACGAAACCTTTGCGTTCAATGTCCATTCGGCTGGTACGCATTTTGCCATGAACGCCTTGGGCGCACTGGCCGCCTGCGTCGAACTGGGCGTCGAGCTGGATCAGGCCATCACGGGTCTGGGCCGCTGGTCTCCGGTGGCCGGACGTGGCGTGCGTGAGAGCTTGCCTCTGGCTGGTGGTGGCCAGATTGAACTGCTGGATGATAGCTATAACGCCAATCCGACCTCGATGGAGGCCGCGCTGGATGTGCTGGCCGCATCAAAGGGCACCCGTCGCATTGCGTTTCTGGGCGACATGAAGGAATTGGGTGCGCAGGAACTGGCTATGCATGCCGCCATGGCGGATGTCGCAGCGATGGCACATATCGATCAGGTTCATTGCATTGGCCCACTGATGCGGGCCCTGCATGACGCCCTGCCGGAGGCGAGGCGTGGATTGTGGTTCGAGACCAGTGAAGAGATGGCCGCGCGCCTGCCTGAACTGGTCCGCGATGGCGATACGGTGCTGGCCAAGGGCTCTCTGAGTATGTCTTTGGCACGGATTGTTGACGGTTTGCGGAAACTGGGGCATGGGGGCGTGCTTGATCCATGACCGTCGCTTAAGAGGGGTTTTGTAATGCTATATTGGTTGACCGCCTTGTCGGACGGAGGGGATTTCTGGAACCTCTTCCGCTACATCACTTTCCGCGCTGGCGGCGCCTTTCTGACAGCGCTTGTGTTTGGGTTTCTGTTTGGCAAACCCCTGATCAACGTGCTGCGCAAGAAACAGGGCAAAGGCCAGCCGATCCGCGATGACGGGCCCGAAGGGCATTTCAGTAAGGCCGGTACGCCGACCATGGGCGGTTTGCTGATCGTCGGCGCGCTGGTGACCTCGACATTGATCTGGGCGCGGTGGGATAATCCCTATGTCTGGATGGTTCTGTTTGTGACGCTGGCCTACGCAGCCATCGGATTTGCCGATGACTATGCAAAAGTGTCCAAACAGAATACCAAAGGCGTTTCCGGCAAGATGCGAATGGCGCTAGGTATCCTCATCGCTGTACTGGCCGCGCTCTGGGCGACCCTGCATCACCCCGAAGGGCTGCAGAACCAACTGGCTGTACCGGTGTTCAAGGATACGCTGATCAATCTTGGTATCTTCTATCTGCCTTTTGCCATCGTCGTGATCGTAGGAGCCGCGAACGCAGTGAACCTGACCGATGGGCTGGACGGGCTGGCCATCATGCCAGCAATGATTGCGGCCACGACCCTTGGGATTATTGCCTATGCGGTCGGTCGGGTCGACTTTACCGAGTATCTGGACGTGCATTATGTGCCTGGAACCGGCGAGATCCTGATCTTCACGGCAGCGCTGTTTGGCGGTGGGCTTGGGTTCTTGTGGTATAATGCCCCGCCCGCTGCCGTGTTCATGGGCGACACCGGCTCGCTGGCGCTGGGCGGCGCGCTGGGGGCTATTGCCGTGGCCACCAAGCACGAACTGGTTCTGGCCGTGGTCGGCGGTCTGTTTGTGGTCGAAGCGCTGAGTGTGATCATTCAGGTTCTGTACTTCAAACGCACCGGCAAGCGGGTATTTCTGATGGCCCCGATCCATCATCACTACGAAAAGAAAGGCTGGGCGGAACCCACGATTGTGATCCGGTTCTGGATCATCTCGCTGATCCTGGCGATGATCGGTTTGGCGACCCTGAAAGTTCGGTAGCACTCCCGCCAGGTTCGGCAGGCCTGCGGCCTGCCTGCCACCTGTTGGGCCCGGCTCGCGCTGGCGCGCGAGCCTGATCGCGGCCTTGCCAATCGGTTTTTCTTCGGTGCAGTGTGGCCGCACCATAATGGCATGTGAAGGTGGGCAGAATGATCCCGGTCAAAGGGTTTTCCGGACAAAAGGTTGCGGTTCTGGGCTTGGGCCGTTCGGGTCTTGCCACGGCACGTGCGCTGCGCGCCGGAGGGGCGGAGGCGCTGTGTTGGGACGACAACCCGGCCGCGCGTAAAAAGGCCGAAGCCGAAGGGTTTATTTGCACGGATTTACGCCGCAATGGTGTGTGTGACGGCGTGGCCTCGCTTATTGTCTCGCCCGGTATCCCGCATCTATACCCCGAGCCGAATCCGGTCGTGGTGGCCGCGCTGGAGGCCGGGGTGCCTGTGGACAACGATATCGGCCTGTTCTTTCGTTCTTTTGCCGGACCCGAGTGGAACACTTTCGACATCCCTCCGCGCGTGATTGCAGTAACGGGATCGAACGGGAAATCGACCACGGCAGCGCTTATCCACCATATTCTGACCGAGGCGGGGCGCGAGTCGCAGTTGGCCGGGAATATTGGACGAGGGGTTTTGGATATTGATCCGGGGGGCAATGGATCAGTCGTCGTGTTGGAGTTGAGCAGCTATCAGACCGAGCTGGCGCGTGCGCTGACGCCGGACGTCGCTGTTTTTACCAACCTGTCGCCGGATCATCTGGATCGCCACGAAGGTATGGGGGGATACTTCGCTGCCAAGCGGCGCCTGTTTGCAGAGGGCGGGCCAGACCGCGCCGTAATTGGGGTGGATGAGACCGAAGGTGCGTTTCTGGCCGGGCAAATGGCCGAAGGCCCGGCAGACGACCGTGTGATCCGGATTTCTGTTGATCGCAAGCTGACCGGCCCGGGTTGGCAGGTCTTTGCGCGCAAAGGATTCCTGTCGGAATACCGCAAGGGGCGGCAGGCCGGGTCAATCGATTTACGCGGGATCAAGGGCCTGCCGGGGGCACATAACCACCAAAACGCCTGTGCCGCGTATGCAGCCTGTCGTGCGCTGGGCCTCGCCCCGCGCGTGATCGAGCAGGCGATGCACAGTTTCCCCGGTCTGCCGCATCGCAGCCAGATCATCGCAGAAGCGAACGGGGTGACCTATGTGAACGATTCCAAGGCAACAAATGTGGATAGTGCTCTGAAAGCCCTGAACGCATTTGACCGGATACGCTGGATTTGCGGTGGCCTTGAAAAAGACGGCGGCATCGCGGCCTTGAACGAGGCTGGTGAGCGGGTTCTCAAAGCGTATGTGATTGGGCGCGAGGCAGCATCGTTTGGGATGCAGCTAAAGGTCGACAACGCGGTTTGTACGGATATGGCATCGGCAGTGGAACAGGCCATGGCGGATGCTCAGCCGGGCGACACGGTGCTGCTGGCCCCGGCAGCGGCCAGTTTCGACCAATATGACAATTTTGAACAGCGTGGTGAGGATTTTGCCGAGCAGGTTCGGCAAAGGCTGCCCGAATAGGTATTTGCAATAGATCGCCGGTTGGGCGAAGCTGCGATGCTATCAGCTTGACGCGCCAAAATTATTGGTTTTGCCTGCCTGCAAATTCAACACGAGGTTATGATTATGCCATACCGTAAGTTCTCTGTGATCCTGCCCGCCATTCTGGTTGTGGGTGCATGCACCAATGTGGGTGCGAATTATCAGCCAATTGTCGACGGCCCCGTTGGTCCAAACTACAACGCGGATCTGGCACAATGCCAGGCATTGGCCCGGTCGCAGCCGACGGTAGACAGTAATACTGCCGGAGCGGCCGCAATCGGCGCTGCGGGTGCGGCGGGGACCAAAGCCATCATCGATGACAGCGCCAGCGATCTGGGACGCGCCGCCGTGGCTGGTGCACTGGTCGGTGCCGGTGCAAGCGCCATCCAGAATACTCAGAATCAAGAAGTCATCGTGCGCAACTGCATGCGCGGGCGCGGCTACAACGTGGTCGGTTAACCGGCGATTGCTTTCCCTGCGGCGTAGCCCGATGACCACGCCCACTGGAAGTTGTAGCCACCCAACCAACCGGTGACATCCACCGCTTCGCCAATTGCATAGAGGCCAGGGACTTCCTTGGCCTCCATTGTTTTTGAGGACAGGCCATCGGTGTTGATCCCGCCCAGAGTGACCTCGGCCGTTCGATACCCTTCCGTTCCCGATGGCAATAGCTGCCAGTCGGACAAACGTGCGATCAGGTCCTTCAGCGCTGTATCGGACTGATCAGCAAGGTTTCCGGCCATCGGAACCTGTTGGCCCAGATAGTCGATAAGCCGAGCAGGCAGATGGCGCGCCATCTCGGTCTTCAGGGCTTTTCGCCCGGCCGTTTGCCGCTGCGCGCGGAGCAGGTCGAGCAAGGGCAGGTCGGGGATCAGATTTACGGAAACCGCCTCGCCCTCGCGCCAGTATGAGGACAGTTGCAGAACAGCAGGCCCGCTGAGGCCGCGATGCGTGAACAGCAGAGCTTCGTCAAAGCTTGCGCGGGCATTGGTCAGACGGGCAGGGACAGAGACGCCCGACAGGTCCCTGAACCGGCCATCGGGGAATGTGAACGGTACCAAAGCCGCCCGGGTTTCAGTGATTTCCAGGCCAAATTGTTGCGCGATATCATAGGCCAACCCGGTGGCCCCCATCTTGGGGATCGATTTGCCACCCGTCGCCAGCACCAGATTGCGGCAACTCAGGCTGTGTCTTTGCCCGTCCCGCTCGACCTCCATGCGGAACTCATTATCCGTTTTGTTCAGGTTGCGCAGAGAGGTTTGTAGCCACAATTCGCCCCCAGCGCGTTCCATCTCAGCCAACAACATGGCAATGATCTGTTTTGACGAACCGTCGCAGAACAATTGCCCCAGTGTCTTCTCATGCCATGCAATGTCATGGCGCTGCACCAGATCGACGAAATCCCACTGTGTATACCGTGCCAGTGCAGACTTACAGAAATGCGGGTTGCCGGACAAAAAGTTCTCGGGGCCCGCATGCATATTGGTGAAATTGCACCGCCCACCGCCCGAGATGCGGATTTTCTCGCCCGGTGCTTTCGCATGATCGATCACCAGCACGCGCCGGCCGCAATGAGCCGCACACATCATACCGGCAGCGCCGGCACCCAGAATGATCGTGTCAAATGTCATAGGGTGCCCTTGGCTTGAATTCCGCCGAATGACAAGAGGGAGCGGATGCGTCGTCATCTGCGCAGGCTATTATAGCGGAACCGAAAATCCTGGTTCCGAGCCCGCAAAACGCATTGTATTCAGCGGCCAGTGGCCTTAGTGAATTCGCAGGCCAATGCTGACGCAGACGCCTTGCCCGCGTGGTGGAATGGTAGACACAAGAGACTTAAAATCTCTGGGCCGGAAGGCCGTGCCGGTTCGAGTCCGGCCGCGGGTACCACTGCTGACATGTTCAGGTCGGATAACGCCGTTCCTGGATCAAATGCCAAGGCCTTTGGTCGGCGGTTGAAGTCAAACGTTGATGTGAGCGTTGAAGCCTACACCTTCCAAATTCTGCATGTTACCGTCTGATCAAACCAACTTCGGAGGGGAAATGATGCCACTGACAGTTAAGTCCATGCTTGAAGACGCAAACGCCGTGATCGAACGGATTGATACAGCGCGGGCAAAAGCCTTGATGGGGCAGGGTGCGCTTTTGTTGGATGTCCGTGATGCGCCCGAGCTGGATGGCGCGGGTCGGGCGGCCGGCGCGCATCATATTCCACGCGGTATGCTGGAGTTTCGGGCTGATCCCGATTTGCCGTCTCATGATGCCGAACTGAGAATGGACCGTCCGATCATCCTGTTCTGCGCGGCCGGTGGGCGCGCGGCTTTGGCGGGGAAGCTGCTGAAAGACATGGGATACCAGCAAGTCTACAATATGGGCGGGCTTAAAGATTGGGTGAATGGCGGCGGTGAGCTGGCCTGACCCCGGACCTTGCTGAGGTTTAAGCCGTTGATCTGACACAGATCAAAGCGCGACGCATTCCATTCTCGTAATGTAAGGTTCTGAAGTTATCACAGCAGGACCTTCTACATGATACGCCTTGCAGCCATGTTGTATTCGTTGATCGCCACAGCAGTCGCAGGCACCGCTGTGATCGCAGTTTTGTCCGCTGGCATGGTGTCGGCTGCGGCTATAGTGGTGGCGGCCGGGGTTGGGGCTGTCATGGCGGCACCGGTTGCGTGGCTGGTGGCGAAACGCCTGTATCAAGGCACGTGATCAGGCGTTCAGGAAGGCGCGGACTGCAGCCTCGAACTCACGGGGTTTCTCGGCGTGCAGCCAGTGGCCTGCGCCAGGGATTTTGGCAAATCGCGCCGAAGGGAACAGGCTGCGAATTCGGTCGCGATGTTCAGGCAGAACATAGTCGGAGTCTGCCCCAGACAAAAACAGAGCCGGGCCGTTCCAGGATGATGAAATTTCGGGAAAGCCCATAATCTTGGGCATCTGATCGGCCAGAACATCCAGATTCAAACGCCATTTCTTTTCGTCTGTGTCCAGCGATTGCGTGAAAAAGCTCTGCAAAGCGGGCTCAACGCCCTGTTCCCCCAACTGCTCTTGCGCGTCCGACCGTCGATGCACCCGGGACATGTCGACTGCGCGCATCGCTTCGATGAACTGTATCTGACTGTGGCCATAGGCCACCGGAGCGATATCGGCCACAACAAGCTTGCGAACCAAATCACCATGGCTGAGGGCCAGAACCATCGCTGCCTTGCCGCCCATCGAATGCCCAAGCATGTCAACCGGCCCGCCAATGCTGCGGATAACTTCGGCCAGATCGTCTGCCAGATGCGGATAATCGTGCTGATCATCCCATTTGCTGTAAGCATGGTTGCGCATGTCTACGGCGATCACCTGCCGCTCGTCCGACAGCCTGCGTGCGATAACACCCCAGTTCCGGGCCGAGCCATACAGCCCATGCGCAATCAGTAAAGGAGGGTTTTCGGTCGGCTCGCCATGGATAATCGTGTTCAGCATGAAGCCCGTGATACAAGCCACTGCGTGGAACAGCCAGCCCCATTGTGGCCTGTATCAAGCGTCGCTACATTGCGCGGTCAGGAGGCCTCATGTCGAACGACACCGATATTCAGACCCGGATCGCCGAAACGATCCAATTGCTGCGTAAAAAGCTCGGCGTGCGGGACAAAACTCTGGCCGCGTCTGTGCGGCGTGCAAGGCGGAGGTTG
The DNA here is from genome assembly GCF_965243365.1 of Ruegeria sp. GTDB lineage: Bacteria > Pseudomonadota > Alphaproteobacteria > Rhodobacterales > Rhodobacteraceae > Ruegeria. The sequence continues at coordinate 467,791 of NZ_CBDEUW010000002.1, read as the reverse complement.
CCGCGGACCGTCTACAAGCAAGCGCTGGTACTGGCACGGGCCGAAGCGATGATGGATCACCCCAGGCTGAGGTTGGTAGTTGATACGCCAGCCTTGCAAAAAGCGTCGGACGACGTTCAGACACACCTGAGGTCCATCGACCTCGCAGATCGTCGCCGGGGCTGGGTTTTGAGCGTTCTTGGCTCGATCGCACTGGGGATTCTGGTGCTTGGAGGGGTGATCATCTTCGTACTCAGGTGGCGCGGTCTGATCTGATCGAGGGATTAAGTTCGCGATTCAAGCATATGATTTCAAAAGATAACGGCGCCCGGGGTGGGCGCCGTTTCGGTGTTTTTTGTTGGCTCAGAGGTTTGGATATAGCGGGAACCGCGCGCAAAGATCGGCGACTTCGGCTTTGACCTTAGCCTCTACCGCTCCGTTGCCATCTTCACCGTTGACTGCAAGTCCGTCGACAACTTCGATGATCCAATCGGCGATCTGGCGGAATTCGATCTCACCAAAGCCGCGCGTGGTTCCAGCGGGTGAACCCAGACGGATGCCGCTGGTGACGGTGGGTTTTTCCGGGTCAAATGGCACGCCGTTCTTGTTGCAGGTGATATGCGCACGTCCCAAAGCCTTCTCGGTCGCGTTGCCCTTGACGCCTTTGGGGCGCAGGTCAACGAGAACCACATGGGTGTCGGTGCCGTGTGTCACAGTGTCCAGCCCGCCCTTGATCAGCTGATCCGACAGAGCCTGCGCGTTGGTTACCACCTGCTGGATATAGCTTTTGAACTCGGGGCGCAGCGCCTCGCCAAAGGCCACGGCCTTGGCCGCGATCACATGCATCAGCGGGCCGCCCTGAATGCCGGGGAAGATGGCCGAGTTCACTTTCTTGGCAATATCTTCATCGTCGGTCAGGATCATGCCGCCGCGCGGACCGCGCAGGGTTTTGTGCGTTGTGGTGGTCGCCACATGCGCATGCGGGAAGGGCGAGGGATGCGCGTCTGCCGCGACCAGACCGGCGAAATGCGCCATGTCCACGTGCAGATAGGCACCGACCATGTCGGCGATCTCGCGCATCCGGGCAAAATCAATGATGCGGGGAATGGCCGACCCGCCCGCGATGATCAGTTTGGGCTGGTGCTCTTTCGCCAATGCCTCGACCTGATCATAGTCCAGCATGTTGTCTTCCTTGCGGACGCCGTATTGCACCGCGTTGAACCACTTGCCCGACTGGTTCGGGCGGGCACCGTGGGTCAGGTGACCGCCTGCGTCCAGGCTCATACCCAGAATAGTGTCGCCCGGTTTGATCAATGCTTGGAACACGCCTTGGTTGGCCTGAGAGCCCGAGTTGGGCTGAACATTGGCGAAACCACAGCCAAACAGTTCCTTGGCGCGGTCGATGGCGAGGTTTTCGGCCATGTCGACGAACTGGCAACCGCCATAGTAGCGGCGACCGGGATAGCCCTCGGCGTATTTGTTGGTCATCACCGAGCCCTGCGCCTCCATCACGGCGGCAGAGGCGATGTTTTCGGACGCGATCAACTCGATCTCGTCGCGCTGACGGCCCAACTCGGATGTGATTGAGCCGAACAGCTCGGGGTCACGGTCGGCAAGGGATTGCGTGAAGAAACCGGTATCTCGGGGGGTGGCGTTCATGGGGGCTCCGACTGACTGGGGTATGTTTGGCGGATTTCCTATCGGAAACCGTATGCCCGAGAAAGGCTGTAAAGCGACGAATTGGCCCGCTTGGGCGTCAAGTCTGGCCTAATGCGGAAAGGTGTGTTTGTTTCGGAACCAAATGTGCAGCACCGGAAACCGAAATTGATGACTAAGAGAATCGCCTTTCTTGCCAGCGACGTTCCTGTGGCGCAGATCGCGCGGGATGCGTTAGTGGCGCGTTACGGCAATTCGGCACCGCTGGATGCCGATGTCGTGGTTGCACTTGGTGGGGATGGCTTCATGCTGCACACGCTGCACGGAATTCAACATCTCGACACGCCGGTCTACGGTATGAATCGCGGGACCATCGGATTCCTGATGAATGAATATGCTGAAACCAATTTGATGCAACGCCTTGCCGAAGCTGAAGAAGAGGTCATCAACCCTCTGGTCATGACGGCGATGAATCGGGCGGGCAAACAGCACAACGCGCTGGCGATCAATGAGGTCTCGCTGCTGCGTGCTGGTCCGCAGGCCGCGCGGCTGAGGATCAGCGTCGATAATCGCGAGCGTATGGCCGAACTTGTCTGCGATGGCGCGCTTCTGTCCACTCCGGCGGGATCAACGGCCTATAACTATTCCGCACACGGGCCGATTGTGCCCATCGGCGCGGACGTTCTGGCGTTGACACCCATAGCGGCATTTCGGCCCCGGCGCTGGCGCGGGGCCCTGTTACCCAAGGGGGCGCAAGTCAGGTTTGATGTGATCGAGGCCGACAAACGCCCGGTTATCGTGGCCGCCGACTCGGTTTCTTTCCCGGACATAGACTGGGTCGAGATTCGGTCTGAACCTGCGGTGCAGCACAGAATCCTTTTCGACCCGGGGCACGGTCTGGAGGAGCGCCTGATTTCCGAGCAGTTCACCTGAAAACTGCCTTGGAACGGTGCATTCTTTCACGTTGTGTGAACTAGTTCACATGCAAGCCACACACGCTTTGTTAACCTAATCGTGCCCGGAGAACACGCCAGGGTGGAAGTGAGTGGCCATCCAACGGTGTTTTCGAATGATTGCGCAGTATACGCGCTGGCGAGGGTGGGTGGTGCCACGCTCGTCATCAGAAATCCGGGCATATTTTAGTATGCGGACCCCGGGCTCAAAAACCCGGGGTCAATTTTTGTCAGGGCTCAGCCGCCATTTTATCCCAGAGAACCGGGGCCATCTGGCCGATCCGCGATTCGATTGCCGCGGCGGCATCAACGGCCATATCTTCGCGCCACCGCCGGGCGGCGATTTGAACATTGATCGGCTGTGGCCCGGTCGGCAATTCCGCCAACCGTGCGGGAACGCATGCGGCGGGTAACCCCAGGAAGTTCATTGCATAGGAATAAACAGCACAGCCCAAGACCTCGTGCACACCCTCGACCCCTTCGGTATCGCGATCTGGCTTGAAAAAAGGTTGTGGCAGGAAGGGTGAAAGGATCAACGGGAAGTCCTGCAAAAACAGAGACCACTCGCGGGCATAATGGCTGCGTTTGGCCATCATTTGCAGCAGTTCGGTGCCAAGGATTGGCGGGAACTCCTGAAAGTAGACATCGAATATGTCGCGGATCGTCTGTGATCCTGCGCCCTCGATATCGTTTTTCATCAGGGACAGCACCTCACCCATCAACGCACGGTAACCGTTGCGACCGCATTCAAACACATCGGGGGGATCGATCTCCTCGACCAAATAACCGGCATCAGCCAAGGCATCACGTGCAGCATCCAGTGCTTTTTCAACCTCGGGGTGCAGGGCATAACCAAAGGTGTTTTTGGTGAATGCAACCTTTATTGGGCTTTCCAGTTCTTGCCCCCGCCATGGCATCGGAACGTGAAACGGGTCGCGCGGGTCGGCTGAGATCAGGCTGGGCATCGACAGGTGCAGGTCCGCCGCCGAGCGCGTGATCAACCCCTGCACTGACATTGATTGCGCCAGCAGGCCGCGTTCGGCCTTTTGCCCGGGGTTCCATGCAGCGACGCGGCCAAGGCCGGGTTTCACGGTTACTGCACCATTTGCCGCTGCGGGAAATCGCAAGCTGCCGCCGATGTCATTGCCATGCCCCAGCGCGCCAATACCAGCCATCACTGCCGCCCCTGCGCCACCCGAAGATCCACCGGGTGAGATATGTTGGCCCCATGGATTATGGGTACGGCCATGCAGCGGGTTGTCCGTGTCGGCGCGGAAGGAAAACTCTGGCGTGTTCGTGCGCCCGATCACCACCGCGCCCGCGTTCAGCAAGTTGGTCACAACCGGGGCATCATCTGGCGCTATCGCTTCTTGCAAGGCAATTACGCCGTTTGTGGTGGCGTGGCCTTTCTGGTCGACATTTATCTTGATGGTGACCGGAACCCCATGCAGCGGCCCCGTAGGGGCGCCTTTTGCGCGGTTTTGGTCAAGTGCGCGCGCGCGTTCCAGCGCCTCGGTGCGCAGGTCTTCGACCACTGCATTCAGGCCGGGATTGACCTGATCCATGCGGTTCAGAGCGGACTGAACAGCACCCTCTGCGCTCAGGTCGCCGGCGCGGGTGCGTTCCGTAAGCTCGGTGGCGCTCAGACGCCAGATGTCGGTATGTGCCATATGCCCTCGCTATCTTGACTTGACAGTAGGGGGCCCGTGGCAGGTTGCAAGAGAAACCACTGAAGCGGGCGGTGGAACCGCCCATCCCAGAATTATTGAGCGTACCCGATGGTTTGCAGAGCTACCGTGATCTCGTCGAGAATGGCCGGATCATCAATAGTTGCGGGCATTTTGTAGTCTTTCCCATCGGCAATCGACACCATCGTCCCGCGCAGGATCTTACCCGAGCGGGTTTTGGGCAGGCGATCCACAACCACGGCAAGTTTGAACGCTGCAACTGGCCCGATCTTTTCACGAACCATTTTGACGACTTCATGCGCGACGTCTTCGTGCGCGCGCTCTGACCCGGCATTCAGGCACAGAAAGCCAACGGGCATCTGGCCTTTCAACTGGTCCGACACACCGATCACCGCACATTCCGCCACGTCCGGATGGGCGGCCAGAACTTCTTCCATTCCGCCTGTGGACAGACGGTGCCCCGCCACGTTGATCACGTCATCGGTGCGCGCCATGATATACAGGTATCCATCCTCGTCGATCATGCCTGCGTCGCCGGTTTCATAGTATCCGGGGAACTGGTTCAGATACGAGCTTTTGAACCGGTCTTCCGCATTCCAAAGCGTCGGCAAAGTACCGGGGGGCAGGGGGAGTTTTACCGCAATGGCTCCAAGCTGCCCGGGTTTCATCGGGTGGCCGCCTTCGTCAAGGATTTGCACGTCGTACCCCGGCATCGGTTTCGCGGGCGAACCCAGCTTGACCGGCAGTTCCTCGACCCCCAGCGGGTTGCCTGCAATGGTCCAGCCGGTTTCTGTCTGCCACCAATGGTCGATGACCGGCACTTTCAGTGCATCCTGCGCCCATTCGATCGTATCCGGGTCTGCCCGTTCGCCGGCTAGGAAAAGGGCGCGAAGACAAGACAGGTCATATTTCGCCAGCATTTCACCTTTAGGGTCCTCGCGTTTGACGGCGCGGATGGCGGTAGGGGCGGTGAAGAAGCTTTTGACATTGTGCTCAGAGATCACGCGCCAGAACGTCCCTGCGTCGGGGGTGCCGACGGGTTTACCCTCGAACACGATGGTCGTGTTGCCATGGATCAGCGGTGCGTAGCAGATGTAGGAATGTCCCACGACCCAGCCCACATCTGACGCCGCCCAGAATACGTCGCCCGGATCGACATCGTAGATGTTCTTCATCGTCCAGTTAAGGGCCACCAGATGCCCGGCGGTCGGGCGTACAACGCCCTTGGGCGCCCCGGTGGTGCCCGAGGTATAAAGGATATAGGCCGGATCATTGCCAGCCACAGGGACACATTCCGCAGGTTCGACGCCATATTGGAACCCGTGCCAGTTGACATCGCGGCCTTCGATCAACTGGGCAACCTCTTGCTCGCGCTGAAAAATTACGCAGAATTCAGGCTTGTGGTCTGCCATGTCGATGGCCCCGTCCAGCAGAGGCTTGTAATGCACGACCCGTCCCGGCTCCATCCCGCAGGAGGCTGCGATAATGGCCTTGGGTTTTGCATCGTCAATACGTACCGCCAGTTCGTTGCTGGCAAAGCCACCGAATACGACCGAATGCACAGCACCCAGACGGGCGCAGGCCAGCATCGCCTCAAGCGCTTCGGGGATCATCGGCATGTAAATGATGACGCGGTCGCCCTTTTCAACGCCTTTCGCGCGCAGTGCACCCGCAAGGTTGGCCACGCGATTGCGCAGCTCGACGTAAGAGATCTCACGTTTGGTGTGGGTAATCGGGCTGTCGTAGATGATGGCTGTCTGTTCTCCGCGCCCGTTTTCCACATGGCGGTCGACGGCGTTCCAGCAGGTGTTCACTTTGGCGTCACAGAACCATTCGTAAAGCGGCGCATTGTCATCAAACAGCGCTTTGCTGGGGGGCTGCACCCAATCGATCCCTTGCGCGGCCTGCATCCAGAACGCTTCGGGGTCCGACTTCCAGCCTTCGTAAACAGCCTGATACGTCATGGTAACTCCTCCTACTACCACTATGCACTGTGTACGGCGTCCCATCGGTACCCGACAAGCGACGCGCAGGACGGCGCGTCAGTTTATCGCAAAATCTTTGCAGAATGTTACGAGTTGACCTGCAAACTTTTGCAAATATCCAAAGAGTAAGGGTATTGAGATTAACCGTCTGAACACTTTGCAAAACTGCAAAGTATTTTGTGCAAAGCTGAAGTCCCAAATAGAATCACAGCGGGCCTCGTCACAAAGCCCGCTGACATCACCGCCCGCGCTAACCGTAATGTGCGACCGGAGTCCCAGCGATAGCGGCCATGTTCAAAAGCCCTCGTGCGGTGATGGATGGCGTCACAATATGCGCCTTGTTCCCCATGCCCATCAGAATTGGACCAACCTCTAGCCCATCGGCCTTCATCTTTAGGATATTTCGGACACCACTGGCCGCGTCCGCATGGGCAAAGATCAGTACATTGGCAGAACCTTGCAGTCGCGAATTCGGGAAGATCCGGTCTCGCAGCGCAGGATCCAGCGCCGCATCCAGGTTCATTTCTCCTTCGTAGATAAAATCCCGGGGCTGACTGTCCAGAATCTCAATCGCTGCGCGCAGACGTTTTCCCGATCCTTCTGCCTGATTGCCGAACTGAGACTGCGAACAGAACGCAATCTTGGGTTCGATCCCAAACCGCCGCACATGTCGTGCAGCGCCCAGCGTGCTTTCCGCAAGCTCTTCCGGTGACGGCAACTGCCGCACATGGGTATCGGCAATGAACAAAGGGCCGTCTTCCAGGATCATCAGCGAAAGCGCACCATGCGGACGCAGATCACCGTCGTCAAAAATCTGTTCGATATAGTTCAAGTGCCAACGGTATTCCCCGAAGGTGCCGCAAATCAGGCTGTCGGCCTCGCCCCGACGGACCATGATCGAGCCGATTGCCGTCGTATTTGTACGCATGACCGCTTTGGCCAGGTCGGGGGTCACCCCACGGCGCTGCATGATCTCATGATACGAGTTCCAGTAGTCGTAATAGCGCGGGTCGTTTTCTGGATTCACGATCTGAAAATCCTGCCCCGGGCGCACCGACAGGCCCAGTCGCTCGCAGCGCGCGTTGATGACGTCGGGGCGACCGATCAGAATCGGTGTTTCAGTGGTTTCTTCCAGAATCGCCTGAGCCGCCCGTAGAACGCGTTCATCTTCTCCTTCTGCAAAAACGATCCGGCGGGATGCAGCGGCGGCGGCCTCGAACACAGGTCGCATCAGCAGGGCAGACTTGAACACAGTCTGGTTCAGTTTTTCCTTATAGGCCTCGATATCGTCGATAGGTCTTTTGGCGACGCCGCTGTCCATCGCTGCCTTAGCAACCGACGAGGAGACAACGCCCACCAGCCGCGGGTCAAACGGTTTGGGAATCAGGTAGTCCGGCCCGAAGGTCAGTTGCTCACCTTTATAGGCTGCGGCTGCTTCGGCACTGGTTGTCGCGCGGGCCATGTCAGCGATGCCGTCCACGCAGGCAATCTGCATCTCGTCATTGATCTCGGTCGCTCCGGCATCCAAGGCGCCCCGAAAGATGAACGGAAAGCACAGGACGTTGTTGACCTGGTTGGGGAAGTCGCTGCGCCCGGTCGCGATGATCGCGTTCGGAGCCACTTCGCGCGCATCATCAGGCAGGATTTCCGGTGTCGGGTTGGCCAGCGCAAAAATAATCGGACGGTCTGCCATACGCTTGACCATGTCCGGTTTCAGCACATTGGGACCGCTGAGGCCCAGAAACAGGTCGGCACCATCGATCACATCGTCCAGCGTGCGCAGGTCGGATTTCTGAGAGAACTGGTCCTTATGAGGGTTCATATCCTCAGCCCGACCTTCGTAGACCAATCCGTGAATATCACACAGCCAGATGTTCTCGCGCTTGACGCCAAGCTTTACGAGCATGCTCAGGCAAGCGATCCCCGCTGCGCCACCGCCGGTTGAAACGATCTTGATGTCTTCAAACTTTTTGCCGGCTACGTGCAAGGCGTTTTTGGCCGCTGCGCCTACAACGATGGCCGTGCCGTGCTGGTCATCGTGGAAAACCGGGATGTTCATGCGCTCACGACATAGCTTTTCTACGATAAAACAGTCAGGGGCCTTAATGTCCTCCAGATTGATCGCCCCGAAGGTAGGTTCCAGCGCGCAGACAATGTCGGCCAGTTTTTCAGGGTCGGGTTGGTCAACCTCGATATCAAAACAGTCGATGCCCGCGAATTTCTTGAACAGGACGGCCTTGCCCTCCATCACTGGTTTTGAGGCCAGAGCGCCAATATTGCCAAGTCCCAACACAGCCGTGCCATTTGACACAACCGCCACAAGGTTGCCGCGTGCTGTGTATTTCTCGGCGTTGGCGGCATCGCTTTTGATTTCAAGGCTGGCCTCGGCCACGCCCGGCGAATAGGCCCGCGCCAGATCACGACCGTTGGCCATCGGTTTGATGGCCTTGATCTCCAGCTTCCCTGGCTTTGGATGCGCGTGATAGTCAAGCGCGGCTTGGCGCAGGTTGGGTGTGTCGGACATGTCGACTCATCTCCCTTTCGAGAATTGGTTTAGGGCTAAACTATTTTTACAACTTTGGCCATGACGTTACGTTCCGAGTGAATTTTCCGCTTACTTTAAAAGAAACGTCCGCGGTGTTCTTTTCAATTGGCATTTTAGTTTCTGTTCTGATGGGATGGTCGAAAGATACGATCAAAGAGACATCCCATGCACCATACACCAGACTCGAGATTGACGCTCGCCGAAATCCGCTTGCCCACCGATGAGTTGCGCGACGATATCCCGTTCTATACCAAAGTGTTGGGGATGCGGATGGATATGATCTATCCGGCAGACGACCCAATAACGGCTGTGTTTTCGGGGCACGGGCTGAGGTTGCGCATAGAGAAGGGCGCGCCAGAAGCTCCGGGTACTTTGCGTATTCTGACAGAAGATCCGGATGGGTTTGCCGATGGAAAACGCAGCTTGACTGCACCAAACGGCACGCGGGTCGAAATCGAAGACCGCAACCCGCCTCTGGTTATGCCGGACACGGTACATTCTTTTGTTGTGCGCAGGCTCAAGGATCAAGCGCCGTGGATTATCGGGCGTGCGGGCATGCACTATCGCGATCTTGTTCCAGATCGTCTGGGCGGGTCGATTATCGCCAGCCATATTCGCATCCCGGACGGTGGCCCGGTGCCTGATATGGTGCATTTCCACAAAGTCGGGTTTCAGCTGATCTTTTGTATCCACGGCTGGGTTGACGTGGTTTACGAAGATCAGGGCGAGAAGATGCGGCTGACCGCTGGTGACTGCTTTATTCAACCGCCCGAAATCCGGCACCGGGTGCTGGAAGCTTCGGACAATGTGCAGGTCATTGAAATCGGTGTGCCTGCCGAGCATGTCACTGAGATTGACCACGATATGGATTTGCCGACCCCTCATTTCCGGCCTGATCGCGAATGGCAGGGTCAGCGGTTCGTTTACAATCAGGCCAAGGATGCGAAATGGGGGCCGTTCCGATTGCCCGGCTATATTTGCCGTGACACAACGATTGCCGAGAACACCAAAGGCGTCGCGGGGGTACAGGTGATCCGCCGGGGGCAGGGCGATCCGCAATGGGCCAGCCATGATACCGATATCCACTTTACCTTTGTGATGAACGGTGAGGTTACATTGGAAGGCGAGGGGCGCGAGCCGTTCCGGTTGGAACAAGGTGACGCCTTTGTCATTCCCCCCGGAATGCGGACACGGCTGTCTGATCCGTCTGACAGTGTTGAACTGCTTGAGGTTACTCTGCCCGGAACGTTTACGACGACTTTGGGCTAGCTTGAAAATCGCTGTGGAAAAAGGCGTGGCAGGGCTTCAATTCCCCACCGCGTTTGAATTAGGTTACGACATTCTGACCAGATGATCAAAAATTGGGGAATCGCCATGCCGCTAAAAGACACTGCCTTGTCCGTTCGCGAAAACGCCTACGCGCCCTATTCGAATTTCAAGGTGGGTGCGGTGGTCCGTTCGGCTTCGGGTGTGGTCTATTCCGGCTGCAATGTTGAAAACGTGGCCTATCCCGAGGGGACCTGCGCCGAAGCCGGGGCCATTGCCGCTATGGTCGCGGCCGGTGAGCAGGAACTGGTCGAGGTTTATGTCGTCGCCTCCAGTCCCGAGCCCGTCCCGCCCTGCGGTGGATGCCGTCAAAAGCTGGCCGAGTTCGGCAAGGCAGACGTGCCGGTGACACTGGCGACCACGGATGGAGCTGAGCTGAAAACAACGATTGGTCAGCTTTTGCCCGGCGCGTTTGATGCATCGCATATGGAAGGCTCCTAAGCCGATGGACGCACGTTCGATCATTGCCAGGCTGCGTCGGCATGAGGTTCCCTCGCGTGATGAACTGATCTGGTTCGCGCATGGGCTTGCCGATGGTGGGGTCAGCGATGCACAGGCCGGGGCTTTCGCCATGGCGGTCTGCATGGGTGGGCTGGGCGCGCAGGGGCGTGCCGATCTGACCGTCGCCATGCGCGACAGCGGAGAGGTGCTGACCTGGGATTTCGATGGTCCGGTGATTGACAAGCATTCGACCGGAGGGGTCGGGGATTGTGTCAGCCTGGTGCTGGCCCCGGCGCTGGCTGAATGTGGGGCTTATGTTCCGATGATTTCGGGCCGCGGTCTGGGGCATACGGGCGGAACGCTGGATAAGCTTGAGGCCATCCCGGGTGTAACGACCCAGATCGGGCAGACGCGCCTGACGCAAATCCTGAAAGAAGCAGGGGCAGCTATTGTCGGCGCGACCGGACAGATCGCACCCGCCGACAAGCGTCTTTATGCCGTGCGGGATGTAACGTCGACGGTCGAGAGCCTCGACCTGATCACCGCGTCGATCCTGTCCAAGAAACTTGCGGCCAGTCCGGATGCGTTGGTTCTGGACGTCAAGGTCGGCACCGGCGCGTTTATGAAAACCCATGACGAGGCCCGCAAGCTGGCACAGGCGCTGACAGAGACGGCCAATGCCGCCGGGTGCCGGACCTCTGCCGTGATCACCGATATGCATCAGCCGCTGGCCCCGGCGCTGGGCAATGCGTTGGAAGTGGCCGAAGTGATGAAGGTACTCACCAGCGGTGGCGTATCGCCTTTGGCCGAGATTTCGGCTGAGCTGGGGGGCACTCTTCTGGCTGACGCGGGCATGTGCGACAGTTTCGAAGAAGGCTATGCGCGGATATCCGAGATTATTCGCTATGGGCGCGCAGCGGACCGCTTTGGCCGCATGATAGCAGCTGTTGGCGGGCCGGTTCATTTCGTCGACAATTGGTCGCGGTTCTTACCCGAAGCAAATGTCATTCAAGAAGTTCCCGCGCCGCGGGATGGGTATGTCTCAGCAATAAATGGTGAGGCGCTGGGTCTTGCTGTCGTTGCGTTGGGGGGCGGGCGTCAGGTCGAAAGCGACGAGATCGATCCGGCCGTTGGCCTGTCAAACATGCAGCGTCTGGGTGCGCGCGTTGCCAAGGGTGAGCCTTTGGCGGTTGTTCATGCCGCCCGGGAGGAAGCCGCGCGTCAGGCTGTGGCGACTGTTCTTCAAGCCTTGACGATCAGCGCGGAACCCGTGGACGTGCCCAACCTTGTTTATGAAAGGATCACCGCATGAGCCGCGCCTTTCTGGTGGTGATGGATTCGGTCGGTATAGGTGGTGCGCCGGATGCGGATCGGTTTTTTAACGGGGAAACACCCGATATAGGCGCAAATACGCTGGCGCATATCGCGCAGGCCTGTGCCAAAGGCCGGGCCGAGGAGGGACGGTCAGGGCCGTTGCACCTGCCGAACCTTGACGCTTTGGGATTGGGTGCGGCCACGCGGTTGGCGTCAGGTGATGCCACGCCCGGTCTACAGGCGCTGCCCACGGGGCGTTGGGGCTGCGCACGGGAACATTCGCCGGGCAAGGACACGCCTTCAGGACATTGGGAACTGGCCGGGCTGCCTGTTCCGTGGGACTGGCACTATTTTCCCGATACTGTGCCAACCTTTCCCGCCGACCTGAGCCGCGCCGCTGCCGAAGCCGCCGGAACACGGGGCATTCTGGGCGATTGCCACGCTTCCGGCACTGCCATCATTGCCGAGTTGGGTGCCGAGCATATGCGGACGGGTTGGCCGATTTGCTACACCTCGGCCGACAGCGTGTTCCAGATCGCAGCGCATGAGGAGAGTTTTGGCCTCGACCGGCTGCTGGACATGTGCCGTACCCTTGCACCGCGTTTGCATGAGATGAAGGTGGGTCGGGTCATCGCGCGGCCTTTCGTTGGTTCGCCGGAAGAGGGGTTCACCCGCACGACAAATCGCAAGGATTTTGCCATTCTGCCACCAGCCCCGGCTCTGACCAACTGGGCGCAGGACGCCGAGCGGCATGTGTATGCGGTGGGTAAGATCGGCGACATCTTCTCGATGCAGGGGATCGATAGCTTGCGCAAGGGCTCGGATGCCGAACTGATGGGGCACCTGTCTGATCTGGTGGACGACGCCGAGGATGGCAGCCTGACCTTCGCCAATTTCGTTGAGTTCGACAGCCTGTATGGCCACCGTCGCGACATCAGCGGCTATGCCCGCGCGCTGGAATGGTTTGACCGGGAAATCGGGCCGATCATATCGCGCTTGCGTCCGGGCGATCTGATGCTGCTGACGGCCGACCATGGTAACGACCCCAGTTGGATCGGCACTGATCACACACGCGAACAGGTGCCTGTCCTGATTGCCGGGCAAGGTGCCGGAGAAATCGGTGCCGTCAACTTCGCTGATGTAGCCGCAAGCATTTCCCACCACCTGAACATTCCGGCACAAGGGCCGGGAAAGAGTTTTCTATGACCGTTGCCGACCTGCCCAAGATCGAACTGCATCTGCATCACGAAGGCGCAGCTCCGCCAGCGTTCATCCGACAGCTTGCGCATGAAAAGCGTATCGACCTGAGTGGAATTTTCAAACCGGACGGGTCGTATGATTTTCGCGATTTTGCTCATTTTCTCAACGTGTACGAGGCCGCTTGCGAAGTGCTGAAAACGCCCGAGGATTTCCGTCGCCTGACACTGGCGATCCTTGAAGAAAGCGCGGCGAACGGTGTGGTGTATTCAGAAACCTTCCTCAGCCCCGATTTCTGCGGTGGCGGTGACCTGCATGCCTGGCGGGACTACCTGAACGCCATTCAGGACGCAGCCGATGAGGTAGAGCGCAAGTTCGATATCACCCTGCGCGGTGTCGTGACCTGTGTCCGCCATTTCGGACCCGAGCGGGCGAAGATCAGCGCCCATTGCGCCGCCGAGACAGTTGGGGACTGGATCACCGGTTTCGGCATGGGCGGCAACGAAGCCGTGGGTGCTCAGGGTGATTTCCAATGGGCCTTTGATTGCGCTCGCGAGGCGGGTCTGCGTCTGACAACTCATGCCGGAGAGTTCGGCGGCCCTGAAAGTGTGCGGGATGCGATCCGTGATCTGGGGGTTGAGCGCGTTGGTCACGGAGTCCGCGCCATTGAAGACCCTGATCTGGTCAACGAACTGGTTGATCGGGGCATCACGCTTGAGGTTTGTCCCGGATCGAACGTGGTTTTGGGCCTGTTTCCCGGCTTCGACGCCCATCCGATTGCGAAACTGCGCGATGCTGGGGTCAAAGTCACCGTTTCCACCGATGATCCGCCGTTTTTTCATACCACCATGCGGCGCGAATATGAGATGCTGAGCAAAGCCTTCGGCTGGCAGGCCGAGGATTTCGCCGCCCTGAACGAAACCGCCCTGAATGCGGCGTTCTGCGATGAAGACACCCGCGCGCGGGTCAAGAAAAGACTGGAGAGAACATGAGCGAACACCTGACCGTTGTTGATCACCCGCTGGTCCAGCACAAACTGACGCTCATGCGGGACAAGGGCACCTCGACCGCTGTATTCCGGCAGCTATTGCGCGAGATCACCCTGCTGCTGGCTTATGAGGTCACGCGCGAACTCAAGCTGACCACCCGCCATATTGAAACCCCGATGGAGGAGATGGACGCGCCCATTCTGGCGGGTAAGAAACTGGCGCTGGTCTCGATCCTGCGGGCCGGGAACGGGATGTTGGATGGGGTTCTGGAACTGATCCCTTCGGCCCGCGTCGGTTTTGTCGGTCTTTACCGCGATGAAGAGACGCTGAAGCCTGTGCAATATTACTTCAAGGCACCTGAAGGGCTGAAGGATCGTTTGGTTATCGCGGTTGATCCGATGCTCGCCACCGGCAACAGCTCGGCCGCCGCGATCGACTTGCTGAAAGAGGCGGGGGCCACCGATATCCGTTTCCTCTGCCTGCTGGCCGCGCCCGAGGGGGTAGAGCGGATGAAAGAGGCGCACCCGGACGTGCATATTGTCACCGCCGCATTGGATCGCCAGCTGAACTCGAAAGGGTATATCATGCCCGGGCTCGGCGATGCGGGTGACCGGATGTTCGGCACCAAGTAACCCGGCCTATTCTCCGCAGATATTTTGGAGCCGGACCCAGTCGCGGTCCGGCAGAACCTGCTCCAGCGTCCGCCCGGCCATCGGGTCGGCCTCAATCAGGCCCAGCACTGTTTCTCCGGTAATATCCAGAGCATAGGCGTAAGGGGTTGAGGGCAGAGCCGCTTGGGCAAAGATAGCCAACAGGTCATCGTCGTCGATTGCGGGCCGGGGCCGGGTCAGGACCTCTTCGGTATAGGTATCGATATTCGCTGCCGTTAACTGGCCGGTTGTCAACAGGCGGAATGCGGCTGCAGGTCCGGTTCGGTCCAGTAACTCGTCCAGTGGATCCTGGTATTCGGCCCGTGCCCGGGCGGCGATAATGTAGCCTGCAACAACCGCCGGATCTTCGTGATCCTCAACCAACGCACGGTTCAGCAAGACAGTGCCGCCCGGCAGGCTGAGGCTGTCCGGAACACCCGCCGGAAGAATGACGATCTGGCGCACACCAGCCCGCTTCGCCAGGCGATCCAGCGAGGCCTGAGCATCCGCCGATGTGCAGGCCCGTCCGGACACGCGCTCGATTCGTTGGAGGATGATCTGGGCAATTTCTTGCTGTTTGATATCAGGCACCACCGAGACCACATGGCGTTGAAGTGCTCCGGGCAGCCACAAAAGCAGCACCGCCAGCACAGCGATCACAACGCCTGCAACGGACAGCCATCGCAATCGCCCCGGATGTGGGCGCGCCCGGTCGATGGCACGCTGCAGGCGGTCGATGGCCTCAAGCATCGTCGTTTCGGTCTCGGCCAGTTCCAGTGTTTCGCCGGGATCTCCATCGGGATTGAATACTGCCGGGTAAGCGCCCGGATTTTGCCGCTCTAGCGCGGCCAAAGACCAGTGCGTCAGTGCCCGGTCGTTGAAATCCGAAATGGTCAGAGTCGCCTCTCCAATCGATACCACGACCTCACGCCTTTGCTCGTCGGGCGTGGGGCGCCACAGACCGGTCGCTTCGATCCGCTGATACTGTTTCAGGGCGGTCATCGGGTAACACTGCTCAGATTTTGTTTTGCCCGAATGTAGCACGGCAAAATCCTTTCGCGCAAACTTGTTGCGCTGCAATTCCAATTTGTGCTGGATACACTCGGATGGTCCGGCGCGGGCCCAAACAAATGCAGAAACGGGGTTCAGGTTGCAGGCAGACAAACCCACTTCGCCGATCTTGGCCGCAGTCCTTATGGTCGGTTCAATGGCTTTTATTGGCGTGACCGATAATGTTGTGGTCTTGCTGGCGGAATCCATGGGGTTATGGCAATTCCATTTCGTCCGCACTGTGCTGATGTTGCCGCTGATCGTCGGATTGTCTCTGATGGGGCTGGGCGGGCTGAGGCCACGGCGACCGGGGCCGGTTGCGCTACGCAGCTTGCTGGTAGCAGTTTCAATGTTGTTCTATTTTGCGGCTCTGGCAATAATGCCGATCGCGCAGGCATTGGCCGGGCTGTTTACCTCGCCGATTTTTGTTCTTTTGATCACAGCCCTGGTGATGAAGCAGCCTATTGGCCCATGGCGCATATTGGCTGTACTTATCGGATTTTGCGGCATCCTTTGTGTGTTGCAGCCGACGCCTTCGGATTTTGACTATCGGACATTGCTGCCGGTGGCTGGCGGATTCTTCTACGCCATCAGCGCTGTTTACACCCGCAGCCATTGTGTTGAAGAGAGTACCGTCTCGCTTTTGGCCGGGGTTGCGTTGGCGCTGGGGTTGGCCGGGGCGCTGGGTGTCTTGGTGCTGGCCATTGGCGGCGCGGCAGGGGCAGAGGGGTTTGTCACCCGCGGATGGGTTTGGGATATGCGACCAGCCGCGCCTTGGGTTGTGGCTCAGGCGGTTGGGTCAACCGCCGGCGTCTTCATGCTGATCAAGGCTTATCAGGTGGGTGAAACGTCCTATGCGGCGATTTTCGAGTACTCGGTGATGATCTTTGGGCCTCTTTTTGCCTGGTATGCGTTTGGGCAGACGGTTGGCATTATGCAGGTCATCGGCATCGGATTGATCGTTGCTGCGGGTGGGCTTTTAGGGTGGCGCTCCAGCAGGGTCATGGAGGAAAAATGATCAGGCAAATGCGCTTGGGGATTCGCGATATCTCCTGAGGTTTGGCGCGGCGAACAGTTTCCAAAATCGACTTAAAGCAAAAATAATACGTGCTGTTGTTAACCAATAACCACCCAAATTGGCTCATAATGGCCTTAATCCGGGTCAAATATGTCGGAAATAAGTCACCCACTCTTGTGTCGTGTTAACCCTATTAAAGTGTTTTTTGTTTGTGCCAAAGGGGGTTCGGCACGTGTTGGAAGTAGTGAGTATTTCGGGTTTTTCCGACGAAGCGGCGGGTGTTGAGCCGCCATCACAGCGCGGAGCGGTAACCGCGCGGCGGGGGGGGCTGGTGCACGGCACCAAGGTCGCCTCAACAAGCGGTTGGAAACGTGTAGAGAAACTTAAGGTCGGCGACCTGGTCCGTACCGTGGACGACGGGTTCAAAGAGGTCCGTCGTGTGTCGACCGATTTGGTCACCATCCCGGCCGGTGAAACGCGTGCCGACTGCCTGCCGGTGCAGGTTCCGTCCCGCGCGGCATACAATGGGCGTGTGGTTTGGTTGATGCCGGAACAGGGCATGGCCATTGACCACAGCAAGATCGATCCATCCCAGACAGAGATATCTGTCGTCGCCGCCAGATTGCTGAGCGGGACGTGCAGGCTCCGGTCACGGGCGCCCGCCTCAAGTTTTGAGGTCACCACATTGTTCTTCGATCAGGATCAGGTGATCTTTATCGAAGGCGGTTTGCAGGCCTATTGCCCGGCAGCCCGCTTTGGGACGCGGCCCGGTGCGGATCAAAAGACCTATCAGGTGATCGATGGTGAAACCGCCATGCTGGTGATTGATGCGATCGCCGACCGGGGCAACATGGCGGCCCTTGCAAACCCGTTGGGCGCCTTGCCTGCGCCGGTCCCAGGAGAGCCGATCTTTCCCATGAGGCCTGCAACGGGCCAGCGGCGCCCCGGGCGACCGGGACGCCCACCGCAGCCCACATTGTTCCTGCGGCCCGAGTGGATGATGCTAACTCATCAATAAAATGAACCCGGCGCAAAAGATCCTGCGCCGGGTTCTTCACTTGGATCAGGCAGCTTTTTTTGTGGCGTCGAAACGACCGTAGAAGCTCTGCCCTTTATCGGCCATCTCGCGCAGCAGCGGTGGGCAGGCAAAGCGCGCGCCATATTTTGCGGCCAGCTGATCGCAACGATCCGCAGCATAGGGCGTGCCCAGAATATCCAGCCAGCTCAGCGGGCCGCCGGACCATGGCGCAAAGCCCCAGCCAAGGATTGCCCCCACGTCGCCCTCGCGGATATCTTCCAGAACGCCTTCTTCCAATGCCCGGACCGCTTCCAGAACCTGAGCAAACATCAGGCGTTCCTGAACCTCTGTCAGCTCGGGTTGATCGTCCGCCAGCGGGTATTTGTCTTGCAGGCCTTTCCAGTGCCCGGTGCGCTTGCCTTTCTCATCATAGTCAAAGAAACCGGCATTCGCCTTGCGCCCCAATCGGCCTTGTTCCTCCATCCAAAAGATCAGTTCGTCGCTGGGGTTTTCCGGATAGGCGTCTCCCATCGCAGCCTTGGTAGCACGCGCGATCTTGGCCCCCAGATCAATCGAGGTTTCGTCGTTCAACTGGATCGGACCCACTGGGAAACCCAACTGACGCGCGGCATTGTCGATCAGCACGGGGCTTACGCCTTCGGTGATCATCCGCAGACCTTCGTTGATATACGGGATGATACAGCGGTTGGCGTAGAAGAAGCGCGCATCATTGACCACAATCGGCGTCTTGCGGATCTGACGCACGTAATCCAGCGCCTTCGCCACCGCGCGATCCCCGGTTTCCTTGCCCTTGATGATCTCGACCAGGAACATCTTCTCAACCGGCGAGAAGAAATGGATGCCGATGAACTGATCCGGGCGCACTGAGGCTTTGGCCAGATCCGAAATCGGCAGGGTCGAGGTGTTCGAGGCGAAGATGCAGTCCTCAGGGATGATCGCCTCGACCATTTGGGTAATCTCGGCCTTGACGCCCGGATCTTCGAACACGGCCTCGATGATCAGGTCGCATCCCTTCAGTTGATCAAGATCAGGGGTCGCGGTGATACGGCCTAGCATGGCCTCTTTCTTCTCAGCCGTGACCTTGCCGCGCTTGATGCCTTTGTCCAGATAGGCCTCGGTATAGGCTTTGCCCTTGTCGGCTGCGTCCTGATCACGGTCGATCAGTACGACCTCCATCCCGGCTTGAGCCGACACCAGCGAGATGCCGGCCCCCATCATACCCGCGCCGAGAACGCCGATCTTCTTGACCGACTGGTCAGCGACATCTTTGGGCCGCACCGCACCCTTTTCCAGCGCTTCTTTGTTCAGGAACAAGCTGCGGATCATTGCCGAAGATGACGGGTTCATCAGGATATGTGTGAACCAGCGCGCCTCGATGCGCAATGCGGTGTCAAAATCGACCAAAGCCCCTTCATATGCCGCACTCAGCAGCGCTTGTGCGGCAGGGAACGCGCCCTGTGTTTTGCCATTTACCATGGCCGACGCCCCGACATAGTTCATGAAACCGGCGGGGTGATAGGGCGCACCGCCTGGCATCTTATATCCCTTCGCATCCCAAGGTTTGACCAGATCGGCGTCAGTGGCATTCAGCACCCATTCTTTTGCGGCGGCCACGGGATCTTCGACAACTTCGTCAATCATGCCTGCGCCTTTGGCTTTTTTCGGCTCCAGCGTCTTGCCTTCCAGCAGCAGCGGAGCGGCGCCAACCGCGCCCAGCTTGCGGACCAGACGGGTGGTGCCGCCCATGCCGGGGAAAATGCCGATCATGATTTCGGGCAGGCCGATCTTGGCTTTGGGGTTGTCGGCGCAAAAGATGCGGTGACAGGCCAGCGGAACCTCCAGCCCGATACCCAAGGCAGTGCCGGGCAGGGCGGCGGCAATCGGCTTGCCACCTTTCTTCGTCTTGGGGTCCATGCCTGCCAGTTCGATCTTCCGCAGAATGCGATGCCCGTTCATGGTGAAATCGAACATGGCCTGAGCCGGTTCGTCGCCCGATTTTTCACGGATCGACCCCAGCACGTTCAGGTCCATCCCCGCAGCAAAACTGTCCTTGGCCGAGGTGATGACCGCGCCCTTGATGCTATCGTCGGACAGGACCTGATCAATCATCTCTTCAATCAGTGCCAGCGCCTCGACGCGCAGAATGTTCATGCTTTTGTCGGGAACGTCCCAGGTGATGATGGCAACGCCATCCGCGTCCACGTTCATGGTGAAATCAGTCATGTCTCATCTCCGATCTGGTCAGCCGTCAGCGGGCTGCCGTCCTTGCGGGTAAAGCGAAAGCCATCGGCATCGAACTTCACCATCATGTCCACGTCGCTGTAATAGCCGGTCTCGGTCGGCGTCCGTGTGCCAACCACCAGAAAGGTCGCGGGTGCATCACTCTTGTTCACAAGGTGATGGCCGTTCGCCTCACCCGCCGGCCATGCTGCGCAATCGCCGGGCTGCATCTCATGCTCGCCATCATCGTCAATCAGCGTGCAGGTGCCGCTGAGGATAATGGCGAACTCGTCTTGTTCTATGTGGTAATGGCGCAGCGATGACAGGCCGCCCGGCTCCAACCGCACGATGTTTACTCCGAACTGCGTCAGACCGTTCGCGTCGCCCAGAGGCTGTACATACCGCGCGTCGCCTGCTTTCGCCAATTTGCCGGGATAGCCGGAACCGTTTCGAAACGGGATTTTGGAAAGTTCAATCTTGGGCATCAGACTCTCTCGATAATGGTTGCCGCACCCATGCCGGATGCGATGCACAATGTGGCGAGGCCAGTTTCCTTGTCCTGGCGCTCCAGCTCATCCAGAAGTGTGCCGATGATCATCGCGCCGGTCGCACCCAGCGGATGACCCATCGCGATCGAGCCGCCATTGACGTTGACCAGCGCGGGATCCACATCAAACGCCTGCTGGAAGCGCAGCACGACCGAGGCGAAGGCTTCGTTTACCTCGAACAAGTCCAGATCGCCGATCTTCATGCCATTGTCGGCGAGGATCTTCTCGGTTACCGGAACCGGGCCGGTCAGCATGATGGTCGGGTCGGTGCCGATCTTGGCGGTCGCTTTGATGCGGGCACGCGGCTTCAGGCCATACTTCTCGCCGAATTCCTTGTTGCCGATCAGAACCGCAGCCGCCCCATCCACGATGCCCGAGCTGTTGCCCGCGTGATGGATATGGTTGATCCGCTCAAGATGCGGGTATTTGATCATGGCCACCTTGTCGAAGCCCGGCATTTGCTCGCCCATCATCGCGAAGGACGGGTTCAGCGCGCCAAGGCTTTGCATGTCGGTGCCCGGGCGCATGTATTCATCCCGGTCCAGAATGGTCAGGCCGTTCTGATCCTTGACCGTGATGACCGATTTTTCGAACCGGTTGTCTTCCCAGGCATTCGCCGCACGTTTCTGCGATTCAACGGCCAGCGCGTCCGCGTCATCCCGGCTGAACCCGTACTCAGTCGCGATGATGTCGGCTGAGATGCCTTGGGGCACGAAATACGTGTTCATTGCCAGTGTCGGATCGACGGCAATTGCGGCTCCGTCGCTGCCCATGGGTACGCGGCCCATCATCTCGACGCCACCGGCGATATACGCGTCACCCGCGCCGCCTTTGACCTGGTTCGCAGCCAGATTTACGGCCTCCATACCCGAAGCGCAAAAGCGGTTGATCGCCAGACCGGGGATCGACTGGTCCAGATCCGAGGCCAGAACGGCCGAGCGCGCCAGACAGCCGCCCTGTTCCATCACCTGTGTGACGTTACCCCAGATCACATCCTCAACGGCGTGGCCTTCCAGATTGTTGCGTTCTTTCATGGCGTTCAGGGTCACGGCGGACAGGCGCACCGAGGTTACCTCGTGCAGGCTGCCATCCTTGCGGCCTTTGCCGCGCGGGGTGCGCAGGGCGTCATAGATATAGGCTTCGGTCATGGGGATCTCCTCAAGCTCGATCCGACGGGTTGCCGGGCATCAGGTCATAGGGGTGTTTCCAGCCGGGCTGTTCGGATAAGCGGGTCAGCCAGGCATCGATATGGGGCCAGTCGGCACGATCAAAGCCGAATGGTTCGGGGTAATAGAGGTAGCCGCAGCAGCTGATATCGGCGTTGGTCACACTGTCGCCTACGATCCAGTCGCGGCCTTCCAGATGACCATCCAGCACCTGATAGGCGGCTTTCAGGCGTCCTTGATTGAAGGCAATCACATCCGGGTTGCGGTGCTTTTCCGGCAGAAAGTTGATCAGGAAACGGGTCAATCCGGCCATCGAGCTGAGCTTGTGGTTGTCCCACAAAACCCAACGGAAAATGTCATAATTCTCCTCCCGGTCCTTGCCGCCGAATTTTCCCGACTTTTCTGTGACATAAGCCTGAATCGCACCCGATTGGCTGGTGCGGAAATCACCGTCCACCATCACAGGCGCTTCACCCATTTCGTTCACTTCGGCGCGATACTCCGGCGTGCGTGTTGCACCGTTGAAGAAATCGACAAAGACCGGTTCCCACTCAAGGCCAGACATCTCAAGGGCCAGCGCGGCCTTGTAGCTGTTTCCGCTTTCTCCGAAGCAATGCAGTTTGATGGTCATGCGCTCGCCCCTCCCAAGGCGCGTGTGGTTAGATCGGGAATGAGTATTTGTGAAAAGATGAAGGTTTCATCGTAACTATTTCGTAACCAACTTCTGGCCTGATGGCCGTGCGGTACAGGTTGGAGAGCCGATGACCGCAAAAGGTGAAGTCGTCCCTGTCCTGATGGTGAGTGCGCCCGGTGACAGGGGCGCATCATGTCTTCATCTTTTCAAAAATACTCCCGCCGGAGGCATCTGGCCTCGAGGCCAATGCTGGCAGCGAATTGGTGCGAAGCGTCACCGCTTGCGCGCTTCCAGTTCGGAATTGAAGATGCGTAGCCGGTGGGTCAGGTTCTCCTCGTTGATGACGCTGTTGAAATTCTCGAACAGGAAAGACAGTGCCTCCCCTTCGTCCAGACCCGCCTCGCGGGCAAAGCCGCGGAGTTTGCGATACCCGTCTTCCGTCATTGCGACGGGAAATCGGCGGGTCAAGCGAAAGCGCTTTGGCATGTAAAGTCCTCCTGGAACTGGTTCCGGGCACAGGGGCCCGGAACCACACTGAGATCAGAAGTTCGCCGCGTCCAGTGCCATTACCGTGTCTGCTCCGGTCTGGATGCGGGCCAGATGCATGGCGGTCGCGGGCAAGCGGCGGGCCATGTAGAACCGGCCGGTGTCGATCTTGGTCTCGTAGAACTCTTTGTCCGACGCGCCACCGTCCAGCGCATCCTGCGCGGCCTTGGCCATCTGCGCCCACAAAAGGCCCAGGCAGACATGGCCGAACATGTGCATGAAGTCATAGGACCCAGCCAGAGCATTATTCGGATTCTTCATGCCTTCCTGCATAAAATACATCCCGGCAGCCTGCAGGTCTTTTGAGGCAGCTTTCAGCGGCTCGATGAACGCTTTGTCATAGGCTTCGTCCTTGCCTCCGTTCTCCTTGCAGAAGGTTTTGACCATCTCGAAGAACGCCATGACGTGCTTGCCGCCGTCCTGCGCCAGCTTGCGGCCTACAAGGTCCAGCGCCTGAACGCCGTTTGCGCCTTCGTAGATCATCGCGATACGGGCATCGCGGGTGTATTGCGACATGCCCCATTCCTCGATGTAGCCATGCCCGCCATAAACCTGCTGCGCCTGAACGGTCATGTCATAGCCCTGGTCGGTCAGGAAGCCTTTGATGACAGGTGTCAACAGCGAGATCAGGCCGTCTGCGTCCTTGTCTTTGGCGCGGTGTGCCTTGTCCAGCATCGTCGCACCCCAAAGGATGAACGCACGCGCGCCCTCGGTGAAGCTTTTCTGGTCCATCAGGTTACGGCGGATATCCGGGTGGACGATCAGCGGATCAGCCGGGCCATCGGGGTTCTTCACACCGGTCACGTCGCGACCTTGCAGGCGGTCTTTGGCGTATTCCAAGGCGTTCTGGAACGCAGCTTCGGCCTGCGCCAGACCCTGCATTCCGACACCCAGACGCGCCTCGTTCATCATGGTGAACATGGCGCGCATGCCTTTGTGCTCTTCGCCCAGCAGCCAGCCTGTCGCCTCGTCATAATTCATGACGCAGGTCGAATTGCCGTGGATGCCCATCTTCTCTTCGATCTTGCCGACCGAGACACTGTTACGCTCACCCAGAGAGCCGTCTTCGTTGACGATGAACTTTGGCACGATGAACAGCGACACGCCCTTGATGCCTTCGGGTCCGCCGGGGATTTTGGCCAGCACCAGATGGATGATGTTGTCAGCCATATCGTGGTCGCCGGACGAGATGAAAATCTTCTGACCGGTAATCTTGTAGCTGCCATCGCCCTGCGGTTCCGCTTTAGTGCGCATCAGACCCAGATCGGTGCCGCAATGGGGCTCGGTCAGGTTCATGGTGCCGGTCCATTCACAGCTGACCATGTTCGGCAGATAGGTGTTCTTCTGATCGTCAGACCCGTGCGCAAGAATGGCCGAGGCCGCGCCATGGGTCAGGCCCTGATACATGGTAAAGGCCTGGTTGGAGCCCGAGAACATCTCGCCCACCGCGGTGCCGATGACATAAGGCATATTCTGCCCGCCATATTCTTCCGGCATGTCGAGGCCCGTCCAACCGCCTTCCTTCATCTGCTCAAAGGCGTCTTTGAACCCGGTCGGGGTATAGACCACACCGTTTTCCAGTCGGCAGCCTTCGGTATCGCCGACCACGTTCAGCGGGTGCAGAACGTTCGAGGCTATCTTGCCCGCCTCTTCCAGAACGGCGCCTGTGAATTCGGCCTCAAGCTCGGAATATCCCGGAATGTCCGAGGACGAGACCTTCAGTACATCATGCAGAATGAACTGTGCATCTTTGATTGGCGCATTGTAGACGGGCATATGAAGCTCCCTTAATTCAGATGTCCGGAGGGCAGGGCGAGGTTACTCGGCTGCCTTCTTTTCCTGTTTCATCGAGGCGATGACTTTCTCGCCCCAGCGCAACTGCTCTTTCAAATCGTCGATGGCCTGTGTCAGTTCATCGCGGCGCGCTTCCATATCCGACAGACGTTCGCATGCGATTTCATACGTGCGGGTCATCTGGGTCAGTTGCTGGTCGCCCACATGGTACAGGTCCAGAAGTTGCCGGATTTCTTCAAGGCTGAAGCCAAAGCGCTTGCCCCGCAGGATCAATTTCAGGCGGGCACGGTCCCGTTTGGTGAACAGGCGCTTTTGGCCCTCACGGATCGGAAACAAAAGCTCCTTGGCCTCATAAAACCGCAAAGTGCGCGGCGTGACGTCATAGGTCTCGCACATTTCGCGGATGGTCATCAGGTCTTCGGTCATGTTTCAAACTCTCATCACTGGCGTCATGCCAATTGAGTTGCGCAGTCTATGAGCGTTTTACAACACAGAATTGACGTTTACGTAATGTGGACGCTGCGTCACAACAAAATTGACGTAACTTCCGGTCACGTAAGTCGTGAGGGACGCAATAATCTTACCCTGCGTAAGACGTAAAAGGACTAGCTTTGAAGGCAGAAGATTGTGTCAGGCGGGCACAGAACGATCCGGCCAGGCTGATTCAGGTTGCCTACTCCAGCAACTCGACGGTCTGGTCCCGCAATTGTTGCAGGGCTTCCATGGCTTCGTCCAGTTGCTGGCGTTGTTTGCGCAGTTCTTCCATCTGGCGATCAGCCATCTCGACAAAGGTAGCCATCTGCGCCTGATTGCCCTGATCTTCGTAGATCAGCAGCCACTGTCGGATCTCCTCCAACTGGAAACCGAACTTCCGACCGCGAAGGATCAGTTTCATACGTGCAACTTCGCGCGGACCATAGAATCTTGAGCGACCTTCGCGATCTGGCTGCAGCAGTTCGATGTATTCATAATAGCGAAGCGTACGCGGCGTTACATCGAACTCGGCGCACATCTCTTTGAATGACAAACGGTTGCCGGACATACGTGATCTCCTCGGCTGCAACCTAGGGCGTTGGACGCGCAAGCGCAACAGGCGGGCTTGCCCTTTGCCAGCGCGCGCTCTCATATAGGAACAAACAAGAGGACAGGAACCTTTCCCATGGTCGACAAGACGGTGTTTGCCCGCCAGTTCATCGAGGCGATCCCACACGCAAAGGCGTTGGGGCTTGAGCTGACTTTTATTGGCGACGGGGAAGCCGAGATTTCAATGCCATACAACGAGCAACTGATCGGGGACCCCAGAACCGGGGTAATCCACGGCGGCGCTGTTTCCACCATGCTGGACACGTGCTGTGGCGCGGCCGTCATGAGCCATCCGTCGGCGCCGGGAAGCACTGCGACCATAGATTTGCGCATCGACTACATGCGTGCGGCGACACCGGGTCAAAGCATACACACGCGCGCCACCTGCTATCACATTACGCGTAACGTCGCCTTTGTGCGGGCAACGGCCACAGATGACGACTCTGATCGACCGGTCGCAACTGCGTCCGGTGCGTTTACTGTGGAGGGTCGCTAATGGCCCGCGCCCGTCCCGAGCCTATGCAGGTCGTCAAGCAACGCCGCGATGCAGCCCTTAGGGCGCTGGTCGAAGGCGTTCCCTATATCCGGTTTCTTAATATCAGCTTTGATCGGCGGGGGGATGAACTGACGGGTGTCCTCAATTTCGACGAAAAGCTCATCGGCAACCCGCTTTTGCCTGCCCTGCATGGTGGTGTCACAGCGGCATTCCTTGAGGTGACAGCGGTGATCACCTTGAGTTGGGAACACATGTTCCCTCGGATTGAAAGCGGAGAGATCGAGGCCGAGGATATTTTGCGTGACGAGAACATCCGGTTTCCGAAGACGATCGACTTTACGGTCGATTATCTGCGCTCGGGCCTGCCGCGTGACGCGTATGCCCGGGCCTTTGTCAATCGTTCAGGGCGCAGATACGCTTCGGTTCGGGTAGAGGCCTGGCAGGACAATCACGCAAAGCTGTTTGCGCAAGGAACCGGGCACTTCCTGATGCCGCAGGCCTCGGGGCGCAGTACTTAGCCGTGCAGGATTCGTCAGCCCCGATAACCCACCGGCGCGTTTTGAAGATCGCGGTACCGATCGTGCTGTCCAATGCGACAGTGCCGATCCTAGGGGCCGTCGATACCGGAGTGGTTGGCCAGATGGGGCAGGCGGCTCCGATCGGGGCCGTGGGCATGGGTGCCGTGATCCTGTCAGCGATCTACTGGATATTCGGGTTTCTGAGGATGGGCACAACCGGCCTTGCCGCGCAGGCGCGGGGCGCGGGGGATACGGCCGAAACCGGCGCACTGCTTATGCGCGGCCTGCTTTTGGGTGCATCAGCCGGGGTTATCTTCATTCTGGCGCAGGTGGGCGTATTCTGGGGGGCTTTTGCCCTGTCGCCGGCCAGTCCCGAAGTCGAGGCCCTGACCCGCGACTATCTGGAAATCCGCATCTGGGGTGCTCCGGCCACCATTGCGCTTTACGCGGTGACCGGATGGCTGATTGCGATTGAAAAGACGCGGGGCGTCTTCATCCTTCAGGTCTGGATGAACGGGCTGAATATCCTGTTGGATTTATGGTTCGTGCTGGGCCTGGGATGGGGTGTCGAAGGCGTCGCAATCGCGACGCTGATTGCTGAATGGACCGGGTTGGCGCTGGGTCTGTGGCTGTGTAGGCAGGCATTTGCAGGCAATCAGTGGAAAGATTGGGCCCGTATCTTCGATGCCGTCCGCCTGCGGCGTATGTTGCAGGTCAACATGGATATCATGATCCGCTCGGTGCTTCTGACCGGCGCGTTTACGACCTTCCTGTTCGTCGGCTCGGACCTCGGTGATGTCAATCTTGCCGCCAATCAGGTGCTGTTGCAGTTTCTGGAAATCACCGCCTTTGCACTGGACGGGTTCGCCTTTTCCGCCGAGGCTCTGGTCGGCAGCGCCGTGGGCGCGCGTGATCGATACCAGGTGCGGCGCGCCTCGGTCATGGCATCTCAGTGGGGTGTCGGCGGCGCCTTTGCGCTGGGTCTTCTGTTCTTTCTGGCCGGCCCTGCGTTGATCGATCTGATGTCAACCTCGCCCGAAGTTCGGGCGGCGGGGCGAGACTATCTGTTCTGGGCGGCTATCGCGCCTGCCATTGGCGTGGCCAGCTGGATGTTCGACGGCATCTACATCGGTGCGACATGGACCCGCGCGATGCGTAATGCGATGGTCCAGTCGGTTGCGATCTATGTGGTTGCGCTGTTTGTACTGGTGCCAACATATGGCAATCACGGATTGTGGGCCGCGCTGATGGTGCTGAACATTGCGCGCGGCCTGACCATGGCTTGGCGGTATCCGCGGCTTGAGGCGCAGGTGGCCTAGAGGAGATCCAGCAAAGCCTCGGGCGGGCGGCCAATCGCGGCCTTGGTGCCGGTAATCCCCACAGGACGCTCAATCAGGATCGGGTTTTCCGCCATTGCCTTGATCAACGCATCCTCAGGTGCGGCTTTGGTCAGCCCCAATTCCTTAAAACGCTTTTCGCCTGTGCGCATCATATCAATTGCAGAACACCCTAGAAGCGTCAAAGCAGTGCGCAGTTCATCCTCGGATGGTGCGTTTTCCAGATATTTGCGTACCTCGACCTCTGCTCCTTTCTTTTCAAGCAGGGCCAGCCCCTGACGAGATTTGGAGCATCGGGGGTTGTGCCAGTATTCGATCATAACCAGTCCTCACGTTTGGTACCCACAGCCTGCGCCACAGTTTCAAATCCATCCTTGGCCAGCAAACGGTCCAGCCCCCGTGCGATGTCGGCGGCCAGAGAAATGCCGCCATATACCATCGCGGTGTAAAACTGCACGGCCGAAGCGCCTGCGCAAATCTTGGCATAAGCTTGCTCGGCCGTGCTGATGCCGCCAACGCCGATCAACGGAACCTGATCGCCGACCATCTGACTGAGTTGCGCCAGCACACGGGTGGATTTTTCGAACAAGGGCGCTCCGGACAATCCGCCAGCCTGTTCCTTGTGACGGCTATGCAAACCATCCCGCGAAAGGGTGGTGTTGGTGGCTATGATCGCATCGACACCGGTTTCCAGGGCAACCTCGGCAATGTCCTGCAACTCGGCTTCGGTCAGGTCAGGGGCGATTTTCAGGAAGACCGGCAGCGGGCGAGATAGGGTGTTCCGTGTTTCAATGACGCCCGACAGCAACGCGCCAAGCGCGGCCTTGCCCTGCAGGTCCCTCAGCTTCTCGGTGTTGGGGGATGACACGTTGACGGTGGCAAAATCCAGATACGCCGCGCAATGGGCCAGAACTTTGGCGAAATCGCCGGAGCGGTCGTCGCTGTCCTTGTTGGCCCCCAGATTCAGGCCGATCACCGCGTCTTTGGGGCGTTTAGCCAACCGTGTGGCCATGACTTCCATACCCTCATTGTTGAACCCAAAGCGATTGATGGCGGCCTGATCTTTTGTCAGGCGAAACAGACGCGGCTTGGGGTTTCCCGGCTGCGGGCGCGGCGTGACGGCCCCGACCTCGATAAATCCAAAACCGACGCGCGACAGGGGGGCAAGTACTTCGCCGTTCTTGTCGAATCCGGCGGCCAAGCCAACAGGATTGGGCAGGTCCAGCCCTGCAACCTGTGTTCTAAGCCGTGATGAGGTGACAGGCCCCGGTGTGGGCGCAAGGCCAGCTTTCAGTGCCTTGATTGACAGGCCGTGTGCCGTTTCGGGATCTAGCTTGTGCAGGGCGGCAAGGCCCAGTCTTTCGGTCAGGTTCATCCGAATGAGGTTCCGCTGTCTGTTGGCGCACACCGGATCAGGCGAGAGGTCTGAACCGCAGCCTGCCGATGGATAACCGCCTTTTGGTATTCAGGATCGGTCACCATTTGCAAAAAGGCGTGGGCTGAGGGGTAGCGGGCAATGAACACCTCGTCCCAGCTTTCGTCATCCGGGCCGATGAGCATTGTTTGATACGATCCGCGCCACAGGATCGATGCCCCAAGGCGTGCCACGATGGGGGCTGTCTCGGCCCCATAGCGCTGATAGGCCTCGGCCCCGCTAAGCCCCGCGCCTGCCAATTGGTGATCCTGCGGGTATTCCGCTTTCTCCCGAAAGCGAACGAGGTTCAGCATCTCGATCGGATGGTCGCGGTCCAGCGCTTTAAAAGCTTCGAACTGCCCGCGTTCGGGGTCGATGAACGTGGTCATAACATGTCCTCCGGGAACTGGTGTATTCCGTCCTGCATGGGCAGATCACGGGCCCACAGAACATCCGACATCCGGATCTGGCGATAAAGATGTGGGAACAAGGCGCCACCGCGCGAGACCTCCCATTTCAGATCATTGCCCATTGCGTCGGCATCGCAGGCCAACAGCGTCAACCCTTCGGCACCAGCGAAATGCTTGGCCACAGTCTCGGCCGCCTGATCGGCAGTCGAAAAGTGGACATAACCGTCAGCAACATCAATCGGTGCCCCGTCAGAGGCGCCTTCTCTTGCAGAGCAGCCCATTCATCGGCCCGGAAAATCTTGTAAATCAGCATGCGGAGGTGATGCCTTGCGTTGCGGGTAGAATCAAGCTGGATTTCCCCCTTTGACTCTTCCCACACAACGGCGCACGATCCTGGCAATAACAAACAGGGAGTCTCAGATGTTTACTCGATTTCTGACATCAGTGGCCGTTCTTGGCCTGACCGCAGGTATGGCTGCGGCGGAATACAAACTAACCATTCTGCATACCAACGACATTCACAGCCGTATTGAGTCCATCAATAAATACGACTCCACCTGTGACGCCGAAGGTGAGGCCGAAGGAAAGTGCTTTGGCGGCGTCGCCCGTCTGAAAACACTGGTCGACAGCAAACGGGGCGAATTGGCCGATCAGAACGTGCTGCTGTTGGATGCAGGCGATCCCTTCCAGGGATCACTTTTCTATACGACCTACAAAGGCGCTGCCGAGGCCGAGTTCATGGAAGCCATCGGATATGACGTAATGGCGGTGGGTAACCACGAATTTGATGACGGCCCCGAGGGCCTGGCCGCATTCATCGATACGGTCAGTTTCCCGGTTATCTCGGGCAACCTTGATTTGTCCTCGTCAGCCGAGTTGAAGGATAAGGTGCAAAACCACGTCGTTTTGGATGTGGGCGGCCAGAAAATCGGCATCATCTCAGCACTTGCTACAGATACGGTTGATACGTCCAGCCCCGGCAAGGACGTCATTTTTCAGGATGAGATCGAAAGTCTGACGGCAGATGTGGCGGCCCTTCAGGACGAGGGTGTGAATATCATCATTGCGTTGAACCATGTTGGTTTGGCCAAAGACCTGGAAATTGCCGAGAAAGTCCCAGGCCTTGATCTGGTGATTGGCGGCCATTCGCATACGTTGCTGTCCAATACTCAGGACGGTGCCGCCGGGCCTTACCCAACGATGGTCGGCGCAGTGCCGGTTGTTCAAGCCTATGCTTACTCGAAATATCTGGGCGAGATCACGCTGACATTTGACGATGATGGAAACCTGATCTCTGCAGAAGGTGAGCCGATCCTGCTGGACGCGTCCATCACGCCAGACCCGGATGTCGCTGCCCGCGTCGCGGAAATGGGGGCTCCGATCGAGGAGATGAAGAAGCGCGTCGTGGCAGAGACTGGTGCCTCGGTTGAAGGCTCGCGCGATATCTGCCGTGTGCAGGAATGCGAGATGGGCAATCTGGTCGCCGACGCCATGCTGGCACGGGTCAAGGATCAGGGGGCTCAGATCGCAATTGCCAACTCGGGCGGTTTGCGTGCTTCGATTGACGAAGGCGAGGTCACCATGGGCGAAGTTCTGACGGTTCTGCCGTTCCAGAACACCCTTTCGACCTTCGAGATCAGCGGACAGGGTGTCATCGACGCTCTGGAAAACGGTGTCAGCCAGGTTGAAGAGGTCAAAGGCCGCTTTCCGCAGGTTGCCGGTATGACTTTTGTCTGGGATCCCTCTGTAGCTCCGAACGAAGGTCGCATTACCGAAGTTATGGTTGAGACCGATGGCGGCTTCCAGCCCATCGATCCAGGCGCCACGTATCTGGTTGTGACCAACAACTACGTGCGTAATGGCGGGGACGGCTACAAGATGTTCGAGGGCGATGACAAGAACGCCTATGACTTCGGCCCTGATCTGGCGGATGTGACGGCCGAGTATCTTGCAGAAAACGCCCCGTACCAGCCTTATTTGGATGGGCGGATCAAGCAGAAGTAAATCATGGGAATAAATCAGAAAGGCCGCCCATTCGGGGCGGCCTTTTTCGCTTAACCGAATTCGTATTCCGGCCAGAGGTCCGGGTCGAACCCATCCAGCATGGGTTGGATGTGGTCCGCAACCTCGCGCCATCCGCCGATGGATTTGGTCGAGATTTTTTTGCGCACCTGATCGATGCTCGCGGTGCGCACCTGCTTTTTGTTTTCTTCCGGGTGCATCATTTGTTCGTGCCATTCTATCCCACAGAACGCAGCGACCTTGCGGCTGTAGGTTTCCGGGTCAGCCACCAGTTTTTCATAGGGGATCGTCAGGATACGATCACCGAACACCTTGTCCCAATGGGCCATGTATTTCCGATACATATTGGCTGAATGTGCAATCGCTTCGAGGTTCGAGGCATAGCGCATGCCCGGCGCCGGAAAGCGGCGAATCCATTTGGACAGGCCGACATCCCGTGGATCGCGCATCATGTTGACGATCTTGGCGTTCGGGAAGGCCGCCAGCAAAAACCCAACCCGCTGATAGTTGTGGGGCATCTTGTCTACAAATGCAGTCGAGCCTTCGGGGATCGGTGGCATCAGCTTTCTGAATTCCTGTGCGAATTCCCGGGCGGCGTCGGTATCGAAGACCTTTTCCTCTTCGACCAACTGGTGAGAAAGGTCCGCCGCCAGGGTCAGTTCTCCGCACCCTGCGATGTCAGGCGCAGAGCTTAGCATCATCTCCATCAAAGTGGTTCCCGAGCGCGGCTGTCCGATGACGAAGATTGGCATCGGGTCCTCGGTCAGACCGGAGGCCATTGATGATGCAGAAGCCGGGAACATGGCACAAATCTGTTGCTGCTTCTCCTCTTCTCCAGCAGCGTCGTACGGGTTTGTGTCGTGTTGCGCGGCGTTTGCGATGCTGAATTGCGGTAAGGCCTCAGACAATCCATCACGCTTTGAGATTAGGTGAGCCTTCGCAAATTCGAGCGTTGAGCTGACGTGATCAGTCTCGGAAATTGCCTTTTCGGTCGTCGCGATCAAAGCGTCGACCTCATTTGTAGATACCATGCTGGAAAGCTGGAACAAAGAGGAGGCGTGGGTGGGTTCCCTCTCCAGTATAAGCTCCAGGATTTCAGCGCTACCCGCTTTGTCTCCGGCCTGATGAAGGTTGACAGCATATCGAAACGCGATGTCGGTATCGTCTGCAGCCAGATTGTGCGCTTTTACAATATCCCTTGTGCTGTTTTCGACAAACCCAATGCGACCATAAGCGCGACCCCGCGCTGACAGTAGTTTGGCGTTGTCGGGGTCGTTTTCCAGTTTTTTTGTCGTGTATTCGATGATCGTCCGCCAATTGTCACCCTTCAACTGAATCTCATCCGCTACCCGAACCAGTTCCTTGTTGTTCGGAAACTGTTCCAGCTTTTGCTCCGCATAGGCCAGTGCACGCGGAATCTGACCGGTTTGCATCAGGGCGTTGGCAAGGTTCTCGACAAACTGCGGATCATCCGGCTTCATCTTCGCGGCTTCGATAAAGTGCGGAATGGACTGCTTATAGCGCTTCATCTCGGTCAGGACGAAGCCTGCGATGGCGTGATAATCCGAATCTTTCGGAAACTTCTTCACCCCCAGCTGCGCCTTTTTCAACGCCTGCGGTAGTTTGCCGGTGTCCAGATCAGCAAGTGCTTTGCTTTTGAGGGGATTCACTGTTTGTTGTGCCATATGACCGCGCGGGATCCTGTGCCTGTGTGAAATCAATCTTTGAAAGTTCATTACCGATGTGCGGACGGTTTGCAATAACTCTTCAAACGGACGACATGGCCAGGCTGTTCTCAGCCAGACCTGCGAACTACCAACCGGTTACGCCCAGCTATAATGTGTGTCCGACAAACCCTGTACATGTTGTGCGCCCAGGGGAAGACGGGCGTCGGCTGGATGCTCTGCGTTGGGGGTTCTTGCCGCACTGGTACAAGACCGAGACGGATGGCCCTTTGCTGATCAATGCCCGGTCCGAGACGCTTGCCGAAAAGCCTGCTTTCCGCGCTGCATGCCGTGAACGTCGCTGCTTGATCGCAGCAACGGGGTTTTATGAATGGACGAAAACCGCAGATGGTCAGCGCCAGCCGTGGTTTATCCAACGTCGCGATGGAGAGCCCATTGCCTTTGCTGGTGTCTGGCAGGATTGGGGGGCAGACGGCACCCGGCAGGGCACCTGTGCGATTGTAACTACAGCAGCCAACAAAACCCTGGTCGGGATACATCACCGTATGCCTTTGATCCTTGAACCCGAGGATTGGCCGCTGTGGCTAGGTGAAGAGGGCAAAGGCGCGGCGCGTCTGATGCAGCCCGGCCCCGAGAATACCCTGACTTTTCATCGCGTGGCGCGGGCCGTAAACTCGAACCGCGCCAGCGGGCCAGAGCTGATCGAGCCTGTGCCGCAGCGCTGATTGGCATACGCCTTTCCTTCCATCTTCTCGCAGTTTAAACCCCGGATATGTCCTTGAAATTCTCCAGCCTGCCGCAACTTTACGCGCATCCGTTTGACAATGTGATCGATGTGCGCAGCCCTGCGGAATATGCCGAGGATCATTTGCCAGGCGCCATCAGCCTGCCGGTACTGGACAATGAAGAGCGCGCACGAGTGGGCACTATATACGTCCAGCAAAGTCCGTTTCTGGCGCGCAAGCTGGGTGCTGCGCTGGTGTTTCGTAATGCAGCGAACCACATTGAAAACAGCCTCAGCCATCATGAGGGTGATTGGCGTCCTCTGGTCTATTGTTGGCGCGGAGGGCAGCGGTCGGGCTCATTTACATGGATGCTGCAACAAATAGGCTGGCGCGCCGAAGTGGTTGAGGGCGGCTATCGAACTTATCGCCGTTTGGTGAACCGATACCTTTATGATGATCCGCTGCCGCATCGTCTTGTGGCGCTGGACGGCTATACCGGCACGGCCAAGACGGATCTTCTGGCGCTGTTGCAAACGCAAGGAGTGCAGGTGCTGGATCTTGAGGGGCTGGCCAATCATCGCGGCTCATTGCTGGGTGAGAGGCCCGGCGGGCAGCCCAGTCAGAAAGCTTTCGAATCCGCCTTGGCCGCTGCATTGTGCCAGCTGGACCCGGCGCGCCCGGTGGTGGTCGAAGCGGAATCCTCGAAGATCGGTAGCTTGTTTCTACCACCCACCCTCTGGTCGGCACTATGTGCCGCTCCGCGCATCGTGATTTCGGCTACGATTGAAGCGCGCGCTGCCTATCTGGCCGAAGCATATGACGACATTTTGTCTGATACCGAGCGGCTGCGTGATCGCCTGTCGCCCCTTCGGTTCCATCGCGGGCATGAGGTGGTGGATAGCTGGCTCGCCTTGATAGACACTGGCAACAAGCAGGGGTTGACGCAGGCACTGATGGAGCAGCACTACGATCCGGCCTACGCAAAATCTCGCAGAGCGCAGGCGGCAGAGGTGATCGCGCTGGTCGAGACCGCAACTCTGGATGCCGCCGGTTTGTCCGAAATGGCCGATCAGATCGGGCAGGTTCTGGATCAGCTTTGAAATCGCAGGCCTGCTGTATCCGTAAGGTGCCCAATGACAACCGCCGGATAGCCAGCGGCGCGCAGTTGCGAGCACAGGTGCTCCGCTTGATCATCAGCAACCGCCGCCAGCAGTCCGCCTGCCGTTTGTGGATCAAACAGCAAATCCGCTTTGCTGCCTGTTGGCAGTTCCGGCGCAATCGCCCGATTGTCAGCGAAAATCGTCGAGCGGATACCTCGCTCACTCAAAGCAATTGCGCCATCCATTACGGGGATGTTCGTCAGGTCGAGCGTCGCGCCACAGTCCGAAGCCTCACACAAGCCGCTCAGGTGACCGGCCAGGCCAAATCCTGTCACGTCCGTCATCGCATGGGCTTTGAACAGAATGCTTGCGGCCTTTCCCTGTGGCTGAGTCATATGCTTGTAGGCCTCTGCGACCCAGGCCCCTTCGGCCTGACCAGCCATTTCCGCCGCCATCAGAACGCCGCTGCCCAATGGTTTTGTCAGGATCAGGGCATCTCCGGGTCGACCTCCGGCCAGTGTGAGTGGCTGGTCTGAACACAGACCCGTAAGAGTAAAGCCGATGGTCATCTCATCCCCGAGCGAGCTGTGGCCCCCGACGATTTCCGCCCCGGCCTGACGCATGACCTGACTTGCCGTGGCCATAATCTCGGCCATGGTTCGGTGCTGCAACTCTGCCGACATCCGGGGCAGGATGATCGTGGCGGTTGCCGCTTGCGGTGTCGCAGCCATCGCCCAGATGTCCCCCAGTGCGTGGACCCCAGCGATGCGGGTCATCAGAACAGGGTCATTTACCAAGCTGCGCAGGTGATCCGAGGTCATGACCTGCCGAGCGCCGCCGGTCTGCATCAGCGCTGCGTCATCACCGGGCAGGGGGATAATGTCATTTCGGGTTGGCGGCGGAAGGTCCTGCAAGGCAGCCCGCAACGCGTTCCGGCCCACCTTTGCCCCGCAGCCGCCACACATGGGTTTGTCGCCCAGTGCCTCGGTCAGCCCAGCGGCGTGCTGGCGGGGGACAGCTGGAGTCCTCATCTGTGGCAGCTGGCGAAACCTGTCCATGAAACCCTGATCGATATGGTTCTTCCACTTCCACATCAAAGGGCCGCTGAGTGAGGTTCCCATCCGCTCGGCCAATGCAGATTTCGTGCCCAGTGAAATCAGCTTCAGATAATCGCGTTGCGGCTTGTAGTGTCGCATCCGTCCGGCCCCCAGTGCAGCACGTAGATTATCGAACAGCACCGGAGCTTCGCGCACCGCATAAACACCGGCCTTTGGGCGCGGGTTTTCGGTGAGGTGGGCGCAATCTCCCGCGGCGAAAACCGCCGGATTGCTGGATTGCAGATGCGCGTTTACACGGATGAAACCGTC
The DNA here is from genome assembly GCF_965243365.1 of Ruegeria sp. Taxonomy (GTDB): domain Bacteria; phylum Pseudomonadota; class Alphaproteobacteria; order Rhodobacterales; family Rhodobacteraceae; genus Ruegeria. The sequence continues at coordinate 430,896 of NZ_CBDEUW010000002.1, read as the reverse complement.
CTGAAGGTCCAGCCCGGTTTTGGTTATCCAGTCGTAGGCGCGGGCACCGGCGGCTCCGGTGATGAACTCTGCCGGAATTGCGCGGCCGTTCTCCAACTCAACATGGTCTGGGGCGACACGAGTGATCGTGGCATCTTCGATCACATCCACGCCGAGTTCAGACATGGCTTTCCGGATGGTGTTGGCGGCTTTGGCCCCCGTTGCCGTCAGGGCCTGAGCGTTGTCAATCAGAGTGATTTGAGCGGGTCGGTTTCTGGCCCGTAGTGCGTGGGCCATGGCCATGACCAGTTCAGCCCCCGCGACCCCCCCGCCGATAACTGCCACGGACGCGGGGCCAGAACCGTCCAGATACGCGGCCCATCGTGCCGCAAACGGGCCTAGGGGTTTGGCAGGGACGGCATGTTCCGCAAAACCGGGCAGGGACGGCATGTCCGAAGTAATCCCGACATTGATCGAGGCCACATCGAAGGCGACGGGCGGTCGCCCGGGCACGTGAACCGTTCGCTGATCCGCATCGATCCCGTCGACAGCCCCAAGGATCACCCGCGCGCCTGCGAAGCGCGCAAGGCGGATGAGGTCAATATCCAGCTCACACCGCTGATAGTGTCCTGCAACAAAGCCAGGCAACATGCCCGAATAGGGGGCCGTTGGCCCGGGATTGATCACCGTCACCCGCGCGCCGGGTAAAGGGTTCATCCCCCATTTGCGCAGGAGCAAGGCGTGCGTATGACCGCCGCCAATCAGAACCAGATCACGGGTCAGGGGCAGCGGAGATGTGTGCATGTTTCTCAGTTCGTGCTGTGGTCGGGGACGTCCTCGACCTGCTCAACCGCGTGGGTGGCCCAAAGCTCATCCTCGCCCGCGTCCGGCAGATCGCTGGGCTTTTCATGGCGGTGAATATGCCATTTGGCAATGAACAGCGCCGTGATCGGTGCGGTCAGGAACAGGAAAAGGGTAATCAGCAACTCATGCAGGGACAGGTGCTGCTCGATCAGACCAGAATGACAGATCGAGGCCAACAGTACGCCCCCCACGCCCAGCGTTGTGGCCTTGGTGGGTGCATGCAGGCGCGACATAGGATCTTTCAGCTTGATCATGCCAAACGATCCGACAAAGCCGAAAATGCCCGAGACGATCAAGAAGACGGTGATCAGCAGTTCGAATATGACTGTCATGCCGCCCTCACTCGATAATGTTGCCGCGCAGCATAAAGCGCGCATAGGCCACGGTTGAGACAAAGCCGAGCATCGCGATGATCATGGCGGCCTCGAAAAAGATCTCGGTCCCCTGCGCGATGCCATAAAGGATCATCAGGGCGATCGTGTTGATGACCATCGTATCCAGAGCCAGGACGCGCGTGCCCACACCGTCGGCGGTGATGATCCGCCACAGGCACATCATGATGGCGGCACCAAAGCAGGCGAAGGCGAAATAAATGGCATAAGTGATCATTCGAAAATCTCCTTCAGGCGGCGTTCATAACGCTGCTTGATCTGGTCCCGCACCGCGTCGGTGTCGGGTGCGTCAAGGCAATGAACCAGCAGGTTATGCCCTTGTGCCGATAGATCGCAGCTGACAGTGCCCGGGGTCATGGTGATTGTGCCTGCCAGAACCGTAATTGCTTCGGGCGTGCGCAGCTCCAGCGGGATGCAGACCCAGTTGGGCTGCCGGTCGGCATCGCGTTTGAACAGGATGATGCGGGCGACGGTGATGTTGGCCATCACGATATCCCAAAGCACCACCAGAATGTACTCGACCACCATCGGCCAGTTCCGCAGCTTGGGTCGGTCGGGCCAGTACGGCTGGGTGATGAAAGGGATGATGATCCCCAGAATCAGCCCAAACACCAGCGAGTTCAGCGAGGGCTTGTTGGCAAGCAGAATCCAGACCAGAGTCAGCAGGACCGTCAAGTGCGGGTGGGGGAATATTCGGTGCAGCAGCTTCATTACTCTTCCCTTCCCAATACGGCTGAGATGTAGTCATCCGGCGTAAACAGTTGATCAGCGGTCTTGCGGGAATATTCCAGCGCCGGTCCGGCAAACAGTGTCAGCAGGACAAGGCCCAGAACCGCGCCGAAGACGGCTGTGAAAGCCAGGCCCGGCTGCGGTTCCGGGGCCGGCAAAGGTTCAACCTCTTCTTCAGTTTCGGGTTTTGGGTTGTGCTCGGCATCGTGGCTTTTCCAGAAGATCAGCGAACCGGCGCGGGCCAGACCCACGATTGTCACGAAAGACCCGATCAAGATCACAGCCCAGATTGCATTCGCATCGGGTGCGTTCCGCGCAGCGTCCAGAACCAGCAATTTGCCGATGAATCCTGACAGGGGCGGCATCCCTGCCAAGGCAATTGCTCCGACAAAGAACAGGGCCGAGATCAACCCGCTTTGCGGCATCGGGGCTTTGGGGACAATAGCGCCCCCGCGACGCTCCATCACCATGTCGGCCACAAGGAACAAAAGCGCTGTGGCGAGCGTCGAATGGAAGATATAGTAAAGCGCCGCCGCCGAAGCCTCGGGCGTGAACAGAGAAATGGCAATCAGCAGCGTGCCCATCGACGCAATGGCGCAAAAGGCGACCATGCGCGCGATATGTTGGGCACCAAGAGTGCCGATGGTCCCAACAGCCAGCGTTAGCAACGCCGCTGGTTGCAGCCAAGTGCCGACCAGCCCTTCGGTCACCGGTACGTCCGGTCCGAAGGCCAGTGTATAGACACGCAGGATCGAATAAGCACCCACCTTGGTCATGATGGCGAACAGGGCCGCGACCGGCAGCGGGGCATTGGCGTAACTGGCGGGCAACCAGAAATGCAGTGGCAGGACCGCAGCCTTGATGCAGAAAACCAGCAACAACAACACGGCCCCAACCCGCAGCAACGCGGTATCTTCAGGAGGAATCTCAGCCACCCGCACGGCCAGATCGGCCATATTCAGCGTACCCGTCACGCCATAAATCGTACCAAGCGCAAACAGGAACAGGGTCGAGCCGATCAGGTTATAGGCGACGTACTGAACACCAGCCTTCAAGCGGACTGACCCGCCGCCGTGGGTCATCAGGCCGTAAGATGCGATCAGCAGGACTTCGAAGAACACAAACAGGTTGAAGGCGTCGCCGGTCAGAAAGGCACCGCAAACACCCATGAGTTGGAAGTGGAACAGGGCGTGGAAATGCTTGCCCCTATCATCCCAGCCTGACGCAATGGCGTAAAGTACGATGGGCAGAGCCAGCAAAGCGGTCAGTAGCACCATCATGGCAGACATTCGGTCCAACACCAGAACAATACCGAATGGCGCCGGCCAGTTGCCCAGTTCATAAACTTGGATTACGCCGCTGGACGCCTGCGCGGTGACGGTCAGTGCAATGCCCAGCAGACCAACCACGCCAGCGACCGAGAAGATGCGTTGCAGGTCCAGATGGTAGCGCAGGACCATGATGATGAACGGGGCCAGAATCGCGGGCAGGACGATCGGCGCAACGATCCAGTGGTTCATGCGTCTTCTCCCGGCGCGTCCACGCTGTCCTGTGGGCTCATGTCGATATGGTCATCTTTCGAGGACAGGTACGCCGACAGCGCGATCATCACGATCACCGCCGTCATCCCGAACGAAATCACGATGGCCGTCAGAACCAGCGCCTGCGGCAGCGGGTCGGTATAGGGGACCTCTTCATATTTGTTCAGAACCGCAGGCGCGTTCAGCGCCAGACGGCCGGTGGCAAACAGAAAGACGTTCACCGCATAGGTGATCAGGGACAGGCCCAGAATGACGGGGAATGTCCGACGGCGCAGGATCAGGAAGATCCCGGCTGCGGTCATGACGCCCACGGCAGAGGCTACCAGCGCTTCCATCAGACCTGCTCCTTCTTTTCTTGTTCTTCTTCCGGTGGATCATCCCTTAGCGGGTTGATATCCATCGGATGCTCCTGCGCCATGCCGGGCTGCCATGCAAAGCGGGACAGGCTGTCCAGCGCCAGCATCACCGCGCCCAAAACGGCAAGGAAGACGCCTGTGTCGAACAGCAAGGCTGTGGCCCATTCGAACTCCTCCAGCGGTGGCCAGTTGATGTAGCCGAAATCGCTGGTCAGGAACGGGCGCTCATTGAACCACGCGCCCAGGCCGGTGGCGGCGGCAATCAGAACACCCCAGCCGATGGTCCCGTGGTAGTAGAACCTTTGCCTCTCGATGGCCCAGGTGTACCCGCTGGCCATGTATTGCATCAGGAAGGCAATCGCGACGATCAGGCCTGCGATAAACCCACCCCCAGGCTGGTTGTGCCCACGGAAAAAGATGTAGGCACCGACCATCAGCGCAATCGGCATCATCACGCGGGTGGCAACCACCATCATCAGCGGATGCGAGTCCCCGGATTGCGGCCAATGGGGTTTTCGGTTCAGCAGGTAACCGCGGACATTGCTGCTTAGAACGGCTTCGGTCAGGGCAAAGATGATCAGGGCTGCGATGCCCAACACAATGATCTCACCAAAGGTATCAAATCCCCTGAAGTCTACGAGGATGACGTTGACCACATTGGTTCCGCCGCCACCTTTGTACGAATTCGCCAGATGGAAATCGGATATCGTCGGAAAGGCAAAGTCCCGCATCATCAGCGCATAGATCAGCCCGCCCGTACCAAGCCCGGCAACAACCGAGATCGCCGCATCGCGCCATCGGCGCGGGGCGCTGCTGTCCCACGGTGTGTCGGTAGGCAGGAAGTTCAGCGACAGCAGCAGCAGAATCATCGTCACCACTTCGACCGAGATCTGGGTCAGTGCCAGATCCGGAGCCGAGAGATAGTTGAACGCCATCGAAACGATCAGGCCCACAACGCCGATTAGCACCAGCGACAACAGGCGATTGCGGTGGAACCACATGATGGCCAGCGTCGCTCCGACCAGGCAGATCCACCCGATGATCGGAATGATCTGAGCGGGCAGAGGCACGCGTGTTTCAAGGCCAATGGTTCCGGTCGCGTAGGCATAATACCCCAGTAGAACCGTGAAAGTGATGAGGATGATGGCATAGCGGCTGAGGACGCCGTTATGCAGCTCGTCGGTGACCCACCGGCTGATCCGTGTGAACGCGCGGATGACGGCTTCGAAGATCACTTTGGCCTCGGGGCGGGGCAGAGCATTCCACACTTGGTCAGCCCTGCGATGCAGCGACAACAGGAACAGGCCGCCAAGTGTTGCAACGGTGGACATGTAAAGCGCAGGTGTAAAGCCGTGCCACAGCTTGAGCGAGTAATAGGGCAGCTTCTCTCCGCCAATCACGGCGCTCGCTACAACCGCGACCAGAGGCCCGACAATCGCAGCTGAGTAGAGGCCGATCAGAACGACCAGGACCACCAGAAACGCTGGGGCAAGCCATAGTCCTACAGGGGGGTCATGTGGGTGATGCGGATAGTCGTCCCGCTGGGGGCCCAGAAACACATGCCCGATAAAGCGGAAGGAATAAGCGGCCGAGAACAGTGCGGCCAGCAGCGCCAGACCTGGCACCAGATAGTCAGAATTCAGCCATGCGGTATGCACGGTCTCTTCCAGCATCATCTCTTTCGACAGGAAGCCGTTCAGCGGCGGCAGACCCGCCATGGACAGTGCTGCAATCGTGCCGATGGTAAAGGTGATCGGCATCAGGTGCCGCAATCCGCCCAGGCGTTTGACATCGCGCGTTCCGGTTTCGTGGTCGACGATCCCGGCGGTCATGAACAGCGCGGCCTTGAAGGTGGCGTGGTTGATGATGTGAAACACCGCCGCCACGGCGGCAAATTTCGTGCCAAAGCCCAGCAGCATGGTCACCAGACCCAGATGCGACACGGTGGAAAACGCCAGCAGCGCCTTCAGGTCATCCTTGAACAGCGCGATGCAGGCACCGATCAACATCGTCACCAGCCCGGTCGTGGCGACGATATAGAACCACGCATCCGTTCCCGCCAAAACCGGCCACATGCGTGCCATCAGGAACAGTCCGGCCTTCACCATCGTGGCCGAATGCAGATAGGCGGACACGGGCGTCGGCGCGGCCATGGCGTGCGGTAGCCAGAAGTGAAACGGGAATTGCGCCGACTTGGTAAAACAGCCCAGTAGGATCAGGATCAATGCGGGCAGATAATAGGGCGAGGCCTGAATCAGCTCTTTGTTTTGCAGGATGACGCTCAGGTCATAGGACCCCACGATATTGCCCAGAATCAGCATGCCCGCAATCATTGCCAAGCCACCCGAACCGGTCACGGCCAACGCCATGCGCGCGCCCTGACGACCTTCGGGCAGGTGTTTCCAATAGCCGATCAGCAAGAATGAGCTTAGCGACGTAAGCTCCCAGAAAACAAGCAGAAGTAGGACGTTGTCAGACAGAACGATCCCTACCATAGCGCCTTGAAACAGCAACAGGTACGTATAGAACTGCCCCATCGGGTCCTCACGCGACAGGTAGAAGCGCGCATATAGGATGATCAGCAGGCCGATCCCAAGGATCAGCAACGCAAACAGAAACCCCAACCCGTCCAGCATGAAATTCGCATTCAGGCCAAGTCCCGGGATCCAGTCAAACCGCGCTGTCACAACGTCTCCGCGCATGACCGAAGGGATGTGGATCAGCAACCCCATGAGCGCGAGGAACGTGGTCAGCCCCGCTGCGGATGCCGCCGCGTTGCGGCCTGCTCGGATCAGAAGGGCCGGGAAAACAGCGCCGAGAAAGGGAAGGGCCGCGATAAGGAATAGGGACAACTGCGATACTCCGGTCTGGGCGGTCGTTGTTATGATTGTGTAGCGATAATTTAATGGCTGCCCGGAAAATGCAAGGTTTCCAGACGTATCCAAAGGTACCTATTAGATGCGTTTTTCCTGCGTAATAATGACGCGAACTTGATCGGACCCTCCGATTTCGGCGCGGTAATGACACATGGGCTGTGATAAAAGCGGTCTGAAGGCGCAGGAGATTTCGTCATGGAGCGCAGTTCGAACAGAACCCGAAGATGGGTCCTCCTAGGAGGCGGCGCGGCCGTAGTGGCAGGATTCGCTATCCGGGAATACCGGTTGATCCCGGAAGACTATGGCGGTGACCAACTGACTGTGGCCGAGGCACATACCCAAGCTTTGTCCGGGGATATCCTTTTGGTCGACATTCGAACACCCAAGGAATGGCGGTCTACTGGAATAGGCGAAGCGGCAGCACCGCTGGACATGCGGCGCGAGGATTTTGTGCAAGCCCTGACGCAGCTTGTGAAGGGCGATTTGGCGGCACCCGTGGCCCTGATCTGCGCGCGGGGCGTCCGGTCAGCCCGGCTGAGCAATCAACTGACCGAGGCCGGTTTTTCAAACATTATCGACGTCCCCGAAGGGATGCTTGGGTCGGCCGCCGGGCCCGGTTGGGTTCGGGCGGGTTTGCCGGTTGGCCAATATTCAGAGGACACATGATGACAGTGAAACAATTGTTGGCGCTGGGTTTTGTTGTAACAGCGCAACCAGCGCTGGCCATATGCGGCGCAGAAGAAGGTGTGTGCACGACACTGATGGGCGAGTACCATATCGAACTGCCCGAGGCCGAGAACCCGCCGCTGGTGGTGTTCCTGCACGGCTATGGCGGCAACGGCGCGGGAACGATGCGGAATCGCGGTATGGTCGATCCTCTGCTGGACCGGGGATATGCCGTGATGGCGCCCGAAGGGCTGGCCAGACCGGATCGGGGTGGAACCCAAAGCTGGAATTTCTATCCTGGCTTCGGTGATCGCGATGAAACTGCCTTTCTGACAGAGGTGGTCAAGGACGCCGCCGACCGCTTCGGCATCGACGAAGAACGGGCAATTCTGGGCGGTTTTTCTGCTGGCGGTTTCATGGTGAACTACCTGGCTTGCGCTGCACCGGATACGTTTTCTGCCTATGTGCCTGTATCAGGCGGCTTTTGGCGCCCGCACCCCGAGGCCTGTGAAGGACCGGTGATGTTGTTCCACACCCACGGCTGGACCGACAATGTCGTCCCGCTGGAAGGCCGCCTATTGGGCGGTGGCCGGTACCATCAAGGGGACATTTTCGCAGGGCTGGAAATCTGGCGTGAGGCAAATGGTTGCCGTGATACCAAACCCACAGGCTTTTCAACGACCGGAGAATTCATGCGCCGTAACTGGACCAACTGTGCCAAGGGAAGCGCGCTGGAATTTGCCTTGTTTCCCGGCGGGCATGGTGTGCCCGCAGGCTGGGCCGATATGATGGTGGATTGGTACGAAGGTCTGCCCGGCAGTTGATCACTCAGCCGGGGTCATTGTGCCTTTACCTTCGACCAGTTGTTTCAACTCGTCGCGGTAGCGCCGGGCCGAACGGGTAATCGCGGGTTCGGTTACGTCCTCGCGCATCCCAACCATGCGTCGTGCGGCCCCTGCGGTGACACCGCTAAGGGCTGACAACGGAACCGCCAGAGCCAGGCTGATTGCAATCGGGGCCAGCCAGATTGACACCAGACCGGCCAGAATACCGATGCTCAGGGCCACGCCACTGACTGTTTCCAGAATATGGCACAGAACCAGGGTGCGCAGGTTGTACTTGCCTCCGTCACGCGCTTGCGGGGACCAACCGCGCTGGATGCCAAGTGCTGTGCGGAATACGGCGATCATCTGCTGTACCATCAGGATTGGGGCGTAGAGGATCGACAAAATGACCTCAAAGAAGAACGACGTCAGAAACCGCCAGCCGCTGCCGAATTCGGAGTAGCGCACACCGCTGAGAGGCAGGGCAACCACGCCCAAAACCTTGGGGGCCAGCAGCATTGCGTACATCACCAGAATGACCAGCACATGCCGCGTCTCGGACATCTCGGGCCATTGCGGAAATAGCGGGTTGTCGGGGCTGAAATAATGCAGGACGGACGCGTCTTCGCCCTGACCGATCAGCGCCCACATCAGCAGCAAGGCGAACCAAAGCGGCGACATCAGATACCCGACTGCGCCGTGGAACATGTGAAAGCGCGAGACGGCACGGAATCCGCTGGAGCCCAGCAGCTTCAGGTGCTGCAAATTGCCCTGACACCAGCGACGGTCGCGCATGGCATGGTCGATGAGGGTGGCCGGCGTTTCTTCGTATGAGCCGCGAATGCGCGGCAGGAACCGAACGGCCCATCCGGCGCGGCGCAGCAGACCGGCTTCGACGAAATCGTGGCTCATGATCAGTTTGTCTTGACCTGTGAGCGAACGCAGCTTGGGCAGACCCGCGCTGGTGGCAAATGCCTTGGTGCGGATGATCGCGTTGTGGCCCCAATAGTTGCCCTCTTGCCCGCACCAGCGCGCCAGACCTTCGGCAAAGGCGATGCCATAAACCCCGTTTGCGAATTGCTGCATCCGGGCAAAAACGGATTGCGCGCCAATAAGTTGCGGGTAACTTTGAATGAGGCCGGCGCCAGGATCACGCGCCAAAGCGTCTGTCAGACGATAAATCGCGCGCCCGGTCATCAGGCTGTCGGCGTCAAGCACCAACATCGCGTCCCAATCTGCACCCCAGCGGCTGACCCAGTCGGCGATATTGCCCACCTTGCGGTCGGTGTTGTGTTCGCGGCGGCGATAGTAAAGTTCCAGCCCCGGGGCAAGCGTGGTGCGCAGTGCTTCGACACTGGCTTGTTCCTGGGCCGCGACCTCGGGGTCACGTGTGTCGGACAGGATGAACATGGCATAATGGTGATGGCCGCCACGCGCCTGCAAATCCTCAAGCATCGTGCGGGCGTTGCCGACAACGTTCCACGGGACCTCATTGTAAACCGGGGTCAGCAAGGCCACTCGTAACGGTTGCGATCCTGTTTTGTGCTCAGGGCGCTCCTGCCGGGACAGCGACACCATGCCCAGCAAGACGGTGCACACGGTAAAGGAGATCCAGAAGAAGTTGAACGAGATCAACGCCAACAGGATGCCTTCGACCAGGTTGATGCCTTCGGCACCGAACCAGTCGCTCATGACCCACAACAGGCCCAACGTGGCCGCCATGGCAGGCGAGAATGCCAGCGCGCGCCAAAACCCCGCAGAAGAGGCGCGACGGCCTGATGGCGCATCTGCATCCCGAAACCGCGCACTGAAATCCTGCGCGGGCATGGCCAAAGGCGCCTCGGGCGGCATGATATGCAGGTCGCGGCTCACGAGGTCCAACGGTAGAGCCAGACCTCGGAGGCTGGCTGCTTGTCTTTCAGAAGCTGCGCGCGCAGTTCAACGTGATTGCGTTCGCCCGGCTGGAACGAGAAGGCCAGCCGCAGACCACCGGTATCGGGATTAAGTTGCAGCACGCCGTCCGAGGTCTCGGCATGGGGCGAATCCACAAAAATGGTCATGGCCTCGGGATCGTCATAAAGCTCGGACGCTTCGAAATCGATTACGGCCAAGCGGCCTTCGCCAAAGGTATTGTCGCCCATCGCGGTGTTGATCACGCGCGGCATCGGTGTGCGCTGGGGTTCATCGCCCCAGATCAGCCGGTATGAAAAATCAACCTGACTACCAGCCGCATATGGCTCGGCAGGGCGCCAATAGGCGACGATGTTGTCGTAGATTTCCTGATCGGCTGGGATTTCAACCAGTGTGACTGAACCCTTGCCCCAATCTTGATTGGGTTCCACCCACAGACCGGGACGTTTGTGATAGTTCGCCTCAAGATCGGCATAGTCCGAGAACTCGCGCTTACGCTGCATAAGGCCGAAGCCGCGCGGATTTGTGTCGACGAAAGACGAGATTTGCAGCCGTGTCGGGTTGGCCAGCGGACGCCACAGGACTTCACCGGCGCCGTTGCGGATCATCAGCCCATCGCTGTCATGCACTGCGGGGCGGAAATCGTCGAACCGGCTGTGATTGGTCTGATCGAACAGGAACATCGAGGTGCCCGGAGCGAGGCCCACATGAGTCAGCTCTTCACGCGGAAAGAGGGTGGCTTCGATGTCCATCACGCAATCTGCACCGGCAGTGACGTTGAACCGGTAGGCCCCTGTCACGCTGGGGCTGTCCATCAGCGCATGTACAACCATGTTGCGCTGGCCCGGTTTGGGGCGTTCCAGCCAGAAGCGGATGAATTCGGGGAATTCCTCGCCATCCGGATCGCCGGTTTTCAGGGCAAGACCACGCGCCGACAGGCCATAGACCTCATGCAGACCGATGGCGCGGAAATAGCTGGCCCCTTGCCAGACGCAGAACTCATCGGTTTTGCCGGGGCGGTGCATCTCGGTACGCAGGCGCAGGCCGGAAAAGCCCAGCGTGTCGTCAATGGGCAGCTGCGGTACGTCCTCGGATTTGTCGAACATCTCAAGATCGAAGACCACGGGGGTAGTCATCCCGTCCTCAACAGTTGAGACTTTAACTGTGCGCGGGAAGTACAGGCCCGGTGTGAAGAAATCGACGTTGAACGGAGTTTCCGTCTCGTACCAAAGCGCACGATCCAGCCGGAACCGGATCGAGCGATATTGTTGATAGGTCAGGTCCTGCCACTCCTGCGGCACCATCTCGCGTTCCGCATAAGGGCGACCGGCCAGATCACGGGCCAGTTCGATCACGTCCGCGTGGTCAAACGGGACCTCGCCCCCGGTTGCAAAGGCAGACGGTGCAAAGGCCAGAGCGGTCGTCGAGGCAAGGAATGCGCGGCGGGTAAAACTCATTTCTTCGACTTCCAGGGTTGTGACTTGAACCAGGCGGCCAGATAAGCCACGCCGATGATCATGGCAAAGCCAATCATGTTGGCGACAAAGACACTGGCAACATCCCGCTCAGTCTGGTCGAGCGCCACGCCGATCAGCCGCGCCGCAGCCATAGAAAAGACAAAGACTGCAAGGGATTGCTGGCCGACCTTAGTTATGATCATCAGCAATATTTGCCAGGCACGCGCACCAAGGCTGTGGCCCGTCGCGATCAGACGATGGCCATGTTCACCCGCCGCGACCCACCCCAGATAAGCCAGAGACAGAAAGTGGATGTAACGCAGCACGCCGAAGTCGGTCTTGCCGCGCAGCTCTTCCGTCAAGGGCCAGCCTGGACGCAGCATCGCGCCAAGCTCGGGGGCTGCGTTGTTGATCCAGGTAAAGACTTTCCATGACCCAAACGGTGCCGACAGGACCAGAAAGAGGATTGCGGCCCAGATCAGGAATTTCGAAACCGGCGGCGCTGGAATCCAGCCGCGCATGAATGCAAACCCGGTGAAGAACAACAATTGCCAGCCGAAGGGGTTAAAGAACCACTGACGCTCCGACCAAGGCTCGGCTGGTAACGCCAGCACGCCGGTTTGTGCGACAAGCCAGATCGCCACGCATGTCCCAGCCATCAGCCAGAAACTGACCCGATACAGCGCCATGTAAAGCGGCATCAATGCCAGAACCACAAGATACATCGGCAGGATGTCAAAGTAGTTCGGCACATAGGTCAGCGTAAAGATACCAACCATCTGCGATGCAGGGTCCTTGAAAAAGTGCTGAAGGTTCAAAGACGAGACGTAAGTCTTTTCAAACGCACCGGTTTGGTCGAGTGCAGCCATGGTCATGGCGACGAAGAAGAACAGGCAGATATGCGCCCAGTAGACCTGCCAGATGCGGTAGGCCACGCGGGCTGTTCCCATCCACCAGCCTTTGCGCATGAACGCCCCGCCGAAGGCAATGGCCGAGGCCATGCCCGAGCAGAACACAAAGATCTCGGTGGCGTCGGAATATCCAAAGCGGGCTGGAATCCACTTAGCCCAAGGGTCATTGGGGATATGAGCGATCAGGATGATGAACATCGCGATGCCGCGATAAAAATCCAGCCGTGGGTCGCGCACACTGGCACTGGCCGCAGCTTGAGCTGCGACAGGTGCAAAATCAGAAGCGGGCGAAGCAGTCGCCATACGGTTTTCCGTCCTTCGTGGTCTTTTTTGTTGTTCTTGTTGTTTTATTCGGCAGGGACGCTTTGCGCGTCATCGCCATCGCGGGCCGCATCGATCAATGCACGGCGCGCCAGTGCGTAATTGTCCTCGCCTCCGGCGCGTTTGGCGCGACGGTCGTCCAGGATGCGCTCGACCTCATCCAGGCGACCGGCCCGCAGGCCTGAATCAATCGTGATGCGCTCGAATACATCACGTTGCGCGTGACTTCCACCGGCCAACTGCATTGAGCCGCGCGTAGTAGACAGGAAGTCGAACGCTGTTCCGTACAGCCCGTCCCCGAATGCTTCGAGGCCCTTTGCCGCGGCGACGCCGGGATCGGACATGCGGATCGCTGTGTCGCCATGGTTGCGTCCGGCATCTTTCTGAATGCGTTGCAGCATCTTGCCAGTCGCGTCCGCGCGATTGTCACCAGTCAGGGCCAACAGATAATGTAGATCGGCAAAGATCAGACATCCGTCTTCGGTCCGGGCGGCGCTTAGATCGGCCAGTTCTTCCCAGCGATTTCCGACGTTTACGCCCTCAAGCTCAAGTCGTGACAGTAGCGATGTGGCGTTCGAGATATCGCGGTAATCGTCGGTTTTGTCTTTGCGGATATGTTCGTCATACAGCGCCATAACCTGATCGATCTGACCCAGATCCAGATGCATCAGTGCCTTGTGCCACCAGACATGATAGCGGAAGTTGTTACAATGCGCCCAGGCGTCCTCGCGCCCGGCCAACCAGTCCAGTCCAAGCTGGGCGTTGCCTGTCATCTCATGCACATGCGCGACCGCATGCAAACCCCAGGCATCGTCCGAGACCATCCACAGGGCCTGGCGGCCAGCGATTTCAGCCTTTTCGTAAGCGCCGGTTTCTTCGAGAGCAAAAGAATGACACCCCAGTAGATACCCCCGCCCGGGGTGGTCCGGCTCATAAGCTGGCATAACCCGCTCAATTGACCGCCGCATGCCGTGCGAGTCCCCCAGAACGAACCGCGTTGCATGGCTGAGCTTCATTGCCAGGGTGTCGGTCGGATTAGCGCGCAGGACCTCTTCGAATTTCTGGATGGCTTGCGAGGGCAGGTCGCCCAGATACAGCGCCAACGCCTCGACATACAGCTTTTCACGTGCGGAAACGGGCTGGCGCTCCATCGCCGTATTGGCCGCGTTCAGGGCCTCGGTTGCGACCGGCAGCATTTCGCGGCGGCCCAGCAGAACCATGAACAAGCCTTTGACCGCATGACCCAGCGCAAAGTCGGGTTCAAGCTCCAGCACTTTGCCCAGATGTTGAGGTGTGATTGCGGCATGCGCCATGAACCCGAGCAGAACACCGTTCCACGCATCGACGGCCGCCGATTGGGTCAGGGTGTTCATCTGTCCAAAAACGTCTTGTTTCATGCTCGGGTCCAATCTGATTGCAATATTTCACACTCTTCGATGTAGCAGAGTGTGCAGGCGGGTCGTATCAGTATCGGCCTTGCTCTCGAATTGGTGAAAAGCTGTGTGTGCAAAACGTGAAAAAAATCGCCGATTCAACGGCATGTTTCAGCAACATGCTGCCGAAATAGGCACAGTGTTTCAATCTTCAAACGGGTTTTCGGCGTTCAGAACGGCCTGAGTGTCCGCCCCGCAGATCGGTGGCGGGCTGCGATATGTTACAGGCGTGCGCGACAGGTTCAGGGGATTCCCGATCAGTTGAACCGGACCGGGGGTTGCCTGCATCGTGATCTGCATCTGGCGGGCCGTAACCTGGTCAGTTGCGAAAACCTGATCCAGAGTCTGCACCGGGCCGACCGGGACCTTCAACTCCTCAAGCCCGTTGATCACGGTATTCGTATCCAATGTCCGAACGGCAGGGCGCAAAATGGCGTTCAGTGCATCGCGATGTTCCAGACGGGATGGGTTGGTCGCAAATCTGGGGTCATCCGCCAGCTCAGCACGTTCAACAAAGCCGCAGAACCGCCTAAACTGGCTGTCATTTCCGACAGCCAGGATGACGTGCCCGTCAGATGTTTCATAGACGTCATAAGGAACGATATTGGGGTGACCATTGCCGCGACGTTGAGGCACGTTGCCCGAAGTCAGGTAATTTACGCCTTCATTGATAAGCCAGGCAATTTGCGCATCAACCAGGGCAAGGTCGATCTGCTGTCCTTCGCCCGTCAGATCCCGGTGGCGCAAGGCGGCCAGAATGCCGACGCTGGCATACATGCCGCACATCACATCTGCGATCCCAACGCCCACCTTGGTTGGTACGCCGTCGGGGTCGCCCGTCAGAGACATGACACCGCCATAGCCCTGAGCCATCAGATCGTAGCCTGGCTTTGACGCATTGGGGCCGGTCTGGCCATAACCAGAGATCGAACAATAGACCAGCCCGGGGAATTCCTGTGACAGGGTCGCATAGTCCAGCCCGTATTTCGCAAGCCCACCGGGTTTGAAGTTTTCGATCAGGATATCTGCGTGTGACGCCAGCCGACGTATTTCGGCCTGACCTTCTGCGGTAGAGATATCCAACGCGACGGACTTCTTGTTCCGGTTCGACGACATGAAATATGCACTCAAATCCGAGCGGTTGCCTTGCGCGTCCTCTACATAAGGGGGACCCCATTGCCGGGTGTCGTCGCCTCCGGTGGTTGGGTTTTCGATCTTGATGACACTTGCGCCCAAATCGCCCAGCAATTGCGTGCAGGTTGGTCCGGCCAGAATGCGGCTTAGGTCCAGTACCTTTACGCCTTTCAGCGGTCCCTTAGATGCGGCCATCATAACCTCCTCGGTCGATTTCTGCCGCGATAACGGTGAACCGGTCGGCCTTCAAGGCATCGTGCAGCGCTGCGCGCAGTTCTTCGCGTGCCCTTACGGTGTGGCCATAACCACCGAAAGCCCGCCCCATGGCAGCAAAATCGTGCCGGTCGAAATCAACGCCTCGATTGCCCATCTGGCGTTGACGCTGTTTCAATTCGATCAGGGCAAGGCTTGCATCCACAAAGACCAGAAAAATCGGGTTACCACCCATTTCGGCAGCGGTCGACAGCTCTCCGGCGACCATCAGGAATCCGGCATCGCCCGAGAAACTGATCACCGGACGGTTTGGTTCGGCCAGTTTCAGGCCGATTGCCATCGGTACGGCACACCCCATTGTACACAGCGCCGAAGATTGGATCAGCCCGCGTTCTTCAGAACACTCCCACATCTGGCTTAGCAGGATGCGATGGGCGCCGCTATCTGCGGTTGCCAGAGTTTCCGGGGGCAGCGCGGCACGGGTCTCGGCGATCACGGCGGCGGGCCCCCAATCCTCGTCGATCGGGAAGGCCTTCGCCAATTCAGCCTTGGCCCGTGCGGGCTGACCTGCTGGCCAAGTTTGGCGAGCGGGGTTGCCCTTGGCGATGGCTTCCAGCGTGGACGCTGTATCTGCCACCAGATGCAAGCCTGCCTGGTGCATGTAATGATCGTTGACCACGGCTGAGATGTCGATGACTCGCTTATCCTCGGGATCCCAGATCTCGCGCCAGCCGGGGCGCATTTCAATCGGGTCGTAGCCGAGGCACATAATCAGATCGGATTGTTCAACCAGCGGCACAAGGTGCTTATCGGCCAGCGGGGACAAGCCCGCCCCACCCAGACACAGCGGATGGCTCTCGGGCACCACGCCCTTGGCCTTGTACGTGGTCACGAAGGGGATGTTGAAGTGTTCCAGAAAGGCTTGCACCACACTGCGCGAGTCGTCGTAAAGCACGTCTAGCCCGATGATTGCGATGGGGCGTTCGGCCTCTGACACCCAGCGGCGCGCCTTTTCCAGACATTCCCCGCCGGGGCCAACCGGTGCCACTTTGGCAAGTCGCCGCCGCTTTACCCCCTGCACGCGCGTATCCGCGACCGAGATCGGTACGTCGATATGCACCGGACCGGGACGAGGCTGATTGGCCAGGGTTACCGCCTTGTCTGCGATGATATCCGCACCCTCGGCAGTCAACATGAACGTACCCTTGGTGATCGAACGATAAACCTGTGCATGGTCCATCACCTGATGCGTGTAGGTGAGCGCCTCATCCGCATCGACGCAACCGGTCAGTACGATCATGGGCACCCTGTCCTGCAATGCATTGGCCACCACGTTGATCCCGTTCATCGCGCCTGGACCCAGTGTCGCAACGAGAATCGCGGGTGCCCCATCACGATGATGCACCGCCTCGGCCATGAAACCCGCAGCGTTTTCGTGCTTGGTCAGGTGAAAGGTGATGCCCGCCTGTTCCAGCGCATCGACCAGCGTCAGAACCTCACCGCCCGGCATTCCAAAGGCGTGGCGGCATCCGGCCTCGTACAGGCGTTGGGCCAAAAGATCCGCAGCGCGCGGCGAGAGGTCCTGCATCTATCATGCTCCGAAATCGGTGTTTTAATGCAGATTGCGGAGGACAGCCCTGGACGCAAGGCGGATCACGTCAGTGTGACTATTTGACTGCGCTTTCCGCCACGGCCTGAAACTTATTGTCTAATTCCGCAGCGATTTCCTTCAGCGCTTCGCCACCTTCGAACACATAAGGGGCGAACACAAAGCTGGGTGTCTTGTAGGACAGGGTGGCGGTTCCGTTGTCGTTTTCCGTGACATAGAATCGGATCGGAGCCTCGATCATAGCGTTGGTCGAGGTTTCAAGCACGCGCACCGCGTAGTCATTGTTGAACGCACCGATGACGCGGTTACCCGGGATAGTGATCCCACGGGCTGCTGCAGCCTTGGTCGGCCCGGCCTGTGTCACCACGATCAGGCCGTTTTCCTTCACAGCGGCCTTGGTTGCATCAATCAGTTCATCATAGCTTTTGACGCTGGGATAGACGGCCCAACCGGCCAAAGGCTCCTGCGCCCATGCAGGCAAGGCAAGCAGGCTGAAAACTGTCGCAAGTGCTTTCATCACGGACACTCCTTTAGCGCGGATGGCCGAGTGTCGCCGAATTTGTACCTGGGTGCATTCACAATCTTGTGCGAACAGGTCTGTTGCATCGGGGATGGATTCGAAAGCCAATGCGAAATTTTCGATCAGTGCGCGCGTTTTTTCAGCAGATAGATGTCCATGATCCAGCCGTGATCAGCCCGGGCCGCAGCACGGGTATCAAGAATCTGCTGTGATGCCTCATCCAGTGGCCCGCTGATCAGAATTTCTTCTGCCATGCCGACATAGGCACCCCACCAGATATCGTACTGCGCCATTTCAAGGCCTTGGAACGAGCATTCGCCGTCCAGCATAACTGCAACCTTGCTGGCATCACCGGGCCAGCCTTCGTCACGTAAACGGCGGCCGGTTGTCACGACATAGGGCGCGCCGATGTCATTGATCGGAATCGCATGGGCCGCTGTCAGCGCCTGCAAAGCGGTGATTCCGGGAACCACTCGCGTGATGGGTTGCGGAACCAACCGGGATGCAATCCGCAGGGAACTGTCGTAAAGCGACGGATCCCCCCAGATCAGCAGCGCGATCTTGCTGGCGTTGGGATGAGCATCCATCGCGGAGCGCCATTTTTTGGCAATGGCGTCGTGCCACTCGTCTACGCCCTGAAGATAACCGTCATCCGCGCGCCGATTTGGGATGTCAAAATAGGCGATTTCAGGTGGTATATCAGCCACTTTCGCAATGATCTTCTCGCGAATACCCGCCAGATCGGCTTTGTTTTCACCTTTACGCGGGATCAGGATCAGATCGGCCTTTTGTATCGCTTGCGCCCCCTGAAAGGTCACATGATCGGGGTTGCCGGTGCCGATGCCGATCAGGATCAGCTCAGTCATCGCCGAACTCCGCCAACGGTCCGTACAGGATCAGGGCAGGTGCGGTTCCGACATCTGCTTTCAGGCGTTCGGACAGGCCTCCAAGTGTTGACCGGTGCAAGGATTGTTCCGGGGTGGAAACGGCCTCGGCCATCAGTGCGGGTGTGTCCAGCGGCAGCCCGTGATTGTGCAAAACGTTGACCAACAGGGGGAAAGTGCGCTTTCCCATAAAGACAACGGTTGTTGCCCCGGGGTCTGCCAAAGCGGGCAGGTTCAGATCTTCGGGTAGCTTGCCGCTGACGTCATGGCCTGTGATGAACTGCACCCGCCGAGCCGTCAGCCGCCGGGTCAGAGGGATGCCCGCCGCTGCAGCCGCGGCGACGGCCGAGGGGACGCCGGGGATGATCTCGTATTCGATCCCAGCGTCGCGCAACGACACAAGCTCCTCCTCCAGCCGTCCGAACATGCCACCATCACCTGATTTCAGGCGCACGACGCGCTGCCCTGTCTGTGCGTATTCGACCAGCAAGCGGCTGACATGATCCTGCTTTGGGGACGGGCGCCCGGCGCGTTTGCCCACGCCAACCAGATCGGCACCGTCCCGCGCATGGGTCAGGATTGGGCCGCTGCTGAGGTCATCAAACAAGACCGCATCGGCCTTGTTGAGCCTGTCCACAGCCTTGAGTGTCAACAGTTCCGGGTCACCCGGCCCCGAGCCGACAAATGAGACAAAACCAGTCATGCCGAAGCCTCTGCGATCAGGTGAAAGAACGTGCCGGTGACATTGCCACGCACGGATCCTGTTTGTGGGCCTTCGGCCCCCTCGGCATCGAAGACGCGGGCCAGCGGCGCATCAGGCTGCTCGACAATCGAGGAATAGTGAAATTCGTGCCCGCGCAGGGCGGTTCCGGTGGAAAACCCGGGCATTGCCGACAGCAATTCCGCCCGGCGATACCCAAGGTTGAACTTGCGTTTCTCGTACGAGGTCACCAACCCCAGCAGCCCGGCCATTTTGTGCCTTTGCCCTTCTTTGTCGATCAGAATTTCACCCAGGGCCATGTATCCGCCGCATTCGCCGTGAACGGGTTTCGTTTCTGCATGCTTGCGCAGCCCTGCCAGAAAGGTCTCGGCTGCGGCCAACGTTCCAGCGTGCAGCTCGGGGTAACCTCCGGGTAGCCAGACAAGATCGGCGTCTCTGGCAGGGGCTTCATTGGCCAGCGGAGAAAACGGCAATATCTCCGCTCCGGCGGCACGCCAACCCTCCAAAAGATGCGGGTAGGTAAAGGAAAACGCTGCGTCCCGTGCCAGTGCGATCCGGTGCGCCGGAGGTCGCGGCAGCGCGGTTGACGATGGCCCATCTGGGCCTGAGGAAGCCGCCCGCTTGATGGCCTCCAAATCCACATGCTCGCGCAGGAAGGTTGCATACCCAACAATGGCGCTTTCCAGATCAGGATGCTCGACCGCTTGAATCAGCCCCAAATGCCGCTCGGGCAAAGTCAGATCACCGCGACGGGGCAAAACCCCCAGAACGGGCAGTCCGGCGCGTTCCATTCCCAGGCGCGTCAGGCGCTCGTGTCGTGAGCTGGCGCAGCGGTTCAGGATCACTCCGGCAAAAGGCAGGTCAGGGTTATACATCTTGAACCCCAGCGCGGTTGCCGCAGCCGACTGCGCCTGTCCGCCCACATCCAGCACCAACACGACAGGCCACCCCATGCGTCGCGCTGTTTCGGCGCTGGAGCCATGGCCCAACTCGCCCGGCTTAGCCACGCCGTCGAACAGCCCCATCGAGCCCTCGGCGACCACGATATCCGCCCCTTCGGCCTGCGCCGAGATGGCGTTCAGCAGTTGCTCTCCCATCGCCCAACTGTCCAGATTGAACGAGGAACGGCCAGCTGCGGCCCGATGAAACGCCGGGTCAATATAGTCCGGCCCGCTTTTGAATGGCTGCACGGCAAGCCCGTCTTCGGCCAATGCGCGCAACAGGCCCAGCATGACAGTTGTCTTGCCCGTTCCCGAGGATGGAGCGGAAATCAGTATGCCCGGAGGGTTGGTCATCGAGTCATTCCTTCTCGGTGCTCCAGCTTGACCACGGGCTATCCGCGCTTTGCGGACGATAGCGACGATCATAGGTCTTTGAGTAAAGGCAGCTTTCATCGAACCCTTCGCCGGCAAGCGCGGGGCCAACCAAAATAAGCGCGGTGCGCGAAATACTGTCGTCCAGCGACCCCTTGAGGGTCTTCAGCGTTGCACGGATGATCCTCTCATCCGGCCAACTTGCGCGATAGACAACCGCAACCGGGCATTCTGCACCATAGGCCGGGGTCAGGTCCGATATGACTTTGTCCAGATTGCCGATCGACAGATGAATGGCCAATGTCGCGCCGGTGCGTGCGAAATTCTCCAGCGTCTCACCCTCGGGCATCGAGGATGCGCGACCCGGTGTCCGGGTCAGAACTACCGATTGCGCCAGACCGGGTAGGGTCAACTCGGTGCCAAGCGCGGCAGCGGCAGCGGCAAACGATGGTACGCCGGGTGTGACACTGACGGGAATGCCCATTTCCTTCAGACGGCGCATCTGTTCCCCCATCGCGGACCACACGGACAGGTCGCCGGAATGCAACCGCGCCACGTCGTGACCGGCCTGATGTGCCGCCTCGATCTCGGCGATGATCTGATCCAGATCCATAGGCGCGGTATTCACGATCTTTGCGCCTTCAGGGCAATGGCCAAGGATTTCTTCGGGCACCAGAGACCCGGCATAGAGGCAAACTGGGCAAGTGGCGATGATATCGCGTCCTCGCAGGGTCAAAAGATCGGCGGCACCCGGTCCGGCGCCGATGAAATGAACGGTCATGTTTGTCCTCCGATGGCAATGGCGCAGGTGGCCAGCCGGTCGTCTGAAATCTGTCTGGGAGAGAGCAGCCGCGCGCCGGGACCGGCGGCGGCCAAAGCCGATGCTTCTGCCACACTGCCAGTGCCATAAGTGGCCCGGCTGCGGTTCGAGCAGGTGAGAGTGCGCTGCCCGGCCAGATCGTCCGGCGTGATGAGGTGCAGGGGCAGGGCGGCGGTTGCGGCGAACTCGGCCAATGCGGGGTGGCTTTCCTTGTCGGCAACGGTCGCCAGCGCATCCACGTTCTGACCAGTCCGGGCCTGGTCGAACGCGGCGCGCAAGCTGCTGGCCGTTGCTTGCGATGAAAACCCCAACCCTGCGACGATCATAGGGTGACGCTCCACTGCACCACTGGATAGGCAGCGTTCCAACCTCGCATCGACCCCAGTGCGGATGCCTGCGCCAGCTCGATGCGTAGCAGATCGCCGCCAAGTTTTTCCTGCCACTGTGCCAGCAGCGCCTCGCTTTCCAGAGTTACTGCATTGGCGACCAATCGGGCGCCGGTGGGCAAGGATCTGTGCAACCATTCCAGCAGTGTCTGGCTTAACCCACCGCCGATGAAAACCACGTCTGGCAATGGCAACCCGCCCAATACCTCTGGCGCGGTCCCGTGCACCACATGCAGGCGATCTTGTCCAAGCGTATCTGCGTTGCGACGAATACGCTCGGCCCGGTCGGTGCGGGGTTCGATTGTGGTTGCCGTCAGTGTGGGGTCGCACATCAACCATTCGATACTGATCGAGCCGGTGCCACCGCCGATATCCCAAAGATGTTCGCCGCGCTGCGGTGCCAGCGCCGAAAGTGTCAGCGCGCGTACCGGGCGTTTGGTGATCTGACCATCGTTTTCAAAGATGTCATCCGGTTTGCCCGAGGCCTTCGGGAAAGCCCGCCCTGCGCCGGTAACTTCAAGCCCGACACAGACCGGGTGGTCAAAGGTCCCCAGCAATGCCTCGGTCAAACTGACGGTCCGCGTGTTTTCCCTTGGTCCACCCAGGGCCTGCATCACGTGCAACGCGCTGTCCGGAAAACCGGTTTCAGTCAGGTATGTTGCCAGCTCGGCCACGGCCTTGCCGTCACGCAAAAGCAAAATGGCGCGCAAACCGGGCGACAGATGTGGGCGCAATCGGGTTAGAGGGGCCGCATGCAGGCCAAAGGTCAGTGTCGTTTCCAGCGGCCAGCCCAGGCGCGCAGCGGCCAGAGAAAACGTCGATTGGCCGGGCAGGGCCGTCCACTCTCCCGCTTCGAAATTGCGCGCAATGACCGAACCTGCACCGAACCAGAAAGGATCGCCCGAGGCCAAAACCACCGTTGCGCGTCCGCGAAGCGTCGTCAGGATCGGCAAACCATCAGAAAACGGCACCGGCCACTCGACCTGCTCGGCGCCGGTATCGGGCAGCAGCGCAAGGTGTCGTGGTGGACCCATGATGACTTCGGCGCGGTCAAGCACTTGACGGCTTGCAGGCGACAGTCCATCCAGTCCATCTTCGCCCAAGCCCAATACGGTCAGCCACGGAGCTTTATGCATGTCCAACCTCCTGATCCTTGGCGGCACGACCGAGGCCAACGCTTTGGCCAAAGCCATTTCCGATCAAGGGATTGCGGCCGTCTATTCTTATGCCGGACGGGTCGAGACGCCGCGTCCGCAGCCGTTGCCTGTGCGCATCGGCGGCTTTGGCGGCCCTGACGGCCTTGCCGGGTATATTCAACAGAATGCAATCACCCATGTCGTCGACGCAACCCACCCCTTTGCCGCGCAGATGAGCCGAAATGCGATCACGGCCTGTACTGCCACCAAAACCCCGCTGGTCGCGTTGACCCGCCCGGAATGGACCGCGCGGGCGGGGGATCGCTGGCGACACGTGCCGGATATTGCTGCCGCGGTCCGGGAACTGTCCGGTGCGCCGCACCGCGTGTTTCTTGCCGTCGGGCGAATGCATCTTGAGGATTTCGCCGCCCAGCCTCAGCACCATTATCTGTTGCGTCTGGTGGACGAACCTTCCGCGTTGCCTTTGCCCAATTGCGATGTCGTCGTGGCCAAAGGCCCGTTTGCCGAAGACGATGATCGGGCTTTGATGAAACGTCACGACATTGAACTGGTCGTGTCCAAAAACGCGGGCGGTTCCGGCGCGCGCGCCAAGCTTGACGCGGCGCGCACGCTGGGCATTCCAGTGCTGATGATCGATCGTCCGGTCCTGCCACAGCGGACCGAACTGACCAATGTCGTTCAGGCTCTGGACTGGTTGTCTCATTCCGGTGTGAACCTCGGCGTATAGACGATAGGTGGGCCGTTTCGTTCGATCATCCGCGTGCGCGATGACCCAACAATAACCACCGTCTGCATGTCTGCCATGTCTGGCGTCGCTTCGGCCAGCGTGGAAATGCGCAGCGCTTCTTCGGCGCGAGACACTGCGCGCGCAAACAGGATCAAACGCTCGGGTTCACATTCTTGACGCAGTATTTCCAGTGTCTTTACAAACCCTTCCGGGCGGGACTTCGAGCGTGGATTGTAGAACGCCATGGAAAAGTCGCCCTGCGCCGCCAGACGCAGCCGTTTTTCGATCAGAGACCACGGTTTTAGGTTGTCGCTCAGGTTAATCGCACAGAAATCATGGCCCAACGGCGCGCCTGCTCGGGCCGAGGCGGCCAGCATGGCTGTTATTCCGGGCAGGACGTCGATCTGAACTTCCCGCCATTCTTCGGGACCGTTTTCCAACGCCTCGAAAACGGCGGCGGCCATGGCAAAAACGCCCGGATCGCCGGAGGAAACGACAACCACCCGTTTGCCCTCGGATGCCATTTGCAACGCATGTTGCGAGCGGTCAATCTCGACCCGGTTGTCGCTGGCATGCAGGGTCAGCCCCTCGCGTTCCGCCACGCGGGCGACGTAGGGGATGTAGCCGACGACATCGGTCGCTTCGGCCAGTGCGTCGGTGACTTCGGGTGTAATCAGCGCCTCATCACCTGGCCCAAGACCCGCGATCTTGACCCAGCCACTCATGGCCGACGCCCTTGTCCGTGGACGATGATAATCGAAAAATACGGCGTGATCTTATCGCAAGCCTCGGACAGTTTCGTCACGGTCTGGTTCGGCATCTGCGCGAATTCAACAATCCACGCGCGGTCATACAGCCCTGCAGTTTTCAGGGCGCGCTTTACCTTGTTGATATTGCGCCCAAGCTTCATCACCACC
The DNA here is from genome assembly GCF_965243365.1 of Ruegeria sp. Classification (GTDB taxonomy): domain Bacteria; phylum Pseudomonadota; class Alphaproteobacteria; order Rhodobacterales; family Rhodobacteraceae; genus Ruegeria. Next base: position 406,235 of record NZ_CBDEUW010000002.1, on the reverse strand, counting down.
AATGCGTCGGTCTGCGCCATGCGCTCTGCCAGAGTGTCCTCCGGCAGGGTGCCGACCAGAACGGTCAGGACGTCATCTCCCCAGGTGATGGGGTCTCCGGTCGCCGTCCAGGCCCCGGACATACCAGTGATCGCCGGCACTACTTCAACGTTGATTTCATCTCGTAAGCGGCTGTAAAGATGCATGAAAGAGCCGTAGAAGAACGGATCGCCCTCGCACAACACCACAACATCTTCGCCCTGTTCCGACAGCGCCTTAAGATGCGTGGCGCAGTCTTTGTAGAACGTGGACAGCAGTTCATTATAGCGCGGATCGGTCACTGGAATTTCGGTTGTCACCGGGTATTCCATCGGGAATTCAACAGCATCTCCGGGGATCATCCCATTGACGATTTTGCGTGCCTGACCACTGCGGCCCGGTTTGCGGAAGAACGCCACATGCCGCGCGCTGCGTAACAGGCGATCCGCCCGGACGCTCATAAGATCCGGATCACCGGGGCCGAGGCCCACGCCGTATATCTTGCCCGCGCTCATTCCGCGCGGCTCGCGATCGCGTTGACGGCAGCGACTGTGATGGCGCTGCCGCCCAGGCGGCCTTTGACGATGCAAGACGGCACGGGTTGCGCCTCCCACAAGGCGTCCTTGGATTCGACCGCGCCGACAAAGCCGACCGGACAGCCGATGATGGCGGCCGGGCGAGGGCAGCCGGGGTCTTCCAACATGTTCAGCAGATGGAACAGCGCAGTTGGTGCATTGCCAATGGCGACCAGCGCGCCCTCAAGATGAGGCCGCCACAGCTCCAGCGCGGCGGCAGAGCGGGTATTGCTTAGCTCAGCGGCCAAAGGGCGCACGCGTTCGTCATGCAGGGTGCAGATCACCTCGTTCTCAGAGGGTAGGCGGAAGCGGGTCACGCCTTCGCTGACCATACGCGCGTCGCACAGGATCGGCGCGCCGCTTTCCAGTGCGGTACGGGCCTTGGCAACAAACCCGGGCGAGAAATGCACGAACTCTTCCAGCCCGACCATCCCGGCGGCGTGGATCATGCGCACGGCAACCTGTTCCTCGTCCGCATCGAACCGGGCCAGATCAGCCTCAGCACGGATGGTGGCAAAGCTTTGCTTATAGATCGCCGCGCCATCGGTTTCGTATTCATAGGGCATCAGGTGAAGTCCATGGTCATGAGTGTTTCTTCGGTCAGGCCGCGTTGGCAAGGCTCATCCCCTGCGCGCCCTTGTTTGACAAGATCAAATCGTCCGTTGTAGCCGATCAGAGTAACATCGGCTGAGGCCATGCGGGCGCATCCCTTGGCGCAGCCTGAAACATGCAGACTGCCGGATACGCGCGGGGCCAATGCGCGGGCGATCCCCCGTGTTTCCACTTGCGCCTGCGGGCAGAATGGCGCCCCGGGGCAGGCGTCGGTGGTCATCAGCGGGTCGCTGCCATCCGTGACAAAGGTCGGAGCAGGTAACGCCGCCCCGTCTTCCAGCAGGATCAGCCGCCAAGGGGTGACCCGCAGGGCAGAGGCACCGCTATTCTCAATCAATTCGCCGAGATCACGCGCAGGCAGTTGCCCGAAGGCCGCACCATAGAGCGTGCCCTGCGCGCAGGTGCCGGGTTGAAGCGCGGGGCTGACCGGGCCGGGGGCGATGCCTTGCCATTCACGGGGCAAACCACGCGACGCCACGACCCGTGCCATGCGGCGGGCCTCGGGCGTGTGGCACTCCGCAAACCAACGTGCTAGCGCGAGCAATTGGTCAATGGCATTAGCCTCGGTCACACGGTGCCCGGTTTCGGCACCATCAGCGCGGAGGATCAGGCCATCAGGGCTGGTCTCAAGTCTGATATCCGCTGAGTCCTCGGCCAGTAAACGCGCGGGCCCAGTGTCGATGGCAAATCCGAACTTGGCGGGCAAATCCGGTAGCTCGGCCAGACGGTCGATCAGTTCTTGCGCCAATCGTGCGGTCAGATCGCCGGTCTGATAGAGCGGCGAGACCAGAATGTTGCGCCGCACCTCGATGTCCGGCTCGGCATCCAACAGGTTCAACGCAGCAAGCTGGGCCAGCAGTGATTGATGATCGGCTTCCTGCACGCCGCGCAACTGAAGATTGGCGCGGTTTGTCAGGTCGATGGTTCCATTGCCGAAACGGCCCGCCAATTCGCAGAGGCCCAGTGCCTGTCGGGCGTCCAGCCGGGCCAGCCGGGGCCGGACCCGCACTACCAGACCGTCGCCGGACATCATCGGGCGATGGGCGCCGGGACACCAACCCTGAACTATCGGGGCGCTCATTGCGGCCCCTCCAAACCGGCCCGAATCGAGTTCCGGCGGGTATTCCACAATCCGGCTTCGAGCAGCGCCCGGAACCGATCTTGCATGGCTTGATGGGCTTGCGGGTTGGCCTGTTGCAGAAAGCCATCGACTTCGGCGTCTCCCAGCGTAGCGTCGTGGTAGAGGTCGAACAGATGCGGTGCGACCGTGCCCGAGAGATGCGCGAACGAGGCCATGTGATCCAGCGTCGCCGCGATTTCGGCCGCACCCCGGAAGCCATGCCGCTGCATGCCCGCGATCCAGCCGGGGTTGGCGGCACGGGCATGAACGACGCGGCTGATTTCCTCGGGAAGGGTACGGGCGCGCGGGTTTTCCGGGTTGGTATTGTCCAGATGATAGAGCTGTGCGGTACCGCCTGTGACCTTCTTGGCCGCCGCGAAACCGGCCTCATGCGTGGCGTAGTCATTGGCCAGCAACAGGTCGGTTTCGGTCAGGTCCTGCAGATGAACAAAACTGTCAGCATTGGCGACACGCTGAGTGATTCCATCCTTGTCCTGTGCGATATGTTCGCCTTCCAGGGCAAAAGAACTGGCCTCGAGCCAGGCTTCACCAGCCTGCGCGCGCGCCTCGTCGGTGTAGGTTTCGGACAATTGAGTCATGTTCAGCCCGTAGCTCCCTGGGGCGGGGCCAAACACGCGAGCGGCTGGGTCGTGACCGGCATAGGGGTTCCAGTCAGGAGCCTCTTCCCGCACGGACAGGGCGCGGACGGCCTGACCATAAAGCGCTGAAAGCGTTGGGAATACGTCCCGGAACAGGCCTGAGACCCGCAGGGTCACGTCCAGGCGCGGGCGGCTGAGGTCGGTGATCGGCAGCACTTCGATTCCCGAAACCCGTTCTGATCCTTTGTCCCAGACCGGCTTCACACCCAGCAGATGCAGCGCCATGGCGAATTCCTCGCCCGCCGTGCGCATGGTGGCCGAGCCCCAGAGATCGACGATCAGCCCTTTGGGATAGTCGCCTTCCTCTTGCAGATGTCGCCTAACCAGTTCCTCGGCCAGTTTCACGCCTTGGGTATAGGCAGCGCGGGTGGGCACCGAACGTGGGTCAGTGGTGTACAGGTTCCGCCCGGTCGGCAACACGTCAACACGACCGCGATAGGGAGAGCCGGAGGGACCGGCCTCGATCCGCTTGGCATCCAGTGCATCGATCAGGGCGCGGCGTTCGGCATGGGCCGAAGGGGCGGGATCGAAGTTACCCGTCGCGTCGGGGACACGACCAAAGATGTGCAAGCCGTCACCGAACTGGCTTTCTTTGATGTCACAGACAAAACGGTCGATGCGGGTGATCGCCTCGGCGGTGCAGGTGGCCTGATCGAGGCCAAGATCATTTTCCAGCCCGATGGCTTGTGCCTCAATCCGGATGTCCTCTTGCAGACGGTCGCGGCGTTTGGGGTCCAGGCCGTCGGCGTTCGAGAACTCGTCCAGCAGCGATTCCAGCCGCACCATCCGATCCGGCGTACCGCTTTCCTTCATCGCGGGCGGGATATGGCCCAGCGTAACAGCGCCGATCCGGCGTTTGGCTTGCGCAGCCTCACCGGGGTCATTGACGATGAACGGGTAGATCACGGGCAGATCGCGGATCAGCACCTCGGGCCAGCATTCATTGCACAAAGCGACAGATTTCCCCGGCAGCCATTCCAGCGTGCCGTGCGCCCCGATATGGATCAGAGCATCTGCGCCAAGGCCTTTGCGCAGCCACAGATAAAACGCGACATAGCAGTGGCGAGGGGTGCGCGAGAGGTCGTGGTAATCGTCATCTCGCATCTCGGGCGTGCCGCGTTCGGGTTGCAACGCGACCAGAGCCTTGCCTCGACGCGCAGCAGCGAAGTGGAACGCGCCATTTGCGAATGTTGGGTCGTCCTCGGGTTGGCCCCAGACGGTTTGCAGATCGGCGCGCAACCGTTCGGGCAAGTCGGCCAGCGCAGTCTGATAATCTTGCAAGGGCCACGAAATCCGCGCATCCAGCAGGGTTTCGGCAATCGGCTCGGCAGGGGCAGTGTCATACCCCTGACCCTCAAGATCTGACAGCATCGCCTCGGCAGAGGCCAGCGCATCGAGGCCCACCGCATGGGCCATCTGCCAATCTTTTCCGGGATAGGTGGACAGCACCAGCGCCGGAACCTGATCCGCCTTGGGCTTGTCATGCAGGTTCAACCATCCGGCGACTCGGTCGATTATAGCCTCGATCCGTTCCGGTTCGGGCCGATGGGCGAAGCGGGAATATTCCAAATGCGGATCACGTTTGCCGGGTTCCTTGAAAGACACGATGCCCGCGTTGATCCGCCCATCCACCTCCGGCAGCACAACATGCATCGCAAGGTCGGCGGGGGAGAGGCCGCGTTCTGCCTCGGCCCACGCTTTCCGGCGTGACGTGGCGAGGGCAACCTGAAAGACGGGCACCTCCGCCGCGTCCAAAGGCGAGGTTCCCGACGCACCTTTGCCCGAGAAGGAGGTGGCGTTGATGATCGCCGAGGGTTTCAGGGCGATGAGTGTTTCACGCACCCAATCGGCGGCGGCCGGTGCCTTTAGCGAGGGGGCGAACAGACCGATGGCCTCGAAACCTCGCGCCCGCAAGCTGCGGATCAACGCCGCAACCGGGGCGGTGTCGGCCGAAGTCAGATAGGCGCGATAGAACGTCACAACTATTCGCTTTGCGCCTTCGGAGGGTGTGCTTTCCACAGGGATCACGCCACGATCCGGGCACCATGCGCCGTATTCGGGAATGGTTTTTGCACCCATCACGGGCCCTGCATAAAGACCCGCAGCCAACGCCATCTGCGCCAGTGCGGCCTGCGCAGCAACCTCTCCGCCTGTATCACACAGATGCGCAAGCCGCCGCAGGGTCGAAACCGGCAGGGTAGAGTAGTCATCCAGCCGCGTATCCTCTCGCCCATCCGCAGGCAGCACGGCCAGAGCGATCCCTTTGGCCTGTGCAAGTGCCAGAACCTGCTGCAAGCCATAGGACCAATAAGGCACCCCGCCGATCAGGCGGATCAGGATGCCTTTGGCGCCCTCCAATGTCTGCTCGACATAGGTATCAACCGACAGAGGATGTTTCAGCGCCGTCAGGTTCGCCAGACGCAGGGTCGGCATCCGCCCCTCAGGCCCGCCGCCACGATGCCAGCCCGCCGCGAAAGCGCCTAGGTCACTGTCGGAAAAGGACAGCACCACCAGATCTGCCGGGCTTTGACCCAGATCGGTTGGGGTCTCGGTTTCCTCGAGCCCGTGGCTTTCGCGGAAGACGACATGCATGGGTTATTCAGCGGCCTCGGTTAGGCCAACAAGGATATCACGGATTTCGGCCTCTTTGATATCGTCATGCTCGGCAATAACCACAAGGCGAGAGCGGCGTGCTTCGCCGGGCTCCCAAGGGCGGTCATACTGATGACGCACGCGCGCACCAACGGCCTGAACCAGCAAGCGCATGGGTTTGCCCTGAACGGCCGCATAGCCCTTTACACGAAGGATGTTCAGCTCGGTCGCCAGACGTTCGATCTTGGCAACCAGATCAAGCGGATCGGTCTGTTCGGGCAGTTCGACGATGATGCTTTCGAAATCATCATGTTCGTGATCGTGATGCCCGTCGTGATGTGATGGACGGGCGTCCATATCATCTTCGGCTGCGGCTTCCAGACCCAAGACCACGCGGACATCCACGGCACCTTCGGCAACCTCGACCACGGGCAGGGGGCGCGGAGCCTCTGCCGCGATGATTTCCTTGGCTTTTGCAATACCCTCAGGACCGGCCAGATCGGGCTTTGTTAGCAGGATGATGTCGGCGCAGGATATCTGATCCTCGAACACTTCGGACAGGGGTGTTTCGTGATCGATCGAGTCATCGGCCAAACGCTGAGCATCCACCGCCTCGACATTGGGGGCAAAGCGACCGGCGGCCACAGCCTCGGCATCTGCCAGAGCGATCACACCATCGACGGTGATTTTTGAGCGGATATCCGGCCAGTCGAATGCTTTCAACAGCGGTTTGGGCAAAGCCAGCCCTGAGGTTTCAATCAGGACATGATCCGGGCGCGGCTCCAGCGCCATCAGGGCTTCGATGGTCGGAATGAAATCATCGGCCACGGTGCAGCAGATGCAGCCGTTCGCCAGTTCCATGATGTTTTCCGCCGGACAATCGGGGATCGCGCAGGATTTCAGGATGTCGCCATCGACGCCGACATCGCCGAACTCATTGACCACCACGGCCAGACGTTTGCCCTGAGGGTTTTGCATCAGATGACGCACCAGCGTGGTCTTGCCCGAGCCCAGAAAGCCGGTGATCACGGTGACGGGAAGTTTTTCGAGATTGCTCATTTCAGGGTTCCAATCGGCGGAATGCGTGCTGCACAGTTTTTGCGGAAATGTTCGGGGCGTTCGCGCCATTTGACGAGGCCATCTTCTGTGGCTAGGTACTTTGTGGCACCTTCTACGATGGTCTCGACATGGTCGGTTTCGTTCAGATGCTCATAAACAAAGGTCCAGCGATCCGGCCCCCCGCGCAGCACGATGGAGCAGCCCTCATCGCAGTTCGACAGACATTCCACGGCTTTGAGGGTGATCCCTTCGGGCAGGTCCGCCTGCTCAAGCGCTTTGTGTAGCAATGTACCGGGGCGCTGTTCGTCATCCTCGATGGGCAGACCACGGCGGCAGATGGTGCAGACCAGCAGCTCGACTGGTGCAGTCTCGGTCATGTCTCTCATCCCCCCAAAATCCTCTTTGTGGGGGACGGGGTTTCATGCGGGCCACGTATTGCGACATGGACCCGACACCGGAACACCCCGTCCGGTTTCAGTTTCGGGCGCTGGCAGGTCTCCCGGCTTGCGGATGCCAGAGCGGTCGCTCTGTCGGATGTCCCGCCTTCCCGGCCATATGGCCAGTGGCATTGGGCACCCTCTCCGGTCACGGTCGCGGGGGCGGCTGCGTTTGACGGATAGTCCGCTGACGCATTCCCTTTTCATCTGCTCGCGCAGACACCAGCAGAGCGGACATGCGGCACCAAAGCCCGCCTTGTCAAGCGAGTCGCGCGGTTGTGACGGGCTACTGGGTGAAAAGCGACCTGTCCGGGTCGCTGGACGGCATGAACCCAAGAGGCGTACATGATCGCATCAATGACAAAGACGATCAGGGAGAAGCGTCGCATGAAAGTTGGATTCATAGGGTTGGGTAATGTTGGCGGCAAACTGTCCGGATCATTGCTGAGGAATGGAGTCGACCTGACCGTTCATGACCTAAACCCGGAGTTGGTCGCAGAATTCGTGGCCAAGGGCGCCAACGCTGCGGAAGGCCCCGCGCAGCTCATGCGTGATTGTGACGCGGTCATTACCTGCCTGCCATCTCCCGCCGCGTCGGACGCGGTGATGCAAGAGATGTTGCCCGAGGTCGGTCCGGGCAAAATCTGGATGGAGATGTCGACCACCGACGAAGCCGAAGTCAAACGTCTGGGTGCGCTGGTGATCGAGCAGGGCGGGGCGGCTGTGGATTGCCCGGTTTCCGGAGGGTGCCACCGGGCCGCCACAGGCAATATCTCGATCTTCGCAGGTTGTGATCGTGAGACGTTCGAGCGCATCCTGCCGTTTCTGACCACCATGGGCCGACGTATCCTCCATACAGGAGATTTGGGCTCGGCATCGGTTCTGAAAGTGCTGACGAACTACTTGGCCACCGCCAATCTGATCACCTGTGCCGAGGCTTTGGTGACAGCCAAAGCCGCCGGGATGGATCTTGGAACCACCTACGAGGCCATCAAGATTTCGTCCGGTACTTCCTTTGTGCATGAAACCGAGAGCCAGGTCATTCTGAACGGCTCTCGCGATATCTCATTCACCATGGATTTGGTGAAGAAGGATATCGGCCTGTTTCAGGAGGTTGCAGACCGTGCTGGTGTTCCCCTTGAGATGAACCCGGTGATGATAGAGATATTCGAGGACGGTATTGCGCGGTACGGTGAACGTGAGCTTTCGCCGAATATCATCAAACGACTTGAAGAGGCCACTGGCCTCGACATCCAAGCCCCAGGCTTCCCACCCGAGATGTTGGATGATGAGCCCGAAGAGCCAGGATATGAAGTGGTTCCGCAAAATCGAACTGCGAGGCAGGCCTGAGGGCCTCAAGCCGGTTTGGCAGGACCTGGACACCCGGTATCACTGTAATCCTGTAACCGGCTACTTTTGCCGATCAGCTTGCAACAACCTTTCAACGACCGCACAGGTTTGAACGGCCCTTTGGTCAAAGCTGTGCAGGTCAGGCAGCCTAAGGGCCAGATCAAGACGATCCTGCCGTTTTTCTTCGGTCTCGTTGAGCGCTGCATGAGCTGCTTCTGTAAAGCTGTCAGCGTCGCGGTATTCATACACGTAAGGCTGCAATTCTTCCGGTAACCCTGCTTTTGCATCGGTCAATACAGGTCGTCCGCAAGCCAGTGCGTCGTACACTCTGTTTGAGACGAGCTGACTGCGTTTCATGATCACCAGATGGTCGTTCAAAACGACAGACCCGCTGCGATAAATCGAACCCAGCTGGCTGTTTTGCACATTTCCACCTGCCTGCATCGACGCAAACTCGGTGTTTTCCCACCCGTCCCCCCAAATCCGGGTAGGAAGCCCGGATTGGGCAGCAAATGAAACAACCGGGCGCCTGTCCACTGACCTGGGTGTGCCGACAAAAACCAGGTCATTTGTCGGTTTTTCATCCGTGGGAAACATGATGTGAGAATCAAATGCCTGATACATCAGGTCGACTTTTCCTTGCCCGGCTCGCCTGCTGATGACTCTCTGTTGAAGTGGTGAGGCGGCAAAGAAGTGATCTGTGTGGTCGTAATCCCCCGCAACTTCCTTGGGTTGGAAAGAAATGCACCAGGCCAGGGTCAGGCGGCCAAACCGGCGATCAGGCGCGGCACGCCCGCGGATGACAATTGCAATGTCATCGGCCAACGTCTGGTCCCAGTTGTCCCGCGACAGCAACTTGGTCTTGTGACCCCGCCGTTCCAGCGCGTCTGCAAAGCTCCGACCAAAGAAGTAATCTCCATGAGAGTATTTGCGCTTTTCTGACCCGACAGGAAGTAAGATGCTGAAACTAAGTGGCTTTTCCAATATTTCACTTTGCCTTCTTGTTTCGCATCCAGGTAAAGGGCAGAGGTTTGCGCTCTGCCTTTCTACGCGTGCCGGTCAGAAAGATGAAGTTGTTTTGGAGGTAGGATGAGATTTGGAAGGGTACGACGCCTGTGTGTTGAAAGCGACCGGCAATAATCTATCCTGTTGCTTGGCATGGCTCGTCCGTGCCGAGAAAAGTCAGCTGAGGCACTGATAAGCCGTTCTGATGGGGCGGACCGCAATAACGGGTTTGTTACGGACTTATCGGTTCAAACGTCATTTCTCTAAGTCAGTGACTGTTAGGATTGGAGGCGAGTACCGGAATCGAACCGGTGTACACGGATTTGCAATCCGCTGCGTCACCACTCCGCCAACTCGCCTTTTCAAGTAAAATCAATCACTTGTAGTGGTGTGACGGGCGTTCTAACAGCTTTCGATCAGAACGTCCAGAGGGTAGGGGGCAAAACCATCGTTGCGATAGGTTTTCTGCGGCAAATTCGGCCGACCCCCTAAGCCCTGATCGGTTTCGGGCCGTGGCCCGTTGCCGGACAGGTTTGGATGTGGCACAAGCCCATCAACACAGGGAATATGGAAGAGCGATCAGATGACAGATTTCGCAGCCCGACGCCTCACGATGGTAGACACTCAAATCCGGCCTTCGGATGTAACAAAATTTCCGATCATTGACGCGATGCTGTCCGTCGAGCGTGAGAATTTCGTACCGGATGGGCAGCGCGAAGCGGCTTATGTCGGAGATCTGATCGAGTTCGGAGCACAACGTTGCCTGCTTGAACCGCGCACTCTGGCCAAGATGCTTGATGCGCTGAACATCGCGAACGATGAGGTTGTGTTGGATATTGCTCCGGCATTTGGATACTCGACCGCTGTTGCCGCGCGCATGGCACAGCTGGTGGTGGGTGTCGAGGATGACGAAGCTCTGGCAACTGAGGCGCAGACAATTCTGGTCGAATCGGACGTCGACAACGCTGTGATTCACACCGGGCCTCTGGATCAGGGCGCGGCAGAGCATGGGCCATATGACGTGATCATGGTCCAGGGCGGAGTTGAGCACCTGCCGGAGGTCTTGCTGGACCAGTTGAAGGATCATGGCCGTATCGCGTGCCTGTTTATGGACGGCGAACTGGGGACGGTTCGCGTGGGCTATAAGTCCGGTGGCCGGGTCAATTGGCGCTATGCCTTTAATGCCAGCGCGCCGGTTCTGCCGGCATTTCGCGCCGAGTGTGCATTTTCGCTATAGTGCGCCACTAGATTTTTTTGCTGACTTGATTACTTGAACGCAAGGGCGCAATGTGTTTGCGAGGCAGTGAAATTTTGATTTGAGAGGGTTAATAAATGCGTGGTACAGCAGGAAAAAGGCTGGCCAAGGCCTTTGCGTTGGCCGCCGTTGTTGCAGTCAGTGCTTTGCCCGAAAGACCCGCTTGGGCAGACAATATCACCGATGCATTCATTGGCGCGTACAATACCAGCGGCTTGCTGGAGCAGAACAGGGCATTGCTGCGGGCAGCGGACGAAGACGTTGCAATCGCCTTGTCAGCCTTGCGTCCAATCATCAACTGGTCTGTGCGGATCAGTGAGGATTACACCAAAAGGCGTGTTGGCACGCTGGTGACCACCACGCGACCGACTAACTTTTTCTCTGGGCTGACGCTGAGCCAATTGATCTATGACGGCGGCGCTTCGGTTCTGGGTAAACAGTCGGCACAGGAAACGGTGCTGGCCACCCGGCAATCGCTTGTCGATATCGAACAACAAGTGCTGATCCGTGCAGCAAATGCCTATCTTGGTGTTCTGCTGCAAGAGGAAACGGTCAATATCCGTCAGAACAACGTGAGTGTTTCCGCTGAAGAACTTCGGGCATCTCAGGATCGTTTTGAAGTGGGTGAGGTCACCCGCACTGATGTCGCGTTGTCCGAGGCGCAGCTGGCCAGTTCGCAGGCGGATCTGGCGGTCGCCCGAGGCAACCTGAGCATTGCGCAGGCCGAATATGTCAACGCCGTTGGCAAAGACTCTGGTCGGACAGCGGGCCAGCCCAGTCTGCCGAACCTGCCGCGGTCCGAGGCTGAAGCCATCGGTCTTGCACAGCGCAACCACCCGGCCATTTTGTCCGCTCAGCACCAGGTTCGCGCCTTGGACCTGATCGTTGAACAGCAGCGGGCCAATCTGGGGCCGAATGTAAGCCTGAACGCAGATGCCGGGGTCACTGAGAGCTTTGACAATGATGACTACATCAACGACGCGACAGTCTCGCTGAACTTTAATCAGCCGATCTATTCGGGCGGTGGACTGGCTGCAGCTGTTCGGCGCGCCATGGCAACGCGGGACGCATCGCGTGCAAATCTGCTGAACGTTCAAAAAGACATTACGCAGGGGGTTGCCGACCGCTATGCCGCGTTTCAGGCCGCTACTGCGAGCCTGAGGGCGTCGACCGAACGGGTTCGTGCCTCTCAGGTAGCCTTCGATGGTATCCGGGAAGAGGCAACGCTGGGTGCGCGGACCACGCTGGACGTGTTGAACGCGCAGCAGGACCTTCTTGATGCGCAATTGGCCGAAGTGGCATCGCGGACCGAGCGGTCTCGGGCAGCGTATGAACTGCTACAGGCACAAGGCCTTTTGACAGCGGAACGTCTGGGGTTGGCGGTTCAGATCTACGATCCGACCCTGTATTACAACCTGGTCAAGAAGGCACCTTCTCAGGTCAGCAAGCAGAGCCGCGATCTGGATAGGGTGCTCAAGGCCTTGCGGCGCGACTAACCGGTATTACTACCGGTTGTTCGGTTTGACAGTATTGGCTACACTTGGGGTCAGGGCTGAGAGCGGTAGTAACAAAATGTCAGATAGTCTCGTGAATACAGATCCTGAGGACGTATTGTCATCGATCAAACGGTTGGTCAGCGAAGGTGGAAGAGAGGAGTCGGAGTTCTTGTTCATTCCGACTGCTCCATCGCAAAAAAAGCCTGGCAAGCTGGTCCTAACGGATGCGTTGCGTGTCAGTGAGCAACCGTTGCGCGAAGACAAGCTTTCTCCGTTGAAGTTGTCGGCAGCAGACGATGTCGAGACCGATGCGGAGCAAGGAATTGCAAATGCGTCGGAAAAGCCCATGCGGCTTGAAGCTGAACGTGCCGTTGGACCAGAGCTTGCCGAAGTGTCCGCTTCCGAGGCGCCAACGTCGCCTGATGCAGATGAGACCGAACCAGAGGCCGCCAAGCGGGATCTGACAGGCAGCCTTAGTGCCAAGATCGCAGCGTTGGAAGCCGCCATCGCCCGTACGGAAGACCAGTGGGAGCCGGACGGTGAAAGCAATGATGCGTATTCCGGAACCAGGACGCGATCCGTCAATTGGTCGGTCCGCGATGGCTTTGACGAAGAGGAAACAGAAGAGGCAACCGGCCCGGTGACATTCATTCGTCACCCCGCCAAATCCGATTCTCGACCCGCTGAAGTGACGGATGCGCAACTCTCTGCCGAGTTCCCGGACGAAGAAGCGTTGCGCGCATTTGTTGCGCAGGTTGTTCGTGAAGAATTGCAGGGGGCCTTGGGAGAGCGCATCACCCGAAACCTGCGCAAAATGGTTCGGCGTGAAATTTACCGGGCCTTGGTTACTCAGAAGCTGGAGTAACCATCACGCGGTGCGGTTCCTGGGCCAGCGACAAAAGGTGATCCAGGTCCATATGACGCTCTAGATGATCTGCAAGGGCATCCAGCACCTGCTCAACACCGTCTTCGTATGCGATGTCGGACGTGACCCCTAGATTCGCCAGATAATCGGCCCGGAACGGGTCTGAGGTGAAGATGCCGTGCAGGTAGCTGCCGCGTATACGTCCGGTACTGTTGGTGGCCCCTTCGGAGCGCCCGTCGATTTCCAACCATGCGCGGGCGCAATCTGGCCCTTCTGTGCGCCCCATATGGATTTCGTATCCGCTGACGTCCGCCCCGCCCGGTAGCGCGCGCGCGCGTGTCAGCTTGACCTGCTTGCGCCCGGCCATAACCGTGTCGACATCCAGCAGGCCCAGCCCGTCGACTTTGCCGGGGCGACCGTCAACCCCATCGGGATCGGAAATGGTTTTACCCAGCATCTGATAGCCGCCGCACAGGCCCAGCACGTGGCCCCCGCGGCGTACATGTGCGTACAGGTCGACATCCCAGCCCTGTGCGCGGAAAAAGGCCAGATCGCCGATGGTCGACTTGCTGCCGGGCAGCAAAACCAGATCCGCATCGCCGGGCAGGGCGCGCCCGGGTGGTGTGATCTCGACCGTCACACCGGGCTCGGCGGACAAGGGGTCGAGGTCATCGAAATTTGCCATTCGCTCAAGCTGAGGGACCACGACCTTACAGGCTCCACCGGCATATGAGCGGATGTCCATCATGTCTTCGGCGGGCAGGCGCCAGGCATCCTGAAACCACGGGACGACACCCAGGCAAGGCCATCCGGTTCGCGCTGCGATATCATCGCGCCCTTCATCAAACAGCGTCACGTCGCCCTTGAACCTGTTTACTGCAAAACCCCGGATCATTTTAAGATCAGCGGCATCCAGCACCGCTTGCGTACCAACGATCTGGGCGATCACGCCGCCTCGGTGGATGTCGCCAACCAGCACGACAGGTACCCGGGCGGCGCATGCGAACCCCATATTGGCGATGTCACCTTTGCGCAGGTTCGTCTCGGCAGGGCTGCCCGCGCCCTCGATCAAGACCAGATCAGCATCTGCGCATAGCCGGTCAAAACTTTCCAGAGCCGCCCCAAGCAACTTGGATTTATCCTTGCGGTAGTCACCGGCCTTCATCGTGCCCGCGCGCTGCCCGTGAACGATGATCTGAGCACCTGTATCGGTTTCAGGTTTCAGCAGGATCGGGTTCATATCGGTGTGTGCCGGTCGGTTTGCGGCGCGGGCTTGCAACGCTTGCGCACGCCCGATCTCGCCTCCGTTTTCAGTAACGGCGGCGTTGTTCGACATGTTCTGAGGCTTGAACGGCGCAACCCGCAATCCACGCCGCGTATAGGCGCGGGCCAGACCGGCCACCAAGACCGATTTTCCGACATTGCTGCCAGTGCCCTGTATCATGATTGACCGCACCACTGGTTTGCCTCCTGTATCGACCCGCAGATGACCCGATTTGCAGGCAAAGGGAAAGCCCTGGATTGGAACGCTCGTATGAGTTTTGAGCGTGACCGTCATCTTTACCCATTCTGACAGGCGATCGCTGCACAGCGGTTCAGAATGATCGAAGCGCAAAAGAAAAACGCGCCCCTTCAGCAGGAGCGCGTTTTTTTACCAAAACAGGCTTGTTTCAGGCAGCTTCAGCCTGTTGGGCGGCGTTGCGACGTTCGCTTTCTTCACGCGACAGCGCGACCGAGGTCCGTACGCCACGGCCAACGAATTCCATCAGCCCACCGACAACCCGTTCGTTCGGGTCGATACCTGCACAGGACAGCACCTCGCGACCATCGCGCGAGCGGGCCCAGCGGGCAATTTGTTCCGGACCATTGCCGTATTTTTTATCATCGGCGATAGCATCATCCAGAGCGGCCAACACAACAGCCGCGAAAAGTTTGCGTGCACGATTGCCCTGTTCATTGTTAAAGGCAGTGCCGTCAACGAAATCTCTCATCTCGTCTTCCTTGTTTTTCTTGCTCTTGCATTTTCGGCGTGACGGTCCTTATGACCTATAAAGCGTGATTCGGATACAGCTAAAATGCATAGTTGCGTTGCGTCATTTGCATGGCTTGCTGCAAGTGCAGCACTAGGTGTCGTTGTCTTGTCAGGGTTGGTCCCGCCAGATATAGGGACGTCAACTGACGCATCAACCGTTTGTGAAGGATTTATGTCATGCCCAAGATAAATGGGAACGAAATTCGCCCCGGCAATGTGCTTGAGCATAACGACGGGCTGTGGGCCGCTGTCAAAGTAGATCACGTAAAGCCCGGTAAAGGCGGCGCTTTTGCCCAGGTCGAGCTGCGCAACCTGCGCAATGGCTCAAAGCTGAACGAACGGTTCCGTTCGGCGGACAAGGTCGAGCGTGTGCGTCTGGAACAGAAAGATCAGCAGTTCCTTTACGAATCCGACGGCATGCTGGTGTTTATGGATGCCGAAACCTATGAGCAGATCGAGCTGCCCGCTGATCTGTTGGGCGAACGCCGCCCGTTTCTGCAGGACGGCATGACCATTGTGGTCGAATTCTACGAAAGCGAAGCGTTAAACGCGACGCTGCCTCAGAAAGTGACCTGCAAGATTGTCGAGACCGAGCCGGTTGTTAAGGGCCAGACCGCAGCGAATTCGTTCAAACCGGCGATTCTGGATAACGGCGTCAAGGTCATGGTGCCGCCTTTCATCGGTCAGGATGAGATGATCATCGTGAACACAGAGACTATGGAATATTCTGAACGCGCGTGATTTCGGTCAGCGTTGCGAAACGGACCGTACATGCCGCGCATGTACGGTCTTTTTCGTATCAGGAAAGGCCATTGGGGTGCCGATAGCGTTCAGGGGTAGGGCCGAACAGTTCCAGCATCAGTTCGAACTTGATCCGATTGGCGCTGACCTGTCTGTAGAACGCGATCAGGAACGCCGTAGGCCCTTGTATCCGGCTCAACCCGCTTGTGGCGGCCACAACCGTACCGACATCTGTGCGCCCTTGCAGAACCAACCAGCCGCCAAGCATCAGGACACCAACAGTTCCCGCGCCGTTGATGACGCTCAGCAGAAACTTTGCCGAGAGCTTCCAGATGAACATCCGGCGTCGGGTTTCATAGATATCGTCAAATAACGCGTTGATATCTTTTGAAACGGCTTCGATATCCTCGGCTGTCAGCCGGTCGGTCGAGTGGCGCAGAATACGGACCCGCTCGGCCACGAAGACGTTCACGCGCCTTTGGGACGCAAGAACGATGATGATCTGCGGCACGATCATTGAAAATGCGATCAGACCCAGCCCGGGTTGCGTGGACGAGATATAGCCGATCACACTGATCAGCGTACCGATCTGCACCACCGGATCAGAGAATGCGCCACCGGCAAACTTACCAAGCTCTTCTGCTTCGGCGGAAACCGCAGTGCTCATGGTGCCTCGGCGGAAGGGTTCGCCGTCGTCTGAGAGGTCTGAGGCGCGGACCAGCAAACGTTTGCGGATCATCCTGATCAGATCTTCACCCAGCGCGGTAGCCCAGCACCCATTTCAACGCAAGGCTCAGCAGTATGACCCCCATCATCCCAGCGCCCAGCATCACCAGCCGTTCGGTCGCGATATCTTCTGAGGTCAAGTGGTTGATTATGTCGCGCTGAAACTCCAGCGGTACGGCGGCCAAGGCTGCGACGGCTAAAGACAGTATAATAAGTATGATTTGCCGACCGGCACTTGCGCGCCAGATCGCCTGATACAGGCGCAACATGTTCGTGTTCCCTCACAGTCCCGGCTTCAGTCATACCGCGCTGTCCGGCGGGTTTAAATGGAAGAGGGGATCAAGGAAGAAGGACGTGCTGCGCAGGCAACAAACCCTAACTGGACAACCGCAGCACCGCTTCGCCCGCCTGCATGTCTTCGCTGGCCCGATCCAGCCGCAGATAGGCGATCGCCCGGCCATTGGACTGTGTATACAAAAAGCCTGCCGGTTTTCCGTCAGCCGTGATCTCGGTTCCGACGGGAGCGTCGCCGGTGATGTCAACGATCCGCAGTCCTTTGCGCAACTCGGTCTTGTGCTTCATACGGGCGGTGACTTCTTGCCCGACATAGCAACCCTTCTTGAAGTCCAGCCCATTCAGCGCCTCGAACCCCGATTCCAGAATATAGCTGTCCGGATGGAGCTCGATTCCGGTCTCAGGGATGCAGTGCCGCACGCGGATGGCATCCCAATCGGTGTCGTCTGTGTCCTCGGGACCGGTCGAATAGGCCCGCCAACCCATATCAGGATGCCGGGGGTCGGTCAGGGCACCCTCGGGCGATGTTCCGGTGCCGCGCTGCACGTTCAACTCAGTCTCTGAGATGGAGACATCCGCACGCAACTTATACATCGTCAGACGCTTGATAAGATCGTCCGCCAGCCCCTCGGCCACGTCCAACAGAACCGTGTCGCCATCGCGCAAAAGAAAGAAATCCGCCAAATACTTGCCTTGCGGCGTCAACAGAGCGGCATACACCAGTCCGCTGTCCAACCGCTGCACGTCATTGGTAATGAGACCTTGCAGATAAGTGTCCGTGTCTGCTCCGGTCAGGCGCAGAATGCGGCGGTTGGGCATGGTGCATCCTCGTTCATTGGTCTGGCCCGTGATATAGGAGTTCTCGCAGCCATGACCAGAGGGTTTTGCGCCGAACCGGTTGGGCGCTACGAATTCTGTACACGTGACGCAGGCTCGGCCTCTGCAGTATTTGCCGTATCGTCCAAAGCCATCTCGGGCTCAGGTACGACCGGGCTGTATGCCATCCGCAACTCGACAATCGATTTTCCAAGCCGAAACGGTGCTGCAAAGCTGACCAGACACAGCGCGATGATCTGCAACATCAGAATATGAGCGTTAGCCTGTAGATATTCCCATTCGTCCTGCAGCTTTCCGACCTGCTCGATCAGATCATCATAGCTTTGGGCCAGAATCAGATAATCCCCGGCAATAGCGGGCACTTTACGGCGCATATTGTCGATCGCGGTCTGAGTTGCGTCGTCCAGTGACGTGAAGACCAAAAACTGATCGATGTCGAAAGCACTGGCCGTGGCGGTCATCTCTTCCATTTCATCCTTGTCCTGCCGACCGAACAGGAAATGCAGCCCCTGCAGCGGGGCGACCTCGTTTGTGACGGCGATGAACAATGGCAGTTCCGCGTTGCTGGCGGTGGATGCGGACAGAAACTCAACCTTTTCGCACAAAACGGCGGTGTCAGGATCATAGGCGGGATCACAGAACCGCAGCCGGAACCGCGCTGCGTCCCGGTCAAAGGCGGAAGAAGCCGCGTAGGCCACGTCGATCTGCCGGTCCAACCGCGAACTGTCTGACGTATAAAGCCCCGCCAGAACCGCCACCAACGCTCCGACGCCGCCCAGCACGACCCAGACCAGATCGGCCAGTTTCCAGGCGCGGTGACCGGCGGGTTTGCGGAACAGAAATCCTGTCCCCACAGACCCGATCAGAAAAAACAGGATCAGCAAAGGCAGCTGGTTTTCCGTCACAAAGCTCATGATCCCAAGTGTAAGTGGCCCACCCAACGGCGCAACAGCGATCACGCGTAGTTGTAACACCTTTCAGTTTGCTCATATGTGTAATGAGCGGAGAGGGAGGTTTTGATGACCAAAGAGATTGTTCTGATCCACGGCGCTTTTGCAGGGCCTTGGTGTATGGAAGACTACGCGAATTTCTTCCGCGAGCGGGGCTGGACGGTCCACACCCCCGCGCTGCGTTACCATGGCGGGGACCCCAAGGCCGAGCCTGATCCGGGTCTCACCGATACCAGCGTGGCCGACTATGCCAATGACATTGCCGAGTATGTTCAGGGGCTGGACAGCAAACCTGTCCTGCTGGGTCACGCAATCGCAGGTGTCGTGGCGCAGCAGGTGGCCTCACGCGGGTTGGCCAGTGCCATCGTTCTGATCAACCCGAACGCGGCTTGGGGCACGCTGCCCGAAACCGACGATGAACGCGCCGTGCCGCGTGCTTTGATGGAGGGCGGCGCGTTCTGGAAACAGCCCATGCGGGTTGAATTCGGCCTGATGGCCCCATTTGCGCTGAACAAGATGCCCGAGGCGCAGCAGCATGCCGTTTTTGATCGCCTGGGCGCAGAAAGCGGGCGGGTGATGTTCGAGATGTTCTTTTGGATGTTCGACGATCATCACGCGATGAAGGTGGATATCGACAAGGTCGATTGCCCGGTCTTGATCGTCTCGGGGACCGAGGACCGGGCCGTGAACCCGAATACCTGCCGCGCTCTGGCGAACCTGTACGGAGACCGCGCGACTTTCCTGCCCGTGGAAGACCACGCGCATTTCCTGTTCATGGAGCCCGGCTGGGAAAACCCCGCAGGCCAGATCGCAGACTGGCTGGATCAGAAAGTAGGCTAGATCACCCGCCTGTCGCGTTCAGTTATTGGTCGAGAACGTGCTCTGCGGTTTCCACTTGAGCGTTCCGTCGCTTTCGCGATGGCAACGCAGCAGGCGTTCCTGGATCGTGCTGACCGTCTGGGTGACCGTGTTGTCGCCGGTCAACAGGACAAAGGCGTCCTCGGAATAGGCCATGCCGTCGTAATAGCAAAACCGCGTCTCCGCCCCGTCCGGAATGGGTGATGCGGTGCTTAGCGTCTGCTGCGCGAAGGTTTGCGAGGCCAGCAGGGTCAGGGCCAGCCCGAGGGTTAATGTCTTCATGTCGTCCTCCCGTTCGAAAATCTGTTGTTGGTCAAATTGGGTCTTGGACGCTCGGAACCTCAAATGTCGTTCTTGGGTGACGGATTGAGGGTAACTGTGAACGGGATCAACGGGTTAGGCAAGGGGGTTGCGATGTGCCGGGCTGAAGCCCGACCTACGGGTTTTGGAGAGGTTCTGCGCTATTCATCCAGTGCATAATGAGAGTCATCATACACACGCCCGACTCGCCCCCATGGGCAGGCGCGTTCCGCACGCATCATATTGCCAAAAAACTCTCTACGAAAATGAGTTGCTTAACTTTATGCTGCAGCTTGATGATTGGCATCCTCATTTTGAAAAAACCTCTGCAACGTCGGCCAGAGAGGATGCATTTCCGCATACAGGTCTACACGGAATTGGAATTTCTTTTCCAAGTCTTCACAACAGGCCGATGAAATAAAGAAATCATCTTGTTCGAGGCGGGCGTATTTGAAGGCGCTTTCGCTCACTAAGAGAAATTCAAAAAGTTGGTCTATTGCCTCAGATCGCGAAACGAGTGTGTTTTCGACGCTCAACAGGTCTTCACTGTTTGGGAGTGATGTGAGATTTCGGCTTTCTAGGAGAGATTTGTGACGAGCGCAAACAATCTGCGCTTGGTTCATCAGTTCTGCCAGATTTCGCGCAGTTTCTCCTTCTTCATCTTCTATGCACTCACTTATTTTGAAACAACGTTCTGTTATTCGGCCCCAATCCAACGTGAAGTCTTCGTGCGGCCTCCAAAGCTGCTGTACACAAGCCAAAAAGATGTCGTGTAGGTCATGGAGGGCGAACCCTAGTTGCGCGCGTTTACCCGCAAGCCGGCTCAATCTTTGCTCATCAGTCAACTCGCGTTCTTGTTGCATTTGTAGGCGGATCGAACGAACTGAGAAAAAAGCTGCCAAGATTGCAGCGCTACCCAAAAACAGATCCGCAATCGTTTCTTGATTTAATCGCCAGTCTTGAACTGCGCCATAAGTGATAGCACAAGCAACCGCCGTCAAAAACAGCCCTAATGCCAACCCCTCGTGAAATTCTACGTTTCGAAGGGCTTTGTCTTTAGACATCCAACTCCTCCACAAACCGCGCGTTCTCCTGAATGTACTGGAACCGCAGTTCGGGTTTCTTGCCCATCAGGCGCTCGACCAGATCACCGGTCTCGCCGGGTTCGTCTTCGTCGATGGTGACCCGGATCAATTTCCGGGATTTGGGGTCCATTGTGGTCTCTTTCAGGTCCTTGGCGTCCATCTCGCCCAGACCTTTGAAGCGCGAGACATCGATCTTGCCCTTGCCGCCCAGACCTTTCTCAAGCCACTCGTCGCGCTCGGCCTCGTCCAGACAATAGACGCGTTTGGCGCCCTGGGTCAGGCGGTACAAAGGCGGGCAGGCCAGGTACAGGTGGCCCGCGTCGATCATCGGGCGCATTTGGGTGAAGAAGAACGTCATCAGCAGCGAAGCGATATGCGCCCCGTCCACATCCGCGTCGGTCATGATGATGATCTTGTCATAGCGCAGGTCGTCGACGTTGAACTTGGTGCCAAGGCCGACACCCAAAGCCTGCGTCAGGTCATTGATCTCGGCATTGGTTCCCAGTTTCGAACTGGCCGCGCCCAGAACGTTCAGGATCTTGCCGCGCAGGGGCAGCAGGGCTTGGGTCTTGCGGTCGCGGCCCATTTTTGCGGAACCGCCCGCCGAGTCGCCCTCGACGATGAATAATTCGGTGCCGTCGCGTGTTGAACTGGAACAGTCCACCAACTTGCCGGGAAGACGAAGTTTCTTAGTGGCGGACTTGCGTTGTGTTTCCTTCTCGGCCCGTCGGCGCAGGCGTTCCTCAGCCCGCAGGATGAGGAAGTCCAAGATAGCGCCGGCGGATTTCGTGTCGGCGGCCAGCCAGTTGTCGAAATGGTCGCGGACCGAGTTTTCGACCAGCCGTTGCGCCTCGACCGTGGCAAGGCGGTCTTTGGTCTGGCCAACGAATTCCGGTTCGCTGATAAAGCAGGACACCAGTGCGCAGCCACCGGTGATCAGGTCATCGCGGGTGATCTGCGCGGCCTTTTTGTTGTTGATCAACTCGCCATAGGCTTTGATGCCCTTGAGGATCGCCGCCCAGAAGCCTGCCACATGGGTACCACCTTCGGGCGTAGGGACGGTGTTACAGTAGGATTGGATGAACCCGTCGCGCGACGGGGTCCAGTTGATCGCCCATTCGACCTTGCCGGGGGTGCCAAACTTCTCATTGAAGTCCACGGTGCCGGCAAAGGGCTGTTCGGAATAGGTCGACGAGCCGTTCATCGTCTCCTTCAGGTAGTCCGACAGGCCACCTGGAAAGTGGAAGCTGGCCTCAGTTGGAGTTTCCCCGTCATCGATGGCGGATTTCCAGCGGATTTCGACGCCCGAGAACAGGTAAGCCTTGGAGCGGATGGATTTGAACAGGCGGGCGGGTTTGAATTTGTGGTGGCCGAAGATGTCGGCATCGGCATGGAAGGTCACCGTGGTGCCGCGCCGGTTAGGGGCCGCGCCGACCTTTTCAACCGGTCCCAGAGGGATGCCGCGCGAGAACCGCTGTTCGAACAGCTGCTTGTCGCGGGCTACCTGAACGACCATCGAATCTGACAGGGCGTTCACGACGGATGCACCCACGCCATGCAGACCGCCCGATGTCTGATAGGCCTTGCCCGAGAATTTGCCGCCCGCGTGCAGGGTGCACAAGATCACCTCCAGCGCGGATTTGTCCGGGAACTTGGGATGCGGGTCGATCGGAATGCCACGCCCGTTGTCGCGGACGGTCAGAGCGTAATCCTCGTGCAGTTCAACCTCGATCCGGTTGGCGTGACCGGCGACGGCCTCATCCATCGAGTTGTCGAGGATTTCGGCGACCATATGGTGCAATGCACGCTCATCCGTGCCGCCAATATACATGCCGGGGCGTTTGCGGACAGGCTCCAGACCCTCAAGCACCTCAATCGAGGAGGCGTCATAGGTAGAGGTCACGCTGGGCGTCAACAGATCATCTGGCATCGGTGCTGCTCTTGTTTTTGAGTTTCCCCCATTATGGCAGGTGATGTGGTCCGGGGGAAGAGGGGCGCGAAGTGTTGTGGGCAACAAAGAAGTTCATTCGGGTTGTAATCCCAGGTAGGGCTGGTTCATTTGTTCGGCAAAGAGGGAGGACAATGTGATGAGCTGGATCAAGACTGTACCGTTCGAAGAAGCGACGGGTAAGCTTAAGAAACTCTATGAACGGGTCACCGGGCCCGACAACAACGTCGACAACATCATGATGGCACATTCGCTGCGTCCGCATTCGATGGAAGGCCATATGGCGCTGTATAAGAATGTCCTGCACCATTCGGCCAATAAAATCCCCAAATGGTTTCTGGAAACGCTTGGTGTTTGGGTCAGTGCGCTGAATCGCTGCTCATACTGCGTGGAACATCACTTCAGCGGTTTGCAGCGCCTATTGGATGATCAACCGCGGGGGGACGCCATTCGGTCCGCGATTGAGGCAGAGACGCCCGAGGATGCTCCGTTGAGTGAAGCGCAAAAGGCGGCGATGCATTACGCGCGTAAACTGACTGAAACTCCGGCGGACCTGAACGAGGCGGACGTGATTGCCCTGCGCGATGCGGGTTGGGAGGATGGTGAGATCCTCGAGATCAACCAAGTTTGCGCCTATTTCTCATATGCCAATCGAACCGTGTTGGGACTGGGATGTTCGACCGAAGGAGACGTCCTGGGCCTTTCGCCCAACAATTCCGACAATCCAGAGGATTGGGGGCATCGTTAGGTGCCTGTCCCCGGTTTTACGGTTTCACATATGCAGGCAATATCTGTGAATTAACCCGTTTGCCTTTCGACGATGGCGCTTACAGAACGTTCGCCAGGGGTGCCCTGGATCAAAAGGCCGGGTGGGAAATCATCGGCAAAAGTCTCATCTTGAAATAAATTGGTTCCTCTCTTGTTTCTGCTGCGGGGCAGGCCTAAGGCTGGCGGGATGACGAAGGTGATGACATATCCTGCCCATTGTCGCGCGATTGCCGTGCTGGGCCTGCCGCTGATTGGGGGGCATCTGGCGCAGTTCGCGATCGGGCTGACCGATACGATCATGCTTGGATGGTATGGGGTCGAGGCGTTGGCCGCGGTAACTCTGGCCAACAGTTATTTCTTTGTTCTGTTCCTGTTTGGCGCCGGATTCGGTTGGGCGGTCATGCCGATGGTGGCCACAGCCGCTGCTGAAGATGATGAGACCAGCATTCGAAGGTCGACCCGCATGGGGCTGTGGTTATCGCTGCTTTATGCATCGGTCGTCATGCCTCTGCTCTGGTGGTCCTACCCGGTTCTGATCGCCTTGAAGCAAGAGCCAGAGGTTGCGGCCACCGCCTCGCAATATCTGCGGGTCGCCGGATGGGGACTGTTCCCGGCTTTGCTGGTTATGGTGCTAAAGTCCTATCTGGCAGCCTTGGAGCGGACGCAGATCGTCTTATGGATCACGGTGCTTGCGGCGCTGGTGAACGGGCTGACGAACTATGCGTTCATCTTCGGCAACTGGGGCGCGCCCGAGTTGGGGGTGACCGGTGCAGCCATCGCATCGGTCGTCACACAGTTGGTCTCGCTGGTTTGTGTGGTGATTTACGCCATCCGTGCGCTGCCGGAACATGGCCTGTTCCAACGCTTCTGGCGTCCGGACTGGGAGATGTTCCTGAGCGTTCTGCGCCTTGGCGTTCCCATCGGTCTGACGACCCTGGCCGAGGTTTCACTGTTTGCGACGTCTGCCGTGATGATGGGTTGGCTGGGGCAGGTGCCGCTGGCGGCACATGGGATCGCGCTGAACTTGGCCTCGGCCACCTTTATGGTGCATCTGGGTTTGTCCAACGTGGCGACAATCCGTGCCGGCAATGCGCTGGGTCGTCGTGACCGGGCGCATCTTGAAAAAGGGGCCATCGCGGTGACGGGAATGTCACTGGTGATGTCGGCCCTGACCATAGTGCTGTTCCTGACGTGCGCCGATCCGCTGATTTCACTTTTCATCGAACCGGATGATCCGCAGCGACCGCTTATTGTGGCCATCGGCGTCGGCCTGCTGGCCATGGCGGCATTGTTTCAGTTGGTGGACGGCGCGCAGGTCATTGCCTTGGGTCTTTTGCGCGGCCTTCAGGACGCCAAGGTGCCAATGGTCATGGCTGCCCTCAGCTATTGGGTCATCGGGATTCCGGCCTCGTACTACTTTGGCTTTATTCGGGGAATGGACGGAATCGGTGTCTGGCTGGGCCTGGTGCTGGGCCTTGCCTTTGCCGCCGTGTTGCTGATGGCCCGGTTCTGGCTGCGATCCGTGCGGGAGATTCCGGTACAGGCGGTTTAAGCCGTCAGCCTTTGGTCAGACGGTCCGCCTTTTTGCGCACCAGTACGGTGCGCAGGTCGTGCATTGCCATCAGCAAACGGTCGGTGACCTCGTCCAACTGGGCGTCTGACGCCTTGGATTGCGCCCACTGGGTGGTCAGGTTCAGGGTGTCCACCGCACGCTGTATGTCGTCCATGCCACGCTTTTCCAGCAGTGCCCCACGTTCCTCCATCCATCGTCTGATTTCGGCGGTCTCGGTTTCGGTCAGCACATGTTGACCGTTGGGCTTGACCTCACCATTGCGGATGTTGACGACCGCGATCTGGGTCATCTCAATCCGATGCTGAGGATTGTCTGCGGAAACACGAAACACAGCCGCACCGTTTTCACGAACACGAAAATAAAACTCGGGCAGTTCGGCTGTCATGCGGGTCTCCGGGGTTTAGGTCAGGGCGGCGCAGAACCTCTGGATGCGGGTGCAGGCTTCCTTCAGTGCTTCGTCCGAGGTCGCATAGCTGACCCGGAAATTGGGTGATAAGCCGAAGGCCGCACCAAAGACCACGGCTACGTCGGCCTCTTCCAGCAGGGCATTGGCAAAGGTTTCGTCAGTATCGATGATCGTACCGGCAGGTGTTGTCTTGCCAATCAGACCCGAGATTGACGGGTAGACATAGAACGCGCCCTCTGGTGTCGGGCACGAGATCCCGTCGATTTCGTTCAGCATGCCGACCACCAGATCGCGGCGCCGTTTGAAGGTTTCAGCATTTGGGGCCAGAAAGTCCTGCGTGCCGTTCAGTGCCTCAACCGCCGCCCACTGGCTGACCGAGCAGGGGTTCGAGGTTGATTGAGACTGGATCTTGCGCATGGCTGCGATGATCTCGACCGGACCAGCGGCATAGCCAATGCGCCAGCCGGTCATGGCATAAGCTTTGGAGACGCCGTTGCAGGTGAGCGTCCGATCATAAAGTCCCGGCTCTACCTCGGCCGGGGTGCAGAATTCGAACCCATCATAGGCCAGGTGTTCATACATATCGTCGGACATGATCCAAACCTGGGGATGCCGCATCAGCACATCCGTCAACGCCTTGAGCTCTGTGCGGCTGTATCCTGCGCCCGTTGGGTTCGATGGCGAATTAAAGATAAGCCATTTTGTTTTGGGCGTGATTGCCGCCTCCAATTGTTCGGCGGTCAGCTTGAAACTGTTCTCTAATCTGGTTTCGACCACGACAGGGGTTCCGCCTGCCAGCAGAACCATATCCGGGTAGCTGACCCAATAGGGGGCGGGGATGATAACCTCATCCCCCTCATTCATTGTCGCCATCAGTGCGTTATAAAGCGTTTGCTTTCCGCCGGTGCCCACCGAAATCTGGGCCGGGGTATAATCCAGCCCATGATCGCGCTTCATTTTGGCGCAGGCCGCCTGTTTCAATTCCGGGATGCCGTCCGGGGCAGTGTATTTCGTCTTGCCTGCTGCAATCGCGGCTACAGCAGCGTCTTTGATGTTCTGTGGCGTGTCGAAATCCGGCTCACCCGCGCTCAGCCCGATGACATCACGCCCGGCCTCTTTCAACTCAGCCGCTTTCGCTGACATCGCGATGGTCGGAGAGGGTTTTACGCGCGACAATGTCGCAGACAGGAAAGTCATGGCTGCCTCGGTTTGTATGTTGTTCCTGACTGTCATAGGGTGCGCCCGGGCAACGATCAAGGGATACAGGATGCAGGTGCAGGAGACCGCGATGAACGATGAAACCGACTGGTTCGGACCAGACGCGGCAACCTTTGGGGATCGTGTTGCCGGGGCACGCGAAGCGGCGGGAATGAGCCAGGCTCAGCTGGCGCGCCGCCTTGGGGTCAAGAAAGCCACAATTGTTTCGTGGGAGGACGATCTGTCCGAACCGCGCGCCAACAAGCTGTCAATGATGGCTGGGATGCTGAACGTTTCGATCATGTGGCTTATCACCGGAGAGGGTGAAGGCATGGACGCGCCCGACGCAATGGGCCTTGCCGGAACAGAGCTGGGCCCTTTGGTTGCCGAAATCCGCTCAATTCGCGGTGAGATGCGCGCAAGTGCCGAACGGCTGGCCCGTGTTGAAAAAGCGCTGCGCAAACAGTTGGAACCAAGCGAATGACCGAAACCCGCGAGACGCGGATCAAACGTATGAAAATGCGGTCGATGCGGCGTGGCATCAAAGAGATGGATTTGATCCTGTCCGCCTATGCCGACCGCCATCTGGACAGCATGGATGCGGCAGCGCTGGACACCTATGATGCTCTGCTGCGCGAAAACGATCAGGACCTGTACCAATGGGTCACAGGTCAGGCAGCGGCACCGGCAGCACTGTCTGATTTGATCGGTGACATTGCCCAAACTTTTCAAAAATAGGCAAAAATCCAGCTTAACTGATTTTTCGGGAATTCGCGTCACTGTGCCCTAAACGACGCGAGTGAATCGGAGGATCGTATGAGTATGGAAACGCAGGTCTTCGGGCAGGG
Organism: Ruegeria sp.; assembly: GCF_965243365.1. Classification (GTDB taxonomy): domain Bacteria; phylum Pseudomonadota; class Alphaproteobacteria; order Rhodobacterales; family Rhodobacteraceae; genus Ruegeria. The sequence goes on along the minus strand of NZ_CBDEUW010000002.1, from coordinate 378,629 downwards.
GACCAAGGGTTTTATGTCCAGCTATCTGGAGGCGCTGGCGTTGGTCGAGCGGTTGCACCGCTTGCTGTTGGACGTCATCAAGGATGAGTTTGAACGCGTCGGTGTCCTGGAGATCAACGCGGTACAGGCCTTGTTGCTGTTCAATATCGGCGACCACGAAGTCACCGCGGGTGAGCTGAAAAGCCGTGGATACTATCAAGGCAGCAATGTCAGCTATAACCTCAAGAAGCTGGTCGAGATGGGTTATATGCACCACCAGCGCTGCGAGATTGACCGCCGTTCGGTCAGGGTTCGGCTGACCCCGCGTGGGCGCGAGATTCGGGATATCGTGTCAGAGCTTTTTGCGCGCCATGCTGACGGGCTGCAAAACCGGGGCGTTCTGGCGTTGGATGGGATTGAAGACATCACCGGGTCTTTGCGGCGGGTCGAGCGGTACTGGACCGATCAGATCAGATATATCTACTGAAGCTTATGGGCGGAGTTCGGACAAAACCGCTCCCCTCAGTTCTCTCTCCAGTTTGCGGCGCATGGCGCGTTCAAAGTCTTTGAAGCCGTCTGCGATCTCCAGAAATGCACCGGGGCCGTGTAGAACATTTTCCTGAAAGAACGGAATCAGGTCGATTTCACCTTCGAAATCGGCGGCATTGATTACCAACCCGTTGACCGTGATCGTGTCGAAGGGAAAATGCTTGTATGCGGTTCTTGGCCCGTACCCGTTGTTGTTTATTCCGTCCCCTGACAGATCGATTGTGTTGAACAGGCAGCGCGGCGCGCGTTCCAAAAGCCTTGAACCATAAGCCAGGGCGTGGCCCATCGCCGTCGGTGAGTCGTTGGCGGACCGTTTGGATTGCCCGATCTGATATGCAGCGGTTACCAGATCGGCGCGGGTTTCGATCACCGTCCAATCCAGCAGAAGAACCTGATTGAAATTACCCGACCATTCATAGACGGCAATTGCCACCGGCAGCGGTGATTCAAAAAACGCTTCTTCAACCTCGGGCGCGATCAAGGCGGCAGCGACGCCTTGCCGTTGCAAAGTGTCCTCGGTTGCGTCAACGGATGATGAAATATCCAACGCAAGCGCAAGCGCCAGACGGCATTCCGTGGCCGAAAGAGGGCTGGCGGAAAACGCCAGCCACAACGCTATGCCCCAACGGATCACCAGTGCCCGGTGCTTTCCATGCTGACCCAAGGCTCGGCAGGTTCTAACGCCGCCCCGTTCTGCAACAGCTCGACCGAGATATTATCAGGGGATCGCACAAAGGCCATGCGCCCGTCTCGCGGCGGACGATTGATCACAATGCCATTGTCCTGAAGGTGCTGGCAAACCTCGTAGATATTGTCGACACCATAAGCGAGGTGGCCGAAATGGCGGCTGTCACCGGGCAGTTCGTCGTCTCCGTCCCAATTATATGTCAGTTCGATCGGCGCATTCTCTTGCCCAGGAGGTGCCAGGAAGATTAACGAGAAACGCCCGGCCTCGCTGTCATAGCGGCGGGTTTCCTGAAGGCCCAGCAGCTTGTAGAACGCCATGGATTTCTCCAGATCCTTCACGCGGACCATGGTGTGAAGATATGTCAGCGCCATCGTGGCTTCCTTTCGATACTTGGGGTTGCTTGCACATTAGCGCGCCGATCCCGCCTGTCGAGTGCGTCGTGAAAGGGGATTCGCAAAATTGACGGATGTGCGAAGATATCGCGGTTCCGATGGTCACAGTGTCGATATATAGTAGATCACGACTCATTGATCGAAAGGAGAGTTCCATGCCTTTGTCGTCCGACCAACTGGCCGAGATCGAAGCACAACGCGCGCAAACGCAGACGACGCGCCGTGTCGTGGCCGAGGGCATGGAGGATCACCTGTACAGCGCGCATCAGGTGCTGGACCACGGTTTTGTGCGTGTCATCGACTATATGGGGGACGACGCGGCGATCTGTCAGGCGGCCCGTGTTTCTTACGGCAAAGGCACCAAGTCGGTACAGAATGACGAAGGTCTGATCCGCTATCTGATGCGGCACTGGCATTCGACTCCGTTTGAGATGTGCGAGGTCAAGCTGCACGTAAAACTGCCGGTTTTTGTGGCGCGCCAATGGATTCGGCACCGGACGGCAAATGTGAATGAATACTCGGCCCGCTATTCGATCCTGGATCGGGAGTTCTATATCCCCGCGCCGGAACACGTCGCCGCACAGTCCGAGGTAAACAATCAGGGCCGCGGTGACGCGTTGCAGGGGGAAGAGGCCGCACGCGTGCTGGAAATCCTCAAGGCGGACAGCACGCGCTGCTATGACAATTATGAGGCGATGATCAATCAGGACGGCCAGCAGGGGCTGGCCCGTGAATTGGCGCGGATGAACCTGCCTGCGAATGTCTACACACAGTGGTATTGGAAGGTGGACCTGCACAACCTGTTCCATTTCCTGCGCCTGCGCGCTGATCCTCATGCCCAGTATGAAATCCGCGTTTACGCCGAAACCATGTGCAAGATCGTCGCCGACTGGGTTCCTTTCGCCTATCGCGCGTTCGAGGATTACCGGCTGGGAGCGGTCAACCTGTCCGCTCAGATGGTGAACTGTTTGCGTCGCATGCTGACCGGAGAGGATGTCACGCAGGAAACCTCAGGTCTGACGGCTCGCGAATGGCGTGAGTTTCAGGATGTGATCCGCGAAAGCTGATTTCGCATATCATTTGTCTATACGAAGTGTCATGTATCTGTTACATTTAATGCATGACAATGATGGCCCATATTCGCAATGCCGCGCTTGCCGCAATGCTGGCTGTTCCAGCCATTGCTCAGTCGCCTATTGCCGAGGTGATCTGCGAACCTACAGGCCGGATGCACGACAAACTGGCGCAGCAATTCAGGTCGCAGCAAGCGGCATCCGGCATGCGTGGTCCTGAACAGATCATGGAAGTCTGGACCAGTGAATCCGGCGATTGGACCCTGGTCATCACCTACGCTACGGGTACGTCCTGTATCGTTGCGATGGGCGAAGACTGGTTTACCCATGCCAAGGAAGATCCTGCACGAGGGTAAACGTTCCTGAGAAGAGTGGTCAACGGCCGGAAATTGGCCGCTAACCTTCTTTGAATTGTCCCACCTGTGGCGAGAGCAAATTTATAATGGCTTCAAATCAGCCGCCATCTGACGACCGTCACGTCCGTCCTGCAACTCGTACGAGACTTTCTGATTATCAGCGAGCCCGGTCAGACCGGATCGTTCCACGGCTGAGATATGAACAAACACGTCCTTGCCGCCTTCATCGGGGGCGATAAACCCATAGCCTTTGGTTGTATTAAACCATTTCACGGTGCCGGTTGGCATTTCCCGTGTCTCCTTCCTACTTACACGTTCTCCCCCAAATTGGCGGGGGTAGTGGTTGACGCGACCGCAACACATCACTGTTTCGTCCACACGAGACGGCCCGAATTGCGTGTTTCGTCTTTTTCAACATTGCACGGTGAAGTAAAAAATCAAGAATAACTGGGGTAAGCTTTTCATTTTGCCCAATTTTGCATCAAATACGGGATCGACCTAATCATGCGCCTATACGGCTTGAAAACCTGCGACACCTGCCGCAAGGCTTTGAAATCACTTCCTAATGCTGAGTTTGTTGATATCCGTGTGCAAGGTGTGCCGGACTCTGTGATGTCGGCCGCCTACGGGAAATTCGGCAAAGCCTTGCTCAATACCCGGTCAACCACCTGGCGCGGACTGGGTGAAAATGACCGGTCTCGTGCGCCTTTGGAACTGATGGCCGAGCATCCGGCATTGATGAAACGACCTTTGATCGAGGCTGAGGGGGATTTGTTTCTGGGCTGGACGGATGAAACCCGCCGGGGTCTTGGCGTCGCCTGACGCACCACATATCTGATATCTGCAACTTTGGAGATTTGCGTATGCGTAACGCTGCAATGATATTGGGCGTCATCGCCGGTTTGATCGGAATGATTGTCGGTTTTTTTGGATATGGTTTTGTCGAACTGGTCGACCGTTTCGGCGAGATTGAGGGGCTTGCTGAACAGGTCGAGAACCCGGAACTCATTCAGGCGGCTTCGATTCTGGCACCTCTGCTGGCCATAGCCGGTGGTGCAATGGCGCTGTCGCGCGCTTTGGTAGGTGGAATCTTGCTGCTGCTCTCGGCGGCGGGCATGTATTACGCATTCGGCTTTGGCGTCTTCACCATGTTCCCGATTGCCTTTGCCGCTGTGGCAGGGGTCCTTGGGCTGGCCGCGGGAAAACCGGACGAGCCCAAGGCACATTTTTAGGTTATTTCAGGCGCAGGAGACGATCCAGTGAGATGGGACCTGCGCCGTTTATCACGATCACCAACAGCATGAACGTCCACATAACGCGCTGATCCATCAGGGAAATTGCGTTATCGAACAATCTTCCCAGATTGATCCCGTGCCCCGTTGCATCAACGATGGTTTGGACCCAGACAAAACCGATCATGCCCAGCGCAGCAAGACGTGTCAGAAGGCCGACCAGAAGAAGGGCAGGCAGCACGAATTCCGCAACCGTGCCAAAGAAGATGACGATGCGCTGGAAAATCGTCATCTGAGTCACATCGTACAACACCGCCTCGGCAGCCTTGGGAAAGATCTGACCGAAAGCGCCCGCTGATGGGGAAAAGATCGATCCGTCTATCTTCAGCATTGCTGAGTTCCAGTAGTAGACCAGCAGCACCGCGATAAAAACCAGCCGTGCCAAGGTCGGTGTCAGCCAGCCGGACGCGTGGTCCACTTTTTCCATCGAGTTGTTGTAGGTTGAGATCAGGGCAGTCATGTGTCCAGCCTTTCGATAGTCACGGAAGTTATTGCACCGCCCTGCAAAAGCAGTGCCAGAGTGGTTCCTAGGTCAAATTCGGGGATTTCTGCGGTTGTCGCCTCGAAAGCCGCGCCGATGGTCTGACCATCGTGAACGCGCGCGATCCAGTCTGCGCCACCAGACGGGAGCGCATGTGGGGCAGGGTCGTATTCTGGCCGAGTGATCAGAACATCCTGCGCACCGGCAGTTGGTTTGGGCGCATCGGCTTGGGTGTTGTATTGCCAGATTGCGTGAATGGGCCATTCCGACCGGACGACCATAGCCGCCGGAGCAAAGGATAGTTTTGCCCGCATCAAATCCTCGGGCGGGATGGCCAGCGCCTCGGGGGCTATCGCTTGACTGTCCGCCGCGTGATAAGCGCGCCTAAGTGCCAATTCCAGGCGGGCAACGTCCGGGAGGTAGCCCAGATGAGACAATTGCTCCATCCCGGCCAGAAAGTCTGGAAAGGCCTCACCATAGAACATCATCAATGGCGAGGATGGGGGGTGTTGCCGCAAAAATATCCCGGCCAGACCATCCATGTTCTGGGTGCCTAAAAGCTTGGTAATAACGGGAAAGGCCTGGTGCATCGCCTCGGTCAGTGAGACGGCGACATTGTTGCGATAGACGCTGAACCGTCGCCCGGCAGGCTGTGCCGCTGCATCGCGCAGACCGTCCGGTATTGGAAGGTTGGCATCCAAAAGGGCCGCATGGAAGGAGGTTTGCGACACATTCATGCCGGAACCCGCTCCAGTGCTGCCTGCGCGCGTTCTGCTTCGGCCCTAAGGACTGGCCAGTCGGGAACATCCGTATCCCATTCGACCAGCACGGGTTTTGGGCCTGAGCGTTCTAGGACATAATCCAGCAAGGCCCAAACCGGATCGACCACTTCACGCCCATGGCTGTCGATCAGCAGGGGGTGGCCGTGATCGTCTTCGTCCTCATCATGACCGCCCAGGTGAATCTCTGCCACTTGATCCAAAGGATATTCATCAATGTAGCCTTGCGGCACGTAGTCCAGGTTTGTTGCCGACACAAACACGTTGTTCACGTCCAGCAACAGACCGCAGCCGGTGCGACGTGTTATTTCGCGCAGGAAATCGGTCTCGGACCAGGTGCTTTCTTCAAAGGCCAGATAGCTGGACGGGTTTTCAAGAAGCATCTGCCGTCCGACAACCTCCTGCACCTGATCGATATGATCGCAGACCCGCGACAGTGTGGCGTCGGTATAGGGCAGGGGCAGCAGATCGTTCAGGAAATGGCTGTCGTGTGTGGACCAGGCCAGATGCTCGGAAAAGCTGGCGGGGTTCAGCCAGCCAATCAGATGTTTCAGGCGTGCAAGATGATCGGTGTCCAACGGGGTTTCCCCACCGATGGAGAGGCCAACGCCATGAACCGAGATTGGAAACTGTTCGGAAAGATGCCGCAGTTGCGCAAGGGGCCGACCGCCGTCGCCCATATAGTTTTCAGCGTGAATTTCCAGCCAGGCTACCGGCTTGGCACTTTCGAGAATCTGCGCGAAATGCTGCGGTTTATATCCCACGCCCGGTGCTGCGGGCAGGCGATTTGACCGGAGTGCATCATCCAACATTAGCGCGTTCCCTGTTTACGACAAAGGGGCGGGCGAAAGGGCCCGCCCCGAAATTCTTCGTATGAGCTGGCCTTATGCCGGCAGGTCGCGCTCCAACGGCTCAAGCGAGCCACTGCGTGGTGTGCCGTTTGCTTCGGCAGGCAGTTCGATATCGGCGCAAGTGCCAGCGTCGACCAACGTCCAGGCGTTGCCCTGATAGTCAACGGTCGAAGTGCCCGCGCAGGTTGTGCCGGGGCCTGCGGCACAGTCGTTCTGACCGGCCAGCGAAACGCCATAGCACTTTTCTTTGGCTTGTGCGGTTGCGGTGGTTGCTGCGCCCGATACAGCGGCTGCAACTGCGGTTGCGATGACCAGGGACTTTGCGGTGTTCGACATCTCGGTAATCCTCTTGATGACTGGGTATGTCTGCTTGTGACAATGATAAAGGTAGTGGCTTGTGAGCCAGAGTTGAATTCACGAGCCCGTGTCTCACAAGCGTGTCAGGGTTAGTCATGACACCTTGTATGTTAACAATCTGTTTTTGAAGTAAAAATCTCGAATTATTTCAAATCGGCCCCACAAAAGGGGCCGGTTTCCCGGCAATTTGCTGCCGAATGTTACAGCAGGTCCGGCGGGGTTGCCGCACGGCTCAGCTCAATTGTTACAGCTTCAAGTGGTTGAACCTGTGTCTGTTTCTCGCCCAGTCGGCGGACGCTGACGGTGCGGTCCTCAACCTCGCGGTGGCCCACGGCCAGAATGATTGGGACCTTGCCCAACGAGTGCTCACGTACCTTGTAGTTGATCTTTTCATTGCGAACGTCAGCTTCGGCCCGGACACCTTCAGCTTTCAGGGTTTCGACCACTTCCATCACGTAGTCATCCGCCTCGGATGTGATCGAGGCGACAACAACCTGACGCGGGGCCAGCCAGAACGGTAGCTTGCCCGCGTGTTCCTCGATCAGGATGCCGATGAAACGTTCGAACGAGCCAAGGCAGGCGCGGTGAAGCATGACCGGCGTGTGCCGTTCGCCATCAGCAGCGATATAGGTCGCCCCCAGACGCTCGGGGATGATAAAGTCCACCTGCAAGGTGCCGCATTGCCAGTCGCGCCCGATGGCGTCGGTCAGAACAAACTCCAGCTTGGGTCCATAGAACGCGCCTTCGCCCGGGTTTAGGTCATAGGCACATCCTGCCGCGTCACAGGCTGCTTTCAGCAGCTCATCGGCCTTGTCCCATTGTTCGTCGGTTCCGGCACGCACCTCGGGCCGATCCGAGAACTTGACCTTGAAGTTCTCAAACCCGAGATCCTTGTAGACGTTGGACAGGAAGTCGAGGAAAAGTTTGGTCTCATCCGCGATCATATCTTCGGTGCAGAAGATATGTGCGTCGTCCTGCGTGAACCCGCGCACCCGCATGATGCCATGCAGCGCGCCCGAAGGTTCGTACCGGTTGCACGATCCGAACTCGGCCATGCGCAGCGGCAGATCGCGATAGGATTTCAGACCCTGCTTGAAGATCTCGACGTGGCAGGGGCAGTTCATCGGCTTGAGCGCGTTGACCGCCTTGTCGCGTGCATGTTCCTCATCGACTTCGACGATGAACATATTCTCCTGATACTTATCCCAGTGGCCCGAGGCCTCCCACAATTTGCGGTCGACGACCTGCGGGGTGTTGACCTCGACATAACCGCCGCGTTTCTGCTGACGGCGCATATAGTCCTGCAGCATGGTGTAGATGGTCCAGCCGTTCGGGTGCCAGAAAATCTGACCAGGAGCTTCTGGCTGCAGATGGAACAGATCCATTTCCTTGCCTAGCTTGCGGTGGTCGCGCTTGGCGGCTTCCTCCAGCATGTGCAGGTGGGCTTTCAGTTTTTCCTTGCCGGTGAAGGCTACGCCGTAGATGCGTTGCAGCATGGCGCGGTCGCTGTCGCCGCGCCAGTAGGCGCCCGCGATGGACATCAGTTTGAACGCGTCGCCCGGCACCTGACCGGTGTGCTGCAGATGCGGTCCGCGGCACAAATCCTGCCAATCGCCGTGCCAATACATGCGCAGCGGTTCATCCCCGGGGATGGCTTCGATCAGCTCGACCTTATAGGGCTCGTTATTGGCGGTGTAGAAATCAATCGCGCGCTGACGGTCCCAGACCTCGGTGGTCACTGGGTCGCGCTTGTTGATGATTTCCTTCATCTTTTTTTCGATCAGGCCGAGGTCTTCGGGGGTGAAGGGCTCGGCGCGGTCGAAATCGTAGTACCAGCCGTTCTCGATGACGGGGCCGATGGTAACCTTGGTGTCCGGCCAGATTTCCTGTACTGCGCGCGCCATGATATGCGCCAGATCGTGACGGATCAGCTCATTCGCTTGAACCTCATCCTTCATGGTGTGGATGGCGAGGTCGGCGTCGACATCGATGGGCCATTGCAGGTCCCAATGTTGGCCGTTCACAGTGGCCGAGATGGCCTTTTTCGCCAGCGAGGTTGAAATATCAGCTGCGACCTGCGCGGGCGTGACGCCCGCGTCGTAAGAACGTGCATTGCCATCGGGAAAGGTGAGTGAGACGGATTTTGAATCCAGGGCCATATTGGCTCTCCTCGTCGGTTTGGCGCCCACTGAACGCCCGGTTGCGGGTTATTTGCGTTCGGCTCATGTGGCAGGTGGTTGTGCCTGTGTCAAGGGCAGGAGCGAGGGGCCAGCCCCTCACACTCCCCGGAGTATTTGGTAAAAGATGAAGGTGGCGGAATTGCACTTGGGGGTCGGGCGTGCATGATGCTGCAAAAGGAAAGAGAGTTTCATGGCAGCAACTGAATTTTTGGAAACCGCGCAGGGGCGGCGACTGGCCTATCACAAGAGCGAGGGTGCGGGGCCGACCGTTGTTTTTCTGGGTGGACTGAAATCGGATATGGAGGGCACCAAGGCAATATATCTTGAGGCCTGGGCGCGTCAGCGCGGACAGGCGTTTTTGCGGTTTGACTACTCGGGCCATGGGGAAAGCTCAGGGGCTTTTGCCGACGGGTGCATTGGTGACTGGCACGAAGACACGATAGCTGCGGTTTCGGCGCTGACCGAGGGGCCGTTGGTTGTAGTTGGGTCCTCGATGGGCGGATGGCAGGCATTGCTGCTGGTGCGCGAGATGCCAGAACGTGTAGCTGGCATGGTGACCATCGCCGCTGCGCCGGATTTTACCGAGGATGGGTATTGGGCATCTTTTACCGATGCGCAAAAGGCCGCGCTGGATACGGTTGGGCATGTGGAATTGCCGTCGGACTACATGGAGCCATATGTGATTACCCGCCGGATGATCGAGGATGGTCGTCAAAGGTTGGTTTTGCGATCTCCGCTGCATCTGCCATTCCCCGTTCGGTTCCTGCAGGGGACTGCAGATACGGCGGTATCGACCGAGACAGCGGTTCGACTGCTGGAGCATGCGCAAGGCACGGATATGCGTCTGACCCTTGTGAAGGATGCGGATCACAGATTTTCGGATGGGCCCTGCCTCGGCATGATTGAACAAGCGGTTCTGGATGTGATCGGGGCCGAGTGATGCGGCGACTGGGATGGATCCTGGGTCGGGTACTGCTGGCCTGTCTGGTTATTGGCGGGCTGATTTTTTGGTTTGGGCCGAGAGAGCACGTGAACCTGAATCCCAGTTTTGAGTCGCGTAAGTTTGGTGAAGGCGTACAGGTTTATTTCGAAAGTACCGAGGCGGCCTTTGATGACATCGTGCCTGGCGTCGAAAAACGAGTGATCTGGCAGGAAGGGTTCAAGGAACAGCGCACACCCTATTCTGTGCTTTACGTCCATGGATTTTCGGCCTCGTCCGAGGAGATACGCCCTGTGCCCGACAGAGTCGCAGAGGCGCTGGGCGCCAATCTGATTTATACGCGCTTGCAGGGGCATGGTCGGGACAGTAGCGCGATGGCCGAGGCAACAGCCTCGGGCTGGATGCGGGATATGGCCGAGGGGCTTGCTGCCGCGCGGGCTGTGGGTGATCGGGTTATCGTGATCGCGACATCGACAGGGGCAACATTGGCCGTTGCGGCGGCCCTGAATCCGGAACTGAGTGAGGGTGTCGCCGCCATGGTTATGGTTTCACCCAACTTCGGAGTGAATATGGCGGGTGCCTGGGTGCCCACTTTGCCCTGGGCGCGGAAGTGGCTTCCGGTTCTGATGGGGGCGGAGCGGGACGTTTCGGGACCGGACCCCGAGAAGAACAAGTACTGGACGGTAGTCTATCCTTGGGAAGCGGTTGTGCCCATGTCTGTGCTGGTCAGTGAGGTCTATTCGCTTGATTTTTCAAAGGCTTTGGTTCCTACGCTGTTTTGGTTTTCGGATGACGATCAGGTGGTGCGCCCGGATTTGACCCACAAAGTTGCCGAGGCATGGGGGGCATCTGCAACCGTCCATCTTGTGACGATGGGGCCGGGCGACGATCCGGCGTCGCATGTGGTCGCAGGGCGTCTGATGTCTCCGGGGCAGACTGAAGCTGCGGTGACAGGTATTCTTGAATGGTTGCAGGAACAGGGAATTGAGTAATGGAACAGCGTGTCAGCCTGATCACGGTAGGAGTTGATGAGCCAGAGGTCGCAGCCAGTTTTTATGAGAAACTGGGGTGGCAAAGGGTCGAAAGCCCAGATGGCGTCATCGCGTTTGATCTCATCGGCCAGACGCTGGGCCTGTATCCGCTTGCGGCGCTGGCGGACGAGATCGGTGTCGAAATTGGGACGCTGGGGCAGGGGGCGTTAACGCTCAGTTATAATTGCCGCTCGAAAGAGGACGTCGCACAGGTATTGAGCAAAGCTGGTGACGCAGGCGCTGAGGTTTTGAAACCTGCTTCGGATGTGTTCTGGGGTGGCCACCATGGCTATTTCCGCGCACCTGAAGGAACGATCTGGGAGGTGGCGTTCAACCCGTTCTCCAAGCTTGGGCCGGATGGTGCGTTTCGCTGGAACGGATATTGAGGATGCGCAGGCCTGGCAGCATGTGGAGCCTTGAAACGCTGGGCCGCGTGCGTTTGTCCCGGCATTTCTTCATGCGGGATTTTCTGTATTCCGAGATTGGCAATTTTCACGGCCTCCAGAACATCCCCGACAATCCCGATCTGGCGATCGAAACCGGGCAGGCGTTTTGCAAGACCCTGCTGGATCCACTGGAAGAGACTTTTGGTCGGATCGCCGTGCGCTCGGGCTATCGGTCGCCGTCCCTGAACAGGTTCGGGAATGAAAACCGGCTGAACTGCGCCCGGAATGACAATCCGCTGGAGTGTCATATCTGGGACCGGGGCATTGGGGAGGCGCGCATTGCGGGGGCCTCGGTCGTGATCCCATGGTTTGCGGGTCAATACGATCAGGACCGGGACTGGCGCGATCTGGCGTGGTGGATGCACGACCATTTGGATTATTCCGAGATCTGGTTTTTCCCCAAGCTCTGTGCGTTCAATCTGGTCTGGCGACCGTCCCCTTTAAGGCGGATCGACAGCTATATCGCCCCAAGGGGGTGTCTGTTGAGGCCCGGCGCCGAGCCGGACGAGCCCTTGGAGGTCAGGCAGAAGCGATATGCCGATTTTCCCGCGTTTCGGGGTATCTCTTTCCCGTGAGGCCGGGCCGTAAGGCTTAATCGTAGAAAGCCGCGCGTTCTTCTTTTGTCAGAACGATTGGGGTGACCGTGGGCTTGCCGGTATCAGGGTCGAAGAATGCCGATGTCTTCCATCTTCCCGACAGGCGGGATGCGATCGTGCGTTTGATCAGACCCGCAACTGCATATCGCAGCTTTTCGTGCCGTTGCTTTCCGCCCGGTGCGGGTACAAACCCTCGGGTGGTGACTGGCCCCAATGGCGTTGAATCCGCAAGCCGATTGACGACGAATCCGCCAAAGGGCAGCCTTGGCGACCCGGGCGTGGTCAAAAGCGGTGCGTTGCAGCAATTTGCGTACCAGCGCAACATGCCCCTGGGGCTCAGCTGCATTGCAGCCAGATGCTCTGCCCCTTTGTCGATGATGATATCTTCCGGAGTGGTTTGCAGAATCTCAATCGGACCGGGTGCCGGGTCGGGTTGGCCAAAATATAACTGGGCTGCCCTGCAATCATGGCAGTAACAAACGACATGGGTGCCGGATTTTACACCGCGTGCACTTATGTGGCCTTGTAGCGCGCCACATGTGCAGGAAAAGGTCAGGTCCTTCGCTGCTTTGCCGGTCATGCCACCTTGTTCTGGTTTGCTGCCTTGCGTCGAGACTTGCGGCTGTTTTCATTCATGAAATCAATCACAAGCGGGCGGATGTTGTCCCGCCAGCTGCGCCCTGCGAAAATGCCGTAATGGCCCGCGCCGGGTTCCACATGGTTGGCTTTTTTGCTGTCGGGCAGGCCGGTGCACAGGTCCAGCGCCGCAATGCACTGACCGGGGGCCGAGATGTCGTCATTTGCGCCTTCGACCGATTTCACCGCTACATCGGTGATCTTGCCGATATCCACCTTGTGGCCTGCAACGACGAACTCGTTTCGGGCAATTTCACGGTTCTTGAAGACCCTTTCGACCGTGGACAGATAGAACTCGGCTGTCATGTCCATAACGGCGAGGTATTCGTCGTAAAACCGGTTGTGAGCATCGTGGTCCGATGCCTCATCCCGAATTACGCGGTGTATCTGGTCAGAGAAGGCTTTGCTGTGGCGCTCCGCGTTCATCGACATGAACGAGGCCAGTTGCAGCAGGCCCGGATACACCATGCGGCCCACGCCCTTGTACTTGAAACCGACCCGCTGGATCATCGTTTCTTCCAACTGGCCCATGGTCACGCGGCGCCCGAAATCGGTGACCTCGGTCGGGGTCGCGTCCGGATCAACTGGTCCGCCGATCAGGGTCAATGTGCTGGGCTGCGCTTTTGGTTCCAACTCAGCCAGATAGGCGGTGGCGGCCAGCGTCAGCGGGGCAGGCTGGCAAACAGCGACCACATGGGTATCCGGCCCCAGCTCTTTCATAAAATCGACAAGGTAAAGCGTGTAATCCTCGACATCGAACTTGCCTTCGGAAACCGGAATATCACGCGCGTTATGCCAGTCGGTAATATAGACTTCGCAATTGACCAGCAGGCTTTTGACGGTCGAACGCAACAGCGTCGCGTAATGTCCCGACATTGGCGCGACCAACAGCACCTTGCGTGGCTGAGGCTTGCGCCCGTTGATGCGAAAATGGATCAGATCGCCGAAGGGACGTTCCAGAACGGTGGTGACGTCGACCAGATGGTCCTTGCCATCTTCGCAGGTAAAGGTGCGGATGCCCCAATCGGGTTTGACTACCATGCGCTGAAAAGTGCGCTCGGTAACTTCGCCCCAGGCAGCCATCCATTTGAAAGCGGGGTTCGGAATCATCGAGAACTGGGGATAGGATGCCATCGCGCTGGCTGTCGCGCCAAGCCACTGGTTGGTGTTGCGCATGGTTTCCATCAGGTCGTAGGTCATCATGTAGCGCATAAATGGGGCCTCCCGCGTGTCAGCCTGAGAATTCGGACCATTCGTCGCTTTGCCCCCCAGCACCCACGACGTTATTCTGCATAGCAGCGAGGTTAGGGGGGAATTGTTAAAATGACAACTAGTGATGGCCAGGCTCCGGAAGTGACCGAAGAACATATTGAACGGCTTACGGAAAATATGGAAAAGGTCGAACAACTGTCCAAACGCCTGATCGAGATCATGGCGGGGAAAACGCCGCATAACCACGCACTAGACGGCCCGAATCAAGAACTTTATGCAAAGGCAGCAACTGCCTATTGGGCGGAGGTTTGGCAAAATCCCGCCAAGCTGATGGAGCAGCAGGTCGAGTTCTGGAGCAAATCCGTTCTGAATTTTGCCGAGGCGCAGCGGGCGATGACCACCGGTGAGGCCGAAGACACCCCTGGCCAAAAGCCCGACCGCCGGTTTTCCAACCCGATGTGGGATACCAACCCCTATTTTCGCTTTATTCGGCAGCAATATCAGACCAACGCGCAGGCGATTGAACAGGCAGTGGCCTCGGTCGAGGATCTGGATGTCAAAGACAAACAGCGCCTGTCTTACTTTTCGCAGCAGATCATTGACATGATGGCGCCGACGAACTTCCTGGCCACCAACCCGGATGCGTTGGAAAAGGCGGTCGAGACCGAAGGTCAGTCTCTGATCAAAGGGCTTGAAAATCTGGTGTCGGACCTAGAGGCCAATGATGGCGAGTTGGTCGTAAAGCTGGCAGATGAAAGTGCTTTTGAGATCGGCGGAAATATTGCCACCACCCCCGGTGATGTCATCTTTCGCAATCGGATGATGGAGTTGATCCAGTACAAGCCAGCCACGGAGACGGTGCATGAAACACCGATCGTGCTGTTCCCACCTTGGATCAACAAGTACTATATTCTGGATTTGAAGGCGCAGAACAGCCTGATCAAATGGGTGACCGAGCAAGGGTACACTCTGTTTGTTGTCAGTTGGGTGAATGCCAACAAATCCCACGCTGACATAGGGTTGGACGACTATATCCAAGAGGGTTTTCTGACCGCAATCGACGAGGTCAAGAAGATCTGCAAGGTAAAGCAGGTCAATGCCGTGGGCTATTGCATCGCTGGCACCACGCTAAGCCTGACCCTGTCCTTGTTGAAGCAACGCGGCGACAAGTCCGTCAAATCCGCCACCTTCTTTACAACATTGACGGATTTCGGGGAGCAGGGCGAGTTCACGCCATTCCTGCAAAATGATTTTGTAGACGGAATCGAACAGCAAGTCTCCAAGGATGGAATCCTGAAGGCCTGGATTATCGGGCGTACCATGTCTTTCCTGCGGTCGCGGGATTTGATCTACACACCCGCGATCCGCAGCTACATGATGGGCGAAACTCCACCTGCATTTGATCTGCTGTATTGGAACGGGGATGGGGCCAATTTGCCGGGCCGGATGGCAATGCAGTATCTGCGCGGATTGTGTCAGAGCAACGATTTTGTCGGTGACGGGTTCGAGTTGATGGGCCACAAGCTGAGTATCAAGGACGTGGACGTGCCCCTGATGGCCATTACTTGCGAAACCGATCACATTGCCGCGTGGAAGGATTGCTACCGCGGGGTTCAGCAGATGGGGTCAAAATCCAAGACGTTTGTAGTGTCGGAATCCGGCCATATCGCGGGGATTGTGAATCCGCCCAGCAAAAAGAAATACGGGCACTATACCAACCCTGATCTGAAGGCTGATGCCGAAACATGGTTGAAAGAGGCAGACTTCCACGAAGGCTCTTGGTGGCCGTTATGGGAAGCCTGGCTGAAAAGGCGTTCGGGCAAGCAGGTTCCTGCACGTGAACCCGGCGATTCGAAGCATCCAAGCCTATGCCCGGCGCCCGGGACCTATGTTCTGGTTAAGGCAAACAACTGATTCCATTGTGAAACTAAAATTTTTCTGCGACGCAGCAAAAAAAACTTGAAATGCTGCGACGCAGCAATCATATTGTCCTCAAGCTGATGAAACCCGGGGTGGGCCCGGACCGGCTAAAAGGATTAGGACAATGGCAAAGACCCAAGACTTTACCGCGACCCTGAAAGACATGATGGGCGCGTTCCCGGTTGACACAACCGCCCTGGAAGACGCATTCAAATCGACCGCGTCGCTGAACGAAAAGCTGTCTGGCGTTGCGCTGGACGCTGCCGAAAAATCGGCTGAAATCTCGAACAAATGGACCAAGGAAACCCTGGCCAAGCTGACCGAGATGTCGAAAGCAAAGGCAGAGCCTGCTGACTACGCCAAAGCCGCAACCGATTTCGCAAGCGCATCGGCCGAAGTTGCTGCCGAAAACATGGCTGCTTTCGCTGAAATCGCGAAAAAAGTTCAGACCGAAACCGTTGAGCTGCTGATGGCTGCTGGCAAAGACGTTGCGGAAGACGCGACTGCTGCCGTCAAGAAAGCAACCAACGAGGTGACCGCTGCTGCTAAGAAAGCCGCGACCGCCAAGTAAGAACGACCGCAATCGGCACCCAACCCTCCCATTAGGTGTGATTGCTGCGGGCAGGTCTTTTGACCTGCCCTTTCTTTTTGTTCTGCGCTCGCATAATCTCTGCTGCAACGCATCATCCTTGGGGAGGGTTCTAGGTGTCAGAACAAGAAAAACCGCTGCTGATCAAACGCTATGCCAGCCGTCGGCTGTATAACACCGAGACCAGCGACTATGTCACGCTTGAAGACATTGCCGGGTTCATCCGGGATGGGCGTGAGGTTCAGATCATTGATCTGAAAACCGGTGATGACCTGACGCGTCAGTACCTGCTGCAAATCATTGCGGAACATGAAAGCCGGGGCGAGAATGTGCTGCCGGTCAATGTACTGAATGATCTGGTGCGCAGCTATATGGTGCCGGGCGGGGGCATGATGCCGCAATTCCTGCAAAGCTCGTTCGAAATGCTGCGCGAAAGCCAGTCCAAGATGATGGAAAACATGAACGCCATGAACCCGATGTCTCAGATGCCGGGATTCGATGCGTTGCAGGCGCAGCAGCAGGCCTTTCTGAAGGCTATGACCGGCGGTTTATCTGGAAACTGGTCCAGCCCCGAGGCCGAGTCTGAGGAAGCTTCGGAACCCAAAGAAGATCTGGCAGACATCAAGAAACAGCTGGCCGATCTGCAACAGAAACTGTCCAAACTCAGCTAATAGTCCGTATGCGCCTGCTGCTTCTGATCGCCGCGCTGATCTGGGCGGTCGAGGCGCTGGCGCAGGGCAAGTTCACTGAAATCTGGGAGCCCGTCTGCACTTTGGGGCAGGACGCCGGGGCCGGTTGTGACGCCATTCGTGCGCGTGAGGTTATTGATGCCGCACAGACCCCGTGGCGTGCAATTGGGCGGGTCAATTTCGCCGGTCTGCGCCAGCGGTCGCATTGCACCGGGGTATTGGTGTCCGACCGGTACGTGCTGACAGCAGCTCATTGCCTTTACAACATGGATCGAAAAAGCTGGATACCTGCCAGCAGCATTCGATTTGCCGCAGGCTACCAACGCGGAGAAGCCGCAGCACTGTCGACCGTCGCGAACTATCGACTGGCTGCCGGGCAGAACGTGAACGGTGCATTCGACCGACGTGCCGAATTGGACTGGGCGATACTGGAATTATCCGAACCAATCGGGCTTGAGGTTGGTTTCCTGCCCATAGTGTCTGATGCCAAAGCAGGAACCGTCGCCGGGTATCCGGGCCTGCGGTCGCATGTGCTGAGCCGAACAAACAGCTGCGAGCCACATTCCGTATCCCACGAACTGATCCAAGCGATTTGCCCGGTGATGATGGGGGATTCCGGTGCGCCGCTGCTGGTCCACACGGACGAAGGGCTGGGTGTGGCCGCCATCCTGTCGCGCATTGCGCCAACCCCGGGTGGGATTGCCGCGCTGTTTCTGTCCGTCGATCTGTTCGATCAGGTACCGTAGACCGGAACCGGTCCGGTGACATCTGCGACCGAGGCCAGCAGAATATCGGCAATCACGTCCAATTCGTCCCGCGTCAGGCGAACAGGCAGGCGAACATCGCAGGCTTTCATCAGCATCGCGCGGGTCTGCGGCAGCTCTGCCTGTTCCGGCAGGAATTGCCAGTTCCAAAAGGCGCGGGCGTTGTCCTCACTCAGGCCAAATACCTGAACCTTGACCCCGCGTGTTTCAGCGGCTTGGGCAAAGGCGCGGATTTCGGCCTCATCCATACCGACCAGATTGAACTGGATCGAATCCGGGGCGCGCCGTTCGGGCATCAGAGGGGCCGGAACATCAATGTAAGAGGAAGCATTCAGGCGATCCGCGACATAGTCGTGGTTTTCCAGCCCGACACGCACGCGCCGCGCCAGTTCCGGGATTTGTGGACGGATGACCGCAGCGCTGAGGTTGCTCATCCGCAGGTTATACAGCGGCAACTGGTTCTGCCAGCGGGCAAAGGCTTGTTCCAGTTCGGGCGAGTTGTCGCCATGGGGGCCTTTGTGTTTTTTCCAGTTGTGTTCATACGCGCCGGACATGATCACGGCCCGCGCGACCAAATCGGCGTCGTCCGTGATCAGGATGCCACCTTCACCTGCGTTGATCATCTTGTAGGACTGGAACGAGAAACAGCCGACTTTTCCGATGGTGCCGATGTTGCGACCATGCCATGTGGTGCCGAGCGAATGCGCGGCGTCTTCAATCACCGGAATACCGCGCGCGTCACACAGCTCCATGATTGCGTCCATGTCCGAGGTATGGCCACGCATATGGCTGATGATGACCGCCTGAACGCCATCCAGCTTGACCGCAAAATCCGCCATATCGATGCGATAGTTCTCGCCCACTTCACACAGAACCGGGATGCAATCTGCGTGTACGATGGACGAAGGGACGGCGGCAAAGGTAAAGCCCGGGATCAACACACGCGCGTCGCGCGGCAGCCCCAGCGCCTTAAGCGACAGGAACAGCGCGGCCGAGCAGGACGATACGGCCAAAGCGTATTTTGTGCCCAGAAGTTCGGCAAATTCCGCCTCAAGCAAGGCCACCGGAGCATCCTGCGGCGCGGTATAGCGGAACAGGTCGCCCGATTGCATCAGGGCTTCGATGGCTTCTTTTGCGGCTGCGGGGATGGGTTCGGCGTCATGGACGTTGGGTGGTAGCGTCATATTTGGTTTTCCCGAATTCTATTATTCGGAAATATAAAGTAAGGATTTCTGCAAACCAAGACTTCATTCTGCTCATGGGCGGAATTTCACCAAACTGTCGCAATTCCAGAGATCAGACCCCCAGCCGATCCCTCAGTGCATACCAGGTCATTGCCAACACCAGCAGCGGGTTGCGCAGGGCGGGGCCGCCGGGGAAGGGTAGGGCGGGGACGCGGGCCATTGTATCGAAGCCGTTAGTCTGGCCTTGGATCGCCATGGCCATCAGCTGGCCGGCATGGGTTGCGGTTCCGACTCCATGCCCGGAATACCCCGAAGCAGACAGTATATTGGGCGCGATCCGCGCCAGATACGGCATGCGCCGCATGGTGATGGCCAGCGTTCCACCCCATGCGTAGTCGATCCGGGCATCGCGTAGATGCGGGAAAATCTCGGCCATCGGTTTGCGCACCTTGGCGGCAATATCCGCAGGGAAGCGATACCCATAGCTTTCGCCACCCCCAAACAGCAGTCGGTTATCGGCGCTGAGCCGGAAATAGTTCACCACGAATTTCGTGTCGGCCACCGCGACATTGCGGGTAAGGACTTTGTTTGCGCCATCACCAAGAGGTTCTGTCGCCGCGATGAAATTATTGATCGGCATCACCCGGGCTGCGACCTTTCGGTTCAGATCACCCAGATAACCGTTGCAGGCCAGAATGACGTGATCTGCAGTGACCCGCCCGTTTGTGGTGCGGATCGACACTTTCGAACCTTCTTCGATGCCCAGAACCTCGGTGCCCTCAAACAGGCGAACGCCTGCTTCTACCGCTGCCCGGGCCAGCCCGAGCGCGTAGTTCAGGGGATGCAGATGCGCGGCCCCCATATCCAAATAGCCGCCCTTATATGCGGGTGACGGACACAGGATGTGGCCTTGTTCCGTGCTGAGTGGCTCGATCTGGTCATAACCATATCGGGACGACAGATGGGCGGCGTGATCGTGCAGGTCTGAACGCTCGGCATCGCTTAGCCCTAGCACGGCGATTCCGGGTTTCAGGTTGCACTCAATCCGATGCTTCGAGATCAGTGATTTGACCAGATCCTTCGCATCTTCAGCCAGGTCCCAAAGCTTGGCGGCATCCGCGTCGCCGACCAGCTTTTCCAGATCCTCCTGATCCATCCGCTGCGCACTGCCCAGCTGCCCGCCATTGCGCCCAGAGGCGCCGAACCCCACCCGATGCGCCTCGAGCAGAGCGACATCGAATCCGGCTTCGGCCAAATGCAATGCGGCAGACAGGCCCGTATACCCGCCCCCGACAATACAGACATCGGCCCGGATGTCCGCGGCCAGCGCGGACCACGGGTCCATATGGTGCGCGGTCGCCGCGTACCAGCTCGGCGGGTACTCGGTTTTGCGGTCATTTGAATAGAGTAGGTTGAGCGCCATTGTCAGACGTTCAGCAGCAGGTGCTCACGTTCCCACGGAGAGATCACCTGTAGGAACTCTTCGTACTCTGCGCGTTTGACGATGCTGTAAACGCGGGCGAATTCGGGGCCCAACACCTCGTGCAGGGCTTCGGCCTGGTCAAACAGGTCAAGCGCTTCTCCCATCACCTGCGGGATATCACCGTCGCCGTCGTAAGCATCGCCGTAGAACTGACGACGTGGGCGTTCCTGATTGACCAACCCAAGATAGCCACAGGCCAGTGAAACCGCGATACCCAGATAGGGGTTGCAGTCCATACCTGCGATGCGGTTTTCGATCCGGCGGCTTTCGGGGCCGGACAGGGGCACACGGATACCCGTCGTGCGGTTATCACGGGCCCATTCCAGATTGATCGGCGCGGCGTGGTCTTTCACATAGCGGCGATAAGAATTCACATAAGGCGCCATGACGGCCAGCCCGGCGGGCAGGTGGTTCTGCAATCCGGCAATGAAGTTGTAGAACGCATCGGTTTCCCCGCCCTGAGGCCCGGAAAAGATGTTCTGGCCGGTCTCGATATCCGTGATCGAATGATGGATGTGCATGGCCGAGCCCGGCTCATCCGCGATCGGTTTGGCCATGAAGGTCGCAAAACAATTGTGGCGCAGGGCGGCTTCTCGGATAAGGCGTTTGAAATAGAACACCTCATCCGCCAGTTTGACGGGATTACCGTGGCGCAGGTTGATTTCCAACTGACCGGCGCCGCCTTCCTGTGTGATACCGTCAATCTCGAACCCCTGATGCTCGGCGAAATCATAGATGTCGTCGATCACCGGGCCGAATTCATCCACCGCCGTCATCGAATACGCCTGACGCGCCGCTGCCGGGCGGCCTGAGCGGCCCATCATCGGCTTGATCCCCTGTGCAGGGTCGACATTCGGAGCGACCAGAAAAAACTCCATCTCAGGCGCAACAACCGGCTTCCAGCCCTTGTCGTGGTATAGCTGCACGACACGTTTCAGCACGTTGCGTGGGCTGAACGGGATTGGTTCCCCGTCGCGGTCATAGGCGTCGTGGATCACCTGAAGCGTCCAATCTCCGGTCCACGGTGCAGCGGATGCAGTTGACAGGTCGGGTTTCAGGATCATGTCCCGCTCGATAAATCCGTCATCGCCTGCGGCCTCACCCCAGCCGCCGGTTATGGTTTGGTAAAAGATGCTGTCCGGCAGGTGGAAATAGTCCTGCTTTGCAAATTTCGTCGCAGGCACGGCCTTGCCGCGTGCGATACCAGGTAGGTCGGCGATCACGCACTCGACCTCGTCCAGCCGGTTTCCTTCAAAATAGTCGCGTGCTGCCTGAGGCAGTTTTTCCGTCCATTCGGCCATCAGGCCCTCTCTTTCTTCAGAAACTCGGCCATATGGCGCCCGATGGCAGAGTTGTCATCCTGACCGCCAGCGCGGTTTACGGCATCTTGCAGCAGGTTGTCCGGCACCACGCCCTTACCGCGGGTGCGTACCAGGCCTGAGATAAAATCGTCGCCATATTCCGGATGGGCCTGCACTGTCCAGATCGTATCGCCATAGGCCACCATGGCGTTTTTGCAGAAATCATTCGACCCCAGAACGCACGCGCCCTTGGGCAAACGGGTCACCTGATCCTGATGCCAGGCGTTCAAGGTCACTGTATCGCCATCAAAGTCATAGCTGGTACGACCAACGGCCCAACCGCCTTGAAACTTTTCGACCGTCCCCCCCAAGGCCTGCGCGATGATCTGGTGGCCGAAACACACGCCGATCAGCGGCTGGCCCGCATCGCGGATGGCGCGGATCAGTTCCTCCAATGGGGGTATCCACGGGTGATCCTCATACGCCCCGTGACGCGAGCCGGTAATGACCCAGCCATCAGCATCCACGATGCTTGAAGGAAACTGATTATCCACGACGGCAAAGGTTTCGAATTCGAAACCGTTCCCATCCAGCAATTTGCGGAACATGCCATCATATTCGCCGAACTGGTCGTAAAGTTCGTCCGGTGGGTGGCCGGTTACAAGGATGCCGATTTTCATGGGTCACCAAATTTGATCAAATTTCTTTTAGCGCAGCCTGACTGACCGGGCAAGTGGATCATACGGCTTCGAGATAGCTGATCCAGTGCTCATCCGGCGGGATATCTGCAAATCGCGCAATTTCCTGCCGCTTGGTCATCGCCATATTACGGATCAGCTCGGCAGGAAAGATGCGTGCTATCAGCGGGTCGCTTTCCCACGCAGCGATTGCCGAGGGCAGGTCGGGTGCCATCTGAGGCAGGCCATCGACCTCGTATGCATTGCCGGTGATCGGGTCGGGGGGTGTCAGACCGTCCTCAATGCCCAAAAGCGCAGCACCCAGAACAGAGGCGAGCATAAGATAGGGGTTGATGTCGCCGCCCGCGACCCGATGTTCGATCCGCCGCGCTGCGGGTGCCCCACCCGGAATGCGCAGGGCCGCGGTTCGGTTCTCATAGGCCCAACTGGCCCCGGTTGGGGCATGTGCGCCGGGTACCAGGCGTGCAAAAGAATTGCCATGAGGCGCAAAGATCAGAGTGCTTCCGGGCATGGCTGCAAGGCACCCAGCGACGGCGGCGTGCAGGGTGTCGGTTCCCTTAGGGCCGCCATTGTCGAATACGTTACGTCCCTGTGCGTCCAGGACCGAGAAATGCACATGCATGCCGTTGCCTGCGTCCGCCAGGTAGGGTTTGGCCATAAAGGTAGCCGTAAACCCATGTTTCCGTGCAAGACCGCGGGTCAGAGCCTTGAAAAGCCACGTATCATCAGCACAGCGCAGGGCATCCTGATGGTTCAGATTGATCTCGAACTGACCGATTCCGCTTTCTGAGATGGCCGTCTGGGCAGGGATTCCCATCGCAGTACAGCCGTCGTAAAGATCGGTGAAGAACCCGTCGAACGCGTCCATTTCTGCCATTGACAGGACGGCCTCGTCGCTTAGGCGACGCCCGGTGAGTGGGTTCTGCGGAGGCCGAGGTTGCGCAGCCGACGAATCCAGTAAGGTGAACTCCAGCTCGGTCGCCGCGATAACGGTCCACCCTCGCTGGGCATAACGGTTCAGGATGGCAGATAACGCGTGTCGCGGATCGCCGGCAAAAGGTGCTCCGTCGTCGTCATAAAGGCACATCGGCACCAAGGCGGTAGTGGTGTTCAACCAGGGCATTGGCACTGGTCTCCTTTCGGTGGGGCGCAAAACCCCATCAGCGTCACCGCTTTCGAAAACCAGTGGGCTGCCCTCGATATCAGCACCCCATAGATCAACGTTCAGTGCCGAAAACGGCATCCGTACCGCGCCCTTGGCCAGCTTGTCGGCGTATGAAGGGGGAACGCGTTTGCCGCGCATCTGGCCGTTCAGATCACTGGCTGCGACGCGAAAAGTGTGCAGGGCGTTCAGGTCCATCGGGGGCTCCGTTCGTCTGGTGCGGACAGGTGTACCGAAGCTTCTGCATGTTGTCACGAAATTTGATCAAATTTCCAGGGATGCGCCTTGACAGGAATTGTGTCCCGACCTCCGATCCGTATAGTGATCCGCGATGACCCTGTTTCTTGCCCTTATCCTGCTTATAGCCGGTTTTCTGGCCTATCGCTTCTGGTCGAAAAAGCAGGCTCGCGCGGCTTTGCTGACCGCGCCGCTGTCGAACCAACAACGCGCCATTATTGCGGATCAGGTCCCCATCATCCGTCGCTTGCCCAAAGACTTGCGAGACAAGCTGGATGGCAAAGTTAATCTGTTTTTGGATCAGGTAGATTTTCAGGGGTGTGACGGCCTTGAGGTCACCGAAGAGATGAAGCTTTCGATCGCCGCGCAGGCCTGTCTTTTGGTGATTAACAGCGACCTTTGGTACGACAACCTGACCACGATCCTGATCTACCCCAACGCGTTCAAATCCCGGCAGCAAAGGCGCTCGGGCTATGTGGTGACGGAAAAGGAAATCGTGCGAACCGGGGAAAGCTGGGATCGCGGCCCGGTCATCCTGTCCTGGGCTCATAGCAGGCAAGGGGCGCTGGATGATCACGATGGGCAGAACGTCGTGTTCCACGAATTCGCGCATCAGATCGACGATTTGTCTGGCGGCACCAACGGAGTCCCTGTCCTAAGCAAAGGGCAGAGCTTTGCCGAATGGGAACATGTTTTTCTGGCCGCGTATGACGCGCATGTGCAGGCCGTGGAACACGGTCAGCACACCGTCATCGACCCTTATGGCGCCACCGGGCATGAGGAGTTTTTTGCGGTCTCGGTTGAGGTCTTTTTTGAAAAACCTCAGGCCCTGAAACGCGACGTGCCCGAGGTTTACGAACAACTGTCCAAGCTGTTTCACCTGGACCCGGTGAACTGGCGCTAAACTCAGCGCGCCAGGTTCAGGCGGAAGCGCATTTTTGCTTTCTTCTCGGCTGGAAGGTGCCGGTTCAGCCGCTTGTTGATCATGCCAAAACCCCAGATGACCACCAGTGTCAGCAGGATGAAGTAAAAGGCCAGGATCGGGTAAGGGACAAATGGGTTGAACGTCTTATCCGCGAAATAGCCCGCATAATACAGCGCATCCCCCCGTTGCTGCCAGACCGGGAACGCCGAGAAAAAGACCAGGGTGGTGGCATGGAACAGAAAGATTGCCTCGTTTGTATAAGCGGGCCAGGCCAGCCGCAGCATGGTGGGCCAGATGACCCGGCGAAAGCGCGACCAACCGGTCATGCCATAGGCGTCCGCAGCCTCGATATCGCCTTTGGGGATCGACCGCAGCGCACCGTAAAAAATCTCTCCGGAATAGGCGGCGGTGTTGAAGAACAGGACGATCAGCGCCCCCAGCCAGGCCGAGGTGAGCGCGTCGAGAAACGGATAACTCTGTTTCAATGACAGGAAGAAGAAATAGGCAAAGAAGAACTGGATGAACAGCGGTGAGCCCCGGAACAGGAAGATGAACCACTCACAGGGTTTGCGCAGCCACTTCTGTCCTGAGGCTTTGCCCACAGCCAGCGCAGTGGCCAGAAAGAACCCGGTCGCAAGCGCCATTATCCCAAAATAGATATTCCAGATCATGCCCGAGCCGATCAGGGTGAAATGCTCGCACAGGGTGAAATCATCCTTGGGCAGCAAACGTTCGCCAATACCGATCGAGCGCAGGCCGTAATCCTGTATCGTTTGCAAGCAGCTCATGCTGTGGTCTCCTTGCGCAGCAGCTCTCCGCCCGAGGTGGCCTGACCGTGTGACAGTCGCCGCATCAGCCGTTCCAGACCTATTTCAGAGACCCGGGTCATGCCGAGATAGAAGACCAGCAGGAACAGGAAGTACCACATGCGCCAATCGCCATGCGGGTATTGCGTGAATTTCGGGTTCTTGAACGCGCCCAGTTCGCGCGCCCAATAGACGATATCTTCGATGCCCAGCAGAAACAGCAGTGGTGTGGCTTTGATCAGCACCATCCAGAGGTTTGACAGGCCGGGCAGGGCATAGACCCACATTTGCGGCACCAAAATGCGCCAAAAAGTCTGGCGGCGGGTCATACCATACGCTTCGGCGGTTTCGAGCTGAGCGCGCGGGACAGCCCGCATTCCACCGAAAAGCACATTGGCTGCGAAGGCCCCGAACACGATTGAGAATGTGATCACCGCCAAAAAGAATCCATAGGTTTCATGCACCCATTCCGGTGCGGTTCCCAAAGGCAGCTTGGCGGCGGAACAAACAATGAAATCATTGCCTTGCCGAATTGGATCGGTCCATTCCGGGCACAGGGCCTGATGGCGGGTCCATTCGAACGCCTGATCCAGCGCAATGACAAAGAACAAGAAAAACGCGATATCCGGCACGCCCCGGACGATAGCGATATAGCCCTTGCCCAACAGGCTGAGCGGCAGCACATGAGACCGGGCAGCCATGGCCCCCAGAAAGCCAAAGCTCAACGCCACCGGAGCCGTGATCGCCAGTAACAGTAGGACCTTTAGAAACGACAGGTAAAACAACCAATGCACGCCGGTTGTCAGATAGCAGGAGAACCATCTGAACGTGCCCAGCGTATCGGGATCAGTGCAGAACGAAAAAATGGCGAGCCTCTTTGACTGGCAAAGGCGCAGGTGCGGCGCGCCCTTGTGTCAGGCGCGCCGCAGATAGCAAGATCAGAAGGTCGAGGACACTTCCCACTTGGTGATCAGCTCGTTCAGGCTTCCATCATCCTTCATCGACTGGATGGCTGCGTTGAACTTTTCTTTCAGCTCGGTATCCGATTCGCGGATACCCATGCCGACGCCGCCGCCCAGCGGAACCTCGTCACCGACGAAGATCAGGCCCGAGCCATCTTCGGTGAAGGGCACGAGGAAGGATTTGTCGGCCAGAACCGCGTCTGCTTCGCCGTCACGTACGGCGGCGATGGTTTCTTCGGGGCTTGCGAATTCCACCAAGGTTGCGCCGGATTCGGCGATGTAACCCGACTGAATCGTACCGGTCTGCGCCGCAATCACGCCGCCAGCCAGATCGACACCGTCGTTCAGAGCCAGGTAGGCCGACGGATCCGGCGGCGTGTAGTTCTGGGTGAAGTCGATGACCTCATCACGCTCGTCTGTGATCGACATGCCAGCGATGATGGCGTCGTAGTTGCCCGAGACTAGATTCGGGATGATCGAATCCCAGTCGTTCTTAACCCATTCGCAATCCAGGCTGGCGCGCTTGCACAGCTCATCGCCCAGTTCGCGTTCGAAACCGTCGATCTCGCCCGCGTCATTGACGAAGTTCCAGGGCGCATAAGCCCCTTCGGTGCCCAGGCGGACGGTGTCCGCCATCGCCATACCGGCGGTCATCGCCAGTGCTGCTGTGGTCAGAATCAGGTTTTTCATGTTTGCTCCCCTTATTGGTTCTGTCCGTTGCTTATGCCGCCTGAGAGGCGGAGAGAAAGCCCTGAAGCCGTTCGGATTCAGGGGTGGTGAAAATGTCCTCGGGTGTGCCTTCTTCTTCGATCAGGCCCTGATGAAGGAATACAACATGGCTTGAGATATCGGCCGCCATTTTCATGTCATGGGTCACGATGATCATAGTCCGGCCTTCCCCCGCCAGATCCTTGATAACCTTGATCACTTCCTGTTCCAGTTCAGGGTCAAGCGCCGAGGTCGGTTCGTCAAACAGCAGCGCCTCGGGCTCCATGCACAGTCCGCGCGCAATGGCTGCCCTCTGTTGCTGGCCGCCGGACAATTGTGCCGGATACACATCGCATTTGTCGCCTATGCCAACCTTCTCAAGGTATTTGCGGGCGCTGTCCTCGACTTCGGCCCGGTCCCGGCCCAAAACCGTGACGGGGGCTTCCATCACATTTTGCAGGATCGTCATGTGGGCCCATAGATTGAACTGCTGGAACACCATCGACAGATTGGTACGAATACGCAGGACCTGTTTCGGGTCAGCCGGGCGGCGGCCGTGGCTGTTGCCGGTCCATTGCACGGGTTCACCCTTAAATAGAATCTCGCCTTCCTGACTGTCCTCCAACAGGTTGCAGCAGCGCAGTAGGGTAGATTTTCCAGACCCCGAAGATCCGATCAGCGAAACGACGTCTCCGCGGTGAGCTGTAATATCCACTCCTTTAAGCACCTCGAGATTTCCGAAGCTTTTGTGCAGGTTCCTGATCTCGATGACGGGTGTGGTTTCTGTCACGGGTATTCCAAGTGTTCTGAGTGGTGCTGGTGCGGTACTAGGGCTGAAAAAATCGTCCTTTGCAATGCGCAAATGACACGTTCGAGACCGGAAATCGTCAAAATGACCATAGGTTCTGGTCATTTTGACCTGAGGTTGGGTGCAATGACCTCTGGTTCCGGGGGATTGGGCACCGCCAGATATAGCTCGGGTGGGATGTCGATCAGGTCCTGAAGATGCAGCAATTCACGATCACCTTCTGAAAGTTCTTCTATTGCGGCGCGTACGGCGCCAGCAATGCGCGGCACGTTCAGCCCATTGGCGGTGATGTAGGGCAGGGCGGGAGTCGGGTGGGTCGCCGCGACTTCCCGTAAGCGGGTACCCAGATCGGTGTGCTCTTTGAGCAATTCCCACGTCAGCGCGTCCAGAGAGGCATAATCGGCGCGTCCATTGGCCACGGCTTGTGCCGAGCGCGCGTGCCCTCCGGTCGCAACCAGCGCGTGAGGCAGCTTGCTGTGCTGGCCCAGGTGCACGATCGGCGCAGCCCAGCCGGACTGAGATAACGCTTCGTTGTAGGCAAATGTACCTTCCGCAAGCTGGTCCAGATCGCGTGGATCATCATCACGCGCAACAAGGATTGATCGATAGTATCCCGGTGGGCAATCTGGCAGCCCGTAATCCGGCGTACCGACCAGTTGCACTTTGCCGTGAAGACGCGTGCGGTAGGGCATGCCGCAGGTTTGGGCAAAAACCAGATTGGGGTCCAGCCAGATGTCCCAGACATTGGCGTCGCGGGTCAGTTGGGCGGGGCCATGGCCCAGTTGTAATCGAATCAACCCCCAAAAGCGGTCATTCGCGGCGTGCAGGGCGGGCATGTCATACATGCCCAGCATCGCCGTCACGACTTTTCGGCCTTTTGCCGGGCCAAAGCAGAATCGACATCGCTGACGCCAAGAAGGCTGACCACCAACCGCAACAACGAATCCTCTTCCCCGGTGCGCTGACCGTCAGCCAGAGCGACCGACCACATCGCCTGCACCACGGCGAGGCGATCCTCATAGGCCACCGCCTCTTTGATCGCGCGTGTAAACCGCACTGTGTCGGGGGCTTCCGCCTCAAGATCTTCGGCGCGCGCCCGCAAGGCCGCAGCTTCAAACGGAGACAGACCATATCGCTGGTTTGATATCTTATCGATCCGGGCCATTTCCGTGTCGGCATAGTCATTGTCGGACCGGGCGATACGCACCAATAGGGCTGTCAAAGCCAAACGGGCGTCATCATCGGCAAGCGGGTCGGGCTGCGGCTGTGTCAGCCGGGACAGGAAATCCTTGAACATGAGCAAGATATAGCTGCGGCTTAGCTGGCTTCCAAGCGGCTTTGTACCCGGTCGCGTGCAGCTTTGCTGTCGTTAAAGCTCAGGCCCATGGCAACGCGGGCTTCTTCGACAATCTTGATCTCACCCTCATCCGAGTCACCATCGGCCAGTACGACCTCCCACAGGGCATCCAGAGCGGCCAGCCGTTCCTCAAGGCCCGTAGTCTCACGGATCAGCTTACCGAACGTGTCGGTTTCGGGCGCGGCGGCATGCAGTTTTTCGCAGGTTGCGCGCACCTTGGCCGCCTCGATTGCGTTGTGCTGATACAGGCGCGCCAGGATGCGGTCGATCAGGCTGATCTCTTCCAGCTTATAATCCCGGTCCGCCTGTGCCACACGCACCATCAACGCACCCAATGCCAGTTCGGCATCCGGGTCGGGGAGGGCGGTCTGCTGCGGCGGGCGAAACGCCTGAAAGAACTTTTTTAACATGGGCCTAGAATATTCCGATATTTGCAATCCGCCAAGCGGAGACTAGCCAGCAAAGCCCCCGATGAACACAAGATCGCCCAACAAGACCGGATCACGCAGGGCTTGAGCCTGCTGAGAGTTGTCGCTTTCATAGCAGGTCCAAGCATCCTCCTGCGGTTCTGGGGGCAAGGTGCGAAGGAAACTGCAAAATTGCAATCCCTCAAAGCAAGTCAACCCTGAGGGTGCAGAGCTTCGCTGGCTTTGTCCTGAAGCCAAGCGATCATTTGCCGGTACGGCACGGGGCCATAGCTGATACGCCCCACGCCGAGTTTCGCCAAGGTTGGTGTATCGGGCGTGCCGGGCAGGGCGATGATGTTAACGGGCAACTCGGTTGCATCGCACAGGCGGGAGATCAGTGTCTCATCCTTCAGACCGGGCGCGAAAAAACCACTGGCACCGGCATCGGCATAAGCCTTGGCGCGGGCAATGGCGTCATCCAGCATCTCATTATTATGGGTGTCAGGATGCGCCTTAAGGAAAATGTCGGTCCGCGCATTGATAAAGGCCGGAACGCCCAACGCATCACAGCCTTCGCGCATGGCGGCAACCCGGGCAGCCTGAGTTTCGGTATCATACAAGTCTTTGGTTCCAACGACTTGGTCTTCGAAATTAAAGCCAACAACTCCGGTCTCAAGTGCGCGCTTTACATTGGTGGCCACGCCCAGAACATCCTCGGCATAGGCACCTTCGAAATCCAGAGTAACCGGGATATCGACTGCCTCGACAATACGCCGCACGTTATCCAGCGCCACATCGATTGGAATGTTCTGACCGTCGCCAAACCCTTGCGCCATCGCAACTGGCGCGCTTCCGGTTGCTATTGCCTGGGCACCCGCGTCGCGCACCGCGCCCGCGCTGCCGGCGTCCCAAATATTGTAAAGTATGACGGGGTCGCCCTTTTTATGCAGGGCAGTGAAGGTTTCGGCACGTTGGGCTTGCGTGGTCATGGGGCATCTCCTGTCGAAGCGTGCTCAACAGTTAACCCCATGCGCGAAAATCGCTAAGCGCTTAATTGTGTCGGTACATCACTTTGCAGCGACGGGATCAGACCAGGCGCGAGGTGTCCTTGGCTGCACGCACAAAGTCGCGGAACAACGGGTGAGGATCAAACGGCTTGGATTTCAGTTCTGGGTGATACTGAACCCCGATGAACCAAGGATGATCCGACCATTCGACGATTTCCGGCAGGCGACCATCCGGCGACATGCCCGAGAAATTCAGGCCCGCTTTTTCCAGCTTGTCGCGATATTTGATGTCAACTTCATAGCGGTGACGGTGGCGTTCCTCGATCTGAGTCCCGCCATAAACCTCGGCAACTTTGGAGCCGTCAGCCAACACAGCGTTGTAGGCACCCAGACGCATGGTGCCGCCCTTGTCATCGCCAACCTTGCGTTCGACCTTGTGATTGCCCTGCACCCACTCTTTCAGATGATAGACAACCGGCTCAAAACGCTTTTTCCCGGCTTCGTGGTCAAATTCTTCCGAACCGGCCTCGGTGATGCCAGCCGCATTCCGCGCCGCTTCGATCACGGCCATCTGCATACCCAGACAAATACCCAGATAGGGCACTTTGTGCTCACGGGCGTATTGCGCGGCCTTGATCTTGCCTTCCGTACCACGCTCGCCGAACCCGCCGGGTACGAGGATCGCGTGAAAACCTTCCAGATGCGGAGCGACATCTTCATTGTCGAAAACTTCGGCATCAACCCACTCGACCTTGACCTTGACTCGGTTGGCCATGCCGCCATGAGTCAGCGCCTCGGCAATCGATTTATAGGCATCTTCCAGCTGAGTATATTTGCCAACAATGGCGACCTTCACCTCGCCCTCGGCGTTGTGGATGCGGTCGCTGACGTCTTCCCATTTGGCCAGATCGGGCTTGGGGGCCGGGCTGATCTGGAACGCATCCAAAACCGCCTGATCCAGACCTTCGCGGTGATAGGCCAGCGGGGCGTCATAGATGGTGCTCAGGTCCTGTGCCGCGATCACACTGTCGGGGCGCACGTTACAGAACAAGGCCAGCTTTTCGCGTTCTTTGGCCGGGATCGGGCCTTCGGACCGGCAAACCAGAATATCGGGGGCCAGACCGATCGAGCGCAGCTCTTTCACCGAGTGCTGTGTCGGCTTGGTTTTCAACTCGCCCGAGGCCTTGATGTAGGGCAGCAGCGTCAGGTGCATGAAAATACACTGACCGCGCGGCTTGTCCTGGCTGAACTGACGGATGGCTTCGAAAAAGGGCAGGCCTTCGATGTCGCCAACGGTACCGCCGATTTCACAAAGCATGAAATCGACCTCATCCTCGCCAATGGCGATGAAATCCTTGATCTCGTTGGTGACGTGCGGGATCACCTGAATGGTTTTGCCGAGGTAGTCTCCGCGGCGCTCTTTTTCCAACACGTTGGAATAAATCCGCCCGGAACTGACCGAGTCGGTCTTGCGCGCGGCCACACCGGTGAAACGTTCATAATGGCCCAGGTCCAGATCGGTCTCGGCCCCGTCATCGGTGACGAACACTTCGCCATGTTCGAACGGTGACATCGTACCAGGATCGACGTTCAGATAGGGGTCCAGCTTACGCAGCCGCACCGAGTACCCCCGGGCCTGCAAAAGCGATCCCAAAGCCGCCGAGGCCAGTCCTTTGCCCAAGGACGAAACCACACCACCAGTGATGAAAATAAAACGCGCCATGTTTTTCGGCTGCTCCCGTGAGACGTCAAAATCAGCTGCCCGACGGTTCCGAAAAACCGCTGCATCACGGGACTTCACGTATAAAGGATTCGCGCCCATAGCGCAAGAGAACCGCAAGATGCTGTTGCAGCTCTCTTTTAGATTTCTAAGTGTAGTGGATCAGTCGGCTTGCGGGATCAGCGGTGCGTTGTCGCCCTGTGCCGGGGGCAGCAGGTCATCCGCCGACGGAACCGCCGGTGTGCTTTCCTCGGTCGACGCCGGAGCGGGAACGCCCAAACGGTCGATTACCGAGCTGCCCGAAGACTTCTGCGCGGCCAAAATAGTCAGCGTGATCGACGTCACAATAAAGCAGGCCGCCAGAATCCAGGTCAGTTTACCCAAAGCCGTCGCTGCGGCGCGACCGGTCATGGCGCCACCACCACCACCACCCATGCCAAGGCCACCGCCTTCGGACCGCTGCATCAGAACAACGGCGATCAGGCCAAGGGCCAACAGAAGGTGGATGATGAGAACGACGTTTTCCATGGTGGTCCTGTACAGCGTGGCGTGTATCGCGAGGTACTTATGCAAGTTTGCCAGCGGGGGCAAGGGAGGAGTTGGTATCAATACCCGTGATGCCCCATATCACGTCAAAGAGACTGGACAGCGGGGCCGCACCTCGCGCAGGCTGCGGCCCATGCCACATGACGATCACGACCACCCGCACGCCCTGTTGCCGCCGGAACCTGCGCTGCGCGTCAAAGCGCTGGAAACCATTCTGACCCGCAAGGGCCTGATCGACCCGGCGGCGCTGGATGAGATTATCGACACCTATCAGAACAAGATTGGCCCACAGAATGGCGCACGTGTGGTCGCCAAAGCCTGGAGCGATCCTTCTTTCAAAGCCGCGCTGCTGGAAGATGCCACGCCGGTTGTTGCCGATCTTGGTTATTACGGTCGGCAGGGCGAGCACATGGTCGTGGTCGAAAACACCCCTCAGCAACATAACATGGTCGTTTGTACCTTGTGCAGTTGCTACCCTTGGCCGCTGCTGGGTATCCCGCCCGGCTGGTATAAATCCGACGCCTATCGCGCCCGCGCGGTGCGGGAGCCGCGCAAGGTATTGGCAGAATTCGGTGTCACCTTGGCCGAGGGCACTTCGGTACGGGTCTGGGATTCAACCGCTGAGGTCCGTTATCTGGTCCTTCCCATGCGCCCCGCCGGTACGGACGGGATGAGTGAAGACGCACTGGCTGCGCTGGTGACACGCGACAGCATGATCGGAACCGGCCTGCCGAAGGTGCCATCATGACACGCGTTCATGACATGGGTGGCCGTTTTGGGGACGGTCCGGTTGTGCCCGAAGCCGAGGACGCCCCGGTCTTTGCCGAGGATTGGCACGCCAGAGCGCTGGCGGTGACGCTGGCCTCGGGGTTTCTTGGGCAGTGGAACATCGATGTGTCCCGCCATGCGCGGGAACGCCTGTCACCCAAAGACTACGCTCGGTTTTCGTACTACGAAAAATGGATATCCGGCCTTGCTGATCTTTTGGTGCAGAAAGATGTCCTGACGCCGGATGACCTGCGCGGGCAAGGGGAAGATGGCTCGCATCCTTTGACGCACAAGATTCTCAGGGCTGAAAAAGTTGCCGCAGCATTGGCCAAAGGCGGACCGGCGGATCGACCTTCGAATGCGGCCGCCCGGTTTGCTGTCGGGCAGGACGTGGTGGCGGCGAGCCCCGCGTCAAATCGGCTTGTTGATGGTGGTCACACCCGCTTGCCCATGTATGCCGCCGGAGCCAGAGGCCGAATCCTGCGGCTGCACGGAACACATGTGCTGCCCGATTCCAACGCACACGGCCTTGGCGAGGCCCCCGAGCCAATCTACGCTGTGGTTTTCCCGGCATCAGAGCTTTGGGCCAACCCGGAACATCCTGGCGACGAAGTGGTTCTCGATCTCTGGCAAAGCTATCTTGAACCTGCATGAGCGATTGCATCACCCATACCGCGCCCGAACCTGTATTTGCCGAACCCTGGCACGCTCAGGTTTTTGCGGTCACGGTCGCTTTGAACGAAGCGGGACGGTTTGACTGGCCTGACTGGGCCGCGCGTTTCTCGGAGACCCTTAAACGCAATGGCCTTGCACGAGAATTGGACGGTGGGGAGGACTATTTCCGCGCCTGGCTGGAAACACTCGAAGTTCTGCTGGCAGAGCAGGGCGCAGCGTTGCCGGATGATGTGCGCGACCTGCATATTGCTTGGGAAGAGGCGTATCTGACCACGCCTCACGGGCAACCGGTGCGTTTGTCGCAAAGCTAGGTAGGGGCTCTGCCCCCACCGCCCGTTCCGGGCGGCTCCCCCGGGATATTTTCAGCCAGATGAAGCAGGGGATCCGTTCTTCATCTGGCCCCAAATATCCCCGCCGGAGGCATCGCGCGTTGCGCGATTTGCGTCTGCGGCGAAATATCGGTTTCCCTGTCGCTTGTGCCCCGCTATATGAGCCGGGTTTGATTACTCAGCACAAAAAGGACCGGATATGGCCAACGTGGTTGTTGTCGGCGCACAGTGGGGCGACGAGGGAAAAGGCAAGATCGTCGATTGGCTCAGCGAACGAGCGGACGTGATCGCGCGTTTTCAGGGCGGGCACAACGCCGGACACACTCTGGTCATTGATGGCGAGGTTTATAAGCTGCATGCGCTGCCGTCCGGTGTCGTGCGGGGCGGTAAGCTGAGCGTTATTGGCAATGGCGTCGTTCTGGACCCGTGGAACCTGCTGAAAGAAATTGAGAGCATTCGGGCTCAGGGTGTTGAGATCACGCCGGACACCCTGATGATTGCCGAGAACACTCCGCTCATCCTGCCGTTCCACGGCGAGTTGGATCGGGCGCGCGAGAACCAGAACTCAGTCGCAAAGATTGGGACCACAGGTCGTGGCATCGGCCCGTGTTACGAAGACAAAGTCGGGCGCCGGGTCATTCGGGTGGCTGATCTTGCGGATGACGCCACTTTGGCGTTGAGGGTAGATCGTGCGTTGGTGCATCACAACGCATTGCGTAATGGTTTAGGGCTGGAACCGATTGACCGGGATGCGCTGATCGCTCAGTTGAAGGATGTTGCGCCAAAGATTCTGGAATTTGCCGGGCCTGTCTGGAAAGTGATGAACGAAAAGCGCAAAGCCGGTAAGCGTATTTTGTTCGAAGGGGCGCAAGGTGCTCTGCTGGACATTGATTTTGGCACCTATCCGTTCGTCACCTCTTCGAACGTGATCGCTGGTCAGGCCTCAACCGGTGTTGGTATCGGTCCCGGCTCAATCGACTTTGTTCTGGGTATTGTGAAGGCCTACACGACGCGCGTCGGTGAAGGCCCTTTTCCGACCGAGTTGGATGATGATGATGGTCAGCGTCTTGGTGAGCGCGGGCATGAGTTTGGCACCACAACCGGCCGCAAGCGACGCTGCGGGTGGTTTGATGCCTGTTTGGTGCGTCAGACCTGTGCAACCAGCGGCGTCAACGGAATTTCACTTACGAAACTTGACGTTCTGGACGGGTTTGAAACGCTGAAAATCTGCGTCGGGTATGAGTTGGATGGCGCGCGTCTGGACTATTTGCCCACGGCGGCCGATCAGCAGGCGCGGTGCAAGCCGATTTATGAAGAAATGCCGGGGTGGAGTGAATCCACCGAAGGCGCGCGGAGCTGGGCCGATTTGCCCGCAAACGCGATCAAATACGTCCGCCGGGTTGAAGAACTGATCGAGTGTCCGGTCGCGATGCTGTCCACCAGCCCGGAGCGGGACGACACCATTTTGGTGACCGACCCGTTTGCTGACTGATGGGTGGCGGTGGCAAACCTGGCCTGAGCTATAAGGCGCGGCGGCGGTGGTCATTGATTCTGCTGCTTATCGGATTGCCTTTGTACATCGTTGCTGTTGTGACGATAGTAAACTGGCTGGACCGTCCGCCGATCTGGCTGGAATTGTTGGTGTATGTCGGTCTGGGCGTTCTATGGGCCCTGCCGTTCAAATTTGTGTTCCGGGGTGTGGGCCAAGCGGACCCGGATCAGGACGCGGACTGATCTTGCCCCGTCTGCGCAGTGATATGAAGTCGTTGATCTAAGGCGCACCCGTTGTCCAATGATTTAGGGCCGGAGAAAACTCCGGCCCGTTCTTCGAGGGGGTAATCACTGGGTTTTGGTGACGCTCAACCGGCGGCGCGTTTATCGTCAGGGCGGAACCCGATCTCGGTCGAGGCCGCAAAACGACCGCCTCCGGCCTTTTCGATTTTGCCATCACGCAGCAGTTGACCAAAGGACCGCAGGCTTTCCTCGCGGTCGAACTCATCCGGCTTGAGAGAGCGGACCTTGTTCATCAATTGCGGGCGCGAGAATTGCTCTTGCCCTTCGATGAAGGAAAGATAGGCGGCGGCGGCTTCGAGAAGATCCGACAGGGACTGGGCCCCTTGTTCCTGTGCGAAGCTCGCAAACCCACCTTCTTCCACCATACCTTCCATATCCGACTGGACGCGGCGGGGCGTGACAGGGCCGGTATCACCACTGTCAGTGTCGACGCGCTGTTCAGCCACCAGTTTCAGCGGGGCAGGCGAGTCGGACCGGGGGCGGGTGCTGGTTACAGCCACTTCGGGGCGGCGCGGGCTAACGACGGACGCCAGATCACCGCGATACTCGGCGTCTTCGGTATCGTTTTCGTCGCTGGTCTCGCGTTCGGCCTCGGTTGCGGCAACTGCTGTGCGCAGGTGCGAATAGGTTTCCCGCTGGTCGTTTGTGGCCGGGTCGTCCATGCGGGCGTCGGCTGAATCCATAAGGCGCGAGACGTCTTCGTCCAGATTGTTGGCATCCTCAACAACCTGGTCCGCGTGTGCGGTCAACTCCGCCTCGACCAAAGAGATTTCTTCCAGCAGATCGGCCTCGTCCTCGGCGCTGAGTACGTTTTGGTCGGTTAAAGGTTCGTCATCAACCTGGGAGTCTTCTTCCAGAATGGAGCGAATGTCTTCGTCAGCCGCCCCGTCGTCCTCGGCAAACATGACGTCTTCCGATGTGACTTCGGGTTGGGCAGGTTCTTCTTCAACTTTGTCGGCACCGGTCAGGGCCAGAATTTCGTCCAGAGTATCCTCGTCCTGTTCAAACGCGGACTCGATCGAAACTTTGACCTCTTCCAGATCGACTGTTTCTTCCTCTTCGTACTCGTCGGTCGGGACGTCGAACGAGGATATGATCGACTCTGGCATCTCTGCCACGTCTTGTACCTCGTCCGCCACGGATGCTTCTGCGACTTCATCTTCGACCTCGACGTGGGCTTCAACCTCGGTTTCGTCCACGCTTACTTCATCGATCGCTGGTTCTTCGGTCGCCGCATCAGCGGATGCGTCCTGAGAATTTTCTTCTGCAAGGTCGGCCGGGTCCAAAGCGCCAGCCGCAAAGGCCTCGGCGATTGCGTCGACCGGAGGTTTGGCAGGCTCGATGTAACCGGTGTCCACATCCTCACCATACTGCGCGGCGCTTTCGTTGGAATGCGAGACCACCGCGCGAATGCGCTGCAGCTTGGCGGCGATGCTGTCAGCGGCAGCGTTGTCCGCAGGGGCAACCTCGGCTGGTGATGCCGCTGGTTCGGAAGGCACCGCATCAACCGGTGCGTTGGGCGGGGCGGGTGGCGTTGGCACAGCAGCGGCTGCTGTATCGGTGGCCCGCAGCAGCAAGCCGCTGTCTTTCTGGCTGGCTTCGACTTTGCGTGCGATATCGCGCTGAGCAATGCGGGTCAGCATTTCGGCGTCTGGTTGCGGCGGTTCGGAGCCGAAATACCGGTCATCTGCCGCAAGATCCCGGAAATATTCAGCAATGGCTTTCATCGTTTCAAATGAATCGTCAAAGCCTTCCAAAGTGCAGGAAAAGGTGCCGTAAGAAACGGTCAATACCTTGTTGTTCTGTACCATCAGACGCACGTCCTTTACAAACTAACAGGCCGATTTCCGGGCGCGTTGCACGGCATCGACTCTAAACTTTGTCCATGAGTCTATCATTTTGTGGTCTCATTATGTCCAAAAGCGGGAAAAATGGTCAATCTTACGAAAAATGGGCCAATTGTACGGTCTGAGGAGCCAATCGCGCTGTTTGGAGGGGGCTATATCGGTTCCGAGGACACGAATCTGGTGCTAAGTCGCGTCCAGCGCGCTGTAGCGGCGGATGGGGGCGCTGCGGCGCTGATCGATTCGGGGTACATGCCAGAGGTGGTGATCGGAGATTTTGACTCGCTCACACCTCAGTATCGCGACCGCATTCCAACCGACAGGCTTCACCCGATCCGTGAACAGGACAGCACAGATTTCGACAAAGCCCTGCGGAGTATCCAAGCGCCTTTGGTCATCGGTGTCGGTTTTCTGGGCGCACGGGTGGATCATCAACTGGCGGTCTTCAACTCACTGGTGCGTTTGCAAGATCATCCCTGCATATTGCTGGGCGCGCATGAGCTGGTTTTTCATGCCCCGCCCCGTATCGCGTTTTCGGTTGAGGCAGGTGAGACGATTTCCCTGTTCCCGCTCCGGCCCGTGACCGGGCGCAGCAAGGGGTTGGAGTGGCCGATCGAAGGGCTCGACTTTGCTCCGGACGGGCGGGTGGGAACGTCGAACCGTGCGCTGTCAGATGTCGAGTTGCAGATGGATGGGCCCGGCCTGCTGGTCATGGTGCCGCGTGCGGCGCTGGATCAGGTCATGCAGGCGTTTCTGTCGGGCCGGACCGGGCGCTGGCCCGCTCGTGCAGAATGACGTAAAGCCCCGCGCAGATCGTAATGACGATACCCAGCGCGGCAATGCCGTCAGGCAGGTCATGGAAGATGAGCCACCCAATCAGAGTGGCGACTGGGATTTCGAGATACTGCATCGGTGCCAGCGTGGCCGAGGGCGCATAGCGTAAAGACCATGTCATCAACAGATGCGCGCATGTGCCCAATACCCCGATACCCAGCAACAGCCAGAGGGTATCTCCGGTTGGAAGGACCAGCGTTAACGCAGCGACCTCGGCTTGAGTTCCCAGCAAAAGTATCGGCAGCAATGCGACCGTTGCCATCACGCCCGAGACTGCCTGCAATCCCACCGGATCGATCTCTTTGGCGATTTGACGTGTGACGAGCATGAACAGGGAAAAGACCACCGCGACGATCAGGGGTAGCAGCGCAGGCAGGCCGACCTCGGCAAAGCTTGGCTTGATCACCAGCAACGTGCCGACGAAACCCACCACGCAAGCTGCTACGCGACGGGGACCGACCTGTTCCCCAAGTACATACTTTCCCAGAAGCAGCATGATGAAGGGCATAACAAATGCAATGGCAACCGCGTCTGCCAGCGGCAGGTATTGCAGGGCGCTGAACATGGCCGCGATGCCGATGATATGCAAAGCGGTTCGGATGGCTGTCAGCCTCAGAACCCGGCCCCGCATTTTCCAGACGCGCCCAGTCGCAGCAATCAGCGGGATCAGGATCGCCGCTTGTACAGCGAAGCGAACAAACACCAGCACGCCCAACGGTAGGGTCTCTCCCAACAGCTTTGCCATCGCATCGCCAAGCGGTGCGAGGACGCAAAATCCGAGCATCAATAGGATGCCAAAGACGGGACGATCCTGTGTCATGCCGCGACGCTAGCCTTTTGACAGGGCCGAGGGAAGCGTTCTGACTATTACCGATCCGGCAGCGGCTGAACTTTCGTGTAATCCGGTCCGATGCAGTTCGGCAGCCCGTCATCCAGCTTGAGCCAGTTGAGTTTTTCTTCATGCGCCACATGCAGCGTTGGTCGCAATACCTCGGGGTCTTCCAGCGCAGCCACATACAGATGCATGACATCCGACATGGCGGTCGAACGAAATGACATCGGCGTTCCGCAAGTCGGGCAGAATGTGCGCTCGACGCCGGGGGAAGAGTTGAACACGCGCGGCTCTATGCCCGTCCAGCGCCATTGGCCGTCGCGAACCCCGAAATAGGTGGTCATCGGGGCCGAGCATTGCCGCCGACAGCTTTCGCAATGGCAGGAAACGCAGGAAAGAACCGGTGGATCGACTTCAAAGCCGACAGCTCCGCACAGACAGCGGCCTTTCATGGGGCACCTTCCTTTCGCGTTTTCGCTCGGTTCGGTGTCAGCAGTTCGGGACGTTCACCGCCAACCCGCCGAGTGAGGTTTCCTTGTACTTTTCATGCATGTCCAGCCCGGTCTGGCGCATGGTTTCAATGGCCGAATCCAGCGGCACAAAGTGCTGCCCGTCACCGCGCAACGCCAGCGAGGCCGCCGACACCGCCTTGATGGCGGCCAAGCCATTGCGTTCGATGCAGGGTACCTGCACCAGTCCGGCGACGGGATCGCAGGTCATGCCCAGATGATGCTCCAGCGCGATCTCAGCCGCATTTTCCACCTGTTCGGGGGTGCCCCCCATGACCGCGCAAAGGCCCGCAGCAGCCATGGCCGAAGCGCTGCCGACTTCAGCCTGACATCCGGCTTCTGCACCTGAGATCGATGCGTTGTACTTAACCAGACCACCAATGGCGGCGGCGGTCAGCAGGAAATCCTCAATATGGCTGTCGGATGCGCCCGGCACATGATCAAGATAATACCGAAGCACCGCAGGCAGAGTGCCTGCCGCCCCATTGGTCGGCGCGGTGACGACCTGCCCACCGGCGGCGTTCTCTTCGTTCACTGCCATTGCATAAACGCTCATCCAGTCGTTGATCGTGTGCGGTGCGGTCAGGTTCATGCCGCGTTCAGCCATAAGCGCGTCGTAGATCCCCTTGGCGCGGCGGCGGACTTTAAGGCCTCCGGGCAGAATGCCATCCGTTTTCAGACCCCGCTCGATGCAGTTGTTCATGACTTCCCACAAGCGGGCAGTTCCCTTGGCAAAGCTGTCGGCACAGCCGCGCGCGATCTCGTTCTCGCGCTTCATCTGGGCGATGCTTTTGCCGCTGGATTTTGCCATGTCCAGCATCTCGGCCGCGGACTGAAATGGGAAGGGCACCGGAGCGCCGTCATTGGTGTCCTTGCCTTCGGCCAGTTCTTCTTCGGTCAGGACAAAACCGCCGCCGACCGAGTAATACACTTGCCGTAGGATCACGTCGCCTTGCGCGTCGGTTGCCATCAGGATCATGCCATTGGCATGACCGGGCAGGGTGTTGTCGTAGTCAAAGACCAGATCGGCCTTGGGATCAAACTGCAGTGTTGGCAGGCTTTCGGGCGATACCGAGTGCGTTGTTGCGATTTCCGCCAGTGCCAGTTCCGCTTTGTCATTGTCGTAGTTGTCCGGCACGAATCCGGCGAGGCCCAGAATGGTGGCCCGGTCTGTCGCGTGCCCTACACCGGTGAAGGCCAATGAGCCATGCAGCGAGCCGCGCAGACCGGCGAATTCGAACGGCGAGGCGCGCATCAGGTCCAGAAACCGTGCGGCGGCAACCATGGGGCCCATGGTGTGTGACGAGGACGGGCCAATGCCCACTTTGAACATATCGAAGACAGAGAGGAACATGTCAGGTAGCTGAGCCTTCTGAAGGGTTGGCATAGGTGGGTGAGGTAAAGGGCGTGGCGCCCAGCCCCTCGGCTTGAATGGCGGCGCGCGTTGCGGGCCGTGTTTCCAGCCGCATCACGAGCCCTCGCAGATGGGGCGTGTCCGGCAATTGAAACCAACTGCGGTCCGACCCGGCAGGATAAAGCGCCATCCACCGCAGCATGCAGGCCAGATAATACCCAAGAACCGAAGGGTGATCCGGTGACAGCCAAGCGGGTGCGCGCTGCGCCTCGGTATCCATCAGTTTCAGATGTTGCCGCAGACGTGTACGCATACCGGCACGCAGGGTTTCAGCCTGCGCAGGGTCGATGTACTTTTTGGCATAGAACAGAATGCGCAGATCCGCGTGCAGGGTGTTTGAGGCAAAGAACAGCCACTTCAGAAACGCAGCCCGGTCAGGGCTATCCGCGCCGGGGGCCATTTGCCCATGGCGATCCGCTAGCCACAGCAGGATGGCCGCGGTTTCAAAGATCGGCCCCTCTGGGGTCTCGAGCACCGGGATCAGGCCATTTGGATTCAGCGCGCGATAGGCCACACTATCCTGTTCGTTCCGTCTGCGGTCGACCAGAACGGTTTCATAAGGCAGGCCCATCTCTTCCA
This sequence comes from Ruegeria sp., assembly GCF_965243365.1. Taxonomy (GTDB): domain Bacteria; phylum Pseudomonadota; class Alphaproteobacteria; order Rhodobacterales; family Rhodobacteraceae; genus Ruegeria. The sequence goes on along the minus strand of NZ_CBDEUW010000002.1, from coordinate 335,940 downwards.
ACACCAGCCGGATCACCAGCGAAGCGTTGTCGGGGGCGTAGTGCAGGCGGTAGGGCGAATCCATGTGTTCTATGTATGATGTAACACAGTCTGGCGAAGCCCTGATTGCGACGTTTCCGATAGGAAACGCGCATTTCGGCGACATGTTTACGGGGCGGTGGCGTGAATTGGCGCTCGCAGTCGGTCCGAGCATTCCGTATAACGCCTGTAACTGTCTGAGGGGAAAAGGCCATGTCGGCAGAAATGACACCGATTGAAACGGCCAAATACGTCGCCGCGCGGCGGGCTGCCGAATTTGTTCAGGACGGAATGCGCGTTGGCTTGGGCACCGGCTCGACTGCCGACTGGATGGTTCGGCGGCTGGGGGAGCGGATCAAAGACGAAGGTCTGCAGATCAAAGGCGTGCCGACATCTGCTGCAACCGGACAACTTGCGCGTGAGGTTGGCATACCCGTCGTTTCGCTTGATCAGGCGGGGTGGTTGGATCTGACCATTGACGGAGCTGACGAATTTGATGGTGAGTTCAATCTGATCAAGGGCGGCGGCGGTGCGCTGCTGCATGAAAAGATCGTTGCAACCGCCAGCGATCAGATGGTTGTGATTGCCGATGCGGGCAAAGAGGTCGAAACGCTGGGCGCCTTTCCCTTGCCGGTCGAGGTGATCCCGTTCGGCTGGCAGACGACCCGCACCCTGATTGAAGAAGCTCTGGATGCCATGGATGTGCTAGGCACTTCGGTCACTCTGCGGATGAAGGGCGATGCGCCTCGGGTTACCGATGAAGGCAACCATATTCTCGACTTGCATCTGAAAAGGATCGGTAATGCGCGGCATCTAGCGCTGGTGTTGAACCAGGTCCCCGGCGTGGTCGAAAACGGCCTGTTTCTGGATATCTGCGACAAGGTTGTGATTGGCTACGGTGACGGGCGGGTCGAGCTGCGTGATCTGAACGATGGCTCTGTGGAAACCGATCAGCCGGGCGACAAGGCTGAAAACCTGTTTTCAGATTTGGCAGACTAGACACCACGGATTGGGCTGGGGCCTTGCCAGAGCGCGATTTTTCAAACAAAGGGGTTGGCAAGTGGCTGATTGCCCCCAGATATCCAAAGATTTTTGACAAATGAAACGAAGGAACCGGCATGAGCTTTGACTATGATCTTTTCGTCATCGGCGGAGGCTCGGGTGGCGTGCGCGCGGCGCGTGTAGCGGCGGGCGAAAACGGTGCCAAAGTGGCGCTGGCGGAAGAGGATCGTTATGGCGGAACCTGCGTAATTCGGGGCTGTGTGCCCAAAAAGCTGATGGTTTTTGCCAGTGAATATGCGGGCATGGTCGAAGATGCGCAGGCCTATGGTTGGGATGTCCAGCCCGGAGCGTTTGACTGGGATATCTTCCGTGGCAAACTGTATGCAGAACTGGATCGGCTGGAAGGCATCTACCGGAACATTCTGAAGAACAACGGCGTTGAAACCTTTGATCAGCGTGCCCGTCTGGTAGATGCACACACGGTGGAACTGGCCGATGGAACCCAAAAGACGGCCAAGCATATTCTGGTGGCCACAGGCGGTCGGCCGGTTGTGCCGCAGCTCCCAGGCTCGGATCTGGCGATTACGTCGAATGAGATTTTCCATCTCGAAAAACTGCCCGGCTCGATCCTGATCGTTGGCGGTGGATACATCGCATCAGAGTTTGCCGGGATCATGAACGGGATGGGTGTCAAAACCACTCAGTTTTATCGCGGCGCGCAAATCCTGCGTGGCTTTGATGAAGAGGCGCGCGGTCTGATCTGTGAAGAGATGCGTCAGAACGGGATTGATGTACGTTTGGGGACCAACGTGCTTGAGATGACGCGGGACGGGGACCAAATCCGCGTCAAGGCGACTGACGGCACTGAAGACCGGTTCGATGTGGTTATGTATGCAACGGGCCGTTCACCGAACGCCGATGATCTTGGTCTTGAGGCAATTGGCGTCGAACGCGGCCGCAAGGGTGAGATTGTAGTGGATGAATACAGTCAAACCGGCGTACCTTCGATCTACGCCATTGGCGATGTGACTGATCGGGTGAACCTGACTCCGGTTGCGATCCGTGAAGGCATGGCCTTTGTTGAAACCGTCTTCAAAGGTAATCCAACGCCGGTGGACCACGATCTGATCCCGACAGCGATTTTCACTCAGCCAGAGTTTGGTACGATAGGTCTGAGTGAAGAGGAAGCCTCGGCACAGGAACCGATTGAGGTTTATGCGACCTCGTTCAAACCGATGCAGAAGGCTTTCGCTGGTGGCACCCAACGGGTTTTGATGAAATTGATCGTCAGCCAGTCAACCCGCAAGGTGTTGGGATGCCACATTGTGGCACCGGGCGCGGGCGAGATGATCCAACTGGCGGGCATTGCGGTAAAGATGGGCGCAACCAAGGAAGATTTCGACCGCACGGTTGCGGTTCACCCGGTCATGGCCGAAGAACTCGTGACAATGCGGCAACCTGTGCGCACTGCTTGATTTGCAACCGCGCGCACACAAGTTACAAGGGAACCCGTGATCACACGGTCCAACACGAAGGAATTGATACATATGGCGGGCAACAGCGGTGGCCCCTGGGGGGGCGGAGGCTCTTCCGGCGGCGGAGGAAATCGGGGTAACAACGGGGATGGGCGACGCCCACCCGAAGGCGACGGCCCGCAGATCCCCGAGATCGACGAGTTGATGAAGAAGGGTCAGGAACAGCTGCGCGTTCTTATGGGCGGTCGTGGCGGTTCGGGCCGTGGCGGCAGCGGTCAGGGTGGCGGCGGTGGTCCGGCATTCACCAAGGGAACTGTCGTGATTGGTTTGCTGGTCGCGGCTGGTTTGTGGGGGCTCGCCAGTTTCTACACCGTGAAGCCGGAAGAACAGTCGGTTGAGCTGTTTCTGGGTGAGTTCTCGGCCGTTGGCAATCCGGGCCTGAACTTCGCGCCGTGGCCATTTGTGACTGCCGAAGTTATCCCGGTCACGCGCGAACAGACCGAAGACATGGGCGGTGCGCGCGGTAGCGATGACGGATTGATGCTGACCGGTGACGAGAACGTGGTCGATATCGATTATCAGGTCGTCTGGAACATCAACGATCCGGCTAAGTTCCTGTTTAACCTGCGTGATCCACGCGAAACTATTCGTGCAGTGTCGGAATCGGCCATGCGTGAGATCATCGCGCAAAGTGAACTGGCTCCGATCCTGAACCGGGACCGTGGTATCATCGCGGACCGCCTGCAAGAACTGATCCAGTCGACAATGGACAGCTACGATTCAGGCGTGAACATCGTGCGTGTGAACTTTGACAAGGCGGACCCGCCGCAAGACGTGATCGCCGCCTTCCGCGACGTTCAGGCTGCCGCGCAGGAGCGTGACCGGCTGCAGAACGTGGCCGATGCCTATGCCAACCGAGTTCTCGCGGAAGCCCGTGGTGAAGCCGCGCAGGTGCTGGAAGAGGCGGAAGCCTATCGCGCCCAGCAAATTAACAGTGCTCAAGGTGAGGCCAGCCGTTTCAGCGCGGTTCTGGAAGAATATTCCAAAGCGCCGGACGTGACCCGAAAACGTCTCTATCTGGAACGGATGGAGCAGGTTCTGGGTGATGTCGACAAGATCATTCTTGACGAGAACTCGACCGGACAAGGGCAGGGGGTCGTACCCTATCTGCCGCTCAATGAGCTGCGCCGCAATCAGGCCGAGGGGAACAACTGATGCGTAAATCGACATTCATTCTGCCGGTTCTCGTAATCGCAATAGTCGGGCTTCTGTCTTCGATCTTTATCGTGGATGAACGTGAACGGGCGCTGGTTTTGCAATTCGGTCGTGTTGTCTCGGTTAAGGAAGATCCCGGACTGGCATTTAAAATTCCGTTGATTCAGGAAGTGGTGCGCTATGACGACCGTATCCTTTCGATTGATGTGCAACCGCTTGAGGTTACGCCTCTGGATGACCGCCGTCTGGTGGTTGACGCTTTTGCACGCTATCGGATCGCGGATCTGGAACGCTTCCGTCAGGCCGTTGGTGTCGGCGGAATTCCAGTGGCCGAGGATCGTCTGGACCGTATCCTGCGCGCTGAAACGCGTGAGGTTCTGGGTTCGGTTTCGTCCCGAGACATCCTCAGCTCGGACCGCGCGGCCCTGATGCTGCGCATTCGCAACAGCGCCATTGCCGAAGCGCAGGCGCTGGGCGTCAGCGTAATCGACGTGCGTTTGAAGGCGACCGATCTGCCGCAGGCCAACCTTGAGGCGACCTTCGACCGGATGAAGGCCGAGCGGGAACGTGAAGCAACCGACGAACGCGCCCGTGGTAACGAGGCCGCGCAGCGTGTCCGTGCGCAAGCCGACCGGACCGTGGTTGAACTGGTCTCGGACGCCAACCGCGAGGCCGAGATCATTCGCGGTGAGGCCGACGCCGAGCGCAACGCGATCTTTGCCGAAGCCTTCGGTAAAGACCCGGAGTTCTTCGAATTCTATCGCTCGCTATCCGCGTATGAGCGCGCGCTTGGCGGCAGCAACAGCTCGATGGTGCTGAGCCCGGATTCCGAGTTCTTCAACTACCTGAAATCGCCCACAGGGCAGGCGACCCAGTAATGGGTATGATCCTTCTGGCCTTAGGGCTGGTACTGATTGTCGAGGGGCTGGCCTATGCGCTGGCCCCTTCGCTTATTGAACGGATGCTGGAAGCCCTGCGCGCCTTGCCGGAACAGGCGCGGCGGCTGATGGGTCTTTTATGTGTGGTCAGCGGTCTGGCTTTGCTTTGGGCAGCATATCAAGTCGGTTTTTAGCTCACGCACCGGTGATTTCCCCGCGATCCTGTGTTGCGGGCTTGGACAAACTGACTACATTGTTTTGCAACAGGCGCCGTGAATACGGTCGGAGCGTTTCTATAAGGAGATCCCAGGTGCAGGCACAGGCACGCAGTCTTTCAGTCCAACGCGATGAAACGAACATGAAATTGCGGCTGATGTGGTTGGGGTTCGCCACCATGTTTTTTGTCATGGCTCAGACCCTTATGGCCCATGCCCGTGGTGAGAGTTTGGCCCCCTTGGCCGAACAGATCAGCCCGGCGGTGGTGAACATCACCACAAGCACGCTCATAGAAGGTCAAACCGGACCGCAGGGTATCGTGCCCGAGGGCTCTCCGTTCGAGGATTTCTTTCGTGAATTTCAGGACCGGAACGATGACGACGGCACCCCGAGCCCGCGTCGCAGTAATGCGCTGGGATCGGGTTTTGTGATTTCTGAAGATGGCTTCATCGTAACAAACAATCATGTCATCGCAGAAGCCGATGAAATCCTTGTGGAATTCTTCCCCGGGGACGGTCAACCCAAAAAGGAATTGCCCGCCCAGGTTATTGGCACCGACGAAAAGACAGATATTGCACTGCTGAAGGTCGAAGCTTCAGGGCCACTGAAATACGTCCAGTTTGGCGACAGCGATACAGCGCGGGTGGGCGACTGGGTTATTGCCATGGGCAATCCGCTGGGGCAGGGGTTCTCGGTCTCGGCCGGGATCGTTTCAGCCCGGAACCGTGCACTCAGCGGATCGTATGACGACTACATTCAGACCGATGCGGCGATCAACCGGGGAAACTCGGGCGGGCCTTTGTTCAACATGGATGGGCAGGTGATCGGCGTGAACACCGCGATTCTTTCACCCAATGGCGGCTCGATCGGGATCGGATTTTCGATGGCGTCGAATGTGGTGATCAAGGTTGTCGATCAGCTTCGCGAATTCGGTGAAACCCGCCGCGGCTGGCTGGGCGTCCGTATTCAGGATGTGACCGAAGACATGGCCGAGGCGATGGGCCTTGAAAAACCCGGCGGCGCACTGATCAGCGATGTCCCTGAAGGACCAGCCAAAGAGGCCGGGCTGCTGGCGGGCGATGTGATCCTCAGCTTCGATGGGGTCGAGGTTGAAGATACGCGCGCGCTGGTCCGGCAGGTCGGCGAGACGTCGGTCGGCAAATCCGTTCGCGTCGTGGTGCACCGTGATGGCGGAACACAGACCGTTCTGGTGACGCTGGGCCGCCGAGAGGATGCCGAACGCGCAGAAGAAGCTGCAGAAGAATCTCCCGAGGCGGTTGAAGAGGAAAACAAGGACATCCTTGGCCTGACGATCTCACCCCTGACGGATACCCAACGTCAGGATATGGGGCTGGATGCAGATGCCGAAGGGTTGGTTGTCACCAATGTCGATGAGACATCCGAAGCATATTCGAAAGGCCTGCGCGCAGGGGATGTGATCACCGAAGCGGGGCAACAGAAAGTGACTTCTATCGACGAGCTTGAGGCTCGTATGGAAGAAGCGCGCGAAGCGGGGCGGAAATCGCTGTTGTTGTTGGTGCGCCGAGGAGGCGAGCCCAGGTTCGTGGCACTGAGCCTCGGAGAATAAGCTTTGCAAATTAGGGGCCGGGCAACATCCCGGCCTTATTCATTCTGATGGCCTTTTCACCCTTTGAGAAAGAAGTGAGCCATATGCCGGGGAAGGCATATGGCTCTGGTACAGGGAGAGGCCGGTGGACAGATATCGGGGATGATAGAACCAGCCTCCTACGGTAACAGGAATGACCTTAGGTCAATTTTAGTTCTAGGTATGTGAAGCGGATCACAAGCCGTGAAATTTTTTAGATCAGGTCAGATTCGGCAAGCTGCTTGAGCGCGTCGAGATCGTGAATCTGAAGACCACCACGAGACGCTTCGACCACGTTGCTGCGTTTCCAGGTCGATATGGTTTTCGACACGGCCTCGCGCGTAGCGCCAACAAACTCGGCCAGTTCGCTTTGCGACAGGGTGATGCGTGCGGTTGGAGCCTCCTGCTGTCCGGCCAGCAGCAACAGTTTTCTGGCCAAACGCACAGGCATCGGCAGAAAGACCTGTTCGTTCAGCTGCGCCCCCATCCATCGCATCCGCAGGCCGGCCAGACGGATCATATCGACCGCAAGGCCCGGATTTTGCCGAATCTGTTCCATAACATCCCTGCGACGCACGCGCAGGACCTTGGATGGCTCTGCCGCGGTAATCGTCGCAGTACGCGGGCCGTTGTCGAACAAAGCGATCTCGCCAAATACTTCACCGGCCCGCATCAGGCTTAGCGACAGCTTTCGGCCGCTCATTGCAAGAAAAGACGCCTCAAGCGTGCCTTCCAGAATGGCGTATAGTGCATCGCCCTCATCGTCTTGTTCGAACAAAACCTCGCCACGCGCCAGGTTTACTTCGGAGGCCTGCGCAGCGAGCATCGCCTTAAGACCCTCGGATGCTTCAGACAGGAATCCGCTATCGGGAAAGGCCGTCATGGTGACGTGGTGCTCCGGTTGAGTGAGTTGAGTGGTCCCTCAACTTCCCACAGCTTTGCCGCCAAGCCAAGGTTTTTGTCGCATGGTTCCGGGTTCTATCGTTGATCCGGGTCGTCCATATAGCGTTGCAACATGCTGAATTGCAGCATCAAAAACCCCATCAAAGCGATTGGAAAGCCAAAGGTTTCGATCTTGACCCACAGGTCGGTCGACATCGTGCGCCAGACCAGTTCATTGGCTACTGCAAGCACCGCAAAGCAGGCGCAAAGGCGGCGGGTCAGGATCATCCAGCCTTCGTGTTGCATCGGCAGCATCTCGTCCAGAACATAGGCCAGATAGGATTTCTTTTGCAGCAGGCCAATGCCCAGGATCAGCGCGAAAAAGCCGTAGACCAGCGTGGTTTTCATTTTGAAGAAACGTTCGTCGTTGAACCACGCCGTCAAGCCACCGAAGAAAATGACCATGAAAGCGGTGAAAATCTGCATCCGGCTGAGTTTTCCCGTCAGGAACCAAAGGATGCCCATCGCGGCCAGCATCAGCGGTACAAACAGGATGGTTGCGACGATGAACCCCGAATATTCGATGCCACCGATCAGAAAGCTGTCATCGCGCAGGCGCAGGTAGATGAAGAAAAAGGCAAGTGGCGGGCCAAGCTCCAGCACTTGTTTCAGAATGGGGTTGATCTCTTTTTTGCCTGTCATTGCTCGCGTCCTGCTGCTTACCCGCCCATTTCAACTATTACGGCGCCGAGCGCAATCAATGCCATCAGTGCAATGCGCCTTGGGCCGACAGTTTCTTTCAGTATCAGCCAGCCGATTAGAGCGGCGAAGACGGTTGATGTCTCGCGCAGCACGGCGGCCTCGCCGACCTTGTCCAGTCGCGTGGCCAGCATAATTGAGCCAAAAGAGAGTGGGGCGATGACGCCCCCCACAAGACCACGCAACATCAGAGGGCCCAGAGACGGGCGATTGGCCATAGCCCGCCATCTGAGTGCGGCATAGATCGGCATGGCTGCGCCGTCGATCATGAAAAACCATGCCAGAAAGGTGAACGGGTCCGCGGTGGCGCGAATTCCATAAGCATCGTAGGTGGTATAGAGCGCGACAAACAGACCGGTTGCGACGGCCAGTGCGAGGGCGACGCCAAGTGTTTCGCGATCTGTTTCCAGAAACCGCAGGTTATAGACAGCAAGACCGAAAATCCCGGCCATCAGGGTGGCGACGCCCACCCATTGGACAGCCGAGAAGGTCTCTGCGAACAAAAGGTAGGCACCGATGACCGTGAACAGAGGGCCGGTCCCACGTACGACTGGGTAGACGACCGTATAGGATCCTTTGGTATAGGCCATGGCCTGCAAGATCTTGTAGGTGACATGGATCAGCCAGACGAGCGCGAAGATCGGCCACATATGCGGCTCGGGCCAAGGAACGACGAACAGGGCAAATGGGGCGGCCATCAGGCCATAGCTGGCGTCGATGGCTCCGCGTGACAGCCAAGGATCGTGACGGCCTTTTTGCAGAGCCCCAAACGCTGCGTGCAGGAAGGCTGCCATCAGCGCAAGACCAAGGGCGAGTTGGTGACCTGCTTCAGTGCCTTCAAGAGAGATCAGCCAGTCGCTCAAATCAGGGCCTTCGTTGGATGGCGAGGCCGGGGGCGCTGCCCCCGGACCCCCGGGATATTTAGGGCCAGATGAAGTTCTGGATCAGGTTTGCAGGCCCGTAAGGGCGGCGGCGAATTCTTCGGGATCGAACGCAGCGAGGTCGTCGATTTGTTCGCCGACGCCGATGGCGTGGATTGGCAGGCCGAATTTATCGGCCAGCGCGACCAGAACACCGCCCTTGGCTGTGCCGTCCAGCTTGGTCATCACCAGCCCCGAAACGTCCGCAAGTTTGCGGAAGGTTTCGACCTGGCTGAGCGCGTTCTGGCCGGTGGTAGCGTCGAGCACGAGCAAGGTGTTGTGGGGCGCGGTGTCGTCAATTTTTCGGATGACCCGGACAATTTTGGCCAGCTCTTCCATCAGGTCGGCGCGGTTTTGCAGGCGTCCTGCTGTGTCGATCATCAGCAAGTCCGCGCCGTCTTCCTGCGCCTTGGTCAGCGCGTCGAAAGCCAGGCTGGCTGGGTCGGACCCTTCAGGCGCGGTCAACACGGGTACGCCAGCGCGATCACCCCAGACCTGCAACTGTTCCACGGCCGCGGCGCGGAAAGTGTCGCCGGCTGCGATGACAACCTTTTTTCCGGCCGCTTTGAACTGACTGGCCAGCTTGCCGATGGTTGTTGTTTTGCCCGAGCCGTTGACACCAACGACCAGCACGACCTGTGGACGTTTAGGGTAGATCGGCATCGGTTTGGCAACCGGCTCCATCACGCGGGCCACTTCTTGTGCCAGAAGATGCTTGATTTCCTGCGTCGATAGTTTGCGGCCAAAGCGCCCCTCGGCCATGTTGGAGGTCACGCGCAGGGCGGTGTCGACACCCATATCCGAAGCGATCAGCAGTTCCTCCAGCTGTTCCAGCATGTCATCATCCAGCGCGCGGCGCACGACGGCTCGATCCTCGCCACGGTTGAACAGGCGTCCAAGCAGACCCTTGGAGTCGGGGACCTCGGGCGGCGGTGGCGCGGGTGTGGGATCGGCGGGGATCGGGGCGGGCGGTTCAACTGGTGGCGTTACAGGTTCCGGCGCGGGAACTTCAGGGACAGGCTGCGGTTCGGGCTCGGGGTCAGGGATGACCGGATCCGGGACTGAGGTCTCCTCACCGCCATCCTCGACAATCGCGTCGAGCCCCTGTTCCAGGCGCGATGAGGATTTGAACAACTTGTCCTTTAGCTTGGAAAAAAACGCCATTTTTGGTCTCCGCAGGTGTTCCCCCCACCTAATGCGGAATTGCGGCAGTTGCAAAGGGTCAGAGAATGGCATCGTTCCGGGTGGCTCGTGATTGGTACGTCAGCGCCTCATCTGCCACAATGCATCTCATGCTCAGGTATCTGCTGATTCTCACTTTTCTTCCGGCGCAGGCCTTACTTGCGCAATCACCCATGTCTGGCAGTGAGTTTGACAGCTACACCCGGGGAAAGACCCTGTTTTACGGTTTCAACGGGCAGATTTATGGTGTCGAACGTTACCTGCCGAACCGCCGGGTGATCTGGTCCTTCCTTGATGGGAATTGCAAGGAAGGGGTTTGGTATGAGCGTGCGGATCAGATTTGTTTCATTTACGAAGACCGGCTTGATCCGCAGTGTTGGGTCTTTACCCGATCGGGTGAGGGTCTGATTGCGCAGTTCGAGGGCGACCCGGCTGCGACTGAATTGTACGAAGCTGATGAAATCGGGGAAAAAATGGTCTGTCTTGGCCCTGAGGTGGGCGTTTAACCTGGGCCTCAGGTGGCGCGAAGCTCGTCATAGCTGATCATGACGTGGTTCTGATAGGCGGGCCTTTGGGCGAGCGTATCGTAATACCGGCGCAGGTTTGGCAATTTCGCACGCGAGATATCAATGTCGAAGTACCGGAACAGGACATGGCCAAGCTGAATATCGGCCAGCGTCAGGTTTGAACCGGTTATGTAAGTGTGGTCGGCCAGAATGGCCTCGGCAATCTTAAGTTTGCTTTCAAGGGTGTTGATGGCCTGTTCGATGGCCTGCCGATCCTGCCGGGCGGGCGCTGTTCGCACGGTGCGCCAGAACACCGGGACCGTGAAATTCATTGCGACGTTGATTTTGGCCCATTCCGCCCATTTGTCTACTTCCGCCTGTTGTATTGGCGCGCGCGGCCAAAAGGCATCGCTACCATACTGATTGGCCAGATATCTTAGGATTGCGCCGGTTTCCCACAGCGGCGGAGCGTCTCTGTCTTGCAGAACCGGAATGGTCCGATTTGGATTCAATTCTCCAAACGCGCTGCTACCCAGCCCACCAAAGCGATGACCAATATCATGGCGCCGATATTCCAGTCCCAACTCACCGACACACCACATCAGAGCCTGAACATTCGAGGAAGTTTTGCGACCCCAGATCGTCAGCATGGTTCAGAACAGCGAGCCCTGATCGGGCGTTCCCGGTTTGGCCTTTTTTGCAGTGGATTTGGCTGAGGCCCCGGTTTTAAGGCGGCCATCGGCGAATTCTATCTCAAGAACCGGATGACCGGCGGCTTGTTCCCTGGTTGTGACAACTCCGCCTTCAGCGCGGACCACGGCGTAGCCACGCGCAAGGGTGGCTTTGTAGCTGAGCGTTTCGCGCAGCCGGTCTGTGGCGCTGAGTTGTTGGCGCAAGCGGTCCAGCCGTGTTGTCTGGGCAGTGTTCAGCCGGTCGGCGAAGCGCGCGACAATCTGGCGTTGCTGGTCGATCTCGCGCTGGATCGGGCGTATGGACAGGCGTGAGGACAGGTTCAGTAGTCTTTCTTTACGTGAGGACACCAGATTGCGCAGGGTCGATGGGCGCAGATGCGCGGACATCTCGACCAATTGCAGTCGCCGGTTCTGAATGCCGCGATTCAAGGCTGGCGTCAGGCGTTCCGCAATAAGATCAAGGCGTTGCCGTGGGGTATTCAGCAAGGTGTCTGGCCGTGGAAGGGCGCGCGATAGATCGTGCAGCCGTTGTGATCGGCGCTGAACGGCGTCCGATGCCGCACGGGACAGGCGGACACCTTGCTCTCCGGTCCAGGCCAGCAACTCCATACGCACTGGCACAGCCAGTTCAGCAGCCGCAGTCGGAGTGGGTGTGCGGCGGTCCGAGACGAAGTCGATCAGAGTGGTGTCCGTCTCGTGCCCAACCGCAGATATCAGCGGAATTTCCGAGGCGGCTGCGGCGCGGGCGACAATTTCTTCGTTAAAGCCCCATAAGTCTTCGATGGATCCACCGCCCCGGGCGACGATGATCAGATCGGGCCTCGGCAATGCGCCGCCGGGGGTCAGTTTGTTGAAGCCTTCGATGGCGCGGGCGACCTCGGGCGCGCAGTTCGAGCCTTGCACGGCCACGGGCCAGATCAGAACTTTACGTGGGAATCGATCCCTGAGGCGGTGCAGGATATCGCGGATCACCGCGCCAGAGGGCGAGGTGACCACGCCGATGATCTGCGGCAGATAGGGCAGGGTTTTCTTGCGCTCGGGCGCGAACAGCCCTTCTGCCTCAAGCTGTTTTTTTCGTTTCTCCAGCAGCGCCATCAGCGCGCCCTGTCCGGCGACCGAGACTTCATCGACATTCAGGTTGTATTTCGACTGTGCGCCAAAGGCGGTCAGGCGGCCTGTGACGACGACCTCAAGCCCTTCTTCAGGAACCACCGACAAGCCCGATATCTGGCCTTTCCACGTGGTGCAGGCCAGAACGTTCCGGTCGTCCTTGATGTCGTAATACAAGTGCCCCGAGCGGGCCTTGAACACACGCCCGACCTCGCCTCTTACGCGGATTCGCCCGAACGAGCCCTCCAACGCGCGTTTCACCTCGCCCGAGATTTCGGAAACCGTGTATTCGGGGGTGTTTTGCCCCGGGATCGGGTCGTCAAGCAGATCGGACATTTCAGCGCCTTGTGTCAAATGCCTGCCCAGCTTAGAACGCCCCGCAGGCGAGGCCAAGCAGATCGGAGACGACCCCATGAACATCCTTATTCTCGGCAGCGGCGGGCGCGAGCACAGCCTGGCGTGGGCGGTGATGCAGAACCCCAAATGCGACCGTCTGATTGTTGCGCCGGGAAATGCCGGAATCGCTCAGATCGCGGATTGTGCGGCGTTGGATATCGAGAATGGCGGAGCGGTTGTCAGCTTTGCCGAGGAAAACGCCATTGATTTTGTGATTGTTGGGCCCGAGGCGCCGTTGGCGGCTGGCGTGGCCGATCGTTTGCGCGAGGCCGGTATATTGGTTTTTGGGCCATCGGCCGAGGCTGCGCGGCTGGAGGCTTCGAAGAGTTTTACCAAAGAGATCTGCGATGCCTCTGGCGCGCCGACGGCCGCATATGCCCGTTTCACGGAAGTAGAGCCTGCCAAGGCTTATATCCGCGAGCAAGGCGCGCCGATTGTGGTCAAGGCCGATGGTCTGGCGGCGGGCAAGGGTGTGATCGTGGCGATGGATGAACAAACCGCTCTGGACGCGATCGACGACATGTTCGGCGGGGCCTTTGGCGGTGCCGGGGCCGAGGTTGTCATCGAGGAGTTTATGGATGGCGAAGAGGCTTCGCTTTTCGTGTTGTGCGATGGCGAGGATATTCTGTCCATTGGCACCGCTCAGGATCACAAACGGGTGGGCGAAGGTGACACCGGCCTGAACACTGGCGGAATGGGTGCGTATTCACCGGCTCCGGTCCTGAGTGCCGAGATCGAGGCCCGCGCCATGTACGAGATCGTGCGCCCGACAATCGCCGAAATGAAGCGTCGCGGGACGCCGTTTCAGGGGGTTCTTTATGCGGGGCTGATGATCAAGGACAGCCAGCCCCGGTTGGTGGAATACAATGTGCGCTTTGGTGACCCGGAATGTCAGGTTCTGATGATGCGGCTTGGTGCGCAGGTCATGGATCTGATGCATGCGGCGGCCGAGGGGCGGTTGAGCCAAGCCAAGGTCAATTGGGCGGATGATCACGCGATGACGGTGGTTATGGCGGCGAACGGGTATCCGGGTGCCTATGCGAAAGGTACGGTGATCAATGGGTTGGATGAGCTGCCCGAGGACAGCCGCAACATGGTATTCCATGCCGGGACCAAGGCCGTTGGTGGGCAGGTTCAGGCGTCAGGTGGTCGGGTTCTGAATGTTACCGCGCGAGGCGAGACACTGCAGGAGGCACGGGATCGGGCCTATGCAATGGTCGATGGGGTAGATTGGCCCGAAGGGTTTTATCGGCGCGATATCGGTTGGCGGGCACTTTGAGTGGATGAGCGGTTAGGGGGCTTTGCCCCCTCGGCCTGCGGCCTCACCCCCAGGATATTTTCGGCCAGATGAAGAGTGGATCAGCATTTGAGGGCTTGGGTGAAGCTCTCGGGGCCTGTGAACGGGCCGATATCGGTTTTGGTCCATTCGTTGTTGTAAGAGACACTGATGATCCGCGACCAGTCGGCGCTGGCCACGATCAACTCTGGGCGCTCGTCGCAGTTGCGCAAGCCGCCTGAGATGAAATCCTCGCCGATCTTGTGGTTGGTCAGGCCAGTGAGCGAGGCGATTTCAGTCAGGTCGCCATTCGTGAATCGCCAGATTCGAAGCGTTTTGGCCAGATGCGGGCGGTCGATATAAGCGATTTCGATATGGCCGTCGCCGTCCAGATCGGCAGCGCCGACCGGGGCGAGCCAGCGGAAGCGGGTCCCGATATGCGGCGTGGATGCGATCTTTTGTCCAAGGGCATCGTATATTGCCAGTTGCGCGCCGGTTTGGGCCTGGGATTCAACGACAACAACTTCAAGCGTGCCGTTCTGATCTATGTCGACCATTCGGGGAGCGAGGTCCTCGAACACCCGGTCCGGCGGCAAGTGAACGGATATGGTCTTGTTTTGGAGTACTAGGTCCAGCGTGCCGTATTCAATCCTGTCACCCAGTACACCGTGGGGGTAGCGGGTTGTCGGATCCGTAAATCGGGCAGATATGATTTTTTCAGATGCGATGGCCGGGATCGCTCCGGCCAACCACGTGCAGAACGTTAGCAACGCGCCGCGTACCCCGTCTTGCCACAGGCGGGCGAGGCTACGCGGCGCTTTGGAATGCATCAGATCTGTTTTTCCGGCATCTGAACAACCAGACCGTCCAACGCGTCGGTGACCTTGATCTGGCAGGTCAGGCGCGAGCGAGCCGGGTCGGGTTCGAAGGCAAAGTCCAGCATGTCCTCTTCCATGTCGTCTTTTGCCGGGATTTTCTCGACCCAATCCGGGTGAATGTACACATGGCAGGTCGAGCAGGCGCAGGCGCCGCCGCAATCGGCCTCGATGCCGGGAATATTGTTGTCACGGGCCCCTTCCATGACTGTCAGTCCGTTGGCGACCTCGACTGTATGTTCGGTACCGCCATGCTCGACATAGGTGATCTTTGCCATTGCGTGCGTCTTCCTTCTGCGATTGTCGAATTCTTCCTTAGTCAAGGCGTTTAGCTCTTTCCAGTCTGATTTGCGACTCTGGGTGCCGCCTCTGGACATTCCTTTTGTTTGTTCTATTTTTGTTCTTATGCTTGTTGCCCCCATTCGCCCTTCGCGTTCAAACAGTGGCTGGCCGCGCCCGCCAGCTTGCTTGCCTGCCTGTCAGTTGAGCGCCCCGCCCGAGGGCGCGCGCGTGACGGTCGCGGGGCTTGTGATCCTGCGCCAGAGGCCCGGGACGGCCAAGGGCGTGATATTCGTGACACTTGAGGATGAGACCGGCATCGTGAACGTGGTGGTTTGGCGCAAGATTTACGAACGCTTCCGCCGCGCCGTGATTTCGGGGCGGCTGTTGCGGGTCACGGGCCGGATGCAGAGGGCCCATTCGGTGACCCATGTGATCGCGGAAGAGATCGAAGACATCTCGGGCATGCTGGATATGTTGGTGCGGGGTGAAGAATAACAGATTTGTAAACGAGCCGGCGGCAGCGCCATAAAACCAGCTTTCGTGTTGTCACGGATGTCAGCGACACACAGGTCCGCTTGTCCGCCTTGCCGTGTCAAAGTGGAAGTGATCCTTGTGGTACTGGTCCGCTTCGGGGCCAAGCACCGTGCCGAACAGACCGCAGGCACCGCCATGCAGCTGGCGCAAAACGTCGTTTGAATTCTCGGTCTCCCAACCGTCGCGCACGGATAGAACGCTTCCGTCCGCCAGTATGAAGGCTGAAATATCAATCGCTCGGCCCCGTGCATGCTCCGACAGGCGTGCGCGGATTTTATTGTTCTGCGTCCGGCAGGAATAGTGGCCAACCAGACGCATCCCTATCAGGCCGCCTCCGACATCGGCAAAGGCCGGTTTGGCAACAACTTCTATCCATGTTTTCAGCGTAATTGCCGTTTCGCAATCCATAAGCGCAAACTGGTTGAGGCCGACGCCGGAAACCATGTGGATCCTGACCGGGCTTGGAATGCCGCATCCCCGATATCGCCCCTTAATCGGCTTGAGCGTTTCGCCCAGAATGGTCCAATCTTTGCAGACTGCCCCCCGTTCACGCATTCTTTCTCGACCAAGCTCGAACATCTTGAACTTGCAGGGGCGCAATTGGGGTCTCAGAGATATTCCGGCCTCAAGTTTGGCGGTTTCGTCGGCGGTGGGTACGCCCGGGTGTGCATCAAAGTCGGAAGATGGGTCAAACGCAACAAGCTCGGATTGTTCCGGGGTTGGGCTTCCAGCGCAATCCGGTTCGGCACTGGCAGCACCAGCACAGAGCATCAATATTGTGATGAGTGCCCGCATCGGATGAGCCTCTTCCTTTCTAAATCTGTTTCAGTTGTTCAAAGGCTAGCTTAGCTCAACTCTGGTATTGTGCCACCGGGAACAGGTAAAATGTTCAAGTACAGTGCCTTCTTGACCAGGGCTTGTGTATTACCGGACAGTTTTGTTGGGAAAGCGCTGCTGGAAAAATATGAGTTGTCAAGATTTCGCCAAAGTTGTGTGTGATGTGAGGGTGCAATTTTGAGGCGAAAATTATGCAAAACAAATACTTGTATCGTATTTATCGTCTGCGACGGCTGATCATAGTCAGCCTAGCCGTGTTATTCGCGCAATGGTGTTTGGGATGGTGGTTCTTTGGATCTTCCGTTCTTTTGGAAAATCCTTTGGCCATGACTGGCGTCGCCTTGGCCTGTGTCTTGGTGATCATAACGTTAGTGATAACCTATCCTTGCGTTTGGTGGGAAACTCTAACCGCTGGGTTGGTAATCGGGTTTGTACTGATACTCCTTCCTCTGTTGGAAGATCTGCAGGCTATCGCACCAGATCAAAACCGCGTGCCAGCTACAGCTATTTTGACGCTCGGTATCGTTTTCGGCGGATTTTTTCTATGGCTTGGGTTGAATTGGCTTCCGGTTGTTCTTCCTCGAATCCCTTCTGGTTTTAAACTTATACGCTCACAAGTTTGGACTGATCTTAATCCGGATGAAGCGTTTCAGATTCTCAAATCCAAGCCGGATAGTGATGATGGATTCTGTAAGTCGGGTCCTATCAGAGAGGACGGCCTCTTTCTGGTAAACTCAAAGATAAACACCGTGAACGTTGAAACCTTCGATCAAGAGGCCGAGGTGCTGAGTTATTATTGTAAGGTTGAGCAGGAAAGCAACAATCATCAGGTCGTCTCAGTGTTTCACAAGATTGACGAGGAAGCGCAGGTCGATCTTGAGTACCTTCATGTCTGGCGTTCAGGTCGTAAGACTGTTTGTGAAACTCGCGTGCTATTTGGTCGGAGTGATATCTATACGGAAGCTGGGTTTTGGCTGAAAGATTACGGAAGTGACCATATGTACGGGCAATTGATGCGTGCGCAGGGGGGGAATGCGGTAGCGCTGATCGACCTGCCTTACAAATCTCCATTGGTTGGGCTTGCTCGATTCTTTCAGCAGATTGACAACAGCCCAAGAAACAGCGGAAGCGGCTCTATTTGAGCAGGGCGCATTGTTGCTATGATATCACCTCTGAAACAAAATCCCTTGCGACTGTTTATCCCGGTGATCCCCCCGCAACTCGGCGTGCAGCGCCCGACCTGCCTGCACCCCTCGACGTGCACTCATTGTCTCTAGCCAGCGCGTGAAATTGGGCTTGTCTTCCAGTACTTGCTGCTGCCCTTCCCACAGGCTCGCCCAGCCCCAGATCGATATGTCGGCGATGGAATAGAAATCACCCGCGACATACTCGTTTTCGGCCAGCCGCCGGTCCAATACCCCGTAAAGACGTCCGACCTCGGTGCGGTAGCGGTCTTTGGGGTAGGGCAAGTCCTGTGGCGGGTCCAGTTGCGGGGCGTATTTCAGGAAATGATGCGCCTGACCGGCCATGGGACCCACGCCGCCCATTTGCCACATCAGCCATTCCTCGACCGCGATCCGATCCCGTTCGGTTTTGCCATAGAAACGACCGGTCTTACGGGCGAGATACATCAGGATCGCGCCGCTTTCGAACACGGAAACCGGTGCGCCGTCGGGGCCATCCGGGTCCAAAATAGCAGGCATTCGGTTGTTGGGGGAAATCTTCAGAAACTCCGGATCGAACTGGTCCCCCTTACCAATATTGATCAGATGAGTGGTGTAGGGCAGTTCCATCTCTTCCAGGGCAATGGATGCCTTCCAACCGTTTGGGGTGGGCCAGAAATAGAGATCTATCATGATGCCTCCTCAGGTTGAGGGGATCATGCTGGTTTCCGCTGCGTCGGCAAGAGGTGTTACGAAAGCGTGAGCGCAGAGGCACCGGGCTTGACGATTCCGGGGACGAGGCGTAAGTGCAACGGTACCACGTGGCGATTTGTTACCGGATTGCGGGCCACGCTAAACAACACCGCTAAAAGGTCAGGATGAAAGACCCCTTTCGCTTGGCCGCGTCTGGGGTTTTTTGTTTGCCTCTGCCCAGGGGCTGAAAGGAATGACATGAGCGAGAGCTGGAATAAACGCACCCAAGCCGTCCATGGCGGCATCCGTCGCAGCCAATACAAAGAGGTCAGCGAAGCGATCTACCTGACCCAGGGCTTTGTCTATGACACCGCTGAGCAAGCCGAGGCCCGGTTTATCGAGACCGGCCCGGATGAGTTCATCTATGCCCGTTATGGCAACCCGACCGTGTCGATGTTCGAACAGCGTATCGCCGCGCTGGAAGGGGGCGAGGACGCGTTTGCCACCGCCTCGGGCATGGCAGCGGTCAACGGGGCGTTGGTGTCGATGCTGAATGCAGGCGACCACGTTGTCTCGGCCAAGGCGTTGTTTGGGTCGTGCCTTTATATTCTTGAAAGCATCCTGACACGTTTTGGTGTCGAGGTGACCTTTGTGGACGGCACAGATCTGGAGCAGTGGAAAGCGGCACTGCGCCCGGACACAAAGGCCGTATTCTTCGAATCCATGTCGAACCCCACGCTTGAGGTGATCGACATTGCCGCTGTGTCCGAATTGGCCCATGCGGTGGGCGCGATTGTGGTGGTCGATAATGTCTTTTCGACCCCAGTGTTCTCGCGCGCGATCGAGCAGGGCGCGGATGTGGTCGTTTATTCGGCGACCAAACATATCGACGGTCAGGGGCGCGCGCTGGGCGGCGTTATCATCGGCACCAAGGACTTTATCCGCGGCACGGTTGAACCTTACCTCAAGCATACCGGCGGCGCGCTGAGCCCGTTCAATGCTTGGATCATGCTGAAGGGCCTTGAAACCATCGCCCTGCGCGTGAATGCGCAGGCCGAAACGGCAACGGCTCTGGCCGAAGCGCTGGAAGGGCATCCCGCGCTGGAGCGCACTCTGTTCCCCGGCCTGAAATCCCACGCGCAGAACGCCTTGGTGCAGGAGCAGCTTGGCGGCAAGGGCGGCACGGTTCTGTCGCTGGACATCAAAGGCGGGAAAGAGGCGGCCTTTGCCTTTTTGAATGCACTGACCATTCCGGTGATTTCGAACAATCTGGGTGACGCCAAATCCATTGCGACCCACCCGGCGACCACGACGCACCAGCGTCTCAGCCAGGAGCAGCGGGATGAGCTGGGCATCACTCCGGGTCTGATCCGTTTGTCCGTTGGGTTGGAAGATGCAGGCGATCTGCTGGAAGATATCAAAAAGGCGCTGGACGCGTCTCAGGCATAAAGCCGTCTGGGGCGGGTTATCTGGCCGGGCTAAACGTGTGCAACACGGCGTTTTTCTACCGAAAAAGACGGTTTCGCCCGGATTTTTTCGATCCGGGCTGCTATGTCCCGCGTAAAGGGCTATAGTGACACGTGGCCCGAAGCCGTCGATAACCCGTCGGTGAGACAAGGATAGACTGCGCATGAATCTACATCCCCGAGATCTGGACGATGCACCTGATCGTGAAGAGGCCGCCGCTGCGCTGAAAGTGTTGCGCAAATGGGCGTCTTTGGCATCCGAGGCGGAAATCAGCCAACTCGATCCGGCCGTTGCGCGGTTGGTGCCTGGTTTGCCGCCGGAAAGCTATCCGACTATGTCGCGTGAGTATCCCGAAGAATTTGTTGCGGATGAGGCCTATAAAGCCACTCTGCCAGACTTGCAGAATGGACCTTCCAGTCTGATTCGCGGGGCCAAACAGCAAATCCAGCATGTGGGCATTTCGAATTTCCGCCTGCCGATCCGCTTCCATCGCAAGCACGGCGATGATCTGACGCTTGAGACATCCGTGACCGGCTCGGTCAGCCTTGAGGCTGAGAAGAAGGGCATCAACATGTCCCGGATCATGCGGTCCTTCTACAAGCATGCCGAGCGCACTTTCAGTTTCGAAGTGATGGAAGCCGCGCTGGATGACTATAAGACCGATCTGGACAGCTTTGATGCACGTATCCAGATGCGGTTTTCTTACCCGGACCGGGTAAAAAGCCTGCGCTCGGGTCTGGAGGGTTATCAATACTACGACATTGCGCTTGAGTTGATCGAGCGGGGCGGTGAACGCCTGAAGATCATGCATCTGGACTATGTCTATTCGTCGACCTGCCCCTGTTCTCTGGAACTCAGCGAACACGCGCGGTCGATGCGCGGGCAGCTGGCGACACCGCATTCACAGCGCTCGGTGGCGCGGATTTCGGTTGTGGTCGACTGCAATGCCGACTGCCTGTGGTTCGAAGACCTGATTGCCCTGTGCCGCCGTGCAGTGCCTACCGAAACCCAGGTTATGGTCAAGCGCGAGGATGAACAGGCTTTTGCCGAACTGAACGCCGCCAATCCGATTTTCGTCGAAGACGCCGCACGCCTGTTCTGCGCTGAATTGCAAGCCGATCATCATGTTGGGGATTTCCGTGTCATCGCCAGCCATCAGGAAAGCCTTCACAGCCATGATGCTGTGTCGATTCTGACCGAAGGTCCGACCTTTGATTCCGCCAGCCTGGACCCGCGTTTGTTCACGACTCTGTTCCACGTTGGCTGATTGACCCAGCGGAACCTTTTGAAAAACCGTTGAAAAAACTGTCATTGGTGCATTATTGCCGCAGCGCAGCAAGAATTGCTGCGCTCGCAAATGTTTTGACGTAATATCGGGTCCGAGTGCAGCCGCTACCCGTTTATGTGGTGGCGTAGCCTGAAAAGGATGCCGGAACGTGCCAAGTTTTGGACTGCGAATCCGAATGCCCGCTCCGAAAATCGGGGTGGGAGGGCTCTTTTCACTTTTTTGCCTGCCTCGCTTTCACAGGAGAAACACGTAATGAATCCGATTTCCCACTCACTTGAATTTCAGGCGGCAGCCTTTCGTGTGGCGGGTTACGCAGTAGCGAACCAGATGAAGATCATGCGGATCATGGCTCAGTCGGCGATCGAACTTCCGATGGCGCCTTTGCATGCGTTGCACGCAGCCTCGGCCGCACCGGCAAAGCCTGCGCGCCCTAAGGCTGCGGCAAAGCCCAAACCGGCTGCCCGCAAGGCGGTCAAGCGGACACCTGCCAAAGCCAAGCCGTCGGCGGCAACGTTTGTCCGCAAACCCCAGGCCGAGCCCAAAGCGCCTGTTGCACCAAAGGCAGCTGCAGCAAAGAAGCCGGTTGCGAAGCCTGCACCGACTCCAACCCCGCAGCCCTCAGTTCCGACTGCGGCTAAATCCGTCAAAACGGGTTCCTCAGTGGTGCCAAAAGCGGCAGCGCAGCCCACTGCGCCCGTGCGCCGTGCGCGTGCGCCTTCGAAACCACGTGCAATGCCAACACCGAAGGTGAAAACCGACACATAAGCATCATCATCTGTTGACACGGTCGGGCAGGCGCGCCAACGCTGCCCGTCATGATGGACCTTCGCCCTGTCGGATATGTGATTGGCCAACTGGTCGCCGTTCTTGGGGTGACCATGCTGTTTCCGATGATCGCCGACCTGATTGAGGGTCGCGGCGAGTGGACGGTCTTTTTTGAAAGCGCGGTGATTACGGTCCTGACCGGCGTCGTTCTGGCCATGAGCTGTGCCAACGGCGTGGGTGAGGGGTTGACGATCCGTCAGACCTTTTTGCTGACCACCGGCGTCTGGGTTGCCCTGCCGGTATTCGGCGCAATTCCCTTTCTGTTCGGCGAGTCTGAACTGCGCTTTGTCGATGCCTATTTCGAGGCCATGTCTGGCCTGACGACCACCGGGTCCACCGTCATCAACGGACTGGATGATCTGCCGCAGGGCCTGCTGTTGTGGCGGGGAATCCTGCAATGGCTGGGTGGTATCGGGATTATCGTGGTTGCAATGGTTTTCCTGCCCGAACTCCGGGTTGGCGGGATGCAGATCTTCCGTTCGGAAGGGTTTGAAACGATGGGGAAAATCCTGCCTCGCGCGCAAGAGATTGCCGGGCAGATTTCGCTGATCTACGTGTTCCTGACCTTTGTCTGCGCACTGGTCTATGCCGGTTTCGGCATGAGTTTTATCGATGCCACCGTCCATTCCATGACCACAATCGCCACGGGTGGTTTTTCCAATTATGACGACTCGTTCGCGACCTTCTCGGGTCCCACCGAATATGCGGCGTCTGTCTTCATGATCCTCGCAGCGCTGCCATTTGTGCGTTATGTGCAACTGGCCAACGGTAACACCAACTCTTTGTGGCGGGACAGCCAGATCCGGGCATTTGTTATCACGATTGCGGTTTTGGTGGCTGTCATGACCATATTCCTGACCTCGGTCTTCCCGCATCATTGGGAACAGGCTTTCCGCCAGTCATTGTTCAACATCACCTCGATCATTTCGGGCACTGGTTACGCCAGCGTCGACTATATGGGGTGGGGCAGCTTCCCGGTTATGGTGTTCTTTCTGATCGGTCTGATCGGCGGTTGCGCGGGCTCGACGGCCTGTTCGATCAAAGTATTCCGATACCAGTTGTTGTTTGCGTCGATCCGGACACAAATCCGCCGGATCAGATCGCCGCATGGCGTGTTCATGCCCACCTATGATGGTCGCCCGATCGGACGGGACGTTTTGACCTCGGTCATGAGCTTCTTTATGTTCTTCGCGCTGTCGATGGGCGTTCTGTCCTGGGCGCTGGCTTTCACCGGTCTGGATTTTATCACGTCTGTTTCAGGTGCAGCCACGGCGCTGGCCAATGTCGGGCCCGGGCTGGGGGACCAGATCGGCCCGGCGGGAAATTTCGCAGGCCTGAATGATACCGCAAAATGGCTTTTGACAATCGGCATGCTGGTCGGGCGGCTTGAGCTTTTGGCCGTGTACGCGATCTTCACTGTTCAATTCTGGAGAGATTGATGAAAAGACCCCTTGGTGCGCAAATTTCCCACATGCTGAGGGATCGGGGCGTTGACGTGATATTTGGCATCCCAGGTGTGCACAATCAGGAAATGTATCGCGGCATTGAAGAGGCCGGAATCACTCATGTGCTGGCGCGCCACGAGCAGGGTGCGGGGTTCATGGCAGATGGATATGCCCGGGCGACAGGAAAGCCTGGTGTGGCTTATGTGATCACCGGGCCGGGACTGTGCAACATCATGACGCCGGTGGGGCAGGCCTATTCCGATTCGGTTCCGTTGTTGGTTCTGTCCTCCTGTCTGGACGAAGCGCAGGCCGCCCGTGGACAGTTGCATCAGATGAAGGACCAGCGAATGGCGGCCGAAACGGTTGCGGACTGGTCACGTCAGGCCGACACTGCCGATGCGGCCTATGGCCTGATCGAACGCGCGTTTGAAGAATTTGCCCTGTCCCGGCCCCGGCCCAAGCATATTCAGGTGCCGATTGCGCAGCTTGAAGCCGAGGCTGAGCCTGCACCTTTTCCCAACCAGGCGGCGCTGCGCACAAAGGCCTTGCAACCCGATGTGGCTCCGGTCGTGTCGCTGCTGAACATAGCGCGTCGTCCGCTGTTCATTCTGGGCGGTGGTGCCCGTTCCAATTCGTGGCGGCAAATCCTGACCAATCTGGGTGCGGCCTGTTTCACGACTTACGCGGGGCGGGGTATGGCGGGGGCAAACTACCCGCTGGATTTTGGCGCAATGTTATCGCGCCCCGGCAGTGCCGAGATTATCGGCTCGGCTGATCTGGTCGTGGCCGTCGGTGCCGAGCTGGGCGAGGTCGATCTGTGGCGGCGCGAGCTGGGTCATACGGCCAACCTGGTACGTGTTGATCTGGATGCTGAGGTTCTTTCGGATCATCATCGGGCAGCCGTGAAGATTCAGGCCGATGGCGAAAGCTTTGCACGCGCCCTGTGGGAGGCCACCGAGACCGCCAAGGCGGCCGCTGGATGGACACCCGAAGAGGTTATTGACGCCCGCGCGCGTTGGCGTGCCGAGATTGACGCGGACCGCCCCGGCATCGCGCCTGTGATAGAGGCATTGCGGGCGGCACTGCCCCTGGACACAATGATTTATTCCGACATGACACAGATTGCTTATGTCGCGAAAGAGCTTTGGGACATGGCCTATCCCTATCATTGGCATCACCCGACCGGCTTTGGCACGCTGGGCTACGGCTTGCCAGCGGGGATCGGTGGTGCTGTGGCGCGGCGTGGCAAGCCGACTGCCGTAATTGCCGGGGACTACGGCTTTCAATACACGCTGCAAGAGCTTGGAACGGCGGTCGAGCTTGGGTTGTCGCTGCCGATTATCCTCTGGGATAACGGCAAGCTGAAAGAGATTGAGGACAGTATGGTACGGGGTCAGATCGCACCGAATTCGGTCATCGCTCACAATCCAGACTTCTGCAAACTGGCTGAGGCTTACGGCGCCTTGTCCGCGACGCCAACGAATTTTGAGGAACTGCAGGCTGTCGTCAAAGCGGCTCTTGAGGCTCCGGTGCCAACGTTGATCCGGCTGACACCCGAAATCTTGTAGATACAGATATACGGCGCCGTGTTGTCTGCGGCACCGTTTCTGTCTTCAATCCCAGCAGTGAACCAGAACAGTCATGCCGCTGGCCCTGCGGGTCAGTTCGTTGGGTGACATTTGCGTGCTGCCCTGACCTGGTTGACCTGACACGCCTGCCTTAGTCAGTACGTCGGTCAGGCTTTCCACATTTGCGGCCAGGCTGACGCTGGCTGGCAGTGTGCGGCCTTTTGTTGGTTTTGGCAGCAACATACCCACGACATTGCCGCTTTGATCAAAGACCGGTCCGCCTGCATCCCCCGGCTGGGCGGACAGGGACAGTCGTTTGACGCCGGTTTCACCGTCCAGTCCGCGAATGTCTGCGACCTGACCAAAGGTCAGTGTCGGTGCACCCAAAGCACCCTCGTAGGAATATCCTGAGACCGCGATTTCCGATTGCAGACGCGGCGTTTCTGCCTTGAATTCGGCGACACTGATCGGGGCCAGGGTTTGGTTCGGGCGCAGCACGGCAATCCCCTGATCCGCATCGGACCAGGCGACCTGCACTTCCTGATCGCCGTCCAGCGTGATCCGTCCACAGCCCTGCGCAATTTCGGACACGGTGAGGACCGAGCCCGAGGCGTCCGCAAAGAACCCGGACCGCGACAGGCGCGGTTTGCGGATTTGCAGGCCAGAGACCAGATCGATCCTCTGCTCTGCGCTGGCGCCAGCGCCCGCATCCAGAACGGCGTCTGTGGTGGCATAGCTGGCGCGCATCGCAGCCAGAACCCGGGCACGACGGGCGTCATCCCCTTCGGGCCAGACTAAAGTGAAACCTTTGATTTTGCCGTCTTTCAGCGCAGCTTGCGTATAGGACACGATCCCATTGCCGCGCCCTTCTATCGTAAAGGCATCGCGGCGCAGTTCACGTGGGCCGTTTAGGGGCACAATCTCCAACGATTGCATGACCTCGTACAGGGCCTGCAATGTGGCGCGGCTGCCTTCCTGTGAGATCAGCAAAACCTGTGTGTCCAATTCCGAAGTAGAGTTGAAATGGGCAAAGGGGGCCTCGTACCGGTCAAACGAAACGATGCCCAGTGGCAGATCCATTGAAATCCCCGCCTGATCATCGATGTGGCGGGCCATACCAACACTGATCAGCGGAGCGTTGTAGTCGTCCAAAAGGGTCTTGCGTTGCAAGGTTGTCAAAACGCCGGTTTGCTCAAAACCGTTGAAACGCTGCCACTCGGACATAGAGCGGCGCGTACCCGCGCCAAAGGCCCCGTCGATGGTCGAATTGTAAAACCCCGCCGCCTGCAGCGCGGTTTGCAGGTCCTTGCGTTCCTGCGCGGTCAGCAGACGTTCACCCTGTAGAGCCTGCGGCCGGGTTTCCTCGGCCGGTTGTACAGACAGGCTGACGACAGGCGGCTCCGCCTCAGGCTCGACCGGCGAAGTGACAACGCCTCGGTTCAGAATATTCGCACCAACCGGCCAGAATTGTTGGGCCAGCCCGTTAGAAAATGCGATGAAACTGTCAGCCGGAATCTGCCCCTCGGCCCGATAGACGCGCAGTACCTGTTCGGCATCCGCGCGCAGATATGGCCCGATTACAATGGCATACCAGCCACTGTTCAGGCGGAATCCGTTCACATCCGGCAGGTTCTGTGCATAAGCCTGTGCCCGATCTTGCGCCTCTCGCAGCGACGGTTGCGCCTCGACCTGAACCCAGACGCCTTGATCCTGCTGCGCCCACGCGGCACGCAGGCCAAAAACAAGAAATAAAAGAAATGCCGTGAAAAGCCGTGTCATTTTCTGCCCGTTTTATGCAGTGTCGTTACTTCGCGGCAGAGTACGCGATTTCGCGGGTCAAACGCCATGCCTGCGTTACGGGGAATTTACGGTGTGGCTGCGCAGTGACAGCCCCGGTGCATTGGCCCGTTGACGCCCATTGGCCCCTTGCATAGGAAGGGCCAAATCCACCCGAAGCCCAAAGGGAATGTCATGACCGAACCGTCCAGCGCACCGCGTTCATTTCAGGAGATCATCCTGCGGCTTCAGACCTATTGGGCGTCGAAAGGCTGCGCCATTCTTCAGCCTTACGACATGGAGGTCGGGGCAGGGACGTTTCACCCGGCCACAACCCTGCGCGCTTTGGGCTCAAAAGCCTGGGCTGCGGCTTATGTGCAGCCGTCGCGCCGCCCAACAGACGGGCGCTACGGAGAGAACCCGAACCGCCTGCAGCATTATTACCAGTATCAGGTGCTGATCAAACCCAGCCCACCTGACCTGCAAGAGCTGTATCTGGGCTCGCTTAAGGCCATCGGTATCGACATGGACCTTCACGATATCCGTTTTGTCGAAGATGACTGGGAAAGCCCGACCCTCGGCGCGTGGGGTCTTGGGTGGGAAGTCTGGTGCGATGGTATGGAAGTCAGCCAGTTCACCTATTTCCAACAGGTCGGCGGCCATGACTGTGCCCCGGTTTCGGGCGAGTTGACTTACGGCCTGGAGCGCCTGGCCATGTATGTACTGGGCATCGACCACGTGATGGACATGCCGTTCAACGATCCGCAGTCACCAAGCCCGTTGACCTATGGTGATATCTTCAAGCAGACCGAGGAAGAATACGCCCGCTGGAACTTTGACGTGGCCAACACCGAAGTTCTTTTGCGTCATTTCGAAGAGGCTGAGGCCGAGTGCGCCGCCATTCTGGCGCAGGAGCATGACGATCCGAAAACCGGCAAGCGTATTATCATGGCGCATCCAGCCTATGACCAGTGCATCAAGGCTTCGCATATCTTCAATCTGCTGGACGCACGCGGTGTGATCTCGGTGACCGAGCGTCAGGCCTATATCGGCCGGGTCCGGGCGCTGGCCAAACAGTGCGCAGATGCGTTCGTTCAGACCGAGGCCGCCGGGTTCGAGGCTTGATGGGGCATTCAGGCCAATCCGGGCAACAATACTTTGAGGCCGTCGGCGATCATGCTGATCGCGATGGCCGACAGAATCATGCCCATAAATCGGCTCATGATCACGCGGGCATTGTCCGAAAGGCGTTCAGCCAGCCATGCAGCATTCCAGAAAGTTACCAGAAGCAGGGCGACCACCGCCAGAAAAACACCTGCGTAAACAGTGGCTTCAAACGGGTTTTTGATATGGTGCGCGTACAGGATCAGGGTGGTGATTGTGCCCGGTCCAACCAGTATCGGAAAGGCCAGCGGGTAAAAGGCAACAGTCTCGGGCGCCGGGTAGGATTGCTTTTCTCCGTCGGTTCCGTGGTGCGAACTGCTCTCGTTCCCGTTCAGCATGTTCAGACCGATCATCATGACCACCAGCCCGCCAGCGACCCGCAGGTGATCCACGCTGATCCCGAACAGCCCCAGCGCCTGACTGCCGACCGAGGCGAAGGCGCCGCCCAGAATCACACAATAGATCGCCGTTTTTACCGCGATCTTGCGCTGATCGGCGGCGGGCAGGTCCTGAGTGACACTCAGAAACACCGGCAAGTTGGTAATCGGGTTCATGATCGCAAAAAGCGCGCCGAAAAACCCGACGGCGAGGGTCGTTTCCATAAAGGTCACCTTTTTTCTGCCTGTACCCCGATGGAACCTGTCCTATTTTACAAGAACTTGAAAGAGGCGGTCTAAGAAATGACGGGAAAACTGCTTGCAATCATTTTGCTTCTGTCCGCCCTTCTGGCCGGTGCGGGTATGTATTATTTGCAGGTTTACGGGTTTTATTATGATGTGGAGCCTGTGCCCGGTCAGGATGTCGTCTTGCTTGAAAACGGGGCGGATGAGCCAACTCCGATTGCCTATTCGGCATTTCGGGCGATTGACGCCGACAGCTCTCCGATCCGGTATCGGGCTTGTTTTGAAACCGAACTGACGCCGGATCAGCTGGCAGGCTTCCAACCTGTGGAACACCCTGAACCCCTGACCGCGCCGGGTTGGTTTGATTGCTATGATGCCGTGTCTCTGGCTCAAGACCTGAAATCAGGTCAGGCGCGGGCGTTCATGGGTGTCAAGAACATCCACTATGGGGTCGACCGGATCGTGGCTGTCACCAATGATGGCCACGGCTTTGTCTGGCACGCGCTGAACAATTGCGGCGAGAAAGCCTATGACGGAACAGTCGTGGGCGAGGAATGCCCGCCGCGACCTGAAAACTAAGGAGCAAGCCCGTGGGTCATGTCATTGAAATCCCTGATTTCCTGACTGCCACGCTGGGCTTTGCCGTCTATCTCGTGGGGGCTGAAATCAACGCCCGTGTCGCGACCCTGCGCAGTTACAACATCCCCGAACCCGTAACCGGTGGGCTGTTGGCCTCTTTGGCCGTACTATTGTTGTATCTACTGTTCGACATCGAACTGTCCTTTGGTTTGACAGCGCGCGATTTTCTGCTGGTTCTGTTTTTTGCAGGGATCGGGTTGAATGCGCGCCTGTCGGATTTAGTTGCGGGCGGCAAGCCTTTGCTTTTGCTTCTCATTCTGACTCTGGCGACAATCCTGTTTCAGAACGTGATCGGCGCAGTTGGGGCTTCGATTTTCGGTTATCCTGCGCAAGCTGGCGTCCTGTTCGGCTCTGCCGCTCTTATAGGTGGGCATGGCACGGCCATTGCCTGGGCGCCCGAAGTGGCCAGTGTCACGGGACTGGACGGTGCGACCGAACTGGGTGTGGCGGTTGCGACGCTTGGTTTGGTTCTGGCCGCGCTGGTCGGCGGCCCGATTGCGCGCTTTCTGGTCGAAGGACGCAACCTGACCCCGGACCGCCCGGACGAGGGGCCCAGCGTCGGCTTGCCGGATAACGCCGCGGACCAGAAACCCGCGATTGATCACCTGACCATCATGCGCGTTCTGCTCTACCTGAACATAGCGATCATTCTGGGCTATGCTTTAGGCGAAGTGATTGCCGCAGCCGGTCTGAAGCTGCCGCTTTTTGTGCCCTGCCTGATCATGGGGATCGTAATAGCCAACCTGCGCAGCGCGTTGTTTCCTTCGGCCCCACCCGTTGCACGTACGCCATCCCTGGCGCTGATCTCGGAATTCGCGCTGGGCGCATTTCTGGCGATGTCGTTGATGAGTCTGCAGCTTTGGACCATTGCCGAACTGGGGCTGGCCATCGCTGTGATCATGACGGCCCAAACCCTGTTTGCCGTCCTGTTCGTGCTGTTGGTACTGTTCCCTGTCATGGGCTCGAATTACCGCGCCGCCGTGCTGGCAGCGGGTTTCGGAGGGTTCGCTTTGGGCGCAACCCCCACCGCTATCGCGAATATGACGGCCGTAACCAAGCGATATGGCCCGTCGCCTATTGCCTTTATCGTGCTGCCCCTTGTATCCGCCTTCTTTGTGGATATCGCCAACGCCATCGTCATCCAGACGATTGTTTCATTCTAAGGACCGACAATGCCCGACCTGCTGATCGAACTGTTTTCCGAGGAAATCCCCGCCCGCATGCAGACCCGCGCCGGTGAGGACCTGAAAAAGCGGATCACCGATGGTCTGGTCGAGGGTGGTCTGACCTATGCCGGGGCCGCCGCGCTAACCACGCCCCGCCGCCTGACGCTGGCGGTCGAAGGATTGCTGGCGGAAAGCCCCACCATCCGCGAAGAACGCAAAGGCCCCAAGGTCGGCGCGCCCGAGAAGGCCGTCGAAGGCTTTCTGCGTGGTGCAGGCCTGACCCGAGATCAATTGGAAGAACGCGACACGCCCAAAGGCGCGGTTTATTTCGCCACCATCGAAAAAGCCGGTCGCCCGGCGGCCGAGATCGTGGCCGAAGTGCTTGAGGGCACAATCCGCAACTTCCCCTGGCCCAAATCGATGCGCTGGGGTAATGGCCCGATGCGCTGGGTGCGGCCGCTGCACTCGATCCTTTGTATTTTGAGTGACGAAGCTGGCGCGCAAGTCGTTCCGCTTGAGGTCGAAGGGATCAAGGCGAGTGATGCGACCGAAGGCCACCGTTTCATGGCGCCGAACCGGTTTTTTGTTTCCTCCTATGAGGATTACGCCGCCAAGCTGAAGCGTGCCTTTGTGGTTCTGTCGCCCGAGGAACGCGCCGAGCATATCTGGAACGACGCCCAGAACATGGCCTTTGCCGCCGGTCTGGAAGTGGTCGAAGATCAGGGCCTGCTGGCCGAAGTTGCCGGTTTGGTGGAATGGCCCGTCGTGCTGATGGGGCAGATCGACGACGAATTCCTCGACCTGCCGCCCGAGGTGCTGCAGACCTCGATGAAAGAGCATCAGAAGTTCTTTTCGGTGAAGAACCCCAAAACGGGCCGGATCGAGCGCTTCATCACCGTCGCCAACCGCGAAACCACCGACAATGGCGCGACCATTCTGGCGGGGAACCAAAAGGTGCTGTCGGCCCGTCTGGCCGATGCCAAGTTCTTCTGGGAGAATGACCTGCGTGTCGCCAAATCGGACATCGCCCAATGGACCCGCGCGCTGGAGAATGTGACCTTCCACAACAAGCTGGGCACACAGGCCGAGCGCATCGACCGCATCGCCGCACTGGCCCGCGAACTGGCCCCTGTGACCGGCGCGAATGCCGATCAGGCCGAGAAAGCCGCGCGTCTGGCCAAGGCCGACCTGAGTTCCGAAATGGTCTATGAATTCCCCGAACTTCAGGGGTTTATGGAGCGCTATTACATCGAAGCGGCAGGCGAAGACGCCGCCGTGGCCGCAGTGGCGCAGGAGCATTACTCGCCGCTGGGTCCGTCGGATGACGTGCCGACCGCGCCGCTCTCGGTGACCGTGGCGCTGGCTGACAAGCTGGACACGCTGACCGGGTTCTGGGCGATTGATGAGAAGCCGACCGGGTCGAAAGACCCGTTCGCCTTGCGTCGCGCGGCGTTGGGGGAGTTTAGGCTTCTGTCAGAAAATGAAATTCGAGTATCAGTGAAAGACATGATTGAAGCCTCAGTTCTTGGGCTTTTGCTGACTCTCTCCAAAGGCGACCATAGGTTCTTTCAGAACTTACCGCAGTCATGGGACCCGGCGCAGGGCGAGGCGAGACCGCACCAGCTTTGGCGTGAAAAACCGTACTCGCATTTTACCCTTAGCGATCCGGAAGACGATGACTTTGCAGATTTGGTAGAGCAGCATCTAAGCGGTATTGCTTATGATTTGATGGACGAGCACCCAGCAAACTACGAGGCGGTTCGAGAAGCCTGGGACGTTTTCTCTAAGCGTCTTGAAGATTTGGATTACTTCGCGTCTGTTGTAGATTTTGTCGATGATGAGCCAAGCCCTTTGAGCTTTTTCTTGAAGAGTCAAAATAATAGCCACGTTTGGAAACCTGCCGCCGAACGTATTTCTGACGACCTTCTCTCCTTCTTCCACGACCGCCTCAAGGTCTTCCTGCGTGATGAGGGCATCCGCCACGACATCATCGACGCCTGCATCGCGATGGACGGCAATGACGATCTCAACCTGCTGGTCAAACGCGCGCGCGCTCTGAACGCGGTGATTGCGACCGAGGATGGCGAGAACCTCGTGCAGGGCTTCAAGCGCGCCAACAACATCCTGACGCAGGCCGAAGACAAAGACGGAGTTGAATACTCCTACGGCGCAGATGTGAAATTTGCCGAGACGGACAGCGAAAAGGCGCTGTTTGCAGCCCTCGACGCGGCTCAGGCGCAGATCGATCCGGCGCTCAGGGCCGAGGATTTCCCTACTGCCATGGCGGCCATGGCCGCCTTGCGTGGGCCGGTCGATGCGTTCTTTGAGGATGTGCAGGTCAATACTGACAATGACATCCTGCGCCGCAACCGTCTGAACCTGCTCAGTCAAATCAGGAAGGTCTGTTCCAGCGTCGCGGATTTGACGAAAATCGAAGGTTGACGCACGGGGCGCGCGGCATTGTGCGCCCATAACGCCCTTGCGTGTAAGGCGCATCTGCCTATGCTGCGGTGAAACCAAAAGGTGCCGCAGTGCAGAATAATCCGCATACAACGCTGATCACACCCGACGCCCCCGTCGCCGCCAATACCCATGGGGGGCGTGCGAAATGTCTACAACGTCTGGTCCGGCTCGACATGCCCGTGCCGCGCACGGTGGCGTTGTCGTTCGAGTCGGTCCAGGCAATTGCAACCGGGCAACTGCCTGATATCGCAGCGATTCAGGGGCAATTCGCGCCAACATCCCTTCTGTGCGTGCGGCCCA
Source organism: Ruegeria sp. (assembly GCF_965243365.1). GTDB lineage: Bacteria > Pseudomonadota > Alphaproteobacteria > Rhodobacterales > Rhodobacteraceae > Ruegeria. Next base: position 302,699 of record NZ_CBDEUW010000002.1, on the reverse strand, counting down.
GTTCCGAAGACCCGGATTGGGGCGGGCCGGGGGCTGTTCTGAATATCGGCATGAATGACGCTGCTTATCTGGACCTGTCCGCCGAAATGGGTCGGGATGCGACCGCCGCGCTGTATCTGCGTTTTGTCCAAAGCTACGCGACACATGTCGCACGGCTGGACCCCGATGTGTTCGATGAAATCGAGGCAGACGGGCGCGAAGGGTTGAGCTTGTCCCTGCGCGCCTATGAGGATGAGACCGACGAAGCCTTTCCACAAGACCGGGGTGAGCAACTGGCCGCCGTTTTGCGTTCGATGGCGCGGGCGTGGGATGGAACCTCGGCGCGCCTGCTGCGGCAGGCCAAAGGGGCCCCGGCGGATGCGGGGCTTGGGTTGGTGATACAAGAGATGATCCCGGGCGTCGGACAGGGCGAATGCGGCTCGGGTGTGTTGCAACTGGTCGACCCGGTCACCGGAATGCCTCAGATTACCGGACGTTATCTGAGCCAGAGCCAGGGGCGGGATGCGCTGGGCGAGGGGGTATCCGCCCTCTATCTGGAAAAGGACGAGCGCGGCCAGTCGCTGGAGGATGTGGCGCCGGAAGCTTTTGCCGATCTCAAGGCCCATGCCGCTTTGATGCGGGTGAAACTGCGTGAGGAAATGCAGGTCGAGTTCGTCGTGCAAAACGGGCAGGTGCATATTCTGGACGGTGTCCGCGTTCAACGCGGATCGCGCGCGGCGATGCGGATCGCGGTGCGGTTGGCCGAGGACGGGATCATCCCGCCGCAAGAAGCAGTGATGCGGATTGATCCGCATTCCTTGAACGAGCTGTTGCACCGTCAGGTCCATCCGGATGCCGAGCGTGATGTTCTGGCCACCGGGATCGCCGCCAGCCCGGGTGCTGCGACCGGCAAGATCGTCTTTACCGCCGCCGAAGCGCAGGCCGGCGCCGCAAGGGGTGAGCCGTGCGTTCTGGTACGTCGGGAAACTTCGCCCGAGGATGTACGCGGCATGCACGCCGCCGTTGCCGTTCTGACGGAAAAAGGGGGTATGACCAGCCACGCGGCGGTAATCGGGCGCGGGCTTGGGCTGCCCTGTATCGTCGGTGCCTCGGACATGCGGTTTCAGAGCAAGAAAAGACTTCTGAGTGCCCCGGACGGACGTGTGTTCAAAACCGGGGATACTCTGACAATCGACGGCAGTTCCGGGCAGGTTTTGGCAGGTAAACCCGCGATGCTGGAAGCAGCCCTGGACGATTGTTTTCAAACGCTTATGGGCTGGGCTGACGCCGAACGCGACATTGAAATCCGCGCCAATGCGGATACGCCTGCTGACGCCCAGACAGCCCGGAACTTTGAGGCGAAGGGTATCGGCCTCTGCCGGACCGAACACATGTTCTTCGATCCCGGTCGCCTGACCGTGATGCGAGAGATGATCTTTGCGCAGACCCCCTCGGGGCGCGCTGCTGTGCTGGAACGCCTGTTGCCGATGCAGCGGCAGGATTTCGTGCAACTGTTTCGCATTATGGAAGGTCAGCCCGTCTGCATCCGACTGTTCGACCCGCCTTTGCACGAGTTTCTTCCGACCACCCGCAGCGGTCAGCGAGAACTGGCAGAGGCGCTGGATCTACCGGTTTCGGACGTAGAACGCCGGGTCTCGGCGATGAGCGAGTACAACCCAATGCTGGGGCTGCGCGGGGTGCGTTTGGGTGTGACCGTGCCGGAAATCTACGACATGCAGGCCCGCGCGATTTTTGAAGCGACGCTGGAAGCCAGCAAAGACGGCGCGCCCGTCGTGCCCGAGGTGATGATACCGCTGGTTTCGGCCAAGCGCGAGGTGGAACTGGTCAAGGCGCGCATCGATGCCGTGGCGGCCGAAGTGGCCTCGGAACAGGGGCAGGAGTTTGATTATCGCCTTGGCGTGATGGCGGAAACCCCGCGCGCTTGTCTGCGTGCCGATGAGATTGCACCGCATACGGCCTTCCTGAGTTTTGGCACGAACGACCTGACGCAGATGACCTATGGCCTGTCGCGTGACGATGCGGGCCGGTTCATGTCGGCCTATGTTCGGCTGGGGGTCTTCAATGAAGACCCGTTCCATGTGTTGGACGCCGATGGGGTGGGCGAATTGCTGCGCTTGGGCTCGGAACGAGCCCGGGACGCGCAGCCAGATGTGACTCTTTCAGTGTGCGGGGAACATGGGGGAAATCCCGAATCAATCGCGATCTGTCGCGACCTTGGGTTCGACTATGTTTCCTGTTCACCGTTCCGGGTGCCCGTCGCTCGGCTGTCTGCCGCTCAGTTGGCGATTTCGTCCAAACTTGGGGGTTGACTAAGCCCGCAAGCCCTAAGAATAGTGGGTCAGGGACGGTTTTGCGGGGCAATTTTTTTTGCCTCGACGGGCAAGATTCCACTTGCATTTTTTTCAGAACTGGACGTTTCGCTTCGTCTGGGGTAATAGCCTCATCGCGCCCGCCGGGGGAGGGTTAGGCGCGTTTGTGCCTGTGCGAGGTTATCTGATGAAACGCTACATAGTGGCTGTTGCCTTAACGGCAGCAACCGTGCTGCCGAATTTGTCTTATGCCGAAAGGCAGGACGTCGAAGTAACCAAGGAAGAGCTTGTGGCCCGCAATGAATTGCCGGGGCAGAGCTTTCGTGACTATCTGACTCTGTTCAAGCCTCGCAAGGCACCAGTGCAGCAGATGTCCTTCACCAAGGATTGGTTGGATCAGCAACCCAAGGCCAGTGGAGACGAGAATTTCCGCTGCCTGGCCGAGGCCCTGTATTTCGAAGCGCGCGGTGAAAGTGTGCGTGGGCAATTTGCCGTAGCCGAAGTCATCCTGAACCGTGTTGACAGCACACGTTTCCCAGATTCCCTTTGTGGTGTCATCAAGCAGGGCACAGGCAAGAAATACCAATGCCAGTTCACCTATACCTGCGATGGTTACAAAGAGGTTATCCACGAAAAACGGGCGTATGAGCGTGTCGCAAAGGTCGCCCGTGCCGCGTTGGACGGAAAGGCCAAAGAGATGACGTCCGGGGCGACGCACTACCACACCAAGGCGGTGCGCCCGTCCTGGTCGCGGGTGTACAAGGAAACGGCCCGCATCGGCGTGCACATTTTTTACCGGCATAACTACCGCACTGCCAGCAATTGATTGGCAACTGCATTGCTGTTGTGACGAGGCCCGTCCTGGCGGGCTTCGGGGCCGCATTCTGTGGGTAGAATGGCGCTTGTAGGGGTGTTATAGGCCCCCGATGCCCCTACAAGGGGTCATTGTTCTACTAAGCCCGAAAAGGCACGCTCTATGAGTTCAGAAATTCGCCTTGCCTTTGCGCACCCGTCCGAGCGGTCCGAAGCGACCGCACCGCGCGGGCCGTTGGACCGCATTTCCCTGCGCGATCATATCGTTGAGGTCGAAATCGGAGCGTTTCAGGCCGAAAGGGGTACGACCCAGCGCATCTGCTTTAATATCGTGGTCGAGGTCCGCCCGCTGACCGGTCCGATTGATGACGATGTGGATCGTATCCTGTCCTATGACCGCGTGACCGAAGCCATTTCCTATGAGCTTGCGGCGGAGCGTTTGAACCTTTTGGAGACTCTGGCTGATCGTGTGGCAGAGCGTATTTTGCTTGAACCTCAGGCGGTAAGAGCTTTTGTTCGCATCGAAAAACTGGATCGTGGCCCAGGTGCGTTGGGGGTAGAAATCGTGCGCGGCAAGGACACGTTGCACCACGAAGTCGCAGAAGAAGAGCGTCCGCATCCGCGGTTGGTATTTCTATCCAATGATGCAATTGCCTCGGAGAACCTGACGGGCTGGATTGATCAGCTTGAGAACCGGGTGCGTCCGTTGATCCTGTGTGTTGGCGCCTCGGACCTTGCAGTACCACAAACAGGTCACGCGATGACGCAGCGACGGATCGATCTGTTGGCGATCGAGCAGAACGCATGGGTTCTGGCGGCCCGCGATCATCGCTGTGTCGTAGTTTCAACCCGAACCGAGCTGGATTGGGCCATGAAAAACGGCCAGATCTGCGTCTGGGCGCCGTCCAAGATCGTACTGGATGCAGTGGACGGCCCCTCAGCCGCGCCGTCTGACGCGGTTGCGCTGGCAGCTTGGTTTGCAGCGACATTCGAGGCCAGCGAGATGCTGGTGATCGGAGGGAGCCTGCCCAAGCAGCCCAAAACGCCGCTGCGTGCGGTGCCGGTTTCGCAGGCGGAATTGTGACAGTATACTATCGACCTCTGGTCCAGCACGGTGTGATGCGTCCGGACGGGGCAGTGCCGCTGGCCGGGCAGGAATTTTGGTTTACGCATGCCGAACGACTGACTCGCGAAGCGGATGCGGCAATAGTAGAATCTCGCGACATACCAAAAGATTACCTTGATGCCTTAACCCGATCTCGAGGCAGTATTGCGGGGCTGGATATGGCGCGCCTGCATATGATGGGCATCCTGAACGCTACCCCCGACAGTTTCTCTGACGGTGGCGTGAATAATTCCGTTGAAGCCGCCTGTGCGGCGGCCATGGACATGGTGGCCCACGGCGCGACCATTCTGGATATCGGCGGAGAATCGACACGCCCAGGAGCCACCTATGTTCCAGAAGATGAAGAGATCGACCGCACGCGTCCTTTGATCCAGGCCATCCGGGCAGAGACGGACGCCGTGATCTCGATCGACACGCGCAAAGCCAGCGTGGCGCAGGCCGCGCATGAGGCCGGTGCTGATCTGATAAATGATGTGTCCGGTTTCACCTTCGATCCCGCACTTGCGCCATATTGCGCAGGTCTGGACCTGCCTGTTTGCGTCATGCACATGCAGGGGGACCCGGCCACGATGCAGGACGACCCGCGCTATGACAATGTTCTGCTGGATGTCTACGATTTCCTTGCCGCTCAGGTGGCCAAACTCGAAGCGTTGGGATTGAAGCGGGAGCTTGTTTTCATCGATCCGGGCATTGGTTTTGGCAAAACCACAGAACACAATTTGACTCTGCTGCGTAATCTTAGCCTGTTTCATGGGTTGGGCTGCCCAATCCTGCTTGGTGTTTCGCGCAAGGGCGTCATCGGCGAAATCGGCAAAGAGCCGCGCAAGGACGCCCGTGCTCCGGGATCAATCGCTGTCGGGTTGGCTGGATTGTCGCAAGGTGTTCAGGTTCTGCGGGTGCATGACGTGGCCGAAACCGCTCAGGCCTTGCGCCTATGGGCTGCTGTCCGGTAATCCGGACGCAACACGAATTCACGGAGTTGACCTGATGCGCAAGCTGTTCGGTACAGATGGGGTGCGGGGCACCGCCAATACACACCCGATGACGGCGGAAATGGCCCTGCGCATCGGGGCAGCGGTCGGTCGGTATTTTCGCCGGGATGCCTCGGGCGTGCACCGCGTGGTGATTGGCAAAGATACCCGCCTGTCGGGATATATGCTGGAGAATGCGCTGACGGCGGGGCTGACCTCGACAGGAATGAACGTGTTGCTTCTTGGGCCGGTTCCGACGCCTGCAGTGGGTCTGATGACCCGGTCAATGCGAGCCGATCTGGGTGTGATGATTTCGGCCAGCCACAACCCGGCTGAGGATAACGGCATCAAATTCTTCGGTCCCGATGGCTTCAAACTGTCCGATCAGGCTGAGATTGAGATTGAACGCCTGATCGAAGAAGGTGTGAAACCGGCTCAGGCGCAGAATATTGGCCGCGCCCGCCGTGTAGACGATGCCCGGTTCCGCTATGGCGAGCGTGTGAAATCCTCTTTGCCGCGTGATCTGCGGTTGGACGGGCTGAAGGTGGTGATCGACTGCGCCAACGGTGCGGCACACCGTACTGCGCCTGAAGTTCTGTGGGAGTTGGGCGCAGATGTCATCCCCGTCGGGATCGAGCCCAACGGCAAGAATATCAACCTGGATTGTGGTTCGACCAAGCCTCGGGTCGCGGCAGAAACTGTTGTTGCGCATGGCGCAGATGTTGGGATCTGCCTGGATGGCGATGCCGACCGAGTGGTTGTGATCGACGAAAACGGGCAGATCGCTGATGGTGATCAGCTGATGGCGTTGCTGGCCCTGGCCTGGATGCGGGCGGATCAGCTGAAGGGTGGCGCGCTGGTGGCCACAGTAATGTCCAATCTTGGGTTGGAGCGTCATCTGGATGCACAAGGGTTAAGGCTGGAACGGACCGCTGTTGGAGATCGCTACGTGGTAGAGCGGATGCGCGAAGGCGGTTTTAACCTGGGCGGAGAGCAGTCTGGTCATATCGTAATGAGCGATTATGCCACCACTGGTGACGGGCTGATGGCGGGCCTGCATTTTCTGGCCGAGATGGTGTTGTCGGGTCGTAAGGCCTCCGAGCTTTCACGGCAGTTCGAAACTGTGCCGCAATTGTTGAAAAACGTACGCTATGAGGCCGGACAAGCACCGCTTGAGGTCGCAAGTGTCAAAGCCGCCATTGCCGAGGCCGAGGCACGTTTGATGGGGCAGGGGCGTTTGCTGATCCGGAAATCCGGGACCGAGCCCCTGATCCGTGTCATGGCCGAATGCGAGGATGATGCGCTTTTGGTGCAGGTCGTTGATGGTATCGTGACCGAGGTTGAGGCCGCAGCGGGCTAACGTCCGAACAGCGTCCTGCGCAAGCTGAACCATTGGCTGATCGCCATACCTGTCAGGATCATCACAAGGGCGATGTAAAACCGCAGCGGCAATGCCTCGGACAATATCCAGGCACCGAAAAACATCGACCAGATCGGGACTTGATAGTTCACCACCGACATGAAAACCGAACCGGCGCTGCGAATGATTGAGACACGCAGCAACGTGGCAAGGGCTGTTGGAACCAGTCCCAGAATGACGATGGCGAACCCGGATCGGTCGCCATGCCAGGTCGGAATACCCTTGGTGATCAACATTACCGGCAGAAGGATAATGGCCCCTACAACCAACGTCAGCGCCGACAGGGTTACAGGGTCAATTGGCGGGCAGCGGCGGGTCAGGACCGACGATAAGGCATAGCAGAACGCCGCGCCGATACAGGCAAGCTGCGCCAAGGGCTCTGCCCCGTGGCCCAACTGTGACAAGCCCGGGCCGATCAGCACCAGGGCTCCGCAGAAGCCCAAGACCACCCCGCAGAGCCGTCGCATGTTCAGGGGTTCGTCAGAAAAGAAATGCGCCAGTGGTAGTACCATCAGCGGGGTTGCGGTCATCGACAGACCGGCGAACGCCGAAGGGACGTATTGCAAGCCCCAGCTTAGTAGCAGGAAGGGAAGCGCTGTCGACAAAGCTCCGATCACGAAAACCGCGCGCCATAGATGGGCATTGTGGTTCGGCAGTCGGCGTCCGGTGAGTCGCATCAAGACAAGCAGAGTAACCGCCCCCAGCGTGGTTCGTGCTGTGGCCACGGTAACCGGTCCGTAGCCTTCCAGCGCCAAGGCCACGACCATGAAAGTAGCGCCCCAGATCAAGCCAAGCGCAACGATACCTGCCCAGTCTTGTTTTGAAGGTTGTTGAACCATTCCATTTCCTTATCCCGGGCTCCTAACGTTGTCACTGCTGATATTGACATTTCGTAAGTCATCACTTACGGTAAGTTATGACTTACGAAAATGTACTTTCCGCTTTGGGTGATCCGACACGTCGTCAGGTATTCGAAGCTGTATCGCGCAAGCCGCGCGCGGTGGGCGAATTGGCCTCGGACCTTCCGGTCAGCAGACCTGCGGTTTCGCAGCATCTGAAGGTGCTGTCTGACGCAGGTTTGGTGACCTGCCGGGTTGAGGGTACACGCCGAATATATGGTGCCCGGCCCGAAGGGCTGGCCGAACTTCGCGCATGGCTGGATCGGTATTGGTCCGATGTGCTGGAAAATTTTGCCAACGAGATTGACGCAGGAGGGCGGAGCTCATGACAGATCCCATCGTAAAGACAGTGATCGTGAATGCGACACCCGAGCGCGCTTTTGATGTGTTCGTGAACCGTGTCGGCAAGTGGTGGCCTCTGGATGGCCATGCTGTATCTGCATCTCGGGGTAAGCCTGCGCTGGCCGTTGTGATCGAACCTCAGGTCGGTGGCGCGATTTATGAGACGATGTTTGATGGCGCGCGTGCGGATTGGGGCAAGGTTCTGATTTTTGAGTCTGGGCAGCGCCTGGCGTTTACCTGGCATCCGGGCACGGACGAAAGTCGCCCGACCCGGGTTGAGGTTGTGTTCGAAGCGTATGGGTCAGATCAGACCAAGGTAATACTGACCCATTCGGGTTGGGAAATCTGGGCGTCCGATGCGCCAGACAAGCGCGGCGGCTATGACAGTGGATGGGATTATGTGCTGGGCGAGTGCTATGCCAACGCGGTGACCCCATGAAAAAGGGCGGCCACCGGGGCCGCCCTTGTGCTGACAGACGTCTGGCTTAGTTCTTTTCTTTGTCGACCATTTTGCCGGCCGAAATCCAGGGCATCATGCCACGCAGTTTCGCGCCGGTTTCTTCGATCATGTGCTCGTCATTGGCGCGGCGCGACGCTTTGATGGTCGGCTGGCCAACGGCGTTTTCCAGCATGAAGTCACGAACGAATTTGCCCTGCTGGATGTCGTTCAGAACCTCTTTCATACGCGCTTTGGTCTCGTCATATTTCAGGATGCGCGGGCCGGTGACATACTGGCCGTATTCAGCAGTGTTCGAGATCGAGTAATCCATGTTGGCGATGCCGCCTTCATAGATCAGGTCAACGATCAGCTTCACCTCGTGCAGACACTCGAAATAGGCCATCTCGGGCGCATAGCCTGCTTCGACCAGTGTCTCAAAGCCGCAGCGGATCAGCTCGACCAGACCACCGCACAGAACAGCCTGTTCACCGAACAGGTCGGTTTCGCATTCTTCACGGAAGTTGGTTTCGATGATGCCAGAACGACCGCCACCGATGGCCGAGCAATAGGACAGGCCGATTTCCAGCGCTTTGCCGGTTGCGTCATTGTCCACGGCCACCAGGCAGGGCACGCCGCCGCCTTTGGTGTATTCGCCGCGTACGGTGTGGCCTGGGCCTTTGGGGGCCATCATGATGACGTCGACGCCTTCTTTCGGCTCGATCAGGCCGAAGTGGACGTTCAGGCCGTGGGCGAATGCGATGGCTGCGCCCGGCTTGATGTTGTCATGCACGTATTTCTTGTAGGTTTCGGCCTGCAATTCGTCGGGCATGGTGAACATGATCACGTCGCACCATGCGGCGGCTTCGGCGATGCCCATCACCTGCAGACCTTCGGCTTCGGCTTTCTTGGCCGAGGGCGAGCCTTCGCGCAGGGCGATGACCAGGTTCTTGGCGCCCGAGTCGCGCAGGTTCAACGCGTGGGCGTGGCCTTGGCTGCCATAGCCCAGAATCGCCACTTTCTTGTCTTTGATCAGGTTGATGTCGCAATCGCGATCGTAATAGACGCGCATGTCGCCGGTCCTTTCAGTTTCGATTGCGGTGGTTCTAACGGGCCTTTGGTGCATTGGCGATAGGGTTGGGGTTGAGTATTTGCGAAAAAGATGAAGAATAATTCTTCAAATTACTAATCTATGAAAAAATCATGCTTGATGACGTCGACCGCCGCATTCTGCGCCATTTTCAGGCCGATCCCAGCCTGACCACCGTCGAACTGGCCGATCTGTGTCGGATCAGCGCGGGGGTCTGCTGGCGTCGGATTGAAAAGATGCAGGCCGCAGGGATCATCCAAGGTCAGGAGGCTGTGATCGACTGGGCCGTGTTGGGATATGCGGTTGAAGTATCTCTGAGGATCACTCTGGACAAAACCCAGCCGCGTGCCTTTGACGAATTCACCGGCGCGGCGCGTGAGGTGGCTGAGGTGATCGAGATTCAGACCTTTCTGGGCCGTGTGGATGTGCGTCTGTCGGTACTGGCAAGGGACATGCCGCATTACCAGCAGGTCTATCGCGACCGGATTCTGACCCTTCCGCATATCGCAGATATTGAGGCGCTGATGCACATCGCCCGGGTGAAACGGGACGAGGTTCTGCCGGTATGATCGAATTGGACGAAATCGACCGCAAAATTCTGCGGGCTCTTGTGCAGGACGCGACCCAGAGCGCGGGTGCCTTGGGTCGTCGGTTCGGGTTGTCCCAGCCCGCGACATGGCGGCGCATTCGACGGCTAGAAGAGGCGGGCGTGATCAAAGGGCGGCATCTGCGTTTGAATGCCGAGGCGCTGGGGTTTGGGGTCACCGTCTTTCTTGGTGTCAAACTCGCGCGCAAGGGGCAGGTCAGCCTTGAGGATTTCGAACGTGCCGTCAGCGCCATCCCCGAGGTCCAGACGATCGAACATGTTCTGGGGCTGTACGACTATCGTTTGCGGGTGGTCGCCCGGGATCTGTCCGACTTTGAACGGGTTCTCCGGCGGCGGATCATGACATTGCCGGGGGCGGGGGACGTCGAGGCAAATGTCCTGCTCAGCGAAGAGCGTCTGCCCGGGCCAATCGGCTGATCGCTATCAGTACCTGGTGCGGACGCAAAAACCCGGGTGATGGGTCATACGCGCAAATGTTATCGGCTGCCCGTCCTTCCACGTGGTGCGTTCAAGCTGGATCATGGACGTGCCGGTGGTGGTGCCCATATATTCGGCTAGTCGACCATCGGCAGAAATTGCGCAGAATGCGATTTCGGCGTCGGTAAAGGGGGCTGCGTTCAGTAGCCATTCATGCGGGCCGCTTGTGTTCAGGTCGGCATGCTCGACTTCGGGAACCGCTTGGATATTGATCCAGCGCTCCTCAAACTGAAAAGGGCGGTTGTCCGCGTAGTGCATGCAAATCACATGCAGCACCCGGGCACCCGGTTCGACATTGAGCTGCGAGGTCAGCCAGCCGGGGCTGTTGACAAGGTTCCGTTCGACCAGGGCATAGCGATAGGTGGCGTTCTGGTTCTCAACCGTTTGACGCGCCAGAGAAATCTCAAGCTTGGCTTGCCTGCGGGGCTCTTTCTTGACGCGAGTTCCGCTTTTGCGTTTGCGTTCGACAAATCCCTGATCCGCCAGTTCGCGCAAAGCCCGGTTGACCGTCGCCCGGGCACAGTTGAATTCTTCGGCCAACTGCGTTTCTGTCGGCAGAAGTGATCCCTGGGGCCAAACGCGGGCTTCGATCCGCCGTTTGACCTCGTCCCGAACAACCTGAAAACTTATCCGCCTATGCGCAGTCACGAGAAAGAATACCTTTTCTATTTCAAAGTGAGTGTATCTGCTCAGAAACACGCCATGGTGTAAAGAGACGGTGACACTATTTGGCGTCATATCTTTGAATTGTGACCAGCGAAATATCAAAATAATACTGAAGGTTGAGGCTGCTCATAGGTCAATTACCTCGTCGCGCTCATCGTTTTGTTATTATGGTGTCCAAGCGTAATTGGGAAACCACTTTGGAAAGGACAGTAAATGCCTGCACTATTGGACCACGTTGACCCGGATGGGCTGGAGGAGTTTTCGGTCGTTTTCACCGATCGGTCGCTCAATCATATGTCTGCGCGGTTTCAGCAGGTGATGCGCGACATCTCGGGAATGCTTCGGCAGGTATATAGCGCGGACGGGGTTGCGATCATTCCCGGCGGCGGGACTTATGCGATGGAGGCCGTGGCACGTCAATTCGCGCGCGGTACCGACGTGCTGGTGGTACGCAACGGGTGGTTTTCCTATCGTTGGAGCCAGATTATCGAAACCGGTGGTCTGACGGCGAAAGCGACGGTCTTAAAGGCGCGCGAGACGGGTAACAGCAGCCCATCCCCCTTTGCCCCTGCACCGATCGAGGATGTCGTGGCCGCTATTCGGGACCAACGCCCCGGTGTCGTCTTTGCTCCGCATGTGGAAACAGCGGCTGGGGTCATTCTGCCGGACGATTATGTGACGGCTATGGCCGCCGCGGCGCATGAGGTGGGTGCTTTGATGGTTTTGGACTGTATCGCCTCGGGATGTGTCTGGATCGATATGAAGGCCACGGGCGTCGATGTTCTGATCTCGGCGCCGCAAAAGGGGTGGAGCGCTTCGCCTTGTGCCGGTCTTGTCATGCTGTCGGAACGGGCCGAACAGCGGCTGGCTGAGACAGACTCAGACAGTTTCGCAATCGACCTGAAGAAATGGCGCCAGATCATGCAGGCCTACGAGGACGGTGGTCATGCCTACCATGCTACGATGCCGACCGATGCGCTGTGCGCCTTTCGCGATACGATGGCCGAGACGCGGAACTATGGGTTCGACAAACTAAGGGATGCGCAATGGGCCCTTGGGAACGGCGTGCGCGCCATGCTTAAAGATAAAGGTGTTATGTCGGTTGCAGCAGACGGGTTCGGTGCGCCGGGTGTGGTGGTCAGTTACACCGCGGACGCGGATGTTCAGAACGGTAAGAAATTTGCAGCCCTCGGTATGCAGATAGCGGCCGGGGTCCCGCTACAATGTGATGAGCCGGACGGGTTCCGCACATTTCGTCTGGGCCTGTTTGGGTTGGACAAGTTGTACGATGTGGACGCCACCATGTCGCGGCTGAAAAGCGTATTGGATCAGGTGCTATAGCGCCTTGAGGCCTCAGCGCACGCCGAGGCCCATCTGCATCAGCGTTTTGCGTACGGGTGGCAGGGAATAAAGCGCATTCAGCCCCATCGCTCTGGCATCCCGCAACGGGCGCGCCTCAATCATGGAGGCTCGGTTTAGCAGGTCTATGCCTTTGACGCGCAAGGCAATCTCTCGGTGGCGCGCGTTGTGGTAGGCCTCGAGCATCTGCGCGTCGCCCAGGGCATTGGGTTGGGCCTGCGCCAGATCCAGCAGGCTGCGCAGATCGCCCAGCGACATGTTCAGACCCTGCGCGCCAATGGGGGGAACCACATGGGCGGCTTCTGCCATCAGGGCGATGCGTTCACCGGACAAGCGTTCTGCCGATTGACTGATAATCGGCCAGATGGTCCGGCGGGAGGCCAGCTTCAGCGGCCCGAACAACCCGCAGGAGCGTTCGGTCATCAATGTCTCGAATGCTTCGGGACCGGTATTCAGCAATTCGACCGCACGCGGCCCGCGCTCCATCCAGACAACCGCCGAGGACGGCTGACCGTTCCAGTCGGGCAGGGGCACCAACGTGAACGGCCCGCCTGAACGGTGGATCTCGGTCGAGACATTGTCGTGTGGAAGTGGATGAGTAACGGCAAAAGCCAGTGCTTTCTGCCCGTACCGCGTGGTGTGAACATTGATACCCGCCGCCTCGCGCATGGGCGAATTACGCCCGTCTGCGGCAATGACCAGCTTGCAGCAAATGCGGCTGCCATCGCTCAGGCTCACGCGCGCTTCGGCGGTGCGGGTGAACAGACCGACGGTGCCGGTTCCGGGGCGGAAATCGACATTGGGAAGTTCAGCCAACCGCGCCACCATTTCGCGCCGCAACAGCCAGTTTGGAAGATTCCAACCGAAAGGCTGATCCGAGATGTCCGAAGCGTTAAAGTCGCGCACCACCCGGGGTTCTGGCACATCCCCGCCTGCGTCCACAATGCGCATGATCTGTAACGGCGCGGCATAAGAATCCAGGCGTTGCCACAGGCCACATTGTTCCAATAACCCGTGCGCTGGTTGCAGAAAAGCTGTCGTGCGCAGGTCGGACCCGTCGACATCCCGTTCCGTGATCGGTGGGGTTGGGTCCACGCAGATCACGTCGAACCCGGCTGCGCCAAAGGCGGCGGCGGCGGTCAGCCCGGCGATTCCACCACCGGAAATCAGGATGTCACAGGTATCAGTCATGGCGCAGGTCTCCGTTGCAGGCAGACCCTAGTGCTGATCCACACGCTGCGCCAAGTGACATCCTGTCCCGTGTCTCAGCCGCGCGATATCAGGATGAGGATCAAGAACATCATCGGCACCATCAGCAAGGCCGGGATGTACAGCCCCGGCAAGCCGAACACCATGATCGAGCAGCCCCACATGCTGAAGATCGCCGCTGCGGTATAAAACAAATCCTCTGGCTTGCCGTGGGCGGCATCGCGGGCCAGCCAGCCAAACAGGGGAATTGCAAACAACAGACGCTGCCAGATGGGCAGGCGTCCGGGCATCTCGATCGCGCTCATGGGGGTCTCCGTTCTGTCTGTTTCAAAACAGCATTTAGGAGTCGTGTTTAAGTCGTGGAATGTGCAGATCGCCGCAGTGTGACAGCCTATCGCAGGCGTCCCAGGAAATCGGTCAGATCGTCGGTATGGTGATGGATGTGATCCGCTTCATGCGGGTTAGGGGCCACATGGACCGTGCGCATTCCCATGGCATGTGGTGCCGCCAGATTACGGGGGTCATCCTCGAACATGGCTGCTTTTTTTGTCTCGATACCGTCTTGAGAAAAGATCGCCTGAAACGCAGCCATTTCCGGCTTTGGGCGATACCCAGCGTGTTCGACACCGTAGATCGCATCAAACAGCCCGCTTAAACCACGCGCCGCCAGAACCCGTTCGGCGTAAGGTGCTGATCCGTTGGTGTAGACAATACGCCGCCCAGGCAGGGAGCGGATGTGATCAGCGAGCGCAGCATCAGGTTCCATATGGCTCATGTCTACCTGATGAACGGCGTGCAGATAGGGATCGGGGTCCAGATCGTGCTCGGCCATCAACCCGGCCAATGTGGTACCATACTCGCGCCAGTAATGGCTGCGCAGGCGGTCCGCCTCGGGGCGGTCCACGCCGATGGCCAGAGCCACGTAATCCGTCATCAACACCTCGATCTGATCGAACAGGCGCATGTGCGGCGGATATAGCGTGTTGTCGAGGTCGAACACCCATTGGGTGACGTGATCAAAGGCCTGTTTCACCATGCGTTTGGTTTAGGCCGAGTGACGGCGGTTTTCAATGCATGCCCTTGATAGTGGCCCCTAGTGACGGATAGATATGTCCGAACGAGGAGACAAAGACCCTATGCCCCAGAGCAAACAGTCCAACAAGGATGCCTACAGCCTGATACTCGAAGCGATTGATGTTGGCGTCTACAAGCCGGGCGACCGCTTGGTCGAAAGTGAGCTGGCCGAAAGGTTCGGTGTCTCCCGCACCCCAATTCGCGAAGCGTTGCAACGGCTTGAGACGCAATCGCTGCTGGAGCGGGATGGGCGGTCGTTGATCGTGGCCTCCTTGGATCACAACCAGATGGCCGAGCTGTATGTCGTCAGGCGTGAGCTTGAAGGGCTGGCTGCGCGGCTGGCGGCCCGTCATGCGACCGAGGAAGAGGTCAAGGTGCTGCAAGACATGGTTGCGGCGGACGATGCTCTGGTCGATGATCCGATTGCCCTGTCGCGTGCGAACCGGCGGTTTCACGAGCAGATTCATTTAGCCTCGCACAATCGCTATTTGGTCCAACAGTTGGATTTGGTGCATCGCACGATGGCATTGATGGCAACCACGTCCTTGGCGGTTCAGGGGCGAGGGGAAATAGCGCAAAGCGAACATAAGGCAATCGTTGAGGCCATTGTAGCGCGCGATGAGGACGCCGCTGCGAGAGCGTTGAAAGACCATATCTCTGTCGCCTTTATGACGCGCTTGAAACAGGACGCGGTCCAGCGCGAAAAGTAAGGTTTGGGGCGGTTGATGGCTCCTCGGCGGCGTGGCCGTGCTGGGTCTTGTCCCAAAAGAACGGATTGACCGCCAGTTCCCAAAGCCCTTTGTAGGCTGCCAGTACCCCCAGCGGGTAATAAAGCACCAAGGCCGGAACCCACGGGATCAAGAAGCGCCGACCTCCTGCCCAGACCCCAAGTGCGCCGACCAGAAAATTCACAACCTCTGCCGACAGGAACAGGTAAACACAGACCGTTAGAACCTGACCGGGAATGATGGCCTGAAACGGGTGGGACAGCCCCAGAAAGGCTAGCCAGAAGACCCATAGAACTGGCGCGAGAAGGAATTGCCCCACTGTGCCAAGGAAAAAGGCCTGCACCCCCATAAACCTGATGAACCCCAGCTCGCTCAGCAATCGGTGCGGGGATCGCATGTGGACCAGATAAGTGACCATGAACCCCTTGAGCCAGCGGGACCGTTGCTTGACCCAGGGCCAGGCGCGAAAGTTGGCCTCCTCATAGGTGGTCGTCTGGACGACTTCGGTGCGATACCCGGCCCGGGATAAGCGGACCCCCAGATCGGCATCTTCGGTTACATTATGGGCGTCCCACCCTCCCAGCTCGATCAGCTTGTCCCGGCGGAAAAAGAAAGTTGTACCACCCAAGGGAACCACCAGGCCCAGCCGTGCGATGCCCGACAGAACCACGCGAAACCAACCGCTATACTCGAGAGTAAAGCACCGCGAGCGCCAGTTGGTGCGCGGGTTGTAGTAGTCCAAAACGCCCTGCAGGCAGACAACTTCATCGTCCGCTTGTGAAAAATGCCGAATGACCGTTTCAATCTGATCAGGAGCCGGTGCGTCTTCGGCATCCCAAACGCCCAGAATCTCGCCCCGACAAAAATCCAGCGCATAGTTCATGGCGCGGGGTTTGGTCGTCAGATTGCCGTGTTCGGGTACTTCGATGACGCGAATCCAGCTTGGCATACGAACATCCTGCAAGGCGGCACGGGTCACCTCGTCGCGTTCCTCAAGCACCAGAATTACGTCCAGAAGCGCCTTTGGATAGGTCAACCGTTGCAACCGGGCGATCAGCGCATCGGCAATTTCCTTTTCCTTGAACAACGGCACCATGATCGAAACACAGGGCAGACGTGTCCTGTCGGCCTTAGCCGGTTTCGATGGCGCCTTTTGGGGCAACAGATAGGCGATCAGACCAGCCAGCCGGAGCACAAGGAACATCAGCAGTGTCAGCACCGTTATCCCGAACAGAAAGGCGAGTCCGAAATGCGGCAGTGCAAGACAAGTCGCGCAAAACAACAGTGACAAGGCAATTGGCCTGGAACGCGACTTGGCCGTCCAAGTGCGGCAACTTTGGGCCTGATCGACACGCGCTTGAGCCGTTTGTGCCAGGGGTTGCGCGAAGGACCGCGCCAGCGCTGCATCGATTTCATTGGCACTTGCCAACACAGGAACGGCCGAGAGCCCGCAATCGCGCAATGCTTCGGCCACGGGGTCGAACAGGTCTGGCCGTGCTGTAGCGACAAGCACCAACGGACCAACGCGTTTCCACGGGATGACGTTATGGCTCAGCCAGAACGACACCGGCTTGATCGCACAAAGTACAGCATTCGCGTCAGTCTCTGAAAAATCCGCGATTTGAAGGCCGGTTTGGTCGGACAGAGCATCGATCACATCCTGTCGGTTGGTCCAGCCTTCGCTCACCAGAATCTCACCCAGAGGGGCTTTTTGGCGTTGCTGGAGGTGCAGAGCACTGGCGAGCTGGTCCGGTGTGATCAACCCCCGGTCCACCAAACACTTGCCCAAGGGCTTGCGCGGTCTTGTGGAGGACACAGGAACAGCAGGTGCCAGACGTTGAAAATTCAGTTCGACCATAAAGAAACCCTGCCGCCGATGCTCAGCGACAGGGTTGCTAAAACAGGGTTAAAGTCCGGTTAACGCTATTCTTTAACTGGCATTGACCTGAGCTTTTCTTTGGGCCATCGCGCTGGCGAAGCGTTCGAACAGGTAGAAACTGTCCTGTGGGCCGGGCGAAGCTTCGGGGTGGTATTGCACCGAATAAACCGGGCGGTCCGTCATGCGGATACCGCAGTTCGAACCATCGAACAGGGAGCGGTGCGTCTCGACCACGCCATCAGGCAGGGATTGTGCGTCGACAGCAAAACCATGGTTCATCGAGGTGATCTCGACCTTACCGGTTTCCATGTCCTTGACAGGGTGGTTCGCACCATGGTGGCCGTGGTTCATCTTGACGGTTTGACCGCCCAAAGCCAGCGCCAACATTTGGTGACCAAGGCAGATGCCGAACACAGGCAGGTTTGTTGTGTTCAGAATTTCTTTGATCATCGGCACAGCGTATTCGCCGGTCGCAGCGGGATCGCCCGGGCCGTTCGACAGGAAAACGCCGTCAGGGTTATGGGCCAGAACCTCTGCCGCTGTCGCAGTTGCGGGCAGAACGGTCACATCGCAGCCGGCCGACGCCAGACAGCGCAGGATATTGCGTTTTGCGCCGTAGTCCAGCGCAACGACCTTGTGCACCGGCGCTTTCTGCGGCTGATAGCCATCGGGCCAGGCCCAACGCATCTCATCCCAACGATAGCTTTGGGCGCATGTGACGTCTTTCGCCAGGTCCATGCCTTCCAACCCTGCGAAACCGCGCGCCGCGGTTACCAGTGCTTGTATGTCAAAATTGCCCTCGGGATCATGCGCCAGTGCCACATGCGGCGCGCCTTGTTGCCGGATCGCGCGGGTCAGACGGCGTGTATCCACACCTCCAATGGCGATACGGCCGCGACGGGCAAGCCAGTCTTTCAGCTCCTCGGCCGAGCGCCAGTTCGAGGGTTCCGTTGGATCCCATTTAACCACCATCCCCTCGGCCACCGGATCACCGGTCTCGTCATCCTCGGGATTGACGCCGACATTGCCGATATGGGGGAAGGTGAAGGTCACGATTTGCCCGGCATAAGACGGATCGGTCATGATCTCCTGATACCCGGTCATCGCGGTGTTAAAGCACAGCTCGGCCACGGTCTGACCGGTGGCACCGAACCCGTGGCCGTAGAACAAGGTTCCGTCGGCCAAAGCCAGACATGCGGTGGGCTTGGACGGGGCGTTCTGGGCCATTGGGCGACTCTCCTGCAGGGTAAACCGGCGCATTCCTAAGGGGGATATACGCTCGGGTCAAGTCTGTTCAAATTTTGGGCTATTGTTGATTTTCAATTACTTAGCCCTATTTGTATCCTGTTGTGTCGTGCTTTTTCTTTCGATATGTTCGGGGTTCCGTTGCCATGGGGATGGACAGACCAAATGGATATGCGATCACGGGTGAATGCCGCCCTGAAGCAAGCAATGAAAGACAAACAGGCTGAACGCCTGTCAACGCTGCGCCTGATCAATGCCGCGATCAAGGACCGCGATATCGCTGCGCGTGCCTCTGACAACGAAGAGGTTAAAGGCTGTGGCGATGCCGAGGTGCTTGAAATTCTTGGGAAAATGACCAAGCAGCGCAAGGAGAGCGCGCGCGCCTATGAAGAAGGCGGACGCCTGGATCTGGCCGAACGCGAGATGCGCGAGGTCGAGGTGATCGAAGAGTTCCTGCCAAAACAGCTGGACGAGGATGAGGTGGCGAAGGCCATCCAAACCGCGATCACTTCAACCGGAGCGGGTTCGATCCGCGATATGGGCAAGGTTATGGGCGAGTTGAAGACTCGGTACACCGGCCAGATGGATTTCGGCAAAGTCGGGCCGATGGTCAAAGACCATTTGTGCGCGGCATCCAACGGCGGCTGCTAGTCATTCACTGCTTTGCGGGGCACGCAGTTTCCGCGTCAATTCATCGTAGAGAGTGATGCGTTCGTCTTCCGATAGGAATGCACCAATCTCAACTTCGCGCCCATCACCGATCAGGGTGACATAGTGCGGCACGGGGCCGCCCCGCTTGTGCATTGCAGGGCGCGCCCAATAACGGTTGCAGGACCATTCCTGATCCCCGCTACGGGGGTCGTGATGCACCAGATGTGCCTGGTTCCCTGTTAGGGTCAGCACTTCGAACATGCCGCGGGCGCGATAGTTCATCTCAAAGGCCAGCCACAGGCCGAGTACCGTGATCAGTAGGAATGGCAGCAATCCCCACAATAAAACCGAACCCAGCACGGTCAGCAGCGGAATCAGCCCAAATAGAAATACCGCGAGAATGACCCCCATCGCCGCACGAGGCGGCATCGAGTTATGAGGCCAGAGGCGCAATTCTTCATCGACATCTGACGTGTGTTTCCAGCGATAGGGCATGGTTTTCAAATATCTCAGTGCACTTGGATGTCGAAGGGTTTTTCGTCACACCACATGCCCGACGCGGACCCAGGAGAGAGCGTCCTCTAACCTGTCATCGCCCCAAAATACTTCATCGCGGACCACAAAACTGGGCGCGCCAAACACACCAAGCTTCACAGCCGTTGTAGTGGCCTTCTCCAGCGCCGTTACCGCTTCAGGACTGCGTGCTTTTGCCAGGGTCAGACGGGGATCTTGCTGACACCGGTGCAGAGCTTCTGAAATCGCTATCTCTCCGCCGGCCTCGACACCGTCTTCGAACCAAATACGGTACAGCGCCTGCGTGAAGGCGACGCCCCAGCCGTCGGACATGCCCAGCAACGCGACCTGATTGGCTAAAGGCAGATCCGAAATCGGATAAGGTGCGGGCAGTTTGGCGTGGATATGGTATTTGGCCGCGCGCCGCTCGATATCGCGCCACATATAGGCGGACTTCTCGGGCTTTCCGGCAAAGGGGACGTTCTGTTGTGCCGTCATGACCGACCGCACGTTGAACGGTCGCCATATCACTGTGACATCATTTTCTGTGCACCAATCGTCCATCCGCATGATCGTCAGAAAGCTGTAGGTGCTGCCGATGGAATACCAAAATTCGATTTCGGGCATCGTCTGATCCTCCGGTAAATCGGGCGCATTTACTTTGACAGAATAGCTGAAATTCACCGATCTGGCGAATGATTGGGTATTCCGCACCATCTGGGCAAAGAAAAACCCCGCCACAAAGGGCGGGGTTTTTTTTAAGTCTCTGACGGGATTAGTGCGCGTGGCCCTTGTCCCAGTCTTCCTGCTTTGGCAGCTGCTCGAATGTGTGTTCGGGCGGCGGGGTGGGCAGGGTCCATTCCAGCGTATCCGCGTATTCGTTCCACGGGTTCGGACGGGTCTCTTTCGCGCCACGCAGCAGGGCGTAGATCACGATGCCGAAGAACAGCAGGAACGAAGCGAACGAGATGAACGCACCAATCGAAGATACAAAGTTCCACTGAGCGAAGGCTTCGGGATAGTCGATGTATCGGCGCGGCATGCCCTGACGGCCCAGGAAGTGCTGCGGGAAGAAGGTCAGGTTGGCACCGATGAAGAACAGCCAGAAGTGAACCTTGCCCCAGAACTCCGAGTACTGGCGACCCGTCATCTTCGAGAAGTAGAAGTACACGCCCGCGAAGATTGCAAAGACAGCACCCAGCGACATCACGTAGTGGAAGTGAGCAACCACGTAGTAGGTGTCGTGATAGGCACGGTCGATACCGGCCTGCGACAGAACCACACCGGTCACACCACCAACGGTGAACAGGAACAGGAAGCCGAAGGCGAACAGCATCGGGGTCTTGAACTCGATCGAACCGCCCCACATGGTCGCGATCCACGAGAAGACCTTAACGCCGGTCGGAACCGCGATCACCATGGTCGCCAGCATGAAGTAAGCCTGCTGACGCAGCGACATGCCAACGGTGTACATGTGGTGCGCCCAGACGACGAAGCCCAGAACGCCGATTGCAATGATCGCCCAGACCATCGGCAGGTAACCGAAGATCGGCTTGCGCGAGAATGTGGCAATCACGTGGCTGATGATGCCGAAACCGGGCAGGATCACGATGTACACTTCCGGGTGGCCGAAGAACCACAGGATGTGCTGATACAGGATCGGGTCACCGCCACCGGCCGGATCAAAGAACGTGAAGCCAAAGTTACGGTCCATCAGCAGCATGGTGATCGCACCCGCCAGAACAGGCAGCGACAGCAGAATCAGCCAGGAGGTGATGAAGATCGACCAGCTGAACAGCGGAACCTTGAACAGGGTCATGCCCGGGGCACGCATGTTCAGGAAGGTCGTGATCATGTTGATCGCGCCGAGGATCGAGGAGGCGCCCGATACGTGCACGGCGAAGATCGCAAGGTCCATGGACATGCCGCCCTCGGTCGTGGACAGCGGTGGATACAGAACCCAACCCACGCCCGAACCCAGCTGGTCGTTACCACCGGGGCTCAGCAGCGACGCTACGCCCAGCGAGGTGCCAGCAACGTAAAGCCACAGGGACAGGTTGTTCATCCGTGGGAACGCCATATCCGGCGCGCCGATCTGCAACGGCATGAAATAGTTGCCAAATCCGCCGAACAGAGCAGGGATGACCACAAAGAACATCATCAGAACACCGTGATAAGTGATCATCACGTTCCACAGATGCCCGTTTGGCGTGCATGGGTCGGCCATGAAGCCTTCCAGGCACATGTACTGAACACCGGGGTGCATCAGTTCGAGCCGCATATAAACAGTCATCGCTACCGAGATGAACCCGGCGACGGCCGAGAAGATCAGGTAAAGAATCCCGATGTCCTTGTGGTTGGTCGACATGAACCATCGCGTGAAAAAGCCGCGTTGGTCTTCATGATCGTGACCATGAATGGCTGCGTCTGCCATTTAGGTGCCTCCTGTTACAATTCTACCGCGCAGTCGGACCTCTCCAACGCGCGGGATTCCTGCTGGTTTTAGATTGCGAGGGGGCGACCTTCAATGGCCGAGTTTGATCTCGATCAAGATTAATTGTCGCGGGGCAGGTATTGCCCTGCGGTGATTTGATCGCGGATGCAGTCAATCTGGGCGCTTAACGGGGAAATTCAAGACACACTTGCCGAGGTAAAAAAAACGGCCTTGACCCATATCGCGCTGACCCGCAGAAGACTGAGAACCCATCAGGACCGGAGTTCAGACATGACCGCATATGATCCCGACAATATCTTTGCCAAGATTTTACGTGGCGAGATCCCCTCGACCCGGGTCTACGAAGATGACGAGACACTGGCGTTCATGGACATCATGCCACGCGCTGACGGTCATTTGCTGGTTATCCCCAAGACTCCCTGCCGAAATGTGCTGGACGCAACGTCGGATCAGTTAGCGGCCGTAATGTCGACGGTGCAAAAACTGGCACGCGCGGCCAAGGCCGCCTTTGATGCCGATGGTGTCACTATCCAGCAATTCAATGAGGCGGCAGGCGGGCAAGAGGTCTTTCACCTGCATTTCCATGTTCTGCCCCGGTTTGAAGGTGTCTCGATGCGCCCGCCGGGAAATATGGGCGATTTCGACCTGATCGCCGAGCATGCCGAGAAAATTCGTGCCGCGCTTGATTGATTTCAAGCTCGGGAGCAACTAGTCGGGCCTATTGATAGGGCCCGTCCCAAATTGGTGCTTTAGGGTTTCGAGTTAATGCTTTGGTCCTAAAAAAGGAATTGCCGTTCCGATATGGGGTCGGAACGGCAGACTCGTAACCAAAACACTTCACGGATTTCATGGGTTGGACCCACGATCACCGGTTAACCACCACTCACTCTTGAACGGTCATTACATACTACGTGGCTCGAACCCGTTTGTATTGGGGGGACGTGAAGAAACCCTGAATTTTAGGCGAATTTGGGTTAACGTTGGGGAAACTTCGATGGATTCCAGAAACAGAGCGCCGAGTTGAAAGCGATTGTCGTTCGAAGCCGCTTTATTCAGCGATTCGTGCCGCCGGATTTGGGGATTCCGACAGCGCACTTGGGTGTTCAAAGACATCGGTGAATGTTTTTTTCAGGGCCACATCCACATCTGACATCGTGACCGGTAGGCCAAGATCGACCAGAGAGGTAACACCGTGTTCCTGAATGCCGCAGGGGACGATTCCGCCGAAATGTTCCAGATCGGGTTCGACATTGATTGAGATCCCGTGAAAACTGACCCATTTCCTCAGACGAATACCGATTGCTGCGATTTTGTCCTCGGCAGCTTCACCGGTCACGGTCAGAGGTTTGTCGTTGCGCTGCACCCAGACGCCTACGCGGCCTTCACGGATTTCACCGGTGACATTGAATTCTGCAAGCGCAGCGATCACCCAGTTTTCCAGCTGTTTGACAAAACGGCGCACATCATGGCCGCGTTTGCCGACGTCCAGCATCACATAAATCACGCGCTGACCAGGCCCGTGATAGGTATATTGCCCGCCGCGCTTGCTTTCATAGACGGGAAAGCGCTCCGGATCTGTCAGATCTTCGCGTTTCGCGGACGTGCCAGCGGTGTAGAGCGGGGGATGTTCGAGCAGCCAGATACATTCATCTGCCTCGCCCGCGGCGATGGCGGCCACGCGCGCCTCCATAAAGGCGGTTGCCTCGTCGTAGTCGGTTAGCCCGTCTGTCGTCTTCCATTCCATGTGGTGTCCTTAGACGGTCTGTGGGGCAGGGGAAAGACCTCAGGCGGCTTCAGCCAGACAGCGTTCCAATACCTGCGCATAGGTTTCAGAGCCCTGCGCGCCGGTCAACAGGTACTTGCCGCCGAAAACCATGGCTGGCACCCCGGAAATTCCGTGGTTGGCCCAGAACTGCTGTTTGTCCCGCACCGGTTTGATATGAGCGCCAGACTCCAACGCAGCGCGCGCCGCCGCCGGATCCAGCCCGACCGTTTTAACCACGTCCAAAAGGGTCTCGATGTCCGAGACGTCACGTTGCTGGGTGAAATATGCATCAAACAGAGCCAGTTTCAGAGGATGCTGTCGCCCCTGGCTTTCGGCCCAATCCAACAGCTGATGCGCCGCAAAAGTGTTATAGATACGGCTTTCATCGCTGAAATTGAATGTGAATCCCAGATCGTCCCCTAACGAAGTCAAGCGGTCGCGCGCCTGCTGGCTCTGCTCAACGGTGGAGCCATACTTCTCAGTGATATGCTCACCCAGGTTTTGACCTTCGGGGCCCATGTTCGGGTTCAGCTCAAACGGATGCCACCGCAACTGCGCCAATACGTTTTGCTGGTGCAGGGCCAGATCAAGTTGGCGAAACCCCACAATACACCATGGGCAGACAACATCCGAAACAACGTCGATCTGCACGGCGGGGTGATGATCTTCAGCTGTCATACAGGGCTCCTGACTTTCGGCTTTGGAGTTTCTTCAAAACTACAGATATGAACCGACGAAGTGAAATCAATCCACCCTTGTTTTTGCCTCTTCACATCCCGAGCCTGTCCGTCTATACGCGCCTCTACCAAGTCATTGGCAGTGCGGTCGTGGCGGAATTGGTAGACGCGCAGCGTTGAGGTCGCTGTGGGGTAACACCCGTGGAAGTTCGAGTCTTCTCGACCGCACCATTTCACATTTTGATGTGAAATCCGCTAAAAAATCAAAAATAACAGATGTTTGCGAAGTTCGATAGCCGTTTTGGCGGTCGTATGCCAATGGGGCTTTGAAGGCTGCATTGAGGATGGTTTTCTTCACGAGAAGTGATCCGTTTTCATAGATATTCCAAGGGTTTGAGAGGAAGTCCCTCAAGAGTTCGATAATTTCGCTGAGGCTGCGCGTGGGTTTCGTGGTGTGTGATAGCTTATCCGTCAGCAGCAGCTTTTCCTCTTCCAGCTTGGCGATCTTGCTTTCAAGCGCCGCCATCACTTTTGGATTCGAGGTCTCAATCATGCGCTCAACGAGTGCGTCTTGTTGCTTGTCCAACTCGTTGTGCTGGCGTTTGATTTCAGCCTTCGCCTGCTTGGCTTGATCGCCGCGCTGATCCCACGCGTCTTTCAGCATCGACAAAGCGATATCGAGCAAGTTTTTGCTTGGGGCCAGTGAGCGCAGGATTGCCTCAAAGCCTGTGTCAATTTTCTCGGCACGAATACCTTTGCGATATTCCGAGCACCCTTTCGTCTGGCAGTTGTAGTAGGGGTAGCGTCTGCCTGTAGCGCTCCGCGCGTGGTATGCTGTCATAGGTTTATCGCAACACGCGCAGTTCACTGCACCACGCAGCGGGAAGTCTTCGTTGATGTCAGGACGCTTCGCCGCAATACCTCTGCCATTGCGTCGCTCTTGGATAGCCTCGAATGTTTCCAGCGAGATCAGCGCTTCGTGATGGCCTTTGCGGCGTGTGATGCCCCAAGGTTCATGCTCAACATAGCCCGCGTAGATCACGCGGTTCAGCATGTCAGTGACTTTCTGCTGGCGGATTTTCCCATCCGGTAGGTCTTTGGGAAAGTCAGGCTGGCTTTCTAAGAACCGTCGCACATCCGCCTGTGCCGAGAACCGGCCAGAGGCATAGCCTTCCAATGCTTCCTTGATGATGGTGGCGATGGGTTCAACACGGGTGAGCAGTTTGCCGTGTGAGCCTGTTTTCTTATACTCGTAACCGATGGGGGCGGCGAAGACGGAATAGCCGTTCATCATTCGCCCTTTCATCCGGTTGGATGTTTGTTCGGCGTTCTTCTCGCGTTGGTGCTGGGCGACTGAGGCCAGCATGTGCTCCACAAGGCGAGAGTCGCTGTCCTCGCCAAACTCAATGGATGGGCTTTCCAGAATGCCGCCAGCGTCCGACAGAGTTTCACGCAAGGCAATGTGTGCCTGCACGTTGCGGGCAAAGCGGCTGATGTCGTCAATGATCACCACAACGCTGTCCTTGGGATGCAGACGCAGGAAGGCCAGCATCCGATCCATCGCTGGGCGGCGTTCGAATTTGCCCGACATATCGTCCATGAACACCTCAACCACATCATAGTCTTTGTAAGTGGCATATTCCCGACAACGGTTTTCCTGAGAGGCGAGGCCATCACCTTCACGCACCTGCTTGGCACCGGACACTCGCGCATAGATCACGGCCTTTGTTGGTTTTGATGCTACTCCTGCCATTGGTCCTCCTCTGCGCGGGTCTGCGCCCATTTGTTATTCAACAAGGATACCAAATCTGTGGAATCCTGATCCAATGCTTCTTCATCTTCTCCACAGATTTGCGGGATGGGGTGCAGGTCGTAACCGAGATCGACAAACATCACGACGATGGACCACAAAGTTTCGATCAGATCTTGCTGCTGATCCAATGGCATATCGCTGTCTTCCAGCATTGCTGCATAAGCTTCCCAATCTACGGAGAGGCTGGGTCG
Source organism: Ruegeria sp. (assembly GCF_965243365.1). Taxonomy (GTDB): domain Bacteria; phylum Pseudomonadota; class Alphaproteobacteria; order Rhodobacterales; family Rhodobacteraceae; genus Ruegeria. The sequence continues at coordinate 275,984 of NZ_CBDEUW010000002.1, read as the reverse complement.
AATAGGCATATCTTCTTTATCTGGCGGACAGGTCATGCACGCACTCCTTTCTTAAAAATGTTTGGTGATGGGTTCGTTCCACTATGGTCTCGCCATAAATTGGAATGAGAACAAATATAGAACATATAACCACATCATCTTGCTTCACGCAAGAATAATTCTTCAATCATCCTATGCGCTTAGATGTGACCATACCGTGGCAGGCCCACGGTGATCTCAGGTGAAAGGAGGGTGTAATCGGGTGATCGGGAGTGTTGAAACGGTTATCCGATGGGGTTATCCGGCCAGTTCTCACGGCCATGACGCACACGCAAAATTCTGACCATCCGGTTATCGTCAACCAGATAGATGATTGCATGCGCATGCACCGGATGGATGCGAACAGGTGGGGTGATCTCATCCCGCAGACGTGCCATTTCCGGGTTCTCAGCAATCAGTTCAATCGCTTGGTCGATCTTGTCCTGATAGGCTTCGGCCTGCATGACGCCAAAGTCTTGAACACCATCAACATAGATTTGGATCAGATCGGCTTCCGCCTTTGCAGAAAGGCGGTAGTTCATTCTGTGGCTGGAATTCCTGCCTGTTGTCGGGCAATGGCGCGGATTTCGGCGAGGGAATTATCGCTGTCTTCACTTGCCATAGCTTCATCGACCAGACGTTGCATGACAGCGATCTTGGAGGCACGATCCTGATCATGGCGGATGAGGTCACGCATGTACTCGCTGGCGTTGTCGTAACGCCCGGATTTCATCTGCTGTTCCACCCAGTCCCGCATTGGATCGGGGAGGGAAATATTCATACTGGCCATATCTGGTCCTCCTACGCATAGTATGTCAGAAAATGACAAATATTGCCATAGGAACATAGTCCTCATGTCATTTGATCCAAAGAGCAAAGCGCATAAAGCGAAGCTTTACAAAGCCCTAGTTGCAGTGGCGGAACTGGCAAATGAACCGTTTGATCAGTTTCTACAAACGCCCTTCAACCCGCCTTGGAGCTTGGCGGATAACTATCGGCGCAATCTGCAACGTGGTGAGTATTCAGCGATACGGGCCAAGGTGCTGTATGACTTCTTGCTCAATCATCACTTCAATGTTGTGCATGTGGAAGCACCGGAGATATTCCCTCAGACGCCTGAGATTCGATGGCGAGAGATATTGGAAGCGCGCGCGACGTCGGATCATCTGAGGATCGTTTTGACCAAATCGCAGTTTGGGATTGTGCAGCGGGAAAGCCAGTTAGAGGCGGCTGGAGCAACACTGAAGTTGGAGCAACCGTTCCTGCTTGAGCTCACAAGCGACGTTGATGGCTATGCTGTTGCGCTACAAGGGGTGCGAGGGCAGTGGCACCCAATTCCGCTTGGGCAGGACGAGGAGCTATCTGCGCCACTCGTAATTGGGAAAAATCTCTTGCCGGGACATCCAGACGGACGACCGGACCCTTTGATTGAAGGCCACGATGAAGGCTTACACGAATTTGTATTGATCACGGCGCAAAAACCGGATGTTCCGGTCCAAACCAAGCAACTGGCAACGTGGGTAGCGGACAATCCGTGTTCGCTACATCGTACTTCGGTTCAGTTTGTAAAGTGACCACCGAGAAGGGGCTTGAGGGCTTCGTTGCACGGCCAAAGCTTGGCCCATTCCTGTGCGCCTTGGGTTTCCAATTCATCATATTGTGACGGATCACCCAGCTTGGCGATTTCCAAGTCTTTAAAGAAGTTTGCGGGATCGCCAAGGTCGCTTGCGATGGAGGTCGCACCTGTGATTTGAGCCATTCGGATAGCATCAAAAAAGCAGGGGATGGTCACTTCTCGCGAGAAGGCTTCAAGTTCTTCTGCATCCGGTATGAGCGAACTGTCTTGATGAGTTTGTGCAGCGATCAAAGGCATCTCTGCCAGATGACCTAGCAGTTGAAAAATTCGCGTTGACGCTTTGGGATGAGTTTTGTTCAAAGGCCCGTGTTTTTCATCTTCGCGTTCAATTAACATCATCATTGCTGACGCAGCCATCGCCCTAAGTCGTAGACTGTTCCATTCCTCGTCTGAGTAGTTTTCCAGTAACATTTCAGCGGCATCATGATCTGCCTGTAGCTCCAGACAAAAAGGGACCAATTCCCGCAAGTTTGGCGGTATGGCATCCAATGGGTTGGGCGTTAGCGAAGCACGTCTGGATACACCAAATGTTGGCGCGTTACGTGTTTCAGAAATGGCAAACTCACCCGTCAGATCAAAATGATGCATATCGATATGGTGAAACTCGTGAAGCATCAACCAGACTAACGAAATCTGCGTCATTTGAATGGCCTCTGGCGCTAAAGGCTTTTTTGAGACTATCGGAAGGTCTTCCAGGGGGAGGGTCTCTGCCCAAAGCTGGATAACTTTCTCGACTAGGCCAGTCGTCACACTCAGCAGATAACCGTCACCTTTCGCCTCTACCACTGCCCAGAATTCATGAGCCTCGATCCAAACATCACATGGCCTTTTCTCAGGAGGAAACACCATATACTCATCATAACGTCGTAACGCTGTCTCAAACGCCAATTTGAGCATTTCGCTAAAACACATAATGCAATCTAAGGGATTGTAACTATTTGAAAAAATTTCTTCATAAACTCAACTGGTTTCGCGTTTAGGAAGTAATGTGGGCGACGCCGCCAGCGGGCTCTACTATCCGCGAAAATCAATTTAGTCCAGTTGGTCCAGCCGCCCGGCGGTTCTCCGAAAGAGTGCTGACCATCTTTTGCGCGACTTCTTCGCCAAGAGTTTCTGTAAGCACGCGCTCGGCGGCTTCCCTCAACGCACTATCTGCCAATTCCCCGATGTTTACGCCCTTCATGGCAGATGCTTGCTTGAATAGCTTCTTTGTCGACGGGCGAACACCGCGTAGGGCCCACACCGTAGTTTCATCGGACGTCATGCTCACCTTCTTTCATTTTGAGATTACGTAGCGTCATTGCCTGTATAGCTACTTGTAATCATTTTTCTACTTATTAATATGTTTACAAATAAACTAAAGCGACAACGGAGACGCGTCAACAGTCAAATTTCGGAAGCAGCGGATTTTGGCGCAGGAGGAGGAAAACTCCATGTCAAAAAGTAAAATGAGTGATTTCAGCATCTTCGCGATGAACTTCTTGAAGCTAGCGCAGGATAGAAAACTCATGAACCGCTTTGACCGCCAAGAACTGGAATCGAAGATCAAGGCTCTGCCGAAATTCAAGGTGATGATTGCTGATCCGAAGTTGTGCGACGATTTGTCAATTGAGTATTCGCGCTGGAAGTCTTCCAAAAATCTGTTTGTCTTGATGTCTTTGCTTCGAGAAATCAGCCAACACAACATGGAAAACGCCCCTGCCGGAGGTGCTGCGGACAGTGAGGAAATAGATGAATCTGCTGTCGAGGAATATGACGAGGAAGAGGCTGATGAGGAAGATGAGAACTCCTCTCAACAGATAATGGCGGGGCTGAAAAAGTACGAAGACCTTCTTGCTGAGAGGGTCAATATGAGAGCATTTCGCCAATGGATACTCAGAGTAAAGTTCATTGGCAGAGCCGGGGGTTGGTTGCAAGAATTGCTTCAATCAGTCCAACTAAAACTCTATCTGTTTCGGAATGCGGTCAAGGACTACAAAGATAAGGTAGATAACGCGGCCTACACAGTATTCGAAAGAGCCATAGATGGGTTGCCAAACGGGCCCAGAAAGTCACTCATGTTGCTGCTGGCTTGGCTGGTGTTGAAGGTCGTCGGCGTTATTTTGTTTGCATTGCTGATATTCAGTCGACCAACAATACTGTTAGAGAAACTCGGTATAGACGGTGAGACACTGCCGCTACCCGGTGAATAAAAGGCTTGCAGCAACAAAACGGCGTGTTGCGGGCCTGAGCCTATCCAACTTCAAAAGGTTTTGGCGGCCCAAAGCTGAAATTGAGTGCCACCGTACTCTCTTCATGATGCGACCGGTCTAGGTAGGCATTCGCTGCGGTCGCGAAGTCCATTTGTAAAACTCAGTCCGTTTGGAACATTCAAAACCGTTAACCAATGCACGCCATATGTTGTGCTGGGGTTACAACATGCTACTCTGCGTTGATGTGATTCAGCAGATACTTTTTTGGGGATTGGATGGTTCTCTCTACAGCGGTTCGTAAGCAAAAGCTCTCAGAAATTAGGTCATCAAGCGAAAGTCAGGGCAGGGAAAAGCTCTACTACATGAACGAGCGGCAGAGCTTCGAAGTTCATAGGATCGATCTCGATTACTTGATTTACAATCGACACAACGGACGTATCGAAGCGGAAATGCTCACTTGGGAGCAAGAAAACACGGCGTCGCACGAAGTTTATGACGAGGAACTTCACAAGAAGATCGAGAACTTCCTTTGGGAATCTAACAAGGGTCGAAACAAGGCGACGCTCAAAGACATAACTACCAAAGGTCAATTGAAAACCGGAATCGTCAGTCTCGATGGAGTCATCATTGACGGAAATCGTAGAGCCATGTTGCTTCGTCGGCTTGAAGAGAAAGGCAAGCCCAAGGAAAAACAGTATTTCGATGCAATAATCCTTCCTCACTCTTTTGCTGACAACCAAGCAGAAATTGTTCGCCTAGAAACTCAGTATCAAATTGGTGAGGATTCAAAGGTCGAATACGGGCCTTTGCAAAAGTATCTTCACGCCCGAAGACTACGATATGATTTGGGCATTGAACCCGACGAAATCGACGCCCTCATGGGCGCAAATCCCGGAAATGCCCAAATGCTCCTAAGAATCATGGAGTTAATGGACGAATACCTAGAGCACATTCAGTGCCCGCGGCTCTACCTCCTCTTAAAGGATGCTGATGGCACCAAGGAGGGCATGTTTGTAGACTTGTATCGAGATTTGAAGAGACTGGAATCTGGCAACGCGAAGATTCCCTGGAATTACGACTCTGAATTGGATGTTTTGCAGCTGAAGCTCATTCACTTCGATTTCATACGCTTCGGACAATACACATCAAACAAAGCATATCGAGAGATTTCGTTTAATAGCGCAGGCAAGAAGACATTTTTTGCGAACAAAGAGATTTGGGAGAAGTTTAGCGCCAGCCACGGGACTAATGTGGATCCGATAACGCAGAAAATGGGCGACCTTCGCTCGTTCATCGAAGCTGGCTCGGGTTCCTATGAGACCAAGTTGGATGCGGCTCGCGCCAGAGACAAGCAATGGTGTGACAAAGTCGACTCTCATTTAAAAAGCAGCTTTGGTCAGGCCAGTTGGAAACTTGGACTTCTCAACGAAGGTAGCAAACCCGGTGAGTTGTTGAGAAAGGCAAGGGATTTAATGGAAAAGATTGATCTCGACAGCGATGGACTTCTGTCTCCTGAAAATGAAGATCTCACCATGGAAATCAACCGAATGTCATACGCGATCAAGCAACGATTCAAAAAGTCGAAGTCATAGTTTCGTTAGGTATTTCAGTGGCCAAGATCGAATACTATTCAGAGGAAGAGTACTTAGTCGTCAAGGGTGTCGAAGGCGTGGTTAATCATCCATTGTTTTCCGCCTTTGCACGGCAACTAAGCGGAAGAATTGAAAACCAAAGTGTGCTTCGCGTTCCTACTCGTTCTGATCAAGTTACGGAGCAGTACCGAAGGGTAGCAAAATTGTTAACGAAACTTGGCGTTTCGATAGAACAGAGCGAGATTGTCGCTGAGGAAATTCGCGCTGTAGAGAGGCAAGAAAAACAGTTTGAGGAGTTTTCGCGTCGCGCTCAAGAAATTTGGGATGCGCAGATTGATACAGAAGAATTCAGGGAATTTGTTGCTGTCGTCGAACAACAATGCCCAGGGAGAACGTTTTATAGAAAGCAGTTGCTTTCTGCCTTCCACCTCGCGTTTTCGCAGAACGCATGCAACTTTTCTGTGCCGGGGGCAGGAAAAACCTCTGTTGTGTACGCTGCCTACGCATACCTTCGCAGTCTTCCGCCTGATGATCCCAAGTCAGTAGATCGTTTGCTCATTGTTGGACCATTGTCTTCATTCAAGGCATGGGAGGATGAATTCGTAGCTATTTTCGACCGACAGCCGACATCTAAACGGATTTCAGGGGGCGTAGCAGCGCAAGAACGCAGTGAGCACCTCAGGGGGATTTCAATTGAATCGAGAAAAACGGAGTTAACTCTGACGACATATCAGACGCTGGCTAATGTCGAAGATGACTACAAAACATACCTTAAGCACGTTGGGCCACGCACGATGGTCGTATTGGATGAAGCTCATTACATAAAGAAGAACGAAGATGGTAAATGGGCTGAAGCTGCTTTGAGTCTCGCTCCTCTCGCGAGGTCCCGCGTAGTGCTTACTGGTACACCCGCACCTAACGGTTACGAAGACTTAGCGAACCTATTTAAGTTCCTCTATCCTGATCGACACATTATCGGATTTCCGGTCGCATCATTGCGGGCAATGACAGATGGTTCGATGCCAACTGCTGTTCCAGAGCTAAAGTCAAAGATTCAACCGTTCTACACCCGAATTAAAAAGGTCGACTTGTCACTTCCGAAAGTCGATGTCGCGCGTAACAGGGTGCCAATGCGTGAAAAGCACTCGAAAATCTACCACTCTCTCGAACGCAAAGTTATGTCCCAGTTGCGCGAACAGATCGCAACTGAGAACGCGAGCGTTCGTTTGAGAGCTCGTCTGGTTCGGCTGCGTCAAGCGGTAGTAAACCCGGCCCTGCTACTACTGCCTCTTGAGCGTGATGAAGACGGTATCTTTGATACTGGAGAGTCCGGAGATCTCAATGTCGCCGAGCTCGAAGTCGCGGACCTAATACGCGAATTTGATCCCTTGGCCGACCTTGAACGTCTGAATGTCTGTTGTTCATTAGTTGGAAGAACTTTGGAGCAACAGGGCAAGGTACTCGTTTGGTCCTATTTTTTAGGGAACCTTGCGCTACTTCAGAAAGTACTCTCCGGCTATGCAGACTTCGTAGAAGTCCTGACTGGAGCGACGCCTTCGTCGACAGGTGACAGTGATGTAGGCGCGGATTATGGTACGCGTGAAGAAATAATTGACCGTTTCCACGCCACCAAAAGCAGCGCGGTGCTAATTGCGAACCCGCAAGCAGTTGGTGAGTCAATATCGCTGCACAAGGCTTGTAGAACTGCGATTTACTTTGACCGTGATTTCAACGCAGGCAGGTTCATCCAATCGAAAGACCGCATCCACAGATACAATCCGAAAGGGGGGAAGACGGTCAGATATCACTACTTGTTGACAGAGGTAACCGTTGATCAAGATATTGACCGTCGGCTTAGCGCCAAAGAGCAGCGGTTGTTGGAATTGGTCGATGCCGATGACATTCCCCTGTTGACCGCGACCGACGATGCTGACCGAGGGGATTTGCGCGAAATCCTTGAAGCGTATGAACTTCGCAAGACCAACTGATGGACTGTTGTCGTCGAGCACGACAATTAAGTTGATTGAGCTGCTCTTGGCGCAAAGCGGAACTCTATCCGTAGAGCAGTTGATCTCTGGTTTTGCCGCTCTCGAACCTGTTTCACGTTCGCGAACCAGAAATACAATCTTAAAACTGTTGCATTACAAAATAGCCGATCTTGAACACGATGATAAGGTAGCACTAACGCATGATGCCAAGACCGATTGGTGGGCGGCCATAGCCTCGCAAGTTGCGGTCGATTTGGCGGAACGTCTTACGCTTGCGAAGGCGTGGTCTTGCATGATGCTAGACAGTGTTTCAGGGTCTCTGCAGATTGATGCGATGACGCTTCCAATGACCAACGATGGCTTCTCAAACTGGGTCGTCGAGTTCGGTGTGGCAAAGAGACAGTCTACATCTACAAGATACTGGACGGTATCTGAGCGCTACACGAGCAATTTTCTTTCAGCTGCATCAATCGAAAACGACCGGCGACCGCCGCGTGCAAAGTCTGTCGTTGAATTGGATGCTCAACTTGAGCGCCAAAGACAGCTCGGTGATGAAGCCGAAGATTGGGTTTTGCAATTTGAACGAGCGCGCCTTGCGTCTCATCCACTTCAGTCGCAAATTCGCAAGATTTCATCCGAAGACGTAAGCGCAGGTTACGATATTGTTTCGTTCTCATCCCCGACATCACTAACACATGACCTGTTCATCGAAGTTAAGTCACACGGATCCAGAAAGCTGTTTCATTGGTCCCGAAACGAGATAGCGACTGCGTTGGAGTTCGGCGAGGCATATGCGCTATATTTGGTCGACCGTACGAAGTGCAACGAGCCAAGCTACAAGCCTCACATTATTTTAGCGCCCTCGCCAGAGTTGTTCTCGAGGCTAGGCAGCGGCTGGACTGTCGAAGCAACTTCGTTTGAATTCCAATCGACATAGAACGCCGTTCGTGGAAATTTGGTAACAAGGTCGTTACCAAGATTAGCTGACTCGTGAACTCAGGGGACTCTCGCCCAATTGTTGAGAAGTTCTCCGATCAATGATTGGATTTAGTGACGCTCCAATTAGTAGGCCGGAGAGTATCAGAGGAGCGTTCCGTTGCAGTTTCTTGATGCCAGGCAACTGAAGAAAACTAGCCCCATAGGAATCTTCCAATGCTAGGTTCACGAGATCAGTGGCTTCATCGATATGTGGTTCGACCCGGGCCACCAACGCTTTGCCTTCTTCATCCAACATATCCAAATAGGTAAAAGGCCTGGTCCCAGCCGGACCTCTGTGTGACCAAACCGATTGCATATTTCGAAAGTCCACCGTCTTCGTATACCTTTCTATCTCGCTAATGGTCTCCTTGACCACTTCACCCAACGTGTTTGACATCCCAGCTAGGAGAAGTTTCTTAAGATCGTCATTCAGCTGTAGATCAAGAATTTCCTTTGAAGTTCCAAAATAAAACTGGATTTGCCATTTAGTCAAATCTTGTTGTTTCTGGTTTCGGAACTCGAACCGAACACCACTCTTCAGTCGTAGACTGGGTATAGCGAACCGAAACGTTCTTCCTTCAGGGTATTGGGAGCCAACTTTGTCGGGCGGAGTCGCTGGCGGTTTTGGTCCGGGCTGCGAGACACCTACTGCTGCCTTGCACAAATCGACTGGTTCTTCAGCTCCGGTGCCTACTAGAACTTTGCCCATCAAATACGTAAATGCTGGAGGAACAGCATTGCCAATCATCCTCAGCTTCTGGCCATAACTCGTACCGTAAAACTGGAAAGTTATTGGGAAACCTTGAAGACTGGCGCGTTCCCTCAAGGTCAACCTACGAAACTGGTCTCCTTCGTCGCCGGAACGAACAACTACACTTTCCCGGGACACTCTGGTGCAGGTCGCAGTTATTGTCCTAACACTTCGATCTAGTGGATCTGGGAACGGCATTGAGTTATATATGTGGTGAGTGGTTTTATTGGCTCGGTTTATTCTAGCTTCTTCGTCACTTAGGACATCCTCTTTGTGGTGTTCGGTGAGCTCGTCACGCGGAAGCTCTACCCCATATAACGGGTCGACCACTGGATCAGTCCCAAGCGCCTGTAAAACATCGCCTAACGTTTTTGCTGTCATTCTCTTCTTAAACGAGTTCAGGCGCTCAAAGCTGAAATTCCCAGCAATGCATCGTTTTCGCCTTTGGGGCAAACCAAACGCAGCCATATCTACGATGTGTGTTTCGCAGCCAAGATGTCGAAATCTATGAAGCTCTCCGCCACTCTCAAGTTCAGCCTCGATAATTTTTGCTACTCTAGGAACATTTTCCATCGCCCAATGCGTGGGTTTAAGATGATCAACGATCGTAAGAAATTTCTTTATATCTTCGAGGCCGTCGGCGACATCGCCGCTTCCTCCTCGATTGCTGTATGAGAACTGAGTGCAAGGCGGGCTTCCCACAACAATGTCGATATCGCTTGGCAAATCGTCCAGCGAAAGCCGACGAATATCAACCGTCTGAGCCTGGTGAGCGTTGTTCTTGAAATTGGTTTCGTTGGCTGGCCCCCAGATTTCATAGGAAGCGACGACATCGATACCTGCTAAACGCAAGCCGAAAGACCAACCACCAACGCCTGAATAGAGATCAATTGCCCTGTGTGACTTTTTCAATGTTTTATCACTTTCTTCCACTTCTTGGTGCAATGTGTCTGTTGAACCCCATATGTTGTCCTCTGACAAGGTGTTTTGGGGAACTTATTTTCGCTTGTTACACTGGGCATTCCACTGAAACGCTCGCCTCGCCAACTGCCGTTTCGTCATGGGAAGCAGACAACCCCTTTCGCCGCAATGCGCAGCCCGCACCACTCCTCGCTAAACGCTCGAACCGAGTAACGCATGCGGAGAAAGGGATGGTCGGCTCTTACCCACGTCATCGGCCAAATGGCTGGCCGAGATCAACAGAAAGGAAAAGCCATGACAAACGAAAATCAAACTTCCAAAACCGAAAATCAAAACGCACCTGATTGGGTCGTAAAGACACCGAAGGGTTTTGGTCAAAAAGCCAAGTTGGAGCGCATCGGCGTCGCCTGGAACCGAGCCAACGATGGTGGCATTTGCATACGCACCGTAGGAACGCAGATTATTGAAAATGATGTCTACCTATTTCCGGTACAGAATTTCGAAACTGAAGCCAAAAACATGTAGTGACGTTTGATCCACTAGGATAAGCCGGATCAACCGGCTTATCCTAACAACCACCATAGTTCTTATTGCCGCTTGCAGTGATGGTGTAGGTTCCGCCACGCGGTCCTACATAACAACGCGAACTCGAATAAGTGGGTCGCGCTCTCACAGGCGCTGTAGCTCTTGCTTTCCGAGAATTCGAGCGTAGTGTCGTTCCCCATTCGCATGCCAATCCGTCGCCATCGCGATCTAAGTTATGGGGATCGGTCAAAGGTCCGCCGCTGTCGAGAAAAAAGCGTTGGGCTTGCCACGGTGATGCAAAGTCTGCGCAGTCCCGATCACTTGACACCGTTGATGTCGCACTGCCGCGAGAATATAGAGATTTACCGTAAGCGCTTGCTGTTTTCTGTCCGATGTAAGACGAGCCTGAGGATGTCGCGCCACGAGATGCCAACTCAGCTTCGACAAAGGCCAATTGCAACGGAGTGAGTCTTGGATCACGGTGTGCTTGCCACAGGCTTGCCGTGGGTGCATTGTCTACTCGTGGACCAATTGTCTTCGGCGTTGTTGCCGCGCAAGCCGACAAAGCAATAGCAGGCAACATCAATGCCGCTCGAAATAAACTCATAATGCGAAACCCTTTTGAACAAACTCTCTCGAGAGTTGCAAGCTGGGTCATGCCGGTCAATGGCCCTTTTGTTGGCTGAGGCAAAGTGAAGTCAGTGACACAGAAGGTGGGAATTCTGGGTGATCGCAAGATGTGTGCGGTAGTACCGCACATCTTGGCAAGGGGGTTCGCTGCGCGCCCCCGTTGCATCCCCCTAGGCTGTGGCCGGAGCAGGGCATTGAGCCCTGAACCAGCCAGCAAACATGTCGGTGTTTGATCTCTCGTCAGGGAGAGTTCTTCTCTCCCCAACACCCCATAGATCAACCCTACGCGGTTTGAATGCCGTCAGCTTTTCGAAGCCGAACCCGAGCATGGGGATTTCACTCTCCCTGCACCCATCGACTTGGGAGGCGTTCCTGCCCCCAAGACCCCAGACCATTTTCATGGAAGTTGAACAACGTTAGGTAGCACATAGCTCAAGAAACCGATTGGTGTTGTTTCAGTACCGACAACTGTTCACTGACACAAAACACGGCCCTATCGACAAGATGAGGAAATGCCGATCCGCCCAGATAGCAAGAGTAAACAGCTTCTGGTCACCCAAAGTTTAAACTTGACAGGCGGCGGGACTCGAAAGACCGGATCAATTTAGAATACTGATATCCAAGAAAATTGGTTCCCCTCAAAAACCAAATTCACCGATAAGTATTGCCTTGTCACTATCTGCGTCGAAATCTTCTGTTAATAGATCAAGCGGTTCAAGCCCAACGTCCTCTGGAACTGCTGCAATGCTTCTAGGAAATGCCTCCAATGCAGCAGCTTTATGTTCTTTAGAAACTCTGTGACCTTCGCACGCGCCTTTCCGGTTCCATAGCGAACGAGAAATAGGGCCACTAACCGCGGATGACACCGCAAATCCCGACACGTCATTGTTTTGAACTTGTCCTGACACTTGCAAGGATTTTATCGCTTCAGCCATAATTATCGCTGAATCAGAGAAGTTGAGGTCTGACATCCTTTTTTCTTCTTCTGTTGGAGTCCCATCGACATTGCAGTGATGCGCGATGAAAAGCCAGTCATGAACCATGTAGGCAGGAGCGTAACCCCATGGAGATAGTCCCTTAAACACTGTCGCAAGTCGTGGGATTGATCCTCCGTCTGTGTACATAATTTCCGGTCTTATCGGCTGTCCAATTACATTGCCCAAGTTGTCTAATCTAGTGAACGTTAGCGGGTCGTTTGGGTTGGGGATGAAAACGAACCTTCCGTCGCCCGAATAGGCCGACCCTTCTCCGACCCACATTACGAATAATCGCCCATCAAATTTGCTGGTTTCCACAACTCGGCTATAGTCGATTGACCCACAGCCGAACAAAACCAAAAAAATTGGTAGCTTTAAGACAACTTGCGTTGCACTATTGAGCCATCTCATTTGGAGATTCCTTTCTTACAATAACTTTTGGCAAAATTTCAGATAGATGCGACGATACTTTAAAAATTTTCTGATCATATGATTCGTTGAAGAAGTTTGAGCTACTTGGAGGTGGATAGGTGAAAAAATTACCATGCCATTCAATGGTCGCAATGTGTTTCTGCGTTAGTATTCTTCCCCCAAGCCAACTGATTGCGGAGCAAACATCAGAACCTACAACCCCCCTTGTATTTGATTGGTCTGCCGAGGCGCTAAATGTCGGCGACCTAACGCAAGACCTGAGTAGCTTTTACACGGTTATGCACAACAGCGGACAGTTGCGTACCACACAGATTGAAGTTCTAGAATCGGATGAGACTATTACCGATACGATGAGACGAACCGGTGTGTGGCCAGCATGGATACAAGACTCTAACTTGTTAATGGATGCATTGCTTTGTGATATTAACACTAAGTGCTCGAGAACTAAGAAATCCAGTTCGTTCGCAAGCCTCTCGGGTTCAATAGATGGTTTAGCGCCTACGCCCGGAAACTGGACTATTCGAGCTGGTGACATAGTCACTATACCTGACTACCGGCTAGTTAATTCTTACGTTACTCAGGTCAATCCGATAGCTGTGGCCGAAGGGCGGCCTCGAAACGCCATCACGACGGGTGATTTCGACACCATGTATTGCGGGGCAGTACATGGAGCCTGCGGTTCAGAAGTTAAAGCATTGTCTTGGGAGCAAAATACTCGACCCCCCATAGTGTATTACGATGCGTCGTCGCTTAGTGAGCCGACTGAAAAATCAAAGCTTGTCCCTATTGCAATCAGAGACTATTACAACAGCCCGAATGCTGCCTTTGAGCTGGTGGCTATTCCACGGGTAAAGTTCGAAAACGAACCCGAAGTAAGTGTAACTAGCGGTGGTACAACGCTGTCTAACGGCACTTCAATGACCGAGTTCAAGAAAAGCTTGGGGGCAAATGCTCTTCTTCCAGGCGGAGTTCAATTTGAACAAGGAGGCGGCGATGATCTAACCATGCTAGACGCTATAGAGAGCGCTTCCTTTCAACTAATGAACTTCAGTCTAAGCGACGACGAAAAAGCGAGGATTTTTGCAGACTCCCCCAGGAAAAGCCTGAACATATTTCATGTTGATCATAAGGCAAATTTCGAAAATTGTTTTTTTGCCCAATTTCAGGATTTCGAATTCCGCTCATGGAAAATCACATATACCGACGACGTCGGGATTGATCCAGTCGACGCTGCAAAATGTAAACTCAAGGTGGCAAACAAGGTTCACCCGTCCGAGCACGGAACTCATACACTCGGAATTTTGGCCAAATATTTGTCTTCTGGATTGTTTGATTCAGATGATCCATTGATATCGATCCGTCATTTTTCGGTTGAATATGATGACGCAGGCAACATCACGAATGCAGATAAACTCTTAGCCTTCCTTGGTGAGGCTGAGGTTGCCGCGCCAGCGGTCAACACGATTTTTTCGATTAGCATGTCGTGGGAAGAGCAGGATTTGAAACCCATAAGCGATAAAATCCTAAGTCTCTCCCATATCCCCTTCATTGTTGCCGCTCCGAGGCTAGAAAATGACGACAGGTGTTCTAGAAGCCCTGCTGCGTTGCGAGTTGGGAACGATCCCGCAAAGCACATTATTTCTGTAGTGGCCTACGACTTGGAAGAAAAAGGCGAAGGTTGGAGTGTTGGTCAAATGGACGGGGCTGGTTATGGCGACACCTGCCACGATTTTGGTGCGATTGGCGTGGGTGTCGGCCCCTGGGGAGCCGATAAGATTGGCGTTGGGAAAGGTTCCTCCCAAGCGACACCAATTGCTGCAGCGGTTGCAGGACACGTCCTGTCTATGTCGCATGACCGAATTAGCCCAGAGGATCTTGCCGCCAGGTTGGTTTCAACTGGCAGTTACCAAAGTGACCTGCAAGAACTTGCACTGGGTGGGATGTTGGATTTTGGAATAGCCATCTCTATTGAGGATGACATTCTGCATACCGTCGACGATTGTAAGTATGTGGGAAAAATTAGATCAGTTAAGCTTGACACTGGGGTAAACGCTAGCCTTTCGATGAAGCGGTTACATCATGGCAGCGGTAGCTTACCAGATGTAAGAGCAAGAGAGTTGCTTAGGCTGAAGCGTCTGACTCTCGACGGGGAGCTTAGTAATGTAAGGTTTTGGTCTGTACACGAAACAGTTCAGGACCTTTTTAGCGATGTTGTTGAGATCAGTGCTAAACATCAACGACATCGCAAACTTATATTCGATGTTTTCGAAGCCTATGGCGAACAGTGTAAACCTGTTGGAATTCAAGAGTTTGTATTTTCAGAAGTATCCGATGTTATTAACAGCAAAGTGGGAAGTAATTAGATGATTAGAAATTTGATAGTTCTCGCGGCACTAACTACGTCGACCACCTTATTGGCCGAGGAATCTGCTTGGCCTCATCAGGAGGGTGCAGTTGATATCTTAGACATAGCGTATCCTCCAATTGAAGAAGGTGGACCTGCCATTAACTTTCTGTGGCAAGAGACTTTTGAACGACCCGGTGCACAGTTCATTCAACTCGAGCTTTTGGATGACAGTTCTGGTGCATCTTCGTCCTTTATTGAAATAACCAATTTTACTGGCAACGTAGTCCAAAAAATATCTGCACAAGAATTGTCAGAAGCTGGAACGTTGTTTACCCACTTGGTTCCGGGACAAAGCGTAACAGTCTCTGTACGAGGGGTTGAAGACGACCAATTTGGGTTCAAAATTGTTAGTATTAACTATGACAAGAGCGGAGCAAGGTTTGAATCTATCTCCGAGCCAGATGAGCGGGAACATGTAGGTCGATACACAGGAGAATGGGAGTTGCTTGACGCGGTTGAACGGTCGGTCGCAAAGCTCTCTTACTTGAAGAATAAAAACGGTGTGCGTAAACGATATGTTTGCACCGGGTTTATGGTATCTGATTCCACAATGATCACTAATCATCATTGTGTAGCCACTGCCGACGTATGCAAAACTACCAAGGTTTTATTTGGGTACCAGAAAAGCGATGCTTTTTTTACGGCTCCAAAAGAACAATTTGGCTGTGTGAAAGTTTTGAAAGCAGACAGAAACTTGGATGTTGCTCTTCTCGAACTAGATGGGAAGCCTGGGGCTGTTTCTGAGTGGGGTTCGCTTAAGCTCTCTTCATCAGTTCCTGTCACAGGGCAAAAACTGTTCCTAGTCCAGCATCCGGCCGGAGAACCAAAGCAGATTAGTGACTATGATTGCAGTGTTTCTAAGTCACCCGTCAATGGATATGAAAAGGATCTAGATCTTGCTCATGAGTGTGACACTCTAGGAGGGTCATCAGGCTCACCAGTTTTCAATGAGGAAGGAGAAGTCATTGCTCTTCACCACCTCGGAATGAGTCGTTCTGGCGAGTTCTCTACGTTGAATCGAGCTGTTCTGAGTTGGCGTATCGTTAAATTTTTAGGCAACTAATTCCTTTGCATTGGAGCAAAACCCCCGACTTCAGCTTAAACCTGTTTCAGAATTTTAGAGCTAAGTTGCGAACTTGTTCTTTGGGATTTGAGGCGTTCGAGTGCTTCTGGTCATCTTCACGGAGGTAATGCTCGCGCGTCTCTGTGTGCCCTCAATGCTGCCGCAATCGTGGTTCCAATCATTGCTGTGATTACCCTGAAGTCACCGTTGTCTTATGTCTCTTCCGGCACCTCCTTGGGTAGGCAGAGCTTCAAAGATGCTTCAAGGGCCTCTAGATCCACTGAAGATAAAGCAGCTGTTTCAGCAACATCACTTTCAACTGATTCTAGTACATTCAATGCCTTCAGAACGGATGACAGGTCCGGAGTTTTGCGTTCCAGAGCGGTGCGAAGAAGAACCTCATTCTTGCGGATGTACCATAGTGACAAAGTGGTAACTTGATAAGTCGGGTCTGTATTGATCGGAACGTGGCTCGCTATCGCTGTGCTAGTACATGCCATTGCTTCTGAGGCGGAGTAAAACGCCGAAGATGCTGCGCCGGGATTAACATATTTTACACCTTCATTTATTACGGCACCAGTTGCCAATACTATTGCGGCATCTTTGGCGGATATCGAGGACGCATTGCCGAGGGCAGCTGCTCCGGCCAAGGTTATTATTGCGGCAGCGGAAAAATCTCGATTTCGAGCGGCCTCATCACCAAGCCGCTTGTAAGAATCAGAAAGCTGCAATGCGTATATGGCTGTTCTGATGGGTGGTTTGTCTAAAAGTATAGTTGTGGACTTGAATGTTTTCTCAAGAGGATTCAACGGAGTTCCCAGCGTGATTGAGTGAAGTGGCTCATCACCAGAGACATTACCAAGAACGGCCTGTTCGGCATCAAATGCTCTACTTTCATAGGCGCAGCCAGAAACAAGGGATGATCCAACTAAAGTTGCGGCAAGAATAGAATAGCTCAGTTTCAATGAAGTGCTCCTGCGAAAGTAATAGCTTAATAACAAAACACTACACTCAATCGCATTTCAGCGTAAACTCTGATATTTCTATTCGCAATTGCTGTCTCGTCTGACGTCGGCATTGGTTTTGCCGTACCGCAAGTTTAGAAGAGTGATGCCCGTTTTTAGGAACGTGTGTTTCACGCAATGTTGGTCGAGCTACTATACCGCAATCGCAATTAGACTCCGAGGACATGGAGCAGAGGCTCAGATGCCCGCACTATATATCCAAAGTTCATGACCGAGTTATTCTTATACATCTAGTTTAATTTGTGAAACTGGGGAAGGGACTGTTGGATTGAGGAGTCTGGGTACCGGCTCTGTCGGCTTGACCAGCCCCTTGTTACACGTCCTCTGCTTGGGTTTTCTTAGGGCTACCGCCCCCCGGCGCGGATCAAAGGGTGGGTCCTCGCCATGCTCGCTTCATGTGCATTGCAGCTCCGCGTGGCTCTGGTCCCGTGTGGCAGGTACACGCCCTTTATCCTTGCACCCCCGTTCCTCGGCGGAGGCCAGACGGTTGCATCGGCAACACGTCAGGACAAAGAGAGGAAGAACCGCTGAAACCGTTCACACAATGGAACTGCGCCTGCGAAACGCATCCAGAAATATATTTCGGAAACCTCGTGTGTCAAATCTGTGGATAACTTACCGATATCTCGGATGTGCATCAGCTTGATTTGATAGCATCTCACAATGAAAGTCCTAGATGAATGGCAGTTGTTTATCCAAACACAGTGTGACGATGATTTGCGTGAATCATGCACCTGCAAGGATGTTTCATTTGATGAGGGTTATGCTTACCTCGAGCGGTTCTTAGACGAGCATTTCATAGGCGAACGATTACCCGGTGAAAAGTTAATCACACGCACCCCAGAACGCAGCAATGCCATGGATTATCATTTGATCCCATCTGATGAACAAAATTTCAAGCCGCCCAGATGGAAGCCATCCCAAACGAAAGAAATCACCCTCAGCCGTGTCCGAGCCGGAGAACGGATCGCTAAAACCTAATGTTTGGCGGATAACGGTTTCTAGGTGGATTGCCTGTGTATCGCGCGCTCCTTATTCCTATGCCTCGAATTTCGTTGGGCTGTAATTCGCCTTCTTGTTCGGCTCAACTTGCTCTTGGTGTGGTTTTCTGCTTTGTCGCGATTGGACAGAAAGCAAGGGGAATGAGATGTCGATAGACATTAGCGGCCTGAATGCGGCTGAACTGAAAGAGCTTGCGGTGAAGATCGAAAAGCGCGCCGTGGCAGTGGAAAAAGAAACACTGCAAAAGGCATTGAAGGAAATGCGCGCGATTGCGGATAAGCTGGGCGTGGCTTTTGAAGATGTGATTGCTATGCATAGTGGCAAGGGCAAAAAAGCGGCGACCAAGTCGGCTGCCAAATACGCCAACCCTGATGACCCGACACAGACATGGACGGGGCGCGGTCGTAAACCTGCATGGGTCAAGACGGCTCTGGAAGCCGGAAAATCCATCGACGATCTGACGATCTGATTTGTCAAATACAATGAGGAGCCATTGGCTCCTCATCTTGTTTTTTCTCAACGATTTTGCGAGACTGGTGGAAATTAGAAAACGCGACGCCGCGCCTGATCTCGATGCGGCGAAACTGCATGTGTTTCAGGAATTTCGTATGCGCTTCCAACCCGGCGCAGGGTCACTACAAATTGGACAAGGCTTGTCGAAAAAACGACCCTGACTTGAGCCCTGATGAATGCTGCTAACGTACCTCCGCGTATCTTCTATCAAAGCGACGTGACCGCAAACCTGACACTGACGTTTGGCTCCACTTCCGAATGGATCACGCGTGCTGCAATGCGGGCAAATCTTGCTCCTGTTGCTGATTTGGTTGTCGCACGTGGGACAAGCTACGAGCTCCGGTCTTTTTCCCAACACCATTGCAGCCAGGGGCCCGCTCAAGCCAAAGACAAGTAAAATCAATGCGACGATTGCTGGGAATACAAATACAACAAAGAACCCGGCTGTATCCGACCTGACGCCCAGACGATAGAGGGCGTCACCAACACCTGCGAATAGCAGAAATGCCCAAAGCGCGTATACTGTTCCAAATGTCAGGATATTTCTTTTCATGAGCTCTCCAAGGGATAATCGCCGCAAATATCACGAGCAGAATTGGGAGACGGGCCGAAGCCAAGAACCAAGTATTGATGTCGTGATACATGATCGCATAGCTTAATCCGTCCGATTGCATCTTTCGGAAAGCCGTGCGCAAAAGGGGTCCCTTTCGGGTAATTCTACCATGTAGCGGCTCAAACCACGCAAGTGGCTCGTTTTCCACAGGTTTTTAAAGAGCCCTAACCAGTCAACTCAGCGGTCAGCCCAGCTTTGCAAAGGGACCCCTTTAGGCAAGGATTTTTTGCAATGAAAACCGCTTGTTCGATGGAATTCACCTGTCAAACTGAGGAGGTGAAGGATCAAAAAATCAAGAAAGATGAGTCCAACCAAACAGATAGCAGGCAGGGGCGAAGGATCGGCTATGTTCGCGTTTCTGACGCGGATCAATCCGAAGCCCTTCAGATTGATGCACTCAAGGATGCAGGATGCATCAAACTCTACACTGATCACGGCGTATCGGGTGCTAAAGCGGCACGGCCTGCGCTCGATCAGATGCTGAAAGACTTGAACGAAGGTGACACGCTCACTGTTTGGAAACTGGACAGGCTGGGGCGATCTACCATCCATCTGTTGTCCATTATGGACAACTTATTGGATCGCGGCATCCACTTTCAGGCCATTACTCAGGGCATCGACACATCGACTGCAGTTGGGCGAATGATCTTTGGTCAACTTGCCGTCTTTGCGGAATATGAACGGAGCCTGATCAGCGAACGTACAAAGGCTGGCATGAAGGCAGCTAAGCAGCGTGGGGTGCACGTCGGGCGGCCCAAAAAATCACGCGATTTAGAGCACGCTGATCTTTGAAACATACGCGCTTTGGGCATGTTTGACGACAATTAGCGGAAAGAGCGGCCAAGAGCAGATCGACACAGAGTTTTGTAACAATCGGGATGCAAACAAGGAAAACCAGCAACTATTTCTTGGGAATTCGCTACTTCTTAAGTCCAATACGTGCTATAATATTCAAATGAATTCAAAAACTTGGTGGGATTACTTTGATGAAGACCCTTACGAAAAAGTAGGACGATACGTTCCTAGTGTAATGGGAACGCCAATTGTTGTTCGCATGGCCCGCGTATCATGGGTCTATTTGGACTGGTTAAGCGAAGTGGAGCATTGCGACATTCATGAGTTCTTCGCCGAAAATGAAAAAGCACACGACCCGACGGAATGTGATTTTGATGAGTGGATGGAAGGAGCGGTGCAGCAGGGCTATTTGCGGCGAGAGAAAAAGGGACTACCGAGACCGGATTGGTGCCCGCCAGCAAACCCAGCTGAGTTGGTAGACATTTAAATTAGAATACATACATTGCTTTGAGTATTAGTATTGTGGGGAGTGTATTGGTGTCGGAAAATGATGACAACGAAGACCGGCGGGGCAAGAAAAGCAACGTCGGACGAGACCACAAGCCAAAAGAGTCACGAAACTACGAGAGTGCTCCAACCGGGCATCTTGGTATGGAGGTGGTTTTTACACCCTCTCCTAGTTTGGCTAAGGCCATTCGAAAGGCTCGGCCAACGAGTGCTATTGAACAGTCGAACCTTACCGCAGAACCACGGGAACCTGATGTCCGTCCTCTGGCAATGGAGACCGGTATTGAAGAAATAGACAGACATACTATCGAAAATGGCGAGCGTCCAGTGTCACCGAAAGAGTACAAAGAGCTCACACAGCATCAGGAAGAAGGCAAATCGAAAGCTGGACAATCGGTCGAAGACATTTTTTTCAAGTTTACCAACGATAAAGAGCAGGATAGAGGTCGGGGCTAGGAGTCGTCGTTTGGCACGGCCTTTCGTTGGCTGAGGCGACGGTAGAACGTGTAAGTCAACGCGACAAAGGTCAGTACACCAATTGCGAAGTTGACCGCGAGGTTATCGCGCCTCGGTTGGCTGTAACCGACTGCCATTTCGTCATAAAACTCTAGGATCGCAAGCTCCGCGACTTCACTGAAAACCACTGCAAGAAACCCGACAAACAGGGAAATCATTGTGAAAACAATAAGCGGGATCACTCTTGGTGCATGAGGAAATGCTCGCGCGCCAAACTTGCTCACGCGAGCTTGAAATTGTGGTTTGCGAGGCTTTGACCGATAGACAAAGGCTCGTCCTGTTCTGGGCGATCTGGCCGTATCTGAGGTTTCTTTTTCTGTCATCACACTAAAACTTCTGCAGTCGGATACCTGCTTTGGGAGAGGGCTTGTGTATGACGCCCGTATCATCCGCTAGATCATTGAGCCAAACGACCACTTCGTCGGGGCTAACAGACTTGTTGTAGCTAATCGCGGCGCTCGGCAACTCAAAGCCTGTGTCTACTGCTTTTCCACGGTAATAGAATCCCAGAGTAGTATTGCTGATTAGAATAAAGCCGCTCAAAAATCGTCGATCATACTCGAGCCCGTGTATTTCGATGGTCTCGGGCGTAATTATGATATCAACAGTGACCGAGCCGAACTTAAAGACAAGGATTCCACCACCCACGGAAAACGCGAGAAGGATACCAGCCGCCGTCAGATTTCCTTGCCCGATGGAGACAAAGAACCCGAGCAGCCCTAATAGCCAACCAATCGCCAGAAAAGCGATCAACGCTCGCATCCAAGGTGTTCTGAACTTTGAACGAAATGACACCTCGGCTGTATCTCCATCATAGTGATGCAGGGTAATGCCAAGGGGCGGATCAGTTTTCAATGGCTCGATTGAATTCATTGCTGAGGCCTCAGGTCTTTCATTCGATCATCAAGATAGGACAGCCGCCGGATCATAATCGGATCGGCTCCCGGATAGATAATGAGTTGGTTTCCCGATTGCCTAGAAAAGAAGTATGCAATCTCATCTGGGCTGAGCAGGGGTGACGCTTGGATCGACATTGATTGCCCTGAAAACCCACTCGCTGCCTGAGCAACGCTAATCTCACTTTGGCTGACTTGTCCTATCGACGAGACACCAAGCCTTTCGGAAACGTATTTAAGCGTACTCATATCATTGAGGCCAAAGGTTTGAAAAATTGATGCGTTTCCAAGGAATGTCTCCCATCTGTCGCGGTATATCTGCTTGAGCTGCGCAAGGTCCTGCCAAATTGACCAAATGCGAACACCATAACCAGCAAGTAGTCCCGCAGCGGTTTCCAAAGACTTCATATGACCCAGAACATGCATTTCATCTAGGATCATGAGAGCTGGGGTTTCAGGGACTTCCGGTGAACTTTCCACTGCACCTAAGAGCCGGTTGATGAACAACCTGAACATACGAAAATGACGATGCAGGCGTGAGGCAGGAAGGCACAGATACACACTGTTGTTCCCGAACTTCCATGCTTTCAAGTCAGGGGATCGATTTTTATTGGACAACGTTTTTGCGATTGGCGGGGATGAGAGAAACGCAATATTTTCGCGAACTGTGGATAGAACACCACTGCGTTCACGGTCACTCATACTGATTAGTGCTGATGCGGCTTCATGTGGCACCCCATGCGCAATCATCGAGCCTTCATCGTCTGGGTCATTGAGCATAGCAAAAAGTTGCATCTCAAACTCGCCCGGCTCATCAATTCCAGCCGGTAGAAAAATAAGACGACGAACTTCGTTCAGGTCGCGTTTGTTGACAGTCGGGGCAGCAGCCACCCACGCAATATACCCACGGAGGATCGATCTTGCTGAATTGGACCAGTGATCACCGCCGTCACGATTGGCATCCTCGACCACGAGCGCGTCAGCGATTGCATCACATTCATCGACAAAGTCGTTTGCTGTTGGATCAAGCCCCGCAAGAGGGTTGAAGCCCGAAAGATAGGTTTCATCGACATCCGCAATACCAAAGGGATCGATCACAAAGATATCTTGTCCGAGCCCACCCAGCGGCACGTCTCGTCCCAAACCCCGCCGTTCGGCGGTGATGCTTGCATTCTCACCTTTGGGATCAAGAACCAGAACCGAGCCGGGATACAAAAGGAGATTGGGAATAATGGCCGATGTTCCTTTGCCAGCACGCGATCCAGCAATGGTCAAAAGGTGCCGATTATCCGCTATCCCAAGTAAATCTCCTTGCAGGGATTCTCCGATGAACAATTTGCCTGTTTCGTAAGACCAAAAGTCACTTTCTTGAAGAACTCTTGGGTCCATCCAGAGTGATCTGGGAGCCTCTCCAATTGCGCGGCCAGTACCCGGCAAACCGCGTGGCAGTTGATTAAATTCCATCGCTTAAAACCCATTGAATCCAATAGGGGTGACTATGTTCGTTGCCAATTTGATTGTCACGGCAAAACTCTCCAGCTCGGCTTTAGAAAATTGAACAGGGCGTTTGCCTACAATCCCAAGCCACGTTGCCGATCACGGTTGTAATGTTTGAAAAGTTTGTTTTGTCGCATGCTTCGTGAAATCGATTGCAGCAAGTGTCGGCGTTCTTGTTGATGTTGGCGCTTTACTTCTTCGAAACGTCTCTGCAAGGCACGGCGTTCCTTCAGTTGCTCCCACACCATGAAGTCCCGCTGTTTCTGGTCACGGCGCGCGCAGGCTCGAGCTTCCACTTCGTTTTGAGCTTGAATGGATTTGGCTTTGCCTGAAAAGCGGTCAAACAAACCACGAAGGCCTTTGTTGAGCCGATTGGATCGGGTTCTGGTTTCTTCCACCCATCGCTTTTCCTGGCCTTCTGTCAACTTCCGCCGCTCTAAGCGATGCGCACGCCTTAAATCGTCGTTTTCTTTTTGCAGTGGTTCCAATTCATGGAACTGGCGATCTTTGGTCTGAGAGATGAGGTCTCGCATTTGGCTGGTGACTTTGCCTCGAATATCTGACTCCGCGTCCGCCACTGACGGCAAGTCTTCAGGTGAACCCAGCTTGGCCCTGACATCTTTGGCTTTCAGGCCAGTCCATTTGGGAACGGCGTAGATATTGCCATCGACATCAAGAGCGACGAACCCACGCCGGTTTCCCTTGGCCAAGAAATACCCGCGACTCTCAAGGGCATTCTTGAAACTGATCTGGTTGTCACTGCGTTCCCATGCTTGCTGGAACGCCTGTTTGATCTCGCGCGGATCAAGATTCTGCCGTTTGGCTTGTTGCCATACTTCCAATGTGAAATTCAGAGGGGATTTATTGCCGTAGGTTGCCAGCCCATCCGGTAGCCGCCACCCATGATCGAGAAACAGACCACGCGACACATTCCGCATCTTATTCTTGAAGTGAGGCAGGTTGATTGCGTTCATCTCCTCCACATCAATACGCGACCACACTGCATGGGCATGACGACGGCCATTTTTTTCGTGAATGACCATCGCAAATGGTTGGCCTGACAATCCCATCACATCGGAGATGCGATCCGCCGCAGCTTCAAAATCAGCCTCGGATGCCACCACATCCTCGGGCGGATTAAGACTCACTGAGAATAGAAACTGTTTGCATTGTGTTGCTTTAGATACTGCGTGAGCCTCATCTAACGCTCCATGCAAATCGTCAGACATGAACCCGTCAATCTTAGCCAATGTGACGTGGTCATTGTCCCGATCATTCATAAGATGGTCCGCCAACGCACGTGCGCCAGACCTTTGAGATGCAACAATGATCATCGCTTTTTCCCTAACGCTTCAATCAAAGTCGCTCGCAACCATGCAACTTCAGCGACAGCGCGCTTAAGATCAGATTCTAACTCCTCATCAAGGATCAGGGTGCCTTGGTTCAAGTGTTTGGCGATCTGGTTGAGATTATTTGATGTACGGGTTTGACCAAGACGCGCCAGCACCTCCGCCAAGAGCTGTTGCTCCGCAACAGGTGGTTTTTTCCGCCTACGGTATTTGGGGGCCTCGTCGGCAAAAACCACGGACTTGATGTATGACGCCAACGGCATAGACCCGGCTTGGGATTCCAGTCGCTTGCGTTCAGCATCAGTTAAACGAAGTGAAAACGGTGCGGGACGTGTCATGGGCGCGGCCCCCGCAGAAACGATTTGTCGTGATCTTTCAGGATGTCATGCCAACGCTCTAGCTCGTTGAATACTTGATCTAAATCAGGGGTGTTTTCGTCATCAGAACAGTTCGAAGTCGCTCTTCCCGAGCGCACCAACATCCTGAAATCGGTGGTGGTTTTCCTCAAGTCAGGCGCGCGCCCTGGTGGTCGAAGCGATAGGTACGGTCCTGCGCGTAGCCGAACTGGACAGCTTCACCGGCATTGACTTGGTGCTGGCCGAATAGGCGCGCAGTGATCTGGTGGTCCTGCATCATGGCGATCACGTTGGTGTCTCCGCCCAGATGTTCGACATGGGTTACGTTTGCGGTCAGTGGGCCGTCATTGGTCAGGTGCAGGTCTTCGGGGCGAATGCCCAGGGTGGTATCCGCGCTTTCTCCGATCAGGCTGGCGGGGAAGAAGTTCATCGAAGGCGCGCCCAGAAACCCTGCGACGAACTGGTTGGCGGGGTTGTTATACAGCTGCATCGGGCTGCCGACCTGTTCAACGCGCCCATCGCGTAGGACGACGATCTTGTCGGCGAGTGTCATCGCCTCGGTCTGGTCGTGGGTGACGTAAATCATCGAGGCGTCGAGCTGCTGGTGCAGGTTGGCGATTTCCAGCCGTGTATTCATACGCAGGGCCGCGTCCAGATTGGACAAAGGTTCGTCAAACAAAAACAGCTTGGGTTCACGAACAATCGCGCGGCCGATGGCGACGCGCTGGCGCTGACCACCGGAGAGTTCGGAAGGGTAGCGGTCAATATACGGTTCAAGGTTTAGCATCTTGCTGGCCTTGGCCACGCGGTCGTCAATGACTTGCCTGCTTTGACCTTCCTGTTTCAGCGCTAGCGACATGTTCTTGCGCACATTTAGATGCGGATAGAGCGCGTAGCTTTGGAACACCATCGCGATGCCGCGTTTCGAGGGCGGGGTGAGGTTCATCAGCTCTCCGCCGATGCGCACTTCGCCCGAGGTCACGTCCTCCAGCCCCGCGATCACGCGCAGAAGGGTGGATTTGCCGCAACCCGAAGGGCCGACGAAGACGACAAACTCTCCGTCTTCCACTTCGATGTTGATGTCCTTCAGGACTTCGACAGTGCCGAAGGACTTATTCACGTTAGTGAGCGTCAGGGCGGTCATTTGGATGCCTCTTTCAGCGAAATAGGTTGGCTGGTGCGGATGCTTTCATCGGCAGCGAGGCAGATGGCGAGCGATTGCACAGCGTCGTTCATATGGCGGGTCAGGTCGATGTCTTCGGCGATGGCGCGCAGCATATAGGCTTGTTCGGCGTCGCAGAGCTCTTGGTGGCCGGGTTCATCCGGCATCTCGATTGTTTGGTCGCCGTCGGGGCGATGGACCAGAAGGCCGCCGACTTTGGTGTGGCCATCGATATCGGCCGATGCGCCCTTGTTGCCGTCGGTGATCGAGACCGAACCGTTGGGCGACACGATGTCTTTCACGAAGAACGCAGTCTCGGATATCATCGGCCCCCAACCGGCCTCGTACCAGCCGACCGAGCCATCCTCGAAGATCACCTGAAACTGGCCGTAATTGTACATATCCTCGGCGATCTCATCGCTCAGCCGCAGGCCCATGCCGTGGACTCGCACGGGGTCGGAGTCGGTGATCTGGCACATCACGTCGACATAATGCACACCGCAATCGACGATCGGAGAAGTAGTCTGCATCAGGGCCTTGTGCGTCTCCCACTCGGCCCCGCTGCTTTGTTGGTTGAGGTTTAGGCGGAAGACGTAAGGCCCGCCAAGGTCGCGCGCCTCGGCGATCAGGCGCATCCACGAAGGATGGTGGCGCAGGATGTAACCAATCACCAGTTTGCGGTTGGTTTCAATGGCCTTTTTGACAACGCGCTTGGCATCCGCGACAGTGGTTGCCAGCGGTTTTTCTACAAATACATGCGCCCCGTCCTCCATTGCCGCGCAGGCGAAATCGGCGTGGCTGTCGGAGTAGGTGGCGACGACTACCAGATCAGGGTTCGTCTGGGCCAGAGCGGTCTGAAAATCGGAATAAGCCGGGTAGTTCGACAAGTCGGGATGATCCACGCGACCGGACCGGTTCACCAGCCCCACGATTTGCGCGTCCGGGTGGTGGTGGTGGGCCAGCGCGTGGCTCAGGCCCATATTCCCAAGCCCGGCAATCAGAACTTTGGTCATTTGACAGCTCCTGAAGTGATGCCGCGGATCAACTGGCGTGAGAAGATGACATAAAGCACCAGCACCGGCAGGATCGCCATCGACAGCGCCGACAGAACCGCGTTCCAGTCGGTGACGAACTGGCCAATAAAGACCTGGCTGCCCAGTGTCAGGGTTTTGGTCTCTTCCGCTGGGGCGAGGATCAGCGGGAACCAGAGGTCGTTCCAGATCGGGATCATGTTGAACACGGCGACGGTTGCCATGGCGGGGCGGACGAGGGGCAGGACGAGCCGGAAGAAGATGGTGTATTCTGAAAGCCCGTCGACCCGGCCCGCGTTCTTCAGATCGTCCGAGACCTGACGCATGAACTCGGACAGGATGAACACGGCCAACGGCAGACCTTGCGCCGTGTAAACAAGGATCAGCGCCCAGAGCGTGTTCACCAGCCCCGTGGCGACCATTAGCTCTAGTATGGCGACGGTGCCGATGCGGATCGGGATCATGATCCCCAGCGCCAGATACAGACCCATCAACAGGTTGCCCTTGAACCGGTATTCGCTAAGCGCGAAGGCGGCCATGGCCCCGAACAGTAAAATGAACGCCAGCGACACCACTGTAACGATCAGCGAGTTCTGGAAATAAAGGAAGAAATCCCCCTGTTTCATCACCGTCTGGTAGCCGATCAGCGAGAAGCTTTCGGCATCGGGCAGGGCGAGCGGTTCGCGAAAGATGGCGCGGCGCGTTTTGAAGCTGTTGATAATGATCACAAAGACCGGGAACAGGGCGATCAGAGTGTAAAGGATCAGCGCCCCATGCATGGCGGTCGTGTTCAGCGGGTTCTGGCGTGCCTTGTTCATTGCGGAACCCTCACAGCTGATACCGGCGCATCCGGGTCTGGATGCCGAAAAGGTAGATGCAGACACCGACGAGGATGATCGCGAACATGGCCCCTGCGATGGCCGATCCCATGTGTGGATCACCCAGTTGCAGCTGGAAGCCAAAGAAGGTGCGGTACATGAACGTGCCCAGAATATCAGTCGAGAAATCCGGCCCCGCCAGCGCGCCTTGCGACACGTAAATCAGGTCGAACGCGTTGAAATTACCCACAAAGGTGAGGATTGAGATGATCCCGATCGAGGGCAAGATCAGCGGAAGTTTGATCTTCCAGAAGGCCGAGGCGCCGGTAATGCCGTCGATCTCTCCGGCCTCGAGGATTTCTTCGGGGATCGAAAGCAGGGCGGCGTAGATCAGCATCATCGGGATACCGACAAATTGCCAGACCGAAACCAGCGCCAGTGTGGTCAGCGCGTATTCTTCTTTGCCCAGCCACGGGGCAAACAGGGATTTCAAGCCAATGGCATCCAGCATCGACGGCGCAATGCCCCAGAGCGGCGACAGGATCAGTTTCCAGGCAAAGCCCACAATCACAAAGCTCAGGATCGTCGGGATGAAAATGGCCGACCGGTACAACGCGGCAAACCGCAAGCGAGGATGAGACAGGATTGCGGCCAGCGCGATGCCAATTGGGTTTTGTACCAGCATATGGATCAGGAAGAACCAGAAGTTGTTGCCCAAAGCGTTCCAAAACTGCTCAGACCAGAGCGGATCGAAAAACAGAGTGCGGAAATTCTGTAACCCGACGTAGACGCGCGCCTGATCGACCTCGGTGAACAGTGCAAGGCGCAGCGTGTTGAACAAGGGAAAGATCATCACCGCCGTGTAGACCAGCACCGCAGGGGCGAGGAAAACGGCAATGTGCCAGCGTATGCGGCGGGTCTGCATGGGAATCTCCGGGGAAAAGGGTGCCGGACGCGACGCGCGCCGCGTCCGGGATTGCTAAGCTTTGGCTTTACTGGTGCGGGGCGTACCAGCCGGACAGACCGTCTTGAAGACGCTGACCAGCATCGGCCGGAGTTTCCGCTCCGCGAACAACATTGGCGGATGCGTTCCAGGTCTCAAGCTCGAGGTTCGGCTCGCCGCGCGACAAAATCTGATAGGTTGACCGGATCGTTGTCTCACAATCTCCACGCCAGCTGACAAATTCTTTGGCCAGTGGGTCCTGCAACTCGACCGGCTCATTGGAAAGCGGGAAGAAGCCGGGCAGGGCGTTGCCGAAGATTTCGGCAAATTCTGGCGAGGCGACCCATGCCAGGAATGTTTCCGCGGCCTCACGGTTTTCGGTTGCGGCGTTCATGCCGATGCCGATGTCGGTATGGTCCGAGATATAGCAGGTATCGCCTGCATTCCGAACCGGTGGCTTGAAAGCACCCATTTCAAAATCGGCTTGAGTATTGAAACCCGAAATCTCCCAACTGCCCGCCGGATAGATCGCGGCGCGACCCAGAGTAAACAGGTTTTGGCTGTCCGGATAAGTCTGTGCCTCATAGCCGTCGCCCAAATAATCTTTCCATTTCGCGAGCGTCTCATATGGCTCGACCCATTGCGCGTCGGTCAGTTTTTGCGTCCCGTCGATCAGAGCAAGGCGGCCTTCCTCGCCTTTCCAATAGTTCGGGCCGATGTTGTTGTAACCCATCGTTGCGGCTTCCCACTGGTCGTTGGTGCCCATCGCCATGGGGATATAAGTTCCGTCTTCCTTGATTTTGTCCAACGCTGCAAAGAACTCGGCCTCGGTGGTCGGAACCTCGATGCCCAATTCGCTAAACGCATCTTTGTTATAGATGAAACCATGGATTACCGACGCCATTGGAACACAGAATGTTGCCGAGCCGTCATCCGTCTGCCAGGCCGCTTTTGCCACGTCTGAAAAGTTCGACATGGCCGAAAGGCCCGACAGGTCAGTCAAATGACCGCCTTCATACAGGCCCAGCGAACGGTCAAAGGGGCGGCAGGTTATAATGTCACCCGCTGAGCCTGCTTCCAGCTTGGCATTCAACGCAGCATCGTATTCAGTCGGCGCAAACGGTGAGAAAACCAGTTTGATACCGGGATGCTCGGCCTCGAAGGCTGGGATGATTTTATCCTGCCACAGCGTGAGATCATCGTTGCGCCAGCTTTCGATGGTCAAGGTCACGTCTTCCGCTGCGGCTGTACTGGCGACCAGGGCGGTGCTCAGCAAGGCCAGGCTCAGAACTTTACGTGTCATTTGGTTTCTCCCGTGTTGATGATATCGTTATTGTGGTTCAGTCGCGCCAATGCCGGGCGCAGGTGATCCTTGGTTTCCTCAAGCAAAGCATACGCTGCGTCGGTTGATGGTGCGCCAGCAGCCAAGAGTGCTGCGCGTTTCAGGTTTCCCTGAGCTTCGGCCAATGCTGCTTCAGCGCGATCGGGGGTGGTGCCGGTCAGTTGGCAGACAATTCCGTTGGCGCGGGCGCGCAGCTTGTCGTTGTCCGCACGCAGATTGATCATCATGCCATCCTGAATGTGACCCAGATCCATCGCCATCAGCGTCGACAACATATTCAGTGCGATCTTTTGCGCCGTACCAGCCCCCATCCGGGTCGAGCCCGAGATCAACTCGGGTGGGGTCGGTAGCAGGATAGGGTGGTCGGCCAGTTGCAGCAGCTCGGAACCCGCATTGTTGGCTATGCCGATCAGGGTTGTACCTTTATCTCGTGCAATCCGCGCTGCCGCCACCGTGTAAGGTGTTGTCCCGCTTGCCGAAACGGCGATGAGCGTGTCCTTTTCATGCAGGTCGGCCAAATCACTTTGCAAACTATGCGCCGTATCTTCGGCATCGCCCGGCATTTCGGGGCCGGTTGGCAGGCCACCCGCCATGTGAATCCGAATTTGCCGTGAAGGGATTGAGAATGTTCCCCCCAGTTCAAGTGCGTCGGATGCGGCCATCAGGCCGGATGACCCCGCCGCCAGATAGCGTAAGGCACCGCCCAGCCGGATTGTTTCGGCCATCGCGCGCGCGCCTGAACATATTGGGTCAATTGCCGACATCGGCGCCTGGGCAGCTTCGGCCTGTGCGCGGGCAAGCAGCGCCGCAATGTCGCCGAACGGCCGGGCATCCAGCCCGATTGCGTCTTTATGCAACTGTTCCGTCGTTGGCGTTTTCAAGTGATTCTCCTCCCAGAGCCAGTGCATCATACCTTTTAAATACCATTAGTCTACCATTTTGTTTTTTGATAGATCTCAGTGAGATTTGCCGTGTAACGGCTCTATTTGGTTGCATTTGGGTCTTTAAAAATGTAAAAAGGTATTATAAAGGTTCTGCCATGACTCGCGCTTCCGATACCATTTATCTGGCTGTTGACGGCGGCGGTACCAGCTGCCGCATTGCGCTGTCCTATGGGGCTGAACTTCGGCAGATCGAGGTTGGCGCAGCCAATGTTTCCACTGACTTTGAAGCCGCTTGTGCCGAGTTGAAGTGTGGCCTGCATGCTCTGGCCGAAGAGGCGGGTGTGGAGTACGAGGACTTGGCCGGTGTTCCTGCATATCTTGGCTTGGCCGGGATAACTGGTGACACAATGGCTGAAAAGTTGGCAGCGGCGTTGCCGTTTCGGCGGGTTCGGGTTGCGGATGATCGCGCTTCGGCGCTGCGCGGGGCGTTGGGCCCCCGAGATGGGGTTGTGGCCCATTGTGGAACCGGTTCTTTCATCGCAGCCCAGATTGCGGGTACAGCATCGTTTGCCGGTGGTTGGGGGCCGATACTTGGAGATCAGGCCTCGGCCCAGTGGGTTGGCCGCTTGGCTTTGTCAAGAACACTGGAAAGCACGGATGAGCTGGATGCGTCATCTGATATGACCAAGGATATGCTGGACCAGTTCGGCGGGGTAGCAGGCATTGTTCAGGCGGCCTCCAGCATGTCCCCGACCGAGTTCGGCGCACTGGCACCGCAAGTCACGAAAAGCGCCCGCATAGGGGATGCGATTGCGATCTCGATCCTTCAACAAGGCGCGGGTTACCTTTCTGACAAAATGTCGAAAATGGGCTGGCAGCCGGGCATGCCGATTTGCCTGACAGGCGGTATCGGCCCGCACTACAGGGGTTTTTTACCTGCAACGATGCAGGCGGAATTGGCCGAGCCGGTCGGCGACCCGATAGCCGGCGCGCTGGACCTTGCACGTGCATTTCAACAGGAGATCGAAGATGAGCGTTGCTGATTTTCTGCGCCCCGAAGGGTGGCTGGGGCAAACCTCCGGTCCGCGCTACGTGCAACTGCGTCAACGGCTGGAGCAGGGGATCGCGGATGGCATCCTGCCGCCCAACAGCTCTTTGCCGCCTGAACGCGAAATCGCGGAATTGACCGATCTGTCGCGCGTTACCGTGCGCAAGGCCATTCAGGAACTGGTACGGAAAGGAACGATCGAGCAGCGTCAAGGGTCGGGGTCTTTTGTGCGGGAACCGGTCGCAAGGGTCGAGCAGTCTCTCTCGCATCTGACGTCTTTCACCGAAGACATGGAGCGGCGCGGTCTAAAAACGACTTCTACCTGGCTGGAGCGGGGGATTTTTCTTCCGTCACCAGACGAAATACTGGCTCTTGGCTTGTCGGCGGGTGCGCAGGTGGCGCGAATTCACCGCCTTCGAGAAGCAGGTGGACGCCCCATGGCGCTAGAGCGAGCCGCTCTGCCTTTGGATATTCTGCCCAACCCGACCGAGGTTTCGGGCTCGCTTTATGCTGTGCTTGAAAAACTGGGGCATCGTCCTGTGCGGGCTATCCAGAAAATCTCGGCCATTAATCTGGGCTCGACCGAGGCAGAATTGCTGGACGTTGCCGAAGGTACGGCGGGGCTTCGCATTCAACGCACTTCTTATCTTGAAAGCGGGCGGGTGGCTGAGCTGACTCGCTCAATCTATCTTGGCGAGGCTTACGATTTCGTGGCCGAGCTGCGCTTGTCAAACTGAAAAGGTCGGGATCATGTCCACCGAGACCACGCAAATGCGCAAGGAAATCAACGAAATCCCTGATGCGGTTGAAAGGCTGCTGACCCATGATGCAGGGGCTATTTCGCAAGCTGCTGAAGAAATCCGGGCGCGTGACCCGCGTTTTCTGATCTCGGTCGCCCGGGGGTCTTCCGATCATGCGTGCAGCTATTTGAAATACGCGTCCGAGTTGCTGTTGGGGCTGCCCATGGCCTCGGTCGGGCCGTCAGTTAAGTCGATCTATGGTGTCGATATGCGCAGCGACGGTGCGTTGTGTATCGCGGTGTCGCAATCGGGGCAGAGCCCGGACATCGTGCAACTGACGCAATCGCTGACCAACGGTGGTGCATATTCCGTAGCGATCACAAACAATACCGGATCGGCATTGGCTGGGGCTGCGTCTTCGGCGCTGGCCATTCACGCCGGACCCGAACTGAGCGTTGCCGCAACAAAAACCTTTGTGACCTCTTTAGTGGCGGGGTTGTGGTTGCTGGCCGAAATCAAGCGCGACGACGTGCTTTTGGCATCAATCCGCGGTTTGCCCGAAGCTTTAGGGCGCGCCATAGCATGTGATTGGGGCGCAGTGGTTGAGGCTGTGAACGGGCAATCTCTGTTCACACTGGGGCGCGGCACGTCGTGGGCGATTTCGAATGAGGCGGCGTTGAAGTTCAAGGAAACCTGTCTGATCCACGCTGAAAGCTATTCGTCGGCCGAGGTGCTGCACGGGCCGGTCTCGATAGTCGACCAGGGGTTTCCCGTGCTGGCCTTTGCGTCCGGAGATGCGGCAGAGAGCAACATTGCCGAGGTTGCAGATGCTTTGGCTGTCAAAGGGGCACAGGTTTTTGCGACGTCCAATCAGGTGTGTCAGGCGACGTCTCTGCCCTGCGTGCGAACCGCGCATTGGATGACCGACCCGGTAGCCGCAATCGCGTCTTTTTACGGAATGGTCGAAACGGTGGCGACCCAGCGCGGCATCAATCCGGACACGCCACGCCATCTGAAGAAAGTGACCGAAACGGTATGACCGACCAACCTGTAACCTTCACCGGTGGACCGATCTTCGACGGTCAGAAACTGCGCACCAACATGGCGGCGCGTTTTGCTGGCGGGGCGTTACAAGCCTTGGTGCCCGAGGCCGAAGTCGGGGCCGATGAGACGGTTGTGGACCTGTCCGGCGACATTCTGAGCCCAGGTTATGTCGATTTACAGGTTAATGGGGGTGGGGGCGTCATGTTCAATGATGACCCTTCGGCCCGGACGTTGGCACGGATCGCGTCGGCGCATAGGGCG
This sequence comes from Ruegeria sp., assembly GCF_965243365.1. Taxonomy (GTDB): domain Bacteria; phylum Pseudomonadota; class Alphaproteobacteria; order Rhodobacterales; family Rhodobacteraceae; genus Ruegeria. The sequence continues at coordinate 241,532 of NZ_CBDEUW010000002.1, read as the reverse complement.
CTGGGCACGACCTCGATCCTGCCAACTCTGATTACCGATACGGCTGAAAAGACCCGAGCCGCGATCGACGCGGCCATCGAGGCGGTCAAGGCAGGTGTGCCGGGTGTCGCAGGGTTGCATCTGGAAGGCCCGCATCTGTCCGAGGCTCGCAAAGGGGCGCATGATGCCAAACTGATCCGCCCGATGGATGAGGAAGACTTGGCGTTCATCCTGATGGCCGCGCAGACTTTGCCCGCGCTGATGGTGACTGTTGCGCCAGAGAATGTCACAACACCTCAGATTCAGGCCATGGCTGAAGCTGGGGTGATTGTCTCGCTGGGCCACACGGATGCCTCGTTTGACACTTGTATGGCATGTGTAAAGGCTGGCGCGCGCTGTGCGACCCATCTGTTCAATGCGATGAGCCAACTGGGTAGTCGAGAGCCGGGTCTGGTCGGCGCGGTGTTGTCTAATGGCCTGATGTCCGCAGGCTTGATCGCGGACGCAGTGCATGTTCACCCCGAAACCATCCGCGCGGCCTGGACGGCAAAACAGGGCCCGGGCCAGATTTTTCTGGTCAGTGACGCAATGGCCGTGGCGGGAACGGGTTTAAGCGAGTTCCGGCTTGAAGGTCGCCTGATCCGGCGCGAAAACGGTCGGTTGACGTTACAGGATGGAACCTTGGCCGGGGCCGATCTGGACCTGACACAGGCCGTGCGAGTTCTGACCGAAAAGGTTGGCGTGCCTATGCCTGAAGCCCTGGCTGCTGCAACCAGCGTTCCTGCGGCTCTTATCTCAAAGGACAAAAACGCCCCTTTGCAGAAGCTATCGCAAACAATCCGGATTGCATCGGACCTGTCGGGTGCAAGAGCTGTAGCCGAGGGTTGAGACCCCGACCGGATGTAGCTGTGCATCAGTTCTGCGCAGGGTGAAATTCCCCGCTCGCCGCGGCCCGAGGGGTTGTGTAAGAAAGAGGGCAAAGCAGTTTCGGGAACGGCAATACATGTCCCAATCCATTACCGTCATCACAACGATGAAGAACGAAGGCCCCTATATGCTGGAATGGGTGGCCTTTCATCGGATGTTGGGGGTCGATCACTTTGTGATCTTCACCAATGATTGTGACGACGGCACGGATGAGATCGCCCGCAGGCTTGAGGCGATGGGCTGGGCCTCGCATGTCGACAACGCGGTGGCCCAGGGCGGCAACCCGCAGCATCAGATGCTGCGCCGCGCGCGGCGACATCCGAGGGTCAAAGAAGCCGATTGGCTGATGTGTCTGGATGTGGACGAATATTGGAATATTCGCTGTGATGGCAACAGCTTTGCGGCACTTATTGATGCGGTCGAAGGGAAGGCCGGGCAACACGTCGACGCAATTTCCTTTGCGTGGAAACTGTTTGGCAGCTCCGGCAACATCAGTCTGGAAGACAAGCCCGTGACGCAGGTATTCTCGATGGCGGATCTGGAGTTTCCCTACCATTCGGGCCGGGCTTATGGGCTGAAAACGTTGTTCCGGAACAACGGTAAATTCACCCGGTTCGGGCCGCACCGCCCGAAGGGCATTGAAGAGGGTAAAGAAGGCGAAGTCATCTGGTCGGATGCTGGCGGTAATCTGTTTCCCGCAAATGATGTGGGTTGGCGGGCCTGGCCCGGGTTTGACCACAGTTTTGGTCGCTTGCATCACTACTCGGTCCGATCCCTCGATGGATTTCTGATCAAACGCGACCGGGGGCGAACCAATCACATCAAGGTGGATCAGGGACAATCCTATTGGCGCGACATGAATGCCAACAAGGAAGAGGACCTTTCAATTCTGCCCCTGGCGGAACGCGCGGCACCTGTGCTGGCCGAACTAAAAGCTGATCCCGAACTTGCAAAGCTGCACAAACAGGCGTGTGACTGGCATCGGCGCAAGGTTTCGGAAATCAAACTGCGCCCGGAATGGGTAGAATTCCGGTCCTGGCTGGCCGACAATCTGGTGTAACGCCATGGCAGACCTTTCCAAAGATCAGCTCAAACCCGAGCACCCTGACCGCAAAACCGGTTATGAGCGCATTCTGACCGACCCTGCGCCCCCATGGTTCGTAGAGCTTTACCCGGGCGGCAACGGCACGGGATTTCTGGAGAAGCTGGATCGGCACGCGTTTCTGTATCATCAGCGCGAGCCCAAGCAGTTGGTGGTCAGTTTCGACAATATTGCCAACGTGAACGATCTGTCCTTTGCGCGCGAGCCGTGGGGGTGGAAATTCTTCCGAGACATCGGCTGGTCGCATCTGGGCATTCTGGCGCGCACCAAGGCCTGGTATCGCGACCCTGAAATCATCGACTATCTGAAATCCAAGGCTGCCGCAGGTTTCTTTGATCGGTTCGATCAGGTTGTGTTTGCCGGTGCCTCAATGGGTGGCTTTGGGGCGTTGGCTTTTTCAGCCCTTGTACCGGGGTCGATTGTGATTGCCTTCAACCCGCAAACCACCCTGGACGAACGACTGGTGCCGTGGGAGACCCGATACCGGTTCGGGCGTGTGCAGGACTGGGATTTGCCGCTAAGCGATGGGGCTGCGGCCCTTGACGCAGCACGCAGGGCCTATGTGTTCTATGATCCGTTCTTCGATTTGGATCGCCAACATGCCGCTCGGCTTAAGCATCCCAATGCGATGTTGCTGAAAACGTGGTCTTCGAACCATTTTGCTGCCCCGATGTTGCGAAAGCTTGACCTGCTCAAGCCCGTCATGTTGGGAGCGATGGATGGCACCTTGGAGGCACCGGAATACTACCGGATGATGCGGGCGCGTCGCATGTTGCCCATGTATATGCGGGGCCTCGAAACGGTTGCGTCCGAGCGTCACCCGAAGCTGGTCGGTCTTGCCCGAAAGCGGTTTCAAAGCTTGCGCCGTCAGCAGGCCGCCGAAACAGCCAGGGCTGCGCAATGACCGCATCGCCGGGGGTTTTCATCGGCCAGCGCAAGGACCGAATGGGCGCGCGCCTGTTGATGATGCTGACCTGCATTCGTCTGGCCGAAGACTTTGACACTGACTACCGCGTGAACTGGTTCCCGCAAGGATCGGACGCCCCTGAACTGGACACTCCGCAAGAACTGTTCGCGCAGGACTGGATGGATCGGCACTTTCTGGATGAAAAGGCCTTTGATCGCCTTGCTCAGGATGCGCTTCCGGTTTGGGCCTTTCAAAGCGATCCGTCACCTGATCGGCTGAGGGCGCACCTTGCAGCAGGGCGTTCGGTTCTGGTCGAGGAAGGGTTCGAGGTTCTGGCATTTCCGTGGGAGGATATCGAAGCCATCCGCCCAAGGTACCGCGCGTTCATTCATCAAATCGGTTTCACCGACCAGATCCGTGCCATCATGCAGCGGGCAGACGAAAAGCTGTCGGGGCAGGGGGTGTCGGCCTACCACATCCGGCGCGGTGACATTCTGAACGGGTTGCCCTGGAAACACTCGACATGGCCTGCAAAGATCGAGCCCGAGGAACTGTACGCGGCGCATCTGAACAAGGCCGGGGGTAAGCCCGCGATCATGTTCTCGGACCAACCGGAACTGATTGCCCGATTCCAGCAGCGCTTTCCAAAACTGATGCAGATGTCTGATATTGCAGACCTTTCCGGCCTGACTCGCGCCCAGAGGGACTTTCTGGAGCTCTACACCATGTCCCGGGCCGATCAGGTGATCGCGCCCTTCATTTCGGCCTTTTCCATGGCTGCGGCGCGCGTTTCCGGCCAGCAGAGAAAGGTGTTTCGCGATGTCCTGACCGAGGATGAGATGCAGGCGGCGAATACGCGGGTCATAGAACGGACCGCGCAAGGGCCGGATGCGTTCCTGAGCAGTTCCGAGGCCGCGCATGTCTACTCGAAAGCAGTGCAATATCTGATTGCGCAGGATCGAGTGCAAGAGGCCTATGACATTGCCAAGCCGATCCTTGAGGCGGGCGCCGACAATGCTTTTCTGCCGCTGCTTCAGGCGCTGAACAGTTTTTATCTGGGCCAGTGGCAAGAAAGCGAGGCGATCGCCACGCAAGGCTTAGAGAACCCACATCTTTGGCCGGAAGATCACGCTGTGCTCAGCGCGCTGCGCGGCGCCATTCTGGGGGCGCAGAAAAAGCGGTGGGGGGCGACTATCCAGTTTTCAAAAGCGTTTTGGGCCAAACCGTTACGCCCCGATGTTGTCGTGCTGGGGTCACGCATGCTGTATCGGGATCAACTGGCGTTCCGTCTGTTTCCTCCGGTGGATTGGGGTTTGCAGCGCGCCTTGCGGCAACGCCGGTTCCCTCCGTTTAACAATCTGTATCTGGTCCAGCACAAGGTTATCGCGCGTCAGCCCTGTAACTTTGACATGATCCTGATGGATTGGTCAGAGCTGGCATTGGATCAGCGCGCCAAACGGTTGTTTGGTGACGGGCCACGCCTGTCCAAGTTGCAGGCCGGGCTTGATGAAATGTCAGGTATCGAAGCTGAGGATCCCCAGCTTCGCAGTTTTTCGTCGCTCTTGCAGATGCATCGCGGAGAGATGCCGCGCGACAAGGTCATCGACATGGCCCGGCAGGTCGTCGCAGACCACCCTGAAAATGCACTGTATCACAAACGCCTGGCCGAGCTCTACGAGGCCGAAGGCGACACAGGCCGTGCGCGCCGGACCATGGCGGACGCCCTGACTTGTGATCCCGACAGCCCGTTTCTGGTCTTTGCAATGGGTCGTCTACTGGAACGGATCGGAGCCACCGAGCAGGGTGAAAACCAGATACTACAGGCCGCAGACATGGATGAGGCGACCGCCGCCATTCAGGGTATGGCCGGGCAGATTCATCTGCGTCGGGGAAACAAGGGCAAAGCGCGTGGCTATCTGCGCAAGGCAAATGCGCTGTGCCCTACATTCAAACGCTTTGCCAATCAGTTGAAGAGATCAGAGAATTGACAGCTTTGCACCGGGGCGGCTGGCGTGTTTGCCATTGGTTTGCGGTCTCAAACCAAATACTGTGCCCAAAACCGGTGGCAACCGGTAGCGAACAAACAAGAACCTGACGCAATAAGCTTTTGAAGGCATTTGCCGTCAGTATGCGAGGATCGAGTGAGATGCCAAGTGACTACAAAATAGGCATGCTCTGGGTGGAAGGGCCGCTCAGCTTTCTCGAGCAGTTGTGCATGGTGTCCTTCATGGATGCTGGTCAGGATGTCGTCCTTTACGTCTACAACAATGTCACGAATGTTCCTGACGGGGTCGAAGTGCGCGATGCACGTGACGTGCTGCCCGACGAAGACTTTGTCGTTCACAGCCGCACCGGCAGCCCCGCGCCGCATTCCGACAAGTTTCGATACCGCATGCTTGCCCAGGAGCCCGATCTTATCTGGGCGGATACTGACGCCTATTGCATCCGGCCATTTGTACCCACTGATGGGCATTTTTACGGTTGGATCACGAACACCGAAGTTGCCAACGGTATTTTGAAGTTGCCACCCGATAGCCCAACCCTGCGGGATTTGGTGCGCTATACCGAAGATCCATATGCGATTCCGCCTTGGATCGCACCGCGCCACAAACAAGAGTTGATAAAGGCGCAAGAAAGCGGTGATCCCAAACATGTCGGGGAAATGCCGTGGGGCGTCTGGGGGCCAAGCGCGGTGACCTGGCTGTTAAAGCGTCACGGAGAGGACAGGCACGCGATCGAGCCGCATATCCTGTATCCCATTGCCTATGAAAACCGAAGGATAATGGCACGGCCCCGCGGAAACTGTCAGCGGTTCATTCAGCCCGATACGGTTTCGATCCACTTTTATGGCCGGCGGATGCGCCCGCTGCTGCGGGATCGGTTTGACAGCCGTCCTCCACCCAACAGCTTGATTGGACAACTGCTTGAAAAACATGGGATAGATCCGGCCGCTGCGCCGATTTGATCGTTGGTTGTTACCTGGCACACGCGTCGATACCTCCGGTTGGATCGTTAAGACTGACCTGGCGACAAAGCTGTCGCATCAGTCATTCAACCGGAATGTCTTGCCGTAGCTTTCCGGTCGTTTTGTCAAAGATCAAAATGCGATTGTCATCGGTTACAACCGCGTACCAGTTGTTCCCGATTGTCACGGCCTGTGCGCGCGCTCCGTCTGGCAGTTCGACCTGATCGGGCAGCGTGGGTGTTCGGTCTGATAAGCGGATGACAATCAATGCGAATGTCACTAGAACCCCGCCAATCATCACCGCGGTCAGCAGCATGACCATGCGACGCAATAGGCGAAGCTGAGGCGTCTCTTGCGGTTCAAGAGGTTCAGAAGGATCGGTCATGGGCACTCGCCTGATTGAGTTTCGCATCGCGGCAGCGCCGCCACCCCGCCTTGATAAGGCGCTTTCGCGGGATGTGCCAGAGACCGAGGCATTGTCGCGCACCCGTCTGGCCCGCCTGATCGCCGACGGCGCAGTCCGTGTCGACGGGGTTGTGTCGAAAGACCCAAAGGCGAAAGTGGCCGAAGGTGCTCGGATCGAGATTACTGTGACCGAGGCTGAAGACAGTCATATCGGTCCGGAAAACATTCCGCTTGAGGTTGTTTACGAGGACGCCGATCTGATCGTGATCAATAAACCTGCGGGAATGGTGGTGCATCCCGCCCCGGGTTCTCCGAGCGGGACATTGGTGAATGCGCTGCTGCATCATTGCGGCGCCGATCTGTCCGGGGTGGGTGGCGTCAAGCGCCCCGGGATCGTGCATCGGATCGACAAAGAAACCAGCGGCTTGCTTGTGGTGGCCAAGTCGGATGCGGCCCATCACGGACTGGCTGCTCAGTTCGAAGCCCACAGTGTGGAACGCTATTATCATGCGATCTGCTACGGTGTGCCGGATGCCAATGATCCGCGTCTGCGTGGGATCAAGGGCGTCAGTTTTGAGCCCGGCAATATCATGCGCCTGACGACGCAACTGGCACGGCACAAGACAGATCGTCAGAAACAGGCGGTTCTGTTCCATGGCGGGCGTCATGCGGTCACAAGGGCGCGGGTGGTCGAGAGGTTTGGGACTCCGGCCTCGCTTGCGCTGATCGAATGTTGGCTGGAAACCGGTCGGACCCATCAGATCCGCGTTCACATGGCCCATGCCGGGCATGGTTTGGTCGGAGATCCCGTCTATGGAGGCAAGCGCAAGCTTCCCGCCAGGGCGTTTTCACCGGAAACCGCCGAAGCTGTTCGAGCCTTTCCGCGGCAGGCCCTGCATGCCGCAGTTCTGGGCTTTGAACATCCCATAAGTGGAGACATGCTGCGCTTTGAGGCTCCGCTCCCCGATGACATGAAAACCCTACTGGACGGGCTGCGAGTACCGCTGACATAATCTGCAAAGGCTTGTGAGGAGGCCGCTTTTAGCTTTTCTTAAGCGGTGGTTAATTTCAGACTGTTAACAGATCCTCTTGAATGTATCGGGTCTGGTACCCATATCCCATGTTAAGGGCTTAAACATTTGTCCAAGGGGCAGAATTATATGGCAAATTACTCAAATCTTCCCGCGCCGACACCTGAAGGTGGGCTGAACCGCTATATGCAGGAGATTCGCAAGTTTCCCCTGCTGGAGCCGGAAGAGGAATATATGCTGGCGAAACGCTGGGTCGAAGAACAGGATACCGAGGCCGCACATAAGATGGTGACCTCGCACCTGCGTCTGGCGGCCAAGATCGCCATGGGATATCGCGGCTATGGTCTGCCGCAGGCTGAGGTGATTTCCGAGGCCAATGTGGGTCTGATGCAGGCGGTCAAGAAATTCGACCCTGAAAAGGGATTCCGTCTGGCGACCTATGCCATGTGGTGGATTCGCGCTTCGATCCAGGAATATGTGCTGCGGTCGTGGTCGATGGTCAAACTGGGCACGACGTCGGCGCAGAAAAAGCTGTTCTTCAATCTGCGTAAGGCCAAGGCACGCATAGGCGCGCTGGAAGAGGGCGATCTGCGGCCCGAAAACGTGACCAGGATCGCGGAAGACCTCGGTGTGACCGAAGAGGAAGTGATCAGCATGAACCGCCGGATGTCCGGTGGTGACGCCTCGCTGAATGCGACTGTCGGGTCCGAAGGCGAAGGCACGATGCAGTGGCAGGATTGGCTGGAAGACGAAGACGCCGATCAAGCGGGCGACTACGAAGCCCGGGATGAGCTTGAGGCGCGGCGCGAATTGCTGGCCGCTGCACTGGAAGTGTTGAATGATCGCGAGAAGGACATCCTGACCCAGCGTCGTCTGATGGATCAGGCCGTGACGCTTGAGGAACTCAGCACGCAGTACAATGTCAGCCGCGAGCGTATTCGCCAGATTGAAGTGCGCGCGTTCGAGAAATTGCAGAAAAAGATGCGTGAGCTGGCGCGCGAGAAGGGGATGCTGGCCAAGGCCTGATCCCGCTTTCGATACAAAAGAAAAGACCGGTCCACTCACGTGGGTCGGTTTTTTCGTGCCCTGAACATATTGAATTTGTCCATGACAGGGGGCTGTCGTGTTGTTAGAACAGCTCGATTCCGTTTGCGCTAACGTAAGTGGATGTGACACTTCGGGGGGAGGGACGATCATGCATAAACCGGTTCAATGGGGCGTGTTGGGTGCCGCGAAATTTGCGCGACAACACATGGGGCCTGCCATTCATGCGGCGGGTGGGGCACGGTTGGCCGGTTTGGCGACCTCGGATACGGCTAAGGCCGAGCCGTTCCTTGAATTCTGTCCCGACCTGACAACTTATGACAGCTATGAGGCACTGCTGGCCGATCCCGAAATCGAGGCGGTATACATCCCCCTGCCAAATCATCTGCATGTGGAATGGAGCCTGAAGGCGCTGGACGCAGGCAAGCATGTGCTGTGTGAAAAGCCAATGACACTGCAGGCCGAGGAGTTCGATCAACTGATCGCCAAGCGGGATCAGACCGGCCTGCTGGCGGCTGAGGCGTATATGATCGTGCATCACCCGCAATGGCAATTGACCCGCAAATTGATTGCGGATGGCGCGATCGGGCGTCTGGCACATGTGACCGGGGCGTTTAGTTTCGACAACCGGATGGATACCGGTAATATCCGCAATCGCGTCGAGACCGGCGGCGGTGGGCTGCGGGATATCGGAGTTTATGTCATCGGTTCGGCCCGGTATGCGTCGGGGCAGGAACCCGAGGCCGTTCAGTCAGCGATCCGATGGGAAAATGGAATCGACGCGTTTACCGAGATACGGGCGCAGTTCCCAGATTTTACCTACTCGGCCTATGTTTCGATCCGAATGCACCCGCATCAAGAGATGGTGTTTCACGGTGAAAAGGGCATTATCCGCCTGACCGCCCCCTTCAACGCACGTGTTTTCGGCGAAGCGCGCGTTGAGCTGCATCGCCCGGGGCTTGAGGTCCAGGTCACGCGCTTTCCGGGCGAAGATCATTACAAACTACAGGTCGAGGCGTTTGGCCGAACCATCCGCACCGGCGAGGATTATGCCTGCCCGCTGGAATTCTCGCGCGGCACGCAAGAGGTGATCGACAAGGTCTTCGCTGGTGCCGTGGCGTTGTAAAGCCATGACTTGCCAACACATCCCCGGCGCGTCTAACCTGTTTGATACCTGAACGGGAGAGGGGCAATGGCTGGTGGTTGGGCACGCGACGGCGCGGTGAGCGAGCAGATCGAAGCGTCGATTTCTGACGAACTTGCACGCATGCAGGCGCAAAAGCGCCCTGTGGGCGACAGCCTGACTCATTGCGCCGAATGCGAAGAGCCCATTCCCGAAAAACGTCGACTGGCCTTGCCGGGCGTCAAGCTATGCCTCGATTGCCAGCAAGAGCGAGATGGAGCGTTCCAGACACGTGGCGGTATCAACCGGCGCGGTTCGAAAGACAGCCAACTGAAATAGGCAGGAGCGCGACGTGAAGGGCGGATCGGAAAAGACCTTGGGGTGGTTAAACAACGGTCTGCTGCTTGGGTTTCTGGCGGCGTTTCTGTGGGGCACGCATAGTGTCATTGTTCGATATCTGACCAGCGATCTGGGGGGATTGCAGATCGCTGTGTCCCGGCTGTTCATCGCTGCGCTGGCAATCTATTGCATATTGCGCGTGATGGGTGCCGGTGTTGCGATCCGGTTCAGCGACTGGAATTTTCGCCTGGCCGTTTTTGCGACTGTCGTGAACTATATCCTCTTTCATATCGGGTTAGAGCATACCGGTGCGGCCAACGCGATGGTCTTGGAAAACACGGCGCCTTTCTTTGTGTTGGTGTTTCTCTATTTTTTTGCGGATACGCCTGTCACCCGGGTGGATGTTCTTGCCACTGGTTTGGCGATTTTCGGCGTCTTTCTGACGGTCTACCAAGACTTTCAGGGTGGAGGGGAACCTCTGCTGGGCGATATGATGGAAATCGGCGCGGGGTTCAGCTGGGCCGTGTTTCTGATCGCAAGCAGCCGGGCCATGCGGTCGTCGCAGACCACGGCGGAGCGTTTAAACTTTTTGTTCGGGATATTTGTTTGCTCGGGTGTTCTGCTGGTTCCGCTGGCGCTGTTCTCGCTGCAGGTTCCAACTGCCAACGATCTGGTATTTTTGCTGCTGCTTGGAATATTGCCGACAGCGCTTGCGTATTATCTTTGGTACGAGGCTGCGGCCCGGGTTTCCACACTTACGGCGACGCTGTTATTCGCCGCCTCGGTTGTGTTCACATTCGTGAATTCCGCCGTATTTCTGGGCGCGACCATCACGCCACTGGCAATCGTCGGGGCCGTACTGATCGTAGCCGCCATTTTCCTGACATCGATGAAGAAATCCGGTGACAGCGGATAGGACGGCCCGCAGAGGGCCGCCCCAACGGGCTGCGTCAGCTTTCCATCGCTTCCAGTTCGTCGATGAAACCTGAGATCATCGACAGACCTTTGTCCCAGAATTCCGGATCGCTGGCGTCCAGCCCGAACGGGGCCAGCAGCTCTTTGTGGTGCTTCGAGCCACCCGCACGCAGCATCTCAAAATACTTGTCCTCGAAACCCTCGGCGCCACTTTCGTACACAGAGTACAAGGCATTCACGAGGCCGTCGCCAAAGGCATAGGCGTAGACATAAAAGGGCGAGTGAACAAAGTGCGGGATATAAGCCCAGAAGGTTTCATACCCGTCCATGAATTCGAATGCCGGACCAAGGCTTTCGGCCTGAACGCTCATCCACAGTGCATTGATGTCATCTGGGGTCAGCTCGCCTTCGCGCCGGGCCGCGTGCAGCTTGCATTCGAAGTCGTAGAAGGCGATCTGGCGGACCACCGTGTTGATCATGTCCTCGACCTTGCCCGCCAGCAGCACCTTGCGCTGTTCCGGGGTTTCCGCCTGATCCAGCATCTTGCGGAAAGTCAGCATTTCACCGAAGACCGAGGCGGTTTCGGCCAACGTCAGCGGGGTGGATGACAGCATCTCGCCCTGATCGGCGGCCAGTACCTGATGCACGCCGTGGCCCAGCTCATGCGCCAAAGTCATCACGTCGCGCGGTTTGCCCAGATAGTTGAGCATCACATAAGGATGAACTTCGGTCACCGTTGGGTGGGCAAAGGCGCCAGGCGCTTTGCCGGGCTTAACTGCTGCGTCGATCCAGCCTTTCGAGAAGAAAGGCGAGGCGATTTCGCCCATCCGGGGATCAAACGCGTTATACGCGTCCATCACTGTCTTTTCGGCTTCGTCCCAACCAACGATGCGCGTGTCTTCCATCGGCAAGGGCGCGTTGCGGTCCCAGACTTGCATGACATCCAGGCCCAGCCACTTGCGTTTCAGTTCGTAGTAACGGTGGCTCAACTTGGGATAGGCGGCCACGACGGCCTCGCGCAGGGCCTCGACCACCTCGGGTTCGACATCGTTTGACAGGTGGCGACCGGTCTGGGCGGTGGGCATGTTGCGCCAGCGATCAACGATCTCTTTTTCCTTGGCTTGCGTGTTGTGAACGCGCGCGAAAGTTTTGATATTGCTTTGGAAAACACCGGCCAGCTCCCGCGCGGCTGCTTCGCGTTTGGCGCGGTCCTGCTCGGTCAGAAGGTTCAGCGTGCCTTCGATGTTCAGCTCCTGGCCGTCGACGTCAAAGGTCAAACCTGCGATTGTTTCGTCGAACAGGCGTTCCCACGCATCGCCGACTACGCCAAGGTCATGCAGGAATTTTTCCAGCTCATCGGGCAGCTGATAGGGCTTCATCGCGCGGATGCGGCGGAAGACGGGTTCGTACCGCGCCAGATCGGCGTTGGTATCGAAATGCGCTTTGAGCGCGTCATCGTCGATCCGGTTGATTTCCAGCGTAAAGAACACCAGCGGAGTGGTGAAGACGGTGATCTTTTCCTGCATGTCCGACAGGAACTTGGCGCGATCCGCGTCTGTGGTCAGTTGGTAGTAGCGCAAGCCCGCAAAGGACATGATCCGACCGGCGATGGCGTTGATCTTTTCGTTGCGTTGCACGCAGGTCAGCAGACCGGCAGCGTCCAACTCGGCCAACTTGCCTTCGTAATCTGACGCGAAGGAGGCGCATTCGCCCTCCAGCCAGTCCAAATCGCGGGATAACTCCGGTGCGTCTTCGGATGTGTAGAGGTCGGTCAGATCCCATTCCGGCAGGTTGCCCAGGTTCTCGGCACCTCCGGCTGCGTTTGCATCTCGGACGGGAAAGGGCAGGTCGCGCATGGAACACCTCTTGGAAATTTGCTTTCACGGACATCTAGGCGCGCTGAGCGCGGATCACAAGCAGGCTGAAACTGTGCGGTCTGCTGAACTCAGACCGCAGGCTCACATGGGCGAGCAGACCGCGCGGCTGCAAAATGCTCGGCAAGCTGGTCAAATACGGGGCCGCGCACCTGGGGTGCTTCCATCATCACCTCATGCTCGCCATCCGGAATTTCGACCAGCGTACCGGTTGGCCAGTTTGCCATGCGGTCGCGGATTGCGTTCCGGTCCACGATTTGTTCGTGGCTGCCCAGAAAGGTCAGGCAAGGAATGTCAGGGGCGGTTTGTTCCATCGCCCACGCACATTCATCCAGCGCTTCACGCAGCCAGATTGTGGACGGCGCGCCCAACGCCAGTTCGGGGTAGGCGGCCAGTTGATCCTGCATCAGCTTGTACATGTCGGGGTCGCGGGTCAAAACGTTGCCCTCAAACGGTTGCGAGGCGACATAGCTTTCCCGTGAGGTTGTCGGGGGCGTTTTTTCACCCAAACCGATCCGCGGGCCCCAATAGGCCGTGACCCGGCTAAGCGGCTTCATGATCGGAGAGAAATAAATCCCCCACATCGGCCCCGTAAAGCCGCAGGCCGAGAAACACTTGTTTTCCACTACGGCCCGCAGGCCAATTGCGCCGCCCATCGAGTGGCCGATGACATACCATGGCTTGGGCAGGTCCAGTTCCGCCGCATAGGTCAGCACAACACGTACATCATGTTGATAATCCGTGAATTTCTCCACATGCCCGACACGGCGGTCTTCCAGCAGGCGATCTGCAAGGCCTTGCCCCCGCCAGTCAACGGCAAGTGCCGCGAAACCACGGCGGATGAACTCCGATGCCGCATCACCATATTTCTCGATATATTCAGTGCGCCCGGGAAACAGCAATACGGTTCCCTGCGCCTCGCCTTCGGGCAGCCAATGGGCCACCCGAATGCGTTTTCCGTCCTCGGTCTCAAGCCAATGGGCTACACCGCCGGCGGGCCCGCCAGCCACGTCTTCATACAAAGGGGCTGGCGCGTATTCCATCAGGCCAGTACCGAGGCAAGTTTCATGGCAATTCCCATATCCCCGTCCACGCTCAGCTTGCCGGACATGAATGCGCCGGTCGGGTTCATTTCCCCGCTGAGAATCTGTTCGAACGTGTCTGCATCCGCGCTCAGGGTCACGTCGGCCTCTTCGTCGCTGACGCGCGCGCCATCCGCATCCAGAACAATCGCGCCCAGATCGGCGATGGCAAACTTGGCCGACGCGTCAAAAGCACCGCCCGCCAGTTTTTCATTCAGCGCGGCTGCTGCTTTTTCAAGAATCTCGCTCATGTTATTCCTCATTTTGTTAATGCGCCAAGAATGGACATCCCCGGTCGCAACGCTACACTGACCGTTGTTATGAGCATTGCAAGCATCAATCTCAAAGGTATCGTCGCGGCACTTGTTGTCCTAGTCATGTTTTCCACCAGTTCGGGTGCGCAGCAGGCGGATTCCCGCAACGAGGCTGATCTGTTGCAGCAACTGGCCGAAGCGACGCCGGAACAGGCCATTAATCTGGACCGGCAGTTGCAGGCGCTCTGGTCACAGTCGGGGTCGGCATCGGCCGATTTTCTGCTGGAGCGCGGGCGCGAAGCGCTGGATGACGGTGATATCGAGAAGGCAATCGAACACCTGACGGCGTTGACTGATCATGCACCGGATTTTGCCGAGGGCTGGCATATTCGGGCTTCGGCGTTTTTTGGAATGGACCGCTATGGCATGGCGGCGGCCGACCTTGAACATGCCCTGACACTGAACCCCAACCACTACGAGGCCATCTATGGGCTGGGTCTGATCTTTGAGATCATCGGCCAACCAGAACAGGCGTATAAGGCCTATTCTCGTGCGTTGGCTATACATCCCCACCATGAAGAAGTAACCAACGCCATGAATCGGCTGAAGCCTCAGGTTGAAGGCAAGGCTCTGTAAGGCGCTGAGCAGGGGACAAAAGTGAGCGGGTCATCCCGAATCGTGGCCGTTCTTGGCCCGACAAACACAGGTAAAACCCACTACGCGATTGAGCGCATGCTGGGGCACCGGACCGGTGTCATCGGCCTGCCACTGCGGCTGCTGGCGCGCGAGATCTATGACAAGATCGTCGCCATTCGCGGCCCCTCGGTCGTGGCCCTGGTCACGGGTGAAGAACGGATCGTTCCGCCGCGAACCCAGTATTGGGTCTGTACTGTCGAAGCGATGCCCGAAGGCATGGGCGCGGATTTCGTGGCCATTGATGAAATCCAGCTATGTGCTGATCCCGAACGCGGCCATGTGTTCACCGACCGGCTGCTGCGCGCCCGCGGAACAAACGAGACGCTGTTTCTGGGCTCCGACACGATGCGCGGTGCAATTGCCGCGCTGGTGCCCGAGGCTCAGTTTGTCCGGCGCGAGCGGATGTCTAAGCTGGTCTATTCCGGGTCCAAAAAGATCAGCCGGATGCCCGCACGCAGCGCTATCGTCGGGTTCTCGGTCGAAAACGTCTATGCCATTGCCGAATTGCTCCGCCGTCAAAAGGGCGGGGCGGCTGTTGTCATGGGTGCGCTCAGCCCGCGTACGCGGAACGCACAGGTGGATCTCTATCAGAACGGTGAGGTCGACTATCTGGTCGCCACTGACGCTATCGGCATGGGGTTGAATCTTGACGTGAACCATGTGGCGTTCTCGTCTCTGACCAAGTTCGACGGTCGAAGGATGCGGCCTTTGGCCCCGAACGAACTGGCGCAGATCGCTGGCCGTGCAGGGCGCGGTATGTCTGACGGCACCTTTGGCGTGACCGGTGAGGCCCCGCCACTGGACGAAGGTGTCGCGCAGGCGATCATGGACAGCCGATTTACGCCGATGAAAAAGCTGAACTGGCGGAATGCTGCCCTTAGGTTCGGCTCGATTGACGCGTTGATCGACTCGCTTGAGGTCAGTCCCAATGACGAACATCTGGTCAAAGCGCGGCCCGCCGATGACCTGAATGCGCTGAAATCACTGGCGCAGGTTACCGAGGTCGTGGCTCGGGCCAGCGACGGTCAATCCGTCCGTTTGCTCTGGGATGTGTGTCGAATACCCGATTTTCGCGGTATCAGCCATGCCGAACATGCCAGCCTGCTTGAGGTGATCTATGGCCACCTGCACGAACGCGGCTCGATCCCCGATGACTTCATGGCACGGCAAATCCGCCGGATCGACCGGACCGATGGGGATATTGATGCACTGTCCAAAAGGTTGGCATATATTCGCACATGGACATATGTTGCGCAGCGAAATGGCTGGTTGCGTGACGAATCCCATTGGCGTGAGGAAACGCGCACTGTAGAAGACAGGCTGTCGGACGCGTTACATGACCGTCTGACTCAGAGATTTGTGGACCGGCGTACATCGGTTTTGTTGCGCCGGCTCAAACAGAAGGAGGCCCTTTTGGCCGAAGTAAATGACAAGGGTGAAGTGACCGTCGAAGGCGAATTCGTCGGTCGTCTGGAAGGGTTCCGGTTTATCCCGGACAAAGCTGCTCAGGGAACCGAGGCGAAAGCTCTGAAATCGGCCTCTCTGCAAGCACTCGCGCCGCAATTCCATCTGCGTGCCGATCGCTTCTACAATGCACCCGATACCGAAATTGATTTCACCGATCAGGGTGGCCTGATGTGGGGCGAATATGCTGTTGGCAAGCTTGTTGCCGGGGCCGAGCCTCTCAAGCCGATGGTCGAGGTTTTTGTGGATGAGGCCGCGGGGCCGGATGTCGAACAGAAAGTTCAGCGCCGTTTGCAACACTTCATCGACCGCAAGGTTGCTGCGCTGTTCGAGCCGCTGCTGAATTTGCAGCGCGACGAGGAACTCAGCGGTCTGGCCAAAGGCTTTGCCTTCCGCATGGTCGAAGCGCTGGGCGTGCTGCCGCGCGCGCAGGTCGCGCAAGAGGTCAAGGATCTGGATCAGGACGCTCGTGGCGCACTGCGCAAGCACGGTATCCGCTTTGGTCAGTTCACTATCTTCATGCCGCTGCTGCTGAAACCCGCACCGACGCGCCTGCGTCTGGTTCTTTGGGCGCTGTCCAGTGGCTTGCAGGAATTCCCCGAGGCACCGCCTCCGGGTCTGGTCACCGTGCCGGTCGCCAAGGACGCGCCGCAAGGCTATGACACTATGTGCGGATACCGCGATGCGGGGGAGCGCTCGATCCGGATCGACATGCTGGAACGTCTGGCCGATATGCTGCGGTCCGAGGACAGCCGGGGTGGGTTCGAGGCCAAACCCGACATGCTGTCGATCACCGGCATGACGCTGGACCAGTTCGCGGACCTGATGCAGGGTCTGGGCTACAAGGCCGAACGTGGCGAGCGTGAGAAAGTGAAACCTGCACCTGTTGAACAGCCTGAGGCCGAAGCGGCCGGACAACCCACCGCTGAAGAGATTCTGGCACCAGAAGCTGCGACAGATGAGGTTGCCACACCCGCCGAGGCGCCAGCCGAGGCCACCGCAAGCACCGAGGCGGCAGCCGAGGCTCCGGTCGCTGACCCCGCGCCGGACGAGCCCGAAGTGGAGGTGTTCTACACCTTCACATGGGGCCGCCAGCGCCAGCAAAATCGTGGCCCGCGCCGCGAGCAGGGGCAGGGCAAGGGCAAACCGCGTGGTAAGCCTCAGGATGGGCGCGGCAAGCCTCATGGCAAAAAAGGTGGCAAGCCGCAGGGCGCGAAATCGTTCTCTTCCCGGCCTCCGAAAAAGGAAAAGGCTATCGATCCCGATAACCCATTCGCCGCAGCGCTGATGGGCTTGAAGGACGGCAATTGATCACCAGTGGCCGAGGCCAAGCTGCGGATTGACAAATGGTTGTGGCAGGCGCGGTTCTTCAAGACCCGTAGCCTGGCCACCAAACAGGTCAGTGCTGGCCATGTCAGACTGAACGGCCATCGGGTGCTGAAACCGGCGCAGGCCGTGGCGCCCGGAGATATCCTTACCTTCCCTCAGGGTCGTGTTGTGCGTGTGGTTCGGGTTGAAATGTTGGGCGAACGCCGTGGTCCTGCATCCGAGGCGCAGACACTGTACTTTGATATGACAGAAAAGCAGGACGAACCTTCTGACAATCCGCGTTTTGAAGGAAAAGGTCGCCCGACCAAGAAAGATCGGCGCGCTATCGATCTTTCTCGCATGTCTGACGACTGATCTGATCTTGCAGACGGCGTCAGACTGAACTAGCTAGTCGCCCAAGCCGTAAACAGGAATTGACCAATGACCTATGTTGTCACCGATAACTGCATTGCTTGCAAATACACCGATTGCGTCGAAGTCTGCCCGGTGGATTGCTTCTACGAAGGCGAAAACGCGTTGGTCATCCATCCCGATGAGTGCATCGATTGCGGCGTGTGCGAACCGGAATGCCCTGCGGATGCGATCCGCCCCGATACCGAGCCGGATATGGAAGGGTGGGTCGAATTCAACCGGAAGTATTCCGAACTATGGCCGGTGATCGTGACCAAGAAAGACCCACTTCCCGAAGCCGAAGAAAGAGACGGCGAAGAAGGCAAGCTGGACAAGTATTTCTCGGAAGCACCGGGTGAGGGCGGGTAAGCGATTCGCCGCCGATCGGATACGGCATCCAGATAAAGTTTGTCTGGCAACGATATGATTCCACTCGGTTTCCCGCGTCATTTCACGGGATGACCTTTTGAGTGTCGCAATTTTGTGATATACTCCTTACCTGAATGATGACTGAGACTGGGATGCGCTCCGTAAGTATGCTCACTTTGGAGTTTTAATTTTGTGACATGATAGCCGTGTGGCGGCGCCCTGAGTGGCTCTGCCAAGGGCTATTTTTGTCTGCGTCACAGTCTGCAACCAAGGATGAATGTGAATGTCGAAGTCGAAAAAGCTTGAGTTCCGCCCGAACGATTATGTTGTCTACCCTGCTCATGGCGTGGGCCAGATCATTTCGATCGAAGAGCAGGAAGTGGCGGGATTTTCGCTGGAGCTGTTCGTCATTTCGTTTGAAAAAGACAAAATGACCCTGCGGGTGCCCACCAACAAGGCCACCGAATCCGGCCTGCGTTCGCTCAGCTCGCCGGATGTGATCAGCCAGGCGATGAAAACGCTGAAGGGGAAGGCCAAGGTCAAACGCGCCATGTGGTCGCGCCGGGCGCAGGAATATGAGCAAAAGATCAACTCGGGTGATCTGATCTCGATTGCAGAGGTGGTCCGCGACCTGCACCGCACCGACGATCAACGCGAGCAGAGCTATTCCGAGCGCCAGCTGTATGAAGCAGCGCTAGAGCGTCTGACCCGCGAAGTGGCCGCCGTGTCCGGTGCCGACGAAATCGCGGCTGCCAAGCAGGTAGATGAAGTTCTGACTTCGCGCGCGGCCTGATAGGGTTCGAATTCATTCAAGGGCCGTCCCGAATCTCGGGGCGGCCTTTTTTCGTGGCTGCGCGCTTGGTATGGCGGCACATGTCAGGTATTTTTCTGTTGATACAGGAAGATGCGGGATCACGATGAAGCAAACTGTCAAGTTTCTCTACATCAGCCACGAGCCGGTTTCGGTTTGGTTCCGTTATGGTCTGATCCTGTTCGACATCGCTTCGATCATCTTCTTTGTTGCCACCGCAAATATCCCTCATGGACCGGGGCTAACGGCGGCAAGCTTGGGCGTGGGGTTGATTATCCTGCTGGATTTTTCCGCCCGCTTGTGGATTTCGAAAGATCGTTGGAAGCTGCTGCGCCAAATCTACACGCTGGCCGATATCGTGGTGATCGTATCCCTGATGCTCGATCCGTTTCTGACCGGAAATCTGGCGTTCGTTCGAATTTTGCGGGCGTTGCGGTTGATCCATTCTTACCATCTGCTGCGGGATTTGCGTCGGGACAGCCTGTTTTTCCGCACTCACGAAGATGCGGTGATCGCAGCGATCAACCTGCTGGTCTTCGTCTTTGCGACGTCCACGGCGGTGCTGGTCTTTTTTGCGCCTGAGGGCTCTCAAACTCCCTATATCGACGCGCTTTACTTTACCATGGCGACACTGACGACGACGGGGTTTGGGGACATCACGCTGAACACACCCGCAGGAAAGCTGTTCTCTGTCTTCATCATGGTCGTCGGTGTGGCGCTGTTTGTACGTCTGGCCCAGGCGATCTTTATGCCGCAAAAGGTGCGCTATAAATGCCCAAGTTGCGGGTTGTTTCGGCATGATCCGGATGCCGTGCATTGCAAGCATTGTGGTGCAACGTTGCGCATCGAAACCGGGGGTGCGTCTTAGATCAATGCGGTCAGAGCCAAAAGAAAAACGATTTCCGAGACTTGTTGTGCAGCGCCCAGAATGTCCCCGGTCTGACCACCGATCTTGATCCTGGCGATGCGTGCGACAATCGCGGCGGCAAACAGGGCGCAGATCATAGGTAACACGGCCTGTGCACCCAGCAACAACAGGGCCAACAAAATGGCTAACCCTATGCCAGCCAGAACGGCGAACAGGGGCGGCGCACCAACCGAATGGCTCAGGCCCGAGTTGCGCGCGTTGGGCAGCGCGTGCATCAGCGCGGGCATCACGGCACGCGAGAACATGCAGGCGGCCAACACACCCGTCAGCAGATTTGCCCCTACCAAGGTCACGACAGCCGCAATCCGAAGCAGCTGAAAAAACATCAAAGCCAGCACGCCATAGGTGCCGATATGGCTGTCCTTCATGATCTCAAGCCGGCGCTCGGTCGTAAACCCACCCCACAGCCCGTCGGCGGTGTCGGCCAGCCCGTCTTCGTGCATCGCTCCGGTCGCGATGATCAGTACGGCGACCAGCAAGGTGGCAATCGCAAACAGGGGGAGCTGCGCCCAAATGGCGATCCAGCCGACCCCACAGGCCAACGCTCCGACAACGAGCCCGGCCAGCGGATAGGCCCAGGCAGCCTGCGATTGGCGGGCAAAGGCCTGATCGGGAAGGCGCGGCAGGGGCAGGCGGGTCAGCAGGACCAAAGCAAGCGGTATATCCCACCGTGAAAACGGGGCGGTGTCGTTTTTATGCACTCCCAAGCCTTTCCCGGTCTTGTTGCTTTGCCAACAATGGTTAAACACACAGGACCACTCTGATGCAACGAGGCTTTGAATGCTGCCCGAACTCAAAGATCTGAACAGTTTCCGCAATGCGCTGACGCAGGCCCCTGATGCCGATCCGGCGGCGCGCAATGCAGCCGAAGAACGCAATGGCCAATTGACCAAACCCCCGGGTGCGCTGGGACGGCTTGAGGATCTGGCGATTTGGTATGCAAGCTGGCGCGGGGATGCGCAGCCCACGATCAACGCGCCTCAGGTCATTGTCTTTGCCGGTAATCACGGTGTGACGGCGCAAGGCGTGTCGGCCTTTCCTGCGGAAGTCACCGTGCAGATGGTCATGAATTTCCAGCATGGCGGGGCAGCGATCAATCAACTGGCCAAGGCGGCAGGTGCAAAGATGGACGTGCACGCGCTTGAACTGGACCGTCCGACGGCCGATTTCACCAAAGACCCAGCCATGAGCGAAGATGAACTGCTGGACGCCCTGCGCACCGGGTGGCAGGGGGTTGATCCCGAAGCCGATTTGTTGGTGGTTGGAGAGATGGGGATCGGCAACACCACCCCCGCCGCAGCCATCGCCTGCGCCCTGTTCGGGGGCGAGGCCGCTGACTGGACCGGTCGCGGTACGGGTGTCGACGATGCAGGTTTGGCCAACAAGACCCGTGTGGTTGCGGAAGGTGTTGCCTTGCACGGACAGGCTGGTGACGGTCTGGACATTCTACGGTGCCTCGGCGGGCGCGAGATCGCGGCTATGGCCGGGGCCATCGCTGCCGCGCGGGTTCTTCGCATCCCGGTCATTCTGGACGGGTTCATCTGTTCCGCTGCCGCTGCTTGTCTGGCGCAGCTTTCGACCGCGGCTCTGGATCACGCTGTGGCTGGTCACCAAAGCGCGGAAGGCGCGCACGGGGCCATTCTGGCCAAGCTTAACAAAGAGCCATTGCTGAGCCTTGGGCTAAGGCTGGGCGAAGGCTCGGGCGGGGCGCTGGCGATCAATATCCTGAAAAGCGCCGTGGCCTGCCACTCTGGCATGGCGACATTCGCCGAGGCCGGAGTTTCTGACAGCTAATCGTGGCACCTGACCGATGCCCAGCCTTCGGTCAGGCTGATTTCTTGGCGTGCTCCTCGGCCAGTTCAAGCAGAGCGGTCTCAAGATCCTTTTCCAACTGTTGCGCGCGTTCGATGTACTTCTTGTTCTCAGCCGTTGGCATGCCGGGAATCCATAGCTCGGCCAGTTCGCGCACCGACCCACGGTCGTGGTGATAGAATGTCTGCTCGGCTTGTGAGGCCTCGTATTGGCTGAGGCCGATATTCTCTAGCACGTAACGCCCGGCCCGCAGAGAACTGTCGAACATCTCGCGCACGATGTCGTCGGCTCCGGCCTGATACAGCTCGTACACATGGGTTCGGTCCTTGGCGCGGGCGACGATGTGCAGATCGGGCCGTTGACGTCGCGCATAGCTGACCAGACGGGTCGCCTGTTTGCGGTCATCCATCGCCACCACCAGCACCGCGGCTTTTTCGATACCGGCAGCGCGCAAAAGCTCGGGCCGGGTCGGGTCGCCCAGAAAACCTTTGACGCCAAAGCGACGCATCAGCTGGATGGTCTCGATATCGTGGTCCAAAACAACGGTCTTAAAGCCGCTGGCCTGCACCAATCGGTTCACGATCTGACCAAACCGCCCGATGCCGGCGATAATGACCGGCCCTTTTTCGTCGATCTCATCCGGTTCGATTTTTGGGCCGCTTTCGCCAATCCGTCGGCTGAGCAGGTCGTAGATAATGAACAGCAGTGGCGTGATCAGCATCGTCAGCGCGATGATCATCAAAAGCTTCTGTGACAAATCCTGGGGGATGACGTTCTGCTGTGTTGAGAAGGCCAACAGCACAAAGCCGAACTCACCCGCCTGCGCAAGGCCCAGCGTAAACAGCCAATGATCGCGCCCACGCAGTTTGAAGGCGCGTCCAACGATGTAAAGGATGATCCCCTTGGCCAGAATAACCAGAAAGGCCAGACCAATCAGATCGAAGGGATCGTTGAAGAAATACCCTACGTCGATACGCGCCCCGACCGTAATGAAAAACAGGCCCAGCAAAAGACCCTTGAAGGGTTCAAGGTCGCTTTCCATTTCGTGACGGAACTCAGAACTGGCCAGTACGACGCCCGCCAGAAATGCGCCGAGGGCAGGGGACAGGCCGACCAATGCCATAAGAAACGAAATGCCAACCACGATCATCAACGCCAGCGCCGTATACATCTCGCGCAGGCGCGTGGTGTGGATAAAGCGGAACAGCGGGCGCGTCAGGTAGATGCCCGCCAGTATGACAAAGGCGATGGCGCCAATTGTGACCAGTGTGACCGCCCAGCCCGGCAGGCCTTCGACCAGAGACAGCGTGTGTTGATGATCCGCACCATGCGCAGTAGCCGAACCGCGGTCGATCGACCCGTCATTCTCGATATGGACCATCGCGGGCAGGGCCAGCAGGGGCAGCAAGGCCAGAATTGGGATGACCGCGATATCCTGAGTCAGCAGAACGGAAAAGGTCGCGCGTCCCCCATTTGTCTGCATCAGCCCTTTTTCTGACAGGGTTTGCAGGACAATAGCGGTCGAGGACAAAGACAGGGTGAGACCAACAGCCAGGGCAACCGACCATTGGTGCCCCGCATAAAAGGCAACAGCCGCGATGGCCGCAGTGGAAAGGCCAACCTGAAGCCCGCCAAGGCCCAGGAGCTTATCCCGCATGTCCCATAAGGCGCGTGGCTCAAGCTCTAGCCCGATCAGGAACAGCATCATGACAACGCCGAATTCGGCAACATGCTGCAGGTTTTCCGTTTCGGCCCCGACCAGCCCCAGAACCGGGCCGATGGCAATACCGGCAGCCAGATAGCCCAGAACCGACCCCAGACCCAGACGTGCCGACAACGGCACCGCGATCACGGCCGCTGCCAGGTAAATCGAGGCCTGGTAAAGGAATTCGTTCATTTCAGTCCTTCCTGCGCGTCTAAGTCGGCAATGGAGCGTCGCGTTTCAGTTGATCCATCACGATCTGGCTTTGGACCCGAGCCACCGCAGGATGCGGCAGGATCACCTGATGAAGCAAGCTGTTGAGTGCTGATAAGTCGTCACAAAAGACATGCAACAGGTAATCCGCCTCACCGGTCATCGTCCAGGCGCTTGTGATCTCTGGCCGAACATTGACCATGCGCGCGAAACTGGCCGATTGCTCGGGGCCGTGGGTGCCAAGATGGACTTGAATGAAACCCTGCACCTGCAGCCCAAGCTTCCGCGGATCCAGCCGGGCGGTGTAGCCAGTGATATAGCCTTCGGCCTCCAGCCTTTGGCGGCGGCGTCCAGCCTGACTGGCCGACAGGTTCAGCAACTCACCCAACTGATGCGCTGTAAGATGTGCGTCCTTTTGCAAAGCTGACAACAGGCGTGTATCTGTCGCATCCAACACGTGCGGGAAATCTCCAAAATTAGTCAGCAATATGCGGTAAATGCGCATATAGAGTGAGCTTACACGAAAAGAACGCGCAGAAACAGCGCTGAATAAGGCGTATTTTTGAATCAGCAAAGAAATTCCTATTTTTCAGGAGACGCGCCATGGGTCCTTTCCCGCACAATGCCCCGAAATCTGTGATCAGCGCAGAAAACCCCGCCGGAACCGACGGCTTTGAATTCGTGGAGTTCGCACATCCCGAACCGCAGGAATTGCGCGACCTGTTCGCCCGCATGGGTTTTGAATATGTCGGCTATCACCGCGACACGTCCTCGGTCGAGCTGTGGCAGCAAGGTGATGTCACCTATATTCTGAACGCTGATCCCGACAGCTTCGCTGCGAAATTTGTGGCCGAGCACGGCCCATGCGCCCCATCCATGGGCTGGCGTGTGGTGGACGCGCAGAAAGCTTATGAGCATGCCGTGTCCAAAGGGGCCGAACCCTATGATGCAGCGGACAAGACCATGAACGTGCCCGCGATCAAAGGGATCGGCGGCTCGCTGATTTACTTCATCGATCAGTATCACGACACCTCGCCCTATAATGAGGAATTCGAGTGGCTGATACAGTCCAAGCCGCGCGGCGATGGGTTCTATTACCTCGACCACCTGACCCACAACGTGTTCAAGGGCAACATGGACAAGTGGTTCAAGTTCTACGAAGACCTGTTCAACTTCCGTGAAATCCGGTTCTTTGACATTCAGGGCAAGTTTACTGGCCTATATAGTCGTGCGCTGACCTCACCCTGCGGACGTATCCGTATCCCGATCAACGAAGATCGGGGAGAGACAGGGCAGATCGTATCCTATCTGAAGAAATACAAAGGCGAGGGCATTCAGCACATCGCGGTGGGCAGCGACGACATCTACAGCTCGACCGATGCAATTGCCCAAAAGGGTCTGAAGTTCATGCCCGGCCCGAACGAGACCTATTATGATCTGTCCTATGACCGCGTAGCGGGGCATGATGAGCCGAAAGAGAAGATGATGAAACATGGCATCCTGATCGACGGCGAGGGGGTTTTGGACGGCGGCGAGACCAAGATCCTGCTGCAAATCTTCTCAAAAACCGTAATCGGGCCGATCTTTTTTGAGTTCATCCAGCGTAAGGGCGATGACGGGTTTGGTGAAGGCAACTTCCAGGCCTTGTTCGAGTCCATTGAGCGTGAGCAGATTGAGGCCGGTGAAATTTCAGCGGCTTGAATGAAGATCACGGGCGCGCCGGTAGCCAGACGGCCCCGGCGCGCCTGTGTCTTGCCTTTTGAAAATGATTAGCGGCACGCCCAGAACGATTCCGGGCGGAGTATCCGTCGCCGGATCATCCACGCGGCATCTTCAGCGTGATGTTCTTTCCGCGTTTCTGATACCGCAATTCGCTGTCTCCGATGGCAATCACGTTGCCGCCGTCGATGCGGTCTCCGACCTTTAGCTTTTTGTACCGTCCGCTGGGCAATCGCACCAGGGCGCGGCGGTTGGCGGGGGTGCCATACACACCAATCAGGTTCAGCTTGCGCAGGTTGATCGCGTTGTCGATCGTGGCCTGTCGGGCAACTGATGCCGTTGTCGGTATCTTTGGCGACACCGATTTGGGTTGAAATGATCCGGCCTCGTCACTGCTTGTTGCCACATCTGCGGTTGACCCAAGGGCTGCAGTGCCAGCGGTCGGCTTGGCCGCCGCGCGGACCAGTAGGTTGTTTGGCCGTGTTCTCGGGCGGGGTACGCGGACAACGGCCAACGCGGTTGGCGTATGGTCAACGACGGGTCGATCTTCGATGGATTTCGGGCGCAGCTTTGGCCGAATCCCCGCCAATTCATCGCGAGAAAGCCCGCCCAACTGCTGCCGTTCGAACTGATCTACCAAGTTTTCGGGGCGGGGACGGGGGCGCAAACCCGCCAACCGCGAGTCGGGCTCCTCGATCTCGGGTTCGCTTTCAAAACGCACCGGCGGTTCAGGGGGGGTCTTTGATGGCTTGCCTTCGAAAACCAGAATGCCGTCAGGGTTCAGAGTGCCCTCAGGGCTCGGTGTGACAAGCCCACGGTCGTCAAGATCAAACGATTGCGCGGAAGGCACCGGCAACCCGGCCAGTTCGAACGGTTTATCGGTGTCTAGGCTTTCTGACAGGGGCAGTGCTATTGCGTCCTGAGACAGGTTCGTCTGGTCAATTGAGGACAGATAAAGCTCATCTTCATCCAGCAACAGCAGCGGGGCGAATTCAGCCGGTTGCACCGGTGCGGTTCCGGTGAATTCGCGGAAAACCGTTTCCGGAGTGATCGCCGAGGCAATGTCTTCGGCCTGTTCGGGGTCCTGTGTCAGCGCCTCAAGTATTGCCGCATCTGTCGGTGACAGGGTTGCGTTGTCTTCAGGTGCGGCTTCGGGGGTAATGTTCTCGACGATTTCCGGTTCGACCTTCAACGCCTCAAGAATAGCGGCGTCGGTGGGTGGTGTGGTTTCATCTTCGATTGCCGGGGGCTCGGGTTCCGCTTCGGTCGGTGGAAGGCTGACGATCTGATCCTCATCGACCGGGACTTGTTCTGCTGCAACCTCCTCCGCAGGATTCGATCGCATCAGCGACCATGCCCCAACGACCAAACCCAGAAAGATTGCGGCGGCGATTGCAGGGATAGCAAAGCGTTCCAGGCCCATCTGCGACAGGTCAAAACCCGTTCGCGCAGCTACCTGCGAACGAAAGGTGTCTGGATCTGCCGAGGCCGCGATTGGATGGACAGGAATCGAAGTCTTCTCTTCTTCCGGCAGGAGCTCAGCAGCCGCCTCGTCATCCGATATGGGTGTCAGGTCGACGCTGGGACCGGTCAGGGCATCTTCGCCCGTGGCGCTTGCGATATAGGCTTGTGGAACAAAACCATGATCGGCTGCGAAATCGTGCGCTTCGTCAAGCGTCTGCTTTGCAACCGCGACGATCTGTGTATGTGTTTCTTCGGTGCTTGTTGAATAAGTCAGTTCATCCAGTGCATAGGGCGTGGCCTCTTCCAGCGTGTCGCGGATTTTCTGGTCCAGCGCTTGCGGGTCCAGCCCGTCAGTATCGATGCTCAACAATCGCACCTGGTCTGACGGAATGATCAGCTTGCAACTCAGATCATTTTCCAGCGCGAATCCCTGATCGCGCAAGGCCCTGATCCGGTCGTTCAGATCAGGTGCGTCCAACGGCACGGTTCCGATGCAGAACCATTCGTCATCAGACCAATGGTGCAAGGAAATCCCGTTTTCGGAGAAAGACAGCGCAAAGGCAGGTTTCATAATCCGTTGGAACCACAATTCTCAGTTTCAATGCAAACGCCTTTGCATTCGCCACCAGAGATTAGAGCAGGAACCCGCCGAGGGAAAGGAAAAGGCATGCCGCCCTCTTGTCTGGCAAGGCCTTGCCACCCCATGTATTGAGAAAGGCAAAAGGAGAGAGCACCTTGAAGACACTTGCTTTTCTGGCGGCGATGACCGCAGCCGTCGCGACCTTGCCCGCGCATGCGGAAGAACGTCGCATCGCTGTCAGCGGTACGGGCACCGCACTGTCAGCCCCTGATATGGCCACCATTACGCTGGGCGTGACCAATCAGGACAAACAAGCTTCGGATGCGATGCAGGCAACCTCGAACGCGGTCGCCCAGATTCTGGCTCGGCTTGACGAGCTGGGGCTTGAGCCGCGCGACGTTCAGACGCGTGACCTGTCATTATCGCCTGTTTGGTCCAATGGGCGCACACCGGGTAATGAACAACGCGAGATTACCGGATTTGTCGCCTCGAACCGCGTGTTTGTCAGGGTGCGTGACCTGGACAGCCTGGGACAGATCATGGACGCCGTTATCCAGGACGGTGCCAATGATTTTGGTGGGCTGAGCTTTTCCATACAAGACCCGAAACCGCTTCAGGCCGAGGCCCGCGCTGATGCCGTAGCGGACGCGCGTGCCAAGGCCGAGCAATTGGCGAAGGCCGCCGGACTGACATTGGGAGAGGTCGTGTCCATTGACGAACATGGCGGCGGGGTGCGTCCGGTCGCTCAGATGCGGGAAATGGCGATGATGTCAGATGCCGGCAGTGTTCCGGTGGCGGGTGGCGAAGTCTCGGTCGCAGTCAATATATCGATGGTTTTCGAAATCGCCGAATAAGATCAGGTACGGGCTTGCAGCGGTTGGCGCTGCTGGCCCGCCTCATCGAAATTCTCAGGTGCGAGCCACGCTTGGAAAGCGTCCCTGATGCGCGGCCACTCGCTGTCTATGATCGAATACCACGCGGTATCCCGATTGCGCCCCTTGTAGTGCGTCGCCTGCCGGAAAACGCCTTCGAAGACAAAACCAAGCCGCTCTGCCGCGCTGCGAGATGGGGCATTCAAAGCGTCGCATTTCCATTCGTATCGACGATAACCCAACTCATCGAAAACGCGGCGCATCATCAGGTACATCACCTCGGTTGATTGCGGCTTGCGCTGCAGCAAAGGCGAGAAGTGGATATGGCCGACCTCAATTGCCCCGGCTGCCGGTTCGATCCGCAGATATGAGGCCATCCCGACCGGCGTGCCCAATGTGTCCAACACTGTGTGGAACATCGGGTCCGCGCCTGTGCAACTGGCCCGGACCCACTCGACAAAATCGCTTTCACGGTCGAACGGTCCATAGGGCAAATAGGTCCAGTTGCGACCATCCGCGTCCCTCGCAAACGCCCGGTACAGGCCGGGCGCATGCAGGTTTACATCCAATGGCACGACTGAGCAGAACCGCCCCTGCATCGGTAACTCAGGCGGTGTCGGACGAGGAAAATCACCCGACACCGGCAATCCGATAGGTTGACCCAGATCGTTGTTGTCGTGCCAGACCATGATCAGGCGCTGGCTTTGGACAGGGCCTGATCCAGATCCGCGATCAGGTCGTTTGCGTCTTCGATTCCGATGGATACACGGACAACACCCGGTCCGGCACCCGCCGCCTCTTGCTGTTCCGGCGTCAGTTGGCGGTGTGTGGTCGAAGCCGAGTGGATGATCAGCGAACGCGCGTCACCGAGGTTGGCCACATGGCTGAAAATCTCCAGCGCGTTGACCAGCTTGATACAGGCGTCATAGCCGCCCTTGACCGCGAAGGTGAACAAGGCACCGGCACCACGCGGGTAGTGCTTTTTCACCCGGTCACTGTAGGGGGACGAGGGCAAACCGGCATAGGTCACATAGTCGACCCGGTCATCTGCTTCCAACCAGGCCGCAACCTTCTGCGCGTTTTCGACATGACGCTCCATCCGTAGCGACAGGGTCTCGATCCCCATCAGGGTGTAATGCGCTGCCTGCGGGTTCATCGTCATGCCCAGATCACGCAGGCCGATGGCAATTCCGTGGAAAGTAAAGGCCAGCGGGCCGAAGGTCTCGTGGAATTTCAGCCCGTGATAGGCAGGCTCGGGTTCGCTGAGCGAGGGGAATTTGCCATTTGCGGACCAGTCGAACTTGCCCGAATCCACAATGCAGCCGCCTGTGACTGTGCCGTTTCCGGTCAGGTACTTGGTGGTCGAATGCACCACCAGAGTCGCGCCGTGTTCAATCGGGCGGCACAGATAGGGCGTGGCCGAGGTGTTGTCGACAATCAGCGGAATACCCGCATCATCGGCAAGATCGGCCAGCGCGCGAATATCTGTGACATAGCCGCCGGGGTTGGCGATGGATTCGCAGAATACCGCGCGGGTGTTATCATCGATGGCGGCCTTTACGGCGTCCAGATCATCAGTATCTACGAACTTGGCGGACCAGCCGAACCGTTTGATGGTTTGGCTGAACTGAGTGACCGTGCCGCCGTAAAGGCGGGTCGAGGCTACCACGTTGCAGCCCGGCCCCATCAGCGGGAACAGCGCCATGATTTGCGCCGCATGACCAGAAGAGCAGCACACCGCACCCACGCCGCCCTCAAGCGTTGCCACGCGTTCCTGTAGCACGGCAACGGTCGGGTTGGTCAGGCGCGAATAGATGAACCCGACCTCTTGCAGGTTGAACAGAGCCGCGGCGTGGTCTGCGTCACGAAAGACATAGGCCGTGGTCTGGTAGATTGGTGTCTGACGGGCCCCGGTCGCGGGATCGGGGCGCGCCCCGGCGTGAATTTGCAGCGTATCAAAACCGTAGGTTGGGCCGTCTGACATCTTGGAAATCTCCTATTGGAATCTGTGTTGCAGAATCTCTAGGCTATTGACCGGATTCACACAACGTTGCGATTACCTCTGCCAGAGACCTTTTGACTTGATTGCCTTGCGGATTGCCTGCTCGCGTTGGGGCAGGTTGTCCTGATCGAACATCTCGCGGATCTTTGCGCCTTTGCCCTGAATGACCAGCTTTTTGATCGGATCATAGTTGCGCAGAACCTTCTTGATCTTGTTCGGCGCGGATACCGTTTCCAGAACTTCGATCACATGATCGCTTTCGCGCGCATAGAGCAATGGAAACAGGCGGTAATGACAGCTGACGGACCCGTCCAGTAAACCCGGGGGCAGGGCGTCCCGACCGCTTCCGAAGGAATGGATGACCAATGGCAGCACGGCTTGATCCAGCCAGGGGTCTAGAACTTGCCCGGTCAACTCCGGGATTTCCTCATCCCGGATGGTGCGGGCATAATCCAGAAAGCGTTCACCGAACCGACGGGGGCATTTGTAAAAAAAATACCCGGCGTTGAAATACAGGAACCTCCGCCAGTGATTCTGTGGTTGCGTGGGATCGATCGAACTTTGGAAATCCAGCCCAAACCGGTTGTACATTGCCCGCCAGATGCCTTCATAGTCGGGGCCATAGAGGGTGGGTTTGGGCCATGTCCCCTCAACCTTGAGCGAGGCGCCGGGGCGGTCAAAGTCAAACGGCACCTGTGTCAGGTCGCCGGTGATCAGCGTATCGCTGTCGAAGAAGACAAACGGCTCGCCTTCGGGAAGGGCCAGCAGGGCCTCGATCTTGTTACCCTGCGGATAGTTGCCGCCGAAGACGTGATTGTCGAACGGGATGATCTCGGCCCCCAAATGGTCCAGCGCTTTCAGCACGTCCGCGTTCTGAATGCTGGGGTCCTGTCGCCAATGTGGTCCTGGTTGCGGTACGGCTACGATCAGGCGACCGGAAAACCCGGGCGAGGAATGGCGTAGAGAGGCTGCAAACAGCAGCGCCTCATATTGCAGGCGGTTGTTTTGCCCGATGACGACAACATTGAACTTCGGGGATGTTGCCTGCATTCACGCGCTTTCTTGGTCTTGAGTTTCGGGCCGCTTCGTCTTGGGATTACAGCAACAGGGATGGGGCGTCAAAACCTCAAAACCCGGTTTGACGCGAGTCAGGTTGCCGATGTGCGGCGCCATCCACGGCTAAAAAGGCCTGAAATTTTGTGGATTTCGCCCGAAATTCGCATTTTTTGATCATTTGGCAAATTTTACCAATTGATAAAAAATTAGAATGTGGCAAGCTACCCTGTACAACAAACATATCTACAGGGAGTAGAGTGATGGCACAGGGCCAGATGGCACCCGGGATCGTCTCCGGGCGGCTTTCCAGCGATGAGCTGACCTCGAATTTCACCGATTTGCATCCGCCACTGGCCCCGCATGAGGCCGCCGTGGCCGCAGATCGCTGCTATTTCTGCTATGACGCGCCATGTGTGACGGCCTGTCCGACGGATATCGATATTCCGTTGTTCATTCGCCAGATTCAGGCTGGTCAACCGCAATCCGCGGGTCGAACCATCCTGGAGCAGAATATTCTGGGCGGCATGTGCGCCCGTGTCTGCCCGACCGAGACGCTGTGCGAAGAGGCCTGCGTGCGTGAAACGGCCGAAGGTAAACCGGTTGAGATTGGGCGGCTGCAACGCTTTGCGACGGACGACATCATGGTCTCTGGGGCGCATCCGTTTGAACGTGCGGCGCCGACCGGAAAGACTGTTGCTGTTGTTGGGGCTGGGCCTGCGGGTCTTGCCTGCGCGCATCGTCTGGCGATGCTGGGCCATGATGTCGTAATCCACGAAGGCAAATCCAAGCCGGGCGGTCTGAACGAATACGGCATCGCCGCTTACAAATCGACAAATGACTTTGCGCAGGCCGAGGTTGATTGGTTGCTGAAAATTGGCGGGATTGCGATCGAAACCGGCTCGACCCTGGGTAACGGGGTTTCGATGGAGGGGTTGCTGCAAAACTATGACGCTGTGTTTCTGTCCATCGGTCTGGCCGGAGTAAACGCGCTGCGGGCGCAGGGTGCCGACAAGGATGGCGTGCGCAATGCGGTCGATTTCATCGCCGATGTGCGGCAGGCCGACGATCTGGCGCAATTGCCGGTCGGGCGGAATGTCGTCGTCATCGGCGGCGGCATGACTGCGGTGGATGCGGCCGTGAAATCCAGATTGTTGGGCGCGGAACAGGTGACCATCGCCTATCGCCGGGATCGCGACGCCATGGGAGCCAGCCGCTATGAACAGGATCTTGCGGCCTCGCACGGTGTTCGGATCATGACCAATGTTCAGCCCGTTGCGATACATGGCAACGGATCGGCCGCCGAGATTGAACTGGAATACACGTCCAGTGCGGGCGGAACGTTGACCGGCACCGGAGAGACGATCCGGGTGCCTGCCGATCAGGTCCTCAAAGCCATCGGTCAGACTCTGGAAGGCGCACCAGAAGGGCTGACGCTGGACGGTAACAAGATCGCTGTCAGCGGTGCTGGGCGTACGTCTTTGGCCGGTGTCTGGGCAGGCGGCGACTGCGCTGCCGGGGGTGAAGACCTGACCGTAACGGCGGTGGCAGAAGGCCGGGATGCGGCTATGGATATCCACGCAACGCTGGTTTCGTGATAGGGTGGGGTATTCACCCCATTTCTTTCACTTCCGAGGTATTCTCATGTCCCAGATTGAACAAGCCGTTGCTCAACACTACACAACCGGCGCCCTGACCGAACGCGTCCGCGCGGCGTTGAAAGCCAGCGGTGTCGATCCGGACGCGGCGACCGTGGCCGATCTGAAGGCGGGGGACGAATTCCACACCGGTGGTGTTCTGGCAACTGACAACCTGTTCACACAACTGTCGCCAACCCATGCGACGCGTGTGCTGGATGTGGGGTGCGGCATCGGCGGGACATCGCGCTACATCGTGGATCGCTACGACTCGATGGTGACCGGGGTCGATCTGACGCCGGAATTCGTGGAAACCGCCACTGCCCTGAGCGATCTCGTCGGTCATTCCGACAAGGCCAGTTTCCACGTTGGCAGTGCGTTGGACATGCCGGTGCCGGATGCGGCATTCGACCTTGCCATCATGCTGCATGTCGGCATGAACATCGAAGACAAGGCCGGGCTGTTTACCGAGGTGTCGCGGACGCTGGCCACCGGTGGGACGTTTGCTTTGTTCGATGTGATGGGGGGAGACGTGGACGAGCCGCTGGCTTTCCCCCTGCCGTGGTCGAGTGTGGCCGAGACCTCTTTTGTTCACGCGCCCGAAGTCTACAAGGACGCAGCCGCCGCAGCAGGCTTTGAACTGGTCACCGAAAATGATCGCACCATGTTTGCGCTCGAATTTTTCGAGGACGTCTTTGCGAAGATTGCAGAAAGCGGCCCGGCACCGCTGGGTATCCACCTGATGATGGGCGAGACGGCGCCCGAGAAGTTTCAGAACTACGTCGCAAACCTGAAGGCCGGGCACATTTGCCCGACGGAAATGATATTCAAGAAAACCGGCTGAGGAGCCGGAAAGGAGTACCCATGGCTGACCTGACAACAGACTTTCTGGGCATTTCCAGCCCCAACCCTTACTGGCTGGCCTCGGCCCCGCCCACAGACAAGGAATACAACGTCCGCCGCGCGTTTGAGGCCGGATGGGGCGGTGTGGTCTGGAAAACGCTGGGATCCGAAGGGCCTCCGGTCGTGAATGTCAACGGCCCGCGTTACGGGGCCATCTACGGTGCAGATCGGCGGTTACTGGGTCTGAACAATATCGAACTGATCACCGACCGCCCGCTTGAGGTGAACCTTGAGGAGATGGCGCGTGTCAAAGCCGACTACCCGGATCGCGCGCTGATTGCCTCGCTCATGGTGCCGTGCGAGGAGGAGGCCTGGAAAGCGATCCTGCCACGTGTGGCTGAGACCGGCGCGGACGGGATTGAGCTGAACTTCGGCTGCCCGCACGGGATGAGCGAGCGCGGCATGGGGTCTGCAGTGGGGCAGGTGCCAGAGTATATCGAAATGGTCACCCGCTGGTGCAAGATGTACTATGACCGTCCGGTAATCGTGAAACTGACGCCAAACATCACCGATATCCGCAAACCCGCGGCTGCGGCTCGGAATGGTGGTGCGGATGCCGTGTCGCTGATCAACACGATCAATTCAATCACCAGCGTCAACCTGGACACGTTCAGCCCCGAACCGTCGATTGATGGCAAGGGCAGCCATGGCGGCTACTGCGGTCCGGCGGTCAAGCCGATTGCGCTGTCCATGGTCTCGGAAATCGCGCGGGCTGAGGCGACCCATGGTCTTCCGATCTCGGGCATTGGCGGCGTGACCACGTGGCGTGACGCGGCAGAGTTCATGTCACTGGGCTGTGGTACGGTTCAAGTCTGTACGGCGGCGATGACCTATGGGTTCAAGATTATCGACGAATTGACGGCTGGCTTGTCGGAATGGATGGACGAAAAGGGCTATTCCAACGTCTCGGAAATTGTCGGACGCGCGGTGCCGAATGTGACCGATTGGCAGTATCTGAACCTGAACTACGTGGCCAAGGCCAAGATCGATCAGGATCAGTGCATCAAATGCGGTCGCTGCTATGCCGCCTGCGAGGATACCAGCCATCAGGCGATCTCGATGTCACCGGACCGCGTGTTCGAAGTGATCGACGAAGAATGCGTCGCCTGTAACTTGTGCGTGGATGTCTGCCCGGTCGAAGGCTGTATCTCGATGGAGCCGATGGCAGCAGGCGAGGTTGATCCGCGCACAGGGTTGGAGGTGCAGCCGGACTATGCCAACTGGACGACACATCCGAACAACCCAATGGCTAAAGCGGCAGAGTAAGCTGATAGACAGACTAATTAAAGGGCCAGTATTTGGCCCTTTATTAAGGGGCCAGCAACTTTCGGTACAGTGTATCGATAAATGGTTCGGCACCTTTGAACGGGTCCTCACCGTCCAGAATTGCGCGGACCTGAACATCGAAATCGGCATAGTGCTGCGTGAGTGCCCAGATCGAGAAGATCAGATGTTGCGGGTGCAGCCTGGCGATCTTCCCGTCGTCCATCCATTTCGTCAGCACGGCAGATTTTTCATCGACCAGTTGCTTCAGGTCGTTCGACAACGCGTCCTGTATGCGCGGTGCCCCTTGGACCAGTTCATTGGCAAATAGGCGACTCTCACGTGGTAATTCCCGGCTCATCTCAAGTTTGCGGTGCACATAGGACAGGATTTCCTGCAATGGGTCCCCGTCCTGGTCCAGATCGTGCAAGGGGGCCAGCCAGGTCTCAAGCAAACCAGAGAGCAATGCAGTATGGATCGCCTCTTTGGACGGGAAATAGTACAGCAGGTTGGGTTTGCTCAACCCCGCCTCGCTGGCGATCTGGTCCACCGTCGCGCCACGGAAACCATGAGCAGAGAAAACGTTCAGCGCGGCCTCGAGTATCGCGGACCGATTTTTTTTCTGAATTCTGGTTGCGGAGCGATCCGTGGGCATTTTCAGCGTGTCTCTATTTTGTCATTTGGGGGCAAATATGCCGAAATGAGCGGCAGCGCCATGCAATTTCTTGACTGATTTCAAACCCGTGATAGCGTGAGTTTGACCAGATGGTCAAATCAAGACACCAAAAGCGAGCCAAATCGCAAGCAACAGGGAAAACGACTATGGCAGCTCCGGCGCAGAATCTCAGGATCAATGGCGACAGGTTGTGGGACAGCCTGATGGAGATGGCCAAGATCGGCCCCGGGGTTGCAGGTGGGAACAATCGCCAGACGCTGACAGATGAAGACGCCGCGGGGCGCGCCCTGTTCCAGGAATGGTGCGAGGATGCCGGTTGCACCATGGGTCTCGATCAGATGGGCAACATGTTTGCTCGGCGCGAAGGCACAGACTCCGAAGCGTTGCCGGTTTATGTCGGTTCGCATTTGGACACTCAGCCGACTGGCGGGAAGTATGATGGAGTGCTGGGCGTCTTGGGCGGATTGGAGATCATTCGCACGCTGAACGACCTTGGTATCAAGACCAAACACCCGATTGTGGCGACGAACTGGACTAACGAGGAAGGGACGCGATACGCGCCTGCCATGCTGTCCTCGGGCGTGTTTGCCGGGATGCATACGCAGGATTGGGCGTATGACCGTGAAGATGCCGAGGGCAAGAAATTCGGTGACGAACTGAAGCGCATCGGTTGGCGGGGTGATGAAGACGTCGGCGCGCGCAAGATGCACGCTTTCTTTGAACTGCATATCGAACAAGGCCCTATCCTGGAGGCCGAAGGCAAGGATATCGGCGTCGTCACCCATGGCCAGGGGCTGAGCTGGACGCAGATCACGGTAACGGGCAAGGATGCCCATACCGGCTCGACCCCGATGCCGATGCGCAAGAATGCCGGTTTGGCGATGGCGCGTATTCTTGAGAAAGTAGATGAGATCGCGTGGTCACATGCGCCCCACGCGGTTGGCGCGGCGGGTCATATCGATGTTTATCCGAACTCGCGCAATGTGATCCCGGGGAAGGTGGTGTTCACGGTCGATTTCCGCTCACCCGAACTGGACGTGATTACCGATATGGAGAACCGTTTGCGTGTGGCTGCAGAGGATATTGTCGAAGAAATGGGGTTGGAGATCGAATTTGAGAAGGTCGGCGGTTTTGATCCGGTGAAATTCGATGATGGCTGTGTTGCGGCTGTCAGGGATGCAGCCGAGCGGTTGGGCTATTCCCACACGGACATCATCTCAGGCGCCGGCCATGACGCCTGTTGGATCAATCGCGTGGCACCAACTGCGATGGTGATGTGCCCCTGCGTGGATGGGCTAAGCCACAATGAGGCCGAAGAGATCAGCAAGGACTGGGCTGCAGCTGGGGCCGATGTTCTGTTTCATGCGGTCGTCGAGACAGCGGAGATCGTGGAATAAGGGGCTCTGCCCCCGTCGCCCTGCGGGCGACTCCCCCGGGATATTTTGGGCCAGATGAAGCAAGTGGCGCAGGCCGCATCAGGGAGTTTAAAATGAGCACTGTAATTAAAAACGGAACCGTTGTTACCGCCGATCTAACCTACAAAGCGGATGTGTTGGTCGAAGATGGGGTCATCACCGAAATCGGGATGGGTCTGAAGGGCGACAAGGAACTGGATGCGACCGGCTGCTATGTGATGCCGGGTGGGATTGACCCGCATACCCATCTGGAAATGCCGTTTATGGGCACCTATTCCAGCGATGATTTCGAAAGCGGCACGCGCGCGGCCTTGGCGGGTGGCACCACGATGGTGGTGGATTTTGCTCTGCCAAATCCGGGGGAGAGCCTGCTGGATGCGCTGAAACGCTGGGATAACAAATCGACGCGGGCGAACTGCGATTATTCTTTCCACATGGCGGTGACCTGGTGGGGTGAGCAGGTGTTTAATGACATCAAAACCGTCATCGAAACACGTGGAATCAATACGTTTAAGCACTTCATGGCCTACAAAGGCGCGTTGATGGTGAATGACGATGAGTTATTCGCCTCGTTCAAACGTTTGGCTGAGTTGGGTGGCACAGCCATGGTCCATGCTGAGAACGGCGACGTTGTAGCCGAACTCAGCGCCAAGCTGCTGGCCGAAGGCAATACCGGGCCGGAAGCGCATGCCTATTCTCGCCCGCCGCAGGTGGAGGGTGAGGCCACCAACCGGGCCATCATGATTGCCGATATGGCCGGTGTTCCGCTCTATGTCGTGCATACGTCGTGCGAGGAGGCCCACGAGGCCATTCGGCGGGCCAAGATGCAGGGTAAGCGCGTATGGGGGGAACCTTTGATCCAGCATCTGACGCTGGATGAAAGCGAGTACTTCCACCACGATTGGGAGCACGCGGCGCGGCGTGTAATGAGCCCTCCGTTCCGGAACAAGCAGCATCAGGATAGCTTGTGGAACGGGTTGCAATCGGGAACGCTGAGTGTTGTGGCCACGGATCATTGCGCGTTCACAACCGAGCAGAAACGTTATGGCGTCGGGGATTTCACCAAGATCCCGAACGGGACCGGTGGGCTGGAAGACCGGATGCCGATGCTGTGGACTTATGGCGTGAATACCGGGCGTTTGACCATGAATGAGTTCGTGGCTGTGACTTCAACAAACATCGCCAAGATATTGAATTGTTATCCGAAAAAAGGCGCTGTTCTGGTTGGTGCTGATGCGGATTTGGTGGTTTGGGACCCGGACAAGGCGAAAGTGATTTCGGCCGAGACACAGCAATCGTCCATCGACTACAACGTTTTCGAGGGTAAAGAAGTACGCGGTTTGCCGCGGTTTACCCTGACCCGAGGCGCAGTGGCGGTGCATGACGGCGAAATCAGAACTCAGGAAGGACACGGGAAGTTCGTGGCGCGTGAGGCCAATACGCATGTGCACAAGGCGCTGAGTACCTGGAAAGAGCTGACGGCGCCGCGACCGGTCGAGCGGTCGGGTATTCCGGCGACGGGTGTGTAAAATATCTGACCACCCGATGGGCGGCCTGATCTCCAATAAGTTCAAGGGGATGGAATGAATACTGAAAGTGAATCTCAGCCCGTTGTCGAGGCACGGCAACTGGACTTGACCTTTCAAACCAACGATGGGCCGATCCACGCCCTGAAAGATGTTCACCTGACTGTCGACAAAGGTGACTTTGTCAGCTTCATTGGCCCCTCGGGCTGTGGGAAAACGACGTTCTTGCGCTGCATCGCGGCCCTTGAAACACCAACCGGCGGAGCGTTGACCGTCAACGGCATGACCCCGGATGAAGCGCGACGGAACCGGGCTTATGGATATGTGTTTCAGGCGGCAGGGCTGTATCCATGGCGTACCATTGCCAAGAACATTAAGCTGCCGCTTGAGATCATGGGATATTCGGTGGCTGAACAGAACGAGCGAGTTAGAAACGTTCTGGAACTGGTTGATCTCGAAGGATTTGATGGAAAGTTTCCCTGGCAGTTATCCGGCGGCATGCAGCAGCGGGCAAGCATTGCGCGGGCTTTGGCGTTCGATGCTGATATCCTGCTGATGGACGAACCCTTCGGCGCCCTGGACGAGATCGTGCGCGACCATTTGAACGAGCAGCTTCTTGCGCTGTGGGCGCGGACCGAGAAGACCATCGGGTTTGTGACACATTCGATCCCAGAAGCGGTGTATCTGAGTACCAAGATCGTAGTCATGAGCCCTCGGCCCGGGCGGATCACGGATGTGATCGACAGCCCGCTGCCAAGGGACCGGCCTTTGGATATTCGCGATACACCGGAATTCATCGAGGTTGCGCATCGCGTTCGCGAGGGGTTGCGGGCTGGCCACGGGGATGACGTCTGATGGCCGTGTCTGATCCCAGACGCGCGGCGCTGGATGACATTCCGGCTTGTGCGCAGGTTATCTCGACCTGGGCGTCGCAGACCGATTGGATGCGGAACGAGGTTCTGGCGACCAGCGAATTAGAGACCCTGATCCGGGAGGCCTTCCCAGAGCGTGAGATATGGGTCGCCGGTGAACCGGTGGATTGCTACATGTCCATCGATCCAAAGGCACAGAAAATCGGAGCACTATATTGCCTGCGCACTGGGGAAGGTGTTGGCAAGCAACTTCTGGACCAAGCGAAAACCGGACGGAACTATCTGTGGCTGACGACGCATGAGCCGAACAAAGCTGCGCAGAAATTCTATCGGCGCGAAGGGTTTGTCGCGGTGGGAACCGAGGCCGCAACGCCGCCGGAAACCATTCCTGTCATCAAGATGGAGTGGCGGGCATGAAGCAGGTGGTGGCCGTTCTGACTGTTGTCGCTGCTATCGTGGCATTCTGGTATGTGGCCTGCATTCCGATGAACATCAAAGGCGTGTTGACCGAGCAGGAGCGCGCAGGTGCCGAAGTTCAGCCGCCCTCGGCGCAGGAGCGTCGGGATATGGGAGAGGTTGGGCTGTCAGTCAGAAACAGCTTTGCCATCCCTGCAACATGGGCGCAGGAACGACCCCGACTACCTGCACCGCATCAGGTTGCCGTTGAGCTGTGGGAGACAACGGTTCAGAAG
The DNA here is from genome assembly GCF_965243365.1 of Ruegeria sp. Classification (GTDB taxonomy): domain Bacteria; phylum Pseudomonadota; class Alphaproteobacteria; order Rhodobacterales; family Rhodobacteraceae; genus Ruegeria. The sequence continues at coordinate 201,197 of NZ_CBDEUW010000002.1, read as the reverse complement.
AAGATCACTTCTAAACGGTCGCTGATTTACCATGGCTGGGTAACGCTTAGTGCGACGATGCTGGGGTTCGTGATCGGGACAGGGTTGGGGATTCTGTTGGCGGTCGGAATTGTGCACAGCCGGGTGATGGATCTGTCGGTGATGCCATGGGCCATTGTCAGCCAGACGATTCCAATCATAGCGTTGGCTCCGATGATCATCGTTGTACTGTATTCAGTGGGCGTTCAGGGGATCATTCCCAAGGCGATCATCTCGGCTTATCTGAGCTTTTTCCCGGTCGTCGTGGGCATGGTCAAAGGCTTGCGCAGTCCGGATGCGATGCAGCTGGATCTGTTGCGCACCTATAGCGCCAGCAAGTCCCAGGCCTTTTGGAAGCTGCGTTTGCCAGCATCAATGCCTTACCTCTTTACCTCGCTGAAAATCGGTATTGCGGCGTCATTGGTGGGGGCAATCGTGGGTGAATTGCCAACGGGTGCCGTCGCTGGACTTGGTGCGCGCTTGCTGGCGGGTAGCTACTACGGTCAGACCGTGCAAATCTGGTCGGCGCTGTTTGCCGCCGCCGTTTTGGCGGCTTGCCTCGTTGGGTTGTTGGGCCTGATCGAACGGACGGTCCTGAAACGAATGGGGATGGCACAATGATCGCAATTCTGGGCGCAATTGGGGTGTGGCTGCTGGGGTGGTGGCTGAATAGCCGCCTGGCCAGCGGGCCGTATTCAGGCACCAGGATGGTCCGGTTTCTGGCGCCTTTGATCTTTGGCCTGACCATTATCGGTATTTGGGAACTGGTGGTGCGCGGGTTGGACGTGCCGTTGGTCATCTTGCCCGCGCCCTCTGTTATTGCGGTGCGATTTGCCAGCAGTCTGCCGACCCTTTGGGCGGATTTCGTTCAGACGATCATCAAAGGCGCGCTCAGCGGTTATATCATCGGCTGTGGCGCGGCGTTTCTGATGGCCATCGCAGTGGACCGCTGGGATTTCCTGCGTCTCGGCCTGTTGCCAGTGGGCAATTTCGTAGCGGCTCTGCCCATCGTTGGAACCGCGCCAATTCTGGTGATGTGGTTCGGGTTCGACTGGCACTCAAAGGCTGCGGTTGTGGTTGTGATGGTGTTCTTTCCCATGCTGGTCAACACGGTGGCGGGCTTGCGTGAGGCTACCGCCATGCAGCACGACCTGATGGAGACCTATGCGGCCACCTATTGGCAGAGCTTCTTCAAGCTGCGTTTGCCCGCCGCAATGCCCTTCATTTTCAATGGATTGAAGATTTCTACCACCTTGGCGCTGATCGGCGCTATCGTGGCTGAGTTCTTTGGCTCGCCGATTTTGGGCATGGGCTTTCGGATTTCGACCAGCGTTGGCCAACTTTCGCTGGATATGGTCTGGGCCGAGATCGTCGTGGCGGCACTGGCCGGAACGGCGTTTTACGGGCTGGTCGCCATGATCGAAAAGGCGGTGACGTTCTGGCACCCGTCGCAACGCGGATAAGGATAAGAATTCAACAGACCCCGATAACGGGGCACCAACAGCAACTAGGAGATATGAAGATGAATAAGCTACTCAGCGGGGCGGTTGCAGCCTTTAGTATGGCAGCCAGCGCAGCGTTTTCGGCGGATGAAGTGACACTCCAGCTCAAGTGGGTCGGACAGGCACAGTTTGCAGGCTACTTTGTTGCTGAAGCCAAGGGGTTCTACGACGAAGAAGGTTTGGACGTCACGATCAAACCTGGTGGCCCGGACATTGCGCCGGAACAGGTAATCGCCGGTGGCGGTGCTGATGTAATCACGACGTGGATGGCAGCGGGTTTGGCGGCGCGTGAACGGGGTGTGCCTCTGGTTAATATTGCGCAACCGTTTAAAACCGGTGGGCTGCAGGTGAACTGCCTGAAATCGACAGGTGTTGAATCTCCTGACGATTTTCCAGGCCGAACCATGGGTGTCTGGTTCTTCGGCAACGAATACCCCTTCTACGCGTGGATGGCCTCGCTTGGGATCGAAACGGACGGCGCTGATGAGAACGGTGTGACCGTCCTGAAGCAGGCGTTTTCCGCTGATCCGCTGATCCAAGGGCAGGCGGACTGTATCTCGACTATGACCTATAATGAGTATCGTCAGATTTTGCAGGCTGGGATCACACCTGAGGAGTTGGTGACCTTCAACTATCTGCAAATGGGTTTCGGTATGTTGGAAGATGGCCTTTACGTCCTGGAGGAAAATCTGAGCGACCCGGAATTTGCCGACAAGATGGTACGTTTTGTCCGCGCCTCGATGAAGGGATGGCAATACGCGGCAGAGAACCAGGAAGAGGCGGCTGAAATCGTCCTTGAATTCGATGCGACTGGTGCTCAAGAGTTGGACCATCAGGTTTATATGATGGGCGAAGTTGCAAAGCTGATCGAAGGGTCGAATGGCGCTCTTGATCCGGCGGATTATGAACAGACAGTAAAAACCCTTCTGTCTGCCGTGTCAGCCGAGAATCCGGCGATCACCAAAGAGCCCGACGGTGCCTGGACGCACCAGATTACGGATGCTGCACTGAACTAGAATCCGAAGTCATATGCGACACGACGCGGCCTGGAAAACGGGCCGCGTTTTTTGTTCGTGATGCCGGAAATGTGCCAGTCAGTGAGGTGGAAATCAGTTAGTATTCATCTGTAAAATATGGCATTCTGTCGGAAACACATCAATCTTGGTAGAAAATGCAGGGATTTGCATCAGAATTCAGTTCCGCACTGGCTTTGATCCTGAACGGGGATGCCGAGCTGTGGGCGATTGTGTTGTTGTCCCTGAAGGTTTCCATTTTTGCGGTGCTGATTTCGGCGGTGATTGGGATGCCCGTTGGCGCTGCTCTGGCCGTGGCGCGTTTTCCGGGGCGTCGTATTCTGATTGTTTTGATGAATGCGCTGATGGGGCTTCCGCCGGTGGTGGTGGGCTTGTTGGTCTATCTGATGTTGTCCCGTTCCGGGCCTTTGGGCGTGCTGGAGCTGTTGTATACCCCAGCGGCGATGATCATCGCGCAGGTGGTGCTGGTGACGCCGATCATTGCCGCTCTGACACGGCAGGTGGTTGAGATACTAGCCGAGGAATATGCGGAACAGTTGCGGTCTCTGGGGGTATCCCGGCTGGCTTCGGTTCCGGTGCTGCTTTGGGATGCGCGATTGGCCTTGGTGACGGCGCTGCTGGCCGGGTTTGGGCGCGCGATTGCCGAGGTTGGCGCCGTGATCATCGTTGGCGGCAACATCAACCATGTAACACGGGTGATGACGACGACGATTGCCTTGGAGACGTCCAAGGGCAATCTGGCGCTTGCGCTGGCCTTGGGGGCGATCCTGATCGGTATCGCGGTGGCGGTGAATGCGATGGTCAGTACGCTCAGCCTGCGGGCCGAACAGGAGGGGCTGCGTCATGCGTGACCTTGTCTGTGAGAACGCAAATGGCCTGTGTGTGCAGGGTTTGAAGATCAAACGCCAAGGCGCGGCGCTTTTAGATGTACCGGAACTGGTATTGGACGGCCCCGGGCCAACTCTGATCCTTGGGCCAAATGGGGCCGGGAAAAGCTTGCTGCTGCGCTGTTTGCACGGGTTGATTGCGCCGGATCGAGGGCAGGTGATGTTCAGGGATGGACCTTTGACAGCCGATCATATGGCCCGACAAGCCATGGTGTTTCAGCAACCTGTTTTGCTGCGCCGGTCAGTCAGCGGCAATCTGGACTTCGTATTGAAACGTCAGGGATTGGACCGGGCCGCACGCCGGAAGAAGATTGCCGAGTTGCTGGTCGAAGGCGGATTGGACGGCAAAGCTCGGCAGGCCGCGCGATCGCTGTCCGGGGGGGAGGCGCAGCGCCTTGCCATTCTGCGCGCGCTGGCGACCGGGCCGGACACCCTGTTTCTGGACGAACCGACCAGCGCGCTGGACCCGAGCGCCACACAGAAAATCGAACGGATGATATTGCGCGCCTCAGCCCGCGGGGTGCGGGTTGTGATGGTAACGCACGACATCGGCCAGGCCCGTCGATTGGCCTCGGACGTTGTCATGATGCAGGGTGGGCAGGTGGTTGAACATGGGGCGGCGCGTCAGGTGCTGGATGCGCCCTCCAGTCCGGCGGCACGCCGATATCTGGCCGGTGGTTTGGTCACCTGATTCAAAACAGGACGGAGAAAATGATGTTCCGCGCAAGTTTCAGCGCTGCACTGATCACGCTTGGATTGGCCGCTACGCCGTGCCTGGCCGAAGAGCCTTTCGTCGTCGTGCAATCCACGACCTCGACCCAGAATTCGGGCCTGCTGGACTATATCCTGCCGGGGTTCGAGGCCGAGACCGGCATTGACGTTCGTGTGGTTGCGGTTGGCACCGGGCAGGCGATCCGCAATGCGATCAACGGCGACGGGGACGTCTTGCTGGTTCACGCCAAACCGGCGGAAGAGAAGTTCGTGGCCGATGGTTGGGGCGTCGAGCGTTTAGATGTGATGTACAACGATCTGGTTCTTGTCGGGCCAAAATCCGACCCGGCTGGAGTGCGAGGCGGGGATGACGTCGTCACTGCTCTGGCAGCTATTGCACAGGCCGAGGTGCCTTTTGCTTCTCGTGGTGACGACAGTGGCACGCATAAGGCCGAGATGCAGCACTGGTCCGCTGCTGGTCTTGATCCGACCGGGGCGTCCGGAACGTGGTACCGCGAAACGGGCTCGGGTATGGGGGCAACGCTGAATATCGCCAGCGGGATGGGAGCGTATGTACTGACGGATCGAGCGACCTGGTTGTCCTTTGGTAACCGCGGCGATCTGGAGGTTCTGGTCGAAGGTGATCCGCGTCTGTTCAATCAATATGGAGTCATTCTGGTGAACCCGGAAAAACACCCTGGCGTGCGTGCGGCCGCCGGGCAACGGTTCATAGACTGGTTGACTGGTCCTGACGGGCAGGGCGCAATTGCATCTTACCGTCTGGATGGCGAGCAATTGTTTTTTCCGAATGCGCAGTAAATTGGCCTGTGGCCAATGCCTTCGGCGAGAGTATTTGGAAAAAGATGAAGCGCGTCAGCCGCTGGCGCCATTGTGCTGAATCTGACCCAGCCCTGTGATGTCGTAGCCGCCGAACTCGGCTGCCCGGGTGCGGAAACGGTCGGACTGCAGGAAACTGAGCAGCTTTTGCATCGGTGGGTCAAAGAAGGCACGACGCCAGATGGCGAGGTCCAGACGTTCTGCATGGGTAGGAATGAAGCGCAGCCCGAAAGTGCCAGCCAATGCACCCAGTCCGAAACCGGCCTCGGCCTTGCCATCCCGCAGGGCGGTGGCGAGTTCCTCCTCGGTGCGGGCGCAATCGGGCAGGGGGCTGAGATCGGCGCGGGCAAGCCCGCTGGCAGAGAGTTGTGCGTCGAACAAATGCTGGCTGGCGGCGCTGTCCTGACGCAGGACGACTTTGCGACCTTTGAGGTCCTGAAACCCGGAAATGCCTCCGGTTCCGGGGGCCAAAAGCAACCCGCGTTGGCGCTGCGCGATTTCGACCAGAACAACCGGGGCTTCCCCCAGCGTGTCCCGCAGGGATTGGGTGTTGAAACCGTCCGCCTCGTGAATATGCAGGGCTGCAGCCTGCGCGTCGCGGTCCTTGAGGCGGCCCAGCCCGTCGAATGAGCCGTCATAATAGGTCGCCAGCCCCGACCCGCTTTCCCGCAAGGCCCAATCCAGCAGCGGATCGTGGCTGCCCGCCACAATCGGCGGCAGCGGCGGTTCGGCCACTTGTGGGCCTGAGCGAGAGGCGTTGAGCCATGCGATAACTTCCGCCCTTGGAAACAGAAGTTTGCCCATGGCGCGGACGCAGGGAACCTCGCCCGAGGCGGCAAGGTCATAAGCCTTCCGCTCGCCGATGCGCAACAGATCGGCCAGTTCGCGCGTGGTCAGGAATTCGGGCATTCAGTCGAGACGCACAGCCGGGCCAGCCGTGGTATCGGCGGCACTGAACCCGATCTGGTCCAGCGCCTGAGGGGCGGCGATGGTTATGACGGCCATCACTGCGACGGCGGCTAGAAAGGCTTTCATCGTCTCCTCCGGCTCAGTTCTCGGGCACCGTGGCACGGCGCAGAAAGGCGATCAGGTCGGTCCGGTCCTGTGTTGCCGAAATCCTTTGCATCGGCATCTTTGACCCCGGGATATAGTGATCCGGCCCTTCATCGAACAGAGCGTTGATTGTGTCTTCATCCCAAATGATATCAGAGTCTTGCAGGATGTCCGAGTATAAATATCCCGGTAATGTTCCGGCCTTTCGTCCAAAGATATTATGCAGCGTCGGTCCGGCGCGCCTTTGCCCATCCGGTGTCAGGCTGTGGCAGATTGAGCATTTGCGGGCGAACTGGCGCTCACCATTTCCCATTTCTTCGGGCTGTTTGAGAAAGTCGGGCTGGGTTGCAGCCATTTGCGTGTGATCGCCCAGCGATGTGACAGGCCAGCTGTACATTGCCTCATCAATGCCACCGGCGTGAATGTTCTGGCCGTCGGTCGAAAAGGCCAGCGCCCAGACCGGGCCGCGCAGGGTGGCGCGGAAATCCTGTGCGATGCGCCATTCTATTGTGTCGATCACCATGATGTAACCTTCGCCGTCACCCACGGCCAGCATCCGCCGGTCCGGGCTGAGCGCCAGCGCAAGGATGGGGCGGCGGCCAAGGGTGAAATCCCGTTCCTCGCCCGTAGTCAGATCGCGGACCCGGGTGATGCCGTCGACTGCACCATAGGCGATCCAGTTGTCCTGCGGGTTCAGGGCAAGTTCGTTTATGCCAAAGCCATGTTCGATCAGACGCTCAAGCTCCTGTCCCGTTGCGACGTCCCACAGGCGCAGGGTTCCATCGACCCCGGCAGAATAAAGCTGTGTTCCATCTGGCGTAAATGTCACGGCATTCACGCCGCTGCCCGTTGGTCCCAGCATTTTCGGCGCAGACCCGTCCTCGGGCCACAGACCGATGGTTCCGTCCCAACTGGCGGTTGCGACATGGGTTTTTGAGGCTGCGAGCCCCACGATCTTGCCTTTGTGCTGGCCGACCACATCTCCGCCCGGCCAGCGGCGCAGGGTGAAATCATCGCCTGCGGAGTAGATCGCGGTGCCATTGAAGGCAACCGAGTTGACGGCGGCCTCGTGCCCTTCCAGCCATTCGGGTTGGCGTTCGGACCAAAGACCAACGGAATTGTCGAAACTGGCGGTCGCTATGCGCCCGTCCGAAGCAGTAGCGATTCCCATGATCGGCCCGCCATGGCCTTTGAGTGTGTAGAACTCAGCCCAAGCGGGCAGGGGCAGCAGAGCCAGGACGAAAACCAGTCGGCGCATTTATTCAGCGGGGGAAGCAGCGGCTTTGCGGGCCTCTTCTTCCTGAACCTCTTCCAGCCACAACGAGTGATGCTCGCGCGCCCATTGTTCTTCGACCTCACCGGTGCCCATGGCATCAAAGGCACCTTCCATACCGATTGAGCCGAGGTAGATATGGGCGATGATGATGGCGATGAAGACATAGGCGATCATGACATGCCAGACTTGGGCGTATTGCATTTCTTCCTGTGGCGACATCTGCACGGGCAGGGTTAGGCCCAGTGCCTGCGGAATGCCCGTAGCGTTCGCGACCGAGAAGGTCTTGGCGAACAGGGGCATCTCGAACGGGAACAGTAGCGACAGACCCGACAGGCTGATCGAGACGCCCAGCAGGATACACGCCCAGAAGATCACCTTTTGGCCCGCGTTGAATTTCTTGGCGGGTGGGTGGCTGCCTTTGGTGAACAGGCCCCCTCCGGCCGCCAGCCATTTCAGGTCGGTACGGTTGGGGATGTTGTGGGCGATCCAGTTCAGCGTGACGATGATCAGGCCCAACATGAAAGCCCAGGCGAGATTGTTATGCAGCCATTTGCACCCCTGTGCGATGGTGGCAAAGCCTTCTTTTCCAAAGATCGGGATCAGGAAGTCGCGGCCATAAAGGGTCAGCAACCCGGTCAGGCCAAGGATCAGGAAGGATCCGGCAAACAGCCAGTGGCCGAAGCGTTCGAAACTGGTGAAGCGCAGAACGGTGCGGCCGGTCTTTTCCCCGTCAATACGGATGCGACCCCGGATCAGGAAGAACAGAAGGATGATGGCGACCATTCCGCCAAGGATATAGGTTCCGTATTCCCGCAGGGGACCGGTGCGGAAGGTCAGCCACCACATGCCGCCATCCTGAATCAAAACTCCAGCAGCGGGGCCTTTGGAGGAAACGGTCACATCTGCCGTGCCATAGCGCAGGGCACGGTAGACATCGCTGTCGGACGTAACCCCCCGCGTGCCGAGTTGGCCCAGCAGGCCTTCGACATTGCCTTGCCCGGTGTTTTCAGAGCGATAGCTGTTATCGACCTGCTCGCCGCGCTGGCGGGCGAGGATATCTTCGAGAGTTGTTGCCCCGCCGGTTTCCGCCCTTTCGGGTGCGGCGGTGCTGTCATCGGTCGATTGGGCTGCTACCGAAATGGCCAGCCCTAGGGTGAACAGAAATGCGATGAGAAAGCGGAGCATCTGAACCTCGGTCAAATTCCAAGATCGGACAACCCGCACAAGGCGGGTTATCCATTGCTTATGAAGACAGCGGGCTAGCCGTCTTTCTGGTCGTAGGCGGTGCCCCAACCCCATGCGCCCGAGCCAAACCCGCGCGCCACGACGCGTTCGCGGTAGATGGCCGACACCACGTCGCCGTCACCGGCAAGCAGGGCCTTGGTGGAGCACATCTCGGCGCAGATGGGCAGTTTGCCCTCGGCGATCCGGTTGCGACCATATTTGGCGAACTCTGCGGTCGAGTGCGTTTCCTCGGGGCCGCCGGCGCAGAAGGTACATTTGTCCATCTTGCCGCGCGATCCGAAGTTGCCCGCCTGCGGGTATTGCGGCGCGCCGAAGGGGCACGCGTAGAAGCAATAGCCGCAGCCAATGCACAGGTCCTTGGAGTGCAGGACGACGCCTTCTTCGTTCTGATAGAAGCAGTCGACCGGGCACACCGCCATGCAAGGCGCGTCTGAGCAATGCATACAGGCCACCGAGATCGAGCGTTCGCCCGGGTTGCCGTCATTGATCGTAACCACCCTGCGGCGGTTGATACCCCACGGCACCTCGTGCTCATTTTTACACGCGGTGACGCAGGCGTTGCATTCGATGCAGCGTTCAGCGTCGCAGAGAAACTTTGCTCTAGCCATTTATCGTCCTCCTTACGCTGCCCAGATCTTGCAGAGAGTACATTTGCTCTCCTGCATCTGGGTCACTGAATCGTAGCCATAGGTCTGGGCAGTGTTGGAACTTTCACCCAGGACATAGGGGTCAGCGCCTGCGGGATATTTGTGCCGCAGATCCTCGCCCTGGAAATGGCCGCCAAAGTGGAATGGCATGAAAGCCACGCCAGCACCGACCCTATTGGTCAGCATCGCCATCACCTTGACTTTGCCGCCCTCGGGACCTTCGACCCAGACCTGTGCTCCGTCTCGAATGCCAAGGTTGTTGGCATCGCGCGGGTTGATCTCGACGAACATGTCCTGTTGCAACTCGGCCAGCCACGGGTTCGACCGGCTTTCCTCGCCGCCGCCCTCATATTCGACCAGACGACCAGACGTCAGGATTATCGGGTAATCCTTTGAAAAGTCGTTCTTTTGGATCGAAGCATAAAGGGTGGGTAGACGATAGGCCTGACGATCCTCGTAGGTCGGATAGTCCTCCACCAGATCGCGCCGGTTCGTATAGAGCGGCTCGCGGTGCAGTGGGATCGGATCCGGGAAGGTCCAGACGACCGCGCGGGCTTTGGCGTTCCCGAAGGGCGCGCAGCCATGCTTGATCGCAACCCGCTGGATGCCGCCGGACAGGTCGGTTTTCCAGTTGGTCTCTGGCCCCGCAACGGCGTCGATGGCCGCGCGTTCCTCGGCCGTCAGGTCGCCGTCCCAGCCAAGGTCCATCAGCATCTGCATCGTAAACTCGGGATATCCATCCTGAATTTCCGATCCAACGCTATAGACCCCTTCGGCCAGCAGGTTGTCGCCGTCCCGTTCCACGCCAAAGCGTGCACGGAAGGTCAGGCCACCTTCGGCCACCGGTTTGGACATGTCATAAAGGTTCGGTGTCCCCGTATGACCCATCTCAGCCGTTCCCCAGCAAGGCCATGGCAGGCCGTAATACTCGCCGTCGTTTGGTCCACCAATGGCTTGCAGCGTGGTTCTGTCGAACGTGTGCTGGTTGGCCATATGGCTTTTCAGACGTTCCGGCGACTGACCGGTATAGCCGATGGTCCAGAGGCCCGAGTTGAACTCACGCGTGATGCTTTCAACATTCGGGGTTTCCGGGTCTTCCATCTCGATATTGCGGAAGAACCGATCCGCCCAGCCGAACTTGTTGGCGAACTTGGCCATGATGACCTCGTCCGGCAGGCTTTCGAACAGCGGATCAACCACCTTGTCGCGCCACTGGAGCGAGCGGTTCGAGGCCGTGACCGAGCCACGGGTTTCGAACTGCGTACAGGCCGGCAGCAGGTAAACGCCGTCGGTGCGGTCATGCAGAACGGCCGAGACGGTGGGATACGGGTCGATCACGACCAGCATGTCCAGCTTCTCCATCGCCGTCTTCATTTCCGTCATCCGGGTCTGCGAGTTGGGCGCGTGGCCCCACAGAACCATGGCGCGGACGTTGTTGTCCTGATCCATGTTGGCCGGGTCTTCCAGAACACCGTCGATCCAGCGGGAAACCGGGATGCCGCGTTCGTTCTGAAGCGGTTTATCCTTGCCTTCCTTGTCTTTGATCGTGGCAAACTGACCGGCTAGCCATTCGGGTTCTTCACCCCAGACACGGGCCCAGTGACCCCACGCACCCTTCGACAGGCCATAATAGCCGGGCAGGGTGTGAGACAGAACACCAAGGTCCGTCGCGCCCTGCACGTTGTCGTGGCCGCGGAAGATGTTGGTGCCACCCCCCGAGGTGCCCATGTTGCCAAGCGCAAGCTGTAGTACGCAATAGGCGCGGGTGTTGTTGTTGCCGTTGGTGTGCTGAGTGCCGCCCATGCACCAGATCACCGTCCCGGGACGGTTGTTGGCCATGGTGCGCGCAACACGTTTCAACTGCGAACCGGGGGTGCCGGTGACACGTTCGACCTCATCAGGGGTCCACTTGGCGACCTCTTCCTGAATCTGGTCCATGCCCCAGACACGGGTGCGGATGAATTCTTTGTCCTCCCAACCGTTGTCGAAGATGTGCCACAGGATACCCCAGATCAGCGCCACGTCTGTACCAGGGCGGAAGCGGACATATTCATCCGCATGCGCCGCGGTGCGCGTAAAGCGCGGGTCGCAGACGATCAGAGGCGCGTTGTTCTGCTCTTTCGCGCGCAGAACGTGCAACAGCGAGACGGGGTGCGCCTCGGCCGGGTTGCCGCCGATGATGAAGATGGCCCGGGAATTGTGGATGTCGTTGTACGAATTGGTCATGGCGCCGTAGCCCCATGTATTCGCAACACCCGCAACAGTGGTCGAGTGGCAGATACGCGCCTGATGGTCCACGTTATTCGTGCCCCAATAGGCGGCGAACTTGCGGAACAGATAGGCCTGTTCATTATTGTGTTTCGCGGAACCCAGCCAATACACGCTGTCCGGCCCGGATTCTTCGCGGATGCTCATCATGCCGTCGCCGATCTCGTTGATCGCCTGTTCCCAGCTGATGCGCTTCCACTCGCCGCCTTCCTTTTTCATCGGATACTTCAGGCGGCGCTCGCCATGGGCATGCTCGCGAACCGAAGCCCCTTTGGCGCAGTGCGCACCCAGGTTGAACGGGCTGTCCCAGCCGGGTTCCTGCCCGACCCAGACACCATTCTGAACTTCGGCAACGACCGTACAGCCGACCGAGCAATGCGTGCATATGGATTTGATATTCTCAACAGCGGTTTTCGCCGCTGTTTGGGCGCTGGCTTGCGTCACGGTTCCGCCCGTGGCGCTGATCGCGGCAAGGCCGCCGATCGTCAGGCCCGAGCCACGCAGGAATGCGCGGCGATCGACGGTTTTCTCGCCGACCTGGGACAGGATACTTGTCCGCTGGGGGCGTCTCGCAACCCCGTTGGTCTTTTTCCTAAGCATTGGTTTCCTCCCTTGCGCGCCGTGTCAGCCACGGCTGGCTTGGTACTGCTGCCGACGTCAGGGCCAATCGCAACCGTCCGTCGGGTGGTGGCATCGTCCGACTTAGAACCGGGCGCTGTCCAGATAGGCGCGGGTATGCGCTGTGTCCTGAATGCGGGTTTCGTCCGTGGGCAGCTCGGCTGCTTCGGCTTCTCCGCTCAGGCTGGCTGCGGCGACGGCAGCAGGTGCTGCGGTTCCGGCCAGTTTCAGGAAATCGCGGCGCGTGGCACCGTCTTCCTCGGTCTTGCTCATGGGCTCCTCCTGTCCCAATTGCGGTTTGGTGCCTTGGGGGCACCGGCGAGTGGCGGGCTAGGCCGCCGTCATTCGGAAGGCTTCGCGCTCGATCTCCATGAACACCCGACCGGCAGTCCCGACCGAGGCATAGAGAACCGAGTTCTCGGCACCTTCCAAATCCGAATAGAAATGCGCGGCCCAGGGGCCGATATGCTTGTTCCAGAACGCTTTTTGGTCATCCAGAGGGGCAGGCGCGCCGAAACGACCGACGATCATACCCGCCATCATTTCCATCAGCGAGGCGATGTTGTCTTCGGGTTCATAAACATTCTGCGCCCGCGTGATGCCACGCGCGGCCATGTCATTGCGTAGCTGCGCCAGCGGTTTTTCGTTCAAGAATCCGGTCAGATAGAAACTGGCATAAGGCAGTAACTCTCCCCGACCCAACCCGATGAACAGGGCGTTGAATTCACGCTCAGCGGCGACAGGTTTGGTCACCTTGGCCACACGGGCCATCGCCTGAATGGCCTGACCTAGATCAGACTCATCACCGCCAAGCCCTGTCATCTGATCCAGCAGCATCTGATCGGGCGGGCCGGACAGAAGCAGGCCCAGGAAGTTGTAGAAGTCCGCGCGCAGACGATCCTCGGCTGAGATATCAAGAGTTTGCGCGTTGTCTGCGGTCATGGAGTTATCCTTCGAATTCAAATTTCATGCGGCGCGGAACAGGAGAGAGGTCGGCGTCCTCAGGTTCTTCCACTTCGGCCATCAGCACGGGTTCAGATGCAGGTTCGGCGGTTATGGCCGGTTCTTCATCTGCTGCGGCTACATCTGCTTCGGTTTCGGTTTCTGGCGCTTCAGGCTCGGCCTGAGCAGCCAGTGCTTCAACATGCGCCAGCATGCCCCTGCCAACCTGATAGGCGGTTTGGATGTTTTCGATCACGCAGGCGGCATCCGTATAATCCTCGCCATAGTCGACAAGGCCGTCGACATTCGCCAACACCGGATTAAGTCGCCACAACCGCCGCAGCGCGCGACGGCGCAGACGGTCGGGAACGGCTTTTGCCATGAAACCCGAGACGTCATCTCCGGCCTGCAACTGATCGGGATCGGGCAGGTTGAATTCGGCCAGAATCTCGGCATCGCTTTTTTCTTCCAACTCGGCTTGCTGGGTTGCGATAGCCTGTTCTTCTGCGGCCAGAACCTCGGCTTCAGCCTCGGCCTGAACGGCAGCCTTGCGGCGGGACCAGAAATCGCGGGTCTGGGTCATTGCAGCACCCGGCGCGGGGTACGATAGACATCCGAGTCCTGACGGATACGCGCATCCCCTTTGCCGTCTTCCACAAGATCAACGCGTTTCTTGTCGCGGCGGCGTTTCACAAACACCTCGTCGCGGTGATGTTCCAGCGCAAAGTCCCGGACCCAGGCAACCAGCCCTTCGGTCATGGGGATCTTTTCGACAATCTCTTCGCCGGTGTCGGCATAGTCTTGGCCCTCAAACGGCGAGGCCGTGATCAACACCGCGTTCAGGGGCGTATCCCCGTCCAATTCGTTTCTGAGGATAAGGTAGAGAGAGGGCTGACCATCCGACAGGTTCACCATATAGGCCTCGGTCTCGTCGGCCCAGAGGGTAAGGGGCAGGGTGGCCGCGTGGTATTCAACGGCTTCACCCTCGCGACGCAGTTCCAGCCAATCGGCCGGGCCTGCACCAGGCAACGCGGCAACCGCGCGCCAGTTCCATTTCGCCCACCGGGTTACCCCGGGCGTTTTGCGCACTATGACGCCAACCGGCATTTCGATCTGACGTGCGGCCTTGGCCACGTTTCCTCCCCGAAAAGGCTCTCCCCTGCCTTCTCTTGATGTGTAATATGATACATAAATTGGCGCGCTGCCAAGTCCACATTGGCCCCTGAGTGGCGCGATCACCGATTATTTATCCGGTTTGGGCCTGCATCCAGCTCGCAAACGAAATTTTGATGAAAAATAGTGCACAAATCCCGACTTCTTTGGGCGCGGTACATTGCCTGTTCCGGGATTGGGTCTAATGTGCTGCAGGCGATGATGTGAACAAGGGGAGACAGATGACAGCAAAAATCCTTCTGTGCGACTGCGCGGGGACGCAATCTGTAGACCCGGATCAAATCTCCTCGGCTTGCGATGTAGGATGTTCGAAGGTCCACACCGCCCTGTGTACGCGCGAATTGGCGTCCGCCGCAGCGCTATTGCAATCGGAAGACTCTGTTGTGATCGCCTGCGGTCAAGAGACCGAGGTCTTCCGCGAACTGGCTGATGAGCTTGGTGTGGATCAGCCTGGATTTGTTGACCTGCGCGATCGGGCGGGATGGTCGGACCAGGGGCAGGATGCGGCCCCGAAGATGGCGGCGCTGACTGCCGAGGCTTTGCTGCCGCAACCTGTGACACCCAGCATTGACGTCATTAGCGAGGGCACGTGTTGCATCATTGGTCCCGGAGACATTGCGTTTGATCTGGCCGCCATATTGGCTGACAGCCTTGCCGTCACGGTTCTGGTCACGGATGACGAGATACCCATGAGCCGCGCGTTTGATGCTGTGCGGGGCAACTTGCGTGGCCTGTCCGGGGCGCTGGGCGGGTTCACTCTGAAACTTGATCAGGTACAGCAGATAGAGCCCGGCGGGCGCGGCACGTTCGGGTGGAGCGATCCGCGCGACGGTGCCACATCACGCTGTGACGTCGTGATTGATCTGACGGGGGGCACACCGTTCGTTGCTGCCCCCGATAAGCACGAGGGATATTTGCGCGCCGACCCTCGTGATCCGTTGGCCGTTTCGCGGGTTGCGCTGGAGGCGGTGCAATTGGTGGGGACTTTTGAAAAGCCACTCTACGTGCGATTGGACGAAACGCTTTGCGCCCACTCCAGAGCCGAGCAAACAGGCTGCACGAAATGCCTGAACATCTGCCCAACCGGCGCGATTACCTCGGCGGGTGAGCATGTGGCGATTGATCCGATGGTCTGCGCCGGTTGTGGAGAATGCGCCGCGCTATGCCCATCGACGGCAATCACTTACGAGGACCCGCCAGTTTCCGCACTCTTGTTGCGTATGCATATCCTTGCCCGCACATTTCGACGTGCAGGCGGTTCTGCGCCGCGATTGCTGGTTCATGACGGGCACGGTGCGCAGATGATCCAGTTGGCGGCCCGGTTCGGTCGTGGGCTGCCAGCGGATGTCATCCCGTTGGAACTGAACGTCGTGTCAGGGTTTGGCCATGCGGAAATGCTGGCTGGCCTGGCCCATGGGTTTGCCCGTGTTGATGTGCTGCTATCGCCCAAAACCGAACGTGATGCGTTGGATCAGGAACTGGTTCTGGCGCGGGCGCTTTCTGGTGATCGGGCTGTTGGTCTGATTGACGTGGACGACCCGGATGCGCTGTCGGACCTTCTCTATGATCAAGAGGGAGCAGAGCCGCTGACCGAACCCGTACTTCCGTTGGGCAATCGCCGTCAGATTGCTCGTCTTTCGGCGCAAGCTTTGAACCCACAGGCTGGGGAACCGCTGCCGCTGCCGGATGGCGCTCCTTATGGCGCGATTGCCGTGAACACGGATACCTGCACGCTCTGCCTCAGTTGCGTATCCCTTTGCCCTTCCGGGGCGCTGATTGACAATCCGGACAGGCCGCAACTGAATTTTCAGCAGGATGCCTGCCTGCAATGCGGCCTTTGCAGGACCATCTGCCCTGAACAGGCGATTACTTTGGTGCCGCAGATGGACCTGAGTGACGCCGCCCTGTCGCAGCGGGTTCTGAACGAAGAAGAACCGTTTGCCTGCGTCGAATGCGGCGCGTTGTTTGGTGTGAAATCCACGGTCGAGCGGATCATGGAGAAGCTGTCGGGCACACACCCGATGTTTGCAACCTCGGAGCAGGCCCGGATGATCCAGATGTGCGATGATTGCCGGGTCAATGCGCAGTTCCACAGTCAGGACAACCCTTTTGCCTCAGCGCCGCGCCCCAAGGTTGTCACGACCGAGGATTATTTCTCAAAACGCAAGGATCACTGAAATTGCAAAGGTGCGCCCAGATCCGCTGCCTCCAGCGCGGTCACAAAGGCCAGAATCGCCTCGAGATCGTCCAGTGTCATTTCGACCGGGTGAATGGGCGAGGGAAGGTTGACAGCGAAGGGCGGTGTAACGTCTTCAATCTGGGTAAAGGCCGGGTGTGGATTCAGGGCAAAGAACGCCTGAAACCTTTCCGACCAGTCGGGCATCGCGCGCAGCACGGCGAACGAAGGCGTCGACCCCAGCCCGTTCATCCGGTTTTGTGGTCCGATCACGTGGCACCGGCCGCAATGGGTCATCGACAATTCCTCTCCCAGGGTGACATCGCCACTGATACTCTGGTCCTCGACAATGGCGGCGATTTCAATACTGGCGGTAAAGGGGGTGCCGTCGGGAGGGGTGTAACTTTCAACCGTGCGCTTGCCGATGTCGGACAACAGCCAGTCGCGGAACCGGGCCTGACGCTTGTTGTCGTTGGTGCGCAAGTGGTAGATCACATCGTCGCGCGAAAAAACCGGATCGCCGGGCGGATTGACCTCCAATGACATTTCGCCATTTTCATCCGCAATAACGCGTATCCCGGTCTTGAGAGAAAAGCGCGGAAGGATATGTTGCAGAAGGCCGGATGCTGAAACCTCGTCCGGGGCCTTTAGACCCAGCGTCTCTTGCGCCCGGGAAGGGCTGGCAGAGAGCGTCAGGCTCAGGCACAAGAGGACAAAGCGCATGGCCCAGCCTAGCGGCGCATGGGCGAAGGCGTCAAATGAACAGAATGAGACGGAGACACATGCAATGAGCGGCGACGGATATTTGTCGGTACGCAAGGCCCCAACCGGGCAGAACAAAAGGAAGGGCGCATGAGCATCCGTGACGCGGTTCTGGCGAACCTGAAAAAGATCACCGACCCGGTTTCCGGTCAGGATATTGTTAGCGCAGGTATCGTGCGTGCGCTGAATGTGGATGGCGACACTGTGCGCTTTGTGCTTGAGATCGACCCCAAGCAGGCAGAGAAGATGGAGCCTGTGCGCGCAACTGCGGAACAGGCGGCACAAATGGTGGATGGTGTGGCCAAGGTTTCGGCCATGTTGACGGCGCACTCCGACAAGGCGCCGCCGGACCTGAAACCGAAACCCAAGCCATCACAGACCGGCCCGCAAGCAGTGGCGGGAGTGGACCGGATCATCGCCGTTGCTTCGGGCAAGGGTGGCGTGGGCAAGTCCACCGTGTCAGCGAATCTCGCCTGTGCGCTGGCGGCTGAAGGGCGGCGTGTCGGCCTGCTGGATGCGGATGTCTACGGGCCGTCCCAACCTCGGATGCTGGGTGTCTCGGGCCGTCCGGCCAGCCCCGATGGCAAGACAATCCTGCCGCTGCGCAATCACGGCGTCACCATGATGTCCATGGGCTTGATGACCAATGAAGGGCAGGCCGTTGTCTGGCGCGGCCCGATGTTGATGGGCGCGCTGCAACAGATGATGAACCAAGTGCAATGGGGCGCGCTGGATGTGCTGATTGTCGACCTGCCACCCGGCACCGGCGATGTACAACTGACACTCAGCCAGAAGTTCAAGGTGGATGGCGCCATTGTCGTCTCGACCCCGCAGGACGTGGCGCTGATCGATGCCCGCAAAGGGATCGATATGTTCAACCAACTCAAGACGCCCATCGTCGGGATGATCGAGAATATGTCGACCCATATCTGTTCCAATTGCGGGCATGAGGAACATGTGTTCGGCCATGGCGGCGTCGCTTCTGAGGCCGAGGCGCTGGGCGTGCCGCTTCTGGGGGAAATCCCGCTACATCTGGATATCCGGGTGGCCTCAGATGGGGGCGCGCCAATCGTGGTCAGCAAGCCCGATACCCCACAGGCCGAGGCGTTCCGCAAGATTGCCCGCGACCTGATCACCCAAGGCAACGCATGAGCGATCCGGTCTTCCCTCCGTTGTTGACGGGCCATCCGGTGCAGGGTGGGGAAGACCCATATGAGCGGGCGCAGGCCATGGCGGCGCTGGGCTGTGACGCGGGAACGGTAGTCTACAACATTCAGGCTGATCGTTTGCGTGTTGCCATAGTGTTTGCCCCCGAGGTCGCCTTAGCCGATGCCATGGCAATGCTGCCCTTATGCGCGGTGGGTTTTCAGAACGCGCTGGGCGCATTGGCCCCGCCCGAGGTCGCCGTGCATCTGGGCTGGGATGGGCTGATTTGCGTGAACGGTGCGCGTTGTGGCCAGTTTTACGTCGCAGCCTCGACCAGCGATCCAAAGAAAGAGCCGGACTGGCTGATCGTCAGTTGGGAACTGGCGCTGCTGCAAACCGGTGATGCCCCCGGAGAAACGCCTGACATCACCGCGCTTTATGACGAAGGCTGCGCCGAGGTATCGCCGGTTCAGCTGGTCGAAAGCTGGTCGCGCCATATGCTGACCTGGCTCAACCGCTGGCAAGAGGATGGAAACGCCCCTTTGCACGCCGAATGGATGGGGCTGCTGCGCGGTGTTGGGGAGCCGATCGAAGGGCAGGGCGTGTTTCTGGGCACGGACGAACGCTTTGGAATGCTGATCCGCAATGGTGCGGATACCGATCTGCGCCCGCTGACCGATTTGCTGGAGGACATGAGATGAAACTCGCCCGCGCCATTCACTTTGATGAAAGCGACAGACACGTCTTTCATTCCCCCGCCCGCACCGGTGAATGGTGCATCGCGGGCGGGTTCGAGTTTTCCAATTGGGGCGCGGGTGATCTGGAAGGCAAGGCACGTCAGGCCTTTGCAAATGGATGGTTGGGGCTTGAGACCTTCGGGCGGGTGACTTTTGTGGCCGTGACCCAAATCGAACCTGCCGAGCAAGCGCAGATCACCCAAAACCTGGCCGAACACTTTGTGCGGCTTTATGGGGCACCATCAGCCGAGGCCGCGCTGGGTGTAGCTCAGGACGAATTGGCGCACATGTCCGAGCTTTGTGACGAACATGATCCGAACACCTTGCTGACTGTTGCGCGGGAGTTGACCGAAGCAGGGGTACACGAGGCGTTTCGCGTGATCACACCACAGGACGCGCAGCTAGAGGCGCTGGCGGTGCATGGGTCGCTGGACGAGTAGGCCTAGATCAGGTCGGCAAAGCCACCAAATTGCCCGCGCTTGAAGATCAGCCCCTGACCTTTGCGATGCATGACCCGATCCACATGACCAACCAGAATCAGATGATCCCCAGCCTCGTGGCGCGCATGTAGCGTGCAATCAAACCGGGCCAGACACTCGGTCAGGTGGGGGCGTTCGGCCTCATCCAGTTTCCATTCGGCATGCGAGAAATCCAGACCGTTGCGGGCAAATTTCAGCGCCTGATCCTGCTGATCCTGCGCCATGACGTGGACGGAATAGGTTTGGCAGGTGCTGAACGTATCAAACCGATTTGAATCCTTTGCAAGACACCACAGCACCAGTGGAGGGTCCAGGGAAACCGACGAGAACGAATTGACGGTTATCGCCCGGGGACCGTCCTGTGTATGGGCCGTGACAACCGTGACGCCTGTGCCGAAACATCCCAAAGCCTCGCGAAAGGCCATGGATTGATCCGGGCTAGGTGTAAATGTCTTTTCGTTCATTGCATGCTCGTGGTCGGGCAAGTCTGAGGTGCCACGCCGGGCCGGGATTGTCCACGAAAAGCTATGAGGAATTCTGATGTTTTTCTTTAGTTCAGATCTTCCAGCAATCGCCCGTGCTTGCGGGTTTCCGAGATGACATCGCCAAAGGTCACCATGCCACGGGCCGTCAGCATAGGAAGCATACATACCAGCACCTCAGCCGTCGCCACCGCGTCGCCCATCGCGGTATGCCGCAAGTTTTCGGGAATTGTGATGCTGAGGCGGTCGCAAACCGCATCCAGAGTATGCGTTTCGCTGGCCCCGAACAGAACGGCAGACAACAGGACCGTATCCAAAATGGGGTGGTTCCACTCGACCTGCATCCGTTCGGCGTGGCGATGAAGAAAGGCCATGTCGAACGGTGCGTTATGGGCAACGATCACCGCGTCACGTGCAAACTGATGGAAACTGCGTCCTGCCGCAACGATATCGGGGGCCCCTTGAACCATGGCGTCGCTGACCCGGTGGACTTTGGTCGAAGCCGCAGGGATCGGGATTCCCGGGTCAACCAGAGTATCAATCTTTTCGCCATCGACGATCTTGCCCTTCACGACCCGGACGGCGCCGATTTGCACGATCTCATCCTTGTGTGGCAGCAGACCTGTCGTCTCGGTATCAAAGACAACAAAAGTCAGGTCGGAAACAGGCCGATGCTCGAATGCAGCGTCCGCGGGTGAATCGAGCAGATCGAAATCGTAGACCAGAGGTCGGGCATCCTCGGGCTGCATCTGCGCCGTACTGTCGTCGAAAATCAGCATATAGCCCGGCGCGTCGCCCAATGGTTTCATTCGGGCAGAATAGGTCTGCCGCCCGTCAACGCTGGTCAGGGTGCATTTCACGTCCAGTCCGGTTTTGCTCAGTTCGGCATAGGCATCCGTCAGCCCGGTGCTTTCCAAGTAGTCAAACAGCGACGCGTTCAGCCGTGGATGTGCGATCTGGGCCAGAACCTCGGCAGCCTGCGCGTCATACAGAACGATCTGATGCTTGGGTCCGGCCAGCAGCATGGCAACCGGGATTTCGGTCAACAACGCAGTCAGGCGCTGCTTTTCAGAGGCCAGATGCGCGGTTTCCGCGGCTACAGCCTCGGCGGTGCTCATCGCGTTTGCCGCCAGTTGATCTGCAAGCCCGGCGGCGGCCGGGGCCAGATCGCCAAGATAACGTGCAGCCTGCAAATCCAGTTCGGTGCTGACACCTGCATGCGCGCGGGCGCGAAGCTGCGCCGACAGACGTTCAATCGGCTTGGCGACGTTGTCGTCGAATAACAGCCAAACGCCGACGATCAACGCCAGCAATCCAAAGGCAATCAGGATTTCGGCAAAGATATACGCGTTAATCAGCTCCGGGTCATTTGCACGCTCATAGCTGAACCACAACGCAGCCGAGCTGATCACCAACCCGCCGATGGCCAACAGGCAGAAGAACAGGAATATCCTAAGGCGCAGGCTCAGATTGGTCAGCATTGTCAGACCCCGCAGGTGGCCTCGATGACCGGATCACCATCGCCCGCTGTGAACCAATCGGCATTGATCAGGCGTCCGTCATCCGAGAATTCGGCCCCGTCCGCCAGATTGGCGCGGCTGTTGTCGGCACAGTTCACAGCAACCGGCACTTTGGACACAGGTGCCCAGCGGCCAAAGAAATAAAGGTCAACCAGCCGCTGCTCGGGAACATTGTCGTTGGTACGCACGGATACGGTATCGATGGCGGCAAACCTGTCGATAAAGGGCACCGCATAGGTCCAGGGGCGATAGAAGGCGCGGCTTTCAACCTCCTGCACGATGGTCAGCTCTTGCGGAAGCTGGTCGCGGGTGCGGTCATACCAGGAGTATTCGCTGGTGATCGTCATGGCGATCATACCCAGGCCAGCAGCGACAGGGGTGGTCCATTTCGGCAGACGCCCACCGGTCAGTTTGTTCAGCACCAAAGCGATGCCGGCAAAGGCAAGGCCTGCAAAAACCGTACCGATCAGTTCCAGAAACATAGGTTTCCTCCATCCGTCAGGCGCAATTCGCCCCTTATTCTCGTTCCAAATACGGTCGCCGAAGGCGATCCGGCATTTTCAACCTTACCCCAGCATGCCTTTACCGTGACCAACTGCCGATTGCATCGTTTTTACCACCACAAAAGCGTCGCGCAGATGGCTTCGCTCAAAATCCGACAGGTCCGAGGGCGGCAGGTAATTGTCTGGTTTATCATCGGATTTGACCAGTCGAACCTGATGTTCCAGCCGGGTTTCGGCGATCAGGTCATAGGCATCCAGCAGATCGTGTGCGCCTGAGTGGCTAAGAACACCTGCCGCTTCGGCAGCCTTGAGCCGCGCGCGGGTGTTCGCTTCGGTCAGCTTTCCCTGCAGGCTGTAGACGCGGGCCAGATCCACCACAGGCACAACGCCGTTATGCTTCAGGTCCAGCGTATTCCGATGCTCGCCTGACCGGATGGTGGCAAACCCGCGCAGCAATCCCAACGGCGGGGTGTGTTTCAGCGAATTCGCAATCATATGCGCGACAAAGATCGAATTCGCATTAGCGGCTGCCAACGTATCCGTGTGAAGATCGGTGAACAGATCAAATGCCCCGCCAATGGGCCGCAGGTCGAACATGACCGAGGCCAGCATCTGCGCTTCGGGGTTCGGTTTCGCGATCCAGCCCTGAAAATAGTCCCGCCAGACGCGCACCGGCTGGCACCAGCGCGTATTGGTCGCCATCATGTCGCCGGGGCAATAGAAATACCCGCAGGTGTCCAACCCGTCCGAGACGAACTTGGCCAAATTCGCGAAGTAATCCATGTCGGCTTCGGTCACGCTGTCGTCCAGCATCAGGCAGTTGTCCTGATCCGAAACACCCGTCTGTTCCTGTCGCCCCTGCGATCCACAGGCGAGCCACAGGTACGGCGCCGGCGGCGGTCCGAGTTTGTCTTCAGCCAAAGTCAGCAACCGGCGCGTGACCGTATCGGCAATGTCAGTGATCAGGCGGGTGACAATCTCGTGCCGGTTGCCACCTGCCACCAGTTGCACCAGAAGCTGCGGGATTTCTGTTGTGACCTTCGCCATCTGCTCGGCGGTATCCGCTTGGGCGATCCGGCGCACCAGTTCGGCAGAGTTGACGGCCTGATAATGGGTCAGGTCGGTCTGGGTCACAATCCCGACCAACTTGCCAGCCTCCGAGATGGGAATATGCCCGATCCCACGCTCCATCATCACATGCAAAACGTCCGAGCCAATGTCGGTCGGGGATAGTGTAATCGGATCGGCGGTCATGATGGCCGACACCGTGGTGTCCTTCGGCATCTCTTCGGCCACGAACTTGCCCGAGATATCTCGCAGCGTGGCGATTCCAAGCAGCTTGTCGCCCTCGGTCACGCAGAGGGATGAGATATGGCGGTCGCGCATTATGCGCGCGGCCTCATCAACAGGTGTGCCGGGCGGGCAGGTGGCCGGATCGCGAGCCATCAGCACATCAATGGCGCTGGTCGCCAGGCTCTGCGGGCCACTGCGTGTGCCACGGGTTCGGTCAAAGAACTTGGAAACAACGTCGTGCCCGTCAATCAGGTCCTTCACCAGATCGGGTGGCAGCACGATCAGCACAGTCGGCGCATTGGCCCGTGCGTGGGTCGCGGCCTTGCCGTCTTTCAGCAAACCGCGTTCGCCAAAAGAATTTCGTAACCCCAGATGAGAGACGACCGCGCCATTTTCGTCGGTGATCTCAACCTGTCCTTCGTAGATCACAAAAACGCCGGGCAGGGTGTGGCCGAGCTCGTAAACACTATCGTTTTCACCGACTTCACGAACTTCGATCTGCTTGGCCAGATCATCGACCACATCGTGAGGCAGCGAGTCATAGGGATGAACGGATTTCAGAAACCGGGTGATCTCATCATGGGACAGGGGCATCATGTGTCTCCGTGCTTCTGAAAGAAAAGTCCCGCCCAGTGGTATGCCGGGCGGGATCAGTGGATCGAAAAACGCGGTCAGAGGCAAGAGCCGCCGACCGCATCACACTCAGTGATCCTGAGCCGCGCCCGCACCACGGGGAATGCGCACGCTTTCGACCAGATCCTTGATCTCTTGCGGTGTCTCTTTGGTCATGCCTGCAACAGTGTAGGCAACCGCAAAGTTGATCATCGCACCGATGGCGCCGAACGAGGTCGACTTGATCGGACCCAGCAGAGGATCAGCATCGGTGAAAGAGTTGGTGCCCGGAATGAACAGCCAGCCCTTGTGCAGGAAGATGTAGACCAGGGTCACGACCAGACCTGCCAGCATACCGCAGACCGCACCGGTGTTGTTGATGCGGGTCGAGAAGATCCCCATCATCAGCGCCGGGAAGATCGAAGCCGCCGCCAGACCAAAGGCCAAGGCCACGGTTTGCGCGGCAAAGCCCGGTGGGTTCAGGCCCAGATAGGTTGCGACAACGATGGCCACGGCCATTGCGATCCGCGCCGCCAACAGCTCTCCTTTTTCAGAGATCGACGGGTTGATCGCACCTTTGACAAGGTCATGGGACACAGCCGACGAGATCGCCAGCAACAGGCCCGCAGCGGTTGACAGAGCAGCCGCAAGACCACCGGCAGCGACCAGACCGATCACCCAACCCGGCAGGTTGGCAATCTCGGGGTTGGCCAGAACCAGGATGTCGCGGTTGAACTTGGTCAGCTCGTTACCGACCCAGCCTTTTTCTTCCGCGATAGCCGTCATCGCTTCGGACTTGTCGTTGTAGTACTGGATCTTGCCGTCGCCGTTCTTGTCTTCCCAGTCCAGCAAACCGGTCTTCTTCCACGTGGCCATCCAGTCATAGCGCGGATCATTGTCGATCTCTTCAACCGAAACAGCGCCACCTTCGATGCCACCATTGGGCCACATCATGTCGGTGATGTTCAGACGGGCCATTGCGCCAACCGCAGGGGCGGTCAGGTACAGCAACGCGATGAAGACCAGCGCCCAGCCCGCCGACCAGCGTGCGTCAGACACTTTGGGAACGGTAAAGAAGCGCATGATGACGTGTGGCAGACCGGCGGTGCCGATCATCAGCGACAGGGTGAACAGCACCATGTTCAGCGTGTTCGAGTGATGGGCGGTATAGTCGTTAAAGCCCAGCTCGGTCACGATGGCATCCAGCTTGGTCAGCAGGGGCTCACCACTGGCGGTGTCACCAAACAGACCCAGCGCCGGAACTGGTGTGCCGGTCAGCTGTAGCGAGATAAAGATGGCTGGGATGGTATAGGCGGTGATCAGCACGCAGTACTGAGCGACCTGAGTATAGGTCACACCCTTCATCCCACCAAACACCGCATAGGCAAACACAACGCCTGCACCAATCAAAAGCCCGGTGGTGTTTGACACTTCGAGGAAGCGGCCAAAGGCAACACCGACACCGGTCATCTGACCGATCACGTAGGTCACAGACGCTACGATCAGACAGATCACCGCGACGATGCGTGCGGTTTGACTGTAAAAGCGATCGCCGATGAATTCCGAGACGGTGAACTTGCCGAACTTACGCAGGTAAGGGGCAAGCAGCAGCGCCAGCAGCACGTAGCCACCGGTCCAACCCATCAGGAAGGTCGAGTTGTCATAGCCGGTAAAGGCAATCAGGCCCGCCATCGAAATGAACGAAGCCGCAGACATCCAGTCCGCCGCTGTCGCCATACCGTTGGTGACCGGGTGAACGCCGCGGTTTGCAGCATAGAACTCTGATGTGGAACCCGCGCGGGCCCAGATCGCGATGCCGATGTAAAGCGCAAAGGACGCGCCAACAAACAGCAGGTTGATGGTAAACTGATCCATGCCGCTTACTCCTCGTCGACGCCGTATTCAGCGTCCAGCTTGTTCATGCGCCAGGCGTAGTTGAAGATCAGCACCAGAAAGACCAGGATCGATCCCTGCTGGGCGAACCAAAAGCCCAGATCGGTGCCGCCTACGGCGATGCCTGACAGCAGCGGACGCAGCAGAATGCCGAATCCAAACGACACCAGCGCCCAGATCGCGAGGCTGATGTAGATGAGGCGCAGGTTGGCCTGCCAATAGCCCTTATCGGCTTCGGCAGTCTGCGCGGAGTTTGTTGAATTATCCGCCATCGCGGGTTCCTCCTTCGCTTCCCTCATAGGCGGCCCGTTGCTTTACTCCTCCAGTGCATCGGGCCGCTTCTCGATTGTGCCAAACGTCATATGACGCTCGGCAAAACTTCTCTGTTCCGCCAAGGCGGTTCATTGAAGCATTCTGTCGTAGGATCAGAGCCTTACGGCTTGTCCTCTCCCCTTAAATCATCGCGTCGCGGACGATCACCTCCAGGTCGCGAGCGATGCCTTCAATCCGGCCCATGGCGTCTGTGCGTTTCAGCACGCCCTGGCCTTCGTAGTAACTGATCAGCGGTGCGGTCTGCGCGTGATAAGCTGTCAGGCGCGATGCCACAGTTTCCGCGTTGTCATCCGCGCGGCGCATGAATTCGGTATGGCCACACTTGTCGCAGGTGCCGTCTTTGGCAGGTCGCTTATACTTGTCGTGATAGCCTTCACCGCAGCCGGCGCAGGTGTAGCGGCCCGAAATGCGCACCACCATTTCGGCATCTTCCACTTCGAGGCTGATTGCTGCATTGATCTTCTGGTCGTTCGAGGCCAGTAGCCCGTCCAGCGCTTCGGCCTGAACCGTAGTGCGCGGGAAACCGTCAAGAATGACACCCTTGGCGCAGTCTGGCTGCACCATCCGGTCACGCAGGATATCGATGACGATCTCGTCACTGACCAGATCGCCAGCTTCCATCACGGCTTTGGCCGCTTTACCGGCCTCGGTCCTTGCAGCAACCGCGTCCCGTAACAGATCACCGGTGCTGAGTTGCACCAGCCCGAACGTGTCCTCCAGCATCCGCGCTTGGGTTCCCTTCCCGGCGCCCGGAGGGCCGAGAAGGATCAGAACGGCAGGTGTGGTGAGCGTGGTGGCGTCCATCACATCCTCACTTGTTCGCGCGGTTTTCGATCAGGTCTTCGACCACCGACGGATCCGCGAGTGTCGACGTATCACCCAGCGAACCAAAGTCATTCTCGGCAATCTTGCGAAGGATACGGCGCATGATCTTGCCCGAGCGGGTCTTGGGCAGACCGGGGGCCCACTGAATCACATCCGGGCTGGCAATCGGACCAATCTCGGTTCGCACCCATGTACGCAGCTCTTTCAACAGTTCGTCCGAAGGCTCGCGATCATTCATCAGTGTGACGTAGCAATAGATGCCTTGCCCTTTGATTTCATGGGGATAACCGACAACCGCAGCCTCGGCTACAGCGGAATGCGCGACCAGAGCACTTTCAACCTCGGCCGTGCCCATGCGGTGGCCCGAGACGTTTATCACGTCATCGACGCGCCCGGTGATCCAGTAGTCACCATCCTCGTCACGGCGGCAGCCATCACCGGTAAAGTAGTATCCTTTGTAGTCCGAGAAATACGTCTTCTCGAACCGCTCATGATCGCCCCAAACGGTGCGCATCTGACCGGGCCAGCTATCCTTGATGCACAGAACGCCCTCGACCCCGTTGCCGCTGATCTCGACACCTGATTGCGGGTCCAGAACAACCGGCTGAACACCAAAAAACGGCTTTTGGGCCGAGCCGGGTTTCAACGCATGAGCACCGGGCAAGGGGGTCATCATGTGGCCGCCGGTCTCGGTCTGCCACCACGTATCCACGATGGGGCATTTACCTTTGCCCACAACCTCATTGTACCAGTTCCAGGCTTCCGGGTTGATCGGCTCGCCCACGGTGCCCAGCAGGCGCAGGTCGCTCAGATCGTGCTTTTCGACCCATTCGTTGCCCTGGCCCATCAGCGCCCGGATCGCGGTCGGAGCAGTATAGAATTGGTTGACCTTATGCTTGGCGCAGACCTCCCAGAAGCGGCCCGCGTCAGGAAAGGTCGGAACACCTTCGAACATCAGCGTGGTCGCGCCATTGGCCAGCGGGCCGTATACGATATAGCTGTGACCGGTCACCCAACCCACATCCGCCGTACACCAATAGACGTCGCCCTCATGGTAGTCGAATGTGATTTCATGTGTCAGCGATGCATAAACCAGGTAGCCACCGGTGGTGTGCACCACTCCTTTTGGCTGACCAGTCGAGCCCGAAGTGTAGAGAATGAACAGTGGATCTTCGGCGCTCATCTCGGCGGGTGCGCAATAGTCATCCGCCTCCAATGCCATTTCGTTATAGTCGTAGTCGCGCCCGTCAATCCACGTGGTCTGACCACCGGTACGCTTGACCACCAGACATTTCACGGTGTCCTTGCAGTGCAGCAAAGCAGCGTCTGCATTCGACTTCAACGGAGTCTTGCGACCGCCGCGCGGGGCTTCATCGGCTGTGATGATGACCTTGGCGTCGCAACCATTGACTCGTGCGGCCAACGCATCCGGCGAAAATCCTGCAAAAACAATCGAGTGAATAGCGCCGATACGTGCGCAGGCCAGCATTGCATATGCTGCTTCGGGGATCATCGGCAGATAGATGACGACACGATCACCTTTGCGCACGCCCATGGATTCCAGAATATTGGCCATGCGGCAGGTGCGGCGATGCAGCTCGGCATAAGTGATGTGCTGGGCCGCGTCGTTTGGATCATCCGGTTCCCAGATAATTGCAGTCTGATCCCCGCGTGTTTCCAGATGACGGTCCAGACAGTTGGCCGAGACGTTCAGCGTGCCATCGGCATACCAGTTGATCTTGACCGAACCGAAATCGTAGTTGACGTCCTTGATCTGAGTATAAGGTTTAATCCAGTCGACCCGTTTACCTTGTTCATCCCAGAACGCTTCTGAGTTGTTTACAGAAGCCGCATACATGTCGTCGTATTTTTCCGCGTCAACATGCGCGCGCGCGACGGTTTCTGCGGATGGCTCGTATACCTTGGCTTCTGCCTGGGCAGCGGTTGTCATTTTGAGGCTCCTCCCTCTGGACTGGATAATTTCGGATCGATGTTTCGCCCGCCGATCAGACAATGTCGATCCTGTTCCTCCCCAATTCGGATAATACGGAGTTCAGAAAATATTTAAATAAATAGCCGTAAACCTTGGATTTGTTTGTAAACAAATTTCTGTTGTTGTCGGGTTTCTGTAAAGAATGTGGGAAATTTCTAAAAAAGTAGTAATATTATAGCTGCTTAGCTGTAACGTTCTTTTTCGGTAAAGGCAGGGAAGGGGTCTGCAGTTTGGGCAAATCCGTCAATTCCGCCTCGAAGTCTTGCGCTTTTCCCGGATTGGTTTGCGGGGGTTGGCACACCCTATGGTTGGCGCTAGCTTTACTGCCAAGCGCCCTAGCAAGGGGCGCATCAAAGGGAGAAATCATAATGAACAAGATGTTGAGCGGTGCTGCTGTCACCGTCCTGAGCCTGGCGTTCGTCACCGAGGCTGCCGCGACCGAGTGGAATGCTTCGGTCTGGGGCAAGCGCCGCGCCTTCACCGAACATGTAGAAAAACTGGCCGAGCTGGTGAGCGAGAAAACCAACGGCGAATTCACGATCAATGTCAGCTATGGCGGCCTGTCGAAACCGCGCGAAAACCTGGATGGGATTGAGATCGGCGCTTTTGAGATGGCGCAGTTCTGCGCGGGCTATCACCGGGACAAGAACCGTGCGATCACCGTTCTGGAACTGCCCTTTTTGGGCGTGAATACGCTGGACGAGGAGGTTGCGGTCAGCCACGCGGTTTATGATCATCCCGCAGTGAAGGATGAGATGGCGCAATGGAACGCGCGGATCATCATGACCTCACCCATGCCACAATACAACCTAGTCGGCACCGGTGATCCAAGGGATAAACTGGCCGATTTCGATGGAATGCGCGTGCGCGCCACTGGCGGTCTGGGCCAGGCGTTCGAGGCCGTAGGGGGTGTGCCGACCTCGGTTCCCGCCACCGAAGCCTTTAACGCGATGGAATCCGGTGTAGTGGATACTGTGGCCTTCGCCCAGCACGCGCATCTGTCCTTTGGCACGATCAATGAGGCCGACTGGTGGACGGCCAACCTGAACCCCGGCACTGTGAACTGCCCGGTGGTCGTGAATATCGACGCCTATGAGGCCCTGACGCCAGAGCACCGCGAAGCCCTCAATAGCTCGATTGACGAAGCTATCGATCACTATCTTGCCAACTATGGTGGCTTGCTAGAGCAATGGGACGGCGTTCTTGAGGAGAAAGGCGTCCAGAAAGTCATGATCGAAGATGCTGTAATCGAAGAGTTTCGCGCCAAGGCGGCTGACCCGATCCGCGAAAAATGGATCGAGGACATGACCGCGCAGGGCCTACCTGCGCAGGATCTTTACGATCTGGTTCAGGCAACGCTGCAACAACAACGCGGCGGAAACTGATAGCTCTGACCGGGCGTTCTCGGGCGCCCGGTTTATACTCACGGACAGGGGAACACCGGAATGGCAGGACACGCCACGGTGCTGGAGGACGGCAGCCTGATCAGCCGTCTGGACCGCCGCCTTTTGCAACTTGAGCAGTTTCTGGCCTTGATCAGCGGGTTCGCGGTGTTCGGGTTGATGGTGCTTGCCGTCGTCTCGGTCAGCGGGCGCAACGCGTTGAATGCACCTTTGCCGGGCTATGTGGACTGGATCGAGCAAGCGATGCCTCTGATCGCCTTTCTTGGTGTTTCATTCGTTCAGCGCAGCGGTGGCCACATCCGGATGGATATCGTCATCTCGCGTCTCAAAGGGCGGGCATTGTGGTTGTTCGAGTTTCTGTCCATCATTCTGATCCTCATCCTGATGCTGGCGCTGGTTTGGGGCAGTTGGGCGCATTTCGACCGGTCCTTTGATTTTGGAGCGCCGCTGTGGAGCCGTGACAGCTCGATCGATATCGGGATCCCAATTTGGCCTGCCAAGCTCTTGGCTCCGGTTGCCTTTTCAGTGCTGTGTGCACGACTGGTTTTGCAGGCCTGGGGGTATGGTCGCGCCTTTGTACTGGGTCTTGAGACTCCGCCAGCAGTTCCTCTGATTCAAGATGCCGCCGCTCAGGCTGCGGCCGAGGCCGAACAGTACGAAGGGCGCTCGTAACTCATGGATACGATTGATATCGGACTCTGGGTCACGGGCGGCCTGTTGGTCATGGTCGTGGCCGGAATGCGGGTGGCCTTTGCAGCTGGGCTTGCTGGCCTGATCGGGCTGGTTTGGATTTTCTGGGCAAAATTCGGCTATGACCCCGACCGGTTTGGGAAGGCCATCACGGTCGCGGTCAAAACCGCGGGGCAAGTGCCGCATTCCAAAGTCGCCTCACACACGCTGAGCCTGATTCCGACATTTATCCTTATTGGTTACCTCGCCTACTATGCGGGTCTGACCCGAGCCTTGTTCGAGGCCGCCAAGCGTTGGGTGGCGTGGGTGCCGGGCGGGTTGGCCGTCTCGACCGTGTTTGCCACTGCGGGGTTTGCGGCGGTGTCCGGTGCGTCGGTTGCCACATCGGCGGTCTTTGCCCGTATCGCCATCCCCGAGATGCTGGCCGTGGGCTACAATAAGCGCTTCGCCGCAGGCGTGGTGGCGGCGGGCGGAACGCTGGCTTCGCTGATCCCGCCCTCGGCGATCCTGGTGATCTACGCAATTATCGTCGAGCAGGATGTTGGCAAACTGCTGCTGGCGGGTTTCATCCCCGGTGCGTTTTCGGCAGTGGTCTATGGCCTGCTGATCGTCGGTATTGCCGTCGTGTTCAAATCTGTCGGCCCCCCGGTTACCGGCTTCACCTGGAAAGAGCGCATGATCGCGCTGCCGGGTGCTGTACCCATCCTTGCCGTCATTCTGATCATCATCTGTTTCGTCTATAACCCTTTCGGCGAAAAGGCGTGGGGCACCCCGACAGAAGGGGGCGCGATCGGAGCCTTTATCGTTTTCTGCTTCGCCTTGTTCCATGGCATGCGCTGGCCCGAGTTCAAGTCGGCTCTGTTGGAAACCGCCAAGTTGACGGCCATGATATTCGCAATCATTTGGGGCGTGCTCATCTATGTGCGTTTCCTTGGTTTTGCTGATCTGCCCGGCGTGTTCTCCGACTGGATAACTTCGCTAGAGATGTCGCCCATGCTGATCCTGATCTGTATCCTGCTGGCCTATGCGGTTCTTGGCATGTTCATGGATGCAATCGGTATGCTGCTGCTGACTTTGCCGGTCGTCTACCCGGCCGTCATGGCCTTGAATGGCGGTGAAACAGTGTCTGCGGCGGAAAGCACTTTTGGAATGTCCGGCCCGATGTGCGCAATTTGGTTTGGCATCCTGGTGGTCAAAATGGCCGAATTCTGCCTGATCACACCGCCGATTGGTTTGAACTGTTTTGTTGTCGCAGGGGTTCGCCCGGATCTGAGCGTTCAGGACGTTTTCAAAGGCGTGACACCGTTTTTTGTCGCCGACGCCCTGACCATCGCGCTGCTTGTGGCCTTCCCCGGAATCGTGTTGTACCTGCCGTCACTCGCTGGCTGACCAGGGTATTTTGCGAGGCTCTGCCTCGCGCTCCGGGATATTTTTGGCCAGATGAAGTAATGGATCCTTAACCAATCTGAGGCGATATTGCTTGGGCGGTACAGGCAGGGATGCCGATGACCGCGCCAGGTGAAGCTCTCCGGTTGTGGTCGGAGAGTGGATCCCTCGTTCATCTGGCCAGAAATATCCCGGGGGAGTCGCCCACAGGGCGGCGGGGGCAGAGCCCCCTAACATTCTGGGTTTATCGAATTCGCCTCGTTAGTTGGCGCGCATCAACATTCCGAACAGGTCCCGCGGGTTGTCCGGATCAGCCAGCATATCCAAAGGTTCAAAGAAATCGGTGCCTTCGATTGCGTTCTTGATAAAGCGAAGCGCCGAGAAATCTTCGATGGCGAAGCCGACGCTGTCAAACAGCGTAATTTGGCGATCATCCCTGCGCCCTTGCGCCTGACCTGTCATCACACGCCACATCTCGGTGACCGGGTGGTCAGCATCCAAAGCCTGAATTTCACCTTCTATACGGGTCTGTTCGGGATATTCCACGAAGATGTCCGAGCGAAGGAGGATATCTTTGTGCAATTCTGTTTTTCCTGGGCAATCCCCGCCAATCGCATTGATGTGTACACCGGGGCCGACCATGTTGTCCGTCAGGATCGTCGCGTATTTCTTGTCGGCCGTGCATGTGGTGATGATCTGCGCACCTTCGATCGCGTCTTCCGGCGTTGTGCAGGAAACGACCTTCAGGCCTTTGCCGTTCAGGTTCACCGCGCATTTGGCCGTTGCGTTGGCGTCGATGTCATAAAGGCGAACCGTATCGATCCCACACATCGCCTTGAACGCCAGGCACTGGAACTCGGACTGAGCACCGTTGCCGATCATGGCCATTGTTGTTGCGGATTTGGGTGCCAGGTAGCTGCCCACCAGCGCCGAGGTCGCGGCTGTTCGCAGCGCGGTCAGCATCGTCATTTCGGTCAGCAGCGTTGGATAGCCTGTGTAAACGTCTGCCAGAAGACCAAAAGCGGTCACCGTTTGCAGCCCCTCAGACGTGTTTTTGGGGTGGCCGTTGACGTATTTGAAGCCATAGGCCTCACCATCCGAAGTTGGCATCAGCTCGATCACGCCATGCGGTGAATGGGCCGGGATGCGGGGTGTTTTGTCGAAACTCTCCCACCGCTTGAAATCGGCCTCAATCTGGGCGGCGATCTGAGTGATCATCTGCTCCACCCCGATATGGTGGATCAGCCGCATCATGTTGTCGACGGATACGAAAGGCACCAGCGCCTTGTCAGAAGGTTGGGTCATCAGAAGCTCCGGGTCGGGCGGTCAAAGATACGGCGCCCCATCAGCGAGGCCGTCAGGTCGACCATCAGTTTGGCGGTACGACCGCGTTCGTCGAGGAATGGATTCAGCTCAACCAGATCCAGCGAGCTGACAAGGCCGCTTTCGTGCAGCAGTTCCATGGCCAAATGCGCCTCTCGTTCAGTCGCGCCGCCGGGTACAGTCGTGCCAACGGCGGGTGCGATGGCGGGATCCAGAAAATCGACATCCAGCGATACGTGCAGCAGGCCGTTTGCCGCGCGCACCTTTTCCAGGAACGCAATCAGGGGCGCTTTGATCCCGTGTTCGTCGATGCTGCGCATGTCGGCCAGCATGGCGTGGTCTTTTTCAAGGGCGGCGCGTTCAGCCGGATCGACTGAGCGCAGGCCAATCATGCCAACCCGGTTGGTGGGGACAACTTTGGTCAGCGCCGGAAAGGCGTCAAAGCCCGGCTGGCCGGTAAAATAGGCAACGGGCGTGCCGTGAAGGTTGCCGCTGCCGGTGCTGTCTGGCGTGTGAAAGTCACTGTGTGCGTCCAGCCACAGCACGAATAAAGGCCGTCCCATTTGATCCGCATGTGCAGCCATACCGGCCACAGTACCCAGTGATAGCGCATGATCGCCGCCCATGAAGATCGGAACCCCTTGGTGCGCGATCTCTTGTGCTGTGCGCTCCAGCGCGCGGGTCCATCCGATACATTCGGGCAAGGCAAACAAATGCGGATGCTCGGGCAGGTCCACCGGATCCGGTTGAATATCGCCGATATCGGTGACGGTGTGGCCCAGATCGCGCAGGGCTTGCTCCAGACCGGCCACACGGTAGGCATCCGGGCCCATCCGGCAACCTTGCCGCTGTTTTCCGGCATCCATTGGGACGCCTGTCAGAAGAAGAGTTTTATTGTCCATGTGCTTATCTAGCGAAGCAAGGTGGGTTGCGAAAAGGGGGCAAAATGTTCAAAATGAAAGTTAGAAACCCGAAATGAGAAGCCGATTTGGACGATTTGGATAACAGACTGCTGAATGCCCTGCATCGGGACGCCCGGGCCTCGCTGTCCGAACTGGCCGAGGCTTTGGGGGTCACGCGAACAACGGTGCGCAGCCGCCTACAGCGTCTCAAGCAATCCGGCGAGATTGTTGGCTTCACCGTCCTGACCCGTCAGGGCGTGGCCGAAAGCCCGGTGCGCGGTTTGATGATGCTTGAGATCGAGGGGCGCGGCACCGAACGGACCATGGCACGGATCGCGGCCATGCGGCAGGTCAGGGCGGTGCATTCGACCAATGGCAGCTGGGATCTGATCGCCGAGATCGGCACGGAAACCCTGGCGGAACTGGACGAAGTTCTGTTTCAGATCAGGCGCATGGAAGGCGTGACCCGGTCCGAGACGAACTTGCTGCTGTCTACCCGTAAGGGGCGGTATTGATTGCGTTTCATCACGCTTTGACCCGCGCCGAAACTGTGCCAAGGTCTCAGCGGGGCCCATTCTGACCGAGACAGGATGTGGGTCTTAACAAGCTTTAAGAGCAGGGGCGACCACAATGAGCACTCAGGAGACGGGCGAAGAACCGCGGGCCGTACGCTGGGCTGAAAACATCACCGGGTTGTTGGAAAAAACCTGGGTTCGGATCGCTGTCCCAATTGTGGTCACTCTGATCGCGCTGACGGTTCTGCATGATCTGTCTACTCATGTAAAATGGTCTGATGTACAGGCCGACATAGCCGCCACGCCGTGGAAGATCATGT
The DNA here is from genome assembly GCF_965243365.1 of Ruegeria sp. Taxonomy (GTDB): domain Bacteria; phylum Pseudomonadota; class Alphaproteobacteria; order Rhodobacterales; family Rhodobacteraceae; genus Ruegeria. The sequence goes on along the minus strand of NZ_CBDEUW010000002.1, from coordinate 165,693 downwards.
TTTTTGCAGTGTGTTGGACGGCGTTCAGCTTTTTGTCCCTGTCGTTGTACGATGTCTTCGCAGTGCAGAGCGTGGCCGACGGTAAAGTGCCGTTACCCGTGGCTGGTATGGCCGGGGCCAGCGGCTATGCGGTGTCCAACTGCCTTGGTTTTTCCTACATCACCGGGACGGCGATCCGATACCGGATATATGCGTCTTTGGGGCTGGATTTGGGGCGGGTGGCCGGTGTCATTGCCACGTCATGGGTCGCGTTCTGGATGGGGTTGGTACTGATCCTTGGCATCCTTCTGACCTTCCACCCTGACGGCGTGGCAAAAGTGCTGCCTATCAGCGAAACGGTTGAAACGGCAATAGGCCTGTGTCTGCTGGCCGGGCTGGTCATCCTGTTTGTCTGGTTGTCCAGTGGCGGGCGGCGGCTTTCGGTTGCAGGCTTCGGCTTTAACTTGCCCGGCGGCAAGCTGGCCAGCCTGTTGACGCTTGCAGCGCTTGGCGACCTGTTCGGCGCATCGATGACGCTGTATGTGCTGATGCCCGACGATCTTGGTGTGGGTTTTCCTTATTTCTTCACGGTCTATGTGGCGGCCATCGCGGTTGGTATTCTCAGCCATGCCCCCGGTGGGATCGGCGTGTTCGAGGCGACTTTGATCGCCGGTCTCGGGGCCTCGGGTCGGTCAGATGTTATTGCGGCGCTGCTGCTCTACCGTGTGGTGTACACGTTCCTGCCATTTGGAATTGCCAGCCTGTCTATCGCAATCGCGTCGGCCCTGACGCAAAGGCATCGGATCGGAGGAGCCGCGACATGGGTCTATCGCGCCATCCGACCAATCGTTCCAATTGTTGCGGCCGGGGTGGCTGCGGTTGCAGGGGTTATCCTGTTGGTTTCGGGGGCGTTGCCCGCCAGCACTCAGAATCTGGGCGTGCTAAGAGAGGTTCTGCCCCTGTCATTTGTCGAGGCTTCGCATCTGGCTGGCAGCGCTGTTGGTGTGCTGCTGTTGTTAGTGTCGCGCGGGCTGTTCCGCAAACTGTACCGCGCCTGGGTCGTGGCCACGCTGTTGATGGTTGCGGGTTTCTTTGCGTCTCTGGCCAAGGGCCTGGACACGCATGAGGCCCTGTCCATGCTGGCGACGATCGGGATGCTGGCAATGTTTCGGGGGGCGTTTTACCGGGTGAGCGGTGCATCGATCTTTCGCCTTAATATCCCATGGTTGGTCAGCGTCATCGTATTGCTTGCGGTGATCTTTTGGGTCGGTTTGTTTGCCTACTCGCATGTTGAATACCAAAACGCCTTGTGGTGGGATTTCGCTTGGAATGCAGACGCCTCACGCTTTTTGCGATCCAGCGTCGTGGTTGCCGTGATCGTGGGTATTGTGGCCGTGAATTCTCTGTTCGGGCGCGAAATCCCGGCACCGAAACGCACCGAAATCCCCGAGGTGGTCGAACGTCTGGTGATGGAGAGTGAGGATACCGAATCCCAGATATCACTGACCGGGGACAAGCGGTTCCTGATATCCCCGGATGAAACAGCCTTTATCGCCTATGCTGACACGGGCAATGCGGTGATTTCCAAAGGCGAACCGGTCGGAGATGAAAAGGCAGGTCAGCAGCTGATCTGGCAGCTTCGTGAAATGGCGGACCGTGAGGGCAAGCTATGCGCCTTCTACAGTGTTTCGACCAAGTATCTGCCGACGTTTCTGGATCTCGGCCTGTCAATCCTGAAGATCGGCGAGGTCGCCCGGGTGCCGCTCAAGGATTTCTCGCTGGACGGCAAGTCGCGCAAACGGTTCCGGCAGGCCAAGAACCGGGCCGAGCGGGAAGGTTATGTATTCGAGATCATCCCGAAAGAGGAACTGGCCCCGGTCCTGCCTGAGTTGCGTAAGATTTCGGATGACTGGCTAGAGCGCAAAGCGGGGGAAGAGAAGGGATTTGCCCTGGGTGGGTTTGACGACCAATACCTGTCATATTTCGATCATGCGGTGTTGCGGGATGGAAAGACCGGCAAGATCATGGCCTTCGCCAACCTGTTTCAGGGCGGCCACAAGTCCGAGCTGTCGCTGGATCTGATGCGCTATGAACCTGACAGCCCCAGCTTTGTCATGGATGCGCTGTTCGCCGAGATGATGGTCTGGGGTTCGGAACAGGGGTTCCACTGGTTCTCGCTGGGCGCCGCGCCGTTTTCGGGGATCGAGAACCGGCAACTGGCCTCGCTCTGGAACCGTATCGGCGGGTTCGTCTATGAGCATGGTGAACAGTTCTATCACTTCGAAGGCCTGCGCGCCTTCAAGCAGAAGTTCGAACCGGAATGGAGCCCCAACTATCTGGCCAGCCCCGGTGGATTGGCGGCGCCGCGTATCCTGTACGAGGTCAATATCCTGATTTCGGGCGGCTTGCGGGGCCTTACGAAATAGCGTCAGTTCAGGCTGGCACCGGTCGGGTCCTGCTGTAGCAGGTCGCCCCAATCGGTGCGATAGGCCATCTCGGCCAGAACGGTATCCGGCAGGAATTCCTGATTTTGACGGATTTGCCAGCCGCCGCCCAGACCTTTGTAGACCGCCACCAGATTGCTTGAGACCTGCTGGCGCGCCTCGATCAGATTGGCCTGCGACTGCAACAGCGCCGTTTGCGTGTTCAGAATGCGTGAATAATCGGCGATGCCATCGCGATATTGATCAACCGCGATCTCGGCGGCCTTGCGCGAGGCATCGACGCTTTGCTGATAGAATGTGACCTGCTTGCGGGCCTGCGCATAGGCTACCATCGCGCTTTCGACTTCGGAATAGGCGGTCAGTACGGTGTTCTGGTAATTGGCGATCAGCGCCTGATAGGCCGCGTCCTGCGCACGTACGTTGTTCTGGATGCGCCCATAGTTCAGCACATTCCAGACCACGCCCGCGCTGGCCAGATTGGTGGCGCTGTTCGAGCTGAACAGATCACGCCCGCCCGATGCTTGCAGACCGATCGAGCCCGACAGGATGAACTGCGGATACAGGTCGGCCATTGCAATACCCACCTGCGCCGACTGCGTCGCAGCCGCCAGTTCGGCTGCGCGCACGTCTGGGCGGCGGCGCAGCAGTTCGGCCGGAACTCCTACAGCCACATTGGAACGGGCCGTCGGGATGCGCCCGGAATTACCCAACAGGTTGGTCATACGCGAAGGTGTTGCGCCCAGCAGCACAGCCAGAGTGTTCTTGGCCTGTTGCAGGTCGCTTTCCAACTCGGGCACCAGTGCTTTGGTGTTGTTCAACAGGGCGGTGGATTCCTGCACGTCCAACTCGGTCGTGACGCCATTGTTGAAGCGCAGTTGTGTTAGGTCGTTCGAGACCTGTTGAATCCGAATATTCTCCCTCGCGACGACCAGCGCCTCTTGCAGGGACCGGATATTGATATACAGCGCGGCCACATCCCCTGTCAGGGTAACTAGCGCGTCATCGTAATTCGCCACCTGCAGCGCCAGATTGGATCGCGCGGCTTGCACCCCGCGTCGTTGTGCACCCCAAAGGTCCAGTTCCCACTGGGCGTCGAACCCGACTTGCGACGTTGAGAATTCTGTGTCCAGCGGAACGATCCGGCGGATGTCCGAAATTGGCCCCAGATTATCGCTGATCTGGCGGCGTTGCAGCGATCCACCGATGGCTTGTGACTGCGGATAAAGCTCGCCAAAAGCGATCCCCAGTTGGGCACGGGCCTGCAAGACGCGTGCACCCGCAACCTGCAACGACAGGTTCTGCGCATAAGCCTCGGCGATCAGCTTGTTAAGGGTGGGGTCGTTGAACGTCTCCCACCACTTGACCACCGGCGCGCTGCGCGAGGTCAGGCCGCTTTGCCCGGCGCTGGGGCTGTTGACCTCGATCCATTCCTTCACGACCGGAGAATTGGGGCGCACGAAATCCGGCCCAACCGGCGCGCATGCGGCCAGCGTTCCCGCGCAAAGGGCCGTTCCCAGTAACCGGCGGAGTGTCATGGTGCGCATCCTCAGATATCCAGCGGACGGATGAAGTTGGCGAAAGAGTAGAGACGGATGTTGATACGTCTCAGGAATTCAAAGCTCTGACCCATGCCGGTATAGATGGCCACTGCGGCATGCCCACCAGCCGGGAAGGTATGGCCTTCGGGCACATCAACGGTGATTTGCACAGCAATCCGACCGGGCAGTTTCGGAAGCTCAAAACGGGGCAGGCGGCCCGACGGAATGTACTGGCCTTGCCGGGTGGCCCACCAGATCGCCTCGACCTTACCCTTGAGAATCTCACCGGGGTAAAGATCCAGCGCGACCTCGACCTCTTGCCCCGGTTCAACGAACTTCAGGTTCTGCTGGCGGAAAGTAGCAAGGATATAAGGGTTTTCCTCGGTTACGAAGCTGGCGATGGCGCCAAGGCGGATGTCGCCGACAACCAGACCGGGGCGCGCCTGTTGCGAGACGATCATGCCGTTCTCGGGCGCGTAGATCGTCGTGTTTTCAAGGAAATACTCGGCCTCGGCAAGCTGGGCCTGCGCCTGTAAAATGCCGGTGTTTACCCCGTCGATCTGCGAGGCCTGTGCCAGGTTGGCCTTTTCCAGATTGGCCTCGGCCTGTTTGACCTGCGCCTGATCCTCGGCCACTTGTTCGTTCCAGCGATCCAGTTCGTCCTGTCGTGCACCCCCGGCGGGAACCAGATTTTCGTACCGTGCCTGCTCGGTCAGGGCATAAGCCAACTGCGCATTGGCGCGTTCGACCGCCTCAGTCTTGGCAATAACATCCTGCTCCAGAATCTTGGCGTTCTGCTCGGCTGCGACCAACTGAGCCTGCGCGTTGTCCACCGCCAGTGCAAACACCGTGTCATCAAAACGGTAGAGAGGGTCGCCCTTGGTGACTTGCGTATTTGGCTCGACCAGAACCTCGGTCAGGATGGTGGGCTGGGTCAGCTTGGGTACGATCTGAATGGTCGACCGAATAACGTGGCTGTCGACCGAGAAGGGTTGAAAGAACCGCAGGGCGACCAGAAAGATCAGCAGCAAGTGTGCGCCAACCCAGAAGGTAACAATCCCCCAGGCGACGTTGAACTTCAGCCACTCCATCTTGAAGAAGACGAACCAGACGAAGATGATGTAGAAAAGCGTGATGCCAAGGGCGACGAACATAGTGCTTTGTTTCCTTCGGCCTTAGCCTTGCTGCGTCTTGTCGGACGCGTCTTGGTATTCTTCTTTCACAGTACCACCCAGGCGCTCAATCTCATCGCGGATGGCTTTTTTCTCTTCATCGGGGCCGCGGCGCATATCGACCGTTACACCGTCATGGAAGGCCCAGATGAAAGCATGAACCCATGGGACAATAGCCAAAAACCCCATCCACCCCATGATCTTGACGGCCTCGGCATGTGGGTGATTGCGTTTGATCGCGATCCGTCCGGGTAATCCCATGATGAACAGAAACAGGCCCATGACCGCCGCCAGCAGCAAGATCAGTGCCACGAATGTCAGATAATCATAATAGCCCAGTGGTTGGCCCAGTAGTCCCATGCTCGTGCCTCCGGTAGGGAAGGTCGCCCCATCCTCAGTTGTTGGTGCCCATCTCGTCAATCAGTTTGTAGCTGGTCGGAGGGTCGGCGCAAATACCCGGGCCACATTCTACAAGCGTTGTCCCGGCATTCAGTACAGCAAGACCCAGCATGAGGAAAAAGGCAAACTTGGCCAGCGCGCTGTCACCAAAGCGGGGGGACCGGCGCGAGCGGTCCTCGTACTGGCGGTCAAACAGCAGCATAAAGGCGGTGCCCAGCAGGATCAGGAAAAAGCAGATCGCTGCCCAGGTGTAATAATGCAGCCCCAGTACCGGCGAGCCATAGTGCCCTGTGCCAGGTACGATATGCAGCAGGATCTGGCGGACTGCGACACTGCCACCAAACAGGGCTGCCATCAGCATCAGCGCATAATGCTGCGGTCGCGCGCCATAAAGAAGGTTAAGGCCAAGGCCCACACCCACGGCCACAAATCCAACCCGCTGGAGCAGGCACAGGGGGCAGGGCAGTTCGTACAGCATCAACTGATACACATAGGCCAATGTCAGCACCACGCTGACCGCCAGCATTCCAAGCGCGTTCAGTGTTCTGGACAGTTCCGGTGTCATTTCACGCTCCTTACAGCTGTATGGTCAGTTGGCTGGTTGCGTGGAACTTCAGCCAGTAGACACTCATCGCCAGCGTGACGAAGAACAGAGCGTTTGCCGCTTTGGTCATGTTAAAGTAGTTCAAACCCATCGTTGCCGTAAGTAATGCAAATAAAAGCGCAATCATGGCCCGGTTCTCCCCTCCCGTGCTCAAGTTTCAATGGTTTGGATAGTGTCAGCCCTGTGCACGTCTGGCAAGCAGCGAGGTGTCTCAATCGCGTAAAAAGAGATTTGCAGCTAGTCGCATTGAACGACGCGCGTCTGCCAGTTCTGACACAGGCGTGGCAGATCGTCGGGCAGGGGTGCATCGGTATAGATTGTATCGATTTCTGACATTGAGGTGATGCGGCCGGGGGCGATGCGTTGAAATTTGGACTGGTCGGCCACGAGACAGGTATGACGTGCCTGAGCGATGATAGCCTGGCTTGCCTGTACCTCTTGCAGATCGAAATCCAAAAGGTCCCCGTCCAGATCCAGGGCCGAACAGCCGATGATTGCCCGGTCGAACTTGAACTGGCGGATCGTGGACGCGGTCAGATTGCCGACAAGCCCGCCATCCGTGCGGCGCAGAGCGCCTCCGGCGACCACAATCTCGCAGTCGGGGTTTTCGACCAGAATGTTGGCGACGTTCAGGTTGTTGGTGACGACCATCAGGTTTTTGTGGCCCAGTAGCTGTCGCGCGACGGCCTCGGTCGTGGTGCCGATATTCAGAAAGATGGAGCTGCCATCGGGGATATCTTCGGCGCACCGCATTGCAATGCGTATCTTGGCCTCGGCGTTCAGCGCCCGGCGGTCTTCGTACCCGATATTCGAGACACCGGATCGCAAGACCGCGCCCCCGTGCACACGGTCAAGTTTGCCCGCGTCGGACAGCTCGGACAAATCGCGCCGAATGGTCTGAACTGTCACGCCGAACCGTTCAGCCAGATCGTCGACGGCCACGCGCCCTTCGGTGCCAGCGATTTCAAGGATGTCGGATTGGCGAAAGGATAAAGACATGCTGGAGTCCTGCGCAATTGCTGTTTTCGTTTTTGTTCTTTTTGAAAAAAATGGCAAGGGAAAACACGGTAATCATGAAAAATCACTTATATTGTCAAAAAGCGAAAATAAACGAAGAATTGCATTGATCTTTAGAAAGTCATTCCGATAAATGCTCGTGACCATGCTCAGCAGGGAATCACCGTACATGCAGGCCCAACAGGATCAGATCACGGACCTTTTTATCATTGGGGGCGGTATCAATGGCTGCGGCATCGCACGGGATGCTGCGGGTCGGGGATTGACAGTGGTTTTGGCCGAAATGAACGACCTTGCTTCGGCAACGTCTTCCGCTTCGACCAAGCTGTTTCACGGCGGCCTTAGGTATCTTGAGTATTTTGAGTTCCGGCTGGTCCGTGAGGCGTTGATAGAACGGGAAACCTTGTTGCAGGCGATGCCACATATCAGTTGGCCCATGCGTTTTGTATTGCCGTATCACGCGGACATGCGGTTTGACGCGGAAACGCCGACCTCGCGGTTGCTAAGTACGGTGATGCCCTGGATGCGGGGGCGCCGCCCGGCCTGGCTGATCCGGCTGGGCCTGTTTCTGTACGACAACCTTGGGGGTCGCAAGATATTGCCCGGCACCGCCTCTCTGTCCCTGCGCGATGTACCCGAAGGCGCCCCGTTACAGAACAAGTTTGAAACCGCATACGAGTATTCCGACTGCTGGGTCGAAGACTCGCGGCTTGTTGTCCTGAACGCCCGCGATGCCGAGGCGCGCGGAGCAAGGATTATGGTCCAGACCGAGGTGCTCTCGGCCGAGCGTGACGGGGACCTGTGGCGCGTGACGACACGGGATCGATCCAGCGGCGAAACGCGTGTGATCAAAGCGAAAATGTTGGTCAACGCGGGCGGTCCTTGGGTTGGGGACATCATTCACACCAAAATCCGTTCGAACTCGCGCGAAGGGGTTCGGCTTGTGCGCGGCAGCCATATTGTCACGCGGAAACTGTTCGATCACGACAAGTGCTACTTCTTTCAGGGTGAAGATGGGCGGATCATTTTCGCCATTCCATACGAGCAGGATTTCACCCTGATCGGCACCACTGATCAGGATCATCCCGACCCGGATCAGCGACCGGAATGCACTGAAGCAGAGCAAGAGTATCTGTGTGCGTTTGCGTCAAGGTACTTTGAACGCCCTGTGACCCGCGAAGATATCGTCTGGACCTATTCCGGTGTGCGTCCGTTGTATGATGACGGTGCCAGCAGCGCGACGGCGGCAACGCGGGACTACACGCTGAAAGTTGACGCGGATGGCGGGGCGCCGGTGTTGAATGTCTTTGGTGGCAAGATCACGACCTATCGCCGCCTTGCCGAAAGTGCACTGGATAAGATAGCCAAGCATTTCCCGGATGTGCCGGGACCCTGGACCGCCGGTGTGGCATTACCCGGAGGAGATTTCCCTGTGGACGGTGTACAGGATCTTATCGACCGGTTGGTATCGGATTACGGGTTTTTGGATGCCGCTTGGGCCGGCCGTCTGGTTCGCGCCTACGGGACCGAGGCGCGCAACATTCTGGTCGATGCCAAAGAAACAGGCGATCTGGGCGAAGATTTTGGCGCGACACTGACCGAGGCCGAACTGACGTGGTTGGCGGACAAGGAATTCGCTCGCACGGCCCAAGACGTGATCTGGCGGCGCAACAAACTCGGGTTGCGATTAAATGAAGATCAGGTCGCTCGCATTGACCGTTGGATGGCGGATCATGCGCAACCGGAAAAGGTTGCCTGAGCGAATTTCATTTATCCGCTTGGCCGAAAGTCCTGACCGTGTTAGCCATCTCGCACGGTCGGCAGACACCGAGGCGTCGCTGCTCTTATCCAGAGTGCTAAACCTGCCATAGACACGAATGACATCGCAAACCACAGGGCGTTGTTTCGTCAAGCCAGCGACCAACGATCGAGCAATACGCCCGATATGGATATGTGATGACTAAAACGGCCCTTCCGCTGCATGCAGACGACCTGACCGGGTTTGTGCGTGCGTTGTCGCGACAACTTGGTGAAACCAGCCCGTCGCATCTGAAACTTATGAACATGGTTGCCCGCGCCGCAGGCTTTCAGAACGTGCAGCATATGCGCTCGGCTACTGCGGCCCTTCGACGGATCGAAGCCCGAACGGATCAAGCTGCGCCGGACATGCGCTCGGTCGAGCGCGCGCTACGCCTGTTCGATGCGCAGGGCAGGCTAGAGCAATGGCATTCAAAACGTGCCGTCCAGACGATATCGCTGTGGGTGCTTTGGTCTGCGCTGCCTGCCGGAGAAGTGTTGCAGGAACCAGAGCTGAACGCATTGTTGATCGCAGAGCATTGTTTCGACGATCCCGCGATTCTGCGCCGGACCATGATCTCTTGCGGGTTACTCACCCGGCAGCGGGACGGAACGGATTATCAACGGGTTGAGCGTGAACCGCCGCCCGAAGCCAAGTCGGCCATCCGCGTCATCGCGTCCAGACGGCGGGCACGTCTGATGTAACGAAAAAGCCCCGCGTCTTGCGGGGCCTTTTTTACTGGTCAGGCCGCCTTTTCGGATGGGTCGGGATCGCTCTTGGTGCCTTTGATCCATTCCCTAAGCCCCTGCATCAGGGCGTACAGAACCGGCACCACGATCACGCCAACCAGCGTTGCCGCCAGCATGCCGCCAAACACGGCCACACCGATGGCTTTCTGGCTGGCCGCGCCAGCCCCGTTGGCCGCAAGCAACGGAACAACACCCAGCAGGAAGGACAGGGCGGTCATCATTACAGCACGGAAACGCTGATGGGCGGCTTCGGCCGCAGCGTCCCGGATGGACAGCCCTTTGGCGCGTTGCTCCATCGCGAATTCAACGATTAGGATGCCGTTCTTCGAGGCCAGCCCCACAAGCATGATCATCCCGATCTGCGTATACAGGTTGATGTCACTGCCCACGATCGCCACAGCAGCCACCGCGCCGAACAGCGCCACGACCACCGACAGCAGGATCGAGACCGGCATCGACCAGCTTTCATATTGCCCCACAAGGAACAGATAGCCGAACAGGATCGCCAACCCCAGAATGATGATCACCAGACTGCCCGATGCCAGCTGTTGCTGCGCTGTCCCGGTCCATTCAAACGCATATCCGGGGGGTAGGGCGTTGGCTGATTCCTCGGTCATCACATTGATCGCGTCACCTGTGGACAGGCCCGGCGCGGGCACCGCCGTCACCGTGGCCGACCGGAACAGGTTGTGCCGTTTCAGCAGCACCGGTCCCAGCACGTTTTCGACATCGATCAGCGTACCTAGCGGCACCATCTCACCCTTTTCGGACCGCACATATAGGTTCGAGATATCTTCGACATTGTCGCGATACGTCCCATCCGCCTGAATCATCACGCGATACACACGTCCGAACAGGTTGAAGTCGTTAACGTAATATGACCCCAATTGCGCCTGCATGGTCTGGAAAATCTCGGCAACCGAGACCTGTAGTGTCTTGGCCTTTTCGCGGTCCAGATCGACAAAGAGCTGGGGAACATTGGCGCGGAAAGTCGTATAGGCCTGACCAATCTCAGGCCTCTGGTTTGCGGCATAGACAAACGATCCTACAGCCGAAGCCAGATCCTGCGGTGTGCCGCCGCCTGTCTGCTGCACCTCCATCTCAACCCCGGCAGACATGCCAAGGCCCTGAATGGGGGGCGGGTTGAAGGCCACGATCGAGGCGGCGGATTCACCATTCGCGATAGCCAGAACTTTCTTCAGGATTGCATCCGCGCTCAGATCATCGTCCTGCCGTTCTTCCCAGTTGATCAGATTGACAAAGATCGCCGCCCCGTTGGTTGTGGTGCCGTTCAACAGCGAGAAGCCGTTGACCAGAACGGTGTTGGCCACGCCCGGTATCTGGCGAATCTGATCGTCCACGCGAGCGCTGACGGTTTCTGTCCGCTCCAACGTTGCCGCATCCGGTAGCTGGATATCCACGAACAGATACCCGTTATCCTCAAGCGGGATGAACCCGGCCGATGTATTCGACATGATCGTACCGGTGCCCATGGCCAGCACAACAATGATACCAAGGGCCGTAACCGGCAGGATCAGCAGCTTGCGCACGATGGCCACATAGCCGCTGCGGACCGTTCCGATGAACCGCTCGAACATCGCCAGAATACCTTTCGGCGGCCCGGACCGTGCGCGCAGCACCAGCCCGCAGAGGGCAGGCGACAGCGTCAGCGCGTTGATCGACGAGATCACCACAGCGGTCGAGATCGTCACCGCGAACTGCGAGTAGAGCCGTCCTGAGATACCGGGCATGAAGGTGACTGGAACGAACACGGCCAGCAGAACCAGCGTCGTGGCAATCACCGGGCCGGTGATCTGACCCATCGCCTTGCGCGTCGCCTCGGCCGGCGGCAGCCCTTCTTCTGCGATGATGCGCTCGACATTTTCGACCACAACGATGGCGTCATCCACCACGATCCCGATGGCCAGCACCAGCGCGAACAGAGAGATCGTGTTTAGTGACATGCCAAAGGCCAGCAAAAAGGCAAAGGTCCCGATCAACGACACCGGAATGGCCACCGCCGGTATGATCGTCGCGCGCCAACTACCAAGGAACAGGAACACGACCGAGATCACCAGGATGAAGGTCAGGATCAGGGTCGAGACCACGTCGTTCAATGATTGCTCGACGAAATCCGTGGTGTTGAAAGGGACAGCGTATTCCACATCGGTGGGGAAGGATCGCGACAACCGGTCCAACTCGGCTTGCACCCGTTCCGAGACCGCCAAAGCGTTCGCTCCGGGGGCTTGGTAGATACCGATCACAGTGGCCGGTACCGCCTGGAAATAACCCGAGGCGGAATAGAACTGCGCACCCAGTTCGACCCGCGCGATGTCCTTGACCCGAACAATGGCACCGGCGTCCCCGGTGCGGATCACAATATCGCCGAATTCCGCAGCCGAGGTCAGGCGGCCCTTGGTCTTGATCGTGTACTGAAAGGTCTGCCCCTCTGGCACCGGGGGTGAGCCGATCGAGCCCGCGGACACCTCGATATTCTGTTCCCGGATGGCGTTGATCACGTCGCCGGGCGTGATCGAAAGCGCCGCCATTTTGTCCGGATCCATCCAGATCCGCATGGCGTATTCCAGATTGGTCAGAACATCCGCCTTACCCACGCCCTGAACACGCGCCAGAGCGTCTTTCAGGTTGATCGAGGCATAGTTGGACAGAAACACACTGTCATAAGTTCCGTTGGGCGAGGTCAGTGTGACCAGCAACAGCATGTTGGTCGATGCTTTCTGAGTCACCACACCCGACGATGTCACCTCGGTCGGCAGCGACGACATGGCCTGTGCCACGCGGTTTTGCACGTTTACCGAGGCAATATCCGGGTCGGTTCCGACTTCGAAGGTGATGTTCAGCGAATAAGACCCGTTATCCGACGAGGTTGACGTCATGTAGATCATGTCGTCCACGCCGTTGACCTGCGCCTCGATCGGGGCGGCGACAGTGTTTTCAACGGTTTCTGCGTTTGCGCCAGTATAGGTCGCGGTCACGCTGACCACGGGCGGCGTGATGTCCGGGAACTGGGCCACCGGCAGAACCATATATCCGATGCCACCAAGAATGGTCAGCACCAGCGAGATGACAAGCGCCAGCTTGGGCCGGCTGATGAACAGGGCTGAGAACATCAGTTACTCTCCCGGCTGTTCAGAGGCCACGACCGCATCCACGGCCACGCCGGGGCGAACCCTTTGCAAGCCCTCGACAATCACGCTTTCGCCCTCGCGCAGACCGTCCGACACGATGATCGCTGTGCCAACCGTGTCGCCAGTGGTGATGTAACGCTGTTCGACCATCTGCTTGTCATTCACCACCAGAACAAACTCGCCACGCTGATCGCGTTGCAAGGCGGCTTGCGGGATCAGAACCTGTAGCGTCGGCTCCAGCGCTTCGATTTGTACATTCACAAATGCACCATCGACGATCAGGCGGTCCGTGTTGTCAAACTGCGCCCTGACGGTGATCGCCCCTGTCAGTGGATCAATGCGGTTGTCGACAAAAACGATCTCGCCGGTTTCATCCAGTTCGGCCCCGTTGGGCAAGGTAACGTGCACGTTGGGGCTTTGGTTGCTTTCGGCTAAAGAGGCCGGGTTTTCACCAAACTGCTGCAGGACCGAGGTGAACATCTTTTCATTCAACGAAAAGTTGACGTAAATCGGTGCTTCGCTAACCAGATTGACCAACGGCGGGTTGTTCGGCCCGACAACATCGCCGACGCTGGTCGTGATCCGACCGATGCGCCCGTCAAATGGGGCAGGGATTTTCGTGTAACTCAGGTCCAGATCGGCCTGCTGGATGGCGGCATTGGCCGCTTTGACCTCGGCCTCGGCCACCAGTTCGTTGGCGCGGGCAATGTCACGTTCGGATTCCGGCGTAGCGTCGCGTTTATACAGCTCTTCCTTGCGGGCCAAATCCACCTTGGCCAGTTCCAGATTGGCTTCGGCCCGGTCCAGATCAGCCTTGCGGGCCTGAAGCGTGGCCTCATAAAGATCGGGCTCGATGGTGAACAGCAGGTCGCCTTCTTTGACCTGTGCCCCGTCTTCGACTTCTCGACTATCGAGGAAACCGCTGACGCGGGCTACGATATCGACCTTGTTGATCGCCTCGGCACGCCCGATGAACACCGCTTCGTCGGTAATTTCCTGAGTATAGGCAGCCGCGATGGAAACCTTTGGTGGCGGCGCTTCACTTTGGTCCTGAGCGGTTGCCGTGTGTACCGCACCCATCAGTGTCAGAGCCGTGAACCACAGCCCAACTTTCCTGAGTTGCCCGTAATTTGTAAGGTTGAAATTAAGGAAAGCTGGGGACATGGCGTATGCCTCGTTCAAACTATGGATTATGCGCCGGGGCGCAATCAGGCCGCAGCGAGTCGTAGGAATTCCCTCGCAGGATGGCCGTTTTGGCGGCATATCTCAAGCTTCTTGAATACGTGGCGGGCAGTTTGGGTTTGGGGATTTTCCCTAATTATTGGCTGACTTACGTGTCAGACCTGAATGCAAATCCCCGGATTCAAACGGCGCACGCCATGAAAAGTTGGAAAACGAGGGCCAATCCGACCCTCGCGTGTTGCGCCACGCTGATGGCGACTTCAGTCGCGTGTTCCGGCGAACCGTGTCTGCCAGTCTTCACGCTGTTCGTCGGTGATTTTGGCGAACAAAACGTCCGGTACAGTGAACTGATGGCCCGCGGGCAGGGCGGTCAGCGCGGTGGCCACATCTTCGGGCCAACTTGTGTCGAGCGTGTTCATCGCACTCAGCATCCGGGCCGAGGTGTCCGGGATAAACGGCGCGCTAAGCACAGCGTAGAGGCGGATCAGGTTCAGGCCAAGACGCACCTGAGCGGCAGCTTGCTCGGGGTCTTCCTTGAAAGTCGACCAAGGTGCTGCAGCTTGCAGATATTCGTTGCCGGCGACCCAGATCGCCCGCAGCTCCTGGGCGGATTTACGGACATCCATCGCTTCCATATGGGTTTCATAGGCCCGTACACGGTCGTTTAGTTCTTTAATCAGCGCCTGCTCGCGATTGCCATGGGTGCCCCCCTCGGGCACAACCTCACCAAATTTCGAACGGCAGAATTTAGTGATGCGGCTGACAAAGTTGCCCAGTACATCCGCAAGGTCCTTGTTCACCGATTGCTGGAAGTTCTCCCAGGTGAACTCGCTATCGCTGCTTTCGGGCGCATGGCTCAGCAACCACCAGCGCCAATAATCGGCGGGCAGAATCTCCAGCGCCTGATCCATGAACACGCCTCGGCCCTGGCTGGTCGAGAACTGGCCGCCATCATAGTTCAAATAGTTGAACGATTTCAGGTGGTCGACCATCTTCCATGGCTCGCCCGAACCCAGAATGGTGGCCGGGAAGCTGAGCGTGTGGAAGGGGACGTTATCCTTGCCCATGAACTGAACGTAACGCACGTCATCCGCGCCTTTGTCAGTCCGCCACCAGCGTTCCCAATCGGCATCGGTCTTACCGTTGGCCTCGGCCCATTCGCCCGCGCAGGCGATGTATTCAATCGGCGCGTCGAACCAGACATAGAAGACTTTGCCCTCCATCCCCGGCCAGTCCTGATCGCCTTTCTTGACCGGGACACCCCAGTCCAGATCGCGCGTGATGCCACGGTCTTGCAGCCCGTCACCGTCATGCAGCCATTTCTTGGCAATCGATGTGGTCAGGATCGGCCAATCCGTTTTGCTGTCGATCCAAGCATCGAGCTGACCCTTCATCGCCGACTGGCGCAGATACAGGTGCTTGGTCTCGCGCACCTCAAGGTCGGTCGAACCTGAAATGGCCGAGCGTGGTTCGATCAGATCGGTCGGGTCCAACTGTTTGGTGCAGTTCTCGCACTGGTCTCCACGCGCACGGTCATAGCCGCAATTGGGGCAGGTGCCTTCAATATAGCGATCCGGCAAAAACCGGCCATCGGCGTTGGAATATACCTGTTTCTCGGTGACTTCGCGGATCAACCCGGCCTCGTCCAGCTTGCCCGCAAAATGCTGAGTCAGTTTCTTGTTCTGCTCGCTGGATGAGCGGCCAAAGTGATCAAAGCTCAGGCCAAAGCGCTTGGCGATATCGGCCTGAATACTGTACATCTCGGCACAATATTCTGCCACCGGTTTGCCTGCCTTTGCAGCTGCTAGCTCGGCCGGGGTGCCGTGTTCATCCGTGGCGCACAGGAACATCACTTCATTCCCCCGGGCGCGCTGATAACGTGCATACAGATCGGCAGGCAATTGCGAGCCGATCAGGTTGCCGAGGTGCTTGATCCCGTTGATGTATGGGATCGCCGAGGTGATGAGAATCCGGGCCATTTTGCGTTTCCACGTAACTAACTGCGCGCCCGTCTACAGTATGTGGCGGCTTAGCAAAAGCCCGGTTTCGTGCGCTTGGGGTTTCCGGGGCTCAATAATCGGCGTCAAAGCGAAATCGTCCGATCATTCGCGCAATGGGCGAGGGTGCTGTATGATGCTTTCGGGGATCGTTCAGGAGGGGGCATTATGCGATTACCGTTGAGTTGGATCAGTCTGGTCGCAGTCTTGGCTATGTTTGTGGGCGCAGATCACGCAGCCGCCGAACAAAAGGATGCTGGCGACGTTATCAAAGACTTCGATCACGCTATGCTGTCGATTTTTCACAAAGGGCAGGACGCGCTGACGGCTGAAACCCGCCCGGTGATGGTTATCGCGCGTGATGTGACGGTGGTTTCAAAAGACGGAGAGGCCACATATTCCAGAAACGCGCCGCAGTATCAGCTATTCAAATCAACGTCGCATGTTCTTTTGGGGATAATCGGGGCCGTTACGCCATGGCCCGAAGGAACAGCAGAAGACGCGCGTTGGCGAAAGGACTTTTCGACGATTGAGGCTGAAATCGACAAGTTTCTTGCGGCGATTGACGAGCTTGGGTTGTCCGGCGACACGGTGGTCAGCCAGAAAGAAATGTTGGAAACGGCCCGCAGCTTTGTCCAAAAATCTCTAAGCGAGGGCGAATTGACACGTCAGGATGTCTCTGACGCTATCAACACCATGCGACCGATATGGGCTGCCAACATGCGTGCGTCTGCGCGGGCCGAGTTGACAGCGCTGCACTCGGCGGTGTCCCAGGCCCGTGCCGCTATGAATGACGACGACTGGGCCCGGATGTATGTCGTGCATCACGGTGGGTCCAGCGTGGAAGACGTGAATGTGGTGCTGTTGTATCTGCAACGTGTGATGCCCGAGAAAGTGACCGCCGGTCAGGTGCTGTTCGCAGAAAACGCGCACGGCAATGATGCGTTGGTGAAATACGCTGGCTACGTCCGGATGCAGCGGCTGGTTGGTGCCTGGGCGTTTGGAGATCCGGCACGTATGGAAGTTGATCTGCTGGGCTATGAGGCAGGAACGGTTTTGGACGAAATGATACCTGCGCCGCCGCCATCTGCCGATATTACCGACTGACAAAGCCCATGCCGGATTCCGTTCGGGTCAGAGCCGCTTTGTCTCAGGGGTTTTCTCTGGATCGTTTCAATAGACTCCCGATTGTGAAGGATGTCCGGGGTGCATAGACATAATTCGTGCGATCCTCGGGTGTTGGGCGGGACCGCATTCGGGCCAACCCGAAAACAATCAGGAATACATGACCCATTGCCACAAAAGCGAACAGAGCGCCGGGGCCGAATTGTTGGATCAATGTGGACGAGACGTAGGGCGACGCAATAGCGCCCAGCGCGTACCAGAACATCAGCGCAGCGGACAATTCCACCCGCTGCTCGGTTGTTGCAAAGTCATTTGCGTGTGCCGACGAGACCGAGAAGATGGGAAAGGTCGTAAAGCCAAATATGCCTGCGGCCAGCATAACACCCAAGGTGCCTGCACCACTGGCAGCCATTGTGATCCCGCAGCTTAGAACAGCGGCGCCTGATAGGCAGATGAGTACCCAGCGTCTGTCATATTTGTCAGCCAGCCACCCCATCGGGTATTGGGCCAGCGCGCCACCCAGCACGAAAGATGCCAGGAAGAAGGCGATTTGATCTACGCCAAGTCCGACTTCCTGCCCATAAACCGGACCAACCATGCGGAACGAAGCCGAACCGAGGGCCGAGACGATCACGCCCGCAACAGCCAGTGGCGAGCTGCGCCATGCAAGTTTAGGCCGAAGGCGCGGGGCGTCAGGTGTCTGTGGTTGGCTGGCCCGGGTTAGGGTCAGCGGCAAAAGCGACGCGCAGCAGAGGATGGCCAGAAGGTTGTACGAGACATATGAGGCAGGTGGCAGAACGGCGATAATCAACTGCGCGCCCAAAGAGGCACTCATGTCCGCAATGCGATAGGTGCCCATGGCGCGGCCCCGGGTCTCGTTCGTGACTTTGGCGTTCAGCCAGGCCTCGATCACGGTGTAACACCCCGCAACGCAAGTGCCCGACGCAATCCGAAGCGCGGCCCAGATGTAAGGATTGTCGGTCAAGGTATGCCCGATCAGACCCATCGCGCCCAGGGCAGTGCAAACTGCAAATGCGCGTGAGTGGCCAATGGTGCCCATCAGGCGGGGCGCCCACCAACACCCAATGAAAAACCCAAGGAAATGAGCGGATCCGAGCAAACCGATCTGCTCGGTCGAAAAGTCCAGCGTCAGGCCCGAGATTGCATCCAGCGGCCCAACGCCCCCGGTCGAGAGTTGCAAAAGAATGACGGAAAGAAACAGGGCGGCAAATGAAATGATCGTGCGCATGATGGGCCTACCATGACGGCCCGCTGAAACCATGCGCGCGCCTATTCGACCTTTGCGCGTCGTTTTTTTGCTTTTCTGGTGTCAGCGCTTGCGCAGAATCTCGGCCCGTATGTTCAACCCGACCTCATCCTGCACCAAATCGGGAAAACCGGATGCGCCAAAGTTGTGACGATTGAGCGCGCCGGTCAGGCGAATGGACAGGCGGTCTAACGCATCCGAAGAACTGCCGGGTGGGCGATAAAGCCCCGCTTCCAGCGTAATAGGGCGGGTAACGCCGCGTAGGGTTAGGTCGCCGGTGATGAAAGCGCCTTCCGAGATGCGACCGGCCGGGCCAAGCTGAATTCTGGTCGAGGTGAAGCGGATCGTCGGAAACCGGTCGGCGTCCAGTACGCTGGGGCTCAGCATCGGGCCGCGGGCGAAGGGCAGCTTGGTTCTGGCGCGGGCGACATTCAAAATGACGTCGACCCGGCTGTTTTGCAGGCGTTGCGTGTCGACCTGAACGTCAGCAGCCTGGATTGGCATTGTCCCGGTCTGGGCGACGCCCGAAAGCTGGAACGTAAAACCGACCGACGTTTCGTCGGGTGCCAATACATAAGGGATCAATGCGGCCTGCGCCGGGCGTAACGACGGCAGCGCAGCAAGACCGGCCAGCACAGTGCGGCGGGTGATCCCGGTCATGCCAGTGCCTCAACCTTGCGTGGTCGGGAGCGGCCGAGCAGAACCAGCAGGATCACGATGTTCAGCCCGTTCCACAAGATGCCGTTTACAAACGCCAACTGGTAACTGCCTGAAATATCGTAGACCCAACCGGTCATCCAGCCGCCAAGCGCCATTCCCATGATGGTCATCATCAGCACAAAACCAACTCGCGCACCTGCTTCTTGCGGGGGCATGTATTCGCGGACGACCAGCGCGTAACTGGGAACGATACCGCCCTGTGACAGGCCGAACAGCAAACTGATGACGTATAGGGAGACCATGCCGTCATAGGGCAGGAACAAAAACAGGGCCACACATTGAAGAACTGCGCCGATCAGCAGGGTGTACAGCCCGCCCAGCCGGTCTGCGACAAGGCCAGAAACAATGCGACTGACCACGCCGCCCAGCAACATCAACGACAGCATTTCGGCACCCACAGCAGGGCCATAGCCCAGACCCACGCAATAGGACACGATGTGAACCTGCGGCATCGACATCGCCACGCAGCACGCAATCCCGGCGATACCCAGGATATATTGCAGAGTGCGAGGGGACAGGCCGACACTGTTGGCCCGCAGCCGCGCGGCGGTTGCAGCAGTGTTATGAGCTTCAGCCGGAACCTGGCGACGCAACAGCAGGGACAAAGGGATGACGGTGGCCAAGGTCAGCAACGCGAGGGTCAGATAGACCTGTTGCCATCCCTCACGCTCCAGAATGCCGGACAGAAGCGTCGGCCATATCGCGCCCGACAGATAGTTGCCGCTGGCAACCAGGGCCACGGCAATCCCGCGCCGACGTAGAAACCAATGCGAGATATCGGCCATGAGCGGACCAAACCCAACCGACGTGCCAAGCCCCAGCAGAAGATGTGCCAATGATAACAAGACCATGTTCGGGGCGATGGTTGCCAGCAGATAACTGGCTGCGCTGACCACCGACGCGCCTATAAGGGCTTGGGTGACACCGAGGCGATCCACCAGTTGCCCAAGCCACATATTGCCCAGGGCAAAACCGATCATGGTAAGCGTATAGGGCATGGATGCTTCGGCGCGGCTTGCTCCGAATTGCGACTCGATGGCAGGCATGACGACGATTACAGCCCACATTCCAACGGTGACCACCGTGGCGATGACCAAAGTGATCAGCAGCCGCAGCCAGGAATAACGGGTGTCGTGGATTGCGTGCGTCATGCCGGAACGCTAGGGCGTGCCCCGGGGTTTGACCAGTCACAAGTTGCGTGATCGGTGATGTGGTCAGACCGGGATGTCTTCTGTTTTCATTCGCTGCAATTGCAGACCGGCCCGGGCAGCGGTCATTGTCGCACGCCAACTGACCGGGGGCAGGGCGCGGGCGCGGCGGCGGGTCAGGGTCCAGCGTCTTGCCTCATCCTGATGTTGTGCGGCCATGTGCCAGCGCGTCTCAACCCCCTGCGCGCCACCGTCGCCGGGTGTCAGCAGCAGCCCGAGCGGAGCTTGCCCCATGGTGCCACCTTGTTCTGCGGCCAGATGCATTCGCCGTATTGGCGTCAGCCCCGGCGCGCCGGGCAGGTCACCGATGATCAACGGGATGGCACCACTGCGCAGCGCCTCTTCTATGCACCACAACAAGTCCTCAGCCCGGGTGGGGTGGACAAATATGAACCGGGCGGGATCGGCAAAGGGCATCATGCCATCGGGGTTCAGTTGGCCGGGCTCCCAAGCGGGGGAAATCCACAGAACCGGCCCTTGTGCCTGACCGGCCAGCCACATGGCAAAGCTGCGCCGGGCAGGGCCGCAGGCCTCGTGTACGCGGCCCAGTTGCAGGGTGATTTGCGGATGAAGGTTTATCCCCGGCGCCTCGCGCGCGGGTTTGCGGCCCAGAAGCTGTGTAGACATGGGCCAAACCTAGCATGTTCCGCATTTGTTCTCAATCGAAAATCACCGCCGCCAATGGGTTACCGCGACAGAATCAGGCGGCCATCGGAAAATTGAACGTTCGAGAATCGCTGCAGATATTCCATGCCCAGCAAAGGCTGATCCAGATCGCCTTCGGTAACCGAGGCCCCGATGTTGCGATCCGTGATCGGCCCAAGCTCAAGGCTGTCCAAGCGCACCGGGGCCGTGCGCACGACGCCATTGGCGGTCGAGGCCCGACCGATGTAATTTAGCTGGCCCGGATCGATGCCGATCCGTCTGGCATCATCTGCGTTAAGTACAATCTGACTGGCACCGGTATCGACCATGAATGTAATCGGTTCGCCGTTCACCCGCATCGGCAGATAATAATGTCCGTCCACAGAGCGGGGCACCTCGATCTGATGGTCGGATACCGTCATCTGAGGCGCGGGGTTGACCGTTGAACGTATATCGTCCCAAAGGCCGATCACCGCGATAACGCCGATAAAGATAAACACCCAGGCCGCGGCCATCTGCACGGTCTTGCCCAAGGATAAACGGTTCTGAGTCACAAACCACATCACAATGGCCGCGCCCAGCAGGGCCAGATAACTCAATTGCGCGATTTGATCGCCATTCATGTGCTCACCCGAATAATGCTTTCATCTTCCCAATATGGGAATTCAGGCTGCGAATCCAAAGGCCTTGAGGCCATCAAGGATGAACTGAACCGACAAAGCAGCCAGCAGCATGCCTAGCAGACGCGTCAACACATTCAGCCCGGTTTTGCCAAGAAGGCGCGCAATACCGCCCGAGGACAGGTATACCACATACACCATGGCCAGCACGACCAGCATCATGCCAACAACCAGACCCAGACCCTGAAGGCCGGGTTGCTGGCCTGCCAGCAGGATCATCGTCGCAATCGAGCCTGGGCCCGCAATCAAAGGGATTGCCAGAGGAAAGATCGAAGGGTCCGGATGTTCCTCTTCTTCGGCACTGTTTGCCCGCCGCTTGGTGCGGCGCTCAAACAGCATGTCCAGAGCGGTCAGGAACAGCAGAACGCCACCCGCGACCCGGAACGCGGCCATCGAGATACCGATGAACCCCAGAAGGGCTTCGCCAAAAGCGGCGAACAAGGTCAGGATGCAGCCTGCGGTCAGACAGGCCCGGATCGCAATAGACCGGCGCGTGTGCGCGTCCATGCCTTGGGTCAACGCTACGAAAATCGGCGCCTGAGCCGGCGGGTCGAGGACCACGAAAAGAGTTGTGAATGCGGTAATCAGGAAAGCGGTGTCAATCATGCTGCTGTCTCTGCCTGCTCAAGCCGTTCGGCGGCGGCAACCCAAAGGGATTCGGCTTTTTGCATGGCTTCGGTCACTTCGGCGAATTTTCGGTTCCAGGTTTCAAGATCGTTAATCTTGTCGTCTTCATACAATGCGGGATCGGCCAGTTTGGCCGATAGCTTTTCATGCATATCCGTCAGCTTTTCAATCCGATCCTCGCATTTACGCAAATCAGAGCGCAGGGCCAGCATTGCTTCGCGCGAGGGGCGCTTGGGCTTTGCCGTCTGCAGCTTTGCCTTCACCGGCTTGTCGCGGGCAAGCAGCAAGGCGCGATAGGCTTCCAGATCATCCTCAAAAGGTTTCACCGTGCCATCGGAAACAAGCCACAAGCGATCCGCGACCAGAGACAACAGGTGCATATCGTGGCTGACCAGCACAACCGCGCCGGAATAGGCGGTCAGAGCCTCGACCAGAGCCTCGCGGCTTTCGATATCCAAATGGTTGGTCGGCTCGTCGAGGATCAGCATATGCGGCGCGTCGATGGTGGCGATCAGAAGCGACAGGCGCGCTTTCTGGCCACCCGACAGCCGCCCGACCTCGGTTTCCGCCTGGTCTGCGTTCAGGCCAAACCCAGCCAGACGTGAACGCCACTTGCCCGGAGCCTCATCAGGGCGCAGGCGGCGCAGGTGGTCCAGAGGGGTTTCGTCTACATACAGTTCATCGACTTGATGCTGCGCGAAGTAACCGATGCGTAGCTTGTTGCTGCGGGTCATCTTGCCTGCCATCAGGGGCAGGCGATCCGACAGCAGCTTGGACAGGGTCGATTTGCCCTGACCGTTCTTGCCCAGCAGGGCGATCCGGTCGTCCTGATCGATACGCAGGTTCAGGCGGCGCAGCACTTCAGTTTCGCCATATCCGGTGATTCCGCCTTCGATCTGGATGATCGGGGGCGACAGTTCCTCGGGTTCAGGAAACGAAAACGCGCGCAACGCGGCCTCTTGCGGGGTCGAGACCAGTTGGATGCGTTCGATCATTTTCAGACGCGACTGAGCCTGCACGGCCTTGGAGGCTTTGTAGCGGAAGCGGTCTACGAAGCTTTGCAAATGGGCGATGCGGGCCTTGGCCTTGGCGTTCTCGGATTCGGCCTGCGCCAGACGTTCCGCACGGCGCTCGGCGAACTTGTCGTAAGGCACCGCGTAATAGGTAAGTTTGCGGTCCTCCAGATGCAGGATCGATCCCACGGCACGGTTCAACAGCCCGCGGTCGTGGCTGATGATAATGACCGTGTGCGGATACTTCGCCAGATAGCTTTCCAGCCACAGCGCGCCTTCGAGGTCCAGATAGTTGGTCGGTTCATCCAGCAGCAGCAGATCGGGCTGAGAAAACAGCACCGCCGCTAGAGCCACGCGCATCCGCCAGCCGCCCGAGAAATCGGCGCACGGCTTCAACTGGTCCTCATCGTCGAACCCCAGCCCTTTGAGGATCGAGGCCGCACGCGCTTCAGCCGACCAGGCGTCGATGTCGGCCAGACGGGTCTGGATGTCGGCAATCC
The DNA here is from genome assembly GCF_965243365.1 of Ruegeria sp. Lineage (GTDB taxonomy): Bacteria > Pseudomonadota > Alphaproteobacteria > Rhodobacterales > Rhodobacteraceae > Ruegeria. Next base: position 141,880 of record NZ_CBDEUW010000002.1, on the reverse strand, counting down.
GCGCGGGATCTTCGGCATTTTCAGCCTCGGCCATCAACGCGCTGCGTTCCGTATCGGCGGCCAGCACGGTGTTGATCAGCGACACATCGGACGAGGGAACCTCTTGCGCCACCCCACCAATCCGGGCGCGCTTGGGGACCGAGATGTTGCCCGATTCCAGCGCCAGTTCGCCCCGGATCAGGCGGAAGAGGGTGGTCTTGCCGGTGCCATTCCGACCCACAAGGCCGACCTTGTGGCCATCGGGAATCGTCGCACTGGCCCCCTCGAACAGGGGGCGGCCTTCAACGGCATAAGTGATGTCTTCGATCCGTAACATGGACCGCTCTTAGCAGAGCCGAGATGCAGCCGCCAGCGGCTTGGCATGTTCAAGCGCCGGGCAATGTGTTAGCGCTGTGTCGTTTGCTTTTCTGAACCGGATTTCACCATGCGCGCGGCCCAAACGCCTCCATCTTTGATCACACTGATCTTTGCTACTGCGCTGTCGGTACTGTCGCTGAACATGTTCCTGCCGTCCCTGACACGTATGAGCGTGGATTTTCAGGTGGATTATGGCCTCGTGAATCTGTCGGTTGCCGGGTATCTGGCTGTCTCGGCAGTTTTGCAACTGATCATGGGGCCGCTGTCGGATCGGTTTGGGCGTCGACCGATCCTGTTGATCTGCATGGCAATATTCGTGGCCGCCTCGATCGGTTGCGTGCTGGCCGAGACGATCTGGGTTTTCCTGGGATTTCGAATGATACAAGCGGCGGTTGTTGCGGGGCCTGTGCTGTCCAGTGCCTCGATCCGTGATCAGTATCCACCCAACGAAGCGGCCAGCAAACTGGGATATGTCGCAATGGCCATGGCGCTGGCACCTATGCTGGGGCCGATGCTGGGCGGCGCGCTGGATATGCTGTTTGGCTGGCGTGCCGGATTTGTACTGTACTCGGTGCTTGGGGCAGGGCTGCTGATACTGCTCTGGGCTGACATGGGTGAGACCAATACCAACCGATCTTCGACCTTCGCGGCTCAACTTCGGGAATACCCGCATCTGTTCCGGTCCCGCCGTTTCTGGGGCTATGCCCTGTGCGCGGCCTTTTCCATCGGAGGGTTCTTCAGCTTTATAACAGGCGCACCCCTTGTAGCCGCTGCGTGGTTTGACCTGAGCCCGGCGATGTTAGGGCTGGGTATTGGCATCATCACCGGAGGCTTTATGGTCGGTAACTTCATTACCGGGCGCATCGCGGCGCATACGCGGCTGACGACGATGATCCTGATTGGCCGCATTATCGCGTCGACCGGGCCATTTCTTGGCTTGATACTGTTTATCGCCGGTCTGGGTTCGGTTTGGGTGTTCTTTGGTTCGGCCATCTGCGTCGGGTTTGGAAATGGGCTGACCAACGCCAATGCCTCCGCAGGCGTCATGTCGGTCCGCCCCAAGCTGGCAGGCAGCGCGGCAGGGTTGTCCGGGGCAATGATCGTTGCGCTGGGCGCGATACTGACCTCGATGACCGGTGCGTTTGTCAGCCCCGAGAACGGCCCCTTTCTGGTGCTCAGCATGATGTGCGGCAGCAGTTTCATTGGCCTGCTTGCTGTGCTTTACGTTCGCCGGGTGGATCGGCAAGAGCCACTGCCAGACACGATCTGAACGCTTAGGCATCATTCCACTTTTCTTGAAGCAAATACCATGTTAGGCGGCGCGCGATGGATTTCGGCGCGCATCTCGCGCCACATTGTAAGGAGAGGCCGACATGGCACTGGAACGCACATTCTCGATCATCAAACCCGATGCAACCCGCCGCAACCTGACTGGCAAAATCAACGCCAAGTTCGAAGAAGCTGGCCTGCGCATCGTGGCACAAAAGCGCATTCACATGACCAAAGCTCAGGCAGGCAAGTTCTATGACGTCCATGCCGAGCGTCCGTTCTATGACGAACTGTGCGAATTCATGTCGTCGGCACCGGTTGTTGTTCAGGTTCTGGAAGGCGAAGGCGCCATTGCCAAGAACCGTGAAGTCATGGGCGCAACCAACCCTGCAGACGCAGCCCCCGGCACCATCCGCGCCGAGTTTGCTGAATCGGTTGGCGAAAACTCGGTCCATGGTTCGGACGCACCCGAGACTGCCGCTGTCGAGATTGCCTACTTCTTCTCGGGCATCGAGCTGGTCGGCTAATTTGCCGTCCGTGAAGTGACTTAGGGCCGCTCCGGTTTCAGGGCGGCCTTTTTTGTTCAAAGCTGCTTCAAATCATCCTGTGTAACACGAACGCCCACGGCGTCCAGATCTGAGATCATCTGGGATTGCGGCGTCGCCCGCACCTGCGCTTTGAGAGTATCAAAGCGCTGACGCAAGGCCTTTTTCTCTTCGCCTTTGCAGTCATTCCAGGGGCGCCCCTGTAATCCCATGACCAGCACGTAATACCCGATGAAATGAGGTTTTGTCCCGGCTTGCAACAGCCGGGCGTAAGCTGCATCAGGCCCAAGATCGCGCAACTGTTGCGCCGAATGAATGCCCGCGCGGGTACAGGCCTGTTCGAAGGCTGGGCCAAGATTTCGGATGGATGAGACCGGATCGGACATGCTTTTGTCTTAACGCCGTTACCTTTCACTGTCACCTTCGGTTTCCGTTGGGTCAGCTTCCAAAGGGCTTGATATCGCAGCCAAAGCGCAATTTCATGACGTCATGCTGTCATGGAGGTGGGGATGTCCAAGGACAGGGAAGGTGGTGGCAAACCTGGCAAAGGCAAGACAAACACGTCTTTGCGTCTGGAAGGAAAAACCCTCAAAGCGTTGAAAATTCGTGCGATCGAAGAAGGGACCAGCGTCCAAAAGATTGTCGAAAGACTGGTGAATGAGTATCTGGGCGCGCCTCGAAAGGGCAAGTCATGACGCGCAAATTAAACGGTTTTCTTGTGCTCAACGGGGCTATCGATGCGCTTGATATCTCGCGCTTGCCCAAGGGGTTGACCGGGCAAGTTGAAGTGGAACGTACGTCAAAGGCTTTCCGAATTCTTGATTGCCACGATCAGTCTTTAAGCTCCTGTGGGCGCATATTGATCGAAAGTGGCGGCATGCTGCGTCTGTTTCAGGAGGACGGACAGGTTTGCGTGCAGCGCGCCGCGGGAAAAGGGCGCTTTGTGCAGGAATTGCCCGACGGTCCGGTTCGTGCGGCCCTTAGCGATTTTCCAAGATTGCGGGCGCTTATTGAAGTTGGCGCAGGTGTGTTTGAACAAAACGCGATTGTCATTCTGGATGATCTTCAGAAAACCGTGGTGCGGGGTGTGGCGATAACACTGACCTCTGATGCGAGGCAGGTGACACTGGTGCAGTTGGAACGTCTGCGGGGGTACGGCGGTGAATTTGAAAAATCCTGTGCTGCACTGAGCCTGAACTGCGTTAAGAATGCCGATTTAGGCGCTGTATTTACTTTACTCTTTCCTGACCAGAAAGTGTATCAGGCAAAGCCGAGCGTCCAACTGGGAAAGAACGAACCCGCCATTCAGGCCGCAACCGATATCATTCGCACCTTCCTTGATGTTGCACGTCAGAACGAAGCCGGAGTGGTCGCTGACATAGATACCGAGTTTCTGCACGACTACAGGATCTCGCTGCGTCGGGTTCGATCGGTCCTAAGCCTGTTCAAGGGTGTGTATTCCGATGACCTGACTGCGCGCCTTAAACGGATATTTTCAGACCATATGGCACCAACGGGACGCCTGCGTGATCTGGATGTCCACCTTCTTGAGAAAGATAATTATTTCAGCCTTGTACCGCAATCTCTTCATGCTGGTTTGGAGGAGATGTTTAGCCGCTTCGAAACGGAACGCCGCAAAGAACGGGCGAAACTGTCGCGCCGGTTTCGCAGCGCTTCCTACAAGCACGCTATGCAGGCTCTGAGCGAGGAGTTTCAGGATCATCGAAACCTTGAGGCGGGTCCGACTGCTGAAACAGGTGCCTATGACTATGCCCGGGCGCTGATCTGGAAACGGTATCGCAAGGTCTGCAAACTGGCCCGTAGTATTTCTCGGGAAACGCCGGATGATGTGGTGCACGAACTGCGCATCCATTGCAAGAAACTGCGCTATTTGATGGAATTCTTCGCGCCGTTGTTTGATAAAGCCGCTTTCAAAATCATCATCAAGCCATTGAAAAAGCTTCAGGATAACCTGGGCAATTTCAACGACTGCTCGGTCCAGCAAGAGGCGCTGCTGGACCTGATCAATCAGACAACCACCCGAGCAGGACAGACGAACGGACAGCTTGCCATGGCGGCCGGTGGACTGATCGCTGTGCTGAGCCAACGACAACAGGCAGAGCGTGACCGGGTTGTTGCGAATTTCGAGCATTTTGACAGCCCCAAAATCCGCCGCCTGTTCCAAAGCTTGTTTCACGCGTCGGAGGACTGAGGAATGAAGGTCATTGCCTGTTACAGCAACAAGGGCGGCGTCGGAAAAACGTCAACCTCGGTGAATTTGGCGCATGCCTACGCACTGGCGGGTAAACGGGTTTTGCTGTGTGATCTGGACCCTCAAGGTGCGTCTGGGTTTTACCTGCGAATAAAGCCATCAAAGAGACTGACCGAGGGCCGATTTTTTGAGGACGTCAAACGCTTCACCAAATCCATCCGCGCCAGTGATTTTGACGGCCTTGATGTTTTGCCCGCGAACCTGACCTACCGGGATTTCGACGTGTTCCTGTCCCGCATGCGTAACAAACGGTCGCGCTTGAAAAAGGCGTTGGCGTCGGTTGGCAGCGACTATGACGTGATCCTTCTGGACTGCCCGCCCAATTTTTCCACCCTGTCCGAAAACATCTTCAAGGCGGCGGATGTGATTGTAGTGCCCGTTATTCCCAGCACCTTGTCGGAACGGACGTTTGAACAGCTGGTTACTTTCTTCGATGACAGGAAGCTGCCCAAGAAAAAGCTGCGGGCTTTCTTTTCGATGGTGCAGAGGCGCAAAACATTGCATCGCGAGACGATGCGGACCATGCGCGAACAGTATCGCAAGCGCTTTCTGACGACGTTGATCCCCTTTGCTGCTGATATCGAGCGGATGGGTCTGCATCGTGCGCCGGTGCAGGTTTATGCCAAGAACAGCGCTGCAGGTGCCGCCTATAAGGCACTTTTCAATGAGTTGGAGAACAGAGTGGCCCCGACCAAATGACTACGGAAATCGAACGCAAATTCCTTGTAGCAGCTTTGCCGGATTTGACAGGCGCGGATCGGGCCGTTGTCCGACAGGGCTATCTGACCGCCCCGGATGATTCGACTGAACTGCGTCTGCGTCAGAAAAACGATACTTATTTCCTAACGCTAAAAGGCGGCGGCTCGCTGGTGCGGGTGGAGCGAGAGGCTGAGATCTCGGCTAAGCAGTTTGAAACCTTCTGGCCCGAGACTGAGGGGCGTAGGGTAGAGAAGGAAAGGTTCACCGGCAAGCTGGCCGACGGCCGGGTTTTTGAATTGGATGTGTTTCAGGGCGATCTGGCGCCGCTGCGCCTGGTCGAGGTCGAGTTTTCCTCTGAGAACGAAGCGCAGCAGTTCACGCCGCCGCCTTGGTTCGGTTCCGATGTGACCGAAGATAAACGTTATAAAAACAAGAATATGGCAATCAATGGTATTCCCGACTAGGGCTATTGGGCCAGTTGCAGTGTTGTTTCTAGCCCGGGCTGGCAATTGCGGGCCTTGAACGTGCCTCCGTGCATGTGCGAGATCGCGGCGACCAATGCCAGCCCAAGGCCTGCATTGCGCTGGGTGCGCGCCGGGTCCAGCGTAACGAAGGGCAACTCGAGGCGGGGAAGATCGGCTTCGGGCACTCCGGGCCCGCGATCCCGCACGCTGAGTAGGGCAAATGGCCCGTCCTCGGCAATGGCGATCGTGATTGTTGTGCCCGCAGGGGCGTAGCGCATGGCGTTTTCCAACAAGTTGGACAGGGCCTGCGACAAAAGCGGACGATGACCCTGAATAGGTTGGGCCGTGCCCGTCACCTCAAGCCGAATTCCCTGATCGGCGGCAACGGGTTCATATAGTTCGACCACATCGGCAACCAATTGCAGCAGGTTCACGGGTTCGAACTGTTCGCGGCCCAATCCTGCTTCGGCTCGTGAGATTTCGGTCAACTGGCTGAGGACGCGCAGCAGATGGTCGATCTCAACCGTTGCGCGGGCGGTATCGACTTCGCGCTCCTGATCGGTTTTCCCCGGCTCGGCCAGAGCCTCGATCCGCTGCCGCAGGCGCGATAAGGGAGAGCGCAGATCATGCGCGATGGAATTCGAGGTGGTGCGAAGGTTACTGATCAGCTCTTCTATCCGGTCCAGCATGTTGTTGAGCGTGCCGGCAACCTGATCGAACTCGTCACCGGTTCCCCTTATCGGCATCCGGTGGGACAGGTCGCCCGATACAATGTCGTCTGCAGTATCCGCGATGTCCCTAAGGCGTGAAAACACCAGACGCGTCAGCAGCCATCCGGTCAGAAGGCTTAAAGCAAAGGCGGCGATCAGGGCCAAACCGACCGATCGCAGAAGCACCCGATCGAATTGCAATCGGGCCAAAGCATCGCGTCCGACCAGCAGGCGTTCGCCGCCGGGCAAACGAACTGAGGCTGCGGAAATGGGCACCAGATCATCCGTGTCGACCTTTCGCAAACTCAGCTCGACCCATCCACTGCCAGCAGTAATTCCCTCGGGCCACCCGATCAGATTGCCAGCCAACCGATTGCCCAAGCGATCCGTCAGCAGATAGACAGCGTCCCGCTCGGGCGCGCTTGGCAGGCGCCGCTCGATTGCGGTCATCAATCCGATCAGGCCGCGCCGTTCGTATTCATCGGCCAACCCGGTCAGCTCCGCCGACACGACCGAGCGGGTTTCGCCCGAAATTGTCCGGTTCGCCGTAACATAAACCATGGCCAGCACGGTTGCCGTCAGCAATGTGCTGAGGACCATGCTGGCCAATACCAGCCGCGTGCGCGCGTTTCGAAGCGACAGGCGCAGTTTACCCATCCGAGACCATGTATCCTGCCCCTCGGACCGTCTCGATCAACGGTGCGGCTCCGTCTTCGTCCAACTGCCTGCGCAGTTTGGATATATGAACATCGACCACGTTGGTATTGGGGTCGAAATGATAATCCCACACGCCTTCCAGCAGCATGGTCCGCGAGATGACGCGGTTTTTGCGGCGCAGGAAGAATTCCAGAATCTGAAACTCGCGCGGGGTCAGGGTGATTTCCCGACCGCCGCGTGTGACTTTGCGGGTCAGCAGATCCATTTCCAGATCACGGCAGGTGAGGGTGGGGGTTTCCTCGGATTCCTGCGGGCGTCGCAGCAAGGCCTCGATCCGCGCATGCAGTTCCTGAAAGGAAAACGGCTTGACCAGATAATCATCCGCGCCCCCGCGCAGGCCTTTGACCCGTTCATCCACCGCGCTCATCGCGGTCAGCATCAAAACCGGTGTCTTCAGCCCGGCGGCCCGCATGGACTTTATCAGAGAAAGCCCGTCCAGCCCCGGCAACATCCGATCCAGCACGATAGCATCAAACCCACCGTCGGTCGCGTGGTACAATCCCTCACGCCCATCGGCGGCGGCTTCGACCACATAACCTTCCTCACTAAAGCCTTTGGCGATGAAGTCGCGGGTGTCGGCGTCATCCTCAACGATCAGCAGACGTCTACTCATGCACGGATTTCCTTTCATTGGGGATTTAACCACAGATGGTCGTTAAAAAAAACATGCCGGGTGCGATGCCGCACCCGGCCGTCCCGGCGGCATGTGGACAAACCATGCCAACCGGAAGGCACGTACCTTGTTTCCCCATCTAAGGTACGCGCTGGGGGTTTAGGCGAGCTCGACCGCGACGAAGATCTGGTTACCGCCGCGGTTGATCAGCACCAGCGCCGGGTCAGATTCGACACTGTCCAACGCGGACTGCAGGGCGTCAGGTGTTTCGACGTCCTGATTGCCCAGTCGGACGATCACGTCACCACGTTGCAGGCCCGCCTTTGCTGCGGGGCTTTCAGGCTGCAATTCGGTCACGACCACACCGTTCACGGTGTCATTCACGCCCATTTCTGCGCGCGCGGCCTCGGTCAAGGGTGCAACCGTGACACCCAGCGCGCTGTCGGCGAATTTATCCTCGACCACTGTGTCGGCCTCAGCAGCGGCAGATTGATGCTGACCAACGGTCAGTTCGATCTGCTGTTCTTTCCCGTCGCGCAGGATGGTCAGGGTGCTGTCGGTCCCGGCCTTGGTTGTTCCGACCAGAATGGGCAGATCGCCGCTAGACTCGACCGCTTCGTTATTGAACGAGAGGATCACGTCGCCCTGTTTCAGTACGCCATCAGCCGGGCTGTCGGCGATCACGTCCGAGACCAGCGCACCAGTTGCTGCGTCGATCCCCATGGCCGCAGCCAGTTGCGGGCTGACGGTCTGGATCGAAACGCCCAGCCAGCCGCGGCTGACCTGACCGTCATCGCGCAGATCGGCAGCGATATGTTCGACAATGTTCGACGTCACGGCAAAGCCAAGTCCAACAGACCCGCCGCTGGGAGAATAGATCGCCGAGTTCACGCCAATCACTTCGCCCTCCATATTGAACAGCGGGCCGCCCGAGTTGCCCTTGTTGATGGCCGCATCGGTTTGGATGAATTCAGCGTAGGGCCCCTCCGAGATATTGCGCCCCTTGGCAGAGACGATCCCGGTGGTCACGGTCGAGCTGAGGCCGAACGGGTTGCCGATGGCCACAACATCCTCACCCACGCGGATGACATCGCTGTCGCCCATATCGACCGCTTGCAGGTTTTCGCCCGCATCAATCTTGAGAACGGCGATATCCGTCAGCGGATCGGTTCCCACGATTTCCGCGTCAAAGGTGCGGTCGTCGCTCAGGCGGACGGTGACGGTGCTGGCGTTGTCGACCACGTGATGGTTGGTGACGATGTATCCGGCCTCATCAAGAACGAAGCCCGATCCCAGCCCCTGGCTCGGGCCACGCTGCGGCATGTTAAAACCTTCAGGACCACCAAAACGTTTGAAGAATTCTCCGAACGGGTGGCCTTCAAAATCGAACTCCTGTCCCTGGACGGGGGTCGCTGTCTGCTCGGCGATGATGGTGACAACCGACGGCGATACGGTTTCGACCAGATCGGCCAATGCTTCGTCCGCCATCGAGGGTAGGGCGGTGGTGGCCAGCATGGCGGCGCCCAAGGCTCCGACGCCGATCCAGTTCGACGTACGCGGGAAAAGCAAAGAGGATTTGCGGATGCTCATAATGACTCCTGTCTGTGTTTGGCGGTTTCACCCGCGCTTGTGCACAGGAGATGCCGCAACAGTCTTTGGAGTTTCTGAGGCGCGGATTAAGAAACCTTAATTTTGCCACTTTCTGTTCATGCAACTTCGCGGAAACAGGGCCGAATGCACAGAATCACGCTGATCTGCGTCACTCGAATCGGTGGATTGTTGCCGAGAATGCCTAAGATTTTGGAAAAGTGTTGAATTGAATCATTTTTGTTATACTCCCGCGACCGAATTGACCTGAATGTTGTTGCTCAGATCACCTTGTAGTTTTGGGTCGCTACGACGCGGAAATTGTCGGTAACGGTGTCTCGGAATTTGGTCCAGTTTTCGGGCAGCGTTTTTCGGAAGAACTCGAATATGGCGACGGTGAACGCGGCAAAGCTGGGGTAATGCTGATTGTGCGTGACCCATTTGTGCATGATGCCCCAAAGTCGTTCGATCGCGTTGAGATGTGGGGCGTATGAGGGCAAGAAGTGCAATTTCACGCGCCGCTCCGGGCTTTCCAGCCATGGTGTGAGTATCTTTGCATGATGGTAGCGCGCATTGTCGAGGATAACGTGAATTGCGGTCTTCGTGGGGTAGCTTTGTTCGATCTTTTCCAGCATTTGCCGGGTCGTTTCGGCATTGATCTTCTCGCCCTCCACGAAGGTGAACTGGAAGGTTTCAAGATTGAGCGCCCCCTGAATGTTGAGCCGCTTGCGACCTGATGTGGTTTTCACAGCGGTCTTTTGCCCTTTGGGAAACCAGCCATGCGCGGGGCGGCTCTGATATTCGGGGTGTACGGCGTCCGAAAACACAACCGCCTCATCCGGCGACAGGGCGGTCATCAGCGCCTCGTACCAGTCGATAAATGCCTGCTGCTGGTCTGGATCGGCTTGCGCGGAAAGCGCGAGAGGCTTTTTGTACTCGAATCCCAAACGTCGCATCAGCTTTGAGGCACCAGAACGACAGTAGCTCTGACCAAACTCGGCCAGAATATAAGCGCGGATTTCATCGACACAGCGGGCCGGATGCTCGCTGAAATGTTCTTTCACCGCCTCTTCCTGAGGGAATGACAGGTGCCCCTCGCGCGGGCTGTAATCCTTCAGGCCAAAGAATGCGAGACCGTCAGCTTTATAGGCAAAACGCCATTCCATCAGAACTGAAGGCCCGATGTCCAATATCTCGCAAACAATCTTGGGGTCATAACCTGCATCCAGCAGTATAAAAGCCCGCGCACGCTTCCAGACCAAGGCTTCAACCTTGCGACGACGACAGAGCATTTCAAGCGCGGCGCGCTCGTCATCTGTCAACGAAACGGTTGCGAAGTTTGACATGCACAGAGACAGACAGATCAAAACCCATCCGGCCATGTGACAATTTGAATCGCCCACTCAAAAACACTCAGGGCAATTCAGTCAAAGCAGTATAACAAAGAAATTGCCCCGTGCGCGATTGGAAATCTAATCATCTTTAGGTGGTGTGGATGTTTTTTCCCTTTGCGCGGAATTTCGCTTAGACCCTTTGGAACTCATGTTTTTAGGGAATTTCGATAAAAAAGCGGACATTTTACGGCTCTCTCAGTGCATGAGGTGCGCAACCATGAGTAGAGTATCAGAGTGATCGATGTTGCGAAAAAACAAGGCCGCCGTCGCTAAAATTAACCGTTTCTTCCAATTTTACATTGTTTGGACGCATCTAATGGGGGACGATGATCTTGCCCAATCGAGGGGGGCCCGAGACACTAGGGGGTGTCGGAGGCATATTTTGATTACCGACGCGTTGAGCTGCTTGTTAACGAGGGGGTCTTGTTTAGGTTCGGCGGTGAAATTTGGATAACCGATAAGGTGGTCTGACAGCGCGCTCGGGATTGGTGAAAGTGGTAGTCTTGATTTAGGGCACGCGGCCCGGTCTTAACCGACCGGGCCGCGTTCTTTTGGGCCGGTCCTGCTATTCGCTCTGCGCGGCCCTCCAACGTGCCCAATCGTCTGGCGTATCCAGATCAAGCAGGGCGTGTTGATTTGGAAGGCGTTCGAGATGCAGCCTATCCCGGTGCGCTCTGACGACGGACTGTGCCCCCCCATCGCCTGTCAGCTCTGACAGATGTGGAAACAGTGACCGGTCAAAGACAACCGGATGACCCGGCTTGCCGTCGCTTGTGGCACCACGCCAAATCAACTTGTCAGGATTGTCGTAAACTGACTGCCGCACGGTTATCAGATCACCTGCTGAAAGTTCCGGCAGATCCGCCAGCAAGACCATGGCGGCGCGCGCATCTGACGGCACGCAAAGCAATCCACACCGCAGGCTGGCATTCATGCCTTCATCGGCGTCTGGGACTTCTACAGCTTGGACATCCAAACCATCCAACGCAACGAACCGTGGATGAGGTGCCGGGGGCAGGGCGACAACAACCGGCCCGACGTCCATTGCACGCAAAGCCGAACGCCGCAGCAACGGAATGCCGTCGACGGATTCCATAAGCTTGTCGCGCCCTTCCATTCGGCGCGATTGGCCAGCGGCCAGAAGAATAACGGCAATACCTGACATGCCGTCACCATGCCGTGTTGGGGTGGTCAAGTCATCCCCGCATGCGCGCGCCATCCGCGTCAAACAATGGGGCCGATATCACGCGGGCAGGGCGCATCTGACCGAGGATTTCGATCTCGACCTGCAATCCGTCTGCCACCTTGTTTGCGGGCAGAAAGCCCATTGCGACGGATTTCCGCGCATGGTGCGAGTATCCGCCCGAAGTGCAGAAACCAACGACCTTGCCGTCCAGCCAAATGGGTTCATAGGCGTTGACGTCCGCATCATCGGCGTCAACCTCGAACGCGACCAGAGTGCGAGTTGCACCAGAGGCGCGCTCGGCCTCGGCTGCCGCCCGTCCAATGAAGTCAGCATTCTTGGAGAAGGAGATAAACCGGTCCAGTCCGGTTTCTGCAGCCGTGTAGTCGGGTGAAAATTCCCGCATCCACGAGCCAAAAAACTTATCAAGCCGCAGACTCATCATCGCGCGCATGCCAAAGGGTACCATTCCATGCGGTTGCCCGGCCTCCCATAAGGTCCACCATAGCTGCCGCTGGGCCATCGGATCGCAATAGATCTCATAGCCCAAATCGCCTGTATAGCTAACGCGCTGGACGATGCAGTCGGTCAGGCCAACGGTCATTCGGCGGACATCCAGGAATTTTAGGTCCGAGATATCGTCGCGAGTACAGGCCATGAGAACCTGCGCCGCCTTTGGACCGGCAATCTGGAACCCGTTCAAACGGTCACTGCTGTTTTCAACGCTTACACCGTCTTCGGTATTCTGTTGGAACCAGCGCATGTGAAAGGCTTGACTGCCGTACGAGGCGGTCAGCTGGAACTCGTCCTCACCCAGACAAGAGACCGTGAAGTCCCCGATCAGCTTGCCCTTGGGCGAGAGCATCGGGGTCAGGGACAAGCGACCCGGTTTCGGGATGCGACCGGCCATGATCCGATCCAACCAAGCCCGCGCGCTCGGGCCGGTGATGCGATACTTACCGAAATTGTGCACCTCATTGATGCCCACACTTTCGCGCACGGCACGCACCTCGCGCCCGGTAGCGTCGAACGCGTCCGAGCGGCGGAAGGACGGTGTCTCATAGCCCGGCTCATCACCCTGTGCGAAATAGTTCGGAACCTCCAACCCATATTGCTGCCCCCAAACCGCGCCGAGATCGGTGAAGATGTCGTACATCGGCGTCGTGCGGTTTGGGCGGGCGGCGGGCAGTTCCTCGTTCGGGTAGGCAACGCTGAACCGTTTTTGATAATTCTCGACCACCTTGGGGCGGGTGTAACCGGGGCTGATCCAGTCGCCGAATCGGGCCAGGTCCATGGCGAACACGTCGCGCTCGGGCTCGCCCTCGATCATCCATTGCGCCAAGGTCAGACCAACGCCGCCGCCCTGACTGAACCCGGCCATCACACCGCAGGCCGACCAATAGTTGCGCATCCCCGGCACCGGCCCGACCAGAGGGTTCCCATCTGGTGCAAAGGTAAACGGGCCATGGATCACGGATTTCACCCCGGCTTCGGCCAGAACCGGAAAGCGCTTGTAGGCAAATTCGATGCTGTCCGTGATTTTGTCATAGTCATCCGGCAGCAACTCGTGACCGAACTCCCACGGGGTGCCGTCCACTGCCCACGGTTTGCAGGGCTGCTCGTAGAACCCGATGCACAGGCCGCGCCCTTCCTGCCGCAGATAGCTTTCGCCCGCCGGGTCCATCACATGCGGGTGTTCACCACCAGCGTCGATGATCGCCTCGATCTGCGGGATCGAGTCCGTCACAAGATACTGATGCTCCATCGGATGCAGAGGGAAATAGACTCCGGCCATCGCACCGACCTCGCGCGCCCAGAGGCCACCGGCGTTGACAACATGCTCTGCGTGGATCGTGCCTTTGTCGGTGACCACGTCCCACGTCCCGTCGGGGCGCTGGTTGGTCTCGCGCACCATGCAATGGGTTTCAATTGTCGCGCCACCCATCCGCGCGGCCTTGGCATAGGCATGCGTTGTTCCTGAAGGGTCCAAATGCCCGTCCAGTGGATCATAGAGCGCGCCGATAATGCCATCGGTGTTGGTGATCGGCGCAATCTTCTTGATCTCATCCGGGCCAACGATCTCGGTCTCTAGCCCCATGAAACGGTGCTTGGCGCGTTCGGCCAGCAGCATATCAAACCGATCCTGATTGTCAGCCAGAGTCACCCCGCCGACATGGTGCAACCCGCAGGACATGCCGGTGATCTCTTCCAGCTCTTTATACAGCCGGATCGTATAGCCCTGCAGCGCCGCCATGTTGGTGTCGCCGTTCAGTGTGTGAAACCCGCCCGCCGCGTGCCAGGTCGAGCCGCTGGTCAGTTCGGACCGCTCCAGCAGCATCACATCCGGCCAGCCCAGCTTGGTCAGGTGATAGAGGACGGAGCAGCCGACAACACCTCCGCCAATGACGGCCACGCGGGTCTCAAGCTTCATGGAAATCTCCCTTGGGTGCTTTTTACCAGTCTGGTCAGGGGTACCCGTTATGCAACGCCAAATGCGACAAAGTATGTCGTAATGAAAAAACCTCAGTATCCGTCAAACTCGGGCAAAAACGGTCACACACTTGTTACAGAATCGAACTAACAGCCGCGGGAATTCGACCCGACAAACCACTTTGCAAGGAAGCAACATGAGCAAGTTTGACCTGACACCCAAGTCGCTGAGCCGCCGTGAATTCATGGCCAAGGCCGGTGCGCTGGGTTTGAGCGCCGCAGCGGCCAACCTGATCTGGGCGGAATCCGGCCTGGCGGATACTCCGAAGAAAGGTGGCCACTTCATTCTGGGCCTGAAAGGTGGCGAAAGCACAAATACGCTGGATCCAGCCCTGTCTGCGTCGCATGTTACCGCCAAAGCGCTGCGGGCCTTCGGCAATACCCTGACCGTTGTCACCGCAGATGGTGGTCTTGCGCCGAGCATTGCCGAAAGCTGGGAAGCGTCGGCAGATGGTAAAATCTGGCACTTCCGTATCCGTAAAGGTGTGGAATTCCACAACGGTAAAACCCTGACCCCCGAGGATGTGCAGCTAACACTGGCGCGCCACTCGAACGAAGAGTCGCAGTCCGGTGCCCTTGGCATCATGCGCGGGATCGAGGATGTGCGCGTAGACGGGGACGATGTTGTCGTCACGCTGGTCACTCCGAACGCTGACCTGCCGTATCTGCTGTCGGACTACCACCTGATCATGCAGCCAGGGGGCGGTATGGATAACCCCGCTGAGGGTATTTCAACCGGTGCTTACAAGGTTGTCGCGGACGAGCCCGGTATACGCTACGGGTTCGAGAAGTTTGCCAATCACTGGGATGACAGTGTTGGCCATTTCGACAGCCATGAGATTCTAGTGCTGAACGACGATACCGCACGTTCTGCCGCACTGCAGGCCGGTCAGGTGCACGCTATCAACATCGTTCCGCCACGCACCGCCAAACTGTTTAGCCGTGCACCGGGTGTCACTGTCAACGCAACTTCGGGCCGGGGGCATTACATCTTTGTCATGCATTGCGACACGGCGCCGTTCGACAACAAAGACCTGCGACTGGCTCTGAAATACGCGATCAACCGCGAAGAACTAGTGGACAAGGTGTTGCGCGGTTATGGCTCGGTCGGAAATGACATTCCGATCAACGAAGCCTATCCGCTGTTCGATGATACAATGGAGCAACGCCAGTTCGATCTGGCCAAAGCGGCCGAGCATTACAAGGCATCGGGACATGACGGATCGCCCATCGTTCTGCACGTCTCGGACGGTGCCTTTGCCGGGGCGGTCGATGCAGCGCAGCTGTTTCAGCTTTCGGCGCAAGAGGCTGACATTCCACTGGAAATTCAGCGCGAGCCCGCGGACGGCTACTGGTCGGAAGTATGGAATAATAAGCCGTTCTGCGCGTCCTACTGGGGCGGTCGCCCGGTACAGGATCAGATGTGGTCGGTTGGCTACCTGTCCACCGCGGACTGGAACGACACCCGCTTCAAGAATGAAGAGTTCGACGCCCTGCTGCTGAAAGCCCGGGCCGAACTGGACGAAACCAGGCGGAAAGAGATTTACGGCCAGATGGCCCGTATCGTTTGGGAAGAGGGCGGTCTGATCAATCCGATGTTCAACCAGTTCATCGACGGGTATTCGGACAAGGTGACTGGCTGGAGCGCACATGCGAACGGTGACCTGATGGATGGCTACGTTGCCAGCCACACCTGGTTTGCATAATCCCTGAAAACGGAACCGGCGCCCCATTTTGGGGGCGCCTTTTCCTTTGACTTGAAGGGCCAGTTACAAGGGGCGGATTTTAAGACCCGTAATCCTATTGCCTTCGCGCGATGTTACTTCAAATCGGAAGCCGTGGAACGAAAACACCTGACCCACGACCGGGATCATCTGAGCCTCGTGTATCACCAGCCCGGCCAGCGTGTTGGCCTCTTCATCAGGCAACGACCAGTCCATGGCGCGGTTCACGTCGCGAATGGTCATGGCCCCTTCGACCAGATACTGGCCGTCTTCCGTGCGCGTCACCGGGACTTCTTCCTCGATGTCGAATTCGTCGGCAATCTCGCCCACGATTTCCTCAAGAATATCCTCGAGCGTGATCAACCCGCGCAACGAGCCGTATTCGTCCACCACCAGCGCAAAGTGGCTGTGCATCCGTAGAAACTCGCGCATCTGGTCATCCAGAGTGGTAGTTTCCGGAACAAAATACGGATCGTTGGCCACCCTGGAGATGTCAAAGTTCTTCAGCCTTTCCGTATCTCCATCGCTGCTACCGACTTTTGCGTACATGGCGCGGAACAGGTCTTTGGCATGGACGACGCCCACAATGTTCTCCTGTTCATCCCGAAAAACGGGCAGGCGGGTATGGGGGCTTTCCAGACATTGTTTCAAAATCGCCTCGGGTGCCGCATCGGCATCGATCATTTCGATGTTCGAGCGGTGGAGCATGATCTCTTCCACCGCACGGTCACCCAGATCAAGCGCTCCCAGAATACGGTCCCGGTCTTCCTTTTCGACCACGCCTTCGGAATGCCCCAGTTGAAGCGCCCCGGCGATTTCTTCACGCACGGCAAGGATGTTGCTGTCCGGGTCGATCCTCACGCCAAAGATGCGCAACACGCCCCGCACCAGCAGGCGAACCGCAGCGACGATTGGCGAGAATACTGTCACAACCACACCGATCACCGGCGCGACGGCCGAGGCCGCTTTTTCAGCGTTGGTAATGGCGTAGGTCTTGGGCAAAACCTCGGCAAAGATCAGAACCAGCAGGGTCATCACCAGCGTCGCCAGCGCAACACCGCTTTCACCGAACAGGCGCGTGAACAGCGCGGTCGCCAACGATGCGGCCAGAATGTTGACCAGGTTATTGCCCAGCAGAACCGAGCCGATCAGACGTTCATTGTCATCGGTGATATCCAGCGCCTTTTGCGCCCCGCGGGACCCTTTGTCCGCCTGCGCCCGCAACTTCCCGCGAGAGGAGGCCGTCAACGCCGTTTCAGAACCCGAGAAAAAGCCCGACAGGACGAGCAATAGCAAAATGGCGCCTGTGGTAATCCAGAATGCGCCGTCGATCAGAGAAGGTGAGGGTTCCATCGGTCCTTAGTTGTTGGTGTAACTGCATTCGTTATGGGGGTGCGGCCCCGCCGGATCAAGGGGTTAGCCCTTTTCGACAGGGTCTTTCGCCAGCGGGTGATGCTCTAGCACCAGTTCTGACAGTCTTTCGTTCAGAACATGCGTGTAGATTTCCGTGGTCGCCACGTCGGCATGACCAAGCAACGTCTGGATCGACCGCAAATCGGCCCCATTGGCCAGAAGATGCGTTGCAAAGGCATGGCGCAGCGTGTGCGGTGTTACCTTTTCAGGTGAAACCCCACCTTGAACCGCAAGTTCCTTGATCAGGTGAAAAAACATGTGCCGCGTTAGGTGGCCGGATTTTCCCCGAGACGGGAACAGAAAGCGCGACCGCTGCCCGCCATTGGTGACATGCTGTTCCTCGGCCTCGTCCCTGAGGCTAAGCCAGGCGGCCAAGGCTTCACGAGCAGGCGGCGACAGCGGCACCATCCGTTCTTTGCCGCCTTTGCCAAGAACCAGCAACATGCGCGGATCACCCCGCGCTGATGAAACCGGCAGCGACACAAGCTCGGTCACACGCATGCCTGTGGCGTAAAGCAGTTCCATCAGGCAGGTGTTTCGCACCTTCTCCGTCGTATTACGCCCGGTTTGGCGCGCAGCGTTCAGCAGCCGGTCGACCTCGGGCACATCCAGAGTTTTGGGCAGGCGCTTTTGCCGACCCGGGCCCTTAATCTGAATGGCAGGATTGGTGTCGCGCCAACCCTCTTCGAACGCAAAACGATAAATTTGCTTGATCGCCGATAAACGCCGTGCGCGGGTGGACCGGGCCAACCCTTCGGCGTCGCAATCGATCAGGTAGCCTTCGATCTGATCCCGTTCGGCAGTGGCGAAAGAAGATTTGTGCCGATCCAGCCAACCTGAGAAATCTTTCAGATCGCGCCCGTAGGCCAGCAAAGTGTTGGTCGCCGCACCAAGCTCGGCCGCCTGTGCTTCGAGGAAGGTGGAAATCCATAGATCCTGCGTTGCGGGCGCCGACACGGGTCAGGTTCCGTTCAGGATCATCAATTGCAGCGATGCGCGCCGCGCCGTGTCCTCAAGCCCGACGCGACGGAACGCAGCAATGGCCGCAGTCAGATCAACCAGATTGCCGCGTGCGCCATGGGCAAACAGCGTCATCGCCTCCAGAACCGCTTCACCCAACTGCTCGTTTTGCAGCAACGCATCGATATCCGGGGGAACAGGCGCGGCCCAGGCGAACCCTTCGGCAATCGCGTCAGCCAATGGGGAAGGAGAACGCGCACGGCCCGGATCACCTTGCGCAAGAGCGGCAAGGAAGTGATTGTTATCGGACCCTTTCGGAGCGTCCAACGCCGCATCTTCGTACAACTCCGACAGCATCAGAATCCGCCAGCGCAGATTTTCCGCTTCGGGGTCGGCCAGAGGGACCGCCGATAGCCGCTGCGCGAATAGCTCGGCAAAGGGTACTTCCAGCCCAACGCTGCGCATCTGCTTCCACGCCTTGGGCAAGGTCTTCGCAACACCTTCGGGATTGTCAGGTTGCAGTGCCCCGTCAAAGCGTTGAATAGCTGCCACTCGATCCCACACAGCGCCGGACGCCGCGGGTTTGCGCTCGGTATATAGCCCTAGCAGTTGGTTCGGTGTCAGGGCTCCGATCCGGGTCAGGCGCTCGGCGGCTTCGATCTGAGCTTTCCACCCGGCCACATCGCGCAGGTCTGCATTCGCATAAGCGCGGGGCAGAGAGGCAGTGGGTAGGCGCTCGCCAATTGCTTCGAACAGCCGGAACGTCAAAGGGCTGGGATCGTCAGGTTGCGGCAGGTAAGCTGCGTCTTCAAACAGCTCAGGGCTCAGAAAACGGTCCAGCACATCCAGTTCTTCTTGCGGCAGGACCTGCAGTGCATGCGCGGCCTCAAGGGTCAGCGCGGCTGATGTCCAATCGCCGCGCCGTGCCTTGCAGAAAATCTGCGCGGCGTAATCCCGCGACAAATGCGGTTGTGCGATCAGGGCCGTACAGCTGCGGTCTTCATCCCCGGTCAGAAGGGTTGCATCGAACCAGCGTTTGAACCGGTCTTGAGTGTCCGTTGGGCCAGCCAGTTGTACCAGAGACTGAACCGGGTCAGCCGCACCCAATTGCATCAACCGATCCAGCCGCGCCATCAAAAGCGCATCCGGTTCATCGGGGTCTGCGGGCCGGCGCGCTTCAGACAGCAGCAGGGTAAACAACAGCCGCTGCATGGCCGGGCTGTCTTTGACCCGCACCCGCTTGATCAACTCGGCCAGCCGCGACGGCTCGCTCCGCCGCCAAAGATCTACCGGCAGGCCTGTTACTGATGAAGAAACCAGCCCCAGCGGCGGCGACAATGCTTCCAGCGGTGTGACCGATACATCCGGCTGCAGCCCGGTTTGCGTTACCGGTGGTTCCAACAGGACAGTGCTCGGCAAGTTCTCGGGCGGGGAAGACAGCCAATCGATTACTGACAGCGGTTCCGAGGACTGCGCCTGCGCTCCGCCTGCCAGTACGATCGCCAAAAGGGCGGTTCTAATCGGCATTCAGGATGACCGGTTCACGGATTTCACTTTGCGGGGCCGAAAAATCCACTCCGAAGAACGGCCCCAGATAGGCATATCCCACCAACCCGATAAAGCACAGGCAGATGACATATAGCAGGAACTTTAACAGACGGCCCATGGCTCAACGCTGCCTCAATTTTTGATTTTGACCAAGTTATAACTGGCATTTTTCTCAAGATCACGTCATTCACGATGAAATGAGCGAAATTAAGCATAATACCCCTCAGGCCGACGCAGCGCAGCGGTATGATCTGCACAAAACCGTCGTTCTGGTTGGCATGATGGGCGCAGGAAAAACCGCCGTGGGCCGCGCATTGGCCGCACGGCTGGGGGTTCCCTTTCTCGACAGCGATGCTGAGATCGAATCGGCCGCCAATATGACCATCCCCGAGATTTTTGCCCGCGATGGTGAGCCGTTCTTTCGTGACAAGGAAAGCCAGGTCATCCGGCGCCTTCTGGACGAGGAAAAGGGTATTCTGTCCACTGGCGGTGGCGCATTTCTGGCCGAAGCGAACCGCCACATGATCTCGGATCGGGGCGTGTCGATCTGGTTGCGCGCCGATCTTGACGTGCTGTGGAACCGGGTCCGGCACAAAGACACGCGCCCACTGCTGCGCACGGCAGACCCTCATGCGACTTTGCGTGCGCTGTATGAGGAACGCGTTCCGATTTATGAGCAGGCCGATCTGGTCGCGGACTCGGATGGTGAGACCGCGATTGAAGATATGGTGAACAGAGTGTTGGCAGCATTGGCCGCACGCCCGGACGTATTGGAACTGAAATAAATGCACCAGACGGTACATGTGGAATTGGGTGAACGATCCTATGATGTTGAGATCGGCCCGGACCTATTGGCACAATCCGGCGCGCGTATCGCGCCTTTGTTACCGCGCCCCAGGGTTGCCGTCCTGACGGACGAAACCGTCGCCGGGCTGCATTTGGGCGCACTGCGCGACGGTCTTGGCGCGGCTGGGGTTGAGATGACGTCGCTGGCTTTGCCTGCTGGTGAGGCAACCAAAAGCTGGCCTCATTTCGAACGCGCCGTTGAATGGTTGCTGGCGGAAAAGATCGAGCGTCGTGACGTGATCGTTGCCTTTGGTGGTGGCGTGATCGGCGATCTGGCGGGGTTTGCCGCCGCAGTTTTGCGCCGCGGTGTTCGGTTCGTCCAGATACCAACCTCTCTGCTGGCGCAAGTCGACAGTTCGGTGGGTGGCAAGACCGGAATCAACGCGCCGCAGGGCAAGAACCTGATCGGGGCCTTTCACCAGCCCTCGCTCGTGTTCGCCGATACTTCGGTTTTGGGCACCCTGACTGCCCGAGATTTTCTGGCCGGTTACGGCGAGGTCGTAAAATATGGCCTGCTGGGCGATGCAGAGTTCTTTGAGTGGCTGGAGGTCAATGGACCGGCTCTGTCCGCCGGGGATATGGCCACCCGCGTTCAGGCCGTGACCCGCTCGGTGCAGATGAAAGCAGAGATTGTGGCGCGGGACGAAACCGAACAGGGTGACCGCGCCCTGCTGAATCTGGGCCATACGTTCTGCCACGCGCTTGAGGCGGCGACGGGCTATTCGGATCGGCTGCTACATGGCGAAGGTGTCGCCATCGGGTGTGCGCTGGCGTTCGAGCTGTCTGCGCGTCTGGGCTTGTGTTCTCAGGAAGATCCCAGCCGCGTGCGCGCACATTTACGCGCCATGGGAATGAAAACCGATCTGGCCGACATTCCCGGCGATCTGCCAGGGGCCGAAGCACTGGTTGGTCTGATGGCGCAGGACAAAAAGGTGATCGACGGTCAGCTGCGGTTCATTTTGGCCCGGGGGATTGGGCAGGCCTTTGTCACATCAGATGTCCCGCGCGAGGCTGTTCTGTCGGTACTCCAAGACGCACTGGATGTGTGTTGAGCCCAGTTCAGCGCCCCTGAATCACCATCAGCTCGCCTATATTCTCACGGGTGATATAGCCGACCATATGCCCTGCATCGGAACAGACTGCGACGGCCGGTGCGCCTTTGTGCAATCCGTCGAGTACCGCGTTTAATCCACTGGTCAGCTTTACCTGCGGGATGTTGGTCTCCATAACCGATGTGGCCGGATCCGAACGGGGGTGCTCTTCGGCCAGTGCTGCAAACAAGTGATTTCGGGTGACAAAACCAAGCAACGTGCCGTCCTCATCGATCACCGGAAACTCATGTTGCGTTGTGTGGATGACGGCCTGTGCTGCAGTATTCAGCGTGTCTGAAGGGGACAAAGCGTGGAATTCTGTGATCATCGCGTCTCGGGCCAGAACCCGTCGTGCGACCGAACGCATGGCAACGTCCTGACTTTCGGCGTTTGCGGCAACAAAGACAAAAACAGCGATCAGCACCAGAATCGGATTTGCCGTGGTCAGGCCAAGAAAACCAAGCCCAACCGCCACAATCTGTCCGCCGATAGCAGCAATTCGAGTCGCTTTGACACGGTCCATTTTCAGGCAAAGCAAAGCACGGAACACCCGACCGCCATCCATTGGAAAGGCCGGGATCATGTTGAACACGGCCAGCAGCAGGTTCACATAGGCCAGCCTGTTCAAAAGGCCCGGTCCCGGCGTGTCGATCCGGGTCAGCGTTTCCCAAGGCACCCCGGCGCCGAATATCACAAGGATGACCCAGATCGCGATATTGACCGCAGGCCCGGCCAAGGCGACCCAAACCTCTTGCATCGGATGTTCCGGCATACGTTCCAGCCGCGCCAATCCACCGATGGGCAGCAGGGTGATGTCCGGTGTCTTGATCCCATAGCGACGCGCCATCAGCGCATGGCCAAATTCATGGGCCACAACGCATGCAAACAAGGCCAGAACAAACAGGATATTGTCGATGGCCGCTGGCCACCCGCCGCTTGAATAGGCGGCAAACCCGACCCAGGCCAGCAACAGAAAAAAGGTGACATGGACCCTCAGTTCCGAGCCGAGCAACCGGCCGAGTGAGAAGGACCATGCCATGATATGTCTCCGTTTTGGTTAGAACGGAATCTCGTCGTCGTCGATTCCGCCGGATGCCGGGGCAGGGGCGCTGGATTGGCCGCCATATGGGTCGCCATAACCGCCGCCGGCCTGTCCACCGCCATATCCGCCCGATTGGCCGCCGCCTTCGCCGCGCGCATCCAGCATCACCAGGGTCGAGCCAAAGCCCTGCAGCACGACCTCGGTCGAATAGCGATCCTGACCAGACTGGTCCTGCCATTTGCGGGTCTGCAACTGGCCTTCAACGTAGATTTTCGAGCCTTTGCGCAGATATTGCTCGGCCACGCGCACCAGACCTTCGTTGAAAATCGCAACCGAGTGCCACTCCGTCCGCTCGCGCCGTTCGCCGGTATTGCGGTCTTTCCAGGTCTCCGAGGTTGCAATACGCAGGTTGCAAACCTTGCCGCCGTTCTGAAAGGTCCGCACCTCGGGGTCGCGCCCCAGATTTCCGACCAGAATGACCTTGTTGACTGAACCCGCCATCTATTCCCTCGTTCTTTACTGTTCCGGGCGCCCGAATCTGACGCCATGTTCCGTTGCTGACCCTATACGGCCTAGGTCATGGTTAAAACACGGTTGATGATGCAACTGTGACCGGGAAATTGTTAGGCTGCGGTTAACCAAGCTTTCATTTCTATCCGCAATACCTATAATCCGTCGAGTTGTTGAGTGAGCGGGACAGGTATTCATGCGCATTCTGGTTGGTGGAATTGCTGCGGTTATTTTGGCTGCGACGTCCGGTGTGGTTTCGGCCGACACCTTGTCGTCGAAAAGCCGCAAAGCGATTTTCCTCAAGCAGGCCAAAGTGTTGGATGGGCGTGCCGCCAATCAGTACCGCGATTCCGAGCGTTTGAAACCCAAAACCGAACGCGGTGGATTTTCCAAGCGTTACACCGGAAGCTACAAGGGCCAGTATCTGGACCATGCGCGCAAGGCGGCGCGTCAGCACAATGTACCAGAGGAGTTGTTCCTGCGACTTGTGCAGCAGGAAAGCGGCTGGAACCCGCATGCGGAATCACACAAAGGAGCGTTAGGTTTGGCGCAACTGATGCCTCAGACCGCCCAATTGCTGGGCGTGAACCCGCGTGACCCGATCCAGAACCTGGAAGGCGGCGCGCGCTATCTGTCCTGGCAATACAAGAAGTTCAAGTCCTGGCGCCTGGCGCTGGCGGCCTACAACGCTGGCCCAGAGGCGGTGGAACGCCATGGCGGCATCCCGCCTTACAAGGAAACTCAGAACTACGTGAAGGTTATCTGGGGCGGTTGACGCAACGTACTTCAGGTCGAGCGCAGATCGTTCCGACGCCGAAATCGCGCTGTGAACAACAATACGCCCAACGCGCCAAGCATCGGCAGGCAAGCTGCCAGAATCGCCATCTGAAAACCGCTGAACTGTGCGATCATTCCGACGGAAGGTCCGGCAAACAGCGCCCCGATGAACAGGCTATTTACGTATAGCGCATTGGCTCGCGCCATCCGCCCGTTCGCAAAACTCTGAACATAGGTCAGGCTGACACCGGCAAATAACCCGTAATACGCGCCTTCCAAAGCCGCCCCGGCCACCATCGTTCCAACGTCCTTGACCTGAGCGAGAACCAGAAAAGCGACAAGTCCAAGCACACCGGATAGGATCAAACCGGCCACCGCGGAAAACCGGCGCAGCAAAAGAGGCGTGGTCAGGATGATAACGATCTCGGTCGCGGTCTTGATGGAAAAGGAAAGACCCGGAGCATACTCGGGCAACCCGGCCTCGCGTACGTAAAACAGGGGTAGGGCACTGCTGCACAACACATGTGCCGTGGAAAAGAACAGGCATGCCGTGACGGCCAGCCAAAGCAGGCGATCCGTGTCTCCGCCCGCGATCTGGGGCCTTTCTAAAACGTCTGACCGTGCTTCGCGGGGCATGGTGTGCCACCACAGCAAAGCCCAGATTGTGGCAGCGCACAGGGCCGTCGCAAACACCCGTTCTGCTCCCCATTGCCCGGCGATAAAAAAGGCGAGCGCTGGTCCCATCATCCAGCCCAGAGAGGTCATCGCACGGAGCCACGCATTGAACGGCGCAATCTCGAACTTGTAGCGCGCGGCGCTATAGCGTCCGAAACTGTACATCGTGGACAAAGAGCTGCTGCTGAGGCTGAACCCGAGCACGCAAACGCTGATTAAGGTCCAATAGGATGGCCAAATCAGGACGGATATCAGCGCTGTCACATAACCGGAAATGGACAACCCTACCAAAGGCGCAAACCGTTGCCCGCTGTCCAGTCGAGTCGCAAAGAACCGGTTAAATGATACTGTCAGCAGAATACCCAACGCGCTGTAGATACTGATCTGCCAGGGTGGGTGGCCCAGTTCCTGAACAATGTAGAAGGGAATGAATGGCGCCATCATGCTTGCGCAAAATGCTCCGGACAGGTGCAGAGCCAAAACAGCCCGCGCACGAGGGTCGCCAAGAAAAGCCATTAGATACCTATAATTGAACCAATGCCATCAATTGCGGATGGTTGGCGCCATATTATGCAATTGACGGCAATAGAAAAGGGCGCCGCGTGGATGTCGGCGCCCTTTTCAGGAAGTGCTGTCTGCTTGTGCCTATTCAGCCGCGATTTTGATAACAGGCTCCATCCGGGCCAGAATGTCCTCGGCCAGATGGCATTTCACCTGATGCCCCTCGGCCAGTGTTTTCACTGGTGGGACATGGGTTTCACACCGGCCATCGGGCACTTCCGACTTCCAACGGCATCGCGTCTGGAACGGACACCCCGGAGGCGGGTTCATGGCCGAAGGGATATCGCCCTCAAGAACGATATGCTGTTTCTCGATCGAAGTATCCGCAATCGGAACCGCGCTCAGCAGGGCTTCGGTATAGGGATGGTAGGGGGGCGCAAACACCTGATCGGTGGTCCCCAGTTCGACCACATGGCCCAGATACATCACCATGACCCGGTCGCTGAGATAGCGCACAATGGACAGGTCGTGGCTGATGAACAGCAGTGTGGTCTTGTGCTCGCGCTGGATCTCCATCAACAGATCGGTCACCGCCGCCTGCACCGACACATCCAGGGCCGAGACCGGCTCGTCGGCCACAACGATACGCGCATCGCCGGCAAACGCACGGGCGATACCCACCCGCTGTTTCTGCCCGCCGGACAGCTGGCGCGGCATTCGATCCGCAAAGGCGCGCGGCAGTTTCACCAGATCCAGCAATTCCAGCATCCGCTGCTTGCGCTCGGCCTCAGATTTGCCGACACCAAAGATTTCCAGCGCCCGGATGATCTGTCGGCCTACCGTCATCGACGGGTTCAGCGTGTCGAACGGGTTCTGGAACACCATCTGTACTTCACCCACCGTCTTGGCATCGCGTTCCTCAATGGGCACGTCTTCAATATTGCGGTTGTCCAGCAGGATCTGTCCGTCGGTCGCAGTCTCAAGTCCCATCAGAACCTTGGCAAAGGTCGACTTGCCGCAGCCGGACTCGCCCACGATGGCCAAAGTCTCGGATTCGTGGGCCTCAAAACTCAGGGTCTCATTGGCCTTCACAACCTTGGTCTCGCCGCCGCCGAACAGGGCATTCGCCGCAACCTCATAGTATTTCTTGAGGTTGTCCATCTTCAGAACGGTGCGGCCAATCTCGGCCTTCTCTTTCTGTTCACCAACGGTGATCGGCGCGTTCCAATCGATTTCCTGGAATTTCAGACAGCGCGTGTGGTGGCGATCATTGCCAGGCACGGCCTGCATCAGGATGTCCTGTGCATCACAGCGGCCTTCCTCGAAATAGTCGCAACGTGGACCAAAGTTACAACCCGGAGGCCGTTCATGCGGCAAAGGGAAATTGCCCGGAATGGCCACCAGCGGGCGCGAGTTCTTGTCGGCACCCGGAAGCGGGATCGAACGGAACAGCGCCTGCGTGTAGGGGTGCTGCATCTCGTCGAATACATCTTTGATCGAGCCACGTTCCACAGCTTCACCCGAATACATCACGCAAAGCCTGTCACAGGTTTCCAGAACCAGCCCCAGATTGTGCGAGATAAACAGCATCGAGGTACCGTATTTCTTGCCTAAATCCTTGACCAGCTCGACCACGGCGGCCTCAACGGTCACGTCCAAAGCGGTCGTCGGTTCATCCAGGATCAGCAACGCCGGCTTCGACATCAGCGCCATCGCGATCACGATGCGCTGCTGCTGACCGCCCGACAATTGGTGCGGGAACGAATTCAGCATCCGCTCGGGGTCCGGCAGGCGCACATCCGTAACCACCTCTAAGGCTCGCGCATATGCCTCTTCAGTTCCGACGCCTTCGTGGATCATCGGCACTTCCATCAACTGCTTGCCGATTTTCATGGCTGGGTTCAGCGACGCCATCGGTTCCTGATAGATCATCGCGATCTCGTTGCCGCGAATATCGCGCAGTTCCTCGGTCGTCATTTCCGCCAGGTCGCGGCCCTTGAACTTGATCGTGCCACCCACGATGCGTCCGTTCTTGCCGAGGTCTTGCATGACGCCCAACGCCACAGTGGACTTGCCGCAACCGGACTCGCCCACAAGACCCACAGCCTCACCGGGCTGCACACTGACCGAGAAATCCATAACGGCCGGGATTTCCCGCAGCCGGGTAAAGAAGGATATCGACAGCTTGTCGATCTCCAGAATTGGCCCGTCATATTCCGCCAGTTTGTTCATGTTGTTTACTCCTCGCGAGAGTCCGGGGGGTCCCCTTCATCTGGCTAAAAATATCCTGGGGGTTGCCATTGTTGCGCCATAGGTTCGAGAAACAATGGCGACGGGCAAAGCCCCGGGTCGCTTTCACATTAGTCCTTCAGACTTTCTTCGCGCAGACCATCCGCCAGCAGGTTCAGGCCAAGAACCAGCGACAGCAGCGCCAGAGCAGGCGGCAGGGCAGGGTGCAGGTAGACCGACAGAAGCTTGCGCCCCTCGTTGATCGTCGAACCCCAGTCCGGGCTTTCCGGCGGCAGACCCAACCCGAAGAAACCCAAAGTTCCCAGAAGGATGGTGGTATAGCCGATACGCAGACAGAAATCGACGATCAGTGGACCACGCGCGTTGGGCAGAATTTCCCATAGCATGATGTACCATGGACCCTCACCCCGTGTCTGGGCGGCCGCCACATAGTCTCGGGTTTTGATATCCAACGCCAGACCGCGCACAATGCGGAACACCGTGGGCGAGTTCACAAAGACCACCGAGACAAACACCACCAGAATACCGGCGGGAATGTCGAACAGATCCAGGTAAGTTGGCAGACCCCATATCCGATAGCTGTCGGTGTCGATGATGTAGCCACCAGTCGAGATCAGCGACAGATAGAACCAAAGCGCTACGCCCAATACCCCGATCAACAGCGGCGTGCGGAAACTCGGGCGCGTATAGAAGCGCGAGTTCAGCAGGACGCCAAGAAACAGTATCGGGAAGATAAACAGCACGGTGGCCATGTAGTTCGGTACACCGGTTGCAACGATCTCGGGCGTTACCAGCAGGTAGAACAGCAGGATCACAGGGAAGGCCAGGATCAGGTTGGCCAGAAACGAGATGAACGTATCCAGGCGACCACCATAATATCCCGCGGGCAAGCCCAGCGTGATGCCAACCATAAAGGCGAACAATGTGGCAAGCGGGGCAATTTGCACCACGATCCACGCGCCTTTGACCATCCTGCTAAAGACGTCTCGCGCCAGATTGTCACCACCCAGCAGGTACCAGGAATACGCGCCTTCCTCAGAAGACGGCAGAGGTGTGCCCGGAACCTTGTTCTTCATGCCCGAAATCTGATCCAGAGGATCATGGGTCACGATCAGGTCGAGCGCGCCGAAGATGCCGGTGAAGACCCAGAACATGACAAGGCCAAAACCGATCATACCGATTGGGCTATCGAACAGTTTGCCGTAAAGTCCCAGCTTGCGTTTGAACGCGATCGACATGGCATAGACAATGATCAGCGACAGCCATACCGGCAGAAACTGCTGCGAGATCGCGCCGATGATCCCGGCGCTGGTGCCCAATAGAATGCCAAGAACGATATAGGCGACCGAAATCGCGACACTGGCAAAGAAACTGTATCGCAGCGCGTTTTGGATAAAGGTCTGCACGCCGGACCCGGAACTCAGTGTTCCGTCCGGGTTTACGACCGAGGGTGTTTCGGGCAGCACGATGCTGGCCAGCATCCACACCATGATTGACAGAGCCATAGCGCCCAGAGCAATCAGCAGCAGCGGGTTCAGAAAGGCGATAGAGCCGGTCCAGGTAAGAGGTTCCATGATCTATCCCTCCTTACGAAATACGGATGCGCGGGTTGAGGTAGACATAGCCGATATCCGAGATCAGCTGCGTCACCAGCACCACAAAGACTGACACGACAGAAATCGCCAGCAGCAGCTGGATGTCGTTGTTGCCCGCCGCCTGTACCAGCGCCCAGCCGAAACCTTTGTAGTTGAACAGGGTCTCGACGATCACGACACCATTCAGCAACCATGGGAACTGCAGCATGATGACAGTGAAGGGCGCGATCAGCGCGTTCCGCAGCGCGTGTTTCATGACGATGTTCGGGAACGAGACACCCTTCAGGCGCGCGGTCCGGATGTACTGCGCCGTCATGACTTCGGTCATCGAAGCGCGGGTCATCCGGGCGATGTAACCCATCCCGTATAGGGCGATGGTCAGCACAGGCAGGAAGAAGTTCTCGAAGGTCGGGTTCTCCATGGCCTGCGTTGCTGTGCCTTTGAACCATTTCAACCCCACAGCGGAAGAGGTGAAGATGGCAATGAAGATAACGCCCGATACATATTCTGGTGTCGCCGTGGTGGTGATTGCAAAGGTCGACAATGTCCGGTCAGTGGCCGAGCCCTCTTTCATGCCTGCCAGGACACCCAGTATCAGCGCCGAGGGGACCATCAGCAGCATGACCCAAAGCATAAGACGCCCGGTCAGGTGCAGTCGGGTTCCGACTACGCTTGAAACCTCGTCCTTGAAGACCGTGGAATAGCCCCAGTACCCCTGAAGAATTCCGCAGAAATTCGGCGACTCTTCCGCCGTGGCACCCGGCAAAATGCATCTGCCCTGAACAGTTCCGTCCTCGTTGGTGTGGCGGTAAGACGGAAGAACCCCAAGCCATTCGCCATATTTAATGGGCGTCGGTTGCAGGTACCCGTTCTTTTCCAGATAGCTTTCGACCTGTTCATCCGACATCCGAAAGTTGCCCTGCGTTTTCGCAAGCTTTTCGAGGTTGGGGTAAAGGTTCGTGAGGAAGAAGACCAGAAAAGTCAGACATAGTGCCGTCACAAGCATAATGCCGACACGTCTTAGAATAAATAGTCCCATGTTAGCCCCTGTAGGTAGGCTAGCGTGAATGACTTATGAGTCCACGCGTCGCTGTTTTTATGGTTGCTGTCTTCAGGACGAAATGGCCGCGCCCGATAGGCGCGGCCAATGTGCATATTCAGCTCAGGAAAGAACGCCGAATTTATAGAGTTGCGGCAGATCCGCGATGTGTCTTTCAACGCCCACCAGATTGTCGCGGTGATGGCGCATGGCTGTCCGCCAATATGGCTGAATGACCACACCCTCTTCGATCATGATACGCTGCAGCTTGCCCATGACTTCCCGGCGCCGGTCAACATCAGAAATGGAGTTTGCCTCGGTCAGAAGCGTATCAAACTCCTCATTGGCAAAACCGGATTCGTTCCACGGAACGCCTGATTTGTAAGCCAGCGCAAGAATTTGCGTGCCAAGCGGCCGGTGGTTCCAGTTGGTCGATGAGTACGGGTACTTTGTCCAGTCGTTCCAGAATGTCGACCCCGGAAGTACGGTGTGCTTCGCCTGAATGCCAGCATCGTTCAGCTGAGCAACAACCGCGGCGGTTGTGTTCCGGCGCCAGTCATCATCAATTGACTGAACTTCGTGCACATAGTCACCCATGCCCGCTTCGTCCATCAAGGCCTTTGCGCCCGCCGGATCATACGGAATTCGAGCGACAGTCGGGTCATATTCCGGATGCATCGGTCCGACGTGGCTGTTGTCGGCGGTCAGGCCAAAGCCGGACATACCCAGTTCCAGACAGACGTCGTTGTCGACGGCCATTGCAAGCGCCTGACGTACGCGCTTGTCGCTGTAGATTTTGTTGCCGTCAGCGTCTTCTGCCAATTGGTTGGGGCGGATAACGATGGTGAAACCGGACGGAATCTCGGATCGGGTTAGTCCGAGGCTGTCGAAGATCTCAACGAACTCGCCAACCGATTCCCAGTTCATGTCGATCTCTTCCGCCTCATAGGCGGCCAGGAAGGCTGCGGGATCGGTGCCATAATCAATGAACTCGATCCGGTCCACATAGCCACCCTTACCGGCTTCATAGCCCCACCAGTCGAAGTCTTCGTTGCGGACCAGAACGGCCTTCACGCCAACTTCATGGCTTTCCGGCAGCATGAAACCCGTGCCAATCGGATTCGAGAGCATGTCATTTGGATCATGGCTGCTGTGTACAATTTGCGCAGGGTAGTCCGACATGCCTGGGATGATTGTGATGTCCGGTGTGCTGCACTTCAGCTTCACCGTATGATCGTCAACCACGGTGATTGCACCATCGGCGGCTTTCTGTGTGCTTTCGTCCACCAAAGAAGCCATGCGGGACGCCATCGAGTTGCCCTCGACCGCCATGTCGCACCAAAGCTCGATATTGCGTGCCACATCCTGAGCGGTAAAGTCGTCACCGTTGTTCCATTTCACACCCTTGCGAACATTAAGAGTGTATTCTGTTGCGTCGTCGTTTGCTTCCCAGCTTTCCAGCAACATCGGCTTGAACGAGCCATCGCTGTTGTACTCGACCAGAAACTCAAGCCAACCTGCGGTAAAGGTCGCAATCTGAGTCCAGTCAAAGGTGCGCGGGTCTTTCAGCGCGCGCACTTCCATCTGGTAGCGGATGGTGCCGCCACGCGGAGGCTCTTGCGCTGCTGCCGGAGCCGACAGTCCGATCATGCCATAGGCTGCGGGTGCGGCAACGCCCAGTGCGGTCGCACGTGCCATGAATTCACGACGGCTGAGCTTGCCTTCACGATATTCCTGAGCATGCATCTTGGCAGCCCAGTGAATACCGTCTCCTGTGGTGCTGTGATTGGTCATTGATGTCTCCCTGTGACACTAGTCTTCTGTTGGAAAAGTTTTGCTCTACTCACGCCGGTCAGTACCAGGAGGTAGGGCCTTGGGTGTTTGTTTTTGGATTCTGTGCATCCCCATGCCGACATTCGGCACCAGTTTTGGGTCGAGGTCAATGTAGGAATTCGACATATAAGGTCAAAAAACGACATTTGGTCGGAAAGTGCGAGGCGCGCGCTTTCCGGTTTTCAGGGCGGCCCAGATCGCAGTATCGTTTCAGAGATGCCGGCAATCACGGACCATCGGATGAGCCTTTATTCCGCTCATACACTCGGTTTCTTGGGGAAAACGGTATCCTGAACGGCGTCAACCCAAGGGGTCTACGTGAATCCAGCGCTTCATCCGGGCGCGAAACCATGTACGTTGCCGTTTTGCGAATTGCCGTGTCGCAATTGTTGCACGCTCGCGGGCATGTTCCAGGGTCATCTGACCGGACAGATAGGACATCAATTCTGGAACACCGATGGCTTTGCAGGCGGGCAGAGCAGGGTCATACCTGTCTTGCATCGCAGCAACCTCATCAAGCGCGCCAAGCGAGAGCATTTGGTCAAAGCGGCGGTTGATGCGCTCCTCCAGCCAGACTTTATCCACATCAAAGACGATTGGAGTGGTCCTCGAAAGGTCCAGAATCGGGGGCGGGGTATCGGCCTGCCAGTCCATCAGGGGGCGGCCTGTGGCCTTCTGTACTTCCCACGCGCGTTGAACGCGGGCGCGATTGTTCAGGTCCAGGGCCTGTCTGGTACGCGCGTCCAGCCCATCTATCAGGGTCTGCAAATTCAGTTGATCTGCCTCTTGCCGTACATTGGGCGGGGTGGGCGGAATATCGGCCATACCCTCGGTTAGCGCCGTAAAATACAGCCCGGTTCCGCCAACAATGATGGGGCGCGGACCGGCCGTCAGCAGGGGCGTGACGTCGCGCAGCCAGTGGCCGGTGGAATAGCTTTGGTCATAGGTGATATGGCCATACAGCTTGTGTTGCGCACGGGCTTCGTCTTCGGCGGATGGTCGGGCCGAGATAATCCGCCAACAGTCATAAACCTGACTGGCATCGGCGTTCACGATGATGCCCCCAAGGCGTTCTGCAATTTGCAAGGCAAGCTCGGATTTTCCCGACGCGGTCGGGCCCGCGATGAGGACGGGGGCGGTGTCCGGAATGTCGGGCAGGCGGTCCCAAAGCCGGTTCATACGGGCATCGGCCATATCGGTCGCTTTATTCCTTACCATCCGCATTGAACCTGCGGGACTTTTGCTTCATTTTGCGCCGCAAAATAACCCCGTGCCAGCCCGGAGCGCAATATGAGCCTTTCCCCAACACCCGAAGCCGCTGAAACCCCTAAAACCAAGTATAAACGGGTGATGTTGAAGATCTCAGGTGAGGCGCTGATGGGGGATCAGGGATTCGGCCTGCACCCGCCGACCGTTCAGCGCATCGCGCAAGAGGTCAAATCGGTCCACGATCTGGGGGTCGAAATCTGCATGGTCATCGGCGGCGGCAACATTTTCCGCGGCCTGAGCGGCTCGGCGCAGGGAATGGAGCGGACGACCGCC
Source organism: Ruegeria sp. (assembly GCF_965243365.1). Lineage (GTDB taxonomy): Bacteria > Pseudomonadota > Alphaproteobacteria > Rhodobacterales > Rhodobacteraceae > Ruegeria. The sequence goes on along the minus strand of NZ_CBDEUW010000002.1, from coordinate 108,234 downwards.
GACTATATGGGTATGCTGGCAACGGTCATGAACGCGTTGGGCATGCAATCGGCGCTGGAAGAGATTGGGGTCTTTACCCGCGTCATCTCGGCCATTCGTATGGATGAGGTCTGCGAACCCTATATCCGCCGTCGCGCCGTGCGCCACCTTGAGAAGAAGCGGGTTTGCATTTTTGCAGCCGGTACGGGCAACCCATACTTCACCACCGACACTGCCGCGACCCTGCGCGCCAATGAGATGGCGTGCGAGGCCATCTTCATGGGTAAGAACGGTGTGGATGGTGTTTATGACAAGGACCCGAAACAGCACCCTGACGCGGTCCGCTACAAAACCGTCAGCTATGACGACGTTCTGGCCAAGCGCCTGAAGGTCATGGACGCGTCGGCCATTGCCCTGGCGCGCGACAACAATCTGCCATTGATTGTTTTTGGTCTGGATGAACCCGGCGGTTTCCGCGGAATACTGGCGGGTGAGGGCACTTATACCAAAGTACAGGGCTGACGCTTGACTGTATGAGCGCGGGCTCGGGCCCCTGTGTTTCCATGACAGCGGAGTGTGCTTGACGAGCACGCGGCCTGTGGGCAATTTGTCGGCGTTCCCGCATCGTGTGTGGGGGCTGCGGACAGTTGACGGTGTCTGCTGGGCTGGAAGACCTGCCGTGATTTTCGTGTTGTCCGAAATCATGCGCGGGCAACGCATCGGAAAAGCAGCATGACAAAGGAGCAATGTGCCATGAGCACTCTTGATATCGATTTTGTACGGGCACAGTTTCCGGCCTTTTCCGAACCCAGTCTGAAGGAGCAGGCCTTCTTTGAAAACGCTGGTGGGTCTTACACCTGTAAACCGGTTATCGACCGACTGACCCGGTTCTACACACAGCGCAAGGTGCAACCTTACGGCCCCTATGAAGCCAGCCGATTGGGTGGGGCCGAAATGGACGAAGCCCGCGAGCGGATGGCCGCCTTGCTTGGGGTAGACAGTGATGAGCTGAGCTTTGGCCCGTCGACCACGCAGAATACCTACGTTCTGGCCCAAGCTTTTCGGCAGTGGATGAAACCGGGCGACGCGATTGTGGTGACCAATCAGGACCATGAGGCGAATTCCGGTCCATGGCGTCGTCTGGCAGATGACGGCGTTGAAATCCGCGAATGGCAGATTGATCCCGAAACCGGTAGCCTGAACCCGCAGGACCTTGAAGACCTATTGGACGAACGGGTGCGACTGGTCTGCTTTCCCCATTGTTCGAACGTGGTGGGAGAGATCAACCCGGTAACCCAGATCACCGCCATCGCCCACGCGGCAGGGGCTTTTGTCTGTGTCGACGGTGTATCTTATGCCGGGCACGGATTCCCCAATGTGGGCGATCTGGGTCCCGATATTTATCTCTTCTCTGCCTACAAAACCTATGGCCCGCATCAGGGATGCATGGTCATCCGCCGCGCCTTGGGTGAGATGCTGCCGAACCAGGCGCATTATTTCAATGGGGGCGATCTTTATCGGCGCTTTACGCCAGCCGGGCCGGATCATGCGCAGGTCGGTGCCAGCGCGGGGATGGCGGATTATGTCGATCTTTTGTGCGATCACCATGGCGGACCCAAGGAAGGTGCCGCCCAGCGTGGGGCGTTCGTGCATGACCTGATGCGTGGTCATGAGGTTGAGCTGCTTCAACCTCTTCTGGATGCAGTAAAGGATCGCAACGCGGTGCGCCTGATTGGACCGGCAGTTGCCCAAAAACGCGCGCCGACCGTTGCGCTGCAACTGAATGGCCCCGCCGAGCCGGTGGCCGCCCAACTGGCAGAGCATGGGATCATGGCCGGAGGCGGTGATTTCTATGCGGTCCGGCCCTTGCAAGCCATGGGTGTCGATCTTGAGCAGGGTGTATTGCGCCTCAGCTTTACGCATTACACGTCGCGTCAGGAAATCGATCAATTGTTAGAGGCGCTTGACCACGTTCTTTGATCCGGATCCCGCTTTGCCACGTAAGGCATGGAAAAAGGCGGGGCAAAAATGACGACCGATCAGTCTCCGGTCATTATGTGGTTCAGGCGCGATCTGCGGCTGTTGGATCACCCGGCGCTGGACGCCGCTGTACAATCAGGCCGTCCGGTGCTGCCGGTGTTCATTCTGGATGATCAGGCGCGGGCCCTTGGGGCCGCGCCAAAATGGCGATTGGGCTTGGGGTTAGACGCGCTGACGTCTTCTTTGAAGGCTTGCGGCAGCCGTCTGGTCCTGCGTCAAGGTCCGGCATTGGCGGTCTTGCGCGAGCTTATCGCGGAAACCGGAGCCAGCGCTGTCTATTGGTCCCGCGCTTACGACCCAGTGGCGATTGAAAGAGATACGCATGTCAAGGCAACCCTGACTGCGCAGGGCCTGCAAGCGAAGTCTTTCCCGGGCCATCTGTTGTTTGAGCCATGGGAAGTGACCACCAAGAACGGTCAGCCGTTTCGCGTTTTCACTCCGATGTGGCGCGCTGTTCAGCATCGGCACGTTGCTCCGCCCCTATCCAAACCTGAAAACCTGCGCCCCTTGAAAGCCTGGCCCCGGTCGGATTTGTCGCGCTCTTGGGCGTTGGGCAGCGGCATGCAGCGGGGTGAGGCCATCGTTCGCCCGTTTGTCAGGCCGGGAGAGGCTGCAGCGTTGGATCAGCTCGACCTGTTCCTGGGGCGGCTGGATACCTATTCCGATCGCAGGGACCTGTTGGCCGAGGACGGCACGTCCGACCTGTCCGAGTATCTATCTCTGGGCGAGATAAGCCCGCGTACGATCTGGCACCGGGTGCAGAATGCCAGCGCCTTGGGTGTGGGCGGGACCTTGGCTTATCTGCGGCAACTCGTCTGGCGGGAGTTTGCCTATCACCTTATGTATAACTGGCCTCATATTCTGACCGATAATTGGCGGCAGGACTGGGACAGCTTTCCCTGGCAATCCGCCCCTGACAGGCCAGAAGTCACCGCATGGCGACAGGCCCGCACAGGCGTGCCGCTGGTCGATGCCGGAATGCGCGAACTGTATGTGACCGGGCGTATGCATAACCGCGCGCGGATGATTGTTGCCAGCTACCTGACCAAGCACCTGATGGCACATTGGCGGATCGGGATGGACTGGTTCGCCGAATGTTTGGTCGATTGGGATCCGGCCTCGAATGCGATGGGGTGGCAATGGGTGGCCGGGTCCGGCCCCGACGCCGCGCCTTTTTTTCGGATATTCAACCCGGAAACGCAGCGCAAACGCTTTGATCCTCACTCCGACTACCTTAACCGTTGGATCGCTGAAGGGCAGCAAAACCCACCGGACACCGCGTTGGCCTATTTCAATGCGATCCCGCGATCCTGGGGAATGGATCCAAGCGATCCGTATCCCGACGCAGTTGTCGATTTGCAGGCTGGCCGCGAACGTGCCCTGCGCCTTTATGAAACCATGAAAAACCAGTAAGGAACTGAAAACTTGCCAGAAACAAAATCCCGTCATAGCCTGACGAAGGAGCCGCAGAGGGGAGAGCGGATGGTTCTGACGACCACGGAGGGGCAGGAAAACCTGCCGAGGTATTTCGCACAAGTTTTCAAAATGCTGACCCGAATGGACGCGGGGCAATTGGATATTGCTTTGCCGGATGGTCGCGTTTTTAGGATCGAAACCGGCGCTCCGGGGCCGGTTGCGCGTGTGGATGTTCACGATCCCGAAGTTTTTGCCAGACTTGTGCGCGAAGGTGAGCTGGGGTTTTCGGACGCCTATCTTGAGGGGGAGTGGAGCACGCCGGACCTGCGCACGTTCATGGATCTGGTTCATCGCGGCACGGATGCGGTTTATGACGATTTTGCTGGCCGGTTTCTGGTCCGCGCCTATGAGAGGCTTCGGTTCTGGCTACATCGCAACAGCCGGTCGCAGGCAAAAAAGAACATCTCTTACCATTATGACCTTGGTAACGAGTTCTATGGGCTGTGGCTGGATGACACCATGACCTATTCCAGCGCGATATTCGATACCGGTCAGGAAAGTCTGGAGAACGCGCAAACAGCGAAATACGCCAGTCTGGTCGACGAAATGGGGGCCAAGCCGGGTGACCATATTCTGGAAATTGGCTGTGGCTGGGGTGGATTTGCGGAATACGCGGCCAAGGAACGTGGCTTGCGTGTTACAGGGCTGACCATCAGTAAAGAACAGTTGAAGTACGCAAAGGAACGTATTGAAAAAGCTGGATTATCCGAGAGTGTGAATTTTAAGTTGCAAGACTATCGCGACGAACAGGGCCAATATGACGGCATTGCTTCGATCGAGATGTTCGAAGCGGTTGGGCAGAAATACTGGCCGACATATTTCGACACCGTGCGGGACCGTCTGAAACCGGGGGCGAACGCTACGCTCCAGATCATCACCGTTGCGGACCGCCGCTGGGACGTTTACAAGAACGGCGTTGATTTCATTCAGAAATATATCTTTCCGGGCGGTATGCTCCCGGCGCCAACGGTGCTGAAAGAACATATCGCTCAGGCCGGTTTGAACGTTGTACGGTCGAAGGAATTCGGCAAAAGTTACGACCTAACGCTCAGCCGCTGGTATGAGACCTTCAACGACAAGTGGGACCAAATCGCCGAGTTGGGCTTTGATGAGCGTTTTCGCCGCATGTGGAATTATTATTTGACCGCCTGCGGCGCAGCCTTTGACACGGGCAATTGCGATGTGACACAGATCACAATAGCAAAACCGAGTTCAATACGGATCTGACGCATGCCCACCGCCACACGACTTGTCGCCGCCGTTTGTCTTTTAGTGGTTGGCTTTCTCGTGTCCGGTATGGTCATTGACAATGGTGAGCCTGAAAAGAACTACGGGTATTTCACCTTGGTGAATATGTTTCTTGGGGCCGCCTGCGGCTGGGCCATTATGGGGACGCGCGCGGGCCGGGGCTGGATGGCGGCCATCAACAACGGGCTGACCGGGATCGTGGCATTGGTGTTCTGGGGCCTGTTTGTTCAGGGCACGTACGAGATGTTTCGTCAGGCAATGCGCCACCGTTTTGATGGCCCGTTCGAGGCGTTGATAGCCATCTTCAAACTTGGCGTTGAATTCAGCTATCAGTTGCTGGTGCCTGAGATATTGTGGACTCTGGCCATTGGTGCTCTGGTTGCCGGGCTGTTGACAGAAGAAGCATCGCGCCGCTGGAGATAATTTCACGCTCCCTCATACGAAAGTCATAGCTTTGCCAGATTTGTTTTTCTACGGAACGTTGCGCCATGTTCCATTGTTGGAACGTGTGCTTGGGCGTAGCGCCGATACGGTATCATTGTCCGAAGCCATTCTGCCAGACCATTCCGTTTTTGCGGTTCAGGATCAGATTTTTCCAATGATCCGGCCAGAGCCCGGCGGCATGGCCGAGGGTATTTTCGTACCGGGTATTTCAGCAGTCGAATTGGATCGTCTGGCCTATTACGAAGGCGGCTTCGACTATGGGTTGCTCGATCGGGCTGTCAGATTGTCGAACGGTACGACCGCGCAGGCACAGGTTTTCTTTCCGGAAACCGGAAAATGGCAAGCTGATGGGCCTTGGTCTCTGACCGATTGGGTCGATCGGTGGGGTGACATCAATGCTTTGGCCGCTGAAGAGGAAATGGCCTATTTTGGTCGCATTGATCCACACACCATGACCCGCAGCACGCGTGCAATTCAGACCCGCGCCTGGGCAAAGCTATTGGCGCGGCAACGCCAAACCGATGATCCGCGGGATATCAGCAGGGATGTGGTGGTCCACCGCCACACGCGGGCCTACGTCAATTATTTCGGACTGGAAGAAATTGACCTCCAGCATCGGCGAAATGACGGAACGATGGGGCCGGTTCTTAACCGTGGAAGCCTTATGCAAGGTGCCGCCATTGTCGTTCTGCCCTACGATCCCGTGCGGGATACGGTTCTGATTGTCGAGCAGTTCAGACCTCCGGTCTTTCTGATTGATGATCCTGAACCCTGGATGTGGGAGGCCATCGCCGGGATGGTCGACCCGGGCGAAGCCCCTGAACAGGCTGTTCATCGCGAAGTGATGGAAGAGGCCGGCGTCACCCTGAGCGCGCTGGAACATGTTGGTGGGGCCTATAGCTCCGGCGGGTCTTCCACGGGTTACGTCTATCTCTATGTTGGTCTGGGCGACCTGACCGAGACCACCTCGGCTGGCGGTTTGGAGAGCGAAGGCGAAGATATCCGCAGCCAAATCCTGCCCTTTGACGAATTTATGGATTTGGTGGATCGCCATGTTTTCAAGGATTTACCCATGCTGACGCTGGCATATTGGTTGGATCGGCACCGTGATCGCCTGCGGGGCTGACTATCCCGCTTGTGGTCGCGCAATCGCGGCTGTAAATCTTCCATGATACCAAACGACAAGAGGGCGCCATGCGCATTGCACGAGACCTGGCCGACGCAGTTGGCAAAACACCCCTGATCCGACTGCGCCGCATCAGCGAAGAAACCGGGTGCGAGATCCTCGGTAAGGCCGAGTTCATGAACCCCGGCCAGTCCGTCAAAGACCGCGCGGCCCTTTACATCATCAATGACGCCATCGCGCGTGGTGAGTTGAAGCCCGGCGGAACGATTGTCGAAGGGACGGCAGGTAACACCGGCATCGGATTGGCACTTGTTGGCGCTTCGATGGGTTTCAAGACAGTGATCGTGATCCCTGAAACCCAGTCGGAAGAAAAGAAAGACATGTTGCGGCTGGCGGGCGCGCAATTGGTACAGGTTCCTGCCGCGCCTTATCGCAACCCCAACAACTTCGTCCATTATTCGCGCCGTTTGGCCGAGCAATTGGCGCAGACCGAGCCCAACGGGGCAATCTGGGCGAACCAGTTCGACAATGTGGCCAACCGTCAGGCGCATGTGGAAACCACCGGCCCCGAGATTTGGGAACAGACCGGCGGCAAGGTCGATGGGTTCGTCAGCGCAGTTGGCTCGGGCGGTACGTTGGCTGGTGTGGCTGATGCGTTGCAGCCCAAAGGCGTCAAGATCGCGCTGGTCGATCCGATGGGGGCGGGGCTCTATTCCTATTACACTACCGGCGAAATCGCGATGGAAGGCAGTTCCATCGCCGAAGGTATCGGCCAGGTAAGGATTACCAGGAACCTTGAAGGTTTCACCCCCGATTTCTCGTATCAGATGACCGACAATGAAGCCCTGCCTTACATTTTCGACCTGCTGCGCGAAGAGGGGCTGGTCATGGGCGGCTCGACCGCGATCAACATGGCGGGCGCGGTGCGGCTGGCCAAGGATCTTGGGCCGGGGCACACAATCGTGACGATCCTGTGTGACTACGGCACCCGTTACCAATCCAAGTTGTTCAACCCTGAATTTCTGCGGGAGAAAGAGTTGCCGGTCCCCGATTGGATGACCGAGGCTCCCCGCAGCATACCTGGCGTGTTCGAGGACGTGTGATGCTGCAACAGGTCCGCCTGTTTCTAGTCCTGCTGGCATTTTCCCTGTTCGGGCTAGGCGGTGTCGCATCCGCGCAGCTGACTGACCGGCAGAGCGAGTATTATCAGGGTTGGATCAGCACAGCGGACCGCGCCGAAGATGTGATCGAAGCCAACAGGGCTTCGAACGCCTCTTTGGAGAATTTGCGTTCAGAAATAAATACTTATCGCGCTGACTTCAACAAGGCGCGTGGCGCGAACACAGAACGCATTCAGACCCTGGAAAACCAGATTAAGGCGCTCGGTCCAAAGCCCGAGGATGGCAGCAGTGAGCCCGAAGATATTTCGAGGTTACGCGAGCATCTGGAAAACCAGCTCAATAGTCTGCGGGTGCCTCGGATCATCTCGGAGGAGGCTTATACCCGCGCGAACGGTCTGATCAGCGAAATTGATCAGATTATCCGCGAGCGTCAGACGAAAGAACTTCTGGAACGCGGGCCGTCCCCGCTCAACCCTGTTTACTGGGGTCCGGCGTGGCTGGACATCACCGAAGCCGCGCGCAGTCTGTTTAATGAGGTGACCCGGAATCTGCGCACGGATGTCGTGCACGAGCAGATGCGGGGTCGAAGCCTTCAAATCATACTCCTGATGATTGCGGGCGCAGTGTTGCTGCTTTATGGCCGCAGATGGTCAGAACAGGCAGGGGAATACCTGCGACAGCTCGGCGCGCGCGGCAGCGGTGTCTGGACCTTTGTCGTCTCGCTGTTTCGCATCATTCTGCCCTGGATCGGGGTTTATGCTTTGGTACAGGCGGTTGTTTTGACAGGCGTCTTGGGTCTGCGCGGGACGTTGCTGTTTCAGAACATCCCATACTGGGCCGCAATAGTTCTCTATTTCGACTGGATTGGCCGCCAGATTTATCTGATTGGCGCCTCTCAGAACTTCGAGCGGTTTTCGGCGAAACGAATTACCGAGCTGCGCGTCTATATCGACCTGCTGGCCGTTATGCTGATCCTGCACGAAATGGCGGTTCTGTTTGAGCAGATCGAGAACATCTCGGACGCGACCCGCGCGGTTGTGAGCTTTCCGGTTGTTCTTGTCACCGCCTTGCTTTTGTTGCGTGTGCGTCAGATACGGCAGGCACCGGCGGACGCTGAGAGTTCTCCAGCGCGACTTGCGGGTTTCACTCAGCTGGTCGAATTCATCCGACGCGCTTTGTTCCTTTTGGGGATTGTCACGCCATTTCTGGCAGCATTTGGCTACATCAATGCTGCCGAAGCGGTTGTATTCCCGGCGGTCAAAACGCTTGTCCTGATAGCGGCTCTGGTCATTCTACAGCGGTTTTTCAGTCTGGTTTATGGCTGGATCACGGGGCAGGGCGAGTCCGCCAAGGATTCGCTGTTTTCGGTCCTTGTGGGCTTTGTGCTGGCTATAGGCTCGCTGCCCATCCTTGCAATCTATTGGGGCGCGCGTGAAACGGACCTGATGGAAGCCTGGTCGCGACTTTTGCTGGGCTTCGATATCGGTGGCGTCAGGATATCCCCCAGCAATTTCCTGACTTTTGTTGCCGTCTTTGCCATTGGATACACGTTGACGCGGTTGTTGCAGGGCGGGCTGCGCAATTCTTTGCTGCCCAAAACCAGCATTGATCCCGGTGGCCAGAACGCAATCGTCGCCGGTACCGGGTATGTGGGGATTTTCCTGGCGGCGCTGGCTGCAATCATCGTCGCCGGTTTCGACCTGTCCTCGCTGGCCATTGTTGCGGGCGCGCTGTCCGTTGGTATCGGGTTTGGGCTTCAGACCATCGTTTCGAATTTTGTTTCGGGCATCATCCTGCTTGTCGAACGCCCGATTTCGAAAGGGGATTGGATCGATGTAAACGGGATGATGGGCTATGTCCGCGATATCTCGGTGCGGTCCACACGGATTGAGACCTTTGACCGGACCGATGTCATCGTACCGAACTCGGACCTGATCAGCGGTGTGGTCACGAACTATACACGTGGTAATACGATCGGTCGTGTGATCGTGCCCGTTGGCGTGGCCTATGGAACCGATACGCGGGTGGTCGAGACCATATTGGGAGAAATCGCAAACGCGCATCCCATGGTTCTGGCCAATCCCGCGCCCAGCGTCGTGTTTCAAGGGTTTGGGGCCGACTCGCTGGACTTTGAAATCCGGGCCATTCTGCGCGACGTGAACTGGGTGCTGAGCGTGAAATCCGACATGAACCACGAGATTAACCGGCGGTTCGTGGAAGAAGGCATCGAGATTCCATTTGCTCAACGGGATGTCTGGTTACGCAATGCCGAAGTGTTGAAGGAAGCGGGCGAGGTTATTTCGCCCAAGGCACCCTCCAAGCCCGAAGCGGCAAATCAAGGTAAATCGCCCAAGCCAATTGATCTGACCGAAGGGGATCTGGATTCAGGTGATGGCGACGAGCTTTGACCTTGCCGTTGAGGAGAAACGATCCCCCTGTCCTGCGCTTTGGTAGTGGTTTTATGCAGCCTGAATAGTGGATTTGATTTTCGCTGATCCCGTTACATTCGGGCCTTGCAAATCCATCGTCAATGGTCCAAACATCGCCGGCACGGAGAGGTGGCCGAGTGGTCGAAGGCGCACGCCTGGAAAGTGTGTAGGCGGGAAACCGTCTCCAGGGTTCGAATCCCTGTCTCTCCGCCATTTTCCTTAGTTTCGGAATGAGGGGCTCAACAGAGCCTTCGTCCCATCAAAGATCCTGATGATAACGTTGTGCAAGTCGGCTGATCGATGGATGTCGATGCCACCGCTGTTTGTGACCCAATAGCCGTCGATTGTGAACAATGATTTTGTAATGGGCGACATTGTTGCGAATATCGATTTGGCTTTGAATATCTAGGCATTGCCAGAGGTTTCGCCCAAATCTCAGCGCATAGTCGATAGGGCAGACCGTTTCACATGCCAACGCCTTATAGGGCACAGTGCGATCCGCGTGTCGCCACGTCAGAACCAAAAGTCAGTCAGCGGGTGTGATGGGGCGGCGAAAGGTGGCCGAATGCACCCCTGGCTTACTTGTGTTCGGTGGGCCAAGTTTTTATAATTATAAGTTGATATTTGTGAGTTTTTTCGGCGCATAAAACTGTCTTCGGTTCAGCCGTGTTGCAACGGCAATGTGCATAGATTTGGTGACCAGTTCGGGGGGAATTCATGACAAAGGCTAGCGGCGCTAAAACGCTACCTGAAGTTGCCAAAAAATCCGGCGACGAGTCGTCGGAAGTCAGTGATCTTTTGCAGTCTTCTGACTGGCAGGAGATGCTTGAAAACGCTCGGAGACAGCGAAGCAAAAACATAGCTGCGCGTGAAGAGAAAAGCGTTGAAAACTCCGCGCGCGAACCCGGTATCCAAAAGGAACATCAATCAACCACAGGACGGCGTGTTTCGGCACCTAAAAAGTGGCAGGACCGAGTTGAGGAGGCGCGGAAGCAAAGAGAAGCGGTTCTCGCGCGCCGGGCGAAAGAGGCGGAAAGTTCCTCATCTGATACGGCTGATTCCCCTGAAAACGATAAACGTAGAAAACGGATGACCGATCCCGGAACCGTTCTTGCTGGGTTTCAGAAGCCGAAAGTCAAAGCGGCCGAAACGGATCAGAAAAGCGGCGCGATACCCAAGGCCGACCTAAACCCGACCGTGGTAAAAAAAGACAAGGACCATAAGAGCGTTGCCGCCAAATCTGGTGTCCTTGTGTTGGATAAGAAAAGTTCGGTCTCTGACCCAAAGCAAGTTAGTGATGCGTCCCCCCGAAAGTTACGTAGAAAGCTTCTTCGCAGTTGGGGGCGGCAGCAGGAGGTGTCTGGCGTCAGGTATGGCTCTCTGGCATTGGGCTGTGCCGTTGGCGCAATAGCGACGGCCACAGCATATTTTGCCGTGACTGAATGGGACGCGTTGGATCGTCTTGAAAAACTTGATCTGGGCGGCATGCTGACCGGGCTCACCCAATCGGTTTCATCCCCGAGCGGCGCGGCCGTCCAACCGCTGCAGTCGGAATCCGATATACCGTCTGTTGCGGAAAACGGGGCGCTTTTCGCGCCTGATCCTTCTGACGTAGCCCAGGAACCAGCCGGGCCCGAGCCAGGCCCGGTGGCAACAGGAGATGCGAATGGTTTCGCTTCGTTGAAACCGTCGGCGTCAAACTCATCTGAAAACACCGCTATCTTCAAAACTGGATTGCAACGTTCCGCGCCAAACATCGTGCCTGTTACGCTGACGCTCGATCCGCCTTCGGCACCGGTTGACAGCCTCATCCTCGAGCTTCGGCCTGAGGCAGATGCCACCCCTGTCGTCTACAGAATTGTGCCCACATCGCCCAGTGCCACTGATCTTGCCGCTGACTCCCCAATTCAGCTTGATTTTGGTGATCTTCTTGAAGCTACGCGCATTCCGGCGGCTCCACCCAGTATAAGCCTTCAACCCGCTGCGCTTCGGGATCACGAAAGGTGGGAGCAGCAGTCTTTGGGCGAGGCGCCAAAGGTACCGGGCTCGGAAGAGGTTCTTATCCTCCGCGGAGTCCCAGGCTCCGCGCAAAAGGCGCTGCCTCCGGTTGTGGATCAACCGGAACGGCCTTTCGCCATCGACACCATCACAAATGTTCTGAGAACCGCTTCGTCTGACCCGGCAGTGCAAATTCAGGATCTGGCGTTGGGCTCGGACGTGGCGGAGCCACGCTTTTTGAGACCAGAGCCAAGGGTTCAGGTTCCACAGGATAGCTTGGACTTGCCCGAGGCCAGTGTTGAACCGCCGGTGGCGGTCGCCCGTGGTGATGGCGCGGAGTTCAGACTGTTTGCACCAAGAGGCGTGTCGGAGGGCGTCGTAGACTCGATCGTGTCGACACTTCGCGCAACAGGGCACAGAGCCGCTGATATAGATCGTGTCGGTTTTGGGATCAGTCAATCCAACGTTCGATTTTACCATCGGCAAGATGCCGAGAAGGCAAGGGCGCTTGCCGAGGCATCCGGAGCTGTGCTGCGAGACTTTACCGGGTCAGGCATCGCGGCACCGCTGGGTGTGATCGAGCTGTGGTTGGCCGGAGAAAGCTCTGGCCGGGTGGCTGCCGCATCGCCGAGCAGGTCAAGCAACCGTAGTGTGCCGGTTAACACACAGGTCGAACAACTGAGAAGTCAGGTTCTGAACAAACTCAAAACTGCGAACCAATAAGGCTCTTGTAGTCATTGAAGGCAAAAGGATGATCAGGCTGTGAAAGGGTTGGCGTTTGAATACGAGGATTTTGTAAGATGACCGATAGGAAGCTCATTGGCATAGTAACGGCCTTACTTTTTTTGACGTCTCCGCAAGGTGCGCGGGCCGAAGTCACGCTTGAACACCTGCTCGCTATCGACCGGTTATTGTCCGACAATGACATGCAGGCCCTTTATTCGTATCTGCAGCGCAACCCGGAACTTCTAACGGGCGACGATGAATTGTCGAATGAGCTGCGCAGCTTTCACAGTTCGGCCTCATCCGGGGACCTGGATTTCAACTACGCTTCTGATCCACCGCCCCCTTCGGAAGACATACCGGTAGAAAGCACTGCGCTCGCCAATTCGTTGCAGCACTGAAACTCGTGTCCATGCCTCAAGCCGTCCGAACTGCAGACAGCCCGAAGATTGCCTATGTCATCGAGCCACGCTTTTCAGGCGGAACATCTGCGGCGGTGGCGGCAGAATTGCGGGTGGCTGCCGGGCTTGGGCAAATAGCAGTGCACGCAGTGACGTCAAAGGCGTTTGGTAAGACCCAACATGTCTCCCCGGTGCTGCGGCAGGTTTTTGATGAGTTGCGGATTCCACTGATCTGGGACGCTCCGCGAATTGATGCGGATTTTGTCATCCTGCACAATCCGGCGTTTCTGAAATTTCAGGACACGTGGCACACGCAGATATTCACTCGCGATCTAATCGTGGTCACGCACGAGAATTTTCTTCGGCCCGGCGGAGAAGAAGGGTTTGATATTGCGACCTGTCTAAGGCTGATTGACGCCTCGACACTGGCGTTAAGGAAATCGCTTGCTCCGATTTCGCCTTACAACCGGAAAACAGTGGTAAATTGGGTGGCTCAATCTCGTTCGGCACGCCATTGGAGGGTTCTGGGTGCCGATTGGTTCAATATCTGCCACGCTGAAATAAGTGATCCATGTGAGATACCCAAGGACCGGCGCGGCAGACATTCGCGACCGGGATACGAGAAATTTCCACCCGTTACCGACATGGACAAGTGTTTTCCAAAACACGCCGACAACAATATTGTCCTCGGGGCTGACGCCTTGATTGAGGCCGGTCTTCAGCGCCCGCATTGGACGTTACTGCGATTTGATGCCATAACTGTCGGTGAGTTTTTTGATATGATTGACTTTTTTGTCTATTTTACGGCGCCGACCTGGCAAGAGAGTTTCGGGCGAGTGATTGCCGAAGCTTTGGAGGCCGGGAAGGTCGTATTGACGGATCCCGACACCGGGCGGACGTTTGGCGATGCTGTGATCTCGTGCCGCCCTTCGGACGCAGACAGTATCATTTCTGACATGGTTTCTGACCCTCAGAAGTATCACGCCCAAGTGGGGCAGGCGCAGTTGGCGCTCGAACGCTACTCTGCCCAGAATTTCAGGACAGTTATGGGTGATGTTCTGGCCGATGGTCGGGGAGGCACAGGATGATCTTTGTCGAAGCTGGCACCCGTTCCCTACGGTCATTTGATGCGCAACTGATCTTTGCTGGGCAGCTCGCCGCGCGCGGCCATACCGCCTGTATCGGGGCGGAGTATCTGCGCGAGGATGCCGGGCGAGGCCGGATTTACGAGGCGTCCAAGTTCCTGGTCGATCCTGATGAGCAACAGGCAGAAACAGTTTTTGTCCTTGGCGCAGAAGCCATCGATGATGAACTGCTGGCGTCCTTGCGGAAAAAACAGTTGAGCCCGGATGTTCCCGTGGTTGCAACCGGTCGGTTCGAGTCACAGCAAAGCTATGTCAGTGCCAAGGCCCGCCTTGCTTATGCGCTTGGACGCGAAGCATCGGTCATTGACCTTTCCGATTTCCAACCACGGCCCATTTTGTCTGCTGCCATCGCCCCCCTTGTGGCGGACATCCGACCGAATTCCAGACCGTTGCCTGAGAAGGCCAATGTGACTGTTGTCCTCGGCTCGATGGAATTGGACAATCCCGAGACGCTGTCTTGTTTTTCAAGGATGAGCAACCAGGGGGTCTACAATCTGAAGCTCATCGTAAGTGGCGCGCAGAAAGAAGCCATTAAGGCCTCTCACTTCACCGACTTGCCGACCCTTCTTTACACCGATCTGCCACCGCATGCCTTGGCACGTTCTACGGACGTCCTTGCCATATTTGGCCATGGGGTCGCTGGAATTCGTGTCGCCACACTTGCCGTTGAGGTCATTGCAGCGGGCAGGGTAGCGATTGATTGCACCGAGGACGAAGTGCTCATGTCGTCGGGCGCACCAGCCTTGCTTGGCCCTAAAACACCATTTGCCTTGGATGGCTATCTTACCGGAAAGATCTTGGGCAATATTCCGCAAATTGCCGAACAGGCGTCGAAGTCCCAGTGGCTGCACACGGTGGACATCTCGCGCCTCGAAACAGCAGCCGGGCTCAGGATAAAAAAGCGTCCGCGAAAGCGGTCGACGCCAAGAACTTTGTTTCTGCCTACAAATGGGGTGGGGCTGGGGCATGCGCAGCGATGCGCCGTAATTGCAAAATCGTTGCCGGGCGACGTGCGGCCCATGTTTGCGGCTTTCCCCAGCTGCGTCCCACTGGTCCGACGTGAGGGCATAGATTGCATTCCTCTGGTCGCGCGCAACGATGCGCATGACAGCAGCAACGATAATGACATTCTGACCTACCGCCGCCTTTCCGCGGCGCTGAAGGGCGGCGATAGTCTGGTGTTTGACGGCGGTTACGTCTTTGATTCCGTCTATCGCGTGATTCAAGAACGTGATTTGTCGGCGGTCTGGATAAGGCGCGGCTTATGGCCGGAAGGGCGATCAAGGCAAATCATGCTGCGCCGCGAAAGAGTATTTGACCGGGTCATCGTCCCGTCGGAAGCTTTTGATGAGCTTAATGACGCCTACAGCTATGGCGATCACGTGCACTATGTTGGGCCGGTATTTCGCGAGGTTTCCCAATCGAAAAACGAACGAAAACGCCTCAGGGCTGGGCTTGCAGAACGGTTTGGGCGGGACTTTAAAACGCTGGCCGTAAGCGTACTGGGCGGGGGTGTTGCGTCGGATCGGACTGCTCAGTTGCAAGCCATATCCGGTATGCTGGAAGAGCGGCCCGATTGCCTGCATCTGATTGTGACATGGCCTGGAAGCACGATTCATCCGGCGACATTCGGGTGGAAGAATACCAAAGTGGTCCGCACGCTTGAGGCAACATCCTTGTGTCTGGCCGCCGATCTGGTCCTTTCGGCAGCGGGGTATAACTCGGTTCTTGAAATCCTTTATCACAGGATACCCGCGATCCTGATCCCTCAGTCCGCCCCGTATTTGGACGATCAGGAACGCCGGGCCAAAGCCTTGGCGGATCGTGATCTGTGCGCGATGGTCACCGAACGGGAAATTTTGAAGCTTGAGGCGATGGTGACAGGGTTTCTGGACCGTGGCGAAGCCGATGTTTACCGAACTGCATTAAACAAGGTTGAGCTACCCGACCCGGGTGCGCCAAGTGCCGCCAAACTGATAGCGGAGGTCAGGCAATGCAAATGACGGATACAACCTGGTTTGACATTCTCAGCAGAACTTCATCCGGGCAACCGGTTTATTTGGATGATCTAATCCTGAAAAAGCGCAAGCTGCCCAAAAAGGGAAAGGTTGTTTTTCCGCGTATCGACCTGCCGCCGTCGGTCGCATTGTGGGAGCGTGGCGCAGAGGGACATACATATATCGGTGTTCGTATCTTTGAGCGTGTGGAGCGTGCGCACATTGTCGCCAGACATCTTGCCGCTATCGCTATCGAGCGCAGCGTATCCCCCATAGTTCTAAGTCGCGTTGATTTCTGTGGCCTCGAACAATTCGGTTTTCGCGTTGAGCGCGTGCCTGACGGGCCAAACGCCCAGATCGCTGAGGAGGAGCTTAGGAAGCTCTGGGATTTTGCAATCATCATAGATGGCAATGAAATTGGGGCCTTGCGTTAACGAACCCCACTCGTTTCAAGATGCATTGTTTCACAGGCGGGCTTCGATCCTCGCCTGTGGAAATTGGCGCAGCGCTGTTTGATGGCGCGCGGCGGGCAAGGCGCAAAGGGCCGTTGACAGGCCGTCTGCCAGTGCAGCGGATTGTGCGGATACGGACAAAAGGCGGTTTTGCAGAGCCAGGCCTTTTGGATGCAGAATATGCCCGTGTCGATCCGTTAACATCAGGTTTTGTGCGTCTGACGTTGCGATTGCCCGGTCCTGCAAGGTGATACGTTTCAGAACAGAACCGTCAGGTCCGGCCACTCCGACGCACCAGCGCTCCCCATCGGTGCGTTGGCCATTGGCAACGACCTCACCCATGTCGATCAGAACATTGCGCAAGCTGTGCGATTTCAGCAGGGCCGCGATGCGATCCGTTATCACCCCTTGGGCAATCCCATTCAGCGTCAGCGCGGAAAATCCGGGCTCGGGCAGGCGGATGATGTCAGTTCGAACCGTGACCTTTTCCCAGCCGATGCTGTTTCGCGCTGAGTGGATCGCTTTCTCATCTGCGCCGATCGCGAGCGCGCTCCAAAGGGGCTGTACACTCGGGTCAAAAGCGCCCTCGGTTGCGTGGTGTAGGGTCGAACAGAGGCCGAGCACGCTCAGAAGTTCCGGCGCTGGCGCATTAAGGCTGCCGTTTTTGTTTAAACGACTCAGCTCGGATGCGGGGCGATAGAGGTTGAAGATGTTTTCCAAACGGTTGAGTTCGGCCTCGACGGCCGCAAAAACTGGTGCGGCTTCCTGGTCGGTCAATCCTTCCAACCTTAAACGGGCTTCAGCCCCCAGCGCGACGCCCCGCCAATGGGCAGTTGGGGCCGCTATGCCTAGGCTAGGAAGCACCGAACAAGCGGCTGAGATCGTCAGGAAACGACGGCGGGACAGCTTGGTCATGCAGGTGTCTCCAGCAGTAGGTCCAGATCGACAGGGCCAAGGACCTCGGTGTCGGGGATGTCATTCAGGGGCAGGGGCGACCCGCCATATTGGTTGATGAAGGCGTTGGCATCTGCCGGGTCGGCAAACGGCACGACTTCACGCGCGCCCATGCCGCCTGCCACGTTTGCGCCAACGACAAATGTCGCGCTGTCTGCGGCAATCCAGTTCGATATCCCGGGTTGCCGCCAGTTGGGCGCAACGCCCATGTCGCTGACATAGATGGCGGTGATCTTGGCATCCCGTTCCGGGCTTTTCAGATAGGCCACCATGTCGCGCACCTGCGCGAAGAACAGCGGTGCCGGGTAGCCCTCCAGATGGATTTGCCCCTTGGGACCGCCATGTTCGGCAATGTTCATCTGGCAGAAATAGCTCAGCGCATCGGGCGTCAGATCGACAGGGGCAGGGGCTTCGGCGGCTTCTTCCTTGCAGGCCGCCAGTGCAACGAGGGTAATCAGGGCGAGGTGTTTCATGGTTCGACCCTCCGGAATGCAAGCCGGGCGAGGGCGAAGGCGATTACCGGCCAAAGCAACAAAGACACGGGCGCGGCCCAGACTGGCAGGGCCTGCGCGGCCCCTGTCATGCCGGATGCCATGGCAACGCCCTCGGTCGCGGCGATGTTCCACAAACGGAATGCGTCGGCCGGGTTGGCCACCATCACCCAGGGAAAGACGGATTGGGTGAAGGTACCGCCCTTGTCCATGACGACGGCCCCCAACAGGCCCAGATCATAGAGGACGACAAAAACCAGCCAGAGCCCGGCCGACAGACCTGCCGCCGCCGTGGCCCCCTTTGCCAGGGCAGACAGCAGGTAACCCAGCGCCAGAAACACGGCGCCCAGCAGGATGGATGTGAGGATGAGGCGGGCCAGAGCCATCAGGCTTTCAGAGCTTGCACCGCCAAAGAAGGCGGCCACTGCGCCTGCGGTACCGAAACCGACCGTCATAGCAAAGGCCAGAGCGGCCAGATGGGCGGTGAACTTGCCCAACAGGATCTCTCCGCGTCCCGTAGGGTAGGACAACAGCAGCGACAGGCTGCCCCGGTCCACGTCGCCCGCGATGGCGTCAAAGGCAATCATCAGCGCCAGCAGCGGCGCGAGATAGACCGACAGCGTGGTCATCGAAGCGACCGAAACGGTCAGCATATCAACGCCCAGTGTTCCGGTGGGCGCGCTGCCCGCGAAGGTCAGTGCCAGTGCGAACAGCACCATGATCAAAGTGGCAACCAGCAACCAGCGGTTGCGGCGCAGGATGAGCATTTCGGTGCGGGTGATGGCGAGGAAGCGGGTCATTGCATCTCCTCCTGTGCGTAGTGACGATAGAGGTCTTCCAGTTTGGGTGGGGTCATTTCCACATCCGCCACGGCATCGCCCAGTCCGGCGATCCGGCGCAGGGCCTCCATCTTGTCTTCGGGTGTGCAGAGCAATTCAACGGATGCCCCGTTGATCCGGTTGCCGCCCAGTTCTGCGGCCAGCGCATCGGCGTTGGCGCTGGCGCGTACTTTCAAGCGGATCGGTAGACCGGCCAGCGCCGACAGATTGTTCAGCGTGTCATCGGCCACCATCCGGCCCTTGCGCATGATGGCGATCCGGTCGGTGCGTGCCTCGACCTCGGTCAGCGCGTGTGAGGCAATCAGAACGGCTGTGCCTTGGGCAGCCAGTTCGTCGATGATGGCATAAAGATCTTGCCGAGAGATCGGGTCCAGCCCGCTTGTCGGCTCATCCAGCAAGGCCACTTTCGGTTGGCCCAACAGCACCTGCGCCAAACCCAGACGTTGCCGCATGCCTTTGGAGTAGGTTCCGATCCGACGGTCCAAAGCGTCGCTGAGACCAACGCGCTCCAACAGGCCGGGCACATCGGCTTTTGCGCCCGAAAGCTGCGCAAACAGGGTCAACTGCTCACGCCCAGTCAATGCAGGATGAAACGACACCGCCTCGGGCAGATAGGCCGTCTCGCGCCGCGCCTGGGCGCTGCCGGGGGTGGCGTCTCCGATCCGAATGGCTCCGCCTTGGATCGGTGTCAGGCCAAGGATGGATTTGATCAGCGTCGATTTGCCCGCGCCGTTGTGGCCCAGTAGCGCCACGCGCTGACCGGGGGCAAGGGACAGGGTGATGTCGTCAAGAACCCGGGTCTTGCCACGGTCCTTGCAGGCTTGGTCAATCGTCAGGGCCTTATCCGTCATGAGGCACCTTTTTCATTGCTGGGGGTTCAGGGGCTTGCATCAATGGGTTGCTGTCCATCACGCCACCCGGCAACAAAGCCGGGAAGGCTGATTGCGACCAGCGCACCAGCTGCACGGCGGGTGAGCCGAGCAGCAATTTGGCTGCGGGTTGGGTCCACAGCACATGATCCATCGAGTCGTTGGGGCGATAGGGGGCATCGGCAATGCCATTGCCATCCACATCAAAGGCGGCGAAATCGGACCAGTAATTGCCGCGCCCGTCTTCTGACCACTCGACCCATTTGGTCGAGACATATTTCACCTGCGTCCGGTTGCCGACAAAGGCGTTGCCGACGATCCGGTTGCGCTCGGAACCGGCGGTGAAGTGAATGCCGATCCCGCATCCCTGGAACCAGTTGTCGGTGAATTCGTTCTTGTTCGAGTTATAGAGGAAAGTGCATTTTTCCTTGGCACCTTTCACCACATTGCCGGTGATGGTGCTTTTGTTGGCGTAGTTCAGCATTACGCCATGTTCACGGTCGCCGATCGAGACATTGTTGGCCACGGTCACATTGGTCGTAAACATCACCGCATAGCCCAGATCGTTGCCGATTGAGACATTGTCGCTGACGACCGAGTTGTCGGCATACATGTAATGCACCGCAAAACGCAGGTCGCGAAACAGGTTGCCGGTGAAGGTGTTTTTCTTGGACGAGTTCACAAAGATCCCGTCGCGGCCATAGCGAATATCATTCGATTCAACCCGCGCACCCGGCGCGTTCCAGACATAGACACCATTGCCGCGCGCGTTCATGTGGCGGTCCTGCCGCCCCTCGATCCGGTTGCGGCGGACAATGCTGTCTTTCGCACCATGGATGTCGATGCCGTAGAGATTGCCCTGCAGCACATTGTCCTCGACCACCGGCGCATGGGCCGTCTTGGTCAGTTGGATACCGCTGTCGATCCCGTCATGGTCCGAGCCCGAGCCAATCACCGTCAGCCCGCGCACGGTCACGCCCGGCCCGGTTACGGTGATGACGCTGCCTTCGCCTTGTCCGTCAATGGTGGCCTGTCCCAGCCCATCAATCGTGATGGGCCGGTCCAGAACCAATGTTTCAGTGTAAACACCGGGGCGCAGGCGGAGGGTGTCCCCGTCCGCCGCCTGCGCCAGTATCTCGTTGATGGCCCCCGCCCGGTTGGGCACATCCCAATCCGCCGCCCAAAGGGGCGAGCCGAGCAGGAGCGGTATGAGCAGGGACCAACGCATTTTATGCACTCCGGGGTTCAACAAACATCCGGCCGCGCATTTCCATGTGCAGCGCGTGGCAGAACCACTGGCAATAATACCAGTGCACGCCCGGACGGTCGGCGATGAACGTAACCGAGGCGGTGGCCTGCGGCCCGATCTCCATCGCGATGCCAAAGTTCGACAGGCACAGCCCGTGGGTCACGTCGTCCACATCATCCAGATTGGTGACATAGATCGTAACCTCGTCGCCCTGCTTGACGGTGAACTTCTCCATGCTGAACACGGGCGCGACCGAAGTCATGTAGACGCGGACCTTGTTGCCGTCCCGGATCGGCTCTTCCGCGCCGTAATCCAGATCGACACCATCGGCCTCGGCCTGTTTGCGCGCATCTTCCCACATCGGGTCGTTGCGATCCCAGACATTGACCGGGTTCACCTTGGACCGGTGCACAAGGATCGAGTCATGCGGTTCTGCAAAGGTCGGGCCGTCATGGACCACCTTCATCTTGTCGCCCGAGATGTCGATCAGCTGCTCGTTTTCAGGCTTCAGCGGACCCACGTTCAGGAAGCGGTCTTTCGAGAATTTGTTCATCGAAATCAGCCACTTGCCATCGGCCTCAGCGGTCTCACCCATTGAGGTCGAGTTGTGGCCCGGTTGATACTGCACATCCACCTTGTCGAGGATCGGATCCACGTCCGCGCCACCATAGGCTTCGATGGCTTTGGCGATGTCCCATTTCACCACCTGACTGTCGAGGAACAGGGTGGTAAAGGCGTGGCCCTTGCCGTCGAACGCGGTGTGAAGCGGGCCGAGACCCAATTGCGGTTCCGCCACGATGGCCGAGCGCGGATCGGCATTGTCCGAGAACAGCGCGTCGACCTTCTCAACATCAATCACCGAAACGGTCGGCGACAGCTTGCCGTTGATCATGATGTGTTTCTTGTCAGGTGCGGCGTTCACACCGTGCGGCGAGTTCGGGATCGGGATATAGCGGGTCAGGTTGCCGCCGGCTTCCTTGCGGCCATCCACAACTTTGACGCCGTTCAGTTCCTGATAGTTCCCGGCAGCAACCGCCTCTTCGATGGCTTTCAGGTTGAACACGACCACGTGGTCCAGCTCATTCTCGGTCATCTCGGCCAGGTTCATGCCCATTTCCGAGTTGTACGAGGTCGAGAACGCGTATTTGCCCTGGTAGTCGCAGTCTGTGTTGTCGAGGTTGCCCGACACCATCACCTGCCACGCGATCTCCATCGTGTCGCCGTCGATGGCGGTGAAGATGTTCACGTATTGTGACGGATCGTCGAGGATCTGGCCGTCATTGACCAGCGGCGCTTCGTGCTCGCCATTGGCAAAGATATAGCCGGTGCGTGGGTATTTCTGCGGACGCAGACCGTGGATATCATGTGCGTTCGGGATCTCGATGATCTTGTCGCATTTCATCACGTCACAGCGTACACGGGCGACACGGGTGTTGGCCTTGTCGTTCATGAACAGATAGCGGCCGTCATAGGTGCCATCGGTGAAGGACATATGCGGGTGGTGCAGGTCGCCATTTTCATAGGTGACCTTGCCGTTGGCGGCCAGGTATTCCTTGGTCTCCGGCAGCAGGCCCTCGGTCAGGATTTTCAGCGACTCGTTGGTCTGACCCCAACCGGTGGCCGAGCAGCGGTTGAACACCGGAACGCGCATCAGCTCGCGCATCGAGGGCACGCCCAGGATACGCAGCTCACCGGTCTGGCCCGAGGACCAGAAGCCGTAATATTCGTCCAGCTCACCCGGTTCCAGATGCGCATTCGCAGCAGCGCTGGCCTCGCGCGCGGTCATCAGGGTTGAACCCAGACCGGTCCCGGCAATCACCGCGCCGGTGGCGGTTGCCCCCAGCATCCCGCGGCGTGTGATATTCAGTTTCTTATCGTGTTCCGACATGATCGTTCCTCCTTTTAGGAAACGGATTGCGGTTTGGCGTTCGGATGGTTCGCCGGTGGTTGTCCGAGGGGGGTCTTGAGGTTGACCGACCCTGTCTTGGCCCGCCGTTTCAGTTGGCGGATAACGACGGGACATTTGTCCTCGGACTGGTAGAGCACCTGACAATGCAGGCAGGTGACGCACTCGTTCGGATTGATCTCACCGGTGGGGTGGATCGCCTGAACGGGGCATTCATTGGCGCAGGTCTGACAGGGGGTGCCGCAATCCTTGTAGCGGCGCAGCCAGTCGAACATGCGGATACGGGCTGGGATCGCCAGCGCTCCGCCCAGCGGGCAGAGGTAGCGGCAGTAGAACCGTTCGATGAACAGCCCAACCCCAAGCAGGGCCAGCGCAAAGACCACGAAGGGCCAGTCGCGCATGAATTTCAGGATGATCGCGGTCTTGAACGGCTCGATCTCGGCGTATTTCTCGGCCAGCGGGATCGAAACGAAGCTGAGGCCGAAGAGACCAAGGAAGATCATGTATTTCGCAGGCCAGAGCCGTTCGTTCAGGCCCCAGGGCAGGGTCCATTGCGGGACTTTCAGTGCGCGCGCGATCTTGTTGGTCAGTTCCTGCAGGGCGCCGAACGGGCACAGCCAGCCGCAATAGGCCCCACGGCCCCAGAACAGCAGGGCGGCAGCTACGGCGAACCATTGGATGAAGACCAGCGGATCGAGCAGGAAGGCGTCCCAGCTGAACCCGGTGCGTAGACTGCCTGCCAGAGCCATCAGGTTCACCACGCTCAGCTGCGCATTGGCGTACCAGCCGATGAAGAACAGCGTCATGGTCAGGAAGCCGATGCGGAACCAGTAGAAAACACGCGCGTTCATGGTGGCGTGGAACTGGAAGAAGAACGTGGCCGTCAGCACCAGCAGCATGACGCCAAGGATCACGATCTCGACCACACGGTCTTTCCAGATGCGCTGCCATAGGGCGGCCTTGGCGGCGGCTTCGCTGGTGGCGTCATCCACGACCGTAGGGGCCGTAACGGGCAACAAGTAATGTTCCGGCAGTTTGTAACCCAGATCGAAGGTCAGAAAGGTTTTCTCAACCGCACCCACGGCGCGCTGCACCAACAGTTGCAGGCGGAACGGCTCTGCCGGATCGAACTCAGCATCGGCGGGGATTTTGAAGATATCCAGCTCGGTGAAACTCGGTGCATCCGGGGCCGCGACCTCACCCAGACGGCGTTGCTGACGGTCGAAAAAGCGGACCGAACTGTCGCCCTGGATCAGTTGGATGCGGTCGAAAATACCACCGCGCACATAGCCTGAGCCTTTGAAGCTGTAAGCCCCACGCCCCAGCACCAGAATGGCTTGCTCGCCTTCGTCCAACCAGTCCACAAGGTTCTGATACTCGGCCTCGCCCAGCAGCGATTTGCCGATCGACGGCACCGAGACCAGTGCCATATGCATGTCAATGAAGGTGTCGTCGGGTTCGCCCGGTTCAGGACGTTTGATGGCCCGCTGATCACCGGTGGCCTCGAAGGCTGCGTTGACTTGCCCGATATCCAGCGTCAGCCGCCGGACTGAGCCGTCGCCCGACAGGGTCGTCCAGTCGTAAACGGCATCCTGAGCCATATCGACTTCGCGCTTCGGCCCATCGGCCTGCACCGGAGACAATCCACCCAGACCCAGTGCGCGCGCCACCTTGATCCCGCCGCGCACAAGACTGTCGTCGATCACCATGATCGTGACCGTTGCACCGGAGATGATGTCGAGGTCATGCCCCTCACCACCGGTTTCGGCCTCAACCTTGAGGTCCAACCCTGCATAGCCTTCGGTCAGTTCGACCATGCGCGAATTGGGAATGCCAATCAGCACGATGGGTTCCGAATGTTTGACCAGTTGCACGCCGGTCAGAACCGCATTGTCATCAATGGCGGCAACCACATGGATGGGTTTGCCGGAATAGCCGGTTGTTCCCACGAAATCGGATGTCAGAAAAGCCCAGGCAATAGTCTCACCACCCTTCAGAACGGGTGCAACAGGTACGTCATCGCGGACCGGGCCAAAGGCGTCGGCACCGGGGGCCAGTTCGGCGGGCTCAATCTCGGGCAGGAAGCTGGCAAGGCTGTCCGCATGGGCGCCGAGCGCCATCAGGCAGGATAAGGCAAAGGCCAGCAGAATTTGGATTGCGCGACTTACGACCACGGCGCACCTCCGGTAGTTTGGATGGACGCCACGGACGCGCGCAGGGCGCGTTCAGTGAATTCTCGGGTTGCGTGCGGGGGGCCGCGGGTTTCCGGCCACAGCCGTTTCGAACTGTACTGAATGCACAAATCTCCGCGTTCAGAGGGTACATTTCGTACCTTTCCGACTTGAGCCAGCAACGGCACGTCGTGCAGTGGAGCCACGGTCGTCACCGCGCAAAGCGCACAGTCGGCGCAATTCGGGCAGGGCGCGGTTGGGTCTTTGGCCTCCTCCTCAGGATCCACCTCGACCCAGACCGCCCCCGCCTCCGAGCAGATCTCGATCCAAATACTGTCCCCGGAGCTCGCCAGCGCCGGGCCAAGCATTTGCAACAGCAATAGAAAGATGCCCGCCAATCCACACACCGCGCGGGACACGCGATCAAACAGCTTTTGCGCAGGGTGGAAGGCAGGCATTGAGAATCCAACTCGGCAGTCTTTCCCGAACGGTATTGGATTCTCTGAGACAGATACTTGACTTAGGTTAGGTGCCGGGAACTTTGCGCCTATCCATCGGCCTCATCCATCAATCCGCGCACCCAGCGCCCGACCATCCACGACGCAGGGATACCCAGCGGAATCGACCACAGGATCGCGGGAACCGGCTCAATCGCGCCGAACCCGGCGCTGTGCAGGATCAGACCCAACAAAAACAGGTTAATGGCCACGGCCAACATTGTGGCGGGGTAGAACAAAATGGCCAGTTTCCAAACCGGCCATTTGCCTTCAGTGGCTGGTGCCTTCCGAGAAGGTGATTTTGTTCCAGACATTGTACTTCCCAGACGGTTTGCGCATCGGCAGGCGGCGGACCTCTTCCAGCGTCTGCGCGTCATAGACGATCACCGCGCCGTCATCTTCCCAGATCGACACCAGCGCGTGACTTCCGTCCTTTGTGAACTCCACATGAGCCACGGTCTTACCCGGCGCAGGGCGCAAAGTCTTCACGATTTCAAGGCTTTGCTTGTCGATCACATGCATGGCGTCCTTGTTCGGCCCAAAGAACACATCGGCCCAGACATAGGGCGAATTCTCATGACTGCGCATGAAAAACCCGGGCCCTTCGGTCTTGATCCGCTTGACGGTTTCCCAGCTTTCCATGTCGATTACCGACACGGTGCCATCGGTCAGATGCGGCGTCGCCATCACGGTGGTATCGCCGTGCTGCCACGTGATACCCGAACCCAGATGCGGCATCCCCGGCAGGTCCAGATCGGCGACTTTGTGACCGATCACCAGATCGATCACCTGACCCCCCTTACCATCGCGGGACGCGCCCATGACGTATTCATAGCTTTGATCGAAAAAGAAATCGTCCAGATAGTCGGGCGTTGTGATCTTGCGCACCGGGAACGGATCGGGGTTCTTGAATTGGCCTTCAATGCGGAAATCATGACCCAACCCAGATTGCGGTGGGTTGGCCCCATAGAAGACCTCCCAGATCTCGGGCACATCTTTCAGCGCCAGAACAAAGCTTTCGCGCGGCGGGGCCTGATAGACGGCCGAAACGCGGCTGGGAACGCCCTTTTTGCTTTTGACCTCAATGACTTTCGCCACCGACAGGTCCTGGGTCGAAAGCAGGGTCAGCGAGTTCGGCAGGTAGTTCGCAACTGCGACCCACTTGCCATCGCCCGACATCGCGATGTTGCGGCTGTTCAGGCCTGCGCGCACGCGACCCACCTGCTTCAGAGCCCAGATGTCGTATTTCTGGACCCAACCATCGCGGGACATGATGAAAACATAGCGCCCGTCGGGGCTGAATTTCGGCCCTCCATGTACGGCAAAAGGCGTCTCGAACCGGTCCAGCACGTCGAACGTGTCGCCGTCCAGAACGCTGACATGATGATCGCCGGTTTCAACCGCCAGCGTGATGTTCATCGGGTCGCTGTCCCAGATGGGCGCATCCACCGGCACATAGTCTTCGTCCAGAGTACGGCTGGCCATGATATCGGCCTCACCCCATTCTGGATCGGCTTCCAGCGGAGATTTCAGCCAGCCCGCCAGCTCCTCGATCCGCAACGCGTCGAGCTCGTGCGAAAACGCGGGCATCTGCGTGGCGGCGCGACCCTCTGCGATCACCGCTGCAACGCGCGGGCCGCGCATCCGCTTCAATGTCTCGGGGATCAACGCTGGACCGGCCCCGCCCAAACGGTTCTCGCCATGGCACGAGGCGCAATGCTCGGCGTAATCAGACGGGGCATCGGCCCATGCGGCACCCACGCTCAGGATCGAGCACAAGGCCCCAATCTTCATCTTTTCCCAAATACTCCCGCCGGAGGCTCCCCGATTTTCCACCTTCACAACGGATGTATCAGGCAGGTTCGGGATCTCAAAAGAACTGATGCGCCGGATCATGGCTTTTCCCCCGGAACGGTGTCACCTGCAGCCGCTCACCTGCGTCCTGCACGCCGATTTCGTCGTTTGACAGATAGCAGGCCGGGTCTTCGGCCCACGGGTCTCCGGTGAGTTGCAGCGCGCGGATGCGGGTGTTGCCGCCACAAACGTCCTTTAACTGGCACGCATCGCACCGGCCCTTCAACGGGCGCGGACGGGTGCGTAGCATGGCAAGCATCTGGTCATCACCGGTCCAAAGCTCTGAGAACGGTTTGGTTTTCACATTGCCGACTGTGTAGTCGGACCAGTAAGTGTCAGGGTGCACCCGGCCAAGATTATCGATATTGGCCACGCCCAGGCCGCTGGAGTTGCCGCCCCACGCGGCCAGATGCTCGCGGACATGAGCGGCCTTGTCTTCGTCGAAATGCGCGCGGACCCAGTTCAGGAAATATCCTGCGTCGGCATCATTGTTCCCGGTCACGATGTCCAGCGGACGACCACCCGAGGCCGCCTCCCACGCGCGCTCCAGCAGCAGGTCCAGACCTTTGCGGGTACGCAAGTGCTCGGCATCCTCGCCCCGGTTTTTGTCGCCGCGCCCGGCATAGACGAGGTGGGACAGGTAGAACTTGTCGACGCCCTCATCATCGCACAGTTGCAACAGGTCGGGCAGATGGTGCTGGGTGCCTTCGGTCAGGCAGAACCGCAGACCAACCTTGATGCCGCGTTTCTTGCACTCGCGCACGCCGCGCAGGGCGTCGGCAAAGGCACCTTCGACGCCTCGGAACCAGTCATTTGTGGCGCCAATCCCGTCCAGAGAGATGCCGACATAGCTAAAACCCACATCCGCGATCATGTCGGCGCTTTCGTCGTAGATCCGCGTGCCATTGGTCGACAGCGCCAGCATCGGCACCAGATCGCGGGCACGTTTGGCGATGTCGAAGAAATCAAACCGGTCCAGCGGCTCCCCACCCGAGAGAATCAGGGCCGGGACGCGAAACTGGCCCAGATCCTCAAGGGTTACAATGGCTTGCTCATGGCTGAGCTCACCCGGGAACGCCACATCCGCCGAGACGGTATAGCAATGGCGGCATTTCAGATTGCAACGCCGCGTCAGGTTCCAGATCACCACAGGTTTCACCGGTCCGGGGCGGCGTTTGCGTACCGGGGTCGGTGTGACCAGTTGGTGCATGTATTCGGTCAGGCGGAACATTGTCTCAACCTTTCGCTTTCAGGCGCAGCCCGGTCTTTTTCAGGATGCGCGTGGAATAGAGGATATCTCTGGCCCGGCAGGCCGCGCCCAGTATCGCGGAGATCTCGGCACGCTTCTCCTCGACTTCGTCCCGGTCAGCGCCATGAACCATGGCGAACAGATTGTAAGGCCAGTCGGGCAAGGCGCGCGGGCGTTCGTAGCAATGGGTGACGAAGGGCAGGGCGCCAATCTGGCTTCCCAGTTCGGCAACGCGGCCATCTTCAACATCCCAGACGGTCATACCGTTTGAGGTCATGCCCAGCTTGTAGTGATTGGGCGCCGCCGCGATGCGCCGAATGACACCGCGCGACTTCATGTCGGCGAGGCGGAACATCAGGGTGTCTTCATCCAGACCCAGAATCTGGGCAACCTGCGCATACGGGGCGGGCACAAGCGGCAGGCCACCTTGAAGCACCTCGATAATCTCTCTGTCTTTCGCGTCGATCATGCCGCCACCCGGAAGCCGATGAAGAATTCCTGAAGTTTTGGGAATTGCAGGACCGTGATCCCGGTTTCCCGTTCGATCGCCTCAGCTGTGTTTGCGATCCCTTCCGGTGTTTCGGTGGCCAGAACGAACCACATATTCAGCCGATGCGTGCGTTCATAATTGTGGGCGACCTCTGGGTGTGCATTGACTTTGGTCAGGACGGCTTCGAAATCCTCGGGCGGGACGGCCATGGCGCACAGGCAAAAGGCCCCGCCCATGGCGGCGGCGTCGAAGAAGGGGCCGAAACGAGTAATCACGCGCGCGTCTTTCATGCGGGTCAGACGGTCCAGCAGATCGGCTTCTGCGATCTCCAATTCCTCGGCAATCACCGCATAGGGATGCGACGTCAACGGCAGGTCATCCTGCATCCGGTTCAGGATCGCACGGTCGGTGTCGTCAAGCGTCATGCGGCGGCCTCCTTTGGTTGGATCAGCGCACCGGTCTGTTTGAAGCAACGGGTCGAGAACAGCACTTTGTTTCGGGCACCCTCCAGTTCAGGGATCGCTTCGGCTTTGGTCAAAACTTCCATCGCTTCCGAGCGCGAACGCGCATGGATCATGGAATAAAGGCGATAGGGCCAAACATCTTCGACCGGATTGCGCTCATAGCAAAGCGTCACGCCGGGGTGGGCCGCAAGCGCGGGACCAGCGGCGCCGATCTGATGGGCAGGCATGTCCCAAACCACCATCGCATTCGCTGACCAACCCAATGCACGGTGGCGCACGATGACACCAAGGCGAGAGATGATCCCGGCCTGGTGTAAGGCTCTAATGCGCTCCATAAGGTCATCCGGGTCGCGGTTCAGGGATTGGGCAAGCTCAGCATAGGGTTCAGCGACCAGCGACAGTCCGGAACTGAGAGCCTGCAACAGGGGTCGATCACCTTCCCGCATGGCCGACCGATCCACCTTACGCGGTCCGGGAACGCTGCGGGCCGTTCCCGACATACGAAAACCCAGATCGATATTGAACGGGCGCACCAACCGTAGATCCAGAACCCGCAACCCCGTGCGATAGCTGATCCGCGCAAGGGTGTCGTTCACATGTTCGCGGTCCGGGCCGGTGGCCACGAACCACAGGTTCCAGTCATCCTCGCGCTGGTAATTGTGGTTCACGCCGGGTTCTGCATCGATCAGGGCCGCCACGTCTTCCAACTGTTCCGCGGGAGCGGCGACGGCGGCCAATGTGCTGGCTGTAACCGCGCCGGGTGTGATGGTCGCACCAACCCTAGTAATGCGCCCGGTTTTACGCATCCGCGCCAGACGGTCCAGCACTTCTGCCTCGTCCAGACCAAGGGCAGCGGCCAGAACCTGAAACGGGCGCTCGGTGATGGGAAAGTCGCGTTGGAAATCGTCCAGCAGACGGCGGTCAATCGGGTCGGTGATATGCTGCATTGCTTACAGGCCCGTTCTGTGTGCACGCGCCGTGAAAAAGATGCCCGAAGGGCTGTCTGCTTCAATCTCGCGCAATTTTTCAAAGGAGTGTGTGTCGTAGACCATGACCTTGTTCGCGTCGCGGACACTAAGCCAGACCTCGTGCCCACGCGGCGTGAATTCCATATGCAGCACGGCCGGGCCGGGTTTGAATTCGTGAATGATCTCTTTGCTGACAGAGTCGATCACTTGGATCGTGTCGTTTAACGGGTGGGCGAAGTTCACCCAGACCTGCCGCCCATCGGGCCGTGCCATGGCAAAGACCGGCTGGCCGTGCGTCTTGGTGCGCCCGGTTTCGGTCAGAGTGTCGGCATCGATCCACAACACTTCGTGATGGCCAACGGCGGGCAGAACAAATTCGCGTCCGGTCAACGCCCAGCCTTCGAGGTGGGGCATCTTGTAGACCGGCATCTCTTCCTGTCCGCGCCCATAATTGGGCAGCACGCGGATGGGTTCAGGTGTCTCGGCCCAGAGATCCAGTGCGGTCAGGCCGTCTTCGCCGAACAGGCCGGTGATATAGATGCGGCCATTTGCGGTGATCAGGGCGTCATAGGGGTTCTTGCCCATATCGGGGATTTTGGTGATCGCGGGCTCACCTTCGGAGAAATCGGCAATCCAGGTCTCGCCCGTATCCCACATGGTAAAGACAAATCGGCGGCCCGGCGCATCGACCAGACCGATGGTTTTGCTGTTGGTGGGGATGTCGGCCACCATCTCGAGCGTATCCGCATCAAAGACGCGCACGCCTCCGGGCTCATAGTTCGACACGGCCACCAGTTCACCGTCATCCGAGATCGCGCCACCAATGGCGTTGCCTGCCTGCACGACACGGTTCACGATCTCACGCGTGACGATGTCAACCTTGGTCAAACCGCCGTCACGTCCGAAGACATAGGCGAAACGTTCGTCGGGCGAATAGACAAGTGAGGCATGGGACAGATCGCCCAGCCCCTGGATCCGGGCCAAAGCGGCGCGGTCGGATTGGTCCACCAGCAGCACCGAGCCCTTGGTCCGCTCGATCACAAGACCCAGGTCTCCGGTCGCGGTGGGTTCGGCCTGCGCAGTGGTCATCATCAATGTGGCCGCAAGGCCAAGGATGAACTGTTTCATTGTTCCTCCTGCTCTAACAGGTAACGGGCAATCCATTCGGCCTCTTCTTCACTGATCAGGGGGCGCCACGGGGGCATCGCGGTGTCGGGGATGCCATCGAGGATGACCCCGGTCAGGATTTCAGCGTCATAGTGTTCCAGCGTCTCAGAGCGTAGATCAGGGCCAAGACCGCCTTTCAGCGAAAGGCCGTGGCACGAGCCGCAGTCTTGATGCACAAGGCGCTTTAACGCGTTGGGGTCGAGCGTGTCGGCAGCGAAGGCGGTTGTGGCCACAAGCACGGCAGAGGTGAGAAGAACTGAGGGCAGCGACCTGCCGCGGGGGGTGGTACGGCGCGGCCCGGCGGTGCCACCGGGCGCAATACAACGATGTCCAAGCTTAGCCATGGGCTTGCTCCAACAATTCGGCCACAGGCTGTTCCGCATAAAGCGAAACCACTTTGCCGATGATGAACAGCGTCGGTGCTTTCAGGTCAGCCTCGCGTACATCCGCCGCCAACCGTTCCAGCCGGGACACCAAACGGCGCTCGTCTGGTGTGGTGGCCTTGCCAACGGCCAGAACAGGGGTTGATCCGGAAAGCTTTTCGGTCATCAACCCCATGGCGATCTGGCCGATATTAGCGACGCCCATATAGACTACCAGTGTCGATTCAGGATCGGCCAACCGCTTCCAGTCCAGGTCCAGAACCTTGTCCGCTTGCCGATGGCCGGTGACGTATTGGACCGAGGTCGCCAGCCCGCGATGGGTCAACGGGACACCGGTCGAACAGGATGCGCCTTGCGCCGCTGTAATACCCGGTGCGTATTCAACGGTGACGCCGTGGGCCATCAGATAGGCAGCCTCTTCCGAGCCGCGTCCGAAAATCATCGGGTCGCCGCCTTTCAGCCGCGCCACGGTGTGGCCAGCGCGCGCCTCCTCCAACAGGATTTCGTTGATCCGGTCCTGAGGTACGGTATGGCATTTGGGGGCCTTACCCACTGGGATCAGCCGCGCGCCTTCGGCATGCATCGCCAGTATTTCGGCTGACACGAGACGGTCGTAAACCACCACATCCGCCTGTTGCAGCAGACGCAGGGCGCGCAGGGTCATCAGCTCTGGGTCGCCCGGACCGGCACCGATCAGAAAAACCTTACCGCTCATGTGCAAACTCGCTTGTTCTGAAAGTCTTCGGAACCCGGCGTTGCCTGTGCGAATCCGGTGAAAATACGGGACGTTGCTAGGTGGGCCGGGCGTGTCATGGGCAAAGGATCGCGCAATGCCCGCGCGATTGCCTTGACTAAAGTTAAGGAGCGCAGGAATTGCGCCCGCGCTCCTTTTCACACCTGTAATTTGCCCGGTCTCAGGGTTCGACGTTGATCATTCCGATCATGTTCTGCGTCTCCCAGTGCGGTCCGCACAGGTAGTCTTGCGGGCCGGGGGTGAGGAATGTCAGCTCGAATGTTTCCTCGGGGAAAAGCCGGTCGCTCTCGGGTTCGCTTCCGTCTTTCAACAACACGCTATGGCTGGTGCGTTTGTCCACATTCACCCAGCGCACGGTCGTGCCCGGTTTTACGGTCAGTTCAAATGGGCAGAAGTTATATTTGTACATCAGCACGACTTTGGCGTCTTCAACAGCGGAAGAGGGCTGGCCGAACAGCTCAACATAACGTTCTTCGGCCTCGGCGCAGATTTCGGTGGCTTCATCTGCCCACACCGGGGCAGCCAGAAACAGCAGCGCAGGAAGAAGGCGTTGGGGTTTCATCGTCCAGGTCTCCTTTCCGAAAGGGGCAGGGGCCGGTTACTCCGGCCCCCATCCGTTATTGTTTGACCACATTGATATTGGCGCCGTCATCATCCAGCGCGAGGCTGGTATTCAGCGTCACATGGTGGAACCGTGCGGCGGCGTAGTCGTCATGGATCGCGA
The DNA here is from genome assembly GCF_965243365.1 of Ruegeria sp. Lineage (GTDB taxonomy): Bacteria > Pseudomonadota > Alphaproteobacteria > Rhodobacterales > Rhodobacteraceae > Ruegeria. The sequence continues at coordinate 74,626 of NZ_CBDEUW010000002.1, read as the reverse complement.
AGCCGACCGTGTATGTCTGACCCGGCTCCAAAGGAATATCTCCCGGGGCGCCGGAATTCAGCGGCCTTGAGAATACCACGGTCCACATACCGCCAGCCAGGTTGGCCGAGGCGGCAATTTCACCTTCATTCACAACACGTTGCTCCAACAAGTAGCCATTGGTGGCACTGCCGTCAGCGTAGACACGCATCAAGTCCAGATAGGTGCCATCGGCAAGGTATTGCTCGATCTGTTCGGCGGCCTGCAGCTTGTCCCAACCACCCAGAGCTTTGCCGCGGCGACCCCTGACCTCAATTTCCGTGCGGCTTTCGCTGATATATTTGGTCACTGTGTCTTGGATGTTCATACGGCCGGTGAAATCACCATTGGCGGCAATCGCGTCCGCACCCGGGTCAAAAGGCATATAGCTGTTGTCCGCGTGGCACGACGCCCAGCAGCCCACCTGATCGCCCAGTTCAATCCCGGTGCCAGTGATCATCACGGCGACCTTGATCTGGTTGTCCGGGTCCATTTTGCCACCGTCGACAAACGGGGCAGGGTTGTGACCCGCATCCGGCCATTGCAGGCGCACGTACAGATTTTCATCGTCATGTGCCGCCTGAACGGTTGCGTCGATCACACCGCGTTTGCCGGGGATCGGGGTTGGTTCGAGATCCCCACCGGCGACAATCTTGTTGCCGATTGCATCCAGTTCCGCCGCGTGACAGGTGGTGCACTGATCGCCCCCTTTGGTCAAAGGACGAGCACCGCCATGAGATTTGCCGTTCTGCACCCATTCAAATGATGCCTGACCGGGGTAGAACAGCTTGAGGTCGGCGCTGGCGACAGCGTTCCAGTCGATATTTCCACCAACGTCACTTCCACCACCAGCCGGGGCTGCGGCCTCGTCACCGGCGGCATTGGCGCGTTCTTCGGCCAGAGCTGCGTCAACTGCTGCTGCGATTTGGGCCTGCACGGCCTCTTGTTGCGCTTTCTTGGCGGCTTTTTCGGCTTCGGCGACGGCGGCCTCTTCGGCTTCGATCCGTTCGAGGCTGGCCAGATACTCCGCCGGGATTTCCCGGATGAACGCGGGGTTCGGGGCTTCCAGCTGTTCCAGATACTCTTCATCCGCCCGGTCGCGGGCATCCGAGTGCGCAATCCCCTTATGACAGTCGATGCAGGTTTGCCCCACTGTCATCGCGTTCAGGTGTTGCTGACGGGCGCGGGGTTTCTGAAACTCGGGCATCATCGATTCAAAATCGTGGCAGTTGCGGCACTCGCGCGAGTCAGTGGCCTTCATCCGTTCCCATTCGTTCATGGCCAGATGCACACGCTTGGCTTCGAACTTCTCGCGTGTGTTGATCGAGCCAACCATCTTGCCATACAGCTCTCTGGACGCCTTGATCTTGCGGATCATTTTGTGGGTCCAGTCCTTGGGCACGTGGCAATCGGAACAGACGGCACCTACGCCCGACCGGTTCACGTCGTGGATCGTACCGGTGTATTCTTCGTAGACGAAATCGCGCATCTCGTGGCACGAGACGCAGAATTCCTTGGTGTTTGTCGCTTCCATTGCGGTGTTGAATCCGCCCCAGAAGATAATGCCGGCGGCAAAGGCCGCGGCAATGCCGGCCAGGGGCATCCCCCACAGGAAATACCGGCGCCAGATCGGTGGCTTTTTGTCAGGTTCGGAGGTCATATCCGGGCTCCGTTATGGCTTTCTTGACTGGCCCGGCGTGTCAGACCGGTGCGTTTGGCTGAGGGGAAAACGAGGAAAGGGCGGGCGAGGGGCCCGCCCTTTCCGATGTTGGTTGCGAGCCGTCAGGTGACGTGGTTCGACCGGTTGTAGACGTTGAACTTGCCGGTCGGGGCAAACAGACCCTTCACGCGGCCGATCTCTTCCAGCGTCTTGGCGTCGAAGATCACGATCTCACCGTTAGGCTCTTTCGAGGTCGAGCGGTTCCATTTGGAAACCCAAACCTCGGAACCATCCTGGTTGAACTCGAAGTGGACGGCGACGTTACCTTCCTCTTCGGTGATCTGGATCGTTTTCACGATCTCACCGGTTGCCTTGTCGATAACCTGCACCGATTGCTGGATCTCAGGTTCGGGGTGCTTGGTCTGGTCGGCCCAGATGTAGTCGGACGTCGGGTGGGTCCTGATGAACAGGCCGGGGCCGTCGGTTTCCACCTCATAGCAGACTTTCCAGGCGTCATCCGGGCGCGCATCAGGATCGTTGCCCCAGACAGTCACAACGCCTTCACCCAAGTGGGTTGTACCGGCGACAGGACCGCAATTCGGGTCATCCCAGTTTGCGCCCGGACCGGGGTGCGGCAGCGGCGCTGTGTCGATCAAAGCCTCCAGCTTGTGGGTTTCGGTATCAACGACGACCATCTTGTTCGACGCGTTCGCGGCAATCTGGAAAAAGCGACCGGTTGGATCAAAGAACCCGTCATGCAGGAACTTGGCGCTGTCGATCTTGTCGATCCGCAGGTTCTCGAGGTCGGTGTAGTCCACCTGCCAGAGCTGACCGAGCTCCTTCACGGCGACGATCCATGTGGGTTCGTTCGGGGTGGTGTAGATGGCGGCCACGCGGGCCTCTTCAACATAGTCCCCGTCCACATTGTAGCCGCGGGTCGAGACGACCTTTTTCGGCTCCATCGTGTGGGCATCAACGATGGCGAAATGCGGCGGCCAATAGGCGCCACCGATCACGTATTTACCATCACCCGATACGGCCACGTCGCGGGCGTCATAGCCAATGGTAACCTCGGCTACCAGCATGTTCTCGGGGTTCTGCCACAGATCGATCTTGGTCATCTTGCCGTCGCGGCCCATCGTGTACCAGAAGCGACCCGGGTTTTCCGGCTCTTCCAGTTTGTGGTGCTCGGACGCTTTCAGCACGTGCACCGCGTAACCGGTCGGAATATGGGCCAGCACTTCCTTGGTGTCGCCGTCGATCACGGCAACCTTGCCCACGTCACGTTCGATGACCACAAAGAAGTTTTCCCAGTTGCGGCCATGCAGCGGCTCGGTCGGGTAATCTTCAGGTTCGACATAGACCTTGCGGGTCGCCATCATTTGCTCAAGCGACATTTCCGGCGGCTTAGGCGGCTCCATCTGGATATAGGTCGCCATATCGCGGATCTCGTCCTCGGTCATGACGTCCGAGAAGTTGTTCATCCCGCCTTCGGTGCCCCATGCGATGATCTTTTCAAGCCGGTCCTGTCCCAGTTTCAGGGTACCGGACTCGGTTACAGTGCCATCGGCGTTCTTTGTTTCGACCAACGGCTCAAGGCTTCTGCCGGTGGCCCCTTTACGCAGCACGCCGTGGCAGCCTGCGCAACGTTCAAAGTAAAGTTGTTTGGACGATTCAAACGCCTCTTTGCTGAGGGTTGGCTCATCGGCGAGGGCTGGTGCAGCGACACTGCCAAGCAACATCGCCAAACCGACCCCAAAGGCGCGGCCAGTTTTGTTGTAGCTGATTCCAAGTGACATGATCACTCTCCGTTTGCGTGGTGAGGCAGGTCCAAGGGTGAGACATTGCGCGGGGCTACTCCTTGACGAAAGTCAACGGAGGGGGCGCAAAACGGCAGACAAATCCGGAATTCAAGGAAAAAGGCGGTCCTAAAAACCTGTGTTTTCCGGTCATATTTTGCAGGTCTTGATATTTGTTAAGAGGGTCGAGACCTGTCGCCACTAGGTTTTGAGACAACAACACCATGGCCAAGGAGAGCAGGCATGTCGGCAGCGATCGCGCGTGTTTTGGGCGAGGGGTTTCGTGTGTTTTTCCTGTCGGCGGGTCTTTATGGATTGTTTGCTGGCAGTGCCTGGGGCGTGTGGTTGATGACCCAGACCGGGGCGATTCCATATGAAGATCCTACATATTCCATGACGCCTCCCATGTGGCACGCGCATGAGATGATCTTTGGCTATGCAACCGCGGCCTTGGGCGGGTTCTTTCTGACGGCCGTTCCCAACTGGACCGGCGCACCAGAGGCGCGCGCGCGTTTTATCACTCTGGCCGCAGCGCTATGGCTGGCGGGACGCTTGGCCATGTGGTTCTCGGCATCAATGCCTCCGATGCTGGTGGCTGCCATTGATTTGGCCTTTGTGCCCGTTCTGGCGGTCAAGATCGCGTCTCAATTGATCCGCCGACCTAAACCGCAAAACATGGTATTCTTGCTGCTGCTGAGCTGCATCTGGATCGCGAACCTGATGACACATCTGCAATGGATGGGGATGACGGGCGAGACGTTACAAACCGGCTTGCGCGCCGGGTTGCTGACCCTTTGCGCGATGATTGCCATTCTTGGCGGGCGGATTACCCCCGCGTTTACCCGCAACGCGATGAAACGTGCTGGTGAGCCGGAAGCTGCGTGGCCGGTTTCTGTACCGGTTCTGGACAAAGCCGGGATGGTCATTGCTCTGACGCTGCCTGTGGCAGTTCTCGCACTGGGCGGCGGGGCGGTGGCAGGTGTTCTGGCTTTGATTCTGGGTGCCCTGCAAATCCTGCGCATGGCCCGGTGGCGATCCGGCTGGGCGCTCAGGCAGCCGATCCTGATTGCGCTGCACCTTGGTTTAGGAATGCTGGCTTTTGGATTGATCTTATGGGGTTTTGCGGCGTTCGGCGTCGGCGATGAGGTGGCTGCGTTGCACGTGTTGGGCATCGGCTGTGTCGGCGGGATGACCCTTGCCGTGATGAGCCGCGCGGCGCTTGGGCATTCCGGTCGAGCTTTGATCGCGCCGCCTGCAATGGTAGTGGCTTACGGATTGATGGCCGCCGCCGCTGTTCTGCGGTGGCTGGGCACCGGACTAAGCACCGAGTATCTGACCGCCATGCTGGTCGCGGACGGCCTGTGGGTGTGCGCCATTGCCCTGTACCTGATCGCCATGTGGCCAGCGTTGACCGGCCCACGCCCGTCGCACGCTTGACGGCTGGATCAGGCGCTTTCGATCAGCGCCCGGCTGTTCTTGACATGCCGCTGTACCATATTGCGCATCTGCCGCCCCTTTGCGGGGATCGGACGTGCGGGTGGTGGCAGATATCCGGGCATTTCCAGCTCGGGGAACAGTTCCAGAATCTCTGCGCGCGCAGCCGCCGGTACACTTTTGAGCGCCTCGGTTCCGGTAAAGAGGCTTTCCGAGGGTGCGCCTTCGGCAAAGACGATTTCGTGTTGCTCGAATAGCATGTGATAATACTCGACCGCTGTGACGGTCTCATCGATCGAGATCCCGGGGGTGCCCGTCAGAACATGGGCTGGAACCAGAATCTCATCCGTGTCGAACATGCGTACTGCAATCGAGGACCGGATCAGCATCCGGTGTTGCCGTGACACCAGCAGCCGCACCTTCGGTGCTAAGTCTCTGAAACAGGGTTTCTTTTTTCCTCTCAAAGTCAAGGTTTCGGATGGAAAGCTACGCGTTTCTGTCCGGCACCGCAACCGGACGGAGGAAAAAACTCATGCCACGACTCACCGATGCGCGGGTGCGCGACCTGCGCGCGAAGAAAACCACACGGAACATTCGGGACACCGCCCTCGCGGGGTTCGGCGTCAGGGTTCTTCCCAGTGGCCGGAAGCGGTTCTTCCTGCACAGCCAGCACGATGGGCAACGCATATGGAAGATCGTAGGCGACCCCGCCGACATGACAGTGGCCGAGGCCCGAGATCGGGCACGGGACCTGTTGGCATCCATTCGGTCGGGACAGCCCGATGGGGAGACGCTGTTCGAGACCGTCGCGGAAGAAGCATTCCGCCGCCATGGCCGCCAGTGGAAGCAAAGCACGCTGTCAAGGAACCGGAACTACCTCGACAAGCACATCCTGCCCCGGTTCGCGGGACAGCCTATTACCGACATTACGGCGCAGGATGTGAGAGACTGGTTTGCAGAGATGCACGCAACGCCCGTGTCGGCAGACCGTTCGATGCCCGTCCTGTCGGTCATCATGACAGTGGCCGAAGCAGAGGGCCTGCGCCCGGAAGGGTCCAACCCATGCAAGGGGATCAAGAGATACAGGCGGCAGAACCGGGAGCGGTTTCTGTCCGATGCCGAGTTTAGCCGTTTGGGTCAGGCGCTGAGCAGCGCGGCTCCCTCAGTGGTCGTGTCGCTCATCCGGCTTCTTGCGCTGACAGGATGCCGGTCCAGCGAGATCAGAACCCTTCGCTGGGCGGACTATCGTGACGGGCATATCTTCCTGCGCGACAGCAAGACGGGTCCGCGCACGGTTTGGATGTCAGAGGCGGCACGGGAAGTACTCGACGCGCTTCCCCGCACCTCGCCTTGGGTCTTTCCCGGACGCAAAGGATCGGTGACAGAAACGATGCTCACCCGCACTTGGGCCAATATCCGCAGGGAAGCTGGTTTGAACGACGTCCGGTTGCACGATCTTCGGCATTCCTATGCGAGTGTCGCCATCACGAGCGGGGAAACTGTTCTCGCGGTGGGCCGGCTTCTGGGGCATCGCGACCCGGAAACCACCCTCAAATATGCGCACCACACGGAGGCCGACACGGAAAGAGCCGCGACCGCGATGGGTACGGTTCTCGGGGGGACACGGACATGAGGGTGGTTCGATTGACGGATACGCGTGCGAAGCGGTTCAAGCCGTCCGCGCGAGAATACTCGGTTCAGGACAAGACTGTCCCGTCCCTCAGCCTACGGGTCTATCCCACGGGCACAAAAGCATGGACCTGTAAAGTGGACGGGCGCAAGGTGTCGCTGGGCCGAGGCGATTTAATGTCCGTCGAGAATGCGCGCCGCGCATGCCTCCGGTTGCAGGTTGACGGGATCGCACCGCGCAGGGACTTGCCGACCTACTGGGTTTTCGTGGAGGATGTCTGGCGCGAAACATGGTCCACGCGATGCAAGCCAAATACCGTCAGGGAGTGGGATCATATTCTGACGCGGCAACTGCTGCCCGCCTTCGGGTCGTTGCGGCTTGACCGGATTACCCGAAAGGCCATCGAGGACTGGTTTGATGCCTACAGCGCCTCCGCGCCAGGCGGCGCGAACCATGCGCTCAAGCTTCTGCGACAGAGTCTGAACTTTGCCGTTGAGCGCGGCCTCATCGACAGCAACCCGGCGGGGTCCGTGCTTCTGAACCGGCGACCGAAGCTGACACGGTTCCTGTCGCGGGATGAGATAGCGCGGTTGAACGCGGCGCTGGACCAGCACGCAGACGGGCGCTTTAGCGTTCAAGCCGACATCATCCGTCTACTTCTGCTTACAGGTTGCCGGAGAAACGAGATTGTCCGCCTGAAACGGTGCGAGGTTGATGGAAGCCGTCTCAGGCTTGTAGACAGCAAGACGGGTCCGAGAACTGTGTATCTCAGCCCAGAGGCCCGCGCGATCATCGAACGGCGCATGATGATAGCGCCCGGCGCGTATCTGTTTCCGTCGCCACTGAACCCCGAGCATCCGATCTCGGATGATTTGGCGCTCTGGTACAGGATTCGGCGGGAGATCGGGATAGAGGATGTGCGCCTGCATGATCTGAGACACAGCTATGCAAGCCAGTGCGTGATGGCGGGCGTTCCCCTGCCGGTGGTCTCGAAACTGTTGGGACACAGCCAGTGCGCGATGACCCTGCGATACACCCACGCTGCTGACAGGGATGTCGAGGTGGCGGCGGAGCGGGTCGGGACGCAGATCGCGGGGTTGTTGCAGTTCGGGTGATGTGCGACGGGGCAAGTTTTTCGGGGTATTCCATAAGGCCGCACGTGGATTGCATTCGAGTATCCAACTTAGGCAATTGCAGTCGGCCATTTTCGGTAGCAATCCTTCATTTGGCTGATTGTGCTTAGGTTTGGGATGTCCAGAAAGAGAACCTTGCAAAGTTGCGTCACTGCCCTCAGCCAACCTTCATCAATTTGTAGTGATGCTGCGTGTGCAACAGACTAAGCCGACATTCTGCGGGCAATCACCTTGAGTTCCAGCGCCTGTTCAACTCGACTAATCTAGGGTCTACTAGAAGCGATGGATTTGCTTTGGCAATACGCTTCAAAGTTGCGTCTGTCTCGTAGGGCCAACTGTTTGCGTTTTCGGGAAGTGCCAAGTACAGGATTTCAAGCACGCGTTCCGGGTATTTATCTACAATATTTCCTTCTCCACGACGGATAGAAGGCAACATAATGTGGTCACGTTCAATTGGGCTAAGAAGCGGAAGGATTGCTTCCGAAATGGCCAAGAAGTTTTCTTCGTTTGAGAATGCAAGCTCAATCAAGCGGGCTGAGTTTTGCGGCGTGCGGGCGGCCTTTTGTACTGGCCATACGTTGCGCAGGAACCGTTGTTGGAGCGTCGGCCAGTGTTCGCCACCACCTCCTTCCAAAATCCACAGCGTGTGCGCCCTGAAGCCATCACCCGCATCTAGTAAGAGTTGGCGCAATTCACTGTCTGTGACGCGCTCTGCCCCAGTTTCGGAGTCGGGATAGGCCCAGCTTGAAAGCACCAACTTAGCTAGGCGGGCACGATTGTTTCTTTCGCTCTTTGTTTGGCTTGCTGCTTTAGCCAACAAATATGGTTTCAACTTTTTAAATAGGTCCATCGGTGGAGGCGTCTTCACTCCCCACAGGTAGCCCGTCCACCAAGCTTCGAGCGTGTCTTCATCGTCGGACTCCAACACGGACAAGAGGTTGTCGCTAGTCCATGCAGGATCGACGTAGTGGAACCAGTTCGACAAGCGGCTAACAAAGACCAAAGCGAAGCGGCCATTGTCACCGGGCAGGGAAAGCGCGCTTTCGACAAGTGTTTTCCATTCTTCTGGCAGTCCTTGGTTTTTCTCAAGGTCGTTGCGACGTGGATCGCGATACAACGCTTGCGCGATTTTCCCCGCAGGCGAATTCAGCGCTTCTGTCGCCCAATCCGGGTCGCGGCTCCCACGCACGATGCCGGAGCCACCAGCAGCGGGGTTTTCATTCAAGAACCCCACAAGCCGCAAGATAAGGCGTTCGAAAGTTGGAACGCATTCATTTACCAAATCGTCAGTCGTGGACAAAAGCCACTCGGATACGGGGTAGATTATGCCCCCCAACGCTTCATCGCTTGCGGCAATAATGAGTTCGGCGATGTAGTTCTTAAGGCGTCCACTGTCCTTTTGTCGTTGGTCTGAGTTCAAGTAGCGCTGCCAAGCCCATTCCGGGTATTCGCCACGCGCGGCTTCTAACCGTAGGGCAGAAATTGCCATAACCGGGTGGCTGGCGGACAAGCCCTTGAACGGATCATGCTCCACAAGCGCCAGCCCGGTTAGCCCTCCAAGTTCTTGGGCTTTCGCCAACACGTTCGAAAGTGGCTCCGATAATAGGCCACTATGCTCGGTATCGGTGCGAACCAACCCACCCAGGCTTTCCCGAGATCGGTCCGCATTCTCGGCATGTTCTGGCGACCAATCGGGGGCCGCGTTTTTCAGTCGGTTTATTTCCTCGTCGTAGTTGACGTTTAGGTTGCACCCTTTGGAATGGAGCCAATGAAGGCGTTCGGCAATATCCCACGCGCGAAGCTTTACAAAGTCATCCTCTGCTTCGTTCTTCCGGCGTTCACGGCCTTCAAGGATGCGTTCTTCAATTCGTCTGGTTGTAGGCATTGGGAGGCTTGCCCAGCGCTTTTGCAGCGTCAACAACAGGTCACGCTGGTGATGGACTTTCCAGAACGCATCACGACTAACCTTTTCGAAGAACTCGTTGAATTCCCCATTAGGAACAAGCGTTTCGAACCGGCCTGCCCATATTCTTAACCTAGCAAAAACGTTGTCGTCGCCTGTGGGCCAAGTCGCGGCCTCCTGACGCGCTTTCTCAACGTCCAGACCCAGAATCCGTTCGAATAGCGCGGCATAGGACAATACCGCACCAGCAAGACCCCTGTTGCGACCGTAAGTGCTTATATCTGGGTCGTCCGAAGGAATGATCGGGGGTATATCCATCCAACTGTAATGGCCGCGCTCAGTCTCAAGCTGAATGCCTATGTCCAAATTGCGTTTCAAAGCCGAAACAACATCGGCTAGCCATTCATCTGGTATTGAAATGTCACGACCGTCTTTATTGTAAGCCAGTTCGAGCCTTATCAAATCTTGAAGTCTGGTTTCTTGATCAACCCGTGGCGGAACTGCATTTCGGAAGTAGTTGTCGCGAGCAGTTAGACGCGGGCGCGAGAGTTTTTCATATTTTCGTATTGTTGTTTTGTTCCAGCCTACGGCCTTGACTTCATCGCGAAAACGGTACCAATCAAGGCGGTCCTCATCTATTTTGGCGCGCCAGTGTTCAAAGAGATAGTGCCACGCTTGAACAATATGGGCGGCACAGTTAGCTTCGCTTCTTTCCAAGTTCCAGCGAATGCTCTTCTGAATAACCGCATGAAGGCCGACCTGCCTTGCGCCCCACCAAACAGCAGCATTTTGATTGGCTACCTTACCAATCCACAACCCAAGATGCCCAATCCTATCCGGCAATTGGCCCGCACAGAGAGATTGACCGCCACGCATCGGTGTTATGTGAATGTCTCGCAACTCTAACCTGTCCCGGCGGTTGAGCGAAAATGCGTCCCACGCCGTCGATGGCGTTTCGCGTTTAGCATAGTGATCGTCGGGGGAAATGGGCGCAGGCACTATGTCACTTGCCAGCCCGTAGAGCGCAAAGGGGTTTACCTCATTTCCGTTTTCGTCTTGCCCCGGCTTAGAGTAACGAATTGAAGGGTCAAATACACATAGCCAAGTCGCTGGCGCGGGCGGGTCGCTGTCAAGGAATCTGCGTGCGCCTTCCTTGGTAGATACCAAATGCGTGACTTGTTCGCGTTCGAAGGGCGATAAGGATTCGGGGCCGCGCCGGGCCATTGCGATAGTTTTTGCCTGCCAGCTTTCTGGGTCGTTTGCGCGGTCGGCCCATTCCTTGAGGGTTGCCCACAGCGCTGCGTGACCGTCGTCGCTATCGTAAGGGATTGCCGTTACGCCCTTGTGCGCCCAGCGTGAAGTCGCATAGTCAGCGTCACCGGATTGAAACGCGTAGACCTCATCCAGCCGACCGTTCGACTTGTTCAGTGCTTCGAGCAAGTATTGCACCGGCGGATCGTCCGCATTGTAGCCGACAAACACCACGGAATAGCGTTCGATCACGCCTTTGAAAAAACGGGTTGCCCAACCTTCGGCAAGGTAGGCCCGCCCAAATTCAGCGCTCGACAAGACAAACCCGTCGCCCTCAGACCCATCGTAGCTTTCTGTCGCACGACCATGCAGATAGACAATTCCATTCAAATCGCCCGGCCTTGCCGGAACGGGTAGCCTTGGGGGTTGCCACGCCTCCAATCCTCGCCCGCAATCGTCAAACAATCGGTCAAAGTTGGTCGTGACCAGCTTCGTGATGCCTTCCTTGGTGGTAGCGAGGTCCAATAGGAGTTCATGTGCCCAAAGGCTAGCGCCCTTCTTTGGAGCAAGCGCTTGCGCAACCGCCCGCTCAATGTCGCGTTCGAGAAAGTCACGCTCAAGGAGGCCAAAAACACGATCAACTGAAATCAGACCTGGAACGCCAGTTCGAGCCTCTATCTCTAGGGCCTCGTGCAGAATCTTGACGGCTGGGGAGTCGTTAGGAACCCCGAGTTTTGTCAGGACTTGGCCTGCCAGACCGAAGAAATCCGGTAAACGCGCTTTCGCGCGAGAGACACCAGCACCGCAGAAAAATACCACACGCCCTTCATCCAAAGCCCAAAGCAATTCATTTGGGATGTCAGGACCGCTGCCAATGAACTGCAAAAAACTGCCCTCATCATTCGTTACGAAGTTGCGTAACAGTACTCCGTTAATTTTGCAACGACGAGATGCCTGAAAAGGCCCTAGTCCTCTGATTCATTCGATTTGCGGGTATAGTTGTGTGAGTTTGTTTCTGGCATCCTGTGTTGTGAAGTGCCAGTTGGTTTTCGAGCGCGCGGTGTTGCGGGGATTTGTCCAAGCCACGACCTCAGCTTCCAAGGTGGCTTGATCCGGGATGCGCCGATCCAGACATTGGCGGGCAAGTACACTGAGTTCGCATTCAGCGATGTTGAGCCACGATCCGTGTTTCGGAGTGTAGTGCCACTCAAACCGTTCTAAGATGCGCCGGGCCTCGGCGGGCGGGAAGGCCTTGTACAACGACGCTGTGTGGTGAGTGTTGAGGTTGTCCTGCACGAGAGCGATTTTTTCAGAATTTGGGAAGTGGATGTCGGCCAGATCGCGCAGGACATGGGCATAATCGATGGCAGTGCGCCGGGCGCGGACTGCAACATGGCGCCACCCCTCAAGTGGTGCGAACAACATAAACAAGCTGGCTACGCCTGCGCGTTCATATTCGTAGTCAAAGCGCGCCGCGCGGCCCGGACGGGCGGAGATGGCTGTACGGGTCTCGCGGGTCAGTTGCTTGAATGTCTCATCCAGGCAAACCAACGGGCGCGTCGGGTCATGCGGACGGGTGTAGACCTCCAGCACATCTTCCATTGCGGCCACGAAAGCGGCATTAGCCTTGGGTGGGATCACCCAATAGCGGTTTTGGTGCGGTTTGAGTTGGTTTTTTTGAGCACCCTATGGATCGTAGTATCGCTGGTGGCCTCGACAATACCAAGTTCCACAACCTGCTTTTCCAGAAGTCGAAGCGACCAGCGGGCATGGCCCGCGGGCGGCTCGGAACAGGCCAGCGCGATCAGCTTTGCTTCTGCTTCACCGTCGAATATCCGGGGCCGTGGTGTCGCTGGTTTCTTGCGGCTAAGTGCGGCTTCGAGCCCTTGTTCAACAAGCTGGTGGCGGGTGCGCAACACTGTCGAGGGACTGGTCTCCAAAGCGTCTGCAATCTGCGCGTCATCCCAGCCCGGGCCATCCGGGGACACGTCTGCTTTAAGCAATATCCGCGCTTTCAATAGCCGATATGCAGCAGCACAGCCTGTACGGATCATGTCCTCCAATTGAGTGCCTTCCTCCGGTGTCAGCCGAACCACAAACTTCGGCGCAGGACCTCGCTTGGCCATCTTCCATTCCTCCCAGTTTTGGCCGACAGTGATTCAGACAAAACAATCCTTGTCAAATGTGGGGAAACGAAGGACTAGACTTGCGACGACTTTCGCTATTACGTTTCTACTAGGTTCATTGTGGCGACTTGGCGAAAGTCAACTTTCCACCTTCATCTTTCAAGCCGACCGTGCTCTGAGTTGATGGAAATCATGGCGAACATGAAGGTCACGACTGCCAACGCATCTGGATAATCATTGCGGACCCCACCGATATGACGGTGAACGAAACCCGTGAGTGGACACGCATTGCAGTTAACCCGAAACTTAATATGATGCATGAAACTGCTGCATAGGAGGAGCTTTAGTGAAAATCAAAGCGCTGAAATTGGAAAATTTTCGTCGATATCGACGACCGACAACTATCGAGTTCGAAGATCTGACAGCGCTGACTGGATGCAATGATATTGGAAAATCCACTGTTTTAGAGTCGCTGGATATCTTTTTTGAAGGTGGCTCGACCAAAATCGATCAAGGCGATGCGTGCGTGTCTGGTGATCGCAGCAATGTTCGTATAAGCGTGACGTTTTGCGATCTGCCTGATCAACTCGACATGGACGCGGGTGCAGCCACAACACTTCAAGCCGAGCACCTCCTAAATGCAGATGAACACCTTGAGATCGTCAAAGTGTTTGATTGCACAAAAGCCAGTAGCCCGGTTAGAGTGTTTGCGTCAGCTTTGCACCCATCGTCTAATGCCGTTAGCGGATTGCTCTCGAAAAAGGTCACGGACCTACGTAAGCTGGTTAAAGTTGCTGGTGTGGAAGCCAATTGCCAGCAGAACAACAAACCATCCATGCGGCAAGCGCTCTACAACCATGCTGAAAACTTAGAACTGGCATTACAGGACGTGCCACTAAAAGACGAAGATGCAAAGCATGTATGGGAAGCAATCAAACGATCTCTTCCAGTTTTTGCACTGTTTCGATCTGACCGCAAAAGCACCGATCAAGATGACGAGGTTCAAGACCCAATGAAACTCGCGATCAAGTCGGCTTTGGCGCAACTGCATGATGACTTAGCTGACGTCACGCAGAAAGTGGAGCAGTTCGCGACCGAAACAGCCAATCGAACTATTGAGCAGCTCAAAACATCGTTTCCAGATTTGGATACAGCTTCGGTGCTTAAACCACAATTTCGTCCGCCAAGATGGGATTCTGTGTTCAAGCTTGATCTGGAAAGCGATGAACACATACCGCTTAACAAGCGAGGATCAGGCGTCCGGCGACTGGTGCTTCTGAGCTTTTTTCAGGCTGAAGCCGCTAGAAAGAGGACAGAGAAACTGGCGGGTCTCGCAAATGCGGCTGTACCCGTGATTTATGCTATTGAAGAGCCAGAAACTTCTCAGCACCCAGACAGTCAGGAGCGCATTGTCAGAGCGCTTCAGGAGCTTTCAACTTCGGGCGATCAAGTTATCCTAACGACCCATGTCCCGGCTCTTGCAGGCATGCTTCCAATTGAGAGCTTACGTTTCATCAATACCGATGCGGAAACTTCTGAAATCTGCGTGCAGCACGGGACTGAGGATGTTTATAAGGTCATTGCCGAAACACTCGGTGTGCTACCAGATGCATCAAATGGGGCTAACGCGAAAGTCGCAGTTGCAGTCGAAGGTCCGACCGACATTGATGCATTGATCTCATTCGGTCTGGTATTGGGAGAAGCCGGGTATGTCGAAGGTTTCGAACCCGATCAAGTCTTCTGGACGATTGGCGGTGGCGAAACTCTGAAAGACTGGGTTGAGCGACGTTACCTTGACCGCATTGGAATGCCCCAGGTGTTTCTATTCGATTCAGATCGCACTGCCGCCAATCTGCCACCGTCGCCTGCAAAACAGGCACGCATTGATGCGGTTAATGCCAGAGACGATTGCTGTGCGTTCCTGTCGAGAAAGAGAAGCATCGAAAATTATGCTCACCCCGACGCCATTGTACGACTGTCCAGCAACCAAATCACTATCGAAGACGCATTTGACTGGGATTTCGGGCACGCGGCACAAGCCTTCAAAACGGCTTTTGAACAGGCAAAACAGCAACAAGGAAAGGCACTTGCGTTTGATCCTGTTGATCTAAATGATCAACGGCTCGGCATGGGTACAAGCGAAACAAAATGCAAAAAAATCATCACCTCCTATGTCATGCGCAACATGAGCGCCGATGAAGTGTTACAACGAGGCGCTTACAAAGATGATAATGGCCACGATCAAAATGAGATTGTCGAATGGCTGACTGAAATCGCAAACCATTGTCAGTAGGCGGTCGAAACGCGCGCTGTTAGCACTTGATCGGGTAATATATGTCGTATGATTTTACACAGCTATCACATTCAGATTTTGAAGATTTGTGCCGCGATCTGATTGGTGCTGAGCTTGGTATCAGCTTTGAAGCCTTTGGTCCGGGTCCTGATGGCGGGGTAGATGGGCGGCACTCTAAAAGCGATAGACTAACGGTCTTGCAGGCAAAGCACTATGCGAAATCGTCTTTCAGCACTTTGCTATCGGCGATGAAGCGTGAAAAAACCAAAATCGATGTGTTAGCCCCACAACGATACGTGTTGGCCACGTCTCGTGCGCTAACCCCAAAGAAAAAAAAGAAAATCATTGACGTGATGGGTGACCACCTCTCCGAAGCTTCGGACGTTCTAGGCTGCGAACAGTTGAATGCTCTTTTGCGAAAGCACACAAGTATCGAGCGTACTCATTTTAAGTTATGGCTATCCAGCACCGCTGTACTGCAAAAAATCATGCATGCCGGGCGCGAAATGCTTTCAGAAACGACCCAGCAAGACATCACCCACAAGCTCAAAGTCTATGTTCAAAACCCCAGCTTGTCTCACGCCCAATCCATTCTTGATAATCGGCATGTACTGATCGTTTCCGGGCCACCCGGTGTGGGTAAGACTACGTTGGCCGAGATGCTGGCCTATCTTTATATCAGCGAAGATTGGCGACTTGTGGCCATCCAAACCCTAGATGAAGGTTTCTCCCATATCGACGATTGCCAGCCCACCGTGTTCTTCTTCGACGATTTTCTTGGAAAGACAGAACTGGATAGGCAGGCTTTGATCCAGAAAGAGTCCACACTTGCCCGATTTATTGATCGCGTCAGACGTTCACCAAACGCGCGATTCATTCTGACCAGCCGAGCGCACATCCTCGAGCAGGCACGCACTGTTTCCGAGGAGATCGATAGTGATCGTGTTCAGATCAGCAAGTTCATCCTTGATGTGGGCGGTTACACGCGACGGGTAAAATCGCACATTCTTTTTAATCACTTATCCATCTCTGACCTAACGGATCAACATTTCGCTGCGCTGAGCCAAAGTGATCTACTTCCGCAGATCATTGACCATCAGAATTACAATCCCCGTCTGATTGCCGCGACATCTAGCGAGAGCATTGAGATAGATGTGCGCCCAGAGGATTATCCTAAGCACATCATAGAAATCCTAAATCAACCAAAGCGTCTCTGGGAGAAGCCATTCCGCAATTTGCAGAGGAGTTGTCAACACTTACTCATCACTCTTTTCTTTTTTTCTGAAAATGGAGTTTCAATAGACAAGCTTCAGGCTCAGTTTGATGCTCTACATAAATCACTGTCTGAGGAGTATTTTCTTTCGACCGATCCCAAAGACTTTGAAGATTCCCTTAAAGTCCTTGAGTCCGGTTTCGTGAAGATTTCGGGCCGTCGCGTAAATTTTGTAAATCCCGGCCTGCGCGACTTTATGGGGCGGTATCTCAACGATCTGCGGTTGTTGCGTAGTCTGCCGAAAAGCGCAGCAACCGTCGGATGGGCAAGATCTATTTGGATATATGCTCGAGACCGGATTTCGATGGATGGGCCGAGGCTTGCGAAATTTGCACAGCACTTTTCGCCAATTGCGCAGGTCCTTCATCAATTACCAATCCGAAGTCGTGCTTTCGATGAAATGGCGCAACTTCGGTCTCCCGATGTATCTTGCAGTGAACGCATTGATCTGGCGCTTGAGTGGTGGGCTGTTTCTAAAGAAGTAGTATTCGCTGATGCCATAAATGCGCTCTGTCGCCAAACAAATCTGGAACTTATCGCATGGTATGATGGTGCCTCGTTACCTCGCACTATAAGTTGGTTACACGTACGTGAATTCCCTCAAGCACGTCAATTGGCTGATTGCTTGGCCACCAAAATTGAACAAATGTTGGTACAAAGTGTCTGCATAGACGTTTTGCACGACGTATATAAGTCGGTTTCCTCAGAACTGCCCTTCGAAGATTATCAAGCGCTTTATGATACTCTCGACTATGCAGTTCTGAAGGAAGCCAGTAATTTCTGCCATATCTTAACCGATTTCACTTCGACTAGCGAACTAGAAGACTATGGCGAAAAACTGGAGCGTCTGAGTGCATTTTCCGGATGCAATGTGAATGACAAACTTAAAGCGATTCAAGAACGGATAGACGAGATTGAAAAAACTGCTATCAACCATCCCCCCCCACAGGCTGTCGAACCCAAATCAAAAGCAACAGACAAGTTTACCGATAGCGATATATTTAGCTTGTTTGCTAATCTTCACCGGTAATTGCACCAGACCTCTGGATCAAATGCCCCGCTTTACTTTAGCTGGTCCATAATTTCTTTGTTTAAACCCCTATCTGGGAAACTTGATCACAAAGCTACCACGCCAATGCGCAAAGTTCTGCGTTTGTCGGTACCCGCAGCTAAGTCCGCTCCACCACCGTATCATACAGCCCATGCCGGGTCAGTTCGGGGTGACTGTCAATCCCGCTGTATGACAGTGACGCATCCTCATACCTGCGAAACGCAAAAACAGCCCCGTTCATATGCTCGGTGTTGAAGACCTTCAGTCTTACAAGCAGATGAAAGTCGGCAACGGTTAAACCCGTCACGGTCAGGAACAAATCAGGCTCCAGTTTTGTGATTACATCCTGAAGCGTGTTTTCGCGGAAATCCGTCAAATACATGAATGCCGGTATGCGGGTTGCGAACTTGATCAGTTTTTCCTGAACCAGCTTACGCTTCGACTTGAACTCTTTTTCCTCAGCGGAAAGCTCTTTCCTTTCCGTGTCAGTGATGTCGCCGGATTTGGCCTTGCCTTTTAGTTCTTTGACTTTCTCGCTTTTGTTGATGATAGTCTCGATGATGTTGTCGCCGAGCGACCGCCACCCTTCGATCCGCTCAACCGCTTTCATTGCCTCTTTATTGTCCATGATCCGGCCCAGGGTGTCGTTATCGACGTTGACCAAAAGTGCGCTTTCCCACTTTCGGGCGAGAAGTGTGGCAGAGGTTCCGGCCATCGCAATGTCCAGAATACCACCCGCGTCAATCTGGGTCATATTCGCCCCGTCGTAGGCAAGTACGGGCAGGAACGATACGAGGTCACGAACTGCGTTTTCCGGGTTGGGTTCGTTGGGCGAAAGCCCAATGCCATATTCGGAAAGTTGTCGAAGCGCTCGGGTCGGTGCGAAGTCGAAGACGAAGCAGACTGGCTTGAGGACCTCCTCTTCGTTGGGGTCGTCGCCATTTGGGTTTTCGATCACCCAAGGGGATTGCACCCGGAACGCCGCCTGAAAATAGGTCTCGGGCGATTTCAGGTTGCGCAGCATCAGGATCGACGACCACTGCTTGACGGTCACGCCGGTCGTGAGCTTGCCGCAGGAAAGGGTGATCGACTTTGTGTCGAAGCCGTTGCCGATTGCCTTTCGAACGGGTGGCAGCGCTTCAAGCCCGATGCCCGCCGAAGTGCCAGCCGACACAACCGCGTTGTATTCATGCCAGAAGGTGTTCTGCCGCTCCGCCAACAGGTTCGCCATTGCGTGACAGGCGGCGACATTCGGCAGAAACCAGAATGAGTGCTGGAGATATGGCAACAGCCGAACGTCGGAATACGGAAATGGCGGGCGCGTTCCGGTTCTGAGATTGTCTACCGTGTGGGCGGCGTGCTGGCCTCTGATGATATTCAGCCAGGTTTGCACTTCGTCCTTGTGCTTGAACTCGGCGTCCGCACCGATGCCGGTTGCGGAAAAGAACTCGTTCAGATCGAACTCGTCAAATTCGCCCGCGCTGGCGACAGACAACAACTCATCGGGCATCTGGTAGGTCAGAAGCCGCATCTCTGGTAGTGCACCGTATGGGTTCCATTGGCTGGGGTTCTGCTCAGCGAACTTTGCCTTCGCTCTTTGCTCGTCAGTGTAAGTCCAATTGAAAATCTGTTCTTCGATGAACTCTCCCGTCGCCAGTGCCTTGAATGGCGTGCCTGACAGATAGAGGTAGGCCCGCGTCGTAATCGGCAAGAAATCGGCGTCATTGCTTGACAAGACTTGCAGGTCGTCGTTTACCTCGTCCAATCTCGGGTCATACTCTTGTTTGGTCTCCTTTTTTGCGACCGCTTCGTCTTCGCCTTCAAAGAGTTCCTTGGCCGTTTCGCGCCACGCACCGAAATGATATTCGTCGAACACCACCAAGTCCCAGTTGACCGCATGGAGCCATTCGTTGCGCGCCTTGATGTTGCCGTGCCGGTCCTTTCCCAGCATGTCCTGGAAAGACCCGAAATAGACTACGGGTTTGACCTTCTTAATATGAGTGGGGTCAGCGTCAGATTTGCGGGACAGGTATTGCCATCCATCGAAATCGACATGGTTTTCAAGGTCGGTCTGCCACGCGTCTTCAACCGCAGGTTTGAAGGTCAGTACCAGTACGCGCT
The DNA here is from genome assembly GCF_965243365.1 of Ruegeria sp. Lineage (GTDB taxonomy): Bacteria > Pseudomonadota > Alphaproteobacteria > Rhodobacterales > Rhodobacteraceae > Ruegeria. The sequence goes on along the minus strand of NZ_CBDEUW010000002.1, from coordinate 54,934 downwards.
TTGCCCTCATCTTTTTCGCAAGCTGGTAGGCGGTGAAAGTCTTGCCGAAGCGCATCTTGGCGTTCCAAAGAAAGCGCGGAACCGCATTCATGTCCTCGGCCCAGCGGGACATATAGTAGTCGTGGGTTTGCTCTACCGCCTCGCGCTGTTCGCGGCGCATGGGAAAAGTTTCGTGATGCGTGCCCGTGCGCTTTTGACCCGTGCGCAATTCGGTCAGGACGGTTTGCACATCGGCGAGCGAGCAGCGCATCCATTCTAGTGCCGGATTTTCGAAACCTTTAGTCTTAAGCGCATCGCGGACCTCGTGGTCGGTTATGATTGAGCCGTCTTGCCGTTCCGCAGGTTCATCAAGTTCAATGCGGTAGTTTGTGATCGCAGCAGTGTGGAGTTGCTCTCGCACACGTAAGCCCACATCCCGTGTGGTTTGCCCGATTTTGAGAAGTCCCTGATGGGCGGCATCTTCAATCGAATAGGCGTATATGCGCGGGCGGGCTTTGGGTTTTGGCTCAAGGATGTCGTCAACGGTTTGCGGCATCAGTCGTCCACCAGATTGTCGAATAGGTCCGTTTCCTGTGGGGCTATTTGCGACTCAATGAACGCTATTTCCTGGTGGGAAAGATCATAGCGACTATAGAGCTTTTGGTCCGTCCAAACATCTTCGGTAGATAGATCGGGGACGAAGGTATAGACGCTTTTTGCTGCGTCCTGTGTGGACTTTCGAAGAGAAACTAAAAACCTCACAAAGCGGGTGGATAAGTAGCGAGCATAGTTCGTGGCTTCGATTTCCGTTTCAAAATGACCGGCGACCAAATATGTCTCGGTACACGCTGTCCGTGGCTCGGCAATGATTGGTTTACTCAAGAACTTGGTTTCGATAGCCGCACTTGTTCCTTGAACTCGTGTCATTAGCACTTTCCACCTATCTATCAATTCAGGGTTGGTAGCGATGACAGTACGCTCAGTCCAAGCGATGCTCTGATTTTGAAAGAGTTTTATCGGGTCAGAAAGCCCATCAGGTTTTGGCGTGCCTTTGAAATTTGTAGGTAAACCGAAGGGTTTTCTGCTTGAAACTCTCTTCTCTAAAGTCGTCTCATTCTTCGATCTCACCTTGTTCAAGATGGGAACCGCCTCGTTTCTTCGGACAATCACGTCGTAATCATTCAAATGCCGATCAACTGCTGGGCCGGTAGGCTCCCCGTCCCAAATGGTTTGCATTGTGCAGGGACCGTTATGATCTCTGTCCCACACGAAATAGGAAATGCCACCGCGAATTTTGACGCCTGGGAATCCTTCGTAGAGCTTCGGGTAATCAACAATTGCGCGAAGGCTTTTGTCAGAAAGCATTCTCTTTCGGTACCCATCTAAACCTTTGCCACCAGCCATCCAACGTGAAGGTGTGACCATGACGCAAAAGTGCGGCTCCAACCTGAGCGCCTTTTCAACGAACAATTGGTAGATCGGCGCTGCGCTTGTGCCATGCCCGCCATCGTCCAATTGATAGGGTGGATTCCCGATTATTACGTCAAATTGCATGTCGTCTCCGAACAGCGCGGCCACGCGCTTTTTTATATTGCCCGTATGAATGAACGCGTAGGCGTGACTTTCCCTATCGTCGCCTCGGTCCAATTTCGTTCGGCTGGCTCCGCAATTGATGCATTTGCCCTTTTTGTCCCAGCTATGTTCCACCCGCTCAAACCAGACATTGCCAGCCTCGGTGTTGAACGCCCGCGTGATCGAATGCGGGCCGTTCGCGTGCTTGGAGCAGTAGAGCGAGCGCCGGGCAAGCATGGCCGTCAACTCGGTGATACCGATGCCGAAGACCTGCCGCGTCAGGATGTGATCCACACGCTCTTGCAGGTCGGGCATTCGTGGCTCAAGGCCGTTGATCAGGCGCTTTGTGATCTCCCGCAGAAACACGCCCGACTTGGTGCAGGGATCAAGGAAGGTGAGTGTTGGATCGGTCCAGATGCTCGCCCCGTCATTGTCTGTTGCCCAAGCCTGTTCCAGCGTGTCGAGCATCCGATTGGCGAACTCGGGCGGTGTGAACACCTCATCGTTGGACAGGTTGGCGATGCAGGATAGAACGTCCGGGTTCCGCCCGCGCAACGTGAAGGCGGCTTTGCTCATGCGGCGGCCACGGGCGCAGAGCCGCTTTGATTGGCCAGGTCTTTGATCGTCATGGTTGTATACGTTTTGCTGGGTTGAAAAATCTCATGCTTGCCCGCAAACAGCGACCCTTCCGCATTGAATGCGGATGCGCCTGTCAGAGCATCCAATCGGAAATCCCGGCGCTGAAACTTGCCCTTGCCGATGTAGCCCCACTCCGCGAAAGCAATTGGTTTGCCCTCGGCTGTCTTCATGGTCAGCGCATCCCCATGCACGAGGTTCACCGCAAGAACATGGGAGGCTGCGCGATAAAGATCATCTTCGGGTGAAAGGCGCAGATAGTCAGACATAACTTCAAGCATGTTGGCGCGACACTCCTTGATATTGTCTTCAAGGAGTTCGATGCCGTAGCAGCACATGAGACCCAATAGCGCGTGGTGCCGCTTGTTGAAACCGGACTTCCCGAACTTCAACTCTACTGCGGCGAGTTTTCGTTGCAGAATCGGCACGATGAAGTTGCCACTGCCGCAGGCCGGTTCAAGGAAGCGGGAATCAATCCGCTCCGTCTCACCTTTCACGAGGTCGAGCATAGCGTCTACCATCCAAGTCGGGGTGAAGACTTCGCCATGATCTGCGACACGTTTTTTGGAACGGATAAGATTCATATCAAGACAGGTTCGTTTCAGGTTCATATCAGCACTATCGCAATTTTCACCAACCGCGCATATAGTGCGTTTCTATCATCGCATGGCGATGCCGTCTTTTTCAACCGACGGGCAGCAACGGGTATCATGAATCGGCTGGACCCCATTACAGTGAAGACGATCCCCCGTCCGAAGCGACGGACTGGCTGCGTGACCCTTACAACACCACCCGCCAACTTCGATTACCTCTGATGCTGTCCGGCCCGCGTCCTCTTGTGAGTGCGGAGCAAACCTTCGGCTATTTCCTGCACGAGTACCTTGCGCGGAATGACAGTTCGCACCGTTCGGCCAACCGCTGGCACGGCGCGGGCGCGGAGGCTCTGGGGCTGGGCCAGCGCGTCGGCAAGCGCAAGTTCATCTCGATCCTGTCCGGCGAGGTTCCCGGCACGGAGATCACGCTGGGGCGTATCATCGACGGGGAGCGCCAGCACCGCCCCGGCTGGGACATGACCTTTTCGGCCCCAAAATCTGTCTCGCTGGAAGCGCTCTACCGGGGCAGGCGGGCGGTGATGCACGCCCATGATGCCGCCGTGCGCGCAACGCTCGACTGTATCGAGGCCGAACACCTCCAGACCAGGGGTTACGACCCCGCGACGGGACGGCGGCCACGGGAGGCTGCGGACGGGATGATCGCGGCAACGTTCCGGCACATGGCGAGCCGCAACAACGACCCGCAGCTTCACACGCATGCGGTGGTCGCGAACATGACGCGCAACAGGGACGGCGCATGGCGCAGCATCGAACCCACGCTGCTGCGCCGCAACCGGCGGGTGTTCGGCGCGTGGTATCGCAACGATCTGGCGCGGCGGCTGCGGGACCTCGGTTACGAGTTGATACCGACGACCGTGGGCGGGCTGCCAAGCTTCGAGATTTCCGGCTGGTCGCAGGAATGGCTCGATGCGTTTTCCACGCGGCGGCGGGACATCCTGCACTACATGGCCGACGAAGGCCGGGACTACACGACGGCCAACGCGCAGGCTGCCGCGTTGGTCACGCGCGGCAGGAAGGCGGAGCCGGTCAAGGGCGAACTTGTGAAGCTGTGGCACCGCCGGGCGGAGCGCATGGGCCTTGTCGAAGAAGCACGGCCCCGGACAACAGCCAAGCCTGCGCTGACCAACACGGCGCTATCCCCGCTGGAGGCCGTCTGGCAGGCCATGGATCATCTTGAGGAACGCCAATGCGTGTTCCGGCGCACCGACCTGCTCGCCGCCGCATTGGGGCGGGATCCCGGACGCCATTCGCACAGGGAACTGGAAGCGGCCATCGACCAACTGCGCCGGGACCGGCATCTCGTGGAGACCACCTCTGGTGATCTGACCACGCGCCGGACCCTTCGGGCGGAACGCGCCGTGATCACGGCCATGCGGGACGGACGATCCGCGCCGCTGGCGAACGCGCAGGACATCACCGCACAGCTTGAGGCCACGTCGCTGACGGACGGCCAGCGGGACGCGGTGCGCACGATCCTGCTGTCCGGGAACAGGATCGTCGGGGTTCAGGGGTTCGCGGGCACGGGCAAGACCCACATGCTGAGAGAGGTTGTCCGGCTTGCGGGGGACCATCCGGTGATCGGGTTGGCCCCGTCCTCGGCAGCCGCCCGTGTTCTGGCGCTTGAGGCCGGGATCGGCACAACCACGCTGCAATGGATGCTGGCGCGCTACGGGCATCTGGGCGATGGCCCTGATCTTGAGGCGGCGCGCAAACGGTACCGGGGGGCGGTGATCGTGGTGGATGAAGCCTCCATGATTGGCACGGTCCAGATGCGCGATCTGCAACGCGTGGCGGAGCGGCTCGGGGTTGCCCGGCTCGCGCTTGTCGGGGACAGGCTCCAGCTTCGCTCCGTCGAGGCGGGGCAGCCGTTCCGCCTGCTTCAGAACGCGGGGATGGAAACGGCGCGCATGGACGATGTGCTGCGGCAACGCGCGACGGACCTCAAGGCCGCCGTCACGCATATGATCGCGGGGGACGCGGACCTCGCCGTCCAGAGCCTTGGCAGCGATGTGCGGGAAATCCCCCCGGACAGGCTGGCGGAAACGGCGGCCCGGCTCTGGCTTGCGCTTCCCCCGGACGCCCGCAGGCGAACCATGATCCTTGCCCCGACCCACGGGCAGCGTGAAGAGATCAACGCCGTGCTGCGCAAGGGGCTGGCAGAGGAAGGGCTGCTCACCGGGCGCACGCTTGAGATCGAACGGCTCGTGGACCGCCGCCTGACCCGTGTTCTGGCAGCCAATCCCATGAGTTACCGCGCGGGCGACATCGTTGTCGCCAACCGCGACGTTTACGGCTGCAAGGAGGGGGAGGCGTGGCGGGTCACGGGCAGCACCAAGGACCGGATCGCGCTGGAGCGGCGCGGGGTCTCCGGCGGGTTCAAGCCCTCGGGCAACGCCGCGCGCAATGTGTCGGTCTTCGAGACGCGCCCGATTTCGCTGCGCGCGGGGGACGAGATCGTCTTCACGCGCAATCTCCGTAGCCTCGGGGTGGTGAATGGCGAACGCGGGCGGATCGAGGAGATCGGGCGAACACGCCTGCGTATCCGGCTTGGTGACGGGCGGCGGCTGGAGCCGAGGACTGACGATGACCGGCTGCGGCATATCGACCACGCCTGGACTTCGACAGTGCATCGGGCGCAGGGCATGACCACGGACAACGTGATCGCGGTGCTGGACGCGGACAGCATGATGACGGATCGCGCGCTGCTCTACGTGGAGATGAGCCGCGCCCGCGACGGGTTCGTGCTGCTGACCGACGACACGGAACAGCTTGTGCACCGGCTGGAACAGGAGACCGGCGTGTCACATTCCGCTCTGGAAGCAACCGGACAGGTGCTGCATGTCCCGCAATCCCGTGGGGTATCACCGAAGGAACCGCTGCGTCCGGCGCTGCGGGACTGGCGGGCGCTGGAAGCGGAGGCCGCACAGTTGGGGATTGCGCCGTTCCTGATGCCCGAGGCCGATGCGCTGCTGGAGCGGCTGCGTCGGCGGGCGTCCGTGGAAGACGCAACGTCAGAGACCGCATCCCAGGAGATCGCGCGGATATTGAAAGACCACGAGGCCCATATCCGGGGTCAGGCGTACGAGGCCATCGGTCAGGGCTGGCAGGACCTGCGGGCGCGGGCGGCACGGGTCGATAGTCACGTCGCACTTCAGCCGGGCGTGGATGCGCTGCTGAAGCGGACGGGCGGGTTGCGCCAGGCCGATCCGCTTCAGATCGGCCCACTTCCCGGAGCGGTCAACGAAGGCGTCAGGGACTGCCGTGCGCTGCTGGACGGTCTTGGTGACCGGCTGAAGCACTGCGGGACGTGGATCAGCCGGGCAACACAGGCGCGAGCGGATGCGATTGCCGGGATCGAACAGGGTTGGGCGGGACAGCGGAGCAGGGCCATGATGGGCGAGGATGACATTGCCCTCTTGCCGGACACGGAAGCGGTGTTGGCGCGGACGCGCGCGGTTGCCGAGCAGTATCCCGGCGCGCTTCCGAAACGCGTGCTGGACCACATGGAAGACTGCGAACGGGTGCAGCACAGATGGAAGCGGCTCGTGCATGCCGCAGATGTGCTTGCGACCTGCGCAAAGTCAGAGCAGCCCGCCGACGAGACGGTCTGCAAGGCCATGGCCGAGGCGGAGGTGTTGATCGAAGACGAGCGCTTGTCCCACAAGGCGCTGGTCGATGGCGTTGCGCTGTCCGTGGAGTCCGCCCTCATCAAGTTGAACAAAAGGCGCAGCCTGGAAGACCGGGCGCAGGACCTGCGCACCGGCTGGAAGGCGCTGGAGGCGGAGGCGCAGCGGCAGGATTGCCATCCGTTTGAGGTCGCGGGCTGTGATCGCTTCCTGAAACGGCTCTCGGGTTTCAAACACGACCTGCCCCCGGACCTTGCGGCCCTGCCTGATCTGGCGGTCAGGCATCGCAGGGTGCGGCAGGAACGGGACGCGGTGATCGCGTTCGACGCCAAAAGGCGGAAGATCATCAGGAGGGCTGCGGCATGGCTACCTGATACGCCGCTCGACCGCAGCCTGCTGACCAGCTACGGACGCTGGGCAAGGTCCGCCCCGAACATGATCGAGCGGGGAAAGCGCCTGTTGGATGACGCACTTCTGTCCTCAGAGGACCGCAAGACGCTTGAGAAAGCACTGGAGCGCATCACGTCCTCGCTGGATGGATGCGGCCTTGAGGCGCGGCACCTCGGTATCTTTGAAGAGATCATGGACAAGGCGGAGGCGCAGGGGTGCCACAGATATTTCGTGGAAGGCTATGACGCGTTCTACAAAGGTCTGGATATGCGGATGACTTTTGGACCGGGACGGAACATATTTGCAGCCAACGAACGGGCCGTGCATGACGAAATGGAGATCGATGCGTATCACGTTCACAGCCTTGATAAGGAACTCACCGAGGCCTTGCAGCAGCGGGAAGACGGTGGGGACGCGTTCGTGGGGCAGGTGCACCCCTACCACAAATGGAAGCGCGACACGCAGGACAATCTCGAAACCGTCCGCTACGTGTTGAACGACAGGGACACCTACGGCCCGCATCTCGACCGGGTTCCGGGGCTTGAGGACCGCCTGCGCGCGACAGCGGCCTCGGTCTCGCAGATCATCAAGCGCGATGCGCCCGTCAGAACGCAGGTCGAAGCCGAACATGTTGAGAATGTCAGGCAGCAATCCGCGCGGCGGGCGCAGGAGCGGGCGTTGGACAGGGAGTTCGGTCCGTCCCGTTCCATCGGCATCGATTTATGGTAGCCGGGCTTTCATCCGTGTGACGCCGGTTCTGACGACTGTGGCGTGAAGGCTTGTACAGCAAGGTCGGCCTGTTCGGTCGAGGCCGGTGCTGCTGCACAGGTGCCGCAGGCGAAGAACGGACCCAGCCTGCGCAGATCACATTCCCGCATCACATGCGCTGTTTCGGGTCGTGGACCTTCACCTCGACCGATTTCGCGCCGTGCCATTCCTTGATGGCCTTTGCCAGAAGGGCTTCCGCCTTGTCCGGCCCGAAGAGCTTTTCGAAGGCCAGCAACAACTCGTCCAACCGGTCTTCGGCGATCAGGTCCGTCACCTTCGCATCGCGCAGGAATGCGATCTGGTTGCCGAGTTTTTCCATCCAATCGGAAGAGGGTTTGAGTAGGTCCATCAGAAACCCGATCTGGTCATTCATCCGCTTCTGGTCGTCAGCACCCAACACCAGCGGCTGCGGGCGATTGCCGAAGATCGACAGGTCAGCCGTCAATGCCCGCTCTACGAGCCAGGGCGAGGTCTTCATCCCGGCCTCAGCCGCCCGCCTTTTGGCATCCTCCCATTCCTGGTCGGTGCAGGAGATGTAGAAGGTTCTTTTCTTCGCCTCTGTCATTCTTGCGCCTCTTGCGGGTTATACTCAAGTTCGTCGAGATGCAGGCGATAGAGAAGCGCGACCGCATCGACCAGTGCAGGGTCGCCGTCGGCCCTGACGAAAAACATTTCACTGAGACGCCGACACAGGTCGTTCACATTCCGCAAAAGGTCACGCTGCTCCTCCGGCGTGAGAACAAGCGGACTGGTAGATGGTGGGGGCGCATCCTGCAAAGCACAGGTCATCACGAACTCAGAGACACTCTTGCCGACTGACTGCGCCCGTGCCCTGATCCGATCCCAATCGTCAGGGGTCCTGCAATAGACAGGTCGTGCCCTCTTCATCCAAAACCCCCATCTCCTGATCCGACCACGACTGTTCCGCCCGTATCAGACCCCGCGCGTGTCGGGTCCGTGCGCAGCCGCAACGCGACCCGCCGAAGCGCCTCCGTCCAGCCATCGTCTTCCCCGCGCTCCGCCAACCGCATCCGCTCCACTTCGCAGAGCGTCAGAACAGCACTCTCGATCCGGTCCAGCCGCGCCGACAGCGTGGCGCGTGAGGGGCTGTCAGACACGTCCGGGGCCAGCGCCCGCTGGACGACATATGCGCTCACCGACATGCGGGAAGCCTTGGCCCGCGCCCGGACAATCTCCCATTCGCTATCGGTTGCCTTGACCGCGCGTTGTTTTGTAGCCGAAGTGTTTGTCATGGCCGGGTCCTGCTATATGTAAGCACCAAACGCTATATGCCTACGACTTCAAAGTGCCGGATTCCTGTTCAAAAATCGCTATGCTTTGTATATAGCATATATGCTTACATATACCGTGATCAACGCGAAAGCAGTGCAAAACGCGGGATTATGCGTACATAGTTCTCACCGAAAATGCAACTTTTTGCGACAGAGTGCCCGCAAAAAACATATATGTAGCACATATAAACTCTGCTTGCAGTCACGCGCAACATGCTGTATTAGTTGCGTTAATGAGAGGAACGTAGAAAGCTATGTAAGAGGCATAACCCCTGATTTGACGGGTTATAGGTTTTCACACCAGCAGATCGCGCCTGGGCAGGCCGCAGCCAAGCGCTCCGGCCTTGATCCGAATGGGCCGCAATTTCGGATTTTGGATCAGCTCAGCAACGCCTAGCGCCCGCGCGCCGATCCAGCGAATGCGCTGGGTGCCGTGGTCCAACGTCAGCACTTCGTCGCCTACCGACAGCGTCTCTATCGCGCGTAGACCGCCAGGGGTCGCGATTTGGGTCCCGCTGGTAAAACACGGAACAACAGTATCGACGGGTATGTCCGGCTCATTCGTCGAGGTGCCACCGCTTATAATGTTTCCGATTGTTAGTGTGGTATTGAGTGGTGGAACATTGCCCCCGATGAAGGCCAAGAAATACCCTTGTTCCGCGGTTGGATAGTCGAAATCCCCGTCTCCGTTTTCATCCCAATCCATGAAACCGATCTGGTAGGTGTTCACCCCATCGCTGACTTCGAGCGTGAAGTCCCAGTCGATGGCTTCGCCAAGGTATGTCTGGGTGGGATCATTGGGTGCTTCGTTCTCGGCACTGTCGCCGTCAATGATCGTGCCATCCGCACCATCCGTGATGGTTATCTGGCTGTATTGCGAAATCTGAAAGGTGGCGCCTGTCGTCGCATAGGTGGCCGCATTGTCTGACAGGGTCGTATCGCTGCGGAAGGCTCCGTAAATATTGATTGGCATCTTTTACCTAACAACTGGGTTCACAAATGTCCTTTTGCGCTTTCGCAAAGGAGAAATCGCTAAATTTTCATGCGGATTAGTGCAGGGGGCGTAACTTGTTTTCAAGGCGTCATCGGGGCGTTTTTAGGGAATTGCTACATAGTTGCCACCCCCATATCTCGCTGTCCGCGACTGGCAAAGCCAAGCCCCGCCAATAATATTCGCCCGCCAGTCTTGACTTTCGTTAAGGCAGTGCCGGTGCCGACCAACCATTTTAAACAAACTAGCTAATCTGCGCAAAGGAGAGCGCAATGCGAGAAGTCATGACAAAGAGCATGGCTCGCAACATATTTTATGGCGGGTCCCTGTTCTTCATCCTCATCTTTCTGGCCCTGTCGGCCCATTCCCACCTGTATATCGTGCGGTCCGAAAACGCGGCGAAGCTTGATGAAAGTGTGGTCCGGGGCAAGCATGTCTGGGAAAAACACGCCTGTATCAACTGTCACACGATCCTAGGGGAAGGGGCCTACTACGCCCCCGAAGTTGGCAATGTGATGACTCGCTGGGGCGTTCTGGATGACCCGGAATCCGCCTATGAGGCACTCAAGGGCTGGATGGAGGCGCAGCCGACCGGAATTCCCGGTCGCCGGCAGATGCCCAATTTCAACCTCAGCGACGAAGAGATCCGTGATCTGACCAACTTCCTGATCTGGACCGACAATATCGACGCTCAGGGCTGGCCGCCCAACGAGGCAGGCTGAGAAGGGGAACGGAGCAATGAAATACGAAACCCAAAAAATCGCCTATGCCTACTTTGCAGTAGCCATGGCCCTGTTCGCGATACAGGTGATCGGCGGCCTTCTGGCCGGTTTCATCTATGTCTTCCCGAACTTCCTGAGCGAGCTTCTGCCGTTCAACATCGTGCGGATGCTGCACACCAACTCTCTGATCGTCTGGCTGATCCTGGGCTTCTTCGGCGCGGCCTACTTCCTGATTCCGGAAGAGGCGGAACGTGAAATCCACTCACCCAAGCTGGCCTATCTGCAGCTGATCATTCTGGTGGTCGGTACTTTGGGGGTGGTCGTGACCTATGTCTTCAACCTGTTCGAAGGCAACTGGCTGCTGGGCAAAGAAGGGCGCGAGTTCCTTGAGCAGCCCAAATGGGTCAAGGCGGGCATCGTCGTGGCCGCGCTGATCTTCCTTTACAACGTGTCGATGACCGTTCTGAAGGGCAAGAAGACCGCCATTACCAACATCCTTCTGTTGGGTCTGTGGGGTCTGGCGCTGCTGTTCCTGTTTGCCTTCTACAACCCCGGCAACCTGTCCTTGGATAAGCAATACTGGTGGTATGTCGTCCACCTGTGGGTCGAAGGCGTGTGGGAACTGATAATGGCGTCAATCCTCGCCTATCTGATGCTAAAGCTGACGGGTGTGGACCGTGAGGTGGTTGAAAAATGGCTGTACGTCATCGTTGCCGCCGCTCTGTTCTCGGGCATCCTTGGCACCGGTCACCACTACTACTGGATCGGTACGCCCGCGTACTGGCAGTGGATCGGGTCAATCTTCTCAAGCCTCGAAGTGATCCCGTTCTTCGCGATGATGGCCTTTGCCTTCGTTATGGTCTGGAAGGGCCGTCGTGACCACCCCAACAAGGCCGCGCTGCTGTGGTCTCTGGGCTGTGCCACATTGGCCTTCTTTGGGGCCGGTGTCTGGGGCTTCCTGCATACGCTGCACGGGGTGAACTACTATACCCATGGTACGCAGATCACGGCGGCCCACGGTCACCTGGCCTTCTACGGTGCCTATGTCTGCCTCAACCTGGCGATCTTCACTTACGCAATGCCGATCCTGAAAAACCGTGACCCGTACAATCAGGTGCTGAACATGGCCTCGTTCTGGCTGATGACCAGCGGTATGGTCTTCATGACCTTCGTCCTGACTTTCGGCGGAACCGTGCAGACTCACATGCAACGTGTGGTCGGAGACTACTTCATGGACGTCCAAGACCAGATCGCCATCTTCTACTGGATGCGTCTCGGCTCTGGTGTGGTCGTGGTCCTAGGCGCGCTGCTGTTCATCTACTCGATCTGGGTGCCCCGGAAAGAGGTGATTGAACCCGGTGCAGCCAAAACTCCTGCGGAGTGATGGATATGGACGGCTCCATGAAACTGACAGAGGGGGCGGCAAACGCCCCCTTCTACCTCGCCCAGGGCGACGAATGCGATGTATTCGCCGCCGCGTACACCAACAACCTGCCGGTCCTGCTGAAAGGGCCGACCGGCTGTGGCAAGACCCGATTTGTGGCCCATATGGCCGCCAGCCTTGGCCGCCCGCTTTATACCGTGGCCTGCCATGACGATCTGGCCGCCGCTGACCTGATCGGGCGGTATCTGCTGAAAGGCGGCGAAACTGTCTGGGTCGATGGCCCTCTGACCCGCGCGGTGCGCGAAGGCGCGATCTGCTACCTTGATGAGGTGGTTGAGGCCCGCAAGGACGTCACCGTCGTGCTGCACCCGCTGACCGACGACCGGCGCATCCTGCCGATCGACCGCACGGGCGAAGAGCTTGAGGCCGCGCCCGGCTTCATGCTGGTGGCGTCGTATAATCCCGGCTACCAGAATATCCTGAAAACCCTGAAACCCTCGACCCGCCAGCGGTTCATCTCGCTGGAATTCGACTTCCCGTCGCCCGAGATGGAGGCGCAAGTCGTCGCCCAGGAAAGCGGCCTGCCGCTGGAACGCTGCAAGCCACTGGTCCGTCTGGCGGGCAAGCTGCGCGGGCTCAAGGGTCAGGACCTTGAGGAAGGCGTCTCCACCCGTCTGGTCGTCTATGCCGCGACGCTGATCGCACAAGGCATGTCCACCGACCGCGCCATCCTTGCCGCCATGATCGAACCTCTGACCGATGACGAGGATATCAAACGCGGGCTCCTCGATCTTGTCACGGCTGTCTTTGGGTGAGGCCGGCCGATGGTCAAGATCGACTTTGAGCCATGGGAACCCGAAGAAACGATCGGGAAACTGTGGCACACCCTTGCCAGCCGCCTCGATGCACCTTTGGTGCATGATGGAGCCGCGGTCGACCTCTCAGAGGTCGCGGGGCGGCTGGCTGTCCTCTTTCGGGGGCTTGGGGGTAGCCCGGGCGTCGAATTGCGCCCGGTCTCACCCGAGGTTTCGCGTCACCGGTTGGGTTGGCGCCGCAGTCTGGGAACCGAAGCTGAACTTATGCCGCGCGCGTCTTTCGATGGAGAGGTGCTGCGCCTGCCGGATCGGCTGGCCGTTTTTCCTGCCCGTGAAGCGAATGGCGCGCTGTATGTCTGGCTGGCTGCCGCCGTAGCCCATGCCGTAACCCGCATTGACGAAGATGACCCGCTGCGCTCTGATTTGCGCGCGTTGATCGCGGCGCAGAGCATGGTCGAGGCGACTTTGGATGACGCCCCTGGCTGGCGACCGCTCTATTACGAGCTTTGTAAGGGCGTGCTGCACCATCGCGACGTTCCCGGCCTGCCGCCGGTTGAGGCTGCTGTTGAGGAACTGGTTCGCCATATGCTTGAAGACCCCGCGCCTCTGTCGGACCGGGCCGAGCAGCTCCTGGCACTGGACGACGACCTGACTGCACCGCGCGGCTATCAACCGATGCGCCCGGTGCCCCTGTGGCCCGAATTGCGCGCAGTCGGGTTCTCGGAACACAACGAAGTCGAAAACCCCGATACCGAAGGTCCACCCGAAGAATCCGGCGAGAAAACCCATCGCGCCCGCCGCCGCAAATCGGACCAGGCCAATCGCAGTGACAGTTTCATCCTGCACAAGTTCGAAGCGATCCTCAGCTGGGCCGAGTTCCTGAATATCAACCGGCGCATTGATGATGACGATCCGGATAACGCCAAGAAAGCCGCCGATGATCAGGAAGAGATTGGTTTGGGTCAGATCTCTAAAGCACCGCCTACCAAACTGAAACTGCATCTGGACCTCGCACCCGAGGATGTGAATCGAGAACGCCTGTCAGGCCGCATCCTTTATCCCGAATGGGACGTGCGCACGGGGCAGTACTTGCCGGATCACGTCAACGTCCTGCTGTCGGATGCCGATATCCGCGAAGACTCGGCTGAATTTGGCAAAGACCCGGCCACCGCCCGCCGCATCCGTGCCGTAAAACGCCAGTTCGAGGCGCTGCGCCCGGGCCGCGTCATGACCCGCGGCCATTTGGACGGCGATCAACTGGATATCGAGGCCGCCGTGCGGGCGCAGGTCGACCGCTGCGCCAATGGCGAAGGCGCCGAACGCATCTGGATGCAATCCCGCCCCGAGGCGCGCGATCTGGCCGTATCGATCCTGCTGGATGTCAGCCGCTCGACCGAAAGCGCCGTCACCGGCCGCGCCGTGATTGACATCGAGCGCGAGGCGCTGGCCGCGCTCGCCTGGGGCCTGAACGCCTGTGGAGATGACTTTGCCGTCCACGCCTTCAGCTCTCTGAAGCGTCAGCGGGTCTACGTGCAGCGTTGTAAACGGTTCGATGAGCCGATGGGCACAAGGGTCGAACAACGCATCGCCTCACTGCGACCCGGTCACTACACTCGGCTTGGCGCAGCGATCCGTCATTGCTCGGCTGATCTGGCAGAGCAATCCCGTAAACGCCGTCTGCTGCTGGTCATCACGGACGGTAAGCCCAATGATCTCGACCATTACGAAGGCCGCCACGGCATCGAAGACACACGGCAAGCCGTGCGCGAAGCGCGTCAGGCCGGACAGTCTGTCTTCGGCGTCACCATCGACAAAACCGGCAAAAGCTGGTTCCCGCGTATGTTCGGACAGGGCGGTTTCGCCGTCATCCCCGACCCGCACCGCCTGACAATGGCACTGCCGCAGATCTACCGCCAATTGGTCGGCGCATGAGCGACACCTCTCTGATCGACGAGCTTCCGGGTGAGTTGCTGATGTGGGTTCTGATTATCAGTGAGTTGTTGGTCTTCGGGGCCGGTCTGATTGCCTTCATGGGCGTGCGCCTGACCGATCCCGCGGGATTTGCCGAGGCACAATCGCATCTCTACCGCACCGGAGCCGCGCTCAACACGGCAGTGCTTGTCACCTCGGGCTATCTGGCCGCGCAAGCCTTGCACTGGCGGCAGATCGCACGTCGAGCCTCGGCCCGCATGGCTCTCATCGCAGCCGCCGCGCTAGGAGTTGTTTTTTTGATCATCAAAAGCGCAGAGTACGCAGACAAAGCCGCGCAGGGGATCACGTATGAAACGCACCCTTTTTTCTTGTTTTATTACCTGCTGACAGGTTTCCACGCCGCGCATGTGCTGGCAGGAGTCGGCATCCTGCTATTGGTCGCGTGGCGCGATGATACCCGCAACATCGAAGCTGGCGCTCAGTTCTGGCACATGGTTGATCTGGTCTGGATCATGCTCTTCCCCGTGATCTACCTGCTGGGATGAAAACGATGCCAACATCTTCATCTTTTCCCAAATACTCCCGCCGGAGGCATCCGAACCCACTCACCCGAGCCTGGCTCACCCTTCTGGCGCTCAGCGTCGTATCTGCACTGCTTACAGTGCTGCCCATCTCGCCGGCATTTCTGGCTGGCGGAATCCTGATCCTTGCGCTGGTGAAATGCCGGGTCATCCTTGCAAGCTATCTGGATCTTGCAGCCAGCCCATCCTGGCTGCGGGGGTTCTCAATGGTGCTGACCGCCTATACCTTCGTTATCTTCGCCCTTTACCTGATCTGAAAAAAGCCGCCCTTGAAGGGCGGCAGTCGACAAAGCAAAGGGAGCTTCGATTATTGGGCGGCCATCGGCATCCGCGCGATCTGGCAGCGTTGCCACAAGGTCGACAACGCGCCAACCAGATGGTCGATATCGGCATCTGTATGAACCGGTGAGGGGGTGATCCGCAGACGCTCGGTGCCTTTGGGGACTGTTGGGTAGTTGATCGGCTGGATATAGATGCCGAACTCCTCCAGCAGCGTGTCCGAGATGAATTTGCACTTCACCGGATCACCGACCATCACCGGGATGATGTGGCTGGGATTGGGCAAGTGTGGGATACCCTCGGCATCCAATCGGTCGCGCACCTGTGCCACGCGGATCTTTTGCAGATCACGCTCGGAATTGGACTGTTTCAGATGCCGGATTGACGTCGCGGCCCCGGCGGCAATCGAGGGGGGCAGGGCAGTGGTGAAAATGAACCCGCTGGCAAAGCTGCGCACGAAATCGCACAAAGCAGCTGAGGCGGCGATGTAACCCCCGACCACGCCGAATGCCTTGCCGAGCGTTCCTTCGATCACTGTCAGGCGGTCCATCAGGTCGTCACGTTCAGCGATACCGCCACCGCGCGGTCCATACAGGCCAACGGCGTGGACCTCGTCCAGATAGGTCATCGCGCCGTATTTATCGGCCAGGTCGCATATCTCTTTGATCGGGGCGATGTCGCCATCCATGGAATAAACCGACTCAAAGGCAATCATCTTTGGCGCTGTCGGATCGGTGGCGGCCAGTTTCGCCTCAAGATCTTGCAGATCATTGTGCTTCCAGATCACCTTCTGCGCCCGCGAATGGCGGATGCCTTCGATCATCGAGGCATGGTTCAGTGCGTCCGAAAAGACGATCAGGCCCGGAATTTTCGCGGCCAATGTCCCCAAGGCAGCCCAGTTCGAAACGTAGCCAGAGGTAAACAGTAACGCAGCCTCTTTTCCGTGCAGATCGGCCAGTTCGGCCTCCAGCAGCACGTGGTCATGCGTGGTGCCCGAGATATTCCGAGTGCCACCTGCACCTGCGCCGCAGCGATCCAAAGCATCATGCATCGCGTCGATTACCGACGGGTGCTGGCCCATGCCAAGATAGTCGTTGGAACACCAGATCCGCACATCTCGCTGCACTGTGCCATCGGTTTGGCGGGCGTTTGGAAACGCGCCGCATCGGCGTTGAAGGTCGATGAAGACACGATAATTGCCTTCTTCCCGCAAGTCATTCAGGCTCTGGTCAAAAAATCGCTCGTAGTCCATCTTGCTTGCTCCCCGGAATACTGGCTTTGGAGCGAGGTTAGTCTTCCTGTCCGGGGCAGGACATGACAATAGTCAAGTTCGATGGCGGAAAAGACTGGTGCCCCGCGCATGGGTTTGGCATAGCCATTGGACCAGGGGATGCACCGGTTGGACCAACGATCGGCAGAGTAGGGGAGCTTTCGTGGCGCACGAAACACAAAAGGCCATCGCACGTCAGTCGCTGCTTTTGAAAAGCCTGCCGGAGCAACATGTCGACACACTGCTAAGCCACGCGATCTGGCGACAGTACGACCGCGGCGAGACGATCTTTCTTCAGGAAGAAGAGGCAAAGGCGGTTCACGTCGTTTTGGCCGGTTGGGTGAAACTGTTCCGCATGTCCCCGACCGGTGCCGAGGCCGTGGTGAGTGTCTTTACCCGAGGCGAAAGCTTTGGCGAAGCCGTGGCCCTGCGGAATGTTCCCTATCCGGTGTCGGCCGAAGCTGTGTCGCCATGCGAGGTCATGCATATTCCCAGCCCCGTTCTTCTGTCGCTGATGCGTGAAGATCCCCAGATTGGAATCTCGATCCTGGCGGCAACCTTTACGCACCTGCATTCCTTGGTTGCTCAGCTGGAACAGCTCAAGGCGCAGACGGGTGCGCAACGGGTTGCGGAATTCCTGCTTAATCTGTGCGAATGCCAAGCGGGCGAATGCGACGTCGAGTTACCTTATGACAAAATGCTCATCGCGGGGCGTTTGGGGATGAAGCCGGAAAGCCTGAGCCGCGCCTTTTCGCGGCTGAAGTCAGTTGGCGTCAAGATTAACCGAAACCATGCCGAGATCGCAGACATCAAAGGCTTGCGCGACTACGCCGAAAGTGATCCGTCAGAGAAGTAAACCCTGTGACATCCAATCCACCAAGCGCTGAAACTTTGCGCGGCCATGATGCATAGCGACTCATAAAAGTTAACAAAACTGTCAATTTGATATAGTGTTGCAGTGTTAACGCTAATAACGCTTCGGTTTTTGTTGTGAGTCAGACTATTTACGAGAAATACGGTGGCTTCAAAACCATCAGCCGCATCGTAATGCATTTCTATGATTTGGCACTGGATTCTGAGCAGATCGGCGATCATTTCGACGACATCGAAATGCCGCGTCTGATCGATCACCAGACCAAGTTTGTGTCTTCGCTTGTCGGAGGCCCTGCGTCGTTCAGTGATGACCGGATCGAAACTGTGCATCGGCATCTGAATATCACGCATGAAGACTTCGACGAAATGGGAGCCCTGTTGACCGAGGCTCTTGCCCATCACGGCATGGCGGATGCGGACATTGAAATCGTGATGGATGCGATTGAATCAAAACGCTCCATAATTGTTGCGCGGACTGCTGCATGAACATTCAGGCCATCAACGAACACCTGCTGCGCGCGATTGGTGTTGGGGTGGCCGTTCTGCGCGCTTCGGACATGACGTTCATTTTTCACAATGGTCCCTTTGCGGAATGGTTTGGAAAGCCCGAGCCAGGGCAGACGTTGCCGGATGTTCTTCCAGGGCTGGACCTGAAAGAACTGGAAGATGTGAAACAATCGGGCCTCCGGTATTCTGCAGAATTGCAGATCAAACCCAAGCGCCGCACATTGATCTTTGCGACCACAGTCTCGCTGGCCAACGGGGTTGATGAACAGCTTTTGGTTGTTGAATGCCAGAACATCACGCGTATCCGCGAGTTGGAAAGCATGATCGACAGCTATTCGACCATGGTTGAGCGCAATACGCGAGAGTTGGAGCGCGAAAAAGAAAGGGTCGAGCGCCTGTTGCTGAACCTGATGCCGCGCGCCGTTTATGAGGAATTCAAGACATTTGGGGTGGTCACACCGCAGCTATATGACAACGTATCGGTGGTCATGCTGGACTTTGTCGGCTTTACCGATTTTACAGCCAGGACCGACCCGACGGTTACGCTGAGCGAGTTGAACGACATCTTCACCGCATTTGACCGCATCGTCGAGCAATTCGGCTGCGAGCGGATAAAAACCATAGGCGACGCTTATCTGGCCGTGTCCGGTATGCCAGACGAGACACCGGACCACGCCACCGCAGTGGCCCATTGCGCCGTCCGCTTCCTAAGGTATCTGGAGCGGCGCAATGAAAGCCATCCTCATAAATGGCAGGCCCGAATTGGGCTTGGAACGGGTGCAGCCGTGGGTTCAGTCGTGGGAATCCAAAAATATGTCTATGACGTGTTCGGCCCGGCGGTAAACATCGCCTCGCGCCTTCAGGTCTTTGCTAACCCAATGCACATTGTTGCCCCGGAAGAAATGAAGTACGCGCTGATTGACGAGTTCCAGATTACCGATCTGGGGCCGGTTGATATCAAGGGGATGGGGAAGATGGACCTGATCAATGTCACATCCCGACTAAGTACACCTCAGAAAACCCGGATGTTCTGAGTTCAGTCATCCTGAGGCAACAGCCCCAGACCGCGCAGGTAAATTCCAATTCCCGATTCCAGCAACTCTTCGGGCGGGAAGGGGGATGAGGCGCCGGTGTTTCGGGCATAAAGCTCTACGACGCCATGACTCATCGCCCAGATATGCGCGCTGAACATCGCGGCCGGAGGGCGTTTTTCAGGTGGAATATGCTGCGAGAGGTCGGCAGCGGCCTTTTCCAGAACGCTTCTGGCACGGTTCGCAGCGATGGCCAGTTCGGGTGTCCGATTGACCGAAATGCCGCTTTCGAACATAGCAATGTAATGGCCGGGATGCTTGCGCGCAAAGGCAAGATAGGCACGACCCGTTGCCTCAAATGCGGCCAGCGCCGAGGGTTGGCCTTTGTCGTAAGCGAATTGCATCAGGTCGGCAAACATCTCGAAACCTTGCCGCGCGGCCTCGGCGATCAGGTCCTCGCGACCTTCGTAATGCCGGTAAACGGCCGCCGGGGTCACACCAGCGGTTTTGGCGGCTTCGGACAGGGTGAATCCCGTTGGGCCTTTCGCCTCGATCAGGGACAATGCCGCTTCGATCAACGCTTGTTTGAGGTTTCCGTGATGATAACCGCGTTTCGTCATTCGCGCGTCAGGTGTCCCTGCAAATCAACTGTAAGAGACAGTTAGATATAGCATTTTTTCAAGCCCGTCCAATCGTTGAGAAACACTGAGTTGCATAGCGTTGAGCGCGGCTGATTTGGCTCAAACCCGTACTTTTGGGGCTTCTTCCGCGTTACCATGTGCCTTGGTCTTCTTTTTCCTTCTTTGCGGAGAAACCAACGCCGCGCGCCAACCTTGGCGAGCCAAGTTGAAAGCGTTCTTAAACGGGCGGAAGTACAGCACGAGTGCATTGTTCCAGGTACCATCTTCCCCATTGCCCAAACCGTAGTCCAGGTTCTCTTTGGATTTTGGCGAATACAAGGTTCCCGCGCTCCAATCCCACAAAGAGAAGATGAATCCCATGTTCTTGTCCCAGTGCTTTTTGGCCTTTGAATGATGGATTTGGTGTTGTGCGGGGCTGACAAAAATATGCTGCAGCCAGTTCGGATACTGCAACCAGACATGGCTATGGCGCAGATTGAAGGCCGCCAGGAAGAAAACGAACAGGAAAATGTTGATGTCGAACATCTTAAAGATGCGCGCGCCCGTACCAAAGTACTGATCCAGAAGGGCAAAAACCACACCAATCGCAAATCCACCGAATATTGCCGAGACCGCTTCTTCCAGGGGGTGCATGCGGCTGGCTGTCAAAGGTGTCATAACCTCAGCCGAGTGATGTACTTTGTGAAATTCCCAAAGAATGGGGATCTTGTGAAAAATGTAGTGACCGAACCACAACGCGGCGTCCAACGCCAGGATCAGGGTAACAGTGTATATCGCGGACACATACCAAGATGTTTCAGAGGGGCCGACCGGGGCAGGCCCAAGAAGGCCCGCGACAACATCGTACCAAAATGGTGATTGGATCAGGATCGACGCGTAAATAGCCAATATTACGGATTTATTCACGAAGAACATCACATAGTCTGCCTTTGCAGACTTATGCGTCAGAACATCCCACGGCAGTAGCCAGTCCAAAAGACCTAAGAAGCCGTTTTCGCGCCTGGCATCCTGGCTGCGAAAAAACACAAAGATTGCCGCAATCAACGCCGTCGCCAAATATACATATGACAACCGGTATGAAGGGTTAGCCAGCAGCGCAAACGGATTTGCAAGCACCTCTGAAATATAGTCAGCCATGTCACGTTTCCTGCCCGGATTTTGTTCTGCTTAACGCATTATTGTCGGAAGTGTATGTGAATAGCTGGGCAAAATTGCGGCACAAAGCCGTACAAGTTCAATCCTTCAGGGTGACGGGCTTTGTACGGGCCCGAATTATGTTTCCCAAATGTCTGGCCCGCCACTGATATTCGGATCAGGAGAGCTAACGGTCTTGGCGTCCTTTTCATCATAATCCAGGGCACTCAGAACCGTGCGTATCGTCGCCAAACGCGCCCGTTTCTTGTCATCCGAGCGGACAATGGTCCACGGACAACGCTCGGAATGTGAACGCGTCAGGGTCTCGGCGATGGATTGGGAGTATTCGTCCCATTTGTCCAACCCGGCGACGTCTATGGGGCTGAGTTTCCACTGTTTCAGCGGGTCGGTCTCACGCGCCAGGAACCGGTTCAATTGCTCCGCTCGCCCGACATTCAGCCAGAACTTGAACAGTCGGATGCCATCATTGACGAACCCGGTCTCCAGCGGCAGGACCTGACGAAAGAACCGCTCACGTTCTTCGGGTTCGCAGAAACCAAAGACATTCTCGACAACACCCCGGTTGTACCAGCTGCGGTCGAAGAACACGATTTCGCCGGCAGAGGGCAAGTGCGAGATATAGCGCTGAAAATACCACTGGCTGCGTTCGGCATCCGATGGCTTGCTGAGTGCAACATTGCGCGCGCCACGCGGGTTCAAATTCTCGCGGAAGCGCTTGATCGTGCCGCCTTTCCCTGCCGCGTCCCGGCCTTCAAAGATAATGGCGATACGTTGGCCCGTGTCCTTGACCCAGGACTGCATTTTGACCAATTCAACCTGCAGAGCGTCCATCTGCTTGTTGTATTCCTTGCTTTTCATGCGTTCGGAATACGGGTAGGTCGGGTTCAGGATATCGTCTTTCCCGGAGTTCTCGATGGCCTTCCGAATGTCATCCGGAGCAGCCTTGCGGTAGTATTTTTCAATTGCGCCTTTTTCTGATCGGGTCATGAACGCCTCGTCACAAAATCCATAACTAACTATGGATTACGGATGGGCTTAACGCAAACCCGCGCGTTCGGCAGCACGATCAATCGCGGCAGCGACCTCAGGTGCGGCGACAACCTGTGGCATGTGCCCGATACCATCCAACTCGATCAGTTCGGAGCCTGGAATCTGTTCCAGCAAACGTTCCGAATGCCAGTCGATGCCTACTGTCGTGTCTGCGGTCCCGTGCACGATTTCCGTAGGTACAGTTATCTCGCCATAACGTGGTTGTAACGCAGTGACTTCGTCCAGCAAATTGGCGCGCTGCTTTGCGTTGGCATGCATTGAGGCCCGGCGCATGGTCAGGCCGGGGCCAAAGTGCTCGGCATATCCCTCGGGTGTTTTTTGCGGTGCAAAGACGGTATCGAGTGCCTGGTTGACGTACCAATCCGGAACAAAAGCATTGACCAAGGGCAGGGCGAGCGTATTGCCCACGGAAGTCGCGCCGATGGTATTGAATGCATCAAGCGGCGTGTCCCATGGAATTGCCGCCGGGGCAATCAGTACCAGCGCCGAGATGTTTTCTGGCCATGTCACAGCCCATGCCAAAGAGACTGAGCCGCCATAGCTTTGGCCCGCAACGATCGGCTTCGTGGCCCCAAGTTTCGCGGCAGCTTTTTGCAGGATTTCTGCTTGCTCAACAATGGTTTCGCCGTCGGGATTGAAGCTTTCCGAATAGCCCAGCCCCGGGCGGTCGAAAACGATCACACGGTAGTGTTCGGCCAGTATGGGTGCCAGCGCAAAGGTCATATCGCGGGTATTGCCGCTGGACCCATGGATCAACACGACATCGGGACCTTCGCCCATCACCACCGCATGAACTGAAACCCCATCGACATCAACAATCTGACCTTCGGGCTGAAAGGTTGCCTCGGCCAAGGCTTCGTTGCGCGCCGCGCGCCAGACCGCATATCCCCAGATCAAGATCAGAAGGACAACAAGTATGACGGCGATACGTATCATCTGCGTTACGCTCTCAGATCGGTCTGTTCGACACCGATCCGATTGATGTCATAGGGCGTGGTCTCATAGATTTCGCTGATCCAGTTGCCATAAAGCAGATGCGCATGGCTGCGCCACCGGTTCTGCGGCGTCTTGCTGGGATCGTCATCCGGATAGTAGTTCAGCGGCACATTGATTTCGGCGCCATTGGCCACGTCGCGATCATATTCCTGCTTTAGCGTGTCACTGTCATATTCGAAATGGTTAAAGATATAGAGTGCGCGATGCGCCGGATCTTCAACCAAACAGGGTCCGACCTCATCGCTGCCCAGCAGGGTTCGCAGACCTGTCGCAGTGTCAATCTCGGCCTGTTTCATCTCGGTCCAACGGCTGACCGGGATGACGCAATCATCCGAGAAGCCGCGCAGGAACGGCGAGGACGAGTCCAGATTCTGATGCCGGAAACAGCCAAAGGCCTTGGCGTCCAGCATATGCTTTTTGACCCCGTGAAAATGGTTGATCATCGCCATTCCACCCCAGCACACGCCGAACGTGGAATGGACGTTGGTCTGTGTCCAGTTGAACACTTCGCTGATCTCGTCCCAATAGGTGACGTTGTCGAATTCCAGATGCTCGATCGGTGCGCCGGTGATGATCAGACCGTCAAACTTGCGGTCTTTGACCTCCTGAAACGATTGATAGAACTCGGCCATGTGCTCGGCGGCGGTGTTTTTGGTCTGATGCTCGGTCATACGGATCAGCGACAGCTCGATCTGTAGTGGAGTCGCCCCGATCAGACGCGCAAATTGGTTCTCGGTCTGGATTTTCTTGGGCATCAGATTCAGCAGGCCGATCCGCAAGGGGCGGATGTCCTGGCGCGCGGCCTGATCCTCGGACATGACCATCACGCCCTCTTGGCTCAGGACGTCATAGGCGGGCAGGTCGGAAGGAATCTTGATCGGCATAGGGTCACGCTGTTGAAGCTGCGAGGGAAATCTGGAACTTAGGTCGGGTTGGCCTGGGTCTCAAGGGCGCTTTCGATCAACTCGTCGAAATCGCCTGCGTCCCGCACCCTGCCAACTTCGTCGGCAGTGATGGTGATGCCCCAATTGTTGGCCATAGCCTCATATCGGGGTTGCCGATGCGCCAAGGCGCGGGCGTATGTCCAGCGGATGAACGCGTCCGGATCAACCTTGTCGGCGGCGCAGTCATTCTGCGTCAGGTATTCATCCCAGACCTTCGACAGAAACTCGGGTTGATAGGACATCGGTTTAGGCGCCTTGTCGAACCTGCGGACCAACTCAGCCGTATGCGCCTCATCCCCCTTGATCCAAATCATTAGGGCGTGCCGAGACAACTCGGACAAAACCTGATCCTTGGGATCGTTGGGATCGACCCATTCGCAGATGGACCCACCGGTATCGCAGATGAAATTGGGGTACTGGTACAGCTTTTGCGCCCGGTCGATAAAATACTTGGTGTCCAGAAGAGCATGGATTTCAGCAAGCCGGAATTGTTCCTGACGGCGGCGATATTCCGAGATTTCCAGTCCCCCCAACGCCGGATTGCCGGGTTTTCCGAGGTAGGCAGACACCGGCGTCAGGTTCTCGAACGAGATATTCGAGCCGATAAAGATCGAATCCGACAGCAGCAGGTCACGCAGAAAAGGAACCTTCATCGCTTCGGCCTTGGCGTTGTCAGTGATGTATTCACCCATGTAACGCGTGCCGATGCGGTAATCGATCGAGTAGTGGAACCAGCCTCCGGAATCCCTCAGACGGTTCGAGACAAAGGATTTTCCCAAGCCGGACATGCCGAAGAACAGCACTTTCTTTCGCGCCGCGTCGCGCCAGTCCTTGGCTGAGGTATAGATCATCGTCCGCTGTCCCTTGTTTTGCCCTAGCTAAAACGGGCAGGGGGCGGCGTCAATCGCGTCTGCCGGACCGGCTGAGGATTATCAGCCCAACGGACAGGATGGCAAAGCCCAGATAGGCGTTCGAGGGAAGGGCTTCGTCACGAACCAGCGCACCCAGCAGGATCGAGATCGGCGGAATGATCAGGGTCACCAGCATCAGATTGCCACTGCCGGCTTGTGCCAGCACACGGTAATACAACAGATAGGCCCCCGCTGTGGCGAAGACCGCGTAGTA
This sequence comes from Ruegeria sp., assembly GCF_965243365.1. Classification (GTDB taxonomy): domain Bacteria; phylum Pseudomonadota; class Alphaproteobacteria; order Rhodobacterales; family Rhodobacteraceae; genus Ruegeria. Next base: position 29,761 of record NZ_CBDEUW010000002.1, on the reverse strand, counting down.
TGCAATAGCTGCCCAAGTGTCCCACGGCAAAGATATTGACGGGACCCCGTCAATGGCAATCGTAATCGGCAGCATGATCAGGGTCGATGCGCTGAGCATTCCAGCTGCGGCTATTACTGGCCGGAGCTTGTCCAGCTTCAACCGTGCCCAAATTGATGCAAACGCGTAGGACAATGTGCCGCTTAGAATGGCGAGTTGCGCCAGGCTGTTTGGATTGAGTTGGGTGAAATTTCCAAGGCCTATTGCCACGGCCACTCCAAAGAAACCGATAACCACTCCGAAAAGCCGCGCGGGGCTGAGCCTTTCATCCGGAAAGAACGCCGCAGCCAGGACGACGCCGAAAATTGCCGTTGCAGCATTCAGGATCGAAGTGAGGCCAACTTCAACCGAAAGCTGACCCCATGCCATCAGTGAAAACGGTAAGACGTTGTTAAGCAAACCCATGACCAGAAACGCGCACCATATCCTTGGGTCTCGGGGAACAGGTATGCGGCGTATGAAGATTATTGCCCAAAGGACGGCGCTGGCCCACAAAACCCGGTGCAGAACCGAGGTCATCACCGGGATTGTGTCCAGCGCGATGCGAATGGACAAAAACGACGCGCCCCACAGAACTCCGAGCAGAAACAGTTCGGACAATGCGCGGGGGGAGAAGGATTTTTGAGGCGACATGCCTTGTTCTGCCATCCGGCGTCAGATGACGCGACCCGTATCTTGCGACAAAAAAGCCCCGCCGAAAGGGCGGGGCTTCCAAGCCGTATGATGTGGGTTTGCTCTAGCAGCTGTCCCCGAGATCAGAAGCTATAACCGATACGAATACCAAAGCTCACGGCGTCATTGTCCCGGAAGTCAGCTCGGGCAACGTCTGGCGTACCAGTCTCAGCGAATGCATCGCCCAAATCGGTATAGCGAACGCCGCCGCTTACTTTAACGTTCTCGTAAGTGTACTGCAGTCCCACAGCTACACTTTTGAACCCATTGGTGGGCGCGAGCGGTGAAACCAGGTCGTCGCTGTCTTCCTGCTCGTATCCAAAGCTGATTGATGCGGCCCAGTTTTCGTTAAGACGATGCGCCAGCCCGAGATTGAACGTGGTTGTATTGGTCAGATCAATCAGCTCTGCACTAGGCAACATGCCAACTGCAGTTGTGCTCAATTGGGTAACGCTATGGTCGACCCAGCGAATGTTGCCGAACAACAGCGTAGCTGGGGCAACCCCGGTCTGGAAATCCAGATTTACCGACTGAGGTGTTTTTACATCCTGCGCACCCGCAAGCTGGCTGGGAAGGAACGCAAACGTCTCTGTCGTTGAGAAGTCATGTTCGATTTCAGACTGATACGTTAGCGCGACACGCAGGGCTATCTCGGGGCGCTCATAAGCAGCGCCGACCAGCCAGCCGAAGGCACCATCGCGCGCAACGTCAATCTCGTAGCCCGAATAGGGACCATAAGCCAGGCCTTGCAAGCGAATGGTGCCATCCAGACGCTGATAACGGACACCACCGTGCACGCTCCAGTTGCTGTCGAATTTATAGCGAAGGATACCGGTATAGCTATCCGAGTCAGCAAACGCTTCGGTGCCCCCCAACAGAAGAGAACCAGGTTCATTTGGATTACCAGATGGAACCGGATAGCTGACATCCGACCCAAAGGGCTGATCATAAAGCAACGAAACAGACAAGCGGTCGTCTATGTCGTACTTGATACCGGCTGTTACGTGATTGAAGTCCTGTGCGACATTTCCAGATGGTGTACCAAACGGGTTCTGATTTGTAAGATCATTGCCGGTAACATCCGGATTGGTTTGAGACACCGAAAACTCGGCATAGTTCCCATCTTCAAAAATCAGGGTAATCGGCTGACCGCTTCGGTCAAGACCACCTGCCTGTACTGTGGTTGCCCCAACGCATAACGCGCACGCTTGCAAAAGCGTTTTTTTCATAGGTTCCTCCCTACACTGTCCGCTCATTCACCTATGCGCGAAGCTGCTGCACACATCCCCGGCTCATGAGATTGGGTGATACAACATTAGACATAAAGAAATCGTCAACCGGTAACCGAACGTTACTTTGTAAGGGACGGGCGCGCCGGTGTTGCGGAATTGTTACGGTTCTCGGACCAGACATTCAGGAATATTCCGGCGAAAATGACGACTGCCCCAAGCAGCGTCCAGTGATCCAGCGGTTCGTTGTAAAGGATCATTCCAACAATTGCGATTGTCGGCAGCCGCGCAAAATCAAAAGGTACAACAACCGTCGCAGGCGCGATGGCAAGGGCATTTGTTATGCAGAAATGCGCAAGCAGGCCGGCAAGGCCAACCAGCAACAGAAACGGCGCGGTCTGAACCGAGGGCAATCCCATCTGACCGTCGATTGCAGACGCAATCAGGCCAAATACCGCCTGCATCAGCGTCAACCAGAACATGATGCATCCGATGCTGGCCGTGCGCGTCAGCGATTTGGTGGCGATGTTCGTAAGGGCAAAGAAAATCGCAGCGCCGCCTGCGCAAAAAACGCCAAGGCTCAGCGGGGCGGCGCCGGGGCGGGCGACGATCAGGATACCTGCAAACCCGATCAAGGCGGCCATCATGCGTGTGGCGGTCAGCTTCTCGCGCAATAGCAGCGGAGACAGCAGGATGACCCAGATCGGGTTGGTAAATTCCAGCGCAAAAACCTGTGCCAACGGGGCAACCCCAACGGCATAAAACCATAGATTCTGACCGGAAAAATGCAAAGCGTTTCGCACCGCATGCAGGCCAAGCCGGTCGGTGTTTACCTGATGCCATTTCCCGGTCACCGACAGAACAAGCGCCACCACGAAGAAACCAACGACGCTGCGGTAGAACATGATCTCGAACGTGTCATGAGAAACACTCAGCTCACGCCCGGCAATCGCCATGGACGAGAACGAGGCAATCGCCCCCGTCATCCAAAGCGCGGCTTTGCCGATCTGGGCTTTGGGAGCGTCCACAGCTCTCTCCTTGAATGTAGTCGGTTATGGTTTTGTTTTATTTTGGTTTTCGCTGATTTTGTAAAATGAAAAAAGCCGGGTTGAGGCCCGGCTTTGAATTATTCCCACTCAATCGTACCCGGAGGTTTTGAGGTTATGTCATAGGTGCACCGATTGATGCCTTTAACCTCATTGATGATCCGGGTGGCGGTTTCGCCAAGGAATTCATGACTGAAGGGGTAATAGTCCGCAGTCATCCCATCGACCGAGGTGACCGCGCGCAGTGCGCAGGCGTAGTCATAGGTCCGTCCGTCGCCCATTACACCAACTGTGCGCACGGGCAGAATCGCCACGAAAGCCTGCCAGATCTCGTCGTAAAGGCCGTGTTTTCTGATCTGATCAATGTAGACCGCGTCCGCTTCGCGCAGAATTTCCAGCTTCTCGCGCGTGATCTCACCGGGGCAGCGGATGGCCAGCCCGGGTCCGGGGAAAGGATGGCGGCCGATGAAGCTTTGCGGAAGGCCCAGTTCCCGACCCAGGGCGCGAACCTCGTCCTTGAAGAGTTCACGCAGAGGTTCGACCAGTTTCAGGCCCATCTTTTCGGGCAGGCCGCCGACATTGTGGTGCGACTTGATCGTAACCGAAGGGCCGCCCGAGAAGGATACGGACTCGATGACATCCGGATACAACGTTCCCTGCGCCAGGAACTCGGCTCCTTCGATGGTATCCGCGTGTTTTTGGAACACGTCGATGAACAGCTTGCCGATGATCTTACGCTTGGTCTCGGGGTCCGACTGGCCCTCCAACTCGCCCAGAAAAAGTTCGGATTCGTCGGCATGGATCAACTGGATGTTGTAGTTGTCGCGGAACATACCCACGACTTCGGTTGCTTCGTTTTTGCGCAGCAAACCGTGATCAACGAACACGCAGGTTAGCTGATCGCCGATCGCCTCGTGGATCAGAATCGCCGCGACCGAACTATCGACCCCGCCAGAGAGGCCGCAGATGACCTTTTTGTCGCCAACCTGCTCACGGATTTTCCGGATCATTTCGTCGCGGTAGGCGCCCATGGTCCAGTCGCCTTTGAACCCGGCGAGCTTGACGAAGTTCTCGTAAAGCTTCGCGCCTTTTGGGGTGTGGTGTACCTCGGGGTGGAACTGCACGGCATAGAAGTGGCGCGCAGGATCGGCGGTAATCGCAAAAGGCGCATTTGGCGAGGTGCCGAAGACCTGAAAACCGGGGGCGATTTCACTGACATGGTCGCCGTGGCTCATCCAGACCTGTTCGTCGCCATCGGTAAACCAGCCATCCAGAATATCCAGCTGATGTTGCGGTGTTACGAAGGCACGCCCAAACTCGGCGGTGCCATGGCCGCTTTCAACCTTGCCGCCAAGCTGATGCATCATCACCTGCTGGCCGTAACAAATGCCCAGGATCGGTACGCCATAGTCAAAAATCTCTTGCGGCACGCGCGGGGAACCATCCCGCGTCACGCTGTCAGGCCCACCCGAGAAGATCACGGCACGTGGGGCCATCTGGCGCACGAAGTCCATCGTGACGTTCTGATAGGGGTGAATCTCGCAATAGACATTCAGCTCGCGCAGGCGACGGGCAATCAACTGCGTTACCTGGCTGCCGAAGTCGATGATCAGAAGGCGGTCATGGGTGTCTTGGGTCATGCTTGGCTATTAGGTTGCAAGCCTTGCTTGTGCAAGCGCAATGACGTCAATTGGACGCCTGAGCTTTGCGCTGACCGTGATGAAGAGGGCGAAATGACACAGCAGAACCCGCGCCGCGCGACTTTGGCGGATGTAAAGGCTATCCGAGACTGTCTTTCCAGCGCCTATGCCGAGGCGATACGGGATATTCCCGATCTACCGGACGTCACCGGCGGGATTGAGGAAGATATCCACGCGCATAGTGCCTTTGTAACCGAACAGGACGGGCGAATTCTGGGTGTGATCATATTTGGTGTAACGCCGGATGCGGTCATGATCTTCAACCTCGCTGTAAATCCGGATGCGCAAGGCGGTGGCATCGCCCGAAAGCTGCTGGATCTTGCCGAATCTGCGGCGTGCGTCGCAGGACTTCCTGCTCTTAGGCTGCGGACGCATGTTCAGATGCAGAATACACGAGCCATGTACCGGCATTTGGGCTGGCACGAACTTGAAGTCGTGAAAAACACGGTTCTTATGGAAAAGCCGGTCGTCTGACTTGTGCCGGTGTCCTGGGGCGGGATACCGCGCGTAGATGTCGCTTTTCCCCCGATAGCGCCGTAATATACCTGCAGCGTCCTGCTCAGTTCTTGTAGAAAAATCGCCAAAGGAAACAGACGGACCGGATTGAACTTATGGCAGAGGCAAACACCCGGCGTAGAGCCCGGGGCGGCGGCGGTGCCGCCCGACGGGCAGAGCGTACAGCGGTTGTCATCGAGACCGCAAAATATATCGAACGCAACATCCCGAATTTCGAGGTCCTCAATGAAGAGGCCTTGGAAACCATCGAATACAACGCGGAAACCGTGTTGGAGGAAGTCGGGGTCAATTTCGTTGACAACCCAGCTGCGCTGGAACGTTGGCGCGATGCCGGGGCGGATGTAGATGGTGAGCGGGTCCGCATTCCGCGCGGCCTGGCCCGCGAGCTGATCAAGACCGCACCCAGTGAATTCACGCAACATGCCAGAAACCCCGAGAAATCGGTGGTTGTTGGTGGGCGCAATTTGGTTCTGGCCCCGGTATATGGTCCACCCTTTGTGCGCGATGCCAATGGCGGTCGTCGCTATGCCACGATGGACGACTTCAGCAAATTCGTGAAGCTGGTCTATATGTCCAAATGGCTGCACCATTCCGGCGGAACCGTGTGCGAGCCGACCGATGTGCCGGTGAACAAGCGGCACCTTGATATGTTGATGGCGCATATCACCTTGTCGGACAAACCCTTCATGGGATCGGTCACAGACCCCAGCCGCGCGCAGGATTCGGTTGAGATGTGCGAGATCCTGTTCGGCAAAGAGTTCGTGCAGGAAAACACCGTCATGACCTCGCTGACCAACATCAACTCGCCGATGACCTTCGACGACGTAATGATGGGTTCGCTGGAGGTTTATGCGCAGAACAACCAGGCCTGCATCATCTCCCCGTTTATTGTCGGCGGTGCGATGGCGCCGGTTTCGGTTGCCGGTACGCTGACCCAGGTTCTGGCCGAAGTTCTTGCAGGCGTGTCTTACAGTCAGATCGTTCGTCCAGGGGCACCTGCAATCTTTGGTGCGTTCGTGTCGTCAATCGATATGAATTCCGGTGCGCCGACCTTTGGAACACCCGAGGCTTCTTTGGTGACCTACGGGGCCGGTCAGCTGGCGCGGCGTCTTGGTCTGCCATACCGTTCGGCGGGATCGTTCTGTGGCTCGAAACTGCCTGACGCACAAGCGGCTTACGAAACAGCGAATTCGCTGAATATGGGGCTTATGTCGGGCGTGAACTTTATGCTGCATTCCTGCGGCTGGCTTGAAGGTGGTCTGGTCGCGGATTTCGAGAAGTTCGTGATGGACGCCGACCAGTTGGGCGCGTTGCACGGTCTGGCCAAAGGCGTTGCCTATGATGAAAACGCTCAGGCCATGGACGCGATCCGCGAGGTTGGGCCCGGCGGGCATTACCTGGGGTGCGCGCATACACAGGCCAATTTCAAAGAGGCGTTCTGGAGGTCCGAAGTTCTTGACTACAAACCGTTCGAGACTTGGGAAGAAGAAGGCGCCCGCGATACGCAGGCGCTGGCAATGGCGCGGGTCGAACATCTGTTGGCCAACTACCAGCAGCCAAAGCTCGACCCGGCGATCCATGAAGGGCTGAATGACTATGTCGCCCGGAAAAAAGAGTCCATGCCGGACGCCTTTACCTGATCACGCATAGTGCGAGGCGCGATTGGCCTGATACAGTTGCGCCTCGCCGATCAAAGCAATCATCAGATCCAGATGACGGACCAGGGAATAGGCGGCGTCCTCTTCCTTTCGCTGGTGATTGGCATCCCGTTCCAGCTCTAGCAACCGTATCAAAGCCGATCCTGAACCGGGCAGAGCGCCATACCCCAATATCCTTTGCAAGTGCCGATCGCGGTCATAATCCTGCGCACCGATCCTGGCAGCCCGGGTCAAAAGGCGAGGGCGGCGGAGTGTGGTGATCATGCTCATTAGGTCCTGCACGTAGACGTTCCTTTCATGCGAGTGTTTTGCGGGAGTTTATGCACAACTTAAACGGGTGTTGCCTTGCACTTCTTCGCGCCGAACGATGGTTTCACCACTGCTTATCTTTTTGAATCAATTCTTCATCGTGTCGTCTGTGGTTAACGAACGAGTAACGAAAGCGGCTCTAGTTAGATTTGGTTAACTAAGAATCCGACGACGAACATTGACAGTTTGTTTTGTCGACGAGGGCATAAGACTATGGAAAACAGTTTGGCATCTACCGTTCCCGCATGGGTTCCTGAAGGGGCGCAGAGATATCTTGCCCATACGGAATCAGGCCGGTCGATACGGGATATCGCGCGATCGGCGGGATGCCATGCTTCGACAATTTTGCGCCAGATCCGCCGGATCGAGATGCGCCGTGACGATCCTTTGGTGGACGCAGCACTGCAATCCTTGGCCGAAACGCACTTTGGTGCGCAGGATCCGTATCAGGACATGGGCCAGTTTGACGGTGCACAGGATCTGATGACCGATCAGGATGAAGCATTTGAGCGTGAAGCCCTGCGGGTGCTGCGCCGCCTGTGTGAGACCGGGGCCGTATTGGCCGTGGCTGAAGATATGGACAAGGCTGTAATCGTCCGGGACAGCGGCAGCACCGGGGCGACCAAGACGGCAGTTGTCGACTGCAGTCTCGCGCAGGCATTGGCACTAAAAGATTGGATTTCCTGCGACAATCCCGGACGCATCTCACGCTATCGCGTTACCACTTCAGGCCGATCAGCACTTAGCCACCTGGTCGCAGATGCGGAAAACCGCGCACGGACGCAGAACGAGTTTGGCTTGGCAGAGGCGCAAGCGCCGTTTCACGCGGCCAATGCCGGACGGGTGCCAGATGCGGCTCGTCCAAGGCGTCAATCAAGGGCGCGATACAGTACGGCGGAAAGCCCTTTGGTCGCGTTGTCCCGGCGGCGTGACAAGGATGGCAAACCGTTTCTTGACAAAACACTTGTCGCGGCAGGTGAGCGCCTGCGCGAGGATTTTGAGCTGGCGCAGATTGGCCCCCAGATCACGCAAAACTGGGATCGCTTTTTAACCGGAGGAGGCCGGGGCAGGTTCGAAGCTTCGACTCCGTCTGCTCATGGCTCGTCCGGGGCACGTGATCGGGTTGCACATGCGCTGGCGGACTTGGGGCCGGGGCTAAGCGATGTTGCCTTGCGGTGTTGCTGCTATTTGGAAGGGCTGGAACTGGCCGAAAGGCGGATGGGTTGGTCGGCGAGGTCGGGAAAGATCGTCCTACGGATCGCTTTGCAACGGCTCAAGCGTCACTACGAAGATCAAACCGAACGGGACCGTATGATCGGGTGATCTCTGGTAGTCATTTGCGCATCTTGTGGTTTGCCGTGCAAATGATAGTCAGAGGTTATGAATTTCACGCTCAGGCAGCTCCAGTATTTCCGCGCGGTAGCCGAAAAACGCAATTTCGGGCGCGCGGCAACTGCGTGCCATGTTTCGCAGCCTGCTTTGTCTGTTCAGATCAAAGCGCTGGAGGAAACGATGGGCGGGCCATTGTTCGAACGTCAGGCGCGAGACATTCTGCTAACACCGTTGGGGCGTGACGTTCTGGATCGCGCCAATCAGGTGGTCGAAGCGGCTGGAAGGCTGGACAGGTTCGCCCGGGATCATTCCGGCGGACACCGGTCGTTGGCAATTGGTATCATCCCGACCGTTGCGCCATATCTGTTGCCGGGTGTTCTGGCTGCATTGCGTTCAGGGGATGTGTCGCTGCGGGTTCAGATTCGGGAATCCAGAACCGAGCATTTGCTGATGATGCTACGCAGCGGCGAGATTGACGCGGCCGTTTTGGCTCTTCCGGCGGGGGGCGAGGGGCTCGTCGAAGAACCACTGTTTCAGGACATGTTTCTTTTGGCGGGCAGCCAGACACGCCTGAACCGACTGACCGTTAGCCCCGAGGCTTTGCGCCCGACCGATCTGCAAAAGGCCCAACTGATGCTGCTGGAGGATGGGCATTGCCTCACCGATCAGGCGCTTGAAGTGTGCGGGCAGGACCGGGGCAGCGGTCAGATCAATATGGGCGCATCCTCATTAGCGACACTATCGCGTTTGGTCGCTGAAGGGTTCGGGTTGACGCTGATGCCGGAATTGGCGTCGAAAGCTGAATCCGAGGCCGTCCCCGGCCTGAGACTAGTGCGCTTTGGGTCGCCCCAGCCTGCGCGGACGATTGGGCTTGTTCGGCGTGCCTCAACTCAACAGGAAGACTGGTTTGAAAAACTGAGCCGGGTGATGCGGCAGGTCGGCGAAGGAATTGTCGAACAGGCGCGAGCCTGACGAAAAAGGCCCGCCAGTGGCGGGCCTTGTAAGTATTCCATTCCGGCAGATCAGGCCAGTTCGGGCGCGCGGGCCTCGTCCAGATGCTTTGACAGGTTTTCGGGAGATGAGACGCCATAGGGGTCTTCGGGGCAGTTGTCCATCAGCCCGGGCTCTTCGAACCAGGCCTCGACAACACCGTCATTGACGATGGCCGCATAGCGCCACGAGCGCATGCCAAAGCCCAGATTGTCCTTGTCGACCAGCATGCCCATCTTGCGGGTGAACTCACCCGAGCCATCAGGGATGACTTTGACATTTTCCAAACCCTGATCCTGCGCCCATTTGTTCATGACAAAGCTGTCATTGACCGACATGCAGTAGATGTCGTCGATGCCTTTGGCGGTGAAATCGGCAAAGCCTTTCTCAAAACCCGGCAGTTGGTAAGTCGAACATGTGGGGGTAAAGGCACCGGGCAGCGAGAACAGGATGACGCGCTTGCCCGCGAAATAGTCAGCGGTGGTCTTGTCTTCCCAACGGAACGGGTTCGGTCCTTCGACCGCTTCGTCGCGCACGCGGGTATGGAAGGTCACGTCAGGCAGTTTGGTACCGGATTTCATGTTCAACCTCTTGTGAATCGGTGGATTTCCAGGTCGATTTATAAGGATTCTAAATCCGCTTCAATGTCGGATTTGCTGCAAGCGCGTATATTTTTATCTGATGTAAAATCAACGGATAACGACCGGAAGCGCCTCGTCTTTCTGCAGTCGCATCGGGTGGGCGCATAGCGGCCATGCGTCGCTGGTATAGTGGTTGATGGTGGAATATGTTAGGGACAGTTCAAATGGACCCAAAGTCAGGAAATCCGTCCGTGCGTGATCTGAAAATACCCGAGCAACGCCATCCTGAAAAGGCACATCGGCCCGACAACGCTCAGCCGAAGAAACCGAAATGGATCCGGGTCAAGGCCCCCGGCGGCAAGGGCTATGCGGAAACGCATAAGATCATGCGCGAAAACAATCTGGTCACCGTGTGCGAAGAGGCCGGATGCCCCAACGTCGGTGAATGCTGGAGCCAAGGCCACGCCACCATGATGATCATGGGCGAGATCTGCACCCGCGGCTGCACCTTCTGCAACATCGCAACCGGACGTCCGGACTCTCTGGATGCGTTCGAACCCGGCCGCGTGGCCCATGCGGTAGAGAAACTAGGCCTGAACCATGTTGTCATCACCTCGGTTGACCGGGATGATCTTGAAGATGGCGGGGCCGAACATTTCGCCCAGACCATCCGGGCGGTGCGTCATCGTTCACCCAAAACGACAATCGAGATTCTGACGCCGGATTTCTTGAAAAGCGATCCATCGGTTCTGGAAACTGTGGTAGAAGCCCGCCCGGACGTGTTCAACCACAATCTGGAAACCGTTCCGGGCCTTTACCCGCAGGTGCGTCCCGGTGCGCGTTATTTTCACTCTCTGCGCCTCTTGCAGCGCGTGAAGGAAATGGACCCGTCCATGTTTACCAAATCCGGCATTATGGTCGGGTTGGGTGAGGACGAGCAGCAAGTCCGTCAGGTCATGGACGATATGCGCGCCGCCGATATCGATTTCCTGACCATTGGTCAGTATCTGCAACCAACGCCGAAACATCACGGCATTGACCGCTTTGTCACTCCCGAAGAATTCGCAGCTTATGAAAAGGCAGCCTTTGGCAAAGGGTTCCTGATGGTTTCGGCCACGCCTTTGACCCGATCCTCCTACCACGCAGGCGACGATTTTGCCCGTCTGCGCGACGCCCGTCAGAAAAAACTGAGCCAGGCGTGAGACCTGAAGTCAAAGCATGGCTGACAGAAATCCGGCACGAGTTGCATGAAGTGCCCGAACTTTCGGGCGAAGAACGGGGCACCGCCGCCAGTATCGCAAATCTGTTGCAGACCTGCTCACCGGATCAGGTTCTGACAGGCATCGGCGGGCACGGTATCGCCGCGATTTTCGATAGCGGTCAGTCCGGTCCTACGGTAGCCATCCGGTGTGAGTTGGATGGGCTTCCGATTCAAGAGCTTTCGGACATCCCCTATGTCTCGCGCTATCCAGGCAAAGGGCATTTATGCGGTCATGACGGTCATATGGCGATGGTTTTGGGCGTGGCTTTTGGTTTGAGTGAAACGCGCCCTAAGAGCGGACGCGTTGTTCTGATCTATCAACCGGCTGAGGAAACCGGCCAGGGCGCCGCGGCTTTTCGGGCTGATCCGCAATTTGCGCAGATCGCGCCGGACTACGTTTTTTCCTTGCACAACCTGCCGGGGCTGGAGCTTGGTAAGGTTGAATTGTGCACCGGTCCGACCAATTGTGCATCGCGCGGGATGCAAATTGTCCTGACGGGCAAGACTTCCCACGCTGCGGCACCGCAGGATGGGGTTTCTCCGGCTGAGGCGTTGTCAAAACTTATGCCCGCATTGGCCAAGCTGGGGCAGGGTGGAAACCTTGATGAAGACTACGCCCTGGTGACGGTGACACACGCGAGCCTGGGCGCAGCGACCTTCGGAGTCGCGCCGGGACAGGCCGAGCTTTGGGTGACGCTGCGCACGGTCTCGGACAATCGCATGTCCCGGTTGATTGAAGACGCGGAAGCATTGGTTAACCAAATCTCAGCAGATGAGGGTCTGTCGGTAACTATCTCGTATCAAGATGTTTTTGAGGCGTGCCAGAATGATACCGAGGCGGCGGAAATCTTGTCGAAAGCCTGCAAGTCGCAGAGCGTTGTATGTAACCTGACCAGCGCTCCTCAGCGATTTTCCGAGGATTTTGGCCAATTTGGCAAGGGCGCTAAATCAGCGATGTTCTGGTTGGGTGCTGGTGTGGAGCAGCCGCAACTGCATAACCCCGATTATGATTTCCCCGACGCACTGATCCCCGTCGGAAGCGATGTCTTTCTGGCGGCAATTGATCAGGTTCTGGGCCTCAGGGCCTGAATTTCAACGGCTCTCGTTCCGCCCAGTCGGGCCACCATCCCATGTATTCCAGTCCGAAAAGCGCAAAGCACAGCAGCAAAATTACCACCACCATGATAACCTGCTTTTCCGAAGGCGGGTTTCTGGCCCATTTGGACATGCGCAGGAGGTGCCGTAGATTCATGGTTTAGTCTTCGACAAATCGCACTTTGCCAATGAAAGGCAGGTTGCGGTTGCGTTGGGCATAGTCGATGCCATAGCCCACGACAAATTCATCCGGAATTTCGAACCCGATCCAGTCCGAGCGGAAATCGACCTCACGCCGACTGGGCTTGTCCAGCAGGGCGATGGATTTCAGGCGGCTGGGCTTGCGGCTTCGCAGCAGCTTGGTGACATGATTCAGGGTGTGACCAGTATCGACGATATCCTCAACAACCAGCACGTCGCGCCCTTCAATTGCGCCTCGCAAGTCTTTGAGAATGCGCACTTCACGACTGCTTTCCATCGAGTCGCCGTAGGACGACGCCTCAAGAAAATCCACCTCGATCGGCAGATCCAGTTCGCGCACCAGATCGGCGATGAAGACAAAGCTGCCGCGCAGCAGCCCGACGACGATCAGCTTGTCGGTACCGCCAAATTCCGCTGTGATGTCACGACATAACTCCTCGATCCGGGCAGCAATGGCCTTGGCCGAGATCATCTCATCTATCACATATGCGCGGTCGCTCATCACTGCCCCCTTGATCTTTCGCGCGCAACATACGAAATCACGCGCCATTGTCACCTGTTAATGCCCCGGTAAACCATGCCCACTCATTCAGAAACCCGTCCGCTGCCTTACACCGCTCAGCAGATGTACGATCTGGTGGCGGATGTGGCGAAGTATCCGGAGTTTCTACCCTGGTGTTCTGCCGCGCGCATTCGCAGGACCTATGAGTTGGGAGACGGACAGGTAATGGAGGCTGATCTGGTGATTTCCTTCAAAGTCTTCCGCGAACGGTTTGGCAGCCGGGTGACGCTGTTTGACGCGCAGAAACGGATCGATACCGAGTATCTGGACGGACCGTTCAAATACATGCGATCCGACTGGCAGTTCGAGGATACCGATACCGGCTGCAACGTCTCGTTCCATGTGGATTTTGAGTTCAAGAATGCCGTATTGCAGGGCATCATTGGTGTTGTATTCAACGAAGCCATGCACCGCATCGTGCGTGCCTTCGAACAGCGGGCCGCAGATCTCTACGGCTGAGCCTTTACGCCCACGCCGCGCGCGCTAGACTGCGCGCTATGGCTGATCTGACCTCTAAACTTGCCGAATTCGCTGCTGGTCCTTTGACGACGACCTTGCAGACAAGGATTGTAACGTCACTGTCTGCTTTGGATTGGATCGCGGTCGGTCGGGCTGGCGCGGACGAACCTGTCTCTCATATCATCCGAGACATGGTTCTATCCGAAGGCGGCGCGGCCCAGGCGCATCTGTTCGGAGGAGAGGAAGCCCCGTTGCGGGCGGCGGCTTTGGTCAACGGCACGATTTCGCATGCGCTGGATTACGACGACACGCATTTCGCCCATATCGGTCACCCCTCCGTCGCCATATTTCCCGCAGCTCTGGCCCTGGCAGAATTCGAAGACCGTCCGATTGTCGACTTGCTTGAGGCCGCATTGGTCGGGATGGAATTGTCGATACGCATCGGTTTGTGGCTGGGACGCGGTCACTATCAGGCAGGGTTTCACCAGACAGCCACGGCAGGGGCCTTTGGGGCTGCAGTGGCGGCGGGGCGGATATTGGGGTTTGACGTCGGGCAGATGCGGGCTGTTTTGGGGCTGGTCGCCACGCGGGCGTCTGGTCAGAAGGCGCAGTTCGGAACGATGGGGAAACCCTATAACGCGGGGCTTGCGGCCTCGAACGGTGTCGAAGCTGCCGTGCTGATCCACAAAGGGTTCCAACCAAATGCAGATGCTATTGAAGGCGAGTTTGGATTTGGGGCCACGCATCTGGGTGCAGATGACCCGACTGCCGCGCTGAAAGGACTGGGCGAAGATTGGCTGTTCGAAAGTGTCAGCCACAAATTTCACGCCTGTTGCCACGGCTTACATGCGGCTCTTGAAGCCGCGCGCGATCTGGATATCGCCGAGCCCGAAGTGGCTGAGATCAAAATGAAAACCCATCCGCGTTGGATGAGCGTCTGTAATCAGCTGGTCCCGACCACCGGTTTGGGGGCCAAATTCTCCTATCGGACCGTGATCGCGATGCAGGCGCTGGGGTATGACACCGCCTTGCCCGACAGCTATTCCGACAAGATTTGCCAAAACTCCAAGCTGAAATCCCTGCGTGATCGGATCACGGTCGAAGCGGACGACAGCCTGTCAGAAACACAGGCACATCTGTCCCTACTGCGCAGGGATGGTGCGCGGCGCGAGGCCCAGCATGATTTGCTGACCCCGATGTCCTTGTCGGATCGTGAGGACCGGGTGCGCGAAAAGGCTTCGAAACTGATCGGAGGCGATGAGGCCGATGCCATCTGGTCCATGCTGCGCACCGGTGGGCGCGCAGCAGATCTGGCTGACAGGTTAAGCGGTTAAACCACGCGCCAGTGCAAGGGAAAACCTGGGTCGAACACTGTGACAGGCCCTTCTTCTGACTCGATCTTGGACGGGTATTCGACCGGCGCGCCTTTTGCCAGCGTAATCGTCTCGTCATTCACCGGCAGGTGATAGAACGTCGGGCCGTTGAGCGAAACAAAACCCTCCAGCTTGTCCAGCGCATGGGCGCGGTCAAACATCTCGGCTACCAAAGACATCGTGTTTGTCGCCGTAAAACACCCGGCGCAACCGCAAGCCATTTCCTTGTTCTCATCCGTATGCGGCGCGCTGTCCGTGCCCAGAAAGAACCGTGCATCGCCCGAGGTCGCTGCCGTCACCAGGGCCAGCCTGTGTTCTTCACGTTTGGCGACCGGCAGGCAGTAGTAATGCGGCCGGATCCCACCGACGAGGATGTGATTGCGGTTGATGATCAGATGATGCGCCGTAATCGTCGCCCCCAGATCCTCGTCATTGGCCCTGACATACTCAACGCCGTTTGACGTGGTGATATGTTCCATCACAACGCGCAGACCTGGCGTGGCTTTCCGGATCGGATCAAGCACCCGGTCAATGAACACCGCCTCGCGATCGAAAATGTCGATCTCTGCATCGGTCACCTCACCATGAACGCAGAGCGGCAGGCCGATCTCGGCCATCTTTTCAAGCACCGGTCGTACCTTGTCGAAATCCCGCACACCGGAATGAGAGTTTGTCGTGGCCCCTGCCGGGTATAGCTTGACCGCCTTGACCAGACCGCTGGCATGGGCCGCAGCCACATCCTCGGCATCCGTATCCTCGGTCAGATACAGCGTCATCAGCGGCTCGAACGTCATATCGCCGGGCAGGGCAGCCATGATGCGGTCGCGGTAGGCAGCCGCCTGATCGCCACGCACCACGGGCGGCACGAGATTTGGCATGATGATTGCACGGGCAAAGTGACGTGCGGTTTCGGGCAGAACGGCCTGCAACATTGCGCCATCGCGCAAGTGCAGATGCCAGTCATCAGGGCGGCGGATCGTGAGCGTATCGGTCATGGTGCCCCCGCTAGCACACGAGGGGTCGGTGGAAAAGACCTTGCCGACCGGGCGGATCGGCGTAAATCCCGGAAAGACCATGGCCTTGACGCGCGCGCCCCGCCATGACCTGTTGTGCCGAGGGAGAGAATTGAACATGACGCAGCCGGATACAATCGACACGGTCCAACAAATGTTGGGCGCTCAGGGTTATATCTGCGGACGTGCTCTGGCGACTGTCGTGTTCTTGTCGCTGCAACTCGGGCGGCCGCTTTTTCTGGAGGGTGAGGCTGGCGTCGGTAAAACCGAAATCGCCAAGGCGCTGGCGGCTGGGCTGAACCGCCGCCTGATCCGGCTGCAATGTTATGAGGGCCTGGATGCGTCCTCGGCTGTCTACGAATGGAATTTCCCCGCCCAGATGGTGGCCATCCGCACCGCCGAAGCCGCTGGCGGTGCCGACCGTGGCGCGCTTCAGGCCGAGCTGTTCTCGGACGACTACCTGATCGAACGTCCGCTCTTGCAGGCGATGCGCCCGGACGAAAACGGCGCGCCTGTGTTGCTGATCGACGAGCTTGACCGCACAGATGAACCGTTCGAGGCGTTCCTGCTGGAAGCACTCAGCGATTTTCAGGTCACCATCCCGGAACTCGGTACCATCAAGGCCCCGGAACCGCCCATTGTCATCGTCACCTCGAACCGCACGCGCGAGGTGCATGATGCCTTGAAACGCCGGTGCCTCTATCATTGGGTCGACTATCCCGATTTTGACCGTGAAATCGAAATCCTGCATGCCCGAGCCCCGGAAGCCGCCGAAGCGCTCAGCCGTGAGGTTGTTGCCTTTGTTCAGCGCTTGCGCACCGAGGATCTGTTTAAGAAACCGGGTGTGGCCGAAACCATCGACTGGGCCAAATGCCTTCTGGCGCTCGACGTGATCAACCTCAGCCCCGAGGTAATCGGAGACACTTTAGGCGCGATCCTGAAATACCAGGACGACATCCAGAAACTGCAGGGGTCCGAGGCCAAGCGAATTCTGGACGAAGCCAAAGCCACCCTCGAACCCGCCTGATGCTTCATCTTTTCCCAAATACTCCGGGGGTATGGGGGCAGCGCCCCCATGAACGCTGATGGCAGAAGAACTTCCCCTCGACATCCCCGACAATCCCAAACTGGCGCAGAACATCACCCATTTTGCGCGAGCGCTGCGTAAGGCGGGTCTGCCGATTGGAACGGGGCGCGTTGTCGATGCGATCCGGGCAGTGCAGACCGCCGGGTTCACTGAGAAACGGGATTTTTACTGGACCCTGCACGCCTGCTTTGTGAACCGTCCGGAACACCGCACCGTGTTCGCGCAGGTCTTTCGCATGTATTGGCGCGATCCACGTTATATGGAGCATATGATGGCCATGATGCTGCCCGCCATTCGTGGCGTGCAGGAAGAACGCAAAGCGGATGCTGCTGAAAAACGCGCTGCCGAGGCGCTGTTGGACGGTTTCGAGCAGGACGGGCCGCAAACCACCTCGGCGCAAGAAGACGAAACCCAGATTGAGATAGACGCAACCCAAACCGCATCCTCTGACGAGCGGCTGCGCAATCTGGATTTTGAACAGATGAGCACCGCTGAAATGGCGCAGGCCAAACGCGTGCTGGCGCGCCTGACTCTACCGGTCAAACCCATCGAATCCCGCCGGGGACAGTCCAGCCATCTGGGGCAGCGGCTTGATCGGGCCCGCACCTTACGGTCTGCCATGCGCCAGGGGGGCGAGTTGCGCGATATCGCCCGCCTAAAGCCTAAACTACGCTGGCCAAATCTGGTCGCCCTCTGCGATATCTCTGGCTCGATGAGCCAATATAGCCGCGTGATCCTGCATTTTCTGCACACAGTTTCGAATGCCAAAGGGGCGGGCTGGGCCAGGGTTCATGCCTTCACCTTCGGCACGCGATTGACCAATATCACCCGCCACCTGCATCAACGGGACGTGGACGCGGCCCTTGCTGCTGCTGGGTCCGAAGCACAGGATTGGGAAGGCGGCACCCGCATCGGGGATTGCTTGCATCAGTTCAACCGCGACTGGTCGCGGCGCGTCATGGGGCAGGGCGCTGTGGTGCTTCTGATCACCGATGGACTGGAACGCGGCGATCCGGATTTGTTGGGCAAAGAGATCGAGCGCCTGCACTTGTCGTCCCGCCGCCTGATCTGGCTGAACCCGCTATTGCGTTGGGACGGCTTCGCACCCAAGGCGCAGGGCGTGGTCACCATGCTGCCGCATGTTGACAGCTTTCGCGCCGGGCACTCGATTGCCTCGCTCGAGGATCTGGCCGCCGTGATCTCAAAACCCGACGACCAGGGGCAGAAAGCACGGCTGATGGCCGCGCTTTCCAGTTAGATCAGGAAACCTGTTCTTCGTTGCACTTCCGGGCCATCTCCATGGCCTTGTAAGTTCCGGTCAGGTCCACGGTGAAGGCGAACTCTTTCTCAGGGAACACCACCATGACCTTTTGTTTGGCCAGGTCTTCGGCAAATTGCGGATCGTCGGACAGGACATAGCCACCGGAATAGCCCTTGGTGATGTTGCCCTTCATCCCAGTGGCTTCGCCGACATAGATGTTATCGCCCAGCAGGATGGCGACGCCCTCGGTTTCACCGCGTTTGATATTTGTTTCGGCCTTGGTGAAGACACCCACATAGCCAACGCCGCGATCCTCGGTCAGGCCCATTTGGACCACGTTTTCCGAGTCGTCGACCGCCTCGATCAAGCAGGATTTCTTGTCCTGATCGATAAAGACTTTCCAGCCTTCAACTTCCCCATATCTTAGAAATGTATCAGCCCAGCCTGCGGTTGCGGCCATCAGGCCAACCGCAGCTCCCAGTGTAAGAATGCGTTTCAACTCTTTGTCTCCGCTTTGAAATGTAAAGGGGTTCGCCGGGCCTGCGCCCGACTCAAGGGCACGCTAGAACCTGAGCTGATGAGATTCAACAGAATGTGAATATGATCGCGAAATCGGCTTTTTAGCGCCGGAAAACACTTAAGCCCGCGGCTTTTCATTGCGGCAAACCTGCCTATGTTGGGGCGGGAACAGGCCGGAGGTCTCAATGGAACGATTCGACAGCAGTCCGGAAACCGCCCTGAACTGGTACCGCGCTGGCAAAGGCGCAGCCTTGGCAACGGTCGTAGAGACGTGGGGCAGTGCGCCTCGTCGCGTCGGATCGCAGTTGGTGATCGGCGGGGACGGGCGGATTGAAGGTTCGGTGTCGGGCGGGTGCGTCGAAGGTGCTGTGATCGTTGAGGCGCTGGAAGCCATAGACGAAGGCGAAGCACGCTTACTTGAATTCGGGGTCAGTGATGACGACGCCTTTGCCGTCGGTTTGGCTTGTGGCGGCACCATACGGGTTTTGGTCGAACCTATCGGCTCGGTTCTGCCCGAGGCGATTTTGGCGGAATTGGTCGCTGCACGTGCCCGGCGCGAAGCACTTGCCTATGAGGTCAACGTTGAAACCGGTCATCGTGCGCTGCGCCGCAATGCCTATGCGGATCGCCTAAAGATGGACAGGTCCGGTTTCGAGGCGGATGGGCAGACGTTTGTCGCCGTGCACAATCCGCCGCTGCGGTTGATCGTGGTGGGGGCGGTTCATATCGCGCAGGCGCTGATCCCGATGGCGCGCATTGCAGGTTACGACTCGGCCATCATCGATCCGCGTGAGACATTTGCTTCAAGTGCCCGTTTCCCCGGCGAAAAGATACTCAATGACTGGCCCGATGAGGCGGTGACCAAACTGGGCCTGGACGCCCGGACGGCGCTTGTGCTGCTGACTCATGACCCGAAGCTCGATGATCCGGCCCTGCAAGCAGCCTTGCGATCCGGAGTGTTCTATATCGGTGCTCTGGGATCGACCCGCACCCATGCCAAACGGGTTGAACGCATGACGCAAGCTGGTTTCAGCCCAGCTCAGATCGCCCAAATTCACGGACCAATCGGTTTGGACATCGGGGCAGCGGACCCGGCCGAGATTGCGGTTTCTATTCTGGCACAGATGACCGCCGTCCTCAGGGGTAAGGCGTGAAGTTTGGATCTGTCCCATTGCCACAGGCCGAAGGCGCGATCCTGGCCCATTCCGTTCAGGTCGGAGACCGCAAGCTGCGCAAGGGAATTACCCTGACCGTCGAACATGTCGATGCGCTGGCGCAAGCAGGTGAAATCGAGGTCACAGTTGCGCGGCTGGAGCCAGGCGATTGCCATGAAAACGAGGCCGCCCAACGGCTGGCGGACTCTCTTGTGCCAGATCCGGCGCGTGCAAATCTGCGGATAACCGATGCGTTTACAGGTCGGGTCAACCTTTTGGCCGATGGCCCCGGGGTTGCGGTTCTGGATATTGATGCGTTGCGGCAGTTCAATCTGGTCAACCCGATGATCACTATCGCAACGGTGCCTCAGTACCAGCAGATGAGCGTTGGGGGGATGGTGGCGACGATCAAGGTCATCTCCTATGCGGTTCCCGGCGCGGATGTGATGCACGCAGCGCGCTTGGCGAAAGGGGCGGTTCGTCTGGCGGCTCCGGCGCGTCAAACGGCGGGTTTGATTGTGACGGAAATCCCGGGCGGCCCCGGACATGACAAGGGCATCGCCGCCATCCGCGCACGTGTTGAAGCGCTGGGAATGACGCTGGCCGATACAAAGATCGTGCCTCACAAGTTGGACGCGCTTGCGGCTGCTTTGACCGAAATTAACGGAGAGGTCACTATGATCCTGACCGGCTCTGCAACCTCCGACGAAAACGATGTCGCGCCAAGCGCCGTGCGCGCCGCCGGAGGGGTGGTGGACCGGTTCGGCATGCCCGTAGATCCCGGCAACCTTCTGTTTCTCGGGGCGTTGAAGGGACGACCGGTTATCGGGTTGCCCGGCTGCGCGCGGTCTCCGGCGTTGAATGGGGCCGATTGGGTTTTGTCCCGCGTCGTCTGTGGGGTTGAGACCACGGCAGATGATATCGCGGCCATGGGTGTTGGTGGATTGCTAAAAGAGATTCCGACCAGACCACAGCCGCGAGCCGGTCGAAGAAAGTGACGTAACGGTACTTTTGCCCTTTTGTCCGGGCGCCTCACCTTCAAAAGGTTGAGCACGAAAACTGCGGAAAAACCGGGGGAAAATTTTTGTTCTCAAACGAAAATTCCCGTGTTTAACTCGGTTGCAAGGGAGAAATACAAAATTGGGAGGATCTTATGACACAGGTCTCAATGACTGTGAACGGACAATCCGTGAGCGGTGATGTCGAGGGCCGGACCTTGCTGTCCAGCTTTCTGCGCGATCACCTGTCACTGACCGGGACGCATGTTGGCTGTGACACCGCGCAATGCGGTGCCTGCGTCGTTCATGTGAATGGTGAGGCGGTCAAATCCTGCAACATGCTGGCGCTGGAGGCCGATGGTGCGGATGTGGGCACCATCGAGGGGCAGGCCAATGCCGATGGTTCACTGAACGTAATTCAACAGGCGTTTCAGGATCACCATGGCCTGCAATGCGGCTTCTGCACACCGGGTATGGTGATGAGCGCGGCTGCGCTGCTCAAGGACAATCCACGCCCGACCGAGGCGGAGATCCGCAAATATCTCGAAGGCAATCTGTGCCGCTGCACAGGCTACCACAACATCGTGAAGGCGATCATGGCCGCATCGGGTCAGGACGCCAGCAGCATCGCTGCCGAATGATGCCACTGCGGGCGTAAGAGGAGAGACGCCCGTGGGATGACATAGGGTGCATCAGCATCCGTTTAAGGGAGGAGAACAAGCAATGCCCAAAGACAGTGGCATCGGAGCCAGTTCCAAACGGCGCGAGGACGTGCGCTTTCTGACCGGAGCGGGGAATTACACCGACGACATCAACGTACATGGCCAGGCCTATGTACATTTTTTACGGTCCGACATCGCGCATGGGCGGATCAAATCCGTGGACACCTCGGCAGCCGAGGGCATGCCGGGTGTGGTCAAGGTTTTCACCGGCAAGGATTTCGAAGGCGTGGGCGGTATCCCCTGCGGCTGGGAAGTGACGGATCGGCATGGCGCACCTATGCAGGAACCGGCGCACCCCATTTTGGCGCAGGGCAAAGTGCGACATGTAGGCGATCCCATAGCTGCCGTTGTGGCCGACAGTCTAGAGCAAGCGCGTGACGCGGCAGAGGCAATCGATGTGGACATCGAGGAACTGCCAGCCGTCATCGACATGAAGGCCGCTGCGCAGGAAGGCGCCACGCTGGTCCATGACGATCTGAAGAACAACATCTGTTACGACTGGCATCTGGGTGAGGCGGATAACGACAAGGTCAATGAGGTCTTTGCCAATGCGGCCCATGTGACGACGCTCGATCTGGTCAACAACCGTCTGGTTGCCAACCCGATGGAACCACGCGTGGCGGTGGCCGAATATAAACGGGGTACGGATGAGTATACGCTCTACACCACCTCGCAGAACCCGCATGTGATCCGGTTGCTGATGTGCGCCTTTGTTCTGGGCCTGCCCGAGCATAAGGTCCGTGTGGTAGCCCCGGATGTGGGCGGCGGCTTTGGCACCAAAATTTTCCACTACGCGGAAGAGGCCTTCTGCACCTTTGCTGCGAAGGCCTGCGGTCGTCCGGTCAAATGGTCCTCCAGCCGGTCTGAGGCGTTCATGTCGGACGCGCATGGCCGTGACCATGTCAGCACGATTGAGCTGGCGCTGGATGCAGACAACAACTTTGTCGGTCTGCGCACAAACACCTACGCCAATCTGGGGGCCTATTTGTCGACCTTCTCTAGCTCGGTTCCGACCTGGCTGCACGGCACGCTTATGGCGGGCAACTACAAGACGCCGGTCATTCAGGTGAACGTAAAGGCGATGTTCACCAACACCGTTCCTGTGGACGCCTATCGTGGCGCGGGCCGCCCCGAGGCGACGTTCCAATTGGAACGGGTGGTGGACAAGGCTGCGCGTGAGTTGGGCGTTGATCCGATTGCTCTGCGTCGTCAGAACTTTGTCACTCAGTTCCCCTATGACACGCCGGTGGCGCTGACCTATGACACCGGGGATTACAACGGGACGATGGACAAGCTGGAGGCAGCCGCCGACCTGTCGGGCTTTGCTGCGCGTCGGTCTGCCAGTGAGGCCAACGGCAAGCTGCGTGGTCTGGGCATCAACTGCTATATCGAGGCCTGCGGTATTGCACCGTCGAACATCGTTGGGATGCTTGGGGCCCGCGCGGGCCTGTACGATGCAGCCACGGTGCGGGTGAATGCCACCGGCTCGATCAGCGTCATGGTTGGTGCGCATAGCCACGGGCAGGGGCATGAGACGGCCTTCCCGCAGGTTGTGGCCGACATGATCGGGATTGATGAATCGATGGTTGAGATCGTGCATGGCGACACCTCGAAGATTCCGTTTGGTATGGGCACCTATGGCTCGCGCTCGCTGGCGGTCTGTGGCTCGGCCATGGTCAAGGCGACTGAGAAGGTAATCGAGAAGGCCAAGAAGATCGCGGCCCACCTGCTGGAAGCGTCCGAGGCCGATATCGAGCTGAAGGACGGTCAGTTCAGCGTGGCAGGGACCGACAAGTCGGTGGCCTGGGGCGATGTGACCTTGACGGCCTATGTTCCGCATAACTATCCGCTGGAAGTTGAGCCCGGACTAGAGGAGACCGCGTTTTACGATCCGGCCAACTTCACTTTCCCGGCGGGGGCCTATGCCTGTGAGGTCGAGGTCGACCCAGAGACCGGTCAGGTTTCGATTGCACGATTCACGGCAGCGGATGATTTCGGCAATATCGTCAACCCGATGATCGTGGATGGCCAGGTCCATGGCGGTATCGGTCAGGGCATCGGTCAGGCTCTGCTGGAGAACTGCGCCTACGATGAGAACGGTCAGCTGTTGAGCGCGTCCTATATGGATTACGCCATGCCGCGTGCGGATGACGTGCCGTTCTACGCGGTCGACCATTCCAGTCAGACACCTTGCACCCATAATCCGTTGGGAGTGAAGGGCTGTGGTGAAGCCGGGGCCATTGGCTCGCCACCGGCAGTGGTCAATGCAGTTTTGGATGCGTTGAACTCGGGTGGCAAGGCGGTGGATCACATCGACATGCCGGTGAGCCCGTCGCGCGTTTGGGCGGCGATGAACAGCTGAGAGGTTGGGGTGCGAGGGGCCAGCCCCTCGCGCTCCCCGGGATATTTATAGCCAGATGAAGAACGGATCCGCGTTCTTCGGAAAGGAAAACGAAATGTACAGTTTCGAGTTTGAGAAGCCCTCGACCATCGCCGATGCGGTTGCCGCATTGGGAAGCGAGGATGCGCAGGCGCTGGGAGGCGGGCAGACACTGATCCCGACTTTGAAACAGCGGCTGGCGGCGCCGTCAAAGCTGGTGTCGGTAAGTGGGATCGCCGAGATGAAAGGCGTGTGTGTCGAAGACGATGGCTCGATCGCCATTGGCGGGGCCACGACCCATGCGGAGGTGTCGCGCGAAGCGGCGGGCAGCTACCCGGCACTAGCGGCGCTGGCGGGACAGATCGGGGACCCGGCGGTGCGCAATCGCGGGACCATCGGCGGATCGATTGCGAATAACGATCCGGCGGCCTGTTACCCGGCAGGTGTGCTTGGGTCTGGCGCAACGATTGTCACCAATTCGCGCCAGATTGCGGCGGATGACTTTTTTCAGGGCATGTTCACCACCGCTTTGGCAGAAGGTGAGATCATTACCTCGGTGCGTTTTCCGGTGCCGCAGGCTGCGAGCTATCAAAAGTTTCTGCAGCCGGCGTCTCGGTTTGCATTGGTCGGGGCCTATGTGGCGCGATTTGCCGGCGGTGTGCGCGTGGCCGTGACCGGAGCCAGTGAAGATGGCGTGTTCCGGTGGGCGGAAGCCGAACAGGCGCTGAACACGGCTTTCCGCCCGGATGCACTGATGGATCTGAGAGTCAATCCGATGAATATGATTGCCGATCTACACGGCAGCAAAGACTATCGCGCGCATCTTGTGGGGGTCATGACCCGACGGGCGGTTGCAGCCTGTATGTAGGCAAGTTTAGTTGGAGAAGGCCGAGGGGATATCCCGGCCGTTTTCATGTTTTGCGGAGCTTTGGAAGACCCGAAGGTCGCCAATAGGCACCGGTGTCTTCACGCGCTTTTTGGTAGTGGTCGACGCGTTGTCGCGCGGCTTCACCTCCGGCTTCAAACAGGTGTCCGAGAAGGCATTCGAGGACGGCCATCGCGCCAGAAAAACTGGAGAACTGGTGCATGGCGCGTGTGCTGGCGAGAAGGGTGACGTCTGGCTCGACCCCCGGCGCAATCACGTTGCTGTCGGACAAGAGAACAATCCGCATGCCCCGCTTGCGAGCAAAGCGCATCGAGCGAATGGTGTCGGCGGAATAAGGTTGGACGGTAATCGCGAACAGGCAATCGGTGGGTTCGGCATCGATCAAGTCGTCAATGGCTGATCCCATGTGGCGCGGCACAAGATGAAAACCGGGATGCGCCATGCGACCTGCGTAGTGGAAATAATAAGCCAGTGCAAAGCTTGCACGGGTGGCTGTGACAAAGCATCGTTTTGCCTCGGTCATATGCTGGACGGCCTGTTTGGCCTTTTGCGGCTCCATCAACCGGAGCGAGCGTGAGACGACATTCAGCTCATTCTGAACAAACCCGGCCTGGGTTGCGCTGAAGGTGTCCGCATCGGCCATGCGGCTTATCCAATCCTGTCCCAGGCGATCCTCACGATCGGTTACAAGTGTTTGGCGAAAAGGGCGGCGGAACGCCTCAAAACTGTCAAATCCCATGCGTTGCGCCAATCGGACCAGAACGTTGGAGCTGACGCCGATGCGATCTGCCGTGGTTCGGATCGGGTCCAGGCCGAAATCTCCGGGATTGTCGATAATATATTTGGCAGCGGATTGCATCTGTGCGGGCAGGCCGTCAATCTCGTGCCGAAGGCGATTGACCAGGTGAGAGGTTGAATGTTCCATTCCAGAATAAAAACATATGTTTTTATGTTTTGAAATTGAAAACAAGAACGCTGTTGGTAGATCGACGAACATCAGAAAGGTGATGAGGCATCATTCATAATGAAAATCAACGCTGATCTGCCATATGTACTTGTTGCCCCGAACGGTGCGCGACGGGGGCGTGTCGATCATAGGGCGCTGCCGGTTTCGACAGCGGAAATCGTTGACACGGCGCGGGCCTGTCACGTCGCCGGAGCGAACGGATTGCACCTGCATATTCGCAACGCAGAGGGGCGGCATACGTTGGATGCCGGGCAGTACCGCGAAACCGTGAATGAGGTGCAGCGTGCCGCCCCGCGGATGGACATTCAGATCACGACTGAAGCTGTTGGTATTTATGACGTTTCTGCGCAGTACAAGTGCTTGCTGGACGTGCAGCCGGCCTGGGCCTCGATATCTGTTCGAGAGATCGCGCGGGACATTGAGCTGGCACCCCGGGTTTATGCGTTGTGTGCGGATCAGGGGACGCGCGTGCAGCACATCTTATACGATGCAGCGGATGCAGAGTTGCTGAAGTATTGGCAGGATGAGGGCATCGTGCGTTCAGAGCAGGTGGACCAATTGCTGGTGTTGGGGCGGTACTCTGAGAACCAACGGTCGGTGCCCGAAGATCTGGACGCTTTTCCTGCCCCCGCCTCACCCTGGATGGTCTGTGCCTTTGGTGCGCAGGAGCATGCCTGTTTGGCCGAAGCTGCCGCGCGCGGTGGCGATGTGCGGGTGGGGTTCGAAAACAGTTTGTCTGGGTCGGACGGAACGCATTGGGCGGATAACGCGGCTTCGGTCGCGGCGCTGGTGGATTTATTGAAGAGGGATTTGAAATGAGTCATGTATTTCCACGTCACACCAAATCTGTCCTGCCGGTGGCTGCTGGTGGAGAGGGGTGCTATCTGATTGACGCACAAGGTAAGCGCTATCTAGATTGTGGTGATGCGGCTGTGTCTTGCTTGGGTCATTCAAACCCCGCGGTGATCAAGGCCGTGCAAGAACAGGTCGAACAGATCGCCTTTGCGCATACCGGCTTCATGACCTCGGAACCGGCCGAGGCGTTGGCCGATCTTTTGATCGAGCATGCGCCGGGTGACCTGGATCGGGTTTATTTTGTATCCGGCGGGTCCGAGGCGACCGAGGCCGCGATCAAGCTGGCGCGGCAGTATTATCTTGAGATCGGACAGCCAGAGCGTCGGCATGTAATCGCGCGCAGGCAGAGCTATCACGGCAACACGCTGGGCGCATTGTCCGCCGGTGGAAACGCCTGGAGACGGGCCCAGTTTGCACCGATGCTGATCGAGATGACCCATATCTCGCCCTGCTATGAATACGCCGAAAAGCCGGACGGCGAGAGCAGCTTTGACTATGGGCAGCGCGTTGCCAACGAGTTGGAAGCCGAAATCCAGAGGCTTGGTCCTGAAACGGTGATGGCCTTCATGGCCGAGCCGGTGGTGGGCGCAACCCTTGGCGCTGTTCCGGCGGTCGAGGGTTATTACAAGCGCATCCGCGAGATATGCGATCAATATGGCGTGCTGTTGATCCTGGATGAAGTGATGTGCGGTATGGGGCGGACGGGCCATTTGTTTGCCTGTAATCATGACGGCGTGGCGCCCGATATTCTGTGTATCGCCAAAGGGTTGGGGGCAGGGTATCAGCCAATTGGTGCGATGTTGTGCACAGGCCGGATTTATGACGCGATCCGTGATGGATCGGGCTTCTTTCAGCATGGGCACACCTATATCGGTCACCCCGTCGCGACGGCTGCCGCCCTGGCCGTTGTTCGCGAGTTGATCGAACGGAACTTACCGGCCCGCGCGGGTGTGATGGGGGGCCGGTTGCAATCCGCGCTTGAGGCTGCGTTTGGTCAGCATCCGAATGTCGGTGATATTCGCGGGCGGGGGCTGTTCCGCGGTATCGAGTTGGTGGCCGACCGGGACAACAAGACTCCGTTTGATCCTGCGATGAGTGTAGCGGGTAAAATCAAAAAGGCGGCAATGTCCGAAGGGCTGATTTGCTATCCTATGTCAGGAACGCGGGATGGAAAGAACGGTGATCACATTCTGCTGGCACCTCCCTTTATCCTTGAGGAGGAGCAGATTGGTGAACTGGTGGATAAGCTGGGCAAGGCGATTTCGGCTGCGATATCGAAATGACTTACACCGCGTTTGCAGCCCTCGGATCGCGTAAGAAAACGGTGTTGGGATAGGCCTGGTCGCCAAGCCGAAAGGCCGTTTCGCCAACTTCGATAAATCCCTGCATGAGATAGAATCGGATGGCTGGGGTGTTGTTGGAATTTGTCGCCAGCCAAACCGGACTTGTGCAGGTCTCCAAAGCTTTGCTCAGTAGTATCCGGCCGATGCCTTTGCGGTGCATAGCCGGGCGGACATAGAGCTTTTCGACCTCGGTGTCGCAGGAAATTCCGTTGGGGGCCGGGCGGTCGCCCGAGATCTGAGCGAACCCCGCGATCCCGTCTTCTACTTCAGCGACGACTAAGCGGGACTGGCCCCTTTGGATCGTGCCCGCAAAACGTTCAGGCGTAAAATCGGAAAGAACGTATTGCGCAAAAGCATCGTTGATGGCTTGCTTGAGATAGGTGCCCAGCCAGACCTCAATGCTCAACGCGGCCAGGATGGTGGCATCATTCGGCGTCGCTGGGCGGATGCTCACGCTGGTCATGGCGCAGAATGTGCTTCCAGGAAAGAGCCAACAAAAATGCCCCGCCGATCTGGTCCGACGGGGCTGTTATTCGGGGTTGCCAACCGGAGTTACTTCTGCGGAAGGGGGCCGATCATCATGATCATCTGACGGCCTTCCATCTTCGGCATATTCTCGACCTTGCCGATTTCCTTGATGTCCTCGGCGACGCGCTCCAGCAACTCGCGGCCGAGATTCTGGTGCGCCATCTCACGGCCACGGAAGCGCAGCGTCACTTTGACCTTGTCGCCGTTTTCCAGAAACTTGACCACGTTCCGCATTTTGACGTCGTAGTCATGGGTGTCGGTGTTGGGCCGGAATTTGACCTCTTTCACCTCGATGACCTTTTGTTTCTTGCGGGCTTCGCTTTCGCGTTTCTGCTGTTCGTACTTGAACTTGCCAAAATCCATGATCTTGCAGACCGGCGGGTTCGCGTTGGGCGAAATCTCGACCAGGTCCAGGCCGGCATCGGCTGCAAGTTGCATGGCTTTGGCAGGATGAACCACCCCGACATTTTCACCTTCAGCGCCGATAAGGCGAATTTCGGGGGCACGTATCTTGTCATTGACGCGCGGGCCGGTATCCCTTTGTGGCGGCGCGTTGTGAGGTCTGCGGGCTATGGGTTCATTCCTTTGATGGTTGAAGAATTTCGAGCCCGGAATTTAGACCGCCCCGCACGGTGTTTCAAGCGGCATAAGTGGTGGCACGCACGAAAATCGCAGGTTTTATCGGCGGTTTTGGGTGACCGGGCCGTATATGGCCCGGCCGAAAATCCAGATCAGCCGACAAAGGCCTTTTCGATAACGAATTCCTTGGGCTCGGAGTTTGCGCCTTCGCGCAGGCCAAATTCTTCAAGGATCGCTTTGATATCAAGGTTGAATGCCAGAGAACCGCAGACCATCGCACGGTCGGTGTCAGGCTTGATGCCACCTTCGATACCCAGATCGGCAAATACGGTGCCATCTTTCAGCAGGTTGGTGATACGGCCCATTTTAGGGCTCTCTTCCCGCGTAGTGGTTGGGTAATAGCGAATCTTGTCGGCAAAACCCTCGCCAATCAGTTCGGCCAGCAA
>NZ_CBDEUW010000001.1:0-829181 GCF_965243365.1 Ruegeria sp. | reverse complement strand
CATGATCGGTGTCAAGTTTGTCACTGTCATGATTGTCAATGACAGGCAAGCCGTTGATTTTGCGTGTCATGTCGGGGGAGGGGACCCGCTTTCCGCGCCGCCAGTGCGACACTTGCGAGGGATCAACGCCCAAATCCACGGCCACGGAGAAGCCCCCGCCCCGGCCTCTGGCCGCGATCACCCGGTTCAGGTGGTCAATCGCCCCGTCAACATTGGTGTCAACATTGGTCATGACCGTCAATTTACGTGTCATGATGACTGTCACCAAATTGTATTTGTTGACAATTCATGACAGCGCCATGCTGGGCGGCATCTTTTCTTTCTTCAGCTTCGGAGCTCAGCAATGAAAGCCAAGACGCTTATGCACTATGCCGCCGGCACCATGGTCGGGATCTTCCTCTACGAAGTCCTGGACAATTCCGGCCTGACGGATCGGCTGGTCCAGTCCGTATCCAGAATGATCAGCCGGTAACGCTCATGAAAAGCGAACTGATCCTGGCATCGACGATCGGCACGGTGGCCGGTCTGTTCCTCTATTCCATCTTTGCCGACAGCCGGTCGATCCGGCGGGCGTTCGGAGGCTTCTAATGTCGAACTTCCTCAATCGCGCACGGGCGGCCGCGCGTGGCGCACCCGCGTCGGCCGCTGCGGCACCGGTCAATCCCAACCTGGTCCGCGCCGGGATGCCCGGCTCTCAACTTGTGATGGGCGCGGACGCGGCGCTTCCAGACTACATCAACGTGGCCGACGATCTGGTGACAATCTCCCAGAGGCTCTCAGGCGGCGAATACGAGATCGATGTACCAACCGGCGCATACACCTATCGCGGGCTGATGCTGCGCTTCGAGACGCTGGCCAATACAGCGATCACCGGCACCAATGCCAACGATCTTCTGGAAACGGGCGATAACGGCGAAAAATACGTCAACACCGACCATTTCGCGAAGATCCTGGACCGGATCAAGTTGGAGGCGGACGGCATCACGATCTGGGACTTCGAGGACATCACCAGATTCGAGGCGTATCTGCGCATGAACGGGTGTCTGGGGCTGGGAACCGCGTGGTTCATCCCGTTTGGGTGGCCGAACGTGTTCCGCGCCGGCGCACCGGTCCAGGACCTCTACGCCCTGGGAACCGGCAATATCCGCGATCTGCGCCTGACGCTCTACACGACCGACAAGCACAAGACCGAGATCAAGCCTCAAATCATCGCCTTTTACAACCCGGTTCTGGTGCCGGCCGGCAATGTCATTTCCCGCCAGGTCTACAAGAAGAGCTTCGCCACCTCGGGCAAGCATATCATCGACGACATCCGCATCGACCGGCGCATTCAGCGCATCATCGTGACATCCGGCGCTGGCAAGAAGATCGAGAACTTCGAGGTGAGCATCGGCGATGTGGAATGGATCAAATCCGACACGCATGTGAATCATGTCGAGGCGCTGCTGAGGCCGAACAAGGCATCAGATCAGGAGGATGTTGGTCCGTACCGCAATGCGACGGGCGCGCTGATCGGGGTAGGGGGCTGCGTTGACCTGCTGATCGATCAGGAACGCGACGGGCTGGCGCTTGCGCCGCTGACGTCTGATCAGCAACGCCGGCGCGATGACCGGATCGAGATCGAACTGGAACTGACGTCGGCCAACACGGAGGTCACAGTCGAGGTCTATTTCGCGGATCGTCTCTGACGAGAGGTAGCCATGTCGAGTTGGGATGATCTGCTGGGCCGGGCCTGGGACACGCTGGACGACACGCTCGACCGGCGGGCCAGGGACCGGCAGGACCGCCGGCTGCGCGAGTACCAGGACCGGGCCGACCGCCGGCTGCGGGGCAATGAACGGTTCCGGGACGATACCGACCGTCAGGACCGGGCGCGGGACGACGAGCACGACCTGATCCGGTCCCGGCTCGATGACAAGCGCGCGCAGTATCGCCTGGAAACGGATCGTGAGGACCTGGAACGCGACGACGGGAACGAGCGGTTCCGGGACGTGACCACGCGCGAGGACCGGGAGCGCAACGACGAACTGGCGGCTTACGAGGTGACGCTTGACGCACAGCACGAGGAACGCGACGACGCGCGCCGGCTGCTGGTGGACCGGGGCACGCTCTACCGCGAAGCCTTCGAGTCGCGGCGCGGCGACACGCTGATCAGCCGCCTGATGTGGCCGGCGGCTTTGGCCGCGGCCGCGGTGGGGGCGATCTACGTATTCAGGGAGCTACGCTAATGGATCAGATCGACCGGCGGGTGGAAGAGGACGTGCTGGGCGCGGCGCGGCTCATGGTGGCCAGGGCCGACCGGCGTGTTGAGCGGCTGCGCGCGGCGCTGGCGCGGGCGCTGTTGCGCCGGCACGAGCTGGTCGCGCGGCGGACGCAGGAGGAACTGGAACTGGCCGAACGCGAACTGGCGCTGAGCCAGGGCCGCTATCGCTCGCTGACCAACCGGCTGCTTGAGGAACGCGGATCATGACCACCATTCCGGATCTGAGCCTTTCCGCCCCAAGCGCGGCAGACGCCACGGCGATTGCCGAGGCGGCGGCGCAATCGGCCGATGACGTCGTGAACGACATCCTGAAGGACCTGGAGAACACGGGCAGTGCCGACACGCGCGCGGACGTCTCGACCGGCGACGTGACCGGGCAGACAGGGCCGGTGGTGTTCGGCGCCGCCGCTGAGGACGGGTTCTTCAGCGCGGCCGTCCGGAGTGCGGGGCTGAAGAACCCGGGCGGGGGCGGCGGTGCAAACCCGCTGATCGTCCTGGGCGTCCTGGGAGCGGCAGGGCTGGGCCTGTGGTGGCTGATGAGGAAGCGGGGCTGATCGATGCTGGACCGAAGCTATAAACCGTCCGACGCGCCCGTCCAGGTCGCCAGTGGACCGGTGATCGGCCTGGTGACGGCCGAAGAGGCCTGGGCCGCCGGTGTGAACGCTAACAACAGCTTCACGGCGCGCTGCGGGGATACCTGGGTTCTGCTGGCGCAGGAGCGCCCCGGAGCGGTGTCCGGAGCGTCCGAAGCGTGGCAGATGGTCTACGACCATTTCGAGACCTGGGGGGAAGCCCTGGCGATCTGGCGCGCGCTTCGGAACACGGGCCGGATCGGGGTGATCCGGTGCTTGCCAAGCCCGAAGCTGAAGGGCCTGGCCCGTCCGCTGCTGGCGGCGGCGCAGCGGGCGATGGCGCGGGAAGGCTGGGTGCTTGAGGCCGGGGACGAATGGATCCTGAAGCGGGTCTGGGAGGGCACCGATGGGCAGTAAATCCAGTTCCAGAAGCAGAACGTCCAACAAGTCCAGCTCGAATGTCGAGAACAGGACGATCACGAGCAACGTCAACGAGACCACCAACACCACGAATGTCCATACCGAGGACAACCGCGACCTGAGCGACAACCGCCACTTCGACATCACGGATTCGAGTGTGGACAAGCGCGCCGTTCTCAACGACGCGACGCAGATCCTCGATTCGGTCTACGTCAACATCGATCCCAGCGACGAGACGCTGCGGGCGACGGTGGCGGCCTGGGAGCGCCAGGCGGCCGAATTGCTGAGCGCGCGGCGCTTCGATCAGGACGGCATCAACCGGCTTCTGAGCGAGGTTCTGGCGGCGGCCAATGACGGCATCATTGCGGTCAATGACGCCCATTACGCGCAGCTTCAAAGCTGGCAGGGGCAGCTGCAGGCCGGGATCGATTTTGCCGAAGCGGCGCTCGATACCGGCGCGCGGCTGATTGCATCTGCGGGCGACCGGCAACAGGAGGCGCTGGACACCGGCGCGCGGCTGATTGCATCTGCGGGCGACCGGCAACAGGAGGCGCTGGACACCGGCGCGCGGCTGATTGCGACGGCGGGTGACCGGCAACAGGAGGCGCTGGACACCGGCGCGCGGCTGGTTGCGACGGCGGGTGACCGGCAACAGGAGGCGCTGGACACCGGCGCGCGGCTGGTCGCATCTGCAGGCGACCGGCAACAGGACGCGCTCGATACCGGCGCGCGGCTGGTGGACCGGGCTGGTCAGAGGGCGGAGAACCAACATGCAATCAATACGCGCCTGGTTGCGGCGGTGGGTGACCGGCAACAGGACGTGCTGGACACCGGCGCGCGGCTGGTTGCGGCGGTTGGGCGGGAGCAGCGTTCGGCGCTGGATGTGGGCGCGGATCTGATCGACAGGGCCGGGGATCGGCAGGATCGGGTCACGGGCGAGATTCTGGACCTCGCGCGCGGAACCCTGGGTCAAACAAGCAATGTGCAGGTCCGTTTGATCACCTGGGCGCTGATCGGCGCGGCGGTGATCGTGTTTGCGGGCAATTGGAGGGCGGCATGACTGCGGGCGTTTATTATGCGAGCTACACCCTGCTGGGCGAGCGCAATCTGGGCAGTCATGAACAGGTCCGCTACGTCCAGGGCGACGTGGACGAGTTGTTTGTGCGGCACGGCGGCACCTGGCATCGTCTGCCGCGCGGCGGGATCATCGCCGGCGCGCGGTCTGACATGGTGGTGGCATCGCCGCTGACGCATCGCGCGGTGGACGTGACGCTCGAATTTGGCCGCCGCCTCGTGGATGGCCATGCCGATGAACCTTCCTATGCCAAAGAGAAGGACGTTTTCTATTACTATGTGAATCTGAGACGGGAAACGGATCAAACAAAATCGATTTACCTGAAGCCGCCTGAAGGCGAGCAGGTCGAAGTGGATTTTACGAATTTGGACCCACAGCCAAAAGCTGGAAGGCTGCGGGCCAATGTGATCACCAACGAGGTTTCGCCCGTTCCCTTGCTGCCGGCCGGTCAAAGAGTCATCGCATCATACGGGCACGCGGGCGGTCAGCCGCCGGACCTGTTTCATGTGAGAAATACCGCTAATACGGATCCCGTCGAACATGACTCGGTGCCGGTATTCCAAGGCGAAGCATTCATCCTGCCGTCGCCCTATCTGGTGGCGACCGGTACGATGTTGAAGCTGCATGTCACGTATGAAGCTGAATACACTGGCTTAACTAATCAACTCTGGCTGCAATTTGGCGCACTGATGACAATCAAAGTGCGGTTGCTTGGGAAGGTGCGGCCATGATCCGGGACCTTGCATCGCTTGCGGTCATCGCGGCGGCCGCCTGGTGGCTCTATCACAACCGGGCTCAGGTGGCCGGCCTGATCGGCGAGGTGCGCGGGGCGCTGGATCCCGCACCATCCGCAAACGTGGACCGCACACCAGGAACCGGAACCCGCGCCTGGGCCTATGCGCGCCAGGCCGGTGTACCGGCGCGCGACCAGTCGCTTGTGGCCGCGATGATCGAGGTGGAGAGCGGCGGCGATCCGCTGGCGCACAACACGGCCGGCGAGGACAGCCGGGGCCTGATGCAAGTCCAGTTGAGCACCGCGCGCGGCCTCTGGGACGCGGACACGGGAACGCTGGGCCTGCGCCGGCGCTTCGGCCGGGACGATCTGGGCCAGGCGCTGTTCGATCCGGTCTGGGGCGTGATCATCGGCTACGCCTATATCCGGTATCTGCGGGACCGTGTTCCGGACGCTTACGCAGACGCGCCGGAAGACTGGGTGATCCGCGCCTATAATGGCGGCGAGACCTGGCACGAGAAGGGCACCGGGGTGCGCGCGGCGACCCTGCGCTATCTCGAAGCGATCCGGGCCGTCCAGGCGCGGCAGCAATCGGAGGCGGCTTGATGGCGGGACCTCTGACACCCTGGATCATCAAAGGCGCGGTGGTGGCCGGCGGCGCGGTTCTCGCCTGGTGGGCGAAGGAGTCGACCGACGCGGTTGTCGAGGACGTTGACACGCTGGGCGACGTGGCGATCGGCGCGCTCACCGGCGTTGCGGTGGGGGCCGTCACCGATAACGCGCTGCTGGGCGTGAGCGCCGGTCTGGGGGCCTACATGCTGGCGAGAAACGGAGGGCGAAGCGGATGAGACGGCGCGGATACAGCGGAGACGGGCGCGGGCGCGATCACATGCACGGGCTGGACGATGTGCGTCACGCCTGGGCCGGGGCCAACGCGGGGATCGGCGGCGCGAACGGGCTGATCGTCTATGCGTTGCTGGGCGTGTTGCTGTGGAGGATCATCAAATGATCGATCAATTGCTGGGCAATCTCGACAAGCTGAACAAACTGCCGGCCTGGCTGGTGCTGCTGGCCGGCGCAATGGCGCTGGCACGGCTGACGCGGCCAGTTGAAGGGGAGGACTCGAGATGATCGAGATCCTGCCGCATATCATCGACGGCGGCATGGGGATGCTGGCGCTCACCGGCGCGCTCTACCTGGTCATCCAGTCACAGCGCGAGCGCCGCGAGGTGCTTGAGCCTTTGGCGGAGGCAATCCGCGAATTGCTGGTCAAGATCGATCAGTTGAACAGTTACAGGGAGCCGGGGGAATGATCCTACAATTATTGGCGGGGGTGCTGGGCATCGGCGGCGAGGCGCTTAAAGCGCGCGCTGACCTGAAGGTCGCGGAGCTGAAGGCGCGCGCGGACATCGAGACGGCGCGCGCGAAAGCGGCCACAGCCGCCGTGGAGCATGGCAAGTCATGGGAGTTGCTGGCAGTCCAGGCAAGCAAAACAAGCTGGAAAGATGAATGGTTCACAATCGTTTTGTCGATTCCGCTGTTGCTCAGCTTCGTCCCTGGCATTCCGCCCTATATCGAGGCCGGATTCGACGCGCTCGATGCCACGCCGGATTGGTATCAGTGGGCGCTGCTGAGCGCGATCAGCTTTGCATTCGGCCGGCGTGTGATCCCTCAATTCAACTCAAAAAAAAAGGAGTGAAACGCGATGAAACGAAAGAAGCGATTCAACAAGTCCGTGGCGCGGGCGGAGATGAAGAAGGCCTGGCGCAACAAGAAGGGAAAGAAGCCGAGCAAGGCGGCTTTGTCCAAGGCCATGAAGAAGGCGTGGAAGTGATGGGCCGGGCCAAAAAGTTCCGTTTCGGCAAGCGGTCCGAGGACTGTTTTGAAGCCGTTCACCCGGATCTGGTCCGGGTGGCGCGGCGCGCGCTTGAGATGAGCAGCCACGATTTTGGCATCCACTGCGGGCTGCGATCGATCGAGGAGCAGAAGATCCTCGTGAAAACCGGCAAGAGCCTGACCATGGACAGCCGCCACGTGACCGGCCATGCGCTCGACGCGCATCCGTGGATCGATGGCGATATTCCCTGGAACGACTGGCGCGCTTGGCAGCGCATGGCCACGACCTGGAAACGCGCGGCCGATGACCTCGGCATCCCGCTCGAATGGGGCGGCGACTGGGCGCGCTTCGTGGACGGCCCGCACTTCCAGTTGCCCAGGGAATGGTATCCGGATTAATCCTCTTCGGGCGGTGAAAAACATTTGAACCGCGTCAGCCGGTTGGAATAACCAATATTTCCGGCAGGTTACAGCCCGCCCTGGTTATCTCCGGAGCAAAGGAAAAGCTGAAGGAAGGAACCAACATGAATTATCACACCCATTATCAGATTCCGAGCCTGGTGGAAGGATTGAATGACCTCTGGGCGCGGGTCTTTGACAACGAAAAGCGCGAGAAAGACCTGGAACAGAAACATCGGAACGACTTGCAGAGCCTGGAGCGGCGCATGAACGAACGCATTGCCTCTCTGGAAGCCCGGATTGAGGCGCAAAGCGGCGATCACGGTTGACCTTTGGTTGCCATGCGCTCACAGTGAGCGCGCTAGCATTCCATCGCCAATCCGGCGGTTATCGTTCAGAGCCGGTGCGCACCCACGCACCGGCTCACCTCGTTTAGCACGATCCAAACACGATCCAAACACGATCCAAACACGATCCAAACACCCTGAAGGCGATTCCTGCAGGAAGATCGGCGTGTTCACTTGCGCACCGAAGTTGAAGTTTCACTTTAAGTTTGACTTTTGGGAACCGTTCTTTAAAAGTACAGATTTAAGAACGCATGTTTATAAAAGGAAAACAACGCCCTTGCCCTAATCGTGTAATTTACCATAACTCTTCTTATGCTGCTTCGTTGCTGAGATCTTTGAGGATGTCGCCCAGAATGTCATCGCGCGATTTCTGCGGTTGCATTCCAGCCAAAAGTTCCGAGTTCCGCGCTGGGTCGTTTTCAGCAGATTGCGAAATGTTCAGAAGTGTTTCCTTCTGTTCGCGCATGAAATCGGCCAACGTCGCCCGCACATTTTCCAGAACGGCTGCGATCTGGTTCTCTTCGATATCCTTGGTGATCGAATTTGCTTCGGACGCGATCAGGCGTGTGTAGTCCGCGGCATATGCCTCGAACCCTTTGCGTTTCTGCCACCATCTGCGCCACCAGGTGCTTTGCAGATCCAGCGCGATGGTGCGCCCGATCCCCAACGGTGGCGGTACTCGGGGAACAATCGGGGCTTCGATGTTGAATTCACCTAGATGGTTCCCCAGAAGCTTGTGATATAGCGCGCCGACATCCCCTGCGGCCGCCGAATATAGCGAACCGGCCTCTTTGCGCATGGAGCGGGCAAAGCTGAAATACGCCGCCTTTTGCAGCGTCCGCAATCCGGCGGGGTCATATTGCCAGGTGCCCTGCTCGCCATTCTGTTCAAGATGCGCAATCAGTGAATCCGTCGCGCGTTTGACAAAGTTGGCTTCTGCCGAGTTCAAGCGCTCCAGAACCTTGGTGCGCAAAGACGTTGTCAGGTCAGCGACTTTCTTTTCGTATTCAGCCGTAACGGTCGCAATGGCATCTTCCGGCGAGCTTCCGTCAAGATCGCGCATCACACCCTCGCCACCAGCCAGATTCTTAGCGACCGCAGTTGCGCGGATTTGGCTGGCGATGTTGCGCGCGCGGTGGCGAACGCGATCCAGCAGGCGGTTCCCTGCCCCTTCCGCGATCCGCTCATTCATGGCAAGCAGAAGATCCGGCAAGCCGGACAGCGCCCAGATTTTGTCTAGCGACGCGGCCTGATCTCCGAAACCTGCTGCCAGATAGAATGTATTCAGCGCCTGACGCGACTCCTCGGTCAGAATATCCGGGTTGCCTGTCAGCGCCGCCTCAGCCCATTGAGCACTTCCAAAGACGATGCTGGTATTGGTGTCGATATTGTTCTGCTTCAACGTATCCTGAATCCGGTCGCGGATTTCAGGCACCTGGTTGACCGGGTCCGAAAGTTCGTCAATGCGATTGACGAATAGAATGATCTGGCGGTTCTCAAACTGCGCAATGATGCGCATCAGCGCCATGTCCATGGTGGTCAAAGCCTGGCTGGCAGCCAGCACAACAACGCAAACCTCGGACCCACGCAGGCTGCGCAAGGTAATCTGTTCGCGCACCATGAACGTATCGTTCACGCCGGGCGTATCGCAAAGCTTCAGAGCAACCGGGTACTGCGGGATGTCCATAAACAACTCCGCCGATTTGGTCACATCGGCGAACCGCCCTGTCTTTGGGTTGATATCCGGATCATCGTCATCACCCAAACAAACGTAGCGCTGGATAAGCTCCTCATCGAAATAGTCGTACTGGTGGCTCTGACCCAGGATCAGGTCGAAGTGCTTGCCCAGACGGTCCTCTGATTTGGACTTCATCTCGGCGATCTGCCGGCGGATATCGTCCATTTCATCATCCGCGCCTGCGCGATTGGCCAGTTCACCCAGACGGCCGCCGCCGACCATCAGGTTATCCCACTCTTCCTGCTCGAAAAAAGTGAACTTGGACCGGGTGTCGCCCTGGGTGCGCGTGTTGATGTTCAGCGTGGTCACCACCGATGTCCACGGGTTCACATCCGAAGGCAGCAGATTCGGGCGGCCCGCCAGAATGTTCACGATCGAGGATTTGCCCGCCTTGACCTGCCCTACCAGCGTGACGCTGGCGGTGAAGTTCTCCATACGGGTCTTGAGTGTCGCCAGACGCGCTGATGAGCGCGCATCTGCCACCTCTGTCAATTGATCAATCTGCGTCGTCAACGATGCCATCGCCTCGGTCATGGGCGACAGGGACTCGTTTCCTACAGACAGAAGGTGGTCGTTGCGCGCCATTGTCAGCCTCCGGTTCCAGTTGCAGCGATTAGGGCCTGTTTGTCATTCGGCAGGCCGCCGGCGGGATGGCCGGGCAGCTTGTCGATGCGCGCGATCAGGTCCAGTGCATTGCCCAGAATCGCCGCCTCGGTCTTGGGCGAAATCGATTCATAGGCAAACGAGTCGGCCAGAACTTCGATCGAGCTGAAATGCTCGCCATTTTCCAGGCAAGCCACGCGGCGCCCGGTCGGGAAGTCCTGAGATTTGTTGGCGGGCAACGGCATACGAGAGTTTGCCAGCAAATAGCGATTGCCCGAATGAGTTCTCAAAGCGATGCCAAACCCGGTGCCAGGATGCTGGCTGTTCAGAGTTTTCAGCTCGCCGACAAAGCTCTCGCGCGCAAGATCAACAGCATCTTGCTCGGAGGCAGCGGAATAATTCTGGTTGGTCACGACACAGACCCTTGTTCTGGAGTTGAGCAAATACTCGTACAGCGCCGGATGGCAAAAAGACTCATTAACTCCTGGGGCCCAATCAAGTCTGATCACCGAGGTCTTAATTTGACGCGAATGAGATTTTTTGGCGTTTGAAATATGGCGCAATTGTGATGCGGCCCGCATAGAAATGCCGCAACCAAAAGGCGAGTTTTGATGGATTCCCGTATGTGTGGAAACGGATATGCGAAAGCGTTATGTGGCTATGCGTTACGCCGCGTAGATTTGGAATGCACCCTTAACTGTTTGTGATTTATAGGCCTTCCCCGCAATTTTCGGGCGGAATTTTCTGGTGAAGCCCTTCGTAGAACTTTCGGTTCACCGTTCATATTGGCTGGTCTGTTTGGGCACATCATTCAACGTTAGCGTGTTTGAAATATCGCGTTCGTTTTGAAGAAATGTTTCCCTTGGGGAAACTGTGAGCGTGTGGTCAAAGACCAAATTCAACTCGCGCAGTTCCCCATCAATCGCAACGCGGCATGCGGGCTCTGGTGAGTCGTGCCGACAAACTTTATCTGGAAGCAAATTTCCCTCTCGCACTCTCTCACAAGCTTTGATATTGACCGCGACATTCCGATGCCAAGGCATCAGGTTGCGGGTGTGGCGAAATTGGTAGACGCACCAGATTTAGGTTCTGGCGCCGCAAGGCGTGGGGGTTCAAGTCCCTCCACCCGCACCATTCTAACTTGTTGGGACGTGAACGGTTAATGAAGTTGGGGCTTTGTCCCTCTGTTGCTGGCGACTTGGATTGCTAAAGGTGCGCATCAGGCGGGCAGGATTCAACGCCTCACCCGGATTGGTCTATTTGCACCTTTTTGGCACCATGAATGTCCCGAGCCATCGACGACCAATCGATCGGGCGCTAACTTTGGCTAATGCGTCGTACGAAATTCATCTAAGATCATGCGCATTGGCAGGTTTTGGCAGCTGCTGTTAATAACTTCCGAGATTGCAAATATGCGGAAACTGAATGGGAGAGCGGTGTGAGCGATGCTTAAGTCTGCAACATTTAGAAATAGACATACAAAGGTGTTGTTATCACTCGTAGCAGTTGGAGTCCTCGGTGCTCTGGCGCTTGGGTTTTCCCGGGCAGACGAAAGTGGTTGTAAGATGACCACAATACTGCCCGTTGGCGATTCTCGCGTGAAGGGGGACAGGCCTCATTTTGAAAGCTATCGTTTTGAGCTTTGGTCGCTGTTGTCGGATCGTGGCGTGGTCGTTGACTTTATTGGCCCGTTCGAGGACGAGTCGACCTACCCCGAGCGGCGTGATGTCTTATTTGATCGCGATCATGCAGGTGCCACCGGGTATTCAACAGAAGATTTACTCGCGAGTATGAACAGCATTCTCAAGCGGATTGATCCTCCTGATGTCGTATTGCTGGGTGTTGGTGGGAACGACCTGATAGAGACCAATGATGCAGCCCAGAAGGTCGTCAGCAATATCCATCAGATTATCGAAAAATTCCGGGCGGCGAATCCGCAGGTCACCATTGTATTGGAGCAGATTGCCCCCGCTCACAGCAATCTTATGGATGCTCATACAGAAAGCCGGATTTCCTCGCTTAACCGCGAAATTTCTGATTTGGCCAGTCGTGTGTCCGCCTCCGACTCGCGGATCATCGCTGTGGATATGTCAACCGGCTGGTCCGACCAGTTCATGGCCGACGATGTGCACTACAATCAGCAGGGGGCAGAATTCGTCGCCAAGCGCTATTTTGAAGCCTTAATGCAA
Source organism: Ruegeria sp. (assembly GCF_965243365.1). Taxonomy (GTDB): domain Bacteria; phylum Pseudomonadota; class Alphaproteobacteria; order Rhodobacterales; family Rhodobacteraceae; genus Ruegeria. The sequence goes on along the minus strand of NZ_CBDEUW010000001.1, from coordinate 817,006 downwards.
TTGCCTGAAGTTACCACACCACCCTTGTGTGAATGATGTAAAGCAGGTGGTTAACAATATAGTGCCCAAAGAAGTGGCCGCGCTCGGCCTCTCGCAGAAAAGTGCTTGGGGTTCCAGACAGGTGAAATGAGGCAGATCACGGCTTGCCTAACGGAAACAATAACCCCTTATTCACTGCACTGGCGCACTGTGAGAAACGAGTATGCATCCTGGTCCAAAACTTAGTCTGTATGCGGCGGACACAGCTTCACAAGTCAAGTCTCAGTTGGTAACTATTGGATCAGGGTGTTTGGTTCGGTTAGTGGTCGATGGTTTTCAATTCGTACCTGTTTGCTTTCTTTTTTGTTGTCGTTTTTGTCTGTTATCAGCTGAATTACCAGTGGCGTCTGAAGAAGCTGTTTTTGCTGATTATGAGCTGGCTTTTTTACGCCGCTTGGAATCTGCCTTATCTGCTGATCATCATCTTCTCAACGATCGTGGACTTCTACGCGGCAAAGAAAATTTATCGCGCCGACTCTCAGAAAGGCAAGAGGTTCTGGCTGTTCGTAAGTCTAACGGCGAACCTTGGGGTTCTCAGCTACTTTAAGTACGGAGAGTTCCTGCTTGTAAACACCACCAACCTGTTGGCGCAGTTTGGAATTATATACGAGCCAATGCCCTGGAGCGTTTTGCTTCCGATTGGTATTTCTTTCTATACGTTCCAGACCCTGACTTATTCTCTGGATGTCTTTAAAGGGCGCATGCGCCCGGACGCCGGATTTCTGGATTTTGCTGTTTTTGTCGCCTTCTTCCCTCAGTTGGTTGCCGGCCCAATCGTAAGGGCCCGTCGTTTCCTGCCACAGTTGAAGGTACAACCCAAAGTAAGCGCCGATCAGCTGGGCTGGGCCTTGGTTCTTTTTCTCATCGGTTTGTTCGAGAAAGTTGTTCTGGCGGACGGGCTGTTCGCTCCTGTCGTCGACTCGGTCTACGAACATGATGAAATCTTACCAGCTTCTACAGTCATATTGGCCAATTTCGCGTTCATGGGGCAGATTTTCGCTGACTTTTCAGGATATTCTCTTATGGCAATTGGCGTGGCGCTATCACTGGGGTTTGTTCTGCCAGTCAACTTCAGGGCGCCGTTTTCGGCTATCGGGTACGCTGATTTTTGGCAAAGATGGCATATTTCGATGTCGTCTTGGTTCCGGGATTATTTGTACGCCAGCATCAAATCAAAGCGGAGCCGTTCGATCTACAACATTATGTATGCCCAGCTACTGACCATGACAATCATTGGTCTGTGGCATGGGGCGAGTTGGACATTTGTTTTTTGGGGCGCATTTAACGGGTTCGTGCTGATGACCGAGCTGTGGTTGCGCTACAAAATCGGGCATTGGCCCGTTTGGCATACCACCCTTGCGCAAATTTTGTTCTGGGCGCTGACAATGTTGCTGCTGTCGCAATCAGCAGTTTTGTTCCGCGCAGAAGATCTGTCTCAAACAGGCTTGATGCTGACCTCGCTGTTTAACATCCAGGACTCCAATTTTGACGTTCCGATGCTCAACACAGCCCTTGTCCTGATCTGCCTGACCGGGCTGTTTCTGGCGCATTGGCAGCTGCGTCATCGTCCGCTTCGCGAAGTTGTTGACGCTATGCCGCTAAGCGTTGTTACCGTTCTGGGAGCGTTGGCCGTTTTTTCGATCGCGGTTATCGGCAGCAGTGCTGACGAATTTATCTATTTTCAGTTTTAAGGGTTGAGTGAACAAGGATGGAGCATAAGGCGCTAGACAAAATTGCAGTACAGGACGCGGCTACGCCCAAATCCAGAAAGGGGTCGCGTTACCTGGTTTCTGTTCTGGGGTCACTGGTCTTGGCTGCCCTCCTGTTTTGTGCGCTGGAATTCCACATTCGCAGCAATGGAGGTATCCCAAGCCTCGACTACTCACCAGAGCGATGGGCCCTTGTTCGCGGTGAACTTGAGGCGGATACCGATCCTAACTCGGTCGCGCTGCTCGGCGCGTCTCGAATGCAATCGAATGTGTCACTTGCAACGCTTTCGGAAGCGCTTGGAAATGTTCAGGTTCACCAGCTGGCGGTGTCGGGTGCTGCGCCCTACTCGGCTTATGAGGATCTTGCGCTGAATTCCCAATTCAAAGGTCTGGTTGTACTGTCGATCGTCCCCTCCATTATGATGCCGGGCCCCGCCTTCGAAGAGCAAGCTCCTAACGTTGAATATTACAACCAGCATTGGAACAAGGCGCGGTACATCGATACTTGGTTGGGTAATCAGGTTTCGTCGCGAATGGCATTGGGTGATCGGTATTACAGTGCGATCCGGCTACTACGTAACATGCTCAAACTTGGACAGTTTGCGGGCCCTCCGGATTATGTAACGACAGATATTAACCGTGAGATGGCGCTCCGGTTTGAGAATGTTGATGTCCCGGCCCTCAGAAAGTCCCGGATAGACTCAATGGCCCATATGATGGGGACGCAGTCGCATTATGACCCTGCAGAATGGCGCAAGTTCATAGCCGAGGATTTTGGGCGTCTGGTCTCAAGCATCGAAGATCGCGGTGGTCGTGTCGTCGTGGTCTATATGCCTGTGAGCGAAGATGTGCTTGCTATGGAAACCGACATTCTGCCACGAGAGATATATTGGGACTCAATTGCAGAATTGACCGAGGCTGACACGATCCATTTTCTGGACGATCCGGTAATGTCGGGATTTGACTTACCCGACGCCTCTCACTTGGACTACTCAGACAAAGTTGTGTTCACTCAAATTCTTGCCGAACATTTGCTGCGTCAGGATGGTCCTGGGTTCACGGATGGTGTGCAAGTTCAGAACGTATCATTTCAAGGCGATAATTGAGCGGGTTATTCAGGTCGAGCGCGCGCGGCGCCGTTTGATAAGCCCTATCTTTGTAACTATCCTCACGACGGCAGGCCGTTGGGAAATTCCCTGCACTGGTGTTCCGGTCCGGGTCAGACGCCGTAGCGGGCCATGAACATGTCGACGGCCTGCAGGGCGACTTCATCGATTTCCTGCTGGGTAAAGCTGGATTGAATGCCAAAGGCTGCGCGGTTCCAGATGCGAACTTTGCAAAGCTCTGACATCTGAGCGGCGGCGATCTGAACATCCTCGACCACAAGTTCGCCTTTTGCGACAGCTTTCTCCAGATATTCTGCCAGATGACATTGCCCGTTCTTGGGGCCTGCCTGATAAAACGCGTGCCCCAGCTCGGGGAAACGGTCACTTTCCGCAATGCAGATGCGGAAGACCTGTTGCGCAAAATCCGACACCAGAAACGCCGCCAACTGAGTCGCGGCGATGGTCAGAACCTCTCGCGCGGGTTTTGTCTCGTCAATCATTGACAGGACGTGGTCCGCCATCCGTTCGCATTCATTTTGAGCGACTTCCATGAACAACAAGCGTTTGTCCGGGAAATAGCTGTACAAAGTCGCTTTCGAGACGCCTGCCGCACGGGCGATATCGTCTACGCTTGCGCCTTCAAACCCATCCGCCATGAAAACTTCTCGGGCCCCGCGCAAGACCTGATCGAATTTACGACCAGTGCGCAGAATTGTGGCGGCTTGGGTCATGTCAGTTCCTTAAGTGGCGTGATAACGAATTTATAAACCGTTTGGTTTAGATTCAACGATTTTCGTATACATGACGGCGCATAAATCTACTTCCTGATCGGTTTGCAATCTCTTCGTTGACATGGTTGGTCGAAGAGCTTACTCGGACCGCAAACCATGTTAGGACACTGGGCATGGTCGAGATTTTTTTACGTACCCTACCCTTCTTCGCGATAATTGGCTTGGGATACTGGGCTGGGCGCAGCTGGTTTTTTCCGCAGGAAGCCACGGCTTACCTGACGAAATTTGTTTTTTATTTCGCCTTGTCCGCAATGTTGTTTCGCTTTGCGGCCACCTTGCCTTTTGCCGAGATATTCAACGGGCGACTGGTGATCGGCTATCTTATTGGTACCGCAGGAGTTTATGGCTTGGCGACCCTGGTGGCCTATATGCGTGGGCTTGATATTCCTACGGCAGCCGTCGAAGCGCAGTGTGCGGCCATCGGCAATGTTGGTTTCCTGGGTCTGCCGATGCTGGCGCTTTTGTTCTCTGAGGCGGCGATCGGTCCTGTCATGCTTGTGCTGACGGTTGATCTGGTGGTGTTTTCCTCGCTTATCGTGATTTTGATCAATGGAGGGCGGGACGGAAGGCTTAGCCTTGCAACGCTGCGGTTGATTGGCGTCGGGTTGCTGAAGAACCCAATGATTTTGTCAATTTCGGCCGGGTTGATCTGGTCCGCTTTGCGCATCCCGGTCCCTGTGCCATTGGGCGATTTCCTGACAATCCTGGGCGGTGCGGCCACGCCCGGGGCCTTGTTCGCAATTGGGGCATCCTTGGCGGGGAAGTCGGCGGAGCGGGTTGAGATCGCGGCATGGCTGACGCTGTGTAAACTGGTTATCCATCCGATTTGCGTTGCAGTGATGTTGATCTGGCTGCTTCCAATCGATGCATTTCCTGCGTCAGTCGCCATTGCAGCGGCGGCGCTGCCGGTGGCAGGCAATGTCTACATGTTGGCGGCGCATTATGGGGTTGCACCGCAGCGCGCCTCGGCGGCTATTCTTCTGTCCACCGCAGCCAGTATCCTGACCGTGCCGCTAATCATCGGTTGGGTTGGCACACCCTGATCTTCACCTTTGCGAGAATTTTCTTCGTCGCAACTGCGTGGACTTTACGTCGGGCGCGTGGGTCGTTAGCCATGTCACAAACCCATTGTAAGGAATTTGCCAGATGGAAACCCTTTCGGAAAACGCCTGCTTTGGCGGTGTACAGGGCGTTTATCGCCATAGCTCTTCGGCCTGTTCATGCGACATGACATTTGGCCTCTTTTTGCCGGCCGAAGCCAAGGATGGTCCGGTTCCCGTTTTGTGGTACCTGTCCGGGCTGACATGCACCCATGAGAACGCCATGACCAAAGCCGGTGCGCAAGGCTGGGCAGCCGAACAGGGTATTGCGCTGGTTTTCCCGGATACATCCCCTCGCGGTGAAGGTGTGGCTGATCATGCCGACTATGATCTGGGCCAAGGGGCCGGGTTCTATGTCAACGCAACACAAAAGCCGTGGGCGCCGCATTTCCGCATGTGGGATTATGTGGCGGAAGAACTGCCCGGCCTGCTGGTGCAGAATTTTGCCATCGACGCCGAACGTCAGGCGATCACTGGGCATTCGATGGGTGGTCATGGTGCTTTGACGCTGGCGATGTCGCTGCCAGGGCGGTTCCGTTCCGTTTCGGCCTTTGCACCGATTTCGAACCCGGTGAACAGCGATTGGGGCCGTAAACAGCTTAGCGCCTATCTGGGTGAGGATGAGGCGGCATGGGCCCCCCATGACTCATCGGTTTTGATGAAAGAAAAAGGCTTCGATGGTCCTGTCCTGATCGATACCGGAACCGATGACCAATTCATGGACCTGTTACGCCCCGAGGCTTTGGCCAATGCTATCGCCGAACGTCGTCAGCAAGCCACGAACCGAATGCAACCCGGATATGACCATTCCTATTTCTTCATCTCGACCTTCATGGAGGATCATGTCTCGTTCCACGCCGAGGCATTGTACGGGGACTAAGGCATGAGCAAGTTCGATTACGATCTGATTATCATTGGCTCCGGCCCCTCGGGCCGGGCGGCGGCAATTCAGGCGGGCAAGTTGCAGCGCCGGGTGCTGGTGATCGATCGCAAAGATCGCTTTGGCGGCGTGTCTGTTCACACTGGGACAATCCCATCGAAAACGCTGCGCGAAACGGTTCTGAACCTCTCTGGTTGGCGTGAGCGCAGCTTTTACGGGCGCTCCTATCGGGTAAAGGATCAGATCCGGGCCGAAGATCTGAAGGCACGCCTGCACATGACGCTGGACCACGAAGTCGATGTGCTGGAACATCAGTTCAACCGAAATCATGTGGAAACAATGAACGGGTTGGCCAAGTTCACCGGCCCGCATGAGATTGAAGTCGCATCAGACGCTGGCGAAACTACGCGCCTGACAGCTGCAAAATTCCTGATTGCGACTGGCACCAAGACCTATCGGCCCGATTATGTGCCTTTCAACGGCAAGACGATTGTCGACGGGGATGAATTTCTTGAGATGGACGAAATCCCGCGCTCGCTGTGCGTGATCGGCGCGGGTGTGATCGGTGTTGAATATGCCACCATGTTTTCGGCGCTGGATGTGCGGGTGACTTTGGTCGAACCGCGCGAGACCTTCCTGGATTTCATCGACAAGACGTTGATCCACGACTTCACACATCAAATCCGCGAAAACGGAGTGGACTTGCGCCTGGGGGCGGCGGTTGAAAAGATCGAAGATGCAGGCTCTCACGTCGAAGTGTCGCTGGACAACGGGCGCCACGTGCGCGCCGAGATGATGCTATTCGCTGCCGGGCGCATGGGGGCGACCTCGACATTGAATCTGGATGCGGTCGGGATCGAGACAGACCATCGCAATCGCATCAGCGTAGATCGCAAGACCTATCAGACTTCGGTACCGCATATCTATGCAACGGGTGACGTCATCGGGCATCCATCATTGGCGTCAACCTCATTGCAACAAGGTCGCGTTGCGGCTTGTCACGCGTTGGAAACCCCTACCCTGCCGGAAAGCCCTTGGTACCCTTACGGTATCTATTCGGTACCTGAGATTTCCACCTGCGGCATGTCCGAGGAAGAGTTGCAGGAACGCGGTATCCCCTACGAAGTCGGCGTGGCACGTTTCCGTGAAACTTCGCGCGGGCATATTATGGGGTTAGAGCACGGGATGCTGAAGATGCTATTTTCGCTGAAAACCCGGCGGGTTCTGGGCGTGCAGATCGTGGGCGAAGGCGCGACCGAGCTGATCCATATCGCGCAGGCGGTTCTGAACCTGAAGGGTACGGTCGACTATTTTGTGCAGAACACGTTCAACTATCCGACGCTGGCCGAGGCTTACAAGATTGCTGGTTTGGACGCGTTCAACCGAATGCCTATTCCGGATGAATTCAAGGTGAAAAAGAAACCCGCTTCGCCCGCCAAGAAAGAGGCAAAAAGCGCGTGACAACTCTTTATGTCGATGGTGACGCCTGTCCGGTCAAGATGGAGGCCGAGCGGGTGGCAACGCGACACAAGATTCCGATGGTTTTGGTTTCCAATGGCGGGTTGCGGCCGTCTGCCAACCCTTTGGTACAGGTTGTGATCGTGGCGGAGGGTGCTGACGAAGCCGACAAGTGGATCGCTGAGCGTTGCGGTACAGGCGATGTTGTTGTCACGTCTGATATTCCACTGGCCGCGAAATGCGTCGAGGCGGGGGCTCGCACTTTGCGCCCGAGTGGTGAGGCCTTCACGTTAGCGAATATCGGCCAGCAACTCGCCATGCGTGACCTGATGGCCGACTTGCGCGCAGCAAACCCTTTGGGTGCCGGAGGCGGAGGGAAACCCTTTGGCAAAGCCGACCGGTCCCGGTTTCTGGACGCTTTGGAACGCGAGTTGAGGGCGGCAATTCGCACTTCGTCCTGATCTTCGGCCGAATTGCGGGCGATTTCGCTTCAAATCCGGGCATGACCTTGCAAAGTTCAGGCGAAACATACGGTCTAAGGGAGGCAGCGCTATGAAGGTGAACGGCGAACATTATCGCTCGATTTGGTGGGACAAAGCTTCAGGTGAAGTCCGGATCATTGATCAACGGTGGCTACCACATGAGTTTCGAATTGTAACTCTCAAAACTCTGGATGAGTTTGCGACCGCGATCCGGGATATGTGGGTTCGCGGAGCGCCTTTGATCGGTGCGACGGCGGCCTTTGGAATTGCCGAGCAGATGTCGCGGGACAGCTCGGATGCGTCATTTGACACAGCTTATGACGTGTTGAATGCAACCCGACCCACTGCGATCAACCTGCGCTGGGCCCTGGACCGATGTCGGGCTGCATTAATGCCTTTGGCACCTGCTGACCGGGCGGCGCAGGCATGGCAACTTGCCCAGGAGATTTCGGACGAAGACGTTGAGATCAACGCCTCAATCGGACGGCACGGTCTGGACCTGATCCGGCAAATTGCAGCGGGAAAACCAGAAGGCGAGCCCGTGCGTTTGCTGACACATTGCAACGCTGGTTGGCTGGCGACGGTAGATTGGGGTACCGCGACCAGCCCCATGTACCATGCGCATGAGGCAGGCATTCCAGTGGAAATCTGGGTGGACGAGACACGGCCGCGCAATCAAGGTGCGTTGACGTCTTGGGAGTTGGGTGAGCACGGTATTCCCCACCGCTATATCGTGGACAATGCAGGTGGGCATTTGATGCAGCACGGGCTGGTGGACGCCGTCATAACCGGGACAGATCGAACTACCGCACAAGGAGACGTTTGTAATAAAATCGGTACCTATCTGAAGGCCCTGGCCGCCCGGGATAACGGAGTCCCGTTCTACGTTGCCCTGCCCTCTCCTACGATTGACTGGACGGTTCGGGATGGTGTTGCCGAAATCCCGATTGAAGAGCGCGATCAGCGAGAGGTCACGCATGTTTTGGGTATCGGTGAGGCCGGTGCCGTGATGGATATCCTGGTTACGCCAAAAGGCACGGAAGGTGGTAATCCGGCATTTGATGTTACGCCCAACCGTCTGGTGACCGGCCTGATTACGGAACGTGGTGTGTGCGACGCGTCGGCGGAAGGACTGGCGGCTCTGTTCCCTGACAAGGTGAATTAACACTTTCTTAGGTTTCATCCCGGAAGGGTCGAAAAAGATCAAAGGGCGCGAATGATGATTGAAAACTGGTATGTTACTGAAGACGCACAAAAATGGCGTCGCGAAGCAGGAACGGACCCTGCTGATCAGGAGCTGGGAGAACGTGTTTACACATCGCGCCTGATTGGGCAGAACCCCGACTTGCTGATGCATGGTGGCGGCAATACCTCGGTCAAGCTGGAGCGCCCTGATTTGTTCGGCATCATGCAGCGTGTTCTGCATGTCAAAGGTTCCGGCTGGGATCTGGACACGATACTGGCACCGGGATTGCCGGGCGTCTGGCTTGATCCGCTCATGAAACTTCGCGCGCTTGAGACCCTGTCGGATTTCGACATGGTGAACGTGCAGCGCGCAAACCTTCTGGACTCAGGAGCGCCCAACCCGTCGGTTGAAACGTTGCTTCACGCATTTCTGCCGCACAAATATGTCGACCACACCCACGCTACGCCGTTTCTGGTTCTGGCGAACTTGCCAAATGCCGCCGAGGTCTGCCGCGAAATTTTCGGCGACCGTCTTGGCATCGTTCCCTACATCATGCCGGGGTTTGGTTTAGCCAAAAAAGCTGCCGAAGTTTTTGAGGAAAACCCCGATGTTGAGGGCCTACTTCTGTTGCAGCATGGTCATTTCACCTTCGGTGCGACGGCGAAGGAAAGCTACGACAAGATCGTGTCACATACCAACGAAGTGGCCGAGTATTTTGGGATGAAGGAACGAACCCCTCTTGGCGAACGATACCCTGCCCCGGATTTGGCAGTTCTGCCGATGCTTCGCGGTATCATCGCTGACGTTTCAGCGGGTCGGGACGATGCAATGCCGATCTTCGACCTGCGAAACTGTCCGGACGTCATGGAGTTTTTCAGACGATCGGACATTGACGCATTGGCCGCGCGGGGCATGGCGTCTCCTGATCATGTATTGCGGACAAAAGGTTGCCCGCTGGTACTTCGGTCCGCAGACATTCTGGGTGGGCGCGCGTCGGTACAGCAAAAAGTCGAAGAATTTGCGAAAGACTACCACGCCTATTTCGAACGCCAGGCCGCGCAAGCCAACGAACCCAAAACAGTCCTGACCGCTGATCCCAAACATGCCTGGATCGAAGGGGTCGGCGTTGTGGGGATGGGGTCAAACGCCATGGCGGCCTCGATCGCCGCAGACTTGGCCGAGCAGAACCTTCGGGTCCGCGCTGTTGGAGAGGATGCCGGGGGTTTTTATCCGCTGGATGAAAAGGATCGGTTCGATTGCGAATACTGGTCTTTGGAACAGGCAAAGCTTGGTAAAAGCACGCCGCCTCCGTTCCAGGGCAAGGTTGTCATGGTAACCGGGGGCGCTGGGGCGATTGGTCTGGCGGCTGCAAAAGCATTTGCTCAAAAAGGTGCCAATGTTCTGTTGGTGGACCAGCAAAAGGCAGCTTTGAAGGCGGCGGCTGAAGATCTGGGGCCGTGGCACGCTGCGTTTGCTTGCGATCTGACGCAGGACGGTGCTGCACAAGCTGCAATGGAGGCTGCCGTCCAGCAGTTTGGGGGGTTGGATATTCTGGTATCCAATGCCGGTTCGGCGACAGGTGGTGCTTTGTTAGATATGGACGACGCGGAGTTTCGCGCCGCTTTCGAATTGAATTTCTTTGCTCATAAGTCCATGGCCTTGGCCACTGCTCGTGTCATGCAGTCGCAAGGACGCGGCGGGCAGCTTTTGTTCAATATCTCCAAGCAAGCGATAAATCCGGGGCGAAACATGGGCGCGTATGGTACACCCAAGGCTGCGACGATGTTCCTGCTGCGACAACTGACTTTGGAACTTGCTGAGTCCGGTATTCGGGTGAACGGAGTGAATGCGGATCGTATCCGGTCGGGCCTTCTGACCGAAGCCTTCATCAAAGAACGCGCTGCGGCGCGCGGCGTGTCCGAAGAAAAATACATGGCTGGCAACCTGCTGGGCCGTGAGGTTGAGGCCGCCCACGTCGCCGACGCTTTTGTCGCATTGGCCCAGATGGAGCGGACAACAGGACATGTCGTGACGGTCGACGGCGGGAATACCGAGGCGGAGCTACGTTGATTTCACAGCCCTCAGGCTGCGGCGGTCGCCGTTGGTCTGTTCTCGCGAATAGGCAAATGAACGATAGCGCTGAACGCTCCGACAGCGACGCCGATCCACCAGACCATCGTATAATCGCCAAACTGATCATACATCCGGCCGCCCAGCCAAACACCCAGAAAGCCACCAATCTGATGGCTGAGGAAGATGAACCCGTAAAGTGTACCCATGTAGCGCAGCCCGTATAGGTGAGCGACGAGTCCGGATGTCAGCGGTACGGTTGCCAACCACAACGATCCCATCACGATCGAAAATACGATGACGGACATCGGTGTGATTGGTAAAAGAATGAATGCCGCTGCCGCGACAGTACGTGCGGTGTAAATTGCAGCCAGCAGATACTTCTTCGGGAAATGGTTTCCGGCCCATCCTGCAATCAGCGTTCCGCCAATGTTGGCCAACCCGACCAGAGAGATGGCGACCGCCCCCAAGGCCGAGGTGGTTGTGATTCCCAAGGAATGCAAAATACCGCCGGGTTGGATCGGCCCGCACATCTCGGTTACGAAAGCGGGAAAATGGGCGGTGATAAATGCCAACTGATAACCACAACTGAAAAAACCAAGAAAGATCAATGCATAAGATGGGTCGCGAAAGGCTTTACCGAGAATCTGGCTCATGCTCTCTTCTAGTTCAGCTTTGCTGACTGCTTGCGGGGCACGCATGAATGGAAGTGTCAGAACCAGCGCCAGAATTGCCACGGCGAAAACGATAAAAACCTGTTGCCACGGCAAAAAACTCAGCAACCATTCGGCGGTTGGGGCTCCGATAACCTGTCCAAAACTGCCCGCGGCTGTGACAATCGCCAGCGACATGGATCTGTTCTTGTCCGACGAAGCGCGTCCGACCACTGCCAGAACCACACCAAAACCTGTACCGGCAATGCCAAAGCCCACTAGCCAAGCATACATTTGATGCCCAAAAGGTGTGACGGACCACGCGGAAAGAACCATCCCCGCGGCATAAGTCAGTGCGCCCAGAATGATGGCTTTCCGATCACCAATTTTTTCGGCGATCGCAGCGAAGATCGGTTGCCCTATCCCCCATGCCAGGTTCTGAATGGCAATGGCCAACGAAAAATCGGTGCGAAGCCAGCCAAACTCGCTGGCAATCGGGATTTGGAATACTCCGAATGAGGCGCGCACAGCAAAGCTGACCGTGATGATGATGCATCCGACGATCAGGATGGGGTTCAACAAGCGGGTCGGTTGCGACATGTACACCTCGGGGTTTTCGACGGGCGAAGTTATCGGTTTTTTGTGATGCGTCAATTCAGGAGTTTTGCTGTCGAGGTTAACCAAATTTGATGCGTGATTGGATTGTCGGCTTTTCAAGCCGCAGAGCGGGCGCTATGGCTCGGACATGACGGATTTGATTTCGCTTTATGAAAGCCGCATCGCCGACGGCATCCTGACCCGTGACGACGCGCAAGAGGCTGTTCTGCCCGAATTTGAACGCATTCGCGCGGCTTTGGCTGTTCCGGTCAAGCGTGGGTTTTTTCGAAAACCCCCTCCTCCGCCAAAGGGGTTGTACCTGTGGGGCGGCGTTGGGCGCGGCAAGTCAATGTTGATGGATATGTTTGTTGAAACGTTGGACGATGTTCCGGCGCGGCGCGTGCATTTTCATGCGTTCATGCAGGAAATCCATTCAGGGTTGCACAAGGCGCGTGAGGACGGGGTCGAAGACGCATTGGCACCTGTCGCCGATCAGGTGATGAAGTCCGTGCGTGTGTTGGCCTTTGATGAAATGCAAATCACCGACATCACGGATGCAATGATTGTCGGGCGGCTTTTTGACATGCTTCACGACGGCGGGGTTGTCGTCATCACCACATCAAACCGCCATCCGGACGATCTGTATAAGGATGGTCTGAACCGTCAGCTGTTTTTGCCGTTCATCCATCATATCAAAGAGACATTGGAGGTGAGAGAGTTAATCTCGCCCACAGACTATCGACAGAACCGGCTTGAGGGGTCGCCTGTCTACTTTACACCGATCGGCCCGGAAGCGCGGGCAAATATCCGCGCCGTCTGGACTGATTTGTCCGGTGGGCCAGCCGATCCGCTGGTCCTTAAAGTCAACGGGCGGGACGTCGAGATACCCGCCTTCCGGAACGGTGTTGCCCGGGCTACGTTTTATGATTTGTGTGGCCGAATGTTGGGGCCGGCTGACTATCTGGCCGTAGCTGAGGCTGTTAAAGTTCTGGTGCTTGAGGACATCCCGCGCCTGTCTCGGAATAACTTCAATGAGGCAAAACGGTTCGTTACGCTGATAGATGCATTATACGAGGCGAAAGTCCGGTTAATCTGTTCCGCTGCGGCCGATCCGGAAATGCTGTATGTCGAAGGCGAAGGAACATTCGAATTCGAACGTACGGCGTCGCGCCTGCGTGAGATGCAGGATGTAGATTGGGGAAAATAGGGGCTCTGCCCCCGCCGCGCTTTGCGCAGCTCCCCCGGGATATTTTTGGCCAGATGAAGCTTTAGCCGTTCTCGCGCAGGATGTTGCCCGCAAGATAGAGCGAGCCACAGATCAGGATGCGCGCGTCAGGGGTTTGGGCAATGATCGCGGCGAGCGCGTCCGACACGCTTTCAGCAGTGGTGGCGGGCAAGTTAACTTCAGCGGCTGCGGCTGCGGTCTCTTGTGCGCTAAGCGTGGCGGCTTCGCCCGGGATGGATACGGCGGTCAGGCTGGTGGCCTGGGCAGCGAGCGGTGCCAGATAACCTGTGACGTCCTTGGTGTTCAGCATGCCGCAGATCATGTGGGTTTGTTTGGGCGGGAGCTTGCGCAACACATCTGCCAGCGCGACACCTGCGGCGGCATTGTGGCCGCCATCCAACCATATTTCTGCCTGGGCCGCCTGATCGACGAGAGGGCCGGTTTTTAGCCTTTGCATGCGGGCAGGCCATTCCGCTTTGGTTACCGCAGCTTCGTATGCGTCGTCGCCGAGGTTCAGGTGCCGAAGAACAGCAAGCGCGGCACCTGCGTTCTGGATCTGGTGTGCGCCCATTAGGTTCGGTAATGGCAGGTCACGCAAGCCGGTTTCGTCCTGATAAATCAGGCGGCCGTTTTCTTCGTGAACGTGCCAGTGTTGGCCATGAACCAGCAGCGGCGCGCCAAGACGAGCTGCGGTGTATTCTATGACCTCTAGCGCTTCGTCCTGCTGCGGTCCGACAATGCAGGGTACTCCGGGTTTGATGATCCCCGCTTTTTCCGCAGCAATTTTACCCAAAGTATCGCCCAGGAATTGTTCGTGATCGATCGAAACCGGGGTAACTACGGTCACCGCGGGCTGTTCAATGACATTTGTTGCGTCCAGACGGCCGCCCAGCCCGACTTCGAGCAGGGTATAATCTGCTTTTGCGCGGGCAAAGGCCAGTAGGGCCGCGCAGGTCGTAATCTCGAAATAGGTGATGTTTTCACCACCATTGGCAGCGTAGCACTCATCCAGAACTGCCGTCAGGGCTGGTTCGGAAATCAACTCTCCGTCCAATCGGATGCGCTCGTGAAAACGGGCCAGATGGGGGGAGGTATATGCATGCACAGACAGCCCGGCCCCTTCGAGGCCCGCACGGATCATGGCCTGGGTGGAACCCTTGCCATTGGTTCCGGCAATGTGGATCACCGGCGGCAGTTCGGTTTGCGGGTTACCTAGCGCATTCAGCAAACGCCAGACGCGATCCAAGGTCAGGTCGATGATCTTGGGGTGCAGCGCCATCATCCTGTCCAGGATGGCGTCCGAGGTCTGGCGGGTCATTTCTCGACAGCGTCTTCGGTGGTGGCTTCTGCCTTGGACTCTTCCAGGGTTGGGGCCGGCAGGTCGCCTTTGACGGCAGGTGGCTGGTTCATCAGCATCCGGGTAATTGTAATGAGTTCTTCCCGCATGTCGGTACGTTTGGTGACGCGGTCCAGCATTCCGTGATCCAGCAGGTATTCCGCGCGCTGGAAGCCTTCGGGCAGCTTCTCACGGATGGTCTGTTCGATCACGCGCGGTCCGGCGAAACAGATCAGCGCGTTGGGTTCCGAGATATGAACATCGCCCAGCATTGCGTAGGACGCGGTGACGCCACCGGTGGTCGGATGCGTCAGAACCACAATGTACGGCAGTTTTGCTTCTTTCAGCATTTCGACCGCGACAGTGGTGCGTGGCATCTGCATCAGGCTGAGAATACCTTCTTGCATCCGCGCGCCGCCCGCGGCCGAGAACAGGATCAGCGGGCGCTTCAGCTTCACGGCTTCCTGAGCGGCGGCTATGATGGCGTTGCCGACATACATGCCCATCGAACCACCCATGAACGAAAAGTCCTGAGCTGCGGCAACGATGGGCGTCCGCCCGATTTCGCCGGTAGCCACCAGCATTGCCTCTTTCTCGCCAGTCTTTTTCTGGGCTGCCTTCATGCGATCAGGGTATTTTTTCTGATCACGGAATTGCAGCGGGTCGTCTTTTGGTGCAGGCACCGCGACTTCCGAAAAGATGCCGCCGTCAAAGAGATGGTTAAAACGTTCTCGCGGTGTGATCGCCATGTGATGGCCGCATTGCGTGCAGACATTCTGGTTTTCTGCCAGTTCTCGGTGGAACAGCATCGTTCCGCATTCATCGCACTTGTGCCACAGGTTTTCAGGCACTTCCCTGCGCGAGAAGATCGAGTTGATCCGGGGGCGGACATAGTTTGTGATCCAGTTCATGTCGGAACCTTGCTGATACGGCGTTGACGTCAAATAAGACGCAACGGAAGGAAATGCAATCAACGCCTGAGCGCAAGACGTGCCGCCAGCCAACCTACGATCATTATGCCGAAATCCACGTAAAGCCATTGCCGCACGATGCCGGTATCTGACATCGAATAAGGTAAATGGTACAGGGACAGCCCACTGAGGCTGTCGGGCATGGAAATCAGCAGGAGAGCTGAGAGGTTGTTGAAGAAATGCAGCGAAATCGCTGGTCCCAATGTACCGGATCGTGCGGTCAGATCGGCGGTCAGTACTCCGAAAACGCAAGCCCAGACTGCAACGAGTATTGCATTGTCCTGAGCCACGGCAGGGGCGTAGTGACCAAATGCGAATAACACCGACGGCAGCATCATCCAGATCAGCGGTGATCGGAAACGGGCGGCGAGGCTTTGCTGGATATACCCACGAAACAGAATTTCTTCGGCACTGGTTTGCACCAGAACAGCCGGAATGGACAGCGGTAAAAGAACCAGCCAGTCTGCCCACGACAGGTTGGGTATCAGCGTGGCACCCATGTTGTAAGGTGGAAGGACCAGCAGGATCGCACCCACCAAAAGTAGCGCCCGAGACACCCGCCAGAAATGCCAGATTGCGTCGGCGCGATCCCCAATGATTGAACCGAGCGTGCGATGCTGCAGATTTTTTGCTGCCACTGCAACGCCAAGTGTTGCAGAAGCAAAGCTGAACAGGACAACCAGCAGAGAGATCGGTGTCGTCCCGTTCAGGAAATCCGCGACCCAATCCGGTGGTCCAAGGCTGGCGACCACGACAAACAACGCTGCGTTCATGGCCAAAATCAGGATTGTGACAACGCACAGCCCAACAACAAGGCGCCAGATTTCGGGGTAGTAGCGTGCCTCCGATACCAACCTTTCGTGATCGGCATAAGCCGGTCGAGGCGTGTCACCCTGCATTTTGGGGCTCCGACGTCTGGGGCTCTTCCCCGATGGTCAGGTTCGATTCGCGTATTTGCTCTCCCAATGCGGTCAGGGTGCCGGCGACACTTTCCAGCAAGTGCATTGCGACACCGGCGTCACTTTCAATGACAGCGCGCAGCTCTTCGGCACCGATTCTAAGAAAAGTGCAGTGCGTGTTGGCCACCAGATCAAGTTGACGCGGTTCGCCGGTAATGATCGCAAGGTCGCCGATAAGGCGACCGGGCTCGACGGTGGAAATCGCCCTTTTTTGCCCATTCTTGGCGTGCCAACGCAGGCTGGCTTCTCCCGAGATGCAAAGATAAGCGGCATCCGGCGCCTGACCCCGGGCAAAGATGGTTTGCCCGGTCGCGGCTTCGTACCATTGCGCCGAGAAGGCCAGCAGCCTTTGATTTCGGCCATCAAGGCGCGAAAAGAGCTCACTTGACGAGATTATGTTGAGTTTTTGGACCAAATCGTCTGACGCGCTGTCTTCCATCTCGGGCCTAGTACGCGATACGCCATCAATGCGGCCGTCTTTGATTTCGACGAACAGGTCATAGGCTTCCGGATGAGCGAAATGATCTTCCATGAAGATCATGATCGAGTCCGGCAGCAATTCACGCAGTTTGAGCCGTGTACGCAGGCGGCTTTCGGAATCGTGGCTTGCCAGCGCTTTGTCCAGGATCAGCAGATCAGGCCGTTTGATACCGGCGCGCGAAAATGAAGCACGCTCTTGAAAGACCGTTGGCAGATTGTTCCCGCCCAGACCCGATGGCAGGTCATAAATGATAGCTGCGGCCCGGCGACGTAGCCCGGCTTCGTTCAGGACTTCGGCGACAAGGTCTTCGATCTCTTCGGCATGAGAACCCGCCATGATCGAGACGCGCCCATATAGAGCGTTTTCAAGGGCAGTCAGGCGCGGCAGGTAGACGTCCGGCGATACGGGAACAAACATACCCTTCAACGCGTTGCGCAGCTGCTCTGCCCGGTTCTGCCGGATGGAGAGAATCTTGTCTTTGTACTCGTCGGGGAAATTGGGGCCGATTTGTTCCGCGGTCAGCATAAAGGGGACAGTCAGCAGCAATGCCCGATCCTGATCGCTCAGCTCGTTATCGCCTTTCGCGCCGCGGCGTTCCTGAATGTCGAGAAGGCGGTGGTACATGTCCTTTGACAGCCCAAGGCGCAGAAACAACGGGTGATCCGCCCCATCTCGGCCAAAAGTCTGGTTCAGCGTTTCCAGGACGGCGTTCGAGATGTTCAGCGCGTCGCTGTCCAGGTTGTGTGCCGCCAGCATCGACAGAAAGCGCCCGTCCCCGGCGAGCAAGTCGGGTGAGATGTCGCGCGAAGGGGCCGAGAACAGAAGGTTTCCGCCCAACGGAACCGCCGGGTTAAAGGTGTCCGGGTCAAAACGGTAGACGTATTTGTCCAGGCCCCGTTCCAGCAGGCGTTCGGCAATCGTGTCTCGCAGATCCACGATTTTCTGGGCAAGGACCGGATGCAGATCCGGATCGAACTGGGACCTTAAGGTTCGACGGAACATAAATTCGTCAATCCCCATCGCCTCGACCAGTTTGAACCACCAGTCGCGGATATCTTCGATATCCTCCAACCCGGCAAGGCCGGGGTCGATCCACTCTTCATCGAGGGAATCCGGGGTGTTTCCAGCCCGTACTGCCTCAATCTGACGGCGGGATGGTACTTTAAGTGTATCCTCGTCCGCCCTGGGGTGAGTACGCAAGGGCATCATCAGGTTGTCCCCTAACGTACCGTCAAACAGGTAGGGGCGGGAATAGGCATAACCGATCCGGGCCGCGATCACCTTTTGGTGCAGGGCGTTCAGGTTGTGGCCGTCTATGATGACTTCTCCCTGCACCGGCAGGATCTCACGCGTGAGCAATTGGGCCAATGCACTGCGCTCGGCGGCATGTGAAGACTGAATCGCTACGCGCGCGCCTTTAGGAATTTTCAGGTCTATGTCTTCCAAGATCGTTTTGCCGTCGTCGTCCCGAACTGTCACATTGTGCAGTTCGACATCGCCGTTCAGCCGGGGGATCGAATCCGGTTCCCCTTCAAACAGCCTTTCCGGGATCATGTTCGAAGGAGCAAAGCGTTCCGTAACAATTTCCCACCGCAGGGACATGTCCTGAACCTGATTGTAGTAAGTCAGCAGATCTTTCCAGGGTCCGCTGAGATCTTTGTAGGCGGCCAGTGCCGCAACCAGGGCACCAACGGTCACCTCACCCTTGATCGCAAGATACCCGCCCACCGAATAGAACAGGAACGGCGTCATCTGAGTGATCAGGTTGTTCAGAAATTTCATGAAGAATTTCTTGTTGTAGATCTTGAAGCGGATCTCGAACAAGGTGCCCAGACGGTCGCTGAACTGGGCCAGACGATACCGCCATCCTCCGTTGGTGCGCAGATCGCTGATGCCAGCGGCGCTTTCTCCGATTTCCGAGCTCAGACGGCGAACTTCCTGAATTCGGTCCTTGTTCAACAGGTTGATCTGACGCTGTAATTTCGGGATCAGCCAGGCCTGTAGGGGGATCAATGCAATGCTGGCCAAGCCGAACCAAACGCTTTGCATGAACAGGAAGGTGACGATGGTCATCATCTGGCCGAACTGGAATACAGGCTGCGCAATCGCATCGCCCATCAGGCCGCCCATCGGTTCAGCTTCGGAAGTGATCATCGACACCAGTTCACCCTGACTGGTTGTGGCGAAATAAGATTTTGGAAACCGCATCGACCGGCTGATCAGGGTGTACCGCAGGCGGCGCAACATGCGCTCGGCCAAAACACCCTTCATGGTGTTGATACGCATTTTCATCAAACCGCTGGCAATCACTGTCGCCAGGAAGGCACAGCACAGGATCAGCAGGTAATGAACCTGCGATACCGTAAATCCAAGCACGGTCACCGTGTCCGTAGGAGAGCCGATCGCGTCGTTGATGATCTGTTTTGGCAGTTCCAGCGAGACGTACAGGAAGGGAAACGACAGAACCGTCAGAAGCAGCAGGACCAATTGCTGCTTTTTTGAATATTTCCAGATGAATGAAAATAGGGTGGGTTCCATGCCCTGCCTTATCGCTTTTTGTTTTGATGCGCCGCCAGAGCGCCGAAGGTATGTTGCGTATCGAACTATTGCAAGAATGAGGCCGGTCGTTCAGCCGTCAAAACACCGGGAAGCAAATCGATCCTGTTCACAATGCAGGAGCTTTGCGGGCGTAATCTTGCAATACGGGTTTATTCCCCATGCTTGTTTTGTCTAAAGAGGGGCGATCAAAAGCGTAGAGAACATGGGCGGAATTCTGGATCGTTATCTGAACCGAAAGGTTCTGTCATTTTGGCGGCGGGCCGCACACGTGGCTGACCATGCACCCACGCCTGGGTTGCGACGTCAGCGTGACGCAGCACGCCGGTTGCGGTTTCAATTGGACCGTTTCATTCAAAAAGCAGATGCGCGTTTGATTCGCCCGGAAATCGGGTCATCGCAGTTCCCGACACCGGTCGGTACTGATTGGACGTGGCGTCCCGACCTTTGGCGCAGCCCTCTGTCACGTCCGGGGGTTGCCTCTGTCTTTCGGAAGATGGCAATCGACGGGCAGGCGACCCTTTTTCACGATTGTGACCTTATGGAGATTACCGCCCGGCAGATCAGAAATCGCAGGGATAATGATCTTTCGCCTTTTAGCCTTGTGATTGAAGTGCTGGATTTCCAGGGTTCCTTTCTTTCCGTTTCAACCGAGCTTCCTCTCGCAGGGGCTCAGGGTTTGACACGCCAGCATCTGATGCGCGTCGATGCTGTGCTGAATGCTGAGCGCCCGGTGACGGCATTTGCGCGGCTCAATATCCAACATGGGCCAAATACCGAGCAGGTTTTGAGAGAGTTGGACGCAAGCTTGCCAACGGTCTCTATGGACTTTGATCTCGCGCATCTGAGCCTGAATGAAAGGCGCATCGAAAAGGTCTGGCTGGATCTGATTTTTGACAACCCTGCCATGAACCGAATTGTGGTGCGTGATCTGACATTCTGTCGACACCATCGCGCAGATATGTGAGGGGGGTGGCATGACCAAAGTAGTTCTCACCCCAACACGGTTCGAAAATGGCGTCTACGAAGGGCATCTTGCTGGTTCCAGCCCACCTCAGATTGAAGTCCAGTATCTTGGCGAGCCGCTTGCCGGGATCGAGATAACTGCTGAGGGAGACGGGTGGCGGCTCTGCGTTCCAGTGCCGATGAGCGCTGTTTCAGAAGGCGTGCATTCATTTGTCATCGTCGATAGTGCCTTGGGTGAGAGGTTGGGGTCTTTCACCCTTATGGCCGGGTCACCCGCTGCAGATAATTTGCTGGCAGAAGTTGATTTGTTGCGGGCTGAATTGGATATGCTCAAACGTGCGTTTCGCCGCTTGCATCGTTCGGAAGACTAAAACGCGACCACCTACGCCGTTGCCCTGACAAGCAAATTCCCTATCTTTTTCGGGTATTCCATGCATCATGACCGTGTCCGGAACAAGCGGAGCGGCCCTATGGATCGAACAAGTATCTTAAAGGTCATTACCCTGATGGTGACGGCCTTTGGTATCGGCATCGATTTCACCGGTGCGCTGATGTTGGTTCCGGCCATCGAAAACAGCTTCGATGCGGACATCACAAGCACGCAGTGGGTTTTGAACATCTATGCGCTGTTTTTTGCGATGACGATGGTCGCCGGCGGACGGTTGGGCGACATGTATGGTCACCGAAAAATGATGATCATAGGCTTGTCCATTTTTCTGTTTGCTTCCGTCTTGTGTTTTGTTTCGCCTGGTCTGGATTATCTGATTGGTGCCCGGGCGTTGCAGGGCATTGGTGCGGGATGTGTCTGGCCTTGCACATTGGCCTTTGGGGCAACCAAAGTCTCAAAGCCCGAGCATCGCGCGCTTGTCATGGGATTGATTCTGGCGGGCGTAACCACCGGCAACGTTTTTGGCCCGATGATCAGCGGTGCGGTTGTAAATTTTGGCGATTGGCGGATGTTCTTTCTGGCAAATGTTATTTTTGCCTGCATTTCCATGGTGACCGCGATCATTTTGATGGAAAAGGAAACCCAGCACAAAAAAGGCGAACATATTGATTTCGCTGGCATGGGGATACTGTCTTTCGCGGTCCTGCTGCTGCTGTATGGGCTGGACGTGGGTGCCGATTGGGGATGGACGTCGGTTCCGTTACTGCTGCTTTTCTTTGTCAGCGCCATTCTGTTTTTTCTGTTTCCAAGGGTGGAAAAACGGGTGAAGGAACCATTGTTGTTACCCCAGTTGATGCAGAACCGAGAGTTTCTGATCACGCTCGGCCTGAACATGTTCAATGTATCGGCGGTTTTTGTCGGGCTGCTGTATTTCCCGCAATACATGCAAAAGGTTCTGGGTTGGTCCGTTTTTCAATCAGCGTTGGGTCTGGCCCCTTTGACAGTCCTATTGGCCGTCGGTTCGATTATTTCCGGAACTCTCTATAATGATTTTGGTCCTAAGCGCTTGTTAGTCTGGGGCTATATCTGCGTCACCGCAGGTGCCGCCAGTATCGTGGTGATGCCTGCCGGTTTGGGTTATCTGCAAATTCTTCCCGGTATGACCCTGATGGGCCTAGGTGCGACCCTGACAGTCGGTCCGTCCGGCACCGCTGCGGTTTGCGCGGTGAAGCCGGAACGGGCAGGTCTGGTCGGCGGGCTGAGTTTCATGACCCATTTGGTTTACGGCGCAATCTCGGTAGCCTGCGCCACTGCCGTTATGTATGTGACCAGTCTGGCAAGCTTGCGCAACCAGTTGAGCGCAGACGGTATTTCGATGTCGGATGCGGATCAAAGGGCGCTTAACGGAGGGACGTTAACAACAGATTCGGCAACAGCAGTGCTTGCAAAGCTGAATTCCGCAGAAGCTGAAAAGGTGAAGTCGGCAATCGCTTCGGCCTTCGATACCGGTATGAACATGGCCTTTGTTTTTGCAACTCTCTCTGTCGCGGTCGGTATATTACTTGCTGCGAAGCTGGACGAGAAAAAGCTGCACAAGGTCGAAGGATGACCTAGACAAAGGGCCGCTAACTTACGCGGCCCCTGTCATTTGTTTTGTTACTGAGACGGTCCAGCAGGATTAAAAGCCGACAGGCCTTTCAGAATATCGATGGCATAGGCCAGTTGATAATCTTCTTCCCGCAGCTCAGCCGTCTTTTCGGCCTTTGCCCGGTCCTCTTCGATCTGGCGGATTTCATCCTCGCTGAGGCTGTCGTTGTTCAGGCTGCCGCGCAGATCGGCCTCGGACCGGGTGGGGCGATCATCCTCTTCCTCATCGGTTTCCACAGCGGGGCGCGGCTGTTCGACGATAATGTCGGGGCTGACACCCAGAGCCTGAATAGAACGACCAGATGGTGTGTAATAACGCGAGGTGGTCAGGCGCATCGCCCCGTCGCCGCGTAGCGGCATCACAGTCTGGACCGAGCCTTTGCCGAAGCTTTTGGTTCCGACCACGATTGCGCGATGATGATCCTGAAGCGCACCAGCCACGATTTCCGAGGCAGACGCCGAGCCACCATTGATCAGAACCACAATCGGTTTGCCTGCGGCCAGATCGCCCGGAGTTGCGTTAAAACGCTCTCCATCCTGCGGGTCACGGCCGCGGGTCGAGACGATCTCGCCCTCGTTCAGGAATGCGTCAGACACTTTAATCGCCTGCGTCAGCAGACCGCCGGGATTGTTCCGCAGATCAAGAACGATACCGTTTACGTTTTCAATGCCGCCAGCTTCTTCGATCTGTTCCTGAAGACCGGATTCCAGATTGGGGAAGGTCTGATCGTTGAACGTTGTCACCCGAAGAACAACACTGGTGCCTTCGGTACGGGCACGAACAGCCGTCAGCTTGATCGTGTCGCGGATGATCGTGATGTCAAACGGTTCCTGCTCGCCGTCGCGTACCACGGTAATCACGATCTCGGACCCAACCGGACCGCGCATAAGCTCGACCGCTTTGTCGAGCGTCAGGCCCAGGATGCTTTCGCCATCCACATGGGTAATGAAATCGCCCGCCTCGATTCCGGCTGCATCCGCCGGTGTGTCATCGATTGGCGATACAACTTTGACAAAGCCCTCTTCCTGAGTGACCTCGATACCCAACCCACCGAACTCACCCCGTGTCTGAACGCGCATTTGCTCGGCGTCATCGGGTGACAGGTAGCTGGAGTGCGGGTCAAGCGAGGTCAACATGCCGTCAATCGCAGCCTCGATCAGATCTTCCGGCTCGACTTCTTCTACATATTGGGCGCGGATGCGCTCGAAGATATCACCGAACAGGTCCAGTTGCTGGTACACGCTGGCCTTGCTCTCGGCTTCTTGGGCCAACAGAGGGCCCGCAATCTGGGTTGTTGCAACGATGCCTGCCACGGTTCCGGCTATGCCGGCGATCAGAAATCTTTTCATACTCGTCTATCCATTCCTATCCGTCCGAAACCATGATTCCGGGTCTACGGGAGTGTTATCCTGTCTTACCTCTATATAGAGCGTTTCTGACCGGTCAGTTCCAGTGCCATCACCGCTTGTTGACGTAATCGCGCCGATTTCCGGCATTTCGCCGGGCATCAGACCGACCGGACTGCCTTCGGGGATGACTTCTCCGTTTTGACCATAGACCTCTTGCAGGCCCGCGAAAACGAATAAAAGACCGGGCTGCGGTTCCAGGATCACCAGATTTCCCATATCCAGCAACGGCCCGCGATACCGGATGGTCGCCGAGGTGGGCGTTGTGACCAGTGCGCGTGGACGTGTACCCAACACAAGACCGGGGCGCGTCACCCCGGCGGCATCCGTTTCTCCGGCGCTGTGCAGCAGTATCCCTTGCGCGGGCAGTGGAATCTGGCCCTTTCGGTTCTCAACACTGGCCTGCGATTCTTCAATTTCGCCCGCAGAGATTTCTGAAAGTCCGCTGGCGAAACCATCGAGCGTTTCAGTGGACGAAATCAGAATTGCAGTTCGAATCGGGTCTTCAACAAAACGCTGCGGTAAATCTGTGCGATCCGCAATGGCCTCGCTGAGCCTTGTGCGGGCATCCTGAACACCGGTCAGCCCCTGCGTCAGGGTATTGGCGGCGTTCTGTTGCAGCTTGCGTAAGGTCTGAACCTCATTCAGGTCCTTTGCCAGTGCCAGTGCCCGCGCGTTCAAGCCGGGCGTGACTTCGGACAACATCATGCCAGTTCGCGCGGCGCCCAAAGGGCCGGACGGATGCAGCATCAGAACAGGTGGTGCCGTCGTCTCTATGGTTTGCATCACTCCCAGCAATTGGGCGATATCCTGCTCTTGCGCCTGCAACTCGGCACTTAGCTGCGCTTCACGCAATGTGGCCTTGCGCAACCCATCCCGCATAGCAGTCAGCCCGGCCTCAAACGCTTGAATGGTTTCTGTCAGGGCCTGCACCCTGTCGCGGGCGCTGTCTGCTTCGGTTAAGGCGATTGAAGCCTGTTCAAGCATTTGCGCGGCATCCAGCGCCGCTTGCGAAGCATCGTCCTTCTGAGCTTGAACCTGAAACGCCCAGAGCATGAGTGCAGCGGATGCGGCAAGCCTTTTCATTTCAGCAGGCTTTCTCCGGTCATTTCCGGGGGTTTCGGTAGTTCCATCAGGTCCAGGATGGTAGGTGCCAGATCAGATAGTCGACCATCCCGCAGCACTGCCCCATCCGGTCCGCCGACAAGGGCGACCGGCACCGGGTTCAGCGTATGCGCAGTATGCGGCCCGCCGGTTTCAGGGTCGACCATCATTTCGCAATTGCCGTGATCGGCGGTGACAATCATTGCGCCCCCTGCCTTTTTCAATGCTGCGATTACCTGAGCCAGCCCGTGATCCACCGCCTCACACGCCTTGATTGCGGCGTTCAGGTCACCGGTATGGCCGACCATATCGGGGTTGGCGTAGTTGGTCACGATCAGATCGTACCCGGCCTCGATCGCCTCAACAAACTTCGCGGTCACTTCAGCCGACGACATCTCGGGTTGCAGATCATACGTCGCCACTTTGGGTGATTTAGGCATAAAGCGATCTTCGCCAGGTTCCGGAGTTTCCTTGCCGCCATTCAGGAAAAATGTGACATGAGGGTATTTCTCGGTCTCTGCCAGCCGGAACTGGCGCAGGCCGTGTTTTGCGACCCAGGCACCAAGAGTGTTCACGATGTCGCGCTTGGGAAACACAGTCGTCATATAGGCATTATGCCCGTCCGAATATTCCACCATCCCCAGCAGAGCCGACAGTTGCGGGCGCGGGCCGGTGTCGAAATCGGCAAAACCGGGTTCTCCAATCGCGCGCAGAATCTCTCGCGCGCGGTCGGCACGGAAGTTCAGGCAAAAGAACCCGTCGCCATTCTTAAGACCTTCATAGCCACTCAGAACGGTTGGCGTAATGAACTCGTCGGTCTCGGATTGGTTATAGGCGTGATCAATGGCCCCATGAGCGCTGTTGGACGCTCTCCCCTGCCCTTTGACCATGGCGTTGAAGGCTTCCGACACGCGTTCCCATCGATTGTCGCGATCCATGGCGAAGTAGCGCCCGCTAACGGTCACGATTTTTGCGCCTTCAGGCAGGCGGTCTTCAAGCTCAGCAATATAGGTAAAGGCTGATTTTGGGGCCACGTCGCGCCCATCGGTGATGGCGTGCAGGGCCACCGGTACGCCTGCATCGGTGATTGCCTTCACCGCCGCAATGATATGATTCAGATGCCCATGCACGCCGCCATCTGAAACCAGTCCTATCAGGTGCGCAGTGCCGCCCGATGCTTTGACCTTGGCAATAAAATCCTTCAGCGCCTCATTTTCAAAGAATGACCCGTCTTCGATCGCCAGATCAATCTGGCCAAGATCCATGGCCACAACACGCCCCGCGCCAATATTGGTATGCCCGACCTCAGAGTTGCCCATTTGCCCACTGGGCAGCCCAACATCAAGGCCATGTGTGATCAACTTGGCATGAGGGTCGTTGGCCATAATAGCGTCAAAGGTCGGGGTTTTTGCCTGAAATGGCGCGTTGGCAGTCGTGTCATCCGACAGACCCCAGCCGTCAAGAATGCACAGGACAACAGGCTTGGGCGCGGTCATTGGGAACTCCGGTTACTGCTCTTGGCCCACCTTCTACCCCTTGCCCGCCCGGGGGTGAACCGCATTTTGCGCGTTGAATGCGAATTCCCTTGACGGTCAGTTGGCTGCCGAGTCCTTACGCTCCATCTGCGCCAACATCTTTTTGGCGCGCTTGCATTGTAGTTGATCGCGCAAGGGGCTGTCCGGGTCGATATCCTTGTGGCACACCACGCATTTGTCGGCCCCTGAAATCGCGTTCAGGCCGCCGCAGCTGCCTTTGATGGTCTTGCCCATCAGCAAGACACCCAACGACATGCCAATAACGATGATCAGCAACAGGAAGAAGGCCAGTAAGAAGGTGCTCATTGCGGTTCCCGCCCTTTAGTTGGCGTCCAGCGTATCACTGAATGCGCTGCTTTGCACCGTGATATAGGCGTCCTCTTCGCCTGTCACATCACGCGAGATGAAGAACACGGCAAGTTTATGTTGCTCGGCCAGTTCCAGGCCCCTTTCCTGACCCAGCGCCAGCATCGCAGTGGCCCAGGCGTCAGCCAGCATCGCGTTGTCCGCCAACACGGTGACAGAGGTGGTTCGATGCGTGATCGGACGGCCTGTTGTGGGATCGATGATGTGCGAATACCGTACGCCATCCTGTTCGAAAAAGTTCTTATAGTCACCCGAGGTGGCCATCCCAAGATTATTTAGTGGCACAATCAACTGAATGTTCTGCGTGCCGGTTTCTGGTTTTTCAACGCCGATGCGCCAGGCCTCGCCCTTGTCATTCTCGCCCTTGGCCACCAGATCACCGCCTATTTCGACCATGTAATTCTCGATACCGGCCTGTTGCAGCGTTGCAGCCACGGCATCGATTCCGTAGCCCTTAGCAATGGCGGACAGATTGATGCCGACAGCCGGGTCGGTTTTTGCCAAGGTTCCGGCCTCACGATCCAGTTTCAACAACCGCGCCTGACCAACCGCGTCCAAGGCCGCATCAATATCTGCGTCGTCAGGGACCGGGTCTTCCGGTGTGCGCGGGCCAAAACCCCACAGCTCGATCAACGGGCCAAGCGTGACGTCGAACGTACCATCGCTTTTGGCATGCACGTCATTTGCGGCCTCAATCACCAGTGCAAATTCGTCCGAGATTGAAATCGGCCCAGTATCGGTGGAGGCAGAGAAGGTCGACACCTCAGAACTCGGATCCCAGTTGGACATTTTTGCATTCACACGCGCCAACGTGTCCTGCACCGCCGTGCCAAGGGCGGTCTCATCCAGGTCGTTCCCGATTGCGACAATGTTGAATGTTGTGCCCATCGTATCGCCGGACAGGCGAACGACATCGGGTTCCTTGTCGAACAGACATCCTGATACAAGCAGCGACAGGGTCAAAGCCGTCAAATAACGCATGGGCGATCTCCTGGGGAAAACTGTGCCCGGCGTATGCCAGTGGCCCTGATCAGAGTCAAACCATGCTCAAACCTTCAGCGGCAGGAAGCCGAGTGCCAGTAGCCCGACAGCCGCCGGGACACCGAAAATCCAGGCGCGTTTTTGCCAGCCCGGAGGCTGTTGTTTCCATAGCTTTCGGAAATTGTGGCCACAGATGACAACACCGAAAAAGATCAGGACAGCTACGGTTGGGGTCAGGTGCAATTGGCTCACGCAGGCAGATATCCTTTTAAAACGGCCCGGTTGCACCGGTTTTCAGATTTCAACCCTATACAGGCAACGTCTCTGCGTTAAGGTGAAGGGGACAGGTGCAAACTATTCAAGAGGAGACCCCCATGGCCCCAAGCTCTTACCAGCCTCCGACCCGCGGCGACAAGGGTGGTCCCGCAACCCGCAGCCAATCGGTCGAGTCGAATTTGTCCCAGACGCAGTCAACCGTTGCCAAACTTCTGGAGGGTAAAGGGGATGCTGTAATTGCAGTTCGACCGGCCGATACGATTCACTCCGTTGTAGATATCCTGCGGGACAAACGCATTGGGGCGGTTGTGGTGACCGACCAGAACGGCGCATTGCAAGGTATTCTGTCGGAACGCGATATCGTCCGCCGTATGGCGGATACCCCGGGTCAAACGCTCCCTCAGTCGGTCGAGGCTTTGATGACGCGCGAAGTTCAGACCTGTGCCCCGGAAGACCGGTTGATGGATGTGTTGAAAACCATGACCGAAGGTCGCTTTCGCCATATGCCGGTTCTGAGCGATGGACGTCTGTGCGGTGTCATCACCATCGGAGACGTTGTACATTTCCGTTTGCAAGAGCTGGAATACGAGGCGCTGAGAATGAAACAGATGATTGTCGGTTAAACGGACTCAGGTCGCGTAATACTGGCTGTAGACCCCGTAAGTACTGCTGTTGGCAGCGTTCTTGTTCCACAGGTCAGACATTACCAGACCAGTAACGCGGAGGTTCACGCTGGAAAACTCGCGCAAGGCTCGCTGCACCTGTTCTCGGGTCGTTGAGGCAGGAGCGACAGTAAGCAATATTGCGTCTGCGGATTGCCCGATCACGCGGGCATCTGGCACCGCAAGGACCGGGGGACTGTCGATCAATATGTGATCATAGGTGTCCTTAAGTCCTTGTAGAAGATCATTAAATTCTGGTGACGCAAACAGATCGGCAGCACTGCGCGCGCTGTGCTCTCCCATTAATATGTCCACCCCAATCCGGGCATCCTTTTGGATAAGGTTCGAGGTCAGGTTGTTTTCGTTAAGAGCTGCGACCAGCCCGCCATTTGGGTTCTTGTCAAAATAGTCCTGAAACGACAGGCGCCTGATATCAGCTTCGATCAACAAGACTGATCGCCCAAGCCCAGCCAGATTTTGCGCCAGAGCAATTGCTGTTGTTGTTTTGCCCTCATCGGGAACGGAAGACGTAACCAGAACAATCTTTGGTGGCTCGTGTGCCTGCAGCATCAGTAACGAGGTGCGCAGATTGCGGGCGGCTTCGGCCAGTGGCGATTTGGGCGTGTCGGCGAGATAGTCGACTAGCCGGTGTCGGCCGCGGATTGGGACCTGTGGAAGATGCCCCAGCACCGGAGAATCAGTCGCATGTTCAAGCTGAGCTGCTGTTGGAATAGAGGATCGGCTGTACCGTCTGAAGAACACAATGAAGATACCCAGGACACTTCCGGCCAGACCGGCAACCAAAGCCATTCTTGCCGGTCGCGGAGCAATTTTGGTCCCTGTGGTGGCGAATGAAATGATTTGACTGTCAGCCTGCAAACCACGCCGGTGAGTGATCTCTTTGAGACGGGACAAAAACGTTTGGAGCAAGAGTTCGGATGCGCGCGCTTCATGTTCAATCTTTTGAAGTCTGGATAGCGCGCTGATTTTCTTGCTGTACTCAACCTTTAACTGGTCAAGTGAATTCTTCAGTGTAGCGACTTGGCGTTTGGTTCTGTCCATCTCTCGCTTAATCGCGTCGTTTGGCTCAGTTTTGTTGTTTTCCGCACCCAGACCGTCAGGCCGAAGGGTTTGTGATTGTTGGTAAAGGCGGTTCTGTTCTTGCGACAACGTGGACAAGCGGGTTTCCGTATCGGAGATGCGCCGCGCAAAATCTTCGGCCTCGGCGGCGATGATCGATGCGTTCACAGCCTGCGCGGCTGTGTTTTGGCGTTCGATTTCTTGTTCCAAAGCGGCAATACGCTGTGTCAGCCAGTCAACGGACTTTGCAATATCCTGCTGCTTGGCATCGATCTGTTTCTGGACATAAATATTCGCCAGAGTGTTCGCAATTTTAACTGATTTTTCAGCATTTCTACTACTGGTGCTGACGGTCAGAACGTATGAATTGCGCACGTTTCTAATCGTAACGGCCTGCGCGACATTTTCCGCAGTCGCATCCAGCATGTCGCTTTTCTTGGTTGGCACACTTGAAATTGAAAGCAGTGGCTGCGCTGGTGGGTTGAATTCCGGGTCCTCGATCAAATTCAGCTGCAGCACCAGATCGCGCATCATTTGATGGGAGTTCAAGACCTCGATCTGAGTGTTTATGGCCGATATTTCACTCATCAGCCCGCCGCCCCGCAAGCCAGACACAGTCTCGGAGTCCGGCTTGAGCACGAGTTTGGTTTCAGATCTATAGACCGGCTCCACCAGATAAAAGGCACATGTAGCTGCCAGCACCAGTGCTCCCAGAACAGAAAGTGCCATTGTCCATCGCTCGGACCAAATCAAGGCTAGCAAATCGAAGATGTCCTCGGATCCGTTCGAGTGGGGTTGCCTGCCTGTCAGGTCGGGGCCTGTTTCGCCTTTTACGAAACCTGTCACGCTACTGCCCCCTCAGCCCAGCAACTGTCTGAACGGTCTTACAAAAAATGCGGAATTCCTGCGCCAGGCTGAGGGTATTGATATACTGAATATCAACCCGGACCTTCGCCGCAACGGTGTCCGAGTTTTGCGCATAACCTACCTCGGTTTGGGCAAGCCCGCTGATACCCGGCCGGACGCGGTATCGGGACCGATAACCCGGGATGTTGCGCTGATAGTGGCGCGCATGGTGGATATAATCTGGCCGGGGTCCGATCAGGCTCATCTCTCCTTTCAACACGTTCACGATCTGAGGCAGCTCATCCACCCGGCTGCGTCGCAGAATGATCCCCAGGGATGTGATCCTACAGGTTTCGACGGGGTCGAAAGGTCTGCGTGATGAACATTTGTGGGGCACCATTGAGCGGAATTTATAGGCCACAAACGGTTTACCCTCCTTCCCCATTCGGATTTGAGCAAACAGGATCGGCCCGCGGTTCAGGACTGGATTAATGGCCAAAAGAAAAAGAGCAAGACCGATCAACGGCGGTAGAAGGATAAGAGACAGGCCAATGTCTACGCTGCGTTTGACAGCAAAGAACGCCCATGTCGGCGTTCTGTCGCGATTGGCAGAGAACGCTGTGTCTGGTGAAACTGCGGCAATGTCGTATTCTGGCATTCCTGTCCCCTCTGCCCGAAGATGCAGGTGGGGCTGCCCGGGCTGTCTGGGGCTCAGAGTCGCGACAGATTGGTAAATTATTGGTTAACCTTAACAGTAGGTTATCAAAAAATACGCTTTCTGTTTCGTATTGGCTGTCACTGCGTCAGGCGTGTGATGAAATTTTATTCATAACTCGATCTACTGGCCGGTTGAGACAAACCTCACACCGCTGGGTGATACCTCAGCCGCTGTCAGACGACCGGTCATAAAGGCACCGGTATCAATCGAAATGACACCGCTTGCGACACGCGGCGACGTTTGAATTGTATGGCCATGGATGACCCATTGGCCGTCATCCCGAGGACTGCGGCCGAACTGACGGTGCCCCCAGAGACAGGTCTGTTTGTGCTGATGTTCCAGAGGTCTATTTGGGTCCAGCGCGGCATGAACAGCGGTAACGTTACCGCTGGACCAGGTCAGCGGTAGCGATTGCAGCCACAAGATCAGATCGTCGCCCATCGCTGCCCGAAGTGCGTCTGCAACGGTCGGTGCGTCTTCATCCGCGATCGTCTCATCAACGCCAGTTACGCCGAATGAGGCCAGCGTCTGCAAGCCGCCGTTTCTTAGCCAAAGACGGTTGGTGTAGGCTGGTGTCTCCAGAAACTGCAACAACATCTCTTCGTGGTTGCCCATCAGGCAGATGACCTTCCGATCAGGCGAAAGGCTGAGAGCGTGCAGGTACCGCAACACCTGCGCGCTTTGCGCGCCGCGGTCGATATAGTCGCCGACAAAGACGATTGGACAGGCTGGTTCGAGCTGCACCAATAGAGCTTGCAAAAGATCCAGCCGCCCGTGAATGTCACCAACTGCATAAAACTGATTGCCCGGCGCAAGCGCCGGGGTATTGGAGCTGTCTGCAGTGGTGCGCCTGAGCAGCCAGTTTATCCAAGTGGAACGCATAGGATCAGTCAGTACCTTGCTGTGCGGGCCAGAGCAATTGCTGCGTTTCCCTATGAATGACTGGTTAACCCGCAGCGCGGGCAACGCGGCGTTGCGCAGACATAGTGTGGCGCCCTGAAACTAGCAGGAGATTCCCATGCCTTCGACCACATACAAACCAGCGGCAAACTGGAGCGCCGCCAACCGTCACACCGCCACCTCGGATCAGGACATTCTGCTGAGCAATGTCAGCAGTGACACGATCCGTTTTGAAATCACGCAGGACGACACAATCCCGGTACTGGACGCCGCCTTGGGGCATTCTGTGCAGCCCGGTCGGTCAATTGCGATGCAGCTAAGGTCCGGTGAACGCCTTTGGCTTGTCGGCGATGATGTGCAAGCGACCGTGCTGGTTGGTTAAATCATGAGATCAGGAGGAAGATTCTTAAGCGGTCGGTTTGCATATAGCGACCGCAGCGCGCCGGGCCGCGACCCGCGTGTGCAATATGCGGTGAATGGTTTACACCCCAATGTTGTTGCGGATTTCCGCAACGGTGTTCATCTTGGAGCCGATGCATCTGGGTTTGAAACCCTGTTTATGTTTTTGCGCTCATCCGTCGCGACCTACACGGATGCGACGGGAACGCTGTCTATGGCTAACGCCAATGAGGCGCGTATCGATCATCGAATGCAGGACGGTCAATGGGTCAGCCGTGGCGTGTTGCTGGAAAGCGAAGCCCGCACGAACCTGCTGCTGAGGTCTGCGGATTTTTCGCATGCTACGTGGTCGAAAACCCGTGCAAGTGTTGTCGTAAATGACGGCATGGCACCGGATGGAACCCAGACGGCCAACAGGTTGATAAGCACTGCATCCACCTATGACGGTGCCGTCCGGCAGACTGCCAGCTATTCTAGTGGTCAATGGCTGAGCTTTTCGGTCTATGCGAAAGCCGGTGATCGCGATTTTGTGTTTCTGCGGGAGAGAACAAGCGGGTTCGCCAAAGATACCTACTTTGATCTGAGGCAAGGTGTTTTGGGAACCGTAAACTCGATACACACCGCCGACCTGCAAGATGTGGGGAATGGGTGGTTCCGATGCTCGATTTCTGTGCAGGCGACGCGGACAGCGGCTTCGGATTTTGAGATCTACAACTCCGAAGACGATCTGAACACCGCTTCGACCCAGTCCGGCGATACGTATATTTGGGGTGCGCAGTTGGAAGTTGGTGCGACCCCATCCTCATATATCGCAACACAGGATGGTCCGGTCACTCGTGCCGCTGATGCTCTGACGGTGCGTCAGGATCAGGTTGTTGACCCAATTGCCTCAAATGCCGTGTCCTTGGCCATGGAAGGCGATGGCAGCTTTGTTGAAGAAACCGGAGCGACACGCATTTTGCATTGGGACAACGCGGCAGGGGATCGGATTACTGTGAGTGTTGCGACCAACACACCCGACTTTGGGCGAGTGCAGCTTGAGCAGTCCGTTGGCGGCATCGCATCTGCGCTGGAAACGGCGGTAGAAACAGCTGGCCCGACTTTCGCCCTCGCCTCACGCCACACTGCAAACGAAATCGGATTGTCAGGTGCGGGTGTAGGTAGTGCTTCCGGCTTACCGGACCTTGGTCAAAGTACGATTGCGCTTGGTCCAGATTTGATGGGTCATATCACCCTGTTGCGGTTGTGGTCGGTGGACATCGGGCCAACTGGTCTTCTGGCTGTCTGACAAGCCATTTAAACAAATTCAGGTTGCTGCATCTTGCCGACCGATGATGTCGGCACAGATGTACGCACCTGGCGCCCCATGACCTGGATCAGCAGGTGCAGCCGCTGTTGCTGATCCAAACGATCAATGCGCGATACCAAGCCGGCAAAGGGTCCAGTCAAAAGGCGAACTTCGTCTCCGGGGCTCAGCGTATCGGTAGAACGCAGAAGTCCGTTCGCATCACAGCGCGACATCAGACCTGCCATGAAATCGGTAGGTAAAGCGATGGGCCTTAGGGTTGTATCTGCAACAAGGCGCACAATGCCTCGGGTCGCGTTGATGGATTGCCAGCGCGACTTTTCGGGGTCGAACTGAACAAAAAGGTAGCCTGGGAACAATGCGCGCGCGCCGGTTTTCAATCGCCCGCGGGTGCGGGTGGTCTCCAACCTTGTGGGTGCAAAACTGGCAAAGCCCAGCCGGGTCAAATTGCGCTCGGCGATCAAACGCATGTTTGGACGTAGCTGCGCAACATACCAGTTTTCCGGGTCCAGATCGGGATATGCGTTGGGGCCGCGTGTCATAAAGAAAACCTCATGTTTTCAGATAATTGTAAGTTTATCAGCCTGTTAATCACCCGCCGCGCAGATTGTTCTGAGTGGGGTGTTTTGTCGGGGGAGTGGTGACGTGGCACTGAAATATTCGAAGCCGATTCAAGGTTTGATCGGTATCTGTCTTGGAATGCTGCCGTTCGGCGATCTGTCCGCACAGGCCATCGGGCAGCCACGTGTTCACATCGTGCAGAGCGACTTTGGGGGGCGAATAGATCGCCGCGCGGCCAGAGTTGAGACCTTGCGCGACAAAGGAGATCGCGTGGAAATCCGGGGTCGCGTATGCCTTTCAGCCTGCACCTTGTTCCTAGGCGTTCGGGATGTGTGCGTGGATACCGAAACAATTTTTGGTTTTCACGGCCCAAGCCTTTGGGGCCTGCCATTGGATCAAAACAGCTTTGAATATTGGAGCGATGTGGTCGCGAGCCATTACAAACCGGCGTTGCGTCAGTGGTACCTTGAGGTCGCCCGCTATCGTCTGAACGGTTATCATCGCCTATCCGGTCGACAGATAATAGCACTTGGCTATGCACCGTGTGAGAAGCAAATCTGATCACCTAGTTTCGCCCTGTACTGCTGGTTGACGAAGGGGAAGAATACGCCCCTGCAGCCACCGCAACGGCTGCCCCGGCCCCCAAGGCCGGGATAAGCAATCCGACTACATTTGTTGCACCTGGTGTGATTTCTGGCGGCGTCTGATTGGCAGGACGTGACCTGTGATCGCAAATAACTCTGAGGCTACCGTCTTTCATCCAGCGCGCGCGCTTGATCTTTTCGCCACCGCAGGCGTCCAGGCTGCGTGCCATGTCCAACGCTGATTGCGCGACCGCAGGAGAAGTTGGCAGCCAGCCGCAAATGGCAAGGGTAAGAAGTTTGTTCTGCATTCTGCGCCCCAGGTTTTTCCAGAGACTTGCCCGAAATGGTTAACAATCCCCTAATCGGGAAAGTTTGGGCGTGGGCCGCAAATTAAGCGATTGAATTTGTTTCAGGAAATTGCATATAGGGAGAATTTCTTTCGAGCTATACAACTTTAACGATTGAAATCTTGTCGTTTGCCTGAAACACTATGTCCATGATGTGCGCCCTGACCAGAAGGTTGACTGAAGTCTCTTCCGGTGCGGTAGCCGTTCTTCGGACAAACCCCTATTCAAATGACAGATACAACTCTTCGGGCCGGTGAGTCCTTGGTTACGGGTAAGCAGATCCGCGCGGCGCGTGGAGCTTTGAACTGGTCGGTCAGGCAGCTTGCAGAGCAATCGGGAGTCGGTGCGGCAACCATCAGCCGTTATGAAGCAGTCGACGGCGTGCCTCAGTCGCGCAAGGACAACCTGCACAAGTTGCGCAGAACGCTCGAAAGTCGAGGTATCCGGTTTGTAAGTGATCGCCGGTTCTCTTTTGGGGTGTTGTTTGACATACCTTTAGAATATCGCTGAAAACGCGCTGTCTCATTCAATGAAAATCTCTATCGTTACACCGGTTCTGAACCGGGTTGAAACGTTGAACGATACGCTACAATCCGTTTCATCGCAGACCTATTCGAACATCGAGCATATTGTTCAGGATGGCGGGTCAACGGACGGATCGGCAGAGTTGGCTCGCAATTGGATTGGCCAACATGAGGTGTATCTGCAAAGCGCTGCTGATCAGGGGCTTTATGACGCGCTGAACAAGGGTATCGCGCGGTGCAACGGGGATATTGTCGGGCTGCTTGGGTCGGATGATTTTCTTTCAGATTCGCGGGTCGTATCCGATGTAGCAACGGCATTTTCGGATACGTCTATCGATGGTGTTTACGGCGATCTCGACCTGATTTATGCATCCGGACGCGTTATGCGCCATTGGCGCGCAGGATCGTT
Organism: Ruegeria sp.; assembly: GCF_965243365.1. GTDB lineage: Bacteria > Pseudomonadota > Alphaproteobacteria > Rhodobacterales > Rhodobacteraceae > Ruegeria. The sequence continues at coordinate 780,401 of NZ_CBDEUW010000001.1, read as the reverse complement.
TCAACGCAACAGAATGCGTTGGGGTTGGATGCCGCCTCATCCAACCTTGTACCTTAGACGCGCCGTATTCGAACGGTTTGGCGCTTATGACGCGAGCTTTCGCATCGCCGGGGATTACGACGCCATGCTTCGCTGGGTCTGGTCGGGCAAGATCCGGCTGGCTTACGTGCCCCGAGTCTTGGTCAAGATGCGACAGGGTGGTGTCAGCACCGGTTCGGTCTCGGGTCTTTTGACTAAGACACTGGAAGATTATCGCGCGCTGCGGCGCAATCATGTTGGTGGAGCGGCCACGCTGGCGGTCAAGAACCTTCGCAAACTGGGGCAGTTCTCGGCCCTCATGCGGAGTGCCGGTCATTAAATCGCTTCGCTTGCTGTCGGCGGTTTTGACTGTGTTGTTTCCGGAAGCATTGTTGGCAGAACCGCAGTTGAAAACCACATACAACACGTTCGGCTATCCTGGTTTGATCGAAATGCCATCGGCTCACAGCCGCCCTGACGCTGAATTGGCACTGAATTTCAGCCATTTCCGGAATACCACACGGACCACTTTGACCTTTCAAGTGACGCCCCGCCTTTCCGGTAGCCTGCGCTATTCTGCCCTGCAAAATTTACGAGGGAAAACTGTCGGCGCGCCTGTTCAGGATGAGGTGTTCGACCGCAGCTTCTCGATCCACTACCGCCTTCTGGATGAAACGAGCCGCCGACCGGCGGTGGCGGTGGGGCTGAACGATTTTCTGGGGACAGGGATTTACCAGTCTGAATACGTGGTTGCATCAAAAACCATTCTTCCCCGGCTGCGGTTTTCTGCAGGTATGGGATGGGGCCGTCTGGCCGGAGTAGGTTCCTTTCAAAACCCGCTTTCCTTGGTGTTTGGCAGCAGAATGGATACGCGCCCCGGACGAGAGGATGATGAAGGCGGAACTTTGCAGGCCCAGAACTGGTTTCGCGGACCGGCTGCCCTGTTTGGTGGGTTCGAGTGGCAAATGAACGACCGCGTGAAACTGTTGGCCGAATACTCCTCAGACGCCTACCCCCAAGAGAACGGCACTGCCTTTAATCGGAAATCGCCAATCAATATCGCGGCGCAATATCAGCTACGCTCCAACGCGCATGTCTCGCTGATGTACATGTATGGGTCCGAAATCGGAATAAATCTGACTTTGGCACTCAATCCCAAGAAGCCGCCACTGGGCGGATCGCGGGATAAGGCGCCGCCTTCTGTTTGGGTCAGGGGTACACGCCCTGCCGTAGCGAAACCAACGCAGATCGAAAGGCAGCGAGAGCTGGCGGCAGGATTGCAGGCCGAAGGTTTGCGGCTGCGTGCGGTAACGATACAGGGTCGGACCGCCGAGGTTGCCTTCAGCGGGACCTCGCGCGTACGTACCGGTCAGGACATCGGCCGCACTGCGCGGGTGATGACCCGAACTTTGCCCCCCGAGATCGAAGAGTTTCAAATCTTCCCATCGGTCAGCGGTCTGTCCCCGACGCGTGTCACCTTACACCGGCGGGACCTTGAGCAGTTGGAGCATGATCTGGACGGTAGCTGGTCAATCTATGCCAGGACGCGGATCGAGGAGCAGGACAGCGCAATTGCAGGCCCAAACGCGGCCTATCCCGTCTGGAACACTGGAATCTCCCCGTATTTGCAGCCCGCGCTGTTTGATCCGGATGAGCCTGTGCGGGTCGATTTTGGTATTCAGGCCTTGGCTCAGGTCGAGGCCGCGCGGGGTGTTGTTCTGCGCGGGCTTTTACGCCAGCCGTTGGTGGGCAATCTTGATCAATCTACGCGACCGTCGAATTCGACACTTCCACATGTGCGCAGCGACGGTGCGATTTATGATGCCGAAGGCAGCCCCGCGATTACAGAGTTGACGACGGCCTACTATTACCAGCCCGGACCCGACCTGTTCGGACGGTTCACAGCGGGCTATCTGGAGCCGATGTTTGGTGGCGTTTCGGCAGAACTCTTGTGGTTTCCTTTAAGATCACGCGTCGCCGTTGGGGCTGAGTTTAACTATGTCCGCCAACGTGACTTTGACCAGTTGTTCGGCTTTCAGGACTATTCGGTCGCTACCGGCCATGTGTCAGGCTACTGGCAGATGCAGAACGGATTTCACCTGCAACTGGACGCCGGGCGGTATCTGGCGGGGGATTGGGGTTCGACCATTACCCTGAACCGCGAGTTTGCGAATGGATGGCGTATCGGGGCTTTTGCCACGTTTACCAATGTTTCGGCTGCCGAATTCGGTGAGGGGTCCTATGACAAGGGCGTCATCGTGACGGTCCCCATCGACTGGCTGTCCGGTACGCCCAGCCGGGATGACTTCACAACTGTGCTGCGCCCGGTACAGCGCGATGGGGGCGCACAGTTAGAAGTGGCCGGGCGTCTTTATGATACGGTTCGGGGGCTTCGGGGACAGGATATGCGAGCGAGCTGGGGGCGTTTCTGGCGGTGAGCCGCATTCTTGCCCTGCTATTGCTGACCGCCTGTACCTCGCAAGGCCCGGATCCTCGCGCAGTTCTGACGCGTGCGCAACTGGATGCCGAAGACCTGCCGATCTTGTTGGTGGAACTCCCCGAACTGAAAGTTGCAGCAACGCTGGCGCCTTCGGGCCGGAACAAAGACGTGGAAACATGGGCATCCGGCGATCAGGCGTCCCTGTCGTTTCGGCGTGGTGTTCTGGTCGCGACGCGCGGGTTGGGTTCAGATTTGATGAGTTCGGATGTGGCGGGGACGCTGACCATGCTCGGGACAGGGCGCGATGACTATTACTTGCGTTTGAACACACGTTTGGACGGGGAATATCAGACCGAATTCCAAGCCTTTCAGTGCCGCCGGACCATCGCCCGGCCGGAACCGATTACCATATTCGATCGCCCTCACAGCACCACGCGGATCGAGGAAACCTGTGTAACGCCTGGCCGGACCGTGACCAATATCTATTGGGCCGGGCAAGATGGGTTTCTTTGGAAAACCCGGCAATGGGTCAGCGATCACGCGGGATATCTGTGGACCGAGCAACTGGTCCGCTGAACCATCAATGAAGAAGAGCGACATGAAATCAAACCCATTCCGCATTTTGGTTTTGTTGGGATGGCTCAGCGCGTGCGGAGTCACCTACACCAGCCCACGTGTTTCAAACCAGTTGGACAGCGTAGCGGTGCGCGAGGTTGACCTGACCGCGCAGACTGTTCTGGTCGCCAATCGCAGCGCCCCTTACACACCCCGGAGCTTGCCGGATTCCTTCTACGGCACGGCGGGAACCGGGCCCGCAACGCGGCAGTTCACGTCTCTGCCAGAGCGCCCTGACGTTCCCCGGATCGCACCCCAACCCCTTGAGTTGCGCCCGCCTCCGCAGGTAACCCCTCCGCCCTATCGGTTGGGGGCGGGTGACACGGTTGCACTGATCCGCGCCGGTCAGAGCGCGGTGGCGCAAACTGTCCCGCGTGAGGAATATACAGTTCGGCTTGATGGCACGATTTCAGTCCCGGACATCGGTGCCGTAGGGGTGGCCAACCGATCACTGCGTGATGCGGAGGCGGCAGTGTTCGACGCATTTGTTTCGCGCCAGATTGACCCTGCATTTTCGCTGGAGCTGACCGGGTACAACTCGAAACGTGTGGCTGTGGGCGGTTTGGTGGCTGCGCCGCAAAACATTCCGGTGACAGTGGTGCCGTTGACTCTGAGCCAGGCAATCGCAGCGGTCGGAGGGTTAACGACCCGGGACCGCGACTTTGGAACGATCCGAGTTTACCGAACCGGAGACCTTTACCAGATTCCAATCAAGGATTATCTGCGCCGCCCGGATTTGCAGCGGCTGAATCTGTTGAACGGAGATGCAGTTTACGTGGACACCAGTTATGATCTGGATCGCGCACTGGGGTTCTATCGGGATCAGATCGATGTGATCAGTCTGAACCAACAGGCCCGCGCTGGTGCACTGGCTGAACTTGATCTTGCGGTCGGGTTGCGCCGGGATGAACTGATCGAATCCCGCTCCAATTTCACTACTCGGACCGAGCTTGGGGCCGAACAGCGCGACTATGTTTATTTGGGGGGCGAGTTCCGAAACAATGCGCGCATGCCCCTGCCCTATGGCCATCACCTCAACCTGGCTGACGCCCTGTTCGGGCAGGGCGGGTTCAGCACGCGTACGGCAGATGCGTCGCACATTTATGTTCTGCGCAGTTCACCGAAGCCCGAGGAGTTTGGTGCCGTCACGGCCTGGCATCTGGACGCGCGCAACCCGGCGGCCCTGTCGGTGGCCGCACGGATGCAGTTGCGGCCAAACGACATCGTGTTCATTCAGGAACAGCCCATCACGACTTGGGGCCGGGCACTGGATCAGTTCCTGCCCTCATTGGTCAATGCAGGGTTGGACGCGGCAAATGGCTAAAAAAATGGGGAAAACCCCTTGACCTTAACAAGGGGAACGGTTCCCTGACCATAGGGGCGAAACATGGATCTGAGGGTTTTATGAAACGGGTTCTGATAACAGGTACGGCGGGCTTCATCGGGTTCCATCTGGCAAAACTGCTTTTGTCCGAAGGGTTCCGCGTGCATGGCTACGACGGGATGACGGATTATTATGATGTCGCCCTGAAACAGCGTCGCCATCAGATGCTGCTGCAAAATCCCGGTTTCTCGGCCACCGAGGATCTGTTGGAAAACCAAGAGCGTCTGATGCAGATAGCCGAAGAGTTTCAACCCGAGGTTATCGTCCACCTGGCCGCGCAGGCCGGTGTTCGCTATAGCCTGGAACATCCACGCAGCTATATCGACTCGAACATCATCGGCACTTTCAATGTGATGGAGGTTGCGCGTCAGCACAAAATTGACCACCTGCTGATGGCCTCGACCTCTTCCGTCTATGGCGCAAATGAAGAGATGCCTTTTACCGAGGTTGAAAAGGCCGACACCCAATTGACCATTTACTCGGCCACAAAAAAGGCAAACGAGGCGATGGGACACTCCTATGCCCATCTGTGGGACCTGCCGACCACCATGTTCCGCTTTTTCACTGTTTACGGCACGTGGGGGCGGCCCGACCTGGCTTTGTACAAGTTTGTTGATGCGATCCTGGATGACCGCCCAATCGATATCTACAACCATGGCGACATGTATCGTGATTTCACCAATGTCGATGATCTTGTGCGTGGCATCAGGCTGCTGATCGATGTGCCGCCGATACGTCCTGCAAGTGCGGACGAGATTGAGGAAGGGGACAGCCTGTCCCCGGTTGCGCCTTATCGCGTTGTCAATATCGGCAACGGGGACAAAGTGCGCCTGCTGGATTTTGTCGATGCCATTGAAGAGGCTTTGGGCAAGAAGGCAATCCGCAACTACATGCCGATGCAGATGGGCGACGTTCCGGCGACATGGGCTGATGCCAGCCTGCTGCAGCGGTTGACTGGCTATCGTCCGCAAACGGATTTCAAAGACGGTATCGCCCGCTTTGTCGAATGGTTCCGCGAGTATCACGGCAAATAATGTCTCAATTTGAGCAGATGGTCCGAGGCCCTCTCTGACCACACGTGCCGAGGTCTTTTGGGTTGCGTTTGGCCAATTCTGCCTGCTGGCCGGGGGGTTGGCGCTGCTGCGGATTCAGACGGGCCTGCTTTCGCCCGCGGTGTATGCACAGCTTGCTCTGGCAATGACCCTGTTCAGCTTTGGCCAGGTGGTGGTCTATGGCGGGCTGAACCATGCAATAACCCGCCTTTTTGCAATCGCACCCCGCTATGGCGGACTAACCGTTTATCACGCATGCGCCTGGCGCAAGTATCGACAGGTTTCAATCCTTTGGTCTGTGGTCTTGGTTGTGTTGGCGATTTTGGCCTGGATGGGTGACCGGATGGAATGGGCAGGGTTGATCCTTGTCCTTCTGCCCTATTCACTGCTGAACGGGGCGCAAAGCGCTTTCGTCGCTTTTGCCAACGCCAAACGTGCGCGGCGACAGGTGGCTTTGCATCAGGCGGCGGATGCGGGGTTAAAAGCAGCTTTGGTTTTTACAGCGGCACATTGGTTCGGGCCGACGATACCAGTTTTGTTTGCAGCTTACGCAACGGCGAGTTTGGTGACTTTGCTGTCCCTTGCCGGTTGGCAAGCCCGAAACCGCAACCTTGCGCATAAGGGTTCGGATACTGAAATGCGATCTGTGTTTTCTCGGTTCGCCGATCCAATCTATCTGTATGCTCCGTTTGTATGGTTTCTGATGGTGGCCGACCGCTGGGCCTTACAAAGCTTTGCCGACGCACAAGCTTTGGCGCTGTACGCGGTGGCAGCACAGATGTCGTTGGGTCCAATCCGGATCGGTATGTCTGCCGTTCTGCGGTTTCTGTCTCCGCGTCTGTTCGATGGCATCGAGATAAACAGGGCTACCGCGATGACCGGAATGCGGAGGCTCACGTTTGGGGCACTTGGGCTGACGGCCCTGATCTTTTGCATGGCGGGCCTTTTCAGTGCACCAATCACGCAACTGCTGGTCGCGCCCGCATATCAGGAGGCTTCTACACTGCTTCCGTGGCTTGTATTGGCTGCCGGTTTAACAGCCAGCGCCGAACTGGTGGTCTTGCGCCAGTTTGGAGCGTTGAACAGTGCCGCACTTGTGCGACCCCGTATAACCTCTGCCGTTTTTGGAGGTGCGTTGATCTTTTTGGGAGCATGGCAATGGGGGCTTTGGGGCGTTGTCATCGCTCAGGTCCTCCAAGCCAGCTTGTTTCTGGGCTGGGCGATGTCGCAGACTCACGCCACGTCTGAGCGCGCAGTGTGATCACGTTACCGCAATATCAGTTACCCTTGGTTATGATGCTGATCGCTTGCGTCGTGCGTTTTGGCTTGAGGCGGCGTATGGTCTCGGCCTCGATTGTGGCAACATTACTTGCCTATGCAGGCTATCTGCTGGCCATCGACCTGACGGGCCAGATTGAACAGGTTCGTGTTTTCACCCATTTACCGCCCGATTTTGTTGCCTTGAATTGCGCAATTCTGGCCGCCTTCCTGATCAGCTTTCTTCTCAGCGGATGGATCGTAAGCCGATTGGGTAAGGACACTTTTGCGCAACCCAAACCGGTTGGGGGCATTATCGCGCCGCTGTTGACCGGAGTGGTGCTGGTGAACGTCTCTGCCGATGGATGGTGGCTGTTCACACCCTATCCGCAGAACAAGGGGATGTTTCAGCTTGTTCCTTTGGGTGGTGCCGCAGCCGTCGCTAACCTTCTGGTTCTTATCGGCTTCAACCGGGCGCTGGGCGCCCGACGCAACGTGTGTCTTGCACATACCGCATTCTGGGCGGTTGTGGCGCATTATGTGTTGGCCGGGGACCGCGGCTCGTTGCTGTTTTTATTGGTCGGAGCCTACGGGTTCCACCTTGCACGCCTGCCGCATTTGGGTTGGCGCGTGGCGGTTCAGTCCGTTTTGCTGGCGGTTGTCCTGTTGTTGGCATTGGATCAGATCTCTTACCTGCGCTCTTGGGGGCAGCAAGCGCCAACAGCGGACGGTAACTTTCTGGCTGAAATTGACCTTTTGCCCCAATCCGTGGCGCATATGTTTCATGCCATTTCGATCCAAATGTCCGGTTACCGGGCCTTTCCCGGCGGCGCGGTTGAGTTGTTGATGACCTTGTGGGTTCAGATTGTACCATCCGGACTTTTGCGCGCGCTTGGTATAACACTCTACAATGGCCCCCTCTTGCTGTCCGACTTTGTTGTGCATGGGGGCGGTTTCTTTGTCCCGGCCGAGCTTTATTTCGCCGGTGGATTTCCGGCCGTGATCCTGATCGCAGCTTACTTTGGTGCTCTGGCGTCCTGGCTGGATCGGCTGGCTGTTCGGCGTGAAGATACCCTGATGATCACAGTAACCCTGCTGGTCGCGGCATCCAGTTTCTACACGATGTACTATGGGGTTCAGGCGGTAAATCGAATGTTGACCTTGCCTGTGGTCGTCCTGGTCGGGCGGTCGCTTCTACGGGATAGCATCCGACGCGTGAAGGCAGAGCGCGCGTGGTAACTCCCGTGGTTCCCGAGGCCCGTAAAGGAAGGGGCCGCTGGCTGGCGCGGGGAATTTCAAGTCATGTGACCCGGGTGTATTGCGGGTCGCTGGGGCATCAGCGCTCGATTGCGGTCTGTGGTTATCCCCGCTCTGGGACATCATGGATCAGTGCGACTTTGGGAACTTACTACGATTTACCCGCACCCCGGCATTATGGCTTGCCGCAATTCTATCCGCAGGTCCTCCACGGTCATGATTTGCGTCTGGGTCATATGAGGCGCGTGTTTTACCTGGTTCGCTCGCCTTACGCACTGTTTCCGTCCTTATACGTCAAACGCTACGGCGTTTCACGACCGACCCCAGAGGACCAAACCCGTTTCATGTCCTTTTTGAAGGCAGAGTTGGCACGGCCACACGAGGCCCCCTGCCCCTGGGCGGATCATGTTGCGCAAGCCATCGAGCGATATGGGCCTGACGCGATGCTGATCTATACAGCCGACCCCCAAGCGATGGCCCGGCAGCTGGCGTGGCGGGTGCAACAGCTTGATGGCCATTGCGATAAAACACGCCTATGCGCCCTGACATCTGAACGCCCGGCGCAGCCGCCCACAACAGCAACCTCGAACGAGGCGCGGCGCTTCAACTGGTTTTCTGTGGAAAGCCACGATCTGATACAGCGCGAATTGCAGCGCCTTGGCATGCGCTGCGCCCAACCCGATCTTATCGAAAAACTCAACCAGCCATGAGGCAAGACACATCATTGCAGAACCCTGTAAGGGCCCTCACCGTTTTGCATGCAATCCCATCAATTGCGCTGCACCATGGAGGCCCCAGCCAAAGCCTTTCCGGATTGATATCCGCCATGTGCGCACAGGCACCATGGCGTGTTGGGTTGATCTGCGGGCACGATCCGCACGAACCGCCATTGAGCGGCGGCGTTGCCAGGCATGACATCCGGTACATCAACCGCCGCTTCTGGTGCCCGCACCCCGCGTCCCTCCCACAGATGGCAAAAGCAATTGAAGAGGCCGATCTGGTTCACGTGCATTCCTACTGGAACGGGTTCGCCTCGGCCATGATCGGGTTGGCGCAGCGGATCGGGAAGCCAGTTGTGCTTTCCCCGCGTGGGGTTTTGCAACGAAAGGCAATGGCGCAATCTTCGGCGCGCACCAAAGCGGCGTATTCTTCCCTTATTGGACGACGGCAGCTTACGCGAATCTCGGGTTACCACTTTCAGACTCAGGAAGAGGCTGAGGCGAGCTACGGTGTATCCGATCAGCCTTCGATTATCATAGACAATGGCGTCAACGTGCCGGAATTCACCGTTGATCGAGCCGCTCTGCGGACCAAACTTTTTGGTCATTTTGCTGCGGATTTGAACCTGGTGTTTTTGGGGCGCATTGCACGGATTAAAGGCATCGAGCTTCAAATCAACGCTTTGCGCCTTTTGCATGAACACGGAGTTGCCGCGCGCCTGCATCTGGTTGGGCCGGATGGCGGCGATCAGGGTCGGCTGAACGCTGTTGCCAAACAGCTTGGCGTGGCGGACCGCGTACATATGCATGGCCCGGTTTATTCTGACACAAAACAAGACTGGTTGAGAGCAGCCGATGCGGTCCTGATGTCATCTGAGTTCGAAAACAACTCCAACGCCGCGCTAGAGACGATGGCCGCAGGTGGCGCGTTGATCGGAACCGAAGGCACAATCCCGGATGATCCTGTCAATCGTGGCGCCGCATTGCGCGTCGTGCGTCAACCAGAGGCCTTGGCACAGCGTTTGCGTCAGCCAATACCTCTTACCATACGAGACAAGGCCCGGCATTACGTTGGGCAACATCATGCATGGCAACCGCGCGCCGCCCGCATGTTAACATTCTACGAGAGCCTTCTATGACAGATGTCTTCGCTAATCGTGCCGCACGCAAATACCCAAGACGTATTCAGGTGGTCCGTGTAGCCTGGGGTGCCGTCAGCATTCTCTTTCGCTTCAGCCCGCGCCCGCTTTGGGGATGGCGGCGCTGGTTGCTGCGCAGGTTTGGTGCAACGGTTGGCGATCAGGCTCATATCTACCCAACGGTACGGATCACAATGCCATGGAACTTATCGCTAGGCACCGGGTGTTCCGTCGGCGACCGTGCCATTCTTTATGCGTTGGGGCCCATCGAAATTGGCGCGCGGACATCCATTTCACAGGGGGCCCATCTTTGCGCCGGAACCCATGATCATCGCCTGGCGGAGAGGCCCTTGTTGACGCCTCCGATCCGTGTTGGGGCCGACAGCTGGATCGCGGCAGAGGCTTTTATTGGCCCCGGTGTAACGGTCGGCTCGACTTGCATTGTCGGTGCCCGCGCCGTCGTGATGAGGTCAGTGCCCAACGGTCAGACCGTCGTCGGCAACCCCGCGCGTTCGCTGGAATGATGCTGACCGTCATCATCCTGACACGGGACGAAGCGTTGCATATCGCGCGGGCGGTTAACTCGGTGCGGCCCTTTGCGGACCGGATCGTTGTTGTGGACAGCGGCTCCACGGATCAGACCTGCCAGATCGCCGAGAGGTTGGGGGCCGAGATATTGCATCGTCCGTGGCGCAACTATGCGGACCAGTTCAACTGGGCCGTGGAGCAGGTTTCTGGCAGATCCGACTGGATCATGCGGCTGGACGCGGATGAGATTGTAAGCCCCGCCCTTTGCGCCGAAATCAAACAGCGCCTTCCCGCGCTTACCCCCGAAATCGCAGGTGTTTTTGTTCCGCGCTTTATGAATTTTCTCGGTGGTCCCGTTCTCCGAGGTGGGATGTTTCCGGTCCAAATGCTGCGTCTGTTTCGCACCGGTTGTGGCCGCTGTGAGGCGCGTTGGATGGACGAACATATCAAGGTTCGGGGTGAAACCGTGCGGTTCAAAGGTCACATTCTGGATGACAACCTCAAACCCCTCGGTTGGTGGACCGACAAGCACAATTCTTATGCCGCTCGTGAGGTGGTGGATCTGTTGAACCAGCAACACGGATTCTTGCAGCAGGATACGATTTCAGGTGCAGGCACCGAGGCTGGACGCAAGCGCTGGGTCAAGGAAAACCTCTACGCGCGCTTTCCTTTGGGTGCGCGCGCGGTGGTTTATTTTCTATGGCGTTTCATCTTTCGACTTGGGTTTCTGGACAGCCCGCAAGGGCGGAGTTTTCATCTGCTCCAAGGCCTATGGTACCGCTATCTGGTGGACATGAAGCTGCGCGAAGTGCGCGCGTATATGCGCATGCATTCTGCCGATCCCCCAAAGGCTATTCTCGCAGTTCTTGGGATTGACGTTCACAAATAAAAACCGGCGCCTGATTGGCGCCGGTTTTCGTATTACCCGCCGAAATCATCCAGCATGATGTCTTCGCGGTCTACACCCAGATCCAGCAGCATGTTGATGACTGACTGGTTCATGATTGGCGGACCACACATGTAGTATTCGCAATCTTCGGGCGCCGGGTGGTTCTTGAGGTATTCTTCGAACAGAACGTTGTGGATGAAGCCGGTATAGCCTTTCCAGTCATCCTCGGGCTGTGCATCCGACAGGGCGACATGCCATTCGAAGTTGTCGAATTCTTTGGCGAGTGTGTCGAAATCCTCGACAAAGAACATCTCTTTCTTCGAGCGTGCACCATACCAGAAGCTGATTTTACGGTTCCGGTTCTCAAGGCGCTTGAGCTGGTCGAAAATGTGGCTGCGCATCGGGGCCATCCCGGCACCGCCGCCAATGAACACCATCTCTTTTTCCGTCTCGCGGGCAAAGAATTCTCCAAACGGGCCTGAGATGGTGACTTTATCGCCAGGTTTCAGGTTGAAGATGTAAGATGACATCTGCCCCGGCGGGATGCCTTCGGAGCCCGGAGGCGGCGATGCCACGCGGACGTTCAGCATGATCATGCCTTTTTCATCCGGGTAGTTTGCCATCGAATAGGCGCGTTCGATCGGCTCGGCAACGACGGATTTGTACTGCCACAGATTGAAGCGGTCCCAGTCCTCGCGATATTCTTGTTCGACGTCGAAATCCGTGTAAGCCAACTGGTGTGCAGGCGCTTCAATCTGGATGTAGCCACCGGCGCGGAAATTCACATCTTCGCCTTCTGGCAGGTCCAGTGTCAGAGCCTTGATGAAGGTCGCTACGTTCTCATTCGAACGCACCGTGCATTCCCACTTCTTGACACCAAAGACCTCCTCTGGAACTTCGATATCCATGTCCTGTTTGACCGCCACCTGACATGACAGACGGTCACCGCAGGACGCTTCGCGCTTGGTGATATGGCTTTCCTCGGTCGGTAAGATCGACCCGCCGCCCGAATGCACACGCACTCGGCACTGCGCACATGTACCGCCACCGCCGCAGGCGGAGGGTACGAACAGCTTCTCTGCCGCCAAAGTTTGCAGCAGCTTGCCACCCGCCGGGACCGAAATGGTTTTCTCACCATTGATGGTGATGTTCACGTTGCCGGTCGAAACCAGCTTTGACCGCGCGGCCATGATGATCGCCACCAAAGCCAGAACGATGACGGTAAAAAGGGCGACGCCTAGGGTAAAAGTCTCCATTCCGCCCTCCTTACAGTTTCACGCCTGAGAAGGACATGAAGGCCATCGCCATCAGTCCCGCGGTGATGAAGGTGATGCCCAGACCCTGCAGACCGTCGGGAATGTCCGAGTATTTCAGCTTTTCGCGTACACCCGCCATCGCAGTGATCGCCAGCGCCCAGCCAAAGCCGGAAGACAGACCGTAGGTCGCGGCCTCGGCAAAATTGTAGTCACGCTCCACCATGAACAGCGAACCACCCAGGATGGCGCAGTTCACCGTGATTAGCGGCAGGAAAATCCCCAGCGCGTTGTAGAGTGGCGGGAAGTACTTGTCCAAAACCATCTCAAGGATCTGAACCATCGCCGCGATCACGCCGATATACGAGATCAGGCCAAGGAAGGTCAGGTCCACATCCGGGAACCCGGCCCAGGCCAGCGCGCCCGGTTTCAGCAGGTAGTTCAGCAGCAGGTTATTGGCAGGCACGGTGATGGCCTGCACAACCATGACCGAAATCCCCAGACCCAGCGCCGTCGAGATCTTCTTCGATACGGCGATGAAGGTACACATCCCCAAGAAGAAGCTGAGCGCAAGGTTTTCTACAAAGATGGCCTTTACGGCCAGTGAGATCAGACCTTCCATCAGTGGGCCTCTACCTGCTGAATTTTGTATTCACGCTCTTCCACCTGGTTCGGCTTCCATGTGCGGAAGGCCCAGATTATCAGACCGATGATGAAGAACGCCGACGGTGGCAGCAGCAGCATGCCATTGGGCACGTACCAGCCGCCGTTGTTGACGGTTTCCAGAATGGTGACGCCAAACAGCGACCCGGCGCCAAACAGCTCGCGAATGAAGCCGACCAGCAGCAGGATCAGACCATAGCCCATGCCGTTGCCCATGCCGTCAATGAAAGACGCAACCGGCGGGTTTTTCATGGCAAACGCTTCAGCGCGGCCCATCACGATACAGTTGGTGATGATCAGGCCGACGAAAACCGACAGGGTTTTCGAAATCTCAAACGCATAGGCTTTTAGGATCTGGTCCACCAGGATCACCAGTGAGGCGATGATAACCATCTGCACGATGATCCGGATCGAGCCGGGGATCTGGTTGCGTAGGCAGGAGATAAAGAAGGACGAGAACGAGGTCACGAAGATCACCGCCAGCGCCATCACCACCGACACCTGCAGCGACGAGGTCACCGCCAGCGCCGAACAGATTCCCAGCACCTGAAGCGTGATCGGGTTGTTGTCGACAAGCGGGTCGACCAGCATCTCTTTCTTGGTCTGAGACATCAGAGCTCTCCTGCTTGCAGTTTGGCCAGGAACGGAGCGTAGCCCGCATCGCCCATCCAGAATTTCACCAGGTTATCGACGCCAACAGAGGTCAAGGTCGCCCCTGCCAGCGCGTCGATATAGAAGTCGGGTCCGGCGGCAGGCTGGGATTTCGACACGGTGATCTGCAGATCGCCATTGTCATCGCGCAGCTTCTTGCCATTCCACAGGGCCTTCCAGCGGGGGTTGTCCACCTCGGCCCCAAGGCCCGGGGTTTCGCCGTGCTGATAGAATTGCAAGCCGTAGATATCGTTGCCGTTGTTTTCCAGCGCGATAAAGCCATAGAGCGTAGACCACAGACCATAGCCGTGCAGCGGTAGGATCACCTTGTCCAGATCGCCCGCATCGTCACGCAGCAGGTAAATAACACGGTACTTCGACTTGCGCCCAATGCCCGCCGGGTCATCGTCCAGTGCAACGCTCAGTTCAGGATCGCTGGCTGCTGCAATGTCATCAAACGTGGTTGGGTCAAACTGGTCATCAACGAATTCACCGGTGGAAAGCTCCAGCACGTGGGGCTCAAATGCGGCGAATGCTTCAGTCACGTCGATGCCAGGCTCGTAAACACCGGCCACTTGCAGAACGTTGACCTGCTTGTCCTTCAGACGGTTGGTTTCCTGCACCGGGCGCAAGCTAACAGCGGCCGCGGACACGACCATTGACGCAACCAGACAGACGGCGACCGCAATAAAGATCGTTTTGCCGACCGAATCCGGCGAGGCCGCCAGAAACTTGGCAATTGCCCCTTTGGGTTCGTTGGATTGCGTATCAGACATGGCGACGCGCCCTCCGTTTGATATTGGCTTGCACGACGAAATAGTCGATCAGCGGAGCAAAGACATTGCCGAACAGTATGGCCAACATCATGCCTTCGGGGAAAGCCGGGTTGATGACGCGGATCATCACAACCATGACACCAATCAGCGCGCCATAGATGTAACGCCCGACATTGGTGTGGCTTGCAGATACCGGTTCAGTGACCATGAAGGCCAGACCGAACGCATACCCGCCCAGCACGATATGCCAGTACCAGGGCATCGCAAACATCGGGTTGGTGTCCGATCCGATCAGGTTCAACAGCAGCGTAAAACCGATGGTTCCGGCCAGACAGCCAACGATCAGGCGATAGTTGGCGATTTTTGTCAGCAGCAGAAAGGCCAGGCCGATCATACATGCCAGTGTCGATGTTTCACCAAAGCTGCCCTGCATTGTGCCAAAGAAGGCATTGGCCCAAGTGATCCCATCCACCGCCAACGCCTGAACGCCTTCGGCGGCGGTGATGCCAAGTGCAGTCGCGCCAGAGAAGCCATCCACCGGGGTCCAGACCGAATCCCCCGACATCTGCGCCGGATATGCGAAGTAAAGGAAGGCACGCCCTACCAACGCAGGGTTCAGGAAGTTCTTGCCGGTGCCGCCAAATACTTCCTTGCCGATCACGACGCCGAAAATGATACCCAAAGCGACCTGCCACAGGGGCGTCGTTGCGGGCATGATCAGCGTGTACAGCATCGAGGTCACAAGGAAACCTTCGTTCACCTCATGGCCGCGCACGGTGGCAAAGATGACCTCGAAGATGCCGCCCGCGACCAGCGTGACGATATAGATCGGCAGGAAATAGAGCAGCCCGTGAATCACATTGGCAAACAGGCTGGAGGGATCCAGCGAGATGCCGAACATCTGTAGCAGGGCAATGCGCCAACCCGTAGCCGACTCCGGCCCAAGCGTCGCAATGGCCGAGTTGGCCTGATAGCCGGTGTTCCACATCCCCCAAAGGATACAGGGGATCGTTGCGATCACGACATAGGTCATGATCCGCTTCATATCCACATAAGACCGCGCATGCGGCGCTGCGGTGGTTACAGTTTTCGGAGTGTAGATGAAGCTTTCCACCATCTCGTAGATGGGGAAATATTTCTCGTACTTGCCGCCCTTGGTAAAGTTCGGCTCAATCCGGTCAAAGAAGCTGCGCAAACCCATTCGGCTCAGCCCTCCTTTTCAATCTTGTTCAAGCAGTCGCGCAGCGCCAGCCCGTATTCATATTTCGCCGGACAGGCAAAGCCGACAAGGCCCAGATCCTCTTCGTCCAACTCCAAAGCACCCAGCGCCTGTGCGGTATCGGTATCCATCACCAGCAACGCGCGCAGCAATTGCGTAGGCAGATAATCTTGCGGCATCAGCTCTTCGAATGTTCCGGTGGGAACCATCGCGCGGCGGCCTCCGTTCAGGTTGCTGGTCAGAGCATACATTTTTTTGGCGAAAGCCGAGCCCAGAACCGGTTGTACTGCGTATTTAGAAGGCATCGGCCTGATCCAGCCCATCGGGATCTGGTCTGCATCCTCGCGAATTATAGTGATCTGGCGTGCAAAGCGGCTTAGGTAAGCCGTTGGTCCTTCAGCATGACGCCCGGACAACACTGAACCCGAAATCACCCGTGCCGTGCCGTCGACGTTGATCTCCTCTCGGGTCAGATCGTCCGTCGAGGCGCCCATGACGGTGCGGATCAGGCGTGGCTGCCGCGCGCCGGGCCCGGTCAGGGCAACTACGACATTCGGGTCCAGATGGCCGGTTTGCATCAGGCGACCAATGGTGATCACGTCCTGATAGCCGATGATCCAGACCTGCTTGTCGCCGACCAGAGGTTCAAGAAAGTGGATATGGGTTCCGGCCAATCCTGCGGGGTGCGGGCCAGAGAAAGTTGCGGCTTCAACGCCTGCAATGTCCGCTCCGGGAATTGATGCACCGTCTTGGTGGCAAAGATAGGTTTTGCCCTCGGTCAGCTGTGCAATCGCAGTCAGACCTGCGGCAAACGCCTCGCCTGCATCCGCGATGATCACTGTCGCATCAGGGGCAAGGGGATCGGTGTCCATCGCCGTTACAAAAATGGCCGCTGGCGTGGTGCCGGGTTCCGGCATTTTCGAGTAAGGGCGTGTTCGGAACGCGGTCCACAAACCGGCGGCGCACAGCTTTGCCGTTACGCCTTCGGCGCTGTTCCCGTCACCGGTGCCTGAGAAATCGAGCCCAGCGTCATTCGTATCGGTCACTTGGATGACTACGCTCTGCAATACACGCCGCGCACCGCGGTTGATCGCCACCACCTTGCCGCTAAGGGGCGCGACCATCATCGCATCTGGTGCGTCCTTGTGGCAGAACAGCGGGGTCCCCCGCTGGACCTCGTCGCCTTCCTGGACCAGCATTTTTGGTTTCAGGCCGATGTAGTCGCCGCCAAGGACGCCAACGGTGGAATATTCCGGCCCCGGTTGTATGGTCTGATCAGGGGCCCCTTCGATGGGCAAGTCCAACCCTTTTTTCAGTTTGAAAGTTTGCATGTCGCTACGTTCTTCCAAGCTTTTTGGCGCCTGCTGAGTGCGACGCCGTTCAGGCGTCATCCAATAGCGTGGCTTCGTGTGGCAGCCGTCGCAAAAAGCGGCGAAAACCGTCCAAAATCCGTAGGCGCAATTCTGATTACGGGTCCTTTACGCGGGGACGGAGTTAAACGCAAACCCGTTACCGCTGAAACTCGTGCCTGATGATCACTTTCCCCTGATTTCAGCTTAAATGCTACCATTAGCCCGGATTAAATTGCCTGTCGCGCCCGTTGTGTATCCGGTATATCCAGCCGAAATGGAAAAACCTGAAGACCTTGAGATATTTCTGATCGCGACACCCGGTTTGGAGCGGCCCCTGTGCGACGAAGCAGCACAGCACGGATTCGCGGATGCCCGTGCGGTTGCCGGGGGCGTCACGTGCCGGGGTGGTTGGCCGGAAGTATGGCGCGCGAATCTTGTTTTGCGCGGCGCAAACAAGGTTCTGGTCCGCATTGGTGGTTTTCCGGCTGTCCATCTGGCGCAGCTGGATAAACGCGCCCGCAAGTTCCCATGGTCGAACGTGCTGCGGGCTGACATTCCGGTTAAGGTCGAGGCCACCAGCCGCAAATCCCGCATTTATCATGCCGGGGCAGCACGTCAGCGGGTAGAAAAGGCGATTTCCGAGACGCTGGGTGCGCCGATATCGTCGGACGCCACCCTGCGTGTCACGCTGCGAATCGAAAAGGACATCTGCACCTTCTCGATCGACACTTCGGGTGAGCCTCTGCACAAGCGCGGCCACAAACCCGCTGTCGCCAAAGCCCCGATGCGCGAAACGATGGCGGCCATGTTCCTGCGCGAGTGCGGGTATGATGGTTCTGAACCGGTTCTGGACCCGATGTGTGGCTCGGGTACATTTGTGATCGAGGCCGCCGAGATTGCCTTGGGCCTCAATCCCGGAAGGTCACGCGCATTTGCATTCGAGGATTTGGTGACATTTGACGCAAATAAATGGCGGGAGATGCGGCAGGAAGAGGTGGAAGATGCGACGGCATTCAGATTCTGGGGCTCGGATCGCAACGCGGGTGCCATCGAGGCGTGTTTGATGAATGCAGACCGAGCGGGTGTGGCCGAAATCACCGGGTTTCAGCAACGCTCGGTCAGTGACATCAAACCGCCTGAGGGGCCAGCGGGATTGGTCATCGTCAACCCGCCTTATGGCGCGCGGATCGGCGACGAAAAAAGACTGCGCTCACTTTATGGCAGTTTGGGCAAAACCCTGATGAGCCAGTTTAAGGGCTGGCGCGTGGGCATTGTCACCAGCAACGCCTCTTTGGCGCGCTCGACACGCCTGCCGCTGTTGCCACCAGGTCCGGTGGTGGATCATGGCGGTACCAAAATTCGCCTTTACCGCACAGATCCGCTGCCCTGAAATCAGACGCTTGGCTCGAAGGTCAAGCGTCGCGTTGTGCGATCCAGTTATGATCGGGGTCGTTCTTGAACCGCCACTTGCGTAGTGGCCCGGCCATCACGTTCAGATAGTACAGTTCGTACCCATAGGGCGCGCCGCAGGGATGGTGGCCCCGCGGAACCAGCACCACATCGCCATCCTTGACGGCCATCGTCTCATCCAGACTGCTATCTTCGGTATAAACACGCTGGATGCCAAACCCCTGCCCCGGGTTCAGCCGGTGGTAATAGGTTTCCTCCAGATAGGTCATGTTGGGATAGTCATCCTCGTCATGGCGGTGACTGGGGTATGAGGACCAGTTGCCATCTGGCGTGAAGACCTCGGTCACCAGCAGGCTGTCCGCCACGTCGCGGTCTTCCATAGCTATATTATTGATGTAACGGGTGTTTTGGCCTTTGCCGCGCGAGGTCAGCGTGATCCCGTCCGGCCCAAGACGCTTCGCCGGGTAATTACCTTTGCCCGGGGCGCTACACACTGCCAGAACACACTGTGTCGTGGCCGTTGCCGACCACGCGTTATCATTGGGCACATAGGCGCAGTGCGGAGGCGTCTTTTCGAACACGCTCATGCGGTCACCCATTTCACCAAAATCCAGCGTATTGCAGGACAGGTTCGCCTTGCCCTCGACCAGTACCAGAATGACCTCTCGGTCGCGGGTCGCCTCGGACACGGTTTCGCCGGGTTGCAGATGGTAGAGACCGAAGCCCACATATCCCCAATCCGGGCACTGTGCTCCCTTTGCGTTGTCCGGAGTGATGTCATGCACTTTTCCGGATGAGGCTGTGGGTTTGCGCAAAAGGTCAGTCATCAGAACGCTCCGGTTTGTAAGTCAATAACAGAGAGTAAGCACATACTGCCCCTGCCCCGCCAAACACAATTGCCCAGCCAGCAGAACCAGCCAGGCCTTCTATGATCGCCCACCCCCAACACAACGCAACAAGGCCCACCCGAACCCAAAGTGGCCTAAGCCAGGGATGAGAGGTGTCGAACATCGCCTCAGCCCTTGTCCAGCCCGGTCTCGCGGGCGGTTTGTTTCAGGGATGCCAGCCCCATGGACTGGTATTCATAAGGGTTGCGCTGTTCGGGGTCCTGCTCGGCTTCGATGACGATCCAGCCTTCATAGCCCTTTTCTGCAAGGGCCCGCAGCAGAGGGGTGAAATCGATGCCGCCTTCGGCGTCGCCGGGCACGGTAAATACCCCTGCGCGGACACCATCCATAAAGGTCATACCGGTTTCCCGCACCCGTTTCATCACGTCGGGGCGTACATTCTTGGCGTGGAAGTGGCTGACGCGGTCGGCGTATTTCATCAGAACCGGGGTGGGGTTCTGTCCATTCGCGCCGAAATAGCAATGGCCTGCGTCAAACAACAACTTGGTGGCGGGGCCTGTGGCCGCCATGAACGCATCAATTTCCGCAGGTGTTTCCACGACAGTTCCCATGTGGTGATGATAGACCAGTTCGATGCCCTGATCTGCACAGTATTGGGCGATCTCTTCCACCTGAGCACCGAAGGCTTCCATCTCATCCGCGCTCAGAACCGGCGCGTCGTTGACCGGGACATCCAACCCCTGCACCGAGTTTGACGTCTCGCACACGATGCAAACCTTACAGCCATTGTGCTTGAGCTTGTCCAGATGCGGTTGAATCGCTGCCTTTTCATCCTCGACCGAATGGGCCAGCAGGTTCAGCGAATGCCAGCCCGAGATGAATTGCAGCCCGTGCCCACCCAGCAACTGCTTCAGCGCTTCGGGATCGTCCTGCGGCCAGCGGTGGCCGTTTTCAATGCCGTCGAAGCCGATCCGGTGTGCTTCGCTCAGGATTTGTTCCGTCGGGATATGTGCGCCAAGGGTTTGGTCATCATCATTGGCCCAGGCAATTGGGTTGGTGCCATATAGGATCATATGTCTGTCCGTTTCAAACTTAGTTCAGGCGCGCGCTCAGCGCGGCTTCATACCCTTGACGGGCTGTTTTTACCTCATCCCGGTCGCTGACCTCGGGCACGGCCACATCCCACCAATGACCGCCATCCGGCGTGCTGGGATATGGATCAGTGTCGATAACGATGACAAAGGGGCCCGCTGCATCTTTGGCGCGGGCCAGAGCGTCTTCCAATTCGGCAATCGAGCTCACCTTGACGCTGGCTGCCCCCATCGCGGCCGCATGCGCTGCAAAATCGATATTCGCAGGGTTCACGTGATAAGCGTGATCCAGCAAATTGTTGAACTCTGCCCCGCCGGTGCCCATTTGCAGCCGGTTGATGCACCCAAAACCGCGATTGTCGGTGATGACGACGGTGATCTTGATCCCCATCATACACGCCGTGGCCAGTTCCGAGTTTGCCATCATGTATGAGCCGTCACCGACCATGCAAACCACATCACGATCCGGCTGCGCCATCTTGATGCCCATGGCACCGGCGATTTCATATCCCATGCAGGAATAGCCGTATTCCATGTGATAGGCCCCGGGCCTTGGTGCTTTCCACAGCTTGTGTAACTCACCCGGCATGGTGCCTGCTGCGCACATGATCACAGTGTCAGGCCCGCTGGAGCGTTGCACCGCGCCGATGACCTGCTGGTCTGTCGCCAATGCGTTACCCTCTGCAGGCGCAGCTGTCAGCGGGTCGACTGCCGCAAACCACTCAGATTTCAGAGCTGCATCCGGGGCGGTGGCCTGATATCCCTTTAGCGCTGCGCCGAGTTCTTCCAACCCGATGCGCGCATCGGATTGCAGTGGCAGGGCGCCGTGTTTGACGGCGTCATAAGCGGCGACATTCAGGCTGACCAACTTTCGGTCGGGGTTCTTAAACAGCGCCCACGATCCGGTGGTGAAATCCTGAAAACGGGTGCCAATTCCAAGAACAAGGTCGGCCTGCTCACAAACCGCATTTGCGCTGGAGGCTCCGGTAACGCCGACAGACCCAAGGTTCAAAGGATGCTCCCACGCCAGCGCGGACTTGCCCGCCTGAGTTTCGACAACCGCAATCTGATGCGCCTCGGCAAAAGACTGCAATGCAGCGCAGGCCCCTGCGTAATGCACACCGCCACCGGCCACAATAACGGGGTTTCGAGAGGCTTTGACTGCGCCAACCACCCGCGCAAGCTCTGCTTCATCCGGGCGCACACGTCTCTGGTGCCAGGTTTTTTTGTCAAAGAAGCTCGCTGGCCAGTCATAGGCTTCGGCCTGGACGTCCTGGCAGAAAGCTAATGTCACCGGTCCGCATTCCGCAGGGTCGGTCATGGTCGCAAAGGCCCGTGGGAGCGCTGTCAACAACTGCTCGGGTCGGGTGATCCGGTCAAAATAGCGGCTGACCGGTCTGAAACAGTCATTCGCGCTGACAGTGCCATCCCCAAAATCCTCAATCTGCTGCAAGACCGGGTCAGGGCTGCGGCCCGCAAAGACATCGCCCGGGATCAACAGCAACGGCAACCGGTTCACATGGGCCAATGCCGCTGCTGTCACCATATTCGTGGCACCGGGTCCAATCGAAGAGGTAACAGCCATAGCCCGCCGCCGGACCGATTGTTTGGCATATGCAATAGCTGCATGTGCCATGGTTTGCTCATTATGCCCGCGCAAAGTCTGCACTGAATCACGATGCGCATGCAAAGCTTCGCCCAAACCGGCCACATTGCCGTGCCCGAAAATCGCCCAGACACCCGCGATGAAGGGGACCCCATCCTCATTCATCTGCGCTGAGATATAGCGCACCATCGCCTGTGCCGCCGCCAGCCGGATCGTGTTCATACCGTCAGCTCCTTTGCTTTTGTGCGGGCCACATCCCAGGCCGCGCAGAGGTTCTGGTCATTGCGCCTTCAGATAATCTCACTCATCCTCACCACACGGGCTTCGGCGACGGACTTCAATGCCGCTTCGGCCAAAGCCAAGGCCATCATCCCGTCATGGCCCGAGGGCGACGCTGCTGTATCGTCGCGAATTGCCGCGACGAATGCTGCGATTTCAGCGGCATAGGCTTCGGTATAGCGGGTCATGAAAAAATCATGCAGCGGCGGGCGGGTATAGCCATCTTCATTGGCAATCTCGATCGAAACCGGGCGCTGATTTTCGGCCGCTACCAGCCCGCTTGAACCCAGCACTTCAATCCGCTGATCGTAGCCGTAAGTGGCGCGCCGCGAGTTCAGGATGGTGCATTGCTTGCCGCTTTCGGTAGTCAGGATCACGGTGGCCGTGTCGAAATCATTGTGGTCGGCAACCCTGGGATCGACCAGAACCGAAGCTGTGGCCTGAACCGCCGCGATCTCTTCGCTCAGTAAAAACCGAGCCATGTCGAAATCGTGGATGGTCATGTCCCGGAAAATTCCGCCTGAGACATCCATGTACTCAAACGGGGGCAGGCCCGGATCGCGCGACGTGATCGTAATCTGTTCGACCGTACCCACTTTGCCGCTGACGATCGCCTGCTTCACCGCGCCGAAATGCGGGTCGAACCGGCGATTGAAGCCCAACATCAGACGGGCACCTTGTTCCTCGGCAACTGTCAGGCAGGATTTGACACGGTTGAGGTCAAGATCCACTGGTTTTTCACAGAAAATCGCCTTTCCCTTGCGCGAGAACTGTTCGATCAGGTCCGCATGAGTGTTGGTGGGTGTGCAGATAATCACCGCATCAACCGTCGGGTCATCGGCGATCTCATCGATGCTGCGAACGGCGCAGCCATGTTGATTGGCAATGTCCTGCGCGGCTTGCGGAAACGCATCCGCTACGGCCACCAGCCTGGCATCCGGGTTTCCGGCAATTGCCTGTGCATGAACTTTACCAATTCGACCCGCACCAAGCAGCGCCATCGCAATTGTCATTTCAGAGCTCCAAGTTTTGACCGGTCGCGCCGGAAGAAGAGTAATTTGTATCGGCGGTCCTACAAAGGCGGCCGATCATAAGAGGCCTCGCAGATGCTGCGGTCCGCTTGCAATCGCTTATCCCAACTGGGGGTAGCGCGACACAAACAGGTGAGCGGCAGCCAGATCAACTCAATTCTACATCCAATCACATCAGGTTTGATGCAAAGAGGTTCTCAAGATGATGTAATTCAATCATCATAAGCTTTCCGGAACATAAATTTCCGGCTGCAAAAAAATCTGCCGTGGCTCGCCAGTAGCACTGTCCGAGACTGCTTGTGCCATGGCTTGCACCAATGTTTTGCACAAGCGCTGCAGGGGCGTGCTGCTGATCAGTGAAACATATCCATCCTGCAAGGCGCCTTGTGATTGGCGCGTTAGCTCATTGACCACCATGGCAACTTCGCCGGGGGCTCGGCATTCACGCACCGCCTGAATCGCGCCTTCCATTCCGCCGCCTGCCACGAAGATGCCGCTGAGATCGGGATGACGATGCAACAGGTCCAGTGTCGCCTCATATGTCACATTTCGCGTTTCCAGATTGACCAGGGTTTCCAGCAACTCGTGATGCGCCGAATGCTCGCGCAGATAGCTGCGAAACCCCGTTTCGCGCAGCTCGTGCCCATGCCAGCGGCTGCCGCCCACAAAGACGGCGATTTTTCCTTGGCGGCGAGCCACACTGCGGATCGCCCAACCGGCGATGCGTCCAATTTTCATATTGTCCAGACCAACATATGCGTGCGTCTGCCCCTGGCCGAAATCATTTAGCAGAGAAAAGACGGGCGTATCGTGCTCTTGCAGGTCCTGGACGGTGCGCGAAACTTCGGGATGGTTCACAGCCGTGGCCGCAATTGCATGGTTTCGGCGACCCAGTTCAGCCATCAGGCTGGCATGCTCATGGGGATCCTGTGACTTGGCAAACACCACTTCGGCACGACCGCGTATTTCGGGGCAGGTTAAAACATGATCTTCAAAAGCCTGCGCGAAGCTTTGATAAAACTCCTGATTTTCCTTTTGAAGGAGCAGCCCAAGCTTCCGGACTGGCAGATTGGATTGCAATCTTTCGCGCAACAAGGGGACGGCGTGATACCCAACGGAAACGGCGGCATCATACACTTTGCGCTTGGTGTCATCCCTGACATTGCCGCGATCGTTCAGCACGCGGTCTACAGTTGCTGTTCCGACGCCTGCTGCACGTGCGATTTCCGATATTGTAGAACGCTTTTTCATTCGGAAAGGGTATTCTTGGTGATGTGATATAGGAGGAATTGATAGTTTTACATCATTACCTATCAATGGCCAGCCTCGTATGTGGGATCGAGGTGCACCGTTCTTACCTTCCAGAACACCTAATTCACCGACAACGTGGTGCAGACGCTTGTCGCGCAACCTTCAGAGTGGTTTTCTAAGATCGATCCTGTCGCGTTTGGATGTCGAGGTTATCCTGCGATCCGGAAGTCCGACCGAATTGCTGGAAGGATTGGGGACGCTCAATCTCGATTTAGTCCTTATGAACAGGCCACCCCCAGATGACAGTCTGACCCTGTATGAGACACATCATATCGGTGAACAGGTGGTGAGCATTGTGGGGACACCTGACCGGCTGGATCCAGCTTTTTTGGCCTGAGTTTCTTCTGCCTGTTATCTGGCATCCTCGGCGTAATTGCGCGCCTTGGACATTTTGCCGATCCCCGGATTGAAGGCATTTGTCGGATCGCAGCATTTATAATGGGCTGCAAGATCAGGCTTAGCATGATACAGATGCCCGACATTGTGTTCGGCAGGGTATTCTGCCCCGCGTTCATCAAACAGTTTCAGCATCGCGGCCTTAAGCGCCTTGGGGTCCGCACCCTTGCGGACGACGTAGTCCTGATGCATCACGTGACACATGAAATGACCATAGTAGAGCTTGTGCACCAGTTGATCGCTGATCTCGGGTGGCAAAGTCTCAAGCCAGTCCCGATCATTCCGGCGCAATGCAACGTCCAGCGCAATGATATCCTCAACCTCATTGTCGTGAATGGCCATGTACCGCACGGCCGCCCCAGCCGCGGCAAATCGATGAAGGCCTGCAATTTTGGCTTCGCGCGGAGTGCATTCAAAGAACGCGGCATCGCGCCCTTCTAGGAAACCGGGCAACCAGACGCGGGCCTCATCGATCCCGCCTTCTTTCATCTTCAGGATTAGGTGGTGTTCGTACTGGTCCCTGAATTCGATCATTCGGTTGGGCAATATTTGCGGCAGGATGCTAACGGCCATCTGCATGAACCGATCAGTGAAATTACGCAGAAACGGGATGCGGCGCAGTCGCGCATCAACGGCGCCTTTCAGCGCGAAAAACATCGGCAAACGATCGGTGCCCAGTTTGTCGATCATCCAGACCGTGTCTTTCCCGTAGATTCGGGTGATATCGAACACGTCGCGCTGCATGTATTCGGCGGATACGGGCAAAGAGTTGAAGTGAGACAGAATGTGCCGCCTGAGATCGGCCAGATCATCAGGATTATTGCAGCCAATGTAAAACACCTGTTCGGATTTGTTCTTTGGAAAGGTGTCCAAGCGAACGACAAAGACTGCAAGTTTCCCGGCTGATCCTGCGGATTCAAACAGTTTTGCCTTGTCGGCATTGAACCGAGCCGGGGTGGTTGCGTCGACGTCCCGCACGATCTGTGCATAATCACTTGCCGAGGCGCGCTTGTTTGTTGGGTCAGGCGCGCGATCAAATTTGCCTGTGTCCAGATTTGACAAGATCTGTTCCGGCGTATCGCCCAGATCAATGCCTAAATGGTTCACAAGTTCCAGCGCACCGTCTTCGGTGACGCGGGCATAGACTGAAAGCTCGGTATAGACCGGCCCTCGCTCGACCAGAGAGCCGCCGGAATTGTTACACACACCGCCCACAATCGAGGCACCGATACAGGAGGACCCAATTACTGAATGCGGCTCGCGCCCAATCGGCTCCAACAGCTTTTCCAGCGCAAACAGGGTTGCACCGGGAAAGCTGACCACTTGTTTGCCGTCGTTCAAAGGCACCAGCGTATCCATGCGCCGTGTATTGATCAGCACGACATCTCGGTCATAGCTGCCTGACGGCGTCGAGCCTTCGGTCAATCCGGTGTTGGCGGCCTGCATGATGACAATCTTATCCGTGGCAACGCAGGCTTTCAGAACATTCCACTGCTCCATCAAGGACCCGGGCCGGACAACGCAAAGCGCCTCGCCCTCGCCCGACCGAAAGCCACGGCGGAACCGTTCCGTCGCGCGTGCGCCCGTCAGCACGTGACGTGAGCCAACGATGTCGCGAAACTTATTGATCAGCGTGTCGTTGGTCATGCTGCGCTCCTCTTTGGCGCAGATGTTCCTGCGGCCTCGCGAAAACGGATGCTGTCGCGTGAAAGCTGATCGACCCTGGTAACGCCCATCAGCTTCATGTCCCGCTCAATCTCTGCCCGCATCAAACCCAGGGCACGGTCCACGCCCGCCTGCCCCGCCGCAGCCAAAGGATACAGATAGTGGCGCCCGATCCCCACTGCCTTGGCACCCAGGGACAGCGCCTTTAGCACATGCGTACCGCGTTGGATGCCACTGTCCATCATGACATCAAGCTTGTCGCCGACCGCGTCAACGATTTCAACCAACTGATCAAACGGCGTGCGCGAACCATCCAGTTGGCGGCCGCCGTGGTTCGACAAAACGATACCGGTGCAGCCAATCTCGGCCGCGCGTCGGGCGTCTTCGACGGTCATGATCCCCTTGAGGCAGAACTGACCATCCCAGTCACGTACCATTTGGGCCACGTCATCCCAATTCATCGACGGGTCCAGCATATCGGTGAAGTAACCACCGATCGAGCTGGCACCGCCGCCCATATCCACGTGTTCTTCCAATTGAGGCAGGCGGAATTTCTCGTGGGTGACGTAGTTGATCCCCCACATCGGCTTGATCGCAAATTGGATCATGCCGCCCAGTGTCAATCGGAACGGGATTGAAAACCCAGTGCGCAGGTCGCGTTCACGATTGCCACCGGTGATGCTGTCGACGGTCAGCATCATGACCTCGACACCGGCCTCTTTGGCGCGCTGCATCATGGCGGCGTTCAGGCCGCGATCCTTGTGGAAATAGAACTGATAGACCTGCGGGTTTTTGTGTTTCTGACGCAACTCCTCCAGCGAAACGGTGCCCAGCGAGGACACACCGAACATCGTCCCGTATTTCTCGGCCGCCGCCGCAACTGCGCGTTCGCCCTGATGGTGGAACAGGCGCTGCAAAGCGATGGGAGAGCAATAGACCGGCATGTCCAGTTTCTGCCCCATCACGGTGACGGACATGTCCACGTCGGACACCCCACGCAGGACCGAGGGCAGCAGGTCACAGCGGTCAAACGCGTTGGTGTTTTCCCGATACGTGACTTCATCATCCGCACCGCCGTCAATATAGTTGAAGATCGGTCCCGGCAGCCGCTGTTTGGCCAGCCGCCGGAAGTCGTGGAAGTTATGACATTGGCTCAGGCGCATGCGGACAACTCCCTAATAGGCGACCGAGGGCAGCCAAGTGGCAAGCGTCGGCCACAGGAAGACCAGTGCGAGACCGGTCAGCTGCAACAGTACGAAGGGGATAATTCCCTTGTAGATATGGGTCAGCTTGATCTCGGGCGGACAGACGCCTTTCAGGTAGAACAGGGCGAAACCAACGGGTGGCGTCAGGAAGCTGGTTTGCAATGTAACCGCAACCAGGATCACGAACCACACCAGCGCCGGTTCGTCCAATACGCCAAAGCCCGGAATGTCGATGCCCAACCCGTTCACAATGGGGCGCATCAGAGGCAGCACGATCAGAGTGATCTCGATCCAGTCCAGAACGAAGCCCAGCAGGAAGACGATGAACAGTATGAAGAGGACGGTGCCGTTTGCCCCAAATCCGGTGGATTGTACCACGTGCTCGATCAGTTCGTCTCCGCCCAGTTCGCGCAGAACATAAGAGAATACGGTCGCACCGAGGAAAATCGCAAAGATATAGGCGGTGGTGTTGAAGGTCGACACCAAGACATTCCACAATTTGGTGATGTTCAGCTTGCGATACCCCAACGCCAGCAATGTGGCACCCAATGCACCGATACCCGAAGCTTCGGTCGGTGTTGTCAGGCCAGCGAAGATTGAACCAAGGACCGCAAGGATCAGGATCAGAGTCGGAATGACAGCGATCAAGACGTCTTTGACAGCGGCCCAATCGGGCGCTTTGGCCCCTTCGGGCACTGGGGCGGCATCACGCTTTACCAGTGCAAGGATGAAAATATAGGTCAGGTACAGGCCACCGATGATCACGCCGGGGAAAACCGCAGCCATGAACAGATCGCCGACGGACAAGGCCATCTGATCGGCCATGATCACCAGCATGATGGACGGCGGTATCAGGATGCCAAGCGTACCGGACGCAGATACTACGCCGGCGGCAAGTGTCGGTTGGTATTTCTGCTGCATCATGGAAGGCAGCGATAGCACGCCCAACAGCACTACGGACGCGCCAATGATGCCGGTGGAAGCCGCCAGAATGATACCGATCAGGGTCACGGTGATCGCCAGTCCTCCGCGCACGGTGCCAAACAGGCGCTGCATCGAGGACATCAGTCGCTCGGCCACGCCGGATTCGTCCAGCATCAGCCCCATGAAGATGAACATGGGCAAAGCAACCAGAACCGCGTTCGACATGGTGGCATAAACCCGGTTCACCACTGCGCCCAGGGTCAGGTAGTCGAGCCCCGTAAAGGTGCTTTCCAACCCTGTCCACAGCATCAGGTCGTTGTCGAACAGATAGGCAAGCCCACAAAATGCAACACCTACACCGGCCAGAACCCAGGCCACCGGGTAGCCCGTGAACAGCAGCGCGATAAAGGTCAGGAACATCGCGATGACCAGCTTTTCCTCGGTTGTTTCGACCAGGAATGTCAGCGCCACACAGACGGCTGCAAAAACGACCAGCACCAGAAGGATACGCCGCAATGATGCCCCTTCGCGTTCCGAAGTCGGACCAAATAGCAGCGCATGCCCATCGTGGATCAGGCGCGCCACTGCAGCCAGAGCCAGCAGGACAAAACTGATCGGAATAACCGCTTTGAAAGCCCAGCGACCCGGTAGACCGGTTGGGCTGTCCGACCGCTCATTGACGCGGAAACTTTCGTAGAAATAGTCATACCCCTGATCAATCATCAGGTAGATGAATGGGGTCAGCAGGGTCAGAATACCAATCACTTCGATCAGACGCTGCGCCCGGCGGGACAGCTGCATATGCAACACATCCACACGCACATGGCTGTCGGTAATCAGCG
The DNA here is from genome assembly GCF_965243365.1 of Ruegeria sp. Lineage (GTDB taxonomy): Bacteria > Pseudomonadota > Alphaproteobacteria > Rhodobacterales > Rhodobacteraceae > Ruegeria. The sequence continues at coordinate 750,581 of NZ_CBDEUW010000001.1, read as the reverse complement.
CGTAAGAGATGCCGATCATCGTGACAATGCCGTAGAAATGCCACTGAATCTCGTCCAGCTTGGGATAGTTCTGGCTGAACAGATAGCGTAGCGACACTTGCGAGAAAATTGCGGCGATCAGCAACACGTTTGCCCACATGACGACGTGGCCGATAGCCTTTACGCCTGTATCTATGGCAACGGCGATTTTCTGGCGGTCGGTTTCGGGGTGTTCCAGGATGCCTTCATAGGCTTCGACCGGATCGTTGTAATTCTTTTGCGTAGCCATGGTCGTTCCTCGCTTAGCTGACCGGTGATTTCGCGGTCAGGGGTTTGCAAGTTCGAAAACCTGAGAATGCTTCGGGACGGCGGAGTTCACCGCCCCGAAATCGTCAGTAGATCAGTTCACTGACGAGGGAGGAAGGCGTTGGTCTTCCAAAGGTCATAACCGTCACGGAATTCGTTCATATCGGTCAGGACCTTGGCAAAGAATGCGTCATTGGCAGCTTCTTCTGCGGCCACTTCTTCCCAAGTTGCCTGGAAGGTGTCCAACATCTCGGGCGACCACTGCTTGATAGTGACACCGTTGTTTTCGACGTTGTCGATCAGGGCAGCGTGCTGGATGGCTTCGCCTTCGGCAAAACTGTCAGCCATCGATGCCTTGCAAGCGTTTTCGATGATCGCCTTGTGCTGATCACTGGTTTCGTTCCACGTGTCCTTGTTGATCATCAGCTCGAACACAGTTGCCTGCTGGTGCCAGCCGGGGAAATAGTTGAACTTCACCAGTTTGTGGAAACCAAGACGCGCATCAATCGCGGGCATTGAGAATTCGGTTGCGTCGATGGCACCCTTTTCCAAGGCGGGGAAGATTTCACCACCCGGCAGCAGTGAGGTCGCGACGCCCAGTTTCTGCATTACTTTGCCGCCCAGACCGAAGAAGCGCATCTTCAGGCCGTTCAGGTCTTCGGGCGAGTTGATCTCGGTCGCGAACCAACCTGATGTCTCAGGGGCGATGATGGCGCAAGGGATAACATGTACGTTATAGCCTGCCTGATCATACATCTCTTGGTACAGCGACAGGCCATTACCATAGTAGAGCCACGCCATGTACTCGCCGGCCTCGGGGCCGAACGGAACGGCCGAGAATAGCGGAGCGGCTGGGATCTTGCCTGCCCAATAGCCCGCGGTGGTATAGCCTGAGTTGATTTTGCCGGTGGATACCGCGTCCAGAATTTCGAATGAGGGCACCAGTTTGCCGGGCTCGTACACCTTCATCTTCAATGTGCCGCCAGACATCAGGTCCAGTTGGTCGGCCACGCGCGGGATGGGTGAGCCCAGTCCGGGCAGCTCGGTCGAGAATGCGATTGGGGTTTTGAGCAGCAGCTTGTCCGCCGCAAGCGCAGGTGCGGTGATCAGGCTGGCGGCAATAGCCAAGCTCGTCAGGGTCTTTTTCATGAGGTCTCCTCCGGGTCGTTCGGACGCCAGGTCCGATCAAATTCTGACGCGCGGTTGTCCGGCGCCTTAGGTGGTAAATAAAGTTGACCATAGTGATCAGTCAACAATTTTATTTACCACTGGTTAGTGCAGTGGGTGCTTTGATGAGGTTGATGTCGTGGTCGGAAATTCCTTGTCGCGGCTCACGGAACAGCAATCAAAGGGTAAAATAACTTTGAATAATAATATTTTGCGGCCGAAGTGTGGTGGGTTACCCCAATAAATTAAACAGTTGAAATATCGCTTTTAGGAGGTTACTTTTATTTACCATCTATAAGACTTGGCTTACAGCTCTGAAGGTGACATCTGATGACCCCTACAGCCGTTTTCGAACCGATTGGCCACGAATCGCTTGCTGATGCCGTTGTGGCGCAAATCGAAGATCTGATCGCCTCGGGCATTCTGAAACAGGGCCGAAAACTGCCGTCAGAGCGTGATCTGGCTGAAATGCTGCGCGTGTCGCGCCCGAAATTGCGTGAGGCGCTTCAGACTCTGGAAGAGCGCGGATTGGTGGTTACGCAACACGGTGAAGGTACGTTCGTGGCCGCGTTGACCGGCAGCGCCATGCTGCCCGCCTTATTGGCGCTTTATGAACGCCACGAACCTGCATTCTTCGATTACCTCGAATACCGGCGCGAGCAGGAGGGTTTTGCCGCACGGCTGGCGGCACGTCGGGGCACCTCGGCGGACAAGGAGAGAATTTCCGAAATCTTGCAGGAGAACGAAAGGGCCTGGCGGGAAAAAGATCAACTGGCCTCGCAAGAAGCCGATTTCGCGCTGCATGCCGCGATCGTGGATGCCAGCCAGAACGCCACGCTGATCCACATGATGGCCTCGATTTATGAACTCACACGGAAGGGTGTTTTCTACAATCGCGAATTCTTGAAATCGATCGACGGAACGGGACGTTTATTGCTGGAACAGCATGTGGAACTTGGGCAGGCGGTGATCGATGGGGATGAAGCCCGGGCCGAAAAGGCGGCCCATGCGCATATCGATTTTGTGGAAGAGTCTTTCAGATTTGGCATTGAACGCCGTCGTCGAGAAGCCATGGCTGAAAAGCGCCGCATGTTGTCGGACTACCGCTCTGCAAGTGGTTCCTGAATTTGAGCATTGAATGGGGATGTCTGCCGGATTTGCGGCGCGTTCGCAGCTGTTTTGTGGTCAGGTGACGCAGCCGCTCACTTCCATGCCAAAGAAGAAGCTTCGTGGCATTGCCGCGATGGTATGAAAGGTATGTTTGGGGACTTTGTTTTATTGGTCGGAGTGAGAGGATTCGAACCTCCGACCCCTGCCTCCCGAAGACAGTGCTCTACCAGGCTGAGCTACACTCCGACCGTGGCGGGTGATCTATACGCGGTGGGTGGGATGTGCAAGAGGGATTTTGCTGGATACCGATGGCCGTTTGGCTCGGCGACCTCAGCCAGATCGGCGCCCGTTTCGTTGCTGTACCTGCTTGCTGATCCAGTTTGAAAATACCTGTACAGCTTCGTTTTTCTGCCCCGTGGGGGTCGCGATGTAGTAGGCGCTGTCTGATGTGTTGGTGATCTGGTCGATTTCGTTCAGAACGCCGGAAGCCAGCTCGTCCTCGATCAAATATGAGGGCAGAATTGCGGCTCCCAAGCCTGCCACGGCTGCTGCGATCAGCATCGAGAACTGGTCGAACCGCATGCCCGGAAAAACGGCCCCCGGATCAAGCCCCAGCTGGTCATGATACGCCGACCAAAGATCGGGGCGCGAGGTCAGGTGTAAAAGCGGCAGGTCAAAGACCTGTGCTTCGGTCGAAAGTTGGGGATGGCCCAACAATGTGGGTGCCGCAATAACCACCAGGTGTTCAGGGAAGAGTTTACGCATCTGCGCGCCGGGCCAGTCAGCCCGCCCGAAATGAACGGCCAGGTCCATGCGTTGCTGTTCCAGGCTGAACGGGGTCGTGTAGGAATGCAGGTCCAGTTCGATTCCCGGGTGCTGTGTTTTGAAATCCGGCAGGCGGGGGACCAGCCAGCGAGTGGCGAAGGTCGGCAGAACCGCGACGCTCAGCAAAGAGGCGCCGTCCCCTGCTGCAATTGCGCGGCCGATTGTTCCGCTCAGCCGTTCCAGGTCACTTCCCAGCTCCTGACGCAGCGCAATCCCCGCTTTCGACAGGCGAACAGCGCGTCCGACCCGGCGGAAGAGTGTCACGCCAAGGGCGGCTTCAAGTTCGCGCACCTGACGGCTGATTGCGCTTTGGGTTACGCCCAATTCTTCGGCGGCCATGGTATAGCTTTCGTGCCGTGCAGCAGCTTCGAAACTGCGCATCAGGGCAAGCGAGGGCAGAGTAGAATATCTGGGCATTCAATTTATGACTTTTGATCACTAATAAGATACTTACTCACACCTTTTTCTCAAGTAGTTTTGTCGATAGAACCGGATCGCAGCAACCGGAGGAGGTTCCATGTCGTTTCAGCGCGCAACCCGTCTGAACGGGATCGAATTGTCCGAGATCGTCCAGATATCAGAGGCCGCCGCGCGCCTGCGCGCCGAGGGCCGCGACATCCTTGCGCTTTCGACTGGTGAACCGGACCTGCCGACGCCACCGCATGTGGTCGAAGCCGCCCATGCCGCCGCGCAGGACGGGAAGACAAAATATCCGCCAACGGCCGGTGTCCCTGCCCTGCGTGCTGAAATTGCCGCTCAGGCAGGTGTCGATGCGGCGCAGGTCATTGTGTCAACCGGCGCGAAGCAGGTGATTGCCAACGCCATGCTGGCCAGCCTGAACCCGGGCGACGAAGTCATCATGCCCGCGCCCTATTGGACCAGCTATTCCGACATCGTGCGCATGGCGGGTGGAGTGCCGGTGGTTCTGCACTGCCCGATGCAGCAAGGCTTCAAACTGCTGCCCGAACAGTTGGAGGCCGCGATCACTCCGCGTACCCGATGGCTGATGCTGAATACACCATCGAACCCGTCCGGAGCGATTTACTCGCAGGCCGAGATCGCAGGTTTGGCTACGGTTCTTGAGCGCCACAATCAGGTTTGGGTTCTGGCGGATGAGATATACCGCCATCTCAGCTATGTGCCTTTCACATCGGTGGCTGAGGCCGCTCCGGCTCTGGCCGACCGTATGCTTATCGTCAATGGCGTCGCCAAAGCCTGGTCGATGACCGGATGGCGTATTGGTTGGGGGATCGGGCCTGCCAATCTGATCAAAGCCATGGTTGCGGTGCAGGGACAGGTCACTTCGGGCGCATGTTCGATCTCGCAATGGGCATCACTGGCCGCGATCACCTGCGAGCCTGAATTGCTGGAAGAACGCCGTGCCCTGTTTGCCGCGCGCCGCGATCTGGTTGTGGACGGGCTGAACGCCGTTCCAGGAATGCGCTGTTCCGCGCCGGACGGAGCGTTTTACGCCTTCCCCTCCTGTGCTGACTTGCTGAACGATCAGGGTGGTCCATTTGACAGTGACGCGGAATTCTGCACGTGGTTGCTGGAAGAGGCTGGTGTCGCTCTGGTTCCCGGTCGCGCCTTTGGGGTGCCGGGTCACCTCCGCCTGTCATTCGCCTATGCTGAAGATACAATTGCAGCGGGCCTTGCTCGTCTGAAATCCGCTGTCGAAAGGAAGCTTGCATGAAACCTCAATCCGCCCCGCACCTCGGCCCGTTCACGTGGAACGATCCGTTCCTGTTGGAAGACCAGCTTGCCGAAGATGAACGCATGGTACGCGACGCAGCCAATGCTTATGCGCAGGACAAGCTGATGTCCCGCGTCACTGACGCGTTTGCCAACGAAGAAACTGATCCGGCGATTTTCCGCGAAATGGGTGAGATGGGTTTGCTGGGCATCACCATCCCCGAAGAATATGGCGGTATCGGGTCCAGCTATGTGACCTATGGTCTGGTTGCACGCGAGGTTGAGCGGGTGGATAGCGGTTACCGTTCGATGATGTCGGTGCAGTCGTCGTTGGTGATGTACCCGATCTACGCATACGGCACCGAAGAGCAGCGTCAGAAATACCTGCCGAAGCTGGCTAGCGGCGAATATATCGGCTGCTTCGGCCTGACCGAACCTGATGCGGGTTCGGACCCCGGCGCGATGAAGACCGTCGCGAAGAAGACCGACGGCGGTTACGTGCTCAACGGTACCAAGATGTGGATATCGAACGCACCGATCGCCGATGTCTTCGTGGTCTGGGCCAAATCCGAGGCACATGGCGGCAAGATCAAGGGTTTTGTTCTGGACAAGGGCACACCTGGCCTGTCGGCACCGAAGATCGAAGGCAAACTGTCCCTGCGCGCTTCGATCACCGGTGAGATCGTGCTGAGCAATGTTGAGGTAGGAGAGGATGCTCTGCTGCCGAACGTCGAAGGTTTGAAAGGCCCGTTCGGCTGTCTGAACCGCGCGCGTTACGGCATCGCCTGGGGGTCGATGGGTGCAGCCGAGGCCTGCTGGCACGCAGCCAGGCAATATGGGCTGGATCGCAAACAGTTCGGCCGCCCGCTCGCGCAGACGCAACTGTTCCAGCTGAAGCTTGCCAATATGCAGACCGAAATCTCGCTGGGCCTGCAGGCCGCGCTGCGCGTGGGCCGCCTGATGGACGAAGCCCGCGCTGCGCCCGAGATGGTCAGCCTGATCAAGCGCAACAATTGCGGCAAGGCGCTTGAGATTGCGCGCCACGCCCGTGACATGCATGGCGGCAACGGGATCAGTCAGGAATTCCACGTAATCCGTCACATGGTGAACCTTGAAACCGTCAACACCTATGAAGGCACCCATGATGTGCATGCCCTGATCCTGGGTCGTGCGCAGACAGGCCTGCAAGCCTTTGCCTGAGGACATCTGACATGGATCGCGCCGCAATCGTGCATGACAATTTCCTGCGCCGGGTTGCGGCTCGGGATTTCCCTGAAGGTGCTGCACCCTCAGGGCCTCTGACCGGACCTGTAGCCGTAGCGCTGTATCGGGCGCAATGCCTGAGCCGTGCGCTAGACCGGCAAAGCCGGGCCATGCAGAAAGCGGGTCAGGGATTCTACACGATCGGATCGTCAGGGCATGAGGGCATGGCAGCAGTTGCGGCAGCCCTGCGCCCAACCGATCCGGCTTTTCTGCACTATCGCGATGCGGCATTCCAGATTGCCCGGTCCGATCAGGTGCCGGGTCAAAGCCCGACCTGGGATATCTTGCTGTCGTTTGCCTCATCGTCGGAAGACCCGATCAGTGGTGGTCGGCACAAGGTGCTTGGATCAAAGGCGCTGTGCATCCCGCCGCAGACATCCACAATTGCAAGCCATCTGCCCAAAGCGGTCGGGGCTGCCTATGCTGTCTGCGCGGCACAACGTCACCGCCCTGAACATGCTGAAGTGCCCAAGGATGCCATCGTCTATTGTTCGTTTGGCGATGCCTCGGCCAACCACTCTACCGCGCAGGGTGCGTTCAACACCGCGCAGTGGACTTCCTTTCAGTCCGTTCCCCTACCCCTTCTGTTCTGTTGCGAGGACAATGGGATCGGGATCTCCACAAAGACGCCAAAAGGCTGGATCGCGGCGACATTCTCGAACCGTCCAGGTCTGAAGTACTTTTCGTGCGACGGGTTGGACATTTTCGATACATTCCGCGTTGCGCAAAAGGCCGCCGCCTACGTGCGCAGCCGCAAGAAACCGGCCTTCCTGCATATCCGCACTGTGCGTCTTTATGGTCATGCCGGGGCTGATATGCCAACCACTTACATGCCAAAGGTCGAGGTCGAGGCCGAAGAGGCAAACGACCCGCTGCTCCATTCCGTGCGGCTGCTGGACCAGTCCGGTGCAATGCAATCTCGCGAAGCACTAGACGTCTATAACAGCACGTGCGCCCGCGTGGCCCGCGTGGCGGATCAGGCCATCACCCGCCCGCGTTTGCAAACCGCCGAGGACGTTATGGCCAGTCTGATCCCACCTGCGCGGCCTTGCGTGCCAACCAATGGGCCTGCCCCTGAACGTCGTGCTGAGGTGTTCGGCGGCGACCTCAAGGCGCAATCCGAACCGCAGATCATGTCGCGACTGATCAACTGGGCACTGACCGATCTGATGCTGGAGTATGGCGAGATTGTCATGATGGGCGAAGATGTCGGGCGCAAAGGTGGCGTCTATGGGGTGACGCAAAAACTGCAAACACGGTTTGGGTCGGACCGGATGATCGACACGTTGCTGGATGAGCAATCGATCCTTGGACTGGCCATCGGGATGGCCCAGAATGGCTTCACGCCGATGCCGGAAATCCAGTTCCTCGCCTATCTGCACAATGCCGAGGATCAACTGCGTGGTGAGGCTGCTACCCTGCCCTTCTTCTCGAATGGTCAGTACACCAACCCGATGGTCGTGCGGATTGCCGGGTTGGGGTACCAAAAGGGGTTTGGCGGTCACTTCCATAACGACAACTCGGTTGCCGTCCTGCGTGACATTCCCGGCCTGATACTGGCTTGCCCGTCCAACGGCGCCGATGCCGCACGGATGCTGCGGGAATGCGTGCGTTTGGCCCGCGAAGATCAGCGGCTGGTGGTGTTCCTGGAACCCATCGCGCTTTACCCGATGCGAGACCTGCATGATGCGGGGGATTCGGCTTGGATGCGGACCTACCCCGACCCGTCAGAAAAGATCGGTTTCGGTGAGGTTGGCGTAGATGGTGATGGCGAGGATCTGGCGATTGTCACCTTTGGCAACGGCGTCTACCTCAGCCATCAGGCGCGTGCCGCGTTGGAGGCTGACGGCATCAAAGCGCGTATCATTGATATGCGCTGGCTGTCACCCTTGCCGAAGAAGGCTCTGACGCAAGCGGTCGCCGGAGCGAAACATATTCTGGTCGCCGACGAAACCCGCCATCATGGTGGCGTGGCCGAGGCGCTGATGGCCCATTTCCACGAAACTGCCGAGGTGCCTCTGGCCCGCATCACGGCCGAGGACAGTTTCATCGCCACCGGACCGGCCTATGCGGCAACTATGCCCTCTAAAGACAGCATCGTCGCCGCAGCGCGATCCCTGATGGAGACCGGCAAATGAGTTCCGCCAAACAGACTGCCGTGGTCATTTGCCCCGGTCGGGGCACCTATAACAAACCCGAGCTGGGGGTTTTGGGCCGCCAATTCACCGACAAGGCTTTGCTGGCGCAATTCGATGAGATGCGCCGCGCCGAGGGTCAGGATACCCTGAGCGATCTGGATGGCGCGGCGCGCTATTCCATTGCCAAACACACGCGCGGCGACAATGCCTCGGCCCTGATCTATGCAGCTACCTTGGGGGATTTCCGCGCCATCGACCCCGAGAAAGTCGAAGTCGTGGCGGTGACCGGCAACTCGATGGGCTGGTATTCGGCTTTGGCCTGCGGTGGCGCGCTAACAGCAGAAGCCGGGTTCAAGGTGGTGAACACCATGGGTACGCTGATGCAACAGAGCCTGATCGGCGGGCAACTGATCTACCCCTTCATGGATGCCGATTGGCACCCGAACCCTGTTCGCAAAGCTGATTTGCTGGCTTTGGTCGAGGATATCAACGGAACCGATGCAACCCTAACTTTGTCGATTGATCTGGGCGGTATGCTGGTACTGGCCGGGGATGATGCCGGGTTGAGCGCCTTTGAGGAAACCGTTCCGGTGGTGCAAGAACGTTTTCCCATGCGGCTGGCTAACCATGCAGGGTTCCATTCACACCTTCAAACTCCGGTTGCCGAGACAGGTCGCACGCGATTGGGCGCAGAGCTTTTCCGGCAACCAAACCTGCCGATGATCGACGGGCGCGGCCAAATCTGGTGGCCCGGTGCGTGCGATACAAATGCGCTTTGGGACTATACGCTAGGGCATCAGGTGACAGAGACTTATGATTTCACCCGCGCGATCTCGCAGGCGGCCAGGGAATTTGCGCCGGACGTGTTCATTGTTACAGGTCCTGGCTCGACATTGGGGGGTGCTGTGGCGCAATCGCTGATCCTTGCCGATTGGGTCGGGCTGGAAGACAAAACAAGTTTTCAAACGCGTCAGACTCAGGACCCTGTGCTGATTTCAATGGGGATCGAGGATCAACGCATTCGGGTGATTTGATCCCCTGCCGACAATTCTACGGATTACGCTGACCAATCGACCGAGAAATCTTCGCGGAAGGCAAACCGAACCAGATGCGCCTCAATCACCTTCTGCCAATTGGCAAGGTCCCCACGAGGGCCGGTTTCGGCAACCAGCTTCAGGCAATCACTATCGGCTGTCATGGTCAGTCGGTTCCCGCTGGGAAATGACACGTATCCCTGATTTTCATCGAAAGATACCTCGGCCTTATGGGACCAGTGTTTGCAGAGCTGCTGAAGGTATTTCCCTGCCGCATCTGTCCGGGCCACGCCCGAGATTGACTGCTCTGGCAAGAGCGCCAACGAAGTCTCTGCCGCTGCGCGTATTGCATTTGCGAACAGGGTCACATCGATATTCGTAGCCAGGAAAGTCACTCCCAGATCCAGGCATTTTCGTTGCATCGCCGGATCGAGCGTCAGGATGCCAGCGGCCTTGCCGGCGGCGACGATCCTGCTGAGCGCATCGAAAATGGCCTCAAGAACCTCGGGATGATCCGAATTCCCCGGATATCCCAAATCCGCTGCAAGATCCGCAGGGCCCACGAAGACGCCGTCCACATCGGTTGTCAGGATATCATCCAGGGCATCCAGACCCAGACGATTTTCGACCTGCACCAACAGACAAATCTGATCGTCTGCGGTGGTCAAATAATCTGGGATTGCCGCAAATTGGGATGCTCTTGCCAACGAGGAGCCCACCCCTCTTATCCCTTTCGGTGGGTACTGCACCGCCCGGGCCAATTCCCGCGCCTGATCGCCACTTTCGACCATCGGCACCAGGACGCTTTGGACTCCGGCGTCGAGATATTGCTTGATCATCCAGGTTTCCCCGATTGGCAACCGCGCGACTGGCTGACATCCGGAGCCTTCGATGACTCTGATCTGGTCCAATATGGACCGCAAATCATTGGGCGCATGTTCGCCATCCACCAACAGCCAATCGAATTGAGAGGTCGCAGCGATTTCAGCGGCATAGGCGTCGGCCATCCCAAGCCAGCACCCGATCTGAGCTTGCCCCGCCTTTAGCGCGGCCTTGAATCCGTTATGTGGCGCAGGCATCGTGGGGCTCCTTCAGAAAATTGATAGCGATTGACCCGAGATTGGTATGAACAACGGCATCCTTAGTGCATTTGATCTGATGAGCAAGGCTGCACATGCGTGACGGCGAGGCCTGTTTCGGACCATATCGTTCCCGCCTGACCGACGGAGCGTGAGATCGGGTAAATCGGTTTGTCGTGCATTCATGTGAGAGCGGGCAACTTACGGTCCCACCCGTGATCCAATAGGAAGCACCAACTCTAGGTGGAAATTTTCCGCGCTCGCTCCATGAACAACGACTCGTGGTCCCCATATCGCCCGAGTACACCGTTTGAGTACCCCACCTTCTTCGCAACATTGATTGAGGCAGAGTGGGCCGGGGCGAACATTGCGGCAGTATGCGTATGGTCAAGGTTTGCGTCTGCCCAGCCGAGCATCGCAGTTACGGCTTCCGTCGCGAATCCTCTGCCGTGCGAATTTGTAGTAAAGACCCAGCCTGCTTCGGGTTTGCCTTTCAGGGACGGTTCGGTATCCCGCTGATAGTCCGCAAACCCGACCTCTCCCAAAAAGGAGCCACCCTCTTTCGAGGTGACGGCCCAGTAGCCATAACCAAGATGATGCCAATGCCCGGCGTAACGCAACAGCCGTGACCACGTTTGTTCGGGGGTGGATGGTACTCCGGAAATGTGTGCGACCACTTGCTGATCAGCCCACATGGACACGCAATCGGCGAAATCCGATTTTTGGTGACCTCTCAACAGTAAACGTTCGGTTTCGAGGGTGGGGACCAGAGCAGTTTCATTCATGGCTTAATCACTCCATCCGGCGTGTGCACCAAGTCCCTTGGTCAGGTAACGGGCGATACAGCGGTTCTTGCGGCACTTGCACCTTAGCCAGCTTTCCGATGCCCGCAATCCGGAAGGCAGGGCTGCCGAACAACCAGACACGAACCGGAACCGCACTCTGAGCACCATCTGTCGGACCTTTTCATTTCAAATCAAATAACGCTACAGGAAGGTAGATAATGGATACATTATCCTGTACTTGGTATCACATCTTTGATTCAGGGAGGACCAAATGATCAAAAAACTTACTGCTCTGGCGGCTTTCGCCGCGTTGGTGGCTGCACCGGCTGTGGCGGACACACTTGATGATGTTGTGGACCGCGGCACTCTGCGCTGTGGGGTCGTGCTCGATTTCCCACCCATCGGCTATCGGGATGCCAATAACGAGCCCGCAGGCTTTGATGTCGATTACTGCAAAGATCTGGCCGCAGCGCTTGAGGTTGAAGCTGAAATCCTGCCTTTGACCTGGGCCGAGCGTCTTCCGGTTATTGTGACCGGTCGTGCAGACGTTGTGTTTGGCGCAACCTCCGACAGTCTTGAGCGTGCCCGGACCGTAGGATTCACCATACCTTACGCGATCTACTACGCTCAGGGTGTCGTCAACGCGGACAGCGGAATCGAAACGTTCGAGGATATTCGCGGCAAACGCGTTGCGGCCGCTGTGGGTACGGTGCCCGAACAGGAATGGCTCAAGATCGCCAAGGAATGGGGTGAGGAAGGCAATTATCAGGGGTACCAGTCGGAAAACGAGGTTTTTCTGGCCGTTGCCCAAGGTAAAGCTGATATAGGCATTACAACCAACACCGCAGTTTTGCCCATCACACAGCAGTATGACACCATTCTGGCTGGGCCGCGTATGCCGTGGACAACCGACTATACATCCGTCGTCGGCAAGCGCGAAGATGTGACATGGCTGAACTTCCTGAATCTGTTCGTTACCCATCAGGTGCGCTCGGGTCGTTATCAGGAACTGTGGGGGCAATATGTCGGCGGCGAAGCGCCTGAACTGCGTATCCCCGGTGTGATGTACTGATCACCTCTGACAAAGCAGCTTCGTCCGGTATGGACCGGGCGGAGCTTTGTATAAGAGAGCCCCATGTTCGACTATAACTTCCACTGGCGCCCGGTCATGAAAAGCTTGCCGAACCTGCTCGAGGCATCGCTGCTGACGCTTCAGGTTGCTGTTCTGGCCATGATTTTCGGGATCGTGATCGGTCTGTGCCTTGCTCTGACACGGTTGCACTTGCGGGGGCCGCTTTACTGGTTTGCGACCACCTGGGTAGAACTGGCGCGCAACACGCCGGCGCTGTTCCAACTGTTCTTTTTTGGGTTTGGTTTGGGTGCATTTGGTCTGCATCTGTCGCCCTATTTCATCGTGCTGACCGGCTTGACCTTCAATTGCGCAGGCTATCTTGCCGAGAACTTTCGCGGCGGATTTCAGGCCGTGCCCGACACACAATTACGCGCTTCACGATCACTCGGAATGACGGCATGGCAGGCCTATACGCGCGTCATAATCCCGCAGGTGTTTCGCATCGTGTACCACCCGATCACCAACCAGATGGTCTGGGCCGTTCTGATGTCATCGCTGGGCATGTTGGTCGGGTTCCGGGAACTGTCCGGTGAAACCCAGTTCTTCGCCTCGCGCACCTTCCGCATCTTCGAGTATTTCGCCGTCACAGCGGTGATCTACTACGTGCTCGTGAAACTTATCCTCGGAGCCTCCCGCCTGTTGGCGGCCCGGCTTTTCCGCTACTGAAAGAGGCAGATATGGAACCTACCATCAGCTTTTTCAGCGGCTTTAACGTCAATGATCTGTGGTTTCTGGGTGAGGCCGCATTGCGGACACTTTGGATATCGGCGCTGTCGATTTCGCTGGGAACGCTCCTTGGGGTGATATTCGGATGGATGCTGTACGAGGGCAAACTGCTTGCAACCCTCACACTCGCACCGTTTCTGGATGTGTTCCGTTCGGTCCCTCTGATCATCCAACTGGTGCTGTTTTACAACTTTGCCCCGATTGTCGGCCTGAACCTTGATCCGTTTGGGTCGGGTGTCGTGATCCTGACCATCTATACCGCGTCGCTGGTTGCCAACGTGGCCCGAGGAGGGATCGAGGCAGTCGGCGCGCCGATGCGGCGTGCGGCGCGCAGCCTTGGGATGACATATTGGCAAGACCTGCGCTATGTCGTCTTTCCGATCGGCGGGCGCGCGGTTTTCCCGGCTTGGGTCGGGGTGGCGCTTGGTGTCATGAAGGACAGCGCACTGGTTTCGGTTCTGGGGTATGTTGAATTGCTCAAGGCTAGCCAGATCCTGATCACCCGCACACAGGAACCGTTTCTGATCCTGACACTTGCAGGCGCGTTCTACTTCGCGCTCAGCTATCCGATTTCACGCTATTCGGCTTCTCTGGAGAAAAGGTGGGCTCAATGATCGAGGTCCGTGATCTGCACAAATATTTCGGGGACCTTCACGTCCTGAAAGGCATCAACTTGGATGTCGAAAAGGGCGAGGTTTTGTCGGTCATCGGAGCATCGGGGTCGGGGAAATCCACGCTGCTATATTGCATCAACGGGCTGGAACCCGTTCAGCAAGGCAGCGTTGTCGTTGATGGCACGGATGTGCACGCCAAGACAACCGACATCAACAAGCTGCGTCAGAAGCTGGGAATGGTGTTTCAGCAATGGAACAGCTTTCCCCATCTGACCGCGTTGGAGAATGTCGCGCTGGCGCCTAAAATCGTGAAGGGCAAATCGAAGGCCGAAGCCCGCGAAATCGCTTCGAAACAACTGATCCATGTGGGGTTGGGCGATAAGCTGAATGTCTATCCTTCGGCGTTGTCCGGGGGACAGCAGCAGCGGCTGGCTATTGCGCGGGCCCTGGCAATGGAGCCGGAATACATGCTTTTTGACGAAGCAACCTCGGCGCTGGACCCCGAGCTTGTCGGCGAAGTTCTTGATACAATGCGACTATTGGCCGAGGAAGGTATGACCATGATCTGCGTGACGCACGAGATGGGTTTTGCCCGCGACGTGTCAGACAGGGTCGCATTCTTTCATCAAGGCGTAATGGAAGAAATCGGCCCCCCGACACAGATATTTGGTGACGCCCAGTCCGAGCACACCCGGAAATTCCTGGCCAACGTGCGCTGAGTGGGTCGCAGGCTTCCAGAAAATGAAGGACAGTTTTTCGATTACAAGTATCTAATCGGACCAATGCCAGAGAAGTTCCAGAACGGCTAACATCTGACCAGGAGATAACGCGATGAAGATCACCGGGCTGAATGTCTATCAGGTTGACCTACCCCTGAGGGAGGGGCGCTACAGCTGGTCAAACGGCAATTTTGTCGAAGTTTTCGACAGTACGGTTCTGGAAATCACGACTGATGAGGGTCTTTGTGGCTATGCCGAATGCTGTCCTTTGGGATCGGCCTATCTTCCGTCCTTTGCGCTGGGTGTCCGGGCAGGTTTGGCCGAGATCGCACCGCATCTGATCGGGCAGGATCCGCTGAACATCGGGTCGATCAACCGCACTATGGACGCCGCCTTGCGCGGCCACCCTTATGCGAAGGCCCCGGTCGATATCGCCTGCTGGGACCTTTTGGGCAAAGCCACGGGCCAGCCCCTTTATACGCTTCTGGGTGGGGCGGCACAGGACGATGTCGTTCTTTACCGCGCGATCAGTCAGGAAGCGCCAGAGGTTATGGCAAAGAAAATCGAAGGCTATGCGGCTGAAGGTTATACAAAATTTCAACTGAAAGTCGGCGGGCAGGTCGAGGATGATATTGCTCGGATTCATGCCACCCGGGCCGCGTTGAAAGATAGTGATCTGCTGGTGGCGGACGCCAACACCGGCTGGACCCAACATGAGGCCGCCCGTGTGGTCAAGGCGATTGCCGATCTCGATGTGTATGTCGAACAACCCTGTATGACTTACGAAGAAAGCGTTTCGATCCGGCGGCGCACGGCGCTTCCGTTTGTACTGGACGAAGTGATCGACACGATCAACGCTCTGGTACGGGCCATAGCAGAGGATGCGATGGATGTGATCAACCTGAAAATCTCAAAAGTCGGCGGGCTGACCAGGGCGCGGCAGATGCGCGATCTTTGTGTTGCGCACGGTATACCTATGACGATCGAAGACACATGGGGCGGTGACATCACAACTGCGACGATCGCGCATCTGGCCCGTTCAACACCTGCCGAGTTCGTTTTCTCGGCCACCGATTTCAACTCCTACGGCACGGTCGACATCGCCGAAGGCGCACCCAGACGGGTGAATGGTCGCATGACTGCAGCGGATCGTCCGGGTCTGGGTATCTCGCCTATTTTCGACGCTTTGGGTGACCCGGTCGCGCAATACCGTTGAGCGTGAACGGCCCGATCTGACGCCTGCAGCTGATGTCAGCCGGGCACTGTATCTGAATTTGCACTTTGACATAGGGTGCACTGCTTTATTAGGAGCATCTGTTAGGCATAATATCGAAACAAAGAAGGTGGACGGGAACTTAAGATGGCAGGGACACGCGCAATCACAATGCGGAGCCTTTCGGATGTTATCGCGAACGATCTTCGCGAGCGTATCCTCAGCGGTGAACTGGCTGAGGGCGAGACCATCCGGCAGGAAGCTTTGGCTGAAGAATACGATGTTTCCCGCATGCCGATCCGCGAAGCGCTAAAGCAATTGAATGCCGAAGGGCTGATCCAGTGGACGAATAACCGAGGCGGATCCGTCACCAAACACTCGCTTAGCGAAATTGGAGAGATATTCGACCTTCGCATGTTGATTGAGGTAGACTTGTTTCGCCGCGCGATCCCGAACATGACGGCTTCGGATTTCACCCATTGCGAAGAGATTCTGACGCAGATGGAAGACTCTTATGACGAAAACGACGTCGGCAAATGGGGAATACTGAATTACAAGTACCATTCTGCTTTGTATGCCGCTTCGAACAGAAGCCTGACCAACGAGTTGCTGGATCGCGTCAATCTGCAATCGGATCGCTATGTGCGTATGCACTTGAGCGTTATGCGACAGCGCGAGCCTGCCAAGAAAGAACATCGGGACCTGCTGGAACTCGCCCGGCAGAAAAAAACCGATGAGGCGTGTGAGCTGCTTACGCGACACATCCAACGGACCAAAGATCAGTTGTTGGAGATGATAGCCTCAAAACGCACCGCCGAAGATTGAATGGCCCCGGAACCGCTGTCCAATCATTCCAGCGGATAAAGGCAGGCAACCTGGTGTTTGTCTCCGCTCAATTCCGGTGCCGCCGCCCGGCAGCTATCCGTGGCGAGCCAACATCTTTGCGCAAAGGCACACCCTTTGGGGATGTTCATCGGTGACGGTAACTCACCTTCCAGTTTGATCCGGTCCTTCCGCGCATCGGGGTCCGCGCGGGGCGTTGTTGAAAGCAAAGCCTTGGAATAAGGGTGTCGCGGAGCAGCAAAAAGCTGTTCTTTGGAGGCCTTTTCGACTGCTCGTCCCAGATACATGACGATCACATCGTCGGCAAAATGCTTCACCACTGACAGGTCATGCGAGATGAACAGGTAAGCCAGATTCAGCCGCTCCTGAAGGTCCACAAGCAGGTTCAGGATCTGCGACTGGATCGAGACATCGAGCGCCGAGACGGGCTCATCAAGAACCAGAACCTTCGGGTTCAGCATCAGCGCGCGGGCAATTGCGATCCGCTGCCGCTGCCCGCCTGAGAACATATGCGGGTAGCGGTCATAATGTTCCGGGCGCAGGCCCACCATCTCGATCATTTCACGTGCTTGCCTTTCGCGATCAGCGCTCGACATGTCGGGGCGGTTGATAATCAGCGGCTCCTGCAGGATCTGACCGATCCGCTGGCGCGGGTTCAACGAGCCATAGGGGTCCTGAAACACGATCTGCACCGTTTCGCGCATCTTGCTCCATTGCGATGGGGTTATATCGACCCCGTCAATCGTCAGACTGCCCGAGGTTGGTTCCTCGATCATGGTAACCAGCCGGGCCAATGTTGATTTGCCGCAACCTGACTCCCCGACGACGGCCAGCGTTTTGCCGGGCTTTAGATCGAAATCTACACCCGAAAGCGCCTTTACGGTGGCTAACTTGGACAGCAGGCCGCCTTTGACCGTGTAGAACCGGGCCAGCGCGTTTGCCTGAACGATGGGTGCGGTCATGCCATTTCTCCGGCGGCGATCTTTTCAACGTGGTGGCAGCGCGCTTTGCCAAATGCTTCTGCATGCGGGGTCGGCGGCGTTTCCGCGCAGGTTGCGTCGGCAAACCGGCAGCGGGGACTGAACAGGCATCCTTTGGGCCGGTCGAACTGTCCCGGCACAACACCGGGGATGGTCGGCAGAATCTTCGAGGTTGCACGCTCGGGCAACGCGCTCAGCAGGGCCGAGGTATAGGGATGGCGCGGGGTGCGGAACAGATCACCGACGGCCTGCTCTTCGACCTTCTGCCCGGCATATTGCACCTGAACCCGCTCGGCCGTTTCTGCCACCACACCCATGTCGTGGGTAATCAGAACAAGTCCCATATCGTGCTCATCCCGCAAGCGGATCAGCAGGTCGAGTATCTGCGCCTGAATGGTTACATCCAGCGCTGTTGTGGGCTCATCCGCGATCAGCAACTTGGGCTTGCAGGCGATGGCCATTGCGATCATCACGCGCTGGTTCATGCCGCCCGACATCTGATGCGGAAAGGTGTTCAGGCGGCTTTCAGGTGCGGGAATACCGACCTGATCAAACAGTTCAACCGCGCGATCGTGACGATCTTTGCGGTTCAAGCCAAGATGAATACGCAGCGCTTCTTTGATCTGAAAGCCGACCGTGAAACAGGGGTTCAGCGACGACATCGGCTCCTGAAAGATCATGGCCATGTCCTTGCCGATAATCTTGCGCCGCTCACGTGCCGAGATGCCCGCCAGATCGCGCCCTTCAAAGCTCATCTCGTCGGCGGTGATCGTTGCTGTCCACGGCAGCAAGCCCATCAGTGCCAGCATCGACACCGATTTACCCGAGCCGCTTTCGCCCACAATGGCCAGCAACTCCCCTTTGTCGACTGACAGATCGACGCCGTCTACGGCGCGGAACTTGCCCGAAGAGGTCGCGAATTCAACAGTCAGATTGCGGATCTGCAAAAGGCTCATGCGATCAGCTCCGTTTCAGTTTCGGGTCCAGCGCGTCGCGCAGGCCGTCGCCCATCAGATTGATGGCAAGTACGGTGACAAGGATCGCCAGACCGGGGAAGGTCACCACCCACCAGGCGCGCAGGATGAACTCGCGCGCTTCGGCCAGCATGGTGCCCCACTCCGGCGTGGGCGGCTGCGCGCCCATACCAAGAAACCCGAGGGCGGCGGCGTCCAAAATGGCGGTTGAGAAAGACAGTGCCGCTTGCACGATGATCGGTGCCAGACAGTTGGGTAGCACGGTGATGAACATCAACCGCGATTTCCCCGCGCCTGCAACGCGCGCCGAAGTAACGTAGTCCTTCTGCCGTTCTGCCAGCACCGATGCGCGGGTCAGGCGTACGTAGTGAGGCTGAAAGACTATGGCGATAGCAATCATCGCATTGGTCAGAGACGGGCCGAGGATGGCGACCAGAACCAGCGCCAGCAGTAGTGACGGGAACGCCAGAATGATATCCATCACCCGCATGATCAGCGTGTCGACCCATTTGGGGGCAAACCCCGACAAAAGGCCAATCATCACGCCGCCTGACACCGCCACACAGACCACAACGATCCCGACGAAGAAGGAATAGCGCGAGCCCATGATCAGCCGCGACAGCATATCCCGGCCCAGCGGATCAGTACCCAACGGGAAGGCCCAACTACCGCCTGCCTGCCATGCGGGCGGTTGCAGGATATGGTCCCGGAACTGTTCGGTCGGGTCATAGGGTGCCAGAAGGGGGGCGAAGGCAGCGCAGAACACAAAGGCGGCGAAAAACCAAAGACCGATGACCGCACCGCGGTTTTCGCTGAAGTAATACCAGAACTCGCGCAGGGCGCTGGGGCGGTCTTCGGTCTTTGGCGGGGTTGCGGAAAGTTCGGCCATCACCGCCTCCGGATTTTGGGGTTGATGATGCCGTACAAAACGTCGACCAGCAGGTTCACCAGCATCACGATCACTGCGATCATCAGCAACCCACCCTGCACCACCGGGTAGTCTCGGCGGAAAATGCTGTCGACCATCCACTTGCCGATGCCTGGCCAACTGAAGATCGTCTCGGTCAGGATCGCCCCCGCCAGCAAGGTGCCAACCGACAGACCGATCACCGTGACAACCGGTATCAGAGCGTTGCGCAGCGCGTGCAGGCCGTTGATCCGTGACGGTGACAGCCCCTTGGCGCGAGCGGTGCGGATGTAGTCCTCACCCAATACCTCCAGCATCGCTGATCGGGTCTGCCGTGCGATCACAGCCAGGGGAATGGTGCCCAATACAACGGTCGGCAAGATCAGGTGGCGGACGGCTGATCCAAAAGCTCCCTCCTGTCCAGACAACAAGCTGTCAATTAGCATGAAGCCTGTGACGCTGGGGAAGAAATACAGCAGGTCAATCCGACCCGAGACCGGTGTCCAACCAAGATTGCCGGAAAACACGATGATCAGCAGCAGCGCCCACCAGAAAATCGGCATCGAATACCCGACCAGAGCGGAAGACATCAATGCCCGGTCGAAGAACTTTCCCCGATTTACCGCCGCGATAACCCCGGCAGGCAGACCCAGTGCGACTGCGAAAATCATGGCGCAGAGCGATAGTTCCAATGTGGCCGGGAACAGCGAAAAGAACTCATCCCAGACTGGTTTCTTGGTAACAAAGCTTTCGCCCAAATCACCTTGCAGAACGCCGATCAGGTAATCCCAATATTGCTGCAGCACCGGTTTGTCGAAACCCAGCTTTTCGACCATTTCCTGATAGCGCTCTTCGGTCATGCCGCGTTCTCCGGCCATGACGATGATAGGGTCACCCGGCAGCACCCGGATGAACATGAACGAGATCAGTGTGACACCCAGAAATGTCGGCACGAACAGGCCCAGGCGAGTGATTAAGTAGCCAAACATCAGCGACCTATGATTGTAAGCTCTTTGGGAAAGTGGGTCAGCGACCGGCAGCCATCCCCGGTGACGAGCACGTCATCTTCGATGCGAACGCCAAAATTGTCCAGTTCATAGAGGCCCGGCTCGTTGGTCCAAACCATACCCGGCAGGATTTTCTGATCGTTCCCACGCATAATATACGGTGCTTCGTGTACATCCCGACCCAGCCCGTGGCCCGTCTTGGTGCGGATGCGGTCTGCAAAGGGCGACGCTTCGAGCACGCCAGTCACCGCATTGTCGATGTCATGCGCCGTCACACCGGGACGGCAAACTTCGAACCCGACCCGATTGGCACTCAGAACCGTATCGTAAATCGCCCTGCCCTCGTCCGACGCGCTTTCGACAAAAAATGTACGTGTGATATCGGCAGCAAAGCCGTACTTGCGCGCCCCGAAGTCAAAAAGCAGAGCATCGCCTGCCTTGATCTTGTAGTCTGCGCGCGCTTTGCCATGCGGACGGGCCGAATTGTCCCCTGCTGTCACGATGGGCGGAAATGACAGCGAGTCGGCCCCTTCCGAAAACAGCGCCTGTATCAAAGCTTGCTCGATCTGTTTTTCGGTCTGGCCCGCGCGCACATCCGCAATCACGCGATGCAGTGCCCGTTCCGAGATGTCGATGGCGGCCTGCAAAGCGGCAATATCGTCTGCGGTCTTGATAAGACGCAGACCTGAAATCTCGCGTTCTCCGTCAACGATCCTGAGATCGGGCAACGCGCGGGTGAAGGCCGTCGATACAAAGACCCGCATCACTTGCCCTTCGACCGCCAGCGTGCGGATCGGCATGTGTTCTGCCAGCGCGGCAAACGCGTCGTCATAGCCGGTCTGATCGCGCCAATCGAAAACAGTGCCCTCAAACCCAACCAGTGCCCACGAACCCAACTCAAGATTGGGCACAATCGCTGCCGGAGCGCCTTCGGCCGGGACCACAACCACAAAGGGTCGCTCGTGGCTCATAAAGGCTTTTCCAATAGCGCGGGTGAAGTTCGGGCCGGGCACAAGGGCTATGGCATCAACTGACATGTCCTTTGCCAACTGATGGTACTCGGACAGATCCGGCATTCAGGCCGACCTCCTCAGAAAGAAAACCGAAGCCGCCTGTTTGGCGGCTCCGGCAGGTGAGTGGTGGTTTATTCGACGCTCACACCATAGAAGATGTGACCGCCCAGCGGATGGACCTTATAGCCCTTCACCTTGTTGCTCATCGGCATGTAAACAACCGAGTGCGCTATCGTTGCCCAGGGGGCCTGATCTTTGAACACAACCTGCGCTTCTTCGTACAGCTTGGCACGCTCAGCCTGATCTGTGCTTTGCTTGGCCTTCTGGATCAGATCCTCGAACGGCTGGTGACACCATTGTGCGCGGTTCGAAGCTTCGACACCGTCACAGCCCAGCAAGACAGCAAGGAAGTTGTCGGGATCACCGTTATCTCCGGTCCAGCCCAGCAGAACCGCGCCATCACGGTTCAACTCTCTTGAACGCGACAGATACTCACCCCATTCGAACGAGACGATTTCGACATCCACACCGACCTTGGCAAAATCGGCCTGGATCAGTTCGGCCATACGACGCGCATTGGGGTTGTAAGGACGCTGTACTGGCATCGCCCAGATCTTCATCGACAGATCCGAAACGCCTTCGGCCTCAAGCATGGCCTTGGCCGCTTCGGGATCATAGGGGTCGTCCACGATGGCGTCGTTATAGCTCCACATGGTTGGCGGGATCGGGTTTTTGGCCACCTGGCCCGAGCCCTGGAACACCACGTCAATGATCGCCTGCTTATCGATCGCCATGTTCAGCGCCTTGCGCACTTTCGGATTATCGAACGGCGCCATGGTGCTGTTGTAGGCCAGATACCCGACGTTCAGACCTTCCTGCTCCATCATGTTGATGTCTGCATCGTCCTTCATCGCCTGAATGTCGGCGGGGTTCGGATAGGGCATCACGTGGCATTCGCCGGCCTTCAGCTTTTGATAACGCACCGATGCATCCGGAGTGATGGCAAAGATCAGGTTCTCGATCTGTGCCGGTTCTTTCCAATAGTCTGCGTTGGCGGCGTAGCGGATCACCGCGTCCTTCTGATAGGCCACGAATGAAAACGGACCAGTGCCGATGGGAGCTGTGTTCAGTTTTTCAGGCGTTCCGGCGGACATCATCGCATCGGCGTATTCGGCAGATACGATCGATCCGAAATCCATCGCCATATTGGCGACAAATGGCGCTTCGGGTTTGGTCAGTTTGAACTTTACGGTGTAGTCGTCGATCTTTTCGACGGAGTCGACCAGATCAGGCATTCCCATACCCTGGAAGTATTCCCAGGTTCCGCCAGAGATTTCGTGATAAGGATGAGATTCATCCTTTTGGCGCATGAAGGTGAAGATCACGTCATCCGCGTTGAAATCGCGGCTGGGCGTAAAGTCGTCATTCGAATGAAACTTGACCCCCTGACGCAGCTTGAACGTGTATTCCAACCCGTCTTCGCTGGCCTCAACACTTTCCGCCAGACCTGGGATCACATTTGTTGTACCGGTTTCGAATTCCAGCAGCCGGTTGTACAGCGGATGCGCGGATGCATCAAATGTGGTGCCAGCAGTAAACAAAGCCGGATCAAACCCTTCTGGTGATCCTTCCGAGCAATAAACCAGTGTGCTTGCTTGTGCCGCAATGCCCACCAGCGTCATCGCCGCAGTTGCGGCGAGCAATTTGGTTTTCATTGATTCCTCCCTAAAAAAACACGCTTCAAAAACGTCGGTGACCACTCCCCTTAGTTGTTTAATGGAACACATTGGACGTTGACGTGTCTTGCTTCGTGCATTTTGTATCCATAATGCAAAATCCAATGTCAACTTCAAACATTCGGGTTTTGAACGTCTCCGATGATAACACAGTTGATCGGCACGTTTTGTAACTTGCGCTGGCGCTAAGCTACCGCTTCTCCAAATCGCTCAAACGATCCGGTGAGTGCGGTCACATATCTTTCTTTGCCAACTGGCTGCCTGCGCCACAGTCAGTCCGAGGAAATGACGAAATCCGGATCAACCACGTGTCGCCAGCTGAGATTGTGTCTCCTCGACAAATCCCTGCGCTGTTCTGGACAAATGCGCTCCGCGCCGATGCACGGCCATCGCGGGGATTTTCTTTTCCGGCAAAAACGGGCGGATCTGAGCGTCGATACTGCTGATGAAATGAGCGGAAAAACTGTCGACCACCGTGACCCCGACACCGGCATTGGCCAAAACACATGCGGTATGGCAATACCGCAGTTCCATTGCAGGGTCGTAGGGAATGCCGGTTTCGATGAAGGCGGTGCGGACCAAAGCACCGATATTGCCGTCTACGCCGATCAGTTTGTGGCCCTGAAGATCGGCTGGCGTAATCGCTGTGCTGTGACACAGCGGGTGCGCATTGGGCAAAACACACACCAAGGGCCGCACCTACGGTGCTAAGTCTCTGAAACAGAGTTTCTTTTTTCCTCTCAAAGTCAAGGTTTCGGGCGAGAACCTGCATGTTTTCGTCCGCTGCCGCAACCGGATGGAGGAACAGAAACATGCCACGACTCACCGACGCACGGGTGCGCGACCTGCGCGCGAAAAAAACCACAAGGAACATTCGGGATACCAGCCTCGCTGGCTTCGGCGTCAGGGTTCTGCCCAGTGGCCGGAAGCGGTTCTTCCTGCACAGCCAGCACGATGGGCAACGCATATGGAAGATCGTAGGCGATCCCGCCGACATGACGGTGGCCGAGGCCCGCGCGCGGGCACGGGGCCTGCTTGCATCCATTCGGTCGGGACAGCCTGACGGGGAGACACTGTTCGAGACGGTGGCGGAAGAGGCATTCCGCCGTCATGCCCGTCAGTGGAAGCCGAGCACACTGTCGGTGAACCGGCACTATCTCAACAAGTATATCCTGCCCCGGTTCGCGGGACAGAAGATTGCCGACATCACTTCGCAGGAGGTGCGGGACTGGTTTGCTTCCCTGCACGCGACGCCGGTGTCGGCGGACCGGTCCATGCCCGTTCTGTCGGTCATCATGGCGGTGGCCGAAGCAGATGGCCTGCGCCCGGAGGGGTCCAACCCGTGCAAGGGGATCAAGAGATACAGGCGGCAGAACCGGGACCGTTTCCTGTCCGATACAGAATTCGGTCGCTTGGGCAGAGTACTGTGTGGGAAAGCTCCATCAGCGGCGGTGTCGCTCATTCGGCTGCTGGCCTTGACAGGGTGCCGGTCGAGCGAGATCAGAACCCTTCGCTGGGCGGACTATCGCGACGGGCATCTCTTCCTGCGCGACAGCAAGACGGGTCCGCGCACGGTTTGGCTGTCAGAAGCGGCCCGCGCGGTCCTCGACGCTCTTCCCCGCAACTCGCCCTGGGTCTTTCCTGCCGTTAGAGGCGATGGTCCATTCCCAAAGCCGACGCTCACCTCTGCTTGGTTCCGGGTCCGCTCGGAGGCCGGTCTGAAGGATGTCCGCCTGCATGATCTGCGGCATTCCTATGCGAGCGTGGCCATCGCGAGCGGCGAGACCGTTCTTGCGGTGGGACGGCTTCTGGGGCATCGCGATCCCGAAACAACTCTTAAATATGCTCACCACGCCGAAGCCGACGCAGAGAGAGCGGCTATCGAGATGGGTGCGGTTCTCGGGGGGACACGGACATGAGGGTGGTTCGATTGACGGATGCGCGCGCGAAGCGGTTCAAGCCGTCCGCGCGGGAATACTCGGTTCAGGATCGGGCGGTGCCGTCCCTGAGCCTTCGGGTCTATCCTTCGGGCACAAAGACATGGACCTGCATTGTGGACGGGCGGAAGGTGTCGCTGGGCCGGGTCGAGTTGATGCCGGTAGAAGATGCCCGCCGAGAATGTCTTCGGTTACAGATTGACGGTATCGCGCCAGGCAAGGACCTGCCCACCTACCGGGCTTTCGTGGAGGATGTCTGGCGCGAAACGTGGTCCGCAAGATGCAAACCCTCAACCGTTAGTCTGCAAGACCGTATTCTGACAAGACAACTCCTGCCCGCCTTCGGGGGACTGCGGCTTGACCGGATCACTCGGAAGGCCATTGAGGACTGGTTCAACGCCTACAGCGCATCCGCGCCGGGTGGAGCCAACCACGCGCTAAAACTTCTGCGCCAGAGCCTGAACTTTGCCATTGAGCGCGGCCTCATCGAAAGCAATCCGGCGGGTTGCATACCCCCAAACCGGCGACCGAGGCTGACGCGGTTCCTGTCGCGGGATGAGATAGCGCGTCTGAACGCGTCACTCGACCGGCACGCCAACGGGCGCGGAAGCGTTCAGGCCGACATGATCCGGCTCCTCCTGCTCACCGGTTGCCGCAGGAATGAAATCACCCGTTTGAAGCGGCGTGAGGTCGACGGGAGCCGTCTCAGGCTGGTAGACAGCAAGACCGGTCCGAGAACCGTGTATCTCAGTCCCGAGGCCCGCGCGATCATCGAACGGCGTATGACGATAGCGCCGGGGGAGTATCTGTTCCCCTCGCCGCGAACCCCGGAGAAGCCCGTTTCGGGAGAACTGAGGCTCTGGTATAGGATTCGGCGGGAGATCGGGATTGAGGACGTGCGTCTTCACGACCTCAGGCATTCCTATGCGAGCCAGAGCGTAATGGCAGGCGTTCCCTTGCCGGTCGTGTCAAAACTGTTGGGTCACAGCCAGTGCGCGATGACCCTGCGATACACTCACGCCGCCGACAAGGATGTCGAGGCCGCAGCCGAGAGGGTCGGTGCGCGCATTGCCGAGTTGTTGGAGTGTGGGTGAGGGTGACCCGGTGAAAGATGAAAGCGGTAGTCGGGGAGGGGAATCGACTGAAGATTATTGCTGGATGACTGCTTCCACGTGATCGAAACCAGCTACACCAGCATCAAGGCATTACGCAAAGTGTCAATTGTGCAGATCCAAATATCCTGCCGTTGCTTGATCTATCTGGATTCATCTGTTTCCGGAATTTCATACGCCTATGATTTTCATCACTTCATCGCCCAAGTGGTTGATCACCTTCACCGCGATCCGCCCCGATTTCGGTCTGGCGAATGAGCGCGAGACTGTGCGCTTCAGGCTGTCCCAGGCCTCTTCATTGATTTCCCCTTTGAGAGTGTTCCTTAACGCTTTGTAGGGAACGTCAGCGCCAGGGAAATAAGCCTGACGAACGAAGAAACTCTCGCCGGAATAATCCGTGTCAATAAACCAACAAGCGATTTCGCTCGCCTCGGAACTTACGACCTCACCAGTTGCGGGTTTGAAAATATCGACACCCAGCAATTCTATTCTTAGCTTATCGCCATCCTGCTTGACCTGGATATCCGGCTCACCAAAGACCACGAACAAGTTGCCACCGCCAGCCTTTAAATCACCTGCCATGTGCAGATCGGCATTCATGCGAGCATGTAGGATCGGGATGCGGCCGAGTTTGTGAAACTCCTGAGCCATCGCTTCAAAATTAAAAGCACAAGCGATAACGATGTCGAAGTCGGCGTCCGCCGCCTCACGAGCGCATTCGACCAAATCGGCGCGGCTGACGGTGCCGTATTCCGGACCAATGAAAATACCGGCACGGCGCTCAATCTCATCCTCCATATAGCGCCCTTCGGCAGCGATCCTGTCACCGGGCCAAACGGTGAGCGTATCGAACTTGATGGCGTCTTCCTTACCGATCTGTTGCACACCAGCCTTGGCGAGGTTCTCCATGATTGCCTTACGGTAGTTCTCAGCTTCCTGATCCTGCCCATCGCGAATGCCGCGCGCTACATCGACATCTGCAATGATCTCTCCGGTTTTGTCCACTGGCGACATGCGGTGGGGCGAGAGGCTTTCAACGGTAAAGGGTCCGGCAACACGGACGCGCTTCTTGTCCTCATAAGGTTTGTCATAGAGGTATTCAAACTCCGCCTTGGCGGCGATGGAGGCGTCGATCTCTTTCTGCCGAGCGATGCGGGCCTGCCAGAATGCCTCCAAGGCTTCCTTGGCGGGAGCGGGCCAGCCTCCGGGAGCCTCCCGTGGGATTTCCCATTCCATAAAGCCGTTGGCTGGCGCCAACTCTCCGCCGGGGAGTTTCACCTCGCCGGAGGCGGTGAAGTCGATCTTTTCGCCCTTGCGGCCACCGGTTTTGACGGAGAACGGTGCAGTGTGGCCGGACAGGGTTGCGTTGAGCGCGGCGCGGGCCTCTTCCACAGCGGGCTGCATCTGCTCCCAGATCGTGTCGATCTCGGTGTTATTGGCGATGCTCTTCAATGTGATATGCGGCACGCGATTGTAGACAAAACCGTGGCGAATGTCGTCATGGGTTGTTGTGGTGGCGAGGGCAGAATGGGTGACTTCGGCCTCTTTTTTCTGCCCCTCGGGACTGTCCGCCAGCAAATACCAAGGGTATTTCGCACCCATAATCCGAGCGCGAGCAAGGGCAAGCGCCACGCGCGAGGTGTCGATGGTGATCCAGCGCCGACCCCATTGTTCTGCAACATAGGCCGTGGTGCCCGAGCCGCAGGTGGGATCCAGCACCAGATCGCCCGGATCAGTGGTCATCAGGAGGCAGCGTTCGATTAGTTTGGAAGCTGTTTGTACTATATAAACTTTATCGTCGGTGAAGTTTCCAGTGCCAGTATCTGCCCAAATATTGTCCCGAGTCATGTAGGGATAGTCGGAGTGGAACCTCTTGTATTGAAAGCTATTTTTGGCAACGTGAATCCTGCCTGCTTGCAGGAGGCGTTTCATTCCAACTGGGTAGTTCGGTTTCCAGTGAGAATTTTTTTTGAATGGATCAGATGAAATACCAGCATATGAAAAAGGCTGGTTTTCTTTTGCGCGCCCTTGGGATGACAAATCTCCGGGTTTGTAAGGACGAGAATTCAAGGGAATTGCGACCTCTCCAGTCGCCTCCTTTTTGGAAACGCCACGATAGTCGCAGTAGTCAATTTCCAACCACCGGGCATTGCCTTGTCCCAACTCAAAAGGTTGTTCGTCAAAGAGTTGGCGGACCTTCATACTATCACGCTTCCGAGAATACCAAAGAACATAATCGCATACATTTGCCAGCGTGGCAGACGGGAAACCGCTCGTCTTTCTCACGGTGATCAAAGAAATGAAATTCTCTTCCCCAAACACTTCGTCCATCAGCGCCCGCACCCGATGGACATTCTCATCTCCAATCTGGACAAAGCAACTGCCGCTTTCGGTCAGCAATTCCCGCGCCACCACCAAACGATCACGCAGGTAGCTCAGATAGGAATGGATCCCGTCGCGCCAGGTGTCGCGGAAAGCCTTAACCTGTTCCGGCTCTCGGGTCAGATGCTCCTTCTTCCCGTCCTTCACATCGCGCGAGATGGTGGACCACTGGAAGTTGGAATTGAATTTAATCCCGTAGGGCGGGTCGATATAGATCGCCTGCACCTGTCCGCGCAGCCCTTCGCGTTCGGACAGTGACGACATCACCTGCAACCCATCGCCCAGGATCATCCGGTTCGACCATTTACGGGAGTGGCGGTAGAATTCCACCTCGGCCTCGCGGGCCTCATCCGTCAGGCCGAAATGCCCGAACAGATCGTCAGCCTTTTCCCGGCCAGCGCGTAGGTCATCGATCAATGCTTTGGGATGCACCTGTTCCTGCAAGTAGATCAGCGGAGCCTCGACTATAAGTTCTTCCTGATCAATATCCTTGCCGCGCCAGATTAACTGCGGATCAAGATTGCGGTTTCGCCGTTCATACGCCACCTTGATTGGTGCCTTGTCATCCTGGTGCATAACAGGTTCCAACTCGGCTGTCGGAATGTTGGCGCGCGTCTCGTCGTGAACGATTGTACCGATGGGCTTTTTGTCAGTCATTGCACCACCTCGTCAACTGCGAGGACCGCCACCACACCCGGCCTGTCGAAGCCTGACACTATACCATCCACGTGTTCCTGAAGTTCGTCCTCGATGCTTTGCCACATGGGGTCAAGGATGAATGGGTCAAGGATGAATTCGACCCCCTCACGTCTTGCAATCTTGGCGGCAGGGATGAAATCGCTATCGCCAGTCACAAGCACAATCGTATCCACTTGGCGCTTGAGCGTCATGGTCGCAATGTCGAGACCTATCCGCATGTCAACGCCTTTCTGGCGCAGCGGTAGTTGAATGTCGTCCTCTCCAAGCATTTGCCAGATTCCGAGCATTTCAAGCGCCCGAGCAGTCTTGTCCGGGTCGGCTTTTTCCGGATTCTTGAGCACTTCAACCAGATAGTCTGACTGAGCTTTGATCCTGAGCAGCCCCTTCATGTGTCGATTGTAGGGTATCCAATCACCGTCTTTCTTCAGGTGCCCAAGACGAAGTGCGAATTTTCTCTGCCTTCGTATCTCATCGAAAAGTTCCAAACGGAATTGTGCTTCTGGAGTATTTCCATAGTCGATCTGGCGGTTCTTGAGCGGGTGGTGTGGTACACCATCGTAGGGCCGTGCATCATAGAAAAACAGCCGATAGACATGATCCAGCCATTTGCTGTGCTTTGTTTTGGGATTTTCGTATATAAGGCGCTGAACATGACGTTTGCTCATCCAGCGAACCGCATTTGCAACCTCGGCAGGGTTCTTCCTGTCAATACCGGGCCACTTTTTGAGCCTCTTTAGAAAGAAGCCCCCATCAATCAATACGGCAACTTTGCGGATGCGCATCAACGAGAGCCCTCCGCAAAACAAAAAGCCCTGCGTTTCGGTACACCTTCGGGATCATTGAAGGGACCTACTCCTGCAGGGCAGATATCTTTGATACGGTCATAAGCACCTGATGAAATCAAGAGTCCATCGCTTTCTGTAATCATTTTTTCATCTCCACGAGTTCGGCAATGGCCTTGTCCAGATCTTCAGACAAGTCTTGGATAGAGCGCAATTCGGCAAATCCCCACCGCCCGAAACATTCAAGCCGATTCACCGCCGGTATCCATTTGTTCTTCATGGTTTCAGCTTTGAGCATAGCATCATGGCCGCGATATCCCTTGATTTCCACGACCAGCGTGATTGGGTTTTTGTCCTGCGTCTTCAATCGGATCAGGAAATCCGGAAGGTATCGATGCGCTTCACCTTCCTTCATGTAGGGCACCTCGAAACCGAGATTATGGTTCTTGGTATAGGAGAACACATCCGGATGCTCATCCAGAATCTGGGCGAATTTCGTTTCCCACCCGCTATCGGTGACAATCCAGTTGACGTGGCTCCGATCGGGCCGCGGCCAGTGGCGACTTTCCTTCGAGGTCGTGAAATTCACATCCGTTGTCGAGCCTTCGGGAGTGAAAGGATCAAGTGTGGCGCGGATGACAGGCTTGCCATTTGGCTGATCAATCAACGCCCCCATAAGAAGATCACAAACCTCATCCGTGAGTTGCTTGTAAAGGAACTGCGCCAGTCTGGTTCCTTCCTTGCATATAACCTTGTCGGATTTGAGCCATTGCAACACGATCCGCTTGGCATGAGGGAACAGGTACGTTTTCGGCTCGCCGTTGGGATCGCGCAGTTTCTCTGATACCCAGTAATTGGCGATTTCAAAAGCGATCGTCAAAATCCGCCTGTTATCCAGATATTCAAGATTGAGTTGGTTTGGCTCTCCGATAATCCCGGACATCACAACCTCTGTCGCGCTGACCTTTTCCGTTGTCAGCACGTAGGGTTCCATTCGGGACAGATCGGCATCTATCCGTTCCCTAGGGAAATCAACGCGGTAGCCTTGCACACGTGGAAAAGCGATTTCCAGAGTATCCCGATCAGGACTGACAGCATGAACGTGGATAATAGGACGAGGGCGTTGAGGTGGCGATGGCTTGCCCTGGTCGGCAAAATTGAGACCGTCAATTCCCATGATGTCAGCATATTCGGTATGAAACAAACCATTTTCAGGATCGATATCATATGACAGCCTTCGAAGCGCGCGACCGATCACCTGCTCGCAGATCAGGCGGGAACCAAAGGCCCTGAGCCCCATGATGTGGGTGACGTTATTGGCATCCCAACCTTCGGTCAGCATTGAGACGGACACTACGCAACGAACCTGTTCTCCGAGGCGGCCCTGTCGGCCCACTGTATTCATTACCTCCCGAAGGATTTCCGCATCGGAGACTTCCTCGGTGCCAGCCCCACGTTTGGCGCGTTCGCGCTTGAAGGCCGCGATTTCCTCTGCGTGGGCTTCGCGGAAAGCCTTGTCGATTTCGCCACCGCCTTCAAGGGCAACCGAGTCGATCAGGATCGTTCGTGGCTTCTCCAAGCGCCGACCATGGTTGTCAAAATTTCGAAACAGATCGAGCGCACCTTGGTCGATGACCTCTTTGTCCTGATCGTTGAGGTGCGTGTATCCGGCAATATAATCCCGCACCATCTCGGAATTCGTGGTGTTGTTGCAAACCACGATGAAGACAGGCGGCACACCAACTGCCTCTTTTTCCCAAAGTTGGAAGGTCTTTTCGTAGTGGCCATAGAGAGCATCCAAAGCCACCTTGAGTTCTATGGGCAGTTTCTGGGGGTCCGGTTTGGTTTCGCCTGTCTGCTTTCTGGGCATACGTTTCCGGATCGTCGGCCAAAGATCCCGATAGAGAATTTTTTCACCGTCTGCGCGATTGTCCGAAATCGGCACGCGGGGAAGTTTCACGATACCGCATTCGATGGCATCCATGAGAGAAAAATCACTCATCACCCAGGGAAACAAGGTTCCTTCGGGCCAATTGGACCCGGACAGGAAGAATGGGGTTGCCGAAAGGTCATATACAACCTTCACGGATTGCTGCCGATTCAGAGCTTCAATGCCGGATATCCAGAGGCGGGCGGCTTCATTGTTGGCCTCGGCCTCCTTCCGTTCGTCTCCCTTCAGCGTCTCAACTTCCGAAACCGGTCGTTCCCGATAGCAGTGATGTGCCTCATCGTTGACGACAACAACATTCTTCAGCCCCATGAGATCGCCCATGACGCGCTGGATCATCTGACCCTCGGTTTCGGTAGTCGCCAAGGCATTTCCGTGACCTTCCAACGCGCGCTTCGTACCCGCAGCTGCATCGAAGGTCTCGCGCAGTTTGAAAGCATGATAGTTGGTGATAACGATCTTTGCCTTGTGCAAATCAGGCAGAAGATCATGCGGCACCAGATTTAGCCGCAAGTAATAGCTTTCTGCATCGTTGGGCTGAAGGACACGCAAGCGATCCCGAATGGTGATACCGGGAACAACGATCAGGAATCCTTTTGAAAAGCGCTTACTGTTGGACGCACGAACCGCGTTCAGGGTCTGCCATGCAATCAGCATGGCCATGACCGTCGTTTTTCCCGCGCCAGTCGCCAATTTGAAGGCGACCCGAAGCAAATCCGGGATTATGGCTGAAGGCTCGGCACCGTCCGGCTGCACGGCAAAATTGTTAGCCGTGTTGATCCAACTCAGGAAACGTTTGCCGCGTTTACCCATCTGGGGAGCAACTTCCGCCAGCCAGATAGCTGCCTCCACCGCTTCAAGTTGGCAAAAGAAAGGACGGATAGTTTGGTTTGCATCCAACTGTATGGCACGCCAGTGTTTCAGCAAACGCTGAGTGGTGGGCGTCACCTTCCATTGAGACGGGTTAGGTAACTGTCGCCACGTATCCAATTCAACGCGCAGATCGTTCACGATGGGGGAAGGGTTGAATTCGGTCGCGTCGGTTGAAAGATCCTGATCACCCAAATCCAGATTTGACTGGGATTTGCTGGACGATTTTGACGATGCACCCGGAAGAGCTGTCCAAAGTGCGGACTTGCGACGAGATGAAATAACCCTGTCGGTCGGGTGCCCATTGTCATCGAGTTCCCAATGACAACCCGGCTGGACATAAGGCGAATTCAGGATCGGTTGGTCAAAGAAACTCATGCGATATTCAGTTCCTTGATTGAAATCATGCATTTGAAGTTGCGACATCTTTTAAAGCCCGATAAACTGTCGCCTCCCCAATTTTGAATTCCCTTGCCAACTGCCGTTCACTGGCACCGGCCATATGGCGCACATAAATCTGTTGTTTACCGGCTACGGTCAGCTTTGGCGACCGTCCAAACCGCACGCCGTTCTGCTTGGCCTTGGCGATCCCTTCTGTCAAGCGTTCCTGACGCAGATCATTTTCGAACTCGGAAATGGACGCCAGCATATTGAACAGTAGTAGACCGGTCGGGGTGCTAGTGTCGATGTTCTGGTCCAGAACGACCAGATCGATCTTTTCCTTTTTGAACCGTTCAGCCAGCTGCGCCAGATGGACCACGGATCGGGCAAGTCTGTCGAGTCGCGTGACTATCAGCGTGTCCCCGTCCCGCAGGTAATCCGAGCATTTCTTGAATTCAGGGCGATCGGCATCTGTTCGACCGCTACGCTTTTCCTTATAGATCCGATCACATGTAGCTTGCGTCAGTTTTGCGACCTGTATATCCAGGCTGTGTCCAATAGAACTGACGCGGGCATAGCCGATGCGGGACATGGGACTCTCGAATTCGAGTAGAGGTTTTAACTTCCTCTTTTGATACGAGTTTTGGAGGGCGATTTCCAGCCCTATCGCGATCTCTCAAAATCTACAGGTTCTGATGCTCGCCTAATTTCTTTTCATGACTATTGTTTTGGAAGTGACGCGTTGCGAGACACTATTCTCGGTATTACCTTTTGACCACGGAACTTAATTCGACAGGATTTCAGGTTTCTCCGCGTACTTTTGCTGAGTAACCCACAGTATAAAGGAATCAATTTTGGCTGAAAATTATGTCTCATTACTTTGTGAGCCCAGTCTGATCCTGCTTGAAGTTGATTTCTAATTTTCTCGGCACTTTTACTCCGGCCTTTACTTATTTCAATAGGAATAACTCTTCCAGAATTATTTAAACCTCCAATACTACTAACGAACAAAAAATCTGGTTTTGTTTGATTATAATTTAATGGAGCATTTTTCATGTCAAAATCAATAATAATCCAAGGATATACTTCTTTAGAGATATCAACTTTAAAATTTCCACGTCTTATAGTATTAACTTTACAGCAGTTGCTTACTTTACTTTCAATTTCAGCTACTATTTCAATCATCGCCTCCCTCCACAAGCTTTACCCAATAATTATGTAGGTCATCCGCCACGGATTCGAAACCACTAGTGTAACCACCTTCATCATCCCACTTGACTTCTCTTATTTCTGAACCGCTACCATTCTGAGATTGGAACTGCCAGAGCCCTACCTGATTAGTATTTAAACTTATATTTTTCTTTGATTTGCTTGCTCCAACAATATTAGATAACTGTTCCAGAACCCATTCGCTATGAGTTGTTAGAACAACTTGAATTCCTGCTTGTACCCAAGTCGCAACTTCATTAATCAGTTCAACTTGCTTCGATGGGTGCAAGTGTGCCTCAGGCTCCTCTAAAATCAACAGATCACCTTCAGTTACCAAATGCCTTAAATAAAGAGCCAAGGGAGCTAATTCTGATACCATTGAAGATGCGCTCAACAAGGGAAGTGATCTTTTCCACTTATACGGTTTCCATGAAAATCGAGGATAATTGGTGTCTGTTTGATCAATATTGACTAAGCCACCAAGAATATTTTTCTCAAGGGTCTCCGCATGCCCACCACCTTTGTGTCTAGGACTGTATGCCCTATGATCTTGAGCCAAACTAATTAAATTTTCGAGAAAGTCAGAAAGAATCCCCGATAGTACTGGAATAGATGATTGCTTACGAATACCGGCACGAGAAGCATTCTGTATTAGCGCACTAACAACTGCCTGATGTGCATGCATAATACCTCCACGGTCTGCTGGAAGATACCATGCAGATTGGTTTTTGGGGTGCCTCAAATGATTACGATTTAAAATCAATTCACCAAATAATTGAAGAGTATCGATATGATTATCCTCGCTTGAACTAAGAATACGTTTTCGAAAAATATTGTACTCATAATTTTTCTTTGCTTCGCTAAGGTTGATGCAGTTTGGGGGATTAACGAAATAATTAGTGGTAGTAGAATTAATTTTGAGAATTGAAGAATAATTTCCAAAAATATAATTATCTATTGAGTTAAATTCAATTATCGATTTCTTGGTATTCTCTCTTATAAGGTATTCGTAACTTGATAACCCAAAACATCGCAACATCTCATCCTTAATTAAGTCTGACTCATATTCCAAAAACTTTTTAATTACATTTTTTTCACTTGTAGATAATTTTATAACACTATCACTGTCAATTTTTTTTAACCAGTAACTAGGGTTTTCTGGAAATTTTACAACTTTGTCAACTTCGTTAGTTGCAATTTCAAAAAGACCATAAAAATAGGATTGTGCAAATTTTTTCTGACGTTGTTGCAAACTATATAAAAGAGTAGCAAGCCAAGATTTTCCAGTGTTACTTGGCCCCATAAAAACTGTTAATGGGCGTAATGTCACTTCCCCATTAGCAATTGGTCCAAAGTTTTTGACTTTGATGTTAGGCAGATTTTTGCATTGTGGGCTTTGTGATTCAGGCATTTTGATTCTCCTAACATTTACAAGCCGGCTTATGACCCTAATCGTTCCAATCTTGCGCACAGGCCAGGATCTTTACGCGACACCATCGGTCCTCGTTCAAGTCACTTCGGTTCGGCCCGCACTTACAGAGGCTGTAGGGCTGAGAGGAACGGTGAGGTATCATTAGGGCTATTTTGGGTTGAGACAGCAATAGATGGTTGATGGATGCACATTGAACGACCGCGCCACTGCGGAGATTGATCGACCGTTTTTGACAAGATCCCTAATGATCTCTTTCTGATCTTCCCGCAATTTGGATGATCGACCGAATGCAACCCCACATGCTTGGGCTGCTTCACGGCCCTCTTATGGCACTTCACTGTTCCTCTCAGCCCTACATCCCACATTTATCGCTCCTATGTATTTTACCATTTAATTTTTAATGACTCGGTGAATAATTTTCATCTAACATGAAGTGATTTTTGTATGTTTGGATTAGATTCTTTTCTCTCGTATTGACACAGGCATCCCAAACTTCAGATGGGCCGCGCAACCTGACGCTATATCGGTACGTGTTGATATTACGCTGTTTGTTTTGGAAAACTGTCATCATTCCTTCGCTGATCGGCGCGCTGGTCCAAAATTCAAAGGTTATCTTTAGATTCTTCCACTCAGGATGCTCTTTTATATAGGCGTACGCCACTGGTACATTGCGATTAAGCCAGCGTTCAAAGAGGTTGTCTGGAATGATCGCACGCGGGCTGTAACCCTTACATTCAATTACAGTGATCTGTCGATTTTGCTCAACGGATAATACATCTATTTCGGTCTCCCCTTTGCCTGCAACCTTAAAATGACGGTTAATGGTAACTTCGCCCAACAGAGTACGGTTAACAATATCGGCGACCAAATACTCGAAGAGCTTACCGCGCAGTTGGATTGAAGTTCCCTCAATTTTGGAAAGGGTCCGGAAGAGCCTTTCGAATCGAACGCTATCGAACGATGCAATCGCAGCTGCTGTCATAACCGAAATCAACTCGAGCAACGCATCTGCGATTTCTTCACCGAATAGCAATGCAGGCGTCGTAGCGATGATCCCATCGGTGCGTAAAGCCTTAAAGGCGGCTTTGTCAAAGCGATTGGCAATTATGATTTGAATGCACGGGCTAACATTGCGTAACCCTCGCAGTGTCTTGCATTTATGTATAAATGGCGCAGCACCATCCATTGTCATATTCTCGGTGAGGTTTACGTCGCAGATGACAAACCCTGGCTTGGGTTTCCCGTCTCGCGAAAATCGAATCAACGCGTTAATATATGATGGCGCGCTCAGATCCCAAACGAAAGTACCCACTTTAGGAAGAATGTCGTCTTTCCGTGTAGTAACGAGATTATAGCTGGCAAGTCCAAGTTTTCGCAACCAATCGCTAGTGGCTGCCAACAGAATGTCCTCTGTGAACAACCGCGCACGCAGTTCGGCAACAGCTTGCACATAATACTGTTCTTCTTGGGCAAATGCGACGCATTCGCCGATCCCGTCCGCCAAAATGGTTTTGACCAGCCGAACCTCAATCAACTTCTGGAGTACCGTCTCGGCGGCAAGATGCTTGCTCTGGAGAACAGGAGAACCACAGACGATCGGAAACTGTTTTACTGGCACCATGCCCCCGCTTTGACACAGCGCCAAAATCGCATATCCCAATGCGGATTTGCTTTCAATCAATGCATCAGCAAGATTTTGCCAAAATATTGGGGATCCGTATTGATCCTTTAGATACATAAAGCGGATGTTCCGGGCGAATGCAACACCCGTCAGTTTACGCACATTTCCCCCCGCACGCGACAGACGCTTACGGGCGGCAACATGCGAAATGTTAGCACGTTTGGCGAGGGCGTCAGCAACCTTGTTTGACAAGGATGGCCCGAGTGAATTTAGAACGGCTTCGATCTGCTTAGTCATAACTGTCTCATGTCACACTGCGCATTTAATAGTATGGTTACTTTAAAAGCATGGCTCTCGTTCAATCCAGCGCATTGTCATTGAAATCATTTGATAAAATTAATGGGAAAATACCCGCCAGCATACTATTTGTCACAGTCATAGGTCACCTGCTGAAGTTCATTACCAAAATCAGTATCATTTATGCCGTGCTCAGTGCCTTTCACGAACCTAAAGACTGTCACCCAGTTCATGGCAGCCAAATCACCGGTCCTCTAACACAGCCTGCCTTAGAATTGCGTTCATGCGGAACTGATAGCGCTTGCCGCCGGAGCAGAATGGCCGTTACCACGCTCACCAAGACGCTGAAGAACCGCCTCAATGCCTTTGCCGCCCTTCAAACACCCCACACAAATCTTCAACTTCAATCAACCGCTCAAGCCAGATATCAAGTTCATCGGATGTCGCGCCACGCACCCGTTCCACTTGAGACGGTGATAGTTCTCCGAACTTCACTTGCGCCAGATGCAGGAAGGTTGCGACTTTTGCTTTCAACTCGCCTTCGGCAATCCCGGCAACCTTGCCCTCGGCAATCCCCTCAGCCTTGCCCTGTTCCATCCACGCCTGCGCAGCGGTTCCCATGATGTCCTCCACTTTATCGGGGTCGGTGCCGATGCGCTTGAGAGCGGCTTCGATGCGCTCGGGCGACAGGCTGACCTGTTCGACGATATAGGCCATAATGTAGCGACCCAACTCGGTTTCGGCAATTCCGGCGACCAGCAGATCGGCCTCGGGGTCACTAACATACTCGCTGAACGCATGGGCCAACGCCAGCAGGGCCGCGTACACATCCGTATCGGGTGGCATGTCCTCGGGCGCGATGCGCCGCAACTCCTGCACCCTGTAATGACCGAAGTCACACGCGAGGTGTGCCAGCCCATCCGGCGCGGCGATCATGTCCTGGATGGACAGCGGCACGGTCCAGCGGGCGCGACCGTGGTAGAAGACGACCGGCAGGATCAGCGGCAGCCGACCATCTGTGATGGTGCCCTTGTCGGTCTCATTCTTCCAGACCCGGAGCATGTGCCCCAGCAGTTGAAGCGGCGTGCGGATATCGTTCTGGGCCTTGTGCTCCAGTAACGCGTAGACAATGATTTCATCGCCATCCCGGAGATAGAGCCGGAATATGGCATCGGCCTGTGTTTTGACCCCCTCGCCATCGATGGCGGTTCCCTCAACGTGGACCGGCAGTCGGTCAGGATCGAGCCGCGCCACAACCTCGGACGGGAGATAGTCGCGCAGCAGAACGGCGGCGCGCGCGGGGTCCGAGACAAGCAGGCGGAACAGAGCATCATGCCGGGCTTTGGGCAATTTCATTTCACAGCCTCCCGCCGGGCGCAGCATTTCTTGTATTTGCGGCCGGACCCGCAGGGGCACGGGTCGTTCCGCCCGACCTTCGGCGTGTCGCGTATATAAGTGCCGGTTTCGACATGCGCAGCAGGCTTGGGCGGCCTGACCTCAGGGTGGTTATCGCGGTAGATATCACAGATGCCAATGGCCGCCTGAACCCAAAGCTTATCCTGCTCCTCCACGGACAACGGGTCTTTATCGGGGTTGCTGCCGGGGCCTCGTGCTGGTTGCGTTACGAGTTGGACAAGTGGATCCAAGGGGTTTTTGTAATCTCGATCTTCCGACCCTTTAAAGCGCCAATCCCAAACATCGGGGCGAAGTCGCGCTCCCGCCAAAAACCCGCCGAACCAGGTCTCTGCGAAGACATTGCCGCCGTCATCCTGATCGAACAGCGGTTCGTAGTACAACACCTCACCGTTGATGACCTCAAACCCCTCACGGATGCTGCGCAGGACAGACTGGTAATGCCGCGCGACCAGCTCCGCGATACGCTGTGCTTCATGGGCGTCCCGCAGCACAAAGCCGCCAGAGGTGTTTTCGTGAAGCACTGACAGGTATTCGTCGGGGCTGGGCCTTGGGTCCGGCGTACAGACGAGTGCTGTGATCAATCCATCCATGGCATGGACAGACCCGATCCTGCCATTGGGAGCGGCGGAGAGATAGCCATCAAGTTCGGCGATGTCCTCCTCGCTCAGTTTTCCCTCAAAGCCCATGCCACATCATCCCTTGTTGGTTTCCATTTCCAGCGTTTCCAGTTTTCGCCCGCTGGAAAGCATAATGATTTTCATAGACCTATCTGGTCCGCGCGTTGGAAACTGGAAACCCCACCTGAACCTCGATCCCGCCAAAACCCATGGCCCGCGTTCACAGCCCGAATTCCAGCTTTGCCTGACG
Organism: Ruegeria sp.; assembly: GCF_965243365.1. Lineage (GTDB taxonomy): Bacteria > Pseudomonadota > Alphaproteobacteria > Rhodobacterales > Rhodobacteraceae > Ruegeria. The sequence goes on along the minus strand of NZ_CBDEUW010000001.1, from coordinate 710,386 downwards.
GATAGCACGGTCGAAAGGGATGCCGGTCTGCGTGAGTTCGGTGGCGCGGATCATCACCGCTTTTTTCGCGGCCTCGCCGGGCAGGGGTGGTCCATCCCTGGCGAATGTCTCTCCCAGCGCCTCGCCCATGGCCGCTTTCAGCCGTTCGACCTCTTCATCGCTGACCTTGCTCATCACACACCTCTTTGCCGGAGGGGTTTGGCCGTACAGCAGGCCCGACCCAGCGCAACGCTACGCGCTCACTGGCTGGAAGAAAAGCCGAACCACAACAGCGTCGGGATTATTCTACCGTATCGCGGATACGGCCATGACGATAACGCGCAACACGCCCTGCGTCCCAAGCCCGACCCACAGGGCGGCGACCAACAGTCCCGAGATCACGCACCAGATGGTGAGTCCTCCGCGCAGCGCGCGCAACAGGATGCCCGGTCGATCCGATAAACTGCGTTCGATCTGCCCGAGCGCAGTACTGGTTTCGCGCTGTATGTCGCATAATGCGCCCACGTCCTGGCGCAGCGCCTCGATCTCCGGCGCAAGCTGCGCGATGAGCGCGAATTCTGCATCGGAGGCGTCAGCGTCAAGCCGACCGCCACCCTGTTCCAGTGCTTCGAACCGGGTGCGCAGATCGTCCCCCGGTTCCATCTCGCCACGCTCGATCTTTCCGAGGGTGGTATGTGACACGCGCAGAAGACTGGCAAGCCGCCGCTGCGACAGGCTGGCGCGGTCGCGCCAGAGCTTTATCCGCAGACCAAAGCGATCCCCTTTTCCATCCCGCATCCCGAACTTGTCCCTTTTGAGGTTTCCATTTCCAGCTTTTCCAGTTTCCAGAACCCGGAAAAGCCATTTGGTTTCAATGTATCCGGACGGAACCCGTGTTGGAAACTGGAAACTGCCTTTGCCACCCGTCATTGCCGTCCTTGTTCGACGGGAAGTTTCAGGAACACATAGGCCAGAACCGGTTTGCGCCCCGCAGGCTCCGCCGTCCGGCGGGATGCGATGTTGCGCCCATCGATCGTTCCGATGACGAGGCGATCCGGGGCCGGACAATCCGCCGCCCAGACGGCCTGTGCCGCATCAGCGTATCCATTGCCCGTATGAGTTGTTGTTATGACCTCTTCCTTAATCTCATATCCCTCGATCCATTCGATCGCACCAGGCGCGACGGCGAGACACCCAACTGTTCTGTCCTGTGCGGCAATCGCATGGACCTGGCCGTTGTCGTACCACGCGCGCATCTCATCGGGGTCAGCGGCAGACAGGTTCCTTCCGAGGGCAGGGTTCTGTGTCTCAATGTCCCGGTAACGGTTTTCGACCAGTATCTCGAACGGGGCGAGACGGACCGGGCTGTTGCCTGGACAGTGCATATCAGCGCAGCGGGCCACATATCGCCCGCTGCTTTGTGACCGAATTGGCATTGGTCTCGTTATATGTAAGCAGTTATTGATATATGTACGGCTGCATTCAGGGCCAAAAAATGACTCAAAAATCGCTATGCTTTGTATATAGCATATATGCTTACACATACCGTGATCAACGCGAAAGCAGTGCAAAACGCGGGATTATGCGTACATAGTTCTCACCAAAAATGCAACTTTTTGCGACAGAGTGCCTGCAAAAAACATATATGTAGCACATATAAACTCTGCTTGAAGTCACGCGCAACATTCTGTATTAATTACGTTAATGAGAGGAACGATGCAAACTATGTAAGGTGGTTAGTCCCTGATTTGGTGGTTTTTGGGTTTTCACACCAAGGGTTTCTCGACCAATGGAATGGTGTGGAGATGGTCATCCCGCACCATACCAAGCATGAATCCCACCTCGGCCTTGCCATTACGCACTTCGTCCACCACTCGCGTCACGCGACGAATGTCATAGCGCACTTTGGTTTCAGGATGCGTGGCCAGAAAGCCGTGCAGGGCCAGCGGCAATACCGAATAACCAAGCGGAGGGGTGGCCAAGATACGCAGACTGCCCATCCTGGCCGACTTCAAATCCCGAACGGCCTTTTCGACATCTCCCAGAGTGGAAAACAGAGGCCCCACTTCGCTCATAAGCATCATTGCCTCTTCGGTTGGGATCAGGTTGCGCCGAGACCGTTCAAAAAGGGACAGGTTGGTTTGCTGTTCAAGTTTTCGGATACCATTGGACACTGCTGGTTGAGAAATTCCCAAGCTTTCAGCGGCCCCAACTGTCGTGCGCGCCGTCATGACGGCACCGAAGATCTCAAGCAACCGCAAGCTCAGGTCGTTTTTGCGGGTAATCTTCATGTCTCAGCCCGGTGCAGTCGCGTTTTGATCCGGTCTTAGCACAGGTTAGGCGCAGCGGGGTAAAAATGTCTTTCAACCAGTTGGATCGTCACTTTACTGCGCCGAGCGCAAGCGCGACTGCGGCCCAGGTCGGGTCCACAACCGGCAGGCCGATTTCATGCTCGAGTCGGGTGCGATGGCCAGACATACCTGCACAACCGAGAACAAGACAATCGGCCCGATCTTCATCACGCAGTGCTACTGCCGCCTTTGCCACGCGGGCATATGCATCGGGGGTTCCGCTGTCGGCAACACTCAGATCAACGGGTCTTTCCGCCGCAAGGCTTGAAAGAACGCCCATGTTTTCAAGGTAGACCAAATGCCTTTTGATCGAAGTTTCGCTAAGCGCAACAACCCCAAACCGCCGCCCCAAAGCCATGGCCGTCAGGACACCCGCATTCTGGATGCCAAAAACCGGGCGATCCGTCAGCGCGCGGCAAGCGTCAAGCCCGGGGTCACTGTAGCAGGCGATGACAAAGGCGTCAGCCTCGCGATCCGAGATCACCGCATCTTCCAGCATGGGGATCACTTGATTGATGTGATCCGCGCTTTCGATCCCAAAAGGAGCGTCTTCAAACGTTACGCAATCGATGCGCGGCCCATTAGGTAGTCGCAACCCTTCAAGCGACAGCGAGAGGTTCTCTGTGACGCTAGCGTTAGAATTCGGGTTAATGACCCGTATCAGTTTTTCGCTGCGGCCGGACACAAGCTCAATCCAACAACCGCGCGCCAAAGTTCAGTGCCGGGTTCATTTCCGGCGGAGTGGGTGAGCTGTACCCGACCGGATCAAATGGTCGCCGATGCACAAATTGCCCACGGCCGCGTTCAGCATACAGCTTGTTCTGATCGACAATGATTTCTCCCCGGCTGAGCACGGTCACTGGCCATCCGGTCAGGCTGTGACCTTCGAACGGCGTGTAATCCATGTTGTCGTGCATGCCGTCTGCAGTGATCGTTCGGGTCAGCGCCGGATCCCAGATCGCGATATCGGCGTCGGACCCGATGGCAATCGTGCCCTTCTCGGGGTGCATCCCAAACAGGCGGGCAGCGTTGGTGCTGGTATACGCCACAAATTGATTCAGCGTGATCCGCCCCTTGTTCACGCCATGGTGGAACAACAACGGTGCGCGCAGTTCGATCCCCGGCATGCCGTTTGCTACCTGCGTGAACGGCGGGTTTGGTCCGTTGGACAATTTCCCGGTTTCGTCGAACCGATAGGGCGCGTGATCCGAGGAATAAAGGTGAAAGGTCCCGGCCTGAAGGTGTCGCCACAAATCTTCCTGCGTCTGTTTGTTTCGCAAGGGTGGCGAGCAGACATATTTCAATCCTTCCGCACCTTCGCGGTCCAGATCATCGGCTTCCAGAAACAGGTATTGCGGGCAGGTTTCGCCGAAAATCTTCTTCCCCGCGCGTCGGGCATCGGCCACCAAATTGGCCCCGGCCTCGGATGACACATGTACGATCAGCAATGGTGCGTCGACATAAGACGCAAGCGCAATCCCGCGAGAGATTGCCTCGGCCTCGGCTGCCGCCGGGTGACTGACTGCATGATACGGGGGCTTGGTGTATCCCCGATCAATCAGGCGTTTCACCATCCATTTGATCATGGCGTTGTTTTCGGCGTGCACCATGGTCAGTGCCCCGTGTTCCCGGGCTGTGACCAGAATATCCAGCATCTGCTCGTCACTGACGATCATCTTGTCATAGGTCATGAAGACCTTGAACGATGTTATGCCGCCCTCGAACGCTTTGGGCAGGCCTTTGGTCAGAACCTCCTGGGTCGGGTCCGATACAATCAGGTGGAACGAGTAATCCAGCACCGATTTGGAAGATGCGCGGCTGTGATACAGGTCCAGTACATCATCGATGCTCTGCCCCCGATGCTGCGCCGCAAACGGGATGATCGAGGTGTTGCCGCCGAATGCGGCTGAAACAGACCCGGTATAGTAGTCATCCGACGTCATCGCGCCGGTTGCGCTTTCCTGTTCGATATGCGCGTGGCTTTCGATCCCGCCGGGAAGGACCAGTTTTCCGGTCGCATCGATTGTCCGCGTTGCACCCGACAGATTATCGGCCAAAGCGGTGATCTTCCCATTCCGAATGCCCACATCCGCGCGGAACGTGTCCGACGCGGTGGCGACGGTGCCCCCTTGGATAATCAGATCAAAAGCGTCCATTTCCACCCCATTGATGTGTCAGACCGATTTGATTGACCCGCCATCACAGCGGATCTGGCTGCCGGTTACGTAGCTTGCCCTCTCGGACACCAGAAAGGTTGCGACGGCAGCAAACTCTTCGACCTTACCATATCGCCCAGCCGGAATAGTCGCGCGCGATTTGGCGCGGACCTCGTCGATCGTACTATTGGTTCGGCTGGCTGCACCTGCGTCCAACTGATCAACCCGATCTGTATGGATGCGCCCGGGCAGGAGCATGTTAACCGTAACCCCGTCCGCTGCAACTTCGTTGGACAGGGTTTTTGACCAGCCCGCTAACGCCGAGCGCAAGGTGTTGGACATACCCAGGTTGGGGATCGGTTGCACAATGCCAGATGAGGCAAGCGTCAGAACTCGGCCCCACCCACGTTTACGCATCCCGGGCAAGCAAAGGTTTGTTATCTCGATAATCCGCAGAACCATGGCGTCAAACTGCGCGCGCCAACTGTCGGCGTCGGGGCCTGTCACTGGGCCAGCAGGTGGACCACCCGTGTTGTTGATCAGAATATCGACCTGTCCCAGCTTGTCCTGCGCTGCCTGGAACAGGGTTTGTGACGCGTTCGGCTCGGAAAGATCACAGGCCACGTAATGCACGGATCCGGTCGCCGCCCATCCCATCCGGCTTGCCAGAGTTTCCAGCTTTTCACCGTCGCGCCCGGTCAGAAGAACATTACACCCCTCCTCAACCAGCGTTTGGGCAATGGCTGCCCCCAGACCCTGACTGGAGGCCATCGCGAGAACATTCTTACCCGCCAGATCAAGCTCCATGTCCCGCTTCCTCCAGTCGTCTTTCAAGGCGTTTCAGCAAGTTATCCAATTCGGTATGATCGGTCGCACTGAGTTTTGGGCCCGGTGCGCGGGTGGCTGCCGACGTAATAACACCGCGCCGCCGTAGAGTTTCCTTGCGAACCGCCAGCCCAAATCCCGGTTGCTGTTCGTGTTTTGTCACTGGCAGGTAGGCATCGAACAGATCCTGCGCTTTGTCTTCCTGTCCTGACTTGAACAGATCGACGACCTGCACCAGCATTTCGGGGAAGGCAAAACCGGTCATTGCGCCGTCGGCGCCACGGGCGAGTTCCTGCGGTAGATACAGTCCGCCATTTCCGACAAGGATGGGAACACGACGGACCTGCCCGTTTTCGGACGCTTGCCGTAGCGCGGTAATCTTGCTCAATCCGGGCCAGTCCTCGTGCTTCAGCATTGCGATCTGCGAGAAATCATTGAACAGCCGCGTCAAGAGCGCCGGAGATACGGGTGCTTTGGTTGCCAGCGGGAAATCCTGATAGCAAATCGGAACCTCCGATCCCAGCTTTTCACAAACCGCAGCGAAATATCCGTAGATCTTTTCGTCCGTGTCATGGGCGGCGTTTGGGGCGACCATGACCCCGGCTGCACCGGCCTCCATCGAAGCCTGCGTCAGGGCGTTCATCGTATCGAGCCCGGCACTGGACACGCCGACCACGACCGGAATACGCCCGTTCACTGCCTTCATCATGTGCCGCATGAAGGTTAGGCTTTCATCGTCCGACAGTTTTGGGGCTTCTCCCATCATTCCAAGAATGGTCATCCCGGAAACGCCTGTCTCAAGATAAAACTCGACCAGTTGTGTTGCGCTGTCGTAGTCAATCGCCCCATCATCAAAAAACGGGGTGGCAGAGATGATATAGACGCCCCCGGCCCGGTCATTCAGCTTGTGTGGCACACATTTCCTCCTGCATTTGGCCTGGCTTGCAGGTGGCACCGCACCGCGCAGACGTCTTGTTGGCCGGGGCGACGTCGCCCGGTCTGATACTTGTATGATATCGTGGCATTCAGATCCTGACAGGGGCCAGGTATGGGGCAGAGGACCAACTGCAAATCATTCCGGTGGCCATTGACTCGAGGCGGGCCTGTCCAAGTGGGCCGCAGCCATCGGATTGAAGTATCGCAGTTGATCCATCTGCCTCAGTGACAGCGAACCGTTTATGGGTCCGGGTCACGGAAAGGTCGCCTTGCTGGATTGCCCGATTGGCCACTACCGGGTTGCGGCGAGGTTCAACCTCTTCCCGTGGCAAGAGTACAGGGTCTCTCTTGCATGTGAACGTCGCCGCAGGATGGCCGACCGGGCTGGGCACGACACAGGATATGAAAGTTTCAGGAGTTGAAACTGTCAAACAAGCCATGCGTCTGTTTCCCTCCCCTGGAAACTGTGCCGTTGGGTCGTTGGGTGACCTTTCCCGCGCGACAGAAACTCATAGGTTCAGCGAAGATTCAATAACTTTGGCTATTAAAATAATTATAGATATATAATCTGTGAAAATACATTGTTCAGCTGTTCCTTTGAGACGCTGAACTGCCGTTCCGATACGGATCGGAACGGCACACTCGTTACAACACCAAACTGAAACAGCAGAACTGCCGCCGTCTTCAGCTTACTGTGCCACACAACAAAGTGGCGAACCTACCATATGTGTTGAGTTTCGAATTGAAACAAAACCAGGCGTATTTCCCCTATTTCACGGCATTTTGGGCCCGAGAAAGCCGTGACATGGAAACAAACGCCTACAAGCTAATTCAATTGTTAATTTGATGCCGGTGAATCGCTGAGCGGCAGCTTTCCAGACCTTGCCGACCGGAGTTCGAGAGCAAGCGACGGGGCATAAGGCTTTCAGGGCCTGCTTGACACCTTGCGATCGCACGGAACAACTGACCCAATAACCACCTGTTCCAACTTTGGCGTGACGGCCAGAATGCGGCTGCCGTGTTTCAATAGCTCGGGAACTGGTGCGCTGTGCACAAGACCACCCGCTTCGCGAATAATCAGAACGCCGGCAACTGCGTCCCATGCGTTTAGATGTGCCTCGTAATATCCTTCGGCTCTGCCCTGCGCCACGTTCATAAGGCTTACCGCCGCAGACCCGTTTCGGCGGTATTCCATCTGCGCGTTCACCGTACGCTCGATTGTCGCCAGATAGTCCTGCACTGGATTGCGGGTCGAGCGCCCCAACAGCAGCAAAGCCTGTTCCGCCCGACTGCAATCTGAAACATGCACTTGCCGGTCATTGCAAAAAGCGCCCTGCCCTTTGGCCGCCCAGCACAACTCGTCCCGATCTGGTGCATAAATTGCGCCGAGTTCTATCTCATCCCTTTCACAATACCCAATCGAAACAGCCCAATCGGGTAACCCGCGCATGAAATTTGCGGTGCCGTCGATGGGGTCGATCACCCAAATCGCCTCACCGCTGCCCGATAGGCCTTCTTCTTCGCCCAGAACGGCGTCACTGGAATAACATTGGGAAATCAGCGCCCGGATTTTCTCTTCCACCTGTCGATCTGCGACGGTGACAAAATCCTGAAGCCCTTTGACCGAAATGAACGTTTCATCCTGCTCCTGATAAAGCTTCTGGGCCAGTTTACCTGCCTCAACAGCAAGAAATTTTGCAAATTCCAGTTTCGAGTCAAATCGTTCAGTCATAACTGCTCAGCGTTGTTTGCCTGAAAATCGGCGTTAGTTTTTGATTGAAATGCTGTATTTCCATCTCTGGATTCTCGATGCGATCCAGCATTTGCTGGACGGCGGCCAGCACTTGTTCTTCGGCGTCCTGACGCATTGTCGACAATTGATAGGCCCCCCACCCGGCCTGTTCGATGTCGTCACATCCCGCGATTTGCATGTCGTCTGGAAAGCGTACATTCCAATCGGCGCGCAGCCTGTCCATGACGCCCAATGCTAAAAGATCGGTCGCGCAGAAGACACCATCGATGCGGTCCAGTGCGATCCCGATGCTGCCTGCAATATCGTAGCCAGCCTGATAGCTTTGATTTGCGGATACGAACTCCTGAACCTCCACATGTTCAGCGTGGCATTTGTCAACAAAAGCACGTGCTCGACCAGTCACGGAGTAAGACGGCACCTGTGGATGCACAACGGCCAGCCGTCCCGTGCCGGATCGCGTGAGCATGGTATAGGCCAGCTCTCCGGCCTGCTGAACGTCGATCTGAACGGTGTCAGCAATATCTTGGTTTTTGCCCCTGTTGATCAGAACCAGAGGCATACGCAGCCGGTGACACTCCTGAATGATCTTCGGTGACGGCGTGGCCGACGTGACCATGACGCCAGCTACGTTGTAATTCAGCATGACCGACAACCATTGTTCGATATCATCATCAGGTTCAAAGGTCAGCAAGATAGGACGATAGCCGTGACTGATGAACTCCTGCGCTGCGATCCGCACCTGGCGGGAACGAAACGGAGTGTCTAAGGACGAAGCCACAATGCCCACCAGGTTGGATTGCCGGGTTTGCAGGCCTCGGGCCAGAAAATTCACACGGTACCCCAGTTCTTCTGCCGCCTTCAGCACCTTTTCCCGGGACTTTTCCGAGATGTGGGCCCCTTCGGTAAATGCCCGAGACACCATCGACCGCGATACACCGGCCCGGCGCGCGACATCAAAGGACGTGACTGGCTTTGTCGGCTCATCCGTCAACTCGCAACTCCTTTTTCGCGGCAGATTTCGGCAAAAACAAACGGCTGGTCCAGATTGACCATATCGGGGTCCGCATCGGCGATCTTCTCTAACACAGCCCGGTCATCGCCGTTATAGGCGATCATGATCGGCATGCCCTGTTGTCGCAACTCTGGGAAATCTGACCAATCATCGTCCACGGTGTATTCCAGCAAAGACGGAGACAACGTGGCCATAGCCTCTTCCAGTGTCTGAAAATCCTGTCGCCGCATCATGATCTGCGCCTCATCCGATAGCGCGCGCATGTCGTGCAGAGACTGCGTGACGAAGGACCAAAAGAACACCCGGTCTTGCATCTGGTGGGCCGCAACCCGGTTCCACACCAAACGGGCGGGCGCGGATTTCAGTTCAATGTAAAGCTGACCGTCATAGGATTTCGCCAGCCTTAGCATGTCATCCAATGTCGGGATCATTTCCCGAGCGTAGAACGGCGAAAACCACGCGCCCGCGTTTAGTAGTTGCAGCTCGGCAAAACTGTGTTCGCAGACAGGGCCGGTGCCGTTGGTTGTTCGATCCAGAGTCGGATCGTGCAGCACGACCAGATTATTGTCTGCCGTGACATGCACATCGATTTCGACATGACTGAACCCTGCCGCGAAACATGCATGCGCAGCCGACAATGTGTTTTCCGGAGCGATTTTGTTGGCTCCTCTGTGGCACACAACGAGCAGATCGTTGTGAAACCGGATCGGATTCACCAGCTCTGGCCGGTCCGAGCAGATGCCAAGCACGGGCTTACGGCGAATCTCTGCCATTCGGGTCGGGTCTTCCTCATGCCACAGAACCACTTTCTGACCTGTTTCATGGCATCTGGAAAAGAAGGCATCGTCCAGCAAATCCTGAGGCCTGTCCAGTTGTTCCCAGCACAGATGGATGATGTCTGCATCTGCTGACACTGCGAAAGGATCCACCCCAACGGGGATCAAAGACGCCAACGGGTACGGTGTTTGTGCCGCCCGCAAATCCTTTACCGCACCGGGATCAAATGCGCCGAGAATGGCTTGTTCGATACCCGCAGCTTCAAGCATTTCGGATATTCGGACAGAAGCTTCAGGTGCCTTTATGTCGGCATAGATACCGCAGGCCCGGGCGTGCGCCAGAGCGATGATTTCTGAAAGAAGCGGTGCCTCGTCTTCACCCACGGCGGCGCGGATTTCGGCATAGGATAGGGACGAAACGTTCCGCCCGTCTGGCAAGGTGAAGTCGTGAAACGCGAATATCTGGCTGTCAGCCGTTTGGTGCAGATCGACCTCCCACATATCTGCGCCTAGATCGGCGGCCAGTGCAAACGCGGCCAGAGTATTCTCTGGCGCATATGCACTGGCCCCGCGATGCGCGATCGACAAGGGCCGGGAGGGGGTCAGCCAGCCCGTCATCAGATGCGCGCGCCTTCGGGTGTAAAGGCAAGCGCATGATCCGAGGCGACGCCCCAATTCACGGTCTCACCCAGTTTCAGCCTGGGGCCCGCCGGTTGAATGGAACGCAGAACCGCGCCGTTTGGCAGGGTCACGTTATAAAGATCCTCCCTGCCTTGCGTCTCAACAAAGCTAATCTGGCCTTGCAGCCCGTTGCCGAACTGCGGGCCAAAATACTCGGGCCGGATGCCGAGTTGGACTTGTCCGGTGACCTTGGGCCTCAGCGCCTGGGAAATCGCAATGCCGCTGTCGCCGACGCGGAACTGGCCGTCCGCGACAGTTGCATCGAGGAAAGAGATCGGTGGGTTGCCCAGAAAACCAGCCACAAAGGTATCGACCGGGTCGTTATACATCTGATCGGGCTCGCTGAGCTGAACGATTTTGCCGTCCTTCATCAGCGCGATGCGGTCGCACATCGACATCGCCTCGACCTGATCATGGGTTACGAGGATGGCGGTGATTCCGGTCTCCAACTGAATGCGACGGATTTCCGAGCGCATCTCAAGCCGCAGCTTGGCGTCAAGGTTGGCCAGCGGTTCATCCAGCAACAGCACATCCGGTTGCCGCACCAAAGCACGGGCCAACGCGACACGTTGCTGTTGACCACCCGACAGCTGCGCCGGACGGCGGTCGAGTAGTTCGGGGATGTGGACCAGCTCGGCAATCTCGCCGACCTTGCGCTTGATCGTGGCGTTATCCAGCTTCTGCACCCGCAGCGGGAAGGCGATGTTCTCGCGGATGCTCATATGCGGATAAAGCGCATAGTTCTGGAACACCACGCCTACATTGCGTTTTTGCGACGGCAGGTCGGATACATCCCGGTCCCCGAAATGCAGTGTTCCGCCATTCATCCGATGAATGCCGCAGATGGTGAAAAGCGTGGTGGATTTTCCGCAACCCGAAGGCCCCAGCAACGCCATCATCTCACCGCTTTCAACGGTCAGGTTCAGCTTGTCGATAACGGTCAGGCCGTCGAAGGTTTTGGTGAAGTTAGTGAGCCTAAGTTGCATCAGCCTTTCGAGCCCCCGCCATAGATATTCATGAGTTTCTTCTGGAAGATCAGATAGATCAGGATCACCGGCAGCGCGTAGAACAGGCCCACCGATTTGAAGAGGTTGAAGTCGACTTCCAAACTGTCATCCAGCAGGAAATAGGCCAGATAGGTCGACAACACTTGCGCGTCGCTGCCCGGAGCAAGGACCAGGGGCAGGATGAATTCGCTCCATCCCGACAGGAAGGAAAAGATCAGCAGCGCCGAGAGGCCCGGTTGCACCTGCGGCAACACCAGCTTGCGCCAGACCATGAAGCGGCTGGCGCCGTCTTGCACGCCTGCCATCTCAATCTCCCACGGGACGGTGTCGTAGAAGCCCTTCATCACCCAGATACCAAAGGGTAGTTCCAGCGCGGCCTTGACCATGATGACCCCGATCAGCGTATCGAAAAGGCCAAGGAATTGCAGGATCAGGAAAATCGCGATGATCAGCGTGATGGTCGGGAAGGCGTGCAGGATGATGACGCCCGCCAGAAAGAACCGCCGCGCCGGGAAGTTCAGCCGCGACAGCGCATAGGCCGAAGTCAGCGAGGTCGCGCAGACAATCGCCGCCGTCGATCCGGCAAAGATGAAAGTGTTGATCGTCGCGATCCAGACCGAGCCGCGCCCGGTGGTGTCATCCCACAGGAACCGCCAGTGATGGAAGGTGATCTCGGATGGGATCAGGCTGCCGGGTTCGGCATCGGTGATCGAGTCCACCAGCGTAAAAGCATACATGATCACCAGCGGCAGCGACAGGATCGTCAGGAGCGCAATGATGGGGAAGGCGCGGAAATTCGATGTCATCTCGGGGCCTCTATTGCTCGATCCGTGGCTTCGCCACGAGGTCTTTGAAGTTGAAGAACCGCAGGTACAGCGCGCTGGTCACGATGCCGATAACAACCAGCACCAGCGCGTAAGCCGCGCCCAGACCGTATTGCAGGTTGCCACCATAGTTGTTCAGCGCGGTGTGATAAGCGGCCAAGGCCCAGACTTCGGTTGCGCCACCTGGCCCGCCATCGGTGGCCAGCAGGATGTATTCAAACGAGGTCAGCAGGGACAGCGTCTGGTAGGACGAGGTAAACAGGATCGGCCAGCGCAGTTGCGGCAGGATGATGTAGCGGATTTGTTGCCAACGGTTCGCGCCATCGACCTCAGACGCATAGAGCATTGAGGCCGGGATTGTGCGGATCGCCGAGGAAAACAGGATCATGCCCAGCGAGGCCCCGACAAAACCGTTGATCAGGATGACCAGGATCCAGGCATTCGTTGCCGTATCCAACATCCAGTTTCGCGGGGCGACGCCGAACCAGCCCATGAAGGACGAAATGATACCGGTATCCCATGTCAGCCAGTACCACATCAGCACGTACAGCACTGGCGGCAAGATGCGTGGCAGAAACCAGATGGTGCGGAAGGTATTGGCGATGCCGGACGGTAGATAGAAGGTCGAGATCGCCAGAAACAGGCCAAAACCGACGTTGAATGTCAAAGTGAACACGACATAAAACAGCGTGTTCATCGCATAGCGCCATGAACTGTCCAGCGAGAACAGCAGCTTCATGTTCTCGGTCGTCCAGACCCAGCCCGTATAAGCGGTTTTGACCAGAATATTCTGATCTGACTCGGGAATGCCCGCTGCGGTCAGCGCAGTGCGAAACTCATTTTCAGTCTGATACCGTTCGTCCATCACGCTTGAGGTGAACAGCTCGGCCAACGCTTTGCGATCGCGGGTTGACCGGATGCGGTTCTGACGCAAGTCCTTCAGCGCCCGCTCCATGTCCCGCCGTGACGAAAACTCGGCCCCTGCATGCAGCGTTGCAAGTTCGTCTGCCGTTGCCTGATCGCGCTCTTCTGCCAGACGGGCCAAACCGGCCTCATCAACCACATAGCCTGCGTTTTCTAGCTTGTCGAAAGTCTCATCCGACACGCCGCTGGCCTTGACTGCGCGCAAGTCTGATTGGGTCAGCAGATACTCACCCCCCGTGATGCCCGTCGACGTAGACATGTTGGTAAAGGCGAAGAACACCGTCAGGATAACCGGGGCGAGGAAAAACAGCGTCACCACGATCATCGCGGGTGCAAGAAATCCGAACCCAAGCGCGTTGAAGCGGGGCATGGCATACTCCGAAAAAGGGTGGCCGGGGCAAGACCGCATGCCCCGGCCGGTGGGGGTGATCTTACTGAACGATGAGGTTGTCGCCCAGTTTGGCGGTCAGTTCTGCCTCAAGCTCGGCCACCGCTTCGGCTGGTGTTTTCACACCGGTCCAGGCGGCTTCGAGTCCCTTGAACATGGCTTCGGAGTATGCCCCGTAATCCAGGTTGTTCGGCTGCGCATTGGCGCTGATCAGCAGGCGCTCGGTCGCTTCCGAAGCCCAACGGTCGTTGGCATAAAGCTCGATATTCGCTTGCTGCTGACCGATGCCCAGATGCGCCGACTTGATCGCGTGCAGCGAGTTCAGGCGCGGTTCCGAGGCGATTTTGACCAGTTGCGCCGCGATCTCTTCATGGTCGTCGTTTTCCTGATCGGTGATCAGGTAGACCAGCGGATGGGTGATGGTGTTGGCACGGCCACCTTCGTCGCCTGCCGGGATCAGCGAGAATTCGATTGTGCCAAAGAAATCCTCATTGCCTTCCTTGCCGGTGTAGCGGGCATAATGCCATGTGCCACCATGCCAGGTCGCGGCTTTGCCGTTGGCGACCTCGGTGTACCACTGGCCCCAATCGGTGCCCAGGTGGTTCTTGCGGGTGATACCAGCCTCAACTGCGTCGGCAAAGAACTGATAGAACCCTTCCATTGCGGCCTTGTCCAGCAACAGTTTGCCGGTCTCGGGGTCCTGCAGAACTCCGCCAAAGGATTGATAGAACTGGCCCCAATCCGGACCGTTGGACGGACGGGGATAGAAGCCATAGCCTTCTTCAACCAGACCTGCGTCAACGGCTTTCTTAGCGTCTTCCAGAACGTTTTGCAGTGTGTATTCGCCTGCGGCAACCTTTTCCGGCAGCGCCGCAATGTCATCATCCGAATAGCCAATACCACGCATCGTGTCCTTCCAGAAGAAGAACGGGCGGCTTTCCGCATCTTGAGGCAGACCCCACTGGATGCCGTTATAAGCAGCGATTTCCAACAGGTTCGGGTAAAGGTCATTCAGCGGCCAGGCGTCGAAATCCAGATAATCCTCGGCCGGAACGATATAGCCCGCCTGGCTCCATGGTGCGATGTCCAGGTGGCTGGTGACCACGATGTTCGGCGCTGTGCCGGCCTCGGCGGCCAGAGTCACGCCTTGCTTGAACTCTTCCCAACCGCCAAAGTCGCGCTTGCCTTCGACGGTGATGTTCAGTTCACGGCCTTCGATTGCGGCTTCACGCTCCAACATATCGGCGGCAATTTCAATGGCGTCGATGCGGTATGCATCAGCGTCGTTCGAGCCACCGGCCCAGACCGTGATGGTGACGTCCTCGGCCAGCGCCGGTACTGCCATCGCGCTCAGCAGCAGAGCAGCCGTAGTGCGTTTCAGGATTGATTTGGTCATGTATGATCCCCTTGTTGATCGGCATGCACGATTTGAACACGTGTGCAAAAACCTGTTATCCTCGATTCATGTAGCCAGTGTGACAAGAGCCAATTTTTGATCTTCATTTTTGAGAAAAGCTGAGCAACATCGAAAAATCACAGTTTCATGACAGTTTTTCGCTGTTGGATATCAAGTTGACTCTCCTCCCTTCCATTGGAAAATCTTGAACACGTGTGCAAGAATGTCAACTATTTAGTTTTTGAAAGCAACTCTGCTGAGGGATTTACACCCGCCGGGGTCAAGGCACGCGGCATTTTAGGCGCGCGATGCACCCGAAATCCTAAGTCATAATTGAATTGGTGATGTGCGTAGTTTCACACGTCGGTCATGCGGACCTTCGCTTCAGTCACGTAGCCGAGACTCATCTTGCGGTTCTATGACAGTTCTCCCGCATAACGGCGATTGCGGACAAGCTCGGGAGTAATGTTGTATTGGGCGCGAAATGCGCGCCCAAATGAAACGACGGAAGAAAAGCCCGTTGCCGTTGAAATCTCACGCCGTGTCATATCGGTATATCGCAGCAGGCTATGCGCCCGTTCAAGGCGAAGTTCACGATAAGTGGTCAGAAGCTTAACGCCGGTCTTGCCCAGGAAACGGCGCTGAAGCTGGCGCGTGGATGTTCCAAGCGCCCGGGACAGATCGGGAATCGTCAATGGATCTTCGACGTTTTTCAGCATCTCATCAATGGCCTGGACTACCACCGGATCGGCACCTGAACGTTGAACCAGACGGGTGGCAAGCTGGCTTTTGCATGTCGGCCTGGGTTCAGTCAGCCCGATGTAGCCGCGCAGCGCATCAGCAAGGTGTTCTCCATGGTCCAATGAGACAAACTCTGACAGCAGCCATAATGCGCTGAGTTTGGTGGACGCGCTGTGCACCCGATCCTCGGTCGAGCGGTACAGGGCAGACCCACAGTCAACCAGCCCAGCCTCTTGTGCTGCCGCTGCAAAGTTCGGGTGAATGGAAGCAATAGTTTGATCCGAGCGGGCCGAACGCGCCAACAGAAAAACTGCATCACCGACCAGAATTGAACGGGCAGACAGGTTCAATACCTGAGAAATCCAAGCCTTCTCCTGCCCTGCAAACTTCCAGGTTTTGCGGATATCGCCCCAAAAAACCGCTGTTCGCCCAGACCAATACAGCGGTCCGCCCGGAGGGTTTTCCGCAACGGTTCGGGTGTTGACGATATAGGTATAGTCTTCAACGATATCGTTCAGGGCTTGAAAAAAATCGACGACCAGTTCTGCAGACGTTGCCGCTTTTTCGCCGGACAGGATGATATCGATGTTTCGTGTGCGGTCAGGTGCAATGGATGCGGAATGGGTCGTGCGCGCATCTTCGTTCTCGAGGACATAGTGTTTCATTGCTCCTCCACCTGTTGGGTGCAGACAATGCCGGGTGTGGCATTGTCCAGTATTGTGCTTAGCCCCCGCCTTTTTTGGCGGGGGTTTTTGTTGTTTTGTGTTTTTACTCGGCTGCGTCTTGGTATGCGTCCATTGGGGGGCATGTGCAGATGAGGTTTCTGTCGCCATATGCGTTGTCGACGCGGTTGACGGGGGACCAGTATTTGTCGACGCCCATGGAGCCCGGAGGGAAGCAGGCCTGTTCTCGGGTGTAGGGCCGGTCCCAGTCGCCGACCAGATCGCGCACCGTGTGGGGGGCGTTTTTCAGCGGGTTGTTTTCCGCGTCGATCTTGCCGTCGATGATGTCCTGCGCCTCGGATCGGATCGAGAGCATGGCATCGCAGAAGCGGTCGAGTTCCGCCATGGGCTCGGACTCGGTGGGCTCGACCATCAGAGTGCCCGCCACCGGCCAGGACATGGTCGGCGCGTGGAAGCCTGAATCGATCAGGCGCTTGGCCACATCGTCGACGCTGACATGCGCCTCGGCGTCCAGCGGTCTGGTGTCGAGGATGCATTCATGCGCCACGCGGCCCGTCTCGGACGTGTAGAGGATCGGATAGGCGTCTTTCAGACGCGCCGCGATGTAGTTGGCGTTCAGGATCGCCACTTTGGTCGCCTGCGTCAGACCTGCACCGCCCATCAGCAGCACGTAGGCCCATGAGACCGGCAGAATGGACGGCGAGCCAAAGGGTGCCGCCGAGACCGGACCCACGGCGGTGCCGTATTCCGGGTGGCCGGGCAGGTGTTCGGTCAGATGCGCCTTGACGCCGATCGGACCCATGCCGGGGCCGCCGCCGCCATGGGGGATGCAGAAGGTCTTGTGCAGGTTCAGGTGGCTGACATCGCCGCCAATGTCTCCCGGACGCGACAGACCGACCATGGCATTCATGTTGGCCCCGTCGATATAGACCTGACCGCCATGGTCATGGGTGATCTGGCAGACCTCCTGCACGGTGGTCTCAAAGACGCCATGGGTGGACGGATAGGTGATCATGCAGGCGGCCAGATGATCCGAGTGCTTTTCCGCCTTGGCGCGGAAGTCCGCGAGGTCGATATTGCCGTTTTCATCCGCCAGAACCGGCACAACCTGCCAGCCCACCATCTGCGCCGAGGCCGGGTTGGTGCCATGCGCCGAGGTCGGGATCAGGCAGACGTTCCGCTGCCCTTCGCCGCGGGCAAAGTGGTAGTTGCGGATGGTCAGCAGGCCCGCATATTCCCCCTGCGCGCCCGAGTTGGGCTGCTGGCTGATCGCGTCATAGCCGGTGATCTGGCACAGCTTGTCGTTCAGGTCGGCGATCATCTCATGATAGCCCTGCGCCTGATCTTCGGGGCAGAACGGGTGCAGATTGCCGAACTCGGGCCAGGTGACCGGGATCATCTCGATCGTGGCGTTCAGCTTCATGGTGCAGGACCCCAGCGGGATCATCGCCCGGTCCAGTGCCAGGTCGCGGTCGGCCAGACGGCGCATATAGCGGGTGATCTCAGCCTCGGCCCGGTTCTGATGGAAGATCGGGTGGGTCAGGTATTCGCTTTCGCGCAGTGCGTAATCCGGCAGGCGATAGGCCACGTTCGAGCTGTCATCGGTGCGGTCAATGCCGAAGGCACCCCAGACGGCCTCGATGGTCTCGGGCCGGGTCTGTTCGTCCAGGCTGATGCCCACGCGTGTATCGCCGACCTTGCGCAGGTTCACACCGCGCGCCACGGCGGCCTCCATCACCGTTTTTTGCAGGTGGCCAACCTCAACCGTGATGGTGTCGAAGAACACTTCCGGCTCAACGGCAAAGCCCGCCTCTTCCAGACCAGCCGCCAGGCGCGAGGTCTTGCGGTGCACCGATTGCGCGATGGCCTTGATGCCGTCGGGACCGTGATAAACCGCATACATCGAGGCAATGACCGCCAGCAGCGCCTGCGCGGTGCAAACATTCGAGTTGGCTTTTTCACGCCGGATATGCTGCTCGCGGGTTTGCAGCGACAGGCGGTAGGCCTTGTTGCCACGGCTGTCGATGCTGACACCGATGATCCGGCCCGGCATCGAGCGCTTCAGCTTGTCGGTGGTTGCCATATAGGCAGCATGGGGCCCGCCATAGCCCATCGGCACGCCAAAGCGCTGGGTCGAACCGATGGCGATATCCGCGCCCATCTCGCCGGGGGATTTCAGCAGCGCCAGCGACAGGATGTCGGCGGCGACGATGGCGATGGCTTTGTGTTCATGCAGCGCGGCGATTTCCGATGTGAAGTCGCGCACGTGACCGTGGGTGCCGGGATATTGGAAGATCGCACCAAAGACGGCACCGGCCTCAAGGCTGTCGGGGTCACCCACCTGCACGTCGATGCCCAGAGGCTCGGCGCGGGTTTTAATGACCGCGATGGTCTGCGGGTGGCAGTTCTTATCGACAAAGAAGGCCGCGTTGTTGGCCTTGGACCGCCCGCCGCGCTTGGCCATCGCCATCGCCTCCGCCGCGGCTGTGGCTTCGTCCAGCAAGGACGCGTTGGCCACGTCCAGCCCGGTCAGGTCGCTGACCATGGTCTGGAAGTTCAGCAGCGCCTCAAGACGGCCCTGGCTGATCTCGGGCTGGTACGGCGTGTAGGCGGTATACCAGGCCGGGTTTTCCAGAATGTTGCGCAGGATCGGCGCGGGCGTTGTGGTGCCGTAATAGCCCTGACCGATCAGCGAGGTCAGAACGGTGTTCTTGCTCGCCACCTCTTTCATGTGGAACAGCGCGTCGCGCTCGGTCATCGCCGGACCCCAGTCCAGCGGCTCTTTCTGCCGGATCGCAGGCGGGACGGTGGCGTCGATCAGCTCGTCCAGCGTCTTGAAGCCGATCACCTTGAGCATGTCGCGCATCTCGGTGGGCGACGGGCCGATGTGGCGGCGGTTGGCGAAGTCATAGGCTTCGTAATCGGTCAGTTTGAAGGCCATGTGTTGCGCTCCTGTCGAATAGGTCAGGTCCGACCGGGCAGGCAGATGCCTCCGGCGGGGGGTGAGGGCCGTCCCTGAATCTGTCCGGGGGACAGATTCAGGCCCGAACGGGCGGAGCCCCAATCGGAAGCCCCTGATGAAGCGGGGGGAGCCCCAAAGGCGGGGCTCCGAATGTGGTTAGCCGATGAAGGCTTTGTAGGCGGCTTCGTCCATCAGGTCGTCCAGCTGCGCCGCGTCCGCAATCTTGATCTTGTAGATCCAGGCCTCGCCTTCGGGATCTTCGTTCAGCGCGCCGGGATTGTCGGCCAGCGCTTCGTTGACTTCCGTAATCTCGCCATCGACCGGGGCATAAAGTTCCGAGGCTGCCTTGACGGATTCGATCACGCCGATCTCGCCACCCTTTTCGAACTCGTCGCCCGCTTCCTGCTGCTCGACAAAGACCACTTCGCCCAACTGCTCGGCGGCATGTTTGGTGATGCCCAGCGTGGCGGTGTCGCCCTCAACGGTCAGCCATTCATGCTCTTCGGAATAATAGGTTGCCATGTTGTCTCTCTCCTGACTTCAACGCTTGTAATTCTGTTTGACGAAGGGCAGCGCCACGATCTGCGCCGGTTGCGCCTTGCCCCGGATGATCAGGTTCACCTTCTCGCCCGGCTCGCCATGGCCTTTGCTCACATAGCCCATCGCCACCGGGCCACCCACCGTGGGGCCAAAGCTGCCCGAGGTGATCTGACCGATGGTGTTGCCATTGGTACATTGCACTTCCACACCCTGACGCGCCGGGGCGCGACCTTCGGGCTTGATGCCCACCAGCTTGCGTGCGGGGCCCTCGGCCAGTTCCTTTTGCACGCGATCCGCGCCCGGAAAACCGCCTTCTTCCTTGCGGCGTTTCTGGATCGCCCAGCCCAGCGAGGCCTCGATCGGTGAGGTGCTCTGGTCAATGTCATTGCCATAGAGACACAGACCCGCCTCCAGCCGCAGGCTGTCGCGCGCGCCCAGACCCGCTGGTTCACAGTCCTCATGGGCCAGGAAGGCCTTGCTGATCTCGATCGCCTTGTCCTCGGGGATCGAGATCTCATAGCCATCCTCGCCGGTATAGCCCAGACGCGAGATACGGCATTCAACGCCGTTGATATCCGCCACGGTGGTTTCCATGAACTTCAGATCCCGCGCCGCAGGGCAGAGTTCGCCGACGACGTTTTCCGCTGCGGGACCTTGCACAGCCACCAGAGCCCGGTCGAAGATCTCGGTCACTTCGACACCTTCGAGGTTCGCTTCCATATGCGGAATGTCCTGATGCCGCAGCGCCGCGTTCACCACCACAAAATAGTGATCCCCCGCATTCGACACGATCAAATCATCCATGATCCCGCCGTCCGCGTTGGTAAAGAACCCGTACCGCGCCTTGCCCTCTTTCAGCGTCGCATAGGCCTGCGGGCACAAAGCTTCCAGCTTCTCCCCCACATTCTCGCCCCGCAAAATCACCTGACCCATATGAGACACATCAAACAACGCCGCCTTCTCACGACACTGCTTATGCTCCCCCATAATCCCCAAAGGATACTGTACAGGCATCTCCCAACCAGCAAAATCAACCAGCTTTCCTCCTAACTCAACGTGCAATGCGTGGAGAGGCGTGCGTTTAATCGCGGTCATCTTTCTAACCTTTCAATCAGCGGGATTGGTCGCGAACAACCATAACCGTGCAGTGTGCGTTGCGCACGACACGTGACAGGTTCGGGCCAATTTCGTAATTCGGGAAGTCGCCCTTGGTCGATGCCATGACGATCAGATCGAAACCTTCCTTATAGGCCAGTTTCAGGATTTCCCGGTAAACGCTGCCTTCTTCTACATGCACCGGCACGTCGGAGGCATTGCCGTGATCCAGAATGGTCTGAACCGCACCCCGCACGTGATCTTTGGCGCCTGCGCCGTAGTTGGCGGGCAGGTTCGGCAACTGGATGATCTCGGGGATGACGGCAACCGCGTGCAGTTCGGCCCCGTAGAACTTGGCCTGCTCCAATGCGAGCGGCAAGGCGTTTTTCCACGAGCGTTCGTCGGTATGGTCAATGGGCAGCAGGATTTTCGTGGCCATCACGTCTCTCCTCAAGATAGGGAATTCTGTTTCAAAACCGGGGGGCCGGGATGGCCCCCCGCATTTGTCAGGTTCGAACCTATTCGGCAGGCTTGCCGCCGGGCTCTTCGGACTGTCCACCCGAGGCGAAGAACTCTTTCGTCAGTTTGAAGACGATCGGGCTCAGCAGGGCCAGGGCGATCAGGTTCGGGATCGCCATCATGGCGTTCAGCGTATCCGCCAGCAGCCAGATGAAGCCCAGATCCGCAGTCGCTCCGAAGTAGATCGCGATGATCCACAGCACGCGGTAGGGCATCAGGGATTTAACGCCCAGCAGGAACTCGACGCATTTCTCGCCGTAGAACGACCAGCCCAGGATGGTGGTGAAGGCAAAGATCGACAGAGCGATTGCGATCAGGTGACCACCGCCCGGCAGCGAGTTTGCGAAGGCCAGCGAGGTCAAAGCCGCGCCCGATTCACCCGATGTCCATGCGCCCGACGAGATGATCGCCAGACCGGTGATCGAGCAGACGATGATGGTGTCGATGAACGTACCCAGCATCGCGATCAGGCCTTGGTTGACCGGCCCTTTGGTCTCGGCCGCTGCGTGTGCAATGGGAGCCGAACCCAGACCGGCTTCGTTCGAGAACACGCCACGTGCCACACCAAAGCGGATGGCGGCCCAGACGGCTGCACCCGCGAAACCACCTTCGGCAGCAGACGGGGTGAAGGCGTAGGTGAAGACCAGCGACAGCGCGTGGCCGATATTGCCGATGTTGATCAGCAGAACCAGCAGACCGGCGATGATGTAAGCAATCGCCATGAACGGAACCAGTTTACCGGCAACCGCACCGATGCGGGTGATGCCACCCAAAATAACTGCTGCGGTCAGGACCATCAGAACAACACCGGTGACCGAGGTGTTCACGCCGAAGTTCGATTCCAGAACTTGTGCCACGCCGTTGGCCTGCACGCCGTTGCCGATGCCAAAGGCTGCGATTGCGCCGAACAGGGCGAATGCAACACCCAGCCAGGCCCATTTCGCGCCGAGGCCATTCTTGATGTAGTACATCGGGCCGCCGACATAGTTGCCCAGCTCGTCTTTTTCGCGGTATTTCACCGCACAGACAGCTTCGGCGTATTTGGTGGCCATGCCCACCAGGGCGGTCATCCACATCCAGAACAAAGCGCCCGGACCGCCCAGGAAGACAGCAGTGGCCACACCGGCAATGTTGCCGGTACCGATGGTCGCCGACAGCGAGGTCATCAGCGCGTTGAACGGGCTGATCTGCCCTTCGCCCTGACCCTCACGGCCTTTGAACAGCAGGCTGAAGCCCGTGCCAATGCGCAGGATCGGCATGAATTTCAGCCCCACCTGCAGGAAGAAGCCGACGCCAAGGATGAGAACCAGCATCAGCGGCCCCCACACGACGCCATTGATGGCCCCTACGATTGAATTTAACGCTTCCATGGTATCCCTCCCATTTGCGTTTGGTTATGCCCTGTTCGCGATAGCCCGTTGCCGGGCTTGCTTGAGAGCAGCGAAGTCTTCGTCCGCGTGGAACGATGAACGGGTCAGCGGGGTTGCCGACACGTGCAGAAAGCCCTTGGAACGTGCGATCTGTTCCAGTTGGGCGAACTCCTCCGGTGACCAGAACCGGTCGATTGGATGGTGTTTCGGGGTCGGTTGCAGGTATTGCCCAACCGTCAGAAAATCGACTTGCGCCGCGCGCAGGTCATCCATCACCTGCCTTACGTCGTTCAGGCTTTCGCCAAGGCCGACCATCAGGCCGGATTTGGTGAAAATTTCTGGATTGGCGCGCTTGGCGTCGTCCAAAAGTCGCAGCGATGTGTAATAGCGCGCACCGGGGCGGACCGTCGGGTACAGATGCGGGACGGTCTCCAGGTTGTGGTTGAACACGTCCGGCGCGGCCTCGTATACGATGTCTGCTGCATTGCCTTTGCCCAGAAAATCAGGGGTCAGAACCTCGACCGTTGTGCCAGGGTTCTGATGGCGCACGGCGCGGATGGTCTGGGCGATATGTTCGGCCCCGCCATCGGCCAGATCATCTCGATCCACCGAGGTGATCACCACATGACGCAGGCCCAGTTTCTTGACCGCTGCCGCAACCCGACCCGGCTCGAA
Source organism: Ruegeria sp. (assembly GCF_965243365.1). Taxonomy (GTDB): domain Bacteria; phylum Pseudomonadota; class Alphaproteobacteria; order Rhodobacterales; family Rhodobacteraceae; genus Ruegeria. The sequence goes on along the minus strand of NZ_CBDEUW010000001.1, from coordinate 686,793 downwards.
CGCATCCAGCGCGTCGGGGCGACCGGTGGCGACGTTGCAGAAGGAACAGCCGCGCGTGCAGACCTCGCCCATGATCATCATGGTCGCATGGCGTTTGGACCAACACTCGCCAATATTGGGGCAGGCAGCCTCTTCGCAGACGGTCGCCAGATTATGCTCTCGCATCAGGCGACGGGTTTCGTAGTACTCGGCGCTATCGCCCTTTTTCTTCCGAATCCACTTGGGCTTGCGCGGGATGACACTGTCAGCCTTCTTGGCCTTTTCAGGGTGGCGTGGTCTAAGCTGGATGGTCATCTGGCTGGTTCCCCCTTACGCGTGAATTGCGCGGCCCATGGCGTCAAGACAGGCTTCTTTGACCGCCTCTCCCATGGCCGGGTGCGCGTGGCAGGTGGCTGCGACTTCGGCGACGGTAGCACCTTTGGTCATGGCCAGAACCAGCTCGGCGATCAGATCGCCGCCATGGGCACCGCAGATATGCGCGCCGAGGATTTTGCCGTTCGGATCAGCCAGAACCTTGACCGCACCGTCGGTTTCACCGGTCGAGCGGGCGCGCGAGTTTGCCATGAAGGCGAACTTGCCAACCGAATACTCTACCCCGGCCTCTTTCAACGCCTCCTCGGTTTGACCGACCGAGGCGACTTCGGGATCAGTGTACACGACGCCGGGTACGGTGTCGTAGTCGACATGTCCGCCCTGCCCGGCCAGCATCTCGACACAGGCGACGCCATCTTCTTCGGCCTTATGTGCAAGCATCGGGCCGGGTACGCAGTCGCCGATGGCATAAACACCGGGAACCGAGGTCTGGAACGTGGCATCCACCTCGATGAAGCCACGCGGGTTCTCAGCAACGCCGAGGTCTTCAAGGCCTAGCCCGCGCGTGACCGGACGGCGGCCGACGGCGATCAGGACCTTGTCGGCCTCGATCACTTCTTCTTTGTCCTTGCCGACGCGATCAACAGTCAGGGTCAGGCCGGCTTCGGTTTTCTCGACCGACTTCAGTGCCCGTCCCAGCTGAAATTTCAGCCCGCGCTTGGACAGTGCCCGCTGCGCCAGTTTGGCAATCTCGCCATCAATGCCGGGCAAGATGCGGTCCAGATATTCGACCACAGTGACTTTTGCGCCCAACCGTGCCCAGACCTGACCCAGTTCCAGGCCGATTACACCTGCGCCGATCACGACCAGATGCTCTGGCACAGAGTCCAGTGCAATCGCGCCGGTCGAGCTGAGGATGTCCTGTTCATCAATCTCAATCCCCGGCAGCGAGGTCGGCTCGGACCCGGTGGCAATCAGAATATTCTTGGCCTCGTGAACCTCATCACCCACTTTGACCTGCCCGGCGGCGGGAATACTGGCCCAGCCCTCGATCAGATCAACGCCGTTCTTCTTGAACAAAAAAGCGATGCCCTTGGTCAAATCGCCGACGATCTTCTCCTTGCGCCCCATCATTGCAGGCACATCAATGCTGGCCCCCTCGACCGCAATACCGTGGGAGGAGAGATGAGCAAGTTCGGCATATTTGGCCGAGGAGGTCAGCAACGCTTTGGAGGGGATGCACCCCACATTCAGACAGGTTCCACCCAGCGCCCCACGTCCCTCAACACAGGCCACTTTCATGCCCAACTGCGCCGCGCGGATTGCAGCGACATAGCCGCCGGGCCCGCCACCGATGACAATAAGGTCGTAGGTACTCATTGGGTCTTCTCTTAGTAAATCGGATGGCTTGAGCAGAGCGCCGCAACTTTTTTGCGGGTTTCTTTCTCGACTGCCGCATCACCCTCGGGCGATTTTGCCAGCGCATCCAGGACGTCACCGATCAGGTTCCCGATCTGTTTGAACTCTTCCGGCCCAAAGCCACGGCTGCACCCGGCGGCGGTGCCAAGGCGGATACCGCTTGTAACCGTGGGTTTCTCGGGGTCGCCCGGCACGCTGTTCTTGTTGCAGGTAAAGCCTGCACGCTCTAGCGCTGCCTCGGCATCTTTGCCTGTCACCCCAATTGGGCGCAGATCGACCAGCATCAGGTGGTTCTCGGTCCCGCCTGAAACAATGTCACAACCACGCGACATCATGACCCCGGCCAGCGCCGATGCGCTGTCGACCACGCGTTGCATGTATTCCTTGAACTCGGGCTTCAGTGCCTCGCCAAAGGCGACGGCCTTTGCCGCGATCACATGCATCAGCGGACCGCCTTGCAAACCCGGGAATACTGCCGAATTCATCTTTTTGGCCAAGGCTTCATCATTCGTCAGGATGATCCCGCCGCGCGGGCCGCGCAGGGTCTTATGAGTGGTCGATGTGATGACGTGCGCATGCCCCACCGGAGAGGGGTGCAGTCCGGTCGCAACCAGACCAGCGATATGCGCCATATCAGCCAGCAACCAAGCGCCAACCTCGTCCGCGATGGCGCGGAAGCGGGCAAAGTCGATGATCTGCGAATAGGCCGACGCACCGGCGATGATCAATTTAGGCTTTTCAGCCTTGGCCAGTTCCTCAACCTGATCGTAGTCAATCAGCCCGGCATCGGTCAGACCATACTGAATTGGGCGGAACCACTTTCCGGACTGTGCGGGTTTAGCGCCATGGGTCAGGTGGCCGCCAGCATCCAGCGACATACCAAGGATCGTGTCGCCGGGGCTGAGCAATGCCAGCTTGACTGCTCCGTTGGCCTGAGCTCCTGAATGCGGTTGTACGTTTGCGTATTCGCACCCAAACAGCTTTTTGAGCCGTTCAATGGCTTCCACCTCAACCTCATCAACGTATTCGCACCCGCCATAGTAGCGACGACCGGGATACCCTTCGGCGTATTTATTGGTGAGAACCGACCCTTGCGCGTCAATCACGGCCTGAGAGACAATGTTTTCAGATGCGATCAGTTCGATCTGCTCGGCTTGACGTGTGCCTTCCCGCGCAATCGATGCTGCGATGATCGGATCGGCCTCACTAAGCGATGTTTTGAACATAGTCTTTTCCTCCGGTATCGAATCCTCAGTTCGAAACTGTGTTTCCTATAGTGGAATTTATCCCCATATGGCAACATATTTGTTTAAAATGTGACGTTGCATGCTGAAAAGGGAATTTGTAACCTTTCCTGAAACAGGGGGATTCCATTTGAGCGAAGAGAACCAGAGCATCGTTTCCGGACAGGAAGATCAAGACGATGGCGCAGCACTGGGCCGATCCATTCGCGATGCACGTCGCGCAAAAGGTTGGACATTAGAGGAAGCTGGCCGTGCTGCCGGCATCGGGCGTTCGACATTGTCAAAGATCGAGAACAACCAGACCAAGCCAAGCTTTGACATCGTTCGACGCCTGACTCAGGCGCTGGATATGAACACGCCACAATTGTTTCTGCAAACCGGGCAGACCGGGATTACAGGGCGGCGCGATTACACACCCAAAGGTCAGGGAGAGCTGAGAGACACGCCCACCTACCTGCATGAATTGCTATGCACCGAGCTCACCAGCAAGCGCATGTTGCCCTACATCGCAACGATCAAGGCGCGTGACATCTCAGAATATGAGAACTGGATCCGGCATTCGGGTGAAGAATTCATGTATGTGCTGAGCGGCGAGTTGACCTTCGTCTCCGAGCACTATCGTCCGCTTCCAATGAAGGCCGGAGACTCTCTATACTATGACAGCGGTATGGGTCACGGTTGTATTTCAACTAGTGATGAGGATGCACAGGTCTTGTGGGTGTCTTTGGAGTGATGTCACTCGCACCCGGTTAACCAGCTAGTTGACATAAAGGCTGGGTCTGGCACCGATTGCCGAACCCGGCTTTTGTTACAAGGCAGCTTTGAAAAGCGGCGCCAGATTGTCCTCTGTCAGTTCGATCGGGTTTCCGCCGCAAGAGGGATCAATGATCGCCCCTTGTACCAGTTGGGGGACCGCAGCTTCGGTTACGCCCAGATCGGACAACTTGCGCGGAATACCCAACGAGTCGTTGAACTGCTGAACGAATGCCCGGAACCCGTCGAACCCACCTTCGATGTCCAGATAGGCGGCGGCTGACTGGAACCGGTCGGCAATGGCGGGCGCGTTGAATTCCAGCACCGTAGGCATGCAGACTGCGTTTGTCGTGCCGTGATGTGTGTTGAACACCGCCCCGATCGGGTGACTCATGGCGTGGATCGCACCAAGCCCCTTTTGGAAAGCCGTCGCGCCCATGGCCGCTGCGCTCATCATTTGGGCGCGCGCCTCGATATCGGTGCCGTCAGCATAGGCGCGCGGCAGATACTCCATGACCAGCCGCATGCCTTCCAGGGCGATGCCCTGAGACATCGGGTGGTAATGCGGGCTGGAATAGGCCTCGACACAATGTGCAAAGGCGTCAAGGCCCGTGCCGGCGGTGATAAACTTGGGCATTCCAACGGTCAGCTCCGGATCGCAGATCACCACGGTTGGCAGAACTTTGGGATGGAAGATAATCTTCTTGGCATGAGTTTCGGAATTGGTGATGACGCTGGCGCGGCCAACCTCCGAGCCTGTCCCCGCGGTGGTAGGCACAGCGATGATCGGCGCGATCACATCCGCATCGGCGCGGGTCCACCAGTCTCCAATATCCTCGAAATCCCAAACCGGCCGCGTCTGCCCGGCCATGAAGGCGACCATCTTGCCCAAATCCAGGCCCGAGCCACCGCCAAATGCGATCACTCCGTCATGGCCGCCCGCGTTATAGGCCGCCACCCCGGCATCGAGGTTCTTTTCATTCGGGTTCGGGTCCACGTCCGCAAACAGACCCCGACCCAGACCCGCAGCCTCCATGATGTCCAGCGTGGCCTGGGTGATCGGCAAATCGGCCAATCCCTTGTCGGTGACCAGCAGAGGGCGTTTCATCCCCGCCGCCGCACAGGCCTCGGGCAGTTCCCTGATGCGGCCTGCGCCAAACTTGATTGCGGTCGGATAGGACCAGTTTCCAACAAGGCTCATGATGTTACCTTCTTCAGATGGTAGGATTTGGGGCGGGTCAGGTTGTGATATCCGATGACAGACAATCCGCCGCCCCGCCCGGTGTTTTTGCAGCCGGTCCAGCATAGTCCCGGGTCCAGATAATCGGCCCGGTTCATGAACACGGTGCCAGTCTCGATCTGGTCACCCACCCGCATGGCCCGGTCCACATCGCGGGTCCAGAGAGATGCGGTCAGACCAAATTCGCTGTCATTCATCAGTGCGATGGCTTCGTCATCCGAAGACGCTTTCATGATGCCCACCACTGGGCCAAAGCTCTCATCCCGCATCACCCGCATATCGTGGGTCACATTGGTCAGGATCTGCGGCGTCAGATAGGCGCCGCCGTCATCCTCGGGGAAGGTGCCGATATGCGCCATCGCACCTGCCGCAACCGCCTCGGCAATCTGCGCCCGCACCTCCTCGGCAAAGCGCACATTGGCCATCGGCCCCATGGTGGTCTCAGCCTCCAGTGGATTGCCCAGCTTATAGCCCTTCACGATCTCCACCGCCTTGGCGACGAAGTCGTCATAAAGGCTTTCATGTACATAGATCCGCTCGATCCCGCAGCAGCACTGGCCTGCGTTGAACATCGCCCCGTCGATCAGCGTATCGACCGCCGCATCCAGATCGGCATCGTCCATGACATAGCCGGGGTCCTTGCCGCCCAACTCGGTGCCGACCCCGGTAAAGGTGCCCGCCGCCGCGCGCTCCATCGCCTGCCCGCCGCCGACCGAACCGGTGAAGTTCACAAAATCGAACGCGTTGCCCGCGATCAGGTCATTGGTGATGTCATGGCTCAGGAACACGTTTTGGAACACGTCCTCTGGCACGCCAGCTGTATGGAAAGCCTGCACCATGCGCTCCCCCACCAGCAGGGTCTGGGTGGCATGTTTCAGGATCACCGTATTGCCCGCGATCAGCGCCGGTGCCACCGTGTTGATCGCCGTCATGTAAGGGTAGTTCCACGGCGCCACCACAAAGACCACACCATGCGGAATACGCTTGATATAACGCCTGAAGGTTTCGTCCTCCCCCACCGCAATATCGGCCAGAGACGTCTCGGCAATCTCCGCCATATAACTGGCGCGCTCGTTGAACCCGCCGAACTCACCGCCATAGCGCACCGGACGGCCCATCATATGCGCCAGTTCCGGCACGATCTCATCATTCATTGCGCCAATTGCGGCCACACCCGCCATCACAAGATCAATGCGCTCCTGCAACGGCCGCTTCGCCCAGTCAGCCTGCGCCGCCCGCGACCGCGCCACCACCTCAAACGCCGCATCCCGAGACAAAACCTCTCGTTCCGCAAAAACCGATCCATCGATCGGCGAGACACATTGCAACATCTGCCCCATAGTCACTCCATCTCTAAAGAGAGCAGGATCCCTGCTTCATCTGGCCATAAATATCCCGGGGAGCGCGAGGGGCTGGCCCCTCGCTCCCTACGCCTCAAGCCCGCTCAAACCCACGGGCAACTTCCCAATCCGTCACCACGCGCTCGAACTCTTCGATCTCAACCTCAGCCGCGCGCGCATAGTGATCAACCACCTCATCCCCTATGGCCGCCCGCAACATCTCTGAGCCATGCAACGCATCCCGCGCTGCGCGCAGGTTGCCGGGGATCATGCCTGTGTCGCCCTTATAAACATCGCCCGTGGCGGCGGGCTGTAACTCAAGCCCTTCTTCAATGCCCGCGATACCGGCCGCCAGCATCCCGGCCATCGCCAGATAGGGGTTCATATCCGAGCCCGGAATACGGCATTCCACCCGCACAGCTTTGGTGCCATCCCCACACAAACGAAAGCCCGCCGTACGGTTGTCCACCGACCAGATGATCCGCGTCGGCGCAAAGGTGCCCTTCATGAACCGCTTGTAGCTATTGATGTAAGGCGCCATGAAGTACGTGTAATCGGCGGCGTATTTCAGCAGCCCGGCCATGTAGCTTTTCATCAGCGCCGACATGCCCAGCTCATCTTCCGCGTCATAAAACGCAGGCTGGCCATCGGCCCACAGCGATTGATGCACATGGGACGAACTGCCTACCTTGTCATGATGCCACTTCGGCAGGAAGGTCGCCGCATGACCATGTTGCCAGGCGATCTCCTTCACCGCGTTCTTAGCGATCGAGTGATACTCGGCCGTCTCCATCGCCGGCGCATATTTGATGTTCAGCTCTTCCTGCCCGGTCTCGGCTTCACCTTTCGAGTTCTCGACCGGTATGCCCGCATCCCACAGGTGATTGCGGATCGGGCGCATTACATGCTCTTCCTTGGTGGTCTGCAGGATGTGATAGTCCTCGTTATACCCCGAAATCGGTTCCAGATCGCGGAACCCATCTTTGCGGATCGCATCAAAGCTCTTCTCGAACAGGAAAAACTCCAGCTCAGTCGCACACATCGCGTCATAGCCCATGGCCTTCAGACGCTTCACCTGGCGTTTCAGGATCGAGCGCGGCGCATGCGGCACCTCTTCATGCGTATGATGATCCAGCACATCGCACATCACCATTGCCGTGCCTTCAAGCCATGGCACCGGTCGCAGTGTGCTCAGGTCCGGCTTCATGACGTAATCGCCATACCCCCCTTCCCAACTGGTCGAGGCATAGCCATCAGGCGTTCCCATCTCCAGATCAGTGGCCAGCAAATAGTTGCAGCAATGGGTTTCTTCCCATGCGCTCGCCACAAAATGACCTGCATGGAACCGTTTGCCCATCAGGCGGCCCTGCATGTCCACGATGCAGACCAGAACGGTGTCCACCTCACCCTCGGCAACCTGCGTCTTGAGGTGTTCAAACGTAAGAGTTGCGGTCACGATGCATCCTCCTTGATTTCCTGCATGGCGGGCCGAAGCAGCGCCAGTATCTCATCCGCCACCGTGGCGACCTGTTCATCCGAGCGCAACAGATCATTGCGCACTTCGATCATGACATTGGCCAGACTCCGGCTGATCGCGTGCAGACGCAGGGAATGGGTCACACCATCCTGCGGGCCATACGGCTCGTTTCGCGCGATGTTACGGCCTGAGATCTGATCAACATGAGTCAGCATGGCATCCACAAGCCGGCTGTCTTCATCATGCAGCAACCCAAGCTCGACTGCACGCGGTTGACCAAAATAGACAGGCGTAAAGGAATGCACCGTAACCACCACCGTATCGGGCCCCCGACCGTCCAGAACTTTGGCAACAGCCGCGCAGAACGGATCGTAGATTGCAGCCGTGCGCGCGTCCCGATCTTGCTGACTGAGACCGACATTTCCCGGGACTTCAATCCACTCGGATTTTTCAGGCATCGCACTGGCAGCTTCGGGCGGGCGGTTGCAATCGTATACCAGCCTGGACACGGTCGAAGCGACAATAGGTGCATCCAGCGCCTGAGACAGCAAAAGTGTCAGGTCGCGAGCGCCGGGATCCCAGGCAGCATGACTCAGCCGATCCGCATCTGATAAGCTGAGCCCGTTATACTCATCTGGAATACGGGCACTGGCATGTTCGCACAAAAGTACAACGCGCCCGGCCCCATCCGGGTTCAGGATTTCAACAGGTAATTGGTCCATCGAAACTCCGTTCACATTACATACCGGCTGACCGCTTCACGCGTTCAATAAGCCAAGAAGCTCTGCATGCAACTCAGGCGTTGCAGCAGATATAACTGCACCATCCGATGTCAGTGTCAAAGCGTTCCCGCTCCAATCGGTCATTACCCCGCCTGCGGCCTCGATAAGCGGGCAAAGCGCCAGAAAGTCATAGGGTTGCAGATCATAATCCACCACGGCATCAACGTGACCCGCAGCCAGCAACGCATGAGGGTAGCAATCATAGGCAAAGCGGCGCGTCTGCCCAGCCCGCATCAGCCTTGAAAAGACCACAGGGTGATCGTGAAAGATCTTGTCGCCCTCATTCACATAAAGGATCGACCGATCCAAGCTTGTCTTGTCTGAAACGTGGATGGGCTGATCATTCAGCGTTGCGCCTTTACCGGTTATGCCGACAAAGACCTCGTTCAGGGCAGGCATACCCACGACACCCAGCTGTGTTTGCCCATCGATCAAATGCGCCAGAAGAAACCCGAACAAAGGATGCCCGGAAAGAAAGGATCGGGTGCCATCGATGGGGTCGATGACCCACATATGACGTCCGTCCCCAAGATCTTTGCCCGCTTCCTCCCCGAACACGCCGTGATCGGGGAAATGTTGGGCCAGATAAGCACGGACTTCCTTTTCAACGTTCTTGTCGGCTTGCGTGACCGGGCTTTCGTCTTCTTTGAATTCGACACCCAATTGCCCCCGAAAATGGCGCATCGATGTGGCTGAGGCGATTTCGGCGATAGCCCTGGCATGGCCCTCAAGCGCCATCGTGTCTGACATCTTCTGCCCCTCATCCAGCAACGTCACGCTTTGACCCGTTCCATTTTCGGGTCGTAGAGCGGTTCTAGAGTGACCTCGCAAGGGACGCGCTGGGTCGCAACCTCCAACTCATACGTGCCGGAATTGACAAAATCGGCGTCGACGCCATCTGGGTTGCGGACGTAACCATAACCGATGGACCTGCCCACCGTGTAGCCAAATCCACCCGAGGTCAGCCAGCCCACCCGTTGACCATCGCGGTAGATCGTCTCGCGCCCCAGCAGAACCACATCCGGGTCGACGGTGAAACAGGCCAGCATTTTTTTGACACCTTCAGCCCTTTGTTTCTCGGACGCGGCGCGGCCCTTGAATTTGATATCTTTGCGCAGCTTCACAGCCCAGCCCAGCCCGCTTTCGAACGGCGTATGGTCCGGCCCGATATCCGAACCCCAGGCGCGATAGCCCTTTTCCAGCCGCAGCGATTCAATGGCGCGATAGCCCGCGTTTACAAGACCATGGGGCTGGCCCGCCTCCAAAAGCGCGGTGTAAACGGTCTGGGCATATTCCACCGGCAGGTGCAGTTCCCAGCCCAGTTCGCCCACATAGGTTACGCGCAAGGCTTTGACCGGGCACCCGGCGATACCAATGGTGCGAATGGTGCCGAATTTGAACCCGTCATTCGAAACATAATCGCGCGTCACGGCTGCCAGAATATCCCGCGCTTTCGGGCCCATCAGGGATAGCACAGCGTTGGATGAGGTGATGTCGAAAAGCTGGCAGTTCATTCCTTCGGGGATATTGCGGCTGATCCAGTCGAAATCATGCGTGGCAAAGCCGGTGCCGGTGACAATGTAGAACTCATCATGCGCCACGCGACCCACGGTCAGGTCACATTCGATCCCGCCCTTTTCGTTCAGCATCTGGGTATAGGTCAGCGCGCCCACCGGCTTGTCCACGTCATTGGCGCAGATCCAGTTCATCGCCGCCAGCGCATCCGGGCCTTTGAGGGCGAATTTGGCAAACGAAGTCTGGTCGAACAGTACCGCAGCCTCACGCGCGGCCTTATGCTCGCGACCAACGGCGTTGAACCAATTCTGGCGTCCAAAGCTGTATTGATCCTTGGAAGTCTCACCCAGAGACTTATCCGCATACCAGTTCGGGCGTTCCCATCCCAGTTTCTCACCAAAGCACGCGCCCTGATCTTTCAGCGTGTCGTATAGCGGCGATTTCCGGCAGGGGCGGCCCGAGTCATGTTCCTCATACGGCCAGCCCATTGTGTAGTGTTTGCCATAGGCCTCAACTGTGCGGGTACGGACCCAGTCGGTGTCGAAATGTGGGCGGCCAAAGCGGCGGATATCGGCGGACCATAGGTCGAATGGAGGTTCTCCCTTGTGGACCCATTCAGCCAACGCCATACCTGCGCCGCCCCCGGCGGCAATACCAAATGCGTTAAAGCCCGCGCCGACGAAAAAGTTATTCAACTCGGGCGCTTCACCGATGATGAAGTTGCCATCGGGCGTAAAGCTCTCTGGCCCATTTGTCAGCGTCTTGACGCCCGCATTCTCCAAAGCTGGCACACGACCCAGCGCCAGTTCCATCAACTGTTCGAAATGGTCGAAATTGCTGTCCAGCAGCGTGTAGTGGAAGCCCTGCGGAATACCCTTGGTCGCCCATGGGATCGGGTTCGGCTCATAACCTCCCATCACCAGCCCGCCGACCTCTTCCTTGTAATAGGTCAGACGATCCGGGTCGCGCAGGGTCGGTAGGTTTGAGGGCACATCAAAGGGTTCGGTGACCATATACTGATGCTCCATCGGCACCAATGGCACGTTCACCCCAAAACGCCCAGCAAAGGTGCGCGTCCACTGACCGGCGCAACAAATCACCTTTTCGCATTCGATCCGGCCATGTTCGGTGATCACGGCGCGGATCTTGCCATCTTCGATCTCGATATCGGTGACCTTGGTGTCCTCGAAAATCTTCGCCCCGGCTATGCGCGCTCCCTTGGCGAGCGCTTGCGTGATGTCCGAGGGGTTTGCCTGACCATCTGTCGGCAGATAGGCCGCGCCGATCACGTCCGAGACATCCATCAGCGGCCACAGCTCCTGCGCCTCGGAGGGCGTAAGAAGCTGCATGTCCAGACCAAAGGAATGCGCTGTGGTGGCCTGACGTTTGACCTCGGTCCAGCGTTCCTCGTTACAGGCCAGCCGCAAGCCGCCGTTCATTTTCCAACCGGTGCCGAGGCCGGTTTCCTCTTCGATCTTGTTATACAGATCGACCGAATAGCCCAGCAGTTGCGTGATATTGGCGTTCGATCGCAACTGCCCCACCAGACCGGCGGCATGGAAGGTGGTACCCGAGGTCAGCTTCTTGCGCTCCAGCAGCACCGTGTCGGTCCAGCCCAGTTTGGCCAGGTGATACGCGGTCGAGCAGCCGATGATCCCGCCGCCGATAATGACGGCTTTGGCTGTTGTCGGAAGGTCGGTCATGTCTGTCCTCAGGTATTTTTGAAATCGGTAAGGGCCGCGCGAAACCGCGCGAGGTTTTCAGCCGTGTAGGCCGCATAGTCAAAGTCGATATCCGAGGTGATCTCGGACACCATGCTCCACATCGTTTCGCGCAGCAGAGAGGCGCATTTCATCGCCGTATAGCGATGGCGTAGATCGTCGGTGACGGGGGTCTGGAAATAGGTCTCCAGCATCCAGTCTTCTTGTTCGGGTGTCAGGCCATTGTTCGAGGCGAGCCCGCCCAGATCGAACAGCGGCGAGTTGAACCCAGCATAGTCGAAATCGATCAGCCACAGGCGTTTGCCATCGTCCAGAAAGTTGCCGCAGAGCAGGTCGTTGTGGCCGAAGACCATGTCGTAGGGGCCGGCTTCCTTTTCCAGCATTGCGCTGGCGTCGACCAGATCGGGGATCAACGCCGAATGGGTGCTGCCGCGTTCGGTGAGTGTTGCGGCGTAGTCTCGGATGACATGGAAGACCCAGAAGACCAACGATGGCCCGCGTAGGTGCTTGGGTACCTCGGTGTGGCAGGCTTTCACCAGTTTCAGCACGCGGGGCAGCATGTCTGGGTGGCGGACGTCTTCGTCGGTCAGCGTGCGGCTTTCGATGAACTCCAACACGGTCAGATCGCCTGAGGAATGTACCACCGCAGGCGACAGCCCTGCGGCATGGGCAGCTTTGCTGGCGGCCAATTCGTTGAACCGCATCACCTGATGCAGAGGGATGTCATCGCCCAAGCGCAGCACATATGACCCGGCACCATCCGTGACCTTGTAGTTCACATTGGTGATGCCGCCGGTCAGTGGGGTGGCCTCAATCTCTCCCTGCCAGATCGGCAGATCGCGGATGCGGATCATCAGATCGGATTGGCTCATGTCAACTCTCCAGTCCAAAGCGGATGCGGGCCTGACGGGCGCTGGCATTGATCAGGCGGTCGGCGATGATGGCGATGAAAGCGATGGACAGACCGGCGACCAACCCCCGGCCAGTGTCGGCTTTTGTCAGGGCGATATAGACCTCCTGCCCCAGATCACGGGTGCCAACAAGCGCGGTGATCACCAGCATCGACAGCGCCAGCATGATGGTCTGATTGATGCCCAGAAGGATTTCCGGCAACGCCATCGGCAAGCGAATGTGGCGCAGTAGTTGCGACCGGGTACAGCCCGAGACCAGCCCGGCCTCGATCAGTTCTTCGCTGACGGAACGCACTCCGTGTGCGGCATAGCGCACCGCCGGGGCCAGCGCATACAGTACGATGGCGATCAGAGCGGTGAAATCTCCAACTCGGAACAGCATCACGACCGGGATCAGATAGACGAAGCTGGGCAGGGTTTGCAGCGTGTCGATCAGCAGGTTGATGACCGTGCCGGCGCGTTTGTTCAACGCCGCCAGCACGCCCAGAGGCACTCCGATCACGGTGGCCAGAATGACCGACGCGCCGCACAGGTAGACCGTCACCATCGCCTTGGACCACAGGCCCGATACAAGGATCAGCGAGGCCATACCGCCACACAGCAGCGCCAGCCGCCAGCCGCCCGCGTGCCAGCCCAGCAGGGTCAGCATCGCAATGGCCCAGGGCCACGGGATACCCAGCAGCACCGTCTTGATCGGAATCATGAACCACGTGAGGAAGAAGACCTTGATCGCCTCGAACATGTCGAAATAGTTGACGTTAAGATACTCGACCGTGTTGTCCCAGAAAGCGCCGGTCGTGATGGTCTGGCCTTCGGGATACTCCAGCAGCAGCGGCGAGAATTGGCCCAGCACCCATGTCAGCACCAGCAGGATCAGCACCAGAACTGTGCGGCGATGGCGGGCAACCCACGAGCCCGGAACCTCGTGATGCACCTGCCCCATACGCTCGGCGAACGCCTGACTCAGCCGATCGACGGCGATTGCCAGCACCACGATGGCGATCCCGGCCTCGAACCCTGCGCCGATATCCAGACGGCGCAGCGCGGCGAGGACGTCAAAGCCCAGCCCCCCTGCCCCGATCATGGAGGCGATGATGACCATGTTCAGCGTCAGCATGATCACCTGATTGACGCCCACCATCAGGCTGTGACTGGCCGAGGGCACCAGCACGCGCCACATCAACTGCCGCTGCGTCGTGCCCGCCATGCGGCCGAAATCGAGGACCTCTGGGTCCACGCCTTTCAGCGCCAGCGTCGTGATCCGCACCATCGGTGGCGTGGCGTAGATGATCGTTGCCACCAAAGCCGAGATCGGGCCGAAGCCGAACATGAACAGGATCGGCACCAGATAGGCAAAGATCGGGATCGTCTGCATCAGGTCCAGAACGGGCGAGATGATCTTTTCGAACAGCGGGTGGCGATAGGCGAGGATGCCCAGCAGCAGCCCTCCGCCCGCGCCAATAGGAACCGCGATCAGGACCGAGGCCAGCGTCACCATCGCGCTGTCCCATTGCCCAAAGACGGCCAGGTAGATGAAACAGGCCCCGACCAAAGCGGCCAGTGCCCAATCGCGGCAGTACTGACCCAAGGCGATCACGGCGGCAATCACAACGATCCAGCTAATCGCAGGCAGGATGACCTGCGCGTCATTGCCCTGACCGCTGACAAACCCATCGGCCAGCAGGGCCAGCACCAGATTATAGGGCTGTTCGATCAGCCACGCGATGGCGCGGGTGACATCGGTGAAGGACACCGGCCCGATGGCGGCATCCTCGATCAGCCATGTCATCGCCCAAGAGATATAGGTCTTGAACGGGATCACCCATGCCGACGGGAACTTGGTCAACCAGCGCGCATCCAACGCCTTGCCCAGATCGCGGCCATAATAGCCCAGCACGATGGTGATCAGAACCAGCGCCAGCCCAATGGCCTGAGTCCGGTTCAGCCGGATCATGCTGCATCCCCTGTGCCAAACAGCACATGCGCAATAGCCTTACGGTCAATCGCGCCCACGGGCTGCCCGTCCGCGTCCACAACCGGGATCGGAGCATCTGCCGCGATGATCCGTTCGGCCACGTCCGAAACGCGGGCGGATTGAGGGATCGGTTCTCCTTCACCTGCGGCGCCGGGGGCCATGACGCCGCCGACGGTCAGAACCTTGGAGCGGGGGATATGTTTTGTGAATTCAGAGACATAATCAGTGGCCGGATTCATCACCAGCTCTTCCGGGGTGGCGATCTGGATCACCTCACCATCTTTCATGATGGCGATGCGGTCGGCCAGGCGCACGGCCTCTTCAAAGTCATGGGTGATGAAGACGATGGTCTTGTGCAGCCGTTCCTGAAGGCGCAGGAATTCGTCCTGCATTTCACGCCGGATCAAAGGATCGAGCGCCGAGAACGGTTCATCCAGAAACCACAGATCAGGTTCGGTCACCAGCGAGCGCGCGATGCCTACCCTTTGTTGCTGGCCGCCGGACAACTCGCGCGGGTAATAGTCCTCGCGCCCTTTCAAACCGACCAGTTCCACCACCTCACTGGCCTTGGCGGCGGCCTCGTCTTTGGGCGTGGCCTGAATGGTCAAAGGGAACATCACGTTCTGCAAAACGGTCAGATGCGGTAGCAAAGCGAAATGCTGAAACACCATCCCCATCTTGTGACGTCGGATCTCGATCAGTTCTTTTTCGTTTGCGCGCAGCAAGTCGCTGCCATCAAACAGAACCTCTCCTCCCGTAGGTTCGATCAAACGCGACAGACACCGGACCAGAGTGGATTTGCCCGACCCGGACAAGCCCATAATGACGAAAATCTCTCCCTCGGCGATTTCGATATTTGCGTTGCGTACAGCTCCGATGACGCCCGCGTTGCGGATGTCCTCAGCTGACGGGTTGGAGTTGTGTCGCAGCAGGGTTTCGGCGCCGGGGCCGTAAAGTTTCCACACATTACGGCAGGACAGTTTTGTCTTGGGGGTCATCTGGGGTGTCCGATTGAAAAGCGGAAAAAGCCGGAGCGGTTGGGGAGAGCGGGGTCACCGCTCCGGCCATTGCGGATTACTTGGAAATCCAGCCGGACCAGCGGTCCTTGTTGGTTTCCATCCAGTCCGCGACAACGGTGTCAATCTCGACTCCATCCAGATCGGCCTTGCCCACCATGGCGCTCATCTCATCGTTGTTGATAGTGTAAGCTTCGATGATGTCGTATGCGCCCGGCCATTTTTCCTGCAAACCGGACCAGGCTGCCTTCCAGATCGGGCCACGCGGCTTGCCGCAATCGTAGGCCAGATCAGGGTTCACGCCGACCGACGGGTCTGCGTAGCATTCAGGCGAAAACGGCGGGAACTCCACGAACTCGCCATCGTATTTTGCTGGCGCCCAGTGAGGAACATAGACCCACAACATAATCGGGTCTTCGCGCTGATAGGCAGATTCCAGTTCTGCGAACAGGGCCGCATCGGTGCCTGCGTGGACGACTTCAAACTCAAGCTCCAATGCCTCGACACGCTCTTCGTCAAAGCCACCCCAGGTCACCGGACCGCCAACATAACGCCCGTTTGGCGCAGTCTCGGCAGTGGCGAATTCTTCTGCGCAGTCCTTCAGTGCCTCCCAATTGGGCAGGCCGGGGCAGCGATCTTTCATGTAGGACGGATACCACCATTCCTCGATCGCCATCAGACCGGTTTCGCCGGCATTGACCACATTGCCGGTGGCGGTCGCCTCATCCAGCGCCTCACGTCCGGTTGTTTCCCAGATTTCCATCGCCAGATGAAGGTCGCCGGTTTTCAAACCCGCGAACTGAGCGATGTAGTCGGCCTGTACATATTCTACGTTATATCCGGCTTCTTGCAGGATCGAGCCCATGATCTTGGTGTTGATCAACTGCCCCGACCAGTCATGCAAGGTCAGTTTGATCGGGTCGGTCGATTCAACAGCCCAGGCCGCCGATGTTACACCGGCAACCGCTAAAGCAAACGCGCTAAGCCCTGTTTTGAGTTTCATTATACCTTCTCCCTATCGTGGTTTTTTTGTGAATCAGAGGTATTGCCAGCAGAGGAACACAGTGTGGGCTTTTGTGTCAATAAAAACCACGTTAAGCCACAAAATTAGCTGAACTGATTGCCGGGAATTCGAGTTGTGTTGCTTTCTGTGGGTTTTGTGTTATGCCCTAGAGCACCCCAAAAGGATCACGGCAAAGCACACTCACATGAACCTGACGACCACCAATCAGCGAGAAGAAGAGATCCTGAGGACGTTGTTCCAGGCGGGCGGATCCTGCCGCGTAAGCTACTTGGCAAATGAGCTGGGGGTTTCGTTGGAAACCATTCGGCGCAACGTACGGAACCTTGAAAAGCGCAACATTGTGCGAAAGGTTCACGGCGGGGTTCATCTGGTTGAGGACGTCTTGGAACCCACCTTGCAAAGCCGTCTTGATAAGAAGGTCGATGCAAAGGAAAAACTTGCAAAGGCTGTCGCGGAAATAATAAGCGACGGGGATTCAGTCTTTTTGGACATCGGATCGACCACCGCCTATGTGGCACGCGCTTTGCGCGAACATAAAGATCTGTTTGTGGTTACGAATTCCGTCTTTGTTGCCAACGAACTGGCCTCGCGTAACAACAATCGGGTCTACATGGCGGGAGGGGAACTGCGCCCTCATGACGGTGGTGCCTTCGGCGTTGAAGCACAGGATTTGGTCAGGCGGCTGAACGTTCGTTTTGCCGTACTCTCTGCCGGAGCTGTGAACGCCGAACTGGGGTTCATGTTGCATGATCTGCAAGAGGCCAATCTGGCCCGCATCGCTATCGGAAACGCTCAGGTCCGTGTTATGGTGGCGGATGGAGAAAAACTGGGTAAACGTGGCCCGGTTACTCTGGACTCATCTGAAAAGATTGATGTTTTCTTCACAGACATCCGACCGTCATCCGAAATCCAGAATATGCTGGCCGAGCATGAAATAGATCTGGTTGTCGCTGACTAAGCGTTTATCCGATCGGTTGGCAGGCGGCCTTTGCCCATGTCAGTGCAGACGAGGACAGCCCGGGGCCCAAGTGATCCAAAACCTGTGCATGATAGGTATTCAACCAGTCACGCTCGGCGCGGGTCAGCATATCGACGATCAGCATGTCGGTCTGAATGGGACACCAGGTCAGGTTGGAAAACTCCATGAACCCGTCCTGAGCCCGTGTGATTTCAAACAGGTTTTCGATGCGTATCCCAAACTGCTCTGGTACATAGTAACCCGGCTCGATGGTCAGGATCATGCCGGGGGCAAGATCTACCGGGTTGTAAGGTTTGCCGATGCGCTGAGGGTGTTCGTGTACAGATAGGCGATGCCCTACACCGTGGCCGGTGCCGTGATCGTAATCCAACCCCAAGTCCCAGAGAGGGCGGCGGCAGATTGCATCAATGTGATGCCCCTGTGTTCCTTCGGGAAATCGCAGGGTGGCGATGGCATGAAAAGCCTTGAACACAGCGGTATAAGCCCGATCATAACCGTCGGGCCGCTTGCGGCCAAAGGCAAAACTGCGTGTGGCGTCCGTGGTGCCCGTGTCATATTGTCCCCCGGAATCAAGAAGATAGGTGGCATTGGCCGGGATCGGGACGCTGTTATCTTCTTGCGTCGCGTAATGGCACATAGCCGCATTTCCGGCAGCTGCAGAAATCGTGTTGAAGCTGTCCCCGAGGAACCCGGACCGCGCCCTGCGAAATCCCAGGACCGATTGTTCCGCTTCACGCTCGGTCACCGGTTGGCCTGCCTTGGCGCGATGGGGGACTTCGTTGGCAAGCCAGGCGCAGAACTCGGTCAGGGCGATACCGTCTTCCAGATGGCAGGCGCGCATGCCTTCCAGTTCTACCGGATTTTTGTGGGCCTTTTCAGCCGTTACAACACTGGGCAATGGCATCAGCTTGGCGCCTGCCTTTTCCAAGCCAAAGCGAACAGCAGACGGACAGAATTCGGGATCGAACAAAACGCCTTTCCCCTTTGCGACCTGCGCTTCCAGCGTCGGCAAAAACCCCTCTGTTGCGTGCACCTGTACCGAGGCCGGTAGATGATCCCTGACATCTGTGTCCAGTTTTTGCGCCGCGACAAACCACTGCGTCTGACCTTCGGCATCAATCAAAATAAACGAATGGGGTGCGGGAACGAATTCCGCATCCGCGCCACGAACATTCAGCAGCCAGGCGATATTGTCCGGCTGCGTCTCGACCAGAAATGCGGCCCCTTTTGCCCGCATCTTTTCCGTAAGGTCATTGATCTTGTCCTGCGCGGACTTGCCAGAGAACTGAACCGGAAAGGGCTCGATCTTGCCGAGTGGGGGTAACGGTTGGTCGTTCCAGATTGCATCGACAGGGTTGTTGTGCACCGCAACCAATTCGCCCTGCTGCAAGGCATCAGCGAAACGATCATACCAAACCGGGGGAATATGCATTGGATCGAACCCAATGCGCCAACCCGGCTGGGATTGCGTGGCCAGCCAATGTTCGGGTGGGTCATTGAGCAGATGATGTTGGGAAAACAGGGGTTCGGGACACTGATTGGCGGCCTGCACGACGTACCGCCCATCCACGAACACAGCGACCGTTTCCATCGTGATGATGGCCATCCCCGCCGATCCGGTAAATCCGGTGACATGCGCCAACCGCTCGTCATGCGGCGCGACATACTCAGACTGATGTGAATCGTAGCGGGGTAGGACAAAAGCGTCCAATCTGCGTGCCTGCAATTCTGCCCTCAGGGCTGCAACGACCGGGCCGCGCGTTGTTTCGGGGGCGTCAAGCATGGGTATTGATCGCTTCGACATGATGGCAGGCGACTTCGCCGCGGCCTTCAAATGGCATCAGTGTGGGAACCTTTTGTTTGCAGATGTCGCTTGCGTGGCGGCAGCGTACATGGAACGGACAACCCGAGGGCATATTCAGCGGCGAAGGCAGTTCGCCCTCCAGCCTGATCGTGTCGCCCCGGTCATCGGGGTTAAGCGAGGGGGCTGCCGACAACAAAGCCTGACTGTAGGGGTGGGCCGGGGCCGAAAACAGCGTCTCACTGTCCCCGATCTCGACAATCCGGCCCAGATAGATCACCGCCACCCGGTTTGACACATGACGGACCAAACGCAGATCATGGGCGACGAACAGGATCGTCAGGCCCAGTGTTTCCTGCAATTCCAACAGCAGATTGACAACCTGCGCCTGAACCGAGACATCCAGCGCCGAAACCAGCTCATCCGCGATCAATACCTCGGGTTCAACGGCCAGAGCGCGAGCAATGGCAATGCGTTGCCGCTGACCGCCCGAGAATTCATGGGGCAATTTGTGCTGTGAGTCTTGCGGTAGACGCACCAGTTCCAGAAGTTCCGCGACGCGACCGGGAATGTCGGCTTCGGGGCGCATTTCGTGCACATGCAGCGCTTCGGCCAATATCTGCCCGGTGGTCATGCGCGGGTTGAGCGAGGAATACGGGTCCTGAAACATCATCTGGACGCGTCGGTTGTAAGCGCGATCCTTGCGCTGATCGCCGTCAAAGACATCCTGCCCGTCAAATCGGATTTCGCCCTCACTTGGTTTGTAAAGGCGCACGATACAGCGGGCCAACGTGGATTTACCGCAACCGGATTCTCCCACAACGCCCAGTGTTTCACCCTTGATCAGGTCCAGGCTGACGCCGTTCAGCGCATTCACCACCCGGCCCGGGCGACCGGTGACAAAGTCGGCCGGACTGCGGCCCATGGGAAAGCGCAGGTGCAGGTCGCGGATTTCCATTACCGTACCGGTCATGCAGCGTTCCCCTGAGAGTTTGTGACGGGATTGAAGCAGGCCACTTGCCGCCCATCCGAAATGAGTGACAAGGCAGGCCGGTCCTGTTCGCAGGCTGCAACGCAGGCCGCGCAGCGTGGCGCGAATGCGCAACCCGTAGGCAAATCTTCCAGTCCGGGTGGTACTCCGGGCACGGAATAGAGAGGTGTTCGCGGCGGCAGATTTTCAGGCACCGATCGCATCAGGCCCACTGTGTAGGGATGGCGCGGCTCGCGCAGCACATCCCGTACAGCGCCCTGTTCGACGATCCGGCCCGCGTACATGACCGCAACATTGTCACAAGTCTGCGCCACCACGCCCAGATCGTGGGTAACCAGCACCACGCCCATATCCATGTCCTGTGCCAGACGCAGGATCAGATCGAGGATCTGCGCCTGAATGGTCACATCCAGAGCCGTTGTCGGCTCATCCGCCAGCAGCAGCTTTGGGTTGGCCGCCAGTGCGATGGCAATCATCACACGTTGCCTCATGCCCCCGGAAAACTGGTGCGGATAGTCCTTGAGCCGCTGCGCGGCTGAGGGGATACCAACCAGATCCAGCATCTCGATTGCGCGATCCCGCCGCGCGTTGCGTGACAGATCGGTATGGGCGCGCAGTGTTTCCTCAAGTTGCAGGCCAACCGTCAGCAACGGGTTCAGCGAAGTCATCGGCTCCTGAAAGATCATCGCAATCTCACGGCCCTGGATCTGGCGGAGCGCACGATCCGGCATCCCCACCAGGTCGCGACCCTGCCAGCGCACCTGTCCGGTCACATCTCCGTAGCGGCGCGCCAATCCGATGATCGAACGCAGGGTGACGCTTTTGCCCGAGCCGCTTTCGCCGACCAGCCCCAGAACCTCGCCGCGAGCGACCGAGAAGCTGACATCGCGCAGCGCGGGCAAGGGGCGGCCATTGCGGTGGAACGTGGTGTTCAGGCCATCGACCTGCAGGATCGGTGTGTCTTTGTCCATCCCCTACCCTCGCGGTCTCAGCAGATCGGCCAGCCCATCGCCCAACAGCGAAAAGCCAAGGCCCGTCAGAACGATGGCAAGGCCCGGCATCAGACTCAGCCACCATGCGGTCGAAATGAAGTTGCGCCCTTCGGCGATCAACACGCCCCATTCCGCTTGCGGAGGCTGAGCGCCCAGGCCCAGATAACCCAGCGATGACCCCAACAGGATCACAAGCGCCATATCGGTCATCCAGTAGACGATGACTGGGGTAATCGCATTGGGCAGCAGGTGGCGAAAGATAATGCGCCGGTCGGAATACCCCATAACAACCCCGGCAGAGGCATAGTCATTGCCCATCTGGGCAATCACCTCAGCCCGCATCAGACGGGCATAGTAGACCCAGTAGACCACCGAGATGGCGATATACATGTTGACCAATCCCGGTCCCAGCACCGCAACTACTGCGATGACCAACACCAGAAACGGAAAGGTAATAACGGCATCGACGATGCGGCCAAAGATCAGGTCAGCGATGCCTCGGTAATATCCAACCAGGGCCCCGACGATAACTCCGGTCACCAGCGCGAACACCGTACCGAATACAGCCATCTGCATATTGACCTGATAGGCCCAGATCACACGGGACAGGCTGTCGCGACCCAACAGGTCCGTGCCAAACGGATGTACCCATGAGGGCGGCTGCCGGATCGCCGTATAGTCGATCGCGTTTGGATCATAGGGCGCGAAAAAGCCCGGGAAGACGGCCAACAGGACCGAAAACCCGATGATCAACAGCCCGGCGACAAAACCCGGCTTGCGGAGCGCCATCCGTACAAAGGACGGGCGGTCTGCGGAAAAGGTTGCATCAGTCATTGCAGGCGCATCCTCGGGTCAAGGCGGCTCTGGAACAGGTCTGTCATCAGAAAGACGAATGAAACCAGAATGGCAAAGGTCAGGGTCAGGCCCTGAATCATGGGGTAATCGCGGGCAAAAATCGCCTCGAGCATCAGTCGCCCCATGCCGGGCACCGCAAATACGGTTTCGGTGACCAGCGTACCGCTCATCAGGTTGCCGATGGACAGACCCAGCAGAGTAACCGTCGAGATCAACGCGTTGCGTAACACGTGCCGCCCAAGGATCAGACGCGAAGGCAGCCCCTTGGCGCGGGCGAATTGGACATATTCGGCGTCCAGAACCTCGATAATCGCGCTGCGCAGGTTTCGCATGATGATTGCGGATGTATAGAGCGCCACCGTGACGGATGGCAGAAACAGGTGATAGAGCTTTTCGCCAAACGTGTCGCCATAACCGCCCACCGGAAACCACCGGAGTTGCGCGGCAAGGAAGGTCAGTAGAACCAGGCCGATATAAAACACAGGCATCGAAAGCCCGACCTGAAACACGGTGCGGATCACTGCGTCGGGCCAGCGGCCGCGATTGAGTGCGGCTACAAAAGCCAGCGGTCCGGCGATGAGCAGCGACAGCACAACCGAATATACGGTCAGAAACACGGTGACCGGCAGGCGGTCGGCAATCACGTCGATCACATCCGTCCGCATCAAGATCGACCGACCCAGATCGCCCTGCAGTGTGTTGGTGAGGAACAGCCAGAATTGTACCAGCATCGGTTCGGTCAGGCCCAACCGTTCGCGGATCGCCGCGATATCGGCATCAGAAGCACGGTCCCCCGCCATCGCAATGGCCGGATCGCCGGGCAACAGACGAACCAGAAGAAAAATGATGACCATGACCAGAAAGAAGGTCGGGACCATCATCAAAAGACGTTTGAAGATGTAGTTCAGACTGGACAAGTCTACGCTCCGCAAAGGGCCCCGCCGCATCTCGCGGCGAGGCTTAGGTGTCAGCTTTTAACGGCTGACTGTGGCTTCATCGAAGATGTTATTGCCCAAAGGCGTCTGAACATAGCCCTCGACTGCGGTTCCCAAAGCAACTGCAAACGGGGTTTCATACATGAACAGGAGGGGGGATGCCTCGGCATAAATCTCCTGCATTCTGGCGAACTGGCCTTTGCGGACCTCGGGGTCCATCTCGGTCGCGGCGGCCTCGAACAGTTCGTTGAACTCGGCGCTTTCCCAACCAGTGCCAACAGCGCTGCGGGTTGGCGAGTAGCCCAGCCAGCCCACGACCTGCGATGGATCGTTGACGTCATTCACCCATCCGTAGGTATGGATGTCAAACTCACCCGAGCGGTTTTTTGCGCCGCGGGTTGCACCATCGACCTGCTCGACCTCAAGCGCGATACCCAAGGGGGCCCACATCTGCTGAAGCGCGGCAAAGATCGTCGCGTCATCCGCAGAACCTGCCAGTGTGGTCAGGGTTACCTTGGTATTTGGTTCCAGCCCGGCCTCAGCCACCAGTGCCTTGGCCTTTTCCAGGTCATAGGCGTACATTCGGTCACTCAGATCGGCAGAATATTGGGTCGCCGCCGCCATAAGCGGCGAGCTCATGGGTTTGCCCGCGCCGTGCAGGACAACTCCGATCAGTGCGTTCTTGTCAGTCGCGTAGTTCAGCGCCTGCCGCACGCGCGCATCAGCCAACGGGTTGGGTGATCCGTCATAGCGGGTGTCACGGCTGTTGATCGGCGAGTAGATAATTCTTGTCGACGGGTACAGATGCATGTGGATGTTCGGATCACCCTCCAGTTCCGCCACGCGGCTGAATGGAATGAACTCAGCAGCATCCACTTCACCGGCCTGAAGGCTCAGGATACGGGTTGCATCGTCGGGAATAATCTCGAAATGTACACCATCAAGATATGGCAATGGCTTCCCGTCCGCCCCCATACGCCAATAATTCTCGTTGGCGCAGAAATCCATTGATGCGCCCTGTTCGAAGCCACACAGATAGAACGGGCCAGACCCAACCCCGGCTGAGGTCGAAGCAAAAATCGCGGCGGATTTGTCCTGATCCGTTTCACCGGCGGCCGCATCGAATGCCGCTTTGGAGACAATAGCAGTGTTGAAAGTGGCCAGCATCGACAGCAGCGTCGGATCCGGGTCTTTCAAGGCAATCGTGATCGCGTTGCCATCGGCTGAAACGCTGTCAATCGACCCCAGAAGACCTGCCCAAGGGCTGAGATCGGGGTTCCGCGCCCGGTCAAGAGAGAACACAACGTCTTCACCAGACATAGGCGAGCCGTCAGCGAAAAGAATGCCTTCGCGCAGGGTCAGCGTAACGGTCTTACCGTCGTCGGATACCGAATACTCCTCGGCCAGACCGGGTTCGACCGAGTTGCCGTCAGGGCTGCTGCGCAACAAGGTGTCAAACAGGCTGCCGACCATCCAAATGTCGGGGTTGCGATCCGCATAGATCGGGTCAATCAGCCGCGATCCATCATAGCGGGCGAAGTTCAGCGTTCCGCCCCTTTCCTGCGCGAACGCAGGCATGGCCAGCGTTGCGGCAACTGTTAGTCCCAGTACCGTTCTTAGTTTCATTCTATTCTCCTCCCGCAAAAGCAAGTGCTTGTACGAGAGGAAGAATAAGCGATTCTTGGCAATACTAAAGTTATTTTTAGTATTGTAAGAATTTTTTTTACCGAACTACTTGGTCCTGGCCGAGTCACTTATGGGCGAAGTTGTTACCCATAGTTCGACGGCTTCGGTCTCGCCCAGCACAATCGAGTAGTGAAGCGTAGACGTATCGTGATGAATGACGTCCCCGGGTGAGATCGTATAAACCTGATCGCCCAGATGATATTCCAACTGTCCAGACAGCAGGTAACAGAACGCCTCGCCCGTATGACACATCCGTTCGGACACATGTCCGGGGGGGCGATGCACGATCTGGGGATGAAACAAAGCTCCGGCAAAACCCGGGCCCAGTTTCTCATAAAATCGCCCGCGCGTGCCTAGTGAATATGTCTGCCTGCTGTCCTTTGCAACATATTGAGAGAACACCTCGGGCACGCTCAGCAGCTGTTCGACGCTGGTTTGCAACGCCGCGGCAATCGCCATCAAAGACGTCAGTGACGGAGAGCTAAGCCCGCGTTCCACCTGAGACAGAAACCCTGTGGTCAACTCGGCAGATTTGGCCACCTGTTCCAGGGTCTTCCCCATCGCTTTGCGACGCCGACGTATGGCCTGCCCCAGCTCGGTCGGCTTACCTTTTTGTTTGGATTTGGTACGCTCGGTCGGGGCTTGCATACGGGTCTCCTGCGGTTCAGATGGTGCACGCCATTGAACAGAATTATTGCCGGAAGATCAAAATTTATTTTAGTAGGACTAAAATTTCCGGCAGCAGGATGATTGGAAAAGGTCTACCGAAGACGCAAAAACGTACCTTCAATCAATACCAATATCCCCATAATTGACAGTAATCTAGCCGAGATTTTTTAGTTTTGGCTGCGGTTGATGAGTGATTTGATGTAAGAGGTATACGTTCGGAAAAGGTTTGTTCATGCGGAAGTCAGTTTTGGTTCTGACAGTTTTGGCATTGGCCTGTGTCTGTCCCGTCGCTGTTCTGGCGGGTTTGAAGATTGATTGGTCGAACCTTCCTGACCCTTCGGCGCAAACCTTCGAAGACCCCTATCGCGACCTAAGCGCAGAGCAGCTTGACGATGTTCTGTTCGTTATTCGATTGCGCGGTAGATTGCAGCAGAGCCATGGCAGTGAAAAGGAACGCCAGAAATGGCATGCACTTCTAAACGCCACCGAGGAGGCGTTGGCCACCGACAAGATCGACGTGGACTGGTTGCTGTCCCAGCGCGAGACCGTGATTGAACGCAGAACTCTGGCGGGAACCGAGGGCAACCCAAAGTATGATGGGCAGACCATCACGATAGCCGGTTTTGCGATCCCCGCACCACCTGACGCTGACGGCCAATCCGTGGCCTACCTTGTGCCCGAACCGGGCATGTGCAGTCATATGCCGCCGCCTCCGCCAAACCAAATGATCCGCGTGCGGCT
The DNA here is from genome assembly GCF_965243365.1 of Ruegeria sp. Classification (GTDB taxonomy): domain Bacteria; phylum Pseudomonadota; class Alphaproteobacteria; order Rhodobacterales; family Rhodobacteraceae; genus Ruegeria. The sequence continues at coordinate 660,415 of NZ_CBDEUW010000001.1, read as the reverse complement.
GCAAAACCACTGGACACCGTCTTATTTCCACGAACCAGTTCGGTTGACAGGCGTGTTGTCCATTGACCCTTCCGATCATCGAATGATGGTGATCGATGGCGTTGTACCAATGCACGCTACATTCCTGCTGGAAGCCAGCACAGTTGAAGCCTTGGAAACCGACGGGGATCAACTGGAATGGAATGAAAGCATCGTGAACCGTTTCCATGCCGCAGATCGGCGCAAAACCGGCGGGTCGGCTTCATCCGATTGATGGGTGTCTGTCCGAATACCCGACGTCTTGCGTCAGGGGTAAGGATTCCGGGATGTTTTCCCGTCGAGTCGGCTTGTGAAGGGATTGCAACCGCAGCGTTATGTGGTCAGGCTTTTCCCAAAGGTTGGTCGGAGATTTTATTGGTGAGGAGGCAAAAATGCTGAACGCTGGACCAATTGAACGCTGGATATTTCGGCTTGGTATCGCGCTGGCCGTCTTTGTTTTCATTGGCATCTCAAAAGTCAGCGCACAGTCGTCCGATGCACAATCTGTTGAAGATTGGGCGGACGTTCAGTCGATCCTCGACCATCGCTGCGTCGTTTGCCACAGCTGTTATGACGCCCCCTGCCAGTTAAAGCTGACCTCGCCGGACGGCCTGTTGCGGGGTGGTAGCAAGCTGGCTGTCTATCACACGGAACGGCTGAGGGATGCACCACCAACACGCCTTGGGGTCGACGCCCAGACGGTTCCCGAGTGGCGGGCGCTTGGGTTTCATTCGGTCACCGAACCTCAGCAGGCGGGGTCGGTGCTCGAGCGGTATCTGGCGCTTGGCCGAAAAGCCACGTTGCCAGAAGATCAACCGCTGCCGGAAGCACTGGATCTTAAACTGGATCGAAAACTGGTCTGCCCGTCTGCGGACGAGTTCGACTCGTTTGAGGACAGCCACCCGCTGGCTGGAATGCCCTATGCCACCGCACCTTTGGATCCTCAGGAGTTTCAGGCTCTGCAATCCTGGGTCAATGCGGGCACGCCGGCATTCACATCGCCTGTCGATATCCCTGATGAAATCGCCGCGCAAGTCTCAGCGTGGGAGGATTTTCTGAATGCTACTGACCCGCGAAACCAGCTGACAAGCAGATACCTTTTCGAGCATCTGTTCCTCGCACGGCTTCACTTTTCGGGCGATGACCCAAGGCGGTTTTTCCAATTGGTGCGTTCCTCAACCCCGTCCGGTGTTGACATTGAAGTCATTGCGACCCGCCGTCCGCTCGACGACCCGGGCTACGAATTGTTCTACTATCGGCTTCAGCCGGTACGCGAAACGATCGTGCACAAGGAACATCTTGTTTACACGATCGGACCGGACCGTATGGCGCGATACACAGAGCTGTTTCTGGATGCCGAGTGGAGCGTTGCGGACCTGCCCCCCTATGGTGTTGCCGATGGTGGCAACCCATTCAGTACTTTCGCGGCGATCCCTGCGCGCAGCCGCTATCAGTTCCTGCTGGACGATGCCCTGTTTTTCGTTCGCAGCTTCATCCGAGGTCCGGTGTGCCATGGGGAAACCGCCGTTGATGTGATCGAAGATCGGTTCTGGGTCAGCTTTCTGGACCCTGATGCCGATTTGTCGGTCACCGACCCTGCCTTTTTGCGTGATGGCGCATCGGTGCTTGAGTTGCCGGTTGCAGATGTCGATCACGGCACGTTGGGCGATTTGCAAGGGTTTTCACACCACAATAAAGCCAAATATCTGGAGTTCCGGGACGCCCGATATCAGGCCAGCTCTGCCCATGAAACAGGCTTTGACTATGGTGCAATCTGGGATGGCGAAGGCACAAACCCCAATGCGCTGATCACTGTTTTCCGGCATTTCGACAATGCCTCGGCCACGACCGGGTTTCACGGAGGTATTCCCGAGACCGCCTGGGTCATCGATTTCCCGATTTTCGAGCGGATTTATTATAACCTCGTTGCCGGATATGACGTGTTCGGGCGGGTCGAACATCAGCTTGCGACGCGGCTGTATATGGACGAGTTGAGGATGGAGAGCGAAGACCTGTTTTTGACCTTCATGCCCCGAAACCTCAGGGCCGGAATGCATGAAGAATGGTATCAGGGTATTTTGGCTGAAATCCACACATACTGGCATCAGCGTCGCATTGACGACAGCTTTCCAACTGGCGCTCACTTTGAAACGGATGCACCAAAACAGGAGTTCCTTCTGGCGCTTCTTGACCGCGGTCAAGGTCTGTGGCCCACCGTGGACCCGATCAACCGATGCCTGAATGACAGCTGCCTGCAAGGTCACGGGGATGCGACCGTTACAACTCTTCGTAACCTCGCAAACCAGCCCGGCCCGTGGGTTAAATTCCTGCCAGACCTTTCTCTATTGCTGGTTGAACAGAGCGACGGCGACGCCGAAATTTTCACGATCACCCATGACAAGGCGCACTACAACATAGCTTTCTTGTTCCATGAAGCTGCCCGTCGCAATCCCGAGGCGGACGTACTCTCGATCTTTCCGGGGCTGTTCGCAAGCTATCCGAACTTTATCTTCAAGGTGCAGCAAGATCAGCTCAACAGTTTTGTTGATGCGCTAAAGTTGATCCGGACCCAAAGTGATTGGATGTCCTTCGTTGCGGATTACGGTGTGCGTAGGACCAGCCCTGACTTCTGGTCGGATAGCGACCGAATTCATGCCCTCTTTACCCAGCAAGATCCCGTTCAGGCGGGGATTTTGGATCTCAACCGGTACAACGACCCAAAAGCTACTGATGACCCGACCTGAAACCGGGCCGCAATTCTTTATGTGAGGCCGGATGGCGCGGGCCTTCGGGTGTGATCATCCAGTTGGAAAGCGTCTTGTCCATGTGGCGCATGCGGTGGCGCAGTATTTCTCGGGTCAACTGAGCCAATGTTGCTGCGTATTCTGGACGAGCGGCAACATTTTCGAACTCACCTTTCCCAGAGCTATCAAACAACAGCGGTGGAAGATCAGCAGCAAACTCGACCAAGGTGAACCGGTCATTCCGCAAGATGCTCAGACAGCTATCGGCCAAATCGGTGCCCAAATCGCGCTGCCATTGGGTTGGCTCTAGCGGATGGGCGAAATCCAGCTCTGAGAATGAGTATTCTCGCCAATCCGTTGGGGTTTCCCCGCGCAGGAAGGGCAGTAAGGACCGGCCGTTCATCGCGTCAGGTATGGCCTGCCCAACCCAATCGAGAATTGTGGGCGTGACGTCGATGGACTCTGTCGGCGCGGTGATCCGCTTGCCGGACTCCCCGCCAGGCATGCAGATGATCAGTGGGGTGTGATAAGCCGCATCGAAGATCGACATTTTGCCCCAGCAATGACGATCCCCCAGCATTTCCCCATGATCCGAGGTCACCACCAAAAGTGTGTTGCCATACTGACCGGTTTCTTTCAGAAACTGCACAACGCGGCCAACGTGATGGTCCACCTCGGTCGCCAGGCCCAGATAGATCGCACGCAGCGCACGCACGGCCTTTTCGGTCGGCTCCAGCTCTGGAAACCCTTCGACGAAGCTCGCGATCCGGTTACTTGCGCGAGCTGCCGCCAGAAAGCTGTGGACCGCGTCTTCATCCTTGGGTGTGCCCAGGCATTTCGGCAGGGGCAGAGCATCCGGATCATACATCCGATTATAGGGAGCGGGGGCAACCAACGGTGGGTGTGGACGCAGATAGGTCAAGTGGGCAAACCACCCCTGCCCCGCATCGGCGTAAGCGGGCATAGTTTCAAGGAAACGATCCGTCAGAAAGGCGGTGTCGCTATCTTCGGCCCTATATAGTGCCGGATCGTTCAAGGCGGGGGCACCTCCATCTGGCGCGACCGGCTTGAACACATCGAAATAAGTGTCGAATCTGTAACCCCGGTTCTTCAGATGCGACCGCCACGGGAAAGACATCTCCATCCGCATCTCAACCATTTCCTGGAAGCCAGGCATATGGAATTCATAGGATTTGAGGGCTGGGTCATTTTCATCAAATACGCGGGGGTCTTGTGCTGTATCCGTGTACCCAAACAGCATCGGCAAATACCCTGCTTTGCGCATTTCACTGGCAATCGAAGGCGTATCGTGGCGCAGCGGCGTGCCATTGCGCACCGAGCGGTGGTTCATCGAATATTGCCCGGTCAACAATGACGCGCGCGACGGGCCGCAAGGATTGGTGACCGAAAAATGCCGAGTGAAGGTAACGCTGTCATTCATCAAGGCGCGTAAGTTGGGCAGATCCACGTGGTCTGCCAAGCTTCCGAACAAACAGTCCGCACGTAGCTGATCAATTATGATAAATAGAACGTTTTGCCTATCATTCATCGTATGCCGCTCCTGACCGCGGGGCTGTGACCTTTTCTTTGAAGCTGCCTGCCATTTCGGCTGAATCGTTACAACTGATCCCTATAGGAAAAGCGTGACAACTCAGAAATATCCACAAAAAAACACATAGTGAAATATATTTGACCGCTTTATCTTGCTAATGTTGGTTTTAGCGCGATTATGTCGGGATGATTTTGGAACATGAAGTGCCCATGCTGCAAGGCCGGGCGACTGGTGCAAGGGGGGATTCATGGCAATTGTCAGTTTTCTCATAAGTCTGGCGGGGGCGACAATGCTGCTGCTTTATGCAGTTCGCATGGTGCGCACCGGGATTGAACGCAGCTATGGCGCCTCGTTTCAACGGATCATGACGCGGCAGCACAGCTATGCGCAGGCCAGCCTTGTGGGTCTGGTGATGGCGATGGTTTTGCAAAGTTCGGCGGCAGTTGCGTTGCTGACATCGGGCTTTGCCGCCGGAGGGTTGCTGAGCTTTCCCGCCGGGCTGGCCATTGTGTTGGGCGGAGACCTGGGTTCGGCCCTGATCATTCAGATCCTGTCGTTCAAACTGGATTGGCTGGTGCCGATGCTTCTGGCCATCGGCGGCTACCTGTTCGTCAAGGCCGAGGCCAAGAAACCCCGCCAGATGGGGCGCATCCTGATGGGCATCGCCTTTATTCTTATATCATTACGGTTTCTGCGTGAGGCGATGGACCCGATCCGCGGCAGCGCCTTCTTGCCCGCAATCGCCGATTATCTCGCGCAGGATTATATCACCGCCTTTTTGGTGGGCGGGGCTTTGGCGTTTGTGATGCATTCTTCTGTGGCGGCAATCCTTATGTGTGTGACGCTGGTGCAAATCGGGGCCATCCCATTTGCTGCGGGACTATCCTTGGTGTTAGGCGCAAACTTCGGATCGGCCTTCATTCCGGTCTGGCTGACGCGCGGTATGGATATTACGGCACGGCGCATACCCTTCGCCAACCTTGCTCTGCGCGGCACATGGGCCGTGGTTACTCTATTCGCCGCAAATCTGGCCCTGCGGTCTGGCGTTTTGGGTGACTTGCAGGGTGGACAGATGCTGGTCAATGCGCATCTGGCCTTTAACGCAACGCTTTTGGTTCTGGCCCTGCCCTTCTGTGGTCGCCTGAACGCCTTGTTTGAGCGGTTGCTGCCGGAACCTCAGAGTTCCGAAGCTCATGCTCTGCCAGGTCGCCCCCTCAGCGCGTTGGACACAAGCCTGATCGGCACACCTGCGCAGGCGCTATCCAGCCTCAAGCGCGAGTTGCTGCGGATGAGTGATCTGATCGATGCCATGTTCCGGCCCACGTTGGAACTGTACCGATCAGGCGACAAAGAACAGATCCGCGCCGTACGCGATATGGATGACGAAGTGAACGAGTGTTTGTCCGGCATCCGTAGCTTTGTTGCGGCAATTCCGGCGGACGCGTTCGGCAAAGAGAACGCCAAAGTCGCGCGCGACCTGATGGAGTACGCAATCCGGCTCGAGACCGCCGGTGACGTGGTGGCCAAGCGCCTGACCGTTTTGGCCAGCGACATGCGCAAGAAAGGAGCCTCATTCTCGAAAGACGGGTGGGCTGAACTGGTTGAGATGCATGAGAGTATTCTGGCCAATCTCAAACTCGCCTCAAATGTGTTGATTTCTGACGATCTGGAAAGCGCCCGCCTGCTGAGCCTGGAAAAGACCGAGATCAAGCGGGCCGAGAGGGATAGCCGTAAACGGCATCTCAGGCGATTGCAGCATGGCAAAACTGAAAGCTTTGAGACCAGCGACATCCATCTGGAAACATTGCGGGCGTTCCGGGAATTCAACAGCCACATAGCGGCAGTGGCCTATCCCATCCTCTATCGCAACGGACAATTGCTAGAGACGCGCCTAATCGAAGACATGCCCAGGATTGGTGAACAACATACGGCCGAAACGAAATAGAGTGCGTTAGGTGGATTTTTTGTCCGCCAACCGCGCCAAATTACGGGATTTCTGATGAATCTTTGGCAGCGTTCGCAAAACTGTCACAAAACTATTACGTTTTTGTGGGTTTACGGGTGGCACCAAGACGGAATTCCGAAATGAGCGACGACAGCAGCAACATCCCTCACCGCGGGCGCGAATTACTGGACGTTCTGGCGCGTTTGGGTGGATCGGCCCGTAACACGCAAATCGCGCAGGTTATGGACGTGTCGGAAGAAACGGTCCGGCGTCTGGTCAAAGCGCTGGCGCGTGAAAGCATGGTTGAGCGGGTACACGGCGGCACCTACCTTTCGCGCGCGCAGGACACACCGATGTTTTCGGGCGCGCTGGAACACAACGCTGCCGAGAAGACGCAGATCGCCAAGCAGGTCCGCCGGATACTGGATGATGACATGGTGTTGTTCATTACCGTGGGCTCGACAATGACTCATGTGGCAGAGCAGCTGCGCGATCTGCATAACCTGACCGTTGTCAGCAACTCTCTGTCCGTGGTTGCGTCACTGGCCGACCACAACGGCACCCGCGCTATTCTGGCTGGGGGTGAGGTGATCCGGGCCGAACGTGGCAGTTTTGGCCGTGCAGCAGAAGCGCTTGCAGTTCAATACAGCTATGACGCGGTAATCTGCGGGGCCGATGCGTTGTCTTTGGCCGGTGGCGTTCTTGCCTCAAACCCGCTGGAGGCTGAACTGACACGCGCGGTGCGCAACAACACCAAACGCATGATTGTGGCTACGGATCATACGAAATTTGGTGAGCGGGCGGCCAATGTGGCCTGCCGGTTCGATCAGGTGACCGATCTGGTGCTTGATGCGCCCCCGCCGGACACATTTCTTCCCACGTTGAAAAAGGCCGGAATGACCGTGCATGTCGCCACACAACGGAGCGGTAAGAAACATAAAGGTTCGGGCAAACAATCCGGGCATAAATCCAAAAAGGATTGAACTAACCGCTGCGCGATCAGAAATCCAAACCCAGATCGATTGTCCGATAAGAATGGGTCAGCGCACCGGAAGAGATATAGTCGACACCCGTCGCGGCAATGGCCGCCACGGTTTCGCAGGTAACGTTGCCCGAAGCCTCAGTCACCAAACGGCCATCAACCATTGCCACCGCTTCAGACAGCATATCCGGTGACATATTGTCCAGCAGCACCACGTCAGCGCCGCCGACCTCAAGCACCTCGGTCAACTGATCCAGCCGGTCGACTTCAATCTCAACCTTCATCATGTGTGAGGCCCGGGCTTTTGTGGCTTCAAGCACCGCACGCACACCTCCGGCGGCGGCAATGTGATTGTCTTTGATCAGGATCGCATCGGACAGAGAGAACCTGTGATTAAACCCGCCACCGTGCAGCACCGCCTGCTTTTCGACAATGCGCAGCCCGGGCGTGGTTTTGCGGGTACAGGTGATGCGGGCCCTGGTTCCAGCCGTTTCTGCCACTAATCCCGCCGTCGCGGTCGCCACCCCGCTCAGACGCCCTGCGAAATTCAACGCGACCCGTTCGCCTGACAGGATCGAGGCTGCGCTGCCCCTGATCTCCATCAACGTATCACCCTTTGCGCAGCGCTGCCCATCATACAGGTGTGAAGTGATTTGAAGTGTCGGATCCACCAGTTTGAAAGCCAGTTGAGCCACCTGCAGACCGGACACCACAGCCTCTTCACGCGCGTTCAGCTTCGCGCAATAGGTGGTATCCGTGGGGACAACGGTCAGCGTAGTTACATCCCCATTGGATCCCAGATCCTCCATCAGCGCTGATCGAACCAAAGGTTCAAGGATCAGGTTGGGCAATGCAGATACACTCATGTAAGTTCCTTTGCGACAGCCTTCCGCAGTTCCAACGCTTCGACCAGCGTCATGCTCGAACGCAGGCCAGGGCCGGGGGTGGCTAGTGGAAAGTCGGATCGGTAATGCGCGCCGCGGCTTTCTTTGCGGTCAAGCGCTGCGGCTGCAATCAGAGTAGCGGTCGCGGCCATGTTGAGGAAGGTTGCAGAACCAGCATTATCGGCTTCCAGTCGCGCGATTTCTGTCAGGGCGTAACACAACCCGGCATGGTCCCGGACTACGCCTACATTATCTGTCATGGTCCGCCGCAACGCGGCCACAGCATTTGCATCGGCTGTCGAACCGCCTGTGTTCAAACAGATTTCTATCTTTGGAGCGTCGGTCTGAGGGATCGCGCCAGCAATATCGCGAGCGCACGCGCGGGCAAAAACCAGCGCCTCCAGCAGCCCGTTTGACGCCAGCCGGTTGGCTCCGTGCAACCCGGTTGAGGCTGCCTCTCCGCAAACCCAAAGACCAGCCAATGAACTGCGCCCTGTCATGTCTGTTGCTACACCGCCCATATGATAGTGCGCGGACGCGACAACAGGGATGGGTTGCGACACCGGATCCACACCGTTGCGAACACAGGCCATTGTCACTGTCGGAAACTGAGATCCAATCTCGGCACCGATAGCTGTGCGCGTATCCAATGCAGGCCGTTGGTCTGCCTGTGTTTGCAGGTACACCGCGCGGGCAACCACATCGCGCGGGGCGAGTTCCGCATCCGGATGGATATCGGGCATGAACCGTCGGCCAGCTTTGTCGATCAGACTGGCACCTTCGCCGCGCAAGGCCTCGGTTGCCAGGGGTGTTGGATCCTCACCCACGTCAATGGCAGTGGGATGAAACTGCACAAACTCTGCATCAGCGATTTTGGCGCCGGCGCGGGCCGCCATGCCAATCCCCTGCCCCCGGATGCGAGCAGGATTTGTGGTCTGCGCGAAAAGACCAGCCGAGCCACCGGTCGCCAGAATATGGGCCGCCCCCTTTAGTAGAATTGGAGCGGCGTCTGGAGCATCGACCGAGGCCAGATGAACGCCGTCAACGCGGTGACCGTCACTGTTCAACCCAACGGCAATTGCTCCTTCGATAACCTGAATTGACGGAGTTTCGCGCAACGCGGCGATCAGCGCTCGCATGATCTCTGCACCAGCCTGATCCCCTTTGACTCGTACAACGCGCGCTGCGGAATGGGCTGCCTCGCGGGACTGGACAAATCCTCCGTCCTCGGTGCGATCAAAACCCGTTCCCAGATCGGACAGGTCCAATACATGACCGGGTGCTGCGCGTGTCACGAACTCAGCCACCTCGCGCAAGACCGACCCTGCCCCGGCGCGCATCGTGTCATCCGCATGGGAATCGGTACTGTCGGTTGGTGCCATGGCGGCAGCCACCCCACCCTGCGCCCAAACCGAACTGGCCCCAGAGCCCAAAGCTTCGGGAGAGATCATCACAACCGGGCGCGGGGCAAGTTTCAGCGCGGCGTAGACCGCCGCCAGGCCTGCGCCGATGATGACAACGCGAGGAGTGGTGACAGTACCCATCGTCTCCGTCAGATGCCCAACTGGCGCGACAGATCAATCATGCGCTGAACCGAAAGGCGGGCCTTGGCGGCAATATCGGCGTCCACTTCGACCTGACCCGTCATGGTATCCAACGAAAACAGCACCTTCTCCAGCGTAATCTTCTTCATGTAGGGGCACATATTGCAAGGTCCGACAAACTCGACCTCGGGCAACGCATCGGCGATATTCGAGGCCATCGAGCATTCGGTGATCAGCAGCGCCTTTTCCGGCTTTTCGTCAGTGACGTACTTGATGATCCCGCTGGTCGATCCCGAGAAGTCAGCCTCGGCCACCACATCAGGGGGGCATTCCGGGTGTGCGATCAGGCGCGTGCCCGGGTTCCATTCGCGGAAATCGCGCAGATCGGTGGCGCTGTATTGTTCATGAACGATGCACGAACCCTCCCACCAGACCACATTCTTTTGCGGCACATCGCGCGCCACATTCTGCGCAAGGTACTGATCCGGGGTCATGATAACTGTGTGACTGTCCTGCGCGGCCACGATCTGGGCCGCGTTCGACGAGGTGCAACAGATATCCGAGGCTGCTTTGACCTCTGCTGTGGTGTTCACATACGTAACCACAGGCGCGCCGGGGTAGCGACGGCGCATTTCTTCGATCCCTTCGGCGGTGATCGATTCCGCCAGCGAACAACCCGCCTCCATATCCGGCATCAGCACGGTCTTTTCCGGGCTAAGGATTTTGGACGTCTCGGCCATGAAATGCACGCCGCACTGCACGATCACATCCGCCTCAACCTCGGTCGCCTTGATCGCAAGTTGCAGGCTGTCGCCGCCGAAATCCGAAATGCCGTGATAAATCTCGGGCGTCATGTAGTTATGGCCCAGAATGACCGCGTTTCTTTCGGCCTTCAGGTCGTTGATTGCCTTCACATACGGCGCAAAGATTGCCCAATCCGCCGGGGACACGACCCGCGACATGCGATCGTAAATGTCGCTCATGCTTGCGGCAAGCTCGGGCGACGGGGTGAGGTCGTACTTTTCAGAGAGGTGCGCACGCTGCGCCGGTAGGTCGAACACGGGACTTTTTTCTGCCTGATGGAGTCGTAGCGCTTTAGATATGGGGTTTACTTCGAATTGACCACCACACATTCAAGAAGAATATTCCAAATTGCATCTCATTTCAGAATTTTTTACCTGAACCAGTATGGTAGCGCCCAACAGTTACGATCCACGCTGACTCTGCCATCCGATCAGGCTGAGACATGCGAAGAGAACGGCCGCCACACAAACAATCGACGGACCTGCTGGGGTGTCGAGCACGTAGGCGGCTCGCAGGCCTGCAACAGCTGAAATCGCGCCAATGGCTGCCGCGATCAGCGCCATAGACTCCGGCGATCTGGCCAGGCTGCGGGCTGCTGCTGCAGGAATGATCAGCAGTGCGGCGATCAGCAGTACCCCAACCACCTTGATCGCAACGGCGACCGTCACGGCCAAGGATAAGGTCAGAACCAATTGTTCTCGCTTTGGATCATACCCACTGGCATAGGCCAGTTCTTCGTTCAGCGTAGCGGTCAAAAGCTGTGACCAGCGCCACGCGATCAGCGCCACGACCAAAGCCGCCCCGCCCCAGATCACCAGCAGATCAGAACGTGAAACAGCCAGGATGTCCCCGAACAGATAGGCCATCAGGTCGATACGCACGCCTGACAGAAACGACACCGCAACAAGGCCGAAAGCCAGTGCGGAATGTGCCAGGACCCCCAGCAGGGTGTCCATCGCATAGCCGCGCCCTGCCAGAAACGTCACAGTTATAGCCATGGCCAAAGCAACCGCCAGCGCGCCGGTGAAAACGGATATCTGAAAGGTAAGCGAAAGGGCCACGCCAAGGATCGCAGCGTGTGCGGTCGCATCTCCGAAGTAAGCCATCCGCCGCCATACGACGAAACACCCTAACGGAGCAGCAGCAAACGCCACGCCGACACCTGCGAGCGTGGCTCGCGTCATGAAATCATCCAGCATTATTCCGCTGCTTCCTGAGAGTTTGAGCCGTGATCATGGTCGTGATGGTGATCGTGATCATGTCGATACAGCGCCAGCGCCCCACCCGTTCCGGTGCCAAACAGCGCCCGGTACTCCGGAGCCGAGGCCACAACAGCGGGTGATCCTTCACAGCAGACGTGCCCGTTCAGGCAGATCACCCGATCAGATGCGCTCATGACCACGTGAAGTTCGTGACTGATCATCAGCACCGCGCAGCCAGTTTCGCCACGCACCGCTTCGATTTGACGATAAAACGCAGCAGAGCCGGGCTGGTCGAGCCCTTGCGTTGCTTCGTCCAGCAATAGAATCTCGGGCCGATTGATCAGTGCTCGCGCCAGCAGCACGCGCTGAAACTGCCCGCCGGACAATTGGGACATCTGCCGTTTCAACAAGTCCGGGACACCCGCTGCTTCCAACGCGCGCGCACAGTCCTTGCGCGAAACGGGATGAGTAAGGCGCATGAAACGTTCAACCGAGATCGGCAGGGTCGGGTCGATATGCAGCTTTTGCGGGACATACCCGATCCTGAGCCCGGGTTTTAAAGCGATTTGGCCCACAGCAGGTTTGGTCGCCCCTATGATCGCTCGCAACAGACTTGTTTTGCCCGAACCATTCGGCCCGACAATTGTTACGATCTCACCCGGTTCAATAGCCATGTCGACATGACGCAAAACCGTGTTTGCGCCATAGCTGACGCTGACACCCTCGACAGCCACAAGAGTCATCTTCAGGCCTTTTCGCTGCAGTCGGGGCAGATACCTTCGGCCTCAACCACCGTTCGTTCGATCTCGAACCCAACGGATCGCGCGGCGGCCCCCAATGCACCTTTGGCTGGTGCAGATTGCGCCTCGGCCACGGCATCACACAGACGGCAGATCATGAAAGCCGGCGAATGCGCCGAGCCGGGATGTGCGCAGGCCACAAACGCATTCAGGCGCTCAATTTTGTGAACAAACCCGTTCGCGACCAAAAAATCGAGCGCACGATAAGCCACTGGTGGCTGCGAGCCATACCCGGCTTCGCGCAACCGATCGAGAATGGCGTATGCGCCAAGCGCGCGGTGTTCTTGCAGCAACATTTCAAAAACCTTGCGCCGAACAGGGGTCAGGCGCAGACCTTCGTCGCGGCATCGTGTTTCGGCCGCAGCAAGGGCCGATTCAACGCAGACTGCATGGTCATGTTTGTGGAACCCGACCGGAGCCGCCTCATCAGCGGGCACGGGGCTCGTTTCTCTTGTCATGTTATTTCATATCATATATGTGGCTCGCAATGTTATAAAATCACACAGAGAGTCCGATGTCCAGAAAGCTTCTACCTGTTTCGATCACTGCGGCGCTGATGGGGGGAACTGCACTTGCGGATGCCCCCAATGTGGCAGTCGACATAGCTCCCGTCCACTCTTTGGTTGCACGTGTCATGGATGGTGTTGGGGCGCCGAAACTGGTCATTCAGCCCGGCGCTTCTCCGCATGAATACAACCTGCGCCCGTCCGAAGCAGCAGCGCTGCAAGAGGCCGATATAGTGTTCTGGCTGGGCGAAGACCTGACCCCCTGGATGGAAGGTGCGATTGACACTCTGGCAGAAGGTGCAACTGTAACCACTCTTCTGGAAACAGACGGGACGGTTTTGCTGGACTTCCGCGAGAACGCTCTGTTCGAGGCTCATGGCCATGGTGATGACGATCATGAGGACCACGATGATCATGAGGATCACGCGGACCACGATGATCATGATCATGGCGATGAACACGCAGAAGAAGATGATCACGACCATGAACACGATGAGCACGCGCATGATGACGATCACGATGATGCCCACGATGAGCATGCACATGATGACGACCACGATCATGAAGAACATGCAGAACATGACCATGACGATCATGCGGATGAAGATGGCCATGACCATGATGACCATGCACACGCGCATGGAGAACATGACCCTCACGCCTGGTTGTCAGTGGATAATGCCAGCACATGGCTGAATGTGATCGCTGCGCAACTTTCCGCGGCTGATACTGATAATGCCGGAGCGTATTTTGCCAATGCCGCGGCAGCGCGCGCCGAGATGGACGCTTTGTCCGCCGAAGTGGCCGAGACCCTTGAACCGGTGCGCGGAGGCAGCTTTATCGTGTTCCACGATGCCTATCAGTATTTCGAGGACTCGTTCGACTTTCCTGCATCTGGGGCAATTTCACTCAGCGACGCGTCTGATCCCAGCCCAGCAAGGATTGCTGAGATACAAGGGCGCATTCGCGAAGAAGGCGTCGATTGCGTGCTGACCGAACCCCAGTTCAACCCGGGAATTGTCGATACCGTGCTGGATGGAACCGATGCTAATACAAGCGTGATTGACCCGCTTGGCGCGGATCTTGAGCCGGGATCGGATCTTTATCCGCAGCTTATTCGAAACATGGCAAAAAGCTTAGCGAGTTGCCTTTAAGTTCTATGCTTTGGCGGGGCTGTAGTGGTGATGGGTCGTCATGACCCGGTTATGAGTTAATTCGCCCAGCCGGCCCGAATGAGTGTTCTGGGGTGGAGTCCTCAAAACCGAGTTCGGGTGCAGATCAGGTGCCAAGTGCGGTTTGCGCTTGGCACCTGATTCCATTCGGGGCTTTGAAGCCTGTTTTCTTTCAGTAGTGAGAGCTTAGTCTCAAAGTAGTTTATTTTTCAGATGTTATTTGCGCGGCACTAGGGTCGAAAATACCTCGGAACGCAGCGTACGCTTCTGTGCGGTTTGCACTTACGAAGAATGTTAATCCCGACGCTTGGCCAATGTCGGGCAATCTTGGTCTTGTGCCGGATGAACGACCGCATATCCGACTGCTTTGCGGGCTGTTCTGACAAACCCAAAGTGCTTTGAAACCTACCAGATATGCAGCGCGGGCCTTTGCCGAAACCTGATATACACCGCGTGAATAAGCGACTTTCCAACTGCGTAATAATTAATTGTTCGATCTACCAATATTTGTGATATACTGCATCGCAGGCGTCACCGCCCAATCCAACAGGAAGGAACTATGATGAACTACAGAAACCTCATCCGCAGTATCTGCGCCCTGGCCGGGGCTGCTCTGATAGGCTCAGGAGCATCGGCGCAGGATACGGTAACCCTGAAAGTCGCCAGCTTTTCACCGCCAACAGGTCTGTTCAACTCAAAGGTACTTGTCCCGTTCCTGGATCAAGTGGTTGCAGACAGCGAAGGCACGCTGGAATACAAGTTCTTTCCCAGCGGCGCGTTGGGCCGCAGCCCCGTAGAGCAACTGAAACTGGTCACTGACGGCGTGGCTGACATGGCCTTTGTCATTCCATCCTATACACCTGGCGAACTTGACGCATATGGGGTCACCGAAATTCCAGGCGTCGCCGAAAACTCCAGCACGGCCAGTGTTGCCTTATGGCGCGCTTACGCAGACGGATTGCTGCCAAAGCCCGAAGGCGTCGTGGTTGTCGGGCTTGGCACCACTTTCCCGCAAACACTGCATTCGACCAAGCCCATAGGATCATTGAATGATCTCAACGGTATGAGAATTCGATCGGCCAGTGCGGCCCAGACCGAAGCCGTGAAGGCGTTGGGGGCGACGCCGATTTCAAACCTGCGCGCGCCGGAAGTCGCTGAAGGGTTGAGCCGCGGGACCGTCGACGCGGTCGCATTCGATTTCGCGGCAGGGTCGGCGTTTCGGTCGCACCAGGTTACACCATATTACCTTACCGATGTTACCTTTGGTGCATTCGCACTGATGCTGCCAATCAATGAAGCAACCTGGAACGCCTTACCGGATCCGGCCAAAGCGGCGTTCGAGAAACACATGGGCGAGAACTTTGCCCGCTTTAACGGAGAAACCTTTGATGCAGCAGAGATGGCGGATCGGCAAACACAGGAAGCCGAAGGCAAAACCTTTGTGAATCTGGATCAAGCAGAAATTGATAAGGCTGCCGATATATTCGAAGAAGCCCGGGTAAATTGGGGCGCGGCAAGTGCAGAGCAACAAGAAGTTCTGGACCATGTCATGAACACGCTTGGTACGCTTCAGCAATAAAACTGACAGCGGCGCCAGATACCGGATCACTCTGGTCTGGCGCCGCCCATCCGACCATGACGTATGAAGTTGCGGCAAGCCCCCCGTTGTGGCACATACATGTACCGAAATGCGGATCAGGGGACAGGGCTGGAAAGTGACTGCAAAACCAAAAAAACAGGCACCTACTTCCAAAAAACGCCCGGGCCGGCCAACCGCCAAAGCCTCTGCGGCGCGCCGTTCCACTTTTGTCGAACTTCTTGAGAATGCCCTGACCCTTTTTTCCTTGCGCGGGTATGATGGCGTTTCCACCACCGAGATCGCCAGAGACTCGGGCGTGGCGCAGTCCATGATCCACTATCATTTTGGATCGAAGCTGGACATCTGGAAGGCGGCGATCGAGCACAATATGAAGGAACGGGGGCGGCAGATGCAGCTAAACGCGCCTGAGTTGGTCGATCTAGATCCTTCCTCACGCCTTCGGGTTTTGATCCGAAAGTTCCTGATCGTAAGCGCACGGGACACGCGGTTCACCCGCCTTGTGATGATTGAAGGCGTATCGAAGGGCGAGAGGCTGGACTGGCTGTGCGACGAATTCCTGAGCGAAGGGTTCAAGGTTTTTGCCGATTGCATCGAGGCCGGCATCGCTCGGGGCCAGTTCCGGGACCAACCGGTTCATATTCTGGTCAATTTGATAATGTCGCTGTGCGCGCAACCGTTCTGCGCCCAGCCAACAATCATGAATCTGTTTAACGTGGACATGAACGACCCCGCAGAAATCAGTTCGATGCAGGATGCGGTCTGTAATCTGATTTTTGACGGCATTTGCGTGAAAGCCTGACCTACTTTCAGTTCCCAACGACCAGAGACGGCGCATCCCTAAGGGTGTAGTCTGTATACCGTTGCGCCAGCGGACGGCCCGCCCTGTTACTTATCTCTCTTAACCTGTCAACGGACATCTCGGATCCGTTCTTCCCGCCAGCCGATCTGGTGATTGTTTCATCCATCAAAGTGCCGCCAAGATCATTGGCCCCTGCGTTCAGGCATTGGGTCGCGCCATCCGCGCCCAGTTTAACCCACGAGGTCTGAACGTTCGGCAAAAGCTCTCCCAACACCAATCGCGCCACTGCATGCATCACCACGGACTCGCGGACACTGGGGCCAGAACGGGAACCTTGTTTCAGATAAACCGGGGATTGTACCGCAACAAATGGCAGAGGAACAATCTCGGTAAACCCTTTGGTTTGGGCTTGCATATCGCGGATGTGGATCAAATGTCTGGCCCAGTGCTCATACCGATCAACGTGGCCAAACATAATGGTTGCGGTGGATTTCAGGCCAACCTCATGTGCGGAGCGCATGACTTGCAGCCACTCCGCAGTGCTGATTTTGTCGGGACACAAGGTCGCGCGAACATCGTCACTCAGAATTTCAGCTGCGGTACCGGGTAAGGATCGCAGCCCCGCTGATTGTAGACGGCGCAGGAAAGATTGCAGGGACAAACCCATTGTCTTTGCGCCTTGCCAGACTTCCAGTGGTGAAAAGGCATGGATATGCAGGTCTGGCACCGCGCCATGGATGGCCGAGCAGATTTCGATATAGGTCTCGCCGGTGTAGTCGGGGTGAATACCCCCCTGAAGACAAACCTCGGTCGCGCCGCGTGACCGCGCATTGGCCGCACGGGCGACGATCTCATCCAGCCCGAGACGATAGGGCTTGCCCCTCAGATCTTCATGCGTTTTGCCTTTGGAGAACGCGCAGAAACTGCATTTGAAGTAGCAGATATTGGTGTAGTTGATGTTGCGGTTAATCACATGTGTAACCGTTTCACCCACCTGTTCGCGCCGCAATTGATCCGCTGTGCGGCAAACGAGATCGAACTCGGCCCCGCGGGCCTGAAACAGGCGTTTGATCTCATCCAGCCCAAGTTCCTTACGATCCGCAGCACGTCCAACAAGCCGTTGAAAGCCACGGGCGACCCGGGCCGTACTGCGTCCAATGGCCGGAAACTGCGCTTGTGATCCCGGCCGCCAGGCATCGGGCATGGCAAAGCCGTCACCATCCGCTAGTGCGCGGATCGGGTGATGCATGGGTGCGGCCGCCCAAGCCTCGACCTCGCGTACGTAACCCGGATAGATCGTCAGTCTCTGTTCCAGATCCCGGTCTTCCTTTTCGGTGATCTTGCGCAATTGCTCTAGATGAGGCCACGGGGCTTCGGGATTGACGTAATCCTGCGTCAACGGAGACACGCCGCCCCAGTCATTGATCCCCGCACGGATCAGCGCGCCCGTATCCGACGGGCTTAGGTTCGGCGGCGCCTGAATACTCATCTCTGGCCCCAAAATCAGGCGCGCAGCTGAAATCGTCCACAGCAGTTCGGGTAACGAGGCATCGGGGTTGTTCGCCATCCGGGTGCCCGGTTTGGCGCAGAAGTTCTGAATGATCACTTCCTGAATGTGGCCGAATTCTTCCTGCAGTGTCCGAATGGCCAGCAGGTCGGTAACCCGTTCGGATCGCGTTTCGCCAATGCCCACCAAAAGACCGGTTGTGAAGGGAATGCGCAACTCTCCGGCAGCCCGCAACGTTACCCATCTCGTATTGGGTTGTTTGTCCGGGGATCCGAAATGGGGCATGCCTTTTTCACACAACCGTTCAGAGCCGCTTTCCAGCATCATGCCCATCGAAGCCGCGACAGGGCGCAGACGCTCCATCTCATTGCGGGTCATCGCGCCGGGATTGAGGTGCGGTAGCAGCCCGGTCTCTTGCAGAACCATCCCGGCAATGTGCCCAAGATAATCCAGCGTACTGCTGAACCCCAATGCTTCAAGGGCTTTTCGCGCCGCTGGATACCGTAACTCGGGCCGCTCGCCCAACGTGAACAATGCCTCTTTGCATCCAAGCTCTGCGCCACGCCTTGCCACGTCCAACACCTGATCCGGCGACATGTACAGCTGATCCAGCTTTTTCGGCGACTGAGCGAACGTGCAGTAGTGGCACACATCGCGGCATAGCTGGGTCAGTGGCAGGAAGACTTTGGGTGAATAGGTAACAACACGCCCGAACCCTCTGCGCGCCACTCGTGCAGCCAGCTTTGACAGGTCCTCCGGGCGTTCATCCACAAGCGCATAGGCCAGTTCCTGTGGAATACCCTGAGTTGCCCGCGAGTCCGGTTCCAGATAGGCCAGATCGGGGGGCACATCCACGTCTCTTGCCAGCCCGGGCCGGTCGAGGACCACCACCGAGCGCCCGCTTTGTTCAAACTGTACCCGATGTCGACTGAAACTGCCCGCACCGAAGGTAAAATCACCGACCATGGGCAGGTCAAACCCAATGGCATTGGTGCCCATTCCGTTTTTGCAACAAGCGAGCGTAACGGTTCCCTGCGCTCGGTTCGTCAAGACTGCGATATCCTGCAAAGACACGCGCGGTAAGTCTGCATGCAGGATGGCGGCATCTCTGACGCCCCGCTCATCAAGCTGTTCACATGCCGCCCCAAGCGCGGCATTCAGCCCTGTGTCCTGCGGCGTTGAAAAGACCTCGGCCCCGAATGTTCGGGCAAGTGTGGCCAGAATGTCGTCCCGTGTAACCACCAGAATACCGGTACACCGGTCACTGGTTTGCAGAACACCAAGAACATGCGACAGCATCTCTCGGACCAATGAGACACGCTCGTCGCCGTTTAAAACGCTCTCCAGTCGGGATTTGGCGTTCGAGCCATTTTTCATAGGCACGATGAACCAGGTCATGGCGTCACCTCATCAGTACGGTTCAGGGTTTGCGCAAAATCCAGAACGGTTCTGGCAAGCGCCTTCTTGTCTTCATCGGTTTTCATCAGGGTTTGGGCCGTGGTCACCGCCATCTGCCCTTCTATCTGGCCCACAAGTTCGGCATCCGTAGCATCAAGAACAAACCCATCCAGAAAATCGCTGTAGTAATCCGCAACAGCATGCGCCGAGGACGGCACGCCAAGCTCTGCGCATATCTTGGCCGTCGGTCCTTTGACCGCCTGCCCGCCGATCAGTGGGGTCACAGCCACGATTGGCGCGTTCAACCCGATCAGGCTGTCGCGTATTCCGGGGACCGACAGGATCGGGTCCACGCTGAGGAATGGGTTTGAGGGGCAAAGGATCACCGCCGCCAGATCGGGGCTGCTTAACCGCGCCAGAAAACCAGGTGAAGGTTTGGCCTGCGCTGCGCCATCAAAGCGGATCGAGGTCAGGCGCGGCGTGCAGCGCCGGGCGACGAAATATTCCTGAAAGGGCAACTCGCCTTGATCGGTCGCCAGCATCGTCCGTACCGGATCATCAGACATGGGGAGGATGCCGTGTTGGACGCCCAATGAGAGGCTTAGCTGTTTCATGACCTCGCTCAGGCTGTTGCCCTGTTCCAGCAGGTGACGCCGCAGCAAGTGCAGCGCGATATCTTTATCCCCCAACTGAAACCAATCCGGGGCGCCAAGCTGCCCAAGCTCAGAAAACACGCCCCATGTTTCGTCCGCGCGTCCCCAACCCTGCGCGCGATTATTCAACCCTGCCAGCGTGTAAAGAACGGTATCGAGGTCCGGACAAATCGGAAGGCCAAGATGCTCGAAATCATCGCCGGTATTCACGACCAGAGTCAGCCTGTCGGATGGCAGCACCTGTGACAGCCCGAAGGCCAGCTTTGCCCCGCCAACACCGCCGCACAGGGCCAGAATATGTTTGCCACTTGAGGTCGTCATGGGAATAAATCCTGATCAACGGGGCGCACCAGATCCTGCGCCCGACCCTGCCCGAGAAAGGCCCCGGCCCCGCGAACCAGCGCCGCGGGCGTGCCTTCGGCACCCTGCCCCATGGCCAGCGATGCCATAGCGGCAATTTCATCCGCAGTACCGATTTCGGTATGTTGCAGGATACGCCCGTGCAGGTCAGATGTTCCGGTCATGGACCGCAAGGCCGTCACGCCTGCAGAGCCGATGGCAACGCCACATGTGCCGTGACGCCATGCCCGCCCAAAGCTGTCGGCGATGATCACACCAAGGTTCTTCGCCGTCTGATGCTGTAACTGATCCAGCAATGTGCTGGCCGATTTGTCCGAGTCTTCGGGCAATAATAGAACGTCTTCAGGTCCAAGCCCGACATTCGACTGATCTATCCCCGCATTGGCCATGACCATCCCAAGGCGATGACGCACAATCAGCACACCGGGCACGGCGCGCATGACTGTCTGACTTTCCTGCAGGATCAGCTCGACCAGGCGCGCATCCTTGCCGCAGATCTCGCCCAGCCGCGTTGCCTCAGCTGACGCGGTGACCGAGCCAAGGTTCACAATCCGGTCTTCTGCCTTCGACACGATCTTTTGCGCCAGCACCAGAATGTCGCCATCGGCACAACCCACACCGGGCCATGCCGCCAGTGCCAGCCCGACCAGGTCATCGCCGGGCCTGATCTCGGGCAGGCCGGGCAGACATTCGACCGTGATGCGCATACCGAGTTTCCTACTGCTCGGCGGAAACGCCGCTGATGCGGATTCCCGCATGGCATTTGTGACGTTTGTTGATCGAAATCAGCAGCGAGGTCAGCGCCTCGGTTGCCGCAGAATTATCAAGCGGTCCGGCGTGATACCCGTTCATGCCACAATCCTGGATGACCTGCAGAACCTGCGCGCGCGCGTCTACACTGTCGCCCGTCACCAGAATATCGCAATCCACAGGTCCGGGTGTTTGCAGACTGGCTGCGGCCACATTCTGAAAGGCCGATACAACCGCAACCCCATCCCCTAACTGGGCCTGCGCCTCCTGCGCCGCTGACCCCAAAGCCGGAAGTTGAACCCGGGCAACTTTGGGCGGTTTCAGGGGGACCGTTGCCGACACCAGAATCTTGCCCTGCAAGGCAGGTGCAATTTCTGACAGTGTTGCTTCCTGTGATGCATACGGCACCGCCAGTACAACCATCTGCGCCACGCCCGCCGCTTCGGCATTCCCCTGACCGATAATTGTAACGCTCTTGTTCCACTCCCTTGCGCGCGCCGTTAGGTCGGCGGCCGTTTCCGCTGCGCGATCCGGGTCACGTGAGCCAAGAACAACCCGATAGCCTGCAAGTGCAAAACGAAACGCAAGGCCAGAGCCGAGCGCGCCCGTGCCGCCGCATACGGCAATGATCCGGTCCGAGGTGTCAGGATTTGTCATGTTGGTCTTCTTTGTTGTCATTAGGGAATGTTTGCGCCGCTCCAAGCAGTTCGCGCAGGCGCGGCTTAAGCACCTTACCGGTCGCGTTGTGGGGCAGTTCGGGCATCAGCCGGATCAGGCGCGGGATCTTGTAGCCCGCCAGCCGAGGCCGGCAGAATGCATCGACTTCCTCAAGGTTCAGAGTCTCCCCGTGTTTGAGGACGATAGCGGCAAGCGGGACCTCTCCGAACTTTTCATCCGGCACGCCGACAACGGCGATTTCATCGATCTTGGGGTGGGCGTGCAGGGCGTTTTCGATTTCAGCCGGATAGATGTTCTTTCCGCCCGAGATCACCACGTCCTTTTTGCGATCCCGCAGATAGACATACCCATCCTTGTCGATGACACCGATATCGCCCGTATGAACCCACCCGTCGCGCATGACCTCACTGGTCTCATCCGGCAGCCGCCAGTATTCCAGCATCGCCGACGGGGCCTCAGCCACGATTTCACCAACCTCACCTGGTGCCAGCGTGTTTCCGTCCCTGTCCCGGATCGCGATCCGCGTTGTCGGCAAAGATCGCCCGACCGAGCGTAGGATATGCGCCTGGCCGCTTGCGGCCTTTCGATGATCTTCGGGTGTCAGTGCCGTCACGATTGAAGACTCGGACAACCCATAAAGCTGCAAAAACCCGCACCCGAATGTGCGCGTGGCCCGGTCCAGAAGATCGACGCTCATCGGTGCCGCGCCATAGGCGATCTGGCTGACATCGATCTGGTCCGCGCGATCAAAGTTCTCATGCGCTTCGATCAACATCTGCAACATGGTCGGTACAACGAACAGCCCGTCGATTTTCCAATCCACAAGGTCATTGAGGAATCCTAGCGGGTCGAATTTCTGCCGAAGGACAGCTGCGCTGCCGGTCAGGCAGGGCCACATGGCGGACCCCAGCCCGCCAATATGGCTCAGCGGCGTAGCCACCAGTTGCACAGTGCCCGGCCCCGGTTTTTTGATCAGGACCTGAGAGTATAATAACGGGCTGGTTGAAAACGTCTGGTGCCCCATGACCACGCCTTTGGGCCGGCCCGTCGTCCCGCTGGTATATAGCTGCACAACCACGTCAGAGGGGGTCTCATCTACTGGCTGGGCGGTCGCCGTGTTTAACTGATCGCGCTCTGGAAAGGGCAGTGGCGTCGGCAACCCCACATCAGAGGCCACACTATGCGCCACATCCTTCAAGCTGTCTGAATGCCAGAGTATCCGCGCCTGACTGTCACGTACAATGGTCGCAAGCTCTGCCGAGGGCATTACAGGCTGCAATATGGTTGCGACAGTGCCCGTCCGGCTGGCAGCAAAGACCAGCAGAATGACTTCAAACCGATTTTCCGACAGCACAGCAAAACGGTCGCCCGGATGCAAACCGCTTTGACGCAGCATATCAGCAAGCAGGTCTACCGCGCGCCCGGCGCCAGCATAGTCAATCTGCCCATAGTCATCCGCCGCCATCAGTGCATCCGGCAGATCCGTTGCCAGGAAATCCAGAAATCTGTGTATATACATGACCCCTCCCCTGCCGAATATTATAGCTGATTGAACGGAATATTGGCGTCGGGACGGTCTTCTTTTGGAAGGCCCAGAACCCGTTCGGCAATGACGTTGCGTACGATCTCATCCGTGCCACCGGCAATGCGTCCGCCCGGCGACCACAACCAGCAGCCCTGAAAGTTCTGCGGGGCATCAACCGACAAACTGTCAACGCAAGCCCCTTCGAACCCCATCAGGTCCATGGCGAACTCCCCCAGGCTTTGCATTTTTGAGGCATCGACCAATTTGCCGAACGTAACCTCGGGGCCCGGCTCACGTCCCTGAGAAAGCTCGGCCAATGTGATCAGTTGCGTATTCTCAATGGCCTTTTCCTGCGCGTACCAACGCGCCAGATTGTCCTGCACCAGAGAGTCCGCGATCATGGGCTGCCCGTCGATCTCGCGCGCAAGGGCAAAATCCAGCAGGTCCTGATGGTTCACGCCCGGAAAGCTCGAAACTTCAAACCGCTCGAACCGCAGGGTCGACATGGATACCTGCCAGCCATCGCCAGGTTCGCCTAGACGACAGGCATCCGGGATGCGCACGTCGTCCAGAAAAGTTTCGTTGAATTCAGCCTCGCCGTTCACCATCCGCAAGGGCCGGGTCGAAATCCCGCCCAGCGTCATGGGGATCTGAAAGAAAGTCAGCCCCTTATGTTTGGGCACCGTCGGGTCCGAGCGGGTCACGAGGATCGCCCGGTCCGCCAGATGTGCAAAGGTGTTCCAGACTTTCTGACCAGACACGATCCAGTCATCGCCGTCGCGCGTTGCGCGGGTGCGAATACCTGCCAGATCGGACCCTGCCCCGGGTTCGGAAAACAGCTGGCACCAAATCTCCTCACCGCTCAACGCGCGCGGCAGCAATTCGCGTTTGGTTTCTTCGTCGGCATAGGCCAACAGGACCGGCGCCGCCAACCCGAGGCCAATCACGAATGGACCGCGCGGCATCTTGAATGGGCGCTGCTCTTCTCGGAAAATCAGCTCCTCGACAAAAGTTCGGCCGCCGCCGCCATATTCGCGCGGGATGAACAGGCCCGCGTAGCCAGCATCGAATTTACGTTTCTGCCAGGCTTTGGCTCGGATCAACGCGTCTTGTTCGTCTTTGGCTTCGCCGGGGAATTCCTGAGAAAAAGCGCGGGCGTTTTCGACCAGCCACGCGCGAGCCTCTTGGCGAAATTGGGCTTCGGACGGGCTGTCAAATCGCGACATCTGCCAGTTCCTTCTTTCTTTGTGCGGCCAGGGCGTCGACCAGTGACCCGGTCCAGCGGCGGGTTTCGAACTGAAGATCGCAGAAACGCGCGCGACGGTAGTATAGGTTCGGATCCCCCTCCCACGTCACGCCCAATCCACCATGCAGGTGCAACCCTTCGCGGGCACAGTACGAAAACGCCTCGCTAGCAGAAATCCGGGCCGTCGCGGCGGCAATGGTCAAGTCACCCTGCCCGGCCTCCATTGTCTTGGCGGCATACAAGGCATTCGCCCGCGCCATGGCAATTTTGACAAACATATCAGCCAGCCTGTGCTTTACGGCCTGATAGCTGGCCACCGAACGGCCAAAAGCCTGCCGCTCCATCACATAGTTCCGCGCCATCTCAAGAATGGCCTCGGCGCCGCCGATCTGTTCCCACGCGCAAAAGATTGCGGCACTGTTCAGAACATCAGACCAAACACGGAACCCGTCCCCGTCAAGCGGCTCGAACGTGGCATTGCTAAAGGTGACGCGCGAAATCGGACGCGACGGATCGATACTGTTCAGTGGTTCAATCGAAACACCCGGGTCCTTGGCACTGACCAGCCCCAGCTTGGTTTCTCCGGCGTCGTCGCTGGCCAGCACAAGGAACTCATCGGCGATTCCGGCGTCAACCACCGGCGTTTTGATCCCGTTCACCCCGTTTGATCCGTGCCGGACAGTTAAATCTGTCCCCTGTTCCGGCAATCGACCCTCGGCCACGGCCCATGTGGCAATCCGATCCCCTGTCAGCAGGGCGGGCAGCAGCGTATCGCGCTGCTGGG
Organism: Ruegeria sp.; assembly: GCF_965243365.1. Lineage (GTDB taxonomy): Bacteria > Pseudomonadota > Alphaproteobacteria > Rhodobacterales > Rhodobacteraceae > Ruegeria. The sequence continues at coordinate 634,962 of NZ_CBDEUW010000001.1, read as the reverse complement.
AGTCTCCCGCCCTGCTGATGGCCTCTGCCACGATGATCAGGGAAGATACGTAAGGCACCGCCGCATTGACGCGCCCCAGTTCTTGCATCGTGACACAGGTAAACATCGGACCAAGCCCAAGGCCGCCGACTTCTTCGTCAAAGCCGATACCCAAAACGCCCATATCCGCAAGTGCTCGCCAGGTTCGCTGTGAATAGGCCGCCGAACCATCAAGAACAGCCCGCGCCTCGGTGGTTCCGATATCCTCGCCCAGAATGCGGGAAAGTTGTTCCCGAAGCGCAAGTTGATCTTCGGTGAAGGAAAATTCCATATCTGGTTACTCGGCCGCTGGTTTCAGCATTGCTGTGGCCTCGGTATCCAGACCCGCAGCATGCAGCCCGCGTGCCTTGGCGCGTTCCATCGGATAGTGTTTGCGCATCACGATCCGCTGGGCAAACAACCCGCCACCGGACTGGATATGGGTCACCTTGCGCCAGCCGCCTTGCGTGTCGGCAGTGACATCGCGGATAGCGTTGAACAGCTGCGAGCGGTACGCGCCCGACACACCCTCTTTGGTTGCCATGTACTTCTCGGCGTAAGGCCCGAATTCGCTGTTCTCGAAATCCGCCGGGGTCGGGGCAGTCAGGATCGAGCCGCCACCTAGGTCGTGCAGATGCTTTGTCATCGCGTGAAAATTATCCGCTGCGTAAAACTTGCCCGCGTTAGTATAAAGCTCGTTCGGGAACACCTCGCCCTTTTCGTTGACCTCGCATTGGGCGATGGCAGCTTCGACTGTACAGCGGATCAGGGTCGCATAGGTGATCAGATCCGAAATCTTGATCCGCACATGTGCGATCTTGTCGATCCCGTTCGCTTCTGAGATCAGTTGGGCCAGCCCCAGCAATTCCTCGGCTTCCTCAGCCATTTCCGTAAGGCCTGCCAGCCGCTCCCACAGTCCAAGAGAATGCGCGAAGACGCCGGCAAACTGTTGCTCACCATTCAGGAAAATACGGTCATTGGGCACGAACACATCGTCAAAGACCACAAAGCCCTCGACATATTGATGCACGCGCGAGCTGTGCGGGAATGACCGGTCGTCGCTGACGCGGGGGCTGAAGCTGACATTCATGATCTTGACGCCGGGCGCGTTCACGGGAACGGCGCAAGCAATCGAATAATCCTCTTCCCCCGGTTTCATCGCCTTGGTTGGAATGACCAGCAACTCATGCCCGAATGACGCCAGCGAAATATGCAGCTTGGCCCCCCGGATCACCACTCCGTCAGGGCGACGCTCGACCACCCGCAGATAGGCATCCGGATCGCGCTGGTCCTTGGGTGATTTGGCCCGATCACCCTTGCCATCCGTAATGCACTGCGTGACCCGCAGATCGTTGTCGACCACGTATTTTGAATAGGCCTCGATCCGCTCACGGTAGACGGGATCCAATTGCTGTAGCCGCGATGCGGCCGTTTTCAATGTCTGCAGTGAGGTATAGGTGACATTGAAGATCATTCCCAATTCGACCTGGCGCTTGGTGAAGGCCCGCAGTTCGTCCGGGGAATGGGGGACAAAACCAAACGGGCTTTCGCCCTCTTCCGCCACGATCTGCTGTATCTGATCGTAAGACTGCGCCAGATACTGAGCGGCTTTTCCCAGAATCGGATGCTCGACTATATTGTCGACCTTTTCCCCTTCGAAAAATGTCACCCGCCCGTCATTCAGAGACTTCAGGTATTCAGCGCTGTTCATCTGGCATTCCTCATCTAAATCCATTTATTGGTAAGTCTACCAAATAAATTGAATGCTTCAACAAGTATTTTGCCAAAATGCCGATTCGAATGGACCAAATTGGGAATTGGTAGCGATGCCCACGGATGCTCCCACAACCCAGCGCAAGCCCAGAAAGCACAGGCTCAAGATTAATCGTTACATCTACCTATTAATGTATCGTTGTCGCGGGTGTGGAATCTGCTGCTCATGAGCATGCAATAAAAAAGGAATAAGGGCAGCCGAAGACCGGCTGCCCCAAAAGACTGTACGTCAGAAGTTCGGTACCAATCCCTTTGTAATCAAAAAAGAACGGATGCTCTGACTGTTTATATCAACAGACCCCCACCAACGGTCAGGATCTGCCCGCTGATATGGTCGCTTTCCGGATAACACATCATCGCCACAGCCCCCGCCGCTTCGTCCGGACGGGCGCCGCGCCCCAGGGGTGTCATCCTGCGGGCCTGCGCAAGAAATTCTTCCTGAACACCTACGTTGATGGTCTGACCTTTGACTTCGATGGTTGCGGATTCCCCCTGCAAGGGCTGGGTCAGACGCGTTTCAACCAAGCCAAAGGAGATAGCATTAACGCAGACCTTGTAGCGGCCCCACTCTTTACACAGCGTTCGCGTCAATCCAACTACGGCAGCTTTGGCCGAGGAATAGCCAGCCTGCCCAGCATTGCCATATAGCCCCGCCATGGATGAGATATTGACCACTTTGCGGAATACTTCGCAGCCCGCCTCTTTATCCGCCAATGCCTGCGCCTTGAAATGAGGTTGCGCCGCGCGGAGAATGCGGAACGGCGCGGTCACATGCACTGCCATCATCGCTTCGAACTGATCGTCGCTCATTTTCTGGATGACATTGTCCCAGGTGTAACCGGCGTTGTTGACAATCAGGTCCAGCGCACCAAATTGATTCATTGCTGTCGCAACAATACGCTCACCAAAATCCTTGTCGGTGACGTCCCCGGCGCAAACCACAGCTTGCGCACCAGTTGCGTTGATTTCGGCCGCCGTTGCTTCTGCAATTTCCGGGTCAAGGTCGTTTACCACCACGCGCGCACCTTCGGATGCGAATTTCAAGGCAATCGCCTTGCCGATTCCCTGACCCGATCCGGTGACAATCGCCGACTTTCCGTCCAGCTTTCCTGACATCTTTTATCCTTTCGAAAATGTGGCTCGACCCATCAGAACTGTGGTCTCGTCGCACGTCTGAACCTTGAATTCTGCTGAGGTTCCATCCACTTCGGCACTCAGAAACAACTCAGTCCCAGCCAGAACCGGTGCCGAAAACCGAACATGCGAGGTGGTGATGCGGTCTGCCCCCAGCCCCGTTTTCAACGTGGACAGCGCCAGACCCATGACCAACATCCCGTGCGAGATCACATCGGGGAATCCCACTTTCCGGGCGGCCTCGGGGTCCAGATGCAGCGGATTCATATCGCCCGATGCCTCAGCATAGGTGCGGATCCGTTCGTGATCCGGCACCGGCATCGGTAATTTGGTCAGCGTCGCGGTCATTGCGTGTTCCTCACTGCGAGCGTGAAAACCATTTCTGCGACCAAGCCGGCCTCATCCTCGAACTGGGTATCAAACGTGACCAGCAACAGCGCTCCGCCTTTTTTTTCAACCAAGCCGCTAAGCTTGGTCGAACACGTCAGGTCCATCCCAGCAACCACGGGGCGATGCGAAGTAAATCCCTGCTCGGCATGCAGCACGCTTGGCAAGGGGATGCCCAGTGTTTGCAAACGCCGGGCAGCCTCGGGCGAAGCGAAGTCCAGGAACACCGGAAAAGTAGGTGGTCCTTCGGACAGGTCGCTTTCGCCAACTGCCGCCGCAAATGCATTGATCTGATCCTGGGTGACCTGAATTCTGTGGGACGGAAACTCCCGCTCCAACCATCCGGACGTATCAAGCGGCATTGTTGGTGCCCTCATACATCGTCACCACGCAGGCGCCGCCGATGCCAACATTGTGCTGCACTGCAACCCGAGCGCCTTCGACCTGACGCGGACCGGACCGACCGCGCAACTGCTCGGTCAGCTCGACACATTGGGCGACCCCGGTGGCTCCCAGCGGGTGCCCCTTGGACAGCAATCCACCAGAGGGGTTTGTGACAACTTTTCCGCCATAAGTGTTGTCGCCGTCCAGAATGAATTTCTCGGCAGTTCCCTCGGGTGTCAGGCCAAGCCCTTCGTAGGTGATCAGCTCATTTGCGGTGAAGCAGTCGTGCAGTTCCACGACATCAACATCATCCGCCCCGATCCCGGCTGTTTCGTAAACTTCGTTCGAAGCAGCCTTGGTCATGTCGTACCCGACAATTTTCATCAATGAGTGATCATCGAAAGTCGAGGCAAAATCCGTGTGCATGGATTGGGCCCGGATTGAAACGGATGTGTCCAGCCCATGCTTTTTGGCATAAGCTTCGGAACACAGCACCGCCGCCGCGCCTCCGCATGTGGGCGGGCAACACTGCAAGCGCGTCAGTACCCCATAGATATGCGGCGATTCCATAACCTCGGCCACGCTCACCTCGTCCCGGAATATTGCCTTGTCATTGTGTTTGGCATGACGCCGCGCCTTGACCGAGATGTGTGCGAAGATTTCCGCGGGGATGCCGTATTTTTCGGCGTATTCTACACCGGCGCCTCCGAACATATGCGGTGCCGGGGGCACCTGATCCTGCGGCTGCCATTCGCGCGTGAGGTCTACAAAGTTGCTCAGCGGATCGGGTCGGTCGCCCCATTGAGCGTCCAGAGACCCCGGGCGCATCTGTTCGAACCCGATGACCAAAGCTACGTCGATGATACCTGCCTCAATCGCCTGCCGGGCCAGAAACAGCGCACAAGAACCGGTTGCGCAGTTGTTATTCTGGTTAAAGACCGGCACGCCGCTCATGCCCAGATTGTAAATCACGCGCTGGCCGCTGCAGCTGTCGCCATAGACGTATCCCGCGTAAACTTGTTGAATAGCCGTATAATCGATGTCTGCATCCAACAGTGCAGCCTGGGCCGCACGCGCACCGAGAATGTCATAAGGTTCGCTGACGCTGGGTTTCACAAAGGGTGTCATGGCGACACCGGCAACAACCACTTTATTCGACATCAGGCTTTCTCCGCGGATATTTAATTTATCGATCTATTAATTTTGATACGCATCACGCCCTGCTCTGTCAACCTCAACCCTCACGAAAAACCCGTTTAGTCTTTCGCCATTATATTAAAGAGAATTTGTAACGCTGCGTCATTTCATATAGCTCTTCGTGGGCGTGATACTGTACGCCTTAAGGTGATCCGGCTGCGGCGAATCCGCCACAAAACCTTGAAATATATTAACATACCTATCTGTCTTATTTTAGTTTCTTGTCAATTCCTTCACTTCGCCCTAAAATTGAAGGCAATAAGGATGCGAAACAAAACAACCCGGAGGTCAGTTGACCGTGCCCGCAAGCGTTTCTTCAGCCAAAACAAATAAAACGAACAAGCGCAAACCTGGGCGACCGAAACTGACCGGGAATCCACAAATCGACGATCCGCGTACGCGGCTCTTGAAGGTCGCAGTCCAGATATTTTCCCAGTACGGCTATGATGCGGTTTCCACCGGTGATGTGGCGCGGGCCGCAGATTTGTCCCAGCCCATGGTGCATTATCACTTCGGATCGAAAGAGCAGTTGTGGAAGGCGGCGATGACCTTCCTGATGCGCGACCTGGGTCGGCGATTCCCCAATGACTCGGCGGACCTTAAGGATCTTGATGCGGTCAGTCGGCTGAAGGTCATAACGCGGCGATTTATCCTGATGAGCGCGCATGATTCCACGCTGTCGAAAATCATCGTACATGAAAGCCTGGCAGATGGTGAGCGCCTGCGCTGGCTGGCACAAAGCTTTGTAAAGCAAGGTTTTATCGATTTCGATCAGGCCATTGCTGAAGGCAAGTCTTCGGGGCAAGTCAAGGGTATTCCGACCTACGTTGTCACCAACGCGATTGTATCTGCGTCGTCCTTCACCTTCTGCTTCAAGGCGCTGGTGAAGCTGTCTTACGAGGTCGATATCAGCAAGGAAGAGCGCATTCAGGAAATGGCCGACGGGATCATGGAGATTCTCTTCAACGGCCTGTTGAACAACGAAGCCTGACAATTCGGAACCCGAAAAGTCGGGTTCCGTAGACAGCACTGCCCAAGACTAGACATCTGAAATCATGCGTCGACCCGCGTGACGATCTGAGTAATGCAGGTCGACCCCGCCCCCAGCAGATGGCAGATGCCAACCTTGTCGCCGTGATCGCGGAACCGTCGCAGGGACTCGATATGCTGGAAAATGCCCGAGGGACCAGCGGGGTGGCCGCGCCCGATCAGCCCTCCATCGGTTGAAAACTCAGGCAAGCCGAATTTTTCACGCGACCCGGGGCCAAATGCGCCCTGCTCAAGCAGTTTTTCGGTTTCGCCGACCTTCGAAAATCCGAACAACTCACAATACACAAGCTCTTCGATCGCAAACCCGTCATGAACTTGAACGATATCGACGTCCTTGGGCTCATAACCCGCGCTATTGAGCGCTTGCGACGCGGTGGTTTGGCTGATGGCAGGCGGGCCAACGACCTGACCCTCGATGACGTGATCCGGGCCTGAATAGACTTCACTCTGCGCTTCGCTTGCGTCGATGCGCGACATTGGCCATTTTGCGCCCGGCAACCGCTTAAGGCCCTCACGCGATGCCAGAACAATTGCTGCGGCCCCAAAAACCCAAGGGGTGCACATCATTGCAGTCATAGGTTCAGCGACCATTTTTGAGGCCAGAACCTCGTCTACCGTGACCTCATGATCGGCCCGGCGTGCGGCGTGTGGGACGTTACGCGCATAGTTCCAGTTTTTCGCAGCAACCATCGCGAAATGCTCGGGCTTCGTGCCGATTTCATGCATGCGCCGCTGCGCCCACATGGCAAACAAGGCTGGCGGCGGCAGGAAACCTTGTGCGGCCAGGGGATCCTCGCCATTGCTCGGCACGTCATATCCCAGCACCAGCACCACGTCGGCTCGACCCGCTTGAATCGCGTTCATTGCTTCATGCACGGCCGCCAATCCGCTGGCCGACGCATTGAACAGCTGGAAAACCGGCTTGCCGGTCAGGCCCAAATCCTTGGCCACATGCACAGCCCAGGGCGAAGACGGCAACGCAACGCCTGCATAGGTCGCATCCACATCCGCGAACGTGGCACCGACATCCTCAAGTGCCGCAACCGCCGCGCGGCTGGCCAGTTCTCGGCCGGTACCAAAGGCGTGTTTGCCAACCGGGACGCAGCCCGTTCCCGCCACAAAAATCTCAGACACGGGCAAAACTCCACTTCTTCTCGCCATCCTCGGTGACATCGACAACCAGATGGTATGTCGCGCCGATCTCGTGATCTTCGCCTTTCAATAGCGCCTGAATGCGAACCCCTTCGGGCAGGTCGATCTGGCCAAAAGATTTCCGTGCGAACCGGGTCCAGCTATACAGCGTACCTTTGCCGGTCAGCTCAACTCGTTCGCACCGCCGCAGTTGACCATCAGCGGACAGGTCTCGAAACGGAAAGAAAACGGCACCGGTCTGCGGGTCACGCGACCCCACCAGACGCTCGGGGTTCAAAAGGACATCTTCGTGATTGGGCATGCTGCCTCCGATCTGGAATCGGGCAAATCGTAACCTCGCGTGCACATTAAATCAATAGACTAATATATTTATTGATGCGATTGCCTTCAACTATGCCACCGCAATACATTATTTATAACAATAGTCGTCCACGCACTGCGATCACAAAACAAAGTTGCCAAAAGTTCTCAATATATTATATTGATCTATAGAATTTTGTGAAAAACACTGTGATCGGCGTGGCAACGGGAAGGCAGCGCATGAAACCGAAAGTACTAGTTGCCGGTGCAGGGATTGGCGGCCTGGCTGCAGCACTTGCATTGCGTAAAGAAGGGTTCGAGGTTGTGGTCGTCGAACAGTCGCGGCGACTGGCAGAGGTTGGTGCTGGAATACAGATCAGCCCAAACGCCAGCCGTGTTCTGAACTGGCTGGGGCTTGAAGAAAAGTTTGCGCAGCGCGCGGTAATCCCGGAAGCACAGATCGCATATGATTGGCAAAGCGGTGAGCGCCTGTATGCGCGGCCGATGAAGGACAAGGTGATGTCCCGGTATGGTGCAAACTATTATCAGGTGCACCGCGCCGATCTGCACAGCACCCTGACCGAGGCTCTGGGTTCAGAAAACATAACGCTTGGTTTCACGATTGCTGCCGCACGGCAGGACGAAAATTCCGTCTATCTTCAATCTGTGGATGGGCGTGAGGTGTCCGGCGATCTGTTGATTGGTGCGGATGGCCTGAAGTCTGTAGTGCGCAAGGCGGTGAACAACGCCGCCGATTCACCGGTTTACACAGGCATGACCGCCTTTCGCGGAACCTTTCCGGCAACTAAAATTCCGGAGGGGATGCTCCCCACGGCGTCCAATAACTGGATGGGGCCGAACGGGCATGTCGTGTCCTATTACCTGCGCGGTCAGGCCCTGATCAACGTAGTCGGTATCATGGAGATTGCCGAACCCACAACGGAAAGCTGGTCGGCCGAAATTCCTCGTGATGAACTGATGCAGATCTTTGATGGTTGGCATGACACCGTCCTGAACCTTCTTAGCGCTATCGACCAGCCGTTCCAGTGGGGCCTTTATGGACGTGCGCCGCAGTCGGTCTGGGGTCAGGGGCGTATCACATTACTGGGCGATGCCGCGCATCCGATGGTTCCCTTTTTGGCGCAGGGTGCTGGGATGGCGTTGGAGGATGCGGCCATTCTGGCCCGATGTCTTTCTGCCAACCTGGCGGATCCCATACAGGCGATGCGCCGGTATGAAGACTTGCGCCGGGACCGGACAGCCCGTGTGCAGCTGGGCGCATTGGCGCGGGGCAATGAGATGCACGAAACGGATCAGGCCAAGATCGCACACCGAAATGCCTCGTACCGCGAAAGCCAAGCGGACGAAGACATGTTGTTTCAGGTCTTCGACTGGATCTACCGCTATGACCCGTTGCGCGCGGCAGGATGAAACCGACACACCCGAGAACCCTTCGAGCAGGAGCAAGCCATGGGACAATCCCGCACCGAATTTGATGTTGATGATACAGGCATTGTCACGCTGACCCTCAACAACCCGGATACACGGAATGCGTTGGACCGCCCGATCTGCGAAGACCTGCATGCCGCGTTCGACCGGATCGAGAATGATGACAGTCTTGCCCATGTGCGCTGCGTCATACTGACCGGTGCCAATGGCGCGTTTTGTTCCGGGGTCTATCTGGACCCCCGACTATTTTCCGACCCTGACTTTTCGCTGGACGACAACGTGCCTGCTGAGCTTACCTTCGGGCTAGCGCACAAGCTTCGCAATTGCCGGGTGCCGGTTGTGGCGGCTGTCGAGGGCGGCGTAGCCGGTGCGGGGACGAGCATAGTGATGGCCTGCGACTTTGCTGTTGCCAGCGATACCGCCAGTATCTCGCTTGCCTTCGTCGCGCGTGGTCTTGTGCCGGATTTGGGTGCCACGGCGATGCTGGCCGAGAAGTTGGGCCGTTCCGGCGCAATGAAGTTCGCACTGACCCGTGATAAAGTCAGCGCAACAGAGGCCCTGGACTTAGGCCTGGTGCAGGAGGTAACCGCCCCTGAGGCGCTGCACGATACCGTCCTGTCTTATGCCAGAAAGATTGCAAAATTCCCGCCGCTGGCTGTTGCGGGCACGAAACGGTTGCTTTGGGCTGCTGCTGACACCCCATTTGCCGAACAACTTGAACAGGAGCGTATCGAGCAGGACCTTCTGGGGCAAAGCGAGGATTTTCAGGAAAGCGTCGCGGCGTTTCTGGAAAAGCGAAAGCCTCAGTTCAAGGGGCGGTAACCGGTTGGGGCTAAACTCAGCCAGCTAAATCAGGAATCGCACCCTAAAATTCAGTGAAACTTGAGGAAATGGAGCGGTAGAGAGCAGTGACCGCTCCATTTCCTTTCATGCCTGCGCCATCAAGCGGCGTAGGTTTGAAATCGCCGGATCGTATCCTGATATTCTGCTCTAAGACGCTGGATGACATCTGCTGCAGATTCGACAGTGGTCGCCGCGCCAACGCCCTGCCCTGCGGCCCAGATATCTTTCCAGGCCTTGCTGCCGGGCTTCAGCTCGGACCCCAGATCCACCCTGCCCGGGCTAATAAGAAGCTCGGGATCCACGCCTGCCGCCTCAATGCTTTGGCGCAGGAAGTTGCCGGGAATACCCGAGATTGCATCGGTATAGATGATGTCTGCAAGTTCAGCTTCAAGCATCATTTGCTTATGCTTGCCTGGTGCCATGCTTTCCACCGTGGGAATAAAGCGGGTCCCCACATAGGCGAAATCCGCACCGGCAGCGACAGCCGCCGCCACCCCTTGCCCGCTCGTGATTCCGCCTGCCAAACCGACCAGCCCGTCAAAGAAGCCGCGTACCTCTTCCAGAAACGCAAAGGGGTTGGCCAGGCCACCATGCCCGCCAGCGCCAGCGCAGACCAGAACCAGCCCGTCAACTCCTGCCTCAACTGCCTTTCTTGCATGTCGAATGTTCACGACATCATGCAGCACGATGCCACCATAAGCGTGCACGCGATCGATGACTTCGGGCACCGCGCCCAGCGATGTGATGATCACTGGCACTTTGTTTTCGATGCAGACCTCAAGGTCCGCCTCTTGTCTGGGGTTCGAGCTATGCACGACAAGATTCACGCCGTAGGTCGGATTGGCACCTTCCGACGCATCCAGATTTGCACTGATCTCCTTCAACCAGGCATCAAAGCCTTCGGTCGTCCTCTGATTGAGGGTTGGAAAGCTACCCACAACGCCGTTCCGGCAACAGGCCGTCACTAGATCCGGGTTCGACACCAGAAACATAGGCGAAACGATCAGGGGCAGATCGGACCTGGACAGCCCAAGGGATTCAAGTGATGCGGTCATTTTTGATCCTCTTACGTATCGGAAAGGTCCTGTGCCGATCTGAGCTGCATGCATTCTACCTCAGAAGCTGCGGCAGGAAGGTTGCTGCTGCGGGAAACAGGATCAGCAGTGTAATCCTGACGACATCCGCCATGATAAACGGCGTTACCCCACGGATAATCGTCTTCAGCGCAAGATGCGGCGCAACCGCCCGCATGACGAACAGGTTGATTCCGATCGGCGGCGTAACGGCTGCGATCTCGATAATCATCACGTTGATAATGCCCCACCAGATCGGGTCATACCCCAGGTTCAGGATCAGCGGGAACACAAACGGCAGCGTCAGAACCATGGCTGCAACCGCTTCGAAGACCGCACCTAATACCAGATAGATCAACAGCAGCGAGAAGATGATGCCCAACGGTGGCAGCCCTGCATTCGAGATCGTATCGACCAGAATGTTCGGCGCGTCTGTCAGCGTCACAAAGTAGCTGAGCGTATGAGCGCCCACAACCATGACAAAGATCATGCCGGTGGTGGCCGCTGTCTCTTTGAGGATTCCGGCCAGTGTCTTCCAGCTTCGGGCTGACGAAAACACCCAGAAAACCGAGGTGACGAATACACCGACCGAGGCCGCCTCGATCACCGTAAAGACGCCCGCGTAGATCCCGAAAGTCACAAGAACGATGATCGTTGCCGCGCGCCAAGCCGCGCGGATGGACGCCCAGCGACCGGACCAGCCCACACGGTCGCCCGCCGGGGCCGCCTCGGGGTTGCGGTAGGCCACAATTCTGATCGCGATGAAGTACAGTATGACCGAGATGATGCCCGGGATCACCCCCGCTGCAAACAGATCCAACACGAATTGCTCGGTCAGAACGGCATATAACACCATGATGATGGACGGCGGGATCAGGATACCCAACGAGCCACCGCCCGCAATCGAACCCGCCGCAAGGCTGGATGAATAGCCCCGTTTTTCCATCTCAGGCAGCGCGATCTTGGCCATTGATGCTGTGGTCGCAACTGACGAGCCGCAGATTGCACCAAACCCGGCACATCCGGCGACGGTCGCCATAGACAGCCCCCCGCGACGATGGCCGATAAAGCTGCTGGCAGCGTTATAGATGTCCGAGGAGATCCCGGCAGATGCGGCAAGGCTGCCCATCAGAAGGAAAAGGGGTATCGATGCCAGATCCAGGCTGGATATCGCACTTGCGGGTTCAACCGCCAGCAAGGACAACGCGGGCCCCACACCCAGGATCATGCTTGAGCCCACGACCCCTACAATGGCCATGGAGACCCCGATTGGCACATGCAAGGCGATCATGCTGAACATCGCCAGCATACCGCAGGCCAGCCATAGAATTGGTTGATCTACCATCAATCCATTCCCTGTCTTCTATTCAACCGTTCCGGACGGCGTCGTTAATGGAGAGAAGAACATGCCCGGCACGGACAGTGCGAACCCCAAAGAGACCCCGGCCCAAATCGGCCATATACTGATCCCGAATTGCACGGTTGTGCGGCCTGTTTCATAAAGCTCGAAGGTGTATTCGGTCACTTTCCAGGTAATCACCGCAAGCAAGGCCGCTGTGATCACGCGGGCAAGAAGTTCAAGAGCCCGGAAAACCGCAGAGCCCAGCCAATTCCCAAGAAACTGAATGGACAGATGCGCGCCCTGCATCGCCGCAGCCGGAAATGAAAGGCTGAGTGCAAAGGGGACCAGCAACTCACCCAGATCAGGAATCCAATGCAGAGGTGAGTTGAAGATATAGCGGGCGATCACATTGACGGTAATGAAGGCCACATAGACCATCAAGGTTGCCATGGACAAAACCGCAATGGTGTTTGCCAGGCGATCCCGCCAGGGATGTTCCCGCGGCAGAAGGGGCGTGAGCCCCTCCTGTGTTCTGTTATCAGCTTCCGGCACGGATTTCTTCCAGTGTCTCGACAAAGTAGTCGTACACCTTCTGGCGTTCCGGATCACCGTCGATCCAGACGTTTTCAACGTCTCCGATGCGACCAAGGAAATCGGCCATCACTTCGTCGGTCACCACAAGCTCGGTCTCGCCTTCGCGGCTGTAGATCCGCTCCGCTGCCTCTGCGTTTCCGCGGGCAAAGCCTTCGCCGGCGAATTTGGCAAAATTGGCATAACCATGCTTACGGAAGGCCGCTTTGGCCGGTTCAGGAAGACTGTCCCAGGTGTCCTTGTTCAGCGGCAGCAACAGGCCAACAGCGCCCATCGGAACGCGGATATGGCTGTTGGTGGCGTCTTTGACACGGAAAGATTCAAGCGCGATGTGTCCCATCACTGTGGCGTCGGCTGTACCGCGGCTGATCCCTTCGGCCACTTCCGTCGCCCGCAGGTTCGATACCGCCGTACCACCCAGCCGGTTGATCGCTTCGATCTGAGGCTTACCGATGGCGCGGATGCGCAATCCTTTCAGGTCGTCAAGGCTGGTGAACTCCGACGTGCCATGGAGCGAATTAACCTCGGATGAGAAGACGCCCACCATCTCAACGCCTTCAGGTGTCTCGATGATCCCATCCTCGACCGCACGCTGCAATGCGATGGCACTTTCTTCGACGTTCAGAACCAGTCCGGGGATTTCGGTAACGCCCCAGTTTGGAAATGCGCCCGCGGTGTAGGACGGCACAACAAAGGCGATGTCGGCAATCCCGTCCTGAACCAGCTTAAGCTGCTCGCTTGGGTTTCTGCCCAAAGTTCCGCCGGGGAACGCCTTGTAGTCCAGCGTGCCTTCACTGTCGGCAACAACCTTGTCAAGAAACGCGATCATGACCTCATCATAGTTGAAGCCTTTTGCCGGCGTGAATGACGCGAATTTAAGCGTGACCTTCTCGGCCGCCACGCTTGTCGCGGTTGACAAAGCCACCGCAATGGCCAGTCCGAGCGCGGACGCACCCATTTTCAGTACTTGCATTTGGTAACTCCTCCCATTTGCAGATTAAGAACTCCTGACCGGGCTGGTTTTTCTACAGAGTGCCGGTTTAGCTTTCTTTCGGTCAAATAGAGCGATTTATTTTTTCCCTCTACCTGCAGTCTGAATGCCTACCCTCTGACCTCCGACCCTGACAGTTTTTCAGATTACATTGTTGCGACCCTCAAAACCCACTACTGACTTATAGGTTATCTGCCCTCATCCTCTTTTCTAAGGATGGATGAAAACAATCTATAAGTCAATATATTTAATCTATAGCAACCACTTCATACCGCATGAAACCGGTCGCCGCTTTCAGCCATCTTGCGCAGCGTTTGCGGCACTGCGAACCGGCCTCCGTAAGTGTCAGCCAAGGCATCACATTCGGCCACAAACCGTTCTGCGCCCAAAGTATCGACATAGGATAGAACGCCACCCATACCCTTCGGGAACATCCAGCCAATGACCGACCCAACATCCGCATCCGAGGCATTAGTCACGATTCCGTCTTCCATGGCGCGGACTGTTTCCAAGGCCTGCGCGTGCATCAGTCTTTGAGTGATGGTTTGCTGGCTCAGCGGTGCACCGTTTGCAGGGAACAGCTCGGCGATTCCATTCCAGGGCTGCGGTTTATCCTCGGCATAGTCATAGATCCCGGCCCCGTCTCGGCGTCCGGTTCGCCCTGCTTCTGTCAGCCGTTCCAGCGCCTCGATAGCCCGGTTCCCGTTTACGATGGGACGTGACGCATCGCTGAAGGCGCTACGGAAGATGTCGGTCAGCAAAGGCAGACCGGTCATATCGTTCATCGTGCAGGGGCCGATGATCATGCCAAAGTCCGTCGCGGCCTGGTCGATTGCCTGCGGATCGACCCCTTCGGCGATCAAAGTCATCGCCTCGCCTGTATAGGCGGCAACGACCCGGCTGGTGTAAAAGCCCAGCCCGTCATTTACCACAACAGGTGTCTTGCGCATGATCTTAAGCAGATCCAGCGCCCGCGCCAGCGTGGCGTCGGTTGTTTTCTCGCCCCGGATGACTTCGACCAGCGGCATCCGCTCAACGGGACCAAAGAAATGGGTGCCCAAAAAGTCCTCGGGTCGGGCGCAATAGCTGGCAAGTGTTGTGATAGGCAGGGTCGATGTGTTCGACGCGATCGGCGCCCCGGGCCGCATTGCCGCGCTGAGCTTGGTGAAGACGTCGGCCTTGACCGCCTCGATCTCGACAACGGCTTCGATCGCGGCATCGATATCGGACAGGTTGTCATAGCCCACCTGACCGGTCACGCGTGCAACGATGGCATCGGCTTTGTCTTGCGGCATGCGCCCTGCTTTGACCTGCCGGCCCGCCGTTTTGGCGATAAATCCAAGCCCGCGGTCCAGTGCGGCCTGATCAACCTCGATCAGACGAACGTTCACGCCCATGGAAGCTGCGGTAAAGGCAATTCCGCTGCCCATGGTGCCGCCGCCGACGACTGCAATCGTATCGATCTTGTAGGTCGGCTCATCCTGCGGGCGCATCCGGATCGCCTTGGCGTCATTCATAGCAAAGAACATCGTGCGAATTCGATTCTTCGCGGCATCCGAGACGACCAACCCGGCGAAAGCCTCGGCCTCGATATCCAGCGACGTCTCAAAATCGGCAACGAGGCCACGCGCCACGGCATCAACAATTGCAGGTTCCGCAAGATCCGGCGCAGCAGTGCGTTTCTGCGCCCGCGCCCGCGCTTTTTCCAGCAGCGATTGATCCTCATCAGACAGTTCCGTGGATCCCTGGCCGTCCCAAGGCTGCGACGGTGCCACTGTCCTGGCCAGCGAAACGGCGGCATCGACCAGATCGGCATGATCTACGACCTGGGACACCAGCCCGATTTCAAGCGCTTTGTCTGCTTTGATCGGACGACCGCTGGTCAGTATCGGCAGCGCTTCGGCCAGACCAACCAGCCGGGGCAGACGCTGAGTTCCGCCTGCACCTGGCATCAGACCAAGCGTGACTTCGGGCAAACCCAAAAGCGCCGTGTGATCGGCCACCCGGGCATGGCAGGCAAGCGCCAACTCCAACCCTCCGCCCAATGTCGCGCCGTTCAGCGCGGCAACGACAGGTTTGCCGCCGGTTTCCATGGCGTGCAATGTCAGGCGAACCCCGGCGACCATGCCACGCGCCACATCCGGGTCGGTTACCGCGCGAAGCTCGCGCAGATCACCGCCTGCAACAAACCCCTTCTTGGCCGAAGCCAGCACAACGCCCGTGACAGTGTCATCTGCCAAAACGCCTGACAGAGCAGCGGCAAGGGCATCCAGAGCCTCTTGCGATTTTGTATTGACGGGCGAGCCCGGCTGATCCCATGTCAGAACGGCAATACCGTCCCGGTCTTCGCGTTTGATAATCGTCATCTGTCTGCTCATGTTCCGGATAATTTCAACTCAGATCGTGCGGCCAATGATTTCGCGCATCACCTCGGACGCGCCGCCCGCGATCCTCTCGACCCTTGCATCGGCATAGGCCTTGCAAATGGCGTATTCATTCATGTAGCCCCAGCCGCCATGCAGTTGCAGGCAGGCGTCGACCGTGCGGCCCAGCATCTCGGTCGTCCACAGCTTGGCCATGGCAGCGGTATCGCCGTCCAAATCGCCCTCGATATACCTGCGTAGAAGGTCATCCACGTAAGCCCGGCCTACGGTCAGTTCAGTTTTGACGTCCGCAAGGGCAAAACGTGTGTTCTGAAATTCCAGCAGGCCTTGATTGAACAGGCGGCGATCCTTCACGTAATCGACGGTCTTGGCAAAAGCTCCTTCCGCTTTGGCCACACAGGATGCGGCAATCGACATCCGCTCGCGCGCAAGCCCCCGCATCAGATACGAGAACCCTTTGCCCTCTTCACCCAGCAGGGCATCGGCTGGCAGGTGCATGTTGTCGAAAAACAGCTCGGACGTGTCCTGCGCATGAGCGCCCAGTTTGTCCAGATTTTTGCCGCGTCGGAAACCATCGATTTTGGCATCAACCAAAAACAGCGAAATTCGGCCATCTTCTGTTTTGGCGGCGGTGACAACCACATCTGCCATCTGACCGTTCGAGATGAACACCTTTTGACCGTTCAAAAGCCAACCGTTGCCTTCGCGCCGCGCCGAGCTGCGGATACCCTTCAGGTCCGATCCAGCCCCGGGTTCAGTCATCGCCACTGCGCCAATGGCCTCGCCCGAGATCATCTTGGGCAGCCATTGCGTTCGCTGTTCTTTTGACCCAAAGTTCTGAATATACGGCGCCACCATTTCGGAGTGAATCCAGAATCCCGGACCGCTGGCACCAATGCGCCCCAACTCTTCGATGATCACGACGCTGAACAGGGTATCAAGACCAAGCCCACCATCTTCCTCGGCCACGGTTGGGCACAGGATACCGGCCTCGGCGGCCTTGTCCCAGACCTCGCGACTGACCATTCCGTCCCTTTCCCACTGCTCGTGATACGGTTCCACTTCGCGTGAGAGAAAGGTACGAACCTGGTCACGGAACATGTTGTGGTCTTCGTTAAAGACCGGACGCCTGCTGTCATCAAACATCGCTGCTATCCTTGTTCATTGAGATCCACTGCGCGCGCAAGGCGTCCTTGCGTACCTTTCCAACGCCGCTGAGTGGCAATTCTGTGATAAAGCTTATGCCTTTGGGGCATTTGTACCCGGCGATTTGCGCCTTTGTGTGGGCGATCAGATCGGCGGGTTCGGGCACCCGACCCTCGGCGACGACCACGAAGGCATGCACCGCCTCGCCCCACCTGTCATCCGGCACGCCAACAACGGAAACCGCAGCTACATCCGGATGCACTGACAATGTGTTTTCAACCTCGGCACAAAAAACGTTTTCGCCACCGGTGACGATCATGTCCTTCAAGCGGTCAACCACGGCCACATAGCCGTCTTCATCCATGACCCCAACATCGCCTGTATGCAGCCAGCCATCCACAACGGTCTCCGCCGTCTTTTCGGGCTGGCCCCAATAGCCGTTCATTACCCGATCACCTGCCACCATGATTTCACCCGCAACCCCGCGCGGAGCCTCATGACCATCGGCATCGACAATCCTGACATGCGCGCTGAGCGTGGGTTTGCCCGCTGTGGCCAGTTTTGAGCCACCGGGGACATGAGCCTCGGGCGGCAGAACAACGCAGGCTCCGGCAACTTCGGTCTGCCCGTAGCATTGCTTGAAACGCGCGTTGGGGAACGCAGCCAGAACCTGTTTCAGGAGCCCTTCGGATATGGGGGCCGCGCCGTAAACAGCGTTCTCGATCTGCTCTAGTATCGGGTCACCAGCAGCTAACTGGATCAGATCCTGATACATGGTCGGTACGATACTCAGAAAATTGACGCCGAGGTTGCGGATGGCATCCAGTATTCCGGCCGAGGATGTGTCATCACTGAAAACATGCGTACCCTGCACATATGTGATCGAGTTTCCGACCGAACAATCGGCCAAGTGGAAATACGGCGCGGCATGCAGATAGGCGGACCTGCCTGTGCATTCCAAGGCGTAAGCCTGATCCATCGCAGTCAGCTCAAACGCGGCGTGCGAGAGTTCAACCCCCTTCGGGCGACCGGTAGTGCCGCCTGTATAGTACAGACCCAGCAGGTCTTTCCCTCCGGCGTCGACAGGCGGTCGGGCTTCCCTTGTCAGAAGCTCGTCGAATTTTACCGACGCCTCAACCTGATCCAGCCCCATCACAACTGGCAGGCCCAGTTCTGCCGCGACCGCCTGCCCCGCCCCGGAGTGGAGATTGTCAAATGCAATACCGCGCGCCTGACAGTCGCCCAGTATCTGGCACATTTCCGGTGTCGAAAGACGAGTATTGATTGGAACGACAATGATACCCGCCCAGATGGCCGCGTAGGTCAGTTCCATATGCTCAGCACTGTTACCAGCCAGCAGCGCCAGACGGTCTCCGCGAGACAATCCTGCAGACAACAACCCAGAGGCCAGACGCGCGACCCGGTCGCCGGTTTCCGCCCAATTGCGTTCAAACCCGTATCCGCGAACGGCGGCAACGTGCCCGGATTGCTGTGCCGCCCGGGCGATTGCAAGATGCACACTCATTTCTTGCCCTCCGAAACTGCGCTCTCTAGCGGTTCAGCGAGTTTTTTCTCTACGCTAGCCTCGGCCGTATCCGAGAACGGGAAGCCCAGCCGGTCTTCGAAATCCTGCTCATCCCAGAAACCGATATAGCAACCCGGTGGTTCCGTGCCTGAAATACGAGAGATAAACGCCGCATCGACTGTGATCCGATTGTGATGCTGGCGTGCCCAGGCGTTCATCGCTGCTTCCATCCGGGCGATGACTTCTACATGCTCAGGATCGGTACTTGCCCCCAGATCAACCAACTCATCAGGGTCACTTTCCAGATCGTAGAGCATGGGGCGGAATCCCTCGGCATGAATGAACTTCCACCGATCGTCGCGCAGCATGACAAGCCGGGCGTCTTCCTGACGGATACCCAACTGCTCGGGCACAAGGCGACCGCAATAGTCGTATTCCGACACGGCGTAACGGCGCCAGTTTTCGGGTGCTTCCGGCTGGTGCAGCAATGGCGTCAGGTCCCGCCCTTCCAGTATGTGGGGGCGCTCCTCACCACCAAAATAGGACAGGAAGGTTGGAGCCAAATCAATGCCTTCGACCAACTCATCTCGAACCTGCCCCCGTGTCTCGTCCGCCTCTTTGCGCGGGTCGTAAATAATCAGAGGTGTCTTTGAGGAAGCATCATGGAACAGGTCTTTTTCGCCTAGCCAGTGGTCACCCAGATAGTCGCCGTGATCCGATGTCACTACGATCATCGTGTTGTCCATCAAACCCCGCTCTTCCATGAAGGCAAACAGCAGGCCCAGCTGGTCGTCGATCTGTTTAATCAGGCCCATATAGGCGGGGATGACGGCCTGGCGCGTTTCCTCTTTCCAAAAGACCTTGGACAGGCCTTGTTCCATAAAGGCGTCGTAAATCGGGTGTGCTGCCTCGCGCTCGGCCTCATTGCGAATGACCGGCAGGACATGCTCGGGCCCATACATGTTGTGGTAAGGCGCTGGCACGATGTAAGGCCAATGCGGCTTGATGTAACTTAGGTGCAAGCACCACGGCTGATCACCCGCGTCGGCCATGAAATCCATTGCGCGGCGGGTCATATAGGGTGTTTCGCTGTCTTCTTCAGCGATGTTTGCCTGCCCGGGAGAGCTTTTCAGCAGCCAGCCTGACAGGATGTCGCCTTTGTCATCCACCGTGGAATTCGCAAAGTCGTTCCAGGGGTTTTCAGACTCATATCCTTTGGACCTCAGATAATCGTCATAGGCGGTTTTGCCTGCTCCGGGCAGTGTATAGGGATGAACCCCGTCATCCCTTTCGAACGGCTCGAAACCACATTGAGACGCAAGAACCCCGGCGTTTGATTCGGGACTCAAGCCGAGGCGGCGCATGCCTTCGACATCCACCTTCATATGAGTCTTGCCAACCAGCGCCGACCGTACCCCGACATCGCGCAGATGGTCGCCCAGGGTCGGCTCCCCCACCCGCAGTGGAAATCCGTTCCAGGTAGAGCCGTGAGACCGGCAATATCGCCCTGTGTAATAGGACATGCGTGACGGCCCACAGACAGGAGATTGCACATAAGCGTTGCGAAACAGGACGCCGCGTTCAGCCAATGAATCAATATGCGGAGTATGCAGGTGCGGGTGACCATAGCAGGACAGATAGTCCCAGCGTAGCTGGTCAGCCATGATCCACAAAACGTTCTGCATTCCGGAGCCTCCCATCCTCAGTTATTAATAGGCTAATTTATTTATGTGCTGCTGTCAAAGAAGAATTTCCCGAAAAGTGGTACCGTGAATCATCGAATGGCGAGCGACCCTTACCAGATGGGCGCGAGATTGGCATGAGGAGATTATTAAAAATAGTAATTTTTACATAGCCATACGCCAAGGGCAGGCCCTCATCGGGAATGTCTTGAATTAAAATTCTATTGATTGATTGATTAAAAGCATCTACCGTGCCACAGACCAGCATACCCGGTCGCATCTGCGACGATGAGGAGGGCGTATGACTTTTGCAGACCTGATCACCCGAAACGCATCGCGCATTTCGGATGGAATCGCGATCAAGCACAGGCAGGGCGCGATGACATGGGCCGATCTGCTTCAGGCAGCACAGCGGTTTTCCGGCGCGATGTTGGCTTTGGGCATAAAGCCGGGGGACCGGGTCGCCCTGCTATCGGAAAGCAGCCCCGGCTATATCGTGGCGATTCACGGGACGGCCTGGGGCGGGAATATTCTTGTACCCCTCAACACCCGCCTTGCTGGCAAGGAGCTGATCGATCAGTTGGAAGACTGCGATGCACGCATCGTTCTTGTGAGCCCCACTTATGCTGACGCCACGGCGAACTGGCCCGAAAAGTGGAAAAACCGCATCGTCTCAATTGCGTTGGACGGGGCCATCGATGCCCCCTCCGCCAAGCCAGCGCCGCGTGTGCAGACGGACGCAGATCGGACTCAAACGATTCTGTACACTGGCGGAACAACCGGCCGAGCCAAGGGCGTTGAACTGTCGTCGCGATCGATGATCGCAAATGGTCAGGTTGTTTCGCAGGTCCTGGACCTGAAAAAAGACGATACCAGCCTGCTGACCGCGCCGATGTTCCACATCAGCGGGTCAGGGATGGTTTGGTCGACAGCGATCGTTGGTGCCAGCTGTGCGCCCCTGCCCGGCTTTTCACCGAAGGATGTCTTTGAGACACTGATCGGTTACCGGGCATCGACCCTGTTTCTGGCGCCAACCATGATTCAGATGTTGCTGGACGATCCAGGCTTTGACGCAGGATTTTTCGCCAGTGTCCGCAATCTGATGTATGGCGCGTCGCCAATTTCGGAAACCCTGCTGAAGCGGGTTCTTGATGTATTGCCGGATGTCAGGCTGACGCAAGCTTATGGTCAGACCGAGATTTGCCCACTGACCTTATTGCAGCACGAAGATCATCTGCGCGCCTTGAACGAAAGACCAGAAATCCTACGCGCCGCTGGCAAACCGGTTGACGGGGTGAAGATCCGGCTGACAGACTCCGATGGCCGTGACGTACCGATTGGAACTCCGGGAGAAATCCATGCCTTGGGCGCGGCGATCATGAACAGTTATTATAACTTGCCCGACCAGACCAACGCCGCTGTCAAAGACGGATACGTCAATACTGGCGACATCGGGAAATTCGACGACGATGGCTATCTGACGCTTGTCGACCGGTCGAAGGACATGATCGTTACCGGGGGCGAGAACGTCTATTCCACCGAAGTTGAAAATGTTCTCAACGCCCATTCCGACGTGACGCATGCAGCGGTTATCGCGGTGCCCGATCAAAAATGGGGCGAACGCGTTCACGCAATTGTCGAGTTGAAGACACCCCGTGCAGATACCGAACTGATCGCGTTCTGCCGGGAATTTCTGGCGGGCTACAAATGCCCCAAAAGCATCGAAACCATCACCGCCATGCCCCTGACTCCGGCTGGAAAAATCGACAAAAAGCCGCTGCGGGAAAAATATTGGGCCGATAAGGAGACGCGCATATCATGAGTACCGCCGATCAACCCCTATCAGGAATCCGCGTTGTCGACTTTTCGTCACTGATACCTGGCCCGCTTGCGACCCTGATGCTGCAGGAAGCCGGGGCAGATGTGATCCGCATAACCCGACCGGATGGGGACCCGATGGCCAAGTTGCCGCCGTATGTCGGCGGGGTGAACGCGGAACATATCGTATTGACCGCTGGTAAGGATTGTTTTGCTGCCGACCTGAGAAATGCATCTGACCTTGAACAGGTTCGAAAGATCATTGCAACAGCGGATGTTCTGGTGGAAGGATTCCGGCCCGGCGTCATGGGCAAATATGGTTTGGGCTACGAAGATCTGAAAACGACCCATCCAAAGCTGATTTATTGCTCGATCACTGGTTACGGGCAAAACGGCCCAAACCGCAGCAAGGCCGGGCATGACATCAATTATCAGGCGGAATCGGGTCTGCTGGCAATGTCGCCCGGAACCGTTGAGACACCCAGTGTGCCGCCGGCATTGGTCGCCGATATCGCTGGTGGATCCTTTGCCTCGGTCATCAATATTCTGCTCGCGCTGCTGAAGCGGGAAAAAACAGGACAGGGCTCTCATCTGGATATTGCGATGGCGGACGGGGCGACGACCCTGCTGATACAGGCTCAGGCCCGTCGACAAGCGACAGGGGCTGACCCCTGTCCACGCGGCGAGATGCTGACCGGAGGATCGCCGCGCTATGACCTGTACGCGACAAAGGATGGCAGGTTCCTGGCTGTTGGCGCGATCGAGGAAAAATTCTGGGAAGCCTTCTGTGCCACAGTCGGACTGCCCCTTACCGCCACAAGCGATCAGGTGCGCGCTATAGTATTGCAAGAGACTTCAGAGACCTGGGAAAAGCGATTTGAGGGTGTCGATGCTTGCGTCAGCCTCGTCAGTACGCTGAGTGAGGCCATGGAATCCAATCATGCGAAACACCGCAGCCTTTATACCCGCAAAGTCGAAGGCCCGGACGGAATCCAGCTGGACGCCCTGCCTCTGCCGATCTCTCAGGTCTTTCGCCATCCGTCCGGTCGTATCCCGGAATACTCAACTGCAAGCCTGTATTCCGAAGAAACGATCTCCTGACCATGAGCTTGGTGCCCGAAATCGAAGTCATCGAAAACCACCGGGTTCTGGCCGTAAAACTGAAGCGCCCTAAACAAGCAAATGCCATAAGTCTGCCGATGTCGGACAAGCTGACCTCGGTTTTTTCGGACGCATCGCGCAACGATCATATTGGGGCTGTTCTTTTATCAGGGGACGGACCCCACTTTTGTGCGGGCGGTGACTTTGACCTCGTTAACGACAATCTTTTGGCGGCACAAAAAGGATTTGCCGCTGCACGCGCGATACAGGAACCGTCTCACGTGTTGATCCGGTCGATCGAGACCTGCAGCAAACCCGTGATTACCGCTGTCACAGGCGCCGCCGCAGGTGTCGGACTTGCGATAGCTCTTGCGAGTGACATTGTGGTCGCCGCGTCCGATGCCCGCTTCATATATGCCTATACCCAGATCGGGTTGCCCGGAGATGCTGCAATAACACGCCTATTGCCTGCACGGCTTGGGCAGGCGCGCGCATTGCAATTGGCCCTGCTGGACGGGGAACTAGACGCTGAAACCGCGCGCGCATGGGGCTTGGCGAACTATCTGACCGAAGGGGCAGAAGCGACCTATACGCGGGGCCTGGAACTGGCGCATAAAGTGGCTGACCTTCCCAACGAGCTGTCTTCTGGTCTCAAGTACCTCATGAGAACGGATCTCAGTGTTGAAGACCACAAAGATCGCGAAATCCGAACATTCATTGAGTGTGCAAAGTTGGGGCGCACGAGTTAGTCGGTTGCCCCCGGGGATATGCGTTCTGTGTGGCTGATCTTGTCTAGCCTTTTCACCGTCCATCAATAGAACGGTGCCCGGTTTCTCTCGGGGGTCCGGCAAGCTGCCGCTTGCAGTGGCAGTCCATTCATTGTCTCCATCACGCACTGCTCAACAAATAAGGAATATTTATCTAAAGAAAAAACCAAGTCATTTTTCTTTACGATACGATTCTCGCTCGCTACCACAATGAACAGCGCGACAGAGAGAGAGTCCAAGATGTTTGACGCCAATACGACATACAAAGTGGTTCTGGGTGTAATCGGAGCTGATTGCCACGCTGTAGGAAACAAGATTCTGACCAGCCTGTTGACCCGGGCCGGTATCGAAGTTGTCAACCTTGGGGTGATGGTCAGCCAGACAGAATTCGTGACGGCGGCGATTGCCGAGAATGCCGATGCCATTCTGGTTTCATCAATCTATGGCCATGGTGAGATTGATTGTCAGGGCCTGCGCGATCGCTGCGACCAAGCCGGGATCGGCAATATCCTTCTGTATGTCGGCGGCAATCTGGTGATCGGCAAGCAGGACTTTGAAACCGTGAAAGCGCGCTTTGAAGATATGGGGTATGACCGAGTGTTCCCCGCATCGGTCAACATCGATGACGTTGTCAGGTTGCTGAAAGACGATATCGAGCTGAACCGCCTTCCAAAGCTGGGCCATAACTCGGGCGCTGTTTCGGTGAAATTCGCCGATTGGGCCGCTCTGTAAAAGGCAGTTTAAGATATGAGCGGCGCGCCAGAAATAACCAACAGCCAACTGCCCGATGCCGTTTTTGACGCTGAACGCGTAACTGTATTGCAATCCTGGCACACCGGTGCCGAAGTGGACTTCGACGCGGGCGTCGCGCGCCAATCGGCCCTGCAGGTTGAGAAACAGTTTTCGGCGGCGTTGGCCGACGCCGATGAGACGGGAAAGACCTTGTTGCAACCGCGCGCGGGTGTGGCGCTGTTGCGTGAACACACAGCACTGATGGAGGGCCTGGCCCCCTTTTGCGATGTCCTGCCCACCACAATCGATGCCTACACTCGCCACAACCGCTATGACGAGGCGCAGGAGGGTATCGACCGGTCGCGCAAGGCTGGTACATCTCTGCTGAACGGGTTTCCGGCTGTTAATCACGGCGTAAGCGGTTGCCAGCAACTGGTGGATATAGCCGCAAAACCGATTCAGGTACGTCATGGCACACCCGACGCCCGCCTGCTGGCTGAAGTGACACTCAGCGCCGGGTTCTCCTCATATGAAGGTGGCGGGATTTCCTATAACATCCCCTATGCCAAAAATATCCCGCTGGAACAGTCGATCCGGCACTGGCAATATTGCGACCGGCTTGTAGGTCGATTTGAAGAACATGGCGTGCGCATCAACCGCGAGCCGTTCGGCCCGCTGACCGGAACCTTGGTTCCGCCTTTTGTATCCCATGTTGTTGCCATCATCGAAGGGCTGCTGGCGCTGGAACAGGGCGTGCGCTGCATCACGCTGGGCTACGGGCAGGCAGGTAATCTGGTTCAGGATGTTGCTGCACTGCGCTCGCTGCGGCGTCTTGGGCATCACTATTTCCAGAACGCAGGTTATGAAGATTACAGCCTGACCACGGTGTTCCATCAGTGGATGGGGGGTTTCCCCGAAGACGAGGCCAAAGCGACCGCAGTCATCTGTCTAGGGGCGCTTGCGGCCAAACAGGCGCGCGCCACCAAAATCATCGTCAAAACCCCGCACGAGGCCAGCGGCATCCCATCGCTTGAGGCCAACCAGGCCGGGCTGAAGGCGACTCGTCAGATGGTGAACATGATCGCCGACCAGAACCGCAACGACGGCAACGAGATCCTGACAGAGGTCGAGATCATCGAGGCTGAGGTTCACGCCGTCATGCGCGCAGTTCTGAAGCTTGGCAAAGGGGATATCGCGCGCGGGGCCGTGCTGGCCTTTGAATCCGGCGTTATGGATGTTCCGTTCGCTCCGGCCATTAGCAATGCGGGCAAGCTGACCCCTGTACGCGACAACCATGGTGCATTGCGCATTTTCGAAACCGGCAATGTACCGCTGCCCAAGGACGTGATGGCCTTTCACCGGGATCGGATTGCCGAACGGGCACGTTCGGAAGGGCGAGAGGTCTCCTTTGACATGGTGGTCGACGACGTACGTGCCATTTCCGCCAGCAAACTGATCGGTCGCCCCTCGGCCGCTGCCTAAGGTTCAAACTGTATCATGAAAATCAAGAATGTCGTTTTTGCACCCGGGCTCGCCTCATACTACTTTGACGACCAGGCGGCGATCAAACAGGGCGCCAAGCAGGACGGGTTTGTCTATTGCGGCCCGGCAACAACCGAAGGCTTCGCGCAGGTTCGCCAATATGGTGAAAGCGTCTCGATCCTGCTGGAGCTTGAGAACGGACAAATCGCCGAAGGCGATTGCGCCGCAGTCCAGTATTCCGGCGCTGCCGGGCGTGACCCTTTGTTTCTGGCACACCAGATCATCCCCTTTCTGCAAGAGAACCTAACCCCGCTGCTGGCCGGCTACGACATTCGCAGTTTCCGCGAAAGCGCTGCGTTCTTCGATGCTGTGGAGGTGAACGGCAAGCCCCTTCATACGGCCGTCCGCTATGGTCTGTCGCAGGCCCTGTTGTCTGCGGCGGCTATCTCTGCCGGTAAGATGAAGTTCGAGGTCATCTGCGAGGAATGGGGTTTGGAACCTGTCCACGCCCCCCTGCGCCTGTTTGGTCAAAGCGGGGACAACCGCTATGAAGCTGTCGACAAAATGGTGCTGAAACAAGTCGACGCCCTGCCCCACGGTCTGATCAACAACATCCCGCAAAAGCTGGGCGAACATGGTGGCAAACTGGCTGAATACGTCACCTGGCTATCCCGCCGTATTCAGGATTTGCGCACCGACCCCAGTTACCACCCTGCCCTGCATATCGATGTCTACGGAACCGTTGGGATGATTTTCAACAACGACGCGAACCGGATTGCCGAATACTTGGCATCGCTGGAAAGTCGTGCCGCTCCGTTTGACCTATATATCGAAGGTCCTGCGGATGCCGGGGCGCAAGACGCGCAGGTCGCGCTGTTGGGTGACATTCGCGCTGCGCTGAAGGCAATGGGCAGCACTGTCAAAATTGTCGCTGACGAATGGTGCAACACGGTCGAGGACGTGATCCAATTTGTCGATGCCGGGTGTTGCGACATGGTTCAGATCAAGACCCCCGATCTGGGATCGTTACACAACACAATTGATGCGGTGCTGTATTGCAAGGCCAATGGCGTTGCCGCTTATCAGGGCGGTACCTGCAACGAGACCGATATCTCGGCCCGAGCTTGCCTGCATGCCGCGATGGCCACGCGACCCGACCGCGTGCTGGTCAAACCCGGTATGGGCTTTGACGAGGGCATGACCATTGTGGCCAACGAAATGCACCGCACCTTGGCCCTTTTGCAAACACGAGCTGCCGCATGACCGATACTCCGTTGAAACCCTATGAAGGCCTTCTGGTAGTCTCACTGGAACAGGCGGTTGCCGCCCCTTTGGCGTCCTGCCATTTCGCGCAGGGCGGCGCGCGCGTCATCAAGATCGAGCGTGATACCGGCGATTTCGCCCGCAAATATGACGGCGCGGTGAAAGGATCGGCTTCATATTTCGTCTGGGCAAACCACGGCAAGGAAAGCCTGTGTCTGGACATCAAAAACCCCGACGATGCCGCGTTGCTGCACCGGATTCTCGACAAGGCGGATGTGTTCATCCAGAACCTCGCGCCCGGCGCCATCGCCCGCGCGGGTTTTGGCGAGGACGTTCTGCGCAAACGCAACCCACGCCTGATTACCTGCGATATCAGCGGTTATGGCGAGGACGGTCGTTATAGCGACATGAAGGCTTATGATTTTCTGGTGCAATGCGAAAGCGGGTTGGTAGCTGTGAACGGCGCACCCGGTCACCCGGGGCGTATTGGCGTTTCGGTCTGCGATATCGGGGCCAGTATGAACGCCATTATCGGTATCCAGAAGGCGCTGATTGCGCGCGGTATCAGCGGCAAAGGCAGCGCAGTGAAGCTGTCGCTGTTCGACACGGCCGCAGACTGGATGACGGTTCCATTGATGCACACGGTTTACGCAGGCAAAGCGCCGCAGCCGGTGGGGCTGCATCACCCTTCCATCGCGCCTTATGGTGGTTTTACAACTGCGGACAATGAGGTTCTGGCAATCTCGATCCAGAATGAACGCGAATGGAAACGGCTTTGCGTTGACGTGATCGGGCAACCCGAACTGGCCACAGATCCGCGTTTCTGTGATGCCGCGCAGCGGGTGGCCAATAGGGCAGAACTGGACGGCATCGTGGCGGAATTTTTTGCATCTCATCTTCGCGCCGAGCTGGAGTCCAAATTGTTCGACGCAGCCATAGCGTATGGTGCCGTGAATTCGGTCAGCACATTTGCCGATCATCCCCAATTGCGCCGCACGCCAGTCACGCTGGAAACCGGGGAAGAGGCGCATCTCGTTGCCGCGCCCGTGCGACACAGTTTTGACCCGGAAGCCCCGCGCTTTGGCCGCGTGCCCGCGCTGGGTGAGCACACAGAAACAATCCGCACGGAGTTTGCAGAAGCCGTCCCCGCATGATCCGCTCTTACCTGTTCACCCCGGCCCATCGCGAGTCCCTTGTCGCCCGTGCCCACCAACGGGGCGCGGATACCATTCTGCTGGACCTTGAAGACAGCGTGCCGTGTGACCAGAAGCAGATGGCGCGCGATGGTTTGGCCAAAGCTGTAGCGCTTTTGGCTTCGCACAAGATGCCAGTCATCGCTCGGGTGAATGCCGATCTTGGCGAATGCGTTCGTGATCTTGAGGCCGCGATCCTGTCAGGCATTCACACGGTCATGCTGCCCAAAGTCATGGGCGCAGATCACCTGCGTCTGATCGGTGACTATCTGTCGATTCTGGAACGACAGGCTAAGTTGCCTGAGGGCAAAACCCGTCTGATTGCCCTGATCGAAACAGCCGAAGCTCTGCTGGATGTGCCTGCCATTGCCACGGCCTCGTCCCGCCTGACCGCGCTGGCCTTCGGAACCGAGGATTTCTCGACCGATTGCGGATTCCCGCCGTCTGTTACTGCTTTGCAGGGGCCGGCTCAGTCCCTGATCTTCGCGGCCAAGGCGGCGGGTCTGCAGGCAATCGGGTTACCGGGCAGCATCGCTGAAATCGACGACATGAACGCGTATCTGGGCTGTATCGAACTTGGGCGCAGCATCGGTTTTGACGGCGTGATGTGCATCCACCCCCGGCAGGTGGATGTCGTGAACCGTGTTTTCACCCCCAGCGATGCCGAGTTTGAGCACGCCGCTCGTGTCGTGGAAACATTCGATATGGCTGTGAGACAAGGTCTTGGCGCTGTCATGCTGGATGGCAAGATGATTGACCCACCAATCGTGGCGCGTGCGCAGGCTATGTTGCAATCCCGGCGTCTTTGAAGAAATCCTGCATCAGTTCGAGCCCTTTCTGATCGACGAAGTCGCGGAATGTCCGCGCTGCAGGCCGCAGCCGTTTTTCGCGCTTGTGAAGAACAAACCAATCGCGGAACTCTGGCATCCCTTCGACACTCAGGATTTTCAGCTTGCCCGCCATAAGCTCCAACGCGATCGTATGGGCCGAGATGAAGGCCAGTCCCATATTGGCCATCACGGCCTGTTTGATATTCGCATTGCTGTCCATCTCTTGCGCCTTGGGCTGCGGCAGATCGGATTCAGAGAAGAAATGCTCATGAACCATGCGAGTTCCGGACCCCGCTTCACGCACCAGAAAACGATGATTGGGCAAATCTGACCTTCGAATACGCTTTGAACGGACCAGCGGGTGGTCCGGATGGCCGATCAGGACATAAGGGTGCTTGGCAAACTGATGCGAAATCGTCTCAAGCCGCCGCGGCGGGCGGCCCATCAGCGCCAGGTCAATCTGGTCGGTTTCCAGCATCTCGATAACGGCACGCCGGTTCGCAATCTTGAATTGAAGATCGCAATCGGGATGTTCCTGCTGGAACTGAGCCAGCAAATGCGGCCCGAAATTGCGCGCCGTGGACACCATGGCCACCCGAACCCTGTGATCCAGTTTGCCCTGCATGATCTGAACCACATCCACGGCCTCGGCCAGAGTTTCCGTCATGCGTTCCGCATATGGCACCAGCGCAGTTGCAATCTGGCTGGGGATGACGGAACGACCGGACTTTTCAAACAGGGGCGCGCCAAGCGCTTCGCTCAGACGGCTCATTTGCATCGATACGGCGGGTGGGGTCAGTTCCAACCGTTCGGCAGCACGCACAAAGCTGCGGGTCTCGATAGCCACCAGAAAAATCTGCAACTGGCGCAAGGTGATTTTATCTGATGACAGAGACATCGTGGTTCCTAAGGTTGGAATGCAGGTTTGCGCGTAAAGAAATCGCCCCCTTTGTCGTCAATAATCACAAACGCCGGAAAATCCACGACTTTTATGCGAAACACCGCCTCCATCCCGAATTCCGGGAAATCCAGTGTCTCGATGCTCTTGATGACATCCCGCCCAAGCACGGCCGCGGCACCGCCAACCGAACCAAGGAAGAATCCTTTGTGTTTCTGGCAGCTTTGCACCACCGAGGCGGCGCGATTGCCCTTGGCGATCATCACACGTGACGCCCCAAGCGCCTGGAGTTCCGGCACATAAGGGTCCATCCGCGCCGCAGTCGTCGGACCAAACGAACCAGAGGCATGCCCGTCAGGTGTCTTAGCCGGGCCTGCATAGTAAATCGGATGGTCCCGAATGTAGTCCGGCAATTCCTTGCCCTCACTGACCCTGCGACCAAGTTCGGCATGCACCAAATCGCGCGCGACGATCATCGTGCCGGACAGCAAAACGGGGCTGGATACGGGCAGTTCAGACAGGGCCGCGCAGATGTCATCCATCGGCTGATCCAGATTGATCCGTGTCGCGGTCTGTTCGTCGAACTCAACTTTCGGCAGGAACTTCGCGGGATCGTGTTCCAGATTTTCCAACCAGATACCATCGTGATCGATACGCCCCTTGATCTGACGGTCCGCTGAACAGCTGACCCCCATTCCAACCGGCAAACTGCCGCCGTGGCGCGGCAGACGGATCACGCGCACGTCGTGACAGAAATATTTGCCGCCGAACTGGGCCCCAAGCGACATGTTGCGAGTCAGCTCCAATATCTGCGCTTCAAGCTCAACGTCCCGGAAGGCGCGACCATCGGTGCTGCCAGTGGTGGGTAAATGATCCAGTTCACGGGCCGATGCCTGCTTGACCGTTTTCAGACATTGCTCTGCCGATAAGCCGCCGACCACAATTGCCAAATGGTACGGAGGGCACGCCGTGGTTCCCAGCGTTCTGATCTTTTCGTCGAAAAACGCCAGAATCCTCTCAGGCTCCAGCAAGCGGCGTGTTTCCTGGAACAGAAACGTTTTGTTTGCTGACCCACCGCCCTTTGCCATGAAAAGAAATTCCAGCACGTCACCGCTGCGCGCTTCGATGTCGATCTGCGCGGGCAGATTGGTTCCGGTGTTCTTTTCCTCGAACATCGTCAAAGGGGCCATTTGTGAGAACCGCAGATTGCAGGATTGCCAGGTGTCCAGAACTCCTGCGCTGACGGCGTCGTGCAGATCCCCTTGCACCAGCACGTTTTGCCCCTTTTTCCCGTGAATGATGGCAGTGCCTGTATCCTGACAACTGGGAAACTTGCGCTCGGCCGAAATGACCGCGTTCTTAAGCAACTCCAGCGCGACATACCGATCATTTGCCGAAGCCTCGTCATCATCGAGAATGTCGCGGAGCTGACCAAGATGGCCGGGGCGCAACAAATGCGAAACGTCCGAGAATGCCGTGGTCGTCAGGGAGCGTACGGCGTCCGAAGAAACCCGCAGGAACGTTTCACCGTCGTACGAGACCGACTCAATGCCGTCCTTGCTCAGAAGTCGGTAATTGGTGTTGCCGTGTGTTATTGTGATTTGGGCCATGTTTGACCCTGTAGCTTGAAATCGGCGTATAATCAATGGCACTTATCTTTTGCCGGCATTAATAAACTTTACCTTATTCGTTATGTGGATGCGGCGGTAATCCCTTGAGAGCCTGTCTGCTGATGGACAGTGCTCTTGCTGGGGATCAAAGCGGTAGCATGAAAAATTGGATACAAAATACAAAACCACTTGCGTGGGACGTCTGGCCTCTGTTTGGTGGCCCCGCATCAACCCCTTTTGCGGAGACCGCCTTCAAATGACGAGCCTATACAGCACACGACTTTCAGATTTGCGTAAAAAGATGAAAGACAGCAATACGGACCTGGTTGCCGTGGGCCCTACCAGTCATTTGATGTGGCTGACCGGGCTTAATCCTCATGGGGATGAAAGACCGGTGATGTTGCTTGTTACACCGAAACACGCCGAATTTCTGATGCCGGCGCTGAACGCTGACAGCAATCGGCAGCACACCGACCTACCCTTCACCACCTGGACTGATGCGCAGGGTCCGCATGGCGCCTTGGAAACGATCCTGGAACGGCTATCTCTTCCCTCATCGCCGCATGTCGCGCTGGATGAAATGATGCGTTCGGATTTTTCTTTTTTGCTGCTCAGTAAACTCTCAGACCCGACCCATAGCTTCATGCAGGAAACGATTGGTGCCTTGCGAAAGGTAAAAGATACCTCGGAGTACACAGCGTTAAAGGAAACCCACCGGATCAACGACATCGCACTAACCCGCGCATTTGACGGCCTGCAAGAGGGTATGACCGAACAGGATGTTGCTGACGGGATCGCAGCCACTTACGCTGAACATGATGCGCAGATCGAATTTATTAATGTGGCGTTCGGCGCCAATGGAGCCTTTGCGCATCACCACACAGGCCAGACGCAGCTGACCCGAGACATGGCAGTTCAGATCGATTGCGGGTGCCGCTATATGAGCTATCCGGCTGACAATACGCGCTGCGGTTGGTTCGGCACTCCGTCAGAGCACTACATCGAAATATTCGACATCGTCGAGCAAGCCATTTCGGCTGCACTGGCGGCGGCAAAGCCGGGCGCGACCTCCGGTGCCGTCGATGCAGCGGCCCGTGAT
This sequence comes from Ruegeria sp., assembly GCF_965243365.1. Taxonomy (GTDB): domain Bacteria; phylum Pseudomonadota; class Alphaproteobacteria; order Rhodobacterales; family Rhodobacteraceae; genus Ruegeria. The sequence continues at coordinate 601,748 of NZ_CBDEUW010000001.1, read as the reverse complement.
ATCATCAACGCCGCCGGTTATGGGGAAACCTTTCTTGCACGCACCGGGCACGGGTTGGGGTTGGACCTGCATGAAAAACCCGACATCGTATCCGGATCAGATGTTGTTCTTCAGCCGGGCAATGTGTTCTCCATCGAGCCCGGAATTTATCTGCTGGGCCAGTTCGGAATCCGGCTGGAGGAAATTGTTATTCTTAGGGAAGACGGGCCAGAGATTCTTTCTTCCCTATCCAGAGAGATGATTGTTCGGGGGTGAAACTGTGACAGATGACAACCCTCAACCAGGCAGATTGCGGCTTCTATAAGCCCTTAACACGTCGAGCATGGCATCGAGATCGGCACATGGATGCACTCCGATGCTTTCAAGTTCCTTGCTGACATCCGTCGGCAGTTGCGCGTTAGAATTCTCGCGGATCTGATTCAATTTGCCCCCGATCAGAACAGGAATCTTCAAATCTTCCTGCCTCAACCGTGCCAGGATAGTCTCGGCGTAACTCAGGGCGATCCCGTTATAAGTGCTGATGGCAATTACATCGGCCTGTTCCTGTTGGCTGAACGCAACCATGTCCTCGGCGTCGATGGAAACACCCGCATTCACGACCTCGATGTTCATGCCTTCGAGTACCCGGTTCACCAGCAAGGCGCCATGCTCGTGGACATCGGTTGTGCCAATCGCGACCTTCAGACCACCGAAGTTCTGATCTGGCGGCGGCAGGCCATCAAGCCATGCCTGCGCCATCTCCTCCAGCTCTTCCGCCCAGTCTGCAGGAACCTGAGCGGCGCGAGCCGGATCATCTGATGGCTGCACACCCCAAAGGATCTCGATTTGCCGCGCCCCAAGCCTGCGAATTGCAAGCATCAAGGCCGCAGGGTCCGAGATGTCCACACCAGAGTCCTGCAGCCCGTCAAGCGCAGCACGTGCAAATCTGCGCCCACCGCTGACCAACCTGTCCGCGATGGCCTCAATGGCGGTGCGGTCAATCACCCCCTGATGCTCGTCTGCATGTTCCACAAGCCGGGCCGCAAAGCATTGCGCATCAAGGATTTCATCCGTGTCAGGTGTGCGTTGATTTTCCGTCACAGGGACCGGATTGATTGCGTGGCCTGTGTGCCGTGTCTTCAGCGAACAGATATCCGTCAAAAGATAGCTTGCAAGGCTGGCATAGTTTGCCGCTGGCAGACCGCGATAGGCGACCGTATTGCCAAAAAGCATGGTCCCGGGTGTGTCCACCTCGCGCGCCAGGGCTGCATGGAAGGCTGCGCGCCTGAGGGGTGATGAGAAATGATGCCCAAAACAGAACGAAGCCCGGGCACCAATCAGGTCTTCGATAATATGCCTCTCGATCAGCATCATGCCAAATGCACTTGTCATATCAAGGAACAAGCCCGCAAACCCATCGTCCAAATTGGAATGAACCAGAACCTCGTCATCTTGTGTCGCAATCAGGCCCAGTGCCGTAACGGTCGCCTCGGTTGTGGCGACGTCATCCTCCCAATAAGGCAATCGGAATGTAAAATACTGCCCAAGATTACCGATGGTCGTCGCACCAGCGGCCAACGCTGATTGCACATTGTGCAAGGCGCCCGGCAGGCCGAGCATGAAGTCACCAAAATGGGTCGCTGCAGGGCTGGCATTCGTGAGGCGGTGGAAGTCATCCGGCCCTTCCAAAACGATCCCCGTCCCGCGCCCTGCATCGCCGCGCCGGTCGGGCGGATAGCCCATGGACCAGTCGAGTGTGATACCGAAGCGATCGATCAGGACACCCTGGCTTTGTGCTGTGTCAAACAGGTAGCCCATCGTGTCTACGGTTTTGTGTATACTACGGAAACCGATATGGGCGTGTTGCATGACGCGCCCCTTGGCGGCTTGGCGCCGTTTGTATTCGGCTTCGCTGCCAACGTTTTTCTCGGTCAGAAAAAGGTTGGACCCCAAAGTCCAGATACGCGCCAAACTGCGTCCTTCCGCCAGAAGATCAGTCCCCGGACGCATTTCGGATGCAATGAGGGGCACACCCGGTTTTAGTGTTCGCAATCCACAACTCCTGTCCCGGTCCCGTACAGCCCGACATCTGCTAGATTATTCTGTCCCAAACCCTAACAATGTGGTGATATCCGGCAAGGTCTGATGCGATAACATCCGACTTTGCCGGAGGTGCGATCATGAAACTTGGTATCATCGGGGTTGGGCATCTCGCCGGATCAATCCTGAAGGGGCTTCTTCGAGCAGGGGTTGAACCATCCGAAATCTGTCTTTCGCCGCGTGGACACGGCCCGGAGCTGGCCCAAACGCATGGGTTCGAACTGGCCAGCGGGAACGAAGAACTTGTCCAGAACAATGATCTGATCCTGCTTTCTGTCCGCCCTGCAGATGCGGTTGCTGTTGCTACAGGCCTCCCCTGGCGTGATGGGCAGGTTGTTATGTCCGCCTGTGCGGGTGTCGGCATTGATCAGTTGGCAGGTCTGGTTGCTCCGGCAAAGGTTGTTCGTATCATGCCAATCACGGCTTCAGAACTTGGAGCAAGCCCAACGGTTGTTTATCCCGCCCGACCGGAAGTAAGTGATTTTCTTAATGCCATCGGGCAAGCTATCCCTCTCAGCGGCGAAGATCAGTTTGAAGCCGCGACAGTTAGCGCCGCCATTTATGGTTGGGCGCAAGAACTCATCCGGGTTGGTGTCGAATGGAGCGCAAACCAGGGCCTTGACCCGACTGCGGCGCGTCAGCTGGTGGCCCAGACCTTTGTCGCCTCTGGGCGGATGCAAAGTGAAATTGACGGCTCAATGTCCGAAATACTTGACGCTTTGTTGACCCCGAACGGCATTACAGAGGCTGGCCTCAATCACCTGACCCAAAAACACTTTCAAACGGCATGGGTTGAGGCGTGCGACGTGGTGATCGACAGGCTTCGGGGCGGGTTGGGTTCAAAAGAGGATTAAGCGGAACTCCTCTTGGCCTCGGAACACGTAGCACGAAAAAACGAAGAATCCTGTTCCAATGCGGCGCTTTCTGATGTTCACATGCCCCTAAGGCGAAAGTGTCAGCGAAAGGATCAAAAGTGCAGGACCATGGATACGCATCAGGCAGATTGAACCTGCCGTTCGTCGGAATCTCGACCTTTGGGAAATCTCCGTATGTCGAGAATTGGGATAATATCGATGCGGATGTTTGTGTCCTTGGCGCACCGTTTGATTTCGGTACGCAGTGGCGCGCCGGGGCCAGGTTCGGCCCCCGTGCCGTGCGCGAGGCGTCGACATTGTTCAGCTTTGGGCACGCGGGTGCCTATGACCACGAAGACGACGCAACCTATCTTGATAGTTCCGTCCGCATCGCGGATTTGGGCGATGCGGACATCATCCATACAAAGACCGAGGCCAGCCACGACAATATTGCGCTCGGCGTCCGCAAGATATTGAAAGCGGGCGCCTTGCCGCTGGTCATCGGCGGCGATCACTCGATCAATATTCCCTGCATTTCGGCCTTCGAGGATGATTGCGCAAAGAACGGCCCTATCCATGTCATCCAGATTGATGCGCATCTGGATTTTGTAGATGAGCGGCATGGGGTCACCAATGGGCATGGCAACCCCATGCGGCGCGCAATCGAGAAAGACTATGTCTCGGGGATGACGCAACTGGGTATTCGAAACGTGTCTTCGACAGCGAAAGAGGGATACGAAGATGCCCGGGCAAGAGGATCCGACATCCTGTCAGTTCGTCAGGTTCGGAAACTCGGAACCGAGGGGGTGCTGGACCGTATTCCAGAAGGTGCCCGTTACTACGTGACGATTGATATCGATGCGTTCTGCCCTTCCATCGCGGCGGGTACCGGGACCCCAAGCCATGGAGGGTTCCTTTACTATGATGTTCTGGAAATCCTGCAGGGCCTTGCCAATCGGGGCAATGTCGTCGGAATCGATCTGGTCGAAGTAGCACCAGCCTATGACCCGACGGAAAGTACGCAGATTCTGGCAGCGCAGCTTTTGCTGAATTTCCTCGGGTTCATTTTTCACGCCCGCGCCGGCCGCAAATAATGAAAAGGGGAGCAAACGCTCCCCCTCCACTCACGCGTCGATAATGTTGTGACCCGGCCCGTATGGGAAGCCGGTGATGTTCTCGGCCCCGTCTTCGCCAACCACAAGGATATCGTGCTCGCGATAACCGCCCGCGCCGGGCTGACCTTCGGGGATCCACAGCATCGGCTCGATCGAAACGACCATGCCGGGCTCCAGAACCGTATCGATATCCTCGCGCAGTTCCAGACCAGCCTCGCGCCCATAGTAGTGGCTGAGGATACCGAAGGAGTGGCCATAACCGAACGAGCGGTATTGCAGCAGGCCCTCATCCGCGAAGAACCGGTTGATCTCAGCCGTGATGCCCGAGCAGGTCGCGCCGGGTTTGATCAGGCTCAGGCCCAGCTCATGCGCCGCAACGTTGGCCTTCCACAGGCGCAGACTGTCGGCGTCGGGCTCGCCGAGGAACAGGGTGCGTTCCAGAGCCGTGTAATAGCCCGAGATCATCGGGAAGGTGTTCAGCGACAGGATATCGCCCTTTTTCAGCGCGCGTTTGGTGACCGGGTTGTGCGCGCCATCGGTGTTGAGCGCTGACTGGAACCAGACCCATGTGTCGCGAATTTCGGAGTCCGGATAGGCGCGCGCGATTTCCACTTCCATTGCGTCGCGACCGGCCATTGCGATCTCGATCTCGGTTGCACCTTCGCGGATAGCGGCGTGGATGGCTGCACCACCAACATCTGCTGTGCGGGCACCGCCTTTGATCAGTTCGATCTCCTCGGCGGATTTCACCATGCGGGCGAACATCGTGTCAGGGGCGATATCGACCAGCTCTGGCCCACCCAGCATGTCCAGCGCGGTATTGCGTGCAGCCAAGGTCATATGGTCGCCTTCGATACCGATACGTTTGGCCCCACCAATCAGGCTGGCCACGGCGCGCCAGTAGTTGTCCCGCTTCCAGTCGGTGTAGATGACGTTATCCTCGACCGAGCGTCGCCACGGTTGACCGGCATCGATGTTGGCCGAAACGGTGGTGCAGGCATCTTGCGTCACAACGCAGCCATAGGGCCGACCGAAGGAGCAATACAGAAAGCCCGAGTAATAGGCGATGTTTTGCATCGAGGTCAGCAGCACCGCAGGGATGTCATGCTTGGCCATGATTGCGCGCAAAGTGGCAAGGCGGCGATCATATTCGGATTTGCTGAACGGCAATGGCGCTTTGTCGCCGTTGTGGCAGGTAAAGAATTCGGGGCGGTTCGATATATCTGTCATCTTTGGTCTCTCATCTTTGCCGGGCAAGCAATCCCCGGCCACATGTCCCGGCGTTCAGGACAGGCGGTCTCGGGGTCCGAGAGCCGATATCCCAGTGCGTCCGCGACGCCATCGCGGCTGGGATGATCGGGTAGATCGTTAGATCAGAGCCGGGCCTGCGTCAAGCGGGGGAAAGACCCCGCAAACGCTCGGACCGGCGGCGCAACAGTTCGACCGTCGTAAGCAGCGCAATCGACAGAACCACAAGGATCGTGGCAACCGCCAGAATGGTCGGGCTGATCTGCTCGCGCAGACCGGTGAACATCTGCCATGGCAGCGTTTTCTGGCTGGCAGAGCCGACAAACAACACTACGACGACTTCGTCGAAAGAAGTAATGAACGCGAACAAGCCGCCCGAGATTACGCCCGGCAGAATCAGCGGCATCTGGATCTTGAAGAACGTACGAACCGGCCCTGCACCCATGTTCGCAGCAGCGCGCGTCAGGGATCGGTCGAAACCGACCAGAGTCGCAGTCACAGTGATGATAACAAAGGGAATACCCAGAACTGCATGCGCCAGAACAACCTTCAAATACCCCACAAAGTTTTTGTTCATGCCCAGCGTGCCCTCAAGGAATCGGCCAATATCGCTGTAGAAAAAGAACATACCTGTCGCCGAAATGATCAGCGGCACGATCATCGGGGAAATCAGGATACCCATAATCGCCCGGCGCCCCGGCACGTGTGACTGGCTAAGACCGATGGCGGCGAGCGTTCCCAGCGAGACCGAGATGACCGTCGCAATCGGCGCAATGATCAGCGAGTTCTTGAAGCTTCGCTGCCATTCATTGTTGGTGAAAAAGTCGCGGTAATGCTTCAGTGAGTAGCCTTCAGGATCAAGCCGCAGCATTTCGGGTGTGAAGGTAAAGAAGTCCTGCGCGTTGAAGGACAGTGGCAGAACCACCAAGATCGGCGTGATCAGAAACACAAAGATTGCACCGCAGATCACCCGAAACAGATAGTGATAGAACACCTGTTTCGGGGTCAGATACGGCAGCAGTCTCTGGCGATATCGTCCCTCGTAAAGCCAGTAGATGAACCAAACGAAGAACCATCCGCCTAACAGGCCGAGAACGCCCCCCATAGGGCCAGCGACCAGAAAGCCGACAATACCGAAGCCCAGGATGTTGATCCAGCGGGCCAATTTCTCGTTCTTGACGAGCGTGATGTAGGCCCAGGCAAGGGCAACGATCAGAGCAGCCCCGGCAATGATGCCAAGAAAGATCGACCCGTTGCCTGCGCCGACAAAGATACCGGCAAAGGCCCCTGCCAGCGCTACGCTGGGCAGGACCATGGACAGAGGTTTGCGGGATATCGGAGTTAGTGCGGCCATGTCGATTATCCCAGCTTCACGTTATCGATGCCTACGATCTTGTCGTAGACCCAGTAGAGCAGCAGCACGACGCCCAGAAGGATCGTCCCCAATGCCGCGGCCAGCCCCCAGTTCAGAGAGGACGAGATGTGATAGGCAATCCGGTTTGAGATGAACACACCTTTGGTGCCGCCCACAATCTCGGGCGTGATGTAGTAGCCGATTGCCAGAATGAAGACGAGGATCGAGCCCGCACCGATACCCGGAATGGACTGCGGGAAATAGATGCGCCAGAAGGTCGTCCAGTTGGTTGCACCCATAGACTTTGCCGCGCGGGTATAAGAATGCGGGATGGTCTGCATCACCGAATACATCGGCAAGATCATAAACGGCAGCAGGATATGCGTCATCGCCACAATCGTGCCGATCTGATTGTTGATGATGATCAATCGGGCATCATCCGCCACCAGCCCCAGCCAGACCAGCGTATCGTTGATCACCCCCTGTTGTTGCAGCATAACCTTCCAGGCGGATGTTCGCACCAGCAATGATGTCCAGAAGGGCAAAAGCACAAGGATCATCAGCAAGTTCGAGACCCGCATTGGCAGTGTCGCCAATAGGTAACTGACCGGATAGGCCAACAGAATGCAGGCCCCAGTGATCACAAGAGACATGAACAGCGTGCGGCCAAACAGCTTGATTAGGATTTGCTTGTCTTCAGGCTGGGCCTGCGCACCTTCCGGCGTACGCCGCATGTCCACAGCGTTCAGGAAATAGCCGTTGGTAATGGCGGGCGAATGAGTTTTGATGACTCGCCAGGTTTGCGGATCCCCCCAGCCGTCATGAATTTCGATCAGTTGATCCTTGAACGGCCCGTCCGTTTCGGGATCCAGTTTGTTGATCTGCCGTCCAGACCTGCGGAACATCGAAGACATGCCGGTTTCTTCGTAGTTCAAACGCGATCCGAGCCTTGTATGCTCTTTATTGTCAATCGCAACGATCATATCGCGGACAAAGGCGTCATACACGTCCTCGCCCGGTAGCTCGTCAGATTGTTCGTCCCAATTGTTCAGCGCTTCCACCGTCATAGGCAACGTGTCAGCGACAATGCTGTTCTCAACCGACCGGAACAACATCGATGCAATCGGAATGATGAATGAAAACAGGACAAACAAAAGAAGTGGGGCTACCAACAACAGCGCGCGTAGTTTTTGCCGTCGTAGAGAACGAGCCAGTGATTGCTTGAGCGGTGTTCCGTCCGCCGCCAGCATCGGCCCCGCGTTTTGGCTTGCGTCAGTCATTGTTGCCCCTTGGCTTGTCTTGGATCAGGGGCGGCGCACCGCCCCTGACAGTGTTATCAATTCAGAAGCAGCTTACTGCGCCAGCCACGCCTGGAATTTGGCGTCGATGTCGTCACGGTAATCGGCCCAGAACTCGTAGTTATACAGGAACGTATTCTTGGCGTTTTCCGGATCTGTCGGCATGTGGGGTGCCATATCGATGCCCAGGTCAGCGTGCTGACCGACCAGCGGAGCCGAAGACGCACGCGCCGGACCATAAGAGATCCACTTGGCCTGATCCGCCAGACGCTGGGTGTCAGTGGCGAAGTAGATGTAATCCAACGCACGCTTCTGGCGCTCTTCGCTCAGGCCCGCGGGAATGATCCAGCCGTCAAGGTCAAACACCTGCGCGTCCCAAAGCATCCCGACGGGCTGGTTCTGTTCTTCGATCACGCTGAACAGGCGGCCGTTATAGGTCGAGCCCATGACGACTTCTCCATCTGCCAGAAGCTGCGGCGTGTCAGCGCCAGCGGACCACCAGACAACATTGTCTTTGATGGTACCCAGCTTGGCCAGAGCCTGGTTTTGCCCTTCTTCGGTTGCAAGAACGTCATAGACGTCGTCCTTGGCAACACCGTCACACAGCAGCGCCCATTCCATATTGTTGATCGGGCGTTTTTCAAGCGAACGCTTGCCGGGATAGGTTTCCAGATCGAAGATCGCACAGATCTCTGTTGGTGGGTTGTCCCCTACCAGGTCAGTGCGGTAGCCGACTGTGGTGGAGTAAACGATCTGCGGGATAAAACAGTCGCTTACCAGAAGGTCGCCAAAGTCATCAGCCGCGGATGTGCCATCCGGTGCCGGGGCCAGCATTGTGTCCGGATCGATTTCCAGCGCCAGACCTTCGTCGCACAGACGGATCGCGTCAGCCGCTACAACGTCAACAACGTCCCATGTGATATTGCCAGCTTCGTTCATGGCGCGCAGCTTGGCGACGGCCTCGGCCGAGCTGTCGTCGTTCAGAATGGTGACGCCGGTCTTTTCGGAATAGGGCTCGTGATACGCTTTCAGTTGTGACTTCGAATAAGCGCCACCCCAGGAAACGATAGTCATTTCCTCGGCAGAAACGCCACCCGCAGCCGTGGCGAGTGCCGCTGCCGTCAGTAAGGTTTTGGTTGTTTTCATGTGTTGCTCCCAGTTCATCCCGTTTGTGTGTGTGGTTGGCTGATGCACGGGCACTCATCAGCCAGTCCCTCAGTTCAGCCGCGCTTGTTCCGCGCCGTCTGATCTATGCGTCAAGCGCACGACAATCCTGGGCCAGCCAGCCGATTTCGATTTCCTGACCGGGGGTCAGTCGAACGGCATCTGGCGCATTCCGGGTTTTGACAATGAACTCGTCATTGCCTGCCACCGACATGCGGAACCGGAACACATCACCCATGTAAATGAACTCTTTTACAGTTGCTTTCAGGGTGTGTGCGTCAGCATGAAGGCGGTCTTTGTTGAATTCCACCCGTTCAGGTCGAATCGACACTTTGGTTCTTTCGCCCGGGTTATGCACATTGATCGGAACCGCATCGATTTCAGAACCGTCATCCAACTGGATCAGGCATGTATCTCCGTCAATCGACTTAACGACTCCTTCCAGCGTGTTGTTTTCGCCAATGAATTGCGCAACGAAGCTGTTTTCCGGCTCTTCGTAGAGCTGATCAGGGGGTGCAAGCTGTTGAATGCGACCATCGTCGAATACGGCAACGCGATCCGACATGGTCAGCGCTTCGGTCTGGTCGTGGGTCACATAAACCGTTGTGATACCAAGCTCGTGTGCAAGGCGGGTGATTTCGAACTGCATATGCTCGCGCAGCTGCTTGTCCAACGCGCCTAACGGTTCGTCCATCAGAACCAGTTCAGGTTCGAATACCAGCGCACGGGCCAGCGCGATCCGCTGTTGCTGTCCACCGGACAGCTGAGCGGGTCGACGTCCGCCGAAGGCACCCATCTGGACCATATCCAGCGCACGCTTGACCTTTTCTTCCCGTTCCGACTTGCCCAATTTACGGACTTCCAATGGGAACGAGAGGTTTTCGGCCACCGTCATATGCGGGAAAAGGGCATAGTTCTGAAAGACCATGCCAATTCCGCGTTTATGTGGAGGAATATTGTTGATGGGCTTCCCATCAAGCAGGATTTCACCATGAGTTGCGGTTTCAAACCCGGCAAGCATCATCAGACAGGTTGTTTTACCCGACCCTGACGGCCCAAGCATCGTCAGGAATTCACCCTTGGGCATTGCCAGATTGAGGTCTTTAACAACGAGATTTTCGCCATCATAAGACTTTTGAACGCGTTGAAATTCGACAAACGCGGCGTCGTTTTTTGTATCGGCCACAAGACCCCCTGTTGCGTCAAATGATTATCCGATCTTACCGGATTTCATTGATCTGTAAGCCCGAGTTAAGACCAAGGCGCGCAGGTATTGCAACAACGAATGTGTTTTTTTGTGCCCGAGGTCTCGAATTGACAATTTAATGGGCTTCATTAAGGGATCGCATGTGCCAAGCGAGACTTTGGTTGCTGGACAATACTGGCTTGTTAATACGTGCTTGAATCTCGGGTATCGCCTCAAGCGTGCGCAGGTTTGTACAGCTCAGAAAAACTGCGTCTACGGAAGGATTTAAGCCAAGATGAATAGCTGCATCGACAACCGACGCTTTAGAGATTCGCACAACCTTGGCTTCCTCTGATTCTCCGAATGTGCCAAAGACCTCAGTCGATATTCCGTTTTCAGCAAAAGCCTGCCGCAGTGGCGTATTAACATCTTCAATATATGGTGAAATGAGTGCGAATTTCGAAACGCCTTGATTCGCTGCACATGCCACAGCGGCGCGCAAAGGGTTTGTAACCTCGGCCGCGTTGCAGGTCCGCTTGACCATCTGGGCCACGCGATCTGACCCGATTACCGAACTGGCTGAAGTGCACCCATAGCCGACCACCCTGTAGGGCCGCGCCTTGGGCAGCAGATCTGCGGCAGCAGGCAGGGCTTTCTCCATCTCAGCCAACGTATCAGTCGTCACTTCGATCCCGCTTGGGATACGTGTGACGTGAATCGGGTATTTCCGATCCGCAAAATAAGAGCTGAATTCCGGCTCAAGCGTTTCATCCGTTTGCAGTACAATCAGACCCATCGGAGACACCCGTGGATCGTCTTCGTCAAGGGTGTAAGGGATAAGCGTCATATCTCGATAATCTCCGGCCCAATGCGCGGGCTGATAAAGCGCGGGGTACCCTCTGTGATTACAATATTCTCTTCGTGCACCAGAATTTTATTTCCAACCGCAATCCCGGGTTCCAATGTCAAAACCATACCGGGTTGCAAAACGGTGTCATCCGTGGGGATGAGTGACGGCCATTCCGTCAGGGACATGCCCAACCCATGCCCTAACCGCCCTGCATCAGTGCTGCCGGCGTCTTTGGTCAGCACCGCGTTCATGGCGTAAAACAGATCGGCTGCGGTCGCGCCCGGTCGCGCAATTTCAAACGCGGCATCCGATGCTTCGATAAGTCGGGCGTACGAGGATTTCACATCAGACCGCGCCGGACCGATTGCCCAGTTGCGATCAAAGTCCGAAAAGTAGCCGTCCCAGACCAATCCGGTGTCCAACATCAGAACATCCCCGACTGCCAGGGGTTCAGAAGAGGCAGGCGAAATCACATCGGAGTAACCGCCCTGCTCTGCCCCGCCGGCAAGATACGGGACCCAATCTGCGCCCTCTTCCAGGCAGAGCATCTGGAACTTGCGAAATACTTCATCCAGAGGAATCCCAGCGCCAACAATCTCGGGCACGCGCGCAAAAGCTTTGCCCGCGATGTGGCATGCGGTTTCTATCTTGGCGATTTCAGCTTCGGACTTGACCATGCGCAACTGGCGCAAAATTCCAAAATCACTAGCTATCTCGCGCGCACCAAGCTTGCCTCGCAAACGCTCGATATCCGCCAAAGGCATCCGCACATGTGTCTCGTGACCATCCGGCACGGCAATCCGCCCGTCAGCCGGGGTCAATTCCATCAATGCATCTGCCAACAGCGATACGCCATCATCCTGCAAATCCGGCGAGGTCCAGGTTCGAATATCATCAAGCCAGGTCTTCGCCATAAGCGCCTGCCCAATAGATGGGATCACCGCCACCGGTTTTCCGGTGGCGGGGACAATCAGATACCAGGGACGCGTCGGGCTTTCCCAGAACCGGGTGAGATATCCGGTAAAGTAACGCACATCCGTTTCTGTTGTCAGTAGCAGCGCGGACAGACCTGCAGCGTCCATCAGCTCTTGCGCGCGCCGGGTGCGCGCACTGAACTCAGACGGCTGAAAACCTCTCATTCCGCAATCTCAGAGAGGACGCACAACACGCGCGCGTGTTCGTTGATCTCCATGGCTTCTCTCGCTCCGTCATGCATCACCGCTGCAAGACCTGCGCCGCCCGAGGGCGTGGTTTCCAGCCCGGCCCTGGCCATCGCGTCAAGCTTTGAAGAGGCTTCCTCGTCGGTCAAAGTCAGAAACAAATCTGCGTCTCTGGCCAACCCGTTGAGCGCAATCAAAGACGGTTCTTTGCAGTCCAAACGTCCCATAATGCTGTCCGGTCCGTCTGCAAAAACGCATTTTCCGGCCTTGATACTGGCCTGCAGCGCGGGCGCTGCCTCGGGTTCGACCACTATGATACTCGGTGCGTCACCCCACGCCTTTCGCGCATAGGCAGCGACCGCTCCGGCCAAGCCACCAACACCGGCCTGCAACAGAATATGGGTCGGCACTTCGGGGCATTGCTGAACCATTTCGGCAGCCATTTGCAGGTACCCCTCCATCAGCGTACGCGGCAGTTCAAAGTATCCTTCCCACGAGCTGTCCGACAGCAATACCCATCCGTTATCGCTGGCTGCTTTGCTTGCGGCCTCCATGCTGGCCGCGTAGTCGGCACCGCTGCGCACGACTTCCGCATCCTGGCCTCGCAGGCGGTCAGCAAAGCTTTCAGGAACCGTTTCGGCGATGTACACAACAGCCTTCGCACCAAACATCCTGGCCCCAGCCGCGACGCTCATCCCATGATTCCCTGCGCTGGCGGTCACGTATGTTGAGCCTGCGAGTGTTTGCGGGTTCGGCTTATCGGATGTTTCGGCTGCGTGGCGCGCAATAACATATGCGGCCCCCAGTGCCTTGAACGAACCAAGGTTCATACGCGTGCGTTCGTCTTTGACCCAGAGTTGAGCCAACGGGGCCAACTGCCCGGCATCAACAAGCCGAGTCTCATCCGCGGCTGGACACTGGGAGAGCAGAGCTGCGACGCGGGCCGCATCCGTTGACGGATAAGGGGCTGCTGGCGCAAGCTTTTGCCCTCCTCTATGCGGATTGATGACGATCTGCATGCCCCCTCCTTATTTTTGGCTCATTGACGTGAGCCCATCGGTAGAGTTCTGTCAACCAAAGTATGTTGTCGAACGGAGGCACCCATGGCGCATTCTGATCCAGCCTTTAGTCAGGCGGAATACGATCACCGCCTTGCCAAGACGCGCAAGGCGATGTCTGCAAAGGGGATCGATTGTCTTTTCGTCGAAGATCCATCGAATATCGGGTGGCTGACCGGCTATGAAGGCTGGTCATTTTATGTTCATCAGGGCGCTCTGATCTTTCTTGACGCGGACCCTATATGGTGGGGGCGGCGGCAGGATGTGAATGGTGCGCTGCGGACCGTGTGGATGAGCGATGATCGCATCGTCGGCTATGCGGATCATTTCGTACAGTCGACAATACACCATCCGATGCAGGATCTGGCCCGACTGATTTCTGAATCTGGACATGAGAAAAGCCGGGTTGGTGTTGAACTGGACAATTATTACTATTCGGCCAAAGCCCATCAGACGCTGTTAGCCGAGCTGCCCAACGCAACCCTGATCGATGCGACCGCCCTTGTGAACTGGCAGCGGGCCGTAAAATCCAACGAAGAGATCGCCCTTATGCGCAAGGCAGCGCGTATATCCGAACATGTCGTCGATGGTGTTCTTGAACGCGTACACCCCGGGTTGCGCAAGAACGAGCTAGTCGCGCAGATCTATCACGATGCCATTGCCGGTGTTGGTGACGACTGGGGAGATTACGCGGCTATCGTACCGCTTTTGCCCTCGGGATCAGACGCGGCTGCGCCGCATTTGACCTGGAACGGTGATGTGTTCAAATCCGGCGAATGCACATTCTTTGAATTGTCTGGCTGCTATCGTCGTTACCATGCCCCTTTCTGCCGGTCAGTCTTTCTGGGTCAGCCGCCCGACCGCGTCAAACGGGCCGAAGCCGCATTGGTAGAAGGTTTGGAGGCCGGTTTGGAGGCGGCGAAAGCCGGAAACCGCGCAAGGGATATTGCCGCTGCCCTGGCCGCACCATTAGAGCGCGCGGGGATCGAACGCGGCGCGCGGTGCGGATATCCCATCGGCCTCAGCTACCCTCCCGATTGGGGTGAGCGCACGATTTCTCTGAGGGATGAAGACGAAACGATCCTGGAACCGGGGATGACCTTTCACTTTATGCCTGGCCTGTGGATGGATGATTGGGGCCTTGCGATTACTGAATCCATTCTCATCAAGGACAGCGGTCCGGCGGAGTGCCTTTGTAAGCGACCACGCGAAATGTATGTGAAATCTTAAGAGCGGCGGTTGTGTTGATGGTTGAGGCTTCTACGCAACCATCATCTAAGGTTGCTGTCTGATATTCCGGATAGAAGCGCTAAAGTAGGGCCAGTTCATCCACTGCGTCTTGTGAGATGGGTCGCGTGGATAAATCGACTGGCCTCACTTGCTTACAATTTCCATAGAATACTCTCGCCTGACCGATGCCGGAGGGGCAGGAAACGGTGCCGCTGCGCGCACCTGTGCCAGGGCAACCTGATCCAGGCGCTGTGAACCTGAACTGCGTGCAATGCTGGCAGAAAGCAAAGCTCCGCTATCCGCAATACGAAATGAGACAATCACCGATCCTTTGATATTCACACTCTTGCGGCGTGCCCGAAGAATCTTGCGCTTGATCTTCCCTGCATAATTGTCGGCATCGGCATTACCCTGAGAGGCAGCTGTTCGGTTTGCCTCTTTTGCGGTTTCAGCACCTTTTGCGTCTTCTCCGGTCACACTGCCCTTTTTCTGATTGCGGTTTGAGTTGCCAGCTTTTGCCGAAGTCTGCGCGGCCTTCTTCTCCTCCGGCTCCGGCTGCCGAACAGGTGGCGTTACCGGCTCAGTAACGGCCGTTGAAGACGAGGCCGCTTCCGGCGGGCGCAGTATTTGCGCAGCAGCCGTGGTTTGCGTCAGCATGGGCTTTGCGACCATTGGTTTGTGCCTTTGCGGATCGACCTTCCGAGTGATCTGGTCGGGTTGAACCGCATTTTGTGGCTCTCGTTCAGGGGCAGATGCCGTTGTCCCGGCCGAGAAGTCCTTGAAAGACGATCCAAGCGCGGCAGCGCGAACCACACCACTACCTTCGATCTGCGCCGTTTTCTCCGGTTCCAACTCATGCAAGGCCAGAGAATGCGTCGCGGCGGCCAGAATGATGACGGATACGGCGACGGCACGAGAATTCGGGATCATTACAAACCCCTTTCTGTCACGACATAAATCTTACTTGCCCCAAGAGCCCGAAGGGCATCGCTGACCTCCTTCAAGTGGATCGCGGGCAACGACCTGTCAGGAACCACGCGAACGGCATCTAAAGGAAGGTCGATTGAGGCCCGTTCCACATAGGCTTCGGCATTGATCAGCTCGGTCCCGCGATACTCCAGTACTCCGTCGGCCCGGATGACCAAAGCGTCCGGCGGCTCGCGCCCTTCCAGATCCTGCGTCTCGACAAGTTTCACCGAATTGCTCAAGGGCGGTGCCAAGGTTCCTGCAATCATGAAAAAAACCAGCATCAGGAAAACGACGTTGATCAATGCGATGGTCGGCTCGCGGGCCTGTTTTTCTTTGAGGTGCACCTGCATCACCCGATGACCTGTACGCGTAAGCTGGCCACGGGTCGAAGGGTGGTCAGCAGGTCAATGAGTTGTTGTGACGTAGCATTTTGGTCGAGACTGATCAGCGCCAATTGCGCGGTATTGCCGTCAAACAGGGTTGTGATCGCATCCAAAGTTACCTCTGTCCCGTCAACAAGAATGCGATCCTGTTCAAGCTTTACGAAACGTAGCGGGACATCTGTTTCAGAACCGCCTTCGGTGGCCGTCGCAAACTCAACCTCACCAAATTTCGAAAAGGTCGAAGTGAGCATGAAAAACAGCAGCAGCAAAAAGATGACATCAATCAGCGACGTCATCGACAGGCGTCTGCGCCGTTTCTTGCGGGTCTCAAGCGCCATGCGCCAAAGCCGTGGATTGAGGTTCAGCACGCGTCTCTTCGGCAGCATGGCCCGGTGCAAAGACGGTCCGCAAAGCACGGTTGGCAAAGATGCGTTCGCGGGTCATGCGAGCTTCGAACCAGGTCAGTACAAGCGAGGTCGGCATGGCGACGGCCAACCCGGCCGCCGTTGTCATCAAAGCGACCCAGATCCCGCCAGCAAGCAGTGAAGGATCCACCGCGTTGCCTGCACCTTGCAAAGTCTGGAAAGCCTCGATCATGCCCAGCACGGTTCCGAACAATCCCAACAGCGGCGCAAGCTGCGCCACCATATCCAGAACGTTGAGGCCCCGTTCAAGACCGGCAAATCGCGCCTCAGCTTCGGCATCGACCCGTTCTGACAAGGCGAGCCCTTCGCCGCCTAGGGACATGGCGATCACCGGTGCCAGATAGCTACGGCTTTTGCCCAGATGCGCCAGCGCGGTGGCTCGATCCCGCCGATCCCAGGCGTCAACCGCCAGGGATAGTTCGATGTGGCGACCAACCCCGGCTGCTTTGTACTGCCAAAGCTTGTAGAAGATCAGCGACAACGTGGCGATTGAAGTCACGATCAGAATCGCTACAACCGGCCCGCCGAGTTCCAGAATTCCCACTAGTTTATGAAGCATCGCATCCATCGGGTTACCCAATCATCTCTGTTTCAAGACGGCTTCTGAGTTTCAGGCCGGACGTGCAGGCGTCCTCGATCCCACCCTTGTGTTCACAGACCTGCGCGCCGTTAATCAGGATGCGGGTGATCTGGTTGCAAACCATGTCCTGGAATTGAAACTGGCGGACCCGAGGGCGTTTTGCTGGCAGGTCCTCGAAATCCAGCAAGGTAAGCAGGGCAACCTGACCTTCAGCCCCGAACAGAACAGTCTCATAGACGGCGCCATCGATATCTTCGCTATGGGTGTTTTCAACCAGAAAGCTGAGCAGACAGCTTTTTCCCCTGATTTCCGCCGAGCTGAGCTCGATCGACACACCACCGGCGGCCTTCTCGTCATCCGCACTGGCCATCCCTGCCCCCAGAATTGGGAGCAGGGCCAGCAGGACCGCCAGAGCATTTCTTGTTGATGCTATTCGCATGACTGGTCCTTTCGCGTTTCAGATCAGAAGGTTTTGGCGATTGTCAGTTTGAAATTCCGACCCGGGGCGTTTCGGGTGGAGAGACTGGTCAGGTAGTTTTTGTCGAGAATATTCTCGACACCGGCCCGGATTTCGAAACCTTCCAATGCACCCTCTTGCGGCAGATAGGTCGCACGCAGAGTGTTCACGCCGTAGCCAGCAACTCTGTCGCCCGAAGAATTAAATCCGGATTTGGCCCCGAAAAGCTCCCAACTGATGTCAAGCGTTTCGCCGAAGCGCTTGCCGAGGGTGATGCGTGCAGAGTCAGACGGCTCGTTGCGCCAGCGCGTTTCAACACCTGCCTCATTCGTTTCTGTGCCGCTGACGAAATTGGCGTTGAAGTCGACGTAGAAACCATTTGCATTTGCATAGGATGCTTCGATTTCCGCGCCACGGGTTTCAACTTCGTCCAGAAGAATAGTGGTTCCGGTGAGCCGGTTGGACTGGCTGTACGAAGTCACATCACGCAAATTGGTGTCGTAGAAGTTCACCTTGGCACGGATGACGTCGCCCTCGGCGAAGATATCTCCGCGATTAAATGAGAAACCCGTCTCCCACGTACGCGACTTCTCGGGCCGTGTCATGAATAAAGGATTACCCAAGTCGTCGATGATCGGCAGGCTTTCGGTGTACGCCCCGCCGCCAAAGATGGCAAAACCGTTGGCAAATTCATAACGGGCCGACAAGCCGCCCATCAGCGCGTCATTGTCGTAGCTGGCGTTGAACGGAGCAGAACTGCCATCGCCTTCGACATCCTGCGTCTCATAGCGCAGGGCTGGCGTGATCGTCAGCTGGTCGCCGATCTGTATGTCGTCCACCGCAAAAACAGCGATCCGGCGATCAGTACCACCCGGCGCCGATGGAGCATCGAGGCGTTTGCGGTCGATGAATTCGATACCGGCCCGCAAGTCGTGCGAGGCAAGACCGGTTTGAAAATAGGCCGCATTTTTGATAGTCAGCTTGGTTGTTTCGTAGTTATGCGATGCATCAGCCAGCGCCTGAATGCCAGGGAAAAACGGTGTGCCCTCAAGGCTTGACGATCCAGGGACGTAGCTGCTGTCGATGGACTGCTCTGAATAGCTCAGGTTGACGTCCAGATCGATCAGGTCGTTGCCGACTGGCTGGTATTGATACCGCAGAATACCGATGCGCGTTTCGATGTCGCGGTCCACATTTCCGAACGCATCTGCAGAAGTGCCAAAGGAATCGTATGGTACATCACGTTCTTCCGAGGTGGACTGGTTCCAAGACGCAGTTATCGAGTGTTCAAGGTTGTCACCAAAGCTGTACTTACCCTTTGCCAACAGCGACGGAAGGCTGAAGGCGCTGTTACCGATTGT
Organism: Ruegeria sp.; assembly: GCF_965243365.1. Lineage (GTDB taxonomy): Bacteria > Pseudomonadota > Alphaproteobacteria > Rhodobacterales > Rhodobacteraceae > Ruegeria. The sequence goes on along the minus strand of NZ_CBDEUW010000001.1, from coordinate 582,977 downwards.
TTCGCCGTCCCCGTCTTCTTGATCATCCTGATCGCGATAGGTGTAATTGAACAGGAACTCAGTCTGCTGATTAGGCTGCCATGCCAAAATCGACGACGACGCGAAACCGCTACCATTCGAATAACCTTCCAGCGTTTGACGGAAACGGAAGCCCGGCTCCCCTCCTGTAAAGTCGGATGCGTCCTTGGTTTCCAGTTGAACCACACCGCCCACAACGCCCGAGCCATACTCAAATGACCCGACGGTGCCGCGGATCACCGAAACGCTTTTGTAAAGTTGCGGATCTGTGAAAAGTTGATTGCCGATCCGATATAATTCTTCCGCACCGGTGGTTGCACCATCAATCAGTATCAGAACCTTCTGGTCGGTTCCAAAGGTACCGTTGGCCCCGAAACCCCGAATATTGATCCCTGAACCTTGTGGTGTGGACCCGTTCACCAACGTCACCCCCGGCACCGAGTCGATTAGTTCTGCAACCGTGTTTGCCTGACGGTCATCGATCTCTTCCTGGTCGATATTCGTGATTGGCACCGCGGTATCGGTCTGGATTTCCCGTTTGCTTTCGCCCAGTTCCAGTGTGCCCAGAAAGCCATCTTCCTGTTCCTGCGCCATGGCAGTGGCCGTAATCAAACTGAGGCAAGAGGCGGTGCCAAGCAGGCACGCCTTTTGAATTCGCGCACGCATTTCTGTCCCTTCTAAACATTTGTGAGGACCGGATATGCTTGCGGAGCGCTGGCTTGGGTCAGTCTTTTTGTTGTTTTTTGGAATCGCCTTTTAACGGCGACTTGTGCTCGTTAATAAAGCTTACTAAAACAGTCAACAAAATTTCTTGGCTGTATCATCAGTCTTTGCCAGCGGGTCACCGATACCATCGGCGTCCGGGCCAGCATCTCTCAGAACAACATGAATATGGGAAACCCACTATGGAACAGGTGCTTTTGGCCCCTCAGGAGATTCGTGATGCCTTTGCAAACAAGGCGGGTAAACGGGATCGCGAACTGGCGGAATCGCTTGGGCTGACAGAAGGTCAGCTTGTCGCAGCGTTCACCGGGCACGGCGTGACACGGCTGACATCAAATTTGGATGATCTTTTTGGTCAGTTGAATGGCTTGGGTGAGGTCATGGCGCTGACACGCAACCCAGCCTGCGTGATCGAAAAAGTTGGGCAATACGACAATTACCATCCCGGAGCCCATGCCGCGATGGTCCTGACCGAAGAGATTGATCTGCGTATGTTCCCCAGTCACTGGGTTCATGCCTTCGCCGTCGAACGTAAGATCGAAACCGGCGTGCGCCGCTCGATTCAGGTGTTTGATGCGGCGGGTGATGCGGTTCACAAGGTTTTTCTGCGCGACGCGTCTGATCTGGATCATTGGAACCATCTGATTCAGATGTTGGCGTCGGATGATCAGTCCCAGACCATCGCCACCACATCACGCAAACCCACCGAGGCGCCCAAGGCCAATATCGAACGGGTCGAAACCCTGCGCAGCGAGTGGGCTAAGATGACCGATACGCATCAGTTCATGCGCCTGACCTCGAAGCTCAAGATGAATCGCCTTGGGGCTTATCGTATTGCCGGAGAACCTTTGGCGCGCTTGCTGCAGCCTGAAGTCGTACCGGGATTGTTCGAACAGGTGCGTGACCAGAGGCTTGAGGTTATGGTGTTTGTCGGCAATCGCGGCTGTATCGAAATCCATGGCGGTCCGGTGCAGGTACTGAAACAGATGGGACCTTGGTTCAACGTACTGGATTCGCGGTTCAATCTGCACCTGCGCACCGACCAAATCGCCGAGGTCTGGGCCGTCACCAAACCCACGCAGCGGGGACCGGCAGTGTCGGTCGAGGCGTTTGACGCCGAAGGCGGACTGATCTTCCAAGTGTTTGGCCGTCGCGCCGGTGAGGTTGATCACCGTCCGGCGTGGGATGCAATAGTGGCTGGCTTGGCATCCGCAGAAAACGAGGTGGCCTGATGCGCAATATCTTAGCGTTTTGCGCCGTTCTTTTGACCTCGGCAGTCACGGCAGATGCCGAAGCAAAGCGCATCGTTGCCCTTGGTAGTTCAGTAACCGAAATCATCTATGCCTTGGGCGAACAAGACCGTCTTGTTGGCCGCGACCGCACATCGAGTTATCCGGCTGAGGCATTGGACCTGCCTGATGTCGGCTACTTGCGGGCGCTTTCGCCCGAAGGTGTTCTGTCGGTTGCACCTGACATGATTCTGGCGCTCGATGGCTCGGGTCCGCCAGAAACCGTTGCGGTGCTGAAAGAAGCCGGGGTGGAATATGTGTCCGTCCCGGACGAATTCTCACGCGATGGGGTTGTCGCCAAAATCCGAGCCGTTGGTGCGGCTCTTGGCATCGAGGCTGAGGCGGAAGACTTGGCGAAACAGGTCGCGCGAAAAATGGATCATGCGCAGGAAAGCGCCCTGAAATTGGCCGGTGCGGAACCACTGCGCGTTCTGTTCGTTCTGTCAGCCCGAGACGGTGAAATCACCGTTGGCGGTGCCGATACGCAGGCGGATCGTATCATCCAAATGGCGGGTGGGGTAAACGCGGCGGCCAATGTGCCGGGTTTCAAAACGATGACCTCCGAGGCGCTGGCCGTCAATGCGCCCGACGTCATTCTGATGATGAATCGGCGGGGAAATCAGGCGACGTCGGACGAAGACCTGTTTGCGCTGCCCGCTATTCAACTGACGCCGGCAGGGCGCAACAAGGCGCTTATCCGGATGCCGGGCGCATACCTTCTGGGCTTTGGCCCACGCACGGCCGATGCGATCCTGGACCTGTCTGTGGCGCTGCAGGACATCAACGAGTCATGACGCTGATACTTGATCATGGCGAAGCTCGGACGGCAGTGCAGGACCGCAGGGTGACAGCACGACGTGCGACTCTGGCCCTGCTGGTTGCGCTTGTCGTAACCAGCATAGCAAGTGTTTCCATCGGCGCATCCGAAGCGTCGCTGACAGCAGCCGTTACGGATTTGATCCAGGGTCGGAATATTTCGGACCTTAATCGGATCGTTCTTATCGACATTAGACTGCCTCGGCTGGCGATGGGGATTCTGGTCGGCGCAGCATTGGCGGTTTCAGGAGTCGTCATGCAAGGGCTGTTTCGTAATCCGCTGGCCGATCCCGGTATTGTGGGCGTCAGTGCCGGTGCCGGGCTGGGCGCAATCACTGCCATCGTCTTCGGGGGTTCTCTGCCTGCCGCAGTAATGGCTTGGGTCGGTGACGGTCTGATTGCGATTGCCGCCTTTCTGGGGGGCTGGGCCTCGGTCATGATCCTTTACCGCGTCTCAACACGCCAGGGGCAGACATCCGTAGCGACCATGCTGCTGGCTGGTATCGCGTTGGGGGCTCTGTCCGGAGCTGTGTCTGGCATCATGGTCTACATGGCCGATGACCAGCAATTGAGGGATCTCACCTTCTGGGGCATGGGGTCGCTGGCTGGTGCGACCTGGACCAAGGTGACCACCGCAGCGCCGATCATTCTGGTTTCGATCATCTGTACGCAGTTCCTGGCCCGATCACTGAACGGCCTAGCGATGGGAGAGGCCATTGCTCATCACATGGGTATCCCTGTGCAACGCAGTAAAAACATCGCGATCATGACAGTAGCCGGGGCAACCGGCGCCGCTGTGGCCGTTTCCGGGGGGATCGGTTTCATCGGCATCGTCGTGCCCCATCTTCTGCGGCTCAGCACAGGGCCGGATCATCATCGGTTGTTGATGAACTCGGCGCTGCTGGGCGCAACCCTGCTGCTTTGCTCTGACATGATCAGCCGCATCATCGTAGCCCCGGCTGAACTGCCCATCGGGATTGTCACCGCAATCCTCGGCGCGCCGGTGTTTTTCTGGATACTGCTGCGACGTCACGGATCAATGGGAATGTAACTTATGAAAGCTGAGAACATCCACGTTCACATGGGGCGCAAAGAAATCCTGCATGGTGTGAGTTTTAGGGCAACGCCCGGAGAGGTCACAGCCATCATCGGCCCCAACGGTTCGGGCAAATCCACCCTGCTAAAGGCACTGTCCGGAGAAATCCAAGCCTCTGGGAGCATAACGCTGAACGGCCACGACATCGCGACGCTCAAGCCATGGGAACTGGCAGCGATGCGGGGTGTGCTGCCACAGCAATCGACCGTTGCCTTTCCGTTTACCGTGCTTGAGATCGTCAGACTGGGACTTGCAAGCGGCTTGGCGGCAGCCAATGACAGCCTGCCCGCGCATGCCTTGGCCCATGTCGATCTTGCCGGGTTCGAAAACCGATCCTATCAAAATCTTTCAGGAGGGGAGCAGCAACGCGTTCAACTGGCCCGGGTTCTGACTCAGGTCTGGGAAGCACGAGAGCAGGATCAACCCCGCTGGCTGCTGCTGGACGAACCCGTCGCCAGTCTGGATATCGCTCATCAGTTCACGGTTCTGAACATCGCACGGGATTTTGCGAACCAGGGTGGTGGCGTTGTTGTCGTCATGCACGATCTTAACCTGACGGCGATGTTTGCCGACTCTGTTCATGTCATGTCGGAAGGTCATATCTGGGCGTCGGGCACTGTCTCGGACGTGTTGAATAATAATACGATGAAACAGGTCTACGGCATTGATCTGCCAATCAGTACATTACCCGGAACCGAAATCCCGTTTGTTCTACCGCAAGCGATGGTCCAAGCGCCGAACTCATAGAGTGCGTGGTTCCGGGTTAACTGCGCAATCCGGGCAATTTGACTAGTGAGATATGTCCACTTGAATAATTCTCTCAATGGCTTGCAGACCAGCGGAAACAAGCTCTCTGCCTTCTAACGCCGCAGGACTAAACATGAGAATTGGAAATCAGCTGCCTGGTGTACTCATGTTCTGCTGTCCTGCTGCGCAACTGATCGACATTCAACCGTTCCACAATCTCTCCGGAATTCATAACGGCGATCTGGTCACACAAATGTCCAACTACCGCGAGATCATGGCTTACCATCAAGTAAGTCAATGAACGTTCGGTCCGAATGTCCTTCAGCAAATTGAGTATCTCTGCCTGAATGGAAACATCCAGAGCACTGGTCGGTTCGTCCAGCAACAACACGTCCGGCTCGGTCGCCAGTGCCCTGGCGATTGCAACCCGCTGACGCTGCCCTCCGGACAGCTGATGCGGATAGCGAAAGCGGAACCTGTGACCAAGATCGACGTTTGCCAACAGGTCCTCGATCCGGCGGTCAACATCCGGCATACCGTGCAATTGCAGAGTCTCTGACAAAACCTGATCCACCGTCTGACGGGGATGAAGCGAAGCGTAAGGGTCCTGGAAAACCATCTGTACGGTCTGATAAAACTCCCGCGATCGATGTCGACCAAGTTCAGCCCCGTTGACAGACATGCGCCCGGACCAGTCAGAGACCAGACCTGACAGCGCCCTCAGGATTGTTGATTTTCCCGAACCGCTTTCGCCCACAAGACCCAGGCTCTGCCCCTGATCCACAGACAGGGTTGCACCACGCACAGCATCCACCCGGTCTCTTCCGGTTCCAAACCAGACGTTCAGGTCAGTTATCTCAACCATACTCATGACTTGATCTGCCCGCTGACGGACGGGGCCTCTGCCCAGGCATCGTCCCGTTTTAAAACCGCAAGCCGGTCGCGCGGAACATCCAGACGAGGCAAAGAATTCAGAAGGCCCTGAGTATAGGGGTGTTTCGCCTCAGCCAGTTTGTCGGCGTCGCAAACCTCGACAATCCGTCCTGCAAACATGATCAGAACCCGGTCGCAAAATTCGGATACGAGATTCAGGTCGTGACTGATGAATATCAACCCCATCCCCCGCTCGCGCACAAGATCGTCCATGATATTCAGGACCTGACGCTGCACCGAGACATCCAGCGCGCTTGTGGGTTCGTCGGCAATCAGGATTTCGGGGTTCGCCGCCAGCATCATGGCAATCATGATCCTTTGACCCATTCCCCCCGACATCTCATGCGGATAGGCCCGAAGGACCCTGTGCGGGTTTCGGATCGCCACCGCATCCAACATCTCTAAACTGCGGGCACGGGCGGTTGATTGCCCTGCCCCGGTGGATTGGCGGTGAGCTTCGATCATCTGCGCACCAATGGTCATCACCGGGTTCAGACTGAATTTCGGATCCTGCATGACCATTGAGATTTTGCGCCCCCGGACCGAGCGCATCTGCTGTTCCGGTAAATCAAGCAAGTTAACGTCGTGCAGGTTGATATGATCTGCCTCAACGATTCCCGGTTCGCGCACCAAGCGCAGGATTGCGCGGCCCGTCATCGATTTTCCGGATCCGCTTTCCCCCACAATCCCAAGTCGTTCGCGCCCAAGGCTGAAACTGATCCCCCGCACAGCGTCAAATATCCCCCGGCGGGACGGAAAGCGCACCCAAAGGTTTTGAACATCCAAAAGCTGCTCGCTCATCCCTGCCCCCCCTGCTTGGGGTCGAGGATGTCCCGCAACCCGTCACCCAGCAAATTGAACGCAAGGGAAACGATGAAAATCGCCAGTCCGGGCATTGTGGCAACCCACCAATGATCAAGGATAAATCGGCGCCCTTCCGAGATCATTGCCCCCCATTCCGGACTGGGCGGTTGCGCACCAAGCCCCAGAAAGCCAAGACCTGCGGCTGCAAGGATGATCCCTGCCATGTCCAGAGTAACCCGAACGATCAGGGAACTGATGCACAAAGGCCAGATGTGGCGCGTTATGATCCGAAATGGGCCAGCCCCCTGCAAACGGATTGCGCTGATGTAATCCTGTGACCGGATGGTAAGTGTCTCGGCCCGCGCCAATCTGGCATAGGGCGGCCACGCGGTCAGCGAAATTGCCAGCACGGCATTTTCGATACCGGCCCCAAGGCCTGCCACGAAGGCAAGCGCCAGAACAAGCCGGGGAAACGCAAGGAAGATGTCAGTGATCCGCATCAAAACCAGGTCTGCAACACCACCGACATATCCCGCGACAGTGCCGATCAGAAGCCCCAGAACAGGCGCGATCAAGGCAACCAGTGCAACGATATATAGCGTTATTCTGGCCCCATAAATCAGACGGCTCAGGATATCGCGCCCAAGGCTGTCCGTCCCCAACAAATGCCCCTCGGTTCCCAATGGCATAAGCCGTTTACCGAGGTCCTGAACATAGGGATCATGTGGTGCAAGCAGCGGGGCAAAAAGCGCCGTCAGAACCAACGCCACAATGATAATCAACCCGATCATGGCCATTGCGTTGCCACGCAGGGTCAACCAGTTGTTGTAGAATGAGGCTGCGCGGGCTTGCACTCTGCTTTCTGGTTCATCCGAAAGAAGCCACTGCCTTAACGTTTGGTTGGTCATTTGGCCCTCGGATCAAGAACTTTATACAGCAGATCACTTGTGACGTTCAGCAGAATGAAACAGAAACCAACAACAACCGTGCCGCCAAGAACGGCGTTCATATCTGCACTCAGAAGGGCTGTTGTGATATAGCTGCCGATGCCGGGCCAGCTGAAAATAATCTCGGTCAGCACCGATCCTTCCAGTAGCCCGGCGTATGACAGCGCAATGACCGTAATCAGCTGAACGCGGATGTTTCGAAACGCGTGACGCCAGATGACAATGTGTTCAGGCAGGCCTTTTACACGCGCCGTCAGGATGTATTCCGAGCTGAGTTGTTCAAGCATGAAACTGCGAGTCATGCGGCTGATGTAAGCCAGTGAGTAATAACCCAGCAGCAAAGCGGGTAGGATGATATGGCTGACCGCATTCCAGAACACGGTCATATCGCCCGCGATCAGGCTGTCCACCAGGATCATACCTGTGCGTGTCGGCACGATGTCCTCATAGAAAATGTCCAGACGACCGGGGCCACCGACCCACCGAAGCTGCCCGTAGAAGATCATAAGCCCCATCAGACCCAGCCAGAAAATGGGCATCGAATATCCGACAAGCGCCACAAAACGCGCGATCTGATCGATCCAGCTGCCACGGTTTACGGCGGCCGCGACCCCCAGCGGTACTCCGATAAGAATACCGGCCAGCACGCCCAGCGTCGCAAGTTCGAGCGTTGCGGGGAAAACCCGTTTGATATCTTCGGCGACCGGGCGGGCGTTCAGATAGGAAATCCCGAAATCCAGCCGGGCAACATCTGACAAATAATACCAGAACTGCACAAGCAGGGGCTTATCCAGCCCCAGCATTTCATAGGTTTCCTGATACAACTCAGGTGTAGCTCGTTCGCCCACAATGGCGATCACCGGATCGACCGGCATGACCCGACCGATGATGAAGGTGATAAACAGCAACCCCAGCATCGTCACCAGAATCGATCCGATGGTCAGTGCGGTGCCTTTGATAAAGCGAAAGAGAGGCGCGAAATCGCGCCCCTCGTCTATAGACGTGTCACTCATTCCTTGGTGACTACGAAGTACCCGGCCTCAGAGACAGCACCACCGAGGTTCCAGTTCTTCAGATTGCTGGCAACCCCCGAGCGCTCGGTACGTTGGAACATAACCGCTATGGGTGACGTCGCACGCGAGATCGCCTGGATCTCTTCGTACATGGCAGCCCGTTTCGAAGTGTCAGGCTCGACCTTGGCATCGTCGACGATCTGGGTCAGCTCACCCGGGTTCCACGAATTCCGCCACGCCAGGATTCCGGTTGCCTTCGCTTCGTCCGAGTTATCCGGATTCCAGGCAAACGTACCGGCATTGGTCTGCGGGTCCGGATAGTCCGGCCCCCAGGCACCCAGATAGGCGTCCAGATCGCGCGCACGATACCGGGTCAGGATCTGCTTGGCAGTGCCCAACGTGATATTCATGGTTATCCCAACCTCGGCCAATGTGTTCTGAATGGATTGGGCCATTTCGATGCGGTCCTGTGCTTCACGCACGCCAACCTCGAATTCGAACGGACCAACACCGGCTTCATCCAGCAGGGCTTTGGCTTTCTCCACGTCAAACTTGAACGGGTTCTCGTCCACCGATCCCATGTAGGTTGCCGGCAGGAAGTTCTGATGAACCGCCCATTCGCCCGCCAGGAAACTGTCGGCCATCGCGTGGTAGTCAATCAGATATTTGACCGCCTCAACTACTTTGGGGTTCGAAAACTGAGGTTGTTTCTGACCCATGGCGAAATACATCACCTGACCGCTGAGCGCCGAATAGACGTCCAGATCACCATTGCCATCAACCGCTTTCACGTCTTCCGGGTTCAGATTGCGCGCTACATCAATATCACCCGCCTCAAGCAGAAGGCGCTGCGACGCGCTTTCCTGCACATGCCGGGTCACAACACGCTGCATTGCAGGGGCGCCGCCGTAATAGTCAGGGTTTGCTTCCAGCATGTAGCTTTCATTTGGCTTCCAGCTGACCAGCTTGTAAGGGCCAGAGCCTGCGGTATTGGTGGCCAGCCACGTGTTACCCATGTCGCCGTCAACGGCATTGGCCTCGACCGTTTTCATATCAACAATCGCGCCTACACCCGCCGTCAGGCAGTTCAGAACAAACGAGGTCGCGTATTTCCGGTCGGTGGTGATCAGCAGCTTGCCATCTTCAACGCGGATCATCTCATCCACATTTTCAGGCGTGAACCCGAACTGCGTCAGGATGAAGGCCGGTGTTTTGTTCAGCTTGATCACACGGCGCAACGAATAGGCTGCGTCTTCGGCAGTTACCGGGTTACCGGAATGAAACGTAACCCCTTCGCGCATGGTGAAGGAAATGGTCTTGCCGTCTTCGGAGACATCCCACTCGGTTGCCAGATCCGGCTGATACCCTGCGTCCAGATTCAGGGGGTCGTAGTTGACGAGCTTGCCATAGATATTGCGCGTCATTTCCATGCCGGTGAATTCGAACGACTGCGCCGGATCAGCAGTTGTGATGTCATCAATCCGCATGGCCATGACCAGCATATTGGGCGGCGTTTCGGCAAAAGCTGCCGGAGCCCCCAACGACATCGTCACCCCAATAGCTGCGGTTCCAATGAGTTTTGTAAATAGCTTCATATTTCTCTCTCCCTATTGCCCTGCTCGGGTCTACCCACCCCAAGTGTCGGCCAGCACGCGCAGCCAATTCGCGTTGGCTATCTTCGTGATCCGATCCTGTTTGTATCCATGCGCCTCCATCGTGCTGAGTAATGCTGGTATTTTTTCGACCCCATCAATGGGCCGGGGCACCGTGGCACCGTCGTAGTCAGACCCCAGGGCCACGCAATCCTCACCCATGACATCAATCATGTGATCAAGGTGCGCCAGAACCTGTTCCAGCGGGATATCGGGATCGCGCCGTCCGTCTGGCCGAAGGAACTGCGCGGCATAATTCAACCCGACGACGCCTCCCCTATCGGCAATGGTGCGCAATTGCGCATCTGTGAGGTTTCGCGTGTGGGGACAGATGGCATGCACACAGGAATGCGTGGCAACCAGCGGTGCGTTCGATGTTTTCGCCACATCCCAGAATCCGGCCTCGGTCATATGCGACAGATCAACCAGCACCCCCAGTTCATTGCACCGCACAACCAGAGCCCGACCGGCCTCGGTCAACCCGCCGCCTGTGTCGGGCGAGGCCGGAAACCGAAACGGCACGCCGTCACAAAAGATGTTGTTGCGGCTCCAAACCGGCCCGAGGGATCGAAGACCCGCCGCATAAAACAAATCCAGCGCTAGCAAATCCGGGCCGATAGCCTCGGCACCTTCCATATGCATGATTGCACCGATTTCACCGGTTTCGCAGCTACGCTTCAATTCTGCTGCATTCCGGCAAATACGAAGGGAACCGCGTTCTTCAAGCTGAATAAGATAACTTGCCAGCATGACCGAGCGCTGCATCGCGACCTCTTGTGGCAACGCATCGGGAAGGGGAGCATCATACTCCGGTTGTGACATGAGCCCGTCATAGTCCGTCGCATCATGCTCGGACGGCCCCCAGATCGCAAAGAAGCCACCCAGAACACCGCCCGCTGTCATGCGGGGACGATCCAGATGCCAATCCTGTGTACCCGTATCAAAAAGCGCCAGTGGATCAGGCGCATTCGATCCGGCTATTTTGCTGAGTACGTCGTTGTGCCCATCAATGGTGAATGGCAACGTCATGAGAACCTTGGCTTAAGTGATGGGCGCATGGTTCTGCACCTTAGTATCAATTTGCAACAAAAAAATACCAAAAGAGGGAATTAAGTGACGCTTCAGCCTTGGAAGCGCCCGCCGAACTAGCCCGAAATATGATTGAGCATAGCCCAAGAACGCAAAGCCAGATTTAACTTTGCCGGAAAATTCACGTTGACAACACGATCACTGGAACTGATGCGATCCGTCACTCTGGGACATAGCGAGGATAGGTCGATTTGCTGAGCCGGGCAAAATCCAGGTCGATGTCAACCGTCGCAAACGGATCGTCGGAACTTGTGGTTGCCAACACGTTGCCTTCCGGATCAACGACCCACCCCAAACCACCGGCATCAGGGCTTTGCCCCACGGGCGCCCACAAATTTGACGACAGGCAATATGCACCCGAACAAACCGCAGCCGCCTGCCCTCCGGCGAGCCACTTATCGACCGAACCATGAGGTGTAGCCCGCGGCACACATAGCAGATCGACACGTGAATTCGCATAGTGCCGGGCCCATTCAAAGAACCACATCTCGGTACAAATCTGTACCCCCAGGCGCATTCCCAAAGCGCGCCCTGTATCAAATCGCTTTTCGCCCCGATCATACCAGGTGTGCTCATAGTAACCCGGCTCGTCCGGCAGATAGTACTTTTCATGTATCGGTACCGCGTGATCGGTCTCGGCTGACCAAACATAAGCCTGATTGCGGCGACTTCCCGCGGCGTTGACAATCGGACGAGTGCCCATGGCGGCTTTCATTCCGTAACGGGAAAGCCGGGCAACCTCGACCTCGTGTGCCGCGACAGCAGCGCCCCAACGGTCAGCGTCTGGTTTGTCGTCGGCGGCCAGCCAATCTGCAAAACACATTTCGGGAAACAAAACAAAATCACTGTTCCGAGCTCTGACATGCTCAGCCAGACCGGCCAGATACTGTTCAAGCTGCCCCGCACGCGGATCAATCTGGCAGACGGTGACTTTCATTTTGCTCTCCCCTTTGTCGACGTGAGGTCGGCAGCAGAGTTTGCAGAAAAGGCCTTTAACGCAATAGGCTTTTTGAGTGCTGCCTCGCTACGAATAGTGCAGCGGTAGGCCGCAGTCTGCGCTGTCAGTATCCACCGCACTACGTCCATTCGGGTGACTGGTTCTATTGAACATCGCGCTTCCCTTTGTTCAGATAGCTGGCACCACAGGACCCAGTGACTCCCGCAGCTTTATTTCTGCTTCCAGTTCAATCGGCGAAACAGCAGTTTCCCCGTTGCGCATTCTCACAAGCAGCTTGGCGGCCCCCGCGCCCATTTTTCTATGCGGGACATGAACGGTCGTCAGCGCAGGGGAAACGATTTCCGCGACTTCGATATCGTCAAAGCCCGTGATGGACACTTCGCCGGGCACGTCTAAGCCCAAAGATCGGGCTTTGGTCAGCGCGCCTGCTGCAAGCACATCGTTTCCGCAAAAAACTGCAGTTGGGCGCGAACTGTCAGACATGAGGCCTTCGAACGCAGCGGCGCCGTTCGCTATGGAATACGGTGTTTCAACAATTGTCAGAGATGCGGGATCCAAGCCCGCCTCCAACATGGCATCCTGAACACCCTCGAACCGTTCCCGGGCCCGGTCGTTTCCGACACGTGGTGCTGTGACAAACGCAACCTTTTTATGCCCAAGGCTCAGTACGTGCCCCGCTAGCCTGGCCATGGCTTTTCTGTTGTCAAAGCCAATCGATGGGCGCGATTGATCCCCGTTGAATGTCCACGCCACCACATACGGTATCTTGTGCTGCTCAAGAAACGCATAGCTCCGCGGTGTACGGTCATGCCCAATCAGCAAAAGCGCATCTGCTCCGCGTGCGACAAGCGCACGGATCTGCTCTTCTTCAAGTTCTGGGCTGTATGATGAACTCGCCACCAAAAGGGTCACTCCGTGACGTCCCAGTTCTTCCTGAAAAGCTTGCAAACCTCGGGCGAAAATCGCGTTCTCCATCGTTGGAACAATTGCGCCAAATGTATTGGTCCGCTTGGCCGCCAACGCCCTTGCACCGAAATTTGGGGCATAACCAAGGTCATCGACAGCTTTCAAAACCTGCTTGCGCGTCTCTTCAGAGACCTTGGAAGGGTAATTGAGGCAGCGCGATACAGTCGCTGTGGATACCATCGCCCGTCGCGCCACGTCTTCCAGCGTTGGTGATGTCGCTAGTTTGTCAACAGAAACTGAATGCCGGTCAGTTCTTCCCATGTGCAACGCAGTTCATTTGTGAGAGCTTAACACTCAATAAAGTCACTTCGCCGAAGTGACAATGCTACGATATGAGTTCAGCAATGTAAGCGCTTGCATTAAATCATGCAAGCGCTTACATTTCATGAGAATCAAAATGGGGAGGCCACTTTGTTCCTTGCTCTGTCTGTCGGATTGTTTGCGGTGTTTGCCGCAAATGTCGCGCTAGGTGCCTTCAATGCTACTCAATACCTGAGCGATGTCGGCGAAATGCTTGTTCTTTTCGCCGCGTCCATTGCCTTCGTGGTGGCAACGCTAAGGCGAGAGGCCAACGAGAAATCAAAATAACTAAAGCATAAAGACATGATCCAAAGGGAGGAAAATATGGACCATGACAAGCACGAAAAGGTTTCCGAGGAACGGCGAAATTTCCTGAAACTTGCCAGCACCGGCAGTTTCACCGCCGCGATGGTGGCCGGCGCCGGAGGCCTGCTGTGGTCAAGCGAGGCATCAGCTCAAACTGCAAAAGAAGAAAAAGAGCGTCAGGATGCGGCTGAATTCACGATGACAGTGGCGACGGCCTATGTTCTGGGTGCGTCGCGCAGCTATCCGATCATGCAGCTTGACCTGAAGGAAAATATCCAGAACGCGACCAACGGAAAGATCTACGTGAAGCTTGCCCCAGGCGGACAGCTTGGCGCGGGCGGAGCTTTGGTTCAGGCCGTACAGGCAGGCACCATTCAATGCGCGCAGCATTCACTGTCGAATTTCGCGCCCTTTGCAAGCGCCGCCGACCTGATCAACATGCCTTACTTCTGCGGTTCCAACCAGCGTTTCACTAACCTGGTAACGTCAGATGCATGGAAATCCGAAGTCCACCCAAAGATCGAAACCGCCGGCTTCAAGGCACTTTTCTACGTGAACATCGACCCGCGTGTTGTCGCTGTGCGCAAGGGTGGCAACGCGGTGATTACCCCTGCGGATATGGCAGGCATAAAGTTCCGTGTGCCGGGTTCGAAGATGCTTCAGCAATACTATCGGATGGTCGGCGCCAACCCGACCCCAGTGGCTTGGGGCGAAACACCATCCGCCATTAAGCAAGGTGTCGCCGATGCGCTTGATCCATCAGTTGGAGCGCTTTTCGTCTTTGGGTTCAAAGACATCCTCAGCCATGTGACATTCACCCAGGCGGTTCCGGACAGTCAGGTTTATTCGATGAACCTGGAGTGGTTCAACTCGCTGCCAAGCGACGTTCAGGAAGGTGTGGAATTTGCGGGTGAGCTGACCTCTCACCAGAACCTGGCCAAAGTCCCTTCGGCACGCGCCTATGCGATGGCCGAACTGGTGAAGGCAGGTGTGGAGTTCCATTCGCTCAGCCAGGATCAATTGGGCGAATGGCAGGCTGCCGGAGGATTCCAGCGCCCCGAATGGGACGAGTTCAAGGTCGAACTTGCCGGGTCCATGGACACCTTTGCCAAACTGGAAGAGGCAGCTGGTACAATGGGCCGATACTACGTGCACGACGCGTAGCGGTGTCTCACATCAATCTGGACGGCGCATCAGTGCCGTCCCTTCATCCTGATGGGCAGGTTTATCCAATCATGTGATTGGGTCCGTCACTTTGTGACGCGAGGGAGACGTGCATGGCGCGAATACTACAGAGTCTGAACCGGAACGCCGAACGATGGGCGCTTCTGACTTTTTACACGATGCTTGTGGTCACGATGTTCGTCGAAGTTTTGCGGCGCGAGATTCTTTCCTATTCGTCGATCTGGGGAGAAGAAATCGTCCGCTACTCTTTCATCTACCTCGCCTGGATCGGCGCAGCCGCGGCTGTCCGTGAAAGAGGGCATATCAGGATCGACGTGATCATGCATTATGTCGGCCCCCGGACCAAAGCCTTGCTGTATTTGTTCGGGGACATTGTGATGGTCTGTGTTTCAGTCGTCGCTCTCTACTATTCGTACGAGACAGTGCACGTTTCCGCAAAATTCGGATCGGTCACTGACGGCCTTCGGATCAGCAGGGTGTGGTTCCTGATGGCCGTTCCGATTGGCTTCGGCCTGGTGCTGCTTCGCCTCTTCCAATCCATATACCGCGATATCGCGGACCTTCGTGCGGGTCGTCCCGTCTACGAAGGCGACAAGTTGTTCGACTGAAAGGAGCGACACAGTGCTTTGGAATCAGCTCGATCAATCCGTGGTGCTTGGCTGGGATTTTTATGGCCCCGTCATCCTGTTCGTAATCCTTGTTGCACTGGCCGTCCCGGTCTGGGCGTCCATCGGTGCCTCAGCAATCCTGATGCTCGTATGGTCAGGCGCGCTGCCTCTCAGCCTTGTTGGCGAGAAATTGTTTTCTGGAATCGATTTCTTTGCCCTGACCGCCGTTCCACTCTTCATCCTGACAGGTGACGTTTTGGTGCGAACGGGGCTCAGTCGAAAATTCCTAGACGTGGCCGAGGCGCTGACTCAGTTCGCCAAGGGTGGGTTTGGGTCGGCAACTGTCCTTGTCTGCGGCATGTTCGCTGCGATCTCGGGGTCCGACGCAGCCGGTGCTGCCGCCGTCGGCAGAATGACAATCGACCGTCTTGTCGAATCCGGTTACCCCCGCCCCTATGCCTGCGCCCTTGTTGCCGCTGGCGCCTGTACCGGCATTCTGATACCGCCTTCGATCGCATATATCATCATCGGCCTTGTACTGGGGATTTCCGCCTCGACGCTTTTCCTTGCGGCGCTCATTCCGGGCATTGCAATTTTGCTGTCCATCCTTGCCACCAACATCATCATGAACCGTCTGAAAGGATGGGAAGGCGGTGGGAACATCTCGATGGGCGAGTATTTCTCACGGCTTGGTAAATCGCTGAAATCCGGCTGGTATGCGTTTCTTGTGCCGGGAATTATCTTCTACGGAATCTTCTCGGGCCGTCTGACCCCAACCGAGGCGGGTGCCACGGCCGTGGTGGTGACGATCATCATGGGGTTCATCCTGCGCACCCTGAAGCTCAGCGATTTCCCCGCAATGTTGGTCAGCTCTGCCAAGGTGAACGGTGTGATCCTGCCCATTATCGCCTTCTCTGCACCCTTGGCCGAAGCTCTGGCGATTATTGGCGTACCTCAGGGGTTTGTTGCGGCGGCAACATCAGTGAGCGACGATCCGATGGTTCTGATCCTCATGATGGTCTGTATCCTGATTGCCGCAGGATGCGTGATGGAGACGACACCCAATATCGTGATCCTGGCACCCATCCTCAAGCCTCTGGCCGACGACATCGGGATGAACGAAATCCAGTTCTGCATCATGATGATCACCGCCCTGGGCGTGGGTTTCATAACGCCGCCTTTGGGCCTGAACCTGTTCGTGGTGGCCGGGATCACTGGCGAGTCGATCCTGAGAATTGCCTATCGTGCAATCCCGTTCGTTCTTTTCATGCTGATCGTCACACTCTTCATCGCCTACGTACCGACGATTTCGACGGTGCTTTTGCCGGACATCTACAAATAGGACCGCATAATGCCGAGACATTATCTCAAGAAGGCAACGCTCACCTCGAAAAGCGACGCTTCGGAAACAAAGAAGATTGTTCGGGGAATCCTCGATGACATTGAAGCCGGGGGCGATCAATCGGCTTTGGAATATGCCAGAAAATTTGACAAGTATGACGGTGAAATTCTGCTTTCCGAAGAGACAATCAAGGCAGCAGCCGCACAGGTGCCAGCCAAGCTGAGGCGTGACATCGAATTTGCCCATGCGAATGTGAAACGCTTCGCCGAGGCGCAGAAGCAGACGGTGAACGATTTTGAGATTGAAGTTGTTCCCGGCTTGGTTGCTGGCCAGAAGGCGATCCCGGTGGCCGCCGCTGGTTGCTATGTGCCCGGTGGCAGGTACAGCCATATCGCAAGTGCAATCATGACCGTTACGACCGCAAAAGTGGCGGGCTGCAACCATATCGTTGCATGTTCCCCCCCACGTCCGGATGTGGGTGTCGCCCCGGCCATCATTTACGCGGCCCATGTGTGCGGCGCAGACAAGATTATGGCGATGGGCGGAGTGCAAGGGGTCGCCGCGATGACCTTCGGGCTGTTTGGCCTACCGAAGGCCAATATTCTCGTAGGCCCTGGAAACCAGTTTGTGGCCGAGGCGAAACGGATGCTGTTTGGCCGCGTCGGGATCGACATGATCGCCGGGCCGACCGACAGCCTGATCCTGGCGGACAAGACGGCTGACCCGATGGTCGTTGCCACGGACCTCGTGGGTCAGGCTGAACACGGATACAATTCTCCGGTCTGGCTGGTCACGGATAACACGCCTTTGGCTGAAGAAGTCATGCGGCTTGTTCCCATCCTGATTGCCGATCTGCCAGAGGTGAACCGTGAAAACGCAACGGCGGCGTGGCGTGACTATGCCGAGGTTATCGTTTGCGCAGACCGCGAGGAGATGGCAGCCACATCCGATGACTATGCGCCCGAACATTTGACGGTTCAGGCAGACGATCTGGATTGGTGGCTGGGGCGGCTGTCCTGCTATGGCTCTCTGTTTTTGGGAGAAGAGACCACCGTCGCCTTCGGCGACAAGGCATCCGGCACAAACCATGTTTTGCCGACCTCGGGTGCTGCCAGCTATACCGGCGGATTGAGCGTGCATAAATACATGAAAATCGTGACCTGGCAGCGCGCCACACGTGAGGGCGCGAAACCGGTCGCTGAAGCTACGGCCAGAATTGCACGTCTGGAAGGGATGGAGGGTCACGCGCGAACAGCTGACATCCGCCTGCAGAAATACTTCCCCGATGAGACTTTCGACCTGACCGCAGAAGGTTAACGCAATGGCCGCTCAGGATCTGTTCAGTGTTTCTGGCCGGGTCGCCTGCGTGACGGGCGCCAGTTCGGGCCTTGGTCGCCGCGCCGCCACCGTTTTGGCGCGGGCAGGCGCGTCTGTGGTCGGAGTGGCGCGTCGAGGTGAGGCGTTACGCGACTTGCGCGAGGAAATCGGTCAAAACTGCGCTGTGGTCGAGGCCGATATCGCGAACAGGGACAGCCTTGCACAGTGTGTGGAGCAAATTGCGCAGCCATTCGGGCCGCCTGACATTCTGGTTCATGCAGCTGGCCTGAACCCACGTGAAATGGCGGGTGAGGTCACCAGTCAAGGGTGGGATGCAACCCTTGCCATCAATCTTTCGGCGCCGTTTTTCCTGAGCCAGCAGTTCGCGCCAGCAATGCAAGCCAAAGCATGGGGCCGGATCGTGAACTTTGCTTCGCTCCAATCCTTCCGTGCCTTTCCCGGCGGTGTCGCCTATGGCGCCAGCAAAGGCGGTGTCGCCCAGTTGACACGCGCCATGGCCGAGGCGTGGTCGGGCAAAGGCGTCAACGTCAACGCCATAGGGCCCGGGTTTTTCCCGACCGAATTAACGGCAGCGGTTTTTGACGACCCGGAACGCGCAGCCCGTAATGCGGCGCAAACCTGCGTGGGCAGAAACGGTAGGCCCGAAGATCTGGACGGCCCACTGCTGTTCTTATGCTCGGACGCATCCCGATATGTGACGGGGCAGATTCTGATGGTCGATGGGGGGTTCACCGCAAAATGAAAGCGCTTGTGTATGATGCCCCGGAAACCCTTGGCTTTCGCGATGTCCCCGATCCGGTTCCGGCTGCCGGAGAGCATTTGATCCGGGTCGAAGCCGTCGGGATCTGTGGCTCGGACATGCATGCGTATCTCGGTCACGATGACCGGCGGCCTGCCCCTTTGATCCTTGGGCACGAAGCAGCGGGCGTCATTGTAGGGGGGGCACGCGACGGCGATCGTGTGACCATCAATCCACTGGTTACCTGCGGCACCTGCCAGGCTTGCAAAGCGGGGCGCGAAAATCTGTGCCCAAATCGTCAAATCATCTCGATGCCACCCAGAGAGGGCGCGTTTGCACAGTTCGTTTCTATACCTGAAACCAACCTCGTATCCGTGCCTGATGGTGTGAGCCTTGAAAAGGCCGCGTTGGCAGAACCGCTTGCGGTAAGTTGGCACGCAGCGAAACTGGGCCTGGACGCATTGCATCCCAGCATGGACCAAAAGGCTCTGGTGATCGGCGGTGGCGCGATTGGCCTTGCCGCTGCGCTGTCGCTGAAAGCAATGGGGATACCAGAGATCACCATTGTCGAACCAAATGCCACTCGACGCGCATTCCTGAGCGACACTTGTGACCTGACCGTCGCCGATACGTGGAACGCACAGGTCCCGCTTGTCATCGATGCCGTGGGCTATGCTGCAACGCGCAAGGCGGCCTCCAGTCTGGCTGCGCCGGGCGGAGTGATTATTCATATTGGCCTTGGCGAGGATACGGGCGGTCTGGATATCCGCCGCCTGACGCTGCAGGAAATCTCGTTCATCGGCACCTATACCTACACCGCGCAGGATTTCCGCGACGCGGCGCAAGCGCTGTTCGATGGCCGACTGGGTCCGCTGGACTGGTTCGAGAGCCGCACGCTGTCCGACGGTGGCTCAGCGTTCTCCGACATCCGATCAGGTCGCGTCGCCGCCCCCAAAATCATTCTGAAACCATAGCACCCCAAGCGGTGCGCCCCATGAGGAGACAATAACTATGTCCGAAATCCCCCACCTTCTTGTTCACGAGCACGCCGACAATGTTGGCGTCGTGGTTGTCGAGGGGCTTGTTGCCGGCACCGATATGCTGTGCTGCGTGACGCATGACAATTCGACGTTCCGGTTAACCGCCGGGGCTGACGTACCGATCGGTCACAAGATCGCGCTAAAGGATTTCTCGACCGGCGATACGGCCATCAAATACGGCGAAGATATCGGCAAAATCATCGCCGACATCCCCAAGGGCGGGCATGTCCACACTCATAACTGCAAAACCAAGCGCTGGTAAGGAACCGACCCATGGCATCAAAATATTCAAACATGACGGTAATGGGTTACCGTCGCGAAAACGGCCGGGTGGGTGTTCGCAATCATGTGATCATTCTGCCAGTCGACGACATTTCGAACGCAGCATGCGAAGCCGTCGCCAACAATGTCAAAGGCACGATGGCCCTGCCCCACGCTTATGGCCGTCTGCAATTTGGGGAAGATCTTGAACTGCATTTCCGCACAATGATCGGTACAGGATCGAACCCCAATGTCGCTGCCGTCGTTGTCATCGGGATCGAGCCCGGTTGGACCAAGCGCATCGCCGATGGAATTCGCGAAACCGGCAAGCCGGTGGCTGAATTCTCGATCGAGCAAAATGGTGACTTCGAAACGATTCGCGCGGCCAGCTGGGCGGCGAAGGAATTCGTGCATCAAACGTCCGAATATCAGCGCGAAGAATGCTCGATTTCCGAGCTATGGGTTTCGACCAAATGCGGCGAAAGCGACACCACAACTGGCTTGGGTTCTTGCCCGACTGTGGGCAACATGTACGACAAACTGCTTCCCGAAGGTATTTACGGCTTTTTTGGTGAAACGTCCGAAATTACCGGCGCCGAACATATCTGCCAGAAACGGGCGGCAAACGAAGAAGTGGGTGAACGCTGGTACAAAATGTGGAAGGCCTATCAGGATGACGTGATCTTTGCCCATCAGACAGATGACCTGTCCGACAGTCAGCCGACCAAGGGCAACATCGAAGGCGGATTGACGACCATCGAAGAGAAAGCACTGGGCAATCTCGAAAAAATCGGGCGCACATCGCAATATATCGACATCCTCGAACCTGCCGAGGCACCGCGCGCGGGCAATGGGCTTTATTTCATGGACTCGTCATCGGCAGCGGCAGAATGCGTTACGCTCATGGCGGCAGGCGGGGCAGTGATCCACACCTTCCCTACAGGGCAAGGTAACGTCGTTGGAAACCCGATCGTCCCGGTTATCAAGATCACGGCAAACCCACGCACAGTACGCACCATGAGCGAACATGTCGATGTGGATGTTTCAGGCATCCTGCGCCGTGAAATGACCATTAACGAGGCCGGAGACGCGCTGATCGACATGATCTGCCGCACCGCCAATGGGCGCAGCACAGCCGCCGAAGCCTTGGGACATAGGGAGTTTTCGATGACAAAACTCTACCGCAGCGCATGAGGAAAGGGGGCAGGCGGCCTGTTGGTCGCCTGACCGAATTGCAGATGGTTACATCGACAGTAACCCTGTCACTTACCGAGGCCGAAGAATTGGTGATGGCAGCGCTGTGCGCTGTTGGCACCCATTCCCAGAATGCACGTTCCGTCGCTGCTGCCCTGGTTGCAGCAGAGGCCGAAGGTCAAATCGGGCACGGGTTTTCTCGCCTTGCGGATTATGCCGCCCAGGTGCGATCAGGCAAAGTGAATGGAATGGCCCGCCCCCTTTGTTCGGCCCAAAACGATGCGGCGCTGACAATCGATGCTCGGAACGGGTTTGCCTACCCGGCTCTGGATATTGCCATCGATGTGGGCATAACGGCAGCCAGACGCCATGGCTGTGCCTCGGTTGCGGTAACCCGTTCCCATCATTGCGGGGCGCTTTCGATACAGGTGGCCAAGATCGCGCGGGAAGGGCTGATTGGCCTGATGGTTGCCAACACCCCTGCCGCAATAGCCCCTTGGGGTGCAAGTACACCGGTGTTTGGCACCAACCCGATCGCCTTCGCCGCGCCCAGGCTGAACAACGACCCTCTGGTGATCGATTTATCGCTTTCCAAGGTCGCGCGCGGCAAAATCATGCATGCCAACAAAGTCGGAGAAGCGATCCCCGAGGGCTGGGCCGTGGACGCAGACGGCAAACCCACGACCGATCCCGAGGCAGCATTGGCCGGTTCCATGCTGCCGATGGGCGGGGCGAAAGGAACAGCGCTGGCATTGATGGTCGAAATCCTTGCCGCTGTCCTTCCGAATGCCAATCCAAGCAGATCGGTTTCGTCGTTTTTCACGGCAGAGGGCCCGCCCTCGGGATCCGGGCAGTTCCTGCTGGTGCTGGCACCCCCTGACATCGAGGCATTTATAGCCCGCCTTGAGCTGATATTGACCTTCATCAACGATCTGGAAGGTGCCCGTCTACCGGGTGATCGCAGGGTAGCTTCAATTTTCATGGCGCGCGAAAAGGGGCTGAGCGTACC
Source organism: Ruegeria sp. (assembly GCF_965243365.1). GTDB lineage: Bacteria > Pseudomonadota > Alphaproteobacteria > Rhodobacterales > Rhodobacteraceae > Ruegeria. The sequence goes on along the minus strand of NZ_CBDEUW010000001.1, from coordinate 560,604 downwards.
CCGGCATTACATAGACTACGCGCGAGAATTGGCGGGCCACCATGCCTGACATACGCATAGCCCACTGCCCAGCCCCGCGAAAAATTCCTGACCAGAACAACACGCGGGCCCACCTGTCAATGACCCAGAAAGGAAAGAAAGGTGCATAAGCATATCCTGATACCCGTCGCACTGGACCACGAAGACCTTGTGCCACGTAAAGTCGAAACCGCGCGCAGGCTTTTGGAAGACGGCGGCAAGGTTACACTGATCACGGTGCTTGAGAGTATTCCGGGGTTTGTGAACGAGTTCGTCACGATCAAAGAGTCCAACAACCTGACACAGAAGGTCAATTCTGCGCTTGCTGCAGCCGCAGGCGATGCGGAAGATATTGAAACGCGCGTCATCTCGGGAAAACCGGGCGTTCAGGTGGCGGAGTTTGCCAAACAAAATGACGTGGACCTAATAATCGTCGGATCGCACAGCCCCGGTGCACAAGGATATTCGCTTGGGTCCACCGCCGCTCGGGTCGCACGACGCGCGCCATGTTCCGTTTACATTTTGCGTTGATTTGAACGGCATAGGCCCACTAACTGATTAATATTTCCAAAGCGGAAAGGTCGTTACTGATCAGTCGGCAACTGTCAGGATTTCTTCAAGCGGCTTCTTGATCTTTGCCACGGCCGGTACTTTTGCATCCCTGGCCGCATGCCCGACAGCGACGATCATGATCGGTTTTTCACTGTCGGGTCGGTCAAACATCTTGTTGAGGAACTTCATTGGGTTCGGCGTATGCGTCAGAGTCACCAAACCGGCATGGTGAAGCGCCGCCAACAGGAAACCGCAGGCAATGCCCGTACTTTCCGGCACGTAGTAATTCTTGAACCGTGTCCCATCCTCGAAATAGCCCCAGCGCTGCGCGAAGACGACAATTAACCACGAAGCGTCTTCCAGATGTGGCTTGTTGTCGTTGGTGCCAATGGGCTCCAGCGCTTTCAGCCATTCGTCACCTGCGCCGCCATCGTAGAATTGCCGCTCTTCCTCTTCAGCGGCTTCGCGTATCTTCTTTTTGAGGGCCGGATTCGAGATGGCAACGAAGTGCCACGGTTGATGGTTGGCCCCGGAAGGCGCAGTACCTGCCGTGCGAATGCACTCTTCGATCACTTCGCGTGAGACTGGCTTGTCCGAATAATCCCTGACAGTGTGCCGCCGCTTCATCATCGCATGAAATGCGCGGGCTTCTTCAAGGCTTTGTGACTCTGAATAATCCAGACGGTCGGGAAGATCGATGGGCTCGTATTTGATTTCGTCGCGCGCAAACATTCGCTGGGCCTTTTCTTGGTGAGCCATCCGTTCGAACGCGATTATTGGTTCAGGATACACATCGTCCGATTAGCTCGGGTGCAAAAAGATGTCTGCGATCCCGGTTACAGTGTCAACTGCGGGGATAGCTGGGGCTCCAAATCCTGCGGCCGTTATTTCCGCACGCCCACCTCAACGCATAACAAACGGGTTCGCCATGGGTCGATCTGACGTATTCAGCCAGACAGATTTGGTGCGTGTATAATCGTGAATGGCTTCGATCCCGGCTTCCCTGCCATATCCGGACTGATTGTAGCCGCCAAAAGGTGCGATAGGTGATACGGCGCGGTATGTGTTGATCCAGCAAATACCGGCGCGAAGACGCGATGACACGCGATGGGCCCGGGCAACATTCTCGGTGAAAACGCCCGAACCCAAGCCGTATGCGGTATCATTGGCCAAGGCGATGGCTTCTTCCTCAGTATCGAAGGGCAGCAGGGACATGACCGGTCCAAACATCTCGACCTTGAGGGTCTCTGTCTCGGGGGTGTTACATTCCACCAGCGTCGGGGCCATGTAGTTCCCAGGTCCATCCAGCGGAGTACCCCCAAAACGGACGCGGGCACCCTGTTTCGTGGCCGCGGCCAGCGTTGTTTGAATGTTGGCGATCTGCGCCTGCGTGCACAGAGGGCCGATATGTGTTGCCCCGTCCAGCGGATCGCCAATAATGACGCCTTTCATTTTTTCTTCGATACTTGTGGCCAGCGCTTCCAATATCGGGCGATGAACCAAACCGCGTGATCCGGCCACGCAGCTTTGACCGGAAGCTCCGAAATTTCCTGCAATCAACCCATTTGCAGCACCATCAAGATTGGCATCGTCAAACACCAGAATCGGAGACTTTCCACCCAACTCCAACGTGGTTACGGCAAAATTCTCTGCCGAGTTGCGCACCACGTGACGCGCCGTTTCCGGCCCGCCGGTAAAAGCGATCCGGTCCACATCCGGGTGTCGCGTAAGGGGGATAGCGCAGTTGTCGGGATCACCTGTTATCACGGAGACAACGCCGGGTGGGAACCCAGCCTCATGAACCAGCCGGGAAAACTCCAGCATTGGGGCCGGTGCAATTTCTGATGCCTTCAATACAACCGAACAGCCAGCCGCCAGTGCCGGGCCAAGTTTGGTCGCGGTCAAAAACATCTGCGCGTTCCAGGGCACGATCGCAACCACCACCCCGATGGGTTCGCGCCTTGTAAAGACGTGCATGTCCGGCTTGTCGATCGGCAGTACCGCCCCCTCGATTTTGTCTGCAAGCCCGGCATAGTAGCGGTAGTAATCACTGACATAAGCCGTTTGGCTTGCGGTTTCAGCCAATAGTTTCCCGCTGTCGGTTGTCTCGATCTCGCCCAGTTGTTTCGCATTTCGTTCGATCAATTCTGCCAGACGGAACAATAGTTTGCCACGCGCGGTCTGGGTCAGGTCACGCCAGTCGGGGTCGTCAAGTGATCGGCGCGCGGCAGCGATGGCACGGTCGACATCTGCGGGTGCCGTGCAGGCAAAACTGGCCCAATCCTCACCCGTTGCTGGATTTTGAGTGGCCATCACCTGCCCTTGCGCTCCTTCGGTCCACACGCCATCGATATACAGCTGATAATGGGGTTTCTTTGGCATCATAGGTCCCTATTGAAACTTTGGCATCACATCATCGATGAAGCGGGCCAGTGACGCGCGCTTGCGCTCGAAACTCATTCCGCTGTCGATCCAGAACGAGAATTCATCATACCCGAGATCTTCATACTTTTTCAGACGATCCGTCACGCCTGCTGCGGTACCAATGGTCAGATCGCGGGCCAGATTTTCGGGCGCCATCATCGCGTTGGCGGCAATCTCTTCATCCGAAAGTGCCTCAATCAGCCCTTGGGTGACTGGCCGTTTGTTCTGAAACCACGCCCCGAAATAATTGTAGAACCTAGAGAGCTCTTGCGCGGCCTGCTCTAAATCAGCGTCACCACTGCCGACATAGGTGTGATGCAGCAACATGATTTTCGGACGCGGCCCATCATGTACCGCACAGGCGTCGTTGAAGCGTCCAATCAATGCTTCGATCTCTTCCATACCTTGCCAAAGCGGCGTGACCTGAATATTGAAACCATTTTGCACCCCGAATTCATGACTGTTGGGGTCCCGGGCGGCGATCCAGATGGGCGGCCCACCAGGTTGAACAGGTTTGGGCGTCGAAGTCGTGGCGGGAAACTGAAAGAACTCACCGTCATGGGCGCAATCGCCTGTCCACAGCCTTGGCAAAAGCGGTGCGATTTCCCGCATGCGCTGACCAGCCTCCCATGCGTCAAGACCGGGCATAAGCCGTTCGTATTCATAGGAATAAGCCCCGCGCGCGACGCCCAGCTCAATCCGTCCGCCGGTCATCAGGTCAGCCGCGGCGGCCTCGCCCGCCAGCTTGATCGGATGCCAGAACGGCGCAACGACTGTACCGGTACCAAGTCGTACATTTTTGGTGTGATGGGCAATATCGACCAAAGACATGAGCGGGTTCGGCGTGATTGTGAAGTTCATGCCGTGATGCTCACCCGTCCAAACTGCACGCATTCCTCCGTCATCGGCCATTTTGCAAAGCTCGATAAACTCTTCATACAATTTGTCCTGGGGCTCACCGGGTTCCAGCCGCTCCATATGAGCAAACAGTGAAAACTCCATCTCTCAGGTCCTTTCTGAAAGAGTGTGCACGTCACCTTGCTGCGTATCGCCCAAATACAACGAGAAATTCTGCGTACGGCTTTCCAACGCGTAGCGTGACATCATGGTGGCAATTGCGGGTGTGGCGTAGGCCAATGACGCCAGATCAGGAATACTCACCGCTATCAGAGAGTTATGAATGGGCCATTCCGGCGCAGTCGCCAGAATGTAAACATGATGGGTCGTGGCATCGTCATAGACGGAATAAGCGACGCCAAGATTTGCCTTGATCCCTCGGGTAGCCAGGTTGCTTTGAAGACTTTCTCGCAATTGATGCCGGTCAGACATTGTCATTTGCGGCGGGCGGTAGCCCTTATCCGTTTTTTCCAGCAATACCTTCCCGTCTTTTTCGATGATCACACCGCAGGTCACCTGTCGCCCAGATTGTTCCAGCGCGCCGCGTTCCAGGCCAAGGCTGAAGTACTTTCCGCATGCGTAACCAAGACCAGGTTTGTCGTCATGCGAAAACGCCTCGACCTGACCGATCAGCAGGCAATGATCTCCGGCCTCGACGACCTCATGGGTCCGGCAAGAGAAATGTGCGACCGAATTGTCAATTACCGGAATGCCCCGCGCATTTAGGCTGTGGTCAACCTTGGCAAACCTGTCGCCCTTGTAACCGGCGAATGTGTTCGAGACATGCTCCTGCCCCTCTGCCAGGATATTGACCGCAAAGTGCTTGCAGGAAACAAAAGTCTGATAAGACGACAGTTTCTTGCCCGGGCAGACCAGCAAAAGCGGCGGTTCAAGTGAGACGGACGTAAAGGAATTGGCGGTAAACCCCGCAAGTGAACCGGACGTGTCGCGGGTTGTCACAACCGTGACGCCGGTCATGAAACGACCAAAGGCGTGGCGTAGATCAAATGGGTCAAGGTTTGTCATCCCGGCACCTCATCCAGAAACTGTGACAGGGCAGCGGTGACATCATGGGCATGTGTCATGGGCATCATGTGGGCCGCCCCTTCTACGATTTGCGCGCGGCCCTTTGGGGCAAGGTTGGCCATCGCGCGAGTCATCGCCGGGGTCGAGTTCGGCTCAAGACTGCCAGTGATGAAAAGCGCGGGGCATCCAAGGTTTGCCAAATCAGCGCGGTCCGGTTTTTGGCTTTGCGCAAAGGCTGTGTACGCCATTTTGTAGGCGATTGGGTTCATTGCCAGCAACCACGCGCGGCAGGCATCGCGTTCGGCTGAGGTTGCATCGCCAAACCATCGGCGCAGCGTTGTGCTCGGGTCAGCTGGTGTTGATCCATTCAGTTCAGCCGCGCGGGCTTGGACAGCACGTGCGGCTTCGGCGCTGCGTTCGAAAACGGCATTCATGGCCACGACACCGCAAACCCTTTCCGGCGCCGTGACGGCCAAATCAAGCGCAATCATTGCCCCCATGGAATGCCCCACAACCACGGTCGGGGCCCTTAGCCGGGCCAGGACAGCCATGGCGGCGTCAGAATATCCCGACAGTCCCGCATTCGCGCACAGCGGCGGACTATCGCCGTGTCCGGGCAAGTCGGGCGCAGTCAAATGCGCCTGATGCGAAAGCCCATCCAACTGGGCCCCCCAGGCTTCTGCGCGCAAGCCTACGCCGTGCAACAGCAACACGCTTGGGCCCGAACCGGCCTGTATGGCCATCAGTCCACCGATTTCAAACCGCTGCCGGGTTATCCACGTCATGACCCAAATCCTTAAGATCCTGATAGCGGTCACCAATACGGTGATGCGGCCGACCCGAAGTCGCCGCCCCAAGCACCACAACCACTTCATCATCGCGCGGTGCGTCAGCAATCGAGAATTGAATTGTCAGGTAATGCGAACGCCGACCGGCATCGTTTTTGTCCATCAACGGAACCATGATCGGCGCATTTGCCGGGCCTCGGGTGTTGGTGAAAGCGAGATAGGATTTGGCCCCGACCGCCTGCCGATAGTGGTTGCCGAACCTCAGGGTGTGTATCAGGCCCGAGGCATGCTCTACTTCACCATTCAATCCCACGACCGCAGCTTTACCGTAGGCTTCAATCGCGTCGCCAATTCCGGCCAGGTCAAGCATGCGTTCCGTCATCGCCTCGCCTAAAATGGGCCCATAGGCTTGGATTTCAGGTTTAAGGTCCTCGACATAGCGACCCGCCCAGGGGTTCCTGACCACGGCGGCCACCGCGAACATGCGCCACGGTTGGCTGGCCTGCCGAAACCCTTCGATCAGAACTTCCTCATCATAGGTGACGAATTTGCGTATGTCCGGTTTCATCCAGCCCCTCCTGTCGCGCCCAAGGACGTTAAAAAGGGGTGTGGAATTTGACAAATGATTGAATTATGTGCTTTGCCATTAATAAAGCTAATGGCTTACTTGACCAATGGGAAAATCACTTCCACCTCTGACATGGTTCCGATCTTTTGAGGCAGCGGCAAGGACGCTGAGTTTCACTGCGGCAGCGGAAGAAATCGGCTTGACGCAATCGGCAGTCAGCCAACAAGTAAAATCACTGGAAATGCGCTTGGGAGCTACGTTGTTTGTACGGCACCCACGAAGCCTCTCTCTGACCGATGCCGGGCGAAAGCTGTTGCCCGAAGTCGGCAACGCGCTCGAAACGTTGTCAGCCGCCGCTGGCCGTATTGACGCGCGTGTTTCCGAAGACATTTTGACCGTCGCGACGTCTGTCAGTATCGCCCAATGGGTCATTGCCCCAAATCTACCGGAATTCACAAGGCGCCACCCCGACATTCGCGTCAGGTTGTTAAGCGCGGTCTGGCCGGACGACTTTCACGCGTCACAGGCCGATGTTCAGATCAGGTTCGGGTCCGAAAGGCAAGTTGGTGAGAATTCAGTGCGACTTCGCCCTGATAGGCTTGTTGCAGTGAAATCCCCAAAACTGATTGGGAACCTCGATGAACTGCCGCTCATAGAAGCGGTGGGAACGTCAGGCGGTTGGGCGGCATGGCAACATGGGCCGAGCTCGCAACAACAGCCGGTTGTCTACGCGGACACATTTGGCATGGCCCTTCACCTGGCCACACATGGCTGCGGGGTCGCGCTTGTCAGCGAATTGCTGATACGCAACGCGCTCGCATCCGGCCTGATCGAACGCGCGCACCAATCCTCCATTGAAAGCAATGAAGGTTATTTTCTATCCTTCAACGACGCAGACGAACCAGCCGCAGAGTTCTGCGCATGGCTGCAAACGCAACTTATTTAATGTGAATGAGCGCGGCCAAACCCCCGCCAAAGCCAACACCGGGTCAGCAACCAATTTGGAATTGCGCGATCCGGTTCACCCTGGCCGCCAAATCGCGACCCCATAGGGGGGTATAACTGCACCACCCACCAGGAACTCATACGCTTGCGTATCGGGAAGGGCTTTGTCTGTGCTTCCAAAGTTGAAGGCGAAGCGAAGCTCTCCGCGCTGAGTGATGCGGAGATCGGGATCCAGATCTGTCACCTCCATGCCCGCCCATTCCAGGGTCTCTGTCAGAATGGCGTGTAGTAAAGAGCCGCGCGGAACCATGGCCAGATAAGTTGCCTTTTCTGATCGGACGACTGCTGGGCTCCCATCGCGATAGGCACTGTCAAACCGGGCCAGGGTCGTTCCGTCGGCTTGGACAACCTCACGCCAGCCCGAGAAGCTGTATCGCGCCCCGTCGCCCATGATCACCGACTCATTGGCCAGTTCGGGCAGAGATTCAACGCGCAAAACCCGGACGCCCGTCAGGTCGGCCAGTTCACCAGGTGCCAGGTTTTGCGGCGTGTGCATTGTGGCTGTCTTACTGCCCGAACGCGCGCCAATCAAAAGCTTGGCTTGGCAGTTGCGCAATTTTGCAGCCAGTTCCGAGGTCACGATCATGTTCTGGGGAAGAACAACCAATGCGTATCCGGAAAAATCTCCGTCAGGCCCAACAAAGTCCAAATCAACGCCCAAGGATCTTAGCCCGGCATACCATTCCCGTACGATCTGCGCATTCGGGAACTCGCTGTCATGGGGCAGGATATCTGCGGCCCACAGTGACTCGTAATCCAAAACAATGGCCACCTGCGCCCGGCTTCTTAGGGCACCCGGCAGCGCGGCCCGCTCTTTGACCACCTGTGCCAGTTCCAACGCCGCCTGATCAAGGCTTCCGTCCGAGCGCAGCAGGGCCGTGTGAAACTGCTCTTGCGCATATTTGGCCTGACGCCAGCGGAAGAACATTACGGCCTGCGCGCCATGCGCATAGGCCGCCCAGGTCCACAGCCTGACCATGCCGTCAGCGGGCGAAGGGTTTTTTTCGGCCCAATCCACCGGTCCGGGCTGTTGTTCCAGTATCCACATGCGCCCCCGGCCCTGGCTGCGATAAAGATCGCAATGGAACCCCTGATAATCAGGCGCGCCGGTCCGCAAGTAATGATGCTTTTCCTTGTCCGACAGGGTCGAACCCAGCAGATTGCCCAACGGGTAGCTGTCGAAGCCGACGATATCCAAATCCTTGGCGACCGCATGATGGTCAAACTCAAAACTGCCTGCCATAAAGTTATGGGTGATGTCCCGGCCCGGCGAAAACGCGCGAAGAATATCCGCCTGCGCCTTGTTGAATAGTCTCACCCGATCCGACGAATAGCGGGCGAAATCCAACGCATGGGTTGGGTTCGGCATCGCAACCGTGCCATTCGGCAACTCGATCTGGTCAAAGCTTGTATAGGCCAGACTCCAGAACGCAGCACCCCAGGTATCGTTCAGTGCCTCGATCGAGCCATAGCGCTCCGCCAGCCAGCGACGAAACCCGTCGCGGGCCGCAGCCGAATAACTGAGCACCGTATCATGATCGTTGTATTCGTTGTCGATCTGCCAGGCCTGAACATAGGGGTTCTGGCCATAGCGGCGGGCATACTCCGTTGCGATCCGTTTGGCTTCGGCGAGATACGCGTCACTGGAAAAGCAATAATGCCGACGCGAGCCGTAACCACGAACCCGACCGTTTGGATCGACAGGCAGCATTTCCGGGTATTCATCTACCAACCACTTTGGAGGGGCCGCCGTGGGTGTGGACATCATGATGCGCAGCCCGGCCTGACCAAGGATGTCGATCACCTCATCCAACCATCCCCAGTCGAATTCCCCCCGCCTGGGTTCGATCAGCCCCCAGGTGAATTCGGCAATCCGAACCCAGTCGATCCCCATATCGACCATCCGCTGCGCATCCTCGCGCCACAGCGATCTGTCCCACTGCTCGGGGTAGTAGCAGACGCCCAACTCAAGTTTATTCATCTGTCTTCCCTTGCAGTGCGACGTTCGATCCATTTAAGGAAACTGGCGCATCCCAAAGTGATCACCACATACAGGATCGCCGCCGTGTTGAAAGGCGCGAACGGCAGGAAACTGGCGGCCTGAAACTCTCGCATACGTTGGGTCATGTCGCGGACCGAAAGGATCGACAGCAGCGAGGTATCCTTGATCATCGCAATAAACTCATTGCCCAGCGGGGGTGTAACGATACGCAGAGCCTGCGGCAGAATGATCAGCCGCGCGGTCTGCCAGCGCGACAGGCCGAGGGACCCGCCAGCCTCGATCTGACCACGCGGAATGGCTTCGATACCGGATCTGAAAATCTCGGCCATATAGGCAGAATACCCGACCGAAATGGCGATGATGCCTCGGGTCATGTTGGTCATGTCGATACCCCCACCGGTCGCGTCCTTGACTGCACCTGCCAAGGGCAGGCCTATATAGAGGATGATGACCAGCATCGGGATGCCCCGGATCGTGTCGACAAAGAATTCGGCCCCGACAGCAAGCGGGTGCAGGTTGTGCTGCGCCCCGCCTACGGTCAGCGTCAGCAGCAGGAAGCCAAATACCGCAAAGGTCAGTGCCGGAGTGCGGTACGTGTCGGGCAGGAAACTGGTTTGCCATAAAACCGGATACCCCTGCGTATGAGCCTCGACAGGCACAAAGGCCCCCGACACGCTGTCAACGGTTTCAATCTGTTCCAAAGCACTCGCAGGATCTGTTGCGCTGCGGATGCGGTACTGCTGCTCTCCACCGCCATCGAACTCGCCAAATCGGATGATATCGGCTTGCGCCTGCGGAGTGCCCCGCACGATGGCGATGCGCGCATCGGTACTGCCGACCAGAACATAACTCACTTGTGGCTGCATGAAAAAGAAGGCCGAAATCCCAAGCAGGGCCAGGCTGATCGAGCCATAGACAACAGTAGTCCGGGCCTTGGGTTTGAAGGACTGCAACCCAACCCAGATCAGACCCAGAATGGCCGCAAAGATATAGGCAAAGATGGCTGCCCGGAAGGTGATTGCGACCCCGGTTGCAAATTGCCAATGCGCCATGAAAAGCAAATAGAACAGGACTGCGCCGGTCAGAATTTCAAACCCAAGACCCGCAAAACCCGCTGTCTTGGCAGGCAATCGCGTAGTCAACGGGATGACAACAACCAACAGCGCGTAGACCGCCAACAACACTTGAACCCACGTCTGGACCTGCCCGACAACCTCGGGCAACAGGCGCCAGGGTTGCGCGCTGCGGTCAATCAGGGTTGAAGTGTTTTCGCTGAGCGCATGAAAGAAAACGGATTCAGCAAAGGGCATCAGCAGCTGCGGCGCGGCCCAGCCCAAAAGCGCCAACGCCACAGCGCAGACCGGGGCGGCCAGCGCGGACAGGCGCAGCCACATCGGCGCAGCCGTTTGAAATCGGGTATAACGGGCCGAGAGGTACCCCAGTACGGCTACCGCCAGCACCATCAGGAAGCCGATGAATATCGCCTTGGCATTTTCGCCGATCCCGAGGATCGCGATCAGAGAGCGTAGATATTTCGAAGATGTTGCAAAGAGATAGATGATGAACGGAGCAGCGGCGAGCAGAACAAGATTGCTCGGCCGGATCGATTTTATACGCGACATGGGACCTCTCGCCAAAACATGCGGCCCGGCACCGTTGTGGCGCCGGGCCGTTGAGGAACCGGCGGCTTATTCAGTGCCCCAGTATTTTCCGATCAACGCATCCAGCGTGCCATCTTCTTTAATGGCGGCCAGACCTTCGTTGATTGCGTCAACGGTTCCGTCACCTTCCTGGAAGACGATGCCCAACGGATCAGATTGCAGCCCGGTGATACCCACGGTCAATTCACCCGCGAATTCCTGTTCATAGGCCGAGGCAGATGTACCATCGATGATAACACCCTGAACATCGGCATTCTGTAGCGCCAGGATCGCAGCCGAGAAGTTGTCGTACAGGCTGACATTCTCGCGACCGACCAGCTCTTCGGCCAGTTGCGCGTTGGTGGTGCCGGTTTGCGCCGCCAGTTTCTGGCCGCCCGCCTTAAAATCGTCCAGCGTCATATCCGCATTATCCACTTGCAAAAGGATGGCTTGGCTGACGACGATATACGGTTCCGAGAAATCCATGGTCTCTTCGCGTTCCGGCGTAATCGACACCCCGGAAATCACCAGATCGAACTCACCCTGTTGCAACGCAGCAAAGATGCCATCCCATGCGGTGTTTACGAAATTCGGGACGCAATTGACCTTCTCGCAGATCGCGTTCATCACATCCACGTCGAAGCCCACGATTTCGCCCGTTGCTTCATCTACGGTTTCCATTGGCGGATAGGTAGCATCCGTTCCGATTTTCAGAACGCGACCTTCCAGATCGGCCGCGAAAGCCGCTGGAACGGTCATTGCGGCCACAGCCGCGGCGGTTAGTAATGTCTTGATCATTTCCGGTTTCTCCTCTGTTGGGTCAGGTGATGGGCGCCGGGTTCGGCGCAGGTGTGTCAGGTTGCCGCTCGATTAAGGTGGCCCTGATCTTTTTCTGGGTTTCAGCCGGATCGGCTCCGGCCAAAGCTTTCAACATGTATTCGCCCAGCAAACGGCTGGTTTCTTCGATCGGCACGTAATAGGTGCTTGTGGGAGGTACAAAATATCTGCTTAGTTTCAGATCGTCGGTCGAAATCACCACCAGATCGCGGCCAATCGAAATGCCCGCTTCGTGAGCGGCCGACAGAACACCTAATGTCATCGCTTCATTTGCGCAGATGCATCCCGTCGGACGGTCCGACAGCTTCATAAGCGCATTGAAAGCGTCTTTTCCCGTTCTCGCAGTGGTCGGCCCCGTAAAAATCAACGCTGGGTCGGTTGGCAAATTGGCCTGAGACAGGGCTTCGACATACCCGTTTTGACGTTGGCTTGCGTAAACAAGACCGGCGGGAGGATTGACCAGAGCGATCCGCCGATGACCAAGCTGCACCAGACGTTCTGTCGCGTCGTGGGCAGCACCCTGGCTGTCGATATCGACAAAGGCGTGCGGCTTGCAGCCTTCGCTCATGCCCATGGTCACAAATGGAAAGTCACACTTCTGAAGGAACGCGATCCGGGGGTCGTCGTGCAATGTGCCCGAGAATATGATGCCATCGGCCAAACCGTCCTGAACGATCCTGTTCAAAGTTGCCATGGCCTCTGAGATATCGGCAACGTTGAACACACTCAGCTCATATCGGGACCCTTGCAAAGCTGTGGATATGCCGGCCAGAATCCGGGTGAATTCCACCCCTTCCCATTCGTCAGCAGCGTCGGTCGATACACTCACCAACACCCCGATCCGGTAAGATTTGTTTGTTCGTAGTTTCAGCCCGTCCAGGTTAACACGGTACCCGACGCGGGCTGCCGCGGCCTGAATTTCCGCACGCGTCTTTGCGTTGACCGAGGCCTCGCCCCGTAATGCGTTGGACACTGTCCCTACCGAATAACCGGTCTCGCGGGCGATCGACTTGATCGTCGGGCGGGCCATCACCGTACGCCCTCAGACAGCATAGTCGTTAAGACGTCTCGCCCGGTTTTTAGCGTCAGTGCCTGGTCTGACGACTCGTCATGTTCCACAAAAAGATCGGTGCAGCGGCTACCGGACAAAACATCCAAAGTTTGTTCCCAGTCTACAACCCCCTGCCCCAGGTCGCGCCATCGCTCGTCCCCCAAACCACCATCAGGATCGGCATCCTTGGCATGAACGGAAACGATCCGATCCGCATAGCGGCGCAAGAGCGCAACCGGCTCCGGCATGGAAACGGCCAACCAGCCAATGTCAGGCTGCCAGAAGATGTTTTCATGTGCCAATATCTGGTCCAGCGGCGTGTTGCCGGGATCGCCTTCCAGATCGAAATCATGGTTGTGATAGGCCAGCTGCACATCCCTTTCTGCCAATCGCTTAGCCCATTCCGCCAATTGGCCCGCCATTTCGGCCCATTCTTTCAACGCCCGCGGCCGTTGCTCGGCTGCCAACCATGGCATCACAGCCACGCGACAATTCACGCCCTCAAGAAACCCCAGAATATCGTCAAACCGTGTTTCGAACTCCTCCCAATCAAAATGCGCCGATCGTACGTTCAGCCCTGACTGCAGGATCTGATCGATCATTGCCTGAGGTGGAAGGTCGTGAAATCCGATCGTTTCAATATCCTCAAACCCACACGTCTTTACGAGGCGAAGCTGATCCTCCAGGGGGCCAACCTGCCTGACCGTATAGAGTTGTGCTGACACCCGCATTTAAGCCACATATGTATTTGAAACGTTTCAAATAGATTGAAACAGCCGTTTCTGCTTGTCAAGAAGACCTGTCAAACCGAGACTTTACTACGGTTTCATCGGTGGAATCGGATGAAATTTGACGTCGAATCAGGCTTGGGATTGCATGCCGCGACCATAAGACCGAGCGCATGTCCGGGAACCTAGGCGTGCATCAGCAGGCGCTTGGCATCCAGTATGGCGGCGTGGATATTTCTGCTGGCCACCGCGTCACCAATACGAAACAGTTGAAACCCGCCATCGGGGTTCTTCGACAAGGTTTGCGTACCGTACTTTACCAAAGCGTCCAGATCGGTCTCGCCCAGATTTACAGACATAGGCTTTAATTCGAAATACAGATCATCGAACGGTGCAGCACCGGTTTCCACGATGACCTGATCGGTTTCGAAGGTTTTCCGCGTCCGACCGTATTCATCATAGAATGTAGCCGTCAATCGGTTCCCCGACTGCGCGATACTTTCAAGTTTGAGGTTCAGCGTCGTTTGCACCCCAAAATCACTGAATGCCTTGAGATAGGCCGGATAATTTGTCCCGCCTATTTCCGGAGCGACCATGCGTTCGGGCGTCACGTAATGCAGGTTTGCCCCCTGTGAGGCCACGAATTCGGCGGTTGTCATTCCCTCATGCGAACCTCCGTCATCATAAAGAAGAATGTTCTTACCCGTCGGCACTGAGCCCGACAGGATATCCCATGATGTTGTTGCCAGATGTTCACCAGACTTCAGGAAAGCGGTCGACGGTATGCCGCCAGTCGCAACAATAACGATATCGGGATTTTCAGCTGTAACATCGTCGGTTTCGGCAAAGCAATTGTACCGGAACTCGACACCCTTCCGCTCGCACTCCTCCAACCGCCAATCGACGATTCCCAGAATCTCTTTGCGGCGTTGCAGGGCCGCGGTCAGCAGGACCTGCCCGCCAGCCTGAGCCGCAGCTTCCATCACCACAACCTCATGCCCGCGTTCACTGGCGACCCGTGCAGCCTCAAGACCTCCGGGACCGGCCCCGACAACGACAACCTTTTTCTTTCGCCCGGCCGGTTTCAACACATGCGGGATACTCTTTTCACGTCCTGTGGCGGCGTTATGAATACAGACAGCCTGACCAGCGTAGATCGCATCGATGCAATATCCCATGCCGACGCAGGGGCGGATCTGGTCTTCAAGCCCCGCAGCCAGCTTGTTGACAATATGCGGATCGGCCATATGAGGCCGTGTCATCCCGACCATATCCAGCTTGCCGGATTCGATGGCATAGCGCGCCGTGGCCACGTCCTGAATCCGGGCCGCGTGGAAGGTTGGCATGCCGGTGGCCTCACGTATCTTGGCGACATGGTCCAGCTGTGGAGCCGATTTATGACCCATGGTCGGGATCATATGCGAAACGCCTTCATGCGTATCCACGTGGCCGCGCACCACGTTCAGGAAGTCAAACAACCCGCTTTCGGTTAGCTTCATCGCAATCCGATGGCCTTCTGCCTCATCAAAGCCGCCTTCGAAGGTTTCGTCACAACTCAGCCGCGCACCAATCAGGAAATCCGGACCGACCCGGTCGCGCACTGCTTCGAAAACGCGCATGCCGAACCGCATCCGGTTTTCCAGCGAACCGCCATACTCATCCTGGCGCTTATTGGTGGCGGGAGACCAGAATTGATCGATCAGGTGGCCGTAGCATTCAAATTCCAACCCATCCAAACCTGCAGCCTTAACCCGCTCGGCCGCGTCGGCATAAGCGGCCACAACCCGGTCCATATCCCAATCTTCCATCGCCTTGGGATAAGCCCGGTGGGTGGCTTCTTTGATATGAGACGGCGCGATGGGCGGCAGCCAGTCCGTCTTGTTCCAATTGTTGCGTCGCCCGAGATGGGTGATCTGGATCATCACCGCCGCGCCATGTTCATGCACATCATCGGCCAGTTCGGATAACCATTTGACCACTTCGTCTTTATAGAGCGTGATATTGCCAAAGGCGGGTGGGCTGTCAGGGGCCACGACCGAAGATCCACCGATCATGGTCATCCCTATACCGCCTTTGGCCTTTTCCGAATGGTAAAGGCGATAGCGTTCTTTTGGCAGCCCGTCCTCGGTATAGGCAGGCTCATGCGCCGTAGACAGCACACGGTTGCGGATCGCAAGATGCTTAAGCTGATAGGGCCTGAGAAGCGGATCGTCTTTCATGGCAGTTCCTGACTGTGTCTTCTTGTACGTTGCACATCAGAGTCTGGCCGGGTCAATCTCAGCTTTGCAAAGTGATCGCTTATACGCCCTTGCCTCTGGCCGAGCATTGGCCATGGCCCCAAGTCCATCATTCCTCCTGTGTCAGCTTGACAGCTATCACGCATATCGCTCTGATGGCACAGGGAGTATTGGGGCAGAGTTCAACATGCGCGAAGGCGGCGTATTTCCACGCAAATATGGTTTTTGGGGTCCGGGTCGCTCGACGGCGCGCGCGCCCTGCGCCGGATCATTATTTGGCACTGTTTTTGTAAGGTCGTCATCGTGACGGGTGTGATGAAGGCTTATGTCCGGCATGTGGACCGCGCCAACCGGATGCTTGGGCGGATCATCATGTACGGCATCTTCGTCATGATGGCGATCCTGCTTTATTCGTCGGTATCGAAGACCTTCTTCGTTCCCTCTCTGTGGACTCTGGAAATGGCGCAGTTCGCCATGGTCGCGTACTATATGCTTGGCGGACCTTACGCGATGCAGATGGGCGCGAATGTGCGCATGGACCTGCTGTACGGAGAGTGGTCGGACCGCCGGAAAAGCCAGATCGATGTGATGACGGTGCTGTTTCTGATCGTGTATCTGGCCTTTCTGCTGTGGGGCGGTTGGGACAGCCTGATGTATTCGTTCCAGTATGGGGGCGAGCGATCCTCGTCTGCGTGGCGTCCTTATATCTGGCCCATCAAAACCATCATGGTTGTTGGCATCCTTCTGATGCTGTTGCAGGCACTCTCGGAACTGTTCAAAGACATCTTGCGGCTGCAAGGCCATGACATGGGCCCAAAGGATGACGAGCCCGTGCATATGGCCCCCGAGGACCTTGAAGGAGGACACCGCGGGTGAGCTACGAACTGATTGCCGCGCTCATGTTCTCGACCATGATGCTGATGTTGCTGACCGGGCAGCGGGTCTTTGGGGCCATCGGGTTTGTTGCTGTGATAGCTGCGTTTTTCCTGTGGGGTGACCGGGGCGGGTATGATCTGGGGTTCGCTGCGGCGATCAAGGTGATGCGCTGGTATCCCCTGCTGACGCTGCCGATGTTCATCTTTATGGGTTACATCCTGTCCGAATCCCGGATCGCGGACGACTTGTACCGCATGTTCCATGTCTGGATGGGCGGTCTGTCCGGCGGGTTGGCCATAGGCACAATCGGCCTGATGGTTCTGATATCGGCAATGAACGGATTGTCCGTGGCGGGCATGGCCATCGGGGCGACTATCGCCCTGCCCGAGTTGCTGCGTCGCAACTATGACAAGCGCATGGTCACAGGCGTTATACAGGCCGGATCCTCCTTAGGTATTCTTGTCCCGCCCTCGGTTGTTTTGGTCCTCTACGCGATGATCGCACGGCAGCCGGTCGGGCAGCTTTGGTTGGCTGGCGTTGTCCCCGGTCTGATGATGGCCACCCTGTTCATTATCTACATTGCGATCCGCTGCCGCCTGAATCCATCGCTAGGGCCGGTGATGAGTGCCGAGGAACGCGCGCAGGTCACATGGGGCGAGAAACTGCGCCTTTTGGGGGCCGGTCTGCTGCCCATAGGCATCTTTGCCGTGATGATGGTTCCTTTTGTGAACGGCTGGACCTCTCTGGTCGAAAGTTCGGCCTTGGGGGCAATCGCTGCCTTCATGGCAGCCGTTTTGAAACGTCGCATGACCTGGCAGGTCTTTGAGACCTCGATCAAGCAGACGCTTGGAATCACCTGCATGTTTATGTGGATCATCCTCGCCGCCCTTGCCTTTGGCGCGGTTTTTGACGGGCTGGGCGCGGTCAAAGCAATCGAGAACCTGTTCACGGTGCAGTTGGGCCTGAATCCGTGGATTATCCTGATCCTTATGCAGCTTAGCTTTCTGGTGATGGGCACGTTTTTGGACGACACCGCCATGCTGGTCATCGTCGCCCCGCTTTACGTGCCGCTGGTCGGGGCGCTTGGGTTCGATCTGATCTGGTACGGCGTCCTTTATACGATCACTTGCCAGATCGCCTATATGACCCCGCCTTTTGGGTACAATCTGTTTTTGATGCGGGCCATGGCGCCGCCGGAAGTGACTATTGGAGATATTTATCGTTCCATCATACCCTTCGTCGGCGTGATGGCACTGGCTTTGGGTTTGGTGATGGCCTTCCCCGAGATCGCATTGTGGCTTCCGGGCATCGTCTACGGAAACTGAGCACGTAGAGAACCAGAAACCGGATCAACCGGTTCGGCGTTAATTAAAAACATGGGAGAAAAAGACAATGACGACAAGACGCAGATTTTTGCGGACAGCCGCCTTGGCCGCACCCGCAACACTCGCCGCGCCCGCAATCGTAAAGGCGCAGGCCCCGATCAAATGGCGGTTTCAGACCTATGCCGGTGGCGCGCTGGGAGAGCATGTGACCAAACCGGCCATCGACTACATCAACGCCAACGCCAATGGCGAGTTGGAGATCGAGCTGTTCTTTGCCGATCAGATTGTCCCGACCGGAGAGCTTTTCCAGGCCCTGCAGCGCGGCACCATTGATGGCGTTCATTCGGATGATGACTCGATGGCTTCACCCACGCCACTGCGCGTTTTCGGTGGGTACTTCCCCTTTGCAACCAAGCATATCCTTGATGTGCCGGTCCTGTTCAACCAGTACGGTCTGGCAGATATCTGGCGCGACGAATACGCCAAGGTCGGTGTTCAGTGGCTGTCCGCCGCCGGGCAGGACCCGTGCAACTTCAATACCAAAAAAGAAATCACATCCGTCGCCGATCTGGATGGGCTGAAGCTCTATACCTTCCCGACCGCTGGCAGGTTCCTGGCCAAGTTCGGGGTCGTGCCGGTGAACATTCCCTATGAAGACGCCGAAGTCGCGGTTCAGACCGGAGAATTGGACGGTATGGCCTGGTCCGGCATTACCGAGGACTACACAGTTGGTTGGGCGGATGTGACCGACTATTTCCTGACCAACAACATCTCGGGCGCGTGGATCGGATCGTGGTTCGCCAATCAGGAGCGCTGGAACGAGCTTCCCGACCACCTCAAATCCATCGTGATGGCGGGGATTGAGGCTGGCCACACCTATCGCAACCAATGGTATTGGGGCGGTGAGGCTGCGCTGCGGGCAAATGGAGACAAGCTGGAATTGCGCTCTGTTCCGCCGTCCGAGTGGGCCGAGGTCGAGAATGCGGCCAAGGAATTCTGGGCAGAAATTGCGCAGGAAGGGGAAGTCCACGAGAAGATCGTTGGGATTTTCCGGGAATACAACAGTGTCATCAACCAGGCCGGAGTTCCCTACAACTTCGAATAAAGCAAACAAGAGTGGCCTCTTTCTGGGGCCACTCAGATTAGGCCGTTGCAAAGCCTCCGGCGTCTTCCGGCTCTGAATTCCCAGCGATGGGAAAACTGGCTTAAACTCCGGGTGATTTGAGGGCGCGCCCACCGTTCCTGAGGATCATCTCTGCCTGTTTGAAATGCGGACGATCCAGCATTTTGCCATCAAGCTCGGCAACCCCGATTTCCGATGCAGCAAGCGCCGCGATGACACGTTCGGCCCATCTGACCTGTTCTGCCTCAAAGGCAAGCGCGTCGTGAATGACATCCAGCTGCGCCGGGTGGATCGCCAGTTTACCGTCGAAGCCCACTGCACCCGCGCCCTGTGCTTCGCGATGCAAACCGCTTATGTCGCGAAAATCGGTAAAGACCGCGTCGATTGCCAGAACACCCGCTTCTTTCGCAGCATAAAGCGTAAGATCGCGCGCCATGGAAAATGGTGAAAGATAATGGCCATCATCACCCCGGTTCGATCTGGCACCCAAATCGACCATCAGGTCCTCACCGCCCCAGGTCAGCCCCACCAACATCGGATGGGACCAATCAAGACGCATGAGGTTGCGCACACCACGCACGGTCTCGGTACAGATGGCCAAAATACCCGGCATCTTTGCAGGGGCGTGGTCACGTATCAGTTTTGCCAGCTGTTCAATGCACCGCGGCCCATCGCATTTGGGCAGCACATAGCCATCTGGCAAAGCCCCGATAGTCTGCGCCACATCCTCGGCTGTCAGTCCGGTTGTCAGATCGTTGACTCGCACATACCGGGCGGGTCGGCTGTCAGACTGCAGTGCCCGCGCAGTCAACGCACGCGCGGCGGCTTTGCCATCGGATGATACGGCATCTTCAAGGTCGAAGATGATCACATCCGCACCGGAGGTCAGCGACTTGCTCAGCTTTCTGAAGTCGTTGCCCGGAACAAACAACCAGGACCGGGCACCATGTGACGGCAGAGGCATAGCCTTCCTCCTACTTGGTGATCAGCCTTTCAAGCGATGCGATATAGTCGATCACGCTGTCGCGTTTTGGATCAAACCACTCCAATGACCAATTCAGCGCACCCAGCAAAGCATGGCGCAGGTGGCGGACCCGAATATCTTCTGGCGGCACATCGAGAAACGCGCCGATTAACTCGTTCCAATCTCTGTCGTATGCCCTGCGGACTTCAGCCAGCTCTGCCCGGACGGTTTCAGGAACAAACGGGTAGCATCGTATATGCGCCGACGAAAAATCGCTTTCTGACAACAGCGTTTCCAGATGGGTGCGCATCGCAACAATCAGACGGGTTTGGGCATCAGCGTCCGAATACTCCGTCAGTTCGGATCGAACCGCATTTTGGACAACCTCTACTCCGACCTTCATGACCTCTACGGCCAGCGCATCTTTGGACGGGAAATGGTAATACAGGCTGCCAGCCTTCATACCGACCTCGGCCGCCAGATCACGCAGAGACATATCCGAATACCCAACCTGACGCATCATTCCTGCCGCTATAGCCAAAATCTCTAATCTGGCTTCTGCGGCTTTGGATTTCGGTCGCAACTTGTGTTGAGTTTCACTCACAACGGTCCCTCCTCAGGGTAAGAAACGCAAATCTTCCCGATCACATCCGTTTTGCGACTTCTTCCAGCATAACTTCGGTTGCACCCCCACCAATCGATTGAACACGAGCATCGCGCGACATGCGCTCGATCGCGCTTTTGCGCATAAAACCCATACCGCCATGGAACTGAACACAGGCATACATCACCTCGTTCACCAGTTCACCGCAGAACGCCTTGATCATAGACACCTCGCGCACCAGGTTTTCGCCCTGCGCAGCTCGGGCAGCGGTAGAGTATACTAGCTGGCGACCTGCCTCGACCTTTACAGCAAGCTCGGCCAGGCGCTGACGGATGGTCTGCTTATCCCAAAGTGGCGCCCCAAAGGCCTTTCGGTCTTTCACATATTGCACGGTCATTTCAATAGCAGCCTGCGCCTCGCCCATCGCCATCGCGCCCAGTACAAGTCGTTCGTTCTGGAAATTCTTCATGATTTCGTAAAATCCGCGCCCTTCCTGACCCAGCACGTTTTCAACTGGAACCCGCACATTCACAAAAGAAAGTTCGGCAGTATCCGAGCTGTTCCAGCCATGTTTCTTTAGCGAACGCGAGACGGAAAAGCCCTCCATCCCCTTCTCAACGATGAACATCGTCACACTCTGACTGGGCGGCCCTGCCGGATCAGTTTTGGCGGCAATACAAAAGACGTCGCCCTGCACGCCGTTGGTGATAAACATCTTTGCCCCGTTCAGGACGTAGTGATCCCCATCACGGCGCGCAGAGGTGCGGATGCCTTTGACATCCGACCCGGCATCGGGCTCGGTAACGCCCACGGCGGTGATGATCTCGCCCGAGATAACGCGAGGGATATACTTCTCCCTCTGCGCAGCATTCCCGGCGTTGAAAATATGGACGGACGCCATGTCGGTATGCACCAGCGCAGTGATGGCGACCCCAGCATATGTGCTGCGTCCCAGCTCTTCGGCCAAAACGACAGTGGCGCGTTCGTCCATTTCCGAGCCGCCATATTTTTCGGGATACCGGATTCCAAAGAACCCAAGCTCACCCATCTTTTGCAGGACCTTGCGGGGGGTGCTCCCCTCTTCTTCCCAGGCGCCTCCATTCGGTTTGATTTCTTCCTCAACAAACCGGCGCACCTGCGCGCGCAGCATGTGGTGTTCTTCCTCAAAAAAGAAGTTGCTGGCCGTTGTGGCGTCAAATCCAAGTGCGGTCATTATCTGGTTCCTGGTATCATGAGATGTTTCGGCGCGGAAAAAGTGATCGTGCACACCACACCATTGCGTTTCAGTATCACCCAATCCCTGACATCCATTCCCGCACCACCCTCAACAGATTGCTTCAATGTATTGACAGATTTTCTAACGGTCGTTAGGTAGAAAGTCAATTCCTTCGATCACGGAGAAACGCCGATGTCCGGTATCAACGCTTTGATTGACGAATTGCGCAGCGCCCATGCCTCTGCCTCGCAAGGCGGCGGAGAGAAGTTTCGCGCCCGCCATGCCAAACGCGGAAAATTGTTCGTCCGGGATAGGATCGAGTTTATTCTGGACCCCGAAACCGCATTCCTGGAACTATCCCCACTGGCCGCACACGGCCTTTACGGCGATGAGGTGCCCGGGGCTGGTATCGTCACGGGCATCGGCATGATCCACGGCCGCCCCTGCATGATCATTGCCAATGATGCCACGACCAAAGGCGGCTCGTTCTTTGCGGAAACCGTGCGCAAACATTCCCGCGCGCAGGAAATCGCGGAACAGCACAGCCTGCCCTGTATCTATCTTGTGGATTGCGGTGGCGCATTTCTGCCCGAACAGGATCGCGTTTTTGCTGATAAGGATCACTTTGGCGGGGGGTTCTGGCGGCAATGCCGGATGTCAGCTGCGGGCATTCCGCAGATTTCGGTCGTCTTCGGCGGCTGTACGGCTGGGGGTGCCTACATCCCCGCGCTCAGCGATCAGGTCATCATGGTCAAGGGAACCGGGCGTATCCATTTGGGCGGTCCGCCAATCGTTAAAGCCGCAATCAACGAAATCGTCGACGGTGAAACCCTTGGCGGGGCCGAAATGCACACCAGCATATCGGGTGTCAGCGATCATATCGCTGAAAATGAGGAAACCGCCTTGCAAAAGTTGCGTGAAATCATTGCCAACCTGGGCGACGGTCGTCGGATTGCATCGCCAGCACGGACCTCATGCGCGCCGCTGGCGGCACATGGTGAAACACAAGACTACGCGCCTGTCGATCTCAAGCGGCCAGCAAATATGCATGCGCTGATCAGAACGATAGTCGACGGGTCCGAGTTTTCCGAATTCAAGCCGGATTACGGAAAAACTCTGATCACCGGTTTCGGCCACATTCACGGTTATCCGGTTGGAATACTGGCAAATGACGGGGCTCTGTTCTCTGAAAGCTCCGTCAAGGGCGCACATTTCATCGAACTGTGCGATCAGCGGCACATCCCGTTGATCTTTCTTCAAAATATTACCGGCTTTATGGTCGGAACCGAAGCAGAACGTGGCGGTATCGCCAAGCACTCCGCCAAACTGGTTTACGCAGTCTCTAACGCAAGAGTGCCGAAATACACGATCCTCGTTGGCGGCTCATACGGCGCGGGAAACTATGGCATGTGCGGGCGCGGTTTTCGGCCACGCTTCCTGTTCTCGTGGCCGAATGCGCGCATCGCCACCATGAGTCCCGACGTGGCTTCGACTGTTGTCACCGACTTGCGCCGCAGCAGTCTCAAATCCTCGGCAACGGAAGAGGATATCGCAGCGCTGGACGCAACAACTCGTGCCCAGTTCGAAGAACAGTCTGATCCCTACTATGCGACCGCCCGCCTTTGGGACGACGGTATCATCGAACCCAACCAGACGCGCGACGTTCTTGGTCTCTGTATCGCACTCGCGGCAGGCGAAGATCAGGACACCGGTGCCCGTCCCGTCTACCGAATGTAAGGGTATCGCTCATGTTTGACAGTCTTCTGATCGCCAATCGGGGCGAGATCGCCTGCCGTATCATCAAAACCGCCCGCAGGATCGGCCTTAGGACAGTCGCGGTGTATTCTGATGCCGACAAGGGCGCTTTGCATGTGCAGATGGCAGATCAGGCTGTGCATATCGGCCCTGCTGCGGCCGCCGAAAGCTATCTTCGCACCGATCGCATCCTTGAAGCCGCCCACAAAACGGGCGCTCAGGCAATCCATCCGGGCTATGGCTTTTTGTCAGAGCAACCCGATCTGGTCCATGGCTGCGCCGAGGCTGGCATTGTCTGGATCGGCCCGCATCTGCAAGCAATGACTTCGATGGGGTCCAAAATCGAGGCGAAGCGGATCGCGCAGCAGGCAGGTGTTCCCTGCGTTCCCGGCTATTCCGGGTCTGACCAATCCGATAGCGCACTAATCAACGCCGCCCATGAAATCGGCCTTCCGGTGATGGTCAAGGCCAGTGCGGGCGGCGGCGGCAAGGGCATGCGCGCTGTTTTCGACGCGGATGAATTGGTCAACGCAATCTCATCCGCCCGGATCGAAGCAAAGCGATCCTTCGGTGATGATCGCCTTCTGATCGAAAAACTGATCCGGAATCCGCGCCATATCGAGGTGCAGCTTTTGGGCGACAAGCACGGCACCATGCTGCATTTGTTCGAGCGCGACTGTTCTGTTCAACGCAACCATCAGAAATTGCTGGAAGAAGCCCCCGCGCCGAACCTGTGCGACGATACCCGCAAGGCGCTTTACACGGCGGCAATCAGGCTGGGCCGCAAGATTGCCTATGACAGCACGGGCACGGTCGAATTCATCATGGATGCGACAACCGAGGATTTCTATTTCCTGGAAATGAACACAAGGCTTCAGGTCGAGCATACGGTGACCGAAGAAATCACCGGGATTGATCTGGTTGAACAGCAATTGCGGGTCGCCGCTGGCCAGGCCCTGTCCATTGCACAGGACCAGATCACCTGCACCGGACACGCTATCGAGGCACGCCTGACCGCCGAAGATGCCAGCGACAATTTCCGTCCGGACACCGGGACAATATTGCATTGGAGTATCGACCAGGACCTGAGGTGCGATAGCGGCATTCAGGCTGGGTCCGCCATCGGTTCCAGCTATGACTCGCTGATCGCCAAGCTGATCGCCTATGGCGACAATCGCCAGATAGCCTGCCAGAAGTTGGCGCACGGATTGGAACAGCTCGAAATCGCCGGGCTCACAACCACGCGTCTGTTCCTGCGCGACGCCATCTGCCGTGAAACATTTGCGAAAGGGCGCGCCACCACAGGTTTCCTGCCCAAGGAATGGCCCGAAGGCTGGAAACCCCCTGCCCGCGACAGCCTTTCACTTGCTGCGCTGGCATACCACTGCAGACCTGCGGCCCCGACATCGCCCTGGCAGGTGGCGGGCGGCTTTCGTCTGTTGCAGAACGCAGGCCATCCACCTCAAAGCACATATGCAGACAGTCAAACTCCCGAGCGTCGGGTGAAGCTGACCTCGACAAGCGGAGGGCTTATATTGAACGCCGGTGGGAAGGATGAACCAATACAGGTTGAATGGACGGGTCCGCACAGCCTTTCGGTGACCCGAGACGGTGTGCGCGAAACCCTAGGCGCGTTGATTGCTGGCAAGCTTGTGCATGTCTGGGGCCCCGATTTCGACGCGGTCCACGCCATTACTCTGCTAGGGGATTTCGATCCGGCACAGCTTAAGGAAAACGTCACCTCCCCGGACCGCGTGACCGCGCCCATGCCGGGGCTGATCGTCGAGCTGCGTGCCGAACCCGGTGCCAAAGTTGCGGAAGGCGAAACGCTGGTGGTCATGGAATCAATGAAACTGTTGATGGAACTGAAGGCCGGGGCTGATGGCAGGGTCACCGCCATCAATGGAACCGCCGGGGATACGGTGGATGCGGGGAAACTGCTGGTTCAACTCGACCTTTCAACTTAAAAGGAACACCCAATGGCCGGGCTCTGGTTCGAAGAATTCTCTGAGGGCATGGTGATCAATCACGCAATCACGCGAACGATCACTGAAGCGGACAACATGTTCTTCTGCTCGCTGACCTACAATTCGCAACCCCTGCATATCGACCGGCACTTCGCCGAAAAGACCGAGTTTGGCAGGCCCTTGGTCAATTCGTTGTTCACACTGGGCTGTATGGTCGGCATATCTGTCAACGAAACAACTCTGGGGACAACGATTGCCAATCTGGGCATGACGGATGTGATCTTTCCCGCCCCTGTGTTTCACGGCGATACACTGCGTATCCGGACCACCTTGGGCGAATGCCGCGAAAGCCAGTCTCGCCCGGAGGCCGGCATCGTGAACTTTCTGCACGAAGCGTTCAATCAGGACGACGTGCGGGTCGCATTATGCAAGCGGGCGGCCTTCATGCACAAACGGCCCCAAGATTGATGGGCTCGGCGGTTGGCGCGGATCCAGCCCGCTATCCGTGATTGTAATTTCGACAAGGATTGCACCGGTTCAAGCGCCTGAGATTTGCAGGTCGCAAACGAAGGCCGTTTTTAAGACGGAAAGACTATTAATCTATAAATATTTTACGAGTTTCTTCAAGAAATGCTGAGAGACATCAGATCAAGTCAGGAGACCACCATCAATACTTGGCACTATTAAGAGCCTGCGTGATTGGCATGATATTAATGTATTAATTGATTATTTTAGACTGCTCAGATAAATTGGCCCCAACCACAGAAAAATGGAAGAACATTCCGGCGCATCAGGCCGGCTGGCAGGAGAGGTGATCATGAATAGAAGAGATGTGCTGAAATTTGCCACGGCTGGAAGTGTTGCTGTCGCGCTGACGCCCAAGGCAATGCTGGCCAAAAATCTGGTACAGGTAGAGGCAATCCAAAGATTTCAGATCGGAGACGTTACCGTTACTGCAATCTCGGACGGCTTTACCCAAATCCCGCATGACATTTTTCCGGCCGTAGACGCCGCCCTCTGGAACAAGATGCAGGCCGAGGCCTTTCTGACCCCTGAAACCTACAAAACCGCAATCAACGCTTTTTTGCTGGATGATGGCAAAAAGGTTCACCTGATCGACACCGGAGCCAAGGGATTTGCCCCAACCGTGGGGCATTTGCAGCAACGGCTTGCCGCAGCTGGATATTCGCCCGAAAAAGTGGACACGATCGTCGTCACCCATTTGCATCCGGATCACATCGGGGGCGCGCAAATCGATGGCGCCGCGGCATTCCCGAATGCGGAAATGGTCGTGCATCAGGCCGATTACGATTTCTGGACGAATGCCGATATCCGGGCTGGCGCGCCAGAGGCAGCCAGACCGTTTTTTGACACTGCCGTTGCGGCGGTTTCGTCCTATCAGGATCGACTGCGTCTGTTCACAGGCGAGGCCGATATCTTGCCCGGCCTTACGGCGTTACCGTTGCCGGGCCACACACCGGGCCATACGGGTTATGCTCTGAGTTCAGGGCAGGACACATTACTGTTCTGGGCCGATATCGTTCATGTCCCGTTCCTCCAGTTCCCTGACCCCAGCCTGACGATTTCCTTTGACGTGGATCAGGATCAGGCCCGCGCCACGCGGAACCGGGTTATGGATCAGGTCTCAACAGACCGCCTCATGGTTGCGGGGGCGCATTTGACATTCCCCGGCGTCGGCTTTGTCGAGAAAACCGGATCAGGATATGCATTCCACGCGGCCCCGTGGCAGTATTCTAACCACTGAAGAAAAATAAATGATGGCGTACCCTTTAGTGCGCCATCATTTTCCCAACACCTATTCTGCAACGTGCTTCACCATTCGGTTGAATGCCGCAGGTTCCACACCCACAGACAAGTTCTTCTGCACCTTCCTTAAAGGCGGGATCAGGCAAATTGCCCCGCCATATGTACAAAAACACTTACTGATTGTATGTTTGAGCAAACATCGCGTTCTTTTAACAGGGCACACGCGGGAGATGACTTTTGCTGAACATGACGATCCCTATTCCATTGATACTTGTCGCAGCTTTGCCAGCAGTCTTGGATCGCTGTTCCGGAACCGATCCAAGCGTGGCTCTGGGCGTTCTGGCACGTGACCGTGTGGCGCTGACGGCAACCGCAAACGAGATTGTCGTGGATCTGCCCGTCGCCGAGGGAACTTTGGTCAAAGCCGGTGACACGCTGGTTCAGCTTGATGACAGTTTGCAAACCGCCAAGTTGAGGCTGGCACAGGCCGAGCTTGAAAAAGCGCAAGCCACGCTCCTCAAGCTCCAGGTCGGCCCTCGGGAAGAAGAGATCGCGATTGCCGAGGCCAAGGTTGCCGGCGCCGTCGCGCGGCTGGCCGATGCAGAGGCCATCTACGACCGAAACGCCAGGCTGGTTGAAAACTCGGTCGTGACAGAAGCACAGGTCGCAAATGACTTGGCGTTGCGGGACTCGGCCAGGGCCGAATTGGCCAGCGCGCAGGAATCCCTGCGGGAACTCCAAAATGGCACCCGGCCAGAGGATTTGGCGGTTGCCGAAGCCAATGTGCGTGCAGCCGAGGCGTCAGTTGCCGCCGAGCAAACCGTTCTGGATGATCTGACCGTTGTCGCAACCCGGGACGGCGTGTTGGACTCGTTGCCGTGGAACCTTGGGGAACGCGTCACATCGGGCAGTCCGGTGGCGGTTCTGGTGACGGGGCAAACTCCTTACGCGCGTGTCTATGTTCCCGAACCGCATCGCGTAAAACTAAAACCCGGCGACAAGCTCGAAGTGCGCGTCGACGGGCTGGATGCGCCGCTGAACGGCGTCATCCGTTGGATCAGCGATGATGCGTCATTCACGCCTTACTACGGTCTGAACAAAGATGACCGCACGCGCCTGGTTTATCTGGCCGAGATTGACCTGCCTGATGCCTCATCCGACTTGCCTGCCGGTGTGCCGGTACAGGTTCGCATGCCATGACCGATGTCGTTGTTGCGACGCAGGGCCTGACCCGACGGTTCGGGGAAAATACCGCGGTCAACAATCTGGACCTGGAGATCAGAACAGGCCAGATTTACGGCTTCCTCGGTCCCAACGGCTGCGGCAAGACAACAACCATGCGCATGTTGACCGGATTGCTGACCCCCAGCAGCGGAACGATCTCGGTTCTGGGCCGTTCGATGCCGGAGGCTGCGGAACCACTGAAGAACGAAATCGGGTATATGACCCAGATCTTTTCGTATTACCGCGACCTGACCGTATTGGAGAACCTGAGGTTTGCAGCGGAAATCTATGGCATTTCTCCCAAAGCTGCGGCGACGCGCATTGATGAGCTGCTAAACACCTACGACCTGACGACAAACATTCATCAGCTCAGCGGCAGTATGAGTGGCGGCCAGCGGCAAAAGCTGGCCCTTGCAGCAACCGTCATGCACCAGCCAAAGCTTCTGTTTCTGGACGAACCGACCTCGGCTGTTGATCCCGAAACCCGCCGCACATTCTGGGAGCAACTGTTCGATCTGGTCGACCAGGGCGCAACGATGATCGTGTCCACACATTTCATGGACGAGGCGGAACGCTGCCATCGATTGGCCATTCTGCAGCATGGTGTCAAAAAGGCGGATGGATCGCCACGCCAATTGATGGATGACCTTCAGGCCGATGTCATCGAAGTTGAGGGCCCGGATTTGCGCCGGGTTAAACATGAACTGGATGGCAAACCCAAGATTCTGTCCACAGCACAGGTCGGCTCTCGGCTGCGCGTGCTGGTGGACAAATCCGAACCGCTGCCCGCAGAGATGCTGCGCACCCATCTTGGCGCTTTTCCGGAACTGTCTCTGACGCCGCAGCGGCCAAATCTGGAAGATGTTTTTGTCAGTGCCACCCGCGAGCACGCGTCATGATTTCCTCACGCCGCATCACTGCTGTTCTGAAGAAAGAGCTGCTTCAACTGCGGCGAGACAAAATGACGTTCGCGATGGTCATTATGATCCCGTTGATCCAGCTGCTGCTGTTTGGCTATGCAATCAACACAAATCTGCGCCACGTACCGGTCGCCGTCGTGGATCAGTCCGGGACAGAACTGTCGCGGACGCTGACACAACTCGTTCAGGCCACGCAGGTTGTAACCGTAACCGAACAACTTTCCACGCCAGAGGAGGCCGAGCGCGCTATCACGGAATCCCGGGTACGCGCCGCACTGATCATTCCATCGGACGTAGCCAATAGGGTAGCCCGCAGCCCATCTGTCGGGCTGGGCCTGCCCGACGCGACAGGCCAGACCAGCAGCAGGCCCGTCGCCCATTGGATCGTGGATGGTTCGGACACAATGGTCGCCAGCGCAATTAAATCGCTGCGGACAATGCCGCTGACCGAACTGCTGAGACTGCCGCCAAACCGGCAGGTACCCACATTCGAGGTGACGCTTTATTTCAACCCGGAACAGCGGTCCGCGGTGAACATCGTACCCGGGCTTGTGGGGGTTATCCTGACCATGACAATGATCCTGTTCACCTCGGCTGCAATTGTCCGGGAACGTGAGCGGGGGAATATGGAGATGTTGATCAACACCCCGATCAAGTCGATCGAATTAATGGTTGGGAAAATCATTCCCTACATCTTTCTTGGCCTCATACAGGTCGCAATCATACTCGGCCTTGGTCACATTCTGTTTGAAGTTCCGATAAACGGGGGGTTGGGCACTTTGCTGGTCGTGACATTGCTGTTCATCATTGCCAGCTTATCCCTTGGCCTGGTGATCTCGACTCTCGCCCAAAATCAGCTTCAGTCGATGCAGATGACGATCTTTGTGCTGCTCCCTTCGATCCTGATGTCCGGGTTTATGTTTCCCTTTGACGGCATGCCCAAACCGGTCCAGATCATCGCTCAGATCCTGCCTGCTACCCATTTCATGGACATGATCCGCGGTGTCGTTCTACGCGATGCTTCTCTTTATGAGCTGCGGTGGGAGATCCTGTGGATGATTGGCTTTGCGGTGCTCGGATTGGTGGCCGCAACGCTCAGGTTCAAGAAACGGTTGGGGTAGTTCTGAAGCAAACTGACCTACGCATCATAGAACGTCCCTGAAGGACGGAGATTAACCCCGCCCCTCAGTTGTACATCAAGCAACGTGCAGCACCGGCTGTGCAAGAAATTTAGAACAGTTGCACATCCTTCTTTCCACTTTGGATCTCGGCAAAGTTCGGCATGTTCTGGATCGTTACCGGTGCTGGTGCCGTGCCCGGCATCGCGACTGTTGGTTTCATCGCCGCCGCCATGCCAAAGGCGGGTTGGTCCAACTCCCCTCGAATATCGCGCAGCAGTGTTTTGTGATCCGGCATGGCTTTGAGTATCCGCGCAAGGTCGGATTTTGCAGTCTTCATTCCCTGGAACCAAATTGGTTTCTTCAAAGGCCGCAAACGGTCGCGGATGCCCGGGCCATAGCCCGTATCATAAACCTGCTTGCCCAAAAGAACCGTTTGATAAACGCGAAAGTTAAATAGCGTGGCAAACTCGATATCATTCTCCAGCGGCAGGCGATATTGCCATAAATCCAGATTCTCGGCCAACCGATCCGGCAGCTTCATCTCGGTGCGGGCGTCGATCCAATACTGGTCATCCGTGCGATTGCCCAAGCGATAGTGCAGGCAGATGAATTCCAGAACTTCGTTATAGAGCTTGTCCATCTGCTGATTATATCTAGCCCGTAGGGCCGGTTCGATTTCACGTGTGGGCAGGTGCTCGGCAAACCAACGGATCGCATGATCAATCATGTGGATCGCGGTACTCTCAAGCGGCTCGATAAACCCGCCGGACAGACCGATCGCAAGGCAGTTCTTGACCCAGGCATTGCGCACACGCCCAACGCGCATCGGGATTATGCGCGGTGTCAGGCCCTTACCACTGTCGCCCAGCCATTCGAGGTATTCATCCGCAGCCTGATCATCCGTGCGATGTGCGGATGAGAACACATAGCCAGTGCCCACTCGGTTGTAGAGAGGCACCCGCCATGTCCACCCGGCGCCCAGTGCGGTCGACCGGGTAAGGCTTTCGATCTTCTCGGGGTCGGGATGTTCGACCTGCAGCGCCATGGCGCGGTCGTTGGGCAGATAATCCGAATAATCCAGAAACGGCTCACCAAGAGCCTGGTTGATGATCAAACCGCGGAACCCGGTGCAATCGATGACCATCTCAATGTCATGCCGACCTGCGCGTTCCAACATCAGGTGACTGACATTGCCCTGCTCGTCCAGCTCGACCGACTGGACCTCATCCTGAATATGCTCAACCCCGCGCTTTGTGCAGACCCTGGTAAGCATCCCTGCGAACTTCACGGCATCCAGATGATAGGCATATCCGAACCGCTGCTCGAACTCGGGCTGACCCAATTGCCGCGCGCCTTTACACAGGCGGCCCAGGTCATCATGTGGCGAGATGGATTGTGTAAAGTCCCGGTCTCCATTGCCAAAACGCAGAAAGTATTCGGCCGCCTCCAACCCTTCGATCATGTTAGCATGGGAAAAGGGGTTTACATAGTCAATGCGGTTGCCCTTGGCGTCCTTGTTCCAATTGCAGAATTTGACACCCAGTTTGAAGGACGCGTTGGTTTCGCGAAAGAAGTTCCGCTCTGAAATACCCGCCTGACGGAGCGTGACCGGCATGCGTGGCACCGTGGCCTCGCCCACACCCACGGTAGAGATATTGGGGCTTTCGATCAGGCAGAGTTTCGGTCGATCCTTGGGTGCTGACGTGCGTGAAAACACCATGTCCAGGATCAGCGCGGTCATCCAACCTGCTGTACCGCCGCCCACAATGGTGATTTTGCGCAAACGATTATTCATGTGGTTATGTCCCTGTTTTTTGCGGGATTTGTCTATCCCTGTTGGTTTTGGAGATTGTATAGCAGCTTTCCCTGTTGATTTGGGGGAAAAATGTGGCGGCTTTCCTGCGCCAGGCTAATGCATAGGATGCAGCGACTTGCTGGCATCTGCGCGGACGTATCGCGGTTTGACGCTGATCCTTTGACCGCGCCAATTACAACAGGGAAGACAGACAATTGGATTGGACGATAGCCCCGGTTCACCTTGTCGGGCACTTGGGGCCGGTAGCCAGATCGGAGCGCAGCTCTATTTGTCCCGCGGCTTCTTCGAATTGGTGAAATCGACAATCGGCGTCAGGGGCCAACGACCGGCGGGGTAATTTCGGTAACGACAGGGAAATGGTCGGAAATTTTCCAGTAGGCCGTGCCGGCGGCCGTCTCGCGCGGGACCTCTGCCGGGGCAACCCAACCCGGTGTGTTACGAGAGTACAGGATGTGGTCGATCATCACCCGGTGATAAGTGTCGTTGAAAATCGGGTCCGCAAAGCGGGTGGTTGTAACGTCACTGAAATCAAGCCGCGCGCGGTCTCTATCGTCCAGCGCGTCGAACAGGGCGTTTCCAAGACTCAGCTGCGGCTTCCAGATAGACCCCATCAGCGTTTCGACCCCGCTGGCATTGAGCCGCATTTCAGATGTGTCGAAACCGGGACCGTCGTTGATATCGCCCGCCACGATCAGGGGCAGGGCCGCATCGTCAGACAGATAGGTGTCCAAAAACGTTTGGCGAATATGCCGACATTGTGCAAGCAGGCGCATTCGGTTGGCATCCGCCATTTGCCACCAACGTGACCACTCATATGCGCGGAAAACGCCCTTCGATTTCAGATGCAATCCCATGATATTGAAATCCGAGCCCTGGGCCGGATGAACGGTAACCCAAAGCGGGCGACGTTCGTATCGAAACCACTCGGGCACTTTGTCATTGCCGAGATCAAGAAAAAAGGGCTCTGTCGCCGTGTGGATCAACCCCGCCGCCGGGTTCTCTACATCCGTGATGGTCAAGGGCGTATTGGCGAAAGTGCCGCGATCCGTCCGGACTGCGATGCCGACGCATTGGGTAGAAGTGTTCAGGCGCGGATTATCCGGGCCTGAGGGAAAGCGCGAACTTTGGATGTGGATGGCCCACTCGGCATCGGAAATAGCGGCCATCAGCACCTCCATATCCTCGGTCCGGTCAGGGCCTTCGACGATCAGCAGGATGTCAGGGTCAAGATCAGCAAGCCCCTCACGCAGCAGGGTGATGCGTTCCGCGACGGTTGGGCCCTCCCTTTCCCACGGCGGTCGCGGGCCACGGACGTTCCGGTCATCCGGGTTCAGGGTGCCCTGGCTGCTATCGACAAGGTCGTTAAGCCATTCCATGTTCCAGACAGCAAGTTTCATCGGCGTGACCTCTGGTTGTTGCGCGATCAGGCTAGCACAGTAAACAGGACAGATTTGTGAATGGGATCACATAGAAGGCATGCCTAACTAACGCTGTGTCTCCTATTCCTGTTCGACCCAACAGGGGCACCCAACCCGTCATGTTGCGCGACTTCAGGGCGCGCAGTAGGCTTACTTAAGATTGCAGTTCATTCTACTCAGGATTCTTTGGGAGATTTAAGATGGACGTTCGCACCTTTTCGCCTTTCCTATCTTGGCTTTACCGGGTCGCTTCGACCGCCCTGCTCTTCTGTGACAGATTTTCCGCGAAAACACTATTTGCCGCTGGCTTGGTATGCGCTTTGGGCAGCAGCCTGAATGCGAAGGACCTGCCCGCACCAGAGGATTTGGCGAACACGATTTGGGTGACTGAAAACGGATATTCCTATGTCGCGGTAACTACAGAAGGCACAGTTCAGTCCTTTGAAGGAGCGAACTTTGCTATTGAGTTCCTAGAGGCAAAACATGGCGTCTTGGTCGCACGGGTTCGGTGGGTTAGCCCGGAAGAAAAACTGGGCGAAACTCAGTTCTTGCTATTTGTACCAGATGGCGTGGGCGGGTTCTCATTCCAGGCCGCCGGAACACCAAACGTTGTTGGTGGCGCAGCAAACGGTAACATACGAACTGTCGGCGATGGCAAAGCCCTTTTCACCAGCTTTAACCTCGAAAATGGCCGCGCGGGATCCATCAATACGATCGTAACAAAGGTTGACGCGCTTCCTGCAAAATTCGAAGCAAAGCAATAGAAGGCCGGTCGGGTCGAGCAAGTACCTGACGTGTCTCAGGTACATTTTTCTCGCCGAATCCCGTGCTGACTTGGCGCAATTCACCTCAAGAAATCTAAGAACAAATGCGTCTTCGACAGGACCAAAGGCGCGCTGTTCCCCTGCGCGCAGCGGAATTTTCCACATAAAAATAAAGGCCTATCACGCGCGTCATATCACGTCTTGACACCGTGTTTCGCTATTTGCGAATGTATTCGTGAAATGTGAATGGAGAAGTGATGTGAGCATCTACTATCGGGGCAACCCTCTTCCTGAAGAGTCCGTTGGAGAGCTGGAAGCATTTCAGGGTGACGTCAGTGACGCTTTCGCTTTGCAGGAATGCATCAATCGCAACGGCTATGCGTACATCCCCGGCGCCCTCAATCGAGACAGAGTTTTTGCAGCGCGCGGGGTGGTTCTTCAGAAGCTGCATGAAGTTGGTGAAATCGACGCACCGATATTTGACGGAATCCCCACCGGAACCAGCAACCGAGAGGAAATGGTCGATGATCTGGGCGACTGGTGGAAGGAAGTAAGCGAATGCCGGGCGGTACGCGACATTACGCACGGCGCAGAACTCAAAGGCATCATGTCGAAAATACTGGGCGAGCCGGCGGTCGGAACCGACTATGTAATTCTCCGCGTCGCAAGTGGCGGACAGGGGACGCGCTTTCACTACGATCACCCGTTCTTCAACCGCTACAAGGGTGTTCGCATCCTGACCGCCTGGATACCGTTTGGGGACCTTCCCTTCGGCAAAGGAACGCTGAGCATGGTCGAGGGCAGCATGCACTTCGAAGACCTCGTTTCTCAAATTCGCGACGTTGACGTCTACTCCGAACCCGGGCGTTCCGTGGAATTAGATCTCGAACCAGAGGGGCTGATAGCCGAGCGCAACGCCCGCCTTCTCACGACTGATTTCCGCGCAGGCGATGTTATCATCTTCGAGCAGATGCTGCTGCACGGCAGCTTCGACAGTGACACCAGCACGAACAAAGTACGGATGTCGTGCGATGTGCGTTGGCAACCCGCCTCGGCAGAACTTGATGACCGCTATTTTGGTGAAAACCCCAAGGGCATCACGGGCGGAGGCTATGCCGAACTCAACGGTGCCAAGCCCCTTCCGGCAAAATGGCACGTGCGATGACTTTGTCAGCATAGCAGTGTCCAAAGCCGCACATTCATCGACAAAACAGGGAGAAACTTATGAAACACTTCAAAGCGGCACTCACCGCCTCCGCAACACTAATGGCGATTGCATGCGGGGCGGCCTACGCGGAAACGGTCATCCGGGTAGAAAGCTTTCTTTCACCGCAGCACCCTCAGAATGCAGTGGTCCTGCCGACCTGGGCAAAGAATGTCGAAGAGTTTTCAGAGGGCAGGCTCAAGGTGGATATTTCATATCCGCCTAACGTCC
The DNA here is from genome assembly GCF_965243365.1 of Ruegeria sp. Lineage (GTDB taxonomy): Bacteria > Pseudomonadota > Alphaproteobacteria > Rhodobacterales > Rhodobacteraceae > Ruegeria. The sequence continues at coordinate 524,536 of NZ_CBDEUW010000001.1, read as the reverse complement.
ACCCCAAGACGTTTTTTGATCGCGCCAAATCTGGAATATCGGACGTAACGTGGAGCTTCCACGGCTATACCCCGGGCAAGTTTGTTCTGACACGCCTTGTAGAACTTCCCGGCGCCGAGGCCTCGGCCTACGAGGCATCCGTCGCCTATCAAAAAATCCACGAACAATATCTCGACTCCGCTGGGGAGCATGACGGTGTCAAGCTTCTGTCAGTCTTTAGTCATGGCCCGGGTGTATTGCATACCCGAGAACCAATCAGCAGCATTGAACAGCTTGACGGCCTAAAAGTTCGCGTGGGCGGCGGAGTGGGCGGTGAGGTTGCCAAGAACCTTGGGATCGTGACGGTCGCGGCACCGGCTACGAAAGTTTATGAGTTTGCCTCTCAGGGGGTTGTGGACGGTATTCTTATGCCCATGGAAACCAAGAAAAGTCTAAAACTGTCCGAGGTTGCGCCACATTCGTTGATGCTGCCGGGTGGCTTCTATTTTGGCAGCTTTTTCATGGTGATGAACCAGGCGAAATATGATGGCCTATCGGACGAAGACAAAGCCGCCATCGACAAGGCGTCAGGCCTTGCATTGGCCGAACTGGCCGGACGGGCATGGGCCGAGGGCGATCAGGCGGGGCACGATTATGCAATAGCCGAAGGTAATACGCTTACTGTTGCGAACGCGGACCTGAACGCTGAAATTCAAGCCCAGGTCGCCTCAGTCGAAGCTGCATGGATTGAGGCTGCGAATACCAAGGGGCTGGATGCCGAGGCAGTTTTGGCGGCATATAGAGATGAGGTTGCGAAACTGGCGGGCGAATAAGCGACCGTTTATTGGGAATCCTCGCGTTGGCCGCGATGGCCCCGTTCTCGAACGACGGGTCATCGCCGCCACTTTTCTCTGGATACAGGAAATGCAAACTCTTGAGTATTTAGTCCGCCTAATGGACAGACTGGCCATGGCCCTCAGCGGTTTTCTTAGCCTCGCGCTTGTATCGTTAACCCTGGCAGATGTGATTGGTCGTAACGCGTTTAATGCACCAATTCAGGGGGCCTTCGAAATAACGCAAATATTGATGGCAGCACTGATTTTTACCGCAATGCCGTCTGTTTGCGTGCGGTCAGAACATGTCGCTATCGACTTTGTTGACAGGGTTGTACCAAAACGCGTTCTGAAGATTCTGGTGCGCTTTGCCGCCCTGCTTACCGGCATCTGCATGGCTGTTCTGGCATGGCGGCTGTTTCTGATGGGACGCGCTTTTGCAAACGACGGTCATATCACCAGCTACCTGCTTTTGCCTGTCGCACCTGTCGCCTACTACATCGCCACTACAGCAGCCTTGGCGGCGGGGATGACATTTGCACAGATGTTCTCATCGACGCCCCTGTACGACGCCTTCCAACTTGAGGAAGTTGAATAATGCTGGTCGAAACCGCGGTTGCCTTTGGTGCAATGTTTCTTCTGATCGGACTTCGGGTTCCCATCGCCATTTCCACAGCACTGGTCGGTTTCGGTGGCTTCGCCTGGATAATCGGCAGCTCCGCCGCTTTTGCGCTTGTGGAGCAGACCGTGTACGGCACGGCGTTCACCTATGAGTTCTCTGTGATCCCGCTGTTTGTATTGATGGGAAACCTCGTGAACAGTGCCGGTTTGTCACGCGGCCTATACGATGCCTCCTATGCATTCCTGGGGCATCGTCGCGGCGGGCTTGCCATGTCGACTATCGTGGCCTGCGGCGGGTTTTCTGCGATTTGCGGCAGCTCTCTTGCAACGGCGGCGACAATGTCAAAGGTCGCCATGCCATCGATGCGTGCGTACAAATACGACGACGGGCTAGCTGCGGCATCAATCGCCGCTGGGGGTACGTTGGGTATTCTGATCCCGCCATCGGTAATCCTTGTCCTGTACGGAGTGTTGACGGAAACCAGTATCGGTCAGTTGTTTGCGGCCGGCCTTGTTCCGGGGCTGATGGGTGTTCTGTTTTATGTGATGGCCGTCGCTTATGTCGTGCGTCGCAATCCGAACGCGGGGCCAAGGGGTGCAAAGACAGATTTTAAGGAAAGACTGCTGGCATTGAATAAAGTCTGGGGCGCCTTATTCCTGTTCGTTCTGGTGATTGGCGGTATCTACGCCGGTTACTTCACACCGACCGAAGCCGCAGGTATCGGTGCAGCAGGCGCCTTGCTGTTGGCTTTGCGTCGACGAGGGATGAACGTAAGGCTATTTGCCCATGTGCTATTCGACAGCGCACGGACCACAGCAATGTTGTTTGCCATTGTCATTGGCGCACTTCTTTTTGCAAATCTGATCAATCTGTTGGGCGTTCCATCCGCGCTGATTTCTTTCGTGTCCGGGTTTTCAATTTCCCCACCCTTGGTGATCCTTGCCATCATTTGCATCTACATCCTTCTTGGCTGTGTTCTCGAAAGCCTTTCGATGCTTCTTTTGACGGTGCCGGTGTTCTTTCCGCTGATCGCGGATCTTGGATACGATCTGATTTGGTTCGGAATTCTGGTCGTGATCACCACTGAGATTAGCCTGATAACACCCCCCATCGGGTTAAACGTGTTTGTCATTCGGTCAACCGTTCCCGGTATCTCACTTGGGACCGTTTTCCGGGGTGTCGTGCCATTTTGGATCGTTGACATTCTGCGCCTTGCTCTGATCGCATCGATACCAGGGCTTGCGCTTTTTCTGCCGCGGCTGTTGTTTTGACCTGATACGAATTCGAGGATCCGAGCTTTGCCACAGGAAAACCCCAACTCCCGCGGAATCCAATCCATAGAAGTGGGTTTCGAGGTTATCGCAGCAATCCTTGAAACACCGACATCCAAGTCCCTTTCGCAGATCGCCGAGCGCATCAAGATGACGCCAAGTCGCGCACATTCGTATCTGACAAGCTTTAAGCGTGTCGGGTTGATCGCGCAGGATGAAGACACCGGGCGATACATGCTGGGCAGTTTGGCATTGGATCTCGGCCTCGCAGCACTCTCTACACGAGACGGGCTATCACACTCGCGATCTATGGTCCGCAGAATGCAGGACAGCGGCCGCTTCAACGGGCAGTTCTTCGTCTCAATCTGGTCCGAAGCCGGCCCCGTCATCGTGTCAAGAAGCGAGGGGTTCCTTGACACACCATTTGAGATACGCATTGGCCATCATCCCTCTACCCTTCAGACGGCGACAGGACGGGTGTTCGCCGCCTTTTTGCCAAGGAACCGCACAGAGGGAATTATCCACCGCGAACTGAGAGAAGCCGATGACGAGGTAAGTGAGGAAACGATATCGCGTATATACGAATCCTGCGAAGCCACGCGCCATCGGGGGTATGAAACCGTAAACTCGGTTACGATTCCCGGTCTCATTGGTATTGCGGTGCCAGTTTTCGACTATGACGAAAGCTTGACTTCGGTGATTACAATGGTTGAGTCCGCCGCCTCAATCAGCATGCATGAAGCCCGACAGACCGCCAAGCAAATGCTGGCAATGATCAGCGGCGACACCATTGCGGAGTCATGCTGAGGGGTGACCCGAATGGCGCGGCCTTATATGGTAAGGTTCCAGAAACTTTTCCAACAAGCTGCAAGCTGATCAGAATTTCATGTTTCCCCCAACCGTGGATCACACCATGGGTTCTTTTCGGGCAAGCAGTATGTAGAATAGTGCGTGTCCAACACTCCACGAGATACCTGTGCCCGAAATTGATCAACTGAACCAATGGCTTATTTCCAAAGGACGATTGCTTGGCGATGAGGTAAAAATCGTCAAAGGTTATTGCGAGGGTCTGGTTCAGCTTGGTGTACCACTGGCCCGCGCGCGTATCGCGCAGAACTACTCCAACCCGTTGCTGAGCGCTTGGGGTATCATCTGGACCCCGGATGAAGCCCGTCGCTACACCGTTCCGACAACCGTCCTGTCCACCGGCGCATGGCGCGGAAGTCCTTTTGAGTTTGTCGTCACGCAGCGGCGGCCGCTGCGCAAGCGATTGCTTGGTCTGAACCTTGAAGCCGAGCACCCGGTTTATGCCGAGCTTACCGAGGCGGGCGCCACCGATTTCCTGGCCATCCCGCTGGAGCATGGCAACGGTTCGGTTCAAGGCACCAGCTTCACCTCGAATGCGGAAACGGGGTTTTCTGACGCGCATATCGAATGCATTGAAGACTCACGCTATGCACTCGCCGCAGCCTTGGAACCGATTGCGATGCGCCATTCGCAAAAGAGTTTGCTGCAAACCTATCTTGGTTATGGGCCCGCCGAAGAAATTGGCCAGGGTCACATCAAGCGCGGAGAACACAGGACTGTTTCCGCCGCAATCCTGTTTGCGGACCTTCGCGGCTTTACGGAAAAGGCACAAGCCTGGCCTGAAGCCCAATTGCTGGACATGATGGGTGAGTATTTCGAAATGGTTGTATCCCCCATCCAGGAAATGGGAGGCGACGTCCTCAAATTTATGGGGGATGGTATTCTGGCCGTCTTCAACAAGAAAAACAGCGATGAAGACGCCTGTAGATCTGCAGTCAAGGCAGCGGTTCAGTCGCTGGCCAACCTCAAAAATTACAACGAGGCAGCGCTACGCGAAGGCCGCGAACCCATTGAATTTGTTACAGGTATAGATTTTGGCCAGGTAACTTTCGGCAATATCGGCAGCCCTGACCGATTGGATTTTACGGTGGTTGGACAGGCGGTAAATGTTGCCAGTCGTGTCCAAGGCCTTTGCAAAGAATTGGGGGAACAGATTCTGATGACCTCAGATGTCTCTCGGCATTTAGGCGGCACGGTTCAGTCGGTTGGGTTTCATTCGGTTCGAGGTCTGCCACAGGACATAGAAGTGTTTAAAACCACCGCCGTGACTTCGTGAATTTAATCGTGAACAAGCGCTCTTGAATGCGTTGCGAGGAGCCGGATTTACCGCGGTTTTTCAGGCGAAGTTTATGTTCACCGAACCGAAAGGCCCAAAATCAACATGGATTCTGGTATCTGAAGGGCACTCAACCGGGCGAATAAAGCTACCCGAAAGAACGATCTGATCCGGTTCGATACTCTGACCATACTGCGCCAGTCGACGGGCCAGCCAGACGACGCTTTCAACCGGATCGTTCAGAACTCCTGCGCCCAGACCAGTTTCCTCAATTTCACCATTACGGAACGTCAGCGCGCCCACCCAGCGTAGATCAAACGCGTCAACCCCATGGCGTTCCGCACCCAGCACAATGCCTGCATTCGCGGCATTGTCGCTGATCGTATCATAGACCGAGCGTGTCTTGCCCGTCTCTGGGTCCGACCGTTGAATGCGCGTATCAAGGATCTCGACTGAAGGGCATACATAATCCGTCGCAGCGAGGACATCGTTGCGGGTAACGTTCCTGCCACCCACGGCGGATTTCATGACAAAGGCGATTTCTGCTTCGATCCGGGGCTGGATGAAGCGATCGGCCGGTACAGTTCCGCCGTTTTCAAAGACCATGTCATCAAATAGAATCCCGCTGTCAGGAACATCGATGTTTAACGCATATTGCATGGCTTTCGACGTTAGCCCAATCTTCCAGCCAATCACTCTGCGCCCTTCGGCCAGTTTCTGGCGGAGTAATGCGTCCTGCACCGCGTAAGCGTCATCCATCCCCATCTCGGGGTGGCGCAAGGTCAGCAACCCGATCTGTTCGCGCAAACGTTCGGCCTGCAATAGGTCAGCGGCGGCACGCGCATGATCTTCCGGGGTCATACCTGCTCGTCCTCCACCGTATTGCGCAAAGTACCGATGCCATCGACCGAAACCTCAACAACGTCTCCGGGAACCAGATATTTCGGAGGATCAAAACGGGCGCCTGCACCAGTTGGTGTTCCGGTTACGATGACATCCCCAGGCTGAAGAGTCATAAAGGTTGAGATATATTCGATCTCACGCCGGATCGGGAACATCATTCGGTTCAGCGTATCGTCTTGACGAAGCTCGCCGTTCACCCGGGTCTGGATACGAGCGTCGTCCAACTGTGCAGGATCAACAAACGGAACAAGCCATGGTCCAATTGCGCCCGAATTGTCCCAGTTCTTGCCCTGCGTGACATTAAACTTGGCGTGACGAACCCAGTCCCGAATGGTTCCTTCGTTGCACAGGGTCAGCGCAGCGATATGGTCATAGGCGTCGGTCTGCAAAATCCTTCGACCTGCTTTGCCGATCACGATGGCCACTTCGCCCTCATAATCCAGTGTATGGTTCTCGGGCGGTCGGATCAGCGGGCGGTCATGGCCGGTAAAGCCGCTGGCAAAGCGCGGGAACAGGGACATGAATTTTGGCTGCGCACTACCATCTTTGTATTCTGCGTTGCGATCCGGGAAGTTCACACCGACGCACAGAATACGCCGGGCATCCGGCATGACCATTTCGTAGGCAAAGTCCCTGTGCGTTACGGATTTGACTCCTGCAACCTCAGTCAGCTGGTCAAACTCACCTGCTGCGATTACCTCGAACAGGCTTGCGTGGTTTGGGAATTCGCCATTCAAGGCGATTGCACCTTCGTCTGTGATCGCCCCAAAGAAAGTCTCACCATCAGCGGTGTAGGTCGCAAATTTCATGAAAGTTGCCCCCAAACGTTACGGATCACATCCACCGCCATAAGCACGTCATCCCGTGTGGTGTCGAATTGCCCGACCTGAAACCGGATGATCTTGCGACCTTCGAACATGCCTTGTGTCAGATAAATCCGACCGTCATCATTCAGCGCATCGACCAGCCGCTGTTGCATATCATCATCCCCCGGGCAGCGGAACGAAAACAAACTGAGGATCGGGCCGGTCGCAATCTCGAACCCGTCTATCTCACCGATCATTTCCGCCAGCTCTTGCGCCCAAGCAACATGGTTTCGGATCCGCAGACGCAAACCCTCCAACCCGTATGACCGCAAGAGAAACCAGATTTTCAACGCCCGAAAGCGACGGCCCAGCGGGATTGTCCATTCCGAATAATTCGTGACCTCGGCCCCCGTAGTCTTGAGGTATTCGGGTTCGATTTTCAGCGTGTTCAGCTGCGGCGTGGCATCTTTGAGAAACTGGATAGCGCAGTCGAACTGGGCACCAAGCCATTTATGAGGGTTGAAAACGATGCTGTCATAGCGATCTGCCCCAGGCCAAAGAGCCTCGCGGAATTCCGGGCAAATCATGGCCGACCCGGCCCAGGCAGCGTCCAGATGGGTGTAGAGATCGTATTTCTTGGCAATGTCCGCGACGGTGTTCAGGTCATCGCAAGCCCCTACCCCTGTACCGCCGGTGATCGCGACGATGCCTGCCGGAATGTGCCCGTCCGCGATATCCGATTTTATGGCAGCCTCTAGCGCGACAGTATCTATTGCGAAAGTTGGGCCGCTGGTAGGTAATTTGACCAGATTGCTCTGACCAATCCCCGCAACCCAACACGCCCGGTCGATTGAGGAATGCACCTGATCCGAGCAATAAATCCGCAGTGCGCCCTTGGCACCCAGACCGTCACGGTTGCCGGTATACCCAGTGGCTCGTTCGCGCATTGTCAAAACAGCCGAAAGCGTTGCAGAAGACGCGCTGTCTTGTATCACTCCGGTCATTCCGTCGGGCAGCCCAAGTGCCTGGCGCAACCAATCCACCATGACGCCTTCGACCTCTGTTGCCGCGGGCGAGGTTTGCCACAGCATGCATTGGGCAGCGATTGTGGTAACCAGCATTTCCGCCAGCATTGAAGGTGGCGCGGCATTGGCAGGAAAATACGCAAAGAAGCGCGGATGTTGCCAGTGGGTCATACCCGGCATGACGATCCGTTCAAAATCGGCCATGATCGAGTCCATCGGCTGGCCGGTTTCCGGCGGCGACCGCTCAAGCTGATTTGCGATATCTCCGGGCGCGGTCTGCGCCCGCACCGGACGATCAGACAGGGTTTGGTGGTAGTCGGCCGCCCATCTTGATATGTGCTGGCCCCAATGTGAAAACTCATCCCAGTTCATCAATCCGCCTTCCAGTGCCGCAACAATCAGCAGGACAGGACCGTTGCGGCCGGGTACTGTCCTGTATTATCAGTGTTTTTGAACCTCAGACTGAGAAACTGATATTCGCCTGACCCGTCCCGGAACTACCGAAATATGGCGTATAGATATCAATCTCACCTTTGTAGCTGCCCCACCCAAGCGCCCCGAACAAAAGCGCGGTGTCATTCATCGCGCACTCGCCCGTGCATTTCTTGGCATAGTCGGGAAGAAGCTCCAGAAACTCTTCAAACCGCCCCTGCTCCCACAGTTCGATCACCCGTAAATCCATCTGACGGTTAAACTCTCCATTCACAGCGTTCAGACCGTCGACAGATCGTTCGTTCGGCGTGAAATCATGACTCAGTGAGCCTGATGCAAGGATCGAAACGTTGCGATCGGAGCGGCGAATCCCCTCGGCAATTGCCTCGCCCCAAACACGGTTTTCCTGAATCGAAGAGAACTGGTTGACGGCCACAGGCAGCACCCGCGCATTCACGCCCTCATTGATGAAATGCATTGGCAGCAGCGTCCCATACTCCATGCCCATGTCGGGGTGCGAGTGACCCAAAGCTCGTTCACCTCGCTCGCGCAGGACATCCAGTATGGTCTCTCCCAGTGCGTGGTCGCCGCGATAGTCGAATTCCATATCCGCCAACATATGTGGCAGCTCATGGCTGATAAAACGGCCTTTGTGATGTTCTTTGGTGTTCAGGTGAAAGCCCTGATTTGTAATCCAGTGCGTGTCGAAGATGACAAACGTATCGACCTTGCGATCAATCGCATCCTGGCGCAGGCGCGCATACCCATCGATGGCAGGTTGCCGGATGCCCTTGTACTTTGGCATCGTGTGGGACATCCAAATACTAGGCACATGCGTAATCTTCGCGGCCTGCACAATCTTTCCCATGACAGTTCCTCCTCATGCGTAGTGCGCTTTTTCTGCGGCTGCCTTCGCAGAAGAAAAACGCCTGTGGTCCGCGCCAATGGCCAAGACTTCGGGCCGATATTCTGTACGCGTATCCAACCAAGTATAGCGTATCAGCCTGGCTCAAAGGATCGACCCCGTCTGACCTACTTACCCAGCTGCGTGATCTTATGTTGACCGGTTGCAAAACCGATATGCTTTTGTTCCATATAAAACTCAAAGCTCCAGTCCCCGCCGTCGCGACCGATGCCCGAGGCTTTGACCCCGCCGAAGGGCGTGGGCAGGTGGCGCACGTTCTCTGAGTTTACCCAAATCATCCCTGCGTCCAACTTGTCGGTAAAACGCAAGGCGCGGGTCAGATCGTTGGTCCAGACATAGCCGGTCAAACCATAGGGCGTGTCATTGGCAATTTGCAGCGCTTCGTCTTCCGTCGAGAACGCAATCGCGGTCAGAACCGGGCCAAAGATCTCCTCGCGCGCGATACGCATCTGGTTGGTCGCGTTGGTAAAAAGGGTCGGACGCACGAAATAGCCCGCATCTCCGACCGTTGTTCCTCCTGCCGCAATGGTCGCACCGTCTTCTTTTGCAATGTCAAAATAACTTGTGACCTTGTTGTAGTGCTCTTCGGTGACCAAAGGACCGATCTCAGTTGCCGGGTCCAGGGGATGACCCACCTTGATCTTGTTGACGCGCTCGACAAGCTTGGCTTCGAATTCCTCCTTGATCGTGCCCTGCACCAGCAAACGCGAAGAGGACGTACAGCGCTCGCCGTTGATTGAGTAAATCATGAAGATCACCGCATCCAAAGCACGATCCAAGTCGGCGTCGTCGAACACGATCACCGGGTTCTTTCCTCCAAGCTCAAGATGGTTACGTTTTAGCGTATCCGCCCCCTGTTTGGTGATCAAACTACCGGTGCGGCTTTCGCCTACGAAAGCGATGGCGCGAATTTTCGGGTGCTCGCAAAGCGCTTTACCTGCCTCTTCGCCAAAGCCGTTCACTGTGTTCAAAACACCTTTTGGCAGACCAGCTTCTTCAGCGATTTCGACCAACAGCCGGGCCGTCAGCGGGCTGGCTTCGGCGGGCTTGTGAACCACGGTACAACCGGCCGCCAAAGCGGGCGCAATTTTCCATGTAGACAGCATGAACGGCGTGTTCCACGGGGTAATCACTCCGACAGGACCTATTGGAACTCGGGTCGTAATGTTCATAAGGGTCGGAGATTTCAGATGCTGCCCGTCCCGCGCCTGCACAACCTGATCGGCGAAATAGCGGAAATTTTCTGCGCCGCGCAGAGCTGCCTTGGACATGAATTTCAACGCCTGGCCGGTATCCCAGCACTCACACAAAGCGATGTCTTCAGCGCGATCCTCAATGCCCTCGGCAACCCGGATCAGAATTTTTCGCCGTTCGGTTGCGGCCATGTCACGCCAGTCGGCAAAAGCATCAGCCGCAGCATTTGCTGCGGCGTCGATATCGTCCGAATTGCCCCGGGCAACCTGACAAATCACACTCTTGTCGACAGGAGAAGTGTTGTCGAATCTACCGGCAGAACCATCGCGGTCTTTTCCGGCAATGCGGTTCTTGATGCCCTCTGCCTGAAAACGCGCCAGCAACCCCGTCAGCTTTTCAAGATTCTGTTCCAAGGCACTCATTTCGGATCCTCCAGATGATCGCGGATCGTGCCGCATTTCGGGGAAAGTTTGGCATCGATCTCGCGCAATTCGGATGACAGCGCGATTGAGTGTGTTTTCATCGCTAACGCAAGAAAGACGCAGGCAGCATCGAACACGCGCGTAATGACCTCATGTTTTTCATCTTCCGTTCGCCCTTCGCGCAAACGGACTGAAACATCTACAAATCCATGTTTGTCGTCACCATCAGCGATGGAATAATGGTTTACACGAATGGCCCGCACACGGACCCCCGGCATAGGCAAAGTGTCGATGCAGGCAGCGGTTTCCCTAAGCGCGTCGCACAAACCTGCCATATCCACCACACCTTCTAGGTTTCCCGAGTATTCGATATGGATGTGGGGCATGGTTCAACTCGTTTTAATTGCCATGTTAATTAATATTAGACCTACCGGATATTGCAGTCTTGAGTCAATCAATTTAATTAACATGTGATATAATTAAGGATTGGATCTGTGCCGGACACTTCGAAATTGCCAAAACGTAATTCTCTGCCACCGACATCACAGTCTCTTCCCGTGTCTCTGATCCGTGCCCGAGAGGCCGTCATGGCTCCGATCCGGAAGATGTTGCTTCGCGCGGGCATCACCGAGCAGCAATGGCGCGTGCTGAGGGTCTTGAGCGAGAGCGGAGAAATGGACACCGGCATGCTGGCCAACCGCAGCGCGCTGATGCCCCCCAGCCTCAGCCGGATTGTGCACTCCATGGAAAACGCGGGGTTCGTCTCACGCAAAACGGACGCCAGTGATCGCCGTAGGCAACACATAGCCATTACGGCTGCGGGACAAGCGATTATCGACGACCACATGGCCGAAGCATTGGACATCGCGGCGTATTATCGCGACGTCCTTGGGGATGAAGATCATGATTTGCTGCTGGGCTTGCTACACAAACTCGCACGCAGCATCGAAGATCGGACCTACGACTCCTAACGCCCAGAGAGTCACACCGCCTCAAATCCGCTGCGCAGTGCCGAGAGAATGGTGTTCACATCGTCCTCACTCAGAACAAGTGGCGGTGACAAAATGATGTTGTTTCCCGATACACGCACCATGGCCCCAGCGTCATAGGCAGCTCTTTGAATCGTGTTGATTGTGGCCTTGTCGATCGGCGCTTTGGTATTTCTGTCTGAAACAAGCTCTAGCGCGCACATCAAGCCATACCCACCGCGGACATCTCCGATCAGGTCAAATTCGCTGCCCAGCTTTTGAAGGCCTGCATAGAGTTGCGCTCCCCGCGCAGCGGCATTCTCCTTGACGTTCAGGCGCTCCGTTTCCTTCAAGCATGCGATCGCTGCGGCCGCACCCACCGGATGTCCGGAATAAGTGTAGCCTGATCCGATCGCGGCCTTGCCAGAGGTATCGTTTTCAAAAACATCAGAGACGGCATCGCTGATCATCACCGCTCCAAAGGGGAAGTATCCGTTCGTTATGGCCTTGGCCGTGACGGCCATATCAGGTTTCACACCAAATCGGCGCGATCCGCTCCACGCCCCGGTGCGGCCATAAGCTGTGATCACCTCATCCGCGATCAGCAGAATACCATGTCTGGAACAGATCTCGCGCACGCCGGGCATAAAGCTCTCGTGCGGGGGGATGACACCCCCGGCCCCGAGAACGGGCTCCATGATCATTGCGGCAATGGTCGAGGGGTCCTGAAAGCGGATCTCGTCTTCCAGCGCTGCAAGGCACAGCTGCGCCAGTTTCTCAGGGTTGGTTTCGCCAAACGGGTTTCTGTACGTGTACGGGGAAGGAATGTGATGGCAGCCCGGCATCAACGGTTCATACTGCGTTCGAAAGTTCGGATTCCCGTTGACCGAGGCCCCCAGCGTATGCGTTCCGTGGTAACCTTTCTTGAGGCTGAGGAATTTAACACGCCCGGCTTCACCCCGTACCTTGTGATACTGTCGCGCAAGGCGCAGAGCTATTTCAACGCCATCCGATCCGCCAGATGTGAAAAACGCACGCGAAAGCCCGTCTGGCTCAAAGAACTCTCGCAGCATCCAGCTCAGCTCAATGACCAGATCATTGGTCGTCCCCCGGAAGGTTGAGTAGTATGGCAGCCGGTCCAGTTGTGCCGAAATGGCATCTTTCACAGGCTGACAGGAATATCCAAGATTTACGTTCCAAAGGCCGCCTACCCCATCCACGACCGTGTGCCCATCTACATCGGCGATGCTGACGCCTTCGCCGCCGACAATGATATCGGGCGGGTTTGCAAGGCTATCGGCGGGATGCGCCATCGGGTGCCACAGGTGGCGGGCATTATTTTCTTTAAGGAAGTTACTATCCTTCATGAGTTCACCTGTTGTGTCGTGGTTTCGCCGCCCCATTGCAGCGGCAGGTCTTCGAAGTTTCGCGGAAACACGCCACCCAGCGCGACAGAGGCGCGTTCCGCCTCTTTCAAAAGCACAAGCGCGATATCACGCAGTTTTTCCGGATTGGCCCGCGCACTTGGAACAGCCACCGCCAGCGCACCAAGGACGCGCTCACCTTCGCCGAACAACGGTGACCCGACCGAACTGACGCCCTCGTCAAACGCCCCGGTGATCGTCGCCACCCCAAATCTGCGCACCATGTTGATCTTGTCTTTCAGGATAGCCGGGTCGGAAATTGTCTTATCCGTATACCTCGCCAATGGCCTGGTCATGATACGGGCCTGCCAGTCATCCGGGCAGAAAGCCAAGGCCGCAACGCCGGATGACGTTGCATGCAAGGGCAACATTTCGGAGATATCGAAATTGACCTGAATGCCATGCAGGCTGGGGTCCGCATGAGAAACCGGCGAAAGAGCCTCGCCTTGCAGCAAACTGGCGTGGGCCAGTTCGCCGACGGCCTCGGACAGTTCAAACACGATAGGCTGCAACAACTTTCGCACCGGAAACAGCGTTTCTCGCAGGGCTGACAGCCGCAGTAATGCCGGGCCAAGACGATAGGCGCGCGTGTCTGGATCTTGTTCAAGATAGCCGTTTTCCGCAAGCTCGGTCAGGTGGCGATGGACGGTGGCCTTGTCACGACCGGTGAGACGCACAAACTCACCCAACCCGATTTCCGCCCGGTCACGAGCGAATAGAGAGAGCAGATCCAGTGCTTTTGTGATCGTTCCCATCTAACGCCCCCCATATTCGAAGAAAGCCACCATTTCATGGGCAAAGCCCGCCCGATCGGCAGGGCCTTTGCTGAGCGACTGGCGTGCGGTTCGGGTGACATCTTCGCCAACATAGTCGGCATATTCTTCAACAAGATCCGTCATGAATTCTTTTGTCATTTCAGGATGGTGCTGAACCGTAAATACCCTTTCGCCGAAGATAAAACCGGCGATCGGGCATCCCGGGCTTTCAAAAACACGCTGCGCTCCATCAGGCAAAGACCCGACCTGTTCAATGTGCGAGCCGTACAGGTGCCAACCACTTTCTTGATCTGACCACGGTAAAGACGCAACACGACGGTTCTTGATCCGGCCATGCGCCCAACCTTCGGGATTTCGGATAATCCGGGCACCCAAGGATTTCGCAATGATCTGGTGGCCAAAACACGCCCCGAACAAAGGGATTTTCTGATCAACAACCTCTTTCACCAAATCCTCAAGTCGCTGCATCCAAGCTGCATCTTCAGTGACCGAGGCCGGGCTTCCGGTGATCATTACGCCATCAAATGCCGAAACATCATCAGGGAATTCCCCCTTACAGACCCAAAAGGCGTTTACCTCCCAATCCGGGCGGACCTCTGCAATCAAAGTGGCAAATTTTTCGTCATCCAACGGGCGCGCTTTTGCAAAAGCGCTAAAATCGGTGTTGGTGACAAGGGTCGCAAGTCGCATCTCAGATAAACCACACATAAAAGTCGAGCAGAGCATCAGGCTCCAGTTCGCGCGTCTTACGGAATTCGCGCTCCTTCATGAAGACATGATTTTCGACAAGCTCGCGACCGACCGCATCTACCAACGCCGTGTCGGCCTGCAAGTCCTGAATGGCTTTGCGTAAGTTCGGGGCCGTGCCGGAACGCGCGTCCACGGTGTCAAACCCGTCTCCAGTCTCGATCGGCGGCAATTCCATCCTGGCCTCGAACCCAAGACGGGCTGCCTGTAAAACAGCCGCCGCCGCAGTGTAGGGGTTGGCGCTGGCATCGGCCATGCGATGTTCCAAACGGGCCTTTGCGCCGCCTTCGCCGGACACGCGCGTGGTGACGCCGCGATGGTCGCCGCCCCAGTTTTTCCAATACCCGGACAGCGACGAAGGCTGAAGACGGCGATATGAACCGGCAGTAGGCGCGATCAGGCCAGCCAGACCTTCGTGATGGTGAACCAAGCCAGCAAGACAGCCACGCGACAGGTCGTTCAGGTGCTCCGGGCCGCCGACCTCGCCGGTCGCAAGTGCATTCTTGCCCTCAGCGTCCTGAAACGAGAAGTTAATATGCATTCCCGATCCACCCAGCTCGGACAGTGGCTTGGGCAGGAATGTCAGGACAATCCCATGATCCAGAGCGATCTCGCGTGCCATCTGGCGGAAGAGTACGATGTCGTCCACGGCCGTCAGCGCGTTATCAAAGGTCAGTGTGTATTCGAACTGGGGGCTGTCATACTCGGCCGTGATCAGGTCAAGCCTGAACCCCATTTCCAGCGCCTTGTTCCAGATCACGTCGTTAATCCGCATCGGATCCGCGAACGGGCCGGTTCCATACACTCCACCACCGGGCGCATCATAGGGTCGCAACCGGCCATCTTCGCCACCCTGCAATGCATAGGCTTCCAGCTCAATCCCAAGCATCGGTTTCAACCCGTGCTTTTCCCAGGCCGCAACGGCACGCTTCAAGGCACCTCGCGGACACAACGACAGCGGTGAACCATCGGCGTCGTAAAGATCCCCCAGCACCACGGACGTATCGGGTTCCCAACCCTTGCGCACGTCTTCGCCGCGCCAACGTAACTCCATATCCGGCGCGCCTTCTCTCACCTTTGCGTGCGGCGCATCTAAAAGAAGGTCACGGTCGTAATGTACGCCGAAGGTTGCACGTGCAAAACGGGTCGAGGCATCACTGATCTTGCTGGCGGGCATGTATTTCCCACGTGGGATCGACAGGTGATCGATAAAAAGGGCACGTAAACGGTTGGACATTGAAAACCTATTGCAAAGTGACGCGAACAGGCATCCGTTTGATGCCGTTTACAAAATTGGACCGAACAAAAGCCTCGGCGCCTTCAGGTTCGATGGTCTTGATCCGCTTGACCAATTCCTCGAACAGCACCCGTACCTCAAGCCGGGCCAGATGCATTCCCAGACAGACATGCGGCCCGCCCTGCCCCCAGCCCAGTTGACGGTTGGGCTTGCGTGACAGGTTTAGGCGATAAGGGTCTTCAAACATCGTTTCATCCCGATTGGCCGAAATGAACCAGTAAAGAACCTTGTCACCCTCTTTGATCTGCTGACCATGAACTTCGACATCCTTCATCGCCGTCCGGCGGAAATAGGTCGCGGGTGAAGCCCAGCGTACAATCTCATCGGCGGCGGTGCCCCACACCTCGCCCGATTGCATTTCCTCCAGCAGACCGTCCTGCCGCGCAATCGCCTGGATGCCCGCCGCGATGGAGTATCGGGTTGTGTCATTGCCAGCAGCCACCAACAGGCAGAAGAAATTGCGGAACTCAGTCTCCGAGATCGTGTCACCATTCTCATCCGGCTGCAGGATGAGGTGGAGTATGCCGCTGGTGTCCCCCGTTGCGTTTTTTCTGTCCATCAACGTGCGCGAGTACTCGTACAGTTCGGCACCGGCGGGCGAATTGAATGGCATCAAACGGAATTCATCGGTCTCCATCTTGTCCACCACGTGTTCGGTGAAATCCGGGTCGGAATTGGCCATCAGGGCATCACCCTTGTCGACCAGCCACGGTAAATCTTCGTCCGGAACGCCCAGGATTTGGCCCAGCATCCGCATCGGCAACTCCCGTGCGATGTCACGGGTTGCGTCGAACGAACCTTTCTCCAACGCGCGATCCAGGATGGGCCCGCACAGGTCGCGGATCTGGTCCTCGAACCCCGCAACAACCTTGGGCGAGAACGCCTTGGCCACTTTCATCCGCACTTTGCGGTGATCGGTACCATCCGTTTCCTGAAAGGTCCGGCGGGCCATGTATTCTTCGTATGTCTGGTCTTCCATACGAATGCCGCGCGCTGAAGAGAAGGTTTCGACATCGCGCACCATTTTGTCGATATCTGCGTGGCGCGTAATCGACCAATATCCTTTACCGCCATCGAACTCGGACCAGTGGCACGGCGCTTCGTGCCGCAGCCGGGCGAATGTGTTGTACGGCGCACCGTCGGCGAAACTGTCATGCGAGCCGAGGTCTGCAAACCCATCGTCATCAGGAACCCACATGGTCATAGAAACGCCTCCGTCTTTGTTGTTTCTTGCGATTTTCAAAGTGCCGGTGCGAACGGCCCGAGATCCGTTTGGCAAATGTGCTTGATGCCTTTTTCTGGATCGAGCGGCGATCAACCGGGCGCCATTCCCGCCAGACCCGCCATATGGTCGAGCACAGGATGATCACGATGATGCAGAACAGCAGGAAAGCGATTGGGCGGTCGATGAAATCCAACGGGGTTTTCACCCGCGCCAGGGATGCCCGCAGCTTGACCTCCATGATCCCACCCAGAACCATACCGAGAATGATCGGAACAATCGGCATGTTAAGGCGTTTGAGGACGAAACCAAGCAGCCCGAACACAGCCGCAATAATGCAGTCCATTGCAGAGTTTCGGATCGAATAGACCCCGACAAAGCTGAGCAACAGGATGCACATTCCCAGAAAGCGGTTCGGAATGCGCGTCAGATGCACGAGCCAGCCAGTCGAGACCAGAAGGAAGCCAACCACAATGACATTCAGAACCAACAGCGCGATATAGAGCGCGACGACAAAATCCATGTCATTCTGGAACAATCCGGGCCCTGGAACCACGTTGTGGACATAGAACACCGACAGCATCATCGCTGTCAGTGCCTCGCCGGGAATTCCAAGCGCGAGCAGTGGAATCATCGCCGCCGCAGGAACCGCGTTGTTGGCGGTTTCTGACGCGATCAGCCCTTCGGAGGAACCATGGCCAAATGCCTTGGGGTTTTTCGAGAGCTTGCGCGCTGAAGTGTAGGACATGAACTGAGCCGTGAACTCCCCGACCCCCGGGATCATACCCATCACGACGCCAAAACTGGCCGAGATTGCCGCAACGCGCGGGTGGCGCGCCAGTTCCCGAAACCCTTGAAACAATGAGCCACGCGACCGAGGGAGCCGTATTTTCTCGTCA
Source organism: Ruegeria sp. (assembly GCF_965243365.1). Lineage (GTDB taxonomy): Bacteria > Pseudomonadota > Alphaproteobacteria > Rhodobacterales > Rhodobacteraceae > Ruegeria. The sequence continues at coordinate 506,648 of NZ_CBDEUW010000001.1, read as the reverse complement.
TCCATCGTCAGCAACAAAAACGCCTGCGACAGCGCGAACAGGCCCAGAACGACCACAATCAGATCAAGACCACCTGCCAACCAGCTCTGACCAAATGTGAAGCGGCGGGTGTACGCAGCAGGTTCCAGACCAACTGTGCCGATCAGGATACCAAAACCGGCAAGCGCGGCGGCGATAGCCATCTGGCCTTTATGCGCCACGACCACCAGCAAAAGCCCAAGCAAAGCTGCAAGGAAAATCTCACGCGACCCGAACATCGGTGCGATCTTGGCCAGTACAGGCGATAGGAAGATCAGGCAGATGACTGAAAACAGACCACCCAGGAAACTGGCTGAGTAGGCTAACGACAAAGCCCTGCGGCCCTCGCCCCGCAGGGTCATCGGGAATCCGTCATAGGTGGTCAGCGCGTTCACCGCCGTACCGGGCGTGTTGATCAGGATAGCGGGAATGGACCCGCCATACATTGACGACCCGTAGATGCCCAGCAGCAGGGTCAGCCCGACGATAGGGTCCATCGAGAATGTCGCGGGCAACAGGATGGCAATGGCAACGGCCGGCCCGACACCGGGGATTGCACCAATGGCCACGCCTCCGACAGCCCCCACCAGAAGGGCAAGCATCACGTCCCAGCGTGCCAGAACGTCAATGGCCGAAAAGATCAGCTCCATCAGAGATACACCAAAAAGAAGGTTCGGATCGAATCCGGCAGGAACTCATAGATTTGGGCCCCCGGGATACTCACGCCCAGAAGCCCCTTGAACAGCAGCACCATGGCGATTGCGAACACCGCAGCGATACCTACCGCCAAACGCGTCCGATATCCCAGACGGTATGTCAAAGCGCAGGCGAAAATGATGCTCATGGGCATGAAGCCTAAACGCGGAACCGCCGCGACATAGACCAAGAACCACACAAGGTATTCCAGCGGCTCGGCCCAACGCCTTGCTTCGACCCAATCCAGAGCGTTCGGCTTTCTGCGCCGCATCAAACGGTAATGAACCGCAAAGCCAGCAAGCATGGTGATAAGCGCAATTGCGGGCCACAAACGGGGTTGGCTGCCGATATTGCGCGCCTTGTCGGTCCATTCCGTTTGATTGCCGATCTGGGACAACAGGACCAGCGTCACGATCAGACCCGCCACGACAAAAACAACCTGACCGGACGTCTTTGTCTTGACCTGTAAAAGCTCGGAATTGTCCATTCGAAGTGGTCCTTAGCACAAGTGAGAGGGCAGTTTGCGCCCTCTCTCAAGTTCACACTTACTGACCCAGCGCTTCTGAGATTGTGCCCAGAGTTGCTTTGTCTTCCGCAATTACAGCAGCGCTTTCATCGGCGTTCAGCCAATAGACCAAAGCACCTGTTTCTGCTGCCAACTGCTGTGCCCGCTCGCTATTGACTGTCTTCTCAGCAACGGCGGCAATCTTGTCGCGCACATCTGCCGGGGTGTCCTTGGTAACGAACAGACCGTTCCACAGTGAGATATCAAGGCTTGGCTCAACTTCGCCAATTGCCGGCGTGTCTGGAACTTTGCTGATCCGCTCACCCGTGATCGAGACCAGAACATTTACATCGTCAAGACACGGCAGGATGAGCTGCAAGGTCGTATTGATCACATCCGCATCGCCCGAGGCCAGCGTGTTGCAATCCAGCGCATCAAATGCAGCGTCCCCACCCCATTCAAAACCCATGGTTGAAGACAACGCTTTGGTAACTTGGGTCGGCGTCAGAACATCGCCAAAATGCCCAAGGAAGACTTCGTTTTCTTTAGCATAGTCAGCCAGTTCCTGCATCGACGAATAAGGCGCGTTGCCCGAGGTCGCGATCACGAACGGATAAGTCAGGAAAATGCCGATGGGATCGAATTTTTCAGGCGTCAGCTCGGGGATATCGATTTCATGGCCAATCAAGGAAACCGCCGGAACAAAAGATCCGATGGTGTACCCATCCGCAGGGGCCGTTGCCACCTCTACCGCGCCGGGGAACGGACCTCCTCCGCCGCCAGGCTTGTTCACCACGGCCGCCGGTACGCCGTACTCGGCTTGGAAGTCTTCGGCGATCATCCGGGTCAGCACGTCTTCCAGATCGCCCGGAGGCCACGGAACAATAAAGCTTACAGGTTTTTCGGGGTATTCGGCCAGGGCCGGACCGGCCAGACCAATAGCAAGTGCGGCCAATGCGGCCTTAGCTTTGTTGGACATATCATCTCCCTGCGACGCGTCGCTATATTGGTTTATTATTTGAACCTTTAGTATCATTTATTCTGAATTGGATTCTTCACATGTCAACAAAAAAATCATTATTGACAAATGTAGGTTTAAAGTTTGACACTTTTTTTGACACCTTTGGTTCATTATTTAAACCATGCGAGGCCTGACTTGGACATTGCAAGACTTGAGGATCTTCGGACCCGACCCGTTCCACCAGCAAGTCATCTGATTGAAGGCACCCCGCATCAGGCATCGAATGGCGATACGCTGGATGTTGTGTCGCCCATAGACGGTTCGTCCCTGACGACGATGCCAAGGGGCACGAAAGACGACGCTCAGTTCGCGATCCGATCTGCGCGGCGGGCGTTTGACGACAGTAGATGGTCGGGCCTATCCCCTTCTGCCCGCAAGAAAACCATGCTGAAATGGGCCGAGCTGATTGAGGCACACGCCGAAGAGTTGGCCGTTCTGGGCGTCCGCGACAATGGGACTGAAATCGGAATGGCCTATAAGGCCGAGCCACTCAGCGCCGCAGGAACGATCCGCTATTTCGCCGAGGCGATTGACAAGATTTACGGCGAGATCGCCCCAACGGCCCCGGACGTACTTGGACTTGTACAAAAGCAGCCGGTTGGTGTGGTTGGTGCAATCGTCCCGTGGAATTTCCCTTTGATGATCGGCAGCTGGAAGCTGGGACCGGCACTTGCCGCAGGCTGTGCTGTGGTTTTGAAACCGGCGGAAACGGCCTCTTTGACCCTGATCCGCTTGGCAGAGCTTGCACTCGACGCCGGGTTGCCACCCGGTGTGTTCAATGTCGTGACTGGTGAAGGCGCGGTTGTTGGCGCCGAAATCGCCGAATCTCATGATGTCGATGTTCTGGTTTTCACCGGATCGGGCGCGACGGGGCGGCGGTTAATGGAGGCCTCGGCGAAGTCCAATCTCAAACGCGTATATCTGGAACTGGGCGGCAAATCCCCAAACATCGTTTTTGCTGATGCACCCGACCTGGCCGAAGCCGCGAAAGTGTCAGCCGCCGGTATCTTTCGCAACTCCGGCCAAGTCTGCGTTGCCGGATCACGGTTGCTGGTGCAACGCGAGATTCACGACAAATTCGTCGAGATGCTGGTCGAAAACGCCGAGGCACTGCGGGTCGGCGATCCGCTGGACCCAAGCACCCAGGCCGGTGCTGTGAACTCAGAACGCCAACTTTCGCAGAACCTTGCGTTTGTCGATGAAGCCCGCTCTGCCGGCCGCACAATCGCCACCGGAGGACACCGCATTTTGCAGGAAACAGGCGGTACCTACATGGCACCGACCATCATAACAGGCGTGCAGCCTGATGACCGCGTCGTCTGCGAAGAGGTGTTTGGCCCGGTTCTGACCGTGCAAGCCTTTGACACAGAGGAAGAAGCGGTGGCGCTGGCCAATGCGACCAAGTTCGGTTTGGCGGCAGGATTATGGACTGCGGACCTGTCACGCGCGCACCGCATGATCGCAAAAATTCAGGCTGGTGTGGTTCACGTCAACACCTATGGCGGCGCGGACATCACCGTACCGTTGGGAGGTGTAAAGCAATCCGGAAACGGGCATGACAAATCTTTGCATGCTTTTGATAAATATCTGGACTTGAAAACTGCCTGGATAAAACTCTGAACCAAGGATACATGCGTGACCCTTTCCGCAAAGTCAGTCGAGCTTTTGGAACGCAGGGCCAGATTACTGGGCCCGAATGTTTCGACGTTTTATGACGAGCCTGTGCATTTTGTTAAAGGCGAAGGCGTCTGGTTGTGGGATGCCGATGGCCGCAAGTACCTGGATTGCTACAACAATGTTCCGCATGTCGGGCATTGCAATCCACGCGTGGTCGAGGCGATCTGTCGTCAGGCTTCGACACTGAACACACACACGCGATACCTGCACGACGGTATTCTGGACTACGCTGAAAAGCTGACAGGAACTATGGAGGCGTCACTCGACACCGCTATCCTGACCTGCACCGGGTCCGAGGCCAATGACATCGCGCTGCGCATGGCGGAAGGAATGACCGGCAAACGGGGTATCATCGCAACCAATGCAACATATCACGGGAATACATCTCTGGTCAGTCAGCTTGGCAAATCAAATGAGCCGGCGGTTGGGTTTGGTCTGGACCAATACTTCCGGTTCGTTGACGCACCGGATAGTTACCGCAGCCCCGATCCGGACGGCAGGGGTTTTGCCGACGCCGTGGCCGAACAGATTGCCGAGCATGAGAAATCGGCTGCAGGTTTTGCAGCTTTGGTCGTTTGCCCCTATTTCCTGAACGAAGGGTTCCCGGATCATCCAAACGATTGGTTGAAGCCCGTGGCCGAAACCGTTCGCAAAGCTGGCGGTCTTTTGATTTGTGACGAGGTTCAGTCGGGCTTTGGGCGAACTGGCACGCATATGTGGGCTCATCAAAAAATGGGCGTCGTGCCGGACGTGGTGACCATGGGCAAACCGATGGCCAATGGTCACCCGGTAGGCGGTGTAGTGACGCGCAGCGAGATCCTTTCGACGTTCCGTAAAGGGTATCGGTATTTCAATACATTCGGCGGAAACCCCGTTTCTTGTGCCGCTGCGATGGCTGTCTTGCAGGAAATTGAAGACAGGGATTTGGTCACTCATGCGAACAACGTCGGCGGCCACGCACGCTCCAGACTGAACCTTTTGAAGCAAAAGTACGATTTCATCGGAGACGTCAGAGGTTCGGGGTTAATTTTCGGCGCTGAAATGGTCTTGGATCATGAGACCAAAGAGCCCGCCAGCGCCTTAACCGATCATGTCGTTAACGCCATGCGCCAACGCGGCATCATTCTTTCCAAGCTCGGGCGACATAAGAACACGTTGAAAATCCGCCCGCCCATGCCGTTTTCCATCGAAAATGCGGACCTTCTTTTCGATACGCTGGACGATGTTCTGGCTGACACGCCCCTGACGCAATGAAGCAGATTGTCGAACAAGCTCTGGTCCTATGGGGAATGGAAAATACCGAATGGTCGTTGGTGGCTGCTCGGGAAAACCACGTGTACCGCCTTCAGCGCGGGAAAACCTCTTATGCGCTGCGTCTTCACCGTCAGGGTCTGCATTCGGCAGTCGAGCTTTGGTCAGAACTGCAGTGGATGGCCGCGGTGGCCGCAAAGGGCGTCGAGGTCCCTGCCCCAATTCCAGCCATTGATGGTCAGGTGTTGCACGAAGTCGCAGGAACTTACGTGGATATGCTGAATTGGTTGCCGGGCCGCCCACTCGGGGCGACCGGGTCGGGCATCGATCATAAGAACCGCACCGGCGTGTTCTGGGCCGTTGGCCGCGAAATGGCGCGATTGCACAAAGTCAGCGACGTCTGGAACCCTCCGGATAGTTTTACGCGATGGTCCTGGAATCGCGCGGGGCTGTTGGGAGAGAAACCATTGTGGGGCCCGTTTTGGGAAAATCCCACATTGGGCGAAAATGACCGCTGGCTATTGGGGTGCTTTCGGGAAAAAGCGAACCGCGATCTGCGACAGCTGGAGCAGACCGCTGACTACGGATTGATACACGCCGACCTTGTCCGCGAAAACGTCATAATAGACGGCGACAAAGTAAGGTTTATTGATTTTGATGATGCCGGTTTTGGCTTTCGGCAGTTCGACCTTGCGACAGCGCTTATCAAAAACCTCAAGGAGCCGGATTTCGACCAGTTGAAACAAGCGCTTTTGGGCGGCTATCGTTCCGAACGACCAATCGACACCGATCAACTTGACCTGTTCATGGCACTGCGCGCGACATCCTATGTTGGATGGATTTCAGCGCGCCTGGACGAAGATGGATCAGCCGAACGAAACATCCGATTTCTGGAAACGGCCCGGGAATTACTGAGCCGATACCTAAAATAAATCACACAGACGGGAGGTGCCCATGACCCAAAAAACAATCCTTTTGATTGGTACATACGACACAAAAGAACCCGAGATGCGTTTCATCGAAGATGTCGTCAGGGCGCAAGGGGCCAACGTGCTGACAATGGATGTATCGGTTTTGGGAGATCCAGAAAGTGCTACAGACATCAGCAAACATGACGTCGCCGCAGCCGGAGGAATGACCATCGAAGAAGTCATCGCGCAGGGTGACGAAAACAAGGCATTTCGCGTGATGTCCGCCGGCGCCGCGAATGTTGTTGCAAAGGCCTATGCCGCGGGGCGCTTCCATGGGATGCTGGCAATAGGCGGCACCATGGGAACAGATCTGGCGCTGGACTGTGCGCAGGCACTGCCGATGGGAGTTCCAAAGTACATTGTTTCGACCGTGAGCTTCTCACCATTGATCCCGCCACACCGTCTGGCCCCGGACATTCAAATGATTTTGTGGGCGGGCGGCCTTTATGGCATGAACTCGATCTGCCGGTCCTCTCTCACTCAGGCTGCGGGCGCGGTCGTCGGAGCGACCAAGGCGGCCATTGAAGTAGATCGCAGCAAGCCCTTGATCGGAATGACCAGCCTTGGTTCCTCCTGCTTGCGCTACATGAAAACTCTGAAGCCAGCATTGGAGGACCGTGGATTTGAGGTGGCCGTGTTCCATTCGACCGGTATGGGGGGAATGGCGTTTGAAAAACTTGCGGGCGAAGGTGCCTTTGTCTGTGTCATGGATTTCTGCATGCAGGAATTCGGGAACTTGATGGCTGGCTCGGTAGTCTCAAGCGGTGAGGATCGCGTCACCAATGCTGGCCGCGTGGGCATCCCGCAAATGGTTGCGCCCGGCGCACTGGACTTGCTGGATTTTGCCGGTTGGCAGGACATCCCTGACCAATATACTGATCGCCCATTTCATGAGCACAATCGGCTTATTAAAAGCTCGGTCTTTACCGGGGAAGAACGCCGCGCCTGGGTGCGGGAACTCGCCAACCGCCTGGAGGCTGCAACCGGACCCGTTCACTTTTTCCTGCCGATTCAAGGGGTCGAGGCCTGGGACACGGAAGGTGAGGAGGCATTTGATCCGGAGGCGTTGAACGATATGGTGGATGAGGTTCGCAAGATGATGGCTGGGCGCGTGCCAACAACCGAGCTGGACGCACACATAAATGATCTGGCCTTCAGCGACGCGGTATTGGCGCAGTTTGACGCGTGGGTCGAAAGCGGAGTTGTCGCCCAATAGTTTGGCGGCGACGTCAGAAATCAGAAACTTCGGGTCGGTGGCGAATGCGCGGGCAACGAAACAGACAGACAAGACACTGTCCGATGACGCCAGGAGTTGCGAAAGGTCGCCGAGATGAAGATAGGCACTACCAGTAGGTTTGTCGTGCCCAGGCCCAATCGTTGGATTACCAGGTTCAGAATACTTCGCATCTACGTCTCCTTGCTGTCCTATTGGTCAGGCTGGGTTTGTTTGGCGTTTTCTCCAAAGTGGGTGCGGAGGGTGCTTGTCCCTCCGCTGGCATAGTTCAGCCCAGAATGCCGGGCAGGCGCAATCCGTGTTCGCGGGCGCAGTCCTTGGCGATGTCATAGCCTGCATCGGCGTGACGCCAGACGCCCGAAGCCGGGTCGTTCCAGAGAACGCGCTCGAGGCGCTTTGCGGCTTCGTCTGTGCCATCGGCGCAGATGACGACGCCTGCGTGCTGGCTGAAGCCCATGCCAACGCCGCCGCCATGGTGCAATGACACCCAGGTCGCGCCCGAGGCGGTGTTGACCAGCGCATTCAGCAGCGGCCAGTCGGAGACGGCGTCCGATCCGTCCTGCATCGCTTCGGTCTCGCGGTTGGGCGAGGCAACCGAACCGCTGTCCAGATGATCGCGCCCGATCACCACCGGTGCTTTCAACTCGCCGTTGCGAACCATCTCGTTGAACGCCAGCCCGGCGCGATGACGGTCGCCCAACCCGATCCAGCAGATACGGGCGGGCAGGCCCTGGAAGGCGATCCGCTCTTGCGCCATGTCGAGCCAGTTGTGCAGATGTGTGTTCTCGGGGAACAGCTCCTTCATCTTGGCATCGGTCTTGTAGATATCCTCGGGGTCGCCTGACAGCGCGCACCAGCGGAACGGGCCGATGCCACGGCAGAACAGCGGGCGGATATAGGCGGGCACAAAGCCGGGGAAGGCAAAGGCGTTCTCCAGTCCCTCATCCTGCGCCACCTGCCGGATGTTGTTGCCGTAATCCAGCGTCGGCACGCCCGCGTTCCAGAAGTCGACCATCGCGGCGACGTGCTGTTTCATCGAAGCGCGCGCGGCTTTCTCAACCGCCTTGGGGTCACTTTCACGCTTGTCTTTCCACTGCGCCATGGTCCAACCCAGTGGCAGGTAGCCGTTGACCGGATCATGGGCCGAGGTCTGATCGGTGACGATATCGGGACGCATCCCGCCGGCCTGCATCCGGGCGTAGATCTCGGGGAAGATTTCCGCGGCATTGCCCAACAGACCGACCGATTTCGCCTCACCCGCCTTGGTCCAGCGGTCGATCATCTCAAGCGCTTCGTCCAGTGTCTCGGCCTTTTCGTCGAGATATTTGGTGCGCAGGCGGAAATCGATGCTGTCCGGGTTGCATTCCACGGCCAGACAGCAGGCCCCGGCAAAGACCGCTGCAAGAGGTTGCGCACCGCCCATGCCGCCCAGACCGCCGGTCAGAATCCATTTGCCGGTCAGATCGCCATCATAATGCTGACGCCCGGCCTCGGCGAAGGTCTCATAGGTGCCCTGAACGATGCCCTGCGTGCCGATATAGATCCACGAGCCAGCGGTCATCTGGCCGTACATCATCAGACCCTTCTTATCGAGCTCGTTGAAGTGATCCCAATTGGCCCAATGCGGCACCAGGTTCGAGTTCGCGATCAGCACCCGCGGCGCATCCGAATGCGTCCGCACAACGGCCACCGGTTTGCCGGACTGAACGACCAGCGTCTCATCCTCTTCCAGATCCTTAAGGCTGGCAACAATCGTGTCAAAATCATTCCACGTCCGCGCCGCGCGCCCGATGCCGCCATAGACCACCAGCTCATGCGGGTTTTCGGCCACGTCCGGGTGCAGGTTGTTCATCAGCATCCGCAACGGCGCCTCGGTCATCCAGCTTTTGGCGTTCAGCTCAGGGCCGGTGGGTGGATAGATGTCACGGGTGTTCTTGCGGGGGTCGGTCATCGGGGTTCTCCGGATGTCTGAGGGGCCAGCGCGGCCAGGCTATTGAGAATGGTTTTGAGATGAGAGCGCAGACGATCGGCCTTGCCTGTCTCATAGGTCCAGGGCGCGGTCTCAGCGCTGAGATAGGTAGATTGGGCCAATTCCATCTGTATGGCATGGATGCCGTCAGCCGGACGGCCATACTGGCGTGTTGTCCAGCCGCCCTTGAAACGGCCATTGAGCACGGTGCTGTAACCTTCGGCTGCCTCACAGATATCCACTACGGTTTTCTCGACCCGCGCATGGCAGGTCGTACCCAGATTGGTGCCGATATTGAAGTCCGGCAACACGCCGTCAAACAGGAAGGGAATATGGCTGCGGATCGAGTGGCAGTCATAGAGGACAGCAAATCCATGGATCGCCTTCACTCGCGCCAATTCGGCCTCAAGCGCCGCATGATAAGGCGCGTGGAACGCCGCGCGGCGCTCGGCGATCTCAGCCTCCGATGGCGGCTGATCCCAGATATCCTGCCCGTTAAAATCGGTCAGCGGCACCAGCGTCGTGGTGTTCTGCCCGGGATAAAGCGACACGCCGGACGGGTCGCGATTGGCGTCGATCACATAGCGATGGAAGGTGGCGCGTACTGTGGTGACATCGAGCAGCAACCCGTCATAGAGCGTATGGATATGCCAATCGGTATCATCCAGCCCCCGGCCCCGGTCGTTCAGTTTTGCCTCGATCTCGGGCGGCACATAGGTTCCGGTATGGGGCAGGCCCAACACGATAGGGCTGTGGCCCTTCGTGATCTCTACTGGCTCGGTCATGCGCCAAGTTCCGGCATGTCGACACCCGTGCCATGGGCAATCTCGCCGCTGGCAATCAGGGTCGAGGCCGCCTCGATATCCGGCGCGGTATAGCGGTCATCGCCCAAGGGCGGCACCATCGCACGCAGCTGCGCCATCACGCCCTGCAAGGTCTCGCTGGTGGGCAGCGGCGCGCGGAACTCAATGCCTTGCGTCGCACAGAGCAGCTCGACCCCCAGAATGCGCTCCAAGTTTGTCACCATCTGCCCCAAACGCCGCGCGCCATGGGCGGCCATGCTGACGTGATCTTCCTGATTGGCCGAGGTCGGTGTCGAATCCGTCACGCAGGGGTTGGCCAGATGCTTGTTTTCGCTCATCAGCGCCGCTGTAGTGACCTCGGCAATCATAAGCCCCGAGTTCAGCCCCGGATTGGGCGTCAGGAAGGGCGGCAGGTCATGGCTCAGCACCGGGTCGACGATCAGCGCAATACGGCGCTGCGCAATCGCCCCGATCTCGGCCACGGCCAGCGCGATCATGTCGGCGGCAAAGCCCACCGGCTCGGCGTGGAAGTTGCCGCCCGAGACGATCAGCCCGGCCTCGGACAGGACCAGAGGGTTGTCGGTGGCCGCGTTGGCCTCGATCTCCAGCGTGGTGGCCGCCTGCCGCAGCACATCCATTGCCGCACCGACAACCTGCGGCTGGCAGCGAATGCAATACGGATCCTGCACCCGCGTGTCGCCCTCGCGATGGCTTTCGCGGATCACCGACCCGGCCAACAGCGCACGCATGGTGGCCCCGGCCTCGATTTGGCCGCGATGACCGCGCAAAGTGTGAATCTCGGGCTGCAACGGCGCGGTCGAGCCCATGATGGCATCCGTGGTCAGCGCCGAGGTGACCAGCGCGCTCTGCGCCGCCTGCCACGCGCCAAACAGACCCGCCAGCGCAAAGGCGGTCGAGAACTGAGTGCCGTTGATCAGCGCCAGACCTTCCTTGGGGCCCAGCTCGACCGGCGTGAGACCGGCTGCCGCCAATGCCTCGCCTCCGGGCATGACAGTGCCGCCAAACTCGGCCTCGCCCGCGCCCATCATGACCGCCGCCATATGCGACAGCGGGGCCAGATCGCCCGAAGCGCCCACTGAACCCTGCGCCGGGATTACCGGGGTCACGCCCTTGTCCAGCATGGCCTCCAGCAGATCGATCAGCTCCAGCCGCACGCCGGACGCGCCGCGCCCGAGGCTGAGCAGTTTCAGCGCCATCATCAGCCGCGCATGCGCGCGCGGAATGGCCGGGCCAACACCGCAGCAATGGGACAGGATCAGGTTGCGTTGCAGGGTCGCCGTATCCTCAGCCGCGATCTTGACGCTGGCCAGTTTGCCAAAGCCGGTATTGACCCCATAAACCGCCGCCTCACCCGCCGCCGCATCGGCGATACGGGCATGGGCGGCCTCAATACCGGGGCGACAAACGGGGTCCAGCCGCACCGCAAATTCATCACGGTAAACCTGTTCCAGCTGCGCCAGAGAGACAGCGCCGGGAGTAAGTGTCAGGGGGGTCAAATTGCGCCTCCGAATATGCGGGTATGAAGCGGGTTGAAGCCGATGCGATAAGACAGCTCGGCCGGGTGAGTGACATTCCACACCGCCAGATCGGCGCGCTGGCCCGGAGCAATCGTGCCCACATCGGTCAGACCCAGTGCGCGCGCGGCATGCGTGGTGACTCCGGCCAGAGCCTCTTCGGGCGTCATGCGGAACAGCGTGCAGCCCATGTTCATGGTCAGCAGCAAAGATGTCAGAGGAGAGGATCCCGGGTTGCAATCGGTGGCCAAAGCCATCGGCACATCATGTTTGCGCAGCAGGTCAATGGGCGGCTGTTGCGTCTCCCGCAGGGTGTAGAACGCCCCGGGCAGGATCACACCCACGGTGCCCGCTGCGGCCATGGCCTGGACGCCGTCCTCATCCAGATATTCGATGTGATCGGCAGACAGCGCGCCATAACCGGCGGCCAGTTTCGCACCGCCCAGATTGGACAGTTGTTCAGCGTGTATCTTGACCGGCAGGCCCAGTTCCCGCGCAACGTTAAAGACACGGGCGATCTGGATTGTGTCAAAAGCGATGCCTTCGCAAAACCCGTCAACAGCATCCACCAACCCCTCGGCATGGGCCGCACGCAGGGCTGGAATGCAGATGTCGTCAATATAGGCATCCGGGCGCCATTTAAACTCGGGCGGCGCGGCATGCGCACCCAGAAAGGTGGTCTTTACCCGGACAGGGCGCTCTTCTTCGATACGCCGTGCCGCACGCAACATGCGCAGCTCCGTATCGACATCCAGCCCATAGCCGGACTTGACCTCGATACACGCCACCCCTTCGGCCAGCAGGGCATCCACACGCGTCAACGCATCGGCCAGCAGAGCGTCTTCGGACGCAGCCCGCGTTGCGTTGACTGTCGAAAGAATGCCACCTCCGGCCCGCGCGACCTCTTCATAGGTCGCCCCGTTCAATCGCATCTCGAACTCAACGGCGCGGTTGCCGCCAAAGACCACATGGGTGTGGCAGTCGATCAGTGCGGGTGTCACAAGGCGATTGCCAAGCGAGGTCCGGGGCAGCGCCGTATAATCAGCCGGAAGATCTGCCAGCGGGCCAACCCAGGCAACCTTGCCACCCTGAACGGCAATCGCCGCATTCTCGATCAATCCATAGGCGCCCCCACCGGCCATGGTGGCGGCATGCAGATCGGTGAACAGCTGATCGTGGGCCGGCATTCGAATCCCCCCTCCCTGCAATTCTCTCTTTTCTGGTACAAGTCTTTATGCCATATGTCTATCCATAAAATCGGAGGACGGCACGATGGCCATTTTTGCAAACCGCGCATTGCTCGCAACCGGCTGGGCAGACAACCTGCGCGTCGAGCTCGAAGAAGGCTGCATTGCGCGCCTGACCCCGAATGTGACAGCACAACCGGGCGATACGCATGTCGACACCCTGCTGCCTGCGCTGGCCAATCTGCACAGCCATGCCTTTCAGCGCGCCATGGCCGGGATGACCGAATACCGTCTGGCCGGTCGCGACAGTTTCTGGACCTGGCGCGATCTGATGTATCGCTTCACCGCACACCTGAGCCCCGAGCAGGTACAGGCCATCGCCGCACTGGTCTACCTTGAGATGCAGGAGGCCGGGTATGCCTCGGTCGGCGAGTTCCACTACCTGCATCACCGGCCGGACGGGCAGCCTTATGACCGCCTCGCCGAACTCAGCGACCGGATCATGGAGGCCGCCGCCGAGACCGGAATTGGCCTGACCCATCTGCCGGTGCTGTATTCCTATGCCGGTGTCGGGGAAAAGCCGCTTGAACCGGGGCAGGCACGATTTGGCAATGACGTCGACCGTTTCTGCACGCTGGTCGATCAGGCGCGGGACGCACGCGCGACCCTGCCCGGCGACTGCCGCGTCGGCATCGCGCCACACTCTCTGCGCGCCACCTCGCCCGCCGATCTGGCGCAGGTGGTGGCCGCGCAAGGCACCGGTCCGATCCATATCCACATTGCAGAACAGCCCAAGGAAGTGGCCGAGGTCCAGGCCGGTCTGGGGGCCCGCCCGGTGGAATGGCTGCTGGCCAATGCCCCGGTCGATGCGCGCTGGTGCCTGATCCACGCCACCCATATGACCGAGGATGAGACCCGCACCATGGCCGCCAGCGGGGCCGTTGCAGGCCTGTGCCCGGTGACCGAGGCCAATCTGGGCGACGGCCCCTTCAACGGCCCAACCTACCTGAATGCAGGAGGGGCCTTTGGCGTGGGCTCGGATTCCAACGTGCTGATTTCCCTGACCGAAGAACTGCGTATATTGGAATACTCCCAGCGCCTGCGCGATCTGTCACGCAATGTGCTGGTCGTGGGTGAGGGTTCGGTCGGGCAGACCCTTTATTGCGGCGCGGCCACTGGTGGCGCACAGGCTTTAGGCCGCAACGCCGGAGAGATCGCCCCGGGCCAACTGGCCGATCTCGTGGCCATCGACAGCCGGAACCCGGCGCTCTGCGCGCTCCGCTCTGATCAATTGCTGGACGGGCTGGTCTTTGCCGCCAAGGATCATGTGGTCACCGATCTGTGGTCCGCTGGCCGCCATCAGGTGCAGAATGGCCGCCATGTAAATCGTGACCGGATTGTCTCGAACTACCGGACCGCAATAGCCGGGCTTCTGGCCGATCTCTGAATCGGGGCGTCCACAAACCGGGCATGCAGAACCTTGGCCCCGGGGGCCGGAATGATCGTTACAGCGTCGTCCGGCCTCATCGCCTCGCCTGCGACCAACCCGGTGCCGTTTATCGTAACCCCTCCCACCGCAACAAAGACAAACGCATCCGCCGCCGCGTCGAACGCCTGCGCGCCGGTACGAACATCCACCGTGACCGTGACAATCTGCGGATCATAGATCACGTTGAACGCCCGGCACGGGCCATCCAGCAAGCGCGCCTGCAACTCCAGCGCCCCGTCAAAGGACAGAGGCGCAAACGGCCGCGCCTTCAAAGTGCCCTCCGCACCCTGCAGGTCCAGCCCGGCCCCATCGATGATCGTATGCACCCGCGCCAGCCCCGGAAACCGCGAGAACGGCCCGTCCCGTTCAATCTCGGCCACGCTGATGCGCCAGGCGACCTGCCCCCCGATCTGGTGGGTGGCCAGCTCTCGGGTCACACCACCCCCGTTGGCCCAGGGTGTGGCGGCGATCTCATCCAGTCTTATCTGCATCCGGTTCAATTTCTTTGCATGTTGCTATTGATCTGGACATAATATGAATATGAGCAAAATCATATAGTGAGCAGAACTTGACCGAGCAAAAAAACATCGGCTTTCAGGCGATCCGCGACGAGGTCCTGAACCGCATCCAGACCCGCGTCTGGCCGCAGGGCAGCCTGCTGCCCACCGAACTGGAACTGGCCGCCGAATTCGGCTGCGCCCGGGCCACCGTCAACCGTGCCCTGCGCGAACTGGCCGAGCAGGGCATCGTCACCCGCAAGCGCAAAGGCGGCACCCGCGTGGTCACCATGCCCGTCAAACAGGCCAAACTGTCCATCGCCGTGGTCCGCCAGACCATCGAAGAGATGAATGCCGAATACCGCTATGCCCTGGTCGGCCGCACCGTGATCGACTGCCCCGCCTGGCTGCAAGCCAAGCTCGGCCTGCCCGAGGGCGCCCAGGTTCTGCACCTGACCTGCATGCACCACGCCGACAACCGGCCCTTCCAGTTCGAGGAACGCTGGATCAATATCGACGCCGTACCCCATGTGGTGGCCGAAGACTTCCTCAGCACCGGCCCCAATGAATGGTTGCTCTCCGAGGTTCCCTTCTCAAACGCCGAAATCGCCTTCTCAGCCGTCCCCGCAACAGGCCCCCTCCAGGACTTCCTCTCCGTCCCAACCGGAACACCCCTCTTCCAGCTCGAACGCACCACATGGTTCCAAAACAAACCCGTCACATTCGTCAGAATGACATTCCATCAAGGTTACCAAATGAGAACAACATACTAAACACCCGCCTGTTCGCACAGCCAACCTGAAAAAGCACGCGTGGCAGGGGTTTCAAAGCCCCCCCCCAGTCAGACATCAGGTTTACAAAACGTGCCAATGGTGGCCCTACATCAATAGCTGTCTTCATAAGCCGCACATTTCCCGGTGATATCCATCTCAGCGACATGAGCCATCTCGGCTTCTTTATGTGCCCTATAAACAGCGGCGAAAGGCACGGGGAACCAGCCCTTGGCTGTTTCGCTGGCTTCAAACCGGTCCAGCGCCGCAGCAAGCGAGGTCGGCAAACGAATAAAGCCACGCGCAGCAAGATCGTCGGGCGCTAGAAGCGACAGGTCCTCTTCGGTCGGAGCAGGACTCCTCAGTCCTTCTTCGATACCTTGCGCTCCGGCGTGAACAATGGCCGCCAACGCAAGATGGGGGCACGCGGCTGCATCCGCGGCGCGGTATTCCATATTGAACTGGCGCGCGATGGACACCGGTTCCTTCCTAGTTACCGGACACACCCTGAGTGAAGCCTCCCGATCGCGAAAACCCAGATTGTTGTAAGCTGCTGACCAGCGATGCGGCGTCAGTCGTTCATAAGAGATATCGGAGGGCGCCGTCAGCGCGATGATGTTTTCCAGATATTTGAGCACACCTGCCGCGAAGGCTCCGGTCAGGGCAGACATTCCGCAGGCACCAGCTTCGTCGTATGTGACCGGTTGCCCGTCATCGTCAATGAAACTCATGTGGATATGTACCCCATTGCCCACGCTTGCCACATCGCGGATCGGTGTGAAAGTCGCCGCTTCTCCCAGAGACCGGGCGGTGGAACGGGTCAGTTCGCGCAGGATGACCGCCGCATCGGCGGCGCGGACGCCTTCATTGGGGCCGACGACGACTTCGTATTGGTTGTCACCATACTCCTTCATGATGCTGTCGGGTTCCATTCCAGCCTGCTTTAACGCACCCATCAGCGTCTCACACAGGCAGCGCTGAACTTCGAAGGCTTCCAGACCATAGCCCTGATTGCGTACAGCAGGTTCACCTTTCAGCTGGAATTCATGCTCGAAGGCGGCAATCAGACGAATACCCGCCACTTGGTGCAACCGATCCAGTGCTGATTGCAAAAGCGACCGGGTGCACAGCTCCCAGGGATCTCCGTCAAGTGTGGTGATATTGCCGAGCATGAAATGCTCAACAGCCCCGGTGCCAAAATCGACTTTAACCTCAGTCGACGGATCGGGGATCAACAGCAAATCACCCAAGGCGCCAAAGGGGCTTTCGCCGATCCCGTCAAAACAGTTGATCTGCACGTTGGTAGGAGTCCAGCCAACACCCCGTTGCAGGCGCTTGTCCAATTGATCCGCTGGAAAGGCCTTACCCCGCACCTTACCAGCAAGATCGCAGGTTCCGGCAAAGATAAGTGGCATAGGGGTCATGGCATTTTTTCCTGTTCTGTCAGCCGCACAGCATCCCAGGCTTTGATCCGGGCGCGAGTCTGTTCGAAGTTGTCTTCAGCTATTTTGGTCGCCAACGCCTCAATTACCGCAAGCGCAGGGGTATAAGTGTCCCAAAGCGTACCACTTTCGATCGGAACGGGCATCACTTCAGCAGCGTATTTGGCTATGGGTGAAAGCCATTTGTCGGTCATCAGCACAATACGCGCACCCCGATCATGGGCAGATCGGCTGAGCCCAAGCAAGTTTGGCTGATAGCGCCGGAAATCTACAACAAAAAGCAGATCGCCCTGTTTCATCCGCAGAAGGTATTCCGGCCAGGCTTCGATATTGGCAGGCAGATGATAGACACCTTTACGCATCTGACGCAGATGGAACGACAAGACAAACGCGATGGAGTCGCTCACGCGGCCGCCAAGGATATGAATCTCTCGCTTCGGGTCCATCAGCAGGTCGCTTATCCGGGCAAACTGGTCCTCGGTGATCGCGGCCGATGACACCGCCATTTGCTGTGTCGCGCGCGAGATGAAGTCGCCAAGAAACGCGCCCTCAATGGCGCGATTGCCCTCGTGTAGCTCCAGCGGAGATCTCTGCCCTTCTTTCAGTTCCGAAATCAGACCGCGCTGGAATTCCTGATACCCCGACAGACCGATCTTGGTGACAAAACGCGAAATCGATGGGGCGGAAACCTCTGTGTGCTCTGCCAGATCCTGGATCGAGACAAGGCCAGCATAAGGGTAGTCAGACAGGATAACGGCGGCGAGCTTGCGCTCGCTGGGGGTCAGATGCTCGGCGGCGTTTTTGATCCGGTCCTGAATTCTCATGAGTCCAAGGTTGGGTTTGGGTAAACGAGATCATGATTGAAAATGTGTTTTCAGTCAATGATAGAAATGTTGACTTTGAAAATTTCCTCTCGTCTACTGCTGAAGCCGCCCAAGGGGATTCTCATGGAACTGACAGCACCGCGCATGCAGCTTGTTGCCGCCCTGTTGGCGGTGCTCGGCTTTGTGCTGTGTCTGGCTGTCGCCGGTCAAATCATCGGAACGTCGATTCAGCGGACCATCATAGTATTTCTGATTTCGCTGACAGCGATTGCGGCAATGGGACTTTATTCCGGAAATTCCGGCATTCTGAGCTTTGGGCACTTGTCATTCATGGGCATCGGGGCCTATGCCGCCGCGTTGTTGACCTTGCCAGCCCAACTAAAGTCGGCGACCCTGCCCGCCCTGCCAGAATGGTTGGCAACAACCCAAACAGGCCTTCTGCCGGCTACCGTGGCGGCGGTCGTGATCTCAATGGCGGTCGCCGTCGTAGTGGGGTTGGCGATCTGGCGCCTTGAGGGGTCGGCTGCAACTATCTCAACTCTGGCGCTGCTGATCATCACCCACGGAATACTGATCGGCTGGCGCGATGTAACGCGGGGCGCGCAGACCTTTTTTGGGGTGCCCCGAGAGACTACAATCTGGGTCGCCGCCGCAGGATGCCTGATCGCGCTGGTCGTGGTGCGGCTATACAGGGATTCAACCTCGGGCCTGCGGTTGCGCGCGGGCAGAGAGAACGCGATTGCCGCAGCCGCAATCGGGGTCAATGTTCGGCGTGAGCGGTTCATCGCGCTGGTGCTTAGCGCCGGTCTGATGGCGCTTTCGGGGGCGTTGATTGCGCATTTCCTCGGTGCCTTCAGCCCTAAGAAATTCTATTTCACCGACACTTTCTTCTTGTTGGCCATGCTGATCGTGGGCGGGATGACCACAATAACCGGCGCAATACTGGGCGCGGTTGTTGTAACGCTGATTACTGAATTCCTGCGGCGGCTTGAGGGTGGGCTGGATCTGGGGTTCGTGGAAATCCCGCAGGTTTTTGGCACCACTCAAATCGGTATAGGGTTGTTGATACTTCTGGCCCTCGTGCGCCGCCCCGAAGGTCTGGCGGGATTGAAGGAGTGGGAAGAATGGCTGATCACCCCGCACCGGTCGAAAGCTTCCCCGCTGCCGCTATCCCCTGCCGGAACGGAACCGTTGGAGGCCAAGGGCGTCACAAAACGATTTGGCGGTTTGGCCGCCACGGATCAGGTCAGCATAACGGTCAAGCCCGGAGAGATTCTGGGGCTGATCGGTCCCAATGGGTCCGGCAAGACTACGCTTCTAAACCAGCTTTCAGGCGTCCTGCGTCCTACCGACGGTGAAATCACGCGGGGCATCAGCGATCTTACCAGATTACCTCCGCACAAGTTCGCAGACGCTGGCATCGCCCGCACATTTCAGAACATCCGCCTCTTTCCCACGCTCAGCGTCTATCAGAACGTGCAGGCCGCAGCTCTGTCGACACAGGGTGGAAAGAACTCACGTGCCCGGGTCGCTGGCGCGCTGACATGGCTGGGCCTTGAACAGGTGGCTGAACTGCAGGCTGGCACACTCTCATACGGTGATCAGCGCAGGGTCGAGATTGCCCGGGCGCTGGTCTGTCAGCCCTCGCTTATTTTTCTGGACGAACCCGCCGCAGGCATGAACCGCGACGAAACCGATGCGCTGATGGAAACCCTACGCAAACTGAACAGCGAATTGGGGATCGGCATTCTGCTGGTCGATCACGATCTGGGGCTGATCAACGCCCTGTGTCACCGCATCACTGTCCTGAATGAAGGCAAACTGATCGCCGAAGGCACCCCCGAAGAGGTGCGCAAAGACCCCGCAGTGATTGAGGCCTATCTGGGCACATCTGCGACATAAAACGACAACCAATCTAGGGAGACCTGTTATGAAACACATTCTGACGACTTCGTCCTTACTGGCCTTTGCAGCACTCGCCGCGCAGGCCGATGAGCTGAAACTGGGTCTGGCCACTGCACAGACCGGCGGGTTGGCACCATACGACGCGCCCGTGGTCGAAGGCATCCGCATCGCCGTGGACGAGATCAATGCCGCGGGCGGTATTGGTGGCACCATCATGATCGAGATGAACGAGAAGGACGTGCGCTCTGACACCGCTCAGACCTCAATCTCGGTGCAGGAGCTGGTCGATGACGGGTCCGAGGCCATTGTGCTGCCCTGCGACGCGGATCCATCTATTGCAGCCGCCGCCATCGTCGGCGCGGCGCAGATCCCGGCGATCTCTACCTGTGCCTCGTCGCCAACACTGCCGCTTATAGGCGGGGACTATGTCTTTGCCAATTTCCCCGGGGATAATGTGCAGGCTACGGTCTCGGCCTCATGGGCATTTGATCAGGGTCACAAGACAGCGTTTATCCTGTATTCCCCGGACAGCCAGTACACGACGATGCCGCTTTACTTCGCTGATGTGATGAAAGCGCTTGGTGGCGAGATTGTAGGAGAGGCGACCTACAATATCGGTCAACCCGACTTTTCCGCAATCGCCACGCAGATCGCGGCCCTCGACCCGGCTCCCGATGTGGTGATGACATCGGCCTATGAACCCGATTTCCCGACCTTCATCAAGGCGCTGCGCGCGGCGGGTTATGATGGGCAGGTTATCGGCTCCGACGGCATCGACAGCCCGACAACCTTTGGCTTGGGCGACGTGGCCGAAGGCGTTGTGTTCACCACCGCCGGACATGCCACCGAAGGCAGCCCGCTGGAGGCGTTCAACGCACTCTACAAGGAAACTACCGGCAATGACTCTGAGACTGTTTTCAACGCGGTGGGCTATGATCTGGTAAAAGTGCTAGAGGCCGCCGTGCTGGCCGCTGGCTCGACCGAGCCGCAGGCGATCCGTGACGCTATGGCCAACCTTGAGGATGTGCAGGGCGCAACCAGCCTGATCACCTATAAAGGCACCACCGGCATGCCGGTCCGCCAGGTCTCGCTTGTCCGTGTCAAAGGGGCAGAGCGTGAATTGGTGGGTCAGCCAGCGCCGCAGGCCGACCTGATCCCTGCCCCACGGATGCAATAAGGACCGCCCGCGCATGTCCGTGCTTCTGAAGCTTGAAAACTTCAAGTTGCGCTACGGTGCCGTAGAGGCCGTGCGCGGTATTAATCTTGAAATCCGGAAGGGCGAGATTGCCGCCCTTCTGGGTGCCAACGGGGCCGGGAAATCGTCAACCATGAACGGGATCGCAGGTCTGGCACCGGTGGCCGACGGCCGGGTCATTTTCGACGGGCGCGACATCACCGACCTGCCCCCGGAAGAAATCCCAATTTCCGGGCTGACCCTGGCACCCGAAGGGCGGCGGGTCTTTGGCACTCTCACCGTTGCAGACAACCTGCGTATGGGGGCCTACGCGGTGTCGGACCCTTCCGAAATCAGGGCGGCACAGGATCGTGTCTTTACGCTTTTCCCCATTCTCGCCGAACGTCAGAATCAATTCGCCGGAACGCTGTCCGGCGGGCAACAGCAGATGCTGGCCATTGGACGAGCGCTGATGTGCAATCCGCGCCTATTGTTGCTGGACGAGCCATCACTCGGGCTGGCCCCTCTTGTAGTCGAACAAGTGTTCGAACTGATCTCAACCCTGCGCGATCAGAGCGTAACGATCTTTCTGGTCGAGCAGAACGTGGCCGGAGCGCTTGAGATCGCAGACCGTGCATATTTGATGGCTTCAGGCCAAATCACCCGCGCTGGCAGCGCCGCAGAAATGCGTGCTTCGGAAGACATGAGCGCCAGCTACCTCGGAGTGCACTGAACATGGACCTGATCCTTCAGCAAACCGTCAATGCGCTCGCCTTGGGTGGGACATATGCGCTGTTGGCGCTGGGTCTGGCGGTAGTGTTTTCGATCATGGGACTGATCAATTTCGCTCATGGTGAACTGATGACCATTGCTGGCTATGTGCTGATGTTTTGCGGGCTCGCGGGTTTTCCTTTTGCAATCAGCGCCCCACTGGCCATTCTGGCCCCGATGCTGGCGGCCATGGCTATGGAACGGATAGCTTTCCGACCGGTCCGCAACGCCTCGGGTGCCACCATGCTTGTCACCAGCTTTGCGGTGGCCATGATCCTGCAAGTGCTGTTCCAGAACCTGATCTCGGCCCGTTCGCAGCCGGTGATCCTGCCCGATCTGCTAAGCCAGAGCGTCACCGTTGGTGGCCTCATTATCGGGGTGAACAAGATATTCGCGATCCTTGCGACAATCGTGATGCTGATTGCGCTTGAGCTGTTTATGAAACGGCAAAAGCACGGCATTGCCATGCGCGCCGCTGCCGAGGATTTCGCCATTGCCCGCCTCATGGGCATCCGGGCAAATACCGTGATCTCGGCAGCCTTTGCCCTTTCTGGCCTTCTGGCTGGTGTGGCGGCTGTCCTATGGGTCTCACAGCGCGCATCCGTTGATCCGCTGATGGGGTTCACACCCGTCCTCAAGGCGTTTATCGCGGCCATACTGGGTGGGCTTGGTTCGCTCAAAGGGGCAGTTGCCGGCGGCTTTGCACTTGGCTTTATCGAGGTGTTTCTGGCCGCTTTCCTGCCCGCAGAATGGCAGGAATTTCGCGAGCCCATTGGGCTCAGCCTAGTGGTACTGATCCTGATCCTCAGACCCAACGGGCTGATCCCGGCGGCAACCTTGCAGGCGCAAAAGGTATGACCCGCGCACCCCGGCTTCTTGGCAATGCCGATCCTCCTCCGGTGGAGTGGGTCAACGCTGACAGCCCGTCGCCAGTGCTGCTGCTTTGCGAACATGCCGGTCAGGAAGTACCCCGTGCGCTGGGTGATCTGGGGCTGACTGAAGGTGTGATTGACACCCATATCGGCTGGGATATCGGGGCCGAAGCCCTGGCGCGTGGTATCGCAGAACGGCTGAACGCTCCGCTGATCCTGCAACGCTACAGCCGTCTGGTCATCGACTGTAACCGACCGCCGCTTTCCCCCAGTGCCATACCTGAAATCAGTGACGAACAGATAGTCCCCGGGAATACCAGTCTCGATACCGATGAGCGCACAGCCCGCATTCGCGAGATATTCGACCCGCTGGCAGATGCAGTACGAGAAGGGTTTGACCGCCATCCCCGCAGGGCGGCGTTTTCGGTTCACTCCTTCACACCCGCATTGGAAGGTGGCCCGTATCGTCCCTGGCATGCAGGTTTCCTGACCCGCCGCGATCTGGGAACTGCCCAATCGCTGATTGCCCATATCAGCCGAGCCGCGCCTGAACTTCTGCTGACCGCAAATCAACCCTACCAGATTGATGACGAAACCGATTGGTTCATCCCCGCCCACGCCGAGCCGCGCGGCGTGTACCATGCCCTGATCGAAATTCGCAATGATCAGCTCCGGGATACGACTGGGATTGACCGCTGGGCCGATCTACAGGCCAATGCCATCCAAGCCCTTTTGGAGACCACCCCATGACACTGACCCGCAACCTCCCACTTGACCCGGCGCAGTCGGCACTTCTGTTCATCGACGTTCAGAATTTCGCGGCTCGTCGTGATGGAGGCGAATTCAAGGATCTGCCGGATGCCGAATTCAAAGGCAAATATGGCTGGTTCTTTTCTGAGCTGCAAAGTCGAGTGATCCCCAACATGCAGGCCCTTCAGACCGCGTGTAGACAGGCGGATATCGAAGTGATGTACACCACCATCGAAAGCCTGACACTTGATGGGCGTGACCGGTCACTCGACTACAAAATCACCGGTTTCCACGTGCCAAAAGGATCATGGGACGGTAAGGTCATTGACCAGATTGCACCGGAAGGCGATGAGATCGTTCTACCCAAAACCTCGTCCTCGGTCTTTGTCTCGACCCATATTGATTACATCCTGCGCAATCTCGGGGTGCGCCAACTGGTTATCTCGGGCCTGATCACAGACCAATGTGTCGAAAGTGCAATCCGCGACGCCTGCGACCTAGGCTACCTGGTCACGCAAGTCACAGACGCCTGCCTCACCTACACTCAGGATCGCCACGACCACAGCCTGAGAACGATCAAAGGCTATTGTCGGCAGGTCTCCACGCGCGAACTGATTGCGGAACTTGGCTAGAGGCGTTTGCAGACCTACGCCCTGCTTGCCCGCATCGGCAATGTGAGCG
The DNA here is from genome assembly GCF_965243365.1 of Ruegeria sp. GTDB lineage: Bacteria > Pseudomonadota > Alphaproteobacteria > Rhodobacterales > Rhodobacteraceae > Ruegeria. Next base: position 482,606 of record NZ_CBDEUW010000001.1, on the reverse strand, counting down.
GAGACCTCCACCAAAGATCAATGCGCCCTCGGCAAGGTAAGTGTAAGGCTGGCGCCTATATTGACCTTGTCGATTGAAACATGTCCTCCGTGGCGTTGCGCCACAGCAGAGACAATCGACAAACCTAACCCGCTACCCTCCGAGTGCTCCAACTGTGAGAAGCGGCCAAATGCTGCTTCACTTTCGTCGGGCGCTAGCCCCTTTCCGTTATCGATTACGCTCAACTGCACGGCTTCATCATCGCACCGCAACGTAACCGATATTCTGCTCAGTACATCGCCGCCGTGTTTAAGCGAATTGTCCAACAAGTTCTTGATAGCTTCACTTAAAAACACCCGGTCACCTGACACCAAGACCTTCTTTTCGGGCATCGTGACATCGAATTCGATACCCTTGGCAAGGATGGGAACGCCCATCTCTGCGCAGGCTTCCTCGACGACTTGGCGGAAATCAATCTCATCCATCTGATCCTGGTGTGTTGGGTGCCGCAGCCGTTCCAATGATAGAAGCTGCTCCGCCACCGTGGCCGAGTTTTTTGCCGCCGCCACAAGTTCGACAATACGTTTGTCCTTGTCTTCATCCGACTTCGCGTCCCGCAACGCCTCGGCCATGGACTGGACGGCTGCCGCCGGATTTCGCAGCTGATGCGCGGCTTCGGAGATAAACACCTGATGAGCGTTGATACTATGCTCGACCTGCCCAAACAGTCGATTCAGGGTCTGCACGATACCGCGAACCTCGGCCGGAACCGGGCGCTTAATCTCGCTCAGGTCGTCGGGCGAGCGCAGGTCGATCGCGTCCTGCAAATCCAGCAGGGGCCGCAAGCCACGCGCAACACCGAACCAGACAACGAAAGCAAGGGTTGCAAGCAGGATACCCATCAGGATCGCAGCGCGGATCGACAACTCATTGGCAAAGGCATTGCGATCCGCGATGCGCTGCCAAGCCGTGACAGTTGCGTCACCAGCCAGATTATCCAGCGTGACCCTTTCCGTCATTTTCAGCACGCGCACTGGCTCATCCCGATAAACCGCTTCGAAGAACTGCGGCTGGTACGGGTCCCGCTCTGACGAGCTTGCTGAGGCCGGAGGATATGCGTAGCCGGTCACGTAGATACCTCCCGGTCCGGTCACGTGATAGAAAATCTCTCCGCCCGACGCATCGCGGATCATACTGCGCGTGGTGGGCGACAGCGCATCCCCTTCTGACACCGCCACGTCGCGCGAAATGGCCAGACCGGCGGATAACAGGCTGTCGTCAAAAAGCTCCTGCGCTGTCTGTTGAGCCACCGTGTAACGCCAGTATCCAAGCAGGATTGCCAGCAGCACCAATGGCGTCAGGATCAGAATGAAAAGCCTAAGCCTGAGCGAACCGTGCCGGATCACTTCTGCACCTCAAGCAAGTATCCTAGGCCACGGGCGGTCTTGATCCGGATGCCAAGGTTCTGAAGGCGCTTGCGCAACCGTGACACATGCGGTTCGACGGCTGAATCCTCGACATCGGCGCCTACGCCGTAGACGTAATCGGTCAACTGACTTTTGGGGACGATCCTGCCGCGCCGTTCCAGCAAGCATTCGAGCACCGCCATTTCTCGGCGGGGTACGTCAAGCACTTGGCCATTTGCACTGACCTGCCGGGCGGTGCGGTCGAATTCCAGATCTCCGATGATCTCCCGCGCGCCATAATCAAGCTGTTTGCGGCGAGACAGCGCGCGAATACGTGCCTCCAGTTCATCCATCTCGAAAGGTTTGACCAGATAATCGTCCGCGCCCATATCCAGCCCCGATACGCGATCGCTGGTCTCGGTGCGCGCGGTCAGCAGGATGACGGGCGCGCTGTCGCCCCGGTTGCGCAGAGACCGCAAGATCTCAAGCCCTGACCGACCCGGCAGGTTGATGTCCAGGACGATCAGATCCGCGCCTTCCTGTTCCAGATACAGATCGGCAGCATCGCCATCTGTCAGCACATCCGCCGCATGGCCCCGGTCGCGCAGGCGATAGGCAATGGCGTTGGCGAGGGTTTCGTTATCCTCGACGATGACGATCCGCATTCGGGCTCCTGCAAGTTTCGCGCAAGGTTGGCGCTCCATGATTGCCAGATGGAAGGGGGAATCAACCCCACAGTTCCATTTGCGATCACTGTGGCGCGGAGGGCGCCGACGTGGTTGTCTGGTCAACAGGGAGGAACCAATGGCCATTTCCAACTTCACCCGTCGCGCCGTCGTGGGGCTGATCGCCGCCGCCGGTATCGCCGCGCCCGCCGCCGCCGAGGTCGATTTCTCGGGCAAGACCATCGAATGGGTCATTCCGTTCTCGGAAACGGGCGGGTCGGCCAAATGGGCCAACTTCTTTGCGCCCCTTCTGTCCGAAGCGCTGCCGGGTCAGCCGACTGTGGTGGTCAAGTTCATGCCGGGCGCTGGATCGACCAAGGGTGCGAACTGGTTTCAGGAGCAGAGCCATGACGACGGCACGCTGCTGTTCGGCACGTCTGGCTCGACACAGTTCCCCTATCTGCTGAGTGACCCGCGCGTCCGTTATGAATACAATGACTGGATTCCGGTCATGGCGTCGGGTACCGGTGGCGTTGCCTATTTGAACGCCGAGGATGGCGCCAAGTTTGATGGCTCTGCCAATGCGTTGAAAGACACCAATTTCATCTACGGCTCGCAGGGCGCGACCCGGCTGGATCTGGTCCCGCTGCTGGCTTGGCAAATGCTGGGTATGAATGTCGAGCCGGTCTTTGGCATCAAAGGCCGTGGCGATGGTCGTCTGATGTTCGAGCGTGGCGAAGCCAACATCGATTATCAGACCTCGTCCGGCTATCTGGGTGGTTCGGCCCCGCTGGTTGAATCCGGTCAGGCTGTGCCGATGATGACCTGGGGTGCTCTGGATGCTGACGGTAATATCGTCCGCGACCCGACTTTCCCGGACATCCCGACATTCAAGGAAGTCTGTGAAGCCACTGATGGCTGTGAAACCAGCGGTGAGGCATGGGATGCTTGGAAAGCCTTCTTTGTCGCAGGTTTCCCGGTTCAGAAGCTGGCCTTCCTGCCCGGTGATACGCCTCAGGAAATAGTCGATGCATACACCGCAGCGTTCCAGGCTGTAACCGAGCGTGGTGACTTTGCGGACATTTCGTCCAAACGCGTAGGCAAGTACCCGGTGTTCGTCGGCGACGGCTCTAAGGCGGCGCTGCAAACCGCGACAAACGTCGACGACAACGCCAAAGCCTACGTTCTGAACTGGCTGAAAGAGGCCTATGGCGTCGAGCTGAACTAGGCCAACACGCCGCAGCGTGCGCCCAACGTAGGGCGCGCGCTTTTCTGCATACAAGACAATTTATGAAAGGCGGCCGCTATGGAGGTTTTCGCCACCGCTCTTCCTGCGCTTGGTGATGCGTGGGGTCTGATCCTGCAACCTATCGTTCTGGGCTACCTTGTTCTCGGCGTCGTTATGGGGCTGGCCGTGGGCGTCTTTCCGGGGCTGGGCGGTATCGCCGGCCTGTCCCTTTTGCTGCCTTTCATGTTCGGGATGGACCCGATCCTGGGGCTGGCACTGATGATCGGGATGGTCGCGGTGGTGCCGACCTCGGACACCTTCGCATCGGTCCTGATGGGTATCCCCGGAAGTTCGGCGTCACAGGCAACCGTGCTGGATGGATTCCCCATGGCGAAAAAGGGCGAAGCGGCGCGCGCGTTGTCGGCCGCCTTTTCTTCGTCGCTGTTCGGAGGGCTGGTGGGTGCAACCTTCCTGACCATGTTCATCCTGATCGCGCGACCCATCGTTCTGGCGTTTGGCCTGCCCGAGATGCTGATGATCACAATTCTCGGCCTGTCTATGGTCGCCATTTTGGCCGGGCGCATCCCGCTGAAGGGCGTTGCCGCCGCCGGCTTGGGCCTGATGGTGGGTACGATTGGCGAGGCCGATGCGGGCGGTTCGCTGCGGATGGCGACCTACGACATTCCCTATCTGACAGATGGTCTGAAGCTGGTCATCGTTGGCCTGGGCATCTTTGCCGTGCCCGAGATCGTCTCGCTGCTGCGGCAGGATCGGTCGATTGCCAAAGGCGCCTCGCTTGGGGCCGGATGGCTGGACGGTGTCAAAGACTGGTTCGCCAATATCTGGCTTTCGGTCCGCTGTTCGATCATTGGTGTGGTTGTTGGTGTTATTCCCGGCCTCGGCGGCTCGGTCGTCGACTGGATCGCCTATGGCCATTCGGTTCAATCCACCAAAGACAAGAGCAATTTCGGCAAAGGCGAAGTGCGCGGGGTTATCGGCCCGGAAAGCTCGAACAACGCGAAAGAGGGCGGCGGGCTGGTACCAACGCTGCTGTTCGGCATCCCCGGATCAGGCTCGATGGCGATCTTCATCGGCGCGGTTGCGCTATTGGGGTCGGGTGATATCGAGGTCGGCCCGAGCATGCTCAAGGACAATCTCGACATTACTTATTCGATTGTCTGGTTGTTGGCGCTTGCCAACGTGGTGGGCACCATCCTGTGCATCGCAGCCTCGGGCGGGATCGCCAAGCTGACCACAATCCGCTTTACCTATCTGGCGCCGTTCCTGTTCATGCTGATCAGCTTTGCCGCCTTCCAGTCCGGCCAGAACTTCGAAGACTTGCTGGCCCTGTTCGTGATTGGGCTGATCGGTATCTTCCTGCGTCGTTTCGATTGGTCGCGTCCGGCCTTCCTGATCGGTTTCGTTCTGTCGAACCCAGTTGAGAAGTTCACCAATCAGGCCTTCCAGATCGCCTCGTTCCGGTTCCGCAAGAGCTTTGGCGAGGGCATGGAATACGTCTTCAGCCCCATCGTGATCGTCCTGATCGTGGTCACCGTGGTCTCAGTCATTCTGGGCATCCGACAAGCCAAGATGATCATGTCCGAAGGTGATGTTCAGGCAGGTACAAAGCGCGCGCCATTGATCTTCCTGCTGGTGATCATGGCCTATCTGATCGTCGCTTTGATCAACGCCAACATGATCCCCGACTACAACATGACCGACAAGATCATCCCGCTGGTGATCGGCAGCGTCTCGCTGTTCTGCTGCGTGATCCTGCTGATCCAGATGATGCGGCGGCCCGAGGGTGATGCGATTTTTGCCGACAAGGAAATCGCGGGTGAGGACGCAACTGCACCCCATGGCCTGTGGTCCACGCTGGCGTGGTTCGCCAGCCTGATTGCGGCAACCTGGGTGGTGGGGTTCATCCTCGCGCTGCTGGGATTCCTGATCGCCTTCTTCCGCATCCGGGCGGGGGCCAGTTGGCAGATGACGCTGGTCCTGACGGCCTGCGGTATCGGGTTCATGTGCCTGATGGCGGGTGCACTGAACCGCGATTTCCCGCCGGGTCTGTTGCAGGACATGGCTGATCTGCCATGGCCTTTGAAGTGAGGGCGCGAAATGACCCAAACCGCAATCCCCTTTATCTTCATGCGCGGCGGCACGTCCCGTGGCCCCTACTTCAAGCGCACCGACCTGCCGGAAAATCCGGACACCCTGTCGAACGTTCTGATTGCAGTGCTCGGCGCTGGGCACCCCCTCAACATCGATGGCATCGGCGGCGGGGCGGCAGTCACAACTAAGGTCGCGATGCTGTCAATCAGCGAGGATGATTGGGCCGACATCGACTATTTCTTTGCGCAGGTTTCGGTCGAAGAGAAACTGGTCGACTTCAAACCCACCTGCGGAAATATACTGTCTGGCGTTGCTCCTGCCGCTATCGAAATGGGATTGATCAAACCCGCCGAAGACGAAACTGAAATTCGTATTCGAGCTGTAAATACAGGCGCACAGGTAGTGGCGAAGGTTCAGACGCCTGGCGGTCATTTGACTTATGAAGGGCGGGCAGAAATTGCCGGAGTTCCTGGGCATGCGGCGCCCGTGCAACTGAGCTTTAGGGGCGTCGTGGGGTCATCCACCGGGGCGTTTCTGCCCACAGGCAATCTGCGGGACACCGTGCAGGGGGTGGACCTGACTTGTATGGACGTCGCGATGCCCATGGTCATCGCCCGGGCATCTGACTTTGGTCTGACAGGATATGAAACCGCTGAAGAACTGGACAATAATCGGGCGTTCTTTGACCGGATGGAAGCTATTCGGATCGAAGCAGGTCAAAGAATGGGGATGGGCGATGTTTCGCAGTCGGTCACTCCGAAATTTGGACTTTTTGCACCGGCCAGAGCGGGCGGAACAATTTCGGTGCGGTATTTCATGCCGTGGAAGACACATCCAACGATGGCTGTCACAGGCGCGCAATGCATGGCTTCGTGTGCGCTGACACCTGGAACAGTTGCGGACGGGCTTTTGGAACGGCCCGAGGCGAGTCCGGCTGAAGTGGCGCTCGAGCACGCCTCGGGCAAGATAGACGTTCTGGTGGATTATGTGGACACCGACGGATTTACCCTCAATGCCGCGGGTTTGGTGCGTACCGCGCGCAAACTGGCAGATGGACATGTTTACGTGCCACGGGCCGTGTGGGAGGGGAGTTGATCGGGTACAGCGTATTTGGTATACTTTAGTATACCAAAAGGGAGCGTCGCGATGGACAACTATTCCGAGTGCCTCGATATTGCTCGGCAAGAACTCAAACTCGCACAAACTGCGCTGCGGCGGGATATGGCGGATTACCCAACGCCGATTGCGGGTTGCGACGAGCAATTCAATCACCTGCTGGATCAAAGCGAACGTGTCCGGAATGCTCTGGCGGCGCTTGAGGCTCCGTATTTTATTCCGACCCCAAGAAAACCGACCGCCGGGCAAAGCGTTGAAAGCCGATGAAAATACACATTCTCGATGATTGGTTTGACACGCTACGGGGTTTGCCTTGCTTTGCGAAACTCGCCGATCATGATGTGACCATCTGGACAGATCACGTTGATGACACCGGAACACTAGCCTCGCGCCTGAAAGACACCGAAGCACTGGTCCTGTTCCGGGAGCGCACGAAAGTGACGCGTGAACTGCTTGAGTCCCTTCCCAACCTGCGACTGATCAGCCAGCGCAGCGTTTATCCTCATGTCGACGTTGGGGCCTGCACAGATCACGGCGTGCTGTTGTGTTCGAACATGCATGGCGGTACGCCGTCCTATGCCGCTGCCGAACTTACATGGGCGCTGATCATGGCCGGGATGCGCGATTTGCCTGCGCAGATGATTTCGGCCAAAGCAGGGCACTGGCAAGCCGGTGTGGGCAAAACGCTGCGTGGCCGCCAATTGGGGCTTTATGGCTATGGCCGAATTGCGCGCGCTGTTGCAGGTTATGCCAAGGCGTTCGGGATGGATGTGGTCTGGTGGTCGTCCGAGGAAGGCCGGACACGTGCGCAGGCTGATAGTGCAGAGGTCGCGCCCAGCCGTGAGGCGTTCTTTGCCAACAGTGATGTCGTTTCGGTCCATGTGCGCCTGAAACCGGATACGCGCGGGATCATCACCGCATCGGATTTTGCGCAGATGCAACCCGGGGCGCTGTTCGTGAACACTTCACGGGCCGGGCTGATCGCTCCGGGCGCTTTGCTTGAGGCGCTCAACTCGGGTCGCCCCGGCAAGGCGGCGATTGATGTGTTCGATACCGAGCCGCTGACCGATCCGAACGATCCGTTATTGTCGCATCCCAACCTGATCGCGACACCGCATATAGGTTTTGTGACCGAGGACGAGTTCGACCTGCAATTCGCGGATATTTTCGATCAGGTGAACGCATATGCCGAAGGCGCTCCGATCCACATGATCAACCCCGAGGTTTGGACCAGCGCAGGATAAGGTTGGCCGCTATGGGCGCGCCGATGATCACCAGCACGATCCTTGTCAGATGGTGGGTGATGACAAAGCTCAGATCTGCGCCCGAGACGATGGCCAGAACCGTCATCTCGGCTTGACCGCCGGGGGCATAGGCCAGAAATGCTTCGACCGGTTTTCCGAGGCCCAAAGTGGTGACAACGGCGGTGAAGGCCGCGGCCAGCATCGCCAGCACCACCACATAGGCGCAACCCGCAGCCACAACCTTGCGCAGTTCGATCCAGGTGACGCCGACAAATTTCACGCCGATGCCACATCCAATGAAGAATTGCGCAACAAGGATGGCTTCGCGCGGAGGGCGGGTATGGATGAAGTCCCCGAGCGACAGTGCAGCAGTCAGTGTCATCGGCCCCAGAATGGACGCGCCGAACAGGCCGATGCGCTCGCCACCTTTCCAGCCGACAAAGGCTGCCAAAACCATCAGGGCCAATTCATGCACCGGCAGGTCGCGCGCGGGCTCTCCGATTGGGTTGGTGAGTTGGGCGTCGTAAAACACCGTCATAAACAGAGGGGCCAGCGTCACGATAATTAACACGCGCGTGCCGTGGATCAGGGACAGGGTGCGTGGGTTCGCTCCGGCCTCGGTGCCGAAAATGATCATATCCTGCAAGCCGCCGGGCATGGCCGCATAGAAAGCAGTTGCCGTGTCGAAGCCCCAGACTTTTCGAAAGAATGGCACACCGACCAGCGCGATCAGCAGGATGAAAAACGGGATCAGCGCAATCGACGCGGCCATTTTCGGCAATTCAACAAACAAAGCCGGGGTGATTGATGCGCCCACCGCCACACCCAGAATGGTGCGAGCCGCCACCGACACCTGCCCAAATCCCTCCATCGGCGCGTGAGCGAGGGCCGCGATCAGACAGGCGCTCATCGGGCCGAACAAGAAAGGCAGCGGCAAGTTCAGCGCCCAAAAGATTCCGGTGCCCAACACTGCAAGCCCGAAGGTCACGGCCCGCTTTTTCAGAGCAGTAGGTTCGTCGTTCTGGGTGGTCAATGCGCGGATTCCGATGTGGTTGACTCAATATGTATCCAAATGTATACAATTGGACGCAAGAAAACAAGTGAGCGCGTGATGACCATTCAAGACGACCCGCTACAGTCTGCCCCACAAGGCAATTCAGCGTATCAGCGCCTGCTGGATGAGATTCGCGACGGCACGCTTCCACCCGGCGAGCGCCTGCGCGAGATCGAGTTGTCGGAACGGCTTGGCGTCAGCCGCACCCCGGTGCGCGAAGCAATCCGGCAGTTAGAGGCAGACGGGCTGGTAACACATGTACCGCGACAAGGCGCCACGGTGCGCAGTCTGGATTATGCCGAGGTGATGGAACTCTATGAGATGCGAGCCGTTCTGGAAGGCACAGCAGCCCGGTTGGCAGCCCGCGCGGCCTCGGACGTCGAACTGGACGAGTTGGAGGTGCTGAATGACCGGCTGGCCGAGGCTGGTACCGGGCCAGATGCGGCGCGGATCAACCGGATATTTCATGCGACGCTTCTGGATGCGGCCAAAAACCGCTTTCTGACCAAGTCCATGTTATCCCTGCAAAAAGCGCTGTTGATCCTTGGGCCTTCGCAGTTGCTGGACGGGGACCGTGCCGAGACTGCGGTCGCCGAACATCGCCGTATCATGGCAGCGTTGAAAGCCCGAGATGAAGCAGCGGCCGAGACAGAAATGCGGGCGCATATTCAGGCCGCGCAACGGATGCGCATTCGGGCGCTGCAACAGCGCGACCGGACAACCGACGATAATCATTAGGTAGACAGGATATGGCCACCCAAAGGGAAGCTTACGATATCGCTGTGATTGGTGGTGGGAACGCCGCCCTCTGCGCTGCAATGACCGCTGCCGAGGCAGGCGCCCGCGTTCTGATCCTTGAAGCGGCACCGAGACCCTATCGCGGAGGAAACTCGCGCCACACGCGCAACTTTCGTTGTATGCATGGCATTCCTCTGGGCCCGCTGATCGAAGAATACAGCGAAGATGAGTATTTTGAAGATCTACTGAACCCAAGTTCCGCACTTTTTTGCTGAAATCGGTCGAAATTGCCGCTTTCTGGCCGGTAAAGCGTTGATTTTGTTGAGGTGAGTTTCTGGATTTTCGAAGTGGTGCCATAATGTGCTTCCTGAGGGCTTTTCGGGATTCCCAGTGGGGTGCAGCGGTCCTAATGTAGGAACATGTTTATTCGTGAGACCCTGACCCGCCGCCGCGCTGACAAATGCTACCGATCCGTCCGGTTGGTCGAGAATTTTAGAACGGGCCGCAAGGTGCAACAAAAGACGCTCCTGAACCTCGGAGCAGCCTTTCCGATCCCCAAATCGCAGTGGCCCGAACTGGTCGAACTCGTTCAGGCGGGGATTACGGGAGAAACGCCTCTGTTCGATCCTGAACCGGAATTGGCGACAATGGCGGATACCATTGTGCAGAAGTTGCGCAGCCGCGCGTTGGTCCAGTCGGCGGCCGAGGCCCTGGATGGCGGCACAGCAAATATCCGTCTCGACAGCATACAGATTGAAGACGCGCGGTCTGTGGGCTGTGAGCGACTTGCCCTGGCCGCTCTGGAGGCTCTGGGCTTTCTTGGGGTGCTCAAGAATGTCGGCCTGTCGGATCGAGACGCCCGGACCGCCATGGCGCTGGTGATTGCGCGCATGGTGCATCCCGCCAGCGAACGGGAGACTTTGCGATGGTTGGAGACCAACAGTGCCACGTTTGAACTTCTGCGCCTCAATACCGGGCCGGCGCTCTATCTCGACAAGCTGTATCGTCTCAGTGACGGTCTGGTCAAACACCACGAGGCCATCGAAGACGCGCTGTTTGACCGTCAGCGCACGTTGTTCGGCAGTTCCGGTGCGGTGATCTTCTATGACCTGACCAACACCTACATGACCGGGCGTCCAGCGTCCGATCTGGCCAGGTTCGGACGCTCCAAGCAGAAACGGAACGACTGCCCTCTTGTCACGCTCGCGATGGCCACCGACGAGGGCGGCTTCCCGCGCCGCTCCAGCGTTCTGCCCGGCAATGTCAGCGAACCCGGCACGCTGTTCGAGGCGCTGGACAGCCTTGCCACACCGGAGGACAAGGACAAGCCCACGGTCATCATGGATGCAGGCATCGCTACCGAAAACAACCTCGCCGAACTGCGCAACCGGGGCTATCATTGGATCACGGTCAGGCGGGGTGGGGTCAAGCCGGATCAGGCGGATGCTGCAGGCGCGCGGGATCCTGATGCAACGATCGAGACCAGATCGGGGCATGAGGCGCGGATCTGGAACCTGTCCCACGAGCCTGAGAACGAAGCGCAACTCTGCATCTGGAGCCAGGCGCGACAGGAGCGTGATGAAGCCATTCTGGCCAAGAAGCGGGACGCCTTTGAGGCAGAACTTACCGCCTTGCACGACGGCTTGAGCAAGCCGCGCTCCGTCAAGACATACGACAAGGTTCTGGAGCGGCTCGGGCGTTTGCGGGAACGCTACGCTATGGTCAATCAGCATTATGACATCCGCGTCACAAAGGGTTCGGATGGCAAGGCCAGCGCGGTGACATGGGTACCCAATGCGGCATTCAATACACGCGATGCCCGCGCGGGCCTCTATGTGCTGCGCACCAGCCACACGGAATGGGGCCTTGAGAAGACGGTGCGCACCTACTGGCGTTTGACCGAACTCGAAGCGACGTTTGAGACGCTCAAGTCTGAACTCGGCTTGCGCCCGATCTGGCACCAACTGTCCAGGCGGATCGAGGGCCATCTGTTCATCGCGGTGCTGGCGCTGTACGGCGTCAATGTCATCCGGACCCGTCTCGCTGCGCAGGGGGTCCACGACAGTTGGGCCTCTGTGCGCAACAAGCTCGGTCGCTGGCAGCGGGCCACCACGTCCTTCACCTCCGTCGACGGCGCACGGATCGAGGTCAGAACGGACGCTCGGCCAGACCCGGTGGCGGCAGGGGTTGCGAAGGCGGCGGGCGTACCATACGCGCTTGAAAGGCGTATCCGGAAACTGAAAAACCCGTAACGGTCGAGGCCATTCCAACCGACCTCCTGACGCACAAAATGTAGTGCCATATCGGGCTTTTCCGAAAATAAAATCGTTTTGTATCATGACCTTATGGAGCCGTGTATGTCAAATTTGCTGAACCTGGGTGAAGGTCACGGGTGGCAAAACCGACGAACATCTGGCTCGCCTCGCGATCAGAACCTCCGAGGAATGCCTGCCATGGATGGAAGAACACGGCGTCCGGTTTCAACCTTCTCTGTCGGGGACGTTGTCATTGGCTCGGACCAACGCGTTCTTTATGGGAGGCGGCAAGTCTTTGGTGAACGCATATTACCGAACAGCAGCGGGTTTGGGTGTCGATGTTCTGTACGAGGCCGCGGTTACGCATCTGGAGTTGCACGGGGATCAAATCGAATGGGTTGATTACGCATATGAGGGGCTGTCCCATCGCATCACACCCAAAGCGGTCATTGTCGCGGCGGGCGGATTTCAGGCAGACACAGATTGGTTGACCCGCGCCTGGGGCGAACCCGCAAAAAACTTTCTGATCCGGGGGACCCCATATAATCGAGGTGTGGTGTTGGCCGATCTTCTGGATCAAGGCGTTGAAAGCGTCGGTGATCCGACCCAATGCCACGCCGTCGCAATCGACGGGCGCGCGCCCAAGTTCGATGGTGGGATCGTCACCCGTCTGGACTGTGTGCCGTTTTCGATTGTCGTGAACAAGTATGCCGACCGGTTCTATGACGAAGGCGAGGATGTCTGGCCCAAACGCTACGCGATCTGGGGCCGCTTGGTGGCGGCGCAGCCGGATCAGGTGGGCTATGTAATCATCGACGCCAAGTCGCTCGACCTGTTCATGCCGTCCGTGTTCCCGCCGCTGAAGGCAGGCACGTTGGAAGAACTGGCCGGGATGATGGGCCTGCCTGCCGAAAAGCTGGTTGCCACCGTCGCCGAGTTCAACGCCGCTTGTGGCGATACCAGCGCCTTTCATCCAACCGAACTGGATGGGGTCGCGACCTCGGGCCTGACGCCGCCCAAAACCAACTGGGCGCGCCCAATTACCGAGCCGCCCTTCTATGGCTACTCGCTACGCACCGGAGTGACCTTCACCTATCTGGGTCTGAAGGTCGACGACTCTGCCCAATGTTCGACCGCCAGCGGAAAGATCAAAAACCTTTGGGCCGCCGGAGAGACGATGGCCGGTTCGATCCTCGGGCAAGGGTATCTTGCGGGCTTTGGCATGACCATCGGAACCGTGTTTGGACGCATCGCAGGACGTGAGGCCGCAGCCTATGCAAACTGATCTCATTCAAGAAGCCCGCCGTCAGGCCGAGATTTGCAACGCCTGCCGGTATTGCGAGGGCTATTGCTCGGTCTTTCCGTCATTGCATTCAGAACGCGCGTTCTCGGACGGAGACATCACGCAGTTGGCCAATCTCTGTCACAACTGCCGGGGTTGCTACTACGCCTGTCAGTACACGGCACCTCATGAGTTCGACCTGAACCTCCCCAAAGCTCTGGCCGAGGTACGTCGAGACAGTTGGGAAAGCTTCGCCTGGCCGCAGCCTGTGGCGCGTCGGTTTCACACGCATGGCGGGGCCATCGCCCTGGCACTTGTGATCGGGTTTGCCCTATTGTTTTGGGCCATCCGCGCCATTGGATCGAGCGGTGGGGAGGGCTTCTACGCCGTCCTGTCGCACAGTGCGATGGTCGCGATTTTTGCACCCGCATTTCTGCTGCCGCTCTTTAGTATCGCCATCGGCCTCCGGCGCTATTGGGTTGAGGTCGGCGGGAAATCCGTCCAAATGAACGACTTGGCGGTCGCCTTCCAACGCGCGGGCAAAATGCAGGATCTGGCTGCGGGGCATGGCGAAGGTTGCAATTTCGAGGACGAAGACCGCTTTAGCCAGGCGCGTCGTCACGTTCACCACGCCATTATGTACGGCTTCCTGCTGTGCTTTGCGTCGACCTCGGTGGCGACGATTATGCACTACGTGTTTGGCATGCATGCGCCATACGGGTTCTGGTCTTTACCCAAACTGTTTGGGATTTCGGGTGGTGTTTTGCTGACAGTGGGATGCGGCGCGATGGCTCTGCTAAAGCAAAAGTCAGACCGCGAACTTGGCGACCCGTCGGCATGGAGCGGTGATATCGGCTTCATCCTCTTGCTTGGGTTTGTAGGGCTGAGCGGGCTTGTTCTTTACGCCCTCGGCTCGACGGTTCTGATGCCAGCGCTATTGGCAGTCCACCTTGGACCGGTCCTGACATTCTTCCTGCTGATGCCCTATACTAAAATGGCGCATGGGTTTTATCGCATGGCAGCCCTCGTCCGAGATGCCCAAAGGAAACGAGTCGTTTAAGCTTTTGACAACGCCGCCTCGAAGAAGTGCTAGAGTACACTGACCAAAAACGGTGATTGGCCGAGCCTGATTGGAAATGACGATGACCGATTCCACCCGCCTCGATGGCGACCATGACTACATCATCGTCGGGGCAGGAACGGCCGGGTGCGTTCTGGCGAACCGCTTTGAGCCCCGAATTCAATTCCGTTCCTTTCTGTGCCCGAACCCAAGAGAGCGCAAAGTTGAAACAAGGTTACCCTTCTACCCTGTAGCTGCCATCCGCGTCATGCGTTTCCCTGCCCGAAAGGGCCGGAGTAAACGCGCAGATCAGGCGTAAATCCCCCTTGAGCGCACGCAGGACGTGCCGGTCATTCTTGTCAAGCGCATACATGGTCCCGGGGTGAATTGGCCAGGTTTTGCCTGTCGCAACATCAACCACCTCGCCCTCGCCGGATATGCAGTAATTTGTCTCCAAGTGGTTTTTATACTCCAAGTGAAGTTCAGCCCCTTCCTTGACCAGCGCGTCGTGCAGAGAACATCCCATCTTATCTTCGGCCAACACAATGCGACGGCTCTCCCATCCATCTCCACTGGCATGACGCCAAGACCCGATGACATCATTCAATTCGCGAACGATCATTCTCTTCTCCTCTTCGCAATGTTCTGGACGCCTGCGTCCTGGTACGGGTTCAGACATGTATCAGGTGCTCTATCGGTCCCAAAAAGCTAAGCGGTGTTAACAATGGCACCGTTAATATCTGCGTGGCAATCTTTTCGCGACATGAGCAGTCATATCATCACGCCGTAAGCGCAGATTGCAGCATTAAGCTGCGAACACATAGCCTTACAAGAAATCGAACACGAGCCTCTACTGAGATATAGCCCCGGCATTCCAAATTGTTCTGACGACGGGCAGCACCCCACATACATAGATGTGGCTAACAGGATGGCGGGCTAATTCAAAAAGGCGTTTAGGATGCCCAGTCTCGCTTCAGTATGTCCTTCCGCACCTTCCCAACGGCGCTGAGCGGCAGTTCAGGGACAATGCTGACGGACTTTGGACATTTGTATCCGGCAATCTGATGACGCGTGTGTTCGATTAACTCCGCTTCGTTCAGTTCGCACCCCTCGGAAGCCACGACATAGGCATGCACGGCCTCACCCCAACGGGGGTGGGGAATACCTATCACCGCCGCCAGTGATACCGACGGGTGTGTCGAAAGGGCGTTCTCCACTTCCGAACAGAACACGTTTTCTCCGCCAGACACGATCATGTCTTTTTTTCGATCAACTATGGATACAAACCCGTCCTTGTCCATGACTCCGATGTCACCCGACTTCAGCCACCCATCTACAATCGTCTCTCGCGTAAGCTGTTCCTGATTGTAATAACCCGTCATTATCCGATTGCCGCGAACCTGGATCTCGCCTGCTCGCCCCCGTGGCATTTCAATTCCATTCTCGTCTGCGATACGCAGATGAACCCCGTTCAGTGCCACCCCGACGGACGACAGTTTATCCCCGTCCGGCTTATGGGCACTTGGTGGCAGGAAACAGCAGGCCCCTCCCATTTCGGTTTGCCCGTAGCCCTGGCGAAACTCAGCATTTGGAAATGCCTTGAGCATACGCTTCAACAGGTCGGGTGTGATTGGCGCGGACCCGTAGACTGCGTTTACGACGTTTCGAAGCAAGGGCGACGGCTCTGGACCATAATCCATAAGATCGAGGTACATCGTCGGGACTAATGTCAGCGTATTAACGCCGAGCAGCTCGATGGCCGACAGAATGCTCTGCGGTGTAACTTGGTCGATAAAGACATGCGTTCCGCGCGCGTAAGAAATCGCGTGACCGATACCGCTGTCTGTCAAATGAAAATACGGGGCGGCGTGTAGATAGCTGTGGGAGGAATTGTAGGCAGCGGCGGACAACAAATCCTGGGTAACCGCGTGCAGGCAACCATAGGATAACTCTACTCCTTTAGGCCGCCCTGTCGTGCCCCCGGTGAAGTAAAGCGCAATCATGTCCGTTGCGGCGGAATGCACCGGCTCGACACCCGAGGATGTGAGCATCTGACCAATATCCGCCCCCTGCTCGCCGCCGTCCATCGCGATCAGGTTCAGGCCACCGATACTCCCTGCGATCGACAGCGCGCTGGCTGAATTCGCCCGGTCATATGCAAGGCCGCTAGCGCCGCTTTCTTTGACGATCTGGCACATTTCCGGCACCGAAAGCCTTGTGTTGATCGGCACAATCGGAACACCCGCCCAGAAAGACGCATAGGTTAGCTCCATATGAATTGGGCTGTTTCCGGCAAGGATCGCAAGGCGATCTCCGGGTTTACGACCAAGGCCGTGCAGGCCTGCGGCCAGTTTCGCCACCCTTTTGGCCGTCATGTCCCAGGATTGTTCGAAATGCGGTGATCTGATTGCGATGTCGTGCGGTGCTATCTGTGCAGCCCGCGCAATGGATAGGTGAACGCTCACAGAGAAATCTCCGTTAGGACGGCATTGCTATGTTGGTCTGGCTCCCCGGCCCGGTAAGGTCGGAGAGCTAGGTCTCTTGATGGTGTGATCAGCGCGCGCTGACGATATCGCCAAAGCGGACGATCTGCTCTCCGTCAAAGCGGGTCATCTGCATTTGCTCGACCGGGAAATAGTCATCCGCGCCGGTATTCGCGACGATACCGGGCAACATACCCCGCAGGCGGAAATCCTTTACACTGCGTGCCTGCTCCATGATGTTTTCGCGGGACAGATCGTCACCGGCCTGCTCAAGCACATGCTGCATGATGCTGCAGACGGACCAACCGTAGACATTCAACCAGCTGCTCACATCCCCCTCGGGATAGTAATCCGCCATAAACGTGCGCCATTCGTTCATTTCCGCATCATCCGCCCAGGCTGGATCGCCGGGATCTTTGAAGTAAGTGGCCGAGATAATGCCGATGGACCGCTCGATACCGGCTGGCTCAAAAACGGCTTTGATGTTGGCACTGTCCTGAGACACGATATGCGTCGGCTTCCAGCCGATATCGTCCATTTTCTTGATGGCCTGAGCCGCAAACTTGGTAATGGCGATGTCGACAAACAAATCCGCGCCACTGTCGGCCAGGTTGACGATCTGAGAGGAAATTGTCGGATCGGTCACCTCGTACGACTCGGTGGCCACCACCATTTCGTCGAACTTGTCACCCATGGCGCGCTTAAGCCCGATCAGGTAGTCCTTACCGTAGTCGTCGTTCTGATAGAGGATCGCGACCTTCGAATCCGGATGGTTGTCGAGGATATAGTTACCGTAGACACCTCCGAACACCTGGTTGTTGGGCGCGAAACCCATTGTCCACGGATACTTGTCAGGCTGACCCCATTTGGTGCTGCCGCTTCCCAAAAACAGGTGCGGTATTTCCTCCTTGTTCACGTATTCATGGATCGCTGAGTTGGTTGGCGTACCCATTGTGTTGAACAAAAAGGCGACCTCGTCCCGCTCGACCAAACGCCGGACCTGCTCCTTTGTTTTGGGTGGGCTGTACGCATCGTCGTAAGAGATGAAATTGATCATCCGTCCGTTAATGCCGCCATTATCATTGATCATTTTAAAACAAAGGCCAGCCGCTTTCTGACTTGTCGAATAAGGCGAGGCGGGGCCGCTATAAGCGGTGGTGTTACCGATTTTGATTTCTGTATCAGTCACACCGGGCATATCAGCCGCGAATGCAGAGTTTGCGACGACCACGGCGGCAACGGCACCGACGATGATTGAAGTTGGTCTTTTCATGAATTTTCCTCCTCTGAATTCACGACTAGATTTGGCTTCTTTTAAATTGGACAATTCTGCGCGGGCTATTTGCTTGGCTTGGCAAATCGCCGCACAAAGCTTTTCACCAAACCGGCAGCGCCATTTGGCATCAGGTGGACGGTCAGTATCAGGAAAACCCCGAAGGCAACCCAAACCAGAGCTTTGGAGCTTGGGTCACCATCAAAAACGGTATCAACCACGTTCTCCGAGAAGCTGGGCGCATACAGGATGAACATGGCCCCCAAAATGACACCCGGTATAGACGCAACCCCGCCCACAACCATCGCGATAAGCAACAGGATCGCGTGCAGGAACGTATAGCTTTCGGGGGCGACATACTCGACAACAATGGCGGACAATGCGCCGGCGATGCCGCAATACAACCCGCTCAATCCGAAAGTCAGGGATTTGACCATCGGGATGTTGACCCCCATGGTCGCAGCCGCAATCGGATTGTCGCGGATCGCGAGCATGGCGCGGCCAAACCGCGAGCGCACCAGATTCAGCGCAGCGATCAGAAGCAGAGCTCCGATCGCCAGGCTAAAGAAATAAAGCCATTGATCATCCGTCAGGAATTGTAATGGGGTCTCCACTCCATCAAGGCTGATCCCCTGCACACCGCCGGTCCAATGCTCAAGGTCGTCATGACGCAGCAGTTGCGGCACAGCAGTGGCCAACGCAAAAGTCGCCAGCGCCAAATAGATGCCCTCAAGCCGCGAAGCTGGCAGACCAAAGAGAAACCCGGCGACGAAACAGGTGAGACCGGCAATAGGGATCGTCCAGACGTACCCAATCTGCATATGGCTCATCAAAATGGCCGCCGTATAAGCACCGAACGCCATAAAAGCACTGTGACCAAGTGAGAACTGGCCATTATATCCGGTCAGAATGTTCAGGCCCAAAACGGCTATGGACAGATATATCACCTGCGTAAGCTGAAAGACCTGAAACCCCTTGAGGAAAAACGGCAACGTCAGAGCAATGACCAACGCCAATAGAATCGAAGCGCTCCGCAGCAGAGGAAGCCGCACCCCGAAAAGCACCAGGCGATTACTGGGGTCCTGCCGAAATTGCTTGTCCGCTGTGCCGGTGTCCGAGGGGGATTTGGCGTCTGACGAAACCATCGTGGGTGAATTATCGCTTAAAGTCATAACAAAACCCCAAGGTTAGACGCGCTTGACTACGGTACGGCCGAACAAGCCGTCAGGCTTGAAAATCAGAATGGTCACGATGACCAGCAAAGCGAATGTGAGTTTCAGTTCAGATCCGATGACGTATGTGCCGGCGAGGTTTTCCAGCACTCCGACCGAGAATCCTCCGATAACGGCGCCCACCGGGCTTGTCAGCCCGCCGACAACAGCCCCGGCAAAGCCATAAACCAGAATGCCCAGCATCATGTTCGGTTCCAGGAACACAATTGGCGCAATCATCATGCCCGCAACCGCTCCGATTGCGGCGGCAAGCCCCCAGCCGAAGGCCAGCATATGACCGACATTGATCCCAACAAGCCGCGCTGACACCGGCGCGGAGGCTGCCGCCCGCATGGCAAGCCCGACTCTGGTGTGCTGAAAGAACATGAAGATGGCCAGCAACATAAGCAGCGTCACCGCTACAACGCCAATCTCATGAGCGCCAATAAGCTTGGTTTCAAACGGCAACTTGTCCGGGAAGGGGCTTGGGAACTCACGGATCGTGAAATCCCACAGGAAGCCAGCCATCGCATTAAATATTTGGAACAAGGCGATAAAGACGACGATGTGACCCAAAACCGGGGCGTTGTGAATTGGCGCAAAAAGAGCGCGCTCAATCGCGACACCCCCCATGAACGAAAGACCAATCGTCAGGAAAAAGGCCGCCCAATAGGGAACGCCCATATCCATCAGTTGCCAGGCGATGTAACACGAGAACATCGCCATCTCACCCTGGGCAAAATTCACATGATCGATGGCCTGGTAAATCATCACCACAGCCAGTGCGATGCTGGCATAAATGGCCCCGGTCGCTAGCCCACTCAGCGTTTGTTGGAAAAAGAGTTCCATCGTAATCAGCCCATCCTCAATTCAATATCCCAGGTAAGAACGTCGGATGGCATCATCTCCACTGATCTCTGCCGATGTCCCGGATTTTACGATCTGCCCTGTCTCGAACAGGTAGGCATGGTTCGCCAGGCCCAACGCCAACCCGGCGTTTTGCTCGACAAGCAGCATCGTCACGTTTTCTTCTTCGTTAATTTTGCGAAGAATCTCAAAGAGCTCTTCCGTGATCAGCGGCGCCAATCCGAAGGACGGTTCGTCAAGAAGCATCAGCTTTGGGTTCAGCATCAGGGCGCGGCCGATTGCCAGCATCTGCTGCTCACCTCCTGACAAGGTGCCCGCCTGCTGATGCCGCCGTTCTTTCAATCGCGGAAAGTAGGAATATACACGCTCGATATCCCCTGCTGCTTCGCTGGCCTTTCGCGTGTAGCCGCCGAGCAAAAGGTTTTCTTCCGTCGTGACACGCACGATCGTTCCACGATCCTCGGGCACATGCGCAATGCCAGAGCGCACGATGGACTCGGTGGAACGGCCCGCAATTTCGGTTTCGTCGAACAGAATGGATCCTTTGGTCTTGATCATTCCGCATATGGCGCGAAGCGTAGAGGTTTTGCCTGCCCCGTTTGCACCCAAGATTGCAGTAATCTCGCCCTTATCCAGCGCAAAGCTGATGCCAAACAGAACCTGTATCTGCCCATAAAATGCGTCGAGGTTTCGAACTTCGAGAAACGGCATTAAGCTGAACTTCCAAGATAGGCCCGAATAACTTCGGGGTTGCGCTGAATATCCGAGGGCTTGCCCTCGCCGATCTTGCTGCCAAAATCGATTGCAACAACGGTGTCTGAAATGGACATGACCAGCCCCATATGGTGTTCGACCAACAGGATCGTCGTGCCCCTTTGTTCATTGATCTGCTTGATCAGATCCGCCAGCACATTCACTTCGTTGTGGTTCAGACCCGCGGCGGGTTCATCCAGCAAAAGAAGCTTTGGCTGGCTTGCCATGGCGCGCGCAAGCTCGACCTTTTTCTGAGTGCCGAACGGAAGGTCGCCAACCTCGACATACGCGACATCCTGCAACCCCAGATACTCAATCAGCTCCCAGGCAAGATCCTCGATCTGGCGTTCTTCCTGCCGGGACGCGGGCAAGCTCAACATCCCCGAAACGATGCCGCCCGAACTGCGGCAATGACAGCCGATCTTCACATTTTCGCTGACTGAAAGCGTGTTGAACAATGCAAGGTTCTGAAACGTCCGACCAATTCCCAGCGCAGCAATCTGATCGACCCGCGCCGACATAATGGATTGGCCTTCAAATTTGATATCGCCAGAATTCGGCACATAAAGACGGCTAAGGCAGTTGAACAGCGTGGTCTTTCCCGCCCCATTGGGGCCGATCAAACCTTGTATTTCACCCTCTTTCACATCGAACGAAACATCGTTCAGGGCAACGATTCCTCCGAATTTCACGGTGACGTTTTCTATTTGCAGCAAGCTTGATGAGTGCTGCCCTGCAACAGCCCCCGCAGGTGCGAGAGCCGTATCACCTATTGCCATCAGAGCCTCCCGTCCCCGATACAACTGTTACAGTTGCCAATTTTATTAATATATCTAGTGATTACATTTACCTGTCAATAATCTTTTCACAAGCGAGCTCTAACCCACGCCGCCGAAAATCCCAGAACGGAGAAATTCCTTTGAAAAGCAACTTGTCTTAACTACATGATATTTATGTTTTTTTAATAGAAATAGATTTGTCATGATATAAAAGCAGGGCTCACAAAAAATCCAATTTCCCCGCCCTAGTACGCGCGCCATCAAGGTGTCGGCATAAGTCGGGAATTTGCAATTCAGACAAGTTCATTTCAGTCTTCCAAGTTGAATTTATCGGGAATCGATAGCCGAAGGGAATAAATATCTATTGACTTATTTGTTTTCATAAGAGCAACCTTCGTCAATCTCTTACGGCATCGGAATGAGGTACTATCAATGATAAAAGTGTATGGATGCTCTGCACCTAATCCAAAAAAAATCAGCATCTTTTTAGAGGAAGCCGAAGTTCCATATGAGTATGTCGGGCTGAGCCTTTTCGAGAACGACAACCGGTCGCCGGAATACCTTGAGATCAATCCAAACGGCCGGTTTCCCGCCATCATCGACGATGACGTCGACGGCGAGCCTTTGATTATCTGGGAAAGCGGTGCCATCCTTGTCTATCTGGCCGAGAAATATGGCAAATTTCTTCCGACAGAGACCCGAAAACGCGCAGAGACGCTGAAATGGCTTTTCTGGCAGGTAAGCCACGCCCCTTACATTGGCAACGCGCATATGTACCGGATTTATGTGCCGGAACCGCGCGAGTATGAAATCAAGCGGTTCACGAACGAGACGGCCCGGCTGTATCGCCTGCTGGAAGACCACCTTGAGGATCGGGAATGGATGGCCGCCGACCAGTTCACCATTGCCGACATAACTTTGTTTCCATGGATTCAATACCACGAATGGCACGGCCAGCAACTTGAAGATTCGCCGAACATCCTGCGCTGGTTCGAACGGATGTCCGCACGTCCCGGCGTCGCGCGCGGGAAAGACATCCCCTACCCTGTATTCCAACACCCCCCGTCAGGCAAAGTCGACTACGACAAGCTTAACACCAAGATCGCGGCACGTCTGGCGGACCCACGCTATGCGCTCAAGCCGGATCCGGTTGCCTAAACCGCCCTCTTCATGACGTCAGGGAGGAACAGACGTGAATAACAAAATTGCAATTGTAACGGGGGGTTCCAGCGGCATTGGGCGGCTTATCTGCAACCGGCTGCGGGAACACGGCTGTGTTGTCTATGCCGCCGCTCTGGATGACGACCTGCTAGCGGAAGTCGCGGCCGATGGCATCCTGCCACTGGCCGTGGACACCACGGATACACAGCAGGTCAACAGCGCCGTTAGCCGGGTTCTACAGGAACAGGATCGCATCGACATCCTGATCAACGGCGCGTCAATTGCCACGCCGGGCGCAGTAGAATGTGTGCCGATTGACGATGTGCAGCGCCAGTTTGACATAAACGTCTTCGGCTATGGTCGCTTCATGCAGGCCGTCCTTCCGGCGATGCGCCGTCAGCGCTCGGGCCGTATCGTCAATATCTCATCAATCGCCGGTTTTCTATCGACACCGGTCTTTGGTTGGTATTCGGCTTCCAAATTCGCGATCGAAGGGGTCAGCGATGCGCTGCGGATGGAGGTTGCTCAGTTCGGAATTGATGTCGTTTTGATTCAACCGGGTCTTATCGACACTCCGTTTCTGGCAAAACAGGCCAAAGAGATGAGCAGGATCGATCATCCTGCCGACTACGACGAGGTGGTCAACGCGCTGGAACGACTGACTCGCGGCGGTATGGACCCCAACTTCGTCGCCAAAGAGGTCACCCGAACCGCAATCATGACCAATCCGCCCATTCGTCTTCAACTGCCGCGTGAGCCGCTTGAATACAGCGAAATTCGCAGGACTCAGGGCGACAAAGCACTGGACGACCGTCTCCGCCGCGACCTGAGACTTTAACATTCCCAGAGGACCAATTGATATGACCGCCCAAGCTGAAATTCTCGAATTAATGAACAAATACAGCTATTATATTGATCGCGGCGAATTTGACGCGTTTGCAGAACTCTTCACCCATGGCGCCTGGATCGGGGCCAGCGGACCCGCCTTCGAAGGCAGAGAGGGCGTCCGCAGCTTTCTTGACAACATCATCCTCTACGACGGCGAAGTCAAAACCCGGCACGTGGCAAGCAACATTCAGATCGAGGTGGACGAAGAAAACGGCACAGCCACCGCGCAAAGCTACATGACCATCTTCCAGGCCACTAAGGCTCTACCCCTGCAGGTGATTTTCTCTGGCCATTACTTTGATGAGTATGAGCGAATTGACGGCGCATGGGCCTTTCGAAAGCGCGAGATCAAGCACCCCCTGTTTGGAGATCTGACGCATCACCTCGACTTCGGCTATCTCAAGAAAAAGTCCCTGGCATGAAGACCAACACCGACTACTTTCGGCGCAAACAACCGTTCAAGGACGGGTTCGCGGGCAAGACGGCGGTGATTTTGGGGGCCGCTTCCGGTATCGGCTACGCACTGGCCGAAGCCCTTGTTGACCAAAACGTGAAATTGATTATCGGAGATATTGACGAAGCAGCCCTGAACCAAGCGCGCGACGCCCTGATAGCGCGCGGAGGCAATGTCACCGCCATTTGTTGCGACGTGACCAGCAAAGAGCAGATCGAGGCCTTTGCCAACCAAGCATTTGACAGGCTCGGTGAGGTCAATCTGCTTTTCAACAATGCAGGCGTCATGGCACCAACTCTGCCCTTTGTTAAGGTCAGCGAGGATGTTCTAAGGTGGGTTTTTGAGGTCAATGTTTTTGGTGCCTGGAATGTTTGCTCGACCTTCACGCGCAGGCTGCTCAAACAATCGGCATCCGCGCATATCGTGAACACGGCGTCCGAGCAAAGCGTATGTGCGTCCGCCCCGTTTTTCAGCGTATATGCAGGTGCCAAGGCAGCCGTCACAGGGTTTTCCGGTATTCTGCGCATGGAGCTTCCCGACCATATCGCACTCAGCGTTCTTTGCCCCGGTCTGGTGAAGACCAAACTCATCAAAAGCCCCGGAAACCGTCCTGAACAATTCGGCGGCCCGATCAAAAGCGTCGTCGAGGCTTTTGAGATCGGCATGCAACCGGCAGAAGTCGCGCGGCGTTGCCTAAAGGGCATCCAACGGGGCGACTACTACATCTTTACTCACTACAGCACAAAATACGTGGCCGAAGAGCAATCGAACGAAATTGTCAGATCGCTGACCGAGCAAACCGCCGCGCATCCAGAGTGGGAAGCCTGGGACATGCGGCGGATCATCACGGAAAGCCTGAACTCATGACAGAAATCGACAACTGGGCCCGCGACATGTTCAAGGCAATGGACGCAGGAGATTTCGATGCGCTTCGAAACTACTTGGCCGACAACCTTCGTTTTAGAATGGCGAATTTCCCTGTGGCAGAAGGATACGATGCGTTCCAGACCGGAGCAGAGGCAAACAAGAAGTTCGTCAAGCAGTTCCGGCATGACATTTTGGGAATTTGGACAGGCACCTGGGCCCACGGCGATGTGATCGCAATCGAAGCAGACGTGACCTACGACCTTTTAGACGGTCGGCGCATTGTTCTACAGGCCACCAGCACAATTCGCCGCCAATCAAGCAAAGCGGTCGACTATCGGGTATTTATGGACCCGTCGCCACTTTATGAAAG
The DNA here is from genome assembly GCF_965243365.1 of Ruegeria sp. Classification (GTDB taxonomy): domain Bacteria; phylum Pseudomonadota; class Alphaproteobacteria; order Rhodobacterales; family Rhodobacteraceae; genus Ruegeria. The sequence continues at coordinate 457,361 of NZ_CBDEUW010000001.1, read as the reverse complement.
CCGGCCGACAGAATAGGAGATCGCTGCCGTGTATCCCAAAACACTTTTCCTGCGATATCGGCAACCCTTCCAACCCATCTTTCTACTGAGGCAAAGGCTCTGCAAGTCCGCGCTCTGCTATTCCTTATGCTCTGGTAAAAAGCCCGTTTGCCACGGCGTCAGACCATGCCGGGGCCATCACGATCGGTGCAAGTGCTTGTGCGCTCCCGCCTCCTGAGTTCACGAACGCCACCAAGCGACCCTGAAACGCGCGCCAACAATCCTTGGCTCCGTCAAGCACCGTGGCCTCTGTCGGAGTATGGTCGTAGGCTCGATCCGCAGCCCTAATGATAAACGAGTGGCTTCCATCGCCGTTCGCCTGCAAAAGGAACTCACGGTTTCCGGCAACAGGATGCGTTCCGACGATAATACTGCCAATGGTTACAGTGGAAAAACGCCAGCTCATGTTGGTGGCGCCGCTTAAGACAACTGCGCCTCGCTCAAGCTCCAAACCCCAGGCTTTGATCCCAAACAGGTGCATGCCACCAAGCGGCGGCACACTGGACTGTGTCCACTCTGTGCCATCCGTCGCAATATGAGGCCGAAACTCGGCAATTGAGCTATCAAAGAAGGATCCGAAGTTATTTCGAATGGCATCATAGAGATTTTGCGCGCCGCCAGCGCCTGGTCCTGATGTTGGTAGACTTGAAATTCTGATTTCATACTTGTCGAGATTCAAAGTGGGCTTTTGGGCGCTTTCAATCCTCTGCACCTCCCAAACCAGCGGGGGCCGCCCGCGGCCTGTTCTTAATGCTTCAAGCGCGGCCTGATCTGGCAGGTAATTCGTTAGATCTCGCCATTCTTCCCAAGGCGTTTGGGCTTTGACTGGCGAGCCGGAGAACAGTGTTGCTGCGACACCACCTGCGATTAAACTTCTACGATCCAATGTCATTTTTACCTATCCCTCAAAGATTGTCAGAGAACTGAATTCTTGTTTGCACGCCTTAAGCATAGCAAGATTTTTTCGATTGGTGGGTCGCCAGGCCCGGTGTTGCGTCGGGCCAGTTTGTATTGCTGCATCTTTCAGTTAGTCGGCCCATTCGTTTGTTGTTGGCAGCTTACTCCAAATTCCCGAGGTTCAAAATGGCGCTGAAGCGTGGACCAGCCTCTTGCAACTGGTTTTGCCAAGCAGCATCCGTTGCACTGGCCAACGGTTCTTCGGCATAGCTTGCAGGGCGAAAGTGCTCGATTTCTTCGACCAACAGGCGGAGGTTTCCCCGGGAAGCTGTATCTTCTGCGTCTGCTCCAAAACCAACTGTGTACTCTTTTAGATCAATGGTATGACGCCAACGCGCCAACGGATCGGTAAGGCGTTCCGGACTTACCAACACGTTGTCAGCATGCAATGCATCAGACGCATCTTCATTTGCGCCAATGGTATTAACGTTGATCACGTCGCGCCGTCTGAGCAGAACTCTCTGCGTTTCGCCTGCATTGGCTACTTCGCGAAACAATGTAAGCCTCATTGCGGGCTGACATGTCAGTGCCGACAGATCGACGCCGCGCAGCGGCTCTGCGCCAGATAATGCCGCAATCGGCTTGCGTTCTTTCGGCGCGGCCCCTGTCATTTCGACTGTGATACGCCCGGTGCCGTTTTTGCGCGCATAAACAGATCGGGCACTGAGAGGCTGTGCCCATTGGACAACCGGTCTCGAACACCGCAATTCCGGAATGCTGTTCGGCTGATAACGGACAAGGCCCAGACGAACGAAGCCCTCCGGCGCCATCGGCGCATCCAGTGTAACGTCTATGTACCATTCCTCGCGCTCCACATCGAAGCGCGGCTCGTAAACAGCCAATGCGACGCGCATGGGCGACACTTTGGACTGCTCGGCCTGGCCAGGGTCGGACCCTTCGTCATCAAGCGGCATGAGCACGTTTTCCACCATTCGCGCGCGCCGGATATCTGAACGATCGCGCATCAGGTCAGCAATGGCAGAGGGCGGAAGAACGGCTTCTTTTTCGATCCCTCCTCGCACCGGGTCGCTGCCACGACGAGAAACGAATTTGCCGCCAGGCCCAAGATCATCATCATTGAAGAAATAGCTCTCGTCCCCAAGGTTATCGAGGTCGACCCGCCGGTCAGGATCGCCCGGATGGTGACCTGGTACAGGCACAGAGTTGTCAAATCGTTTTTCCACACCGTCATAGATCGGCGGCCACAACACAACGCCAACAGCTTCACCTTCGCCGCTGGAAAACCATTCCCGACCCAGCGGAATGCGTAGCGACGAATGCCGTTTGTGATAAATCCATGGCCTGCGATCTGTAGCATCCGGGCTTACTTCCGTTTCCAAAAGGGGCATCGGTGCCTTTGCGTCCGGCTTTGCAGGACGGATCGTGGCTGGAAGGACGATCTCGGACTCGTCTGACAGGTTTTTCTGGTGTCTGGCTGGGACAACCTGACCAGTTATCTGGGCACCCACATCGTAGATGCGACCCTCACCTTTGGTCCAGGGGTCGTTACTCCGCGCTACGCGGGATGCTGTACGCATGTCTTCCAGCGTTCGGGACAATGCGTTGACGCGGACGGTCATACGCCGCGCCTTGCCATCGGGAAAAATGTGCCGATGTGCCTCGCGCGCGCCCTCGGGCAGATCCCCAAAGAAGAGGGCCCGCAAGTCCAACAAGCCGCCAGGAAGCGTTCGGGGCAACCCTTCCACGCGGAGCAGCGTTACTTTCGCCGGGGTGAATCGGACACTACCATCGCGACTGACTTTGAAGCCAAACAGGTCCTCGGCACTGCGATAGCGAATTTGGTTTGCGCTGTCTCGCAACTCGTTCCCGTCCAGCCCACGGAGTGGTGGCCAGGTGCCCTTGCGCCGATGCGCCAGTGATCGTTGGCGATTGACATCATCAAAGGCAGAACTGCCAGGCAGGGTGACATCAGCTACAATCTCTACGATATCATTCCCACTGGTGTTGAAGGGAACCGTCCCGTCCAGAACGAGATGTGCAGAGCCGGGTGCACAGACTGCCAGAGGTGCGTGCAGGGAACCATCTAAGTTGGCAGGCCGCGCAGCGCGCACCGGGCGGGGGCTCGGAATCTGATCGATCGCCAGGTCAGGCACGGGTGGCAACACTGACGCCTGAGGTTCCGCGGGCTGTGCAGGGCGCAGTGCCACGGGCTGCTCTGGCATGCGATTTGTGGCATGAACCGCCTCCAACGTGGTCAGTCCGCAAATCTCGGGGAGTGGCGAGCGTTCAAGAAAAGTGGTCACTGCGCGGCCTAAAATCTTGAGCGTGCGGTTCGACGGCGTCTCGACCCCACCGGGTCCGATAAAACAAACGGCATCGGTCGGCTTAACCGCAATCTTCCCGAGCGCCTCTTCAGCCGCCAAGAGCGCATCCACAAAGGCTTGAGGCATGGTGTCTTTGGCGCCCAGAAAAAGCGCCTCATCCTCTGTGGCATTTTCGTCTATCTTACGCCCCGCAGCGCCAAGCCGTACGCCCAGTGACTGAATCAGCGCATGCTCCCGCGCAAGCAAGTCGTCGTCCGGCAATGCCCAAACGTCAATTTCCACGGCTTCACCCGCCCGCAGTTCAAGTCGTAATTCAAGCGCTGGGAAATGACGGTTACGCCCAACAAACCCATCACCCGATGCATCCGAGTTAAGCCAGTTCAGCTTGGCGTCAGGTCCTACAATAACCAGATCGCTCAGCTTCTTGGGGGCCGTGCGTGATGCCCCGCCAGAGATCACGCTAGTAACCACCACGGGAACTTGTGAAAAGACCGAGCCCTCTTCGTCGGTCACATCCGCGACGTTGTAGACAAGGGGTCCGCCATCCAGATAGCAGTCTTCGCCCTTCATCCGGATGCCAAAGGCAAGCCGTCGGGCAAGTGGATCGGCATAATAGCGGTTCAGCCTTTTTTCGTCCCGTCGGCGGCTGAGAACCTGTCCGTTTAACTCATTTGGACGCTTCAAGATGGCGTCACCAAGTTTCAACGTGTCGGATGCAAGTTCGGCATTGGGAACGTCCGTGTAGGTGCGGGTATCGAGAACACTTTGATTGCCAATCCCGCGCTGCAGGTTGGTACGTGCAACGATAAGGTTTTCGCGGTCCCTTGGATCGCGCTGAGCCGCCAGCGTACCCTTTTCACCTATCAGCGCGCGCGCGCCGGTCATCCCGCGAAAATCACCCTTGGTTCTATCGGTGGAGACGTCATCAAACACTCCGTGCCATTCGGCGCAGTCGAAAGGAAGACTGGGTGCCATGACGACGCGATGACATATCTCAGGGGTGCCCCTTGCCTCCATACGCGCATCATACTCAGGCTTGTCATCGCCTCCGGTTGGCCCCAAAGAGCGAAGAACCATCCGCGGGCCCGTATCAAACCCCATGGGACCGGCCGCTATAAAGGGAAAGGGGTTCCGACGCGTCCCGCCTTTGTCCAATTGTTCTCCTTTGCTACGCAGGGCATGGCCTAGGGGCAACGCAAATTGCGGAGCGGCAATCTTTTCGTGGCGTAGGAAACGGAAGAACGGCCAAACAATCGACGCACCCGGCTTGGATTGCGCCGCGGGCGCAGGATAATAGGCCGGTGCCTCATCGGATTTGGGGCGCGCGGGTAAGCTCTCGACCGGGCGCGAGATACCGCCGGAATACACAGCCGCCAATGCAAAACGGTAAGGAACGCCAAAGCGCAAAGTATCCAGGCTGTTGTCCGGCAATTTGTGCGTACGCCCGAACGCCTGCACATCGCTCGCTGCCTGGTCGAGTGATGTAATGTCAACACCCATGGGCGAGCCATCCCATGTCGTGAACGCTTCATCAACGACCGCTTCCTGGTCGGCTGCGGCCGTGGGTAGCAGACGAGAGGGTGTCGTCAGGTAACCAGCCTCTAAGGTATCGCGCAGACGCGCCATGGATGGCGCAGCAAAAACGGCTTGGATCAAACCCTGGACGGCCGCGCGCTGCGAACCGGACGTTCCATAGTCGATGTCTCTCTCCGTCAGAAGGGACCAGCGTGTCTTACTCCCGTTTTCGACAGGAACGCCGACGATCGGCCGAACACCGGTCGTCAAATCATCGGCATCGAGGACAACATCCCGATGATTGGGCAGGGCATTTAGTCGTCCGTCACGCCGCGCCAAGCGGACAGCCATGTCTGTTCCCGAGGAGCGGGTCAAAAGTGTTAGCCCCCCAGTAAGGTATTTGGCCCCCAAGCTCAGATCATCCGCTTCGGGCAGCGGGTCTGTCGGAAGCGGATTGTTGCCGTCGGTGATATCGGGCTTGCGTGGATCGCTTGAATCGACATTCGCTTGCCGCGCCAGGCGGCGTTGCATTTCCGCTTCGGTCGCAGTGCGCAGCTCAAGGCTGGTAAGATCGAAGCGCGGCAGATCAGCCCCTACCCCGCATGCCCCTTGAGACAGCGCCATAAGGCCGTGGGATTGACGCGGCACGCCTTGGCCACCTTCGCCGCCGCGCCCCAGAAAAGCCGCTCGTTCCGTCGCAGGCCAGAACTTCACCTCCTTCCCGTGATCGGCAATCTCGAGCAGCGTCCAGGTCGCCCCTTGCCCGGTGAGAGGTGTTTCGCGCTCTTCCTCGGTCAATTCGCCAATCTGCGCGGCGACCAGGTAAAACCCATCGGAAAGACCTGCAAAATCTGTCTGGGAAAGTTCGATGTCAACGCTCAAACCAAACAGGCGTGACAGCACCGGATCGGATCTTAGGCTTGCATAGCGCTGGACGATCGCCTTTTCCGTCAGCGGTGGCGCCGCTTTGTCTGGAACTCCCACAGGCGCACCGGTATCTGTAGCCGCGTCGGGATATTGCGGCCAACTTGCATAGTGATGTGCAGCGCAAGCACGCTCCATGGCCGCTTCCCGCGCGGTTTCATCCAGAACGGTTTCGCCGCATAGCTGGGTCACGGGCTCGGCGTCTTTTGCATCGCACAGTCCGTCTTCAAGCCGCTTTTGCTCGTCACAATACGCCTGTGCTGCCGCTTTTCGCCCGTCAGACAGCCGCTCTGACAGGGCTGATCTCTCCCGTTGCTTAAGAACCTTCCGCAATTGCGACATGACCTCATCCTGAGGATTTCCCGGCGGCCCCCACAGAGCGGAAATGTCCAGTTCAACACCCAAGACCTTTTTGACCTGTTTCGAGGTCGGTGCCTTCGGCGCGTCCAATAGCTCACGGATTTTTTCGAATTTTCTGTCGCGGTTCAACGCGTTGCGCCGCGCTTCCTCTGCTGTCCAATGTTGCTTGGACGGCTCACAGAATTCCTGCAGAGACAGGCACAGCTCTTGCGTGCGCTGTTGATCAAGAGCAAGCGCCAGATCGCCATGGGGTACCGAGACAATCGCGGCAATACCCGCGCTGTCTTCGGCAGAGCGCGGCGGTATCTGCCCATCCTGGCCAAGCTCGTCCAGTGGAAGTTCGGCCACAGCGCCGGTTCCATCCTGCATGGATGATCCGCCCATCACGCCCTTGTTGGCCTGCGAATTTTTCAACGCCAAGGCGAGGTCGGACCACGTGCCTTCAGGCGCGCGCTCTTTCGATGCGCCAACACTATCCGGGGCATCATAACGATGATCCGGCAAAGCTCCGGCTTTCGATAAGAGAGTACTCCACAGAACTGCCGCATCTGCTTGGGCGGCACCGCTCTGTTGAGGTAAACCAAGCGCGCGGGCTTCGTAGTGCACTTCGTTTTCCGCAGCCGGTTGCGGCGAAAGCTGCGGGTCGTCGTCATTAACCCAAGTTCCGCACTTTTTTGCTGAAATCGGTCGAAATTGCCGCTTTCTGGCCGGTAAAGCGTTGATTTTGTTGAGGTGAGTTTCTGGATTTTCGAAGTGGTGCCATAATGTGCTTCCTGAGGGCTTTTCGGGATTCCCAGTGGGGTGCAGCGGTCCTAATGTAGGAACATGTTTATTCGTGAGACCCTGACCCGCCGCCGCGCTGACAAATGCTACCGATCCGTCCGGTTGGTCGAGAATTTTAGAACGGGCCGCAAGGTGCAACAAAAGACGCTCCTGAACCTCGGAGCAGCCTTTCCGATCCCCAAATCGCAGTGGCCCGAACTGGTCGAACTCGTTCAGGCGGGGATTACGGGAGAAACGCCTCTGTTCGATCCTGAACCGGAATTGGCGACAATGGCGGATACCATTGTGCAGAAGTTGCGCAGCCGCGCGTTGGTCCAGTCGGCGGCCGAGGCCCTGGATGGCGGCACAGCAAATATCCGTCTCGACAGCATACAGATTGAAGACGCGCGGTCTGTGGGCTGTGAGCGACTTGCCCTGGCCGCTCTGGAGGCTCTGGGCTTTCTTGGGGTGCTCAAGAATGTCGGCCTGTCGGATCGAGACGCCCGGATCGCCATGGCGCTGGTGATTGCGCGCATGGTGCATCCCGCCAGCGAACGGGAGACTTTGCGATGGTTGGAGACCAACAGTGCCACGTTTGAACTTCTGCGCCTCAATACCGGGCCGGCGCTCTATCTCGACAAGCTGTATCGTCTCAGTGACGGTCTGGTCAAACACCACGAGGCCATCGAAGACGCGCTGTTTGACCGTCAGCGCACGTTGTTCGGCAGTTCCGGTGCGGTGATCTTCTATGACCTGACCAACACCTACATGACCGGGCGTCCAGCGTCCGATCTGGCCAGGTTCGGACGCTCCAAGCAGAAACGGAACGACTGCCCTCTTGTCACGCTCGCGATGGCCACCGACGAGGGCGGCTTCCCGCGCCGCTCCAGCGTTCTGCCCGGCAATGTCAGCGAACCCGGCACGCTGTTCGAGGCGCTGGACAGCCTTGCCACACCGGAGGACAAGGACAAGCCCACGGTCATCATGGATGCAGGCATCGCTACCGAAAACAACCTCGCCGAACTGCGCAACCGGGGCTATCATTGGATCACGGTCAGGCGGGGTGGGGTCAAGCCGGATCAGGCGGATGCTGCAGGCGCGCGGGATCCTGATGCAACGATCGAGACCAGATCGGGGCATGAGGCGCGGATCTGGAACCTGTCCCACGAGCCTGAGAACGAAGCGCAACTCTGCATCTGGAGCCAGGCGCGACAGGAGCGTGATGAAGCCATTCTGGCCAAGAAGCGGGACGCCTTTGAGGCAGAACTTACCGCCTTGCACGACGGCTTGAGCAAGCCGCGCTCCGTCAAGACATACGACAAGGTTCTGGAGCGGCTCGGGCGTTTGCGGGAACGCTACGCTATGGTCAATCAGCATTATGACATCCGCGTCACAAAGGGTTCGGATGGCAAGGCCAGCGCGGTGACATGGGTACCCAATGCGGCATTCAATACACGCGATGCCCGCGCGGGCCTCTATGTGCTGCGCACCAGCCACACGGAATGGGGCCTTGAGAAGACGGTGCGCACCTACTGGCGTTTGACCGAACTCGAAGCGACGTTTGAGACGCTCAAGTCTGAACTCGGCTTGCGCCCGATCTGGCACCAACTGTCCAGGCGGATCGAGGGCCATCTGTTCATCGCGGTGCTGGCGCTGTACGGCGTCAATGTCATCCGGACCCGTCTCGCTGCGCAGGGGGTCCACGACAGTTGGGCCTCTGTGCGCAACAAGCTCGGTCGCTGGCAGCGGGCCACCACGTCCTTCACCTCCGTCGACGGCGCACGGATCGAGGTCAGAACGGACGCTCGGCCAGACCCGGTGGCGGCAGGGGTTGCGAAGGCGGCGGGCGTACCATACGCGCTTGAAAGGCGTATCCGGAAACTGAAAAACCCGTAACGGTCGAGGCCATTCCAACCGACCTCCTGACGCACAAAATGTAGTGCCATATCGGGCTTTTCCGAAAATAAAATCGTTTTGTATCATGACCTTATGGAGCCGTGTATGTCAAATTTGCTGAACCTGGGTTAAGTCGGACGAACGTCAATCGCACGCCCTTCGCCAGCTTTGCAGCGATACCGCTGGGCCAGCTTTCAAGGGTCATCAATTCTGCAGTGCTGTCCCTAAGCGTACCCTTGGGGATTGGCGCAGGTTCGACCTGCAACGTAAGCCTGGCCGCACCTGTCTCGGGCCAGGTCCCGGCAGCCAGGACGTAAAGATCCGCATCGACGTATTCCGCGCCGCTGACGTTTGCTTCGGTGACTCCGAATTCAAGGGTCATCAGAAAAAATCCTCGCTGCGAAGTGGTTTGCGGAAATACGTGTCCCGGTATTCGGCGTAGTTCGTGTTGGGATGAGCTTTCACATCCGTTTCGACCAACGGACTAGACCGTGCTGACGCGCGTGCCCCGCCCGCTTGGGCAAACCGGGTCAGTCCATTCGAACTCAGCGCCGCAGTCTGACCACTGAACCCTTTGGCCTCTTGCTTCCAGACCTGAACCGAGAAATCAAAGTCCTTTATTCCGATTGAGAATGAGTAAGTGAACACGGCCTCGCCGGACATGTTTCCATTGACCATTCCCAGGCGGACATAAAGTGACGCACCAAAACCAAAGATCCAGATCCGGGCGGAACCACCAACATAAAACGTCCCCGAGATCTCAGTTAGCTTGCGTCCGCGTGCAAGAGTCATCTGCCGGACATAGATGCCGGACATCAGACGTCCCTGTCCGGTCAGCGGACCGTAACCGAAGGCGGCCGCCCCTCCGAAATCAAAGGAAGCCTCGAATCCAACTATGCCCTCAGCGTTCGCTTCAATGGCAAAAAAGCCCGAGCCTCCAAATGGCAAGTATGAAATTGTGAACGGATTTGACCTGCTGGAAAGGGACGCTCTGAACCGCGCATCCCCGTCGCCGAAGGGTAGAATGGCCGACGTGCGTAGTGCAATATTGAAGAACGATGCCGCGCCAATCGAAAAGATGCCAAGGTTCATGCTATAGCCCGCTTCGATCCCTGGAAGACCAAAACGAGGGATGATGAAAGCACCCGAACCTTCCGAGGGCGACAGGATGGATTGCAGCTGTTGCACGAACTCCAACTGGGGGCCGATCACGTAATCATCGTATGTGATGTCGAAGCGCGGCCTGGAACCGCCTTTGGTTTCAAACCGCGCACCTTTGAACCGCAGCGTGAGGGCATCGAAAGCGTCGCCGACAAGCTTGACGTCAAATGCACCAAGTGTTCCGACCGACGAAAAGGCAATCTCGGGCTCAAACTGATTTAGCCGGATGACGATACCTGTGTTTACGTCTAGACGTGTACCTTTTTGCGGTGCGAAGATACCACCGGTGGCCTTACGAACTGGATCTCCCAACTCGACGCCATAGCCATATCTCATCTGGATTTCCGACGGTACAAGCGACAGTAGATGGTCTTCGATCTGGGTGCGAATTGCGTTGAGATCGATCAGACGCATGATGTCGCCACGAAGGATGTCAGAAAGAACGCTCACCACCGATTGACCGATTACCACCGGCGTTGCTTCGTCCAACGCCACCCACTGTCGCAGAAAGGCCTCAAGGAATTGGCGTTGATCCGGATCGCTGAGTGGTTTGCCGGATGAAACCACGTCAAGCCACGCAGAATCCCCAGCCAATGCGTCATTCTCCAGCGTCGGATCATCAGAAGGTGGGCTAGGTTCATAAATTGCTGCGGCAGGAAGCGGAGGAAGCCGTTTGTGATGAGAGCCGGGCGCAGCAACAATTGCTGACTGCAAAGCAGGCCGAAGGACCTCTGGGGTCTGAGACAGAAGTTTTGCCCTTTGCTGAACCGCGTTCCTGTAAAAGTCTGCGAGCGTGAATATGTCGTGCCCGAATTTGACGGGCTTGTTCAATATCTCAACCACAACGCTATCGAACTCGGCCAAGACTTGTGTTTCTGCCCGTTGAAGCCGGACGCGCAGGTTGCGCACGATGGCATCAAGCTCTTTTTCGATGGCCGCCTGCAACGCGCGAAACTCGGCCAGTGTCTTGCTGTCAGGGTTAGGCGAGACCGGGGCTGTAAGGAAGTCCAACGGCTCAGTCAGGACGGTTTGCAGCTCCGAAAGCTTCGGGCCAACCATCGGCGGCTGTGCATCGGCGGGTTTATCCTCGTCGTAGTCAGGCAAGGCGGCAATATCTGCAAGCTTGGTGTTCAGCTCGTCCAGATATCCAATCGCATCTTCGATGGACTTGAGGTTGGTTTCGAGATTACTGATGACGCCAAGATCAATCACCAGGCCGTTTTCGTTCAATTCGCGCACTTCATCTACGAGCGCGCGTGCGTGTACCGCTTGCGCACGGATCGGCCGGACGAAATCTTGCAGAACACCAGCAATGTAGATTGTAAGCTTATATTCAAGACGCTGGAGTCTTTTTGCGTAAGCTTTGGCCGTCTGAGCTGCATCCGCGACCTCTTGCTCGATCAGAGCGAAAATGCCTGTCTGCTCGTCCAGCTCCTTGACCAGAAAACCGGTAAGGGCAACATATTTCGCGTCCCCTGCCCACAAAGACTTGAGTGACAAACCAATTGCGGTTCCGGAACTGGCTAAGGTCGTGGCAAGTGTCTGGTAATTTGCAGCAAAAGCTTCCAGGTCCCGCGGCAATCGCGCAGCGGCGTCGAGTTGAGCGCCGATATCCGGTCCGCAGATGTCAATCTTCGCCACAGCATTCAAGCGCCCCCGCAGGATCACAGCCCCCCGATCTGCTGCCACGAGGTCTCGGTAACTTTCGGCAAGGGCCGTGTGTACGGTGTTGACGTCCGTCAGTGCGGGCTCGACAAGCTCTTGCAGTTCGTCGATCACCTCATTGATCTGATCCTCGACACTTGGTGCCTTGTCTTTGGCATCCTGAAGGTCGGCAACTGCACCCGCAAAGCCAGCGGCGCCTTGTTCCAAGGCCTTCGCGATGCCGCGTTGCGCACCGAAAAGGCGCGTTCCCGGGCGGGGCGCCTGAGGCACCGGCGTACCCTCGCTTAACCGTGTCATCGTAAGTCTGAACGCGGCCGCTCCTTCGGGCACTGCTACGTCTTCAAGAATGACAGGCGCGCCAAGGGCCTTGGGGTCTGAAAACAGCAGTTCCTCGGGGTTGAGGTAAGTCAGAACTCGTCGCAAAGGTTTGACGAACCTGTCAGCTTCTTTGCAGATGTCATCGGATGTGATTTGAAGTGGGCCGGCGAAGACTTCAATCAGATCCAACGAGCGATCAATAACAGGCCGAGGCGCGCCTTTCGCAATCGCTACCGACAGCGCTTCCACCTTCAAGACGATATCCGCCAGAACAGATATTTCTTCCGCGAATTCTTGCAGAATCCAGTCAGTCAACTCATCGATCGCCTGATCCACCAATTCACTGAGCAGAACGCGATACTCGGCAGCAATGGCCTCAAGCTCTATTAGGAGCAGTTCAAGCCGCTTTTGCTCCTCTCCAACTGCGGTATCGATCTCGGCGCGCACCTCTGCGATCCGCACTTCCACCGCGGAAATGGCAGCCCCAAAGACCGCTTTGACCTCATCTTCTTTGTTGTCCAGCCATTCGCCCAGCTGCGTTCCATGGGTGTCGCTACCAAGCACAAATGAAAACCTACCCTGACCTGCGCCAGAGGACAGGACATTCGGAAAGCTGTTGTCCGCAAGGAAAGCTCGCACCACGTCGCCGAGGGGATCATTACCGTCAAGCTGCTGAATCACCTCAGGATCAAGACTGAAGACAATGAAGTTTTCGAGCAACCACCGCGCTTCTTCGCGTTTCAGCAAAAGAACGGCGCGCAGATCCGCAACCAATTTGTCCGCGGCTTCGGGCGGTAAACCGATCGCTTGCAAAGCGTCGATGTCGGGAACGCGGACTATCGGAAATGCGAAATTGTCAGAACCGCTACTGGCTACAATTCGACTTGCAAGTCTGTTGGCAAGCTGCCTGCGTTCCTGTTTGAACAACGTTCCGACATAGTCTTCTACGATGCTCTCTAATCCATCAGCCAACCCTTCGAAAATATCGCGCATTGCATCAAAGCGAGAGCGGAAAGCTTCCTCAATCCGGGCGACCGGATTCGACAGCGATCGCTGCAACGCATCGATAAAACGACGACCGGCTTCGTAAACGGCACCCAAGGACAGGGCAAAGGCAATTTGATCGCTTTGGTTGGCACTGTCGGTAAGAGCAAGATCCAGTGCAGTCAGCCCGCCATCGAGCTCGGGAAAAATTTCACGAAACGTTATCGCGCTGATTTGAGCAGGGGCTACGATACGCTGCTCCTCGGCAAGTTGCGCCTCGATTTCATCCCAACCTTTACGGATATCCTTGACCGCGTCCGAAAGTGGCTTGACCACCTGCAGCCGTACCAGATCCGCAGCATCCGCCGCCTGCTGCCGAACTTCGCCAGTTAACTCATCAACCGCGTCATCGACGTCATTTACGACGTCGTTGACCTGACCTTGTGCGTTCTTTATCGCCCCTTTCAACTGGCCCGCCCCATAGCGGATTTGTTCATCAAGCTCTGGTGCGCCGGTGTTGGGGTTTTCCAGGTTTTCGAGAACTTTCATGAGGTCTTTGAGGCTGACAAGGCCAAGTATCTTAGCCTTTGAGTCAAAGAGCTTGCTGTAGATTTCGCGCGCCCGTTCCAGCGCCTCATTGGCCTTTCTGAGCGCGTCTCGCTCTTCGTCTGATCCGGCTTCTGTGAGTTCCTGATCGGTATACTGCCGCGCCGCAGGCGGTGTCGCGTCATGATCAAACAGCGGGGCCAACTGCGGGTAGGCCCCAATCACGGGCCGCTTCTTTTCAGGTTCTTCCGGGATGGGTTGGAGCGCTGGCGCACTCAAAGGCACCGCCACTCGCGTCGCGTTGCTCAGGACCCCCTTGGCCCGCGACAAACCAACCATCTGACCAGATGGCCGGAACACACCGCCCGATTGGTCGCCCTTCTTGCCCATCGATTGCTCTTGCTGGTCCTGTGAGGCAACGGCCAGAAATACCTCCCCGGCATTGCCCTGAATTACCTCGCCCTCTGGCACCTCGGGGAAACCCTGCTGCAGGTAGGTGAATTCAAATCGAGCACGGACCGGTGGATAACTGCGCCCCACAAGCCTTTCGGCCTGACGCAGGCGCACGCGGGCGATGTCGACCTGCGGATAGAAGGGCGGTTGATCGGCGCCCTGAAGGATCGGATCGCTTACAAATCGACTAAGCGAGGGTGTGAACGCTCGGATTTGCTGCACATCGGGAATGGAAACCGGGGCACCTTCGGCCCCGCCCCCTCTCCGCCCGCTGGCTGCCAATGTCCAGTGATCCGTTTCCAGGCTTGCAGAGCCCGCTTTCTTTTCCGGCGCGTAACGGCGCTTCTGCCCACGGAATTGCAAGGTGCGCAGATGTCTGAGGGGGTCGACTTCCACCTGCCCCGCAGCGTTGTCGGGCGACACGAGGGCATTGTAGGTTACGACAACCTCTTCCAGGCTTGCCGGATCATTGGCCGCGACATTGTCGACAAATATGAGCGGCAGATCGGCCTTGGCACCGTCTATCTCCATCTCAAAGCGCACATTTGCCTCTTGCAGGGGGGCGGTCCGGGGCCAAAAGGCAAGAGCGCTCTTCTTACGCAAATTGAGCCGACCAAAGGCGTCAACTGCCACAGGCATGATCGGACCCTGAATTGGCGTGCTGTTGTCGGCATTTGTTGCCGGGTCCATGATATCAGGTGTCTGGGTGGTCAGAATGCGGAGGCGCTCGACCGGGAAAAGACGGCCCTCAAAGGGTTGCCCAATCGCCGGGAAACGTTTCTCTGGTTTGCCCAGCCGAATAAACATCCGCTGCCGCAAATAAGCACGGATGCTACCCGATGCATTGTCGCGCAAAAATTCACGCTCGGTGACCTGTACCAGCGCCGCCCGATGTCCCAGAGGGAATAGGAAACCCTTGAACGTGACCTCGCAAAATACATCCCGCCCCAACACAGTCCATTGTTGCCAGCGTTCAATTGAGAGCGCATCGAAGAGACCTTGTCCCGAAAACGCGCTAAGGGCAGCCGCGGGGGGTTCGAAACTACTATCATGACGCAATGATCCACCGAGACTGCTAAGGGAAAGTTCTGAAACCTCCAGTGACCGCGGCTGATAAAGAGCGCTACCCTGAGTTACATCAACCAGACGGTGTCTCGGTTCAGGCTCGACCTGCGATGCACCATTGGCCAACTCGCCTGTCGGCAAGCGACGGCCGACAACGGGCAGACCCCAACCCGAGGACAACAAAACCAATTCGTGACGGATGAATGCGTCGGTTGGGCCCCGGAAGCGTGTGGGCTCTGAAACCTCTTGCCCGGCGTCGGTTCCAACCAATGCATTGCAGATCGCCGCGATACCGCCGCGCAGTCCTTTTTTCTGTTTGGGTTGAACAACAAAGGACCACTCGTGGGATGGATCGTCAGGCGCACCAAATGATCGGTCAAGGACATGACGACCTGGACCAATAAGGATAGGCTCGTGCGCCCCGATGGCCGTATCGCCCCGACCGGACAGCCAAGGTGCCAACGGGCCTCGTGGCGGTGCTGTGGCAGGCACATGGGCTGGCTTGGACTCTGGAACAGGGGTTGTGCCATAGACACCGCCCCACAGGAAATCGGATCGCAAATCCGGCGACGCGACCGCGCGGATGCCGGGATCCTCAGCCTCGATCATGAAATCGGCACTCCAGACCGCTCGGCCCGGCGTTGCCTGACGCTCGTCTTCTGCATAGACGCTGCTGGGGACAACACCGGTCCCCCGCCCGATGACAACCGCGTCCTGATGAGGTGAAAGGATCAACCGAGCCGGGATTTCGATTGCCGTCTCGAACGCCCCAGGAGGGGTCTGGAGCGCTTTCTGGATATCCGCCAGACGCGTCGATGAATTAACGAACGGCCCCTGATGAAACCCCAAATGGTCCAGCATCGCGCCCGGACTGACATTCAGTGTGCGGCGACTTAACCTGTCTCGACGGCCACCTTCGTCCGAAGTGTAGATGCGCTCGGCCCTTTTGGTCACCGCAAGCTCAAAATCCGCAAAGTTTGTCAGCGCCTGAAGCGAAAACTTAAGCGTAGACCGCGGCAAACGTGCTTCGGCTTCGTCGGGCTCATCAAGATGGGTGATGGCGCTGGCGCGCTGCACCTCTGTCCAGTCGCGACACAACACGCGAAAGGCCAGGCGCGACGGGTTGGCCAATCGACCTTCGACCAGACCCTTTCCTGTTTGCCGGGCAATTTGGGCCTGTTCGTCATGCGCAAGTATCTCGGCAGTGAAAGCGCTCCGAGTTTCGGTAAACCGCGTTCCTGCATCCTCCTGAGAAACGCCTGGCGGCAAATCTGCAGGCTGCCCAACAACGATTGCGGAAAAAAGCTCGAGCTCTGCCGCAGATGTATCCAAGGGCCCTGAGGCGCTTTCCCCTCCATCCCCCAACACGCTCTGTGAAATCATGCGATCGCGGTAATAGCTCCGCAAAAGCTGATAGACCGGCACGGCCTGTTCTAAACGCCCTTCCAGCACCAACGCATTGGCGACCGAATCTTTTGGCGCGGCTATTGCAAGATCTTCAGACGTCTTTGATTTGGCTTGCTGAGCAGCGGCAATGATGGCCGCTCGTGTGTCAGCCAGCCGGCCGACAAACTCATCAAAGAACGACGCGGCCTTTTGTTCCCGCAGCTTACGCTGAACATTGTTGGCCAAAGCACGGGTATCTGCGTCAAGTCCAACATTGCCGATATACGCACTTTGGCTCTTTGGTAGTTTGAGTTGCCCAGACATGCTTTCAAACGAAGCGTGAAACGCATCCACAAAAGCCCTGAACGCATCATCCCCTGCGCTATGTTTCAAATCCTTCAGCGCAGATCTGAATACCGTGCGCGGCCCGCTATCTTCGCTGCCTCTCGATAGACGGCGCAGCGCTTCATCGACCTGCACAAGATCGTTCAAATCGAGCGCAATATGTGTCTCGGTCTCAGACAGGACTCGTGGCGGGTCGTCGGGGAGAACCTCGAGCTGCCCGGACATCTTGTCAACCGACCCGTGCGCAGGGTCGAGGCCCACATCTGGCAGCGGCTCGGGCTTGGGTAGAAAGAGAGCTTCTTCAAACAGATGCTGACCAGGAAAATCCACAACAATCAGCGGTCTTGGATCGTCGTCGCCAGCCCCGCTTTCAACCGGACGTAAACAGGCTGCGTTATCCTTTACCAGTTCGGGTGGCCCAACGGGACCATAGGCTAGAGACAGACCAGAAAACCGGAAGCCAAGAGAAAGAAGATCATGGCTACGCGACGCCCGCAAAGTTGCTTGGCTCAGATCTATTCGGGTGCCGGGTATTTGACCGCGCGGCCCCAAACGCAGCAGGCTCTTGACGCTTGCTGCAGCGTCCTCACGCTCCGTCGGAGCCCAGAGAATCCGCATGTCCGTCGGTTTGAACGTCAACCGAGAGTATTCCGCGTCGGCCAAACCTGCCGCATGCTCAAGCAACAAGACATTGACTTCGGCCCATTCGAGATCGCGTTCGAAAGTCTGAGCGCGCGACCAGATCAGCGAAACGCCCTGATCCCAACGCGGCGCGAATGGGTCCAGAAAAACGCTTGGCCTACGCGAAGTCTCCGGGTTGGTATCTGCGTTAAGGTCGACCTCGGGTGACAATGTTGGCCCGCGCAAAATCAGCGGCCCGATTGGGCTGACGATCCGTTGAGCCTTTGACGACGCAAAGTCGCCGTCGAAACTCAGCGAAAATACAGAAGCTGACGCGGGCGAGGTGCGGTCCGCCCGAAGGAGCAGTCGCGCGGCCAGATTGCGAAACGGGCCCGTCCTATGGTCCGGATCGTCGGGGTCTCCAATTGTCAGCGTGAACATCCCGGGCAAAGTGGCTTCTGCGCGCGACGCGCCATCAGCGCGGGTATCATCGCGTCTTAAAATGAAAACGCCCGGAGCATCCGGCTCGCTTCGCTCCGAAGCGCTGTTTTGCGTCAGGTAAGTTTTCGGGCCACTGCCTCCATTGAGATCAAAGGCCGCCAGGTCTGTCCTCGTGGCACGCGCAAAAAGCTGATAAGTATCTGCCTTCTCGCTCTCGGACACCTTGCCGGTCATTGACGTTTTATCTGACATCCAGCCGAAGCTGATCCGCTTGAGGGGCAAAAGAATGGATGCGATATAGATCTGAGGTCCGGGTGCCGCACCCCTTGATCGCATTTCCCAAATCAAATCACGGGTCAGCACAACGTCTACATCACGCCCTGCGCGCGTCGTAGGTCTGTACTGAACAAGACCGTTAAACATGCCATCAAATGTGCCAGGTACTACATTCGCGTTTACAACCTGACGCAGCTCGGCCTCGCCGCTTGCTACGGCCCGAAAAAGCCCGGGATAAGGGCGGCGGCCACCGAGGTTTGAGCCCAAGCGGACAGTAAACCGTTCCCCGTCAGACACACCCATCGGATTGCGATAGTCTTCGAGAAAGAAAGGCAGACGGCCATTGCGCTGGAAAACATCGGATTCAATAACGACGCCAAAGCGTTTTGCCCCACTATCCGGCATAGTACGCTGCTCAAAAAAGAAGACAACATTCGCCGCTGGCACCGTGCCATATTGGACGTTACGAACACGAAGTTCGTAGCTTTTGAGCACACCGTTTGAGTTGCGTTCACGCGAGCGGTCCCGGAACGTGAAATAAGCGCGCGGACCAAAGCGACGGGCATCAATCGTCCACTGTATCGGATTTTCAGTTGCCGTTGGAGGATACGTATCTCCCTCTGGCGATGGGAACAGCACCGTTATCTGGACTTGCTTACGACCGCCCAGAAACTGAAAATCAAGATCCACCTCATCGCCATCATGCAGCGTATTCGCTCGTGCGACTGCCGCACTTAACGGTACGGCAGCGCTGGATTGCAGGAAGCGGCGACGAGTTAGCTTGACATGTGAAAAAGAACCAGAAGGGACCTTAAGGTCGTCGGTATCATCTTTCATAAAACTACCCAAAAAAAGAAATTTGCATTGAGAAAAACAGGAAAACAGAATCTTTTCAATGATTTCGTCTGCAAAAGGCTCGCCAACTCTGCACAGACTCCGCATCGAAACGGCTGTGTCGGATATTTTTGGGGCTATCAAAGCAAGCGTGTTGGACGGCGCGCCTAACCGCTATTGGCAAGGCTATGTTAAGTGCCTGGTCAGATTCCGAACATTAACGCGAGACCACGTTTGTGACGTGTGCGGGCCGCCATCGCATTCAGCTCTCCAAAACGATCGGAAAATGTCCGGAATACCGCCAAGCTCTGACCGGTCGACTTTCACCGCAAAGTGTTTGGTCCTGAGTGTGCTCGCTCCACAAAGATAGCAAAACACCTCGCATGCCTTGGCCTTTTGGCATTGCAATCTCGACCATCTTGCCACTGTCGTCTTTCCACAAAGCAATGGCACTTGCTTCGGGATAGTGTCCCTGCTTGTTGCTGCGATCGATCAAGCCAAATGATGTGAAGGTCAGCACACCCGATCCGGGATCGTCTGCCAGATTGGAAGCATATTGCGCAGGCCACCGGGATTTCAACTGCGGCCCATCGAGAAGCAGAGCAATAATAAGGTTAGGAGCAACTGCCCGAAGGATATGATGACAGGGGTCAGAGCGCGCCAGCTCCTCGCAGATCAGCACGGACAACACGGACGACTTGCGGAACCTTTGGAAGTGCAACTCCCGTCGCCCAAGGGGCGTGTTTTCCCACCAGTTTTCGATCTTGGGGTTCAGCGAGGCACCCAGTGCATACGTGCCAATTTGCGAGCGATCGACACGCCAGCGATGATGCTTTGGGCGGCTTTGTGTCAGGACCTGCGCGCTGTCCTGATACCATATTCGCGTCAACACGTGGTTGCCGCTTTCAGTGTAGCAGTTGTCAGAAGCGCCAGAGACCACAAACTCGATGCGCGGCTCCTCTTCCTTGAGCAACCTGCACAGCCTGTCAAAAAGGTCATAATCCAATGCATACTCGGGCAGTATGACGGCATTAACCGAACGGGACTCAAGCTTGGCTTTCTTTAGCAGGGCAACGCAATTTTTCAAAAAATGGGCGCGTTTCACGCAATCGGATATCCAACGCTGCTCAAGATCAAAATACTCCCAGGCGTGCTTGTTTTCGTGTCGTGATTTCTCCGATACATTTTCATCCACATGAGGAACAAAGTCATTCGCCTTGAGCTCCCTCGGTTCAGGGATCAATAGAATATCAAGTGTTGCACTGTTTTCGTTTGGCATCGCCTGCACGGGCGATTCCCAGTAGCAACGCACTTCGCCCCTGCCCGGCAGAAGGCACAAATTGCGTGACATGTTGCTCAGCGTTGCCCCAACAGCTGCTACACGGACTTTCGGCTGGACGCAGACAATCGACGTATCGGCCATCATGGTTACGGATGCAGGAGGGCGAAAATCCTCTCCCTCGCTGATCCTGGGCTTTACAAATTGCCCGTCGAGCCATGCTTCCATCAGCGTCTTGTTCCGATCTTGGCGTCGCCGGGTTTTCTCCAGTCCACGATTAAAAAGCCCATCACATGCCAGATCGGAAATTACGACAAGCTTAACGGCCGCGCGCCACCATTCCGGGGTGTCGATTTCAGACGAAGAGTATGCACCGGGTGTGATGACATCGTCCCAGGCGTGGATCAAAACATCCCAAAGATCGTAAACGAAATCAGGAACGTCGCTCTCTAAATCCGGATTCTGCCACTCTTTTGCTGCGGCCCTCAGTTTTTTTCTTTCACCAACGCCGAATGCAAAGCGGCTGCTGCTCCGGTCTTTCCAATAGGGCGATGGTTCAAAAAACGGGATCACACCGCCAATCTTGCAGAGGTAAGCCGCGCCAGCAAAAATATCCGAAGGCAGTGATGGCGGTAAGTACCACTGAAGTACCTCCTGATCATAGCCGTCTTCGGCCAGTTCTGCGCGTTCCTCATCGCTCCATTCAAGGTCTTCGGGCTGTGTCCCCTCGGGCATCACCGCGCGGAGCGCATGGCCGACAGTTTGCCTGAAACCGCCACTTTTGACTTCGGTACTCACTGCTTATTCCTTAAACAAACTTCCGCCGACAGACCGGGGCCGGAACCCGATTGCCTTGATCTTCACACCAAATCATGTGCATAGGAGGTTATTCAACGGGGGAAAATCGATGTTTCAATGTCACGCTTCAGTTATGGTTTGTGTGGGATTTGCCCACAAGTTTGGCCGGTGTGTGCCTTGTCTGCGACACGTTTGACCCCAATATATAGATCAACAGAGTGTTAAGAAATCAAGCATATACGTTGCGCAGTTCACCTGTTAGACTGTCCTACAAAGAACAAGGGACAGCTACAGTGCTGCGATTTCGGTGCTGTGTAAGGATTGGAAAAAATGCCTAGACTAGAATCGCCGGCTCTCCAGACGGCTGAGAGCGCCGATGCGCAGGTTCGGGTCCGCGCGAGCGAAGATCGCATCATGGACTCCATGGTTCGCGTAAAAGAGCACGCGATTAAACGGCGGCGCGCAGCGGTAGCTGCGGCACAGGGTGTGCGTGCTCGGCCTGTCAAAAAGGTGAAGCTCTCTAAACCACAACGTGAAAAAATTCGCGGCCGGATTCAGGAACTCGCAGACGCGGCGGGCTAAGGTCATTTTTGCAATATGGCTTTAGGGTTCGCCGATGGTGATACCCACCCGACCGTAAATGAAGGTAGAAACCCGTTACCGTTGGTAGCGGGTTTTCTCTTTATTAGAGCCGAAGCTCAAGTGAACTCAAAAAAGCGGGTTTCGGCGCGCGCGCAATTTCTAGGTGATTGCAACAGTCACTCAAGGCGGTGTCGGTTGCAACGCCTTCGGTGGCTAAGCTGGGTGCGGACGCAGTGCCTTTGCCCGCGCCTATGTTGCGAATACCGCGGCCAGCGCCAGTAGCCCTTCGCTGAAGGCCGAAATTGGGGTTACTTGATCCGAGAAAGCAGTTGAAACACCGGCATAAGCTCGGCAAACGCGGCGGTTGTTCGCTCCGTCAGGTTCTGTTCGAGAACAAAGTCAGGGGTACCGGCGTCCATCCAGACCGCAAAGCCTTTGCGCCGCAACGCTTCCTCATGGGGGTGATTTTTGTCAAAACCGGGTGGTATCCGTTTCAACTCTGGCTCTCCGATCCGGAAACCCAGATCTCGCATCTCTAAGGTGGTCTGGATTAATTCTTTCCCCAGGGGACCCGCCATCGCATCACGGAAGGTGTCCAAAGCCCCTTTATCATACTGGAAAACCCCACAACCCAGAGACAACTTGTCAGGTGAAAGCCCAAAGAACCACATCGGCGGCTGAACCACCTGCCCCGTTGGCATGAACGCAAGGTGCAAATGCGCATTATAGGGTGTCTTGTCCTTGGAAAATCGAACATCCCGATGAATCCGAAAGATTTTACTGCCATGATCCTGCCCCGTCAGGTCGCGCAAGGCCAACGCCATGTCATCGGCGAACAGCTTGCTGGGCGCTTTCAGATAGGTCTCGTAGGTCGTTTTGTTCGCCGCAAACCAATCTTTCGTGTTGTTCGCTTTCAGGTCTTGCAGGAAGCCAACCGCCTCAGACGAGAAACAGTCAAACTGGGCCATAAAATCCTCCGTTCAGCTTTTCTTTGGCAGCGCTGCGGCGTGTTCGAGGCACAGGTGCAGCCAACGCTGCAAGGCGGCGTCATCGCAATCTGTTTCATCCACGCGAACAAAGCCACCCAGTTTACGGGTTCCGTGGATCACGGCATGAGCCGTGGGATCTTTCAGGGCAGTGCTCTCATTCAGCTTGCCGACCCGAAACATGAACCGACCCACCCCGTCCTGGTGCCGCCGCGCACCACACAGCATGTTGCCGTTCAAAAAGAAGCAAAGGCCACCCATCATCCGCTTTTCGGAAATGCCCACATGCGCGGCCAAAACCTCGCGCATGCGGGCGTTCAGTGTTTCATCCACGGGCATCAGCTGGTCGTCCAAAGCTGCCAGAGGATCGCCAGTGCAAGTACCAACATGATCAAGGTCGTGAGCCCCGCCCCAACCGCGCGACCCTTACCATCTACCGAAATACTAAGGCTGAAATAGTGGATGAGGCGGGCAATAATCAGCGTTACACCGCAGGCAGCGACCAGCCAGGGTGCAGTTCCAGCGATCTCGGCCCCTGCAAGGGCCAGTAAGGCAAGCGGGACATATTCGATGAAGTTCCCATGCGCCCGCATCAGCCGCAGCAAGCTTTCATCCTCGCCGTGAAGCAAAGGAATCCCGGTCTTGGTCCGACGCACGCCAACGGCAATCGCCATCGGAATGCTCATCAAAACAAAAGCGGCTGTGACTGCCAACGCGACTTGCGGAAACTGTTCCATCTGATCTCTCCTTTTCAGGTCACGCTCAGGACGCCATGCTTTCGTAAGTGATCAGCGCGAACCGTGCGCCCTGAGGGTCATTCAACGTGGCCATTCGACCGACGCCTGGCATATCCATCGCAGGTTGAACGACTGTAGCGCCCTTAGCCTCGGCTTTGGCGACACTGGCGTCCACGTCGGCCACAGTGAAGAAGATCGTCCAGTTGCCGTGATCCTCTGGCATCGGGGAAAACCCACCAATGGCGGTTTCACCCACGACAGCGGCGGAATAGCTCGACCCGTCCTGCATGGGCATGTCGTTGATCGTCCAGCCCAACACTTCTTGATAGAAAGCTTTAGCTTTGCCCTGATCAGGGCCGGAATGTCCGATCCAACCGGAATTTCCGACGGTGGTCATTTCAAGAATACTCATGTGCTTCTCCCTTGGTTGCGCCCGCCACATACGGGTCTGATCCAAGGACGCGCGAAGCGCAGCGATCCCTACACCTTGCGTAAACTTTCTTGGCTAATCTCGATTTTTTCCGTGATTGCAACACGTTCGAGGGCAGTCGGACCGAGTGCCATCACCGTTTCAAAGGCAGTAATAGCTGCATCGTGATCACCCGTTTCCTGCAAAAGCCCGCCGCGCATTGCGTGAAACCAACGATAGGTGGACAAATCCTGTGCCAGAGGCTCCATCGCCTTCAGCGCATGATGCGGGCCATGCAATCTGGCCTGCGCCGCAATCTGGTTGAGACGGACGACAGGCGTCGGTTGCAATGAATAGAGGGCGGCGTAGTGGCTTTCAATCAACGCCCAGTCCGTATCACCGACCGACTCGGCATGGGCGTGTGTCGCAGCGATTGCAGCCTGGATAATATAAGCACCATGATGGCCGGTCCGCTGGGCCTTCTGCAAAAGGCCTGTTGCCTCGGCGATTTCAGCACGATCCCAAAGCCTGCGATCCTGATCGTCCAGCGCGACGAGCTTTCCTTCGGCGTCAATGCGTGCACGCCGCCGTGCGTGTTGAAACAGCAAAAGCGATAGCAAGGCGGCCTGTTCACCCATTGCCGGAAACAACGCTGCAAGCAGACGGGCCAGTCGGATCGCCTCTTCGCACAGGGTAAGCTTGATTTGCTTTGGCCCGGCCGAGGTCGACCACCCTTCGCTGAACATCAAGTAAACCATCACTGAGACTTCGCCCAAGCGCGCACCCCGCTCAGCCGGGCTGGGCGTTTCGAAAGCAACCGGGTTGCTGGCAATCTTCTTTTTGGCACGGGTGATCCTCTGTTCCATGGTCCTGGGCCTGACCAGAAATCCGCCTGCGATTTCGTCCACGCTCAACCCCAGGACCACGCGCAAAGCAATGGCAATCTGATCCCGCCGGTCCAGTTCCGGATGGCAGCAGATGAACAGCAGCCGTAAAACGTCATCGCGCATCTCGTCCGGGTCCGGTGTTTCGGCGGGCATCGGCTGAAACTCCTCTACGTGGCGCGACAGGATTGCAGCACGGCGCTGTGATTTGCGCACATGATCCAGGCCAGAATTACGTGCCGTTGTCAGCAGCCATGCCAATGGATCACGAGGTGCCCCGTCTTCGGGCCAGACCGTCAGCGCTTTCAGACAAGCGTCAGCAAACGCCTCTTCGGCCACGTCGATATCCCGAAACACCCGGGTCAGAGCGGCAAGCGCACGCGGGCGGTGCAGAGTGAAAGTGGCCTCAAGCCAGTCCGACATGACCTATTCCGACGAGATCACGCCGCCGGCCCAGGCGACCGGCCGCACTTCAAGCCGTGCCACGGGGGATGAGATCATCTTTGCGTATTCCAATGCTTCATCAAGGTCTTTGAAATCGGCGGCGTAAAACCCAAGGAAATTCTCTTTTGTCTCAGCAAATGGGCCATCGGTGATCAATGGCGCCGCGCCTTCGATCGGGGCGGGCTCGACCATCACAGCAGAGGTGGGTGGCATCAGTTTCATCGACACGAAGGCCCCCCGGTCCGTCAACACCGATTGCAGCGCGCCGTGACCCGACATTACTTCATCCTGACGGTCCTTGGGCAGCGCTTCGAACGCGCCCGGTTCCCCATAGATCGTTATTGCGTATATCATTTTCGCCTCCATGCATAAGTCGCATGGTGCAAGGACGCGCGAAGACATGCAAATCCGACAACGGGCCGAAGCCGACTTAGAGCGTGGCCCCCTGTTGCTGCGATCGCAACTTGCATAGGCAGCCTTGGCAAACGACCTCAGTTAATGACTTTGCATTGACCGAGGCACGGGCATTTTTTCCGGCCTTTGGATTCGCGCAATTAGCGCCAACCTAATGGCTAGAAATAGCTGAGCCGTCTACGGTTACTCGATGCATCAGGCGCCGAAAGCCGTGATAATCATTGATGGCCTTGTGCCACGTCGCGCGGTTGTCCCACATAGTGATGTCCCCTGCACGCCACCGGACACGGCACTGGAATTCAGGTTGTTTGCAGTGCTCAAAAAGCATGTTGAGGATCGCGTCAGACTCCGCTTTGCTCAGCCCCTCGATATGCGTGGTGAACACCGGGTTCACGAACAAGCCGCGACGCCCACTCAAAGGATGTGAAATGACGACTGGGTGGTGAGCGTCCTGGGTGGCGTTTTCTGCGTTGTTCAGACGCCCGCTCTGTGCGGCCTCGCTGTCTTGTGCTGTCGTACCAAAGACGTGCCGCGAGGAATGGATTGCGGTCAGCCCATGCAGGAATTGGCGCAGCGGCTCGGACAGCGCGTCATAGGCCGCCCCCATCGACACAAACAGCGTATCCCCACCGTAGGGCGGCATCTCGATTGCATGAAGAATAGAGCCCATGGCGGGCTCTTGATCGTAGGAGTGGTCGGTATGCCAGCCCTCGCCGACCGCTTCCTTCTGATCCTTTTCTTTCAAAACCATGGCGATTTCTGGATAGCCATCGACGGGCTTGAAGAAGCGATTGACATTAATCGGACCAAAGCGACGGGCAAATTCCAAGTGGTCGTCTGGGCTGATCTGTTGGTCTCTGACGACGATTACAGAATGCTTGGAAAAGGCGGCGCGAATGTCCCCGAACTGAGTAGGATCACGGATGTCAGCGCCGATGATCTCTGCACCCAAACCGCCTGTCAGAGGCCTTATGTCCATTGATTTGCTCCTCACTCGTCAGGCGTCAGCTTAAGGGATTACCTATGATCGTAAAAACTGAATTTTCTGGGGTCGGAAGCTGGTTTTGGGCATGATCTTCGCATGCTGCGCCAGCAAACCGTGTTCAAGACTTTCGCTTCAAGTGCAAATTCGAGGTTTTAGCTCAGAGCTGTGCCGCAAGCGATTGTGCCACGCCCGCGTACAGTAAGGAAACACCGACAAAGCTTGGAAAAAAGACTCCCAATCGGTTACCATTTCAGGATCATGAGTTTGTTATGAAATTTCAAAAAATGGTTTTGCAATGAGCGACTATCCAGATGCCATCGACCGCATCAACGCTTTGACCAACAACGCGCGAAATACTTGGTTTGCGTTGCTTGGCGTGCTCGTCTTCGTTGGGCTCACCTTGATGCGCGTGGAGCATATTGACTTTTACGGAGTTAATCGGGCCACTCAATTGCCCTTGGTCAATGTTGAAGTTCCCACTAGGTTTTTCTTCGTCGCAGCACCGATTTTGACAGCTGCAGTCTACGGTTACTTCCATCTTTACCTTGTCCGGCTATGGGATGCATTGGCCTCTGCGGATGCCCGCCAGGGCGGTTTGCGCTTAGGGGACGCCATAACGCCTTGGCTGGTCACGGACGCCGCATTGCTCTTACGCCATCGCAGGCAAAAGGACTTTTGCACAACGCAAAGGACCTTGGAGTTTCCCTCTATGCTGCTCAATTTTGCGCTTGCCTGGCTTGCAGGTCTGGTCGTCCTGTTCTTTATCTGGTGGCTTTCGATGTCCGCCCGCACGTTTTGGATGGCCGGCATCGCAGTTGGGTCATTTGCCATCTCCCTGTTTGCAGGCATGGCAAGTCTGGCAATGTGTTGGTTACGAATGGGCGAAAATAAACCCGAGGAACACACACGCCTTTGGTCAACACCGGTTAAAGCGACCGTTGTTTTGCTGGCGCTGGGGCTTGGCGGTTTCAGTTACGTGCGCACAGCGGGTCCCGCTGGCTATCTGGCTCCTGTTGACCTGGAGGGCCAGAAACTGACGGAACGTCCCAAGGGGTGGCTACCACGCAGTGCGGATGAACTAGAGTACCGTATGTCGTGGTGCATGAAGCAAGGTGTATCGTGTTCAGAGTTAGAAGTTGATGATTACACACAAATTTACAACGAATGGTCTATCAAACGAAATGCACTTCTAGAAGAGCTGCCTCTGCCGCGCATATCCAACTTGAACTCCATTGATGTTTTTGAATTGGCGACTCAAGATGTGCAGGAACTAGAAACGCGAGGACCTGACTTTCGCGAAGCTAGTTTTCGATTGTCTTTTATGCCGCGGGTGAATTTCACAGGGGCGCGGTTTCACAATGCAGACGGGCGAGGTGCCGTTTTCGAAGGCGCCAGCCTGAGCCGCGCCGATTTTGAGAACGCAGAATTGCAGGCCGCTGATTTCGGCGGTGCCAATCTTGATTTCGCTAAGCTGCGTGGGGCCGACGCCAGTGGCGCCAGTTTTCTTGGTGCCCGTCTGCAAGGTGCCATTTTGCACTCCGCCGTGTTTAGAAACAGCGACTTCCGGCATACGAGACTAACCGCCGCGGAATTCGATGGCGCGCATCTCAACAGCGCTGTTTTTAGTTTCGCAACGCTCGTGAAAGCCAGCTTTGTTGAGGCTGATCTAAGGTTCTCACGCTTCGTCGGAAGCAACTTTGTGGACGTGGACTTTTCGAATGCTGATATCAGTTTTTCATACTTCGCGGATTCAAACCACGCAGATGTGTTGCCTCGCGGGGCGAAATTTTCCAGCGTCGTCGCCGATGGTGCAGCATTTCGCAACATCAATCTGGGATACATCGATACTGACACGAAAACGAACTTTGAGAATGCGTTCCTGGATAAGAGCGTAAAGCTGAGATCCGACTGGAGAAATAAGGAGAATTTGCCTTGTCAATGGATTCTGGATCGAGAGTTGAGTGATGAAGAATTCTACGCCCGCTGGCTGGGCTGGCTCCATAAGCATCCAGATTACAATGGGAGCTGGATCAAGTGGAAGGCGATGGTTCCGCGTGAGTACTGGTATGTAGACGCCATCCGCCCTGACCCATCTTGCAAGTGGAAAAGTGCGAAGGTACCGGGACGCCTCTAGGGATTGTATTAGTCGAGCGACAGGCCGATATGCGGCTTCAGCCAACGAAGGCTCTTTTCCTCTGTTGAACAACCTGTGCCGATACTGCGGCGCAGTGCCTTGTCCTCCACCAAGAGAGAGTGCGAGAACTGTCCAACGCAGTATGGACACCGCCAAGTAGATGCCCGGACCGTTGGCGAATAGTTTCAAAACAGCTGTTTGAACCACCGTTATAAGCACTTGAGACCTTCATGAACCGACGCGCTTTCACTGCAGGAATTGGCCTGTCCTGCTTGGGCTGGGGTGCATTGGCTGGCACTGCCCAAAAGTCTTCGTATCAGCATGTTCTGGTCATGAGTCCTGACCCTTCTGTATCTCTGATCTGCTAGATTTCCCCCGTCACCGGCCCCGGCCTGGGCCGATGGCGGGGTGGTGCTCGACGTCTGACCCTTGTGGCATGACCACGTTTCCTAGCCTGTCGGCACCGCCTCTCTTCATCGTCTCGAACAGTTGATTGCGGCCGCCTTGGACCGCGGAGCAGAAGGAAGAGAGCATGAGCAAAGTATCACATGAACGGATCATTGGCATAGATGTCAGCCGCGATTGGCTGGATATCCACCGCCTGCCAGACGGTTGGAGATTTCGCCTGCCAAACACGAAAGTTGGACATACAAAGCTTGCTAGGTCGATATGCGCGGACGGCGCGTTGGTGTGCTTTGAAGCGACTGGCGGACAGGAATGGCGTTTGTGGTCCGCCCTCGATGCGGCTGGGATTGCCACGAGGCAATTGCCACCAGCACAGATCAAGGCCTTTGCTGCCAGTTGTGGCACGCGCGCCAAGACGGACCGGATCGACGCCGAACTGATTGCGCGCTTCATGACGTTCCGGCCCGAAGCAGGACGTAACCTTCCATAGGAAAAATTGCGCCAACTCAGAGCCTTGGCATCAAAGCGCGGGCAACTCGTTGAAACAAGAAAGCGGCTTCTGGTGCAGATCAAAGCGCATCAGAAATTGGGATCGGCAGAGATGTTTGAAGCCATTGATGGCGAACTGAAAGACCTGCTGGATCGTCAGATAGCAGGGCTCGAAACCCGTATCGAACAGACCATCGCAACCGAAGAAAGCTTGGCTGCGACCTGTGACATCCTGCGCTCCGTCCCCGGGATCGGTCCGGTCGCCAGCACGATGCTGATCGCTGAAATGCCAGAGCTCGGCCAGATCACAGGCGAACAGGCCGCAGCCCTCACAGGCCTTGCTCCCATAGCACATGACAGCGGCGCAATGCGCGGCAAGCGCGCCATTGGAGGCGGACGTCGTGCGCTGCGACACGTGTTGTTCCAGGCCGCCCTCGTTGCCAGCCATCACAACCCGGTCCTGAAAACCTTCGCAGATCGCCTTCGCGCCGCCGGCAAGCCGCACAAGGTGGTCATTACGGCAGTTGCCCGAAAGCTCATTACAATCGTGAACGCACTATGCAAATCGCGCGAAAAGTGGGGATCGCAGATTGCCTGAGAAATACAGTTGCTATCAGTTTGAAACTGCTGCAGTGACCGACCCAACCAAAGGAAGCAACAACGCCAGGGATATCGGTATGGTTATTGCCGAAAAAAGTGTTTGAACCGTGACAATGGCGGCCATCAGGGGGGCGTCTCCGCCCAGTTGTTTGGACAGTGTGTAGGACGACACTCCTGTCGGCACCACGGAATAGACGACAGCAATCTGCAAAACGTTCTGCGGCAGGCCGACCATCAAGCCAATAGCCAGAACGGCCAGCGGAAATACCATCATCTTGCCGACGAAAGACAACACAATCGGCATCACCCGCGCCGCCATCGCCCGTACCCGCAGATTGGCGCCCACGGCCAGCAGGGTAATCGGCAGCGCGCCTGCGCCCAGAACATCGGATATCTCATGCACCACGGGAATACGGTCGCCGACAAAGCGGTTG
The DNA here is from genome assembly GCF_965243365.1 of Ruegeria sp. Lineage (GTDB taxonomy): Bacteria > Pseudomonadota > Alphaproteobacteria > Rhodobacterales > Rhodobacteraceae > Ruegeria. The sequence goes on along the minus strand of NZ_CBDEUW010000001.1, from coordinate 426,948 downwards.
ACCAGAACAGCCAGCAATATTGCGATCACATAAGGGTTGCGCGCCAGTTCACGCAGAATAGCCATCGGCAGATAACCAGAGCTTCGGGTTTGCAGCGTGCTGACCATCAGCACCACCATCACGATATTCGTTACAGGCACCAGTATGGCGGTGGCCAGAATTGCGATATCGAACCCCTGCTGCCCGTAAAGATTGGCGGCCATCGCCAATCCAATGAATGAGTTATGCCGCGCACTTCCCTGCAGGATCGAGGTCGCGGGAGGCGCCGAAAAACCCGCCAGCCGGGGCACGATCAGCCCAAAAAGCAAGGCGGCAACAAAACCGCCCAGAATGGTAATCGAATACAGCCCCAGCGATGCCGCCTCGATCGGTGCCAGCGAAATTTTGGTGAACAACAGGCACGGCATCAGAACCCAGTAGACCAGCTTGTCGTTCAGGTTCCAGAAATCGGTACTGGGAATGCCGCCTTTGCGCAGGGCCAGGCCCAGCGCAATGATCAGAAAGATCGGCAAGATCGAGGTCAGGGTCGTCAACATGGCGTGTCACGTGCGGCAAGGGGCCGAAGCAACCGGACACTGAAACGGCACCGATTACAATGGCTTTCGTGGTGCTTCATTCCCGGCTTTAATCCGCGTCACTATCAATCACTCCCATCGCGTCGATCTCGACCAGCAGCGCAGGATCAGCCAGCCCCTGCACCACCACCCCGGTCGAGCAATGATGTACACCGTCAAACCAACGATTGATCGCTTCGTATACCGCCGGACGGTACGAAATGTCGGTCACATAGACCGTCAGCTTGCAGACGTCCGCAATGCTGCCGCCCGCCTCTTCCATCCAGCGGCTGATATTGCGGCAGGCCTGATCGGCCTGTGCACCCGGATCACCCTCGCCGACAAGGGTCCCGTCCAACAAGGTGCCAACCTGCCCCTGCATGAACACAAAATCCCCACGCGCCCGGATCGCTTTGGAGTAGGTTGCCCGCGCATGATAGCGGGTTTGATACTTGTGAATATGTGTGCGGCTCATGGGGCACCTCCTCAGGCGTTGGCGCGGCTCAGATAGTCTTCGACCATATCAGCAAAGCTTTGTTCGACGGCAAATTCAAACCCGCCCTCACACCTCTGCACCAATGCCTTGAGACCGAAGATTTCCGTAAAGGTAACATCCTGCGGGCCAAAGCTGGCAAGATGCAGATCTAGCGGACAGGCAATGGCCATGATGTCCGATGCCTGTGGGCCGACAACGCGAAAAAACACCTGGGTATCCGAGACACGAACGATGCTGATATCCGGCGGGCAGGTTTCAGGTTTCAGGCGATCCGACAGAGATTGCTCCTGATCCAACGGCGCCCGGATCAGCCAGTGATTGGGCCCAATATACAGCAGATCGACCCCATCCCCGGAGAATTTCGAGTTCGGTCTTCGCGGCAAGGCAGGCATCGTGCCAATCAGCCAGGCCTCCAGTGGTTCAGGTACTCCCTTGAGATCGAACAGCGCGGCCATTCCGGTTCGGGCGATATCGACATCATAGCTCATGTCTCAGGACCTCAGCAGTTTGCTGTCCGGGTCGTGGAAGACAGGCGGAGTGATTGTGACCGGAATGGTTTCATCGGTCAGGCGCACATGTGCCGTTTCCCCATGACGGGCGTGCCCGTTCTCCAAAAGCGCCAGCCCGACCCAGCCGTCTTTGACCACACTCCAAACGCAGGCGGTGACCAGACCCTCGGTCGCTTCTTTACGTCCACCGGGGGTTAGTGGCGCACTCTCGGGGACTTGCCGGTTCGGATCCTGCGGCAGAAAACCGACCAATTCGCGCCGGGGTTTACCGGACGCGCGCCGCAGCGCGACCGAGCGTTTGCCCGAATAGTCGGACTTTTTCTTCGACATGACCCAACCCATTCCCAGATCAAAAGGATCAACGGTACCGTCAACCTCATGCCCCAGCGAGAGGAACCCTTTTTCGACCCTAAGAACATGATTGGATTCCGAACCGACGGGCGTGACGCCAAAAGGCGCGCCAGCCGCCATCACCTTCGCCCACAATTCAGCCATATGGCGCGGGGCTACGTTGACCTCAAAGGACAGCTCACCGGTAAAGCTGACGCGGATAACCCGAGCAGGCAACCCTGCGACGGTGCCATCGCGGAAGGACATGAAAGGAAAGACCTCGGGTGACAGATCAATATCTGTGCCCAAAGCCCGCATCATGTCACGGGCTTTGGGCCCGCAGATGGTTGCATTGTTCCATTGGCTGGTGACGGTGGTGATCATCACCTGCCAGTCGGGGAATTCGGTCTGCAACAGCTTTTCCATATGTTGGTTGACCGCATCCGCATGCCCCGTCGAGGTGGAAACCATCCACCGGTGCTCATCCAGCCGGAAGGCGACCCCATCATCCAGGATCAGCCCGTCATCCGACAACATCAGGCCATAACGCCCATTGCCCGGTTTCAGACTGGACATCGCGTTGGTGTAGAGAAAGTCCAGGAACCGCGACACATCTCGGCCCTTCAATTCAAACGTGCCTAACGGTGATCCGTCATAGACGCCAACCCCTTCGCGCACTGCGCGGCACTCGCGGTTCACCGCCTCTTGCAAGCCCTCGCCCGGTTGCGGAAAATAACCCGGTCGCCGCCAGCGCGCGCCCGCCTCGTACATCACCGCGCCATTGTCTTTGTTCCACTGTGTTACCGGCGTATGGCGATAGGGAAACAGGACCGTATCTTCACGCAGTCCGGCAATCGCGCCAAAGGGCACAGGGGTATAGGGCGAGCGGAAAGTGGTCGTGCCAACCTCCGGCAAGGGAGCACCCTTTTGCATTGCCACTGTGCCGACGATGTTGATGTTGCCGGTCTTGCCCTGATCGATGCCCATACCGCCGGTTGTGTAGCGTTTGACGTGTTCCACATTGGAGTACCCTTCGCGCACAGCCAGATGAACGTCGCTGACTGTCACGTCATTCTGAATGTCCAGAAATGCCTTGCCACGTTGTCCGGGCGTATCTACCCGCCAAAGCGGTTCAATCTCGTAAGGTAGATCGTTGCCGCCCGGAACGATCCCATCCAATGTTAACATACCCGCGGCAGCGCCAACGGCACGGCAGGCCTGCACCGCCTGATCAGGGACAAAGGCGGCCAGATCGTCGTCAAACCGTAACGTGCTGCGCGATTGCGACCACAGATGCAGGGTCGGGTTCCAGCCACCGGAATGGCCCAGAACATCACACCTGATCCAGCTTTGCGGGCCGCCACCCCGCGGCATGGCGCATACCGCACGCATCCGTTTGTGCCCGCGCACCCCGGCCACAACGGTTTCAGCTTGCACAGAGATGCCGGACACCAGATCCAAAGCCGCCTGCGGTACACCCGGACGGCTGTCGAGGATCGCCTCAACTGAAAGCCCGGCGCGCACCAGATCTGCGGCCACTGCATAGGCGCTGTTGTTGTTGGTGAACAGAACAACCCGCTGCCCCGGCACCGCAGCGTATCGGTTGACATATGCCTGCACCGACGAGGCCAGCATGACGCCCGGACGATCGTTGTCACCAAAGACCATTGCCCGCTCGGTTGCGCCGGTGGCGATCACGACCTCAGCCGCGCGTACGTGCCAGCTGCGTTCGATCACGTTGTCCTGACCTGTCCGACGCTGATTGACCATCATCAGATTGTGCTCGCGATAGGCCCACACCGTCGCATTCTGCAGATGGATCACGTTGTCCATTGAAGACAGCTCTGCGACTGCATCGGCAACCCAATCCATTGCGGCCTGTGAACCAATCGTTAGGCAACGGTTCAGTAAGCTGCCACCTGCCTCAGCCCCTTCATCTGCCACTAAAACACGTTTGCCCGCCCGACCAGCCTCAAGCGCGGCCATCAGGCCTGCGGGCCCGGCCCCGGCAACTAGCACATCCGCATGTGCGTGCCGCGCCTCAAAATGACCCACAGTCGGAGGCCGTGATGGCGCAGCAGCCAATCCGGCCGCCTTCCGGATTGAGGGCTCGAACAGGTGCCAGTCGGGCCACTTGAATGTCTTGTAGTAAAAGCCCGCCGGGATGAAACGGGCAAATAACTGGTTGATCCCCCCCAGATCGAATTCCGGCGAAGGCCAGCAATTGACCGAACGCGCACTCAACCCCTCGCGCAGCGGGACCGTGGTAACCGGGTTGTTGCCGGACGCATCCGCGCCATCAAGCTCGACCAATGATGCGGGTTCCTCGGGGCCATGACCCACGATCCCGCGCGGACGGTGATATTTGAAACTGCGGGCCGTGACCGTCACGCCATTGGCGATCAACGCAGATGCCAGAGTATCCCCGTCATATCCTTCATGCTCCCGACCGTTAAAACGAAACCGAATGCTCTTTTGCCGATCTATGCGCCCCCCAGTGGCCAGTCTGTTACGCTGTGCCATCAGGACCCCCGCCAATGTCATGGGTCCTCGTGTCCCGCCAGATCGTCAACCACATGCCGCAGCCGCGTGCGTGCCACCACCTTTCCTGCACCGGACCAAGCGGATTCGGCACAATTGTCAGATGCTCGACCCACTCGGCGTCGCTGACCCTGTTCGGGTCCGGCCGAGGATCAACCACCGGCCCGCCATAGATGAATTCACTTTCGTTGCGGTTGCCACAGAATGGGCAGGGTATGTTCATCATGAGTCTGTCCTGCTTAACGAGCCGTGGTGGTTCCGGCTTCCATCACGAAATCCAGATGACGGAAACGGTCGAGCGTAAAAGGCGCCATAAGCGGGTGCGGTTCACCTTTGGCAACAAGATGGGCCAGCGTCAGACCACCGGCCGGAATGGCTTTGTACCCACCCCACCAGCCAGCCGTGACAAACAACCCGCCTATGTCGGTCTTCGACATGATCGGGGACGCGTCGTGGGCGATGTCCAGATGCCCGCCCCATTGCCGCATAAGCTTGAGTTTCTTGAAACTTGGGAAAAGCGACAGCATCGCCGAGACGGTATCTTCGAACACGTGCTGTTTGATGTCACGTCGAAAACTCTGCCCCATGTCAGGCGCCCCGCCGATCACCATCTCACCCTTGTCGGATTGGCTGAAATAGAAACCGCTGTCGGGACAATTCACAATCACATCGACAAGGGGCTGAACCGGCTCTGAAACAAATGCCGTCAGGTTCATGGTACGAAGGGGCAGTTTCAGTCCAACGGTTTCGGTCAGGGTGGTTGTATGGCCTGACACTGCGACCACGACCTTTTTGGCATGCACAGTGCCGTTTGGGGTTTCGACCCCGGCAATCGCACCGTCATCACCGCGGATCAGTGATTGCACCGGTGTCTGCTGATGAACCTCGACCCCCAACGCATCGGCCCCCCGGGCATAACCCCAGGCCACGGCATCATGCCGGTTTACAGCTGCATCCGTATGCACCATCCCACAGATCACCGGCAGCCGTGCGTCCGGTCCACCACCTGTCAGGGCCGGAATGCGGCGGCGAACCTCTTCGGTGGTGATCTGTGTATAGGTCGAGCCATAGATATCCATCGCCAATTGACGCCGGCGCAGTTCCCTCAGTTTTGGCCAGGTCTGCACGACATCCACCATGGTGCGTTTGGAATGCATCATGTTGAAGTTGAGCTCACGCGTCAGACCTTCGTACATCTCCACCGACTTGACGTAGAATGGGATCGACTCGTCCCGCATGTAGTTCGAGCGGATGGTGACTGTGTTTCGGGCAATGTTGCCACCGCCAAGCCATCCCCGCTCCAACACCGCGACGTTGGTGATGCCGAACTCTTTGGCCAGATAGTAGGCGGTTGCAAGCCCATGCCCGCCCGCCCCGATGACAATGACATCGTACCGGCTTTGCAGCGGAGGGCTGCGCCACGCCCGATGCCAGTTTTTGTGCCCGGACAGTCCATTTCGGACAAGCGAGAAGATCGAGTAATTTTGCATGTTGGTTATATTATTTATCAACAGTAATTAACCGTCAAGCAAATCCTGTACTTTCATGCAATCCTCAAAACAGATAAGGTCAGCTTCGATGAAACACTGTGACGCGGAACCCAATGGCGGAAAAAATCGATACCGAGACAGAAATCGGGCGCACCCTGCAACGCTTGCGGCAGGAGCGGAACCTGACGGTGACTGAACTGGCCTCACACGCCCAGGTGTCAACGGCGATGATCAGTCGGATAGAGAACGGGCACGTTTCGCCGTCTCTTAATACACTACAATCTTTGGCCGATGCGCTTTCGGTGCCGTTGATGGCGCTGTTTGCGCACTCTGACTCCGCCGCCGATGTCCATCATGTGTGCGCCGGGGCGGGATTGCCGGGGCGACGTATCACGCAAGACCACGCCCATGACTATTTGCTGCTGGGCAAACACAGCGGGCCGGGCGGATCGTTTCAATCCGCGCGCATCCGCATCCACCGCACCGACGCAGGTGCCCTGCCTCGCTATCAGCATGAAGGGCATGTGTTCATCTACATGATCGAAGGAAAGGCGATTTACAGATGCGGCAACGAAGATTTCCCGATGTCCGCCGGGGATACGCTCAGCTTTGACGCCAAACTGCCCCATGGGTTTCGCGAAATCCAGTCGGATGAGGTTGAGTTCATAACCGTCTCAACCCGCCCACAGTGATCGGCGAATTCAGTGCCCCAAAAGCTGGCTCAGGAACAACTGGGCCCGGTCGCTTTGTGGGTTGCCGAAAAACTCCTCAGGCTCGGCAACTTCGATGATTTCACCTTCGTCCATAAAGACAACCCGATCAGCCACCTTGCGGGCAAAACCCATCTCATGGGTCACACAGATCATGGTCATGCCTTCCTCGGCCAGTTCCGTCATCACATCCAGAACGCCCGCGATCATCTCGGGGTCCAACGCCGAGGTCGGCTCGTCAAACAGCATCAGCTTGGGTTTCATGCATAGCGACCGCGCAATCGCGACACGCTGCTGCTGCCCGCCCGACAATTGCGGCGGGTACTTGTCGGCCTGTTGTGCGATATGCACACGTTCAAGGTAATGCATCGCCAGATCAGTCGCATCTTTCTTGGAGACCCCACGATTGCGCATCGGCCCGAGGATCAGGTTCTCAAGAATTGTCATATGCGGAAACAGGTTGAAGCTTTGAAACACCATCCCGACCTCGCGGCGGATGTCGGCGATGTTCTTCATGTCTGGTGTAACTTCGACCCCATCGACCACAATGGTACCCTTTTGATGCGCCTCAAGCTGGTTGATACAGCGGATCATCGTCGATTTCCCTGAACCGGACGGGCCGCAGACAACCACTTTCTCGCCTTCGTTCACGGTCAGGTTGATGTCGTGCAACGCACTGAACTGACCATACCATTTGCTCATTCCGGTGATTTCAACCAGCGGATTGGCGGATGCGTCGGGCATAGATAAGTCTCCTAACGGCGGGTTCTGGTTGTCCGATGTTCAAGCCAGTCGAACAACAGGGCAAAGCTGTAGCACAAGACGAAGTACATCGCGCCCACAAGGATCCAGGTCTCGAACACCTTGGTTGTGGTCGCGGCGACTTCGGTGGCCATGAAGGTCAGCTCCTGAATCGAGATCAGCGATACGATGGCGCTGTCCTTGATCAGGGTGATGAACTGGCCAGCAAGCGGCGGCAGGATCTTGCGAAGGGCCTGCGGCATGATCACGTCGCGCAACACGTTGAATGGCGACAGGCCGATGGCACGCGCTGCTTCCCACTGACCTTTTGCTACGGACTGGATACCGGCGCGCACGATCTCGGTGATATAGGCACCTTCGAACATCGCCAGACACAAAACACCGGCCAGAAAGTTCGACAGAAGCGCGGGTTGCCCGAACAGGAATGTAAAGACCGAGTTGTTTACGACCGGATTTTCAGGGTCAATGTCTTCCAGACCCAATGCCGGGAAAAGCTGGCTGGAAATGAAGAAGAAAAAAATGAAGATGAAGACCAGCGGCGGGATATTGCGGATCAGTTCGACGTAGGCGCGGCTGATGATCCTGAGCGTGAGGTTCTCGCAGGTTCGCCAATACCCCATGACGATCCCGATGATGGTTGCGAAAACGGTCCCCCAGATGGCCAGCCGCAGGGTGGTGAACAGCCCGGTCAACAGCAGGTTGCTTACATACTCCTGCCTCTCAGGATCCCAACGGATGAGGAATGACAGGACCCGCGACCAATCCCAGCGGTAGACCAACACATCATTGACCTGATAACCCGCATACACCACCACAGCTGCCACGATGCCAAAGATAACATAGTCAGAAACCGTAAGAGATTTCCTGGGCGCTGCGGGAGGAGGAGTGTTTCTGTCCATAGGAACCATCACCTGAGTAAGTTCCGGAGGCGCAGGACAAACCCGGCGCCTCCGCTTTGCCTGGGCAAGGCTTAGTTAGATGCAACCATGTCTTTCCAGGCCGACTGATCCTTGAACCAGTAGTCATGGGTTTCCTGCAACCAACCATTCGAAGAATTCACCAGAATCCAGTTCGAAAAGAAGTTGAGTGCATCCGGATCGCCTTTGCGCAGCGCAAAGGCCTCGTCACCGCGCGTCAGGTTCTCGCCGTCATTGGCCAGGAACACTTTGTCAGGGTAGGCGTCTGCCCAGAACCGCGGTTTGGGTGCCGACGAGATCATCGCATGTGCGTTCCCGTTTACAACTTCCTGAAAGGCCTGCGCATCGTCGTCAAACTTGCGAATTGTCGCTTTCGGAAAGCGGTTTTCGGCAATATTGCAGGGTGTGGCACCCCGACGGCAGGCAATTGTCACGCTGGTGTCATTGTAGTCATCCAATGCGCCAAACTCCCCCGCCAGCGCGGTGTTGGAAGCCATTTGCTGGCCGGAATGCGCGTAGGGAATGGTGAAGTTGACAGTCAGGTTGCGCTGGGGCGTGATCGACATACCGCCGATAATGACATCGAACTTTTTGGCGATCAGGGCGGGAATGATACCGCTCCACGCAGTGGGTACGAACTCGATCTCGACGCCCATGTCCGCAGCTACTTTCTTGGCCACGTCGATTTCAAAGCCGATCAGGTTACCTTCCTTGTCGCGCATGGCCCATGGCACGAACGTGGCCATGCCAACCCGCAGCTTGCCGCGTTTCTGGATTTCCTCCAGCACGCCTTCTGCCGCAGCCGGGACACTGGATGCAGCAACGCTGGTGACAGCCAGTGCCGCTGCAACGGCAAAACCCTTAAGTGGTTTCAGGAACTTCATTTTATATCCTCCGATGTTGGGTTCAGTGTTTTCAAAGGGTTATCGTTTTCCCTTGTTGAGTGAATGCTCGAACAGGCTGACCAGGACGGACAAAGTGACGGTGACAGCCAGATACATCCCGGCCACGATGAACCACACTTCAAACGCCATGAACGTATCGGCAATCAGGTTCAGCCCCGCAGTGGTCAGTTCCGATACCGCAATCACACTGACAATCGCCGAATGCTTGATCAGCGAGATCAAAAGCCCCGTGAGTGGCGGCAGGATGAGAGGCAAGGATTGTGGAATAACAATAAAACGATACTTGTCGGCAACGCTCAAACCGATCGAGTCCGCACCTTCGTACTGCCCCTTGTCAACAGCCGTAATGCCCCCGCGAATGATTTCAGCGGCGAAAGAGCCTTCGAAGAAAGCCAGACACAGAATGGCGGCCCAGAAACGGTCGATGCCAAAGATTGGCGCCAGCACGAAGTAGAACAGGAAAAGTTGCACAAGCAGCGGCGTGTTCCGGATCGCCTCAAGATAGACCTTTGCGATGATCCGCCCCGAGATCGAATTGGACAGTCTTGCGAAGGCCGTAACAAACCCGATCAGGATCGCAATAATCCCGGCAGTAGCAGCCAACTTTAGCGTTTGGATCAAACCCCGAACCAACGGACCCCAGATAAGCTCGCCATCAATGACGCGATAGAAGAAGGGCTGCACCCGGTACCACTGCCAATTGTAGTCCATGGCCTGGGCACCGCGCCAGATCAGAAACCCAAGAACAGCGAAGATCAGGACGGCCTGCCCGACCTGCCAGGTCGTACGGCTGAAAGCTGCTGCGTCAAAGCCCGCTTCCTCACGCTGACGCTCATTGCGCGGTGTTGCTGCGGCAACCCTTCCCTGCATGCAGTCCCCCTGGTCCGCTGCTGATTTATTTGATGAGTATCATGTGCAATATATAGCTTTGTCAACGATTTTGGTAATTTTACTTTCATAAATGCTATAATACGAAACTTCTTGCCTAAAATCCTTCGATAGTGGAAATACGATGGCTATGAAAATTACTTTCAGACAGGTTGATGCGTTTCGTACGGTCGTATCCACCGGAACGGTGACAGAAGCGGCTGAAATGCTGGGTATATCGCAGCCTGCCGTTAGCCGCCTGATTTCAGATTTCGAAGCCGAAGTGGGGTTTGCCCTGTTTCAACGCTCGGGCCGGGTACTTGTGCCAACGGACGAAGCCCGGCTACTGGTAGAGGAGGTTCGCCAGGCGGTCAGCGGGATGGAACATATCAAGCAGGCTGCGACGGCGATCGGCAGTTTCGGGCATGCGCGGCTGAGCTTGGTGGCCACCCCGGCCTTTGCTTCGCAACTGGCACCGGATCTGATTGGCGCCTTTGCAGCCGCCTGCCCCGATTCCATGGCGCGCATGGAATTCGAAGCCAATGACGACTCGGTCGAATGGATGGTGGCGCAAAGCTATGATTTTGGCATCACGTCCAGCCAGCCCTCCAATCCGTCATTTGACAGTCTGATATTGTCGGATGACGATGTCTATTGCGTCCTGCCAAAGGGCCACCGCCTGGCAGACAAAGCCGTCATCCATGCCCGTGACCTGGCGGACGAGTGTTTTATCTCGTACATGAGTTCATCGCGCTTCCGGTTTGAGGTCGACCGCTTCTTCGAGGCAAAATCCGTATCGCGCAGCATGAAATACGAAACCCGCACCACTGACGGTATCTGCCGCTTGGTAGCAAAGGGACTCGGAGTGTCGATTGTCGGCTCATCAAAAAGCTATCTGGAAACGATCCCGGGCTGCGTTGCCCTGCCTTTCGCCGCGCCGCTGAATTTCCGGGCAGTATTATTCTGGTCCAAGAACAGACCGCTGTCAGCAGTGGCGCAAATCTTTCTGGACCTCGCGCGCGACTCGCTCAACCCCGAGTAAGCGCGGCGCGGAATTTCTCACGTGCGCCAGCACTGTGGATATAGGCATAGTCCCGTGGATAGGCATCACCCGGCATCACTTCCATGCTCACGAATTGAGGCCCGGGCGCGGTCAGAATTGCGGGCAGCGCTTCGGTGAACTGATCCAGTTCGGTGAAACTATGCGAACCGGCATATCCGGCGGATTGGGCAAACCCTTCGAAATCCACCTGATCCGCGCCCGGCAACGGATGTGCGCCATTGACCTCGTATACCCGGTTGGCCGACAGAAAGTGATACAGATTGGTCACCCCGGAATTGGCAATGGTGACCAGCGAACCAAGGTTCATCAGCAGGCTCCCATCCCCATCCAGCACGATCACCCGGCGGTCGGGATTGGCCAGAGCCAGCCCCAGCCCATGCGAGCTGGCCTGCCCCATCGCCCCCACCGCGACATAGTTCAGGTCACGGGGGTTGAGTTGCAGCCAATCGAAACAGCTTTGGTATACGGCCACTACGATATCGCGGTCATTCACATGCGGGATCAGCGCCTTGAGCGCTTGGTCACGATACAGGGTCATACTGCCTCCGGCGCGCGGCCAATCAGGAAAATATGCGGGTGCGATGCCGCGTAAGCCGCTGCAATCGCTTGCGGAACATGATCGACGTCCTCGGGTTCTTCAATCATCGAATGCGAAATCTGCATTGCGTCCAGTACCGGGCGGATGATCCGAACCCCGTACGAGGCCGATTGATCGGGATGCACATGCGGCTCTTTCCCCTGAAGGCCGACCATCATCACGATAGGCCGCTCATAGTCGACCCCAATGGCCCGGATCGCGTTCAGCGAGTCCATCAAGCCGGTTTGCTGCATCATGAGCACTGATCTGGTCCCGTTGTAGGACATTGCCCCGCAGATACTGACACCCTCGTCTTCCTTGCAGATTCGTGTCAGGCGAAAATCAGGATCCCTTGAGATCGGCCACAGCAGACCATCGCTGGTTACAATATCCGGCAAGGCAACAATTTCCCGAACCCCGGCCGCCTTGATGCCAGCAATGATCCTTGCCCCGGACGGATGCGCCACCACCGGCGCATCGTCAGCAAGTGTTGGTGCAGCCACCATCACGCCCCTCCATTCAAAAAGCTTGCGATCCCGTCGCGGGCCGCCTTCAGTTCGTGCCGATGCCCGATCGAAATACGGATATAGTCCTGATACGCGGGTGACGCGAAACGGCGCACTGCGATGCCTTTTTGCCGTAAAGCCATGTCCGCTGCTGCTGCTGATTTTTCAGGGTCGGGCATATGCACCAATAAAAAGTTGGCCTGGCTCGGCACCACCGACAATCCTAGCGCGCCCAATTCCGATGTCAGCCACTCGCGACCTTTGCGATTGGCATCAAAGACAAACTGCGTATGCGACCGGTCCTCTAATGCGGCAAGCGCCGCAGCCGCCGAGGGCGACGCAACGGGAAAAGTCAGCGCAATCCGCCGAACGGAATCGATCACGTCTTCGGGGCCGTATATCCAACCGACACGCGCGCCTGCCAGGCCGAAGATTTTCGAAAACGTTCGGCACATTACGACATTGTCCGCCTCGTCAACCAGCTTATGAGCAGGCTCATAGTCTTCGGCGTCGACATATTCCTCATATGCGGCGTCAATCACCAGCAACACATTGTCAGGCAATGCAGCGTGCAAACGCCTGACCTCGGCACCGCTCAGATATGTGCCTGCCGGATTTTCGGGATTGGCCAGATAGACAATGCGGGTGCAATCCGTCAAAGCCGCGATCATCCGGTCCACGGACGGCACAAAACCATCGTCAGCAACTGAAACAACATCCGCGTCGTTGGCATGCGCGTAGTTCGGAACCTTCAGGTACCCGTTGGCGCTGCGGATCAGTTCTGTACCCGGCCCCAGATAGGCGCGGGCCAGACGAGCCAAAAGATCATCCGATCCCTGACCGGTGGTGATACGTGACCCATCCAACCCAAAATGCGCAGCAATGGCCGGGGCCAGCACCTGATCCGGATTCTCCAGATACCTTTCAATTCCGCTGACGGCTGCACGCGCCGCTGCAATTGCGTTCGGGCTTGGCCCAAACACGCTTTCATTGGAGTTCAGCAAAACTGAGGCTGGCGGAACTTCGTCGGTCGCGCCGCCCACCATGTGCGGCTTGATCCGGTCTATTCCCACTTTCGCACGCGTAACAGCCATACAGTCCCTCCTGTGCCGATACTACCCGTCATCCTTATTTCGTCATATCACATAGTAAACATATTTTTGCAATTCACTTACAAAAAAATTATGATAAGAAGAATGCCGAAACCATCCCGCGACAGGAGAAACATGACCGACCCGCGCACTTCTCTGGCAGGCAGGCTGCACTTGACCATCGATCTGGACGCACCCGGTCGGCAGGTAGGGGATGTGATGGTGAAATGGTCGGACAACTCCGTGCCCTTGGGCTATCATCCTGTCCCGATAATCAGTTTGCGCGGATCAGAGGGGCCGACTCTTCTTATCATCGGCGGCACACACGGTGATGAGTTCGAGGGTCCGGCCTCAATTCTGCGCCTTGCCGCGCGATTGGAGCCATCGCAGATGTCAGGGCAGGTCATTCTGCTGCCTGCCCTCAACGCGCCCGCCCTGATGGCGTCGTCGCGGGTGTCGCCCCTGGACGGTCAGAACCTGAACAGGGCGTTTCCGGGTGACATTGATGGCGGGCCGACGGCAATGCTGGCGCATTTTGTCGAAACCGTTCTCTTGCCGCGCGCAGATGCGGCGATCGATCTGCATTCCGGCGGCAAGGCTTCTGTGTTCACCCCTTGCACCCTGGCCGCCCGCACACCAGATGCTGCCCTGACCCGCGCCAACTTCGAGTTGGCCGAGGCCTTTGGCCTGCCCCTGATCTGGGCGTTGGGCGAACACAACGACAACCGTTCGGTTAACGCCGCAGCCGCCCGCGTGGGTGTGCCGATGATTGCAGCCGAACTGGGTGGTGGTGGCAATGTGAACCCGGAACTCACAGACATTGCAGAGGCGGGCCTTTTGCACTGCACGGCCCATCTGGGAATAACCCGCGACACGCCTTCAAGACGCTCTGGCGCGCGGCGCATTGAGATCGCATCGCCCCACGATTCCGTTTTTGCCCCCGGCACCGGCCTGTTTGACCGGTCCATCACAGCCGGACAGAGCGTTCAGGCCGGTGACCGGGCTGGCTGCCTTCGCTTTCCCGATAACCCGGCCCGACCAGCTCTGGACCTGACTTTTCCCAACAGCGGCTTTGTGCTGGCCCATGGCAATCGCGGCATGGTGCGCCGCGGCGACCTGCTGGCGCTTGTGGCCCAAGATGTTTCTGAAGGACACTGAATGAAAACCTACGCTCCGTTTATCTCGGGTAAATTTCAACACTGGCAGGGCGACACCATACCAAGCGTCGATCCCGCCACTGGTGAGGTCTGGAGCCAGGTTGCGCGCTGCGGCGCTGATGAGGCCGACACCGCCATTCAGGATGCCAATCGTGCCTTTCGCACCGGGCCCTGGGCCGACGCTGGCATCGAAGGGCGCGCGCGCATTTTGGACACTCTGGCGGATGTGCTGGAGGCAAGGTGGGAAGAACTGGTCGAACCCGAAATCCGCGACAACGGCAAACGGATCACCGAGGTCCGCGGCCAGCTTTCCGGCCTGCACAGTTGGTTCAGGTACTTTGCCGCCGAGGCTCGCAAACTTAAACCCGAGGCACAGGCCAACTCCATCCCCGGCGTGACCAGCGTTGGCCATTGGCTACCCTACGGTGTCGTGGTCGCGATTACGCCATGGAACTCACCCCTGATGATCCTGGCGTGGAAAATCGCCCCAGCTTTGGCAGCGGGCAATACGGTGGTGGTCAAACCTTCTGAGATGGCCTCGGCCTCGTCACTAGAGTTCGCGCGACTGGCGCACGAGGCAGGGCTGCCCCCCGGGGTGTTAAACGTGGTGACCGGCCTGGGACATGAGGTGGGTGAAGCGCTGGTTCGCCACCCGCTGACCCGCAAGGTGACGTTCACGGGCTCTGATATCGGCGGCCGCAAAGTGGCCGAGGCCGCCTCGGCCGGAGTGGTCCCGACCACGCTGGAACTGGGCGGCAAGTCTCCGCAGGTCGTGTTTGCCGATAGCGATCTGGAAAACACCGTGAACGGCATCCTGTCCGGCATCTTTTTGTCCAACGGTCAGACCTGCGTCGCGGGCTCGCGTGTAATTGCCGAGGCATCGATCAAAGACGCGCTGGTTTCACGGTTGGTTGAACGCGCGCAGGCGCTACGGATGGGGGACCCAATGGACCCGGCCACGCAGATCGCACCTCTGGCCAATGAGCCGCATCTGCGTAAAGTCAAGTCGATGATCGCGCAAGCCAAGGCTGACGGGGCGACCTGTCTGCTGGACGGAACCGAGACCGCAAACGGGCGGCAAGGCTTTTATGTCGGCCCGACGATATTTGAAGATGTGACCCGCGACATGCAGCTCTGGCGCGAAGAGGTGTTCGGACCGGTCCTTGCTGTCACCACCTTCGACACCGAAGACGAAGCCATCGCGCTGGCCAATGACAGCGATTACGGTCTGGCGGGCGGGGTGTGGACAAGCGACGCGAACAAGGGCGCGCGGGTGGCGGGCGAAATCCAGTCCGGAACGGTCTACATCAACCATTACCGGAACGTCGATCCGTCCAGCCCGATTGGCGGCATCAAGCTGTCAGGCTACGGGCGGGAACTGGGCCCGGGCGCCGTAAAGGATTTCCTGCAGGCCAAATCGATCTGGACGGGCACCGCACCGGTGCCGGATCCGTTTCCCTGACACCTGCGCAGAACACACAAGAGACGAACGGAGGAGAACCATGAACGATCATTTTCAGGCGCCCGAGGGCAATTTCCGCGGCCATGATCAGCAATCGGTCTGGAACCAGCAACATGATCCCGAACTGACCGAGGTTGGCCCCGGCACCCCCTGCGGCGAATATCTGCGCCGGTTCTGGTTGCCTGTCGCGATGACGGATCAGGTGGGCGACCTGCCCTACCGCATCCGCATTCTGGGCGAGGATCTGGTTCTGTTCCGGGAAAAGAAAGAGGGCAAGCTGGGCCTGACGCATCTGCATTGCTGCCATCGCAACATGAGTCTGGAGTTCGGCATCATCGAAGAGGGCGGAATCCGCTGCTCGTATCACGGCTGGAAATACGGGTTGGATGGCACGGTGCTGGAGACACCGTGCGAACCACCAGCCAGCCAGGTCAAGAAAAAGGCCTGTCTTGGGGCTTACCCGGTCATCGAGTATAAAGGGCTGGCCTTTGCCTATATGGGTCCTGCCGACGAACGCCCACCGTTTCCAGTCATGGATACCTTCGATGATGACGGGGACGAACTGGTGCCCTATCTCATCAAATCGCCCTGCAACTGGTTGCAGGTGATGGAAAACGCCTGGGATCCTTTCCATGTGGTCTATCTGCACACCAAAGCCGCGCGCGTTCAGTTCCACGAAGCTTTCGCGCATATGCCGATGATCGAGTTCCACGATTGTCAGACCGGCGACTTTTACACCAATGTACGCCGCGATGGCGATTACATCTGGGTGCGGGTGCATGACCACATGCTGCCCTCGTTTACTCAGAATGGGGGCCATTTCCCGATCCCGGACCAGTCGCGCTATTTTGGTCGTGGCGGTCTGACCCGTTGGATCACGCCGATTGACGACACCAATACAATGGTGATCGCCTGGCGGCATTTCCGTGATCCTTCCTTCAACGATGACCCGCGTGGTATGACCAATCGCGACGAAGTAGGCTTCGGCAAAACCGATTTCTACGGCCAGGGGCCGGACCGTCCGTATGAAATGCGACAGCGTGATCCCGGCGACTATGATGCCTGGGTCAGTCAAGGGCCGATCAACGTGCACGCGCGCGAAAACCTGTCCTTTACCGATCGCGGCGTGGCCAAGGCGCGGCGCATGGTGCGCAATGCCATCCGCGCTTTGCAAAAGGGCGAGCGTCCGGCTCAGGCTACAGACAATTTCAAAGGAGGCGTGATCCCGACCTACGCCGGTGACACGGTGCTGAAAATCCCGATGCAGGAAGGTCGTGACGACGGCGCTTTGCAGAAAGAAGTCAGCTTCAAAGTAGCCGAGATTCTGAAATCCGGCGACCATCTGCAAGGCAAGGAACGCCGCGCCTTCATCGAAAACGCACTCAAGGAATACGAGGCGGGCTGGGCATGAGCGCGCGTATTCCCCACAACCCCGGACGGGTCGACTGGTCCGGGGAAAACCCGGGCATATACCTGAAACAGGACCCGTCGCAGGAACACTACGACACGCTCGCCCTGTTCTTTCGCGTGGTGCTGTCGCCTTATGGGCGCGGCCATGCTGCCATCGTTCTAGGCGCGCCGGATCAGGCCAAGGGCTGGCCGCACGCACCCAACCTGATCATGACCGACAACCAGCGTATGATGCGATGGATCGTTGACGGTTGGGTCACCAAGATGCCGACATTCATCGGCAAGGCGGGGCTTGGCGCAATGACCTGGCTGGATTGCGACAGCGTCGAAAAGCGCCCCGGCGATCTGAAAAGCCGCTACTCCGAGACCCTGCGCGGGTCAGGTGTGACGCTGGAAATGATCTGGCAGGATATGGGCCCGCCACTACCGGTCGAGGTGACCAAGGAAAACTCCGCCACCAAAGAGCACGAAATGTACTCGGTCTTTCTGGAGGCCGAATCAGCGCAGGTCAGGATCAACGGCACAGCCCTGCCCGGTCAGGTTGCGGATCGCCAGTTCTTTGGTCGCACCATGAGCACTGCCTTTCTGGCCTTTTCCGAAACCTGGGTTACCCCAAAGGAGGATGTCTGATGCCGCTGAGTGAACCGATTACACCGGGCGTTGTCGATTGGACTGGCGAAAACCCCGGCATCCTACTGAAGGATGATGACGGAAACTTCAGTGCGATGGCCCTGTTCTTTCGGGTCGCCTGGTCGCCCGTGGGTCAGGGGCAGGTGCTGCTGTTGTACGGAACACCGGAGCAGGTCGAGGGCCCGCCCGAGGCCCCCAACGTCATTCTCAGCGACAACCCCGAACTGACAGCGTTCCTGAAGGAAAACTTCATCAGCAAGCTCGCAGCGTTTGCCAACGCGCCTGCATTTGCCACCCTACCCGAAATAGGCGCCCAGGCGGTGCGCAGCTCGGGCGATCCGATGAGCCATCGCTATACCGAAACCATTGCGGGCGAAAACCTGACGGTGGAGCTGGTCTGGGAAGGGTTCGAACCGCCCCGGGCGCTGGAACTGTCACCGCATGAGGTGGCCTCGGGCGAGCAGAACATGTTCTCGCTTCTGGTGCCCGCGCATTCGGCGCAGATTCTGGTCAACGGCCATGCGCTGCCGGGCAAGCTGGGTACGCGGGTGCAGGCCGGATACGAGACTACAACCGCATTCCTCTATTTCTCGGAAACCTGGATCATTCCGCCGGAGGTGCCATGACTTTGCACAAAGCTGATCAACTGGCCTTTGACCGGGCAATGGTGACCCAGCCAGTCTGGAACCGCTTCAACACCGCCGCAGATGCGGTGGATTTGCCCGATAATGTGCTGCTGCACGCAGGACCCGCCTTTGCGGCACCGGATCAGATCACCGCACCGATCCTGAACTCTGCTTGCGTCGCCGCTGTCTGGGAGGGGCTGGCAAAGGATTTCGATCAGGCCGAGGCGATGATCATGACGGGTGAAATCCTGCTGAAACCGGCGCAGGATCATGACGTCGTCACGCCGCTGGCAGCAGTAGTTTCGGCCAACATGCCCCTGCACACGGTGTATGACGCCTGGCGCGGGCAGACGCGGATCTTCACCCCGATCAACGCCGGGTCGCGCCCCGCGATGCGGCTGGGGCTGCGGTCCGAAGCGGTGCTGGAACATATCCGCTGGCTGAACACCCGCTTTCTGGACGTGCTTCAGGGCGGCATTGCCGAAGGCATTGCACTGGTGCCGCTGGCTGTTGTCGGCCTGATGGGTGGTGATGATTGCCATGGGCGTACACCAGTGGCGGCCAATGCGCTGGTGGAAGAACTGAAAGACCGCACCCCCGGCGGCATTCATGACCCAGATGTGCTGGAATTCATGGCCAGTTCGCCCTCGCTGTTCCTCAACCTGTGGATGGCGGCAACCAAGATCATGATGAAGCTGGCTGAAGGCGTGGAAGGATCAAGCTTTGTCACCGCTGCGGGCGGCAACGGGCGCGAGGTTGGGATTCAGATATCAGGCCTGCCCGGCCAGTGGTTCACCGTTCCGGCCACACCGCCAAAAGGCAAGTTTGACGTTGACCTGCCCGAAGACAGAGCGCTTGGCGCAATCGGTGACAGCGCCGTGGTCGAGGCATTTGGGCTGGGCGCAATGGCAATCGAGCTGAGCCCGGAACAAAAGAAGGGTCTGGGCGCCTATCTGCCCGAAGATGCCAAGGCCCGGACCTCGGGCCTGTCGGTCGGCGCGCATCCTTATTTCCAGACACTCGACGTGCAACTGGGCAGCACCGGGCGCGGCGCGCTTACGCAGGGTTCGGGCCCGGTGATCTCGCTGGGCATTCTCGACCGCCTGGGTGAGGCCGGGCGGTTGGGCGGCGGTATCTACGACATGCCGGTCGGTCCCTTTGCCGCAGCAATGAAAGCGCTTGAGGCATGAGCGACCTCGCTGAACTCAGTGCCCACCACCTTGCCCACCTGATCCGGGTGGGCACGGTCAAACCATCGGAGGTTATGGCCATTCACCTGGAACGCATCTCCCTCCGAGAGCCCGCGATCGGGGCCTTTCAGTATCTCGACGCGGAACGCGCCATGGAGCGGGCGCATGCAGCCGATGCTCTCCCCGTCGGCGGCCCGCTCCATGGCGTGCCTTTTGTCATCAAAGACATCATCGATACCGAAGATATGCCGACCGGCTGGGGGAGCGATCTGTACGCAGACCATCGTCCGGACCGTAACGCTGCATGCGTGCAGTCATTTCTGAACGCCGGTGCCATTCCCATCGGCAAGACGGTCACGACCGAATTCGCCTATTTCCGCCCCGGTAAAACCGCAAATCCCGCAAATCCAAAACATACACCGGGCGGGTCGTCCTCGGGCTCGGCAGCGGCGGTGGCGGATTGCATGGCACCGCTGGCCTTTGGATCGCAAACCGCGGCCTCCCTGATCCGCCCTGCTGCTTACTGCGGCGTTAACCCAAGTTCCGCACTTTTTTGCTGAAATCGGTCGAAATTGCCGCTTTCTGGCCGGTAAAGCGTTGATTTTGTTGAGGTGAGTTTCTGGATTTTCGAAGTGGTGCCATAATGTGCTTCCTGAGGGCTTTTCGGGATTCCCAGTGGGGTGCAGCGGTCCTAATGTAGGAACATGTTTATTCGTGAGACCCTGACCCGCCGCCGCGCTGACAAATGCTACCGATCCGTCCGGTTGGTCGAGAATTTTAGAACGGGCCGCAAGGTGCAACAAAAGACGCTCCTGAACCTCGGAGCAGCCTTTCCGATCCCCAAATCGCAGTGGCCCGAACTGGTCGAACTCGTTCAGGCGGGGATTACGGGAGAAACGCCTCTGTTCGATCCTGAACCGGAATTGGCGACAATGGCGGATACCATTGTGCAGAAGTTGCGCAGCCGCGCGTTGGTCCAGTCGGCGGCCGAGGCCCTGGATGGCGGCACAGCAAATATCCGTCTCGACAGCATACAGATTGAAGACGCGCGGTCTGTGGGCTGTGAGCGACTTGCCCTGGCCGCTCTGGAGGCTCTGGGCTTTCTTGGGGTGCTCAAGAATGTCGGCCTGTCGGATCGAGACGCCCGGATCGCCATGGCGCTGGTGATTGCGCGCATGGTGCATCCCGCCAGCGAACGGGAGACTTTGCGATGGTTGGAGACCAACAGTGCCACGTTTGAACTTCTGCGCCTCAATACCGGGCCGGCGCTCTATCTCGACAAGCTGTATCGTCTCAGTGACGGTCTGGTCAAACACCACGAGGCCATCGAAGACGCGCTGTTTGACCGTCAGCGCACGTTGTTCGGCAGTTCCGGTGCGGTGATCTTCTATGACCTGACCAACACCTACATGACCGGGCGTCCAGCGTCCGATCTGGCCAGGTTCGGACGCTCCAAGCAGAAACGGAACGACTGCCCTCTTGTCACGCTCGCGATGGCCACCGACGAGGGCGGCTTCCCGCGCCGCTCCAGCGTTCTGCCCGGCAATGTCAGCGAACCCGGCACGCTGTTCGAGGCGCTGGACAGCCTTGCCACACCGGAGGACAAGGACAAGCCCACGGTCATCATGGATGCAGGCATCGCTACCGAAAACAACCTCGCCGAACTGCGCAACCGGGGCTATCATTGGATCACGGTCAGGCGGGGTGGGGTCAAGCCGGATCAGGCGGATGCTGCAGGCGCGCGGGATCCTGATGCAACGATCGAGACCAGATCGGGGCATGAGGCGCGGATCTGGAACCTGTCCCACGAGCCTGAGAACGAAGCGCAACTCTGCATCTGGAGCCAGGCGCGACAGGAGCGTGATGAAGCCATTCTGGCCAAGAAGCGGGACGCCTTTGAGGCAGAACTTACCGCCTTGCACGACGGCTTGAGCAAGCCGCGCTCCGTCAAGACATACGACAAGGTTCTGGAGCGGCTCGGGCGTTTGCGGGAACGCTACGCTATGGTCAATCAGCATTATGACATCCGCGTCACAAAGGGTTCGGATGGCAAGGCCAGCGCGGTGACATGGGTACCCAATGCGGCATTCAATACACGCGATGCCCGCGCGGGCCTCTATGTGCTGCGCACCAGCCACACGGAATGGGGCCTTGAGAAGACGGTGCGCACCTACTGGCGTTTGACCGAACTCGAAGCGACGTTTGAGACGCTCAAGTCTGAACTCGGCTTGCGCCCGATCTGGCACCAACTGTCCAGGCGGATCGAGGGCCATCTGTTCATCGCGGTGCTGGCGCTGTACGGCGTCAATGTCATCCGGACCCGTCTCGCTGCGCAGGGGGTCCACGACAGTTGGGCCTCTGTGCGCAACAAGCTCGGTCGCTGGCAGCGGGCCACCACGTCCTTCACCTCCGTCGACGGCGCACGGATCGAGGTCAGAACGGACGCTCGGCCAGACCCGGTGGCGGCAGGGGTTGCGAAGGCGGCGGGCGTACCATACGCGCTTGAAAGGCGTATCCGGAAACTGAAAAACCCGTAACGGTCGAGGCCATTCCAACCGACCTCCTGACGCACAAAATGTAGTGCCATATCGGGCTTTTCCGAAAATAAAATCGTTTTGTATCATGACCTTATGGAGCCGTGTATGTCAAATTTGCTGAACCTGGGTTAACGGGTTCAAACCCACAACCGGCAGCTATGACCTGACCGGAGTGATGGGTCTGTCGCAAAGTCTGGACACGCTGGGCATTCTGGCCCGCGACCCGCGCGATCTGGTACTGGCCGACGCGGTCCTGCGCGGTACCGACCTACCGCCGCCACCTGATTTTGACGAAGCACTGCCAAGGATCAGTCTGATGCGGGGGCCGCATTGGCAGGACGGAACCATGGAAATGAGAGACACTTGTACCCGTGCACTGGCCGCACTGGCCGATGCAGGGGCTGACACGGGTGAAATTGCCCATCCCGCAGTCTTTGCCGAACTCACCCAAGCCCAGATCACTGTAATGGGATACGAAGCCGCCCGCCTGCGTGCCAAGGAATTCGAGATTGGCGAGCCAGGTATCAGCTCACAGTTCCACGCCCTTATCGAAGCAGGTCAACAGATCGACGAGGCCACCTATCGCGCAGCGTTGACAGTCCGTGACAGAGCCAACTCAATCCTCGATCAGCTATTTCGCGATACTGACGCCCTTCTCGTCCCCTCTGCCGCTGGCCCTGCGCCCGAGGGGCTGGATGCAACGGGTGATCCGGTGTTTTCTCGTATGTGGAACCTGTTGCAGGTCCCTTCTCTGGCCCTGCCCTTCGGCGCCACCGCGAACGGCCTGCCGCTTGGAATACAACTGATCGCACCGCGCGGCGGCGATGCCCGATTGCTGGACATCGCTCAATGGGTGCACCGTATTCTCAACACCGCAGACTGACAAACATAGGGTTCTGTGCAAACTCCGCTCCCGGCTGTAGCTTTTACCGCCGCTCTGATAGCGAACATGGAAGAAGGCGAACAGGATAACATTCTATAGATGCTATGCACCTCTGAGAGAAATCGTGGTCATTTCGTCCCAGAGGTAAAGAGACCCATTGGTTCGCAACATCCATGAGCAACAGTGACCAAAGCTTCTGCAACAATGCCAAGCGACAAATCTGAATCACCCGGCGAACCGATTAGGCTGCAAAGGGAAAGTTCACTAAATATTTGGCCTCTATCGTCATTCCGCCGCAAGTGGGACAACCGCGTCGCTGGACTTGGAATGTTCATGAGTGGACAAAACCGGTTCTGTGAACCGCCCACGATACACCAAAGCAAAAACGGGCGGCGTGAAGTAAAAGGACACAACCGTCGACAACAAAACACCTCCTGCTATGGCAACTGCGAAGGGTGGCCAGAAAGCGCCCCCACCCAAAATCAAGGGCAGGAAGCCGCCAAAAGTCGTCACCGTTGTCGAAATGATGTGCCGGCTTGAGCCGGTGACCACGCGTGTCATTGCCTTTTGATCGCAGCGACTGGCCTGGGGGTCCTGCTGCAATCCAGTAAGGATAATGATGGCCGCATTGATGGAAACGCCAATCGAGCCAATCACGCCGATAATGGCTTGAATACCAAACGGGAACTGCATGATTGCCAGTGACAATATCGAAAGACCGGCTGACAATACGCAGACCACCAAAGTGACCAGTGTCAACCGGAACGAATTGAAGGTCAGCACAATGGTCGCACTGGAAAGCGTTACGATCAACCCAACCGAGGCCATCAGATTGCCAACCGTATTCGAGCGTGCGTCGCTGTCCCCGCCCAGAGACATGGTGTAACCTTGCGGCAGCACAAAACCGGACGCATCCAGCGCTTCCAATACGTCCTGCAATGCCTCTTCGGGCAATACACCCGGTACAATGAATGCCTGGATAGTGTTTTCGCGGATGCCGTCCGTTCGGGTTGTAACGCTTTCGGCAGGCTCGATAACGGGTCGGGCCAATTCCGATAGTGGCACAGCCGGAAACACACCGGTGGCAGAGATCGCGGCGGCGTTTGGCAGCAAGATCGGCATGCTGACAATTGCACTCAGGTCCGAGCGAACTTCGTCGCCCAAGCGCACACGAACAGGCAGCTGTTCCGTTCCTTCGATCAGTGATCCGCCGGTAATTCCGACCAGTGCCGTATCCAACTGAGTAGCGATATCCGCCACGTCCAATCCCAGCAACCGGGCTTTAATCTCATCGATCTCGATCCGAATTTGTGGGTTACCTCCATTAACGCTGGCCCGCGCCTGGGTCACCAGATCGAGGTTGGCCATGATCGAGCGCACCTCATCCCCCAGAGTGCGAAGAACCGTGATGTCCTGTCCCTGGATTTTGACCTCGACCGGCGCTGCGACTGGCGGACCCTGAACCAAATTGCGCACTATGATCTGTGCATCGGGGAATTCTGTGTCCAATCGGCTTTGCAACGCGCCAACGAGACGGGCAGCATCGTCTGCAGTATCGGTCGTTATCATGGCTTGCGCAAAACCGGGCTCACGTGAACGGTTGCCGACAATATTGTAATAGAAGGCTGGACCTGACTCTCCCACGGTCCAGTAGACGCTTTTTACGCCGTCATCGGTCAGCAGCATTTCGTCAATCTGTCGCGCGGTTGCTTCGGTGCTGGCGATTGATGTGCCGCCCGGCATATCGACCTCGATATAGAACTGGTTGCGGTCGACGCCCGGAAAGAACTGCGCGGTCAACGTGGGAAAGGCAACAAATCCAAGGACCGGCAAAACCAGTGCCAGCGCAATGGAACGCACCGGATTGGCAACCGACAAACGAATGGAGGCTTCAAACAGGCGGGCGAGTGGAGGGACACTGATACCACGGCTTAACATTCCAGCGTCGGCGCGGTCCGACAGGACCCAGCCCGCAATCGCTGGTGTTACAGTCAGGGCAACGAGCAACGACCAAACCAGCATAAGCACAACGGAAATGGCGATAGCGCCGACAAAGTCACCAGCAGGCCCCGGCAGCAGGATCATCGGCGTGAACGCGAGCGCCGTTGTAATGGTCGACGCCAACAGCGGCGCGGCCAACCGACGAACGGCGTCCCGTACGGCCGCAAGGCGCTCCATCCCTCCCTGCAGGCGACGCCGGATTTCGTCGGTCATCACAATGGCCGCGTCAACAAGCAAGCCCAATGCCACAATCAGGCCTGTGACCGACATCTGGTGGATCGGCAGACCGATCATGTTCATGGTGGCAAGCGTAGCCAAAGAAACCACAGGCAACACCAAAGCCACAATCGTCGCCGCCCGAACCCCCAGCGTTATAAATAGAACTGCCACGACCAGCGCCACACCGATGGCCATGTTGATCCCGATATCAGTCAGGCGATCTGTCGTATATTGGCTTTGATCGAACAGCAGCATTTCCTGAATGCCCAATGGCACCGATGCAGCGCCTGCCTCAAGTTCCTGCCGCAGGAACCCAGTCCAGCGATCAATCTGGACCCCGTCCTGCGCCAGTACGCCTACCAGTACAGCCGGCTTGCCATTGGCGATAGCGATTGAGGACTGCGGGTTGCGCGCTCCTCTATCCACGGTTGCGATATCCCCCAGCCGTACCACGGCACCATCCACACTTTCACGCAGTACGATGTTGCGGATGCGGTCCAGGGTCTCAATTTCGCCGCTGATGCTTATCGTTAGATCCACATCAGATTGCAGCCGTCCAGATTGAACCTTCCCGTCGGCTTCTGCAATCCGCTGTGATATCTCAATGGCGCTGAGCCCCAATGCTGCGGCTTTGTCCATATCGACACTGACCAATACTTCCTCGTCTGGCTGACCAAAGTAGTCAACGGCCCGTGTAGCTGGAATCGCGCGAAGCCTGTCACCCAGCGCTTCGGCGTGGCGCGACAAAAGAGTGACCGGGAAATCAGGGCTTTCTGCGGCGACGGCGATGACGGCAGAATAAGCCGAAATGCCCTCGGCATCGAATTCCGGAGGTAGTACGCCCGCCGGGAAATTCTGACTGGCATCATCGACGGCGTCGCGCGCTTCGGCCCAAACCTGTTCGATGGTGGTTTCGTCCAGCGTTTCCAGCAACTCAACCGAGACAACTGAAACGCCCGAGCGGGAAACCGAGCTGATTTCATCCACCTCGGCGATTTTCCGAAGCTCTTCCTCGATTTCCGCAGTAACCAGCGCCTCGACACGCTCGGGGTCCGCCCCCGGAAACTGTGTCGTTATGGTTGCGAAGAGATTGGTGATTGTCGGATCTTCCTGCCGCCCCAGCGACAGGAAGGAAGATAGCCCGGCGGATACCAGAACCAGAATGATAAGTGCGACAAGACGAGGATGGCGAAAGGTCAGGGTCTCCATGGTATCGCTCCGTCAATCACCGGTGCCGAAGGCCACGCGCTGACCAACGGTCACACGCTGTGGTCCCTGACCGATCAGGACGGTGCCGTCCGGAAACTCCCCCCGCACGAACACACGGTTATCTTCGGCATGGAGCACTTCGACAGACGCAAGACGCACAGTTTTTTGAGCGTCGGCAACCATCAGCGTCCATTGGCCCCGTGTTCCTTCTTTCAGCAGGGTCGTCGGAACCCAGGTGCCAATACTGGCGATGGTGTCGAGCACATGCACACGAGCAGTCTGCCCGAACGCAACATCCGGCCCGCCCTTTAGGTCGAACAAGGCTGTCCGTGTTCGGGTTACCGGATCGATATCCGGGCGCAAGGTCGCAAGGTCTGCCCGATAGCTTTTGCCCGCTATTTCAATCTCGACATCGGACAGTAGTGAGGGATCCACATCCAATGGGATCCCGATCCGAACCTGCGGCGACACGATTTCGACCATGCCCAAAACCAGCTCGCCTGACCTTAGCGTCTCGCCCCCATCCACGTGCCGGGTAGTAATTTGGCCTGGGAACGGGGCCTCAATACTGGATTTTTCAATCCGAACCGTAACGTCGCGCAATCCCGCGTCGAGTTCACCGATTCTGGACAGCAGTTCATCCTGTTGCGCGACGGCTTCATCCAAACGGGCCTGGCTGGTAAAGCCCCGTTCGATGAGTTTTGCGTTTCGCTCCACCGTTTTCTTTGCAAAGTTAAGTTGCGCCGCAACGGCATCGCGCGAAGCCGTCAGGCGGTCAAGTTCGACTTCCAAAAGTGCAGTATCCAGCGTGGCAAGAAGCTGACCCAATGCAACTTCATCGCCCTCATCCACCAAAATTTGATCCAGCGTCCCATTCAATTCGAATGACACGTCAGCGGAACGCTGCGGTTCAACCTGGCCGATGAAAACACGATCAACGGTATATGCGCTTTCGGACTTGATCGGTGTCACAGAGACCGGAGTCACCGCGGCCGCGTCCGGCGCAGGTACGGCATTTGCCCTGCGCATAAGCTCAGCTGCTCCGAAGTAAACCGCAGCTGCGGCGATGGTCATGATGCTGGCAGTCAATCCAAGCCGGGCAGCGCCGCGCAACATGCGCGAAAAAGGGCTTTTCTTAGTGGTCTCAGAGGGGGATGTCGCAGAATTCGGCATTTGGGGACCTCAAGAAGTTAGCATCTCTAACATATGTTAGAAGCTCTCACTTTGACAAGGGGTATGTGATCTGGCACATGTTGGAGCATGACCAGCACTGAAAAAAATCAATTGGCAGGCGACCACGCAGACCGCCGGACGGTGGGAAAAAAAGCCTACCATCACGGGGATCTCCGCGCTGCCCTGATAGAAGCGACCCGGCAGCTGGTTGAAGAAAAGGGCCCGGACAGTTTTTCGGTTTCTCAGGCCTGCAAGCTGGCTGGCGTGTCCACCGCCGCGCCGTATAAACACTTCAAAGACAAGAACGAAATGCTTGTCGCTGCCGTTCTTGAGGGCATGGGCAGGCATCGCAAAAACATGCTGGCTGCGTTGGAAAGCATCCCCGAAGGATCACCCGAGCGCATTACCGCAATCGGCATGGAATACATCGCATTTGCCCTGAATGAGCCGGGGATATTTCGACTTAAGTTTGGCGGGTTTACAGATCGCATCGCTGACCCGCGCTTGGAAGAAGGCGGCCAGCAAAGCTTTGGAATCCTCCTATCTGAGGTGGCGAAATGTCTTGGCGAACCGGAAATCACCGATGAAGTCCGCCGCCGTGGGTTCCTGTTGTGGAGCTTCGTCCACGGGCTGTCGTTCATTTTGCGAGATCATGGTCTTGCAGAGAAAGGCGAGAAGTTCGACTTGCATGATCTTCTTGAGGATGTGTCCGAAAGAATGCTGAGCTAACTGCCATCTGGTCAGGGTCCAATTGTCTGACCGGATATGTCACCAAATTTGATGAACAGCCCGTGCTGGCATTTCGCGCGGCACTTTCCTGCTCATTTGCGATACCTGCCAAATTCGACACCGTGTTCACCCCAGATGCGGCTACTGTTGTCATAACGTGGCACGAAAGCTCGATAAGACATCAACGAAAAGAACGGGATCAGTAGCTTGCCGGGTGAGGTGGCAATAGAGTCAATTTCTCAACGTCCGCAGTTCCTGTCGCCCTAACTTATCTCTGGTCAGGCAAGTTCCACAGCGGGTATTTTCAGACCTGATTTTGGGTCACTGAACCCACCTCGGCGATAGCATCAGTTTTTCCATTTCAAAGCTGTAAAAATACCTATTTTGGCCAATCCATCTAGGCTGTTAGATGCAAGACAGGTAATTTCGCTGAGTTGCGTCATTCCGCAGAGCGAAAAGTCAAAAGGGATAATCAATGATACGAACAGGCGATGAGTATCGTGACTCGATCCGTGGGAACCGCGAGATCTTTGTCAATGGTGAGAAGGTCAAGGACGTAACTTCCCATCCGCAGTTTAAACCATTGGTGGACATCCGCGCGCGCATCTATGACATGCAGCACGAAGAAGCGCACCGCGATATCATGACCGTCAAGCAGGATGGTGAAACGAATGCTCTGGGCAGCGCCCTGCCCTACAGCCAAGATGACTGGTGGGCAAAGCGCCGCGCCACCGATCATATGATGAATGAGATCGGCGGCGTGGTCACCCGGGTTGGTGATGAAACCGTGGGCGAGATGTGGTCCCTTTACGATGGGCAAGATGTCCTGAACGAGGTCGACCCGCAGTTTTCAAAGAATATCGAAAACCATATCTTCCGTGTCCTCAAACAGGATCCGTTTCACGTCTCGGCCAACACCGACCCCAAAGGCGACCGCTCCAAAGCGCCGCAGGATCAGGACCCGGACATGCTGTTGCATGTTGTCAAGGAAACCGACGAAGGCATTATCGTCCGTGGCGCCAAGTACGAGACGGCTGCGGCCTATGCCAACCAGGCCTTCACAAAACCGACCATTGCCAACTGGGGCAACTCGGAAATGTCGGACTATGCTGTTGGCTTTATCTGTGATCTGAATTCGCCAAACCTGAAGTTCATTTGCCGCACCGGTTTTGCCGGTCGCGCCCCTGCCGCCGATTATCCCTTGGCCAACAAGTTTGACGAAGTCGACACGATCGTGATTTTCGACAATGTGTTGATACCTTGGGAAAACGTGCTGTTCTATCGTCATACCCGCGCAGCGACGTTTATTCGGGCCACTTTGCACCGCTACTCTGCGTTTGCATTTGTTCAACGAAATCTGAAACTGGCCGACATGATGATTGGTGCCGCGCTGTTCAATGCGCGCCAGACCGGGCTTGAA
This sequence comes from Ruegeria sp., assembly GCF_965243365.1. Taxonomy (GTDB): domain Bacteria; phylum Pseudomonadota; class Alphaproteobacteria; order Rhodobacterales; family Rhodobacteraceae; genus Ruegeria. The sequence goes on along the minus strand of NZ_CBDEUW010000001.1, from coordinate 396,984 downwards.
AAGCAACAGGGCGTTCAAGAGAAGCTTGCGAAGCTCGCAGTCTATCGCGAGGGGATCAATGCCCATCTTACCGCGGCGATCGCATTGGGCGAAAAGTCCCCGGCGGGCTTGATGATGCCGAACCAGTCACTTCTGTATACGGGCCGTGTCCACGCATGTAGCCAGTTGCATGAAATGGTCCATATTGCCCGCGAACTGTGCGGTGGGCAGATTTGCGTGACACCGGATGTCGCGTCGTTCGAAGCACCCGAAACCAAACCATGGATGTCCAAGTACTACAGCATCAACGACGAATGGGTTGCGGATGACCGTCGCAAGCTTTTGGCCTTTGCACGGGACATGTTGAACTCGGACTATGCGGGCCACCGGCTCACGTTCCAGCTGTTTGCGCAATCCCCACCATTTGCCCATCTTGCGGCCGTCTATCGCAATTTTGACTGGGAAGGTCCGCTGGCATTTGTCAAGGATGCAGCCGATCTCAGCGACAATGTCATGGGAGGCAAGACGCTGTCGATGGGGGACTCGGCCATTTCCAGCTGGTTCTCTACAGACATAAAGTCCCACTCCAAACGGACGGCGGCGGAATAGGCGCGCTGAGCCTGGCCAACAAACAAGGGTGCGCGCATCATGCGCGCACCAACTCATCAAGATCGACATCACACCGGACAGGAAGCGGCCTGCTGACTGACCGCAGTTCACATGGAAAGACCTCGAATGGCACACAAACGCCTGCGCCCCTTTAACACCAAAGCCACCTACCCCGAGCAGAACCTCGACAATGACCTGTCGCAGGGCGTTGTTGCAAAGGGCACGACCGTCTTTCTGCGCGGTCAGGTGTCACAGGATCTGGAGACCCGAGAATGCCTGCATATTGGTGATCCTGGTGCTCAGACCGCCAAGACAATGGAAAACATCCAGATGCTTCTGGAGGAGGCGGGCAGTGACATGTCACATCTGTGCAGGATTGTGGTTTATGTGACTGACATCCGCTATCGCGAGGCGGTTTATCAGGAAATGGGAAAGTGGATTAAGGGCGTTCATCCTTGTTCGACCGGTATCGTTGTGCCAGCGCTCGCGCGGCCCGAATGGGTGGTCGAGATCGAAGCGACTGCGGTCATTCCGGACTGACGTGAGGAGGTAGAATGACGTTCTCGATAACAGGGCGATGCGCACGAACCGGGCAAGTGGGCGTGGCGATCACGACAAGCTCAATCGCGGTTGGCAGTCGCTGCCCATGGGTTCGCGCAGGCGTTGGTGCGGTGGCAACACAGAATGTGACCAAGCCGTCCATCGGTAACGATGTCCTGGACAGGATTGCCGCCGGGGCAGATACCCAATCCGCGCTTGATAACGTCATAGGCGCCGAGGATTTCCCTGATTATCGACAGGTCGCCGTCGTCGACAGTAAAGGCGGAACGGCGCTTTTTTCCGGCAGCAAGACACTTGGCCAGCACGCCGAGGTGATAGGCCGGGATTGCATTGCGGCAGGGAACTTGCTGTCGGACACACGACTGCCACAGGTCATGGCTAGCAGCTTTGAAACACTAAGCGACCTCTCACTTCCTGAAAGATTGCTCAAGGCGCTGGAAAGCGGTCTGCACGAAGGGGGCGGTGAAGAAGGTCCGGTTCATTCTGCCTGCCTGCTGGTCGCGGATTCGACGCCCTGGCCATTGGTTGATCTGCGCGTTGACTGGTCCGACGAATGCCCGATCGCAGCGTTGCGTGCCTTGTGGGAAGCTTACGAACCGCAAATGGCAGATTACGTCGCACGGGCGCTCAACCCGGACGCAGCCCCAAGTTATGGTGTACCGGGTGATCTGTAATTCAATTCTCCCCGCTGACCCCTTGCCCCTGATTGGCAGGTCAGTTCTGGCGCGCACGTTTCGTGCGCGCCTTTTTTGACGCTGTATCATGCAAACGCTGGATATCCTTGAGCGATTGATCGCTTTCCCGACGGTCAGCCGAACGCCGAACCGTCAGTTGATTGCATTTGTCACCAGCCTTTTAGATGCAGCTAATATTTCGTGGACGTGTATCGAAAGCCCGGACGGAACGCGCGCGAACTTGTTTGCAACGGTTGGTCCCAATGACCAAGGCGGCGTTTTGCTGTCCGGCCACACGGATGTAGTGCCCGTCGAAGGTCAGGCCTGGCAAAGCGACCCGTTTTCAATGGTGTCGAAGGACGGCAAGCTTTATGGGCGCGGTTGCGCTGATATGAAGGGCTTTCTGGCCTCGGCGCTTTCGGCGGCGTTACGCGCTTCGAGATTGGAACTGGCAACGCCGCTGCATCTGGCCTTTTCCTACGACGAGGAAATCGGCTGTGTCGGGGTGCGGTCGTTGATCGAGTATCTGAAGGCCCGGACGCCGAAACCGCGCATGTGCATTGTGGGTGAACCCACCGGCATGGGCATCGCAGTTGGCCACAAGGGCAAAACAGCATTGCGCGCTGTGTGCACCGGACGTGCCGGTCATTCCGCGATGGCACCGTTGAGCTTGAACGCGCTGCATCTGGGAGCTGACTTTCTGAGTGGTATCCGCGCGCTACAGGCAAAGCTGGCAAACAGCGGCCTATTCGAAGACGGGTATGAAGTCACCTATTCGACGCTGCATGTAGGCAAGATGTCTGGTGGCAAAGCGCTCAATATCGTTCCGGACAAATGTGAGCTGGATTTTGAGATCCGCAACATCGCCGCAGATGATCCAAACAAGCTGATTGCCGCGTTGAATGAAGAAGCCGAAAGGCTGGTTGCGCCTTTTCAGACAAAGTTTCCGCAAGCTTCAATCGAGATTGAGCAATACAATAGTTACCCGGGTCTGAGCACTAATCCGGATGCTGAAATTGTTCGCCTTCTGCGGGATGTTACCAACTATCGCGAAGACACCTTCAAGGTCGCATTCGGGACCGAGGCAGGCCTTTTCGATCAGCGATTGGGTCTGCCAACAGCAGTGTGTGGCCCCGGTTTCATGGCACAAGGGCACAAGCCGGATGAGTATCTTGCGATCAATCAACTGGAACAGTGCGACCGTATGATGGATCGGCTACTTGCGCGGCTGGTTCAGGGCGTTTGACACCAGAACGGACTCAGACAAGGTCAAGCACACCAGCCAGAACGCGGGGTATGGTATCCTCGACCGCAGAAGGCTGAGGTATGATCTCGGCAGATTCATCGGCGAAAGCTGTGTCAAGAATACCCAGTTCGACATCGTGACCTTGGGACCGGATGCGGCAGGGAGCGTTTGCAGCAAAGACAAATATCAATCCACCTTCGCCACAGCGAAGTACGGTCTTATCTGTCAAAACCCGGAAATCAGTGATTGTCCACTTGGCTCGGTTGACCATGACATTCAAAACCCGGGTTTCTTCTGCGCCAGGGTCGCTGAAAGGGGTCATAGTGCTATCGAACTTGAATGGCTGAAACGGAGGCAGCTGAACGGTGCCGCTTTCGAAGCTCAGCGACAGGCCGTGACCTCGGATCACCGTAATAACACGATCTACGCCCGGAAAAGGTGAAAATACACCAGGTTCAGATATTGCGGCGCTGCTCACACGGATATCAAAACTGTCCCGGGTCGACTCCTTTGGCATCAGGTAGATTTCATCAGTTTGCCCCACGCCATTTTTCCAGGGACGTTGGATGTAGGATGAGGCGGGATAATACCGGACAGGCACGTGTTTCGTATCCTTAGTGCTTTGGGTTACATTTGCGGGTTGGCCGTCGCCCGAGACTTATCTGTTCGAAGCCTGCCCACAAATTTGGAAAAGATACCGGTTCACGGTCGGCAATGGACCTTTCGGGGAAACATACCCGTCTTCATCGACATCCAGATCGATGCTGATCTTCCGGCCAAACGGTTCTTGCAGGCTCGACTTGTAGCAACCTGCCCTTGGTCGGCAAAGCGACGGATGCATGCGCAGTTTTCCGTTTGGTGTTCGTTCAACCTCGATGATCCATGGGTCGCCCAGCAATTCGAGAGCCTGATTGATCTGGCCGTCACGGATCAGATTTCGAATTCGCGTCGATGAAATCGTCTGACTGCCTGATTTCAGGCTTTCGGCGACACTAATTCCAAATCCAAAGCGTCTGCTCATCTCCTGAAGGAGCCTGACATCCCCTGAGCGCCGATGGCCAAAACGGAAATCCGGCCCCGTCACCACATGGGATACACCTAATGCACCGCAAAGCACTTCTGTGATGAATTCCTCTGGTGTCTGTCGGGCGAAAGAGCTGTCAAATGTTGGTTCAAAAACAAAGTCTATACCCTTGTTGCCCAACATCGCCGATTTGGTATTTTTCGTAGCTAACCGAAACGCCTCTGTCTCGACCCCGAAAAAAGCCCTGGGATGCGGTTCACATGACATTAGGCCGATGCACGTTCTGGTCGGAACCGATTGCGCCAGACGCGCAAGTTCCCTGTGCCCGCGATGGAACCCATCGAAATTACCCAGCATCAATACGCCGCCACGCATCGCATCATCCAAAGGTAAAGCCGAGGAGACTATCAGAGGTTCTTGTACGGAATAGCTTTGGGTAAACAAGCGATCGGTTGCGTCCAGCATTGAATGCTCCTGCGTCTGACAAACGCACGACAAGCCTAGTGCAAGGCGCTGCGCATGAAAAATTCGCTTCTCGTATAGCGTGAATAAGAAATTGCTATACAGCCTCTTGGAACGCCAAAGAACCGGCGAATTGATCCCGGCATAGTTCGGTAAAACGCTGCGCTGCGGGTGAAAGTTCTTCGCCCTTTCGATGCGCCAGAACAAGCTGACTTTCGCCCGCGACGCCCCCAAGAGGCCGGCTGACAACGCGCAGCCCGTCATAGCTCATGGCGGACGCTGGCTGGGTGACCAGCAGGGCGAAACCCAGCCCATGGGCAACCATGCCCCGCACCATTTCAAAAGAGGTGGAACGATAGGCAATAAACGGCTTCACGCCCGAGTTTTCCAGCAAACCAATAAAATAGTCCCGGCTGGGCTGTCCTTCCAAAAGAACCATCGGCTCTTCGGCCAGTTCATGCGGCAAAACCTCTGACTGACGCGCCAGCGGGTGCCCGTCAGGCAGCAAAACGTAAGGGCTCAATCTGTCGATCGGTTCGACGTCCAAATCTGCGGGCAGATCAATGTCATACATCAATGCAAGTTCGCATTCACCAGTGGACAGGCTTTGGCACAGGCTACGTTGATCTCCTTCCACCAGGTGAACTGAGGTGCCCGGCATATCCGCGATGAGACGCGGCAAAATATAGGGACCAAAGGTATGAAAGCAGCCGAGCTTGAATGTTGTTTCGTTTGCAGCCAGCGCATGTTTCAGGTTTTTGGCCCCTTCGATCTGAAGCGGAGTGCCATAAGCGCGTTTGGCGTAGATGAGTGGTGAGCCGCGCCTTGCCAGAACAAGGTCCTGGACCTCGCACAAAAAAATGTGGTGCGTGCCAACGCGTTCACTTGACAACAAGGTGCAATCGAAAGCGACCAGCGGATCGATCAGACGCGGCGCACCAGAAGGGCATTTTGTCCATTCCGCGCATTCAAACTTGTCCGTAACTTCGTCCTTGAAACGTCCTGCAAAAGTATCAGAGATATACGATTGGTCATCGCGCAAAACGTTGACGCAAAGCACCCCGTTTTCAACGATCATGTTCGCCGCCGGGCTCAGGTGATGTACGCAGACCAGCAAGGTCGGCTTTGTCGAATCCGCAGAAACCGACGACATCGCCGAAACTGTGACACCGGCGCGACCTGCAACGCCGTCAGTGGTCACAATATTAACCGTGCAGGCCGCGTGACTCATCCCGTGCAGAAATTTATCGCGCAGCGCTTGGTCCAATGGGTCCATGTTTTTGTTTTCCCAAGTCAGATTCGGTTCTGTTTTGAAGTTTGAGCCAAATGGGTGAATCGAAGAAATCGGGAATTCTGTGGGTGTGATTCAGGAATTCCTTGGGCCAGATCGGCCTGTGTTCAATACGGTTGCATGCCCGGTATTTTGCCACTGGTTATGAGCGATTTGCAGTGATCCTGAAAGGCCGTGACAACGCTGGTGGGCTTGATTTCCTTCAGGCTGGCAAGACCGATCACCATCGGTTCATAGTCACCCTTCAGCGGGATATACGCCAATGGCATACCGGTTTCCGCAAAGTTGTTCATGGGGCGCGCTGTCATAAGCGAATACCCGATACCGGCAGCAACGTAAGATCTTAACGTCGCCGAGTCGGTGACTTCGGTCACGATATGGGGCTTCAGCCGTTCGCGTTCGAACAAAGACAGAAAATACTGCCCGCTCAGCGGAAGATTAAGCAGCACAAACGGCTCGTCGGCTATTTCTGAAAGCGTGATGGCATCTTTGCTGGCCAGCTTGTGATCCGCCGCAACCAGCACATAGGTCGGCAGTTGTGCCAACGGCTGAAACAGCATGTCGTCGCTCAGGTGGATTTCATAGGTCAACGCGATATCCAGCTGCGCCGAACGTAAACCACTCAGCATTTCCGCCTCGCTCCCGGTGCTGACATTGACTGAAACATCCGGGTATCTCGATTTGAAGCTGTTCCACAGTTTCGGGACGATCAAAGGCGCAAAGGTCTTGAACGACCCGACATTTATGCTGCCTGTCACGGCCGAGCTGCTTTCGTTTGCCACACTGTATAAATCGTGGGCGGACTGCAGCGATTGCTTGGCGGCCTTGAGCAGCCTCTTCCCTGCGGGCGTCAGAGCCAGACCCTGCGCATGCTGACGAACAAAAAGCTGAACGCCGAATTCCGTTTCCAGGTGTGCGATCGCAGCCGAAACAGAGGGCTGCGATATGTTCACCCGTTCCGCTGCGCGCGTTACGCTTCCGGTCTCGCCCGCAGCAACGAAATAACTGAGTTGTCTTAGAGTAAAGCGCATGTGCGGACCCTGGAATTACTGTCTTTGGCAGTCCGAGCTTTTGGGGGGTTGCACTGGTGCTCCCCGGACTAGCTCTACGTTTTCAACCACAGTACGACAACTGAAGCCCGCAACAAAACAAACCTTTTGATGAGTTATCCGTGCCCCGGGAAGGGCACGGACCGATTTACAGAGGGATATTACTTGCCCTTGGTGACCCAAGCGCCATCCTGAACGACCTTGATTTCGATATTGATCGGCAGCTTCGTCTGACCGGTTTCATCAAACGCGGTAACCCCGAGTGCACCGTTATGCTCGGTCGCACGAATGGCCTTGGCCAGTGCCGGTTTGTCTTCAATGCCGTGTTCGCGGATGTTTTCCAGCAGGATGTTCGCGGCATCGAACGCATACTTGGTGTACGGGCTTGTCGGTTCGTCAAAGTTCGCAGCATCATAATCTGCATAGAGTTTTTCCAGGATCGGGTTCGAAGCCGACGCAGGGTAACTCACCATCGTGCCAACAGCGGCGTCTCCGGCAATCGCAATGAACTCGGGATCATAGAAACCCGAAATCCCGATCATCGGAAGGTCAATGCCCAGTTCGATCATCTGCTTGCGAAGGATGCCGGCCTCAGTAATGACACCGCCAAAGTAAATCGCGTCCGGAGATTCGCCTTTGATCCGGGTCAGTACAGCACGAAAATCGGTTGTCCCAACAGGCAGCAAATCTTCCGAGATAACTTCTCCGCCAGCATTGCCAAAGAATGTCCCGAATGCGTCTGCATTGGATGTTCCGTAGTCACTGGTGTCGGCAACAACGGCTATTTTCGACGCTCCCAGTTCCTCTGCCGCCCAATTGGCCAAAGGCTCGTTCTCGGCGACCAGGGTCGGAGTGACGCGTGTGATTTCAGGCAGGTTCTGGTCCGTTACCTTGGGGCTGATTGCACCCCAAACGATCATAGGAGTCTGAAAGCGGCTGAATACCGGGGTCGTCGCCAGCGCGACTGGGCTGTTCCAGTGACCGATTGCGGCGACCACGTCGGGGTCATTGACCAGCTTAAGTGCAGCCGAAACACCGGTTTGCGGGTCGGACGCGTCGTCAAGCACCACCCCTTCCACGGTATACGGGAACCCAGCCTCATTCGCTTGTTGAACAGCCAGCAGAAAGCCGTTTTTCGCACCAAGGCCTTGCGACGCATTCCCGCCACTGAGCGGGCCAATGAAGCCAAGTTTGATGACGGGCTTGTCCTCTGCATAGGCTGGTACCGCGAAGCTCATGGAGGCGGCGAGCAGAGTATTTAGAAGTGTCCGGCGATGGAATTTGATCGAGATCATTTCGTTTCCCTTCGGGTGTCGGTACGATCGCTGTCAAGAAGAACGATCGTTTCTTGTGAACGTCCGATCCATCGGTCATCCACTGGCGGTGGAAAGAACGCGCATCAAAACCGTGGCCGTTTTCGACGTCGCCGCGAAAGAAAGATTTTTCAATAGACCGTATAGAAAATGCGTATGCCCGATTACGGCGATTATACTTTTCCGAATTGAGGGTTCCCCCTTATCAGATAGAGCCAGCTTAGCTCTGATCTGAGGGACCCATGGACGCAATCTTACTGCAGCACATTATGAACTGGTTGATGTTGGGCTGTCTTTACACGCTCGTCGCGCTGGGGTTCAGCCTTCTGTTCGGCGTATTGAATGTCATCCATTTCTCGCATGGGGATGTCGCCATTGTTGCCCCGTTTCTGGCACTGGCGAGTGTGCAGGCCGTAAGTTCATGGCTTGCACCGGGCCTGGGCGCTTGGGGCTGGATACTCTCTTTGGGGTTCGCCGTTCTGGCAACTGGATGTCTGGGCGTTCTGTTGGATTGGTTGGTGATCCGGCGGTTCCGAAATTCACCTGCAATGATGGCATTGGTCGCCACGGTCGCATTAGGCGCCGTCCTGCGCGAGCTTGTCCGCACAGTCTATCCCCAGGGCAGCAATCCCAAACCGTTTCCATTGGTGGTTGAGGGTAAACTTGCCATTGCGGGAACAGAGATCTCGGCATTCACCATCGTCGTCCTGGTCTCGGCCAGCGGGCTTGTGGCGCTTCTTTATCTCCTGCTGCATCGCACGCCAATTGGTATGCGCATCCGAGCCGTGGCCGAAGATCGTGAAGTGGCCCGGTTGATGGCCATAAACCCAAACAGGATATTCGCGGTGACCTTCTTTATCGCCTCGGCAATCGGCGCCGTGGGGGGATTGCTTTATGGCAGCTACGCGGGCGTGGTCCGATTTGATTTTGGAATCCAGCTTGGGCTGATCGGGTTTTCCGCCGCTGTGCTGGGCGGTCTCGGATCAATGCACGGTGCGATTGTCGGAAGCCTCCTGATCGCGGGAATCGACGTTCTGGCGCAGGCAACCTTGGCCGACGGAGCAGCCTATCGTTTGGTCTTTGTCTTCCTTTTGGTCATCGCCGTCCTGGTACTCCGACCATCGGGAATGTTCGGTAAGCCGATCATTGAGAAGGTATAAACATGAGTCACGTAGCACGCGCCCCTTCAAACCCAGCATCAAGCCTCTCGACCATGTTGCGGATCGCAACGGTCCTTTCCGTCACAATAGGCGGAGCGGTGATGTTGGGGGCAATTGTCCTGGCGGGGACAACCGCCAAAACGCTGGTCCTGCTGGCGCTTCTTGGGGTTGGCTTTGCCATTTTGCAGGTTCGCCCGATGATCGAAGACTACATCGTTTCGGCCTTCAGCGGCCTTCGCGGTCTGGCGATATTTCTCGGTATTGCCATTACGCTGGTCTTTCCATTCTTCATGCAAGGCAGCAGCTATGCGCTGCATCTGCTGATCATCGCGCAACTTTATGCCGTACTCGCGCTGGCGCTCAACTTCCAACTGGGCAGCGCCAATATCCCGAATTTTGCGACGGGCGCATCCTACGGCATCGGCGCATATACCTCGGCCTTGTTGGCGCTCAATTTCGGGGTTTCGTTCTGGCTCACCCTGCCGGTGGCGGCGGTGGTTGCAACGCTCTTTGGCTTTCTGCTCGGTTTCCCATCCATGCGCACACGTGACAGTTATCTGGCGCTTGTGACCATCGCATTCGGCATCGTGGTGCATCAGCTTCTGAACAATTTCGATTGGACCGGCGGACCCAATGGCCTGGTCGGTATTCCCGCACCTACACTATTTGGCCATTCCTTCATCTCGCCGATCGAGGTTTTTGGCTACCGTTTGCCCAGTCAGGCGAATTTCTACTATCTGTCCGCCGCGCTTGTGGGGCTGACGATCCTGTCCGCCAAATGGCTGCATGAAAGCCGCGTCGGTCTGGCATGGAACGCGCTGCGCAGCGATGAAATTGCGGCACGGTGTCAGGGCATTAACGTTGTCTGGTACAAGATGCTGGCCTTTGGTGTCGATGCGTTCCTCGCGGCCTTCGCGGGTACCATCTATGCGTTTTATGTCAGCTATATCTCGCCGGACAATTTCACATTCATTGTTTCGGTCACGATCATGACGATGGTTATCGTTGGGGGCATGGACAACACGCTTGGTGTGATCCTTGGGGCCTTCCTGTTGACGCTGCTACCCGAAAAGCTACGCATCTTCGATGACTATCGCCTGCTGTTCGTCGGCGTGGTGGTGATCCTGTTTCTGATCCTCAGACCACAGGGGCTGTTTCCACAGCGTGCGCGCGACTATGGAGAGAGCAAATGACAACACCTGTCCTTGAAACCCGCGACCTTTCCATTCGATTTGGTGGGTTAGTCGCGGTTGATTCAGTCAGCCTTCATGTGGATGCGTCTGAAATTCTCGGGGTCATTGGCCCAAACGGTGCGGGCAAGTCCACATTGCTGAACCTGATCTCGGGCTTGTATCAGGCAACAAACGGGGATGTTTTACTAAACGGCGTCAGCATTTCGGGTCGACCTGCGCATCGCATCGTCGAAATGGGGATCACCCGCACCTTCCAGTCAAGTCGCTTGTTCAACGATCTGACGGTTCTGGACAATGTGATCATCGGAATGCACAGCCGTACCGATACCGGCGTGCTCGAAGCGCTTCTTTTGCCGCGGCGCGCGCGGCGGAAACTACGGGAGGCCGCAGACCACGCAGGCGCTTTGCTGAACTCAATTTCCAGAGATCTCTATGCCCGGCGAAACACATTGGCAGGTGCACTGCCACAGGCCGACAGGCGACGGCTTGAAATTGCGCGTGCGCTGGCGAGTGACCCGCAACTGATCATGCTGGATGAGCCCTCTTCGGGTATGGATGACCGCGATACGGATGCCTTGATGGAAGATGTCCGACGCATCATGCAGGAACGGCCCGGCATTTCGTTTCTGATTATCGAGCATGACATGCGGTTGGTATCCGCCCTGCCGGACCGAGTGATCGTGATCGATTATGGACGCAAGATCGCGGACGGGCTGTTTCAGGATATTCGTCTGCGGGAAGACGTTCAGGAAGCTTATTTGGGGCAAAAGGTGTAACATGCTAGAACTGTCCGGAGTGAGTTCGCGCTATGGCGTCGTGCCGATGCTGCAGGACGTGTCGATGAACGTGATGGAAGGCGAAGTCGTCAGCCTTCTGGGTCCTAATGGTGCTGGAAAGAGCACCATGTTCAAAGTGTTGTCGGGGCTGCTTCCCTCTGAGGGCGGTACAGTCACCCTGGCTGGTGAAAACGTGTCGAAGTTAGGCACCGAGAAGCTTTCGGCGCTTGGTATTGGATTTGTCCCCGAAGGTCGCCGCTTGTTTCCTTCGCTCACTGTGCGCGAAAACCTAAGACTTGGATATGACGCGGCAGGTTGTCAGATCCCTTTTGAAAGCCGGCTGGAGGAAATGGCCACGCTGTTTCCGCGTATTCGTGAGCGGTTGTCACAACCCGCCGGAACCATGTCGGGCGGGGAACAGGCGATGGTCGCCCTGGCCCGGGCGCTGATCGGCGCACCAAAGCTTGTCATTATGGACGAACCTTCGCTTGGATTGTCGCCCAAACTGATTGCGGAGTACTTTCAGATCGTGAAGCGCATCCGTGAGGATGGAACAACCGTCCTACTGATTGAACAGAACGCGGAAACAGCGCTATCGGTGTCAGACAGAGGGTACTTGCTGGTGCGAGGCCGGATTGCAGCAGCCGGAACGCGGGAAGAGTTGCTGGCGGACGATACCGTAAAACATCTCTATCTTTGAACGTTTTCAGGGGGCTGCGAGGACAAGCCATGTGGACTCAGTTCCAATCGCGGTTACCCCACGCTCAGCCAGATTTTCTTTCAGTTATCGATGGGACACTGGATAACGAAAATAGAAAAACCGTGTACAAAAGCCCCTTGGTAAATGAGCACTTTTGAGTGAGATCGTCGCAGCCAACGACGCTCAAAATCCGAAGTGCAACTCGTACGGAGGCGTCGTCGCTGAAAGTTTGCGATAAAGTCACTGCGGAAGATGATTATAGGGCAATCAGTAGGCAGTACTCACTGCGCGGTAGAGTCTTCGAAACCGCTCCAATCGCTCGGACAGTCCCGCCAGATCGACCGGCTCGAATCTGTCCGTTGTTGGGGGCTGGTCCGCAAGATCGGCAATAGTCAACGCACTGTCGCCACAGGCTGCCAGACGGGCCGCGCCAAGGGCTGGGCCGGCATCCGCCCCGTCCGAGCGTACGATGGGTTTCCCGGTCACCGCTGCAATCAGACACAACAACAGATCAGATCGGCTGCCACCTCCGATTGCGGCTAGTTCCGGCAAGCTGTCAATGGTGTCACCGAAACTCTGCGCGGCGCCGGCAAAGCAAAAGGCAATTGCCTCTACCACGGAACGGCAAATGTCCGCGCGTGTTGTCGAATCCTCAAGGCCGAAGAAACTGGCCCGAACATGCGGGTCTCCGAGGGGACTGCGCTCACCTGTGAGATATGGCAGGAAAATTGGCACGCGGTCACCGCTTACTGTTTCGGCCAGCGCAACGACCTCGGCAGCAGATAACCCCAGTTGATCGCCGATCCATGAAATCGGTCTTGCACCGTTCAGCATCGCGGCCATTTGATACCAGCGGTCGGGCAATGTGTGTGCAAAGGCATGCACATAGCATTCGGGGTTGGGCTTATACCTACGATCCGCCACGAACAGCTGGCCGGACGTCCCAAGGGAGATGAAGCCACGCCCCGGTTCGGTCGCGCCCAAAGACACCGCCCCGGTTGCTGCATCTCCTCCTCCGGCCACGACGGGTACGCCGGGCTTCAATCCTGTTTCTGCTGCGGCTTGTGCCGTCACCGTCCCAACGACGCTGTGGCCATCGAAAACCGGCGGTAGCCAATTGGGCGCTACGCCAGTGGCTTCGGCAATATCTGCATGCCAGTTGCGCGCGGCCTGATCCAGCCACAGAGTTCCTGCAGCATCGGACGTGTCGGTCGCCAACTCTCCGTGCAGGCATAGACCGATGTAGTCCTTGGGCAGCAGGATATGGGCAAGTCGGGAATAGTTGGCCGGTTCGTGTTTTTTCATCCAGGTAATCTTGGGCGCGGTAAAGCCTGGTAAGGGGAGGACGCCTGCGATACGACCAATCTGCGGGTGGGTCGCGCGCAATTCATCGCACTCCGGGACTGCCCTGCTGTCATTCCACAGGATTGCCGGACGTATCGGGTGTAGATCCCGGTCCAGCAAAACGGCCCCATGCATTTGTCCTGACAACCCGATAGCCTTCACGTCCGACATCGTGATTTGCCCAGCAAGTTGGTTCAGTGCATCCGTTGTTGCCTTCCACCAAAGATCCGGGTGCTGCTCTGACCAGCCGGGCTGCGGCGAGGAAGTCTTTATCCCAACTGAGGACGTCGCGAGAATTCGATCGATATCCGCACAGACAAGCTTGACCGCTGACGTTCCGATATCGATCCCGAGATACATTCAAACCCTTTGCCCGCACAAACGCCCGGAACTTGTCTGGCTATTGATTTTTATCGCGCGCAAAGAATATGTAAAAATATGACAAGTTCAAGATGGCTAATATCCTTAGGCAAACTGGCATGACTAAGATTAAGAACATGGAAGAGTTCGCAGCCCTCAGCGGTATCTCGCGGCCCACTGTGTCCAAGTACTTCCACGATCCCGACAGCGTTCGCCCAACGACAAGGGCTCGCATCGAAGAGGCGCTCGAACGGTTTGATTATCGCCCGAATATCTACGCGGTGAACCAGAACCGGAAGCTGACTAAGAATATCGGCATTGTAGTGCCTTATCTGGCTGATCCGTTCTTCGCCGAAATTGCTCGGTACCTGGAACAAAGCTGTATCGCAGCGGGGTATCGCCCATCTCTGTTTAGTGCACATGGCGAACAAAAATTGGAAAACGAAATTCTGGATGGGCTGCAATCCATGAAGCCCGCCGGCGTTTTGTTGGCGCCATTGGGGCGAATCTCGGACCGTTCAGCGATTGAAAGGTTCTGCGCCAATGTGCCAACGGTTCTGTTTGACAGTAACCTAGATGGTCTCGGGGCCGCCTTTATCGGATCTGACAATTTCAGCTTTGTATCGCAAACCGTCGAATACATGACCCGGACGGGCGAGCCGCCGTCTTTCTTCGAAATGCGCACACCTGCGAACCCGAACGCCAACAAACGAAGAAAGGCCTATGTTGAAATGATGAACCGTCTGGGGTTCGAGCCACATATCATCAAAGTCGACGGCAAAGGATGGGCGTTTGAAGAGATTGGGCACCGGGGCGCGCTAAAGGTTCTGGAAGAGCGTGGATTGAGAACGAATTCGGTTCTGTGCAGCAATGACCGGCTTGCTATTGGCTTCCTTGCAGCTTGTTTCGAACAGGGGATTCGGGTCGGCCGGAAAGAAGGTTGCACCCTGCGGGTCGCCTCAAATGACGATCACCCGTTCGCAAAATTCACGTGCCCGTCCCTGACGACGGCTGCGCATGACTACGACAACGTGGCCGGGCGCAGCGTCGAAACTTTGTTCGAACTTATTGAAAGTGGTGGGAAATTCGATGCTCGAACAGAAACGCTTTTTCCGGCGCGCCTCGTGTTGAGAGATTCTGCGTGACTTCCAGTTTTTAACGCGCGTAAAGTTTTTATTGACGCCGCGACAATTTACGATCTACGCTCTCTGCACGACATCCAAGCTCAGGGAGGACAGGGATGTATCTGAAACACGCACTTCGTGCGGCGACTGCACTAGCAACTGTTGTTGCGGGCGGCGCCTATGCTGAAACATTAACCGTAGGTACCGTGAACAATGGCGACATGATCGTCATGCAGGCGCTGAGCGACGACTTTACCAAAAGAACCGGACACGACGTCGAATGGGTTGTTTTAGAGGAAAATACTCTACGTCAGCGCCTGACTCAGGATATCGCCACCAAAGGCGGCCAATTCGACATCATGATCATCGGGATGTACGAAGCTCCGATCTGGGGTGCGAATGGTTGGTTGGTGCCACTGGATGACATGCCGGACAGCTACGAAGTTGAAGATATTCTGCCGGCTATTCGTGGCGGGCTTTCCCATGAAGGCACCTTGTACGCAGCACCGTTCTACGCCGAAAGCTCGATGGTGCATTACCGCACAGACCTGATGGAAAAAGCAGGTCTTGAAATGCCCAAAGAGCCCACTTGGGAGTTCATCCGCGAAGCAGCCGAAGCGATGACGGATCGTGACAATGACATCAACGGTATCTGTTTACGCGGCAAGGCTGGCTGGGGTGAAGGCGGGGCTTTCATCACTGCGATGTCCAACTCGTTTGGTGCACGTTGGTTTGACGAAGATTGGAATGCCCAGTTCGACACCGAGCAATGGGCAAATACTCTGAACTTTTACAAAGACCTGATGGATAACTACGGTCCTGCAGGATATGCGACCAACGGTTTCAACGAGAACCTTTCTTTGTTCCGGCAAGGTAAATGCGGAATGTGGATCGACGCTACGGTTGCAGCCGGATGGCTTACTGGCGAGCGTGAAGGTACACCTAGCGAAGTCGACGGAAAGGTTGGCTGGGCAATTGCCCCAAACAATGGTCTTGGCAAGAACGCCGGTTGGCTCTGGTCATGGGCGCTTGCGATCCCTGCCGGAACGCAAAAAGAAGATGCGGCCAAGCAGTTCATGGAATGGGCAACTGGCCCAGATTATATGCGTCTCGTCGCATTTGAACACGGTCATGCGGCCGTTCCCCCGGGAACTCGTCAGTCGCTGTATGACAACAAGCTGTATCAGGAAGTACCATTTGCTCAGATCACGTTGGATACGATCCTAGCAGCGGATCCCAACGATTCTACTGTCGAGCCGTCGCCGTATGTTGGTGTCCAATTTGCCGCAATACCCGAGTTTGCAGGTATCGCGACAGAAGTCAGCCAAGAGTTTTCCGCCGCATATGCGGGACAGCAAACGGTAGAGGAAGCGCTTGAAAAAGCACAAGCGCTAACAAACGACGCGATGGAAGCCGCAGGCTACCGCTGAGAATCTCCCCTCGGGTGGGCAGCAATCTGCCCCCCGCCTTACCCTTCCACAAACCGTATTTTTCTCGCAGGCTGGTATGTGCCTGAACAGAGAGGTCTTGCGTCATGGCAACTCAACATTCCCGATCCGTTGCGCGCTTGATGATGGCACCCGCAGTGGTCCTTCTACTTGGCTGGATGCTCGTACCGCTGACGATGACACTGTATTTTTCCTTCAAGAAATACCTGCCCCTGCGCGGTGGCGACCTAGGCTGGGTTGGGTTCGACAACTACGTCCGGTTCGTATCCTCCAGTTCCTTCTGGCCAGCCGTGCAAGCAACTTTGGTGATCGTTGGTGGTGTACTGGTGATCACGGTCATCCTCGGCATCCTTCTGGCGATGTTGCTGGATCAGCCGATGTGGGGTCAGGGCGTTGTCCGTATCCTCGTCATTGCGCCTTTCTTCGTAATGCCCACCGTATCCGCACTGGTCTGGAAGAACATGTTCATGGACCCGGTTAACGGTTTGCTGGCCCACCTATGGCGCTTTTTCGGGGCCGAGCCGATCTCATGGTTGTCCGAGGCCTCGATGACCTCGATTATCATGATCGTCTCATGGCAGTGGCTGCCCTTTGCAACGCTGATCCTGCTGACTGCGATCCAGTCGCTGGACAGTGAGCAGTTGGAAGCCGCTGAAATGGACGGTGCGCCGGTTCTGAAACGCTTCTACCACATTATTCTGCCGCATCTGAGCCGCGCGATCACGATCGTGATCCTGATCCAGACGATCTTCCTTTTGTCGATCTTCGCCGAGATCTTCGTGACCACCGGCGGCGCGTTCGGCACCCGCACGCTCACCTACCTGATCTTCCAGCGCGTGCTGGAAAGCCAGAATGTCGGCCTAGGATCAGCCGGAGGTGTCTACGCAATCATCTTAGCCAATATCGTTGCGATCTTCCTGATGCGCATCGTCGGCAAGAACCTGGACGCGTGAGGAGGAACGAATATGGCCCGCGCCGTCACGACACAACGCAAAACGATCAATACCGCCATTGCCTGGGGTATCGGCCTGCTGATCTTCTTTCCGATCCTCTGGACCATCTTGACCAGCTTCAAGACCGAGGCAGAGGCCATTGCCAGTCCGCCCCTGTTCCTGAACTTCAATTGGACGCTTGAGAACTATGCCATCGTTCAAGAGCGCTCTGATTACATGCGGTTCCTGTGGAACTCAGTGATCATCGCGGGCGGCTCGACTGTTCTGGGTGTGATCATAGCGGTGCCTGCCGCTTGGGCGATGGCCTTCGTACCGTCCAAGCGCACCAAGGACATTCTGCTGTGGATGCTGTCGACCAAGATGCTGCCTGCGGTCGGCGTGCTGTACCCGATCTACCTGCTGTTCATTCGGCTGGGTCTGCTGGACACGCGTGGAGGATTGGTCGTGGTGTTGATGCTGATCAACCTGCCGATCATTGTCTGGATGCTCTACACCTATTTCCGCGAAATTCCGGGTGAGATCCTGGAAGCCGCACGGATGGATGGGGCGACGTTGAAAGAGGAAATCCTCTATGTCTTGACGCCCATGGCCGTTCCGGGCATCGCCTCGACCGTTTTGCTGAACTTCATCCTGGCTTGGAACGAGGCGTTCTGGACCCTCAATTTGACCGCGGTAGATGCGGCACCGCTTACGGCCTTCATCGCCAGCTATTCCAGCCCCGAAGGCCTGTTCTTTGCCAAGCTCAGCGCAGCCTCGACCATGGCAATCGCACCAATCCTGATCCTTGGCTGGTTCAGCCAGAAACAACTTGTCCGCGGCCTGACCTTCGGCGCTGTGAAATAAGGAACACGACACATGGGACGTATTCAACTCAAGTCCGTGACCAAAAGCTTCGGCGACGTGCAGGTCATTCCCCCATTGGATTTGACCATCGAGGATGGCGAGTTCACTGTCTTCGTCGGCCCCTCGGGCTGCGGCAAGTCCACCCTTTTGCGCCTGATCGCGGGGTTGGAGGATATCACCAGCGGCTCGATCGATATTGACGGGGCGGACGCCACCGACGTGCCACCTGCCAAGCGCGGTCTGGCGATGGTGTTCCAGTCTTACGCTTTGTACCCGCATATGACTGTGCGCAAGAACATCGCCTTTCCCTTGCGCATGGCCAAGCTGGATCAGGCCGAAATCGACAGGCGCGTCGAAGGGGCAGCAAGCGTGTTGAACCTGACCGACTATCTGGATCGCCGCCCCGGCCAGTTGTCCGGCGGACAGCGCCAGCGGGTCGCCATTGGTCGCGCGATTGTCCGTGAGCCCGCTGCGTTCCTGTTTGACGAACCTCTCTCGAACCTCGACGCGGCGCTGCGCGTTGGAATGCGACTGGAGATCAGCGAGTTGCACGAACGTCTGGCGACCACGATGATCTACGTCACCCATGATCAGGTCGAAGCCATGACCATGGCCGATAAGATCGTTGTTCTTCAAGCCGGTGTAATCGAACAGGTTGGCAGCCCGTTGGAACTGTACCGTACCCCAAGAAACCTTTTCGTCGCAGGCTTCATTGGTTCGCCGAAAATGAACTTCATCGAAGGCGATGAGGCCGCAAAACACGGCGCACGAACCATCGGAATTCGACCTGAGCACATCTCCGTTTCCGAAACCGAAGGTGAATGGTCCGGAGTCGTCAGCGTTTCGGAACACCTTGGCTCGGACACCTTCTTCCATGTTCACGAAACCGGTCTGGCCGAGACAATCACCGTTCGCGCGGATGGCGAGGTCGGCTTTCGTCACGGGGATCGCATTCACCTGACTCCGCGATCAGATGTGATTCATCGGTTTGACGCAAAAGGCCTGCGCATCGAATGAAAAGACTGGCAGGCAAAACTGCCCTGATCACCGGGGCTGCACGAGGCATCGGACTGGCCTTTGCCAAAGCCTATGTTGCAGAGGGCGCGCGCGTCGCCATCGCCGATATCGACATCCGGCGGGCACAGGATGCGGCTAAGGATATCGGCGAGGCCGCTCTGGCTGTCGAGATAGACGTGACCAACCAGCAAAGCATCGATGGGGCCGTGGCGAAAACAGCAGCGCAATTCGGCCCCATCGGTATTCTTATCAACAACGCAGCCATCTTCACCGCTGCGCCAATCGTCGAAATTGAGCGCACCGACTACAACCGTGTTTTCGACATCAACGTTTCGGGTGTTCTGTTCACGATGCAGGCAGTTGCGCGCCATATGATCGAACACGGGGTGAAAGGCCGGATCATCAACATGGCATCGCAGGCCGGGCGGCGGGGCGAACCTCTGGTTGCCGTATACTGCGCCAGCAAGGCCGCGATCATATCCCTGACTCAATCTGCGGGCCTCAACCTGATCTCTCACGGGATCAACGTGAATGCCATCGCTCCGGGTGTGGTGGATGGAGAACACTGGGACGGCGTTGATGCATTCTTCGCAAAACACGAGGGCAAATCGCCAGGGCAAAAGAAACGCGAAGTCGCGGCGGCCGTTCCCTATGGCCGCATGGCGCGCGCCGAAGATCTGACCGGCATGGCGGTTTTTCTGGCCTCTGACGAGGCCAAATACATCGTCGCCCAAACCTACAATGTCGATGGCGGAAACTGGATGAGTTGATGAACCCTGTGGCGAACGCGAAACCTCCGGTGCGGCTGCGGCGCGACAGGCTTGCAGACTTGCCTGCGATTGTCAGGGTGCCAGCGTATGAGCGATCGGACCTGAAGCCGGGTATTGTCCATATCGGGCTTGGCAATTTTCACCGCGCGCATCAGGCTGGGTACATCCACCAACTGATGCAGCAGGGTCGGGCGTATGACTGGGCGATCATCGGTGCCAGTGTACGAAGCCACGATGTCGAGATGCGGGAGAGATTGCTTGCGCAAGACTGCCTGACGACTCTGATCGAGCTGGATCCGAAAGGGATATCCGCCGAGGTGATTGGTCCGATGATCGACTACCTTCCGATTGAAGCAGACAACGAAGCCCTGATCCGAAAGATGGTTGAGCCATCTATCCGGATTGTGTCGCTGACGGTAACCGAAGGCGGGTATTTTTTGGACGCCAATACAGGCACCTTCAATACAAATCACGAAGACATTCGCCACGATGCGGAAAATCCCGACCAGCCTCGTACCGTTTTTGGCGCCATCGTTTCTGCACTCAGGCAGCGCCGCGTGAATGGAGTGCAACCTTTTACAGCGCTGAGCTGCGATAATCTTCAGGGCAACGGAACGATCCTGCGAAACTGCGTGGCTGGTTTGGCGCGCCTGTCCGACCCTGATCTGGCCGACTGGATTGATCGGAACGGCGCATTCCCGAATGCGATGGTAGATTGCATCGTGCCCGCGACGACTGACCATTTGATTTCACAATGCCAAACGCTTGGCATCGATGATCGCGCCCCGGTCTCGCACGAGAACTTCCGCCAATGGGTGATCGAGGATGATTTCTGCGCTGGGCGGCCCCCACTTGAACAGGTCGGAGTGACGTTAACCCACGATGTTCATAGCTACGAGACTATGAAACTACGCATTTTGAACGGAGGTCACCAACTGCTCGCGAACGTCGGAGAAATTCTGAATGTCCCGACGATCTCAGACTGTATGCAGGATCCGGACATCGCAGCATTTTTCACGAAAGTTCAGGTCGAGGAAATTCTGCCCCATGTCGAGGCCGTTCCCGGAACGACAGCGCAGGACTACCTTGGCTTGGTTAAGCGGCGATTTGCAAATACAGCGATTCACGATTCGACACGCCGGGTCGCGTTCGATGGATCAGCACGACATCCCGGGTTCCTGCTGCCTTCCCTGCGCGATGCAATTGCGTCCGGTTCGTCCATAAACGGACTCGCGCTGGCCGAAGCATTCTGGTGCCGGATGTGTGCCGGAGTTCGTGAAGATGGCTCCGAAATCGCACCAAATGACCCCCTCTGGGAGAACCTGAGAAAAACCGCGTTGGCGGCCAAAACTGATCCGGGCCTCTGGATTGGACAACGGCTGTATTGCGGTGACTTTGGGCCTGGCACGCGCTTTTCCGAAGCCTTTTCTTCTTGGTTGACCGCAATTTGGCGCAGTGGCGGCCGGGCAGCCATAGCTGAATATATCGATAACGATTCAAAGCCACGCTAAACTCGCGACACTCAGATCGATCAGGCGCGGACACATCTCACTAAAACTTTGGCCTCCGTTTACGGTACTCGGCTCTCCGGCAAAGCACTGGCAGCGAACACCTGTGGCAAGCCCCACTTGTGTTGTTATCACGAACCTCACCAGCAGCCAGAACTGACAAATCGCGGTTGGACCTGTAGTGTTCAAACATTTGATGCCCCGGTTCAAATTGAGGACCAAAACAATGACTGAAAAGAAAATGCAATCGGGACAATCTACCGAAGGCATGTTGGATTACAACGACAACTCTTCCGCGCAACTGCAGCTGGTGCGACTGTTGTCCCCACTGGTTCGAGACCTGGTGCATTCGATGAGTCCGCCCGACACTGAGTTCAAAATCATGGACTATGGGTGCGGGCCGGGTGTGAACTCCATCGAAATGGTCAAACCGGCAATCGAGGCTTGTCTGGAGAAATTCGCCAAAACCCCCATCGTTGTTTGCCATTCTGATCAGGTTGGCAACGATTGGAACACCTTGTTCCAACTGGCGGCAGGCCCCGAGGGCTATGCGCAAATGTCCAAGAATATCCGCACAGAAGCAGCCGTCGGGTCTTTTTATGATCAGGTCACATCCCCTGCGTCGGCTTCAATCGGCACATGCATATTCGCCAGCCATTGGTTGAGCCAGGGTATTCAACTGACGTCTGCCGGAACCGTCTGGTTCGCCGATCTACAAAGTGATGCCCGCCAGATTGTTGACCGGATTGCGCAAAGGGACTGGACCCAATTCCTGCTTCAGCGCTCCAGGGAAATCAATGCAGGTGGGCATCTGGTTGTCGGGACGCTGGGTTCGGTCCCCGACGCCTCCGAAGTGAATGGGATCGCTGCGTCGGGGCGCGGCATCTACCGCTCTATTCAGGTCGTCGCCAAATCGATGGTGGACGATGCACTCATCAGTCCAAAAAGCCTCGACTCCTTTTTGTTTTCGCTTTGGTTCATGACCGAAGCCGAGGCGCGCAGGCCGTTTGAAGAAAACACCGAATTGAGGGATGCGTTCGAAGTTATCCAAACAACCGTCCAACCTGCTCCGACCAAGGCGGAAGATATTTTCCAGGAGCATATTGATGATCCCCATACCTATGCCCAAAAATATGTTGGATATATCCGGGCCTTTGCAGACTCGACATTGAGAACGCATCTGTTCGGTCCCAATTGCAGAACTGCCGAGTTGCTCGATCAACTCATGGCGGAGTTCTATAATCGTCTCACGCAACTCTACGAGTCGGAGACGAACAAACATGCCTGCGAAGTCTGGCATCTTGTGGTGGTTCTGCGCAGA
This sequence comes from Ruegeria sp., assembly GCF_965243365.1. Taxonomy (GTDB): domain Bacteria; phylum Pseudomonadota; class Alphaproteobacteria; order Rhodobacterales; family Rhodobacteraceae; genus Ruegeria. The sequence goes on along the minus strand of NZ_CBDEUW010000001.1, from coordinate 374,259 downwards.
AAGTAGCGCCTGATTAGTGAGAACGTCCACAAGGGAAACCCGCCTCTTTCATCGCAGGTTCGAGGGTTGCCTTCAGTGCAGAGAGCAACTTTCAAGTTTCTTGAGCAATCTTCTGGAACGATCAGTTTTTTGGTGTCAGCAGCGCGACTTCAACACAGCCACGGCTTCGTCGAAAGTTATGGTATTTTCTTCGGCGCGCGCCGTAAGATGCGCACCCTCCAGCAGCGCAAGGGTGGCCCGTGCTTCAGAAGGAGGGTCGGTCACACCGGAGATTGTGTTGTCTTTTTGGCCCAACTCAAAGACCGCACTGATCCGCTGAACCATCATGGTGCGGAAGGCCTTGATCTTTTCAATAACCTCTTCCGACAAGCTTTCCCGACTGCTGATCAGTGAGACACATAAGCACAGTGTTTTGCCATCATTCAAAGCGTCTCGGTACAGTTGGATCAAAGCCCGCAGTCGCTTGGATCCCGTGTCGTGTGACGCCTCGATCTTCCTACATTCACCTTCAAGTGCAGCGTGGTAGCGATCCATAAGAGCCGCGGATAGATCAGCTTTTGTGGGAAAATGATAGTGGATTGAGGCTTTGCGGATACCCACTGCGTCAGCCAGATCAGCGTAGCTGAACCCGTCAAACCCGCGCGCCCGGGCAGCGTGTTCAGCTACATCCAGCAACGCGGTTTTGGTGTCGCTTGGCATATTCTCAAACCTTTTCTCTCATAATCTGGGCCAATGCGTCTTCCGCAGCTTCGAGTGCACCTTCAATGTACCCTCCGAACTGTGACGCTATTTCGGTGCCGGCAAAGATCAGGCGGTCGTTCCAGATCTGTACCAGAGCCTGCGGTAGCCCGTATCTTGGATGAGCGTATACCGGTTGCTGGTCCTCTTCGGTAGAGGTGAAGCCATCGAGAGCCCAGTCTTTGATAAGGAGTGACCTAGGCTCCGCAGCATCGGTCCCAAAAATTCGAACTAGCTGGTCGCGTATCGCCTTACGCAAACTGCTTTCCTCCCGACGTGCTTGTGGGGGGACTCCAATAAAGCCGAACAAGGCATATGGGCCGTCCTGTGCCGGTGACGCATCGTGGATTTCCACCATGGGGCCACGACGGCTCATTGCATCACCGGATAGCCCAGCGTCGCGCCAGAACGGCCGATCATAGATAGCGACAGCTTTGGCTTGCCCTGCCATCCAGGTCACGACACCGGTCATTGCATTATGGGTCTCTCGCGACAGAGCAGGCGAAAAAGTTATTTGGCTAACGATACGTGGCGGCAAAGCAAGCACAAGCTGTCGCGCGTGGATTTCTTGCCCTAAACGGGTGGTCGCCATGACGCCATCTGAGGTTTTTGTAAGTGTAGAAACTGGCATGGATAACAACAGGCGATCCTTAGGCAATCGGTCTGCCAAGGCATCGGTCACTTCACCAAAACCACCTTTCAGCCGATAAGAACCTTCCGTTGAAGCAAAGCTTGGCCCCCGGTCAACGCGACCGCTTTCGTTTTCGTAACTCAAGGCACCAGCCGAATACTGTTCAAACCATTCCAAACCCAACCGGTCGATAAGGGATGCCACCCGCGGTTGGCCTGGCCAGAACCATGCAGGCCCCAAATCGAAATAGCTGGCCCCATCGCGTTGGGTCAAAATACGTCCACCTGGCCGATCCCTTGCCTCAACCAACAGGAAATCGTGCCCATGCTCTGCCAGTTGCGTTGCAACGGACAGGCCCGAAAGGCCTGCCCCGATGACGAGAGTCTCACACTGCATCGCTCAGAATCCCTCCGAAGCAGGGCGCAGGTCCAGTTCATGGGTCCATGTCGAGCGGGGTTGATGCGCCAATTGCCAGTAGGCTTCTGCAATCTCATCGGGCTTCATCATTTTCGATGCGTCGAGACTATGAAGATCACGCGAACGAGATGTATCGATGATACCGTCCAAAATGACATGAGCTATGTGCACGCCCGCTGGCTGATACTCTCGCGCCAATGATTGCGTCAGCCCGCGTAAGGCGAACTTTGCAGACGCAAAGGCCGAGAAACGTGGCCCTCCTCGCAGCGACGCAGTAGCTCCGGACACGATCAGCGTACCACCGCCGCCGCGTACCATGGGTTGCAAAACGCATTGCCCCAGAACCACAAGCGACTGGACCATTGAAGTCCAGGTCTGCTGATAGTCATTCAAAGTGGTTTCAGAGAAAGGTGCGATCACCAGTTCGGCAGTATTGTGGACTACGATTTTTGGTGGACCATGGGTCGCAATCATATCCGCAATGACTGAGGCAACAGCCTCGGGGTTGGACAGGTCGAGTTCGTGAAAGATGCCAATTGGGTTTTCCGGACGGGTTCGACCGAGGCCAACAGCCGTCATGCCGCCAGCCTGAAAACGGGAAAGGAGGGACTGGCCAAGGCCAGCCCCCGCACCGGCGACAAGCGCTAGGGAATGAACGGTGTTCATACGCTATACCGCCGGTGGTTGGGCAAAGGGCAGGTGCCCGGTTTTCATCCAGACCTTTGCGCCTTCAGGTCCTGCTATGGCTGATAGCCTCTCACCCTCGGGCAGCCGCAACCAGGCGTTTTTCCCAAGAACGTCGCCTCCGGTTGTGATTGAGCCATCAATGACCAGCAACTCGATCCCTCCTGAAGCGCCCGAGGTCAACATCGCTGCCGGATCAAGATGGCTGTATGTCACGACTTCTCGGTCATCTTGGTGCAGAGTCGCGGTTGCGACACCATTCACAGGAGAGGCCAACTCTTCAGCCATGTTTTTGCGGAACTGGGTTCGGTCTTCCATGTCGAACTGCCAGAGTTTGACAAAGATTGTACAGCCAGGCTCTGAGCCAGGCGTATGTTCCGTGGTCGGTGGGTTGCGAACATAAGTGCCCGCAGGAAAATCACCGTGTTCATCCTGAAATACGCCATCCAAAACGATGAATTCCTCTCCGCCCGTATGGGTGTGGGCCGAAAATTTGCTGCCCGGTGCATATCGCACAATGGTGGTGGCGCGGGCGACTTCGCCACCAATCCGGTCCAGCATGCGGCGGTCCACACCCTTCATGGGCGAAGCCTGCCACTCAAGCTGATCAGAGTGAACAACGACACGGGAAGAGAAGTCCGAGTTGAGTTCCATGGGGAGACGTCCTTTCGACTTAAATGGCAGGTTTCGCTTAAGCTGCGATGGACGGACGAGCCGCTATTCTCGCACGCCAAGCCTTAAGGTTGCCCAGGCTTTCGGGGATTTCAACCTTGGCAAAATCGGCAAATGCCAACCCTGCGAAGGCGGTGATATCGGCCATCGAGAAGGTTTCTCCGGCCAGATATTCGTTTTCGGCCAAAACCGAATCCAGATAGGCCATGGTGCTTTCCGCGACCTCTCTCTGCTTGTTGCCCCATTCGGCACACTGATAGGTTTCCAAATCCGGACCCAGACCAGGTGTGGCGTGGTGGAAGTAAGTGCCGACCGCGTTCAGCAAACCGTTTTCTGCGCGCAGGTTCATCATAGAAATATGCGCGCGCTCTTTTGCAGTAACCCCAGTCAATGAGGGGCCGTCAAACGTTGCGTCGATATACTCGGTGATCGCATTGCATTGTGCAATGTGGGATCCATCCTCAAGCTCCAGACAAGGAACTACCGCATCAGGGTTTTTTGCTTTGAACTCCGGCGTACGATGCTCACCACCCATCACATCCACGGGGATGAATTCCACTTTGTCCGATGCGCCTTTTTCGGCCAGCGCAATACGGATACGGGCGGGGTTCGGGAACCCTTCGACATCATAAATCTTCATCTGAATAACTCCGACGGGGGTTGTGGTTCATATAACTACCTATCAGTAGGTAGACAGCATTGCAACTGGTTTTCCGCTCCTTTTTTGTTGTTCGCACAAAGGCAACTAACGCGCAGAACCTGCCCATTTCATCAATTCGCGGAACTAGCTGCTTAAGTTCAATCCGGCCGTTGATCGTTCAAAGCTCGCAACCGAGCACAGATCGGAAGAAGCCCCGGGCCTATGCAGCAAGAGCTACGTCAAAACCGACACGCGGAAAATGGAGGTTCACTTTTCCAACGGATGGATCTTCGTGCCGCAGCACAACACGATTCTCAGCCCAGGCAATCAGGGTACCATACACCGGGTTGCCATAATCGTCTGGCGTTACAGTGACCTTATCACCGCGATGAAGCCCTACATTTTCTGCCTCACGTGACCATTCGACAGGCTCGCTCGGATCACTTTCCCGGGCCGCATCAATGGCCTGATCCGCTGTTAACTCGGTAAAATCACCATGACCAATGGCCGCCACTCTCCCATACCATGCGTCGATCACAGTCGAACGGTTGACGAGTTCGTTCACCTCGTCACCACCATTCTGCCGAACAAACCAAAGAGGGTGATACACGGACAGATCCGCTGCCGAGGGCTCGGCACCGAGTAGGAAATTACGACCGTCAGAAAGCAAATCATCAATCCACTGGAGATGCGCATCGACCCTCTGAAGGTATTTGGCGCGCTCGGGGCGCAGCACCTCTGGATCGATATTTACGCCAAAAAGAGGAAGACGCTCGTCGATAAGCTCCTGGGGCACTCCTTCCATTCCACCCATTGCAACACTTACGGCGTTGAAGAAAGACCCTTTTTCGAACCACCAGCCAATCGCCTTTGCCAGGCTTTCCTGGCCGGGTGGGTATAATCTGCCAGCACCGCCCAACTGTTCGAGAAGTTGAAAAATATGCAGGCTGTCACAATAAAACTCTGCCCCGACCTGGGCAATTGGCGTTCGCCGATAGCCCCCGGTCATCGGTGTGAGCTTGGGACGCGGTGTCCATATCGGGATATCGACCGAGCTCCAGGCCACCTTTTTGAGGCCCATGGCAAGACGGGTTTTCTCTGAATACGGAGAAAGCTGGTAGTGGTGCAGGATCACTTGCGACATCTGTTGTTCTCCCCAAGGATTTTGATCAAACCGCTGGCAAAAACAGCATTGGGTTGGCGGTATCAGCCAGAAGTTGGATATTGAATCTTACAAGATATAATCTTGTAAGATTTCCCTCTTGTCAACACTTCGACAAATGACTCAAAACAACGATCTAGCAGCCAGTTTATTAACGGCCTGGATGGCGCTACCACAAGCTGGTGTCACCAAGTCGAACCCTCAGCACTATGTGAGTATCGCTTGCGCGAAATTATCGCTCTGGTAGTCTTCTAATCAATCGCGATTATATTGATTGACGGGGCATCAACCTCTCCGACGTACGTGAACGACCACTGGAAACCTGTCTATGCCAAGCCAAGCGAAGAATATCCGCAATATGGATCCAGGGTCGATCGATGTGGCAGACTTCGTGACGTTGGACAGCCACCTTTGCTTTGCGCTTTATGCTGCAAGCAACCACATGACACGCATTTTTTCGCCTTTTCTGCGCGATCTGGGTGTAACTTACCCTCAATATCTGGTGTTGATTGTCCTTTGGGAACGTGGCGCTCAGGGCGTGGGTGAGCTTTCCACGCTGCTGAAAATGGAGTTGGGCTCCCTGTCTCCCATGCTCAAGCGACTGGAAAACAAGAAGCTGATTACAAGACGAAGACAGCCCACAGATGAGCGGCGCGTTTTAGTAGAATTAACACCCGAAGGTGAAGCACTGCGGGAGCAGGCCGAAAAGATGTTGGGAGATTTCTTTTGTTATTTGAACATCCCCGCAGAGGAACTCTTTAGCCTACGGGATCGACTTCATGATTTCGTGAGTTCTGCGGGACCGTCAAAACAACGATGATGGGTACCGTCGCCAAGCAGAAATGCCCTAACGGTCGCTGCGAGTGCGATGGGTGAGAGTAAGACCTTGTGGCCGAAATGGGGGTTAATCAAACATTAGATAACCTTAGAAGGGAAGCCCGACAGGACACGCCGAGCGCGGGCTTTGAATTCCCTGAGCATCTTCTGATAATCACTATCCAGTTCATCTTCGAGGTTTTGAAGCTTATCCAGAAGACTGGTTGCCGCCGTATGGTTTTCCAGGCCGGCTTCTGAAATGCAGAGTTTCAAAATGCACCTGGCGTGATCAAAAGCCGCTTCGTCGGACAATGTCCGGCGTTCGATCGACTTTCGGTCTTCAATACACTCAGTGTAAGCGTCGCGCGCATCCTCAAATCTCTCAAGTCCAAACCAAAAGTCTCCACTTGCCTCCAGAAAATCACCGCGTGCTACCAAGCCGGCAACAGAGCTTTTGACGGGTAGAGCGTTTCGAAGAAATTCGATACATCCAGAATACACCGCATCGGAGATATCTATTTCTCCGGCGGCATCTGCCTCGCTGATCAGTTCACGCGCAGCCTCCAGGTAAGCTTTGACTTCTTCTAATGTTCCAGATCTTCGGAACCTCCTGTGAAAACCCCGGATACTTCTCTGCAACGCTTTCGATTTGCCTTGCCTTGCCCTCTGCTCATTCATGGCGTAGTTCAAATACGCCTTTGCGGCGGCGACCTTTCTGGACAAAGCTTCGGTAATTCGGGAACTGTCAGCACTGGCGAGCTTCAGCGTAAACGCAGAAATGATCGCATAGGGCCAGAACGAATGCCTGTATCGATCTGCCTCAATTTGAGAGGGATCATCAAAACTAGGAGATCCATCAACTCCGTTCGTAAATTCCAGATACGCTGCATTGGCATCGCGACTTTTCAGCTTGGCTTCAAAAAGTTGCCGGAATACGAAAGACCTCTCATTTTCAAGACTTTCGATGTTCTCAGCAATAAGCTTCACGTAAGTCTGCAGATATTGCAGTTGATCATAAAGAGGTTGGCAATCTGCACGATTTTCAAAGACGCAGTTCCTGGCATAGGGTGGGAAATATTCCTCGGTGCCTGCTAGGATTTTTCGAACTTCGAAGGCTTGTCTCGGAGCCTGATTGTGAAACTGCACAAGCGCTGCGATGCTTGAGGTCGCTGCGATGCCTTTTAATAGAGATTGTTCAAATGGGTCCCCGTCTGTGGCACTCGCGTTAGCGCGTTCTAAAGCTGCTTTCTGTACATGTTGAACTATCCTTTTTGCAAGATCTGAGTCGGATGCGTCGCCTCCTTTCGATAAATCCATCAAAATATCTTCATTGAGTTGGAGTAATTCAATTTCCTCCTCAAAATCCTGACGTTGCGCGCTCAGGAACACCTTCTGCGCTTCAATTTCATCTTCTATTGCGTTCACGGCGAGAATATTACTCAGAGCCGACTGCCTCAGTTCGGCGACTTTGCGATCCAGGCGATCAGCCTCGAAGAAAAGTATGATGCCTGCCATGCCGAGCGCATAATACGTTATGTCTACGTGTGGTTTTGAAACGGGCAGACCAAAAAATCTTGGAAACACAAACACATTTGCAATGCCCAGCAGAATTCCAAAAACTCCGAGAACCACCCATCCGGCTGCGCCATCTGTCGCTTCGATGAAAATGGTTGCTAAGATTATGCTCGTTGTGACGCTTGCCACCAAAAATACTAAATTGAACATCCTGTTCTGCTTGATACGAAAAAATCACTTCAGCCATAGAGAGAGCGCCCAGAAGCTCTGTCAATCCATAAGTCGGGTAACACCGAGACCAATCTGACACACAAGCAATGCGACGTCAGAAGGTAGTATCGACGATATCACTCACCAACACCTTTTTCTTCCAGAGAGCAGACATTGGGTTAAGTTGTTGAGATTCTGCAGTGTTCGCGGTCCCGACTTTGACAACCTCGTCACCAAGCGCTCACGGCGAATGCCCGGAATGCAGCGGTGCCGAACGTCGGCTTCGGGCCGGAATAGATCGCGGCAAACAGAACAGAAGCCCATGCTGCGTAAGCTAAGATGCCTGCAATGAGCCTATTGTGTCGGATGCTGAATAGCACGCGAACAACATTGAAACGCTTAGTCGGACATCGCTGTCCGTGAAAACGGCCCAAATCGAAAACCGAACGAGTGTGAGCAGGCAGTCAAGGCACAAGAGGTGTGAATCTGCACTTCCAGGTCCTGCGATGGAACAGCGTCCGCACGAAGTATCGTACACCAGCCCAGACTACCCTAGGATTTCCTGATGTCCTCGGCTGCCTTCTCAGCGATCATGATAACCGGAGACGCCGTGTTGCCTGACACGATCCTTGGCATGATTGAGGCATCTATGACACGCAACCCATTCAGCCCCCGCACACGTAGTTGCGGATCCACAACCGCCCCGTCATCTTGCCCCATCTTGCAGGTCCCAACTGGGTGGAAAATCGTGGTCGCGATGTCTCCGACCGCTAGTAAAAGATCAGTTTCGTTCCTTATGGCCGGGCCGGGCAGGATTTCTTCTGGTTCGTATTGGGCCAGGTGTTTGGCGCTCATGATCTGGCGGGCCTGTTGGACCGACCTGACCGCGACGGACTTGTCTCGTGCCGTAGACAGATAATTCAAGCGGATATCTGGCTGCTGATCAATATCTCGGCTCTGGATATGGCTGTTACCAACACTTTCGGGGCGCAGGTTGCAGACCGAGACAGTAATCGCGGGAAAAGGATGAAGCGGATCACCCAACTTGTCCGTCGACAAGGGCTGGATGTGATACTCCAGATCAGGTGTTTCCAGTGCGGGATCGGATTTGGTGAACATACCGAACTGGCTGGGTGCCATCGACATCGGCCCCGACTGAGTCAGACCATATTGCAGTGCGATCCGGACCTTACCCAAAGCGGAATTGGCCAACGTGTTCAGCGTTTTGGCGTTCGTCACTTTGAACACTGTCCGGATTTGCAGGTGGTCCTGCAGGTTCTCTCCGACCCCATTGCTTTCGTGCAGGACGTCGATACCTTGCGCTGTTAATACCTCAGCGCGACCAATCCCTGACAGTTCCAGTATCTTGGGGGAGTTAATCGCACCGGCGGCCAGCAGCACCTCTCGCCTGGCAAACGCATCCAGAACCTGCCCTTTTTGGCGAAAACGGACTCCGCGCACGGTTTTGCCGTCAAGGATCAGGCGGTCCGTGATCGCCTGTGTCAAAACCCGCAGGTTCGGGCGGTTCATGGCCGGGCGCAGAAAGGCCTTGGCGGTGTTCCAACGCACGCCGTTATTCTGGTTGACCTCGAAAAAACCCGACCCTTCGTTGTTACCATCATTGAAATCGTCGCGCGGCTGGATGCCAAATTCCTTTGCACCCTCCTGCACAGCTTTCAGGATATCCCAGCTAAGCCTTTGTTTCTGAACTTTCCACTCTCCGCCAGAGTGGTGCATGTCGGTGCTGCCGCCATGGTGGTCCTCGGACTTTAGGAAATAAGGCAGCACATCATCCCAACCCCAGCCGGTATTCCCCAACTGCCGCCAGTGATCGTAATCTGCCGCCTGTCCGCGCATATAGATCATGCCATTCACCGATGAGCAGCCCCCCAAAACCTTGCCGCGCGGGTAGACCAGCGATCGCCCGTTCAAACCCGGCTCGGGTGCGGTTTTCATCATCCAGTCGGTGCGGGGATTGCCGATGCAATAGAGATAGCCTACCGGGATATGAACCCAGTGGTAGCTGTCGGACTTACCTGCCTCCAACAACAATACGCGCGTGCTGGGGTCTTCGGTCAATCGGTTTGCCAGTACGCAACCGGCGGTTCCGGCTCCAACGATGATGTAGTCGAAATCGCCGTCAAGGCGCGTTGGCTGTGTCATTTTCCGTCTCGTTTGTCTGTCACGACATTGCCAAACATAGCTCCGGTTTCACACCCGGTCACGCTGCGCGTGCAGACGCGACCAGAAGCCCTGCATTGTTTCAGCCAAGTCCAGATAAGTTTCGTAGCGTTCGTCATAGTGAGTGAACATGCCGGGATCGGGTTCAAATACCTGCTTGGCACGCGTCATCCGGGCGATCCCTTCTTCATAGTCCGCAACCTCTCCCGCAGCCTGAGCGGCTCCGATGGCTGCGCCCAAGGCGCCGGTTTCGCGGGCTTCGGCAACGGTGATGGGTACGCCCAGACAATCGGCAAACATCTGCGGCCAGTGAGGGCTGCGCGACCCGCCACCTGAAAGGACCGCGCGATCAAATTGAACACCTGCTTGTTGCAGCACCCCGATATGGCGGCGATGCTCGAACATTATGCCTTCGAAGAGGGCGCGCAGCATATGGCCTTCTTCATGCCAGCCCGCCAACCCGTAGAATCCGGCCCGGAACGCTGCACCCTGACCAGAGCCATACAAAAAGGGGTGAAAAAAGGGATCATCCCCACGTGGCATCACACGCCCGACTTGCGCGTTGCAGTGCCCGAAAGGATCAGCGTGATGCCCGCCCCGCTCGACCAGTTCACGCACGTACCATTCCAGATTGGCAGCAGATGTCGCGCTGGATTCGATATTGACGAAGCGATCTTTGCCAAAGCACGACGCCATAAAAACCGTCGGATCGTTCACCGGTACTGACGAGAAAACCTGATTGATGCTCCAGGTCCCCGCGATAATCGACGCCTCACCCGCGCCCACCACACCCGACCCCATGGCGCTGGAGATCACGTCGAAATATCCGCCGATTACCGGCGTTCCGGGTGTAAGCCCGGTCTGGGCGGCGGCATCAGAGGTCAGGACGCCGGCAATCTCTGCCGGGTCGATCAGGCGTGGCAAGAAGTCCCGCGCATCCGAAAGGCCGTACAGCGCCAATAGCTCATCGTCATAAACGCAATCCGGCATTCGGGTCAGGCCACAGCCTGACATGTCCGACAACTCACTGACCCGCTCACCCGTCAGTTTGAAAGTGATGAAGTCCTTGCACAGCAATACGGTCCGTGTGCCGTCATATACTTCAGGTCGGTGTCGTTTGATCCAGGCCAGCAAGGTCGGTGTCTGCGAGGGCCAAGGCTTTTGCAGGCAAATCTCATGCAACCTATTCCCATTGGACGCTGAAAGCTCGGCGGCCAGATCGGCGGCGCGGGTATCCAGCGACTGAATGCCGATCAGAGGCTCGTTCGCCCGATCCAGCAGGTAAAGCCCGTTGCCGTGGCCCGCACATCCGACGCCCGCAATCTGTGTGGCCTGAATGTCCGCCTTAGCGATACAACCACGGATCGCCTCGCACGCATTGGCCCAGAGATCATTTAGATCACGCTCCACAAAACCCGGCTCGGGGGTCGAGGACTGCCCGTCCAGCGCATGTACCGCCATCTGACGCCCGTCCTGATCGAACAAGACGGCCTTGATCACCGTGTTCCCGGCATCCAACCCAAGAAAATATGTGCCGTTCTCAGCCACAGTTGTAGATATCCCAGGCTTCTTCGCCACTTGCGCCGTTATGGATCATCGCCATCAGGGCCGACACCACGGCTTTTGGGTTGTCATGCTGATAGATATTGCGCCCGTAGACCATGCCCTGCGCGCCTTGCGCCATCAAGGCCGCCGATTTTGTCAGAACCGTCTTCAAATCTTCCTTCCCGCCGCCGCGAACCAGAACTGGAACCCGCGCGGCTTCAATCACCCGATGAAAATCCTCAGGATTCTCGGTTGGGTCGGCCTTTATGATATCTGCCCCCATTTCCGATGCCAGGCGGACAAGCGTCACGATCTTCTCTGCGTTCCCATCCACCTGATAGCCCCCGCGCACATCGTTGGGCAGCATGACCAGCGGCTCGATCATCAGCGGCATCCCATATTTGTGGCACGCGGCGCGGACGCGCGAGATGTTCTCGACGCACTGACGGAACAAATCGGGCTCGTCCGGCAGCATGAAAAGGTTCACGACCACGGCCGCAGCGTCCATTTCCAGGGCACCGATTATAGGCTCATCGGCGTTTTGCAACATCGACCACATCACCCGGTGGCGTTGATCATTGTAGGGATTGCCCATGTCGATCCGCATAACCAATGCCGGTTTTTCCTTTTCCGGGCGGCTCTGCAGCAGATCAGCCTGCCCGTATGCGCATTGGATAGCATCTGGTCCAGCCTCGATCAGCGTATTCATGACGGCGGGCATATCTTCCAGACCGACCATAAAGCTGGGCTCGTTGCAGACCCCGTGATCAATGGCAACGTCCAGACATCCACCATTGGTGAACATTCGGTTCATGCGGGCCTTGCTGCTAATTCGCATTCTTCACTCCGTTTGATGTTTCTGGCGATCAGAGTTTCGGCTGATACACCGTGGTATTCTGTCAATTCATTGATTAGCGCCGCGCGCTGCCTTGCTATGTCTTGTTCGGAAAGGCACCGCTCCTTGGCCAGCAGATCGGCCAGAGCATCAATCACCTGCATCGAAATTCCGCCGGTGATGGCCAGCGCCGTCCGGCGTAACACAATATCCGACAGCGTTTCGGTAAATTCCTCACGCAACAACAGCCGGATCTCCTGCCGGGTGTATGGGCAGCCTTGGGTCAGCGGCTCATCGACCGTCGCCTCGCAAGCGTCTGCCACCCGATCAGCCTGAGTGCCGTAGTGCGCCACCAGATGCGCCGCGCGGGCAGCGCTAAGCCGGTAGCGCCGCTGCAGGCCCTCTTCCAGAACCTCTGATTGCGCAGGGAAACCAACTCCGCCACCGATGGCAGTTTCAAGTGTGGATTGGTGCCGGGTTTTGCCCAACTCGGTCAGCACTTCATTCGCAGTTTGTTCGGCGAAAGCACGAAAGGTGGTCCATTTTCCACCGATCATGCAGAATTGCGGCACATCCCCGTCCAACCGCCTGGTGTAGTGACCGCGGGAAATCCGACCGGTGAAATCATGGTCGCTATGCGGCAATGGGCGGATGCCGCTGTAGCTGAACACGACGTCATCTGATGAAATTTTCAGGCCCGGGAACACAAGGCGCAGCGATTCCAGGATGTAGTCCGCCTCCTCCTCCTCACAACGCACCCGCCTAACCCTGTCGACACGGATATCGGTTGATCCGGCCAGCACCCTTCCCAGGTAAGGAAAGACGATACATACCCGACCATCCATGTTTTCGAAATACACCATATGCCCGCCAAGCGCTCTGAGCAGCTTGGGGTTGTCGAGGATCAGGTGCGACCCCTTGGTGCCGGATACGAACGGCTTGTCCGGCGTGTTGCCCAAGGTGCGGATCGTGTCATCCAACCAAGCACCGGTGGCATTGACGATGACCTTTGGTTGGATCGGGTTTGACTCCCCTGTACGTAAATCAAGCAGATTGTAAGTGCCTCCCCGAACATCCAGTTCAGCATAGTTTAGCGCGATAGAGTTGGGATTAGCCCGCACGGTGTCACGCAGCAATTCGATGCACAGACGTTCCGGATGGCTGATCCAGGCGTCGTGATAAATGGCGGACCGTGTGGCCGCCGGAGTCAGAGCGGGCCAGCCTTGCCGTGTTTGAGTAGCAGACTTGAACTGGTGGCGCGGCAGAATGCGGCGGGACCGGGTCACCCAGTCGTAAAGCGACAACCCCAATTTGATCGGAATCGCACCCCGGTTGGAGGGTTTTCCTGTCCGCCCCAGGAAGCTGGCCGCGGCGTTCAAAAGGCCAGAAAACCGCGAGGTGATCGGGATCATCGTGGGCAAAGGGCGCACCAGATGGGGGGCGTTTTTCAGCAGCGCGTCACGCTCGCGCAGGGATTCGCGCACCAGATCGAATTCACCGTTCTCAAGATAGCGCAACCCGCCATGTATCATACGAGACGGCGCCGCGCTGCAACCTGAACAAAAGTCATTCCGTTCCACCAGCAGAACCCGCAAACCCTGCAGCGATAGATCGCGGTAAACGCCGATTCCGTTCACACCGCCGCCGATAACCACGACATCGAAGGCACCGTCGCTGTATAGTTTGGCCAGGCTCTGTTGCCGTTGAGTAGACATGACTCTCCTGTTCGCTGAAAGGGTGCTTCAGCGGGTTTGATTTTTGGGTTTTGACCTGGGATCAGGCGTCCAGATCGCTCAGGTGTGTTTTTGCTTGCTGGTTGATTGTTTCAATATCTTCCGCGGAGAGGCGCAACTGGCCTGCCCGCGCGTTTTCCGCTGCTTGCGCCGCATCCCTCGCGCCACACAGAGAAAAGGTGATGCCCGGCTGCTGCACCGTCCAAGCGATGACCGTTTGGGCCGGCGTCGCGCCATGCGCCTCGGCAATCGGGGTGATGGTTTCCATCAGCCGGGCCACCTTTCTACGGTTCGCCTGCGAAAAGCGCGGGTTATCCTTACGCTGGTCATCCCCAGCAAAGACCCGGTCTGGACTGATCTTGCCGGTCAACAGGCCGAGGGCCAGCGACGAATAACTCATCACCGAAACCTCATTGTCGCGACAGACGGGCAGCAAACTGTTTTCGATGTCACGTCTGACCATCGAATACTCTTCCTGAATGGCGTCCAACTGACCGGCAGCAACATAGGCCCGGATATCACCGGTTGATGTGTTGCTGGCCCCGATGGACCGGATTTTGCCCTGTTGCTTGAGCTGTTCCAGCGCCTCCATCGTCTCGGCAACCGGTGTGGTCGAATCCTGCCAATGCGTGATGTAGTGGTCTATGTAGTCGGTTCCCAGGCGAGTCAGGCTTTGTTCGACCTCATGAATAACGGCGTCCTTGCCCAGATAGCGATGCACGGGCTTGCCATCATAGTCAAAGAAATGGTTGCCCTTTTGCGTGTGCCAGACCAGCCCGCATTTGGTAGCCAGCACGACCTGATCGCGGCGACCTTTCAACGCCCTGCCGACAATTTCCTCGGCGACGCCCTGCCCATAGGCAGGTGCGGTGTCGATCAGAGTTACGCCCGCATCCACCGAAGCCTGGATCGCCGCGATGGATTTGGCCTCATCCGTACCGCCCCACATCCAGCCACCAATGGCCCATGTGCCCAACCCGATGGCCGAGGCCTCTATCCCGGACCTACCGATTGCACGTGTCAGCATGTCATGCGACATTCTGTGTTCCTTCCATTTCTTCCAGCACCGCCTTGGCAGTCTCTTCATCGACAATCAGTGAATCCAGAAAGCCACCATTCAGTGCCGCGGTGATCGGCTGCACCTTGAGCGGGCCTGCCGTCACTCCGATCACCCGGGCGCACTGGGCCAGATCACCCGGCGGCAACGCCACCAACCGCGAATTCAGTGCGTAGTTCGATACCGCGCCGTTGCTATGGATCAGATGCGCCAGAAACTCGCCGACCACGCCCATCCCAACGAGCATCTTACGATCCGCATCCGGCACCGGGTGCAAGTCGTAGTAACTTGAACATTCAGGTTCGATCGAGCCGATGCCGACCAGAGCCACATTCGCCCGCCGCGCCAGATCGAGTACGTCGCGGATCGAGGCGACCTCCATCAGCATATCCCGCTGCTGCTGGCTTTCGGCAAACAACGGCGCGTGCATCAGCATAGTCTGACCGCCCAGACGATCGGCCATCCGCATCGCCAGATGGTTCACGTCAGTATAGTACTTGCCCTGCACACCACCAGTCAGCGGCACAACGGTCACGTCAAAGGATTGCTCGGGGGTCAGGCTCTCAACCACGGCACTGACTGCCTTGCCGCCGGTAATCGCGATCACGTCGCCGTCACGCAGTGTTTCGACCAGATGATTGGCAGCGGCGCGTCCCACCTGTTGCAATGTCGTGTCGACACTGCCCGATACCGAAGGCGTCACCACCGCGTCGACCAGACTCGTAGCCTGAGCCAGTTCGCGCTCCAGGTCCATAAGCGTCTGGAACGGCGTTTCGATATCGATCTTCACCATGCCCATCCGGCGACCCTGGGTGATCAGCCGGTTGACCTTGGAGGTCGACAGGTTCAGTGCCTTGGCAATGTCCGACTGTTTCTGCCCTTCGATGAAATGCAGGATCAGAACCGTGTGAATCTGGCGGATCAGTTCAAAGTCTTTTTCCTTGTCCGTCATGTCCTAACCCCGCCGTTTGTTGAGGTAATGGTCGATGGTCACCGCGCTCAGCAAAATCGAACCGCGGATGATGTCCTGCCAATAGACCGACACATCCAGCAGAGCGAGCGAACTGGACACCAGCGACAGCAGGATCACACCCAGGATCGCGCCCAGAATTGAACCCGAGCCGCCATTCAGGCTGGCCCCGCCAATCACGGCGGCGGCGATGATCGTCAGCTCCAGCCCCAGTCCAAAAGTAGGCTGGGCCGAGCCGAACCGGGCCATGTAAATGATCCCGGCGATCCCGCAAAGGGTCGAACACAGGGTGGTGGTCAGAAAGATGACCTTCTTGGTGCGAATGCCGGAATAGGCGGCGGCCTTTTCGTTGCTGCCGGTATAGAACACCTTGCGGAACATGGTTGTCCGCCGCAACATGAAATCAAAGGCGATCACAAAGACCAGAAAGATAATGATCACGATCGGAATCGGGCCGATGCTACCCTGACCAATGAACTTGAACTCGGGTGGAAGAGTGTAAAGGCCAAGGGGGCGCCCTCCGGTAAACAACAGACAGGCGCCGCGCGCGATCACCATAATGGCCAGCGACACAATGAAATGATGCAGCCCCACACGGGTCACAAAGAAGCCCATAAAGGCCCCGATCCCCGTGCACAGCGCAATGGACATGGCTGATGCGACCCACGGGTCAATTCCGCTGAGAAACAGCCAGCCCGCATTCACCATCGCAAGCGCCGTGACCGAGCCGACCGACAGGTCGATCCCGCCCGAAATCAGCAGGATGGTCATCCCGATCACCAGAATGCCATCAACCGCAAAGGCCATCGACATGGCCCGCATATTGGCCCACGTCAGAAAATAGGGTGAGGCGAAGGACATGATCAGAAACAGCGCCAAGATGATCACGATCAGCCCGGTCTCACGCATCCGAAACAGCCGTTTCAACAGTGATACACCGTCGCCTGGGCCTGCCTGGGCCATGTTTACCGTATTGTCCATCTTGCTCTCCCCGCTCATGCGACCGTCGCCTGCGCATCCATGACCGAGGCCAGATGCATGATGTTTTCTTCTGTCATATCCACACCTGCGACCTGCCCGCTGACGCTGCCCTCGCGCACCACCAGCACCCTGTCACAAACGCCGATCAGCTCCGGCAGTTCAGAGGAAATCACGACAATCCCCACCCCGCCCCGCGCCAGATCACGCAGAATTCGATGGATTTCCGATTTCGCGCCTACATCGACCCCACGGGTCGGCTCATCCAAGAAGATCAGCCGCGGGTTCACTGATAACATCTTCGCCAGCGCCACTTTCTGCTGATTTCCCCCCGACAGCGATGACACCGGATCGGATAGTGACCCGTATTTCAGGTTCAACTTTCGACCCAGCGCTTCGGCCTGCGCCTCTTCTGTCGCCTGCTGGATCAAACCCAGCCCGTTAGCCACCTGGTCCGGTTTCAGGGCCGAAATATTTGCCGAGATTGACAAGTCCAGAAACACGCCATCGCCTTTGCGATCCTCAGACAGGTAGACCATGCCCTTGGCAATGCTGTCCTGATAGTTGCGCAGGGCCAGCTTTTCACCGTTCAGCCAGACCTCACCGGTCACGTCCCCTTCGAGCCGGCAAATACCCTTAGCAATTTCGCTGCGGCCTGCGCCAATCAGCCCCGCAATGCCCAGAATCTCACCTCTTTCGAGACTGAAAGACACGTCGCGGAACCGCGTTGCCTCGGTCAGGTTGCGCACATCCAGCAGGATGTCGTCCGATTTCTCGTCTTCGGTCTGCTTGTCCGGGTACAAGTTGTCGATAACCCGCCCGACCATGGCGTTGACCACGTCCGAGGGCTGAATATCCGCCACGTTTTGCGTAACGATATGCTGACCATCCCGAAACACGGACACCCGGTCGCAATTGTCAAAAATCTCGACCATGCGATGCGAGATATAGATGATCGAAATCCCCCGATCCGCCAGATCGCGCATGATCCCGAACAGCGTTTGCGCTTCGGCCTCGGTCAGTGCAGCGGTGGGTTCGTCCAGAATGAGAATGCGGCAATCGAGGGTCAGCGCCTTGGCAATCTCGACCAGTTGCTGGTTCGAGATCGACAGGTCCTTGACCAGCACCGCGGGGTCGATATCACTGAGCTGCCGGAACACGTCCGCTGCGTCTCGTTCCAGTTTTTTGTAATTCATCAGCCAGGATTTGCTGACGTTGGTTTTGGCCATAAAGATATTTTCGGCCACCGACACATCCGGGCACAGCGCAATTTCCTGATGAACAAACCCAATACCCAGGCGCTGCGCCATAGTGGGTGAAGAAATTTTGACAGGCTTGCCGTCCAGCATAATTTGCCCGGAATCGGGCTGTAGAATGCCGTCGATCACGTTCATCAGGGTCGATTTTCCGGCCCCGTTTTCACCCGCGATGGCGTGGATTTCTCCTTTGCGCAGCTCGAAATCGACACTGCGCAAAGCCTTGACCGGGCCAAATGACTTGCTGAGGTCCGAGATTTTTAGGATCACATCGTCTTGCATGATACCATCGCGCCAGGTTTCGGTTCAGATCGGACGCTGCCAGCACAATTGCAAGGCAGCGCCCGTGTGTAGCATCAGGCCGGATCGCGGCCTTCCATGTAGACGTTCAGGTCAAAGCTGTCGGCATTTTCCTTGGTGATGACCGCAAAGCCATTGTCCATGAACGGAATCTGAACCGGGTTGAAGCCACTGGTTTGCCAGTCGTTGAACGGATCAAATATGTCCGAGCGATTGGCCAGATGTACAGCCATGAAGCCCATGAACCCTTGCACACCCTGATTAGGATTCAGCGACATGTGAATGTTGCCCGCCTTGATATGTTCCAGCGTTGTGGGCGTCACGTCAGCGTGCATGATCAACAGGTCCGAATTCGCTTCCAGCTTGGCGGCAACCGCGCCTTCAGCCGAACCGGCTTCGGGTATCCAGATTGCGGCAACGTTGGGATTGGCCTGAATAATTGAAGCAGTGGCACGATAGGCGGCGTTACTGTCCTGATTGGTGGCCTGACGGCCGACCAGCTTCATGTTCGGAAAGTTCTCCTCCATATATGCAATCAGAGCCGTCACGCGCAGGTCGTGGTTGGATTGTCCCGGATTTTCCAGCACCGCATATTCCGCGCTTTCGCCCACCTGCTTGACGATTTCTTCAGCAGCGAACTTCGCCTCGGCCAGGTTGTCGGAAGTAATGTATGCGGTTCGATCCGAGTTCGGGCTGTCCGCGGCAAAGGTCACGATTTCAGTGCCGCTGCCAATTGCGCGGTTGATTGGCTCGATAAACGGGTCCGATTGCATTGGATGCAGCAGAATACCGGCGGGGGTCTTAACCAGATCCTGCTCGAATGAGGCAATTTGTTTTGTGATGTCGTAGTCCGGCGTGCCGGAGAACACGGTGTCGCAGCCGAATGCCTCGGCCGCCTGTTTGAAACCTTGATAGACCGGCACCCAGTAAGGATGACCCGAAACCATAACGTTCATGATATAAGTCTCGCCCGGTTCGCACATGATGCCTTCGGCGACAACCGGGGCCGCTGTAGTGACGCTGCCGACGAGTGCAGCAGACGCAAGAACTGTCTTCAGTTTCTTGTACTTCATTGTAATCCTCCCTTTATCTTTTGCTCGTCGTTCCTGAAAACACTTCCTCCAAGTTTTCAGGGACGCAAGAAATTTCATTGAGCGCACTTTTTTGCACGCCCTATTTCTTAGACAGAGAATGCACTCGGTCAACCAATCCCAGGATAATTATCAAAAGATGAAAAAAATTTCACAACCAGCCAGTGCGGAGCGACCGTTCATTGATACCAAATTGGGCGCGTCGTCTCTTGGTTTGGCAGCGCGAACCCTGTTTTGCAACGCAGCGAATGGCAGATTCAACGAGCCGCTGCGCGGCATAGCCGTGTCCAGGTCAACGGCGGCTTTGGGCTTGCGGCACCCGCTGGATGCACATGAAAGTTCTGAAAGTCTTCACAGTGAAAGTGCTAATTATGGAACACTCCGGCTCCATGGCTTCGGCATCTCACGCGCGATGACATCGACCGCGCGGTCGACGAACTCGCGTACCTTTGGATCGGTATATTCACGATCTACATAAACCAAAGAGATTGGAAGCTCAGTGCCGATTTCATCCAAGAGGATCGGAACAAGGCGTCCGGCTTCGATATCTTTGGCAACGACTGCAGAAGCAATGAGTGCACACCCAAGGCCATCAAGGCAGGCTTGCCGGAGGAGACTGACATCGTTGGAAGCCATGCGCCCGTCGACTGCAATCGCACCGCGCGATTGAAGCGGCCATTTCCTATTTGCCGCCCATTCGCCAGCAAATCCGAGAAGGCAATCGTGGCTGCGAAGTTCCGAGGCCATGGATGGTGTGCCCGCGCGGGCGAGGTAGTCGGGGGACGCCACCACAACCAGCCTGTCCGTGTGGATCAGGCGCGCGATCAGATCCTGATCCTTCACCGGTCCAATCCGCATGGCGACATCAACACCATCTGCAAGCAGATCGACCTGGCGAGTGGTCGACTGCACCTCAAGCTTTACTTCTGGGAACTCGCGCAGAAAGGCCGAGAACAGTTTTGGGAAATGCGCGCCCGCGACCGAAACGCGCAAAAGTCCGCGCGGCGTGTCGTCCAGACGCCGGACGGAAGCCCAAGCGGCATCGGCATCTGCGATGATCCGTTCCGCTCGTCTTAGTAACTCATCTCCAGCGTGGGTCAGCGCAAGCCGGGTTGTTCGTCGCACGATCAGACGGACGCCAAGATCAGCTTCCAGAGCCGCAATACGACGGCTGAGTGTTGCCCGTGGAATACCCGAATCTCGCGCTGCTTCCGAGATGCTGCCCGCCTGGATGACAGCCAAAAACTCCCGCATGCGATCGAGACTTGGACTGTGTTTGAATTGAGCAGGTGCTGTAATTTTTGCCATTCTAGCTCCATGGATGCTGCAAGCCTATCCTTTTGCCAAACAGAAGGGAAAGTAAAATGCTTGATATCGCAAACTTCGACCACATCGGGATCCGCATTAGTAACCGAACGGCTTCTGTGGCTTTCTACGAGCGACTTGGCTTTGAGTTGATCGCAGATGGCGGCTATGACAAAGGCCATCCGCTGGTCATGCTTCACCCCTCAGGCATCAACATCAATCTTCTCGGGCCCGCAGATGCCAAGGCTGGCAAAAACGTCTTGATGGATGAAGCCATGAAGTATCCGGGCATCACGCACCTGGCCTTGAAGGTCGGCGATGCAGAGGCCACCGAAGCCTTTGTGAAGGAACAGGGTATCGCGATCACCGGACGGCGCGAATTCCGTGGTACAAAGACGATCTTCATCCGCGACCCGGACCGCAACGTTTTGGAACTGGTTGGGCCCGGCCCGTCAGTAGCCGAGCTGATTGCAGACGCTGTTCACGCGAGTTAAGCAGAGGCTGCTAAAGCCCCGATCGACCAGCCAAGAGCGGCGCGCCTGGGTTTCAAGGTACACCGGATGAAGGGGCAAGTCAGGGGCGGATGGGGCCCATCGGGTTTGCAACGGGCTTTGTCACAATTTGCTTTTTCTGATTCATGGTAAAAAGCCTGGCATCAAAGATGCACCTCAATCCGAGCCTAGCCCTTGTCCAGCCCGGAAACGTGCTGCTAGTCTTCTCACATCGGTTAGGAGGTGATCATGTCACGTTGGGAAGAACGCTCTATCAAGAACGATTTCAACAAGGCAGCAGCAGGTCAAGCTGAGAAATCGCATTCTCAGCCAAAACCCAAACTGAAACCCAAACCGCCAAAGTACGCGGCCCCGGGTCTGGGGGGATCGGGTCACACCGCATGGGATCAGCACACACAGCGGAAAGGTGGCGCTGGTGCTCAGAAAGATGTGCGCGCAAAAGACAGCCGGGCTCTAAAGGATAAGTTCAACGGCGAAGCCAAGAAGAAATGATATTTTTGCGCCTGTTTCTATTAGGCGCTTCAATCGCAGTCATCATTTCAGCCGCATCTGCCTTTTCGTACTTTCTGCCATGCCCCTCTACCCAGCCTCCGCCGGGGTTGAGGGCTGATTTCTTTGCGACATGGTCAGCAGTGATTTTCTTTGCCTGTCTGGTTTATGTCATGATCCCCGTTCTGAGTTTTCAGGTCTGGGCCGCCTTGCTGGGTCCGACGCTGGCGCTTGGTTTTGCTATTGCCTTCGCGCAATCCGGCGCATGGAATTTTGCTTTGTTTCTGGTGATTCAATGCGTAATTACCATCGCGCTTGCGCTGGTGTTCAATGCAATCGCAACCGCATCTGCCGAGGTGCTGGAGTGGCCCTCATGGGCGTTCAAAGTTCTGGCGGTGCCTGCTGCTTATGTGGCCGCAAATGGATGGGGCTATGTTCAAGCGATCGGCTTCGCGCAAAGCATGTGTTAGCCTAGCAAGTCATCGCATTAGTCAGGAAGGCAGGTGTGTAAACGAGCAATATCGACAATATCAAAGAGATGCTCGGGCAAGCCTATATTATTTACTTTTTTGCGCTGCGTATCCAGGCGATTTTTTTTGAAATCTTGCGTCTGTCCCAAGGTCCAGACAAGCGTTGTCATTGTTCGACGGATCCAGCGGAACGATTTGCTGAGGCCGGAACGCAGGCCAGCAATATATACCGTCCAAAATTGACAATCTTACTTCCAGCGCAATCGGCATCTTGCCCAACGGCGAAATCACCGCTCTTGGTCAGAACACGCCCACACGGTATCGCTCACCTGACCTCCCGAGCTTTCACTTTGACTTATTTTTCCGAAGTGAAGGCGTCGTCGGCTGTTTGGATTTTACTTGACTGTCATATCTGTTTTTCACTGGTTCGAGTTGCTCGTTCTTTTGACGATCAGAATTATGCACACCTTTGGCTGGCATTGGTGCGTTGGATTCGATCATTGCATTCAACTCGCGCCGTCTCTCTGCTTTTTCAAGGTTTCGGGCATTTTCGACCTGATTGAGCTTGGCAAGCAGTTCCTTTCGGTCGACGCCATTAATATGCGTGACTTCTTCGTTTCTTATCAACGTATTCCGCTCTTGCCGCGCGAAAGCAGAGGTTTCTTTAATCTCTTCACTATTCGTAATTACAGTGACACGGCCCGAGGCCTGCTTGGCATATGTATTGCTGGCGTGGTCCCACACCCGGTCAGCGCCACGTCGGCCATAGGGGCTTATGGGACGACCTAGTTCCTTGGAAAGACGTTCAGCCTGTTTGCGCTCAAGCTTGGCGTAGTTGTCGTCGGTTGCTTCATACAGTTTGTCTTCATCCAACCGCTTTCCATGTTTGGTTTCTTCCAAAATTGTCATGTTTTGCTGGTTTTCGTTTTGCTCAATCATGTAAGCACGGGCAGTTTCCTGACCGCCATTGGTATAAAAAATAGCACCGTCACGCGGCGCCTTTAGCTCGCCACGTTTCCAATTGGTTTCCTGAATATAGGCTTCGGCAGAGTCGTGGCGGCAGGGCATTGGGATTACCTCCAGACAACATAGTCAAGAGCTTCCAGCGCCCCGGTCAGAACCCGAGCGATTTCAACCCGTTCATCTTCGGTGACGGGTTCGTCGTCAGCCCAATTTTGAAGACGTTGCGGATAAATGATCCATCCATCCTCGTCGTTGTCGCCAAAGCCGCGTTCGATGGCAATTTCAACCCGCCCGTTAGGCACGGTGATTTCGGCCTTGTTTCTATCCATAAGCCGGGTTCGGACCTCACCGGAAAAAACACCGTCAATTCGGGCTTCAAAATTCTGCGCTGCGCGTAGAATTGATAAACGATCCACCATCAGTAATCCTCATACATCCAGGCAAAGGTTTGTCTTAGTGCGTTCTGCGCATTTGAAATCGCACCGGTCGCGAATTTGTAGCCCGCAAAAAGGATCACCGCGATCAAAAGCAAGCGAAACAACATGCATCAGCTCCTTTCGATCGGATGCACTTTCCAACGCATCGTCTTCATTTCAACGGTCGCCCGAGCGGCGAGATGGGCTATCGCCTCGGCAAACGCAGCGTTTTCCTCTCGGCTAGGCACGCCGAGAGTGGCAAACTGATCCTTTTTCACGCGCGCCGAATACTGTGCCGTACTTGAAATCGCGGCCCCGCCGCCGCGTCCTCGGGCGCCTTGCGCGACATTGACACTGGAGCCGGTCATAGTCTCGATCTGCTCACCGAACAGGTCCGAAGCAAACTCATTGGTTTCACGCTCGGTATTGCGCAGAAAAATCTTAGTGCCGCAATTCCCCAACATGTTCAGCACCGGTTCTTTTCGATCCGTCTGCTTAAACAGGGCGTTGAGGTTCTGGAACGCTACGATATTCGCATGATTGGATTGCCGGGTGCGTTCGAACGCATCCGCATCTCCGCGACCTTGGCCGGTGGTAAAGAATGACTGGAACTCGTCGCACAGGAAGAAAGATGGGCGCGATTTGTCCCGGCGTTTAAGGACTTCGCGGTAGAATTCCAACTTAATGAAGGTAGAGACCACACGGGCCATAACCTCTTTGTCGGCTATCGGCATGTTGACGTAGAGAAGACCTCCATCGTCGATGATATCTCCAATACTGGCTGTCGACTGCCCCGAGAACAATTTGTCGTATGGTGGTGTCAGGAAGGTACCCAGCATATTTGACACAAAACTACGCACTGTGCCGCGCGTGTCGGTCGGCATGGTGAACCAAACTTCGTGAAAGAAATCGAATGTGCGGGCAACCTCGATATTGCTGTCGTATATTTCGTCTGCGACCTGCCTGGCCCATGCCTCGACCTTTTCGTCAGACATCGCGGCCTCATATATTTCGATCAACGACGGTGGCTCATCCGGGCGCGCGAAGCGGAGCAATGATATCAGGTTTTGCACAAGCCGCTTTGTGTTATCGACCCAGAAAGCATCATCTTTGCCGGAAGGACTCAGGATTTCCATAACCGCCGCGAAACGCCCGGCGATCTCCTGTGCGTCATCGTCGGTATCCAGCGGGTTCCAGCGCATCGAAATCTTTGGCTTGTCGGGGTCGATCACATGCAGATCTCGCTTGCGGCCATGACGGGCAGCAAGAATTTCTATTTTGTCGGCAAAGTCACCTTTGGGATCAAGGATCAACCCGGCTGCTGGCTTGCCTGCCGCCTCTGTCGCGCCCAGCAGCCCGTCCAGAAGGGCGTTCAGAACACAGACAGTTTTACCTGTGCCCGATTGTCCAAAGATGGCTGCGTTTTTGTAAAAGTCGCTGACATTCCAGTCGTAACCACCCGCGCGAAATGTCATCGGGCCGGTGACTTCAACGGCATCCCGCTCCTCTTCGGCGCGTTCCTGCACCAGGCTGGACGTGTCGCGGGTTTTCACGCCCGAGATTTCCATCTCTTCATCAATCTGGTGACGCAAAACCATGGCTTCACGCAATCTGCCTGCCCCGAAAAGCGCAACAATAGGCGTAGCTAGGATGGCGCCGAATCCGATCCAATAAAGCGGCGTTCTGAGAACCGAAAGTGGCGCAAAAAGGTCCCAGTCGGTCAAAACGGCAAGGCCAACGGCGCTAACCCCGATTGTCAGCACATTGCCCAGCGCGCCGACATATCGGTTGATACGGATCAGGTAACGCTCGACGCTTTGTTGAACAGAAGGGCCGGCATCGGCGTATTTCCAGCGATACTTCGCATTCGAATAATCAGCATAGGGTTTCGTAAGGCTCCAGGTCGCCGAAGCCAGGCAGCCAAAAAACAGGACAACAAGAACCATCCGCAAAAAATCATCGTCACGGAACCCTGGAGCGACAAGATGAATGCAGAAGCAAATGCCCAGTGACCCAAAGAGACTTGCCCAGAATGTGACCCCCGCTTCGGTAACGTCGGAAGAGCTGATCCTGTGTTTCATCGCGATCAGCCTCCCGATGCGGTCTTACGCACGGTTTCCAACAAGGCGTCGATTGCTACGTCTATCGCTTCGTCCGGGGCATCCCGCCCACGGCCGACGCCTTCGGCGGACGCGGACAAAATCTCGTCCCCTGCGACTGTCCATTCCCCACCAAGGTTCACGTCGATCCGCGCTGTTTTGACCGTTGTACTGCCAAATGTGTTTTCGCGTTCCTGCATCTCACCAACCCGAAGGATCAGATGAACCGCAGCGGATTCACGCGTCTCAACTATGTTAAAGCCGTCTTGCCTCAGGCCGGTGCCGAAAGCTTCCAGAGCGTCATCGGTCGGGCCGAATCCTTCGGCGCTCAGATAGATTGGAACAGTTCGGGTCAGCTCTTTCTCGTCGGTGGCAACTGCAACCTCACGAGCCTTGGCAAGTGCGGCATAATCCGCCTTCTGACTATCGGACATCCGGCTTTGGTCAAACGGTTGGATCGCATCATAGCTTTTCAGAACATCGTCGCCGATTGCCGATGGCCCCCCAGAGCGAACCGAACTCATTGTGTCTGACATTGCTTTCAGGCGGCGATCCGAGCGTGCCAGTGCAGCTCCGGCTTCCTGTGCCAGCTTCAACGCTGCAGTCTGTTCCGGGGTTGGCATGTCGACCCCACCGTGTCCCGTGACCACAGCGGCCAAGTCCACAAGGCGTTGATGTTGCTCAGCGGTGGCTGTGGTCAACGTCAGGTCCGTTGCTTCCGCAACCAGATCGCTCAATGCAAATCCCGCAGCCTCAGATTTGGCGCGCGCAATCGTCTGCGCCTGTTCGGGGTTCGCCCGTGCGGTGTCAAAGGGCGTCAGGGCACCGACCGCAGAAATCAGATCAGCGCGCCCTTCCGCGCCACCCCCAGCAGCGCTTTGCACACTTATAGCCAAAACATCCAGCCGGGCATCGCTGTCTTGAACATCCGACCGTGCCGCGCGGGCTGCTTCCAGCATGTCGTGTTGATCCGGGCTCAGCCGGGCAATGTCCAACTGCTCAAGTGCCGATGCCGCAGCCAGCGCTTCGACTTGGGGCGCGCCTCCCGATTTCGCAGCGTTTGCCGCCGCGACAAGCCTACCGATGCGAATGTCGCTTTCCGCGATCGAGGCCGCCGCGGCCTGTGCCTCAGAAACGATCGGTACGACATCCCGCCAACGTTCGCGGGCTTCGTCGTAGTCACGCATATCCGAACGCGCCTTGGCCAGAGCGGCAATGTTGGCCGAGGATGGCTGATCCTTGAACGCCGCATGAGCTGCAAGCAAGCTGGCATAGCGGGCCTCGGACTGCGCATGCGTCTGTGCGCAGGATTGCGCGTCGGTCAATTTGGACTGACCATCCTGAAAACAGGACGCATAAGCATAATCAGTCGCCTGCAGAATAGAGACCGCATTACTCATCAAAGCGCAGCTTTCACCCCGTCGGGGTTCCGACTTGGCAGCATCCACCGTCACAAAGAACTGGTTGAAACGCCCGACAACTTCAAGTGGAACACCGCCCTGATTTTGATTACCTGACGGCTGAACGGCAGTAACGTTTCGGGGAACCGAACTGCCCTGAACGATTGGCGCCGCAAGTTGGGTATTCCCACCAGGGCCGCAACGCACCAGAGCCTGCTGATTGCTACCTCCGCCCGTATTCTGCGTGCTGCCCGTACCTGGGGCTGATCCGCCGACAGGTGGTAGTGTGTTGCCAGCCACTTGCTGATTAGGGTTTGTGTTGGAGCCGCCGCCCCTTCCGGAAAACACGGCAAGCGCGGTCATCAGGACCGCAGCAATTGTCGTGAAACGAAACGGGCGTGATCGTTTCCAAAGTTGGACAGCTTGGGTTCCGAGGGACATCCGGTGGTTTCCTCAGAGATGTTCAGCGTAATAAGTGATGTCGTCTTCTTCGATCCGCATCAGCGTTTCGTTGTCGATCTGGTCGATGTCATCGACCTCGTCCAGATGTTCAGCAATCCGCTCGGCCTGAATGGGCTGCAAAGCTTCAAAGAACTGACGCACTTCACGTGCATTGCCAAAGTTCTCGTCTGCGTTTCGTGCCAGATCGTCAATCACCTTCCGGGCTTCGTCGCGCGCATCCTCGGTCATGTTGAAGCCGTTCTTTTCGACCAGACTTTCGAATATCTGAAACAGCTCGTCACCTCCATAAGAAGGGAATTCCACCGTCCGCGAAATCCTTGACTTCAGACCCGGGTTGGCTTCGACAAAACGACGCATCTCGGTCGTGTACCCCGCGAAGATGCAGACCAGCCGCTCCCGATGGTCCTCCATGAGCTTCAGCAAAGTATCGATCGCTTCCTGACCGAACGGATCGGTCTTCCCGGTCGCGCCTCCACCACCTGCCAGCGTATAGGCCTCATCGATGAACAGTACCCCATCCAACGCATCTTTCACCTTGTCCTGAACAAGACGCGCCGTATCACCCAGATGGGTTCCGACCAGCGCCGAACGATCAACCTCGATCAGTTTTTCCTTGCGCAGCAATTTCAGCTCGTAAAGCAGTCGGCCGATATACCGCGCGATGGTCGTTTTGCCAGTGCCGGGCGGGCCAGTGAAAACCATGTGAAAGGTCAAATTGGACACAGGCAGATCGCGATCTTTCTTGAGCGAAACGACGCGGGCAAAATCGACCAGGCGAAAAATCTCGTCCTTGACCGGTTCCAGACCGATCAATTCGTCTATCTCCTTGAGAATAGGTTCCAACCCGTCGCCCCGTTTCGGGCCACTTGCACGTTCCGAACGTCGCCGTCTGCGAAAACCTTCATCCATACTCACTACTCCAGTTGATCATCCATATGGCGAATTACGTCCCGGCTGATGATCTTTCGGCGATACGCCTCTTCATCATCTGCGCCGCGCACAAGTTCCACCAATTGTTCTGCTACTCGTCGGCAGCTTTCTGCATTGTCAAAGTTGTCCGCGGCACGATCGCGAATCTCTGCCATCAAACGCCGGGCCTGTCCGGCGGCTGTATCGTCTTCCAATGCCCAACCTACGTCTTCAAGCCGCTGTTCAAGAAGCTCGACCAGCGTATCGTCAGGCAGGTCATCGAATTTGAAGACACGGGTTGTCAGCTTGCTCAACCAACGCAAAACATCGCTCGCGCGCTGTAAGCTTGCCGCATCTTTGGTCGACGCAGTCATCGCGACGAACACTCTTTGGGGATGCTGGGTCAACACATCCAGCAAGCCCTGTCCGAAATCCTCTGCCGGACCGGGTCCGCCATACCCGTCATCTGCCAACAGCCATCCGGCGTCTTCGATCAAAAGGGCTCCGCCCACCGCTTGTTCGGCTTTGGCACGCGCCAGCTGGGCGGCAGACCCGAACTGACCCGAGCTCAAATCCGTTTTGCGGACAGTGACAATATTTGCAGTTTCCAAAGCGCCCTTCCCGGTCAACATCTGGGCCGCAGAAACGGCAGCGGTTGTCTTGCCGGTCCCACTGGGCCCCGCAAACAAAGCCAGTAAAGCCGGAGACTGAGTGCCAAACGGGTTTTCGGGGTCTTCTTCCGCCGGGCCAATCAGCCGGACCATGATGTCATCTTCCGTGGCCTCGACGCCCTCAAGCGCAGCAAGTCTGGCGCGTGCATCGGCAAACAACTTCGCCCTGTCTGCATCGCTGAGCTTACCGCGCGACCCGCTGTCGCCGGCGGTGTTTTGTTGCGATCTCGCTGCGGACATGAAACCAAAGAATGACGCTGCGCCAGGTATCCTGGTCAGACTGTTGAGCCACCCGAAATTCCAGGCGAGGGTCAGCAGAACAACCGCCCAAAGCAGGATTGCAATCACCATCATCCAAGACCCCATTGCGCCTCCGATAAGGCGAAAGGCCAAGACTCCGACAAGGATCAATCCTGCGATCCTCAGTGGCAGGGGAACCATAGACAACGCACGCATCGCTTCGCAGCCTTAGAAACCGGGAGTGATCGGAAGCAAAAGCTGATCACCCGGTGCCATAGTGGGCCACGCAATCGACGCCGCGCCGCTTTCCAATGCGATTGTGATACCGCCGCCGCCATCCTTGACGCCGGTCACCAACACCTGACCGTCAGCCGGATAGGGAATGGCAAAGGTGGTGCGCGCGTTCAACGCCATCACCTCGATCGGGATGGAGCTTGTACTTTCGAACCGCAAGATATCTCCGTCTTCAGCATGTGTGTCCCAAAGGGTCACCCACGCCAATTGCAGGCCACCCTGATTGATCTGTTCACGTATTTCCTCGCGCGCTTCCTGGCTCACGTTATCGGGCATCGAAGCAATGGCGTCGTCCACCTCGTCAGCACCGACCAACCGAACCGGCAAACCCGGCGAAGCAAGCAGGGCCTGATGACTCTCGATCCGAGACTGTGACTCAGCTTCGGTTATGGTATCTCCACCACCGCCTGCGCCCCCGAAAACGGTAAAGGCACCAATTGCGACCGCGGCGACCGCAACAGCAGCGGCAGCCAGCCAACCACCACGACCGCCAGAGCCAGTTCCGCCGGTCTTGCCTTGGCCGCCTGGTGGCGTTTCAGAATTACTGTCGGGTTGCTCAGATTGTGCTTTTTGCTGGAGATTGCCACGTATCCGAGGCTTTTGACGTTGACGCTCACGTCGATCAGTCATTTTAACTTTTTCCTGGTTAACAATACGAAACGAACTTACCGAAACCCTTGCACGATCGGGGTCTCAAAAAAAGTCTTGCCAGACATATTAAACTACGCAAAGCTGAACGCTGAATAGTTAGTCTGTCAAGAAAATATATGTTTTCAGCGTCTTGACATGTGGGTTAAGGGTCGCTGCGGCGCGATGTGCCGGTGACTCAATTGTTTAGGGGTAATCGTGCGCGGTGCGTTTTTTTCGGTAGTTCTATTCACCACATTCGCGTGGCAAAGTGCGAATGCGCAAATGGTTTCAGACAACAGTGCAACGTCGGGCTCAAGCGTTTCATTTGAAGCCAGCAGCGACTATGTTCGAAACAATGGGCTAGATGTACGGGTATTGTTCGTCAGCAAAGGGGCTGGTGCGCAACGAACGGCTAGCGTCGAGTTAAAGAACACGCTCGATACACCGATCTGGCTGGCCCTAATCGGACCCGCGCCAACAGCTGTCGACACAAACGGAGCAACCTACCGCGTCTCACAGATTTCGGGATTGGGTTCCTGCAGTAATCTTGACGCGCGAAATGTCGATAACTGCATGACAAACAAAGGTAATTACATGCCAAGCTCGACACTCACCAAGCTGGCGCCGGGGTCTGCGTCTTTGGTCAATTTAACCCTGCAATCGTCTAGCGGAAGCACGGCGGATGAAGGTTTCCTGAGCCTGACAATGAACGCAGCGATGGGGAGCGGCGACACGCTACCCGATGCAGGTGATCGGAACCTTGTGGCGATCCCCGTTAGTTTCCCTCTGATATCTCTGGAGCCCAAATGACCAAACTCCTCACGCTCGTCTGTGCATTATTCTGGATGGCGTCCCCCTTGGCGGCACAATTCACCGGTGGCGGATCAAACGGCGGAAGCTCAAGTGGCCTTGGCGTTCAGGACCAAGGCGAGAACGCAACCGATACATTCGGAGGCCTGACTTTTCAGGTCCAGCGTCTTGTACGGGATCCGGCAAACAACAATGCGTTCCGGCTTATCTTACGGGTGGTGGATACCGAAAAACCCGGACGCCGTGTTGCTTTGGTCCAACCGGCGGCAACTCTGGTCGATGAGTTCGGGAATATCTACTACGTCGCGAATTCAACAGGCATACCGATTTGTACGCAACAGGGACGGCCTTGGAACCTGGATACAAAAAACTGCGCGTATTACATGAAAGAAACACCGATTATGATGACCCCGGGTCAGCCTCTGCCGGTTGTTTTCACCATCCTGCCCTATGAAGGCGCATTTTCTGCAGAACTTGCACAAATGGCTTCCACAGCATCTTTGACCGCACGGATTGCGTATTATTCCTCCGACCTGAAATCGCAAAATTTCCACGATGTCGTAATCAACGGTATCCAGCTGCCTCAAGGAAACTCGTAATGATCATCCGCTCTGCTTTGTTTTCGATAGCCTGCGCGGTCAGCATTTTGGCAGCCACTCTGTCTAATGCTGCGGAAAGCATCGATCAGGCCGTTGAACAAATTGCCCAAAAGTTCGTGTCCTCCCAGACGGGCGCCGAGGTCACGAAAAGGGTTGCCGTCACGGCCTTTATCGCCAATGACCGGAAAACCACACAGATGACCAGCCTGCTGATGATCGCACTGACCGGCAAGATGGTGCAGCACGGGAACGGTGTTTTTCGTGTGATAGAAAGGGCGCAGCTTGAAAACGCCCTGCAGGAAATTCAACTGTCCGAGATCGATCTTTTCAATCCGTCGTCGGCAAAGGAATTCGGAAAGTTCCTAGGTGTCGATGCACTTGTGGTTGGGGAAATTACGCCTCTGTCTGACCGGGTTCGTATCGATAGTCGCCTGATCGATGTCGAAACAATTGAAACCCTGGAAGTCGCGAGTGTCTGGGTGCCGCTGACGCCAACCGTTCAACGTCACCTGGATACAGCAGTAAAGCTGTCAAGCTCGAACGTGATGGGTGGGCCACCAGAACCCGATAAGCGCAATGGCATCTGGAAAGGCAATGGCAGCTGCGGTGAAGTCACGTTTGGCGTGGCGATTTCAGTGCTGGTGAATCCAGACAACACGCTGACGGCAATGCAAACTTATTACCCGGCGCATAATGGATCAAAAATTGAATCAGGCGTTTTGTCGATGGAGGGTACGGTCGATGAAGTGAGCGGCGATTTTCGCCTGACGCCGCGCGACTGGCTGTATCAACCGCAAGGTCACCAGGGAATTGGCTTTAAAGGAACTTTCAACATCGACCGCGAGGAAATCGTAGCGCAATACCTTCAAGAAGGCTGTGGAGAAGTGCGCCTGCGCAAGCAATGACCCGATGGATGGCCATTAGAGGACAGAACCATGACCAAAAGCATTTTGAGCAGCGCGTCCGCGCTTGTAATCGGTACAGCTATAGCCCTCACAGGAACCGTAGAACCGGTGCATGCCGACGACAAGCTAAAGGATGCGCTCCTTGGCCTGGGTACGATAATCATCCTCAATGAGGCCAACAAGAAAAAGAAAGCAAATCAGACGGCTCAATCTGGCGGCGGACAGAAAGCGTCCGGTGGATCAGGTGGAGCAAGCCAAAGCACCAGCGTCGCTCAAACACAACGTGCACTGACTGAACTTGGCTATGATCCCGGCCCGGTCGACGGGCAGATGGGCAATAAAACCAGGTTGGCCATCGAAGCATTTCAAGCGGATGCCGGATACCCGGTCACCGGAAGCCTTTCAGTAGAGCAATCTGCTGCCCTCAACAGCGCCTATTCGGCCCTGTCTGCGCCTGCTGCACCCGGTCAGATGACGCAAGCTTCTACTTATGAAGCGCAACTGTACCTCAACAAGCTGGGCTATAATGTCGGCCAACCCGATGGCGTCTGGGGACCCCGGTCGCAGGCGGCATTGGACAATTATCGCTTGGATGCCGGGGTTCCGGCCATCGGAAACCTATCTGCAACAGATATCGAAACCTTGCATACGCAGGTTCACGGGACACCGCCCCTGAATCTGGCTATGGTCGCCCCGGGCAATCTGGCGATCGGCGGCGCACCCGGCATTGGATCGGGGCAATCAGCTTCACCCGGATTGCAGCTTGACCAGATCTCCTCGCCGGGTCTGGGTGCGGGTCTGGCTCTTGGCAGTGTTCCGGCCCCCGCCGGGCTGGGGCAAAACAGCGGGTCCGGTCTGGGCGGACAATCTGGCCTTCCGGCAATTGCAGGATCGTCGGCCGCGCCTGCCAACAACGTCGGCAGCTCTGCCGAAGCACCGCCTCCGGCCAACGCGTCGGAATACGTGCACATTTCAGCTCAACCCGTTGAAGGTATGGAGAGCGTCGACCGCCGGATCGCCCTGCAGATGGTCAAGGCCCGCCCTGCCCTTTTGCAAGATATGAACAATGTGCAGACATGGTTCCGGCAGGATCACCCGCACAGCGGGCAACCCACGGCTCTGCGCAAGGCCTATGACG
This sequence comes from Ruegeria sp., assembly GCF_965243365.1. Classification (GTDB taxonomy): domain Bacteria; phylum Pseudomonadota; class Alphaproteobacteria; order Rhodobacterales; family Rhodobacteraceae; genus Ruegeria. The sequence goes on along the minus strand of NZ_CBDEUW010000001.1, from coordinate 340,516 downwards.
CAGGCAACAAAATCGAGCGCGAAGACATCTTGCGCAAATTCCGCGATGATCTTCTGGCGGAAGCCAGTGCAACCGACGCGTTTTCGGCGCAATCTCCTCAGCCGGTTGCCCTCTACCAGCCGGTCAATTTCGGGTCCTATTTCGATGGTCAGGGCCTAGAGCTGACCGGGCGGGACATAACCGACTTCGTCTGGCAATATCGAACGCCGTACCTTTCGTCCTACGCGACCATGCGCGCCCAATTGCCTGGCACCGGAGTTTTGAAGATTACGCGGGACGAGGCTGCGCAACTGATCGATTTTGTGCAGGCAAGCAAACAGCGCCTGTTCCGTGTGGTCTGGGGACAGGTTCTAAATGTCGGTGAAGATGAAACAGTTGCATCCTTTGCCAAGTCCAGCGGACAGTTTGGTGAACGGGACGTGGCGACGACCTTCTCGGTAGACCAGGTTACGCTGAATCTGGCCGAAGCTGCTTATTCGTCACAGCCTAAGATAAACCGCACGCTGTTTACTTTCGATTTGACAAAAAAGCAGAAACGTAGCGCCGGTGTACCGGTTCTGACATATCTGCATCAGCGAAATGTACCCACCATGAACGGGCACCTGCTGTTGTCGAACGGTACGAACGGTCAGCAGGTACTCGAGGAAATCAGACCGCAATCCCGGCAGATTACCGCAGGCGCGATGGACAAGCTGTCTTATCTGACATGGCTGAAACTGAACCCAGACTTCGCCGAAAAAGACATGAATTTCGTATCTGTCGCAGCGCGTGTCATGACCGAAGCTGAAAAGCGTCAGTTTTTCGGAGACGGTGCGCAACATATCCAATACGTCAATCAGGGTGTGTCCTATGCCGAACTAAGTAGTTACGGACAGAACGTTTTTCCTGACGAGTTTGCCGCGCAAGACGCCAAGCAAGCATTTTTGACGTCCTACTATCCGCGGGTCATCTCGACCATACCGGAATGGCCGGTCCCCGTCATTCAAGTCATTGGGGGGCGGCTGGGATCGTATAACTTTGAAAACCAGTACTTCCCGATCAGCTATGACGGAACATCCTCTGGCCAGAATTTTGCTCCGCGCGTTGTCGATATCACAGGCAGCAACAATCGCTCGACGCTGGTTTCGGCCGATCGGCTTGCAACTCTTCCGGACAGGCTTGAGGTTTCAGCAGAGCAGGCCCGCGCGCTGCGCGAAGCGATGGGCGGAAACAATCGTGTTTATCTTGCATGGACCGCTGCGTTTGACATGAACGAGGACGGTTCAGAACTTGAGCTTCAGTTCGACCCCAGTTCGAACCACCAACAGCAGACAGGGATCCGCCCGGGGCGGGCAACGCTGAATCGAATTGCCTTGTTCAGAGACCCGCAACTGACCCAAACGCTGGAAGAATACGACCCGGAAGCCATGGTCCAGAACCCAAGGTTTAGCGCACCTGCAGTGCAGGGAGAAGGCCCGGCAGCCATTCTGGCCAATATGAAGCTGGCCGAACCATATCAGCTACTCAAGAGCGCTGTTAATCTTATTGGCGATGACAATGTCCAGGAAGCGGTCATCAGATCACACCAAAGCGTAGCCAACGCGAACGAATTCCAGGTTGATGAGAAAATTCTGGAAACCAGGAACTACTGGTCCGGCATTGAAACCGGGGACGTTTGGTTTCAAGGGGCGGCGACTCTTGGTCGGTATGACCGCGAGAACGGGCTATTCCCCTTTGCCGAAAACAACAGTCAAAACATCCGTCTAACAACGGGAAACGAGAATCCGTTTCGCGCTCAAACCATTCCGCAACTGACTGCTGCACACCTGTTCGATCCATTGGAAATCGAAGAGGATGTCGCACGAGAGATTGTTTCGGGTGAGTTGCGAAACATCCAATACTTCGTGCGGGCACGTCCTTTGGCTGCCAGTGTCGCGGATGAACGCAATCAGCGGTTTAATCTGATGCTTCAGCCCATGGAGGTTATCTATGTCCAGCCGCAGCTCGGGGCCGCGCAGGTTTTACAGCACAAGAAATACGACGGTGCCGAGAATTTCTTTGCCGAGAATTTCGCTGCATCGGATTTCCCCGAATTAAAGCAGCGGATACCATTTGATCTGGCAACTATTCAGCTTCTTCGCGTCAAGTCGATGAGTGACGATGAGCTGGACGCCAGCCTTGAAAATCTGATGGCCGAGACATTTTTCTACGAAAGCCAGCGCGACAGCTTTGTGCCAACGGGGTTCTTTAACGATATCAAGTATTTCGAGGCCGACAAAATCGCATTGTATCGGGATAGGTATCGGAACTGGATTAAAGCGCGCGCCGAAGCACTTGGGACATCGTTCACTCTGACCCACGGGAATGACGTGTCGATATATCAGTGCGGTCAACTGGCTCTGCTTCGTCAGGAATATGACGTGCCGGGGCAATGGGGGCTCGACACCTCAACCATGATCTCTGACGCAACGCGTGTGATCGAGGCATCTATGTCCGTCGGAGAGACTAAGACCTTAACGGACCACCTTTATTTCATGGGGGCGATCGAAGCCAACAGCCAAGCCTGCAATCAGCAAGCGCTGATGGGTACGTTGTCGTTGGAAGGTGTCGGTCTGGTTCAAGCGCAAGCAGACAACCAACCTTACAGATATCAGACACGCCAAATTGAGTTTGAATTGACTAACGTCGAAACAATGGCTGGGAAAAACGGAGTCCAGCTTTACAAGTTAGAGGGGATGGCGACCGAGACACGGTATTTCGACACCAGCGCACGCTATATCGCGGGGCTGACGCCAACCTGGAAAATCGAAAACGCCGAAGGGCTTGCAAAACTCGCCAAGGAACGCGAAGCGCAAGTCGAAGAGGTGGCCTTTGCGCCTTCCACCGAGAGCGAGAACCTTTGGCCTGACATCGTTGAGGTGACTTTTTCGGATTCGAACCGCGATACTGTTGGAATTGAAATCGGTATGTCGATGGAACAGGCCGAAGCCGTTATCGAGGCTGAGTTCGATATCACAGTCGCCTTTGAAACAACCGTTCCTGCGGGGATCAGTGAACCAGCGCTGGAATATGGCCGAACCTATTTTGTCAACGGAGACAACCAGGCCATAACGCTGATGTCCTTTGGTCCGACTGGTCCGGTTATTGCCGTCAACAGGCATCTGTTGCGTGACGATGCGCCATGGCCACAAGAAGCCGTCACCGCTTCCTTAATTGACAAATACGGTCCCCCGATTGCGCGGGCTTCTGATGACAGTTCAATGGTGTGGGCAATGTCCGAAGACTGTGCCTCGTTGCCATTGTCCGCATCTGATCAACTGAAGTTCGACCTACTGGAGCCAAACAACGCAAAAAGCGATTTCAACAACGCGCTGACCGCAGCGACCATCCGGTCTATCGCAAGGATTGGTAGTGGGAATAGTCAGTTCCTAAGCGACAAGGCAGATTGTGGAAACGTGTTGGTATACTCATCCGAGCTGCTTTCGCCTGTGGATGGATACCACGGTATTTTCACCTTTATGACTGATCTCAACGCGGTGGACACTGTTACTGGTGCATTGAAAGTGGAAGCCCCGAAAGAACCCAAGATCAAGTTTTAGTACCAACATTCTTTGCAGGATCTGTTGCAAACTTTGACCGATTGACGCTGTGTTCACATGCGAATGAAAGAGGCTTGGGTTTATCTCTATCGAGCTGACGACCTGCGCCATTGCCAACTCATTCGAGCTCGCTTGGATACAGCCTGATCAAGTGTCCATCACGCATTCGTTTCGAATGCGTAGTTGCGCCTGGGGTCGAAGGTGTCAGCTCTTGAGTTGCGATAATGATTGATCGAACGCTACTAACCCTTAGTTGTGAATTTTTGCTCACCCTATGCTCTACATACCGCCCAGATTATGCACGCCTGAACCACTTGCGCCTGCATCAACGAGCATCGACAGCCAAAACCTTGCAACAGATCTATCATGCCTTGGTCAAAGACTAATCCATGCTAGGTCTTACAGCGTTTCGGAACGGAGTCGCCACCCTTTGCAGATTTGGCTGCTGCCGCACGCGCGCGGTTTTTTTTGCTACTTGGCTTGCTCTTGGGTGGAGGTGGGCCTTTTGATCCACTCCGGGCAGATTTGATGTCACCGCTTTTGGGTCTGGCCTTACGGTCCTTACGGCTTTTCGGCTTTGCACCCGTCGCTTTGAACAGGCCATCTGCCTCACTTTTCGGATCGCTTCGACGTTCGGCTGCGCCCGCAGGTTTGTCCGGTTGCACCGCTTGTGAGTATTGTTGATCCGGCTTGGAAGGCGCACGACCTTGGGGTTTGGATTTGCTACGACGGCGGGCTGGCGTCTGATCGCGCTCATCCAGCCTGGTGCCTCTTTTGGGCGCAAACGGCTTACCCCCGGACTTGCGATTCAGCCCAGTTCGACCGGTTGCCGACAAATCCGGCGCCTGATCCAGACGCACAAGGTCTTTGGTCTTTTCGATTTTCATATCGGGACCAATGGCCGTTAGAAAACCTGCGACACTGGCTTCTCGGATTTCGACATAGGACACGTCTTCATCGATCCGAATGGCCCCGATGTCACCCTTGGTCAGATCACCAGCCTTGCATATCATCGGCAGCATATAGCGCGGGGATGCGTTCTGATTGCGACCCTCGGACAGTGAGAACCAGACGCTGGGACCAAAAGCGGCGCGCGGTTTCGGGCTGCGTTGATCAATCGCTGCCAGCTCTTCCGGGGCAGAATGGCGCAGCTTGAACTGCCGCAGATAAGCTGCCGCGATCTGTTCTGGTGTAAACTCCTTGATCAGTTTATGAACCGCTGGGCGTTCGCTATCTGTGATCTCGGTCTGCCAATCCTCTGACGCAAACATCCGCGCCTGATCTCGTTCGTTTACTTCTTGGGCTGACGGCGCTGTCCCCCAGTCCGCGGACAGCTTGGCGAATTTCAGGATACGCTCTGCCTTTTTCCGCGATGAAGGCTCGACGACCAGCGTACTGACCCCCTTGCGCCCGGCACGGCCGGTCCGGCCCGAGCGGTGCAGCAAGGTTTCGTGGCTGTTTGGCAGTTCCGCGTGTACCACCAGATCAAGGTTCGGCAGGTCAATCCCACGAGCGGCCACATCGGTTGCCACACAGACTCGAGCCCGCCCATCACGCATGGCCTGCAGCGCGTTTGAACGTTCAGCCTGGGTCAACTCACCCGAGAGCGCTACAACTGAAAACCCACGGTTCGACAGGCGCGCGGTCAGGCGCGACACCATCGCGCGTGTGTTGCAGAAAACGATGGCATTCGGAGCTTCGTAATAGCGCAACACGTTGATAATCGCGTTTTCACTATCCCGCGGGGCGACGGTCATGGCTCGATACTCGATATCGGCATGTTGGGTCCGTTCACTGACCGTGGTCACACGTTCTGCATCGCGCTGATACCGGGTCGCCAGGTTGGCAATCGCGCGCGGCACCGTAGCAGAGAACAACAGTGTCTGGCGGTCTATCGGTGTTTCATCAAGGATGAACTCCAGATCCTCCCGAAAGCCGAGGTCCAGCATCTCATCGGCTTCATCCAAAACCACCGCGCGGATGGCCGTCAGATCGATCGAACCCCGCATGATATGGTCGCGCAACCGCCCCGGCGTGGCGACAACGATATGAGCCCCACGCGCAAGCGCCCGGCGCTCATCCCGGATATCCAGACCCCCAACACACGAGGCCAGAAACGCGCCCGCATCGGCATATAGCCAACCCAGTTCACGCTTTACCTGCAACGCCAGCTCGCGGGTCGGCGCAACAACCAATGCCAGCGGGGCACCCGACGTTCCGAATGTTTCGTCTTCGTCCAGCAGTCGGTGCGCAATCGCCAGACCGAACCCAATGGTTTTCCCGGATCCGGTTTGGGCCGATACCAGCATATCGCGCCCGTCCAGCTCGGGCCGGGTAACAGCCTGCTGAACTTGGGTCAAAGTATCATAACCCTTACGCGCAAGCGCATCTGCAATGGTTTGTTTCACAGTGATGGTTCTTTGTATCGGCCAGAGGACGCAGGCTGCGCAGTATTGCAAACAACGCATCATCCAAAAGTAAAGACAGCCCCTTAACGGCTGTCATCCGCATTGTATAGACCGGAATACGGACATCGGCGCTATAAAATCAGCGAACACCCACCCGGAATGCCCCCTTTAGCTCGAATGCTCGCTCAATTGCGTAAACGTTTCAGGATAATAACCGACAAAGTCCGCCGCGGTCCGCGCCATGGGTAGATCACTCCAATGGCCATGGTCTTTCAAATAGGTCATTCGGACATTGTTTTGAGCATCATACTCCTGCAAAAGCGCATCCACATGACCGTCAAACTCTGTCGGGGCCACGCCCATTTGTGCGCATAGTTCTTTGTTGAAGGCCGGAACCGCCTTAACCCACTTGCCGGCCAGATAAATCGTTGCGTAACCGTGGTGCAGAAATATGGTTTTTCCGCCCATCGCCCGTTCCATTTTGGGCGTCGAAAAGTGGTTTACAACATCGCTTGTTCCAATAACAGCCGGTATCCCGACCGCGCGTAACGAGGCCACCAACAGGGACGCTTTGGGGATGCAAAAGGCTCGGGTTCTGGAGAGGACATCACTTGCGCGAAATCGCGTCGGGTCAACTGTGACGCCATACATATCGTACCTGATCTCGTCCCTGACGGCATAGAATAGGCGCACCGCCTGCGCGACAGGGTCGTTTTCACTGCCTATAGTGCGTTCCACAAAAGACGCGACCGCCGGATGATCGAAATCAAAGAACTCTGTAGCGACGAGGTTGTGTTCCGACAGCTCCGGGTCTCCGTAAGGTGTGAATATCATGTGTTGGTCCCTGCGTTTTGGTCACCGTGCACAACGTATATTCTACCCTGTAACGCGTGATGCATATTTAACATGTAATCTTCATAGCAGACTTGCCACTCGATCTGTGGCAACGCCGGGATCCAGAAGCAGGTTTTCATCGAGATTGGCCAGAATACCCTCCCCTTCAGCAATAACCCGTTCCAACCCAAAGACTTCACTCAGCAGATCATTGGCGAAGAAGCACAGATCGGTGCGGAAGCGACGGTGGTGTGGAGCGGTTTGGCCCGTGGCGGCCAGCGTGGCCTTGCCGAGATACGCGCAGCCTGCGACCAGCGAGAACTGCCGCAGGGCTGCGGTGGCAACGGCTTGGCTTGCCAGCCCGCGATTTGCCAGTCTGTATTCCGCGATCTTGATCTGCGACCGTTCCAGCGCGGCCACGGCATCCGTCAACTGCCGCCCTGCCCGGGCTACGGCGTCATTTTCGGATTGGATCAGGCCTTTTGCAACATCCCAATAGCCCCTGATCAGGCCCTGGACTTCTTCCTCAGGAAGGATCGCCAGTTTGCGCCCGACAAAGTCGAGTGCCTGAATGCCGTTGGTGCCTTCGTGGATCGTGGTCACCCGCGCATCGCGCCAGACCTGCGCGATACCGGTTTCTTCGACCACACCCATGCCGCCATGGACCTGAATGCCAAGGCAGCCGGACTGAATGCCGCTATCGGTGCAAAATGCTTTGGCTATCGGAGTCAGCAGGTCGGCTCGGGCTTGTGCACTGGAATCGCCTTTGCCGGCCTGGTCGATGGCGTTCCCCAGTTCCAAGATGATGCAGCGCCCAGCACATGCAAGCGCGCGCATGGTCAACAGCATGTTCTGCACATCCGGATGGGCAATGATGCCCCTCTCTGACTCCGCCAGCGGACCTGTGCCCTTGCCCTGCTTGCGTTCTTTGGCAAATTCCAGCGACTTCTGGTATGCCCATTCCGAAGCGCCCACGCCCTGCGTCGCCACTGCCATCCTTGCATTGTTCATCATGGTGAACATCGCCATCAGGCCCCTATGCGGCTGGCCAATCAGCCAACCCCGGCTGTCCCCACCCTCGCCAAACCGCATGACGCAGGTGGGCGAGGCGTGCAGGCCGACCTTCTTTTCAATGCCAACGCATTTCACGTTGTTCGGCGTCAGCCCGCTATTTTCTGGAACGCTCTTTGGCACCAGAAACAGGGATAAACCACGGGACCCTTCGGGCGCATCGGGCAGGCGCGCCAGCACCAGATGCACGATATTTCCGGTCAGATCATGATCACCGTAAGAGATGAAAATCTTGGTCCCGCTGACCGCATAAGACCCATCCTCAAGCGGTGTAGCCTTGACTTTGACGACGCCCAAATCGGACCCGGCAGCGGGTTCGGTCAGCGCCATGGTGGCGGTCCATTCGCCCGAGGCGAGACGAGGCAGATAGGACTGTTTAAGCGCCTCGGACCCGTGTGCCTCAATCGTTTCTGCCGCGCCGACGGTCAGCAGGTTGCCCATGGCAAAGCCCAACGATCCGGTATGCCAGAACTCCAAAGCAGCAGCATAAAGCGCTGAGGGCAGACCCTGCCCGCCCCATTCCTCGGACAGGTTCAGGCCGACCCAGCCGTCTTCGACGAACTTGTCGAAAGCCGCCTTGTGGCCGGGGCCAGTGATGACTCCGTTGCCGTCATGGCGCGCGCCATTCCGGTCAAGGCTGGCATTGAGCGGCACCAGAACCTCGGCAGCGTAACGCCCAGCTTCGGTCAGGATAGCATGGGCAAGATCACGGTCGATTCTGCCCTCTGCCTCATCCCCGAACAAGCCAGTGCAGTGTTCAAGATAGAACAGGATATCATCGACCGGAGGGGTATAGGCCCAGCTCATCCTGCGCCTCAGTTCTTTAGCGGTTTGTTCTTGGTCAGCATATGAACCAGACGCGCCTGTGAGGTTTCGCGCTGTGCCAATGTGATCGTCGCGTCGCGTTCCAGCGCCATAAAGGCCAATTCGTCGCATTCGGCACCCGGCAGGTTCACACCGGCCATCACCCTTGCGATCTCTGTCGAGATACCAACGTCGGTTTCGCTGAACCGACCGGCTGCTTTTTCTGCCTCGGCAATGGCGACCAGACGGTCGAACAGGGCTTCACCGCCGGCCACAATTCTGGCCTTTTCGGGGGCTGTGTATCCCTCGGCAAGTTCCACGGCCTTGGCCTTAGCCGCCGACAGAACACGGTCGCGGTTCATGACGATGTCATCGGTCGGCTTCAGCACGCCCAAATCGCGTGCTTGCAGGGCCGAGCCTGAATTCACGCAGCCGATCACCGCGCGAAATCCAGCTTCGGTCCCGGCCAGTTTATCCGCATTCAGGTCCTGATGGCGCAGGGTCATCTGTGTCGCGCCACCCCACGCTGGTAGGATACCCACATTGCGTTCGGGCAGACCAGCATACAGCTCGGCATGCGCCACGACGTGGTTGGCATGGATCATCAGTTCCGCACCGCCACCAAGGGCCAAACCGCCAGCAGCCGCCACAACGGGGAAATCCGAGTACTTCAGGTTATGCCAAGCCATCTGACCGCCGCGCACGAACTCTCGCAGACCGTCCCAATCCTGACGGTTCACGAAATCGACGAACACATCCAGACGCGCGCCAGCCGAGAACGCACGGGCGTTGTCATTGCCGATCACCAGACCTTTGAAGTCAGCTTTGACTGCATCTATGACCTGCGCCGCCATCGCTGTCGCATCGGGGTCCAGCGCGTTCATCTTGGTGTGAACCTCAAAACACGCGATGCCATCACCCAAGTCCCAGATCGAAGCCGAGGCGTTGCCTGCAACCTTGTCCGATCCCTTCTTGATCGAGGCCAACGCCAGCACGCCCTCGGACGGTTTCACGGCGTGCAGACCGCCACCGGCTTTCTGCATCCGACCCTCGGCGGGGTAAAAGCCGCCATTCTCAGCCGCCTGACGCAACAGAGCGGGAATGGCGCGGCCTTCGGATTCCATCCGCTCGACAATCCAGTCGGCACCAACCTGATCGGCCAGCGCAAACGGGCCTTTCTTCCAGTTGTAGCCAAGCTGCATGGCCAGATCGATGTCGCCGATATTCTCAGCGATCTCACCGGCGATCTCCGCCGAGTAAGCCACGAAGTGTGACAGAACCGACCACGCATATTGCGCGCCCTTGTCGTCGTGGCTGCACAGCTTCTTCAGGTCAGACCAATCGGCCAAACAAGGCAGATCAGCGGTGCCTGCGGCGCGATATTCGATGATGTTCAGGTTCAGAACCTCGTTCACCCGCTCACCAGCCTCGTTCTTGCGGCGATAGAAGCCACCGGGGCCAAAGCGACCGGTCAGGCCCTTGTCCAGCATCGCCGCAAACGTCTTGTCCTGCGTGATGTCAAAGTTGCGGTGGTCATCGTCAGCCGACAGGGTCCTCATGAAGCTGCCCCAGACCAGCGGCACCAGCTGAATGCCGACAAAATCGAACAGACCAAAGATACCGGTGCGCGGAATACCGAACGGACGGCTCATGACAGCGTCGGTTTCCTCGACGGTCAGGCCCAGGCGGAACGCCTCGGACGAGGCGACCGACATCCAGTAGTTGCCGACGCGGTTGGCGATGAAGCCGGGCGTGTCGAAGCACATGATGTTCGACTTGCCCAGCAGGTGGTCGTTGATCGTATCGATCCGCGCCACAACTGCCGGGTCGGTATTCTCGTTCGAGACGATCTCGAGCAGTTTCATAATGCGCGGCGGGTTGAAGAAGTGGGTAACCACGAAGTCGCGCGCAAACCGGTCGCCCTGGCCTTCGGTCAGATCGGCCAGCGGAATGGTCGAGGTGTTCGACGACACGATCGAGCCATCCTTGCGGGCGGCCTCAACACGTACATAAAGATCGCGCTTGATCTGCAAATCTTCGAACACGGCCTCAACGATCCAGTCCGCCTCGGCGATGCGGTCGAAGTTATCCTCGACATTGCCCGTGCGAACGCGCGCCGCCAGGTCGGGATGCATGAAGCCACCCGATTTCAGCTGACGTTCAACACCGATCTTGGCCAGCTTGTCGCGGTCCTCCGCGCCTTCGGGCACGATATCCAGCAGATCAACCTCGATCCCGGCATTGGCCAGATGTGCCGCAATGCCCGAACCCATCGAGCCCGCACCGATCACAGCCGCGCGTTTGAGGCCCAGAGTTTCTGCGGTATTCGCAACAATGATAGAGTCCTGCGCTGTCATCCCTTAGCCCCTCACGTCAACAAGGTTTTCGATGACCAGCGCGATGCCCTGGCCGCCGCCGATGCACATGGTGACCAGACCAAACCGACCGCCGGTACGCTTTAGTTCATAGAGTGCCTTGGTGGTCAGGATTGCTCCGGTTGCCCCCAGCGGGTGGCCCAAAGCAACCGCCCCCCCGTTTGGGTTCAGCTTGTCTTCGGGAAAGCTGAGACCATCCGCGACCGAGATCGCCTGCGCGGCAAAGGCTTCGTTCGATTCAATGACGTCGATGTCGTCCAGTGTCAGGCCCGCGCGCTCTAGCGCAATCGGAACCGCCTTGACCGGGCCGATGCCCATGATCTCGGCCGGAACACCGGCCAGGCCCCAGCTCAGCACCTTCCCGATGGGTGCCAAGCCACGCTCTTCGACAACCTCGCCCGAGGCCAGCACAACACATGCGCCGCCATCGTTGATGCCCGAAGCGTTGCCAGCGGTCACCGAGCCCTCTTTGCGGAAGGCGGGTTTCAGACCGGCCAGAACCTCCAACGATGTGTCCGGTTTGGGATACTCGTCACGGTCAAAGGTCACCGTGCCCTTGCGGGTCTTGACCTCGACCGGCACGATCTGCTCGTCAAACCGGCCCGCCTCAATCGCGGCGCAGGCCTTCTTCTGCGAGTTCAACGCATATTCGTCCTGACGCTCGCGGGTTATCTGATATTTCTCGGCAACGTTTTCCGCCGTGTCGCCCATGGCCCCATGCCCAAACGGGTCGGCCAGCGTGTTGGTCAGCCAGTCATAGACATAGCCATTGCCCATTTTCTTACCAAAACGCATCCCGTCAACCGCCATTGGTGCACGGCTCATGGCCTCGGCTCCGCCCGCGATGGAGATCCTGCTCTCTCCATTCTGGATCATGCCCGCAGCTGTCGCGATGGCCTGCGCACCCGAACCACACAGACGGTTGACAGTCAGGCCCAGCGCCTCGTCAGGGCAACCGGCCTCTTTGACGACAGTACGGCCCAGAAACAGATCCGGCGCCTCGGTCGGGATCACGGTGCCAAAGACCGAGTTATCGACATCGGCAGGCGCCAGACCCGCGCGTTCGATGGCAGCTTTGGCGGCAAAGGTTCCCAACTCGGTTGGGGTAAAGCCAGCCAGGCTGCCCCCGAATGAGCCGATAGGAGTGCGTGCAGCGCTCAGGATGAATATGTCGGTCATAAGCGTTTCCGCCTTTCAATGATTGCAATAAGTGCCTTAGCGCGCGGCAAGAACCACGGCTGGATGGCTTTCGTTTTCGAACAACCGGATCACGTCATCCGCACGCTTGCGCAGAGCGGCGCGCTGGTTGAGGTATCCTTTGTCGGTCATCTCTCCATCTTCCTGAGATGGCGCATCGGTCAGAATCAGACCCCGGGCGACCCGGCCAGAGGACCCACCCCCCTGCCCGATCCTGGCCAACCCTTGCGCGATATGCGTGCGCAGAGCCTCGTTCTGCAGCAACACACCCGGATCGGCCTCGGGTTCGCCCGCGATCTCGCGGCATCCGGCAAGGTTCATAAACACCAGCACCCCGACCTCGTCCCGATCATGGCCAGTTATGACCGCATCCTGTACAGCCGGACGAAGGGCGTCGATGGTGGCCAGACGCAATGCGTTCACTTGCACCCAAGTTCCGGTCACCAGCTTGAAATTTTCAGAAATCCGCCCATCGAACAGAATGCCCTTGGCCGGATCATCATCCACAAGACGTCCCGCATCTCCGATGCGATAGAACCCGTCTTCGTCGAAGGATTCGGCGGTGGCCTTGTCGTTGCGCCAGTACCCCGGAGTGACCATCGGGCCGCGCAGGCGCAGTTCCATCTTGTCCTCATCCGGCACCATCTTGACCTCGCAGCCCTGCACCGGGACGCCCAGATTGTCGGGGCGGGTATTATCCGGCGGGGACATGGTTACGACCGGTGCCGTTTCGGTCGATCCCCAGGCCACATGGGCCACAAACCCGGGTTGCGCATATTTGTCGGACAGAGCCAAATACCGGTTCCAGGTCGCCTCGGGCAATGCAGCTCCGGCTGTAAACATACGGCGCAGGCGGCTGAAGTAAGATCGGGCGAATTCCTCATCCCGTTCCAACGCGGGGACCAGCAAGTCGAAACCTCGGGGGACCCCGAAATGGATTGTTGGCCGATACTTGGCCAGGTTGTCGATTGATTTCTGGAACAGCCCCGGCACGGGACGCCCATTATCGATCACCAGCGTGCCACCGTTTCTGAGCGCACACATGGACACCAGATTGCCGCCATAGACGTGGTTCCAGGGCAGCCAGTCTACAATCACCGGCGGCTCATCCTCGACAAACGGCCATTCGGCAGCCACCGCCGCCTGGTTCGAACAGATCATCCGCTGCGTAACGATCACCCCTTTTGGGGCACCCGTCGACCCAGAGGTGAACAGGATCTTTGCAATGGTATCGCCATCAATTACAGGCAGATCGGCGACCTGAGCAGTCTCAGCCTCAACCTCGGTCAGCGCATAAACTGCACCCGCCCCGCGCGAGGCAATGGTAGGAACGCCCATATCTGCCGCCAAGGCCAGGCTACGACCAAAAGCCTCGGCGTCTTCGGCAAAGACCAACCCCGGCGTAAGCTGTTCGAAAAGCGACCGGATACGGCCGAGATCAGAGAACTGCGAATAGGCCACTGAAATCGGCGCAACGGGAACCCCCAGAACCATTCCAGCAAAAGTAACAGCGGCGTGGTCAATGCTGTTTTCCGACAAGATTGCAATCGGTCGCTCAGCGCTCAACCCAAAACGGCTTAGTCCATTAGCCAAGGCACACACCCGGGTCCACAAACCGCTGTAGGTAATATCCACCTCAAGACTACGGTCTATGATAGCAACTTTATCACCCCTTACCTGAGCTTGCCGCTCGAGAATCCCCGGCACCGTCTCATGAGTTGCAGAATATCCGCTTTTATTGCTAATAATTAGTTCTCTTTCGGAGGTTTGCATGTGGATTCCCGCGATTGTCGCAACACTATCTTGCTATGATAGGTCTATTAATGAAACTCGCAAAGTAAATAACAATGTTATCTATTAAACGCAACCCTCTTGTTGCCCTGCAGCTTGTCGGGGTACGCTCATCAAGTCCAAGGCGAAGGGTGAAACTCAGGAGTCCGAATGGCAGACACACATAAAACGATGCCTTCGCTGGACCCTAGGAAATCCGACCGGGCACCCGATCTAAGCTACTTGGAATCCACATTGGGTTACAGAATGAAGAGGGCATTGGTTGCACTATATCGGGGAATTTACGACTCGCTGGGTGGCGACGGGCTGACCCTTGTGCAATTCTCTGTCTTGTCCATCGTTCAGGACAATCCCGGTATAGCACAATCTGAACTTGCCAAGGCACTTGGCGTTGAACGCCCCCGATTGGTACCGGTCATCGATACGCTGGAAAAACGCGGCCTGGCCGAGCGGCGCCAAAACCCCGAAGATCGCAGAGGGCGCATGATTTACCTGACAGCGGACGGCACATTTTGTATCAGACAACTCAAGATGAAGTTCGATGCCCATCAAAAAACTCTCAGGGATCAGATCGGTGGCGTGACATTCGATCAGTTGCTTGGAACGCTGGAGCGGATTTCGGACAGCGCCCCGGACAAAGGGCAGGAAAAGGATAGGCCAGATGAAAGCTGAGGCCGTGGAAACAATTGCGGGATCAGCCGCAAAACCCGTTCTGCTCGAGCGGCACTGCTCGGTGCGCCGCACTGTCGAGATCGTCCTCGACAGCTGGAGCTTTCTGATCCTGCGCGAAGCCTTCTTTGGCGTGAAACGGTTCGATACATTTCAGGCCCGTCTGGGCATTCCCCGTCAGACATTGTCTACCAGGTTGAAAAAGCTTGTGGAAAACGGGCTTTTGTCGATTGGAACGCGCGACAGCGGTCGCAGCAAGCAGTATTTCTTTACCCCTCGGGGGAAGGATCTATTTGGCATCATGCTGTCGCTGATGGAATTCGGCGACAAATGGCTGGCAGATGATGAGCCGCCGCCCTTGCAGCTGATCCACACCCGATGCGGGAAAGCATGTCATCCGATCACGGTGTGCTCTGAATGCAAGACACCGGTAACCGCGCATGATGTTACGTACCGCGATGGGCCGGGGGCCGGGTATTCCCCGCCCGAGGCGCGTCCTGTAACACGTCGCAGTTCCGATCCGAACGTGTTGCAGCGGGTGCGCCCGTGCTCTGTGGCGCGCAGCCTGTCCAGTATTGGAGATCGGTGGAGCTTTCTCATCCTGCGAGAGGGCTGGTTTGGTGTACGCCGCTTTGACGAAATGCGCGAGAAACTCGGCATTGCTACGAACATCCTGACAGACCGCCTGAACCGATTGGTTGATGCAGGAGTGTTTCGCAAAGTTCCCTACAATGCAGCCGGAGATCGGTTTGAATACCGCTTTACCAAAATGGGTATCGATCTTTACAAGCCGATGCTTGTGATGATGGCGTGGGGCGACAAATGGCTCAGCGATGGTCGCCCCCCACTTAGACTTCGCCACAAGAAGTGTGGCAAGGATTTTCATGCCCAGGTGGTGTGCAGCGAGTGTCTGGAACCGATAGCGGCCACCGACACAGACTACACGTTGACTTACACATTGAAGGAATAAGTCTTCCCGTCCTCAAAGCCGTCCGGTGCCGCCGTTTTGCAAGCTTCAGTCGTTGCTGGTGATTGTGCCCCGCTCGATCATGAACATACGATCCAAAAGGTCTTCGCAGTGCTGCGTGTTGGATTCCGAGATCAACACCGTAACCCCTTCTGATTTCATATCGGCGAGAATATCCGAAATACGGCGGGCCAGGACCGGCGCAATGCCTTCGGACGGCTCATCCAGCAGCAACAATTTGTTGCCCAACATAAGCGCACGCGCGAGGGCGACAAGTTTCTGCTGACCCCCGGACAGGCTGGTCGAAGGCCGTTCGCGCAATGCCTCAACTTCGGGGATGAGTTTGTAAATCCACGCCAAACGGTCCTGCCAGTCGGGAATGCCGACAGACCAGACAGGCGTCAGGATGTTTTCTTCGGCTGTTTGCGAAGGCACCAGTCGCCTGTCTTCGGGCATGTAGCCTATGCCCAGCGTAGCCCGCTGATGGGCCGGTGTCTTGGTCAGTTCAAAATGGTCAAAGGAGACCTGCCCGGACACTGGTGGGATCAGCCCCATGATTGTCCGCAAACAGGTGGTTTTGCCAGCTCCGTTTGCACCAATCAGCCCGACCATCTGACCGGTTTCGATTTCAAAAGACCCGTCCCGAATGATCCGTGCGGGTCCGATGTCGACATTCAACCGTGAAGCTTTAAGCACGTCCGGTCTCCAATGCTTGTACGGTTCCAGCAACCGGCCCATGGCCTTCCCCAAGAACGTATTCGATTACCTTCGGGTCCTGCAGCGCGACATCAGGTGTCGCGTCGCAGATGATCTCACCCTGATAGAAAGCCAGTATCCGGTCGACGTAGCGCTGCACGATCTCCATATCGTGCTCAACAAACAGAACCGCAGTCCCCTGCTCCTTCAGCGCGTTTACGACAAGGTCCATCAGGCCGAACTTCTCGTCGCTGGATACCCCCGATGTCGGTTCATCCAGCAGCAGCAGCTTCGGGTTCGAGACCACAGCCATCGCAATGTCCAGCAGCTTGCGCACACCCTGGGACAATGTACTCGCCACCTTGTCGCGATGTTCGGTCAGGTTGTAGCGGCTCATGATCTGTTCGCACTCGTCGATCCGATCATCGGACAGCAATGGCGACAACAGTGATCGCTTTTCCTGATTGGCCAGAGAAACCGCAATCAGCAGATTTTCCAGAACCGTCATGGTCATGAACACCTGACTGATCTGAAAAGACCGGCAAACACCCATGTTGGTGGCAACACGCGGTTTGATCCCCGTGATGTCCCGGCCCGCAAACTCGATCAGGCCGTTTGTGGGTTTCAGATACCCGGTGACCATGTTCACAAACACGGTCTTGCCAGCACCATTCGCTCCGATAATGCCGACAACTTCGCCGTCTGCCACATCGACGTTAATGTTGTTAGCGGCCACGATTCCGGCAAAGGATTTATGAAGATCTCTGACGCGTAAAACGGAAGTGCTACTCATGAGACTTCTCCCTTTTTGGTCCAGAAGCGCTGGACCAGTGACCACAATCCTTCGGGAAGGAAGAAGATGATTGCCAACAACGTTCCGCCAACGATGAGTTGCCATGCGTGCGGGGCCAGTTCGAATGCAAATGTCCTCAGGAACTCAAAGGTGATCGCGCCAATAAAGGGTGCCACAACACTGCCCGGACCGGACATGATTGTAATAAAGACAAGCTCTCCGGACACGGTCCAGTTGACCATGGAATCCGGGTCAACCTGCCCGAGGGCCATCGCCATCACACCACCTGCAACACCCGCCAATGCAGCAGAGATCACATATTTAATGTGAACCGCCTTGGCCACGGAATAGCCCAGATACTCTACCCGGATTTCATTGTCGCGCACGGATGTCGTCAGATGCCCCAGCGCCGAACGCAGGTAAAGCTGCACGCCCGTAATTGCGATGATGCAGATCAGGATGATCGCCAGAAACAGCGGATACTTGGTCTGCGGTTGCCAACCCAGGATCGTTGTTTGCGAAACCGAGAAACCATCGGTGGACCCCAGCGCCTCGGACTTGATCAGAATACCGTAAAGCACCATCGAAAAGGCCAGTGACAGCATGGCAAAGAAGATGCCCCGGTAGTGGCGCAGGACGAAGCCCAGCAAGAACCCAACCAGACTGGATACGATCAGGGCCGCCCCAAGGCGCAGGATGAGGTCCGTGGCGCCGGTGTATTTTTCCAGCAGGGCCACCGCATAAGCGCCCAGACCGAAATACAAGGCATGGCCAAACGAAACCAATCCGGTGCGCCACAGCAGCAGAAGCCCCAACACAGCGAGGCCCCGCGCCAGACCAAACATGGTATTGTTCAATATCCAGTTCGGCAGCAGAAAGCCCGCAGCGGCAAGAACAAGGAAGCCGACAATCGCCCAGCGAATTGTGTTGTCTGATAGTGTCGATCTGATCATCATATTTTCCGGGCTTTGGCGGGAGCGAACAATCCTTCTGGGCGCACCATCAGAACCGCAGCCATCACCGCGAAGATTACAAAGAGTTCGAATTCGGGGAACTTGTGCACTGCCACCGCACGTAGAATTCCCACCATCAGTGCGCCGATCAACGCGCCGGGGATTGATCCCATTCCACCGATCACCACAACGGCAAAGCTCAGCACGATAACGTCGATCCCGATTCCCGGAGCGACCGAAACAGTCGGCGCGATATAGGCGCCCCCCAGTGCTCCAAGCGTGGCACCCGCCACGAAGGTCCATACAAAGACGGCGTTCACGTTGATACCGATCGCAAGACTGATCTCTCGGTCATAGATCACTGTTGTCAGGATCTTACCCCAGCGGGTCTGAGTTAGGGCGTACCAACATGCAAGCGCGACGAAGGCTGCAAGCCCCAGCAATGTCAGTGAATAGACATCCCGGAAGATCCCGCCAAGCTCAACGCTGCCTAAAACGACCATGGGCTGGAAAGCGAAATAGGGGTTAACGCCAAAAACGAGGATGATGAGGTCTTCCAATACCAAAAACAGGCCGAAGGTGGCCAGGATGACGATGACCTCTTCGTGCTCGTACAGCTTGCGCAGGATTACCCGCTCGATCACCAATCCAAGCACAAGCCCCACGAATACCGAGGACAGGATTATCAGAACGAACCCAAACCAATCCGGGAAACCCAGTTCTGCCGCAAGGCCGATTGTATATGCGGCCGAATAAGCGCCCCAGGCATAGAAACCGCCATGGGCTACGTTCAGTATTTTCATCACGCCAAAGACGATCGTCAATCCGACTGAGACGATGAAGAGGTACGATGCGTAACTCAGACCATCGAGAAGGATCGTGAGGGTTGTTTGCATTTGCTTTCCCCGGAAAGACAGCGGCGAGGAGGCGCATGCCACCCTCGCCGCCAATTTATTGATGTATTAGCAGTCAGAACCGGGCATTCCGGCTTCCAACCAGTCCTCGGAAAGCTGTCCGGCAGGCGGCAGGATGCAATGGGCCGGATAGACCTTGACATCAACCACGGTCGGCTCATCCTTCTCATCGTCCCAGGCGGTGATGCCGTAGCCGACGGCGTGGATCGCCTGATGGCCGTTGCCCAGCGCAAAGCTGACATCGCCCGCAAGCGACTCGAAATCCAACCCAGTCATCGCAGCGATGATCTGATCTGTATCCGGTGCCGCGCCATTATCGGCGGCAGCTTTGTCCATGGCGGCCTTCAGCGCCAGAACCGACTGAGCATACTGGTATGAGGATTCCAGAGGATATACGCCGTACCGCTCTTTGTAGGCATTGATGAACCATTCGTTCAGCTCACCCTCCTGCTCGCGCACCAGAATACCGAACTCACCGCGCGTTCCGATGACAGTCCCGGACGGGAACCGTTTACCCAGGTTGTCGATTGCCGAGGCACCGGCCACCGAGATGAACCGTTTCTTGTCAAAGAAACCGCGGACAGATGCCTGCAGAACAAACGCCTCGATATCTCCGTCCCAGAAACTGGAATGAACCAGATCCGAGTCTTCCAGAAGCAGTGTGGAAATTTCGGTTCCGTACTGACCCGCAAAGATTTTAGGGAACTGAGGGTTATCTGACGCCTCGGACCCCGGTGCAAGCTTTTGCATTGCGATGTCGAAGAACTTCCAGGAATCCTGACCCCATGCGTAGTTCTGGTTGATGCCGGAATAGCTTGCGACGTCGCCCAGCTGATCACGGATGTAAAGCGCCGCCGCCACACTGTCACCCACAGCGTGGGCCTGGGTGCGGAAAGTGTACTTCCAGTCGCTGCCTTCAAACAGACGCGGCGTACCGCAGACAGACATCACGGTCAGGGTCTTCAGTTCCTCTGCCACGGGCGCAATCGACATGCAGGACCCCGAAGAAATGTAACCCAGCACGGCGTCAACGTCCTGCTTCTCGACAAGGTTCCGATATTCGGCAACCTGCTTGGCGTTCCCGCCGGATTCGTCTGCAAAGATCGCCTCGAGTTGAAGCCCGCCGAATCCCGGCGCGCTGTAGGGGGCGGGTATGGTGCCGTCGTTGATGGCGTCAATGACCAGTTCAGCGCCATTGCGCCCCGGAACACCAAAAGGACCGGCAGCCGGACCCGTCAGGAAAGATACTACTGCGACTTTAAAGGAATCGTCTGCCAGTGACGGGGACGCCAAAGCTGACGCGCCAACAAAGGCGCTGACGGTCAGCACCTTAAGCCTATTCTTGATCACATTTTCGCGCATTGTTGCTGGACCTCCCATTAGCTTGCACTATCGAACTCTTTACGTCAGATCGTTCATTAATGCAAGCTATAACAAAATTGATATTTTAATTATTATCAAAGCAAGCGGTCTTAATATGTATATAATACGCAAAGTAATACATACCTTCTTGACATCTCCATCACAAAAGTCCATTAGTGCAAGTTAACAATTAAAGTTGGGCGCGATGCGTTGGAAGGAGTGAAGAATGGAACTGAGTGACACCGTCGCCATCCCCGCTACACGAGAAATCGTCTGGCAAGCTCTTAACAACGTAGACGTATTGCGACAGTGCATCCCGGGCTGTCAGGAGCTGACTCAAGACAGCCCATCCGAAATGGCAGCCAAGGTGACACTGAAAGTTGGGCCGGTTAAGGCCAAGTTCGAGGGCGAAGTCACACTTAGCGAAATTAATGCGCCCGAAAGCTATGTGCTATCCGGCGCAGGAAAGGGCGGCGTGGCTGGTTTTGCCAAAGGCTCGGCGATTGTACGGCTCGAAGAGTCCTCGCCCAACGAAACCGTCCTGCATTATGATGCCCGGGCCGATGTCGGCGGCAAGATTGCCCAGCTTGGTTCGCGCCTGCTGGACAGCACCGCCAAAAAGTTGGCAAAAAAGTTCTTCGAAGATTTCAGCGCAGTTGTTGCAAAGTCCGCCACCTAACCTCTGCATTCAGGAAGCCCGAACGCTACAATGACCGACATTCTGGTTACGCAAAATGACGGAGTCGCAACCGTCACTATCAACCGACCCGAACTGCGAAACTCTGTCACTTTCGACATGTGGAACGGGTTCGCGGATATCTTCGATGGGTTGTCCGCCGACAAATCCGTACGTTCGGTGATCCTGACTGGCGCTGGCAGTGATTTCTCGGCCGGGGCTGATATCAGTGAGTTTGGTAACATCCGCGAAAACCTGGAAAAGGCCAAGGAATACGAGGTTGCGGTCGATAGGGGCTGTGCCGCCATCATGCATTGCGCCAAGCCGGTGATTGCGGTGAATCTTGGCTACACGCTGGGGGGCGGAGCTCATCTGGCGATGTCTGCCGATTTTCGGTACGCGCATACGGACGCGAAATTCGGTATCCCGGCGGCGAACCTGTCCATTGTGTACGGCGTGCAGGCCACTCGCAAACTGCTGGCGCTGGTGGGCCTGACCGAGGCCAAACGCATCCTCTATTCCGCGCAGCGCTTCAATGCGGAACACGCGCATAAGATCGGTTTTATCGATCACGTGTCCGAGGCTCCGATGGCCGCAGCGATCGAATTCGCTGGCGCACTGGCCGCCAAGGCACCGCTGACGCAGGGTGGCGCAAAGTACATCCTCAACAGCGTGGCTTTGCAGGAGTTTGACGCGAAAAAGGCTGATGCACTGATTGATGGGGCCGCAGCCAGCTTCGACTATTCCGAAGGCCGCAACGCCTTTGCCGAAAAGCGCCCGCCGGCGTTTCGGGGTGAATAGATGAAGCCTGCCGCATTCGAATATGTCCGGCCCGAAACTCTGGCCGATGCGGTCGCGGCGCTGGACCACGACGACGCCAAAATCATCGCGGGCGGGCAGAGCCTGTTGCCGATGATGAACTTCCGGCTGGTGCAACCCGAACGACTGGTGGATATCAATCGCATCGCCGAACTCAGCCAGATCGAAAAGACCGAGACTGGCATCCGCATTGGTGCGCTGGTGCGCCATGCCGAGGCGGCCCAAAGTGACCTGCTGGCCGAGCACCTGCCGATCATCCGCGAAGCAATGGCTCATGTCGCCCATGTCGCCATTCGCAACCGCGGCACTGTCGCGGGAAGCCTGTGCCACGCCGATCCTTCAGCAGAATGGCCGCTGCTGGTGACCTTGCTGAACGGCGAGATTGAGATTCTGGGCGGCGACGGCCCACGCACCGCGAAGCCGGATGAGTTCTTCCTGGCCCCGCTAGTCACCGATATCGAAGAAACCGAGTTGGTCACCGGCATCCACCTGCCCTTGCCCAGCGCCCCTTGCAGCATGGCCTTTGATGAGGTCGCGCAGCGGGCGGGCGACTTTGCGGTCGTCGCGGCGGGCGCGTTGGTGTGCATCAAAGACGGGCAGTTCGCCGAGGTTCGGCTGGGCTTGGGTGGCGTCTTTGACACCTCGGTCCGCGCCGCAGCCTTGGAAGAAGCGCTGACCGGCCAACCTGCCACCGCTGAGGTCATCGAAGCTGCGCTGCCGCTGGCCGTGGAAGACCTTGAACCCAATGACGACTTGCACGCCTCGGCCGCTTACCGGCTGTCGCTGGTGCCGGTTCTGGCGCGCCGGGTTCTGACCCGCGCGATGAAAGAGGCCGCGACATGATCGGCAAAACACAAATCTCTCTGACCGTGAATGGCGAGGCGTTCGACGCTTATGTCGAACCCCGAATGCTGGCCGCTGACTTCTTGCGCGACGAACTGGGCCTGACCGGCACTCATGTCGGTTGCGAACACGGCGTTTGCGGGGCCTGCACCATTACCCTGAACGGCACCAGCGCGCGATCCTGCCTGATGCTGGCTGTACAACTGGATGGCATGGACGTGCAAACGGTCGAAGGGCTGGGCACCACCCGCAGGATGCACCGCATTCAAGAAGCGTTCCGCGAACATCATGCCCTGCAATGCGGATTTTGCACGCCCGGCTTCCTGATGACCGTGCGCGATGTTCTGGACACCCTGCCCCTGCGCGACGACGAGGAAATCCGCGACGCGCTATCGGGCAATATCTGCCGCTGCACCGGCTACGACCACATCGTCAAGGCCGTCCGTACGCTGGTCAACGAACGAGACGGGATACCCAATCTATGAAGATGCACATTCTCGACGCGGGCCGTCTGGCCATGAAAAAGCGGATTTATGTACCGGAATGCACCGACAAGACCGAGATGATCGAGCTGCCGGTCATGGCGATTCTGCTGCGCCACAAGGATGCCAATATCCTGTTCGACACCGGCTATCATACGCAGGTCATCACCGATGCCGAGGGCCGCTGGGGTCCGCTGGCGCGCGCCATGCAGGTGATCGGAACGCCCGAGAATAACGTGATCGACAGCCTGAAAGCCGTTGGTCTGGAGCCGGAAGACATCGACATCGTGGTGAATTCGCATTTCCATCCGGATCACGCCGGATGCAACGAGTTCTTCACCAACGCCCGCGTTGTTGTGCATGAAAAAGAATTGGCAGCCGCGCGCAGCGAAGAAGGTGCCGCGCTGGGACTAATGCCTGAAGATTGGGATCATCCGATGACAATGGAGACCGTGACTGAAGGCCACGACCTGATGGGCGACGGCTCGATCATCACCATCGACCTACCTGGCCACACTCCCGGTCTGATGGGCCTGAAGGTGCAGCTGGAGAACACTGGCACCGTGTTGCTCGTCTCGGACGCGGTGAACCTGCGCCGCAATCTGGATAATGACGAAGTGCCCAAGAACGCCTGGGATGCGGATGTCGTGCTGGCCTCGTATGAGAAAGTCCGCAAGCTTGAGGCTGAGGGCGGAACGCTGATCTGCTGCCACGATGACGAACAGTATAACGCCCTGAAAAAAGGCGCGGATGCTTATGACTGACGCCACCGCCTATACGCGACCCAAATATGTAGGCAAGCCTGTGCAAAGGTTCGAGGACCCGCGTCTTTTGACGGGACGGGGCCGCTATACGGCTGATATCCAATTGCCCCGGATGGCACATCTGGCCTTTATCCGCTCGGATCAGGCCTATGCCCGGATCAACAGCATCGACGTGCAACAGGCCCGTGCCCTGCCCGGCGTGATCGGCATCTTCACCGCCGCTGATTTCGACCATATCCCCGAGATCAAGGCGCCGTCGAAGATGAAGAACTATCAGGCCACCGCCTGCTCGGTTCTGGCACGTGACGTGGTGCGGTATGTAGGAGAGCCTGTGGTGGCCATTGTCGCCTGCAACCGTTACGTGGCCGAAGATGCCGCCGCGCTGGTTGATATCGACTATGACCCGCTTGACGTGGCCGTCACCGCCCGCGACGCGATAGTCGAGGGCGCACCCAAACTGCATGAAGCGTTGGTATCGAACGTCCTTTTGGGGCGCGTCTTCACCACCGGAGACGCGCCTGCGCAGATAGCCAGCGCACCCCACACGGTCTCGGGCCGGTTCAACCTCACCCGCAAGACCTCCATGTCCACCGAACCGCGCGCTTATCTGGCCGATTATGATGTTGGCAGGGATGAACTGACTTTATACGACGCCACAAACATTCCCGGCATCGTCCGGGATGAGTTGGCCCGGCTGCTGAAGCTCGACGGCAACAGAATCCGTGTCGTAGCTCCGGATGTCGGCGGATCGTTTGGGGGCAAGGGCTCGCTTTATCCCGAAGAGGTTATCGTCGCGGATCTGGCCCGTCGTCTTGAGCGTCCGGTGAAATATGTGGCCGACCGTCTGGAAGAGCTGACCGCCAGTTCGCAGGCGTTCGGAGAAGAGGTCGAGGCCACGCTGGCCTTTGACGCCGACGGCCGCTTTCTGGCGCTCGACGCCGAAATCATTGGGGATATCGGGGCCTATTCGATCTATCCATGGACCGCTGCGTTGGAACCGGTTCAGGTCGCCAGTTTCCTGCCCGGTCCGTATAAAACTCCGGCCTATCGCGGGCGCGTGCGCGCGGTCTGCACCCCGAAACCCCCCACCGGCCCCTATCGCGGCGTTGGGCGGCCTATGGCTGTCTTTGCGATGGAGCGGCTGGTGGACTTGGCGGCGGCGGAACTGGGCATCTCCCCCCTTGAAATCCGCCGCCGCAACCTCGCCAGTGCCGAAGATTTCCCGCATCGCATCGGCTCGGGCATCATTTGGGATCGCTCAGGTTTTCAGGAATGTCTGGCGGCGGCGGAAGACGCAATCGATCTGCCCGCACTGGAGGCGGAAAAGCAACAGGGCGGCAAGTGGATTGGTGTGGGATACGCGTCATATGCCGAACTGACCGGCATCGGGTCGCGTATCGCCGTAGCGCCGGGAATGCCGATGAATACCGGTGTGGAAACCGCGAATGTGCGCATCGACGCCACCGGCGCAATCACCGCAAGTTTTGGCATTTCATCCCATGGCCAAAGCCTGGAAACCACGCTGGCGCAAATCGTCGGCGAGGAACTTGGCGTCAAACCCGAGGATGTTCGCATCGTACATGGCGACACCGCTGCCAGCCCACATGGCACCGGCACTTACGCCAGCCGCTCGGCCGTACTGGGCGGTGGGGCCGCCATCAAGACCACCCGTACGCTATTGAACAAAGTCAAACGTGTCGCTGCATCGCTGTTCGATGTCGACCCCGAGCAGGTGGAAACCGGCGACGGGCGCATTTTTGTGCGCGACACCAACCACTCGATCGACTTCAGGGAACTGGCCCGCGTCGTCTATGCGGATATGGCCACCCTACCGATGGAGAAACGCGAAACGCTCGAAGCGCAGGAGACGTTTGATCCGTTCCTCGGCACCACCACGTCATCGACCCATGTGGCCGTTGTCGAGATTGACCCCGAAACGCTGGCAATCAAACTGCGCACCATCGTCGTGGCCGAGGATTGCGGCAAGCTGATCAACCCGCTGGTGGTCGAGGGTCAGGTCCATGGTGGTGTGGCGCAGGGTGTTGGGGCCGCGCTGCTGGAAGAGATGAAATTCGACGAAACCGGTCAGCCGATTACGGCAACTCTGGCGGATTATCTGGTCCCCACATCTGCCGAAATACCCCCGATGGACGTGCACCATATTGAAACCGAACTGCCGAACAATCCGGGCGGATTCCGCGGCATGGGCGAAGGCGGCACCATCGGCGCCCCCGCCGCCATCGCAAATGCGGTGGCCGACGCCGTTTCTCATCTGGGCATCGGGATCAACTCGCTGCCCATCACCCCAAACAAGCTGCATGCGCTGATCGCAGCGGCATCCGAGTCACAGGAGTAAGATATGGACCTGAACCTGAACGGCAAAGTGGCACTGGTCACCGGCGGCGGGCGCGACACTGGCGGTCAGATCGCTGAAACGCTGGCGGCTGAAGGTGCCATCGTCGCAGTTAACTACCGGAAATCCAAGGACGAAGCTGACGCGGTTGTAAAGGCCATCGAAGCAGCAGGCGGTCAGGCCAAAGCGTATCAGGCGGATATCGGTCACTACAATCAGGTGACCGCCATGGTCGACCAGATCGTCGCTGACTTTGGCCACGTCGATATTCTGGTGAACAACGCCGGATACGTTGTGTACAAGAAATTCGTCGAAACCACACCGGAAGAGTGGAAGGCGCAGATCGACACCTGCCTTTATGGCGCGATCCACTGCTGCCACGCAGTTGCCCCGCACATGATCAAGCAGAATGGCGGGCGGATCATCTCTCTGGTCGGGGACAGCTCGCGCATTGGTGAAGCCAATCTGGCGTTGGCGGCAGCGGCGCGGGGCGGCACCATCGCTTTAGGCAAATCGCTGGCGCGCGAACTGGGCCGCGCCAATGTCTGCGTCAACACTGTGTCGCTGGGTCTGGTTCAAACCGCACATTCGGATGCGGAATTCCTGGAAAAACACATGGACAAGATCGTCAAGGCCTATCCAGTGCGCCGCATCGGTACACCGGACGACATCGCGCCAATGGTTGCGTTCCTGTCCTCGGATGAGGCGTCGTGGATCACCGGTCAGGTGATTTCTGTCAACGGCGGGTTCTCGATGGTCTGACGACGACCATCAAGCGCATCGTGAAAGGGAGGACACCGTGATACGCACCGATCTGATTGCACCGGTCTCAGAACTGCTGGCGCGACACGCAACCGCCGCACCGGGCAAGCTGGCTTTCGAGGATACCCATCGAAAGATCACATATGCAAAGCTTGAGACAGACACCCGCAATCTGGCGGCCCAATACCTGAATGCCGGGCTGAAGCCGGGCGGGAGCGTGGGTATATGGCTACCGAACTCGGTCGATTGGGTCGTGGCCACTCTGGCCGCGATCCGTGCAGGCGGGGTGGCTGTGCCGATCCCTGCTGCCTCCAAACCGGGTGAGGTTGCTTATCGGCTGGACGATGCAGGGATCGATGTCCTTGTGACTTGGCCCGAGGCTCTGCCGGTTCTGGAAAAGATCAAGCAAGGCGAAGGCCCCTTCCCCAAGACGCTGATCACAACGGGCAACGCCCCGGCGCACACCCTGTCTTTCGATGATCTGACCGCAACGCCCGGAGCCGACTTGCAGCCCGAGGATATCGATGCGGTTTCACTGCTGGTCTATACCTCTGGCACAACGGGTCAGCCCAAGGGCGTGCAGCTGACAACACGGTCCATGCTTTGGGTCAACGCAGCCTGCTGGGCCCCGATCTTCGGCATGGGGCCGGATGATGTTGTGCTATCACCGCTGCCCCTGTTTCATTCTTACGCGCTGAATTTCTGCGTGATGTCGATCATTGCCAATGGCGCCACCGAATACATCATGGAGGCGTTCTCGACAGATGGGGCGTTGGACCTGCTGGCGCAGGATCGGTTCACGCTGATGCCCGGCGTCCCAACGATGTTCCACTATCTGATGCTGCGCGCGAAGGAGACCGGGCAGAACCCGTTCCGCACCGTGCGACGTTGCGTGTCCGCCGGAGCGATTATGCCAGCCGCTCTGAACACCGAGTTCGAAGAGCTTTTCGGCATCGAGCTGCTGGACGGCTATGGCATCACCGAAACCTCGACGATGGTTACCCTGAATTGGCCCGGCTCGGTCCGCACAGCGGGGTCCTGCGGCCTGCCGCTGCCGGGGCTATCCGTGCGTCTGATCGATCCAGCCACCGGCACAGACGCAATGCAGGGCGAAGAGGGTGAACTGGTCTGCCGAGGCCCGAACGTCATGCAGGGCTATCTGAACAAACCTGATGCAACCGCGGATGCCCTACGCAACGGCTGGTACCACACCGGCGACCTGGCCCGGGTCGACGCCCACGGGTTCCTGACCATCACCGGGCGGCTGAAAGAGCTGATCATCCGTGGCGGCCAGAACATCGCTCCGGCCGAGGTCGAAGAGACCGTGGTGCAGATGGACGGCGTGCGTGATTGCGCGGTTGTTGGCGTTTCGCACGAAACACTGGGCGAGGTCCCGGTGGCCTTTGTCGTGCCCGAAGGCCAAGCTGCCCCGGATGTGGAAACCATCCGCGAGTTCTGCGCCCAGCATCTGTCGTCATACAAACTTCCTAACGACATGAAAACAATAGATGAAATTCCACGCACCGGATCGGGCAAGATCATGCGGTTCAAACTGCGTGATCTCTACGAAGCTGACACGTGATCCCCAAGCTGAGGACAAGGATATGACCCCCTTTACCTTCAATACCACCAAATCACTGGTTTTTGAAACCGGCGCCGCCGCGCGCCTGGCTGAGGTCGCGGGCAAAACACTGGGCAAGACCGTTTTGCTGGTCACCGATCCCGGCCTGCGCCAGTTGGGCCTGGCCGATCCTGCCATCGCCTCGCTTGAGGCCGCAGGCCACACGGTGGCGATCTTTGACAGTGTCGAGGCTGATCCTTCGCGCGAAACGCTGATGACGGCCGTTGAATTCGGGCGTGATGCCGGGGCGACGGGTGTTCTTGGGTTTGGCGGAGGGTCGTCTCTGGATGTCGCCAAACTGGTGGCATTGCTGCTAGGGTCTGGCGAGGATCTGGACGAAGCGTGGGGCGTCGCAATGGCCAAAGGCCCGCGCCTGCCGCTGGTGCTGGTCCCAACCACTGCCGGAACAGGGTCCGAGGTCACTCCGGTTTCAATCATCACCGTTGGGGCCGAGGAAAAACGTGGCGTGTCCTCGCCCGTCATCCTGCCCGACATCGCCATTCTGGATGCTGATCTAACCGTAGGCCTGCCCGCCCACATCACCGCCGCAACCGGCGTCGATGCGATGGTCCACGCGATCGAGGCCTATGCCTCGAAATCCGCCAACAACAACCCGCTGTCGCAGATGCTGGCGCGCGAGGCGCTGCGCTTGCTGGGGGCCAATATCGAAACTGCTGTCTTCAACGGTCAGGACAAGGACGCACGCGGTGCCATGTTGCTGGGCTCGATGCTGGCCGGGCAAGCCTTTGCGAACTCGCCTGTCGCCGCAGTCCATGCACTGGCCTACCCTATCGGCGGTACATTCCATATCCCGCACGGATTGTCTAACGCGCTGGTCCTGCCGCACGTGCTGCGGTTCAACGCTCCGGACGCCCATGGGCTGTATGCCGAAATCGCTGCGGACGCTTTCCCGCATCTGGCACAGGTCGAAGGCAGTCAGGCCCGCTGCGCGGCCTTCATCGACGCGCTGGCTGACTTGTCCCTGAAACTCGGGATGCAAACTCGTCTGCGCGACGTGGATATTCCTGAAGACGCGATTGGCAAAATGGCATCGGATTCGATGCTGCAGCAGCGCCTTTTGGTCAACAACCCGCGCGAAGTCTCGGAACAGGACGCGTTCAACATCTACAAGGCGGCCTGGTGATGGGGGAAAGAAAACCGATCACCACCCGCGCCGGGTATGCCGACTTTTACCCGCTGCAAACCCGCTGGATGGACAATGACATCTACGGGCACATGAACAACGTGGTGCATTATTCCCTGTTCGACACCGCCGTGAATGGCTGGCTGATGGAGCGCGGCCTGCTGGACCCGCTCAGCAGCAGTACCTACGGGCTGGTGGTAGAAACCGGCTGCAAGTACTATGTCGAGATGGGTTTCCCCGACCGTGTCACCGCCGGGCTGCGTGTGGCAAAACTGGGCAACAGCTCGGTCCGGTACGAGCTCGCCTTGTTCCGCAATGATGAAGACAAGGCGTCGGCCGAGGGGTTCTTTACCCATGTCTATGTCAACCGCGAAACTCATCGCCCCTCTCCTATCGAAGACGACCGGCGCGCCGCGTTCCAAAGCCTGATGAAACAAGAGGCCTGATATGACCCTGCACCTTTCCGACCCCTCCCTGCTGTGCTCAAAGGCTTTGATCGGTGGTCAATGGCAATCCGCTTCCGACGGGAAAACCCTGTCGGTCACCAACCCCTCAACCGGGGCCGAAGTGACAACCGTGCCCTCGGTATCTGCCGAAGAAGTGCGACATGCCATCGATGCAGCAGAAGCCGCGCAAAAAGACTGGGCAGCCCGCACCGGGAAAGACCGGGCGGCTATCCTGCGCCGGTGGTTCGAATTGCTGCGTGAAAACCGCGAGGATCTGGGCCGTATTCTGACCGCGGAACAGGGTAAACCGCTGGCCGAGGCCATTGGCGAAATTGATTATGCTGCAAGCTTCATCGAATGGTTTGGAGAAGAAGCCAAACGCGTTTACGGCGACACCATTCCCGGCCACCAACCAGACAAGCGTATCATCGTCATGAAACAGCCGGTCGGCGTGACCGCCTGCGTGACGCCTTGGAATTTTCCGGCTGCCATGATCACCCGAAAGGCGGGACCCGCACTTGCCGCCGGGTGTACGATGATCATCAAACCCGCAAGTCAGACACCGCTGTCCGCGCTGGCGCTCTGTGTTCTGGCCGAGCGTGCCGGCGTTCCAGCCGGGGTTCTGTCCTGTGTCACCGGCTCGGCCCGTGTGATTGGCGCGGAACTGACGTCGAACCCAACCGTTCGCAAACTGTCTTTCACCGGTTCAACCGAGGTCGGCAAAGAGCTGATCAAACAATGCGCCGATACAGTCAAACGCACCTCGATGGAGCTGGGCGGCAATGCTCCTTTCATCGTCTTCGACGATGCAAATCTTGACGATGCTGTGGAAGGCGCGATTGCCTCTAAGTATCGCAACGCTGGCCAGACTTGCGTATGCGCCAATCGGTTTTTTGTCCAAGCAGGCATCCATGATGCGTTTGTCGAGGCCCTGACCAAACGGGTCAAGGAACTGCGCGTAGGTGACGGCTTTGGCAATGGGGTCCAGATCGGCCCGATGATCGACCAGCCTGCTGTCGAAAAGGTCGAGGAATTACTAGCGGACGCCGAAGCAAGGGGCGGCCAGACGCACGTTGGCGGCAAACGTCATACATTGGGGCTGAGCTTCTTTGAGCCGACCATTGTGACTGGCGTGACGCCCGAATTTCAGATCTTCAACGAAGAGATTTTCGGCCCCGTCGCCGCGATCGTCAAATTCCGGGATCCGGAAGAGATGTATGAGATGGCCAATGACACACCCTTTGGCCTGGCCGCCTATTTCTTCGGCCAGAACCTCGGCCGAGTCTGGCGCACCGCCGAGGCACTGGATTTCGGCATTGTAGGCATCAACACCGGATTGATCTCAACCGAGGTCGCCCCGTTCGGGGGCATGAAGGAGAGCGGCAACGGGCGTGAAGGTTCAAAATATGGGATCGAGGACTACCTTGAGGTCAAATACCTCTGCCTGTCGGTTTGAGCTTGGACTGTCGCTGGATCTGTTGCGGAATCTTGGCTAGTTGAAGGGCTTTATCGCAAACTTTCGGCCTCTCCGTCTGAGAGGCACTGTTGCATTAAGTGAACCGGCTGCAGGAGGAGGGCTCTGCCTTTCTTCAAGTGGCTTTCGGAGAAAGGTTTGAAAGGAAAGCCATTTCGGTCCGAACATCAGTTGGATTGTTCGCGAAGTGGCCTTTTCTGATTGCCCGGACGGTTTCGATCCCCCGCAATGTGGTCTTCGCGGAAGTAAGTGAGCGAAACCCACGTTTCGGCCTGAATAGCTGTTTCAGGACGCCATTATCGGCTTCAACAAGATTGTTCAGATGTTTGCGATTGATGTGCAGAATGACGTCTTCCGGGCTACAAATACTGTCCATTTCCTTGATCACTTTGCCCTAGCTGTGAGCCCGCTTTCGGATCTCTGAGCCAGACTTTTGAACCCAGCGATAAACCGTCGAAACATTCACATCGACCTCACGCTCGGCCAGGAGGTCGATGTAGCAGAATGGGTGAAATTTACATCAAGGTGAAGGGCACGTGTGTCCACCTCTATCGCGCGGTCGATAAACATGGCAATACGCTCGACTTCATACCGTCGCAGCGCCGCAACAAACCGGCCGCCAACAAATTCTTTGCTCGTATGCTGGAGGGCAACGGTCTGCCACGAAAGATCGTTATCGACAAAAGCGGAGCGAACACTGCTGGCATCAAAGCCATCAACAAAATGCTCAAGGGGTTTGGTTGCCCAATCCCGATTGAGATGGTGAGGCGGAAATACTTCAACAATGTCGTGGAACAGGGCCACGGGTTCATCAAGAGGCGAACATGTCCGATGCTTGGCTTCAAGTCGTATAGTTCCGCCTGTTCAACGCTCGCTGGAATCGAACTCGTAAACATGATCGGAACCGTTCGGGCGAGGCGCCGATCGAGGTAGAACTGGCTATTCAGACTGATCTGGCGCTGGGATTACCGGGCAAGACTATTGCCCTGCGCCGCAAATTGGCCCTGCGGACCGTTCAGAACCGGTTGTTGTTGATTTACGAAAAATTGGATGTCGGCGATCTACCCACTAGCAGAGGGGACATTGCTATCAACAGGCCAGCCCGGGCCGTTTCCAAAGCCATGACGTCACAGATTTTGAACCGTGAGAGCATCGCTTCTGCCGAGAACGATTTGGAGAATTGGTTGCGACGTAGGCAGGCGATATCCTAACGGGTCTGGACCGTTTCAGGTCAAGTTCTGATATAGTTAAACTCGGGCCCAACGTGCACGGCCGCTAAGTTTGAATCTCGTAAATATGTATTATTACCAACGCACTGAGTCATTTTAGTGCTCAGTCTCCAGATCTGCTTACATTGGCGTTCCAGGTGAGATGAATAGAAAATAACAATTGACGAATCGCATATTTAAAATCAACCAATATAAAATAGGTTGGAAAAAAGGTGGAAATGCCGTGCAGGCTGACGACACCGCATTCGGCAAGGGTTCTCGATCAGAGATTCTGCGCCTGAAATCCTTTAGTCTCAGAATTCGGGATCATTCGAATGATGCCGTGGACAACCTGAGTCTCTCGGTTTCTTCGGGTGAAACGCTGTGCATCGTGGGTGAATCCGGATGCGGAAAATCCGTGACGGCAATGGCGCTGATGGGACTGTTGCCCCGCGATGTCATCGACATTCCTTCTGGCAAATTGGAGTTCGAGGGCCACGCCTACGATCTGCGCAGCGAACAGCTTGACGCGACGACGCGCGGTGACCGCATGGCGATGATCTTTCAGGAACCGATGACCTCGCTCAACCCGGCGTTCCGGATCGGGGATCAGATCGCCGAGGCCGTTCTGCATCACCGCAACTGTACACGGGTCGAGGCTGCGGAAAGCGCTCTGACCATGTTGCGTCGCGTCGGTATCCCAGCCCCCGAACAACGTCTGAACGAATATCCGCACCAATTGTCCGGAGGCATGCGGCAACGGGTGATGATCGCGATGGCGCTTATCAACAATCCGTCACTACTGATCGCGGATGAACCAACAACGGCGCTGGACGTCACCATTCAGGCGCAAATTCTGGACCTGATCCGAGAGCTTCAGGCCGAAACCGGCATGGGGGCTATGTTCATTACCCATGATCTTGGCGTTGTCGCAGAAGTTGCGACAAATGTGGCGGTCATGTATGGGGGGCAGATCGTCGAAAGCGGCCCGGTGGATGCGGTGTTCGACGATCCACAACATCCCTACACCATCGGTCTCATGAGTTCAGTTCCGCGCATGACTGGCGCACGTGAACAGCTGATCACCGTGCCCGGAACTGTGCCCTCGTTGACCGATATGCCAAAAGGCTGCCGGTTTCGCACACGCTGCCCATTTGCCACCAAAGACTGCGCCGAGCGTCCGAACCTGTCTGAGATGGGGCAAGGCCACGCAGTCGCCTGCCACTACGCTCCGCTGGAACAGTTGAGGGGGGTGAAATGCGCGATGTAATCCTTGAGGCGCGAAACCTCACACGCCATTTTACATTGGGGACCGGGTTGTTCGAGCGCAAATCGAAAGTGCGCGCGGTTGATGGGGTGTCGCTGTCTGTGCACAAGGGTGAAACCTTTGCCATCGTTGGGGAATCCGGTTGCGGGAAATCGACGCTTGCGCGACTGCTGATGCGGTTGGATCGCCCGACATCCGGTCAGGTTCTCTTCGATGGTCACGAGATTCAGGATCTTGCCCGCCGGGACATGGCTCCGCTGCGCCAACAGATGCAGTTCGTGTTCCAGGATCCATTCTCGTCGCTGAATCCACGTATGACCGTGGGCAAACTGGTGGGCGAGCCGCTGGAGGTGCATTCCCCGGACCTGGATAAAGCCGCCCGCCGCCTGAAAGTTTCGGCGCTTTTGGCGCAGGTCGGGTTGCTGCCGGATCACGCCAATCGATATCCGCATGAGTTCTCGGGCGGCCAACGGCAGAGGATCGGGATCGCCCGCGCTCTGGCCTCGCGGCCATGGCTGTTGATTGGGGATGAACCTGTCTCAGCGCTTGATGTGTCCGTACAGGCACAGGTGGTCAATCTGCTGAATGACCTGAAAAAGGACTTGGACCTGACATTGGTGATCATCGCCCATGATCTGGCGGTGATCCGGCACATGAGCGACCGCATCACCGTGATGTATTTGGGTCAGGTGGTTGAAACCGGTCCAGCCGATCAGGTCTTCGAGGAACCGCGCCATCCCTATACGCATGCCTTGTTGTCCGCCATCCCGGAACCCGAACCCGGCCGCGAACGGGATCACATGGCGCTGAAAGGAGAGACACCCAGCCCGTCTTCTCCGCCCGACGGTTGCCGCTTTCATACACGTTGCCCGTTTGCTCAGGGCGATTGCCGAACCCAAGCACCCGATTTGGATAAGGCAGGTCCGGAACATCACGTCGCCTGCCACTACTGGAAAACCATACCAGAGGCCGGAAAACCGGCCCCGCCCCGACGTCGAAGCGCCGGAGCAGAAGAGCGATTCGCGCTGTATCGCGCGGCCGTCCAATCTCCACAGGCTTCTGCCGAAAACAGAGAGGAAACATCATGAATGTCTTCAAGACCGGCTTGTTGGCCGGATTACTCGGCGCCACTGCGTTAAGTGCCCAGGCCGCCGATCTGCGTATCGCCCTGCAATCGGATGCAGACGTGCTGGATCCCGATCAGTCACGCACTTTCGTGGGTCGTATTGTTTACGCGTCCATGTGCGACAAGCTGGTCGACATCACCCCTGATCTTGAGCTGATCCCGCAACTGGCCACCGGTTGGGAATGGAGCGAGGACGGCAAATCCTTGACCATGACCCTGCGCGAAGGTGTCGTGTTCCATGACGGCACACCGTTCGACGCTCAGGCGGTGGCGGACAATATTGACCGGTCGCAAAACCTGGAGGAATCGCGCCGTAAGTCGGAACTGAAGTCGGTCACCGGAGTGGATGTGGTCGACGACCATACCGTCCGCTTTAATATGGCTGCACCCGATGCCACTCTGCTGGCGCAGTTTGCAGACCGTTCGGGGATGATGGTTTCTCCGACCGCAGCCCAAGCGGCAGGTGCCGATTTTGGTCTGAACCCCGTCTGCTCCGGCCCCTTCAAGTTCAAAGAGCGCGTCGCGCAAGACCGGATCGCGTTGGAGCGGTTCCCGGATTACTGGAACGCTGATGAGATCCATTTCGACAGCGTCACATTCCTGCCGATCCCGGATACGACCGTGCGTCTGGCGAACCTTCAATCGGGTGATATCGATATGCTGGAACGCCTGGCTGCAACCGATCTGGGACAGGCCGAGGCTGACGCGGGTGTTAATGTTGAACGCGCGGTTTCCCTTGGATATCAGGGTATTACAATCAATGTGAACAACGGCGAAAAGGGTGATAACCCGTGGGGCAATGACGAGCGTCTGCGTCAAGCGCTCAGCTACGCTTTGGATCGGGATGCAATCAATCAGGTCGTGTTCGAAGGAGCCTTTGCGCCGGGTAACCAGCCTTTCCCGCCGACCTCGCCCTGGTATGATGCCGATCACCCGGTCCCTGCGCGTGATGTGGAAAAGGCCAAGGCCCTGCTGGCCGAAGCCGGTTTCCCCGACGGGATTGATCTTGAAGTTCAAGTGCCCAACACCACCGTCCCGCTGCAACTGATGCAGGTGGTGCAGGCTATGGCAGCCGAGGCTGGGATCAATATCGAGATCACGTCCAAGGAATTTGCTACCCTGCTCGCTGATCAGAGCGCTGGTGATTATCAGGCCAGTCAGATCGGATGGTCGGGCCGTGTCGATCCGGATGGCAACATCCACCAGTTCATGACCACAGGCGGCGGCATCAATGACAGCCACTATTCCGACCCGAAGGTGGACGAGATGCTGAACAACGCCCGTGCTTCGACTGATTTCGATGCCCGCAAGGCGGAGTATGACGCAGCGCGGGACATTCTGGCCGAGGATATGCCCATCGTGTACCTCTATCACCAGACATGGATCTGGGCGCTGGATGATGGCCTCAAAGGCTTCACCCCTTATCCTGACGGTATGATCCGTCTGGAAGGTGTGACGCTGGAGAAATAAGCCGCCCACGGCCCGCCCGGTCCTGTAGCCGGGCGGGTTTCCCTGACCGAAAGCCTTGAGCCCATGCTGTCCTTCATCCTGCGCCGTATCCTGATTGCGATCCCGA
The DNA here is from genome assembly GCF_965243365.1 of Ruegeria sp. Classification (GTDB taxonomy): domain Bacteria; phylum Pseudomonadota; class Alphaproteobacteria; order Rhodobacterales; family Rhodobacteraceae; genus Ruegeria. The sequence continues at coordinate 303,543 of NZ_CBDEUW010000001.1, read as the reverse complement.
CGATCCTGTTGATCTCGGTCTTTGTTTTCAGCCTGCAAAAGTTGCTGCCCGGCGATCCTGTCCTTGCGATGGCCGGAGAGGAGCGCGATCCCGAAGTGCTGGAGTTTCTACGTGAAAAATACCGGCTAAATGATCCGATCCCCGTGCAGTATCTGACTTGGGTCAGCAACGCGCTGCGGGGGGATTTGGGGATATCTCTGCGTACCAATCAGCCGGTTACAGAATTGATCGCCGAGAAGCTGCCGGTGACAATCCAGCTGGCTATTATGGCGATCCTGTTTGCGTTGGTGATTGGAATACCAGCGGGCATTCTGTCGGCTGTAAAGAAGGGGACGATCACAGACTATATAGCCAACATCGTGGCGCTGTCCGGGCTTTCTATTCCGAACTTCTGGTTGGGGATCATGCTGATCCTGCTGGTCTCCGTAAGGCTCGATCTGTTGCCCGCCTCTGGTTATGTTCCCTTGTCAGAAGACCCCGTGAAATCCATTACCACCATGTTGATGCCTGCCTTTGTACTGGGCACTGCGCTGGCAGCAACGCTGATGCGACACACGCGTTCGGCGATGCTGGGCGTTTTGAAATCCGATTATGTCCGCACTGCGCGCGCCAAGGGTCTGCATGAACGCCGCGTCGTTCTGAAACACGCCTTTCGCAATGCGCTGACGCCGATTGTAACGCTGACCGCATTGCTGTTTGGCGAGTTGATCGCCGGGGCTGTCCTGACCGAGCAAATTTTTACCATCCCCGGCTTCGGCAAGCTGGTGGTCGATGCCGTGTTCAACCGGGACTATGCCGTTGTTCAAGGCATCGTACTGGTGACGGCTGTCGGCTTCATCGTGATGAACCTGCTGGCCGATGTCGCCTATGTGCTGCTGAACCCCCGCCTGAGGACCGCCTGACATGGCCATAGCTGATCCCATCCTGTCACGTCGTCCCGAAAACCGGGTCTGGAAGAAATTCCGCACTCACAAAAGCGCCATGCTGGGCGGCGTTTTGGTCACCTTCTTCGTCCTGATCGCAATACTGGCCCCGATCCTGCCCGTACCTGATCCGGCGGCCACGGATTGGGGTGCGGTGCGCAAAGCGCCAACAGCCGCGCATCCGTTTGGCACAGATGAGATCGGGCGAGACGTGCTGGCGCGGATGATCTGGGGGGCGCAAGCCTCGCTGCTGGCAGGTGTGGTGTCTGTCGGTATTGCCGTGCTGCTGGGTGTTCCTCTGGGTATTATCGCCGGTTATTTTGGCGGTTGGGTCGACGCCATAATTTCGCGCTGTACCGAAGCACTTCTGGCCGCGCCTTTCCTGATCCTTGCGATCGCGCTGGCGGCGTTTCTGGGACCGTCGCTGACCAATGCAATGATCGCCATCGGATTGTCTGCGACCCCAATCTTCATCCGTCTGACTCGGGGGCAGGTACTGTCGGTCCGGGCCGAAGACTATGTGACTTCGGCCCGCGCTATCGGGCTGCCCACTTCGAAAATCCTCAGCCGGTACATCTTTCCCAACGTTTTGCCGCCGGTGCTGGTGCAGGCGACGCTGACCATCGCCACAGCGATCATTGCCGAGGCGTCGCTATCTTTCCTCGGCCTTGGTCAGCAACCACCTGCACCCAGCTGGGGCTCGATGCTGAACACGGCCAAGAACTTCCTCAATCAGGCCCCGTGGATGGCCATGTGGCCGGGCATCGCGATCTTCCTCGTGGTGCTGGGGTTCAACCTTCTGGGCGACGGGCTGCGCGATGCGCTGGACCCGCGCGAACACTGAGTTTCGGAGACAACGAATGACTGAATTCACCACCCGCCCTGAGATACGAGGCACTTTTGGGGTCGTTACTTCAACTCATTGGATTGCTTCGGCTGTGGGGTTTGGCATCCTTGAAAAAGGCGGCAACGCCTTTGATGCGGCGGTCGCTACAGCCATGACCCTACAAGTGGTCGAGCCACATCTGAACGGCCCTGCAGGCGATATGCCTGCCATTTTCCACTCAGCCAAAACCGGCAAAACCGAGGTCTTGTGTGCTCAGGGCCCTGCGCCCGCTGCCGCCACAATCGAACACTACACAGGTCTGGGCCTGAACCTGATCCCGGGCTCTGGCTTGCTGGCCACAGTGATCCCCGGTGCGTTTGACGGCTGGATGCTGATGCTGCGTGATCACGGGTCTATGTCGCTGCGCGACGTGATGGAGCCTGCCATCGCCTACGCCCGCGACGGTCATCCCGTGTTGCCGCGCGTGGCCCATACCATTGCCGGCCTGTCAGATTTTTTTGAAGACGAATGGCCCACATCTGCAGAGACGTGGATGCCGGACGGTAAAGCGCCCGAACCACACAGCAACTTTACCAACCCAGCGCTGGCGGCGACCTATGAACGCCTCGTCACGGATGCCGAGGCTGCGCATGAGGATCGTGTGGATCAGATCGATGCGGCCCGCCGGGCGTGGAGCAAAGGCTTCGTTGCAGATCGGATCTTTGAGTATCTGGCAGATGCATCTGTCATGGATGTCTCGGGCCAGCGTAATCGCGGGATTATGGCGCGTGAGGATATGGCCGGTTGGCAGGCGACTTACGAGGACACGCTGAGCTACGATTATTTTGGTTGGACTATCCACAAGACACATGCGTGGAGTCAGGGGCCAGTTCTGTTGCAAGCCTTGGCCATCCTAAAGGGCATCGACCTTAGTTCTATGGACCCGAACGGGGCAGAGTTCGTACATACGGTGATTGAGGCGATGAAGCTCGCCTATGCCGACCGCGAAGCTTATTACGGTGACCCTGCCCATAGTGAAATTCCGATGGGTTATTTGCTGAGCGAGGACTACGCGGCTGAGCGTCGCGCGCTGATCAGCCCGGATGCCTCACACGAGCAACGACCGGGCCGGGTGCCGGGGTATGAACATCTGGCCGACGCTTATGTCGCCCGCGCTACCCGTGATTTCGCCGTCAGGACCGGAGCAAGCGCCGGTGAGCCGACCATGTCGCACCTGACCGAAAAACGAGGGGATACCGTACATCTGGACGTGATAGATCGCTGGGGCAACATGGTCGCGGCGACGCCATCGGGGGGCTGGCTACAAAGTTCACCGGTTGTCCCGGGCTTGGGCTTTCCCCTTAACAGCCGCGCACAGATGTTCTGGCTTGAACCCGGCCTGCCCAACTCGCTGGCACCCGGACGCAGGCCGCGCACCACACTGACACCCAGCCTTGCAGAAAAAGACGGGGTTCAACTGGTCTTTGGCACACCCGGAGGCGATCAGCAGGATCAGTGGCAATTGATCTGGTTCCTGCGCTTCGTGCATTTCGGACTGGGTCTGCAGGAATGTATGGACGCGCCTCTGTTTCACTCGATGCATTTTCAGGGGTCCTTCTACCCCCGCGCAGCCGCACCCGGGGAGATGATGATTGAGGAAACCTTTGGTGAGGTGGTGATAGAAGATTTGCGCGCGCGTGGTCACAAAATCACTGTGGCAGAACCATGGACGGTTGGTCGCCTGACGGCCGCCCTTCGGGAGAAAGACGGAACCCTGCGCGCAGCTGCTACGCCGCGGCTTATGCAGGCCTATGCAGTAGGACGGTGACATGACATATTCCCTGATTGCAAAAGACACAGAGACCGGTGCCGTTGGCTTGATCGTGGCCAGTCGTTTCTTCGCCTGTGGTGCGCGCGTTCCTTGCGTCGGCGCGCGCAGCGCGATTGCGTCACAGGCGTTCTCGAACCCGGTTTGGGGCACCGAGGGGTTAAGACGATTGGAGGCCGACGAGGCTGCTCAAACGGTGTTGGACGATCTTGTGGCCCGGGACACAGGCCGGGATGCGCGGCAGGCGCATCTGATGGATACACTTGGCAATTTCGCAGCTTATACCGGGTCCGATTGCGTCGATTGGGCGGGGCATCGGATCGGCGACACGCATTCCGTCGCGGGCAATATGCTGACCGGCCCGGACGTGGTCGATGCGACCTTTGAAACCTACGCTTCGGAATCCACGCTGCCGTTTCCCGAACGCCTGATGGCTGCCATGGAAGCAGGCGAACGCGCAGGCGGTGACAAACGCGGCAAACAGGCCGCCGGTCTGGTCATTCACCAGGGTCAGTCCCATGCCTGGCTGGACATGCGCAGCGATGATCATGCCGACCCGCTGGCTGAACTACGACGGCTTTATGATGTGGCCGGTGAGCGGTATCTTCATTTTGCCGAAGCCATGCCCAGCGAGCAAAATTTCTCGGGCAATCCCGACCGAGGTGCGCTTGAGAAGGCAATCGCGCGCGCAGATGCGCAACGTCACGCCGAAGGGCGGGTGAGCCGCTCGTTGGCCAGTGATCCTGCGTGATGTATGGGCGGCGTTGACGTTTCGACCCTGACGACGCTGATTGGTATCGCCGCTGCCGCCGGCGTGTTCGGTGGTATCCTGGCCGGTTTGCTGGGGGTGGGTGGCGGGATCATCATTGTCCCGGCGCTCTATTTCGCTCTGTCGCTGACTGGAAGCGATCCGGCCCTGACTATGCAGGTTGCTGTTGGGACATCACTGGCCACCATCGTGTTCACTGCGCTGTCCTCAAGCTGGGGACATTACAAGCGAGGCGCATTGGACATGGTGCTGCTGAAGCGCTGGGCTCCGGCCATTCTGATCGGCGTGATAATCGGTGGTCTGCTGGGCGGCTTGGTCAGCGGTTATTTTCTGGTTGCTGTGTTCGCTACGGTCGCCGCGTTGGTATCGCTGGACATGATCTTTCGCAAACCCGGCGATGACGGCCATCAGCGCAGCTTTTCACCGCGTGTCTGGGCCGCCACCGGTACCTTTGCAGGTGCGATCTCGGCAATGATGGGCATCGGTGGAGGCACGGTTTGCGTGCCCGTTCTGAACTTTCTCGGCTACGATATCCGGCGTGCCGTCGGGACATCGGCGGCCATTGGGTTCGTAATCGGCCTGCCCGGCGCGCTGATCTACGCAGGAACCGGGTTGGGACAGGTTGGGCTGCCGCCTTTTTCCATCGGCTATGTCAATCTGATTGCAGCTGCGTTGATCATTCCACTTACAACTAGTTTTGCGCATGTCGGGGTCCGCATTGCACACACTATTTCGCAACGTGCATTGCGTCTTGCTTTTGGCTTATTCCTGATGCTTACGTCCTTGCGCATGTATTACGACTTGACCGGAGCGTTCTGACCTTGGGAAATTGTCCAACTGATACCGAACTGACCGCAGCCCTGCGGGCAGGAATCGAAACCGGTGATTTCCTGAAAAACGGCAAGTTATTGCCCGAACGCGCGTTAGCTGAGGCACTGGCCGTTACGCGTGCACGTATGCGCCGCATTCTGGATCAATTGGAAGAAGACGGCACCGTGTTTCGCAGGCACGGACAGGGAACCTTCGTTTCCCCACCACCCGCCGTCGGTGCTAGCCCCTTCCGCGCCGTTGCAGCCAAGGTGATGCCGCGCGACGTCATGGAGGTGCGTCTGGAAATTGAACCTGCCTTGGCGGCTTTGGCCGCGCAGCGCGCGACGACCAAAGAGTTGCGGACGCTTGAGCAACTCATGCGGGCTACTTTGGACGCGGCCGACACCCAGGCCTACGGGGTCGCGGATGACGTTTTTCACTACAAAATCGCTGAGCTGGCCCATAATCCGCTGTTCCTTACGGTGTATGACTCGATCCGCGCCGTGCGCAAACAATCGGAATGGACGCGTCAGCGCGAAACACAGTATTCGCCGTCAACCCTTGTCCGACTGGGCGAACAGCACGAACAGCTGTTCAGTAGTATCGCGTCGCGCGACAGTCAGGCCGCTGCAGAAATCATGCAATCGCATCTGCTTTCAGTTTCCAACGCTATGCTGCGTGACAGAACATATGGGCAAAATCAAAACCTTTCGGATCTGCACGAAGGGTAGTGAACTTGGAGTCAAAAAAGTTGGGCGCTGAATTCTCTGCTGCGCGACCGCTCTTTGAGCATCGACGAGACATACATCAAAGTGAAAGGCGCGCGGGCTTATCTCTATCGAGCCGTCGACAAGTATGGCAAGATGCTTAAAGGTTTTGGATGCCCGATCCCGATCGAGATGGTCAGGCGCAAATACCTCAATAATATCGTGGAACAGGATCATCGTTTCATCAAAGGACAAACCCGATCAATGCTCGGCTTTAATTCCTATATCCCGGCCTCGGAAACTTTGGCTGGGATCACAGTCGCGCATGATCCGCAATGGTCAACTCACGCCCAAACTCGGTCCATTCCAACAATTCGCTGAACTAGCACGTTAAGCCAGGGCTGGGGCAATCTTCCAGGCCGGGATGGTAATCGGGATGTTCCACAGCGTGATAAGACCAACAACGCCAAATGGCGCGCGCGTGACATCAACGCTAATGCCCGGACGCACCGACGCCAGCGCCTCACCAGCGAAGAATTTGAATATCTGACCAGCGCGGGCGACTTCGCCAATCACTTCGGGCAGGGTTTTGCCTTCCTCACGCGACAGCAGCTCACCCAGTTCCCGGCAACGGGCCAGAATTTCATCACCAATGAAATCGAGCACATCGAAACGCTGCTGAGGTGTGGAGGCCGCCCAGCCCGGGGCTGCCTTATGAGCTGCAGCAATGGCGTTGTCGACAACGCCCGCATCGCTTAGGGCTGCGGAACCAATAACATCGCTGATGTCAGACGGATTGACGTTTGCGACTGCATCGCTAGTGGCTTCCCAATTGCCCGCGATCAGTTTTGATACACCATTGGATCTCTGCTCCTAAAGAAGAGCGCGCCCGCGTGGCCGCACCCGGATTGTTAACCGGCGTCTTGAATAGCGGCCGAAATGCCCCGTTCAGTTGGATTCCAGAACCTTGTTCAGGAAGGCCTGCGTTCTGGGGTTCTGCGGATTGCTGAAAAACTCGTCCGGCTTGCCTTGCTCGACAAACTTGCCGGCTTCGAAGAACAGCACCCGATCTGCGACTTCGCGCGCAAAGCCCATCTGATGCGTCACCAGCAGCATTGTATAGGAATGCTCGCTGGCCAGTGACCGGATGACCTGCAGCACTTCACCAACCATTTCCGGGTCAAGCGCCGAGGTCGGCTCGTCAAACAGCAAAATCTCGGGCCGCATGGCAAGGGCACGCGCAATTGCCACCCGCTGTTGCTGGCCACCCGAGAGCTGGCTGGGATAGTGGTCTTCCTTGTCCCCCATGCCAACCATGTTCAGCAATTCCCGCGCGCGCTCGACCGCTTCGTCTTTGCTCAGGCCAAGCGACTGCACCGGCGCTTCGATACAGTTCTGCAGCGTAGACATATGTGGGAACAGGTTGAACGACTGGAACACCATGCCGATCTTCGAGCGCAACTTGCGAATATGCGCCTGCGAAGCCGGCACCAGCGTGTCGCCCTTTTTGACATGGGTGAACGGCTGCCCGTCGATATAGATGACCCCTTCCTGGATATTTTCCAGCGTCATCAAGACGCGCAGAACGGTGGTCTTGCCGGACCCTGACGGCCCGATGATGGCGACCAGCTCGCCCGGGTCGATGCTCAGATCAAGACCGTCCAGAACCGTATGAGCCCCATATCTCTTGGTGACATTGTCGAAGCGAATCTTGGGCTCCATCAGTGATATATCCTTTTATTGACATAACGCTCGGTCAGGGTGACGAGGAAAGCGGCAATCAGGCTGAGGATGAGGAACAGGATGCCTGCAACCGTGATGGCTTCGGTAAAGCGATAGGTTTGGATGCCGATACCCTTGGCGACGTGCATGATTTCGGCCACGGCGACAAAGGACAAAAGCGGCGTCTCTTTGAAGATGGCGATCAGGTAATTGCCAAGCGCGGGTACTATCGGAGGCAGTGATTGCGGTATGATGATCCGGGTCAATGTGCGTGCCGGGCTGAGGTTGAGCGCTTTGGCTGCCTCCCACTGCCCGCGCGGAACGGCGTCGAAACCCGACCGGAACACCTCGGAACAGAGCGTGCTATAATAGAGGCCGATTGCCAGAATGCCGGTTGTGAGCGGCGGCAGAGTGATGCCGAACTCGGGTAGAAAGAAAAACAAAAAGAATATCTGCACCAGCAAGGGCGTGCCGCGGATGAACTCGATGAGTTCGCCCACCACCAGCGAAACGACCCGGATCGGGCTTTTGCGCAGAAGCATCAGGGGCAGGCCAAGCGCCACGGCAAGCAGGAACGAAAAGACCGTGGCCTGAATGGTAACCGGTAGCGCCTCGAGCATTGCGGGCAAAACCCGATCCCAGGTGAATTCCCAACTCCATTCCATGATCAGGCATTCCTTCCGCGATAGCGCGCCGTTCTAGCCTCGAGGGCTGCAAAGGCAAATCGGATCAGCTGTGAGATGATGTAATACAACAGCATCGTGATCGTGAAGATTTCAACGGTGCGGTAATGCAGGTTGTTCTGCAGCACCGACGCATAGGTGATGTCAACCAGCGTAACGGCCGAGACCAGCGACGTCGCCTTGACCATCTCAATCGTCAGATTTCCCATACCCGGCAACATGATAATCAGGGCCTGCGGGAAGATGATCCGCGTCATACGCGTCCATTTGGTCATGTTGAGCGCTATTCCAGCCTCAACCTGCCCTTTCGGGACGGCGCGCAGCGCACCGCGCACAACTTCGGCCCCGTAAGCACCGTAATTCAGCCCGATCGCCATAACGCCAGCGGCCATCGGAGACATGACGATGCCAAATTCAGGCAGTACGTAAAACAACCAGAACAGCTGAACCAACAGGGAGGTCCCGCGAAAAATCTCAACGTATACTCCACTGAAGATGCGCACCGGCCAAACGTTGCTGGATCGTCCGACCCCGGCAAGAACCGATGCGGCGTAGAACACAATCACCGCCAGAATGGATACCTGTAAGGTAACGACCCCGCCTTTCAGCAACGCAGGAAGGAAAATGCGCAACTCAGAAAACGTGGCAAAAACCATCCCTGCGACAAATGCCAGCAACGCGATGATGGCGCCGACACGCGATACAGATGCGTTCATCCTTATCTCCCCAATGCCACGAAGCGACATCGTTGGCCTTCAACTGTTCGGCAAGGGACCTGCTCTGGCGCCCCGGACCTGTAGCACCCAGCCCGAACGTCGCAATGGCGAAGGCTGGGCGCTGTCTTGTTAGCCGTCGCTTATCCGCCGCACAGCTCAGCTGTCGACAGAAGCGGCATTTCAGCGGCGTCCATGCCGTGTGCCTCAAGAACGGCGACATGCGAGCCATCCTCGATCCGGTTCGTCAGGATTTTGTTGAACTCCTCAACAAAGGCGGCGTCTTCCTGGCGGAAGGCAAAAGCGCCATGCGCCATCGCATTCTTCCCGGCGACTTCCGAAAACGGTTCGATCATCTCGAAATCCTGCTCGGGCACGCCAGCCACAAGATTACGGCCTCCGGGGGTCGCAAGGCCATACGCATCTGCACGACCGGCGCGCATCGCAGCAATCGCGGTTGCGTTGTCCGGGATCTCCATGATCTTTGCCTCTTCGACACCTGCGTCACGGGCATGCGCAGCTTGGGCCGAGCCCGCCAACACGGCGATTGTCAGGCCTTTGGCGGCGACATCTTCATAGCCGGTGATGCCGTTCGGGTTGTCCTTGAGAACAACGAGCGTTTGCGGAATGCCGAAGATTGGTTCGGAGAAAGTCACCTGTGCGCAGCGCTCCGGGGTCACGAACATGCCCGCAGCCACAACATCGAACCGACCGGCCCGCAGACCGGGAATCAGCGCGCCCCACTCGGTTGCCTGTGCCGTATCAATCGTTGCGTCCATCGCCTCGAGCACGGCGCGCAAGGTATCGACATCCGTGCCGGTCAGGGTACCGTCTTCGCCTTCATACGAATAGGGCTGGAAGTTAAAGAACGCCACCTTCAGGCCACTTTCCTGAGCCTTCTGCGACAGGCCTTCTGCGGATGCCATTTGCACCGGAAGAGCTAGCATACATGCGGCCACAGTGCCCTTTAGCACATTCGAATAGTTCATTTCATCCTCCTGTTGATAGTCTCGATGGAGTTTCAGGCTGCCCGAGCGCCTGCCATTGCTGCACTGCTGGTCGCATTAACGTGTGTATCTGAAATCAAGACTGCACAGGATATCTGCCCGGCTGATTCAGAAATCTCACGTCCGCTTCCCAATCAGCATCAGCGGCATAGGCCTGGCTTTTGCTCTCAACGCGCTGATCAAGCCGCCCCATAACTCCAGTAGTTCCTTCGTCGTGTTCGGAGCGTAAGTTCATCATTGATGCTCTGTCAATACTTTTAATCATGCTTTGTTTGATCATTAATATAACAACAAATCAAACTGACAATTATTAGTATATCACAAATGTTGACATCTCGACTTTGAGAAAGTTATCTGATTCCGGAACTGCCCGAAGCCTGGCGGCGGGCGCGTTGGGTTCATCGGTGCGCGAACTCATACGAGCAAGGCACCCCACACAAACAAAGACGGAGTAAATATGCACAACTTCGGTTTGACTGAGCGCATTGCGCGCGTGGATTGGTCTGGCATCCGCAAGATGCATTCAATGGCAAGCCAGCTTGATGGCGTGATCAATCTTGGCATCGGACAGCCCGATTTCGACACGCCCGTGCACATCATCGACGCTGCGAAACAGGCGCTTGATGACGGCTATACGCGCTATCCACCAGCGCAGGGCTTTTTGGATGTGCGTCAGGCGGTGGCCGAGAAACTCTCGCGCCAGAACGGCATCATCGCCGACCCGGAAACCGAGATCATGATCACCGTGGGCGCGATGCAGGTTGTGTTCAACACGATGCTCAACTTCATCGAACCCGGTGACGAGGTCATCGTGATGGATCCGGGCTACGACTATTTCTCGCAGATCAAGCTGTTCCGCGGTGTGCCGGTCTCGGTTCCACTGAAAGAAGAAAACGGTTTCCGTCTGGACCCCGCCGACCTGCGGGCGGCCCTGACCGACAAGACCAAACTGCTTGTGATCAACTCGCCCTCGAACCCGACCGGTGCGGTGTTTGACCGTGCGCTGATGCAGGAAATCGCCGATATCGCCATCGAACATGACCTGCTGGTGTTCTCGGATGAACCTTACGAAGACCTGATGTTCGACGGGCGCGAACATGTCAGCATTGCCACCCTTGACGGCATGAAAGAGCGCACGATCACCGCCTTCACCCTGTCGAAGACATACGCGATGACCGGCTGGCGGGTCGGCTATGCCGTCGGCCCCGAAACCGTGATCGCCGAGATGGAAAAGCTGATGGAGCATCTGGTGTCAGGTGTGACAGCGGTTTCTCAGCGGGCAGCTCTGGCTGCGATCGCCGGTCCGCAGGGTTGCGTGGACGAGATGAACGCTGCCTATGCGCGCCGCCGGGAAATTATCTATGACGGGCTGAACGACATCAAAGGCGTGTCCTGCATCAAGCCGGAATCGACCTTCTATGCCTTCCCCAACATCAAGGCTGTCGGGAAATCGTCTTGGGATCTGGCCGAATATCTGTTGCACGACCAGCGCGTCATCACAATCCCCGGCCCGATTTTCGGCGATCAGGGTGAAGGGTATCTGCGCCTGTCTTTCGCGGTCGAAGATGCCGAGCTGAAAGAAGCCATCGCGCGTATAAAGACCGGCATCGAAAAGCTCACCGCCTGACGCGGCAAGACCAACGCAAACAGAGAGTGAACAGCATGACATTTGACATCAAAAGCCGCGTCAAAGAGCTGGAAGAGGAACTGATCACACTGCGCCGCGACTTTCACATGCACCCCGAACTGGGTCTGGAGGAGCACCGCACCGCCGGTATCGTCGAGAAATACCTGCAGGATCTGGGTCTGGAAACCGAACGCATGTGCGGCACCGGCGTGATCGCGATGCTCAAGGGCGGGCAGCCGGGCAAGACGCTGATGATGCGCGCCGATACCGACGCGCTGCCGATCACCGAAATGACCGATCACGGGTTCAAGTCCAAAACCCCCGGCGTGATGCACGCCTGCGGCCATGACGGGCATACATCGATGATGATGATCGCCGCGAAAATCCTTGTCGAAAACAAGGATGCGCTCAAAGGTGACATCAAATTCGTCTTTCAGCCCAACGAGGAAAACGGCTGCGCCCTTGAAATGGTCGAGGCCGGTGTCATGCAGTCCCCGGCCGTTGACGCAGTGATCGGCACACATTTGATGACGGGCCTGCCCATCGGCACAGTCTCGGCGGATGATGGCCCGGTTATGGCCGAAGCCAACGTGTTCCGTTTGACCCTGAAGGGGCTTGGCGGCCACACGGCGGTGCCCGAGGATTCGATTGATCCGATCTTGGGCGCAGCCAGCGTGATCCAGCAGCTTCAGGCGATCCAGACACGGGAACTCAGCCCGCACAAAGCCGTTGCGATCGTTTTTGGCTCGATCCACGCCGGTCAGGCCGCCAACATCATTCCCAGCAAGGTCGAGCTGCAGGGTACGTTGCGGTGCCTTTTCAGCTCCAAGGACGAGCCAGGCGAGAATGTGCTGGACCGGTTCGAACGGATCGTCAGCAACATCTGCGCCGCGCATCGCATGAGCTATGAACTGGAATGGCGGTTCCACGATCCGGCAGTTGTGAACGACCCCGGCGTCAGCGCCATCGTGCGCGATGCGGCTGCGGATGTGGTCGCGGGCACCGACCACAAAATCGTTCCCTACGTCACGATGATCGGCGAAGATTTCTGCCGCTTCTCGCAAGAGGTGCCCGGCACCTTCTTCTTTGTCGGCGTCGGAAACGCCGAGAAGAAAACCGATTACCCGCACCACCATCCCAAGTTCGACATCGACGAGGACGGTCTGGCCATCGGCGTCGAGATGCATGTGACTTCGGCCATCAAATACCTCAACGGCCAGATGCAGAACGAACCGGCCTAATTTTCAACCGGCACCTGCGGCCTCGGCCGCGCGTGCTTCATCAGCTTCGGTGACATCATGCCCAGAAAAAATTACAACCCGCAGAACTTCGAACTGGACGTCGACCACCCCTGGACGATGGCGATTCAGACCAATGACATGGTCGTGCTCAATCCGCAGCTGGATCTGGATCACCCCGATGATCTGGACAGCCAGACCACCGTCAGCATCGAGCATATTCGCAAATTGATGAGTGATATCGACTGCAAGATGTCCGACATCACCAATCTGCGTGTTTCATATGTGAACACCGGCGATGTGGACGAAGATGTCTATCGCCAGAGCATCATCGACCAGATGCCAGACCTGGACGCGGCCACCATTGAAATGGTGCCTTTTGACAGGCTGGTTCTGCCCGAACTGCTGGTCGAGATCTGCACCTACGCTATGACAGGCCCCGGCGCGCGCAGCAAATCCGCCCCCGAAGGTTTGCACCACCCCGGTGGCGCGCTGTCGCAGGGTGTCAAACGCGGCGACATGATCTTTGTGGGCCAACAGGTTGCGCGTGACGCAGGCGGCACGGTTTTGAATGCCGGAGATATCAAGGCACAAGCCGCAACCACAGTCGACCGGCTTGAGCAGGTTCTGAATGAGCTTGGCGCAGATCTGGCTGACGTCGTCAGGCTCAACATCTTCTACGATGCCGCAACCTCGGACGCCGACTGGGACGCCTGTATGCAGCTGCTGAAACAGCGTTTCGGGGCCGAGGCCGCCCCCAGCCTGACTGCAATCCCCCTTCCCCGTCTGTTCCCGGCGGGCACGCAGATCATGGTCAGCGCCTGGGCGATGCGGGGCCGAGACGGCGCGCGGCTTGAGAAAACCTATGTCGGTCTCGATGACGCGCATAACACCCCCGGCCCCGTTTTCTGGCGGCACGCGGTTGGGTGCGGCGACATGGTCTTTGCCGGGGGTCAATCCACAGTTCAGGCCGACGGGTCGGTTGGCGCGACGGGCGATCACATCGCACAGACCAAACAGACCATGGCCAATATCGACGCATTGATGGCGCCGTTCGGCGAAAAACTCCAGAACGTGCACAAGACCAATTCTTATTACGTGCTGAACACGGTTCAGGAGTTCAACGACAACCTGCAGACCCGCACCGATTGCTTTGTCAAACCCGGACCGGGATCGGTCGGCCTGCCGCTGGATACGCTGACCCACAAAGGACAGCGCATCGAGGTTGAGGCCATTCTCGTCAAACAATAAAGCCCGTCGCACGGGCTGGGACCCAACAGGAAAACGACATGAGACTTTCACAGATCTTGGACGAAAACGGCGCAAAAATCGTCTGCGCCACCGATGAGGCAGGCGTCAGCCGAAAACTGGCCGGTGTCGCTGACATCCGCTCACTTGCGTTGGCCGCCATCGACGCCGGTTCGACCATTCCGGCGGTGATTGCCGACAAAATCAGCGATGAAAAGGTCGATCTGGCCAAAGCGCTGGACGAAAACCGCATCCTTGCCCCGATCGACCACGAGGACCCGGCGCATGTTTTCGTCAGCGGCTCGGGCTTGTCGCACAAGTCGTGGTACGAGCAGGAGAAGGTTCATCACGGCGCGGACAAAAGTCAGTGGCCGGATCATTTCAAAACCCTTGAGCTTGGCCATAGCGGCGGAAAACCTGCACCCGGTGAGTTCGGCGCGCAACCCGAATGGTTCTACAAGGGCAACGGTCAGATCCTGATCCCGCCCGGAGGAGCCGTCGAGCATCCGTTTTATGGCGATGGTCCGGGTGAAGAGGCCGAAGTCGCCGGCATCTATATCATCGGCCCGAATCGCGAAGCCTATTGCATCGGCTACGCGCTGGGGAATGAATTCGCCGACGAGCAGATGTATTTCAAGAATGTCTATCATCTGGCCCAATCCAAGAAACGTCAGGTCTCGCTTGGCCCGGAACTGCTGGTGGGCGCGCTGCCCAAGGACATCTCGGCCCGGATTACGCTGCATCGCAAGGGTGATGTACAATGGCAGGCTGACTTCAAGACCGGTGAAGACAACATGCTGCATTCGCTGGCCAATATCGAAGCACATTACTTCAAGTACCGTGACGCCTATATCCCGGGCGATATCCACGTGCTGTACTTTGGCAACGCTGTCATGAGCACGGAACAGGGCGAAGTCATGGAAGATGGCGATGTGTTCGAGCTGGAATGCGCCGTTTTCGGCCTGCCGCTGGTGAACAGCATCAAGTTCGGAGACGCCTTCGACACGCCTGAAACAAAGGGCCTCTGGTAAGAGCAACCCGCCGGGCCCGGGGAACGCTGGCCCAAGCAAAACCCGAGGATCAGCCCCACCCGGGCTATCCTCACAACAAATTGCGCAGACCTGATTGCATGTTTGGAATGCAACAGGAACAGGGATGATATTGCGCTGTGTATTTCAATGATGTATCTCGGTTTTCTGATTACGCTGTGAGGTTAGGATGAGCAAAAAGATCTACTCGGAGATTCAGCAGAGAATACTTTCCGGCACATATGAATCCGGCGAAATCATCAAGGAAAAAGAACTGGCCGAAGAGTTCAACGTCAGCCGCACTCCGGTCCGCGAAAGCCTGGCCAGGCTGGAATGGGAAAAGCTAGTCACCATCATCCCCCGCGCCGGTGCCATGGTGGCACCATCCGAAGTGAACCTGATCAAAGAGGCCTATCAGGTGCGGCTTGTGCTTGAGGGCTACATGGGCCGCCTCGCGGCTGCGCGCATCACTGAGAAACAGATTGACGAGCTTGAGGCACTGAAATCCGAGTGTGAGGCACTGATCGACCAGGGTAACCAGGATGATCTGAACGCCATCAGCGTCAAGGTGCGCAAGGTTCTGGGCAAGGCTGCGGGTAACAAAACACTGGTCGAGCTATCGGATCGCCTGTTCAACATCACCGTACGTGTATGGCACAGCATTCCTGAAAACGAAGCGCATTCCGAACTCGCCGAGGCGCTCAATACCGAGATTGAAACCATCGTAACTGCGTTCAGGAAAAAAGACGCAGATGCGGCAGAGCAAGCCATGCAAAACGCAATACTTTATTACATCGAAAAGTTGAAAAGGGTTTTCTAGGAGGTTCTTAAGGTGTAGACGCCCCTGCTGGCCTCGATGTGCCATTGTGGGTTCGCAAACAACCTGACTGGAGGCGTCTATGGAAGAGATTTGGGTCTAGGCTCATTGAATTTCAGAGCTAGTAGATGACGGTTGCAGCCAAAGCGACTGCTGAGAGGAAGACCTTCGGACATCTGTCGTAGCGAGTAGACACACGCCTCCGGTTCTTTGGCCTGCCGAACATGGTCTCGATCCGGTTGCGTTTCTTGTATCGGCATTTGTCGTATTTGACGGGCTTTTTGCGTAGCTTGCGACCTGGGATACAGGCGCTATTCCCATGTCTTTCAATGCGTCTCTGAACCAGTCGGCGTCGTATCCACGATCACCAAGTAGCCAATCGACATGTGGCAGACTGCACAGCAGCGCCCGTGCACCGATGTAGTCGTAACCTGTCCGGCGGTGACAAATAGATCAAGCGCGCGTCCCTGGCTGTCGCAGATGGCATGCAGCTTTGTGTTTTAGAAAAGGAACGTTGTCAGGTGTGGACGACACGACCAGCGGCAGGGTTTTCGCAGGAATTCGCCCTGAATGGATGACTATTCTGCAGCCCGGAGAAGAAGCGCCTGGTCAGGAGGCGCGGGGCGTTGTGGTTAACGTAACGTAGCCTATAAGGGGTCTGCTCCGATAAGAGGCAGAATAGTACATAAGCTGGGTGGCTATCGTTTTGGCCACCTGTATTCGCCGGTCAACAGGATAAGGACCGCCAGTTAGCCCCCAAGGCGGAAGTCTGGTGCCATAGAAACCGTCTATTGGTCGAGATTTTGTACCGCCTGAGACGGCAATTTTGCATAGGATGCGTCGTAGAAATAAGTCAGCCATATTGACGACCCATCGAAGAGTATATCGGAAATCCCGCGCGAAGGAGACCCAGCGCTCAATGGGTGAACCGTTCCATCGGTTTCAACGCGCATGAGCTTCGCACTTGGGTGCCCCTCGTGACCCCGATAACCACCGACAACAACTGTATCGTTGACTATTTCAACGGATTCCAGGTTACCGAACCCGTTTGAAACGACTGTAGCGGCATCCCCGTTGCCGGAATGCGGAACCCAATACAAAGCGCTGTCCCAAGCGTCGTCGCTGCCCCAGGACACCGCGTAAATCCCTGTCTCTGTGACCGCAAAGCGGGCGAGCCCACTGATGCTTAAATCGACGAGGTAAGGTTGATTTTGTCCGGTCTGGGCTGTGACGGACAGGAATGCACCCCGCCCAAAATCACTAACGAGGAGAGTGTCCTCGTCGAAGGCTTCGATGTCGTAGAGAAAAACACCATCGTCACCGAGAGCCTGACGCCAGTTTACCGTGCCATCCGAAGCGGTAGAGATGATCTCATTGCCATCCACAATGACAATCTGGTTGCCAGAGCGCACCATTCCTGTCGGGTTACGCAGGCCTTGCCCATCCGAGAGTTTGATTTCTTCGGTGGCGCCGTCAGGAGTGAGCTTGTAGAGCCCGCCATTGGTTGCGTCTGAGCCGAACTCTTCATCTGGCCCACCTGTTCCAATCGATACGGCATAGATATCGTTTCCAATCGGCAAAACGGCTTCAGTAAAGGGCGGCAGCTTCCGTTCGGCGACAGCAGGGCAGGCCACGGTGCAAGCAACCAATAGAGAAAGAATTTTCATCTCAAACAATTCTCCTGTGTAATTACGCATTGATGTTGCCGCCCTTTTTCCTGCAATGATTGCTCTATGGCAGCTGCAACGACCAAGCGGTCTGCCTCATTAGCTTCGGTTGAAGACAAAAAAATGCGGAACAAGCGCATTGACGGCGGCGTCAATGATCAGCGGGTCTTCGTAGAACTGAAGCTGGTTGGCATTGTCGATCCAATGCAGTGTTTTCTGCTTCGACGCGATTTCTTCAAAAATGCGGCGCGGAATGTCGGGGCCGCTTGCAGCTCTGTCGCCGTGGATCATCAATACGGGCAGGCTCAGTTGAGGCGCTGTTTCGTCGATCCGCCAGCCCCAAATGCCGGCTTCGCTCATGGTGGTGATGCGGTTTTCCCAACCGCCCTTGAACGTCAGCCAGGGCGCCCTGTTGTCCCAAGGCAAGTACCAATCCGCACTGGCAGTTGCTGTCAGAAGGGCATCCTCAGTGCCGACGATTGGAATGTAGCTTGCTTCCCCTGTTTTTGCGAAATCGGCGGCTGCTTTGGTCGCGCGCTCCATACGCGCTTCTACTGCGGCATCACCGCCGAGGTA
Organism: Ruegeria sp.; assembly: GCF_965243365.1. Taxonomy (GTDB): domain Bacteria; phylum Pseudomonadota; class Alphaproteobacteria; order Rhodobacterales; family Rhodobacteraceae; genus Ruegeria. The sequence goes on along the minus strand of NZ_CBDEUW010000001.1, from coordinate 285,354 downwards.
CATTATTGCGGTTTCCGCGGTCAGATAGTGACCCGCAACGACTCCAAGAGAGGCCACGCGATTGTCTGTCACCGCTGTTTCAATCGCCCAGTTGACACCCTGACAGATCCCGAGAAGATGAAGCCGGGTTGCGTCGATGCCTTCCTGAGTGGCGAGAAATCCGAGGGCCGCCTGGCAGTCTTCAACCTTGGCTTCGCCAGACTCGTAGCGTCGGGGGGCGCCTGTGCTTTCTCCGTGAAAGCGTGGATCGAATATCAGAACGGCCAGCCCACGCGATGCCAGGCGGGTCGCGTATTGCACTGGTGATTGTTCCTTGACGAACGCAACAGGCCCGATGATCACAACTGCCGGGTGAGGCCCTTCCGAAGCAGGTCTCAACAACTTTCCAACAAGGGTTTCCCCAGAGCTGTCAAAGGACACTGTTTCAACATCATAAGAGCCAAGTGCCGATTGATCTACGTCACCAGATGCCTCTGCAGTGCTGGGCCGGGCGGCGAAAGCTCCGGTCATGGATGTTGCAATCGCAATTGTGTTGAACATGCGTCGCGTAATCATTGTCGCTGTCCTTTCGTTTTAAGTTTGATGGCCTTCGCACCCAACAGATCATGGACAAAAGGTCTGTTCGGGGGTGCTCGACTGGGCTTCACTTGTCAGTTAGCTCGCGATCGGCATAATTTGGATAGCGTAAATGACATGATGGGCATGCGCGAAATGAATGATGGTCTGACTTCACTGGATATGCGGACTCTACGGTTCCTGCAGCTCCTGCTCCGCACAAGCAGCGTGACACGCACGGCAATGCTCTTGGGGATCAGCCAGCCAGCTGCCAGTCGCATCCTCGCGAGGGTACGCGACCTGGTAGGTGATCCAGTGCTGATCCGAACGCAGTCCGGATACCAGTTAACGGATCATGCTCTGGGCCTAAATGAACCTGTAGATGCAGCACTGTCGGCGATAGCTGAAGTCTTCAAACCATCCGTCTTTGATCCGGCACAGTCCAACCATTGCTATCGCATCGCTTCGACAGATTACGGCGTCGCGGCCGTCCTGGGACCAATGATGGAAGCCTTTGCAGTTACCGCACCAGCATTAAGGTTCGATGTCTCGCCACTGGTGCCGCAAAGCTTTAACGACCTGGAAAGGGGAGCAATCGATCTGCTGCTATACGCGGATTTGGACGCCAGGGACGATTTGCTCGCTCAGAAACTATTTGATGAGACGTACGAAGTCCTTTTCCGACAAGGCCACCCGCTTGAAAAGCATGCAAGATCAAAACGGGCTCTTACTCCGCAAGACGTTTCGGCTTACCGGTTAATTGAGTTCAGTTTTCCGGGCACGACGGGTTTGAAACCGGATACGATCATGCGGGAAGACGGAGACGGTTCGAATGCCGTATTCCAGCAGCCCTACTTCACCACGCTACCTTTTTTGGTAGGACAGACGGATGCAGTTGCAGCTGTTCCCAAGCGGCTGGCAAAGCAAGTCCAGAAATTGACCTCTCTTTGTTCAGCTCCGTTTCAGCCAAGTTACGGTTTCCCCTATTACCTGATCCGCCACGAGCGCAGCCGCTTCAATCCAGCGGTCAATTGGTTGAGGGAACAAGCATTGGAGATCACCAAGTCCGACTGATCAGGTATTCGAGCCGGGACGATGGTTGCACGCGAGGATTCCCCCAACGGCACGACGTGCCGCTAGCACAGGTATTGGAGACCAGAAACAACCACTGCGGGATGCTGACCGCGCTCGAGCATTGGCAGCAGACCCATATCCGGTGGGCGGTCTCTCGCCCGGCGCTGCTTGCAGGGATCATCGGGCTCGGCTGCGGCATCGGCGTGCCACGCACGCGGCAGAGTTCACGCCGCTGCTTCTTAGATAGCTTGGCTTGTTTGCCACGCAGCTTGCCCTCGGCGGTTACGATGAGCCAGAAACCCTCTCTTATCAAATCGACTTAGACTGTCCCATTGGTGCTGACGTCAGACAACTCAGCGCAGTTGCGCCTGACGCTGCCGTAGCTGCCATGGTTGTGCTAAATAAAGACCAACCCCTTGATCATATCCAACATGACCTCTTTTCAACCCCTTTCAGCGCTTCAATCACGGTGCAATTGACAACAACTATAGGGTGGAGTTTTAGATCTCGGTGGTTTGTCCGTCCATATTGAATCTCAGGTTTTGCTGTTTGAGGAACATTGGCTTGCGGATTGCGCAATGACATCATTGCTGGGTGGCAGGAGACCTATGGCTAGGTCAGTGAACGCGGGCGGAATTTACTTGAGATGATGGAGGCGCCGTGCAAGCCTATCGGCATTTAGATTAAGTAATAGAGGATGGGATAATGAATATTTCCGGTTTGTACATTGGTTTGGCATTGTTGATGCTATCTAGTTGTACAAAGATCCCTGATGCCTCAACAAAGTACTACCTTACGAAAAGTAGTTTGCGCTTGGATGTATCGAGAGCCGTCAATTGTAGCGCAGGCAATCAGGTTGAAGTTGCCAACGCAGTGAACCCTGTAATTGTGAATTCCGCAGATTTCGACTCTCCTCGTAGCCTTAATCTGACAGAGCTTAGGGCGACCTTTACCGACCCTAACGTGGCAATTGTATTTTATGATGATGGAAGACTGAAATCCATTAATACGGTGCAGACAGGAACTGCTGGTCAGATTGTCAAAGCCGCTCTGACTTTGGCTTCGGCTACACTTCTCAAATCTAACCCTGCCGATTTCGTGGCGCCGGCCGCCGCGCCAGTTGGAGGTGATGACAAAGAGGAGGGCCCCAAAGTTTCAATACCATGTGCTTACATTAAGAAGCACGGAAACAAGGCGGGGATTCTTACACTTCAGTACTCCGCGCCGGTGGTTGTACCTATGGCTGGGAAAATAACTTTAGAACCAGTCGGTGCGACCAAAGTTCATCAGGATTTCCTTAACCAACATCTCGAGTCGAAACTAGGCGATGTCGTTGTCCGTCCGTCCAAGGATCATATCAAAAACTTGGAACCACCCGTGATCGAGAACGATAGTGAAACCAAACAAAAACAACTTGATACACTCAAAGCACGACAACTGACGAGAGTCGCTGTTGTGGTTAAGGAGGAGGTGCAATCTTCAACGGGCACCCCAAAATCAACTGCATTATGGAATGCTGAGTTGCTGTTGGCGTTACACACAAAAGAAATCAATCCAGGGTTTCCGAACGAATATGGGATCCCGTTGCCTTCTCGCCCGGCTTTCGGAAAACAGGAGTTCCAGGTAGCATTCTCAGATTCTGGCGCACTTACAAATCTCAAGTATGCATCAGAATCCGGTACCTCTGACGCAATTGGCACGATCAACACCACCGTTGCAACCGTAGCGGGCCCGAGCGCAGCTGATCAGGCGAAGGCGTTGCAAGCGGAGGCAGACTTAATAAAGCAACGAGAACGGCTGGCCGCCTGTCGAGCTGATCCAAGCAATTGTCAATAGAAAGCCACCTTTGTCCAATCTGCCCGGCCCGTGCGGTCGGGCTTTTTTGTTTGGGACGAAGGCATGACGGGACAAGTTGGCGTTGTCGCCGCGCCGCTGCTCGGTTGAAAAGAAAGAGGGCCGGGGCGCCAAGCCGGAATGGCCGGTTCCCACAGTTCAGCGGGTCGAAACTATCGTCTCACTGTGGCATACTCTTGAAATGAAGCGTAGCGCCGCGGTTGATCAGGTGCGCGAAATCGTCGGTGCAGAGGTGCCGGATCATTGGGTTCGCGATCAAGTTATCAAGGCGGCGGGATCGGGCACCCGCGAGCCAAAATAGCTTATTTCAAAGCCAGTTAACTGGACCGGTATGGCCATTATTGAATTTAAAAATGAGGATTTAGAACCAATGCCTATTGAATCCAACGAAATCGAAAACCGCAAACGTAACGAGGCACTTCGCCGAGCGGAAGAGAGGGACGCAGAGATAGCCCGCAGACGTGAAAACATGCACGGCATTTAAGATGAGTTAGAGCAGGTAAGGAATAAGCCCAGTCAAAGTTGGCTTTCGGGGCGCGGATCAAGGGGCAACTCAACATCTGGAAACGTACCGGTTAACACAAGCGAAGTTGTAGGTGTGGTAGCAGCTGTCGCGGCATTCTGGGGCTCATTGGAGGTATTTGAGTTCACCGAATGGTGGTATGCTCTATTTCCGGCTGCGTTGGCGGGGTTCGTTGCTTGGAAGTTCTGGAAACCGTTAGTTGCAATAGTACTGCTCGCCATTGCTGGAGCGGTTGCGTATGGAGTGCTTGGATCTCCGCAGTGAGATGAACCAGCGCAAAATTGTAGATCACAATAAGGGGCACGACAGATGCCAAAGTTTCAAGTCGACGGGGTCACTGTCGCGGAATGAGATACCTACCAAGCGGCGGCCCTGAAGCGGCAATTGGGTGAGGCTACGACAACCGTAGTAAGTCGTGAGCAGCCTCATCTGACTGGTCCAATTTGATTGTTAGTGCATCATCGGCCTTTGATCCATCGGGATGATGGTTTCGGGCGATGGCGGGCGATAGCCCAGTGCACTGTGGGGACGTTTTGTGTTGTAGTGTCTCCTCCATTGTTCGATCAGAATTTGAGCTTCGCGCAGGCTGTAGAAGATTTCACCGTTGAGCAGCTCATCCCTGAACCGCCGTTAGAGCTTTCACAGTATCTGTTCTCCCACGGGCTTCCTGGTTCGATGTAGGCTGTCTTGGCCCCGACAGCGGCAATCCAATCCCTGACGGCCTGGGCAACAAATTCCGGCCCATTGTCTGAACGTATGAAACGGGGTGCACCACGAAGGATGAACAGATCCGTCAGGGCATCAATCACATCGACCGAGTTCAGCTTCCGCTTCACTGTAATCGCCGCACTCCCGGCTGTGCTCATCAAGGATGTTCAACGTCCGGAAGGCTTTGCCATCATCGGTTCGGCAGTGAACAAAGTCATAGGACTACACGTGGTTGCAATGCTCCGGTCGAAGCCGGACACATGATCCGTCATTCAGCCAGAACCGCCCTTTCTTCGTTTGTTCCACTGGCACTTTCAGCCCCTCTCGTTGCCAAAGCCGTTCAACCCGCCCGTCGCTAACAGACCACCCAGCCTCTCTCAGCAGTGCAGCGATCCTGCGATAGCCATAATGCGCGCCTTTGAGCGAGATCATGAGCCGACTTTCGACCTAACAATTAATTGGACCATGCGCTCGCTAGATGCATGCGCGACAGGTTCCGTTACAAAGCCGTAGAGCGTGCGCCTTCGATGACGCGTCCACATGGTACCAACGACTTCTTGTTTGCAGCGACCGACCTGATCGTTGGCGTTGGACCCAAACAAGCGTTCACCTTTCCAGTGCAAGAACCAATGGGTTTGTATTCTGAGATGCAATGGGTGCCAATAATTGTCGTATGCCAGGAAGGATATCCTGAAACGTTGATGCTTCACTTTCAAAAAGACCCAGTAGCTTTCCGCATTTGTCCGAAGACAGCCAGCCGCAATAATGATCCAGAAAGCGCTCGAATTTCACAGCCTCATACCAAGGTGTTTCAGGGAAGAACTTGGAGATGGGTTCACCGAAAACACAAGCCCTCAGCGCGTCATGCATCCCACCGGCGCGCGGTTCATTCGACAATGCGGCCAGCGCCCGCGACACGTTGTGGGCTGGCAAAGCGTGCGCCGGGGTCAGGTAGGGCACCATCTGAACAAGAAGCAATGGGCCGATTTCAAGCTCATCAATATCAGCATCGAACCAATCCTGATCCTGCCGTATGGCAACAAGAAACCCGTGCTCGTCAAAGCGCGCGGCTGTTTCAGCCCCGCGCTTTGCCAATTGAAGAAGTCGCTCCTCATTGTGGAGATGCTCCAGCGGCTCGAGCGACTCAAGGTAAGCAACCCTGTCGATCTCGTATGCGTGATGATACGTAGCCACGTTGGATCAGGGCCAACCTACTGACATGCGACCGGGCTGAGCGATGCAGGGTTTTCCTTTGCGTAGTCGCTCACCGCTTTCTTGGCGGCATCCGCACTGACATTGGCAGGGTGATTGATGCTCCAATGGTTCGGGTCCTGCTCAGTTGGTGTGTTCATCGCCGTGTACCCCGGCAAGCCCAAGACATTTCCATTGTCGTCAACCGTGAATGCGAAGGTACAAGGTTTCTCGAGAACAGCCACATCGGTCGTGGTGGACAGGTCTGGGTTAAATCGAAACTGGCTTGGCGACAATATGGCCTTCCCCGTTTTACTTTTGGCATCAAGCCCACGGTAGATAATCGTATTGTTTAGCGGTCCCGTATCCTGAAAAAGATTGCAACCGGTAACAACGAAAAACGTGCCGATAAGCACAATTTGCATAATACTTTTGAAGCATCTTTTAAGCATTATTTTTCCTCTTATTTGTAATGTGTTTTGCTTCCGTTATCTTTTTTGTCATTCCTGTAATGCGGCCAGATCGTAGACGCGAAGCGCGTATGCGAAAAAAGTCGGAACATGAGGGATCGCACGAACCAAGACTACGTCAGCAAGCTCCGGTGGATCAAATGATCGCGCCGCTTGCCTCGCTGTGGGCGCGGACACCGTTCTGGGCAACACCAGAAAAACGGGAAGCCTACCTGCAGAAGGTTCCTGACATCGCATCATCGCGTCTCGCCCAAAGGGACGGAAACACTCAGTTTGCCGAGGTACGTGCGGTTGCGGCAAGCTTTGTGCTATCTGCCATGATGGTCACCGGTTTGGATGAAAACGCATGGTCCACCTTGAACGAAATGTCACTGTCGGTGGGTGTTCCAACCAAAGACAGGGCTTGCGGCGTCGAGCCCACAACCTCCACGGTTACACCACTGGCAGCGTGACCGCCGAGGAGGTTGGTCCCACTTACCTTGTAGGTTTGTCCAACCGTTAAGTCGCCCGTCATCTTCGTGTTATGGGAATCGAAGATTCCGTTCACCTGTGGCGTATTGCTCGGCGAGCTGGGTTCTGCAACGGTGAAGGCGGTCCCGGTTGTCACGATATTCTGCTTGGTTGTTTTCTGGTTTGGTGCTTTGCCCGTCGTAATATGAGCCACGATGGTCGCCGGGGTCGCCTTGGACATCGGCTGCGTCGGTGTGAACCCGACCACGCTGGACTGCGGGTTTGCTGCAGGGATGCTCTCACCGCCGTCGAAGTCGACCGTGAAGGTGATCTTGGGGTCCGACTTCGGATCGATGCCCGTTACCTCGGTCAGGAATGCGCCCAATATGAAATAGGGCTGGTTCGGGGTAAGCGTGGTTGGAGCTGGATTACCGGCGGGAGTCTCCACAGCGGTCACGGTGGGCTTGCGCTCGACCAGGTCTTGCAGGAAGTCAACAAGTTCGAGGTATTCCAGGTCGCTCTCAGCCGACAGCAGATCGCCCGCATACTTACGAATGAAATTGGGCGTAACGAACATGTAAGTGTCTTTGTGCAAGAGTAAATGCAGTGAACTCGATTGCTCTTTGATACAGGGGCCGAGTGTGAAACTCTGGCTGGCAATCTTGGAGTCGACATAGCACACAAGGGCACTGATTACGGGCATGCCCATCAGATATTCGCAGACAAAAACGATCGTGCCGACACGACCGTCGCTCTTGTTGTTTTTTCCGCTGATCTCCAGGCCACGCTTGCCGATGGAAGACACCATTGCCTGCGCGAAGGCCATTTCCCCCGATCCGGTCGCCAGTCCAAGCAGGCCCTCGATCAGTTCCTTGCTTACCGTAACACCCCATGATGACATTTCATGGGTTATGTCCTCCTCGCTCACACGGATGAATAGCCCTGAACCAGCCACAATGCCTTCGATCGCCTCGTAGTCATAGATCGAATAGAACTTGCCGGTCTTCGGGTTGATCGTTGTGGACATGGCGCGTGTCATGGCCGCAAAGAAAACCGAAACTTCGGCGAATACATCTCGGACCTCCTGCGAGATTTCTTCTGCTCCAATCTCGGTTGAAGCCATCATGATGTTGCCGGTTTCGTTGAATACGTACCTTTTTTCGGCCTGTAGGTTGAAAGGGTCAGGTTGTGGTTTTTGCAGCTTTGTCGGTGCAATTGTCGGAGTTTTAGCCAAAATACTTCTCCAAAAAATATGTTAAAATTAATGAGCTGAGGTTAAAAACAGCGCATTTTAGAATGTATTGGATCAATAATAATAAATACTGGAAGCTACTTGAGTTAAGTCGATTAGGCAAGAATTTTCACACATCTTGCGAGGGTTCCGTTGCAAAGTTTGTGGTTGTTCGGAAACCCACCTTTGTGCAGATGGGTTAGACCGCCAGTTCTGCGAACTGTAGAAATGGACAGAGTCCGGGCGTGAATTGGCCTTTGCGGATCATGTGCGCGACTTCGATACCTGAAAGAGTTGCAGATGCAGATTCGAATGACTTGAAGCTAAGCATCGGGCGAGTTCATCTTTTGATGAACCTGTGATCTTGCTCCACGATGTTATTTAGGTATTTCCGCCTCGGTTCTGTTGCAAACTCCGCCCCCACCTGTCAGGTCGAACGCTGTTCTGTTAACGCGGGCTGGAATATGACAGGAGCAGGCCGTGACGATCTCATTTAAGGGTGCGCATTTTCCGAAAGATGTGATTTTGCACGCGGTATTCTATTACTTACGCTACGGTGTTTCATACCGGGATCTGGAAAAAATCATGGCGAAACGCGGCGTTGATCTGGATCATGCATCTCTAAACCGCTGGGTCAGCCGATATGCGGGCCTCATTGCTGAAGCTGCATGAATGAGCAATCGGAGCGGCACGAAAACGGGACAGGTCCAGCCAATAAGACTAGCGCTTCAGTGCCCCTGTTCCCCCTGGGAACTGCACCACCACTGACCCGCTGGCAACCGAAGCTTCCAGGCATTCGACATCACCCGCCCCCTTTAGCCATGCATCAATGAACCCGCCATTGAACGCATCTCCTGCGCCCGTCGTGTCCACGACCGACACGCAGGGGGCATCAGTCACGTACCGTTCGCCGTCGCGGATCAGATAGGCCCCATCCGCTCCGGACTTGACCACCGTCAGGGGCGCGGCTTCTGGATTGATCCCGGCGTTGCGCAGCAAATCAAACTCGCCGTCATTTGGCAGGAAGACGTCGACAGACCGGATCAGTTCTTCCAGGTCGGTCCCGGACTGGATCAGGTCCACATCCCAGCCGCAATCAAGTGAAATCGAAGCGCCTGCCTGACGCGCCAATGGGATCAGCTGAGGATGCTCGACGAGGCTGCTCAGTTCGCCGATATGAAGGTGAGTGACCCCATCGAAATGTTCAGCACGAAGGCTTGGCAATGCAGGTCCGGCCCGGCGGCTGAGAAACGCACGGTCGTCCGGCGTTGTGACCGCGACGGTTACCTGTGGATCAACCCCGGCAGGGGCGGGTTGACAAAGACTACTGTCAATCCGTCTGAACACGGCATCTTGACGAATGATTGTGCCAAACGGTTCGGCCGGGATCGTAGCCATCAATGCAACGGGGCGTCCCAGGCTTTCGAGGGTGGCCGCGGTGATGAATGCACCACCACCGACGTCCACGAAAAGCCCGTTAGCAAAGGTCTCGGTTCCCGGAACGGGCATGTTCGACGCCCCGGTAAAAACCAAATCGCAGTAGAGCCTGCCGACACATAACACCTGTCCTGACGCGCTTGCCGCCGTCACGACAGAACCTCACCGGTTTTTGAGTCGAACAGATGCAACGCCTCGGGCGGAGCGCCCAGCTTTACAACCGCTCCAACCCCGGGCGGGTTCAGGCCATCAGCTTTGGCGACCACCTCCTGGCTGCCGGTATCGACATAGATCAGGGTTTCTGACCCCAGGGGTTCGCGAACTGTGACCTTGCCTTCAAGTATGGCTCCGGAGTCCACCAAACTGAGGTCATCCGGACGCACGCCCAGCAACGCCTGACTCGACTGCGCGTTCGATCTCGCCATGGCCAGGACTTCGCCAGAAGGTAGCGTCACTTGCCCCGCTGCAAACTCGCACGGGATCATGTTCATCGAGGGAGCCCCCACGAACTGTGCCACAAAGGCATTGACCGGGGTACGATAAACCTCTTCCGGGGTTCCAACCTGCTGGATATAGCCGTCTTTCATGATCACAATCCGATCAGCCATCGTCATCGCCTCGACCTGATCATGGGTGACGAAGATGATCGTGCTGCCCACGCGCTGATGCAGTTTTTTGATCTCAAGCCTCATCTGTGTACGAAGCTGCGCGTCAAGATTGGACAGAGGTTCGTCAAACAGAAATACGGCCGGATCGCGCACCATGGCCCGGCCGATCGCAACCCGCTGACGCTGCCCGCCGGACAAAGCGTCCGGTTTGCGATCCAGAAGGTGATCCATCCCGAGTATTTTGGCGACCTCTTGAATGCGATCTTCTTTTTCCGGTTTGGACAAAGTCGATGACCGCAATCCGAACCCAATGTTCTTTTTCACCGTCATGTGCGGGTAGATCGCGTAATTCTGGAACACCATGGCGATGTTGCGATCCTTGGGCTCAAGGTTGTTCACCTCACGGTCGCCAATCATGATCGAACCGCTTGTCACGTCCTCAAGGCCTGCGATCATACGCAGCGTCGTGGATTTCCCGCAGCCCGATGGGCCAACAAAGACCACAAACTCTCCATCCTCGACGTCCAGGTTTATGCTGTGCAGCACATCTACAGGACCGTAGGATTTCACTAGATTTTTTAAAGAGAGATTTGCCACGGTTTACGGCTCCATTGTTGACCTGAACGCCTGTTCAAGCTGGTCCTTTGCGGTTTTCCGTCGGGTCAGCCGGGTGGCGCTATGGGTTTGCAGATCAGCCAGCTTGGCATGATATCCGTCAAACGCCTGATTCATTGGCGCGGCGGCAGGACCCCCGAAACGGTCGCGGCGAGAGACAAACCCTTCCATCGAGACCGACTCGCTAAAATCATCTGGGGACAAACCCGGTGCTTCGCCGGTCGAAGCCCTGAACGCCTCGCAAAATGCATCATACCCTGCGCCCAGCGGGCGATCCGATGCGATACAAGCACGCGCGGTGGTGGCTGCAACCTCATGCGCCTGTCGAAAGCTAAGGCCTTCGCTACGCACCATGGTGTCGGCCAATTCAGTGATCGTGATGCAGGCAGCGTCGCCATTGCGGGACACATTGGCCGCATTGATCGAGCAGGCCGGAAGGAAAGCCGTCAACAGACTTAGCGCGCGTTCGCCTGAGGCAAAGGCAGCATAACCCGCCTGCTGCACCTCGCCTTCACTGTCGTTCATGTCGGTGAAGGGCGTATTGTGCATTGTCGCGAGCATGGTATCGCAATGTCCGGCGGTGACCGAGGACAAATGGCGCAGATGTTCAATCGGCACCGGGTTGCGCTTTTGGGGCATGATCGAGCTGACCTGCACCAGAGCGTTGGGGACATATAGCTGCCCGACTTCGAAACTGGACCAGAAGGCCATATCCTGAACCACCCGCCCTAAATGCAGGAACATCAGTTTCATCGCGGAATAAAAGCCGGTGACATAATCCACCGACGCGATACAGCCGTAACTGTTTTGCACTGGTGCTGCAAAACCCAGCAGTTCTGCCGTCCGCACCCGATCGATTGGAAAGCCCGAGGTCGTGATTGCGGCGGCCCCCAGAGGGCAATGGTTGATCTGATCAAGGGCTGCGCTAATACGCTCGGCATCACGCAAGAGCACCTCGATCGCAGCGGCCAGATAATGCCCGAAGGTCGTCGGTTGGGCGGGCTGACCGTGGGTATAAGCAACGATCAGAGTGTCCCTTTCCTGCACCGCTTTTTCCAACAACGCAGCGGCCAGTGTCAGCACCTGCCCCAACAGGGCCTCGCCCCGCAATCGCAGGGCCATGCGGAACACCGTATGGTCAATGTCGTTGCGCGACCGTGCGGTGTGCAGTGCCCCACCCAGATCCCCAAGCTGCTTGCGCAGCTCGGCCTCGACCCAAAAGAAGTAATCTTCGAATTCGCCGGTATAGGTCAGGTTTTCCAGGTCCGCCTGTTCATGTACAGCATCGACCGCCCGCGCCAGCCTTGCGCAATCCTCATCCTTCAGAATTCCGGTTTCTCCCAGCATGACCAGATGAGCCCGGTCGATCTGCGCCATGTGTTCGGCGAAGTGAATCTTTACGCCCTCGAACAACGGCTCAAGCACCGTGTCGGCGTATGTCTTGTCAGGGAAAACGCTGTTGTCCGTCATCCTTTCAACCCCGCCATGACCACGCCCCGAATGATGAAGCGCTGGAAAATCAGAAAGAACAGCAGCGTTGGCAGCGTCGAGATTGCAGCCCCGGTCATGATCAGTTCCCACGCCACATCTGCCTCGTCGCCAAAGCTCGAAAGCCCGACCGGGATCGTATACATCTCAACCGAGTTCGACACGATCAAAGGCCACAGGAAGGCTGTCCAGTTGCCAAGGAAGACAAAGATCGCCAGTGCAGCCAGCGCCGGTTTCACCAGCGGCATGGCCACGGTCCACCAGATTTGTAGTTCGTTCAGCCCATCGATCCGGGCGGCTTCGATGAAATCATCTGGCACGCTTTCAAAGAACTGTTTCATCAGGAAGGTGCCGAAACCCGTCATAAGCCCGGGGAACATGATGCCCCAATAACTGTTCAGCCAGCCGAGTTGCTGCGACATCAAATACCACGGGATCACCAGCATTTCGGTTGGAATCATCAAGGTCGACAGGATCGCGACAAAGACCAGCGTGCGGCCGGGAAACCGGAACTTGCACAAGGTATACCCAACGAGACTGTCAAACAGCAGATTCGAAATCGTCGTCGCTGTGGCGATAATCACCGAGTTCAGGAACCACATATAAAACCGGCCATCTTCCAGAACGTAGGTATAGTTCTCCAGAGTCGGTTCTTCGGGGATCAAGTTGACGTTGTAGACTTCGTGCGGCCATTTCAGCGAGGTCGAGATCATGTAAGCAATGGGCATGATCATCAGAATCCCGCCCAGGAAAAGCACCAGCCAGCGCAGGATCTGCCCCATATTGCGGGACCCGCCCGTGGCGCGCTGATTTTGTAGCAGGCTTGTGCTCGAGGGCTTGAGGCTTTCCGTGACGCTCATATCAGGTGCTCCTCAGCAGGCGCAGTTGGATCAGGCTGACGACGAGCAAGATCAGGAACAAAACCACAGTCTGTGCCGCGGCATATCCCATGTCGAACGAATTGAAAGCGGTATCATAGATCATCAGAACCAGTGGCTTGGTCGAATTCAGCGGGCCGCCTGGATTGTTCGTGGTCATGTTGAAAACATGATCGAATATGCGCAAAAATCCGATCGACGAGAAGACGACGATGAACACGATGGTCGAGCGCAACAGCGGCAGGGTAATCTGCGTCAGAATCGTGAACCAGCCGACCCCGTCAATCCGTGCCGCTTCGTAGTAGGAAGTCGGGATCGCCCGCAGGCCGGCCATGAAAATGATCACCTGAAATCCCAGTCCGGCCCACACCGCTGGCGCGAGAACCGAAGGCAGCGCCGTTTCAGTAGATCCGAGAAATTCGATCTGAGAAATGCCAAAACTTGCCAGGATATTGTTGAACAACCCGATTGGCACACCCTGATAGAACCAGCGCCAGACCCATGCCATTGCAACGGCGCTGGTCATGAAGGGCAGAAAATAAAGCATGCGTAGGAAACCATGGGCAAACCGCACCTTATCCAGATGATAGGCGATGGTGAACGAGATGATCAGCGAGATCGGAGTACCCAGGATCAGATAGGCGAAGGTATTGCGAAAGACTTTCCAGAACACCTCATCATGCCACAGCTTGACATAGTTTTCCCAGCCAACCCAGGTGCGATCCCCCAAAAGGTTCCAATCCTGAAACGAGATCAGAATGGCGTTACCGGTGGGGTAAAATCGGATGACCGAATAGAAGACCACCGGAATGGCAAGAAAAGCCCAGGCCCACAGGATCTGCTTTTGGCGGATCGTGAGATTGCGATAAAATGACATGGTGAAGAGTCCGGTTTTTTTAGCCCCGGCGACAATCGTTTATCGCCGGGGCCGGGAGGGGACAGGGAGCTTACTCGTAGTAGTCGTCCAGTATGGCCTGTTCAGCGGCAGCAGCAGCTTGCAGGCTGTCCATAAGCGCAGCGTCTTCCAGGAAAACGCGCTCGACCATTTGCATCATCTCGGCGCGTTGGGCTGATTCATTGGCGAACTTGGTTGTGTTGGCATAGGCCAGTCCGCGGATGAACGGACCAAAGATCGGATCTTTGGCGTTGGCATCTGTCATGCCCACCGAAGGTTTGGCAGGCAATTCGCCGACCACATCCAACCAAATCTGCATCGCTTCGTCCGAGGTGATGTAATCCATGAACTTCAGCGCGGCATCGTATTTTTCACCGTCGGCTTTGGTGGTCACCGCATTCACCCAATACGAGCTGTAATTGGCGCGCTCACCTTCCGCATTCGCGGGCAGTTCCGCGACGCCCCATTTAAGGCCGCGCACATCATTCAACGAACCGATCCGGAATGATCCATCGATATGCATGCAGGCCCGGCTGCCCTTGAAGGCCGCCTGCGGCTCGTCCATGAACCCGGCTTTGGTGACGTTGTGCTCGGTTTCGAGCCCCGTGTAGAAGGCCAACGCCTTTTCACCGGCTTCGGTGGCGTAGTTCACGGTCCGATAGTCGTCCTGATAAGGCTCGCCGCCGAACTGGCGGACAAGAACTTCGCGGAACCAATGGTGATCCTGCGCATTCATGCCAGTTGTAATGCCAACCTGCGTGATGTTGCCTGCGCCATCATACTTGGTGCAGGCCTTGGCGGCTTCGACCAATTCATCCAGAGTTTCAGGCACCTTGTCGATCCCGGCCTCTTCAAACAGACGCTCATTGTAGAACAGCGCAAGCGAACGCACGGCGGTCGGCAACGCATAATACTGATCGTCGCGCTTCATCGCCTGCACCATGGGGAAGAAATCCGCATCCACCTGCGCCGGATCGAAGACATCTGCAGGTAGCGGCTGGATCAGTTCAGCGTCAATGTAGTCATTCAGCCAGCCATAAAAAAGCTGAACGACATCGGGGCCCTCGCCCGCAGGAATGGCCGCGGCCACTTTGGTGCGATAATCCGCATATGGGAAGTGAGACATCTTTACGGTAATGCCAGGATTTGCTGCCTCGAAGTTCTCGATCAACTGCTCCATCGCTTCGACTCGTGCATCGAAGAAATACTGCCAGTACTCGATTTCAACATCCGCAGTCGCCGCAGTTGACGTCAGTGCAGCAAAAGAAGTCAGGCCAGCAAAAGCCAACCGTTTCAGGTGTGTTCTCATGTCTTATCCTCCCAATAACGCGACTCGGCACATTGGCAGCGCCGGCCCGATCATCGTGAAAATTTAAATCAACTTACTTGAATAGTCAATACACTTGAGTTAAATATAGCTCATGGCCACAAAAGACACACCTCAGGGGTCCAATTCGACCCGCTCTCGTTCGCGCAATCGTCAGGTTGTGCTGGCTCTGATTCAATCTCATGGCCAAATGGGCCGGGCAGAAATTGCGCGCACATTGGGCTTGAGCACTCAGGCTGTCAGCAACATCATTGCAGAGCTTCTGGAAGAAGAGTTGCTGCGTGAGATGGGTACACGCTCAACCGGGCGTGGCCTACCAGCTGTGCTTTATGGCCTGAACCCACCGGGGGCCTATGCATTGGGAATCGAGATTCGGCCAAATGCCGTTTTTGCAGCTCTGCTAGACCTGTCTGGTGAGGTTGTTTTCGAACGGCGCGCGCAGGTGATTTCAGCCACGTCGGATGCCATTTGCGACATCCTTGTAGATATGCGCAGCGCGGCTCTCGCCAAGGTAGATGCCCCGCTCGACCGCCTTTTGGGCGCTGGCGTCGTGATGCCCGGCCCCTTTGGCAATACAGGGTTATCTGGGCAGGGCACTGATCTGCCCGGTTGGCAGGATGTAGCAGCCCAACCTCTGTTTCAGAATGCGCTTGGCGTGCCCGTCGAAGTCAGCAACGACGCAAATGCTGCCGCAATGGCGGAACGCATCATAGGCGCAGCCAAGGATGTGCGCAGTTATGCATATCTTTATTGCGGCACAGGGCTGGGGCTGGGTCTTGTCTCACAGGGTCACTTGATCCCCGGCGCATTCGGGAATGCTGGCGAAATCGGCCATATCCCGGTACCCGTTCCCGGCGGTGTTGCCCCACTGGAAACCACCCTCAGCCGCGTGTCCGTATCGCACCATCTGCGCGGCGAAGGAAAAGAGATCATTGGCTACGACGAGCTGGCAACCCTCGCCGCAGGCGGTGATAGCGGGCTGGACGTGTGGATGGATCAGGCGGCCAGCGCTCTGGCCTGTGCGATGCAAATCATCGAAAACCTTTTCGATCCGCAGACTGTCATACTGGGCGGCGCAATGCCGCCAAAGATTCTTGATCAATTGATCAGCAGAACCGTGCTGCCAAAAAACTCTGTCTCAAACCGGGCCGACAGCCCCCTGCCCCGCCTGCAGGCGGGTGTGTGTGGCCCGATGACCGTCACCCATGGCGCGGCTGCGCTGATCCTGAACAAAACCCTGTCGCCCTGACCCGATCCCTCAGACGCGCCGTATCCCGCCTCGGAGCTTTCTCATGCCCTTGTCCGACCCCGAACGCATCAATGCCGAAAGCCGAAAGCCCCGGATCGTAGAGCTTTGGCGCGCTTTGGCCCCGTTGAAATCCGTTGTGTCTTTCATGAACACCGGTGCGCATCCGGATGACGAACACTCGGCCCTTCTGGCGGCCCTGTCCCTGCGCGACGGGGTCGATGTCAGTTACGCCTGCTCTACTCGTGGCGAGGGGGGCCAAAACAATCTTGGAACGCACACAGGCGCAGCGCTTGGAGCGTTTCGCACAGCCGAGATGGAACGCGCCTGCGATGTGTTGAATCTGCGCATGTACTGGCTGTCGCAGTCCCCGGACGACAGTATTACCGATTTTGGTTTCTCCAAATCCGGGCAGGATACGCTAAACCGCTGGGGTCATTCACGCACACTGAAACGCATGGTGGACATTCTGCGTCTGGAACGGCCCGATATCATCTGCTCCACCTTCCTGGATGTGCCGGGACAACACGGCCACCACCGCGCGATGACACAGATTGCGGACCTGGCTTTCGAGTGTGCAGCCGATCCCAACTATACCGACAGTGATCTAACCCCCTGGGAGGTGCGCAAAGTTTACCTGCCCGCATGGTCCGGCGCGGGACAAGCCTATGACGACGAAACCCCGCCGCCGCCGGAATCCCTGTGTGTTTCACTTGACGCCCCAGACCCGATCACTGGTTGGAGTTTCGCCCAAATCGGCGAACAAAGCCGCTCTTGCCACGCAAGTCAGGGCATGGGCGTCTGGGTTCCCGCGGGTGTCGAGCGCAATTACCCTCTGCACCTTTTGCGTACACGTGTCGATGGTCCTGAAGACAGCCTATTTGGCGGGCTTCCTCAGCGTCTGGATGAGCTGCCGGTACTATCGGCCGAGAGTGCTCTCAGCCGGGCACAACGGCACATGGACGCTGCTATCGCCAGCTTCCCCGACACCGCCGCCATCCTGAGCGAAGCCTGCGCCGCTCTGACCGCTGTGCGAGAGGCAATCCAGCTCTGCCCTGCAGAATTGGTCCCCGAGGTCATGCACAAGCTGACCCGCAAGGAGACGCAATTGTCCCGCGTGATCCGCATCGCAGCAGGTGTTGAGGCGCGTGGCCGCGTAGCCGATGATGTGATCCCGGCTGGCGGGGCGAGCAAATTTGAAACAGAGCTGTTCAAAGGTCAGGCGTCCAAGGTCGAAATTGCGCCGCACTTATCCGTCGGTTGGCAGCACGTCGGCGATGCCCTGCATCTGGATGCGGAGACCTCATCAAGCGACCCGTACCCAGACTGCTATTTTCCCGATAGCCCCACCGCCCCCTGTCTTGACCTGACAATAACGGCCAATGGCGTCACGACCCGATCCCGTCTGCCATTCGAGGTCACACCGCTGGCCGCACCAGCCCGGGCTGTTCCGCTGACACAGGATCGTTTTGTTTTGAACCTGAAAACGCAGGCGCAACAGATCGAGATTGATCTCTCTGATGCTCTGCGGATCCTTCCGGATCTTCATCTGAAGATGCCCGAAGGATGGCGGTGCGAGTTTTCTTCCGGCCACGGAACACTGACCTTGCCCAATGGCGTGGCCGAGGGGCTTTATTCCCTGCCGCTGATGTCAGGCCCCGAGCCGGTGCAGACTTACCGGCTGATCGACGCACCTCATATCACGCCGCGCCTTCTGGCAGAGCCTGCCCAGCTGAAAATCCGGGTTCTGTCGGCCAACATTCCTGAAGGGCGCGTAGGTTATATCGGCGCCGGAAATGATCAGGTCGGCCATTGGCTGAAGCAGGTTGGCGTTGACGTCACCGCATTGGAAGATGACGATCTGAACCATGCCGAGCGGCTGGCGCAATTCGATACTATCCTTGTCGGCGTCTTTGCGTTCAAGATGCGTGCGGGCTTGCTCGACGCCTTGCCCGCCCTGCATGATTGGACGCATGCGGGCGGTACGCTTGTGACGCTCTATCATCGACCCTGGGACAATTGGGATCCCGATCGCACACCACCCAAAAGGCTTGAAATTGGCCAGCCGTCGTTGCGTTGGCGCGTTACAGACCCGGGCGCCCGGGTCGCAGCATTGAAGCCAGAGCATCCTCTGCTAACGACACCCAATCGTATTGGTGTTTCCGACTGGCAAGGCTGGAAAAAAGAGCGCGGCCTGTATTTTGCTAAGTCGTGGGACATAGCCTATGAGCCTCTTCTGTCGATGTCCGATGAAGGCGAAGACCCTCTGACAGGTGCCCTTCTTGCAGCCAGGATCGGCAACGGCAGGCATGTGCATGCTGCTTTGAATCTGCACTACCAGATGGACCACCTTGTTCCAGGAGCCTACCGGCTGATGGCCAACATGCTGACGTGGCGGTCCTAAACCCGCTACTGAACACTCTTCTCATCTTCTTCCATGCCCTGGCCTCAGCGCCGGTACACTCGAAAGGCAACAGACATGTCTGCCACAGACACCCATATGCGCCGCGAAATTAATCAAATCCCCGACGTCGTCGAGCAGCTGCTGACACACGGGGCAGCAGCCATTTCTAACGCTGCCGAGGAAATTCGCACACGAAATCCACGTTATTTTCTGTCCGTCGCGCGCGGGTCATCCGATCATGCAGCAACCTTCCTCAAATATGCGGGAGAGTTGCTTCTGAAACGTCCCATGGCGTCCGCCGGTCCTTCGATCAACTCGGTGTTTGGGGTCACACTCGATTGCACGGACGCACTGTGCCTGTCGATCTCGCAATCTGGTCAAAGCCCAGACATTGTCAGCCTGAGCTCTTCCTTTGCCTCAGCCGGTGCGCATACTGTGGCGATCACCAACTCTCCCACATCGCGGTTGGCCCGTGCCTCGCATGTCACATTGCCTATTCACGCCGGAGAGGAACAGAGTGTTGCCGCCACAAAAACCTTTGTGACATCAATGGTCGCCGGTTTATGGCTGTTGGCCGAACTGGCCCGGGATGATGCGCTACTAGCTGCAATTCGCGCTTTGCCGGAACAATTAAAAGACGCCACCAGATGCGAATGGCACGAGGTAATCGAGGTCGGCAATGCGCACTCTCTGTTCACCCTTGGGCGTGGTCCAAGTCTGGCCATCTCGAACGAGGCTGCGTTGAAGTTCAAGGAAACGTGCCAGCTGCATGCCGAAAGCTATTCTTCGGCCGAGGTCTTGCACGGACCTGTCGCGATCGTCGATCCGGGCTTCCCGGTGATCGCGTTTTCGGCACACGATGCAACAGAGAAATCCTTGGCAGAGGTCGCCGATACCTTGACTGAAAGGGGAGCACGGGTTTTTACCACCAGCCGGTTCGCTCAACACGCAGTGCATCTGCCGATTGTCGCAACAGATCACTGGCTGACCGATCCGATTTCGATTGTCACCACTTTCTACAATATGGTGGAAACTATGGCCAACAATCGTGGCTTAAATCCCGACGCACCGCGACATTTACGCAAGATAACCGAGACGACGTGACCGATGCTGGGTCGGTCGCGAACTCTGCCCCGATTGACGACCTTATTGCACAAATGACGTGAGGGATTCACTGTATGAAATTTGCACTATTGGCCTGGATTTGGCGAAGAACGGCATTGCCGAAGCATACGGTTCTCTTTCCGCAGCTCCGCGACCTGACGTTCGAGTTAGCGCATCGTCGGGGGCGGCTCGCAGCCTCGCAGATGGTCTCTGCATTAGCGGCATCGTTCTTATGTCGCTTCATAAAGGATTTCACACACGCAGGTTGGGTAGCGCCGCCCCAGTTCGCGCTTGATCGCATTCACATCGCCCGTGACGCCGGGCAGGCGCAGCGTCGCCATGGCGTACGCCATGTCCGCCGGACAGGAGAGCTCCGCACGCAGTTCGTGGGCCAGCATTTCACCTGCATCGCGGGCGAGTGCCTTGTTTCGCGCGACCAAGTCCAGGCCTCCAAACCTTTCCCAGGCTCCGATGGCGTCGGGCAGGCAGAACCAGGGCGTGGCATCGCGTGTTCCAACCCAATCGAACTCGACCTGCCAGCCCTCCCCATATCCATGTGAAATGCTGCCGGGATGCAGGTCAGCCTGACGATCGGACCGTGCCCAGAGCACCGCACAGCCTTTTGGCGCAAAAAGCCACTTATGGGCATTGCCCACGTAGTAGTCGACGCCGATGGCCTCCACATCCAACGGCAGTTGCCCGGGAACATGCGCCCCGTCGATCAACACGCGCGTTCCGTTGTCGCGGCAAATGCGGCTCATTTCCTCGACCGGCATTCTGATCGCCGAAGGCGAGGCAATGTGATCGAATACTGCCAATTTTGTTCGCCCCGTCAGAGCGGCACGCAGACCATCTACGACCTGCTCCGGCCCCTCGACGGGCAGCGCAACAGGGACCTCGACCAAGATCACGCCCCGGCTTTCGCACCAGTGCCGCAACGCTTTGTGCACCGCCCCGTAGATTTCGGAGAGAAAGATAACCTCGTCGCCCGCACTCAGCTTCTGCGACAATAGTATCGCGTTGCAGGCTTGGGTTGCAGATTCGGCGAAGACCCAATCCCGTTCCAAACCCCCGAGAAAGCTCGCGGCTGAACGGCGCGCATCGGCCATCAAGACAGGGTAAGTGTCACGAAACCAGCTGGAGCATCGCTCTTCCATTTGACGCAGAAGCGCGCAGTGCTTCTCGTGAACTATCCGTGGAACCGCCCCATAGGAGCCGTGATTCAGGTGGCAAATATCCGGCGCCAGCAGAAATGCACTCAGATGTCGACTTGTGTTCACGGTTTCCTCCTGGGTGGCCGAACAAACAAGCGAGGATCGAAGCTTAAATTCAATCAAATTCTGTTCAAGCACCGTTGCCGCAGGCCCGTCGGTCCGGGGGTATCTGTTCGATGCTGCACTTTGCTCACATGCCGGCTGTTTACGCAGTGCGGTGAAGATCATGGAAGATAATCTGGAATTTCCGATCTCAACCCAGGAACTTGCGGAAAGGATCGGGATCTCAACGCGGCAGAACGAACGGCTTTTCTAAAAAAGCCTGGATTCGTCACCAAAGCAGTTCTACCTGCGATTCCGCCTCATAGGTGCGTATTTTCTGTTGACGCAAACAGGTATGAGCATCCTGGATATTAACCTAGCCAGCGGCTTTACCTCACACCGTCATTTTTTACTATGTTTTCGTGAAGAGTTTGGCAAGACTCCGACGCGCATGTGTAAGTCGTTGGTCAGGTAAGACGCTTGGTCGGGAGTCGTCATTCACCGCGATCCGGATCATTGAACCAGGCTGCCACCCGTGCCGCCGCGCTGTTCTCGGCCTGCGTTGCATCATATGTGACGAAATACCCTCGATCAGACACGAGCCGTGTTTCTGACACCCGGACCAAAGCACCTGTTTCCAGGTATTCTTCAAGCAGACCAGCCCAGCACAAGGCAATGCCCTGCCCGGCGAGGGCCGCGTTGATCACTGTGGCATAGCTGTCGAATTCAATCGTCTTCAGTTTTCGGGTCGCAGGGACTCCGGCCGCCGTCAGCCAGGCTTTCCAGTCGTACCATCGCTGGAACGACCCCGACAGATGCAGCAGGCGCGAAGACTGAATGTCCATCGGGTCGAGAGCGGGCTCGCGACCTTCCAGGAATACCGGCGCGCAGACGGGGAAGACTTCTTCGCCCAGAACTTTGCAACTGGTCATCCCGTCCCATTCACCGGTTCCAAAGCGGATTTGCACGTCAAAACTCTGCGGCCCGCTTCGGTAATCACCGGTCATGAAGCTGAAGTTCAGTTCGGGGAAGGCGGCGCGCAAAATGTGAAAGCGGGGCAGCAGCCAATAGGTCAGAAAGCCGGGATCTGCGGTAATCATGAACTTCCTGTTGCCCGCGCTTTCACGCAGATCGCTGATTGTCGTCTCAAGACGGCTGAGCCCGCTGCGCAACACATCAAACAGCAATGTGCCCTCCGGCGTCAGGTGCATCGGTTTTGTCGTCCGGTCGAACAGGGCGACCCCGATATCCGCCTCAAGCATCGCCACCCGGCGCGAGATTGCAGGTTGCGAGACATTCAGCTCGCGCGCGGCGCGGGTGAACGTACCGTGACGGGCTGCTGCGTCAAAGGCCAGCAGGCTGGAAAAGCTTGGCAAGGATGTAGACATCATAACCTCAGCGTATGGTGTCATTCGCTTTTCCAGAGTTTTCTTCTGATGTCAATTGTCTAGGTTTTGCGCGCAACACCGCTGGGCTCGCTGATGCGTCCAGCGAGCATGAAACCCTACAATTGCAAGGCAACATGATGCTGAAGAAGCCAGATCACAGTCTTGATCCGCTGCTAAAACCGCGCTCAATCGCCATGATCGGCGCGTCGCGCAGACGCAATTCCGTGGGCAACGACATGATACGAAATCTTGTGCCCAGCGGTTTCAGCGGCAAAGTCTATCCGATCAACCCGTCCTATGAAAAACTTTATGGCTGGCCCTGTTACAAATCCATCGGGGATCTGCCGGAAACGGTGGATATGGCAGTGCTGTCGGTGCCCAACCGGGTCCTGGAGGCGGTCACGAAGGAAGCCATTGCTGCTGGCGCACGCTCATTGGTGATCTTTGCCAGCGCCGAGGAAGAAGACGAACTGGATGATCGTCTGCGTGACCGAATCGCCAAGCTGGCGCGGGATGCTGGGGTGCCAGTCTGCGGTGCGAACTGCATGGGGTTTTTCAACCCGATCCACGGGTTGCGCGCCTTTACCGCCTTTCACCCGGAACCGATCGCAACGGGGGGGCTGACCTATATCGCGCAGTCCGGTTCGCTGCTGCAGGCATTGTTGTTCAACGACGAACGGCTGCGATTCAATCTGGCGGTTTCAACCGGGCAGGAACTGGTGACCACGGCGGCAGATTATCTGGATTATGCGCTGGAACAGCCCGAGACCAAATGCGTTGCACTAGTGCTTGAGGCGATCCGCGATCCGGAAGGTTTCGTTGCGGCGCTGAAAAAGGCCAATGAACGCAACATCCCGGTTGTGGTCCTGAAACTGGGACGCACCGAGGCGGGCGCCAGCTTTGCCCTGAGCCATACCGGCGCGATTGCGGGCGATGCCGAGGTGTACGAAGCCCTGTTCCGCCGGTTCGGCGTGATCAGCGTGCGCGATCTGAACGAACTGGCAGCGACCTCTTTGTTGCTATGCTGTGACAAGCCGCTTGCTCCGGGCGGCATCTCTGCCGTGCTGGATTCCGGCGGTGAGCGTGAGTTGATTGTCGATGTGGCCTCGGATGAAGGTGTGCCCTTTGCCGATATCAGCGAGGCCACTAAAAAGGTGCTCGAGGCCAATCTGGACACCGGCCTGACACCTGAAAACCCGGTGGACGCCTGGGGAACAGGGCGTGATTTCGAGGCCGTGTTTGAAAACTGCCTGCTGGCTCTGATGGCCGATGACGACACGGCTCTGGGCATGTTTGTCGCGGATCTGTCCGAAGAGCTGGACCTGCATGCGGGCTATGTCGAAGTGTGTCAATCGGTTGCGCGTGCCACCGACAAACCGCTGATTGTCATGACCAATTACAGCGCCTGGAGCCATAGGAAACACGCGGTGCGTTTGTCGCGATCCGGGATTGTGGTGCTCGACGGTACGGTCTCGTCCCTGCGGGCGATCCGAAACGCGATGACCTATCGTGACTTCGTAGCCCAGAAAGACATGGTTGAAGAGGATCATCCAGAGAACTCGCGCGCGGAATACTGGCGTTCTGTTCTGCGGGGCCGTCAGGACGCGTTGACCGAGGATGAGGGGTATTCCCTGCTACGTGACTACGGCATCCAGGTGCCGGAATTTGCTATCGTAACCTCGGCAGACGACGTTGCCGCGGCTGCTTGCAAGGTTGGTTTTCCCTTGGTCGCCAAAACCGCGGAACCCGGCATCCTGCACAAAAGCGATGTGGGCGGGGTCATTCTGAACATCGCGAATGCAGGCGAAGCGGTTGAGGCTTATAGGACTCTGTCCACCAATCTGGGTCCGCGCGTCCTGCTCAGCGGTATGGCCAGCGGGGACGCCGAAATGGCACTGGGGCTGGTGCAGGATGAGCAGTTTGGCAGCTTCGTCATGATCGCCTTTGGTGGGGTCTGGATCGAAATCCTCAAAGACAGTCAGCTGTCGATGGTGCCCGTGAATGCGGATGTCGCCAGCCGCCGGATCGCGGATCTGAAGATGGCAAAAGTGCTGGAAGGCGTGCGCGGGGCTGATCCCTGCGATGTGCCAGCGCTGATCGAAACCTATGTTCGCTTTGGTCATCTGGTGGCCGATCTGGGGGAACACTTGTCCGAAATCGACATCAACCCCGTTCTGGTCAGCCCCTCGGGCGTCGTTGCCGTGGACAGCCTGATCATTCCCGCAGACGCGGCCTCCTCATCAGAGGATATGAATCATGCGCATTGACCCAACGCTTGGCAAAGACCCGGTTCGGGATCACGCCTTTGGCCCTGTTCTGTATCGCCGCAACGGCCCCGTTGCTGAAATCGTCCTGAACCTGCCCGCGAAACTCAATTCGATAACGGCGGAGATGGCCGCAGGGCTTCAGGCCGCGATGGATCAAGCCGAGGCCGACCCGGGAGTGCGGTCGATCCTGTTATGTGGCGCGGGCCGCGCGTTTTCCGCCGGCTTCGATCTGGGTACGATGGAGGCCGATCCCTCTCTGGAAGACATGACGGCCACCTTGCAGATGGATTTCGACGTCATCATGCGGTTCTGGAACTCGCCCAAACCAACGCTGTCAGCCGTGCATGGATATGTGCTGGGGGGCGGTTTTGAGCTGGCGATGGCCTGCGACATGACGATCGCGGCGGATGATGCCAAATTCGGTGAGCCTGAGCCTAAGTTCGGTTCGGGTATCGTCGCTCTGCTGTTGCCGTGGCTGACCGGCCCGAAACAGGCTAAAGAGATGCTGTTGTTCGGTAATGACCGAGTCACAGCGGATCGGGCGTTGCAGATAGGTCTGGTCAATTCGGTGGTGCCCCGGTCCGATCTGCTGGACACCGCCCGGGATACGGCCCGACGCGCGGCGGTTCTGGATGGGCTTGCTGTGAAGCTGACCAAAGATGCGATCAACAAATCCTACGGTCGTATGGGTTTCGAGGGCGCTCTGCGCGAGGCACTTGCCATTGATATCCAGATTGAGACCTCGGAAACCGAGGAGTCTCGGACCTTCAAGGAAATCCTGGCCACCAAAGGCGTCAAAGCGGCAATCGCATGGCGCGAAGCCCGGTTTGCCGCCCTTAATGCCCCCCAGTCACTCACGGAAGAGAAAAGTCAGATGTCCTATACTGCTCTTGTGGTCGACAAGACCGAAGACGGTGTCACCCAGACCATCCAAACCCTGGACAACGATACCTTGCCAAAGGGCGATGTGACCGTTGCTGTCGAGTATTCCTCGGTCAACTACAAAGACGGCTTGTGCTTGTCCGCAACCGGCGGGCTGGTTCGCAAATTCCCCCATGTGCCGGGTATTGATTATGCGGGCACGGTCGAACATTCGGCCGACCCCCGCTACATGCCCGGTGACAAGGTTGTCCTGACCGGCTGGCGCGTCGGTGAAAATCACTGGGGCGGCTACGCCACGCGCACCCGGATCGCGGCGGACAAACTGGTTCCTCTGCCACAAGGTTTGTCTGCGGCGCAGGCGATGATGGTCGGCACAGCTGGCCTGACCTCGATGCTGGCCGTAATGGCGCTGGAGAAACACGGCCTGACGCCGGATCAGGGCGAGGTTTTGGTGACTGGCGCATCCGGCGGTGTTGGGTCGGTTGCTGTCGCGATTCTTGCCAACCTCGGATACCAGGTCGTCGCCGTAACCGGGAGAGATGCGAACACCGCGTTTCTGACCGATCTGGGCGCCACCCGCATCGTGTCCCGCGCGGAGTTGTCCGAAACCGTCAAGCGTCCGCTGGAAAGTGAAACATGGGCAGGCTGTATCGACGCGGTGGGCGGTTCCATGCTGGCACGTGTTCTCGGGCAGATAAAGTACGGCGGCTCGGTTGCGGCAATCGGACTTGCCGGTGGCGCGGACCTGCCCGCCTCAGTCGTGCCCTTCCTGTTGCGGGGTGTGAACCTGCTGGGCATCGACTCGGTCATGCAGCCTTTCGACAACCGTCAGAAAGCCTGGGCACGCATCGCAACAGATCTGCCGATTGCGAAACTGGAGGCGCTGTCTACCCGCATCAAACTGGAAGATGTCACAGACGCGGGTGCACGGATTCTGAAAGGAGAGATCAAAGGGCGTACAATCGTTGAGCTATGATTGGCATTGAACTCATTGCCTGGCCTCAGTTTTTTTGGATAACATCCCAGGGCTGGCTTTGCCAACTAGCACACGTGTGCGGCCAACTCGATGCCATCAAGGACTCATGTGTGGCTTCAAATCATCCGGATGATGTTGGCTACCTCTATCCCATCCAGGGTTTTGTCGCAAATTCCTTTGAAGGCTGAGGAGATGACGCAGAACGCATGCGCTTTGTCAGACAGAGTGACATCGACAAAGCCGGTCCGTTTGCCCGGGCCATCAAGATCAAGCGAGTATTGGACCGGGCAATGTTGAACCATCTTGCACCTTTTGCGTGCAATTGCTCAGAACTCGACCACAGCGCGGATGCTTTCACCTTTGTGCATCAGATCAAAGCCTTCGTTGATCTGATCCAGCGTGAGTTTGTGGGTGATCATTGGATCGATCTCGATCTTGCCGTCCATGTACCAGTCTACGATCTTGGGAACGTCCGTGCGTCCCGACGCTCCGCCGAAAGCGGTGCCGCGCCAGGAACGGCCCGTGACCAGTTGGAATGGACGGGTCGAGATTTCGGCCCCGGCAGGAGCAACACCGATGACGATGCTTTCACCCCAGCCCTTGTGCGCCGCTTCTAATGCGGTGCGCATGACATTCACGTTGCCAGTTGCATCAAAAGTGTAGTCAGCCCCGCCATTGGTCAGCTCAACCAGATGCGCCACCATGTCCCCGTCAACTTTCGACGGGTTAACGAAATCGGTTAGGCCGAAGTGTCGCGCCATCTCTTCTTTACTGTCATTCAGATCGACGCCAACGATCTGATCGGCCCCGGCCAAACGCAGACCCTGAATCACATTCAGCCCGATGCCGCCTAATCCGAACACCACGGCACGGCTACCAATCTCGACCTTGGCTGTGTTGATGACAGCCCCGATCCCGGTGGTGACACCGCAGCCAATATAACACACTTTGTCGAACGGAGCGTCGGGGCGGATTTTGGCCAGCGCGATCTCGGGTACCACGGTGTGGTTGGCGAATGTCGAGCAGCCCATATAGTGATGTATCGGTGTCCCATCGAGCATCGAGAAGCGCGTCGAGCCGTCGGGCAGCAAGCCCTGCCCCTGCGTCTCACGGATCGCCTGACACAGGTTGGTTTTTGGATTCAGGCAGTATTCGCATTCACGACATTCGGGCGTATAGAGCGGGATCACGTGATCTCCCGGTTTTAGGCTGGTAACGCCCTCGCCCACCTCCAATACCACGCCCGCGCCCTCATGGCCCAGGATGGCTGGGAAGATACCTTCGGGGTCGTCGCCCGAACGGGTGAATTCATCCGTATGGCACAGGCCGGTGGCTTTTATTTCGACCAGAACCTCTCCGGCACGCGGGCCTTCCAGGTTGACGTCCATGATCTCAAGCGGTTTGCCTGCGGCAACCGCAACTGCTGCGCGAGTTCGCATCATTGCTTTGTCCTTGTAAAAAAATGCGGCCGCCAGCAGACGGCCGCTTGAGTTTCGGGAGATTTACAGTTCGGCCTTGGCTGACAGGTGCTTTGCGACATATTGAAGGAAGTCCCAGATGGTGCCTTCAAAATTGTCAGGGGCAAGGGGGCCGGGTTCGTAATACTTGCTCTTGATCGCCTTGGTCAGCGTCTCCAGTTTTTCCTTGTCTTCGGCGTTGAATCCTCTGCACAGCTCGACATATTCGACCGCTTCCTTGTTGCCGGGCTCGGGATTAAACCCGGCAACACCCCAGCGGATGGCCACGTGATCGGCATCAATCGGGCGCAGGCACAGGAACAGCGTGAAGTGAGTGGCCACCGACAAAAGGAAACTGGGATAGGCGCAGGTCAGCAGCGAGTTGCGCCGTTCGAACTCGTTCAGATCCTCATGGAACGGGCCGCGGTCGGGCCAGTCCGGGTCGTAGACCGCGTGATATCCGGTGTAACCTTCTCCCCACTCCTCGAACTTCTGGCACAGCTTGGTTGGAGTGATAGCGTGCAGAGTTTTCAGATGGGTCGCGGACAGGTGATAGCCTTCCAGAAAATTCTCCATCAGGCTTTTCCAGTTGGTGTTCCAGACAGTTTCTTCCATGAAGACCAGATGCCGCTCTTCATGATGGTAGTTGGTCATCAGCTTCGAGAGGCCTTCCATCCGGGGCGCCAGAGGGGTCGCATTACCGTCGAGGTTAACGAACAGGAAATCTTCCCAAATCTCGGTCCTGAACTGCTTCAGACCGCACTTCTTCTGATCGAAGGTTCGCACCTTCTTCATCAGCGGCGCTGCTTTTAGTGCTCCGTCGTCGCCATAGGTCCAGGCGTGATAGCCGCAGACAAAACGCTTGCGATTGCCCTTGGCCTCGGTCTCCACCTGATTGCCGCGGTGGCGGCAGACATTCGAAAGCACCCGGATTTCGCCGTCTTCGCCGCGAGTCACCAGAAGAAGCTCTCCTACCAGATCGGTCGTGTAGAAATCACCGGGGTTGGCCACTTCGCCGACGTGACCAAGGCAGACCCATTCTTTGCGAAACAGGTGTTCTTTCTCGAATTCCAGAAACTCTTCTGAATTGTAGAAATCACCAGGCATCGCGTGACCATCTAATTGGTCAAGCTCCTGCAGCGCAGCCAGATCGGCGCGGATTTTGTCGATTGCGGATGTGCTCATGTCACCCATTGTCTTGCTCCTTACCGGATAAAATTATCAGCCCTTAAGACTGTCCAGTGCGTTTAAAAAGGCGTTGTTCTGTTCGGGAGTACCGATAGTTACACGTGCCCAGTTCTCATATGGCTGTTCCAGCCAGCCCTTGATCAACACGCCTTTGTGGCGCAGCTTTTCAGCAAATCCCGCCCCCGACTCGCCACAGTCGAAGAACAGGAAATTGGTGTGAGACGGCGCGGCGGAATACCCGCGCTTTGTCATTTCTTCGTACAGCCTGCCGCGTTCCGCCATTGTAGCACGGGTGCTGTGTTCCAGATGATCCACATCGGCAAAAGCCTCGTGCGCAGCAACAACCGCCAACGCGTTTACGCCAAATGGGTTGCGGGTTTTCAGCAGCGATTTGGCCAAAACCTCGTTCGCACACAGCGCATATCCCACACGCACGCCCGCCAACCCGTAGGCTTTCGAGAAAGTCCGCAGTGATATCCATGGAAGATTGGATGTCTCAAGCCTTTCCAACGCGTTGAACTTGGCATCGTCGCTCAAGAATTCGACATAAGCTTCATCGAAGACAAACAGCGTTTCAGGATCCAACCCTGCCAGAATGCGGTCAAAACCGTCAGATGTGATCGCCGGTCCAGCGGGGTTAGACGGGGAGGAGAACATCAGAACGCGCGGTTTATCTGCCAGAGCATCGACGATACCGTCGATAGGGAAAGACCAGTCTTCGTTGAACGGCAGTTTCGATACGGTTGCACCACAGGCCAGCGCGCCGAATTCGTGCAGGCCAAAGCTGGGGCAGATGGTGACCACATGGTCGCCCGGGCGCAGCACCGCGCGGAAAATCGCTCCGATCAGGTCTTCTGAACCATTGCCCATCACCACCCGCTCAGCAGGCAGCCCATATCCTGTGCCAATCGCCTGGCGCAGCGCCAATGTACCGGCGTCGGGATATCTGGCGACGCCAGTTGCCGCCGCTTCAATCGCCGCGATGGCGCGCGGGCTGGGGCCGTGCGGGTTTTCGTTGCTGTCCAGCTTGGCCACACAATCGATCCCATATGTGGCGCGAAACCGATCCAATGCGAGACCGGCATTATAGTCGGGCAAATCGTTGATTTCAGGCCGGATCAAAGAGCGGAAGTCGGACATCTGGGAATCTTTCATGGGCTGGTTTCCGGGTCAGAGGTCAAATATTTTGCCGGGGTTCATGATGTTTTTGGGGTCAATGGCACGCTTGATGGTTTTCATCAGGTTCAGCGCAGGCCCGTGTTCCGCCTCAAGATAGGCTTTCTTGCCAAGGCCGACACCGTGCTCTCCGGTACAAGTGCCTTCCATCTCGATGGCCATCCCTACAAGCGTTTCGTTGACCAGTTTGGCGCGTGCGAATTCATCTGGGTCCTCGGGGTCGAACAGCAGGACAAGATGGAAATTGCCGTCCCCGACATGTCCGACCAGCGGCGCGGTGATGTTTTGCGCTTCGACCACTTTGCTGATCTCACTTATACATTCTGGCAAGCGCGAGATCGGGACACAGACGTCCGTAGAAATCCCCTTGGCACCGGGGCGCAACCCGCGTGAGGCATAAAGCGCGGAATGCCGGATACGCCAGATTGCGTTATAGGCATCGGTGTTTTGCGCTTTGTCGAACCGAACTGCTCCATTGCCCTGCGCCAGTTCTTCAAGCAGGGCCAAATCGTGCTCTACCGCAGGCTCAAAACCCGTCAGGTCCAGAAACAGGGTCGGCTTTTCCGGCCAGTCTGAGTTCGAATAAGCGTTGATCGCCTGCATCTGCAGGGTATCGGCCAATTCGATCCGGTTCAGCCCCAGACCCATCTGCAACGCTTCAACCACAGTTTGGGTCGCCGCGTCGATTGTGTCGAAACTGCACATCGCCGCCTGGGCCGTTTCGGGCTGGCCGAACAATCGAAGCGTCAGCTCGGTGATTACGCCCAGCGTTCCCTCAGAGCCAATCATCAGGCGCGTCAAATCATACCCGGCGGAAGACTTGCGGGCGCGCTGCCCGGTTCTGATAACATCTCCGTTTGGCAGCACCACGGTCAGCGACAGGACCAGATCCTTCATCGAGCCATATTTCACCGTGGTCGTTCCCGATGCGCGCGTCGCGGCCATCCCGCCTAGCGTCGCGTGTGCCCCTAGATCGACTGGAAAGAACAGGCCCGTGGCACGCAGGTCTTCATTCAGCTGCTGGCGTGTCACCCCGCATTGAACCGTGCAATCCATATCCTCGGCCCGCACCGCAAGGATTGTGTTCATCCGCGTTGTGTCCAGCGCGATGCCGCCCTGATGCGCCTGTACCTGCGCTTCGATGCAGGACCCTGCACCAAAAGGGATCACCGGAACGCCGAAGCGATGGCACGTTTTTAAAACTTCCGAGACCTGTTCAGTGCTATCCGCAAAAAACACCGCATCCGGGCGCGCGGGGTCGTGCCAGGAATCCCCGTGTGAATGCTCGTCACGGATACCCCGCCCGATGGTCAGATTATCGGGAAAACGTGCGCTCAGGTCTTCTAAGGCGGCCTTCAGGGCCTCGGCCCGGTCCGGCGCAGTATGTGCGTTCATCTGGTTGATCTCGAAAAAAGTGCGTGTTTCGGGGCGCCAAGGCGCCCCGAAAGAGTGTTTTCACTTAGGAGGTGAACCACCACCGTTCCGAACAACGGGCGCCATCCAGATCCCAATTGTTGGACAGCTCACCATGGGCAACATTGTTGGCCTTCGCGTCGATGAAATCGGCAAAGACCGGAATGACCGTGCCGCCTTCGTCGCGGATATGCGACTGGGCTTCGCCATACAATTCGTGACGGCGGGCCTGATCGCTTTCCGAACGTGCCTCTGTCAGGATTGTGTTCAGACGGTCAGTGGTCCAGCGTGCTTCGTTCCAGCCGGTCTCCATCGCAGATGCGGAATAGGCGGTCGAGAACATAACGTCCTCGTTGATCCGACCCGACCAGCGCGAAGCAAAGAACGGCTTTACTGCCCAAACGCTTGACCAATAGCCATCGTCGGGTTCGCGAACGACTTCGATGTTGATCCCGGCTGCGCGCGCATGCTCGCTGAACAGCTGGGCCGTATCGACAGCACCGGTAAATGGCGTGTCTGCTGCGTGCAGTTTGATAGTCGTACCTTCGGCACCTGCTGCCTTGATCAGCGATTTCGCCTTTTCCGGATCATAGGCGCGCTGCTCTAGGTCACCGTTGTAATGGGCATAGGCGGCCGAGATCGGATGATCGTTGCCCAGCGAGCCATAGCCGCCCAGAATCTTGTCCAGAATATCCTGACGGTTGATCGCGTATTTCAACGCCTGACGGACCTGAACATCGGTGTAAGGATCAGTATCCGTCAGCATCGCGAAGGCGTAGTGCGATTTACCAGGCGTCTGAATCAGATCGATGTTCGGCACCCGCTCCAACAGTGCAGCCGTGCTTGGATCGACAAAGTTCATGGCATGGATTTCACCGGTGCGCAGCGCCGTGGTCCGTGCGGTCACATCCGCGATGGCCACGATCTCGACCGAGTCGAAATGCGCGCGACCTTCTTTCCAGTAATTCGGATTGCGCTTCACAACCGACTTGGTGCCGGGCTCAAACGATTCCAGGATATAACCGCCGGTCCCGATGCCAGCACTGAAATCGGTTGTGCCATCCGGCACGATGGAGAGGGAGTATACCGACAAGATCGAATCGAAGCCGGCATTCGGAGCGCTGAGCGAGATCGTGACCTCGTGATCGCCCGTCGCCTGGACATCCGCGACCTCTCCCAACAGGGCCTTGATCGCTGATTTCGTCTCTTCACCCCGGTGCAGGTTGATCGAATAGACGACATCGGCCGAAGTCAGAGGCTGGCCGTTGTGGAATTCGACGCCTTCACGGATTTTGAACACCCAGGTTTTCTGGTCGTCTGACGCCTCCCAGCTTTCGGCCAGTTCAGGCACCAATGCACCACCCGGCCCGACCTCAATCAGGTTGTTGCGCAGCTGCCAGTTCAGCAGCGTGCCAAAACGGGTCTCGATCACCTGCGGATCAAGAGTATCTGACGAACTGAAATCAGACGTACCTATTTTGAATGTTCCGCCCGATTGCGGTGTGTCTGCGTATGCCGCCAGAGGCAAGCCGTTGACGCCCAATAGTGCACCCGCGCCGATCGCGCTGGCACCCAGAAGCAACGACCGTCTTGTCGTTTTTAATGTCATCGTTGTGATCCCTGTTGTACGGTTCGGCTATGGCTATGTCGGCTGGAGTCTGACAGACATATCTAGCGAGCCGTCGTTTCCTATTATGTACAAGCATATTTACACTGGGACTATTCTCTTCCAGATTCAAGTTAGGTAACCTATAGAGTTAGGTAGCTAACCTAAATTGGCCAGAGCAAATCCAATGAAACGAAAGATGCTTCCTTCGCTCCGTGCACTGCAAACCTTCGAGGTTTTCGGGCGCACAAATTCAGTGGCTGATACAGCTCGTGAGTTAAATGTTACGCCCGGGGCGGTCAGCCAACAACTTAAGATTCTTGAGGAACAAATCGGCAAATCCCTGATCACAAGACGCGGGCGTGGCGTATTGCTGCGTAAAGAAGCCGAGGCCTATCACAAGTTTCTGTCAGAAGGATTCGACGCGCTTCATCGGGCGCAAATTTATCTCGACCGGATGGAGCAGGCGACGAATCTGTCCGTCAGCGCCTTGCCTTCCTTGCTGTCGAAGTGGCTTTATCCAATTCTGGGTAATTTCCAGGACCAACATCCGGGCGTGTCGATTCGATTGGATTCCACGCACCAGGAACCTGAGCGATATCTGCTTAGCACTACGTTCCGGCTGACATATGGGGACCAAGGACAAATCTTTCCGTTTCATAAAGAATTGTTCACAGACTCGGTTTTTCCGGTCTGCTCGCCCGAATTTCTGCAGGCGTATCCAGAGGTGAAAACCACGGAAGGTCTGCGGCAAGTGCCATTGCTGCGCACCGACTGGGGCCCAGGGTTTGAAGACGTGCCAGGTTGGGAGGACTGGTTTGACTTTGCCGGTATCACCGACGGGGAAGAGTTCAGGGATGTAGGGGTGTTCTCACTGTCCAGTATGGCGCTTGATGCAGCCATTCAGGGCAAGGGAGTCGCTTTGGCGCAAACCTCATTCGCAGAGCGGGATTTACAGACGGGACGACTTATTCGCCTGTCAGATGAAGAACTTAAGATGCCGCACCCCTATATCATCTGCTGGGGCGAAGGTACGTTGCACGACCGGACAGCAACTCAGTTTCTGGATTGGATTCTTCAAGCCGGACGCCAGATTTCCCGTTCGATGCGCCGCGTTCCTGGATCGGATTAGTTTTCCTAAACAAAACTATAGAATGCTGGTCTATGCAGATGATCATTTGCTGCGCATAAACTAGTTTAGCTTGAACAATAAATCCGAGAGGAGCAAACCCGTGTTTCTGAAGAATGCATGGTATGTAGCCGCATGGAGTTCCGAGATCACTCATGAGCTTCGGCAAATTCGGGTGCTGGGAAAGAAAATCTGTATCTACCGCACCCAGGGTGGCGAGGTTGTCGCGCTAGAAGATGCCTGCCCGCACCGCAAACTGCCGCTGTCCAAAGGGCGCATCAAAGGTGACGATGTAGAATGCGGCTATCACGGGCTGACGTTTGACTGCGCCGGTCAGTGTGTCTCGGCCCCCGGCAAAGGGCGTATCCCGTCTTCTGCCAAGGTGCATTCATATCCGGTACACGAGAAATACGAGCTGGTCTGGATCTGGATGGGCAACCCGGCCATGGCAGATGCATCCGAGATTTTCGAGATCGAGCATTACGACGATCCCGATTGGGGTATCAACCGTGGTGCCGCCATGGAGATCAAGTGCAACTATCTCTATATGACCGACAACCTGCTGGACCCAACCCATGTAGCCTGGGTACATCAAAGCTCGTTCGCGCAGGATGCCACAAAGGACGCGCCCCTTTCAGTCACGAAAAAAGATGACGGCATAATTGTTCATCGCTGGATGATGGATGTGGAACCTGCTCCGTTCTATAAAAAAGTGGTCGAGTTCGAAGGCAATTGCGACCGACTGCAACATTATGAAGTGCGCTATCCAAGCCATGCGCTGATTAAGGCCGTGTTCACCCCGGCAGGAACGGGCGGACCAGAGGGGCCGCTGCATGACAAGACCTTCATCATGGACAGCTACAACTTCATGACGCCGACTTCGGAGACCGAAACCCGGTACTACTGGTTCCAGCTGCGCAACATCCGGCCCGACGACGCCGAACTGTCGGAAATGATGAGCGAAGACGTCCGCCATGCCTTCGAAGAAGACCTGGCTGTTCTTGAAGAGGTACAGGTCGGCATGGACGAAAAGGAAAGCCCCCATATCGACCTGAGCATCGACGGTGGCCAGTTGCGATTCCGCCGTCAACTGGAAGCAATGATCGCCGAAGAGGCGATGGTCGACGCCAAGATGGAGGGCTGAGATGGCCAAGAAATTCCGTCAATACCGTGTTGCACGCAAGATCAGGGAAAGCGAGATCATCACCTCGTTCGAACTTGAACCCACCGATGGCGAGGCTTTGGCCCCTGCCCTGCCCGGGCAATACCTGCCGCTGCGCATACCCGGGCCAGATGGGGCGACATTGAGGAACTACTCCCTGTCCTGCAATGTCGCCTCACCTGAGCGCTATCGCGTGACCATAAAGCGCGAGGCCGCACCGGCCAACCTTCCTGACGCACCGCACGGGATCGCGTCGTGTTATATGCACGATCAGGTCTCGGAAGGGGATGAGATCACCGCGATGGCACCACGGGGCGTGTTCTATCTGGATCAGGACAGCACCCGCCCTGTCGTCCTGCTGAGCGGGGGCGTTGGTCTGACTCCGATGGTGTCGATGCTGCACAGCCTGGCCGGAACGGATCGGCCTGTGTGGTTCATTCACGCCTGCGAGAACGGCGCCGTTCATGCCCTGCGCGACGAAGTTCTGGAACTGGGGCAGGCCGAAAATGCTACGGTTCATTTCGCTTACCGCGTCCCGCATGAGGCGGATCATGCCAACGGGCATTTCCACAGCGAAGGCGTGATCACTCGTGAGACGTTACAGTCCTTGCTGCCACTAGATGATTACGAAGTCTACATGTGTGGCCCAACGCCATTCATGCGGGCAATGTATCAGCTGCTTCAAACGCTGGGTTTGGACAAAGAGCGGATTAACTACGAGTTCTTCGGCCCCTCGGACTCGCTGGACGCACCTTCTGCGCCCATTGCCGAGGCGCCGGCCACAGAGCCCGCGCCACAGCCAGCCAAGGCAACGGGTGAAAACACGGTGACTTTTGCCAAATCGGGCATAACAGTCGATTGGGACGACAGCGCGGAATCCCTTCTGGATCTGGCGGAAAAGGCAGGGCTGGAACCTGAATTCAGTTGCCGGACCGGCATCTGCAACACCTGCCTGTGCAACATCTCCGACGGCGAGGTCGATTATTTCGAAGACCCGCTGGACGATCCTGATCCAGGCGAAGTGCTGTTGTGCTGCTCTCGTCCCAAAAGCGCCGTTATATTGGACCTCTAAGGAAAAGGGCCGCGAGATTATCGCGGCCCTTTCTTAGTCCCTGGCCCTCTCGGCCAAAACGTTATCCAACCAGTCCGGGTCCATTTCTGGGACCGAAGACAGCAGCTTTTCCGTGTACCCATGATGGGGCGGAGTCAGAACCTCATCCTTCGGACCCTGTTCGACAATCTCACCCTTCAACATGACCACCACATCGTCGGCAATGGATTTCACCGTTGCCAGATCGTGGGTGATGAACATGTAAGTCAGGTTCAGGTCCCGCTGCAGCTTGTCCAGCAGGCGCAGGATGCCCTCGGCCACAAGCTGATCCAAGGCGCTGGTCACCTCATCGCAAATGATGAATTCGGGCTCGGCCGCCAGTGCTCGGGCAATGCAGATGCGCTGTTTCTGTCCTCCCGACAGCTCACCCGGATAGCGATCAAGGAACTTGTCGGGCTCCAGTTCGATCATCTCCATTAACTCGCGCAGCCGGGCCTCTTTCTCGGCCCCTTTGACACCCGCAAAATACTCCAGCGGACGAGACAGAAGATCGCGGATTTTCTGTTTCGGGTTCATCGCCGTATCCGCCATCTGATGGATCATCTGAACCCGCTTCAACAAGTCCTTCCCGCGCGATTTCAACGCCGGCGGCAAGGGTTCACCATCGAACAGGATTTCTCCGTCTGTTGGAACAAGCAGCCCGGTGATACAGCGCGCGGTCGTCGACTTACCCGAACCGCTTTCACCGACAACGGCAACGGTTTTGCCACGGTGAATGGTCAGGTTGATGTCCTTGAGCACCTGCAGCGCGCCATAGGACGCCGAGACATTTCGCACCTCGATCACAGGTTCGGGGTCTTCGGTCTGAGGTGTAACCGTGCGCCGAAAGTCTCTCACTGCCCAGAGGGACTTGGTGTAGTCTTCTTTCGGATTGGACAGCATCTCGCGCGTTTCGGCCTCTTCGACCTCGACGCCATAACGCAGCACTTTGATCCGGTCCGCCATTTGGGCAACCACGGCGAGGTCATGCGTGATGTAGATAGCCGCAGTATTGTATTGTTCGACAATATCGCGGATCGCGCTCAACACCTCGATTTGAGTGGTCACGTCCAGCGCCGTTGTCGGCTCATCAAAGATGATCAGATCCGGGCGACAGGCCATTGCCATGGCGGTCATCGCCCGCTGCAACTGCCCGCCCGAAACCTGATGGGGATAGCGGAACCCGATCTCGTCGGGGTTGGGCAGTCGCATCTGGCGGTATAGCTCCACGGCGTCGCTTTCGGCCTGTGATCTCGGCACTACACCGTGACGCACAGGCGCTTCGGCGTATTGTGTGATCAGTTTGTAGGCAGGGTTGAACGATGCCGCAGCAGATTGCGCAACGTAGGCAATTCGGGCACCCCGCAGGCCACGCAGGGTGTCAGGTTTTGCCCCAACCAGTTCCTGTCCGTCGAACAAGACCGATCCACCGGTGATCCGGCAGCCCCCCTTGGTATAGCCCATCGCCGCCAGACCTAGCGTGGACTTGCCCGCGCCCGATTCTCCGATCAGGCCCATCACCTCGCCTTTGTGCAGCTTGATATCAACGCCTTTGATGATCGGGTGCCAGGCTTCGTCCGAGTAACCTTCGATCTTCAGGTCCTGAATGTTCAGCAA
Organism: Ruegeria sp.; assembly: GCF_965243365.1. Taxonomy (GTDB): domain Bacteria; phylum Pseudomonadota; class Alphaproteobacteria; order Rhodobacterales; family Rhodobacteraceae; genus Ruegeria. The sequence continues at coordinate 246,689 of NZ_CBDEUW010000001.1, read as the reverse complement.
GAGTTCAGACATGGCGTTACTCCTTCAATCCGCTGGCGTTGTGCAGCACCCAGTCGACCACCAGGTTCACGCCGATGGTCAGCATGGCGATGGCCGCAGCGGGCAGCAGCGGGGCAAGGCCAAAGGTCGCCCCATCAAAACTGCTGAAATCGGCGAATGTGATCAGCTTGGCACTTTCCCGCACCATTGACCCCCAGTCGGCCGCGGGCGGCTGGATGCCCAGACCCAGGAAAGACAACGCCGAGATGAACAGAAACACAAAGCAGAACCGTAACCCGAACTCCGCAATCAGTGGTGCGGTCGAATTCGGCAAAACCTCACGTCGGATCAGCCACCAAAGGCTTTCGCCGCGCAGGCGGGCGACCTCGATATAGTCCATAACCAGAATGTTCTGAGCCACGGCACGGGACAGGCGGAACACCCGCGTACTGTCGAGCAAGGCAATGACACAGATCAACGCCCAGACCGTTGTACCGGTGATGGTCAGCACCAGCAGTGCAAAGATCAGGGGTGGAATGGCCATCAGGATGTCGACGACCCGGCTGGCCAGCTGATCGAAGCGGCCACCGACTGTCGCCGCCAGCAGTCCGGTCATTGCACCAAAGCCAAAAGCCAGGAATGTTGTCAGCACAGCAATACCAACCGTATTGCGCGCGCCGTAGATCAGCCGCGACAGAACATCCCGACCCAAAGCATCGGTGCCAAGATAATGCGGCGCGGCCCATGGCAGATACTGAGCACCCGCAACCTCACGTTCGGTATAGGGCGCAAGAACCGGCGCGAAGATAGCAACAAAGATATACAGCCCGATAATGATGAAGCCGATCCAGGCCGAGATGGGCGCATGACGCAGCGCTTTTTTGAATTCAGGTGTCATGGCCATTACCTCGGGTGCATCAGTCGGGGATTGGTGAGGATCGACAACACATCCGCCAGCAGGTTGAGCAGGATGTATGTCGCAGCAAAGATGAGGCACGCGGATTGCACAACCGTCACATCCCGCTTGGCGACCGAGTCGACCAGAAGCTGCCCCAGGCCGGGATAGACAAACACCACCTCGACCAGGACAACGCCCACAATCAGGAACGCCAGGTTGATTGCGATCACGTTGATGATCGGCGCAAGCGCATTCGGCAGGGTATGAACGACAATGACCCACCAGGGCTTCGCGCCTTTAAGGTGGGCCATTTCAACATACGGAAGCGCCAGAAGGTTGATAATCGAAGCCCGCGTCATCCGCATCATGTGAGCCACCACAATCAGCGTTAGTGTCAACGCGGGCAGAAAACAGATGTATAGGCGCGTGCTGAGCGGTGTATCCGGATCGACGCTGGCAATACTTGGAAACATGCCCAGCTCGACCGAGAAGACCAGCAGTAGAATATAGGCGATGAAGAACTCTGGGAATGAGATCGCCCCAAGCGACAGGTAAGACACGGTGCGATCAAACCACGAGTTGCGATAGAGCGCGGCGAATATGCCCAGTGTAACGGCAAGGGGCACAGCGATGGCCGCCGCATACCCTGCCAAAAAGAAGGTGTTCCAGGCCCGAATACCAATCAGTTCGGAAATTGGGCGCTGTGTGGCAAGGGACACGCCGAAGTCTCCGGTCAACGCACTGCCGATCCAGTCGAAATACCGAAACACAGCAGGCTGATCCAGCCCCAGTTCTTTCCGGAAAGCAGTCAGAGTTTCTTCGGTTGCGGATTGTCCCAGAACTGCTTCGGCCAGATCACCCGGCAGCAGTTCGATCGCGGAGAAGATGATGATTGATACGACCAGCAGGGTGATCAGTCCCAGGCCCAATCGCTGGATTACCAGGTTCAGAATACTTCGCATCTACGTCTCCTTGCTGTCCTATTGGTCAGGCTGGGTTTGTTTGGCGTTTTCTCCAAAGTGGGTGCGGAGGGTGCTTGTCCCTCCGCTGGCATAGTTCAGCCCAGAATGCCGGGCAGGCGCAATCCGTGTTCGCGGGCGCAGTCCCTGGCGATGTCATAGCCTGCATCGGCGTGACGCCAGACGCCTGAGGCCGGGTCGTTCCAGAGAACGCGCTCGAGGCGCTTTGCGGCTTCGTCTGTGCCATCGGCGCAGATGACGACGCCTGCGTGCTGGCTGAAGCCCATGCCAACGCCGCCGCCATGGTGCAATGACACCCAGGTCGCGCCCGAGGCGGTGTTGACCAGCGCATTCAGCAGCGGCCAGTCGGAGACGGCGTCCGATCCGTCCTTCATCGCTTCGGTCTCGCGGTTGGGCGAGGCGACCGATCCGCTGTCCAGATGATCGCGCCCGATGACAACCGGTGCTTTCAGTTCACCGTTGCGGACCATCTCGTTGAACGCCAGCCCGGCGCGATGGCGGTCGCCCAACCCGATCCAGCAGATACGGGCGGGCAGGCCCTGGAAGGCGATACGCTCCTGCGCCATGTCGAGCCAGTTGTGCAGATGTGTGTTCTCGGGGAACAGCTCCTTCATCTTGGCATCGGTCTTGTAGATATCTTCGGGGTCGCCCGACAAAGCGCACCAGCGGAACGGCCCGATCCCCTTGCAGAACAACGGGCGGATATAAGCGGGCACGAAGCCAGGGAAGGCAAAGGCGTTTTCCAGCCCCTCATCCTGCGCCACCTGCCGGATGTTGTTGCCGTAATCCAGCGTCGGCACGCCCGCGTTCCAGAAGTCAACCATCGCCGCGACGTGTTGCTTCATCGAAGCACGCGCGGCTTTCTCAACCGCCTTGGGATCGCTTTCACGCTTGTCCTTCCACTGCGCCATGGTCCAACCCAGCGGCAGATACCCGTTGACCGGGTCATGGGCGCTGGTCTGGTCGGTGACAATATCCGGGCGCATCCCGCCCGCCTGCATCCGGGCGTAGATCTCGGGGAAGATTTCCGCGGCATTGCCCAACAGACCGACCGATTTCGCCTCACCCGCCTTGGTCCAGCGGTCGATCATCTCAAGCGCTTCGTCCAGTGTCTCGGCCTTTTCGTCGAGATATTTGGTGCGCAGGCGGAAATCGATGCTGTCCGGGTTGCATTCCACGGCCAGACAGCAGGCCCCGGCAAAGACCGCTGCAAGAGGTTGCGCACCGCCCATGCCGCCCAGACCGCCGGTCAGAATCCATTTGCCGGTCAGATCGCCATCATAATGCTGACGCCCGGCCTCGGCGAAGGTCTCATAGGTGCCCTGAACGATGCCCTGCGTGCCGATATAGATCCACGAGCCAGCGGTCATCTGGCCGTACATCATCAGACCCTTCTTATCGAGCTCGTTGAAGTGATCCCAATTGGCCCAATGCGGCACCAGGTTCGAGTTCGCGATCAGCACCCGCGGCGCATCCGAATGCGTCCGCACAACGGCCACCGGTTTGCCGGACTGAACGACCAGCGTCTCATCCTCTTCCAGATCCTTAAGGCTGGCAACAATCGTGTCAAAATCATTCCACGTCCGCGCCGCGCGCCCGATGCCGCCATAGACCACCAGCTCATGCGGGTTTTCGGCCACGTCCGGGTGCAGGTTGTTCATCAGCATCCGCAACGGCGCCTCGGTCATCCAGCTTTTGGCGTTCAGCTCAGGGCCGGTGGGTGGATAGATGTCACGGGTGTTCTTGCGGGGGTCGGTCATCGGGGTTCTCCGGATGTCTGAGGGGCCAGCGCGGCCAGGCTATTGAGAATGGTTTTGAGATGAGAGCGCAGACGATCGGCCTTGCCTGTCTCATAGGTCCAGGGCGCGGTCTCAGCGCTGAGATAGGTAGATTGGGCCAATTCCATCTGTATGGCATGGATGCCGTCAGCCGGACGGCCATACTGGCGTGTTGTCCAGCCGCCCTTGAAACGGCCATTGAGCACGGTGCTGTAACCTTCGGCTGCCTCACAGATATCCACTACGGTTTTCTCGACCCGCGCATGGCAGGTCGTACCCAGATTGGTGCCGATATTGAAGTCCGGCAACACGCCGTCAAACAGGAAGGGAATATGGCTGCGGATCGAGTGGCAGTCATAGAGGACAGCAAATCCATGGATCGCCTTCACTCGCGCCAATTCGGCCTCAAGCGCCGCATGATAAGGCGCGTGGAACGCCGCGCGGCGCTCGGCGATCTCAGCCTCCGATGGCGGCTGATCCCAGATATCCTGCCCGTTAAAATCGGTCAGCGGCACCAGCGTCGTGGTGTTCTGCCCGGGATAAAGCGACACGCCGGACGGGTCGCGATTGGCGTCGATCACATAGCGATGGAAGGTGGCGCGTACTGTGGTGACATCGAGCAGCAACCCGTCATAGAGCGTATGGATATGCCAATCGGTATCATCCAGCCCCCGGCCCCGGTCGTTCAGTTTTGCCTCGATCTCGGGCGGCACATAGGTTCCGGTATGGGGCAGGCCCAACACGATAGGGCTGTGGCCCTTCGTGATCTCTACTGGCTCGGTCATGCGCCAAGTTCCGGCATGTCGACACCCGTGCCATGGGCAATCTCGCCGCTGGCAATCAGGGTCGAGGCCGCCTCGATATCCGGCGCGGTATAGCGGTCATCGCCCAAGGGCGGCACCATCGCACGCAGCTGCGCCATCACGCCCTGCAAGGTCTCGCTGGTGGGCAGCGGCGCGCGGAACTCAATGCCTTGCGTCGCACAGAGCAGCTCGACCCCCAGAATGCGCTCCAAGTTTGTCACCATCTGCCCCAAACGCCGCGCGCCATGGGCGGCCATGCTGACGTGATCTTCCTGATTGGCCGAGGTCGGTGTCGAATCCGTCACGCAGGGGTTGGCCAGATGCTTGTTTTCGCTCATCAGCGCCGCTGTAGTGACCTCGGCAATCATAAGCCCCGAGTTCAGCCCCGGATTGGGCGTCAGGAAGGGCGGCAGGTCATGGCTCAGCACCGGGTCGACGATCAGCGCAATACGGCGCTGCGCAATCGCCCCGATCTCGGCCACGGCCAGCGCGATCATGTCGGCGGCAAAGCCCACCGGCTCGGCGTGGAAGTTGCCGCCCGAGACGATCAGCCCGGCCTCGGACAGGACCAGAGGGTTGTCGGTGGCCGCGTTGGCCTCGATCTCCAGCGTGGTGGCCGCCTGCCGCAGCACATCCATTGCCGCACCGACAACCTGCGGCTGGCAGCGAATGCAATACGGATCCTGCACCCGCGTGTCGCCCTCGCGATGGCTTTCGCGGATCACCGACCCGGCCAACAGCGCACGCATGGTGGCCCCGGCCTCGATTTGGCCGCGATGACCGCGCAAAGTGTGAATCTCGGGCTGCAACGGCGCGGTCGAGCCCATGATGGCATCCGTGGTCAGCGCCGAGGTGACCAGCGCGCTCTGCGCCGCCTGCCACGCGCCAAACAGACCCGCCAGCGCAAAGGCGGTCGAGAACTGAGTGCCGTTGATCAGCGCCAGACCTTCCTTGGGGCCCAGCTCGACCGGCGTGAGACCGGCTGCCGCCAATGCCTCGCCTCCGGGCATGACAGTGCCGCCAAACTCGGCCTCGCCCGCGCCCATCATGACCGCCGCCATATGCGACAGCGGGGCCAGATCGCCCGAAGCGCCCACTGAACCCTGCGCCGGGATTACCGGGGTCACGCCCTTGTCCAGCATGGCCTCCAGCAGATCGATCAGCTCCAGCCGCACGCCGGACGCGCCGCGCCCGAGGCTGAGCAGTTTCAGCGCCATCATCAGCCGCGCATGCGCGCGCGGAATGGCCGGGCCAACACCGCAGCAATGGGACAGGATCAGGTTGCGTTGCAGGGTCGCCGTATCCTCAGCCGCGATCTTGACGCTGGCCAGTTTGCCAAAGCCGGTATTGACCCCATAAACCGCCGCCTCACCCGCCGCCGCATCGGCGATACGGGCATGGGCGGCCTCAATACCGGGGCGACAAACGGGGTCCAGCCGCACCGCAAATTCATCACGGTAAACCTGTTCCAGCTGCGCCAGAGAGACAGCGCCGGGAGTAAGTGTCAGGGGGGTCAAATTGCGCCTCCGAATATGCGGGTATGAAGCGGGTTGAAGCCGATGCGATAAGACAGCTCGGCCGGGTGAGTGACATTCCACACCGCCAGATCGGCGCGCTGGCCCGGAGCAATCGTGCCCACATCGGTCAGACCCAGTGCGCGCGCGGCATGCGTGGTGACTCCGGCCAGAGCCTCTTCGGGCGTCATGCGGAACAGCGTGCAGCCCATGTTCATGGTCAGCAGCAAAGATGTCAGAGGAGAGGATCCCGGGTTGCAATCGGTGGCCAAAGCCATCGGCACATCATGTTTGCGCAGCAGGTCAATGGGCGGCTGTTGCGTCTCCCGCAGGGTGTAGAACGCCCCGGGCAGGATCACACCCACGGTGCCCGCTGCGGCCATGGCCTGGACGCCGTCCTCATCCAGATATTCGATGTGATCGGCAGACAGCGCGCCATAACCGGCGGCCAGTTTCGCACCGCCCAGATTGGACAGTTGTTCAGCGTGTATCTTGACCGGCAGGCCCAGTTCCCGCGCAACGTTAAAGACACGGGCGATCTGGATTGTGTCAAAAGCGATGCCTTCGCAAAACCCGTCAACAGCATCCACCAACCCCTCGGCATGGGCCGCACGCAGGGCTGGAATGCAGATGTCGTCAATATAGGCATCCGGGCGCCATTTAAACTCGGGCGGCGCGGCATGCGCACCCAGAAAGGTGGTCTTTACCCGGACAGGGCGCTCTTCTTCGATACGCCGTGCCGCACGCAACATGCGCAGCTCCGTATCGACATCCAGCCCATAGCCGGACTTGACCTCGATACACGCCACCCCTTCGGCCAGCAGGGCATCCACACGCGTCAACGCATCGGCCAGCAGAGCGTCTTCGGACGCAGCCCGCGTTGCGTTGACTGTCGAAAGAATGCCACCTCCGGCCCGCGCGACCTCTTCATAGGTCGCCCCGTTCAATCGCATCTCGAACTCAACGGCGCGGTTGCCGCCAAAGACCACATGGGTGTGGCAGTCGATCAGTGCGGGTGTCACAAGGCGATTGCCAAGCGAGGTCCGGGGCAGCGCCGTATAATCAGCCGGAAGATCTGCCAGCGGGCCAACCCAGGCAACCTTGCCACCCTGAACGGCAATCGCCGCATTCTCGATCAATCCATAGGCGCCCCCACCGGCCATGGTGGCGGCATGCAGATCGGTGAACAGCTGATCGTGGGCCGGCATTCGAATCCCCCCTCCCTGCAATTCTCTCTTTTCTGGTACAAGTCTTTATGCCATATGTCTATCCATAAAATCGGAGGACGGCACGATGGCCATTTTTGCAAACCGCGCATTGCTCGCAACCGGCTGGGCAGACAACCTGCGCGTCGAGCTCGAAGAAGGCTGCATTGCGCGCCTGACCCCGAATGTGACAGCACAACCGGGCGATACGCATGTCGACACCCTGCTGCCTGCGCTGGCCAATCTGCACAGCCATGCCTTTCAGCGCGCCATGGCCGGGATGACCGAATACCGTCTGGCCGGTCGCGACAGTTTCTGGACCTGGCGCGATCTGATGTATCGCTTCACCGCACACCTGAGCCCCGAGCAGGTACAGGCCATCGCCGCACTGGTCTACCTTGAGATGCAGGAGGCCGGGTATGCCTCGGTCGGCGAGTTCCACTACCTGCATCACCGGCCGGACGGGCAGCCTTATGACCGCCTCGCCGAACTCAGCGACCGGATCATGGAGGCCGCCGCCGAGACCGGAATTGGCCTGACCCATCTGCCGGTGCTGTATTCCTATGCCGGTGTCGGGGAAAAGCCGCTTGAACCGGGGCAGGCACGATTTGGCAATGACGTCGACCGTTTCTGCACGCTGGTCGATCAGGCGCGGGACGCACGCGCGACCCTGCCCGGCGACTGCCGCGTCGGCATCGCGCCACACTCTCTGCGCGCCACCTCGCCCGCCGATCTGGCGCAGGTGGTGGCCGCGCAAGGCACCGGTCCGATCCATATCCACATTGCAGAACAGCCCAAGGAAGTGGCCGAGGTCCAGGCCGGTCTGGGGGCCCGCCCGGTGGAATGGCTGCTGGCCAATGCCCCGGTCGATGCGCGCTGGTGCCTGATCCACGCCACCCATATGACCGAGGATGAGACCCGCACCATGGCCGCCAGCGGGGCCGTTGCAGGCCTGTGCCCGGTGACCGAGGCCAATCTGGGCGACGGCCCCTTCAACGGCCCAACCTACCTGAATGCAGGAGGGGCCTTTGGCGTGGGCTCGGATTCCAACGTGCTGATTTCCCTGACCGAAGAACTGCGTATATTGGAATACTCCCAGCGCCTGCGCGATCTGTCACGCAATGTGCTGGTCGTGGGTGAGGGTTCGGTCGGGCAGACCCTTTATTGCGGCGCGGCCACTGGTGGCGCACAGGCTTTAGGCCGCAACGCCGGAGAGATCGCCCCGGGCCAACTGGCCGATCTCGTGGCCATCGACAGCCGGAACCCGGCGCTCTGCGCGCTCCGCTCTGATCAATTGCTGGACGGGCTGGTCTTTGCCGCCAAGGATCATGTGGTCACCGATCTGTGGTCCGCTGGCCGCCATCAGGTGCAGAATGGCCGCCATGTAAATCGTGACCGGATTGTCTCGAACTACCGGACCGCAATAGCCGGGCTTCTGGCCGATCTCTGAATCGGGGCGTCCACAAACCGGGCATGCAGAACCTTGGCCCCGGGGGCCGGAATGATCGTTACAGCGTCGTCCGGCCTCATCGCCTCGCCTGCGACCAACCCGGTGCCGTTTATCGTAACCCCTCCCACCGCAACAAAGACAAACGCATCCGCCGCCGCGTCGAACGCCTGCGCGCCGGTACGAACATCCACCGTGACCGTGACAATCTGCGGATCATAGATCACGTTGAACGCCCGGCACGGGCCATCCAGCAAGCGCGCCTGCAACTCCAGCGCCCCGTCAAAGGACAGAGGCGCAAACGGCCGCGCCTTCAAAGTGCCCTCCGCACCCTGCAGGTCCAGCCCGGCCCCATCGATGATCGTATGCACCCGCGCCAGCCCCGGAAACCGCGAGAACGGCCCGTCCCGTTCAATCTCGGCCACGCTGATGCGCCAGGCGACCTGCCCCCCGATCTGGTGGGTGGCCAGCTCTCGGGTCACACCACCCCCGTTGGCCCAGGGTGTGGCGGCGATCTCATCCAGTCTTATCTGCATCCGGTTCAATTTCTTTGCATGTTGCTATTGATCTGGACATAATATGAATATGAGCAAAATCATATAGTGAGCAGAACTTGACCGAGCAAAAAAACATCGGCTTTCAGGCGATCCGCGACGAGGTCCTGAACCGCATCCAGACCCGCGTCTGGCCGCAGGGCAGCCTGCTGCCCACCGAACTGGAACTGGCCGCCGAATTCGGCTGCGCCCGGGCCACCGTCAACCGTGCCCTGCGCGAACTGGCCGAGCAGGGCATCGTCACCCGCAAGCGCAAAGGCGGCACCCGCGTGGTCACCATGCCCGTCAAACAGGCCAAACTGTCCATCGCCGTGGTCCGCCAGACCATCGAAGAGATGAATGCCGAATACCGCTATGCCCTGGTCGGCCGCACCGTGATCGACTGCCCCGCCTGGCTGCAAGCCAAGCTCGGCCTGCCCGAGGGCGCCCAGGTTCTGCACCTGACCTGCATGCACCACGCCGACAACCGGCCCTTCCAGTTCGAGGAACGCTGGATCAATATCGACGCCGTACCCCATGTGGTGGCCGAAGACTTCCTCAGCACCGGCCCCAATGAATGGTTGCTCTCCGAGGTTCCCTTCTCAAACGCCGAAATCGCCTTCTCAGCCGTCCCCGCAACAGGCCCCCTCCAGGACTTCCTCTCCGTCCCAACCGGAACACCCCTCTTCCAGCTCGAACGCACCACATGGTTCCAAAACAAACCCGTCACATTCGTCAGAATGACATTCCATCAAGGTTACCAAATGAGAACAACATACTAAACACCCGCCTGTTCGCACAGCCAACCTGAAAAAGCACGCGTGGCAGGGGTTTGAGATCGTGGCAGGACTGGCATCAGAAAATAAGCTTCGGGCATTTCGACCCCGTCTGGATGCGCGCGACACAAGCGCCCTTTGGACAATAACCCCTCCACCAGAGTCTCGTGCCCCATCGCAAAGCCACAGCCTTCGACAGCCGCGCTAAGAGAAACAGCGTAGGTCGAACCAATATTTACCCGTTTGTTCGCGGGCATTCTCTGCCCAACTTTCTGCGACCAACTGAGCCAGTTACCCTTCATACCAGCACAATCGAACAGATTGTGTTTGCGCCAGTCCTGCCCGGCCAGTTCCGGCGCACAAACGGGAAAGGATGTGTCGTGAGACAATCTCAACCCACCGAGACTGCGGTCCAGATCCACGCCAAACCGGACTTCGACATCGGCTGTTTCCGCGGTACGCTCGGGGTCCCACAGCGCACCCTGTACATTGATATTGAGCCAGGGAAACTGGGCCAGCAAATCGCCCAGACGCGGGGATAACCAATATACGGAAAAGGCGAGATTGCACTGCACACTCAGCGTTCTTCCCCGATCACCGCCAATCAGCGCGCGGGTACCTTGTGACAAGGTTTCCAGCGCATCCTGCACCGTCGGCAGATAGCTTTTCCCGGCAACCGTGATTTCCAACCGCCGACCCCGTCGTAGAAAGAGGGTTTGGCCCAAATGGGTCTCAAGCGCCTTGACCTGCTGGGAAACAGCGGGCTGAGACATGTTCAATTCGCCTGCCGCGCCTGTGAAGGACAAATGGCGCGCCGAGGCCTCAAATGCCCGAATCCAGTTCAGTGGAGGAAGCAGTGATTTTTCCATGGGTTCAGGCATAATCCATAAGTCATACTTTTGGATATGCTAATTTTTCAAGTTTGTGCTTTTTCCTGTTTTTGGGATGCTTGTTTTTACGCTGCAGCAGCGCACCGTCAAAGCCCGACTCACGGAGAATCGCCATGACAACCGATTATGTTGCAACAAACGCAGCATCCTCAGGCATTAAAATTGATCGCAAAGCATTGAAATCTCTTGCAAAGCGCAGCGACAGACCCGGGCTGGTCTGGCTGGCGAAGTGGGTGGCACTGATGATCGTTTCAGGCATTGCCATTCACTACACGCTGGGCACTTGGTGGATCATTCTGACCATGGGCTTCTACGCCAGCGCCCTCGGGGTCGCCGCCTACTCTCTCAGCCACGAAACCGCCCATGGGACAGCCTTCCGTACGCGCTGGCTAAACGAAACAGTGTTGTGGATCAGCTCGTTTTTGTATTTCGGCGAGCCCTATCATCGCCGCTACGCCCATACCAGCCACCACACCAAGACCTGGCATGTGGGCGAAGACGGTCAGATGCCGTTCGATACGCCGATGACTTTCGGTGGCTGGCTGATCGAACAAACCGGCCTGCCGTTGTTGTGGTACGAGGCCAAGGTCATCATCTGCCACGCCTTTGGCTTTGTTGGCGAAGAAGCGCGGCGTTACACGCCCGACGGGGAAATCCCCAAACTGATCTGGGGCGCGCGCGCCTTCCTGCTGGGATATCTGGCCATCGCCGTCGCCATCGCCATGGGTCAGACCTGGCTTGCCATCTATTTCGTGATCCCTCGCATTCTGGGTGGCTTCCCAATGCAACTGTTCACTACGATCCAGCACGCCGAGTTGCAGGAAAACGATCCCTCGATCCTAAAGTCTACACGTTCGTTCAGCCCGTCATTTCTGGGTCGGTTCCTGTATATGAATATGCACAACCATGTTGAACACCACCTTTATCCGCAGGTACCGTTTTACTCGCTGCCTGAATTGCACGAGAAGGTCAAAGATCAGGTGCCTCAGCCTGACCCCGGTCTGATCCGCACCAACTGGGAATTGCTAGTTGTGGTCATCAAACGCTCACTGGGTATGAACACCAAGGCGCCTACGATCCGTCAAGCCCCGCATATGGTCACCGAAGGTGGGTTTGAACCCGTGGCCAAAGCCTCAATGCGCTGAACATGAAACGGATTTACACCTATGGCGGTCAGCCTGCGGATCGCAATCTGACCGTCGCCGATATCATCGCCGCAAAGGGCAACACGCAGTTCACTCAGGTCTCAGCCACCGATGCAGACGAAGCCGCCGCGTGTGAACAGAACGGGATCGACATGATCTCGATCTGGGACAGCGATACCGAGGTTGTCCGACAGGCCGCCCCAAACACCTTCGTGATCGCCGGTCTTGGCATGACGGCCTACGCGACCAATGAGGAAATCCTGCGGGCTGCCATCAAGGCTGCCGAAGCCGGGGCGGATGCGGTCTATACCGCGCGCGGTTTGGATGTTGTACGGATGCTGGTCGCTGAAGGTCTGTGTGTTCAAGGGCATCTTGGCCTTGTGCCGCGTCTTTCCACCCGGATTGGCGGGCTGCGGGCGGTTGGCAAAACCGCCGAAGAGGCAATCCGCCTGTTTGACGATTTCCGCCGCCTCGAAGACGCGGGAGCATACGCCGTTGAGGTCGAATGCGTCGCCGCCCCTGCCCTTGAAGAGATCACACAACGCACCGGGCTGATCACCCATTCGATTGGATCAGGGCCTGCGGGTGACGTGATATTCTGCTTCATGGAAGATATATGCGGCGACACGCCAAACCCACCTCGCCATGCAAGGGCTTTTGGTGGCCTGCAAAGCTTGCGGACACAGATCGTAAATGAGCGCGGCTCGTCGCTCGATCAGTTTCGCGCTGCGGTTCGAGACCGGACCTATCCCGGCCCGTCAGAATCGATCTCAATGAAACCGGCTGAGCTGGACGCATTTCGCGAACATCTTGCCCAATCAACCCAATAACAAGGAATAACCTCATGGCCGACTGGATTGATGCCTGCGCAGCGGATGACATCGACGAAGAAGATCTGATCCGCTGGGATCATGGCGGAAAAACCTATGCCATCTACAACACTGAAAAAGGGTACTTTGCTACGGACGGGCATTGCACCCATGAAGAACAGCATCTTGAGGATGGTCTAGTTACCGGCATGGTGATCGAATGCCCGCTGCATCAAGGTCGGTTCAATATCGAAACCGGCAAAGCTTTGTCCGCGCCTGTCTGTGTTGATCTGAAATGCTATCCGACACGCGAAGAGAACGGGCGAATCCTGGTTCAACTGAGCACTTCTTGAGCGCCAGACAGTGAAAAGTTAGCCGGACCTAGGAAAGACCCATCGCCACCGCCTGATGATAGTGGGTTAGGTCTGAAACCCGCCCTGGCTTTGTTGCAGAGTTTTGAACTTACCGGACTGTCTTGGCGATCGGAACGAAGTTAGGCTGGCAGTGCAGCAAATTGTTTAAACGGACAGAATCCGAGCGAGAATTGGCCCTTTCTTCGGATCATGTGTGACGCCTCGATGCCAGCAAGTGTTGCTGCAACTGAGGCAAAGCTCTTGAAACCGAGCATCGGGCGAGTTCGCCTTTTGATGAAACGATGGTCTTGTTCTACCATGTTGTTCAGATATTTCCGCCTGACCATCTCGATCGGGATGGGGCAGCCAAAACCCGCAAGCATCTTGTGGCTCTGTTGCAAAGTTTTGGCTGTTGACGCGCTTGAGTTTAGCGTGTGGATGGCTTTCGGTCCCAACTAGTCGAAAGCCAGCTCATGATCTCCTTCAAAGGCACGCAATAGCGCGCAATACCCTAAGGATGTGATCCTCTTTGCTGTGTTCTTCTACCTTCGATACGGCGTGTTGTACCGTGACCTTGAAGAAATCATGGCCGAGCGCGGTGTTTCAGTGGACCACACCACGCTAAACTGATGGGTAACACGATATTCTGGTGCAATCGCTGAAGCAGCACTTCACCGCAAAGGGCCATGTGATCGTTCGTGGAGAATGGACGAAACTTACATCAAAGTTAAAGGTGCGTGGGTCTATCTCTACCGAGCAGTAGATAAACACGGTAAGACACTGGATTTCATGCTTTCAGGACGTCGGAACAAACCTGCCGCTACGAAATTCTTCGCTCGAATGCTTGAATGCAATAGCATTCCACGAAAGGTCGTCATCGACAAGAGCGGTGCGAACACAGCCGGTATCAAAGCAATCAACAAAATGCTGAAAGGTTTTGGCTGCCCGATCCCAATCGAGATGATCAGGCGGAAGTATTTGAATAATATCGTGGAACAAGACCATCGCTTCATCAAGAGACGCACGCGGCCAATGCTGGGGTTCAAGGCCTTTGCATCAGCGGCGGCAACGCTCGACGGAATAGAAGTGGCACACATGATCCGCAAGGGTCAAATCACGCCCGGCCTCTGTCCATTTCAGCAGTTCGCTGAACTCGCCACCTGACTCACAAGCGATTGCTGAAACAACTCAACGGGCTCAGATCTTTGCAACAAAACCCACGAAGCTTGCTATCAATCGCCACGTTGAACAATGCAAGATCGCGCAGGTTGTCTGCCAGTTCGAGCCGCGCGCGGATCGCCCAGACCTGTTTCGGCCACAGTGGTCGTTTCTGGCCGATGATCCGGCCCTTGTTCCATGCTTTTCGTTTCGGGGTGACAGCGGGAAGTTGGACTCTTGGCATGGTTTTCCCTCCAATCCTCCCACCAAGCCCAGACATCAGCACCGCGCCGACGCCTGAATATTACCGTCGGTTTGGATGGCCGCAGTCCGATTGTCAGTTGCGAAGTTTACCGAAGTTCAGAGAAATACATCTGACCTGCTTTGTTATGCGAGCAGTTCTCTGAATTCTTGAAAGGGACAGAGTCCGGGCGTGAACTGACCTCTCAAACCTGCTGCTACAACGCTCTCTCTTCATCCAACCAAAACTTCTCAACAGATCCCGTTTTATTGAACCAAAATATTGGGGCTCTTGGGCAGGACGCTTTGCGAAGTGTTCAGGCTGATCACTTCTTTCAGAACGGCCAGAGAAGGATACGAAAAGCTGGTCGCCGATTACAAGTGTGCCCTATTTGGCGCCAGGTCCGAGAGGTTCTGTACACCGATGCGCGATTTCTACTTGCATCTGCCAAAGCTCAATCAACGGACAAGGACTTATAAACAGTGAGACTAGTGAGGTTGGCTGCTATCTGCTTGCTCCTGTTGATACAGGCAAAAATTGTGTCCGCAGACCAGCTGGCAACAGACAGCTATGTGAAATACATGTCGCGTAGTGACATGACTGACAATCAAAACCAATTACTGGCTGAGTGCATGGTTGCCTTGCTCTCGCCCGAAGCCAAAGCCAAACTCCAGTCATCAAAGTCTAAGAGAGCTGCAGAGCTGGCCTTACTGGCAGACGGGGAAAATACGTCTCAAGGGGCTTGTATCATTCACGCGCTCACTGAAGCTAAGTAGCAACCGAATACAGTCCAACAATCTCGGCTATACTTGAGGACCATGCCCGACGTCAAAGTCGCGCTTTTGACGCCATGCAAGGGTTTCCGCATCTCGATGAGATAATGGAAATTGGCGACATCCTCTCACCCGAGCGTGTTAAACAGATCAGGGGCAACTACCTTGGAGCAATTCGTGTCGTGTTAGCTGCCCTTTGGCCCGGCCACCTGATGCGGCTGTGCGGCCCTTCAGAGGAGACATTCATCGCGAGCGCTATATCCAATTCAACCTGAACTCGTGGATTGCGAGACTTTTGCCTGTGGTCGTATTGAGAACAGACACGCATTTGGCGACATCTCTAAATGAAACGATGACCTCTGCTGAACCCATACCTCAATCGCCGGATCGCACCCTTGTCGGCGTTGCGCTGATGCTGGGGTTTTGCCTAACCGCTCCTTTGCTGGATGTGTCTGCGAAACTCGCGTCGACCAGTGTGCCAGTCGGGCAGATTACGGCTGCTCGGTTTGTGGTGCAATGCGCGTTGATGGCGCCTTTCATCTGGATAATGGGACTGTCGGTGCGCGTGGCGAAAGGTCAGGTGATGGTGCTGGTTTTCCGCTCATTGCTGTTGGTGTTCGCAACATTTTGCTTCATTGCCGCAATCCGGGTGATGCCCCTTGCCGATGCGCTGGCAATCGTGTTCGTTGCCCCGTTCATCGTCTTGTTGGTCGGCAAGTTCTATCTTGGTGAAGACGTCGGCCCGCGTCGCGTTGGCGCGGCGCTTGTGGGGTTTGTCGGGGTGTTGTTCGTCATCCAGCCCAGTTTCGCAGCTTTCGGCGCGGTTGCCATTATTCCGCTTGGCACGGCAGTTGCCTTCGCTTTCTACATTCTTTTGACCCGGGGATTGTCGCGTCGGGTGCACCCTGTGACCCTACAATTCCACACCGGCCTGATCGCCAGCCTGTTTTGCATTCCAGCTCTAATTGTTGCGCAAGGTTCCGGCTCTGATTTGTTTGATCCCGTTTGGCCGACAGACATCGCGTTGTTGTGGCTTTTGGGCGCTGGCTTTTTTGCGACGGTGAGCCACATGATGATGACCTATGCGCTGTCTTTTGCGCCTTCCGCCACGCTGGCACCGCTGCAGTATTTTGAGCTCCCGGTCGCGACCTTGTTCGGCTATCTTGTCTTCAATGACTTCCCGAACACGCTTAGCCTGCTTGGCATTGCGATCATCATCAGTGCGGGGCTGTACATGATACATCGCGAAAGGGTGGCCGCCAGACAGTTGGTCGCCGTGCGTGCCGTACCTCCAATCTAAGGCTACACGCCCGGCCCTAAGCGATCACTCGACACAGCGCCGCCATTTCTGCGGTTGCGTCCACATTGCGGACATTTAGATTTGCGTCGGAACCCGCTTTGACAGGTGTCCAAAGGTTTTCCGGTAGAAATGAACGCTACTTTTTCCAGCCGATGATTGTTTAGCAATTTTGTGCCACAAAGCCGCAGCCAAGCAGTAAATTTGCGGGGCAGCTTCATCTGAAGTTGATTTTGCCCATCACCAAGGGATTCATAAAACTCAGATCTAGTGGATAGGTCTGAGTTCAAACTTTCAAATATCACCCAGCATCAAGTTACGTCAGCTATGATACTTCACGATGGAATTACGGTTCGAAAGTTAGTTCGGGGATCCGCCAAGTTTATCTGCATTGTTCTGGCTTGGATATTAGTGGTGGAAATGATTGACGAGTTTACTCCGGTAAACTTGATCTCGAACCCAAGTCCTCCCGTCACAATGCTTGGATTGACGGTGGCTTTTTTCCTTGGATTCAAAAACACGTCTGCGTATGGGCGATGGAGCGAAGCGCGTGTGTTATGGGGCGACATTGTTAATGCCAGCCGGGATTGGGGCCAAACAATCGGAAATCTGGTGCAACCGAATGGGTCTCCGATCGACCCTGACTTGCGCCGCGAGTTGATCGAAAGACATATTGCCTGGCTCAATATGCTAGCCTTTCAACTGCGTCAGCCAGCACCGAACGGGCGATCAAATAGGCCTTGGATGTTTGGCTACTCCCAACTGTCAAACCGAGAAGAACTGCATCAAAAACAAGAATGCTGGCGTTCCAGCCAACTGGAACAAGATCTGCCTAAACTCGAGGGAAAATCCAACCGAGCAATAAATCTGCTGAATATTCAGGCTCAGAAATTGTCGGATATGGCACGCGAAGGCACGATAGATTCATATTGGCACGTGGCGTTAATGGGTCGGCTTTCCCGTTTCACGAACGCGCAAGGTCAATGTGAGCGTATCAAAAATACCCCGTTCCCGCGTCAAGTTGCTGAGGTCGGACGCATTTTCAGCTGGATTTTCATCTTTCTGCTCCCACTGGCGTTTAGCGACAAGCCCTCAGTCGTTTCAGGCATGGAAACGTCGACCTTCTCAACAATCATAATCGACTGGCTTACGCTTGCCCCGATCGGTGCCTTGGTCTGCTGGATTTTTTTTGTGACCGAACGCGTTAGTGCTTCAATGGAAGATCCGTTCGAGGGTGACGTGACCGATGTTCCTATTTCGGCCTTATGTCGGTCCATCGAAATTGATCTTAGGCAGATGGCTAGTTGTGGAGTTCCACCCAAACCTGCGGAGCCAATAGATCAATCTTTATATTAACCGGGGTCTAGTGGCCGTTTTCCTTACAAGATCAGAGCATCGAAGCGTAAGCGGCCCGAACTGAACAAGGTTCTGGACCAGATCTGCGGCGGTGACACTGTCACCAAGTATAACCTCTCCCAATCCAACGCCCAAAATGGCGTGCAGCATCAAATCGCGTCAATCTGCTTTAGAAGAGAGATTGGACAGCACCTTCAGATCCTTCTTCGTTGCAAAGCGTTTCGGATTGAAATTGCACTGGCAAGGAAATCCTTATGTTACTCGACCTCAGCGCAGGCCGAGTAACAATTGCAAATTCACCTCAGGCGATGGACATTCCGAGCGTTTCGAGTTGAAGCGTCAAGGCGCTCTCTGCCTCGGTGATTGTATTCCAGACATCCGCCGTCAGATTGTTCAGGTCCAGATCTTCGGCCTGAATGTCCTGAAGCGTCATTGTATGGCCGCCGTTACCGATGACTTCAAAGACCAGATCACCTTCGACTTCGGTGACTGACACATCACGCTCGCTCAACGCGTTAAAGTCGATAACGTCCTCAGCGGGATCGAAGCCAGAAATCTGAGATTTGGCGCCCCAGTTCCAGGTCAGCTCGGCCAAATCGGCCCGTGCTCCAAATATCTCAACGTCCGGGGTTGAATTTTCATCCGGATCGGTTGTCGTACCCCCGCTGTCCGGCTGGGTAGATCCGCCCTTCAAGTCTCCTGTTCTGGTCTGATGGCCATCGGTTGTCGCTCCTGCCGGAGCTTCGGGTGTCAGCAGCATTGTGCGGTCTACTAGTGTTACATCGTTCTGATCAAAGCCAAAGGGCACCTCAAGGTTATCCTCCATCACCTGATCGAAATGGAATTCGACCAGACCGGGCACCAAGTCAGCCTTGGTTACATCTGTCAGAGTGAGGCTTTGTCCAGTCGGCAGGGACGAGATGACTAATCCCTCGGCACTATCCTCGACGCTGAGGCGTTCGCGGGTTCCGAAATACAAAAAGCTGATCTTCATTGTAGACGGATCAAAGCCATCTATGACCTCGTGCACGCCGTATTCGTGACTGCGAACATAGATGGTGTCGGCTTCACGGGGCCCTACGCCTTGCTCCCAACTGACGACGCCACCCATATCCTGACGGAAATGTTCGTTGCCAACCACACCGAAGCCGTCGATGGTCACGTCCTGGAAAGTGACGCCTTGCACGATTTGCGCCGCGTCTGACCACGGGCTGTCAATGACGATCTCTCCGGCCTCGGATTTGGTGACAATCATGCCGTGAACGGAGGTGCCGCCGAAATCCAGTTCGTCCACGCCAGGGCGGAACCCGGTTATGTCATCGGCATTGCTGTCGGCCCGGTATTTGGAACCGCCCGCATCTGTGGTCCCGGTGGTCACAGGTGGATTTGATCCATCTGCATCGTAGCTGAGCGCATACCCTTCACCGGCACCCGGAGTAACGACGACCTGTCCCAGGGCTGAAGATACTTCGTTTAGCACAGCCTGATCCGTAATTGAGAAGTTGCTGACCGACAGATCGGACAAGCCAAAACCTGTAAACACAATTTGTTTGGTGACATTGCCCTCGGTTACTTCAATGCGAACAGTCTGTCCAAGCGCATCCCCGCTTTCTTCAAAAATGGAGAAGTCCTCGGCCGTGATATCCGCGCCGATTTCGATGACATCGCCCATCGCCGGCATGAACCCGTCTATGACCTGGGCTGCACTGGCAAGGCTCAGGACAATATGCATATGCTGATGGCCGTTGCCACCGCCGTGGCCACTTCCGCCCGGTGGGGTGACGCCGGCCCCCACAAGGCTCAGCACCTCGGTCGCTGCGGTATCGTCCAGAATGGTGAAGTTTGCAGCACTCAGGTCGGCGAAGGTGACGCCGCTAAGTGTTGTGGTCTGATTGTTCGACGGGATGGCGAACACGACCGAGCCATTCACCTCACTGACATCCAGTGCGTCAGCGCCGACCCACGAGATAAAGATCGTATCGGTCGCCGGGTTGAAATCGGAAATCATGGCGTTGGTGCCCCAGGCCCATGTGATCACCACATCGGCGGTGTTCTCGGTGGTGTCGGCAGTGCCATTGCCGGTCGGCTCAGTCGGAGCAGGGGGCGTGGTCGGCGGAACGACCGGCGGAGACGTGTCGCCGGTATCGGTGCCTCCTCCGGAGTCCGTTGGCAAAATACCGACCGTGTAAACCTTGATCGCATCGTCTATCGAAGGCGCGTCATAGCCACCGAACTGCGAAATATAGCGCAAGATCGACGTGCCGTATTCATCGACAGACACGTTCCCGCCCTGAAGAAGTGACAACGTGCCCCAAGCGCCGCGCAGATGGGCAGCGGCCATGATGCCTGTCAGGCTGAGGGTCACGGACACTTCTTGACCATTCTCCAAATAGGTGCGGGTTGTGCCGATATAGTCCGACAGGCTTTCCCCCTGATATCCCAGCCCGGTTTCAATGACCTGAAGGTTATATCCGAAGGCTTCCTGTATGGCGCGTTCCTGCGCTTGGGCGGTAGTGAAATCCGCCAGAGAATTGACCCCGTTCTTCCCGGTCCAGGTCCCGTCCCAAGTGTTCGACGCAGCGCCGTTTCCGTAGTAGACGTCATCGGTGTAATACCCCAGGTCGATCAGCAATGCCTCACCAAACTGATAGCCGACAAAACCCAATGAGTTCATCGAGCGATAGGACATGGCGTCCCACTCGTCACTGTTCAGATCTGACCAGCTGGAATATCCGGGGTAAAATTCGGTGACTTCGCCACCGGCCCATTGGTTAAGCTGCCAATCCTGAATGACGCCCGCGTCATAGCGTTCTCGGTCCCAGCCGGATTCAAACGCGCGCAGGGCGTCGCGAAATTCTTCATATGTTCCATTACTCATCAGAAACAGACTCCCATCTTGTCTTTGTACAAGCCGACAATTCGCGGCTTTCGTAGCCCGTTCACGTCGGGCCCAACTTGGGTAACAAGTCAGAAGCTCGGGATAGGTTAAGAGTTCATTAACGAATTAATCTGCGCGGATACGGGCTCAGATTGTGACCAATGCTGCGCATAAAAACGCCGTAGGTCAGTGGGTTATAGCGGGGTTTGAGCAAGAGATCGGCGCAGTTGCGCGGGTCTTCGCCAAAATTGGAATGCCGCAATTATTAACTTTGCATCATTGCCGGATCGAATTGTTAAGAAAGCCTCAGCCGATCCAGACCGGCTGAGGCGTTTTCGTTAGTCAGGCGATGATCACAGACTCCAGTCCTGCGACTGCTGAGCCGTCAGTTCACTGATGTGCTGCATGACATCATAATGCTCATCAACACCCTGAACACTGATGACCTTTTGGCCGTTGGCCTTGATCCAGTGTGTGTTTCCCATCCATTCGATCTGAAGTTGATCCAGAGATGAGATGCCGAACCCTTCCAGATCGATGACAATCGAGTCATTGGCCTCGAAGTCCCGGATCACCTGACCGCCATACTGGCTGCCCGGACCTGTGATGACAAAAGTATCGCTGCCTTCACCGCCGAATAGGCCAGCATAACCTGCCTCGGTCGATTGATCCGCATCGAGGATGATCACGTCATCTCCATCTCCGCCATACGCATTGGTGACCAATGCACCCTTGCGGATCAAGAGGATGTCGTTCCCCTCACCTCCATCAAGTGTGGTGAGTGAAGCGCCACCCCCGATGAGATAGTCGTCTCCGGCACCACCATAGAGGCTGGTCAGATCGTTGCCATCACCTCCGACCATATAGTCCCAGCTATCGGTACCATGACCGGTCTCGCCAGTTTCGACGTTGATCTTGTTGCCGTACTTCTCGAACCACTCTAGTGTTCCGAGTCTGACACTTGCTACCTGTTTCCGCGGATTTCATCGAGGATTTCGAGAGCCCGGCGTTCTCGTGTGAGGATATCGTTGGCGGTTTTTGTCCAGACGAATGGCTTGGGCTTGGCGTTGTGCTGCAGCAGGTAGTCGTAGATGGCGGTCTCCAGATCACCGACGCTGGTGTAGCTGCCGCGTCGGATGCGTTTCGAGGTGATTTCGGCGAAGAAGCGTTCGACGAGGTTCAGCCAGGACGCGCTGGTCGGCGTGAAATGCAGATGGAAACGTGGATGCTTCGCTAGCCATGCCTGCACCTCGGCCGTTTTGTGGGTGGCGTAGTTGTCGAGCACGATATGGATGTCGCGAGGCTTGAGGACTGCGCGGTCGATGCGGCGCAGGAACTTCAGGAACTCCTTGGCCCTGTGGCGCGGCAGGCACTCGCCAATGACCACACCGGATTTGACGTCGAGCGCGGCGAACAGCGTGGTCGTGCCGTGGCGCTTGTAATCATGGGTCATCGTCGCGGCCCGGCCTTTCTTGAGCGGCAATCCCGGCTGGGTCCGGTCCAGCGCCTGTATCTGCGACTTCTCATCCACGCACAGCACCACCGCCCGCTCCGGCGGATCGAGGTAAAGCCCGACGATGTCGGTGACTTTTTCTTCGAACATCGGGTCGTTGGACACCTTGAAGCCCTTCGTCAGGTGCGGTTTCAGACCGGCCTCGGCCCAGATGCGCCCGACGCTCGACGGCGAAATCCCCACCGCCGCAGCCATGGTCGAACGGCTCCAGTGGGTCGCATTCGGCGGGCTCTCCCGCACCGTCTTGGCGATCACTTTCAGGCGTATCTCCCGTGGCAGGGGCGGCACCCGCGAGGGCCGGGTCTTGTCGCGCTTGAGCCCCTCCACACCCTCATCGAGATAGCGCGCCTGCCAGCGCCAAACCGTGGGCTTCGACGTCTTCGAACGCCGCATGATCTCGAAGGTGCCGTGCCCGTCCACCGTCGCCAGCACAATCTCGGCACGCCAGACCAGCTTGCGCGGGGTGTTACGGTTGGCAACAAGGGCTTGCAATTCGGCTCGGTCGTCGGGGCACAGATAAAGGCAAATGTCATCGCGTCTCATGACACAACAGTGACACACAAAGCCGCAGATCGGAATCCTACGTCAGGTGGGGAACACTAGCGTGTTCGCGCCAAATGGAGGCTCATAGACAACCTGATAGCCGTCTTTGTCGTTGCCAACCAGGCTACGCAGATCGATGTAGGACGGGTCAAAACCGTTTCCGTCATCGTCATAGCGCACGATGATGTCGTCTGTCAGCTTGTTGAACAGCACGATCTGACCGTTTTCGATGCGGTGATCCAGATCGAACCAGCCGGTCATCCCATAGGCGTCGAGGTCGATCTCGATCCGGTCGCCTTCGCTGGCGTCAAAATCGGTGATCGTGTTCTCGCCTCCATTCAGAATGAAGGTGTCGGCTCCGCCATTACCCGTCAGCACGTCTTCGCCATCGCCTGAGGTGAACACATTGTCGCCGTCGTCGCCGATGATCACATCGTTATGGTTGCTGCCATAGATGTTTTCGACACTCCACAGCAGGTCGTAGCCTTCCTTGTTGCGGATATCGTCATGCAGGTCGAACGGAGTGGCACTGTTACCATGCCAGGCCCAGTAGTATTCACCACTGGCATCTTCCGACGTGTTGTTCATGTCGACATAGATGCCGCTCAGGCTGTCTCCATACCAGGCTGTGTCATTGCCTTCGCCGCCATACAGCTTGTTGAAGCCGCCGCCGCCAGCCATGATATCGTCACCGCCAAAGCCGTAGAGAACATCATTGCCGTCATTACGGATTTCGGCCTCGTTTCCGCCGTGGGTATCGCGCTCGGACGTATAGGCCTGCAGAACGTCATTGTGGTTTGTTCCCATTTGGCGATCCTCGTCGTGAAAGCCGACCATCGAAACACCGCCGAACGCCCCGAATGTAACGAACTTGCTGGTTCCAAGGCCCGCAAGGTCTTCGCTGCTCAGTCCAAGGTCGATCTTTTGGCCCAGACCATAATGCGCACCATCCGGCCCGGTGATCAGAGCGGTTTCTTTCAACCGCTGAATGAAGGCATCCGCGTTCTGCGGCGAGATACTTGTCGCATCCGGAAAGATGTTCGACGCCTCATCCCAGTAGAACGTTGCAATCACCTTGAACTTGTTGTCGGCCGGATCAAGCGCGACCAGATCGAATGCCGCGCCATCAACGATCGACGCCTGAAGGTCAAGCGTTACTGGCCCCTCCACGTTGACGGGTACAATGATTTTGTCTTCCAGCGGATTAAAGTCGAGGATCTCGACCAGCGACACCTTCGGCGGATTGACGGTTTCGACAACCTGCTCCTCCGTCTTGAACATGTTCTTGATCCCGTCGATCAAACTCCTGGCGAGGTTGATGAACAGTTTCGCACCCGGCAGCATCTTGGCGAGTGCCAGATTGCCTGCCTCTTCAAGCCACTCTTCGCCCAGACCATTCGATTGGTTATGGTTGGGATCATGAGTTGTTGGTTCAGGCACAGAGCCTATGACGAACGTGTCGGCCCCTTTTCCACCGTAAAGTGTGTCGGCAGAGGTTTCGTCGATATGCCCGGTGAACAGGATGTCATCACCGTCTCCACCAACAAGAAGGTCGTTGCCCGTACCACCGAACAGTTTATCACCTTCATTCCCTGCAATCAGGATGTCATCGCCTTCGCCGCCAACAAGGATGTTCTTGCCGCCGCCGCCGATGATCTTGTCATTGCCGGATTCGCCGAACAGCTGGTCGTTACCTTCACCACCATCGATATAATCGTGGCCACCGCCACCATAGATCACATCATTACCGCCATCGCCGAACAACTGATCGTTCCCTCGGTAGGCGATGATGGTATCATCCCCGTCACCGCCCGAGATGTTGTCACGATGATGATAGTTGGAATAGTAGTTCTTGATAGAGCTGCCCCCATCATAGTTATCCCAGTTCTCAGGGTTCCAGCCGTGGATGACATTATCGCCGTCATTCCCTTCGATACGGGTGTACAAATAGGTGCCTTTGCTTGGTCCGCTTGAAATGCGGCTCATCAGGTTCTCAAAGCTCACCTCGCCATCGGCCATTTTGTATTCACCGCGGGCTTTGACATCGCGGCCGACGTAAGTGCCGCTGGTGTCATGCAGGTGTGTTCCGTATTTGTCCCACCAACCGGAGTGACCATCGCCGGGTGATTTCCCGCCAGTCCAAACCGGAATGTCAGGTTTATTGCTGAGTACGGTCTCTTCCACCTCTTCAGTGGCGGCACTCTCCGACACATAAACCTGCGGTTCGAGGCTATCTTCTGACAACAGGCTTACCGGCGGAATCACGATAGGATCGTCGTCCGATTCTCCAAGGCCAACGGATATGTTGATCGTATCTGTCGAGTTGGGCTGGTATTTCGATTTGCTGACATGTTTCATTTTCTTTCCTCCTGTTTTCTGGATGGTCATTGCCCGGGTATCGGGCCCATACGCATCGCAGTTCATAGGAAAGATGTGGTTTTTCAGGCCATTGATCTCAACAGGGAAATGTAACCTAAGTTGTTACAAAGTATGACAAAAATAGAAATCAAAGCATTAGAAAACAAAGCACCCGGCTGGCGCCGTTTCTGGCCCCAGCCGGTAAGCTCATTTTTCCATTTGGGTGCCCGGGCGTCATTTTCGAAAGGAACAAAGACGCCCGGATTTTGGTTAAGCAGCGATGGATGATCGCTGAGTTTCGCCCCACTTAGGCGACCAGATCGACAAAGAAACTATCGGTCGGAACGGGGGTTCCGCAGATGTCTTCACCGCCCGCAGTCGGAACGATTTCGCACAGCGGCGGAGGCGCCATTTCCGTCAGCTCCATCTCGTCCTCCGGAACCTCGGTGCCGCATTTGGGCAGAGGCATGATCGGGGGTACGGCAATCACGTCGTCACCCTGGTCCAGAACGATCGGATCAAAAGGCAGCGGGTTCACCGCAACCAGATCTTCACCGTCCTGAGGCACCGGAGTGCCGCAGCGCGGATCAGGCATGATCGGGGAAACCGCAGTGACATCGTCACCTTCGCCGGCAGGAACTGCGCCAAATGGCAGAGGCGCTACCGCGACCAGATCATCACCCTGACCGGCAGGAACCGCACCGTAAGGCAGAGGGTTCACCGCGACCAGGTCTTCGCCGTCCTGCGGAAATTCGGTCCCGCATCTCGGGTCAGGCATGATCGGAGATACGGCGGTAAGATCGCCATCTTCTGCGGCAGGCACCGCACCAAAGGGCAGCGGGTTTACGGCCACCAGATCTTCGCCATCGTTCGGCACTTCGGTGCCGCACTTGGGAAAGGGCATGATCGGGGGCACGGCGATGACATCGTCGTTGGCAGATTCGAAGCGCGTATCGGTTACATTTGTCATAGTATTTCTCCTTGTTTCACACGTTGTTTGACACCCAGAAAATGTTGAAAACTTCCTCCTCGGGCATGATAAAAAGGTGGTTATTCCGGCCCGTCGTTGCAATGCGGGAAAGGGGCGTAAAATGTTACAAAGTATGACAAAAACTGCCTCAGGATATGTGATTTGAATCCGCGGAAACACGCAAGATCGTTTTGAATTTTACCAACTGTCAGATTGCAAAAAACCAGCGCCATTTCTGGCGCTGGTCATGTCTTTTGGTCTGCGGCTAGTGCCGTCTGGGCAAACCGATCAAACCTCGCGAAAGGTCGTTCGGATCTGCTTGCTGAGCGGGTCGATCAGATACTCGAACAAGGTTCGCTCTCCGGTCGCGATATAGACCTCGGCTGGCATGCCCGGCAGCAGGTTGAGCTGACGCTCTTCCAACAGCGCAAAGGCCTCTTCGTCCAGAGCGACCCGAGCCTCATAATACGGCATTCCCGTCATCGGATCGGTTTTGAGATCAGCCGAGACAAACTCGACGCTGCCATCCAACCGGGACACAATGTGCTGGTCAAAGGCTGCGATGACCACACTGGCCAATTGCCCGACTGCAACATTGTTGATGTCCTGCGGCATGACGCTGGCTGTCACGACCAAACCGTCCCCCTCGGGCACGATCTGCATCAAGGTCTCGCCCGGCGATACAACGCCACCAACCGTATGCACCATCATCTCGTGTACGATCCCATCCGCCGGAGCCCGAAGATCGACCCGGGCCAGTTGCAGTTCCGCAGCGCTGCGGCGTTCCTTCAGACCGTCCAGTTCAACCTCAAGCGCCGAGATCTCGTTCATGACCTGCTCGCGAAAGGTCTTTTCAAGCTGCAGAATGTTGATCCGTGTCTCACTGATCCGCCCACGGGCGACGGCGATGCGCGAGATCAGACCTCCGCTATTGCCAACCAGACCGCTGCGCTGACGCTTCAGGGCAGTCACGCGGGTTTCGGGTGTCAGGCCCTTTGCCAGCAGTTGCTGCTGACCGGCAAGTTCGCGCTCGATCAATTCGATCTCTTCCTCTGCCGCATTGCGCTGCGCTTCGAGGCCGGTGATTTCCTGTTCGATCTGCGTGATCTGCTCGGTCAGCGCCGCGACCTCTCCATCCTGGGACAGACGACGTGCGCCCATAACCGCCCTTTGGCTTGCCAAGGCGCGCTGAACTTTGGCCTCATCTTCTCGCGACATGAGTTCGTCGGACAATACCAGATCATCCAACCCATCCCGTTCGGCTGTGAGCCGGGCCAGTTGCGCCTCAATCGCGACAAGCCTGTCATCGACCAGCGCCTGACTTCCCGACGGCAACTGGTCGTCGAGCCTCAGAACCACATCTCCGGCCTGAACGCGATCTCCGTTTCTGACGTGGATGTCGCCGACGATGCCGCCATCGGGATGCTGTACGGCGCGCAGGTCAGATGACACCACGACATTGCCCGCTGTTACCACGGCGCCGGACATACGCGCCGTCGTTGCCCAGCCGCCGAAGCCAATGGCAAGTATGGCGATGGCGGCCAGGCCAAATCCGATGGATCGGATGGAACGGTCCTTGAAGCCTTCGGTCGGGGTGTTGGAATTCGGGTTGGTATTCATGGTCTCCTCCATTCATTCGGTTTCAATGCAGGCTCAGCTCAGCCTGCTGCAGCGGCTGGCGTCGCGTCTGCGGCTTCTGCCTGCGGGGATTGTTCGACTGTTTTCTGGTTCGTCTGCGCGGCAGCGGCGGCCTGATTGCGCTGGCGCAACCGATCCATCACTTCAGCGCGGGGGCCAAAATCTCCGACACGGCCTTCTTCCATGATCAGGATCTTGTCGACCGAACCCAGCACGCTGGCCCGATGCGCAATGACGATGACAATCGCGCCGCGTGCCTTGGCAGCTTGGATCGCATGGTTCAGCGCAGCCTCACCAACGGCATCCAGGTTCGAGTTCGGCTCATCCAGGACCACCAGAAAGGGGTTTCCATACAATGCGCGGGCAAGAGCAACACGCTGGCGCTGACCACCAGACAGGGCCGCTCCGCGCTCGCCCACCGACGTGGCATAGCCGTTTTTGAAGCTGGCGATCAGTTCATGGACACCGGCAGCCTTGGCCGCGGCAATAACCTGTTCGTCTTTCGCTTCGGGATCAAAGCGCGCGATGTTCTGGGCTATGGTGCCGTCAAACAGTTCGACATCCTGCGGCAGAAAGCCGATCTGCGGACCCAGTTCTTCGGGCAGGTATTGATCAAGCGGCACCCCGTCGAGGTTGATGTTGCCTTTAGCCGCCGACCACGCACCAACCAAAGTGCGGGCGAGGGTCGATTTACCGCTGCCCGTTGAACCGATCACCGCCAGAGCTTCGCCCGCCTTCATATCGAAACCAACGCCTTTGAGAACGGCGGTGGTCGCCATCGGCGGGGCAGCGATCAGCCCGTCAACGGTCAGTGATTTTTGAGCTTTTGGAAGAGAGATTCTATGATCCGCCTCATCACCCGACAATGTGGTCTTCAGCTGTGCCCAGGCCTGCCGGGCCGCCACCAGGCTGCGCCAGCTGCCGACAAGGGTTTCGATGGGTTGCAGGCCACGGGACATGATGACCGAAGCGGCGACAATCGAGCCTGCCGAGATTTGCCCGTGAATCGCGAGGTACGCCGCAACCGCCAGGACGCCAGACTGCAGCGCAAGACGGAAGACCTTGGTAAAGCTGCCTGAAACGCCGACCGTTGTTGCGGCATTGGCGCTTGCACCAAGATGCAAGTCGTTCACATCTTGCCAGGTCCGGCCCAGATTGGACTGCATGCCCATGGCGCGGATCATCTCGGCGTTGCGGCGGCTGGCCTCGGCCAGACGGCTGCGCTTGCCCGCGTATTCAGACTGAACGCAAGCCGCAGCGCGCACTTTGATATCGGTGATAATCGCGATCGCGATCAGAGCCACAGCGCCGACGACGCCGACCAGACCGAGCCACATATGCATGGCAAAGACCAGACCCAGATAAACTGGGATCCAGGGCAGATCAAACAGTGCACCCGCACCCTGACCCGACAGGAAGCTACGAATTTTCTCGACATCCTGAATGGCCGCCGCCGGGTTGCCGGATGTGCGATGAAGCGAGGGTTCTGCGAGCGAACAGTCGAACGCGGTTTTTGAAAGCCTCTGTTCAAAACGATGCCCCATGGCGACAAGAACGCGGGTGCGGGCGCCGTCAATCAGGGCCATGAAAAGATACAGACCAGCGACAAGCGTACTGAGGGCCACGAGTGTATTCACGCTCTGACTCGACATGACGCGGTCATAGATCTGGAGCATGAAAATCGGCCCCGTAAGCATCAGTAGGTTCACGGCACCGCTGAAGACGCCGGTGGCGATCAGGTTGCCGCGGAGTGCGCGACGCGCGCCGACGAGTTGCGGGTGAACGGACGAATGCGAATTCATAACGGGCCTCCAATAATGATGTCTGTGGGAAATACGTGGGAGCCCGCTTTGATTGCCCCAAGGCTTTGTCACACTTTGATTCAATTGGCTTTTCGACCCTTAGCGGGACCAGGTTTCTGAACCACACGCCCAGCCATGTTTCCGGCCAGAGCCAAAACCCCTCACATCCGCCGTGTCACAGATGCAATTTCCGCTTGGGAAAGCAGTCGAAATTGAAATAGCGTCCTATCCAAGGGGACGGGACGGGGAGCCGAAGCGCGATGCGCTGGAATGATCTGAAACTTCGAACACAAGTTATGAGCATCGTGTTCGTCAGCTGGGCGATAGTCGGCGTGTTCTCGGTTACCACCGATATGGTCCAGATCCGCGAGTCTCGCGCCGAAGAAATCCGAAATCGTGGCGATGCCTTTCTCGCTCAGGTCGTTTCAACCCTGGCCCGCGTACCGCCTGACGACCGCGCCGAAGCAGCGCTTGGTTTCTTTCCCGCAGAATGGAGTGTCAGGGTTGGTGCGCAGGATGCAGCCGCCGCTCTGGGCAAAGGTCGCCATCGCCCGAACATGGCGGACTGGCTGATGGCGCGGTTGGAACACCGCGGGATCGCTGTCGCGGAACTGTCCGTTGCGGATACGGTCATTGACGCCAGACACGACCAAAGCGCGCTGTTGCAACTGTTCAAGAGCCATTCCGGTACGCCCCTAGACGCAGAAAGCGTCGACGCGTTTCTGGTGAGTGTTTTCTCGGTCCGGCTCAAGGATGATGAAGAGTGGCTGAACTGCTATTTGCTGATGAAAAACAACAGTATAGCGCCTTTTGTCTTTGTTGGCTCCATCGACAGTCTGGTCGCGCTTATCCTGCTTTGCACTCTCGCATTTCTCATCCAGAAAGTCATGCGTCCGCTCAGCGCTATGGCCGTCAATGCCGAGTTGATTGGCAGGGGTGAAGAAGTCGGCCCGCTGATCGAGACCGGTGCAGCGGACATCCGTCAAACCATCATCGCGTTCAACCGCATGGAAGCCCGGATTGTTCTGGCGCTTGAATACAAGACCACCTTGCTTCGCAGCCTTGGGCATGACTTAAAAGGGCCGATTGCCCGGATGCACGACGCCATCGAGAAGCTGGAGCCAACAGCCACCAAAGAGCAGCTTCACAACCGGTTGGATGCCCTCAGCGAGATTGTGAACTCTGTCACCGACCTCAATCGTGAAACCCATCACGATGGAGATCTTGCGCGATTGGATCTGCGCTCATTGATCGAAGCTCTGGTGGAAGAGCAGGTGGATGCTGGCCGCGACGTGACCTACACCATCGAGCAATCTGCCATAGTTAACGGGCGTCATAATGCGCTCACCCGTGTTCTGCGAAATCTTCTGGAGAACGCGGTCAAATACGGCGGGCGTACAAATGTTACCTTGACCAGAGTGGACGAAATGGCCGCAATTCAGATCGACGATGAAGGCCCGGGCATCCCTGCCGAGCAGTTAGAGACCGCATTTGAGCCATTCCAAAGGCTTGGCGCTGAGGGCCCCGGTAGTGGGCTTGGACTGGCGATTGTCAGAACCATTGTTGTGGATCAGGGCGGCACGGTGTCTTTGGAAAACCGCGCAGGCGGGGGCCTGAGGGCGAGCGTCTTCCTGCCGATTGACAAGCACAATTAGCCGGGTCGGAAAATGTAACCCTGCCCCCAGACGGTGCGGATATGTTCCGGGTTGGCCGGATCGCTTTCGATCTTGGATCGTAACCGCTTGATCAAGGCGTCGACGCTGCGGTCACCTGCGCCACCGTGCTGCCTTGTACGCGCGACCGCCAAAAGGTCTTCCCGCGTGCAAAGAACATCCGAATTCTCGACAAAGAACCGCATGACCCGAGCCTCACTCGAGGTCAGAGTGATCACACGCCCATCATCGTGCTTGAGGTGCCGCTCGTTTTCCACCAGTTCCCAGGGACCAAATCGGGTCAGACGTTTCTGAGTTTTCTGGCCTGTTTGCCGACGCCTCATAAGCGCCCGGATACGCGCCAGAAGTTCAAGGTCATTGAAGGGTTTGATAATGTAGTCGTCCGCGCCCAGTTCCAGCAGGGAAATACGTTCCGCATCATCGTCAACCGAACTGATCATGATGATCCCGGCATCAAGGCGCGAAGCTATCTCTCGACACAGCACTTTCCCGTTTGTGCCCGGCATAACGAGATCCAATAGAAAAAGATCATAATCTTCGGATTCTATCTTTTCCCGGGCCGCAGGAACATTTGGCACGTGATCAATTTGGTAGCCTTTGGTTCGAAGGAAAACACAGACGTTCTCGGCAAATTCCACATCGTCGTCACAGATTAGAATCCGTTCGTCGATAACAGTAGACCCGTCCGCGGCCTCATTCATTCTGTATGCTCCTAAGGAGAAGTTTTTCATTTTGATAACAGCATCGGGCATCACTCAGTGTCAACGACGCAGCCAACGAGCGTTGCATGAGTCGAATTCGGTATGCCCGGGAACCTTTTCGACGGATTGACCTGACAGCCCGCGTCTGGACCCGTATTGTTCTGTCATTTGATAGCCGATTTCGAATTGAGGGCCAGCACATGACGGATCAACAAGTTCGTTCGGAAAAAGAGACCGAGGGCATGGTCGATTACAACGAAAACTCCTCTGCCCAATTGCAATTGGTTCGTCTGTTGAGCCCACTTGTTCGCAATTTGGTTTCCTCAATGGATGAGCCTGAGACCGAGTTCGAGATCGTGGCTACGGGTGCGGGCCAGGTGTCAACTCTATCGAGATGGTCAAACCAGCCATCGAGGCGAGTTTGGAGAAGTTCGGCGATCAGCCCATTGTCGTTGGCCATTCCGATCAGGTAGGCAATGATTGGAACACTATATTTGAATTGGTCAAAGGCCCAGCCAGCTATTCACATATCTCCAAGAACATCCGTACCGAGGCAGCAATCGGATCTTTTTACGATCAGGTGACATCTCCGGCTTCGGCGTCGATCGGGACATGTATTTTTGCAAGCCATTGGCTGAGCCAGAGCATTCAACTGAACTCGCCAGGGACCGTCTGGTTCGCAGATCTTCACGGCGATGCCCGACAAATTGTCGAGCGGATCGCGCAAAAGGACTGGACCCGTTTCCTGCTTCAGCGCGCGCAGGAACTACGCGCCGGAGGATATCTTGTTGTCGGAACACTTGGCTCTATTCCTGATCCATCCGAGATCAACGGCATCGCTGCATCGGGACGTGGCACTTATTGCGCGATTCAAGTTGTGGTACAGGCAATGACAGACGACGGCCTCATAAGCTCTGAAAACCTCAATTCGTTTTTGTTCTCGCTTTGGTTTATGATGAAGGCAGAGGCCCAATATGCTCTTGAAGAAAATGCCAAGCTAAAGGATGCATTCGAAATCTGCCGGATCAGTGTGGAACGTGCCCCGATCAAAGCTGAAGACATCTTCAAGGAGCATATCGACGATCCGGACACCTACGCCAAGAAATGTGTTGGATACACCCGGGCCTTTGCTGACTCCACTTTGAGAACGCAGTTGTTCGGTCCCAACTGCGACAACTCTGAACTGCTGGATCGGCTTATGATCGAGTTTTACAGCCGTCTCGCGCGGCTCTATGAGGCTGCGACAAGCAAGTACGCATGCGAAGTTTGGCACCTCGTTGTTGTTCTCCGTAGAACGTGACAAGAGACTGGCATTCGCACTACAAGCATCGGTGAAGTGTTTCGGCTGAAACCTGCTGAGAACAGCGCTCAGCATTTTGATGGGGGACGGCCTATTCCTCCTGTTGGTAAACCTTCACAATGCTGCAGCGCGGCCCGTCAATAAAACTAGCGTGATTGGCTGAATGCAATCGCTCGCGTCAAGTCAACTACTGTATTCCCGTAAGTATGCATAAGCACCCGCAACAGTTGATTATGGTGGTTCAGTTCTTCAGCCGTGAGGCTAAGTGCGCCATTCTCAATCAACCCTTGCATATCGCGAAGCCTTTGCAGGTCTTCAGACTCACTTAGAAAACCAGACGCCCATTCCGAATTTGTTGGATGATCCAACGAGTCTGTCCACTCTTCAAATTCAAGATCCAAATCATCAGAATCCAAGTTCAAACCCAAATCATTGGTGTTAATCGCATAATCCTGTGATCCTGCTTCAACCACATATGAACTTTCCACGTCGAAGGTGACGTCACTAAAGTCAAACATTGCCGCACTCCATTAGCTTTAAGAACTCGGCAAATGTTATAGATGAAGTCGCGTTATGGTTGGAAAAAGCCAAAGTTAAATTTGCTTAACGTGCATTAACTCTTGCGCATCCATCTTTCGGCAAAGGAAACTGCGCACTACGTATACCTAATTGAGGTTCTCCTCCATCATTCCGATAAGGCCTTGGGTATCTGAGAACAACTGAAAACGGCCCAAAGCTGCCGTTGACTTGATAGTAGTCATCGCTGCGCCGCGGCCCGTCAGATCGGACATTCGCTGCGAGCGCAAGATCGAGGTCAGGCCGAACTTACACATCGCAGGCAAAGTGTGAATTTCGTTTCAGCGTTCGCAAAAAGCAGCATTGAAAAATTCAACTTAAACCCAAAGAAGCTTTGCCACACCGCAATTCAGTTTACAGCGTATGTCTGCCTAAGCTGGCGATCATTTTGTGCTATTCTGCCTAAGATGTTGTTCCAAAGACTGCAAGTCTGAGACACGAATGCGTGCATAGCTTCGTTCAATCGCTCCGGCGGTTTCCAACGTGCGAAGGCATTTGTTTGCTGTGTTTCGTGTCAGCCCAGTCATTTGCCCGACTTCTTCATTGGACAGATTGAAAACACTGTGCCTTGGGTTCAGTTTTTTGAGGCTGATCAACATAGTGATCACGCGGCCCACGGGGTCCCGGTTGAGCGCGGCCTCAGTTAGGGTCAGATAACTGTCGATTTGGAAAAGCACGTTCATGGAAATGTAACGCCAAACGTCCGGATGGCGCTCGTTTACCTTTTCTACGTGGGTTGCTGGCACCACGAGTATTGCGCAATCGGTTCGCGCAACACCTGTACCTCGATGCGGCTCACCGGTGATGACAGCGGCGTCGCCAAACCAATTTCCCTCTTCGTATAGCAAAACTAATCGGGTTTCGTCGTGATGATAGCTCAGATATGCACCGACTGAGCCGCTTGCGAGACCAACCATAAAACGCGGATCATCCTCGACTTCAAAGATACGCTCCCCTTTGGAAATCTGATGAAACCGCGCGCCGTCCAACCAGTCCTGCTGTACAGTTTCCGGCAAACGCGAAAGCCAGCCGTTTTGCCGCAAAAAGTGAACCGCTTCGTCCCGATCCATAATTGCCCTCAAATGCCCGTTGACGTGCAGTTTAGGTCGGTAGCCATTGGTATCATACCCCCAATTTGATGATCCTTGCCGCTGTTGTATGGCGGAATATTTTGTTGGGGAGCACTAAAACCATGTTTGAACCCTTGCTAAAACTCACCAGTTCGGTTGCTGCGATTTTCAGTGCGACGCTAGCTTTGGCGCAAGACGTTCCTGAATACGCGGCGGATGTGCCTGATAGCATCATTGTGCCCGACAGCTTTGAAACACGTCTGGGAACATTGGAATATTTTGACGGTCTCCCGACCCCGGAAACAGCCGCCGTTGCCTACGACGCGCTCAACCTTGCGCGGGGGATTACAGCCTTTACAGACGGGATGCCCGCAGCGTCCACCTATGCGATGTGCCGCGGACTCGCTGAATCCGGAGCTGTTGTGGGAAGTTTCGGGATTTTTCAGGATCTCTACAACGCCCGTTCCTTACTGCTGACGCCCAACACCACAACAATTTATGTGATGGGATGCACTGATCTGTCGAATGGTCCAGTGGTTCTGGAACTGCCATCAGGCATTCTGGGGCTGATTGACGATGTCTACATGCGCTATGTGGGCGATGTGGGAAACGCGGGGCCGGACAAGGGCAAAGGCGGGAAGTACCTGATCGTGCCCAATGACTACGATGGCGACCTGCCCGAGGACGGATACTACATCCTGAAGACGCCAAGCTACATGAACTGGCTCGCGCTTCGGGCCTTCCCCGGCGCAGATGGGCCGGCACCTGAAGCCAACCGTGTCAAAGAGAACTTGCGCATTTACCCTTGGTCCGAGCGTGACAATCCGCCGGAAACCGGGTTTGTCGATATGACGGATATGCAGCTCAATACCATCCACGCCAACGACTTTTCGTTTTTCGAAGAAATGAAAGCTGTTGTCGATGCAGAACCCGAAGGTGCCTTGCCTGCGGAGTTGTTGGGCGATCTGTTCACCCTGGGCATTCGCAAGGGGCAACCGTTTGAGCCTGACGAACGTTTGGCCCAAACTCTAACCGAGGCACTCGCCATAGGAACCGCAGCTGCGCGTTCGCTGATCTATGCACCCCGTACCAGAGCCCCCTTCCTGTATGAAAGCGGCTATTGGAAGACCCCCTTTGTTGGCGGTGATCACGAATTCCAGGCGGGCGACGTAAAGCTTGTCGATGCCCGCACGCTGTTTCACTACTACGCCACCGGCATCACCCCCGCGATGGTGGCCAAGAATGTCGGCGTCGGGTCGCAATATGCGATGATCAACCGTGACAGCGATGGTCGCTATCTCGATGGTAGCCAAACTTATTCAATCACCGTTCCAGCGAACGTGCCGGTGAACAACTATTGGTCATTCGTGGTCTATAGCACCCAGACGCGATCCTTGCTGGAAACAGATCAGAAACTGGCCGGTGTCGACAGCACATTGCCGACCCTCGAAGCCAATGACGATGGCAGCTATACAGTCTGGTTTAGCCCCCAAGCGCCGAAGGGCCAAGAAGGCAACTGGATTCAGACCATGCCGGGCAAATCTTGGTCGACCATCCTGCGTCTCTATGGCCCGCTTGAGCCCTGGTTTGATGGCACCTGGCGCCCCGGTGAGATCGAGCTGGTCAAATGATCATTCGAGAAGCAACAAAATATCAGGAGTTTTGAAAATGAAATCCCCGCTCCTTCTGACTGCAACATTCTTGGCGTCTGCGTCGCTGGCGCAGGCGGAAACGATCGCCGTCACGGCTGATAATTTTGCTCAAGCCGAAACCGCCTGGAATTTTGCCAATTGGGCGCGCAGAGGTGCAGACAAAGAGATCCTGCACCTGCGAGAAGTGTCACCAGTCGGGGCCGAAGCCCCCACAGTGCGCATGAACTGGGATACGTTGTATTCCATTCAAATTGTTGATGTTTCGGACGACCACGAATTCACTGTCACCATTCCGGACTCCGACCTTTATGTCTCGGTGCAGATCATTGATGAAGACGGATTTTCGCCTTATTTCATTGTTGAGCCGGGTGAACACCAACTTACAGTTTCGACGGACTTTGCCTTTGTCATGTTTCGAACAGAGCTCAAGGACCGCACCGACGCGGCTACGTTGGATCACCTTCATGTCGTACAGGATATGATCGCTGTTTCGGACTATGTTGAAAGCAGCCCCTATGTTTCGGCAGACTATGATCAGAAGCAGCTCGAAGCGCTGCGTGTCGCCTACAAAGAAGAGTTCTTGAAGGCCGGCGTTGACTACACCTATGCCAAAGCACCCGGCGCAGCCGACCAGCATCTGCTGGACATTTCACATGCCGCAGGCTGGGGCGGGTATCCACCAGAACTTGGTGTTTCTAACGCGTATTCCAGCTCGCCCCCATTGCCCGGTGATGAGTGCCTTGGCATCACTTTTGACGATCCCAAGAACAAGTTCTTCACGTCCTTCACGCTCTATGATGAAGCGGGTTATCTGATGGCCGGGAACACGCATATCAACTCGAATATGTGGGAACCAAATGCGGATGGGACCATCACCGTGCGCTTCAACTGCGGAGACAACGCGATCAATTCCTTGTCCTCTGGTGGTGAACCGTTCAATTACAGCGTGCGAAACTATGGCGTCAGCCAAGCAGTACTGGATGGTGATTTTCGCCCCATCAATCCCAAGCCTCTTGAAAACTGAGGCGACATTTGATCTGCGGATGAACTCTCGAAGCTTGCGGTGCCGGTGTTTCGGGATTTGGAAAAATATGAGCCTTCCTTAGAAAATGCAGAAACCCTGAGCTTAGGCTCACGCCGAACATCGGATGCGACCCGGCGTGTAGCACATGCCGGGGACAGCGTCGGGTTATTCCGGCGCATAGGAGACTTTCATCGTCGATCAGTAACGCCGCGACCGCGAGCCGCTTTCCGGCTTTCGCTGCAAGCGCAAAAATCTCCAGTCACGCATTTTGATGGTTCCAAGAACAGAAGGGAAAGCTGCGTCGCACACATCAAACGCTGAAAATGTTCCAAGTGCGATGGTTGAACCGGACTATCCCGGTCTACTTGATAAACGAGAGGTTTCTCATTGGTGGGTCACTTCGGCCTATTTCGGTGCTATGAAACGGTGCTGATTAAGCCGTCCAGGTTTAAGCGAAGATGTTTTTCGCTGCGTTGATTGCAAAAATTTTTTGGGAAAAGTTTGTCCGAGTTGTAAAACTCGTCTGGCTTCGAGCGTCTAGTGGTCAGAAAGCGATTGCTGCTTTCGATTGCCAAGAAAGGATGACCAACATGCAATTCATGCTCTTGATCTACAGCCAGGAGGGTTCTGGACCGCAGCCCGGTACGGATGAGTTTGGACCTTTTATCGGGGCCTATATGGGCTTCACTCAGAAAATGAAGGACGAAGGTAAACTGATCTCTGGTGAGGGGTTGCAGCCCGTCGCAACAGCGACAACACTTTCAATCCGAGACGGGAAAGCAGAGACGGTGGATGGACCATTTGCGGAGACCAAAGAGCAACTGGGCGGGTACTATCTGCTCGAGTTTGCTGACCTGGATGAAGCATTGAAATGCGCTGCCGAGATCCCGACTGCCAGTTATGGCAGGATTGAGATACGCCCGATTGCGGTCTACGACTGATCCGTGATGCCGTCGCAGAGCCTGGCAGACGCCCAAATCACCCGCCTGATCCGCGAGGACTGGGGTCGGCTGGTCGCGGTGCTGACTGACTTCGGTGGAGATCTGGCTCTGGCTGAGGACTGCCTGCAGGATGCCGTCGTCGCGGCCCTGCAGGCTTGGCCAACTAAAGGGCTGCCTGATGCGCCTGACGCGTGGTTGATCACAACAGCGCGGCGCAAAGCAATTGATCGGCTGCGCCGTGCTCGGACAAAGGCGGACAAGGCCGGCGCAGTTGCACTTTGGCATTGGCAGCACGCATCCGAGGCTGAAGAACTCCAGACCTTGCCAGACAAAAGGCTGGAGCTCATTTTCACCTGCTGCCATCCGGCGCTCGACGAAAAGTCGCGTGTTGCCTTGACCTTGCGCTCGATCGGAGGGCTGACAACCGCCGAAATCGCAGCGGCCTTCCTTGATAAGAAAGAAACCATGGGAATTCGGCTGACCCGTGCCAAGAAGAAGATCGCAGCAGCGGGTATTCGGTTTTGCTTGCCAGATCCAGAAGATTTGCCAGACCGCGTAGATGGCGTTCTTAAGGTACTCTACCTCATCTTCAATGAGGGCCATCGCGGGAGTTCGGATCAGCTCATGCGCACCGATCTGGCTGAAGAAGCCATTCGCCTAGGCCGCATACTAACCACTTGTCTGCCGGATCATCTCGAAGCCAAGGGGTTACTTGCCTTAATGCTACTGACAGACGCCCGCCGCCTAACGCGCAAAGGGCCCGATGGCGCCTTCATACCGCTTGAGCAACAAGCGCGTGCTCGCTGGGACCGAGGCAAAATCCATCAGGGCAAAGCTTTAGTGGAACAGGTTCTCAAAGCCGGTCCGCCCGGAGTTTACGCACTACAGGCTGCAATCAGTGCGCTGCACGCGGAGGCGCCCGATTTCACCAGCACCGACTGGACGCAGATCGTGGCGCTCTATGATCTGTTGTGGAAGCGACAGCCCAATCCAGTGATATTAGTCAATTGTGCAGTCGCACAATCCTATGCAACAGACGCGTCGACCGCGTTAAAGCAATTGGAAGCAACCGGCGCAAGTCAGCACCTGCAGGCCTATCAACCTTATCATGCCTGCCGCGCGGATCTTCTGGCACGGCAAGGCCGGTTGGAGGAGGCGAAAAGAGCCTATGACCGTGCCATCGCTCTTACCGAGGCCCCTGAAGAAGTTACTTTCCTCAAGGCTCGCAAGGCTGCTTGTGTCTTTGTTGAGTAGTTTCCGGGTCCGGCCCAATTCAGACTTTCACCACAAATACTCAATGCTGCCGTGCGGCCCTTCAAAGCAGCCGTTCGCCGCACGAGCATTATTCAGGCAATTTTGAACTCACCAAATTCGGACAAGTCTGGAATGGATTAAGTTTGGAAAATAGCGAATAGGACCACTTCTATTGGATACTGCACATCTTTGAAAGAAATCACGGATCAACCTTCTGCTGGA
Organism: Ruegeria sp.; assembly: GCF_965243365.1. GTDB lineage: Bacteria > Pseudomonadota > Alphaproteobacteria > Rhodobacterales > Rhodobacteraceae > Ruegeria. The sequence goes on along the minus strand of NZ_CBDEUW010000001.1, from coordinate 206,639 downwards.
TAACTCCGTGCGCCGACAGTTGCTAATGTCGCAAAAGTCAATGGTTTAACGGCTGCAAAAGACTTGCACCGAACTGGTCGCCATGGTTCGGAAAGGTCAAAGCACGCCCGGCCTCTCTCCGTATCGGCAGTTTTTCCAACAGGCGGGGTAACCAGCACCACCAATCCCGCCAATGCTGCAATCCAGGAAGTCTGCGACAGACCCCGTCCGCTTAATTAGATTCCAGAACAGCGTTGAGGAACTGCTGTGTGCGTTCCCGTTGTGGGTTTTCGAATAGATCCTTGGGTGCCGCCTGTTCTTCGATGGCTCCGTTGAAGAAGAAGCACACCCGGTCCGAGATGTCCTTTGCAAACCCCATCTGGTGCGTCACCATGAGCATCGTCAGGTTGTGGGCATCCACCAGTTTACGGATTACGTTGGTCACCTCGCCAATCACTTCGGGGTCGAGGGCCGAGGTCACTTCGTCGAACAGCATAACCTTTGGACGCATTGCCAAAGCGCGCGCGATGGCGACGCGCTGCTGCTGACCACCGGACAGACGAGAAGGATGCTGATCCCGTTTTTCATCCATACCCACCATCTGAAGCAACTCCATTGACCGCTCTTCCGCCTCTTTCTTCGGCAGACCCAATACCTGGACCGGACCTTCCATACAGTTTTGCAGCGCCGTCATATGTGGAAACAGATTAAAGTGCTGGAAACACATCCCGATCTTGCTTCGGATGCGCCGAATATGCGCGGGGTTGGCGGGTACAAGAACGCCGTTTTTCTCCATATGCGTCAGCGGTTCCCCATCTACATAGATGACGCCTCCGTTGATCGTCTCAAGGGTCATAAGCATCCGCAGAACGGTCGTCTTGCCCGATCCCGAGGGCCCGATGATTGTGACCATCTCTCCGGCATCGATATCCAGGTTCAGATCATCCAGCACTACCAGGCTGCCATAGCTCTTGCGCACATTCTGAAACCGGACCATCGGGATGTTGTCGCCTTCCAAACGCAACGGGTATTGGCTCATGTCTTCGGTCATTTGGTCATTCCCATCTTACGGCGCACCCATCTTTCAAACTGTGCGATCAAAAACGCGGTTGGCAGCGAAATCGCGAGGAAGATCACGCCAACCATCGTATAAGGTTCAAGGTAGCGATAGCTTTCTGCGCCCACCGCATTGGCGGTGTGCATCAGTTCAGCCACACCGATCACTGACAACATGGGCGTATCTTTGAAGATGCCCACAAGGTAGTTGCCCATTCCCGAGATCGCAGGCGGCAAGGCCTGAGGGATGATGATACGGCGATAGGTCTGCATGACCGGCATGTTGATTGCCGTCGCGGCTTCCCATTGGCCGTTGGGCACGCTTTCAATGCCACCGCGATACACCTCGGACAGGTAGGCGGCATAGTGAAGACCAATTGCGATCAGGCCGGATGTCCAAGGCGACAGGTTGATACCGAATTGCGGGCCCACATAGAAAACAAAGAACACCTGCAGAAGCAGCGGGGTCGAGCGGATGAACTCGACAAACTCTCGCACGCAAAGCGTGAGTATGCGATAGGGCGTGCGCTGTGCCAGCACGAGCACAAGCCCCAATACAACTGCAATTGCATATCCGCCACCTGCCGCCAACAGGGTTTTCCCTGTCGCATCGATAAAACGCGGCAGCAATTCCCAGGTCCAGTCCCAGCGCCATTCCATCGATCAGGCCCTCCCGATTTTGCGGGCCATCGCGCGTTCGAAATATCGCATGAAAGGCGTAATAAGGAACCGTGCGAAGACGTAGTAGATAACCAAAGCTGTGCCGAAACTCTGTACCGACAGGAAGGTCGAGATGTTGATCTGACGCACCTCGAACATCAGGTCCATGACCGAAATCAGCGCCACCAGAGCCGTCCCTTTCAATATCTCGATGACGAGGTTGCCCCAGGGCGGCAACATAATGACGAAGGCTTGCGGCAGAATGATGCGCCGCATCCTTTGAGATGGCGTCATGTTGATGGCTTTGGCCGCTTCCCATTGCCCCTTTGGAACGGCCAGAATTGCCCCGCGAACCAGTTCAGCCCCATAGGCACCCATATTCATTCCAACGGCAAGGAAACCCGCCGTGAATTTGTCCAGCGTGATACCGAACAAAGGCAGAACGAAGAAAATCCAGAACAATTGAACCAGCAGAGAGGTCCCGCGGAAAATCTCGATGTAGACCGTTGCAACACTTTTGACTGTCGTGTTTTGAGACAAGCGCATCAGGCCAAATGATACGGCTACAATGACTGAAACAATTGTCGCCAACACAAACTGTATCAGTGTGATCAGCGATCCTTCCAGCAGCCGTCCACCATAGGTCTCGAGGAATTCAAGATAGGGCAAGCCCCGCTCCCTTCGTTACTGATCAGAGGACATGAAGTACAAAGTCCAGCGCCCTGCTCCGCAGAGCGCTGAAGTGTTGTGATATGTGTCGTGCTTCAAAGGGCTTCAGCGGTTGGCGCAGGCCCATTCCGCGGACGTGTCATCCGGAAGATTGAAGGCCGCGTAGTCAAACTCTTCCACGCCTTGCATCATCGCGTCGCTGCCAAGATACCCATCCTGCAGAGCCGCGTTGAAGGCCGCGCGGAATTCGTCATCCTCAGGGTGGAAGCCGATACCGACCCAATTGAAGAACTCTTTGGGCAGTGCATTCTGGTCTGTTGCATCGATGCCCTCATTCTTCTTGGACAGGTCGAGCGCTTCCAACGACGTGATGGCGCCTGCAGCAGCGCGTCCGGATTTGACAGCGGCAAGCACCTCGGTGATGCCTGGAAGCTGCATGATCTTATCATCCGCAATACCAGCTTCCTGTGCCTGCGCCACATTGGCGTAGCCCGCGACTGCGGCCACTGTAACTCCGGCATCACGGATCGCGTCATAGGTATCCAGACCTTGTGGATTGCCCTCCGGAACAATGAAGGCCACACCGAACTGGCCAATTGGCTCGGAGAAGTCGATATTGGCGCAACGCTCGCCCAGAATATACATCCCACCGGTGATTACATCGACCCGGCCAGCCATCAAGCTGGGGATCAGACCGGCCCAATCGGTGACAACCGGTTCGATATTGGTGTGGCCCATTTTTTCTAGCACATCGAGCGTGATCACGTTAACGAAACCCAGCGGCTCGCCATTCTCACCTGGATGCGCCCAGGGTGCGGCGGCGGCAAAGCCCAAACGGATCGGCTCACCTGCTGCAATGCGATCTTCCAGCGGGCCAGCCAAAGCGCTGCCGGCGGTCAGAGCGAGAGTGGCGGAAAAGACAGTTCCCAGAAACTTCGATTTCATGTTTGGTTCTCCTTACTGTTGGAAAGACTGGTCAGACAAAACGATCCGTCCCCAGATACGTTTGCCCACCCGACGCGCGGTTTTCCGCGTCTTTTTCAGGCTGAGCCGGTTGACGGATTTTACCGAGAAATCGGCGCAAGAATTCCTGTCTCCGGCGACGTCAGATGATTTCAATAGGGTGCTTCAACTCCTCCCATTTCGACGTAAACGGATTTGATTTGGCTATAGTGATCCAGTGCTGCGCGGGAATTCTCTTTGCCCACGCCGGATTGCTTAAAACCGCCAAATGGCATTTCAACCGGCATGGCGTTATAGGTGTTGATCCAGCATGTCCCGGCCTGCAAACGATCGATCACCCGGTGTGCACGCGTCAAATCGCGCGTGAATACCCCCGCCGCCAGCCCGAACTCAGTGTCATTGGCACGGCGGATCACTTCGTCTTCGTCCGAAAACTCCAGGATCGACAGAACCGGCCCGAAGATTTCCTGACGGGCAATGCTCATATCGTCTGTGACATCTGAGAAGATCGTAGGCTCAACGAAACACCCATCCTCAAAACCGGATACTTTGGCCCGATCCCCGCCACACAACAGACGGGCGCCTTCGGCTTGCCCCACATTGATATGCCCCAACACTTTCTGCATATGTCCGACCGAGATCAGCGATCCCATCTGGGTGCCCGGCTCCAGCGGGTCCCCCATTCGAATCCGGCGCGTCCTGTCCACTAGCTTGCGTTCGAACTCGGGCCGGATAGACCTATGAACAAAAACTCGTGTACCGTTAGAACAAATCTGGCCAGCCGAATAAAAGTTGCCCAAAATCGCGCCGCTTACAGCCGCATCCAGATCGGCGTCATCGAATATGATCAGCGGTGACTTGCCGCCCAACTCCATCGTGACGTGTTTGATCCCCGCCCCGGCCGCAGCCATAACTTTGGACCCGGTCGGCACCGAACCGGTCAGCGAAACCTTTTCGACATCCGGATGAGAGACCAGAGCGGCGCCGACATCTCCGTACCCCTGAACGACATTATAAAGCCCTTTGGGAAGCCCTGCCTCGACAAGGATTTCGGCGACTTTAAGGGCGCACAGCGGAGTGACTTCAGAAGGTTTGAAGATCACTGAATTGCCGCAAGCCAGCGCCGCAGCTCCTTTGTAGCAGGCGATCTGTGTCGGATAGTTCCAGGCACCGATGCCCAGGCAGACACCCAGTGCAACGCGCTTTGTGTAGATGAAAGAGTCACCATACGGGATGCACTCACCAGAATTGGTACTGGCAAGCCCACCGTAGAACTCGAATGCTTCGGCACCGGATAAGGCGTCAGCGACACTTGTTTCCTGATAAGGCTTTCCTGTGTCCAGCGTCTCGAGCACTGATAATTCGTGGTTCCGTTCGCGCATGATATCAGCGGCCCGGCGCAGAATGCGACCACGTTCGGCGGGAAGTGTCTTCTCCCATTCCGACTGAGCACGCTTGGCGCTGTGAACCGCGCGCTCGATAATCTCGGGTGTCGCGGAATGCAGCAAGGCGATCCGTTCACCGGTTGCCGGGTAGATACACTCAATAGGAGCGCCTGCGGGATCTTCCATGTAGACACCGTCAACAAAATGCGACGCTTGCGGTTGCGCCTGCATTTCATATGCCTTCAGAGAGGCACCGGGCACGCGACCGTGGTCGCCTGCTCTGGCGGTAGTCCCCAATGGGGTCGACTTGGCTTCTAAGTCCATGTCCGTTCCTTTTGGCATGAGGACATTTGACCGCGTGGCGCGTCCGATTCGAGCGTTCTCCCTAATCATGATAGGTTCGATATTTCGTTTTACGCAACACTTTTACTGTTGGAGTAAAAATTTTGTCAGTGATCGGCTACATAATTACGAATTCCGCACAACAGCATGCGCAACAATGATGTGCCCGCATTTCATGCTTTAATCCGTCAACCCCAGTTGCTTTTCAGAAGGAATTGGTTTTTGAAGTTCTTTAGACCCGTCATCACATCTGCCGAGCCGATATCGTCCCAGCAATAGACATGTTCGGATAACATGTTGAGAAAGGCTTGTCGGTCATCTGCCACAATCTCGATAAGCAGATCGTAGTTGCCGCTTACCCACACAACATAAACGATTTCCTCCAAAGCAGACAGACGTGCAGCAACATCTTCTGGCCGATGCCCGGCTGCGATACGGATACCCACCATGGCTTCGGTCCGGTATTCGGACACACCCGAATCCGTCACGGCGACAATGCGCAAGCTACCACCAGCTTTCATCGCGCCTACGCGGTTGCGGATTGTGCCTTCGGATACATTGAGGCTTTGGGCAATTTCCGCAAACGGCGTTCGACCATCCTTTTGAAGTTTCTGGATAATTTCCTGATTTAATCGGTCATTCAGTGACGCGGAATCCCTTTGCCGAATGTTGGCACCCGCAGGTTGCTCCGACGGTGGTTTTTTTTTGCTTTCCTTCACCATAAAGCTCTCCCAGAAAATGATGAAATCGAATTTTACTACGTTATTCGTAAATCTGAAATGCAAATTTATCATTGACGCAGCGTATTTCGCCAACAAAGTTCGAATTACGCTGACTCGCAGAACTGCAGTCCGATGAATTCCAGCGCCTGACTGACCAGAAGGAAGCCACATATGTCATCCGAAGCAGAAAAACCGCAGATCAAAGTTTTTGCAGGGAATTTTCAAGGATACAACCAATCCAACGCCGCTGAAATCGACGAAGAAATTGCACGCATTGGTCCTGGCACGCCGGCCGGCGAATACCTACGGCGGTTCTGGCATCCTGTTCATATCACCGAAGATCTGGGCGATCTGCCCAAAGCAATCACCATCCTTGGTGAGGAGCTGGTTCTGTTCCGCTATGGCGAGGACAAACAGCAGATTGGACTGGTGCATAAGTACTGCCCCCACCGGCGGGCCTCACTGGAATACGGCAAGTGCGAAGATCGGGGTATTCGCTGTTGCTATCACGGGTGGCTCTTCGCACCGGATGGCGAAATTCTGGAAGCTCCGGCCGAGGATCAGACTGCCCGCGCAGTTGAGATGGTCAAGGAACGCACCCGGTTAGGAGCTTACCCGGTCATCGAATATCGCGGCCTTGTCTTTGCATATATGGGCCCTCCCGACAAGCAGCCCGACTTCCCGATCTATGACGCGTTCGAGCATGAGGGCATGACGAGTGCCCCTTACAAAGCTCCCTACACCTGCAACTGGATTCAGGTGCAGGACGCGATCATGGACCCGACACATACAACCTTCCTGCATAGCCAGAACAGCCACCCGCAATTTTCCGAAGGAATGATGGCCTCGGGTGAGCTGAAATTCTATGAACGCAATGAAAACCACTTCCTCGGCACGTCCACACGGCGCATCGGCGAAAACGCTTGGGTCCGGCTGAACGAGTTGATCCTGCCGAACTTCACACAGGCGGGGTCGGCCTATGCCGCCGACGGGACCGAACAGCGCTATTTCGGACGGTCGTGTTTCACGCGGTGGGTGGTGCCGGTGGATGACGAAAACACCATCGTGTACGCTTGGGCCAATTTCGGCGACCGCTGGGACCCGCATGAGTACAACACCAAGGAAGGTCATGAGATGATCGAACAAGGTGAAGTGCTGGATCGGACACCGGAAGAGAAACAGCGCTACCCTGCCGACTCGGAAGCTGTCGAGGGGATGGGGCCAATCTCGACACACAAAGGCGAGAACCTGATGCCAACGGATCGAGGCATTTCGCTCTACCGCCGCCGCGTGCGCAAGGCGATCCGCGATCTGGAAAATGATGGGATCGAGCCGCCTCAGCCGCTGCGGCATGACAACCATTCGGTGCGCACATACGGTCAGGACACGGTGCTTCATCTGCCCCCGATCGAAGGCGAAGACGACAGCGCCTATCTGCTGAAGATTGGCGAGGCTGTGATGGACATGCAGTTCGAACATGAAGACTGGTGCGACGAAAACCGTGACCCGGCGATCATCGAAAAACTGAAGGAAATGGAAACCAACGGTATCGGGTGAACTCCCTGTACTTCCTCCGCGTGCCGCCCGGTTCATTCGGCTCGCGGAGGTTTTTTGATTAACTCCGAGTAAGGGATTCACCATGACAGTGAAAGTTCACGTCAAAAACAACCGTTGGGCCGAAGGGTCGTTCCCGAACACGCCTGAGGGCGAAGAGGTGTTCACCATCACCCGCGAACGCTTTGACACAGCTGAGGCACAGCACCCCGATGTGGTCGGCAAGCTTGATCCGTTCATCGATTGGGATACGGACAACTGGAAAAGCTCGATGGCGGATGCCGAGGTTCTGCTTACCTGGAACATGCCCACTGAAAATCTGGCGCGGGTCGCACCCAATCTAAAATGGATTCACTGCATCGGGGCCGGGGTCGAGCACATGCTGCCGATGGACTGGCTGCCCGAAGGTGTCACATTGACCAACAACAAGGGCGTTCACGCTGCCAAGGCGGGTGAGTTCGGCTTGATGGCGATCCTGATGCTGCATTCCCATATGCCCGCCATCGTGACCAACCAGCGCAAGGCACATTATGAATCGCTCTATTGCTCGCCGATTGCCGGGAAAACGGTTGTTGTGCTGGGCACAGGATCTTTGGGCGGGTCTGGCGCAAAGATGATCAAGCCTCTGGGCGTCAACGTCATCGGCGTGAACCGCTCGGGCCGCGATGTGGAAGGGTGTGACCGTTGTGTGCCAACCGCCCAGTTGGACGCGGTTCTTCCGCTGGCTGACTATCTGCTGATCGCCACACCTGATACACCCGATACGCGCGGATTGATGGACCGGCGGCGGCTGGATCTGATGAAGCCCACGGCTGGCATCATCAATATCGGGCGCGAGGCGGTGATGGACTACGACGCGCTCTGCGACAAGCTGGACGAAGGCAGTCTGGGCGGGGCCATTCTGGACGTGTTTGACCCCGAACCAATCGCGGCAGAGTCACGGCTTTGGAACACCAAAAACATGATCATCACGCCTCATGTGTCAGCGGATGACGGCGATGCGTACATCCCGCTGACACTGGGTCTGTTCTTTCAGAACATGGAGCTGTTCCTGGCAGACAAACCCCTACTGAACCCTATCGACCCCAAGCTCGGATATTGAGGAGCACGGCATGAATATCGGATTTATCGGACTGGGCGTCATGGGCGCGCCGATGGCCGGGCATCTGGCAGATGCGGGGCACAATGTTTTCACATGCCTTAATCGTTCGGGTCTGCCCGAGGTGCTTGAAGGCAAATCGGTTCAGGTGGTCGGCAACCCGGCAGAGGTAGCCGCGCACTGTGACACTGTAATCATCATGGTCCCGGACACCCCGGATGTCGAACGTGTCATCTCAGGCGAAAACGGTGTGCTGGTCAATGTGCATGAGGGGTCTTTGATCATCGACATGTCCTCGATCAGCCCGATCGCGACCGAGACGCTGGCGAAGGCTGTGAACGAAAAGGGTGGTCAATACATCGACGCTCCTGTGTCGGGCGGCGAAGTGGGTGCCAAGGCGGCCAGCCTGACCATCATGTGCGGTGGCCCCCAGTCGGCCTTTGATCGCGCCAGGCCACTGTTCGAACTGATGGGCAAGAACATCACTTTGATTGGCGAGCACAACGGAGCGGGCCAGACCTGCAAGATCGCCAATCAGATCATTGTTGCTTTGAATATCGAGGCCGTGGCGGAAGCGCTGGTCTTTGCGTCCAAAGCAGGTTGCGATCCGGCCACGGTACGCGAGGCCCTGATGGGGGGCTTTGCGTCTTCGAAAATCCTCGAAGTCCATGGCGAGCGCATGATCAACCGCACGATGGCCCCCGGGTTCCGTATCGAGTTGCACCAGAAAGACCTCAATCTGGCGCTGTCCTCGGCGCGCGCGCTTGGCGTCTCGCTGCCCAACACCGCGACAGCGCAGGAGCTTTTCAATTCCTGCGCGGCAAATGGCGGCGCGCAGGACGATCACTCCGGCATGGTCAAAGCGCTGGAACGGATGGCCAATCATCCTGTTGCGGAAGGGTAGCGGCCTGTTTCAAAACCGCGCCTGAAGCCAATCGGCAAACAGCGCCGCATAAGGGTTTGCGGTGCTGCTCGTGTTGTGGATCAGGAAATACCCGTCTCGTCCCGGCACCTGAATATCGAACGGTGCCACCAAATCGCCACGTGCCATCGCGTTCTCGATCAGGGTTGTGTGTCCCATCGACACGCCCTTACCCGCTTGCGCCATTGTCAGCGACAAAACATAGGTACTGAAGAAATGCCGGTTCTCAAGGGCAAGCCCTTTGATCCCTGATCGGGCCAGCCAGAAATTCCAGGTTTCATTGATTCCCGTCAGATCGAGGATGCGTTCGTTCATCAAATCGCGAGGGTCGTTCAACCGCTGCGCAACCTCAGGCGCGCAAACCGGCGTCAACGTCTCCTGCCGCAATCGAATGGCCTCATCGCGAAAAGCCTCTTCCCGGCCATAGTGGATTTCGATATCCGCGCTAGTACCTTGAAAATCCTGCTCCCACAGCGCGGTCGAGACGGTGAGTTGTACGTCCGGATACGTGTCCATGAACGTGTCCAGACATTCCATCAGCCAAAGAGACGCAAAAGAGTAGTTCACTTTCAGGTGAAGATTACGGCCTGTGGAGTATCCCAGAAACGATCGCGTCCCCTGCTCCAGCGTGTTGAAGGCCCGCTCTACAATAGGCAGATAATTGCGACCGGCCTCGCTTAGGGTCAGACCCCGGTGGCGACGGATGAACAACTGCTGTCCCAACGCCTGTTCCAGAAGTCGAACCTGTTTGCTGACCGCAGATTGGGTGATCAGCAGTTCCTGTGCCGCGTCAGTGAAACTAAGATGCCGCGCCGAGGCCGAGAAAGCTCTCAGCCAATGCAGCGGCGGCGTCACGGCTTGCCGATTGTCAGATCGCTTGCTCATAGCCTCAACTTTGCCATTCCATTTCGTCGTATCATGGCCTGGAATTAGTCGTTTGAAAAGATGAGTTCAAAACCCCTTTATCGAGTCACCGGGCAGTCAGGGCTGCGCCGGGTTACCCAAGGCTCAGTAAGGAGACCCAGGTGTGAAGATCGCCTTTACCGATTTCGTACAACCCGACCTTGAACTGGAAACCGCGCTTATCAAAGATGCCGGGTTCGAGATGGTCGTAGCTGACCCGCATTGTACCACAGAACAAGAGGTCATCGACTTTGTTAAAAGCTCTGGTGCCGACGCAATCGTGTCGCTTTATGCGCCGATTGGCGAGGCGGTGTTTTCCGCCCTGCCCGATCTGAAGGTTGTTAGCGTTCCGCTGGTCGGTGTGGACGCAATCGATACCGAGGCCGCCAAGCGTCATGGCGTCTGGATTGCACATATCCCCGATGCCTGGGTGTCCGAGGTCGGCGTTCACGCCGCCGCGATGGCGCTTTCGTTGGTCCGGCACCTGCCTTTCTATGATCGGTCGGTGCGTGAAAAACGCTGGGATTATGAAGAGCCAGGCGTTCTGCACCGCACCCACGACATGACCTTTGGCCTGCTAGGTTGCGGCCGCATCGGTCAGCAGGCCGCACGCAGTGCCGCGCCGAGCTTTGGCAAAGTTATCGCCTACGACCCGTACATGCCCGCCGAGGCGTTTCCAGACTGGATCGAGCGAGTAGATAGTAAAGAGGCGCTGTTTGAACAGGCCAATGTGGTTTCGCTGCACTCACCGTTAACGGCAGAGACCAAACATATCGTCAACACCGATCTGCTGGGCCGGATGCAGCGCGGCAGTTTCATCGTCAACGCCTCACGTGGTGCGCTGATTGATCCCTCGGCCCTGCTGGCAGCGCTCGACAGCGGTCAGATCGGCGGTGCTGGGCTCGATGTGTTCGAGGTTGAACCACCAGATCCGAACGACCCGCTGCTACACCACCCCCGCACTGTGGTTTCGCCACATGCTGCCTACTACTCGGTCGAGGCCGATGAAGAGGGCCGCTCGCGCGCGATCAAGAACGTAATCACCTATGCAAACACCGGTCGCCCCGACCATTTTGTCGTCGAAGGGACGAAATAATCCATGAAAGATATCGACACATCCGCCATGACCTGCGGCGAAGGCCTGCTGCACCTGCTCAAAGCCTATGGCATCGACACCGCATTCGGCATCCCCGGCTATCACACTGTCGAGTTCTATCGGAATTTTGATAAGATGGGCATCCGGCAGGTTACGCCCCGGCATGAGCAGGGCTCGGCCTACGGGGCCTATGGATACGCTGCCGCAACCGGCAAGCCCGGCGTCTGTTTTCTGGTCACCGGCGCGGGTGTGACTAACGGGACCACCGCAATTGGCGAGGCCTACTCCAACTCAATCCCAATGCTGATCTTCACCACCATGAACAATGTGCATGAGCTGGGAATGAATGGGGGTCGTATGCACGAGCTGCGTTCTCAGTCGGACATTCTGGATCAGGTGACGGCCTTTACCCACACCCTGCTGGACGCGCGCAACCTGCCCGAGGTTCTGGCCCGTGCATTCGCCGTTTTCTCAGGTCAGCGCCCGCGCCCAGTCTGTATTCAGATCCCACAGGACGTTCTAGCCGGCCCGGCCAATTTTGACATCGAGGCTTGGCCCCCTGCCCCCAAACCCGGCCCCGATCCGAATGAAGTGGACCGCATCGCCGGAATGCTTTCTGACAGCAAATCGACCATGATCGTGGTCGGCGGCGGTGCGATCCCGGCATCAAAAGAGGTTCTGGAACTGGCCGAGCGGCTGGATGCACCCGTCATCAACTCCTGCGCAGGCAAGGGCGTGATCCCGGAAGATCATCCGCTGTGCATGGGTTTCACGCAAGCTTTTGATCCGGTGCGCGACCTGCTACGTGACGCAGACACAGTGCTGGCCATCGGCACCGAGTTTGCCGAACCTGATCGGTATTTCACCGAAGATTACCCGATCAATGGCCAGTTAATCAGGATCGATATCGATCCCGGTCAGATCATGCACTACTCCAAACCCGCTGCTGCCTTATTGAGCGATTCAAAGCTGGCAGTGTCGGCCATTCTGAAGGCGCTGGAAAACCACAATGGCCCGCAGCATGACCAGCCAGCGGCCGATCTGGTGGCCGAGACCAGGACCAAATTCAGCGGCGATCTGTGCAAAGAATCCCCCAAGCACAAAAAGGCGCTTGAGATCATCCATGATGTTCTGCCCGAAGACACGATCATCAGCGCCGATGCGTCTCAGGTCTGCTATACCGGGCTCTATCACTACCCGATGAAACACCCGAACCTGTTCCACTTTCCCAACGGTTATGCCGCAATGGGCTTTGGCGTACCGGTTGCCATCGGCATGAAGGTTGGCGCGGGTGACAAACCGGTGGCCTGTATCACCGGGGATGGTTCCTTCCAGATGACTTGTGAGGAACTGGCCGCAGCGGTTGAACAAAAACTTTCGATGCCGATTATCGTCTGGTCGAATGACGGCTATCAGGAAATCCGGGAATATATGGATAGCAAAGGTCTGCCCACCATCGGCTGCACGATCTACAACCCGGAATTCAAGAAGATCGCCGAAGCCTTCGGGGCCAATGGCCGCCGCCCGCAAAGCGCTGATGAACTGCGCGAGGCGCTGGAGTTTGCCCTTCAGGCAGATGGCCCGACCATCATCGAAATCGACGAGAAAGACGCCTGGCTGCAATAAGCAGCCGGGCCTCAGTTGGAGGCCGCCGATGATTACCAACGCAAAGACATCCAACATTCATCTCGACAAAAAGGCGGTCAAAGCCCTGATGCGGCGCAGCGATCGGCCCGGACTGATCTATCTGGGCTGCTGGCTTGGGCTTTTGGCTGTCACCGGGACTTTGGTGATACTGTCCGTCGGCACCTGGTGGATGGTGCCAACTCTGCTGGTCTATTCCGGGTTCTTTGCCGTTTCAGCCTATGCCCTATCCCATGAATGCGCCCATGGCACCGCCTTTCGCACCCGCTGGCTGAATGAGACCGTCTTCTGGTTCACCTCGTTGCTCTACTATGAGGAACCACTGCACCGTCGTTACTCGCACGCCAGCCATCACACACACACCTGGATCGAGGGCGAAGATAACCAGATGCCCTATGCCCCGATCCCATTGACGTTTCTGGGCTGGGTCGAGGAAATTCTGGGCCTCGGCCTCTACTGGCATCAGACGAAGATGTTCGTGCTGCATTCGCTGGGCATCTTCTCGGACGACGTCAAGCGCGTCACACCGGAAAGCGAACTGCCCCGGATGCAGCGCAACACCCAGATTTGCGTCGCCATCTATCTGGGTCTCGCTGCGATCAGCATCTGGTTTGGCTGGCTCTGGCCGCTGTGGCTGATCGTGATCCCGCGCGTTCTGGGCGGTCCGATCATGAACGCCTTCATCCTGATGCAGCATGTGGAAATGGCCGAAAACCAGCCCAATATCGTGCAATCGACCCGCTCGTTCCGCACCAATTGGTTCTTTCAGTTCCTGTATTTCAACATGAACAACCATATCGAGCATCACCTCTATCCAACCGTACCCTTCCATGCGCTGCCAGAGCTGAGCGAGGCACTCACCGACCAGTTGCCTGAGCCGGACGCTGGATTTCTGAGCACTCATTGGGAGGTTCTGAAAATCACGATACGCCGCTCACTCGGGCGCAATGACCGTTCCACCAAAATCCGCCAGGCATTCTCAGACGACCAAGCAGGAGACGACAATGACAGAGCAATGGCTTGACGCCTGTGCCACCGACGACATCGATGACGAAGACCTGATCACCATGGATCTGGGCGGGAAGCATCTGGCCATCTACAACACGCCAGAAGGGTTCTTTGCCACGGACGGGATGTGTACGCATGAGGACGAGTCGCTGGGTGATGGTCTGGTGATGGACGGCGTAATCGAATGCCCGCTGCATCAGGGTCGGTTCTGTGTCCGTACAGGCAAAGCGCTGAGCGCCCCGGCCATTACCGACTTATGCGCCTATGAAACCCGCGTCGAAAACGGGCGCGTCTTTGTGAAGGTTTAAGTCCCATGCGCTATGCCGATATGACACTGGCGCAGGCCGCCCGCGTCACGCCGGTCGTCGGCATGACCGACACGTTGGAAATGATCGATCTGCCAAAGATGCGAGCCTATCGCTTGCAACGGCTACGGGACGAAATGAAGCGACAGGACATGGGCGGCTGCGTCCTGACCTCGGTCTATTCGATCCGCTACGCTACAGGCATGCGCGATGCCGGCATCATGCAAAGCCACATCCCGCTGAGTTATCTGTTCGTGCCCGCTGAAGGACCAACAGTCTATTTCGACGGCGAAACCGGCAAAAAGATCGCGCAGGGTCTCGAGACTATTGATGAACTGGGCGATGAAGCAATCCAGATCAGCTACATGTTCGCCGGTACCCGGATGGATGAGATGATCGAGCGCTGGGTCAATCAGATCGCCGCCCTGATGCAGCGCCATGGCGGCGGCAGCAAACGGCTTGGGGTCGAAAGCCCGGTGCCACAGGTCGCTGCGCTATTTGCTGATAAGGGCTTGGATGTGGTGCACGCGCATAAGGTGGTTGAACCGGCCCGCGCCATCAAATCCATCGAGGAAATCCTGTGTATGAACTACGCTATCGCCGTAGCGGAAGACGGCATGTGGCGCATGCGCGAGGCTCTGCGCCCCGGCATCACGGAGATCGAGCTGTGGTCGTATCTGTGGAAAGCCAATGTCGAGGCAGGCGGCGACTGGATCGAGGGGCGCCTGCTGGCAGCCGGAGACCGCACCAACCCGTGGCTGCAAGAAGCATCGGCCCGCATCATTCGCCCCGGAGAGTTGGTGGCTTTTGACACCGATATGGTTGGCCCGTTCGGATATTCAGCAGATGTGTCTCGCACATTGTTTTGCGGCTCGGGCCGCCCTAGCGACTATCAACGCGAGCTATACAACCGCGCGTATGACGAAATTCAGCACAATCTGGAACTGATGAAACCGGGCATGTCGTTCCGAGATGTCATGGAGAAAGGGTTCAAACAGCCTGAACAATTCCAGGATCAGCATTATGCGGTTCTGGCTCATGGCATCGGGATGTCCGATGAATGGCCGTGCATCTACTACCCGCAGGATGAAGCGCTAGCTTATGACGGCGTGCTTGAGCCCGGCATGGCGATGTGCGTCGAAAGCTATGTGGGTGAAATCGGCGGAGCCGAAGGTGTGAAACTGGAAGAGCAGGTTCTGATCACCGAGGACGGGTATGAGCTGCTATCCAAGTTCCCCTTCGAATCCAACCTGCTCGGCCGCGAGATTTGACAGAGGAGCTGCATCGGCACTTTCCCCGCATCATTGATCTAGAACGGCGGGCACGGCAACGCTTGCCGGGATTTGCCCGAGACTTCATTTTCGAAGGCGTCGATGACAATGCGACGATGGCCCGGAACCGGGCAGAATTGTCTGAGGTCACTCTGACGCCGCGCAGTCTTCATGACGCCGAAGGGCCTGACCTGGCCTGCACTCTTTTTGGCCAGCAATATGCCGCGCCATTTGGCGTCTCTCCGGTTGGTGGGGGTGAGATTGCATGGCCGCAGGCCGGATCTTATCTGGCATCCGCAGCCGCTCGGGCCGGAGTCGCCTTTACGGCTTCAACCTATACGGCCGCAACACTGGAAGAACTGCGACAGATCGCGGGACCAATGGCCTGGTTGCAGCTCTATGTATCATCCCGGGACGAGATCACCGTTGACCTTTTGAACCGGGCTGAAGCTGCCGGGTATGAGGTTCTACTGGTGACGATGGATGTGCCTGCCCCTGCACGGCGCGCCCATGATCTGCGCAACGCGCTGGAATTTCCGTTCCGGTTCAACCTGATCAAACTGTGGCAGATGGCAATAAACCCGGTCTGGAGCTGGGCCAATCTGCGTCACGTCCTGCGCCATGGCATGATGGATTTCGCCAATCTACGCCCCTATATGGACCGCGATGGCCGGAACGCCGCCGACGTGATCGCAAGCCTGTCCGCCCCCGTCACTGCCGACCGCCTGAGCGCTATCAGGGATCGCTGGCCCGGCAAGCTTGTGGCCAAGGGCGTTTTGTCCCCTACCGAGGCCGCAAAGCTGCGCGACCTAGGCTGCGATGGCGTGGTGGTCTCTAACCACGGTGGCCGACAATACGACGCGGCACCTTCTCCGGTCGAGGTTTTGCCCGCAATGCGCAGCCTGCTGGGACCAGACTATCCGATTTTGGCCGAAGGCGGGGTCCGCTCGGGCCTGGATATTTGCCGCCTAATTGCACTGGGGGCCGACTTTGTTTGCACTGGTCGTCCATTCTATGCAGGCGTCGCCGCACTTGGGCCGAGAGGTGCAGATCACGTCTTAGACGTTTTTCTCACTGAATTCGCAACGGCCCTGAGACAGATCGGATGTCAGACACCACGCGACCTGCCTGAATTTCTGTTCTGAGCGTCGGCTTAAATCTGTTTCTCAGGCAGGTGAACCACCAGACCATCGATTGCATCGGACACTTTGATCTGGCAAGTCAGACGCGACCGCGCCGGATCAGGCTCATAGGCAAAATCCAACATATCCTCTTCCATGTCGTCCTTGCCCGGCAGTTTCTCGACCCAAGCCGCATCAACATAGACGTGACATGTCGAACAGGCACAAGCACCGCCGCAATCCGCATCAATCCCGGGAAGGTTATTGTCCCTTGCACCTTCCATCACGGTCAGCCCGTTTTCGACCTCAACAACATGCGCAATGCCGCCATGCTCGACATAGGTAATCGTCGCCATTTTCTCAGTCTCTCTGTTTACGTCTCTGCCGGAATGGCCGTGGCCACCGGATTACTGGTGAAATAGGCAATACGTTCTGACAGTATTCCTGTGTCGTCAAAATGGATCAGAGCAGCCCCCTGCAGATCGGTCCCGGTTACACACCACCAGCACCAGGCGGTTGACGGCGCCGTGCCCGAGACAATCAAATCTGAATATTGCAGAAATGGAGATGGCATGCGCCCGTTGGCCAACTCTGCCCCGGCAGCTTTGAAGTCTTCGACAAAGTCTATGAAGTCCCTGCGCTGGATTCTGCCAGTGGCGGGATCATCGTAGTAGAAACCTGGGGCGGTCGCCCCCAGGCTTTTCTCCGCGTCCCCCTTCCGCCACCCTTCGAGATAGATCTCAAGCCATTGGCGTGCTTCCACGAGTTTTCTCCTATTCACGGCGGGTGTGCTTCTTTGGCTCTATCCGAACCGGCAGCCAAGCCCCTTAGAGCTTATCCAGCGCTTCGAGCAACTTCTCGTTTTCTTCTTTTGACATATGGACGGTCTCCTTCGGTCCGGGAAACGAGCCCTCGTTCACGGCATCGCGGAATTTGACCATAGCCTCAACCCGCTCACTATAAATCTGCCGGTGCAGCCGCCCCACATCACCGAACGCTCTTGCGTGTTTCGGGTCATTGGGCGCCTCGCCGCAGATGTCATGCAAAAAGAGGAAAATGATATCTCCGGCATAACCGGAGCCCAGCGAGCACGTGACGATACTGGTTTTGTCGTTCAGCGCCAGCAGTGCCTCTTCGGCGACGCATTCAATCTCAACCGCAAAGCACCCTGCATCTTCCAGACGCTTGAACGTGCGATGTAACTCCATCGCCTCGTCTGCGGTCTTTCCAATGGCCCGAAGGCCCCCCACCCAGGTCGACAAGCGCGGGATCAACCCCATATGCGCTTGGACGGGTATGCCGTTCTTGGCCAGCAGCTCGACGGCGTCATAACTACGGTTCGTGTAAAAGAAGTCCGCACCCCGTTCCATCGACGCGATCCCGGCCCGAAGAATGTCATCGTTGGTAGCGTGTTGTTCCCACCCCATACCAGACCCCGCAAAGGTTGTGGGGGCGACCTCGCGCACCATTTCCACCTGCTCATCCCACAGGGTGAATAAATCGATACCGGCTTCAACCGCGGCCCGCGCTTCTTCCGGGCTGGACGGGTTGACCATCGTCAATTTGTCTTTCACGCCTTTGCGTGCCCGCAGGTCGGCGACTGTAAAGTTGCGCTTCGCAGGTGTTCCGTTGAACGTGTAGATGTTCTTCATCGTCGTGGCCTCAGATGATCCGTAGATTGTTGATACTCTTGGCAACTTCGGCAGGGCGATCCCGGACAACCCGATCGCCCCACGATTGGTTGACTAGTACAGCCGCAGATATTCCTGGACTTCCCAATCTGTCACCGACTGGTGGTATCGTTCCCACTCGTCGTTTTTGTATTCGAGGTAGGATTTGCGCATCACCGGGCCCATGACGTGTTCGGCCATGTCGTCCTGGCGCAGCGCCTCAATGGCGTTGAACAGAGTGCGCGGCAGGCGGCGGATGCCCAGCTCGGCCAGTTCGGCGTCGGTTTTCGAATACAGGTCAAAGTCGGTCGGCTTGCCGGGATCGATCTTGTGTTTGATCCCATGCAGCGCACTACTCAGATGCATCGCCATCGCCAGATAGACGTTCATCGTCATGTCGCAGGCGCGGTTTTCGATACAGTGACGGCTCTGCGGCAGGCGGAACTGGGCCGAGCGGTTGTTGAACCCGTAAGTAATATTGGTCGGCGCCCAGGTCACGGTGCCGCCTTCGAACCCGCCAACACGCGGGACCAGACCGTTATACGAGTTCACGGTCGGGCAGGTGATCGCCGTGATCGCCTCGGCATGCTGCATCAGGCCACCAACGGCCCACCGGCTTTCATCCGACCAGTCGCTGCCATCTTCGGTTTCAAAGATGTTCTGACCCGGACGGCTTTCATGCTGCATCGACATGTTGATATGCGCGCCTGACCGCCAGTCACCCACTGTGGGTTTCGGCATGAAGGTCACGAACATGCCGTGCTTCTTGGCCACCTCTTTCAGCACGATGCGCAAAAACGCCAGACGGTCAGACATTTCCAGCATGTTGGTATAATGGAAATCCAGCTCGAACTGGGAATAAGCCCCTTCGGCCACCACATCATGCAGGTTCCAGCCCAGACCTTCGATGATGTCGATCATGTCCTTCAGGAAGGGCATCGAGTCGATCGAGTATTCCACATCATAACCAAAGGCCTGACGGCGGGGGCTGATCGCCTTGCCCAGATCGTCGTCGAAGGCTTTCACGGGCTGCCCGTCTTCGTCGTATTTCATGACGATGAATTCGGGCTCGACCCCGGCGTATCCGGTGTATCCTTCGTCTGCGGCTTCTTTCATGGCGCGTTTCAGCGCCTGACGCGGGCAGACATTGTAAGGTGCATCCTCCCAATAGAGATCCGAGAAGATGATCGCCATCGACGTGTCCCACGGGCAGATATAGACCGCGTCCAGATCCGGCACCACGACCTGATCGCTATCAGCCGGGCTGAGTTCCGGCACGAACGAGATCGAGTGAACAGCAAATTGCGGACCTTTGCCCAGGCACAACGGTTCGAAATCGCTCATCGGGACGGGTTTGGTCTTTGGGATGCCATGCAGGTCGATCCAGGCAGCCATCACATATTTAACGCCTGCATCCTCCAGTCGCTTTTGAACGGCAGGAATTTTCGGGCGGTTCCGGTCAACCGCTTCCTGAAAAGTCTCGTAGTAGATCTTACCGGTCGCATTGTCTTTAGGCACGTGGCGTCCTCCTGTCAGGGTGCCGTCGGTCTCTGGCGTCAAAGCCGGACGGTCTGGAATATATCAGCGCTTTCTGCGCCGCTTGGGGGGAAGGCAGGCACTCCACAGCAGGGAGAGCACAATGAGAGCCTGCCTTCAGACCGCAGCAGGCTATCAGCCCGCTACAAAATCATCCGGATCAATGCCGGGGATTTTCTTGCAAGAAACCGGTCGTATTCGATTTCAAATTGTTCAGTGTATTGCACATCCTTGTTGCATTAGCTGGTTCACCTTCTTGAGTTGCCACACCAGGCATCATGATTCCACGCATAGGAGTGAACTGCGAAAAATTGATCTTGTCCACACATATGTTGCTTCTTCAGTAGGTTTTTCGACTTATCGTCACTATTTTGGTGATTTATTCACGCTAAATTTCGAATTTCGCAAACTTGGACACAAAAGCTCTACCTCACACAGGCGCTAGACGGCAGATTTGAGGGCAAGCGGCTTTTCCGGCTGTCCACGACGTACTTGTGGAATTCAGCAAGTCAGCCTCTGCACTAGCGATCCCGAAAATTCAAAAGTGTCGCAAACTTATTTCTAAATTGACAAGCACGCGGGTTCCGGCGTTTGTCCTCAGCGTATAGTTCTTTTATAGGTTTCAGCATAATCTCTTTGAAATGCTGTCATTTTCCCTAAGGATGCGGGTTTCTGCGCTTTGTACATCTGTTTGCGATACAAAGTGTCAAAGCGAAATTTAGAAGAGACAACGACTGAACGCGGCGTTTAGGTGTAGCACGCCACTCTCAATATGTGGGTTGTGAGATGTTCACCGATGATCGCAGAGAGAGTGAAATCGAAGAAACACCCAACACTGAGTTCCTGGTGAATAAACAAGACATATGTTCATGTTCGCGGCAAATGGATGTACCTCTATCCGACCGTCTACAAAGCTGGAAACGCCTTCAAGTTCATGCAATCCGAGCGCATAAACCGTCCGGCGGCAACCCTTTTCAATGCCAAAGGTCAGTCCTCCAATGGAATTCCAGGCAAGATCGTCATCGATAGAAGTGGAGCCAACGCGGCGAGCACTCGAGATGTGAACAACGCCCTTGCTCGGATTGGCTACCCGGCCAAAATGCAAACCGTCCGGTCCAAGTATCCGACGGATGCATTTGACAAGAGCTTTTGAGGTACCGCGCCCTTGTCTTTGGTTGAGCTACTGAGGAGAAACGGGCTTGGCCATCGGTGACCGCTGTTTCCATTTGGCCGCGAAGCGCCTGTAAACTTCTTCGGCGTGGCCGACAGCTTTCCTCTCCTGATCTCGTACCGATTTGAGGCCGTAGTTGGCGACGGATCCCTTTGTCCTGCCACCACGGTGTGAGGGATAGCCCGCAGTCAGTTCCAGTTTCCTCAGCTTCCAGTCCAATAGGGCGGGATGGCTCCAGATGTATTCTTCGCCCTTGGACAGCATGTGCCAGACGACGACCGTCAGCTTGCGCGCCGTCCCAACAGCAGCAACTTGGTTGCCCCGCTTTTCTTTGATCCTCCTGAAGAAGGCGCGTAGCGGGCCGGGTGTTCGTGAAGTTGACCAGGTTGCCTCCACCAGCATTGCCCGCGCATGCGATCTACCCTGCTTGGTGATGCGGCCGTGGTAGGCAGGTCTGTCTCCGGATTGACGCACCCGAGGATTGAGCCCGAAATAGCTGACGAGTTTCTCCGGAGACGAGAAGCGCTCGATATCGCCGATTGCGGCCAGAACACTTAGTGCAACCATCATGTTGACACCAGTGATCGTCATCAGCTGTTTCACGCGCGGCTCCTGAAGCGCTGTCTGTGCAAGGTCTTCATCGATCTGTTTGAGTTCGCAACCGAGACGGTCCAGCTCGCCGGCATGACGGAGGATGACGCGCCGCTGGTCTTGCGCGACAGGTTGTTCCGCCAGCCATTTCCTTCCACGCTTTGTGAAAAGAGACGCATTGTACGGCGGGATCAGATTGGCATGCAGCACCGAATGGATCCTGTTCTTGAGACAGGTCATCTGGGAAACCAACTGCACCCGCTCAGCCACGACCCGACGCAGCCTTTCCGTTTATTCATCCGGCATCCAAACTTCTGGTAGAAAACCGCTGGCGTGAAGTTTCGCCAGAACACTTGCATCGATCTTGTCGGTCTTGACTTTGGCCCAGGCGATGGCGCGAACGAGCAGTGGATTTGAGATGACAACGCGATTCACAAAAGGGGACAGCAGCCGCACTATGGCCTTTGTGTTGACTGTCGCTTCCAGGACGATCTCATCATCCAAGCTAAGTTGCTCGGCGAATTTCAGGATGTGTTCACGCTCAAGCTCGAGGCGACCAGCATCCCGGATCTTGCCATTCTCCAGGATCGCCACCTGAGCAAAGGTTCTATGAACATCAAGAGCAATGATCTTCATGACTGGCTCCTTTCCAAGGTTAGTAACCAAGGGAGCCAGCGGGCCACACGACAACTACGGATCCGCGCTCGCAGCGCAACCGGGCAAGTCGAAGGGGCGGACAGATAACAACTCGAGCTCACAGCTGATGAGATACATCGGCCTGCCCGCCATTCGTGCTCCCAACGCCCCAATCCCGGTGGACCAATAGTAATCCACATCAAAGCCTTCAAAACCTCCGATTGGAGCGTCGCGCCCATTCATGCCGGATAACAATATCATTGAGCAAGACCATTGGTTCATCAAACGTCGGATCAGGCCAATGTTGGGTTTCAAGTCTTTCGCTTCAGCTTCAGCTGCCCTGGCTGGCATCGAGCTGGTCAACATGATCCGCAAAGGTCAATTCACACCAGGACTCCGTCCGTTTCAGCAGTTGGCGCAATTGGCAGGATAATCGACCAGCCTGCTGCATCCACGTAGCTTTCGAAGAAATTTGCGACAGAACCCTGCCAACATGATGCTGGTTCGATGTAATTCCGATGTGCCCATCTCATACAGGCGAGGCATCTTGGACGGCATCTTCATGCGTGAGGCCTAACCAGTTCAGAACGCGCAAACAAGTTGGCAATGCCGTTCTGGGCGTCGCTCCTGATGCGGATGGCGAATGGATCGCCTCTGCCGTTCGTCACGTCTGGGACTACGCTGATGGCGGGGGTGCGCCAACAACGGTTGAAACAGAGTTTGGCATGGCTGAAAAAGATGATAAGGATGATGCCAACAAGAAAAAGAGCCGCCGCAGGCAATCAGGTGAATACGTCTCGATCCTCGATCGATAACCACGTCGCTACAGGAAAATTTTTCCTGACAAACCATGTGAACCGATTTGCCGGAGCAAATTTTCCGCTACACGGGTCAAAAACAAATTTATTTTGAATGATGGCTCTCCGCAAATGGCAAGACAATTCATAGAACTCTTTTCCAAAAAAGATGGCCGGACGATAAGTCCGGCCAGTTACGAAACCAGTCGGTTCCGCTGGGGAGAAAGGTCTACCAATCGAGTAATTCCCGCGTCGGTATAAGTGTTGGATTTCGACAAGGGGTATTTATGTGCTCTCCTGTCTGCAGTATTTGTGATTTGATACAAGTAGCCTGAGTTTGCACGCTCCTAAAATTCTGCATCGTCAAACACCGTTCGGAGAGTTGCTTCTATCGCATTCCGTCTGCCACCAGGGCAATCATCTCAAACATGATGGCCATGGCTACATGGGCAGTCAGACGGTTTGGATTGTCTTTGGATGGAATAAAACAGACAACGTCTCCTCCGATTACGTTCAATCCACGGAGTCCTTGAAGGATTGATACAGCCTCCGACATCGACATTCCGGTTTGAGTTACCTCAATATTTGACGCAGCTGGTGCAACAGTTGGATCAAGTGCATCGAGATCGAAAGTAATGTAAATCGGAGCATCGCCAACGCGCTAGCGTACCAATTCAATTGTACCTTCCACTCCAAGATCGCGGAACCGTTTTATTGGAACTATTTCATAGCCATGCTTTTGACTGGCCTCATACCAGTCAAGCGTCCCGGTATGACCACGTAAGCCAATTTGCAGACTTTTGGATGGATCAACATGCCCTTCGGCTGCGGTATAGCCGCCCCAATGCGCAGCAGATCGCTTTGCACCCAACCAATGTGGAAGGTGATCATAAGTGTCCGTGTGTGAGTCAATGTGAACCAAGGCTACCGGTTTTCCGTCGGTTAACTTGGCATTTGGTCCGGAAATAGCCTTTAGGATTGGACCTGTAATGGCGTGGTCGCCGCCCATGGAAACAGGTCGAACACCAGCCTGATCCAATCGTTTGTAATACGCTTCAATATGCTCAACGCATATGTCGTTAACCATAGCTTCCGGTAAGGGAACATCGCCCAGATCGTTGATCCTGGCCATTTCCCATGGGTTGATACCGAAGTCCGTGTGCATACGGCGATACAGCCCTGAAACATGCCGTACGGCGCGAGGACCGAGGTGCTGATCACGCTCGGTTGAACCGTTCCCGGAACTGTGAGGCACGCCGACAAGCGCAATATCCGCCAGATTGGGATCCTCTATGTGCGGGCACTTGAAGAAGGTTGGGATCCCCCACCAATACCATTTGCTTGTATCCTGTTTCGCCCTTTCCAGATCGTCATCCTTGCTTAGGTCATACGTCATGCGTTTGCTCCACTTAGTCGTTGGTTAATTTTCTTGAAACCGACGCGCCAGGTTGTCGGAACTACGCGCAAGAAGCGAAAGATCGCTTCCCACCGCCACAAAGCTAAAACCCCAATCGATATAGCGTTCAGAATCTTCGTCGTTCATCGATAGGATGCCGGCGGGCTTTCCTAATCGGTTGAGAACATCGACCGCACTATGGATCGCGGACTGCACGTCCGGGTGGGACGGAATGCCAATGTGACCCATCGAAGCAGCCAGATCGGCGGGACCAACAAATACGCCATCAACACCTGGTGTTGATGCTATTTCTTCAAGATTCTCCAGTGCAGTAAGCGTTTCAATTTGCACCAGAACACAGATTTCTTTGTCCGCATTCCTCAAATAGTCTTTAACGCGCCCGAAGCGGCTAGCGCGACCACTGGCCGTCACACTGCGAACCATGGCTGGAAGGCTACAAGAACTGGGTGTTAAGCCGGAATTGGAAGTTTTCGAACTTGGGCATTTGCGGTTCGCCAAACAGATGCTTTCTGAAGGGCTGATCGATGAGCCGCCGATGTTCCAGATCTGCTTAGGTATCCCGTGGGGTGCTGAAGCAAACACGAACAGCATGAAGGCGATGGTCGACGAACTGCCTGAGAATGCCAATTGGGCGGCCTTTGGTATCGGCCGCGCTCAAATGCCGATGCTGGCACAATCTGCAATCCTAGGAGGAAATGTACGAGTCGGGCTAGAGGACAACCTCTATCTTGAACGAGGGGTAAAGGCGACCAATGGGCAACTCGTTGAGCGTGGTGTAAACATCGTCGAGCAACTCGGCGGTCGCATTGTCGGACCGCAAAAAGCTCGCGACATTCTCGGCCTTAAGCAAGCTAGCTAAGAAAATTTCCGGTTTGGCCAATCCAATCAGACCGGAAGGTTCTGTTGCAAACTTTTAGCTGTTGACGCGCTTGGGTTTAGCGAGTGGATGGCTTTCGGTCCAAACTAGTCGAAAGCCAACTCATGATCTCCTTCAAAGGCGCGCAATACCCCAAGGATGTAATCCTCTTTGCTGTGTTCATCCACGTTCGATACGGCGTGTCGTATCGTGATCTTGAAGAAATCATGTCTGAGCGTGGCGTTGCGGTAGATCACACAACGCTGAACCGGTGGGTGACAAAATACGCTAGTGCAACTGCCGAAGTCGCGCGCAAGCACAAGGGACCGTGTGACGGCTCTGTCGCAATTTCCTTTGAAGGCTGAAGAGATGACGCAGGCAGGTTGATTACCCTGCCAGTTGGGCAAACTGCTGAAATGCAGAGAGTCCGGGTGTGAATTGACCTTTGCGGATCATATTGACCAGCTCGATACCAGCCAGGGCAGATGCAGCGGAATCGAAAGACTTGAAACCCATCATGGGCCTGATCCGACGTTTGATGAATCGATGGTCTTGTTCAATGATGTTGTTGAGATACTTCTGCCTCACCATTTCGACCAGTATCGGACAACCAAAGCCTTTCAGCATTTTGTTTATTGCTTTGATGCCAGCAGTGTTGGCCCCGCTTTTGTCGATGACAATCTTTGGTGGTAAACCGTTCACCTCAAGCGCACGAGCAAAGAATTTCGTCGCTGCAGCTTTGTTCCTGCGTTTGGATAGCATGAAGTCCAGGGTCTTTCCGTGTTTGTCGATGGCGCGATAAAGATAAACCCACTCACCCTTCACTTTCACATAGGTCTCATCCATGCGCCATGAACGGTCGGTAGGATGCTTTTTGTACCGCGAAGCATCAGCTACAAGACCTGCATATCGGCTCACCCAGCGGTTCAGGGTTGCATGATCCAATTCAACGCCACGTTCTGCCATGATTTCTTCCAGATCCCGATATGACACGCCGTATCGGAGATAGAAGAAAACAGCGTACAAGATCACTTCTTTCGGAAAGTGTGCACCCTTGAAAGAGATTGTCACGGTCTGCTCCTGTCAACGTGAGCATGCGCCACCAAAACGACACTTATTCTGACAGGTCGGAAATAAGTTTGCGACAGAACCCAACGGGGTTCTGTTGCGAAGTTTTGGTTGGCTGAAGTGAACGCGCTGTAGCAGCAGGTTTAAGAGGCAAG
Source organism: Ruegeria sp. (assembly GCF_965243365.1). GTDB lineage: Bacteria > Pseudomonadota > Alphaproteobacteria > Rhodobacterales > Rhodobacteraceae > Ruegeria. The sequence goes on along the minus strand of NZ_CBDEUW010000001.1, from coordinate 180,043 downwards.
TTCCGCGAACTGGCGAAACGGACAGAGTCCGGGCGTGATTTGGCCTTTGCGGATCATGTGCGCCACTTCGATTCCATCCAATGTTGCTGCTGCTGATGCGAAGGCTTTGAACCCCAGCATCGGGCGGGTTCGTCTTTTTATGAAACGATGATCCTGCTCCACAATGTTGTTCAAGTATTTCCGCCTGACCATTTCAATTGGGATCGGGCAACCAAAGCCTTTCAACATCTTGTTTATGGCCTTGATACCAGCCGTGTTAGCTCCGCTTTTGTCGATGACAATCTTTCTAGGGAGTCCGTTGACCTCCAGTGTCCGGGCAAAGAATTTGGTGGCGGCAGGTTTGTTTCGACGCTGCGAAAGCATGAAATCAAGCGTCTTACCGTGCTTGTCGACAGCTCGGTAGAGATATACCCACACCCCTTTCACCTTGATGTAGGTCTCGTCCATTCTCCAAGAACGGTCGCAAGATTTTTTGCGGCGACGCGCGGCCTCAGCAATCGCGCTGGAGTATCTTTCCACCCAGCGGTTCAGTGTAGTGTGGTCCACCGAAACACCGCGCTCACCCATGATTTCCTCCAGGTCACGGTATGAAACACCGTATCGAACGTAGAAGAAGACCGCGAATAGGATCACATCCTTCGGATATTGCGCACCCTTAAAAGAAATCATGAACCGACTTTCGGCTGAATTACACGGGCTGCTATTCACTCTCTGCGTTCTTGAGCGTCAATGGCAAAAAGTTTGCAACAGAACCTTTATGAGTTCTTTATTTCATAGCCGTCTCTCTTTGCATCTCTTCTACGAGTATTTGCTCCGCTTCAGACAACGACACAGCAGGATTTGCGATCAGAAAAACAGTTGCGCTTGGCTCGTTTTCATAGGGCGGAAGGCGGAACAAATCGCCTTTTTCCGCGTAGGGGTCAGCCAGATGAACGGGAAGGAACCCAATGCCCAATCCACATTCGATCATCCGCCTGACCTCGTTCACATGGCTGGACTGCCCTCTGACATACTGACCGATTGAGGCTCGTGCGCGGAATGCGGTCACGTCGCCCATATGACTGCCCCCCAGGACATCCGCCGTGAACCCTATGAACGGCTCTCCTCTCAGGTCGATGGCAGCAAGATCGGTCCGCCCGGCAAGATGGTAGTCGGAACCGCAATAGAGGCCGAAACGCTCGTCCAACAATGTCGTGCTATTCAGGCTTTGCGGGATGACGCCATCGCACAAGCCAAACGTCGCTGACCCAAGCTCGACCATTCGGATGACTTCTGCTGTCGTCGCCACCAATATCTCAAGCTCAACACTTGGGTATTCACAAAAAAACCGGGCAAGGCGTTGATTAAAAACACTACTTTCGACATGGTCGATCGAAGCGATCCTGATCTTGCCCGTCAGGGCCCGAGGCGCTTTTTCAAAGGTCAAGGGCAGCCTTGAAATGGCCGAGTAGATCTCTGTCGCCTGCTCATAGAGAGCCTGACCGGCCGGGCTGACCGCAATCCGGTTCCCCTTGCGGATCAAAAGACGCTTTCCGGTGCTTTGCTCCAGGCGTTTGACGGCCAGACTGACTGCGGGCTGCGAACGCAAAAGCTCTTCCGCTGCCTTCGTCATGGAGTCGTTCTGCACGACGACCATGAATGTATACAGAAGGTTCCAGTCCAGATTTCGCGCAAAATCGCTCATACAGCCTACTACAGCATAAGTTTGGTAAATGCCAAACCTAAAAACTATAAACTTGAATAAGGCAGGGGCATCGGGAATCTTCCCTCATCAAATCCAGCAGACCATCGGGAGGAATTCATGTTTGCGAAGATCACACTGGCTGCCGTCGCCGCATCCGCGTTGGCAACGTCGGCACTGGCCGAGGACAAAACGGTTCGCATGGGAACCGAAGGTTACTATCCGCCCTTCAACTTTTTCGACAGTGCCGGGCAAATCAAGGGTTTCGACATTGATGTCGGCAACGCGCTTTGCGAACGAATGGACGTCAAGTGCGAGTGGGTGACGACGGACTGGGATGGCATCATCCCGGCCCTGAACTCGGACAAGTTCGACACAATTATCGCCTCAATGACCATCACGGACGAGCGCAGCGAGGTTGTCAGCTTTTCCAAACCTTACTACTTCAACTCGATCCGCTTTGTCGCTGCCGAAGGTCATGGTCTGGAAAATGCCCTGCCTGTGGACCTTAAGGGCAAGATTATCGGAACCCAGTCGGCCACGGGCGAGGTTGAAATTCTTGAGCAGTATTTCCCCGACAGCGAACTCAAGCTTTATCCCAAACTGGACGATGCTCTGCTTGATCTGGAAACAGGCCGGGTCGACCTAGTTCTGGCCAGTCAGTTCGTGCTGGGCGACTGGTTGAAGACCGACGAAGGCGCCTGCTGTGAGTTTGTCGGCGAAGCCTTCCTGCCCGATTTTGCAAAGGGCACCGGCATCGCCGTGCGTCAGGACGACACCGAACTGCGTGATGCGCTGAATGCGGCGCTGGACGAGATCGTCGCCGACGGTACCTATGACAAGATCCGGGACGAATACTTCACTTTCGACATTATGACCCAGCCCAAGAAAGCATCCGAACTTCTGGGTAACTGAGCAGTACGGGGTCCGCAATTGCCTGCGGACCCTGCCGCAACCGGGGGACTTCACCCATGACAGATCTGTTTTCGCTACTGGCCTTCGGCGACGACGGCTGGGGAGATGAGTTATTGCACGGCTTCTGGGTTACGATGGCTTTGGCTTTGGTAACGGCCCCATGCGCACTGGTGATGTCCTTTGTCATAGCCTGGGGCAAGCATTCCAAGCGCAAATGGGTCCGCACGTTGGCAAATGGCTATACGACCGTGTTTCGCAGCCTGCCCGAGATTCTGACCCTGATCCTCATCTACTATCAGCTGCAGAGCCTTCTGAATTTCGCGGTCAGGCTGTTCGTTCCGGATGCGAACATCTCACTCAATGCGTTCGCCGCCGGTGTCGTCGCCTTGACACTTGTGTTCTCGGCCCTGGGGTCCGAGGTTGTGCGCACGGCCTACCAGGCCGTTGGTCAAGGTCAGTCCGAAGCTGCCGCTGCGATGGGCCTTCATAGGACACAGGCCTTTTTTCTCGTGGTCCTGCCCCAGATGTGGCGGCACGCCATTCCCGCCTTTGGGAATCTGTGGCTGATCCTACTCAAGGACACCTCGCTTATCTCAATCATCGCCGTAAGTGACATGATGCGCTACGCCAACATGGCGATCGCCACCACGCGCGAACCGTTCTTTTTCTATTCGGTCCTCGCACTGATCTATGTGACGCTGGCCTTCATCTCGGGACAGATCCAGACCGTTCTGGAGCGCCGCGCCAATCGCAATCTGGTCGGAGGGCGCTGAGATGTGGACGCATGTAACAGACAACCTCGATCTGTGGATTGAAGGGCTGCAGAACACAGTCAGCCTGACGGTTTTCGGCTTCATCCTCGGCTTCTTTGTTGCCATTCCACTGGCCGCAGCAAGGTTGAGCAAGCACAAGTGGCTGTCCCGTCTGGCCTATTTCTACATCTACATGGTGAGGGGCACCCCGCTGCTGGTGCAGATCTTCATCATCTATTACGGGCTGGGCCAGTTCCACAAAGAGTTTAAGGCACTGGGTGTCTGGTGGTTCTTCCGTGATGCATATTATTGCGGGCTGCTGGCCTTCACGCTGAATTCGGCCGCGTATCAGGCCGAGATTCTGCGGGGTGGTATTCTGGCCATTCCGAAAGGGACTATCGAGGCAGGCCAGGCGCTTGGACTGCATCGCTTTCAGATTTTCCGCCTGCTGATCCTGCCGATCACCATTGCCCGGATGCTGCCCGCATTTGGCAACGAACTGGTATTGCTGCTCAAGGCGTCGGCGCTGGTCAGCGTGATCACCGTCCGGGATCTGATGGGACAGGCGCGCTACTTGTTCGGTGAAACCTTTGATCTGAGCGTCTTTTATATCGCCGCAGTAAACTATTTGATCGTCGTTCTTCTGATCGAAGCAATCTGGCGACATCTCGAAAACCGCAACGTCTGGCTCAAGTACAAGGGATAATTGCGATGAAGATTCAGGCTGACGACATCGCGTTCGGTCGCGAAGGCGTGTTTCGTACTGCGACCGGCCCCGACGGTACCCATGTGGAGATGCCCTATTCCGGCATCCGCACGTTCATGCGCCGCCGCCCCACCGTGGATATGGATGGTGTTGATATCGGCGTCTACGGCGTTCCGTTCGACCTGACTACCTCGGGTCGCCCGGGTGCCCGATTGGGTCCAAGCGCGTTGCGGGAAGCAACCTCTCACCTGGCTTGGGGCGAGGTCTGGCCGTGGGGCTTTGACCCGTTCGATATTCTGTCGGTCGTCGATTGTGGTGACGTGCCATTCCGGCGTGGTCAGGTCGAACAGATGCGCGAGAGCGCCATTGCCATGGCGCGTCATATCGCTTCGTCCGGGGCCAGTACTCTTATGCTGGGGGGCGATCATTGCACCACCTACACAGCGCTGAAAGCCCATGCCGAAAAGCACGGGCCCCTGGCGCTAATCCAGTTTGACGCGCATCGCGACACGCAGAAAAGCGACTGGTTCGATCACGGTACATTCGTGCATCACGCGATGAACGAGGGGCTGATCGACCCTGAACACTCGATCCAGATCGGAATCCGCACGTTTTATGAGGATGATGACCCGATCACCGTTCTCTACCGCGACTGGATGCATGATCATGGTTGGCGTGGGGCATTGGAGAAAGTCCGTGAGGTTGTCGGCAATCGCCCGACCTATCTCACGATTGATATCGACAGCCTTGATCCGGCATATGCGCCCGGAACCGGTACACCCGTCGTGGACGGGCTGACCCCGAATGACATCATCCAGTTCCTACGCGGCAGCGTGGATATGAATTTCGTTGGCATGGATATCGTTGAAGTGTCCCCTCCTTACGACCATGCGGATGTAACGGCGTTGCTTGGGGCGTCTCTGGCGCTGGAGTACATCTGTGCCCGCGCAGCCCAGAGGAATTCCGCTTCATGACCCACCGTGTCGCCATCATCGAGTTCATCAACGAAAGCAACACGTTCACCGTGATGCGGACGGGCATGGATGACTTTCGCGCCTCGCATTACTTCAAAGGTGACGAGATCCCGGCCAATTTCCGCGGCACCGGGTCCGAGGTTGGCGGCGCAATCGAAGTGGCCGAGGCGCGCGGCTGGACGCCCGTCTATATCACCGCCGCCCATGCCGAACCAAACGGTCCCGTGACCGAGGCCGCGCGGGCCGAAATCACCGGAGAGTGCGTCCACCGCCTGCGTGAAAACGGACCGTTCGACGGCGTATTTGTCGCACTGCACGGCGCAATGGTAACCGAGACAGACGAGGACGGTGACTGCCAGTTCCTGCGCGAGATTCGGGCCGTTGTGGGGGATGAGATTCCACTGGCCATCACGCTTGATCTGCACGCCAACATTTCGGACGAGACGGCTGAGCTGGTGCAAATCGCCGTGTCCTTCCGCACCTATCCGCATGTGGACATGCGCGAGGTCGGGGTCGAGGCCTGTGAATTGCTGCACCGGGCGCTGGAGGGTGAGATCACACCAAAGCTGCTGTTGCGCCGCCCGCCGATGCTGGTGGGTTGCGATGACGGGCGCACGACTGAAAACGGCCCGATGTACCGCCTTCTGGAAGATGCCGCCGAGGAAATGCAAACCCCTGGTATACTGAACGTCGCAATCAATGCGGGGTTCACCGATGCCGATGTCTGGGCCGCGGGGCCATCTGTTCTGGTAACCTATGACACAGCCACAACTCCCAGCGATGCCGCGGCAGGCTGCGCCGAACGGACGTGCGACAGGATCTGGTCGTTCCGCGATCGGTGGGATCTGCCATTTCCGTTGGAGGACTGTATCGCGCAACTCAAAACCTCTAGCGTAGGCGCTGGCCCCATTGTGGTCGCGGATTTCTCAGACAACCCCGGCTCGGGCGCATATAGCGATTGCACGGCGTTGATCGCGGCCATGCTTGAGGCCGGAATTCAGAACGCGGCAGCCGGGGCGCTTTACGACCCCCAGGCCGTATCACAGCTCGTCACCCACGGCGTCGGCGCCGAAATCACGCTCTCCCTCGGTGGCAAAACCGACGCGTCCGTGGGTGGCGGGCCGCTACAGGTGACAGGCAAGATCATGGCCATCAGCGATGGTAGCTTTACCTTCGAAGGTCCGATGTTCACCGGCCTTCCGGGCTCAACCGGGCAAAGCGTCTGCCTGCGGGTGCAAGGGATCGACATCATGATCGTTTCCGACCGGATGCAAATGCTCGACAAAAACGTATTCCGCGTTGTGGGGATCGAACCCACGGACAAGGCCGTTCTGGCCGTTAAGTCGATGCAGCACTTCAAAGGAGCCTTCGGTCCGATCGCATCGCGCATCATCATCACCGACGCGGGCGGATTGTGCACCCCCAACGTCAAGCGGCGCACCTATACCCGCCTGCGCCGCCCTGTCTTTCCGCTGGATGAGATCAATGCCTGAGATTTTCGACATCGCCATCATCGGGGGCGGAATTGCCGGAGCCTCTGCCGCGTATTTTCTGAACGGGCAGCGTTCGGTTATCCTGTTGGAACAGGAAACCTCACTGGGATATCATTCCACCGGACGCTCGGCTGCGGAATTCACCCGCCGGTTTCATTCAAAAGTGACCGGGCAGCTCACGCAGGCCAGCAGCGGTTTCATGATGCAGCCACCCGCCGGGTTCACCGAGGTCGATCTACTGCGCCCGCGCGGCAACCTGTTGATCGCCGATGCCGAAAAGGCGGACCATTTGCGTCAGGTGTATGAGCACGAACAGGCAAACGCGCCCGAAGGTGCATCGCCGGTTGAATTGCTGAGCGTCGATCAAGCTTTGGAGAAAATGCCCTTCCTCGACCCCGATTGGGTCAAAGCGGCGTTTTTCGATCCCGATTGCTGGGATGTCGAAGTGGAAAACCTGTTGCAGGGATACACGCGCGGCGCCAAGGCCAAAGGCGCCGAGTTCCGCCAAGCCAGCGTTGTGACCGCCGCCCATCGGGAAAGCGACCATTGGGTGCTGGAAACATCTTCCGGTGAGATAAAGGCCCGCATGGTCGTCAATGCCACCGGCGGCTGGGCCGATCCTGTTGCCGGGATGTTCGGCGCTGACCCTCTGGGCATCCTACCCCACCGCCGCACGGCAATCAGCGTCAAGGTTCCGGACCACGACGTGTCACACATGCCCGAGGTTAATGAGATCGATGAAGTATTCTATTTCAAGCCCGACGCAGGCCAATTGATGGTCAGCCCCGCGGACGAAACCCCTGTCGACCCGCACGACGCCTGGCCCGAGGAATTGGATATCGCTTACGCGGCCCATTACCTAAGCGAATGTACCACGCTGGAGGTCACGCATGTCGCCCATAGCTGGGCGGGTCTGCGTACCTTTGCCAAGGACAGATTGCCCGTCATCGGATTCTCGGGTCAGATCGAAGGTCTGTTCTGGCTGGCAGGCGTGGGCGGGTATGGCATCCAGACCTCGCCTGCTGTGGGTCAACTCGCCGCGTCGCTGCTGACCGGCACGCAGATGCCTTCGAATCTGACCAGGGCGGGCGTTGACGCTTCCCTGTTCTCTCCATCCCGTTTTGAAAGCTGACTCATGAAAATTCTCGACGCTGAAATAACGGCAAGCGCGCTTCCCTTTGGTGGTCTGATCGATCAGATGGAAGAACTGTTCGCAAACGGCCTGACCTCGCCCGACCGGCACCACCACACCATGCCGATGCAGGAGGAACCTGACGCGACGCTGCTGCTGATGCCCGCCTGGACCGAAACCCTGGGCTGCGTGAAGGTTGTGACGGCCACGCCGGGTAACTCGGCCCGCAAATTGCCTGCGATTGCCGGGTCGGTGCTGGTGTTTGACCGGACCACCGGCGAACATCTGGCCCTGCTTGACGGTGCAGTGCTGACGGCACGGCGTACAGCTGCGGCCTCGGCTTTGGGAGCGCGGCATCTGGCGCGGGAAGATGCGCAAAACCTGCTGGTCATCGGGGCCGGAAAAGTTGCCGCTCAACTCCCCGACGCTTTCCGTGCAGTGCGCCCGATCAAGACCGTGCGCATTTGGGACGTTTTCCCGGCTGCTGCGGAACGGCTGGCAGACACCCTGAAAGAGGCTGGCTGGGACGCTCAGGCAGTGCCTGATCTGGAAACAGCCGTGCCGCAAGCCGACATCATCAGCGCAGCAACGCTGGCAACCGAGCCCTTGTTAAAGGGGGATTGGCTGATACCCGGTCAGCATGTGGACCTGATCGGTGCCTTCACCCCGGCCATGCGCGAGGCTGACGACCGCGCCCTTCAACGCGCCCACCTGTTTGTCGACACCAAATTCGCGGCAATTGAGGCCGGAGAGCTGAAGACACCTTTGGAAACCGGCGCAATCGCCCAGACGGATATTCTGGGTGATCTCTACGCGCTGACACAGGGTAAAACCGGCCGCAACAGCGCACAGGACATCACCCTGTTCAAATCGGTAGGAAACGCGGTGATGGACCTTGCCGGTGCAATCACCGCCACAAGGAAGCTGGAGGAGGACCAATGTCTCAATTTGCCTTAGAACGCGAAATCGACCGTTCCAAGATGTCGGTGAGCGACGAGGTCGCCATCGAAATCAACGGAATGAACAAGTGGTACGGGTCCTTCCACGTGCTGCGCGACATCAATCTGACCGTCAATCAGGGCGAGCGGATCGTGATCGCGGGGCCGTCAGGGTCGGGTAAATCCACCCTGATCCGCTGCCTGAACGCGCTGGAAGAACACCAGCAGGGCACGATCATGGTGGATGGGATTGAGTTGTCGAATGACCTCAAGAACATCGACAAGATCCGGTCCGAGGTTGGCATGGTGTTCCAGCACTTCAACTTGTTCCCGCATCTGACCATTCTGGAAAACTGCACGCTGGCCCCGATCTGGGTGCGCAAGACGCCCAAGAAGGAGGCCGAAGAACGTGCGATGCACTTCCTGGAGAAGGTGAAGATCCCCGAGCAGGCCGATAAGTATCCTGGCCAGCTTTCGGGGGGGCAGCAGCAGCGTGTGGCGATTGCCCGCTCGCTGTGCATGATGCCGCGGATCATGTTGTTCGATGAACCGACATCGGCCCTTGACCCTGAGATGATCAAAGAGGTGCTCGACACCATGATCGAACTGGCCGAGGAAGGCATGACCATGCTGTGTGTGACGCATGAGATGGGCTTTGCCCGTCAGGTCGCCAACCGCGTGATCTTTATGGATGCCGGCCAGATTGTGGAACAAAACGAACCCGAAGAGTTCTTCAACAACCCGCAATCAGAGCGGACCAAACTGTTCCTCAGCCAGATTCTGGGGCATTAGCAATGAAAGTGGTTCTGTTGCAAACTTTTTGCCATTGACGCTCAAAAACGCAGAGAGTGAATAGCAGCCCGTGTAATTCAGCCGAAAGTCGGTTCATGATTTCTTTTAAGGGTGCGCAATATCCGAAGGATGTGATCCTATTCGCGGTCTTCTTCTACGTTCGATACGGTGTTTCATACCGTGACCTGGAGGAAATCATGGGTGAGCGCGGTGTTTCGGTGGACCACACTACACTGAACCGCTGGGTGGAAAGATACTCCAGCGCGATTGCTGAGGCCGCGCGTCGCCGCAAAAAATCTTGCGACCGTTCTTGGAGAATGGACGAGACCTACATCAAGGTGAAAGGGGTGTGGGTATATCTCTACCGAGCTGTCGACAAGCACGGTAAGACGCTTGATTTCATGCTTTCGCAGCGTCGAAACAAACCTGCCGCCACCAAATTCTTTGCCCGGACACTGGAGGTCAACGGACTCCCTAGAAAGATTGTCATCGACAAAAGCGGTGCCAATACAGCTGGGATCAAAGCGATCAACAAGATGCTCAAAAGCTTTGGCTGCCCGATCCCGATCGAAATGGTTAGGCAGAAATACCTCAATAACATCATTGAACAGGATCACCGTTGCATCAAACGAAGGATCAGACCAATGTTGGGATTCAAATCTTTCGCCTCAACCGCATCTGTCCTGGCAGGCATAGAATTGGTCAACATGATCCGCAAAGATCAACTCACGCCTGGACTCAGTCCGTTTCGGCAGTTCGCGCAAATGGCAGGGTAAACCGCTCTCTAACTCCAATGATGCTCTGCCGTTAAAAAGTGTGCGACAGAACCTGCGACAGAACCCTCGTTGATACACTTTAGATTTGTGGCGGATCCCACGAATATTCAATTCCAAAGGCGCCCTACTCTCTCAACGCGCAAAATTAGAAGTTTATGATCATTAGATTCGTAATTCGAAAAGTAAGATATAATATCCGATAAGTATCCCTTATCGTGTATGATTGATTTTGCCGGGGAATCTGCGCAGAATAAGCCCCATGAAGCCCCCTGCTCCCTATCTGCCTGCCCCCTCCCCTGCCCTGTCAAAGGCGGATCAGGAGGCGCTGACAGACCTGTATGTGCGCGGCACCCCCGCCAATACGCTGCGGGCGTATGAGCACGACCTGCTCTACATCACCGCTTGGAGAGCTACGCGATTCAGCGCAGCTTTGGAGTGGCCCGAGAGCGAAGCCACCGCCCTCGCCTTCCTCCTCGACCACGCCCGCGATCTCAGCGATGCGCCGGAGGATGACATCGCGCGTCAAACCGCTGAGGTCCTGATTGCTCAGGGGTTGCGCAAATCGCTGGCCTGCCCGGCGCCCTCAACCCTGGACCGGCGCATCGCCTCCTGGCTGGCCTTTCACCGGATGAAGAATCTCTCTTCCCCTTTTGACGCGCCACAGGTGAAACAGGCGCGCGCCAAGGCGCGCCGCGCCGCTGCAAGGCCCCCTGCCCCGAAATCCGCCCATCCGATCACCCGCGACGTGCTGGAGCAGCTGCTAGCCACCTGCCGGGGCTCGCGCCGGGATTGCCGCGACCGGGCGATCCTGATGCTGGGCTGGGCCTCAGGCGGACGTCGGCGGTCCGAGATCACCGGGCTGAGGCGCGAGGATGTGTCCCTCAAAGAGTTCGACAAGAGCGGCGTGATCTGGATTTCTCTGCTGGAGACCAAGACCACAGATAAGGGCGAGACCCCTCGACTGGTGCTGAAGGGTCGCGCAGCACAGGCGCTGGAGCATTGGATCGAGGTCGGACAGATTGACGCTGGCCCCCTGTTCCGCCCGATTTCAAAGGCGGACCGCGTGTTGAAACGCCGCCTGTCTCCGGATGCCATCTATCAGATCGTCAAACACCGGCTGAAACTGGCGGGGTTACCGCAAGATTTCGCCTCACCGCACGGGCTGCGCTCGGGGTTTCTGACCCAGGCCGCGCTGGACGGCGCGCCCATCCAGGCTGCCATGCGTCTCTCCCTGCATCGATCCCTTGCCCAGGCGCAGAAATATTACGATGACGTCGATATCACTGAAAACCCGGCAACCGATTTGTTGGGGTAAATGCGCGGAAGGTCGCTCCCCCTCCCCCAGCAAAACCGATCTTACCCGTGGGTAAGATCATCCTCTTCCTGAAGATCGTCAATCAAAGCAGCGATTGCCGCCTCCAGCTTGGCCCGGTCGATCCGTGTGAAATCCAGATCGTAACGCAGTTCAATCCGCCCGCTGGATGCTGAGCACTTTGCAATCCCTGCCCGCCCGGACACCTGAAAAGTCGTCTTCGCTCGGCGCGGCTTGCTGGCCCCGTCAGGTTTTTGTTTTGGTGTCGGCGTCGCGCCCGCGCTTAGAAACCCGCGCAGAATCGAGATCTCCCGGGTGCTGTCCCGGTTCGGTTCCGCCATCAATGCCGTGCTGACCTGACGGATCAGCCCCGGGTCCGCATCCAGTTTACGTTTCAGGTCGACGCCGACATTGCGCGGGATGTCATTTGGATGCATCAGCACCTTGTCCAACATAGCAAGCAAGCTGGCGAATGCCCGAATATAGCTGCGCTTGGTATAGCTGGCGGACTTGAACAGAATCGAGACCGCCTTATCGACTTCGGCACAATCATTTGCCGGGTCTTCGGTATACGCGCGGGCCAGCGCGCCCATCTCGGCAAATGAAATATCCTTCCGGATCAAGTTCTCATCCACCATCCGGCGATAGCTATCGTCCAGTGCCGCGACCTCGGCAATCCCTGCGGGGATTGTGGCATATCCGTCATCGCCCGTTTCCTCCTGCAACGCGCGATACGCCGATAGGCGACGCATTCCCTGAATCAGGTCGAATTTTCCATCCTGGCGACGTTCGACGCGGATCGGATTGGACAATCCAATTTCACGGATTGAGGCCTTAAGCTCATCCAGATCCGGGTCGGGACCAGGTTTACGATCCCGAGTCAGTTTTTCTGTGACCACATCAGATAGCGCGATCCGTTCGATCACCAATCCTTCCGACCGCAAGCGCACCAGCTCATGCGCAAGCTTGTCGTTTTCGGCACGAATGGCATCCTCGGTACTTTGCTGATCTCTCAAGGCGTCCGCGTTCTCTGAGATTGCAGCGGCCATCGGCCCGCGCCGTTTCTCCAGAACTTTATCCGGAACCTTGCCAACCGGGATGTCCTCCATCGCTGGCATGTCGATATCGAACATTCTGCGTTTGCGGCTCATGCGTCATCCTCCAGCTTGTCCCAGGCGGACAGCATCACGCCCCGGAATTCCTCGTATACATTGTCGAATGTCGATCGCGCGCGACGCCAGGTTTCGCGCGTCATCTCGCGATAATCCATTTCGTAGACCGAGCTCAGGAAACGGCCCGATTGCTCAACCGCGCGGGTCATTTCAACGGGATGCTGGGCAACGTGTTCACCAAACACTTTCCTGAACGCATCGAACATCGCCAGATGCAGCGCATTGCCCGGCTCATAGCGGGTCAACAGGAACCGCAGTTCACAGAATGTCTTGGGTAAACCGATCTTACCCGTGGGTAAGGTCTTGTCGAACCCATAAGCCAGATCTTCCAGCGCTTCGGAAAGCTGACCGATAAAGGACGTCGTTGAATCATATTCCCAATAGCCCGGGCCAGAGGGGATATAGAGCATGTCTGCGGCAAATACCGCGTTCATTGACTGGTATCCAATAGCAGGGGGGCAATCGAACAGGATCAGGTCATAGGCATCATCGGGGATCTGATCCAGATACCGGGATACTGCCGCAAAGAACGACCATTCGGGGTTCAGGTGCCGATACTGCGCTGAAGCGAACTCAACAAAGGCGGCGTTGGCGCAGGATGGGATCGCATCGATCGTCGACCATGAGGTCTGCTTGATGAAGTCTGACACGCGCAGGTCACCCAGCCCCATATCTGAAATCGAAGGCGGCAATTCGCGGCGGGGCAGGGCGGTCCCGGATTGCGCGGCTGCCGGCCGGTCGTTCATGCGCTCGGTTTCCCGGATCAGGTCGCGCGCCATGATGCCCCAGACCGTGAAGTCTTCGGCCACATCGGTCAGGCCCATAGAATGGCTGAGCGTTGCCTGCGGGTCGAAATCGACAACCAAAACCCGATAGCCGTCCAGCGCCGCCGCATGGGCAAGGTGCAACGCAACAGTCGATTTGCCCGCGCCGCCTTTGAAATTCGCCACCGCGGCACGGATCGCCCGTTTGCCCACGGGGCGCGGGGGCATCAGAGACTTGCGATTGACCTTGAGGCGGCGGCGCAGCTCATTCACCTCTTCAAGGCTGAACCAACGCTGACGGCCTTCCGGCTCAACCTCACCCCCGGGCAAGGAGGGGTCGGCCGCAAGCTTGCCGCGAAAGGTCGACTGATTGACGCGGAAGATCAGCTCGGACACTTCCCAGCTGGAAAACCGCCGCAGGGTCTTTTCCATCTCTGGGCTAAAGGTCTGCTGCCGGATCCAGCCTTGCAGTTTGAGGGACTGATTGCGCAATGCATTCAGGTCTTCGTGCGTGTACATGCCTCTGCTCTCATTCTTTATTGGACGTAAATTATTACCTGTTGGCTTTTTACGCTTGATTTGCATAATAGGCAAAAGAAATTATTATGAGATCGCGATCTTACCCACGGGTAAGAAAACAAGGGCCTTCCAGGATGTCAGGCGATTCGGTGCGGCCAGGTTGATTCGAGATGATCCGCTTGGGTTCGACCACTTCATTTAGGGGGACGTGACAGGCTCTATCCCCGGATTTAGGGGGACAGAACAAGGAAATAAGGGGACACTCTGGATGCCCCCCTTCACCAATACTTCACCGGATTCTTTTATTTTTGAATTCGGATTTCGCCCCGAAACTTCGCCTCTGACAGTCTTCTCTTGACAGAATCGGAGCTTTGGACGCTAATCAGCTCAACATCACGAAAAGCGTTGGCAAACAGCGCAAGCAGCGGGTTTAACCCGTTTGAGGCAGATTGAGCGGTGAGGACGTGAATGCAGGTTACAAAGCCGGTTGGCCGGAACGCGCCAGCCCTCAAATACGATATACTCTCTGCATTGGGCGTGTATGCTTTGTCCGGCGACAAGCATCTGCAACGCCGGGTTCTTCGTATTCTGACACTGATCACCACACGATATAACTGGCGAACAAACGAACTGTCGATCGGTCGCGAGGAGATATCGCGCCTGTGGTCTGTTGACCCGAGAACGGTCAAGCGGGAAATGGCCAAGTTGCGGGTGATGGGGTGGATTGCCGTCAAACGGTCTGCTGCCCGAGGTCGTGTTGCAGTCTATGAACTGGATCTCAAGCAGATCATGATCGATACGACCGACATCTGGCCTGTTATCGGTCCGGATTTTCAGGAACGGATGGGGCAGGGGGACGAGCCGCAGACAAACGTTGTTCCGTTCAAGGTCAAAGGGCCCGGCGAAGCGCCGAGCGATGACGACATCTGGGGGCAAGTGCAAAAGATGCTGCACACCCGCGATCCCGAGCTTTGGTCCAGTTGGTTCCAGCACCTTGCCGAAGCCGATAGGGCAGGGGGGGTTGCAACCCTTGTGGCACCATCGCGGTTTATGGCGGATTACATCGCTCAGAAGTGGACAGGCCGTGTGTTGGCTGCGTATGGCCGTGTGGACCCATCGGTCAGATCCGTGCGGTTTGAGGCCTCAGAATAGGCTCTGAGGCGCTGTATTGGCCTAAAAATGGGTGTGGTGGTCCCTGAAAGGCTCCGATTGGCGGCGAAATCGCCGGATTAGGGTCTATTTCCCCTTCCAGACCGGTTCACGCTTCTCTGCAAAGGCGCGGGCACCTTCCAGCTGATCCTCACTGCTGTAAAGCACGTCGACTGAACGCAGCTGGCGCTTGGTTATGCGGTTCATGCTGTCCTGGAACGTGCGGTCTTCGGCATCGCGGACGATCTCTTTGATCGCCGCGTAAACCAGTGGCGGACCCGAAGCCAGCAGGCGGGCCAGTTCCCACGCGCGGTCCAATAGCTGATCAGGGGCGACGATTTCGTTCACCAAACCCCAACGATTGGCTTCTTCGGCGTCGAACCAGCGCCCGGTCAGCAGCAATTCCATAGCGATGTGGTACGGGATACGCTTGGGCAGTTTCACGCTGGCCGCGTCAGCAACCGTGCCCGAACGGATCTCGGGCAGGGCAAATGTGGCGTGGTCCGCAGCCAATATCATGTCGGCGGACAAAGCCAGTTCCAGCCCGCCGCCGCAGGCGATGCCGTTCACGGCTGCGATGACGGGCTTGTTCAAGTCCCGCAGCTCTTGCAGGCCGCCAAAACCGCCGACGCCGTAATCTCCGTCTACGGCATCCCCATCGGCAGCAGCCTTTAAGTCCCAGCCGGGGCAAAAGAATTTCTCGCCCACCCCAGTCAGAATAGCGACGCGCAGCTCTGGGTCATCGCGGAAATCGGCAAAGACCTGCCCCATGATCCGGCTGGTAGCCAGGTCGATTGCGTTGGCCTTGGGCCGGTCCAGTGTCACCTCAAGGATCGCGCCGTCGCGTCGTGTTTTGATCGGGTCCATGTCTCAGGCCTTTCTGATGAGGGCATCCACCGCCACCGCCTTATCCGGTGTGCAGAGGAGCGGGTTGATCTCGACCTCGTCAATCAGGTCGGCGTTTTCAATGACATAGGCCTGAACGGCCTGAATGGCGGCGAGTATCGAATCCATATCAGCGGCGGGCTGACCGCGATAGCCCGCCAGAAGGGGGGCGGTTTTCAGCTTCCCAAGCGCGGTTCGGATGGTTTCGGAACCGCTTGGAATCAAAAGGGAAACCGTGTCGCGCATCACTTCGGTCAGAACGCCGCCAGCCCCAAGCGTCAGAACAAACCCATGGGCCGGGTCGCGGACCACTCCGATCAGCAGCTCTGCGACGGTCCCCGTGATCATTTCTTCAAGAAGGATATCTTCGGTGCCGATGTCTTTGGCGACCTGGCCAACTTCGGTCGGGCGAACGCCAAGACGCACGGCGAATTGGTCCGACTTATGCGCCAGACCGACGCCTTTGACGGCGAATGGGCCGTCCAGTTCCTGCGCGGCCCTTTGAGCCTGTTCAGCGCCGCGTACAGTGCGGTTTTGCGGCACAGGTAGCCCGTAGTCGGCCAAAGCCTGTTTGGAGGCCCCTTCGGTCAGCAGTTGTGAGCCTGTTATGTGGCCGGGCAGACAGATAGGATCGGCAGAGGGCGGTTTGATCTGACACGCCGCGCGGATGGCGGATATGGCTTCGCGCAGGCCCATAAGAGGGACAACGCCGCCTGCCATCAGGTCCCGTGCGGTGTCCTCGGGCAGCAGCTCGGGCAATGTAGAGGCGATGGCGAAAGGGGTGCCGGTCTTGGCACGGACATTTAGGGCGGCCCGGGTCGCACAGGCCCAGTCGGTTGGATCCGTGGTCGGGTAATCGACAATAGACAGTGTCAGATCGGTCGCACCACCGGTCATGCCCGACCAGGCGCGCGTCATCGCCCCCTCATCGCGCCAGATATAAGTGTGATAATCCAAAGGGTTATTTAATGCGACCATGGGGCCGAGCGCGGCGCGCAGCCGGGTCTTTTGATCGTTGTTCAGGGGTGGAAACGTCACACCTGTGCCCACCGCCATATCCGCGATCAGGCTGGCCTCACCCCCGGAACAGCTGATCGAGGCGACATTGCTGCCGGTGAGGGGACCACAGCAATGCAGCAGTTTCAGCGTTTCGAGGAAATCGGGCAGGGCGGTCAGCCGGGGAATGCCCAACCGGTCCAATAAGGCTTGCGCCCCCGCATCGCTGCCTGCCAGAGATGCGGTGTGGGATACC
Organism: Ruegeria sp.; assembly: GCF_965243365.1. GTDB lineage: Bacteria > Pseudomonadota > Alphaproteobacteria > Rhodobacterales > Rhodobacteraceae > Ruegeria. The sequence continues at coordinate 162,831 of NZ_CBDEUW010000001.1, read as the reverse complement.
GTTGCGGCCTGCGCCTGCTCGGATGCACCGACCTTGAGTGCGATCAGGGGGACGCCCCGGTGATGGGCCTTGGTGGCCAGTGCCTCCCACTCACGGATGTTTCCAAACCCTTCGATATGCAAGCCCACGGCGGTTACCCGAGGATCGTCGATCAGCGCTGCCGCAATCTGCGCCTGGCTGGTTTGCGCCATGTTTCCGCAGGCGACCATATAGGCAATCGGCAGCGCGCGTTTCTGCATGGTGAGGTTGATCGAGATGTTCGAGCTTTGCGTCAGGATGGCAACGCCTTTGTCGACCCGGGATGCACCATGTTGGTCTGGCCACAATAGCGCACCATCTAAGGCATTGATAAATCCGTAACAATTAGGGCCGAGAATGGGCATGTCGCCCGCGGCTGCGATCAGTCGGGTTTGTAGGTCGCCACCGGTATTGTCCTCGGCCACCGACTCGGAAAACCCCGAAGCAAAACAGACCGCGCCGCCCGCGCCCATATCCGACAGGGCTTGAACCGCTTCGATCGTGGCGTGGCGATTGATGCCGATGAAGACGGCGTCCGGGGGTTCGGGCAGGTCTTCGATCCGGGCAAACGTCTGGTGCCCTGCGATGTCATCGGCCTTGGGATGTACGGGCCAGATTGATCCGCCAAAGCCCATACGCTCGGATTGCAGGATGATTTGCTGACCCCATGACCCGCCGCCGATCACGGCGATGGATTTGGGGCGCAACAAGCGAGAGAGGTCTTTGGCCATCGTCACGCCCCTAACGGACGCAGCAGATCGCGGCTGATGATGTGGCGCTGAATTTCGCTGGTGCCGTCCCAGATGCGTTCAACCCTTGCATCGCGCCAGAACCGCTCGATTGGAAAGTCATCCATCAAACCCATGCCGCCAAAGATTTGCAGCGTTGTATCGGTAACCCGGGCCAACATTTCCGAAGCATAAAGCTTGGCTGACGCGATCTCTCGGTTCGATGGCAGGTTTTGGTCCAGACGCCAGGCAGCGGAGAGAGTCAACCAATCGGCGGCGTCGATCTCGGTGATCAGGTCGGCGATCTGAAAGCTGACGCCCTGAAATTTCCCGATGGGTTGACCGAACTGTTTGCGTTCGGCTGCGTAGTTCAGAGCGTAATCGAAACAGCGCCGTGCGCGCCCGACCGAGAAGGCGGCGACGGTTAGGCGGGTGGCATACAGCCACTCGTTCATCACGGCAAAGCCTCCATCGACCTCGCCCAGAACCTGCGCATCGGGCAGGCGGCAGTTGTCGAAATAGAGGATATAGTTCTTGTAGCCCTTGTGACTGACGGAATTATAGCCTTCGCGCACTTCAAAGCCTGGAGTCCCGCGATCTACAAGAAATGTGGTAATGCGCTTTTTGGGTCCTTTTTGCGTATTATCAACTCCGGTTGCAATGAACGCAATAAAGAAGTCCGCATGCTCGGCACCCGAGATGAAATGTTTGGATCCATTGACCACCCAATCACCGCCATCGCGCGCGGCCTGACATTTCATTCCGCGTACATCCGAGCCCGCGTCGGGTTCGGTCATCGCCAGTGCGTCCATCTTCTGACCGCGCACAGCTGGCAGCAGGTATTGCTCGCGCTGTTCTGCGTTACAGGCCATCAGAATGTTTTGCGGGCGGCCAAAGAAATGGGTCAGTGCCATCGAGCCGCGGCCCAGCTCACGCTCGACCAATGTGAAATCGACATGGGACAGACCCGCGCCGCCGACCTCTTCGGGGAAGTTGCAGGCATAGAAGCCCAGGTCGATGCATTTCTGCTTGATCTCTTCCCCCAGTTCGCGTGGCACCTGACCGGTGCGCTCGACGGCGGCCTCATGCGGGTAGATTTCGTTTTCGACAAAGCTGCGAACGGTTGAGACGATCATCTCTTGTTCATCGGACAGGCCAAAGTTCATCGCGCGGATTCCTTAGATCAGTGATTGACCGATGAAAGCGCAGGGCGGTATTCAGTGACATGCTGAATTGGCGGATTCTTATGCGGATTTGGAAAAAATGACTCGGCGCTTCACCGTTCTTCTGTTTGATGGGTTTTCCAATCACTGCCTCGCCAACATGGTTGAACCCTTGCGCGCGGCCAACACGCTGTCGCGTCAATCGCTTTACGATTGGCAGTTCTGTTCGCTGGATGGCGGACCGGCGCGTAGTTCCAGCGGATTGCAGATTACGCCCGATGCGACTCTGGGGCAGGGGGAGGGCGATGTTCTGGTCGTCATGCCTTCATATGGGTTTTTGCAATTGGATGTGCCCGAGGTGACACGGGCGATAAAGGCGGCTGCACGAAATCACCAAAAGTTGGCAGGGCTGGATACCGGCAGTTGGTTATTGGCCCGCGCCGGTTTGCTGGATCATTGCCGCGCGACGATTCACTGGGATGAGCTGTCGCGGTTCGAGGAAGCCTTTCCCGCTGTCGACGCTGTGCAGGAGAGGTTTGTGATCGATGGCAATCGCATGACATGTTCCGGCGCGATGGCGGCGTTTGATTTGGCCGACGCCTTGATCCGCGCCGACCATGGGCCGTTGCTGTCGATGGAGGTTGCGCATCTTCTGATGAATCGCGGTGTGCCTCAGGCCTACAGCCTGCCGATGAAATCGCAGGATACCTTGGTGAACCGGGTGTTGCGGATCATGCAGGATACGATCGAGGCTCCGATCCGTATACAGGACATCGCCAGACAATTGGGGTGTTCGCAGAAGAAGATTGAAACCCGGGTATTGGCCGAACTGGGTACGACGCCGCGTGCGTTGTATCGGCGGTTGCGTCTGAACCTTGCGCGCAAGCTGGCGGCAGAGACAGAGCAGTCGGTCGCAGAGATTGCCAGCCGCTGTGGATATGAAAACGCCAGCGCGATGACGCGGGCGTTTCGGGCCGAGTTCGGGCAGACGCCTTCGGCGTATCGGGCGGGCTAGTAGTCGGCGACCAATAGAAAGTCCGGCGCGGTGTCTTCTTCGATGGTAGCGAAGCGCGGAATCGGGTCTTCGAACACGTTGTCGGTGCGGTCGTCATTGACGGTTGAAACCTCGCCAATCAGGCAATCCCCCTGTTCGGCCCAGAACGCGTGCCAGATGCCGGGCATCAGGGTGACGCTTTGACCGGGTTTCAGACGCAGATGCTCGCCGGGTTGGATGGTCACCGGGCAGGCATCGCTGGGCACTACGACCGGAGTGTCACGGTCGATGCTGCCATCGGGGGCCGTGGCATAGATCTCCATCACCAGATCACCGCCGCCGCGATTGATGATGTCCTCGGCCTTGATGATGTGGCGGTGCATCGGCGACAGTTGCCGGTCGCGTGAGATCAGGAGTTTCTCGGCGTAAAGCATGCCGCTGCCTTTGTTCAGGTCCTTTTCATCGCCGTTGCGCAGAGTGAACAGGAACAGACCCAGTTCATCGAACCGGCCCTGGCCGTAATCTGTGATGTCCCAGCCCAGACTGCGGGCGCGGATACCGGCGGCCTGATCGCTGCGCATCTGATCAGGGGTCCAGTCGGCGAAAGGTGGCAACACCGCGCCGAAGGATTTGATGAAGGTCTGCGCCTCGGCCTTGATGCGGTTGATCTCGGAACGTTTCATTGGCGTCTATCCATCTTGCAGTTCGTGCGCCCAGGGTGGGTTCGCCCCGGCACGGGATACGGTGACGGCGGCGACCTGAGCACCTTTTGCCAGCGCAGCACGCAGCGCGGCTGGGGGCAGGGCGCGCAGGGCGGGTTTGCTCAGGTGGCCGGCGCGTTCCAGTTCGGCCAGGACCCCGGCGTTGAACGTGTCCCCTGCGCCGACGGTATCAACGACCTGCACCGGATTCACGGGGACCGAAACCTCGGACCCGTCGGCCAGATAGCCGGTGGCACCGTATCCACCGCGGGTGACGATCACCACTGCGGGGCCAGCTTGGAGCAACAAAGGGACTTTTTCGGCGAGGCTTTCAGGGCCGGGAATGATCCAGTCCAGATCCTCATCCGAGACTTTCACGATGTCGCATTGCGCGATCATCCTGTTCAGACGCGTGCGATAGCGGGTCTGGTCCTTGATGAATCCCGGGCGGATATTCGGGTCGATCATCACCGCCTGATCCCCGCCGTGCATATCGAGCAGGGACGCATAGGCATCCGCGCAGGGCTCGACCGCCAGGCTGATCCCCCCGAAATAAAGCGCGGAAATAGCGGGCAGTTGGCGCGGCATGTCTTCGGGCAACAACATCCGACCGGCCGAGTTTTCATCGACGAAACTGTAACTGGCGTGCCCATCTTGCAGTTTTACAAAAGCCAGAGTTGTCGGTCGGTCGGATCGGATCAGGTGGGCGGTGTCGACATGGCTGGCCTTCAGGGTCTCGGCCAATTGCTGGCCGAACATATCTGTTGAAAGGCCGGTCAGCAGGCCCGCAGGCCCACCGAGGCGTCCCAGGGCAATGGCTGTATTGAACACCGCGCCGCCCGAATGTGGAACGAACCCGTCACGGCCCGAGACCGTGGCTTCGGGGATCATGTCGATCAGGGCTTCTCCGCAACACAGGATCATTTCAGTGTGCCAGTGCGTTTTTGCAGAAGTTGCTGGCGCCGATGAGGCCGAACTCGTCCTGCTTGGATACATAGAGGTTCATCGACCGGCGCAGCGCGTCAAACCGTCCACCGGCATTGAAGGCGCGCAGGAAATCCTGCTCAAACAGCCAGCGGTTCTTTTCGGCGACGCCGCCGACCAGAAAGACGCCGCCGGTGGGCACAAGCGCGACAGCAAGATCGCCCATGATCGCGCCCAGATGTTCGGTGAAAATCCGCGCCGTTCTGACGGCGCAGGGATCAGCGCCGTCACGAGCGTCCTGCAGGATGTCCTTGGCGGAGCGGGCGGGTATGTCCGGTTTTCCGGCGGCCATGATGATGGCCTGATAAAGGATTGGCAGACCTGTACCGCTTAGGAACATCTCGGCCTCAAGGGTCAGACTGTCGTCAAAGAAACATTCGGGCGCGATGCGGCGGGCCGCTTCAAACACGTCGACCTCATCGCGGTGGCGGGGGGAAATGCCCATATGGCCCCCTTCGCCAGAGACCGTGTGAAAATGCCCTTCGGAATAAAGTAGCGCGCCGACACCCAGCCCGGTTCCCGGTCCGACCACAAGCCGTGTGCCCAATGGTGGCGTATCCGCCCCTTGCAGGACATCGGCATCGGCAGGGGAGATTTCGGCCACTGACCAGGCGGCAGCGGTGAAATCGTTGATCACATAGGTATGGCTCGCGCCTGTGGCGCGGGCAAGCTCACCCTCGGTCAGGTCAAGATTGGCGTTGGTCAGGCGAATGCGTCCATCACGGACCGGACCAGCCCCGGCGGCCACCACGGCGCGCGGGTCGGTTCCAACCTCATCGCGCAACGCGTGCAGGGCGTCGCGCAAATCGGCCATGGTGCCGGTTGGATGTTTGCGCAGATCGGTCAGCTGCCCATCAGTGACCACGCCAAGCCGCGTGTTGGTTCCGCCGATATCGGCCACGAGGTTCCAGTGGTGTGCGGTCTGATGGCTGGCGTTGAGCAAGATACGTGATCCCGGTGTATTGCGTGCGGTTTTTGATACAGGGTCCATCGCCATCTGCCAAATCAGGCCAGGACCTGCCAGAAGCCCCTAGCAGGTTATGTTAGCGGTATCAAATATTTTGCTCTACCCGGCGTCAGGCGCAAGGAGTTTGAAGACAACATCGCAGCCGGATACATGCGTGCCGTTCCATGTAACCGGGTGGGCATTGTAGTTTATCAGGACCTCATGATCTGCCGTTTCACGCCGCCGCAGTCCGGGCGGCATCGGGTAAAGGGTCAGGCCGGTTTCTTGCGCGGCCATTGCGATCAGCCGATCCCAAAGGTTGTCATCCGGGAAACCGGCCAGATACCAAATCCCGTCGATCCCCTTCAGCGCCGGGGTGCCGTCTTCGAAGGTCAGCAGGTTTGGGGCGCTGCCGGACAGCCGTTCCACCCAATGGGCTGCCGCACCTCCGCCGGTGACCTCTCGGGTAGCATTCGGTGGCAGGGTTTCGATCAGGTCGACAGTGCAGTCGAGCGCGGGTATGCTAGGGCGGCCTTGTGGGGGGATCTGGAAATCCTCGGTAATCGCTCCGCTGCGCGGGCCAAGAAGGGTCAGATCGCAACCTTCTGTCAGTTTCCAGTTCAGATCGGCGTCTATGGTGGCCAGCCCGGGCGCAAGGATCAGCCTGTAGCCTTGTGACGGAATGTCAGAGGCGGAGATGAAATCCACCGACAGCCCCGCCCGCCGCAGGGCACGATAGGCCGAAAACACCAGACGGAAATAGTCGAATCCCGCGCCCTGAGGCTGTGTCGCCCAGGCCCAGTCCGAAGCGTAATCAAACAAGATTGCGACTTGAGCTTTCGCCGGTTCGATCCTGCCCATACGTTCCAGGTCATCAGCCGTCTGGCGCGCCTCGGCCATAGCGGGCGCGTCGGCGCCGGATGGCGTTTGCAACCCGGCATGCATTTGTTCCTGCCCAAAGGGTGCCTGCCGCCAGCGGAAATAGCTGACCACTTCGGCCCCGTGGGCGACGGCCTCAAGCGACCAAAGGCGGACCATGCCGGGCAGGGGGGCCGGATTGTACGGCGCCCAGTTGACCGGACCGGGTTGCTGTTCCATCACCCACCAGCGCCCGCGCCCGACCGCGCGGTAGAGGTCGTGATGAAAGGCCTGCATATCCGGATCGCCTTGCTGCAGGAAGGCGGATTTGTGATCGGTATCGGCCTCGAGCCGGTCGGACAGAAAGCCGATTGGATAGCTGTCCCAAGTGGCAATATCCAGGTCCTGACCCACTTGGAAATGGTCGAATTCCAGAACCCGGCCCATATAGTTGTGCAGCAGCGGCGCGTCGGTCAGCGGGCGCAGTACGTCCACCTGCGCCTTGTTGAACTGCACCACCTGATCGGAGCTGAACCGCCGAAACGCCAGCACATGCGCGGGGTTGGGTTCCGTCACAGTCAGGTTGGGCAGGTCGATTTGGTCGAAAGATGCATACTCCATCGACCAGAAGACATTGCCCCAAGCCGCGTTCAGCGCGTCGATCGCGCCATAGTGCTCTGCCAGCCACTGCCGAAAGGCCAGTGCGGCAGGTTGGGAATAGCAGAGTGTTGTGTCGTGACACCCGTACTCATTGTCGATCTGCCACGCGGCGACATGCGGGTTACGTCCATAGCGTTCGCCCATGATCTGCGCGATACGGGTGCATTCGTCGATATAGCCCCGGTGACTGAAACAGTAATGCCTCCGCGATCCGAATTTGCGCGGATTTCCCTGCGCATCGACGGCCAGCATGTCGGGGTGCTTGTCCAGCATCCAGCGGGGCGGGGTGGCAGTGGGCGTGCCCATCACCACCTTCAACCCGGCGGTGCCCAATGTTTCAACCGCGCGGTCCAGCCAGTCGAATTGCAGATCGCCGGGTGTGGGTTCCAGCCGACTCCAGGCAAACTCGCCGATCCGAACCCAAGTCAGACCGGTGTCCACCATGCGGGCCGCGTCGGAAGCCCACATCTCTTCGGGCCAGTGTTCGGGGTAATAGCAGACGCCAAGTTCAGGGGTCATAGAAGGACTCGGGGTTCGGGATGGCCCTGCCCCGCATTCGCGGCGGCAAGGGTCATACCGTTCGTGGGTTCCATTTCGAGGGTTTTGGCATCCAGCCCCTGACGAGCCGATGTGCAATAGAGCGTTGTCAGATCATTGCCCCCAAAAGCGGGGCAGGAGGTATGTCTGGCCTCAAACTCCACTGCCTGAAGAAACTGCCCGGCCGGATCATAGGCCGCCACGCGCGCGGCACCCCACTGCGCGATCCAGATATTGCCCTGCGCATCCACGACAGCGCCGTCTGGGCTTAGGCTGTTTGCGTTCAGATCCAGAAAGACCTGGGCAGCGCCCTCTGGCCAACCGGTTTCCGGGTTCAGGCCCCATCGCATGATCTGCTTGGTCTTGGTGTCCGTGTAGTAGGCGCAGGATTTATCCGGCGCGAAGCAGATCGCGTTTGAGATGGTCACATCCGGCACCAGTTGGCGTAGCTCACCCTTCCAGAAGCGATAGATCGCTCCGGCTCCGGGTTCCGCGTTTTTGCCCATGGTTCCGATCCAAAATCCGCCCCAAGGATCGGCGCGCCCGTCATTCGAACGGGTGATGGGGTTGTCAGCCTCCAGTGGTGTGACCAGTTCTTTCTCACCTGAGCTCAGGTTGAACCGCCACAAGCCGGTTTCCGAAGCAATCAAAAGCGTGCTGCGATCTACCCATCCGGCCGCCGAGACGTGTTCGTCAAAACCCCACTCTCTGGGTTCTCCGTTCTCTTGTGTCATCAAGCGTTTGCCGATGATGTCGAACCAAAAAAGCTGCCGCCGCGCCGGATGCCAAAGCGGACCTTCGCCCAGTTCGCAGGGGCGGTCATCGTGGATCTGGGTCATGTGATTGCCTCGTCATAGGCGGTGACGATCTGCCGGGCGCGGGCGGCAACGTCTTCGACTGACATGCCCGGTTTGAACAAGGCCGATCCGATCCCGAAACCGTCCGCGCTGGCCTTGATCCACAGGTCGAAGTTTTCGGGGCCTGCGCCACCAACGGCAAAGACCTGTGTCCCCGCAGGCAGCACGGCCCGCATCGCGGCCAGACCTTCGGGACCGGCCATTGTACCGGGGAATAGTTTCAGGCCCGTTGCCCCGGTCTGCAACGCCGCAAAAGCCTCGGTCGGGGTGAAAACACCGGGCCAGCTTTGCAGCCCCAACGCGACCGAGCGCCGGATCACGTCCGGGTCGCAATTGGGGGACACGATCAGCTTGCCGCCAGCTTCGGCCACTGCCTCGACCTGATCAGTGGTCAGGACGGTGCCCGCTCCGATGAGGGCACGTTCCCCGAAAGCGCGGGCGATGGTCCCAATGCTTTCCAGCGGGTCCGGAGAGTTCAGTGGAACCTCGATCCGGTCGATTCCGGCGTCGATCAGGGCTTGGGCCACGGGGGTGGCTGCGGCCGGGGTCAGGCCGCGTAGAATTGCAATGATAGGGCGGCTCATGCAGTTTGCCTTGTCAGATTACGGGCCCGGGTCAGACCGGCTAGAGTGGATTGGGTGGCATCGGCGGTTTCGACAAAAGCACCTTGTGGCTGCAAGGCTTGAGCGTAAACAGCAGACAGCTCCTCGGCCCCGATGATGGCAATCTGCTGCCCCAGCCAATAAGGGCGCGAGGCCGCGAGCTCTGCCCCGATCAACAAACCGGACAGCCGAGCGCGGGCGGTGCCCGCGTCCTGAGCATGCAAGAGATCGGCGGCGCGCAGGCCAAACAGGCGGGCGGCGAGTTGTTCGGGTTTTGACAGTGTATCCTCGACCGCCTCGGCAAAGGCGGCGGTATCCCAACCATCGCCAACCGAGTGTTGTAATACTGAGTGCCCACGCAGCAGGTCGAACAGCTCACCCGTCATGAAGGTGCGGAAGCTTACGACCTCGTTGGCGCTGACCTGCGCCCACTTCGTGTGGGTTCCGGGCAGGCAGATGACGCCATCCCAGTTCGGATGACTGTCCAGAAACCCGGCGATCTGAGTTTCTTCGCCCCGCATGACATCCGGTGGCGCATTCTGTTTCAGACCGGGGACCACAAACGCTCGGATACGGGGATCGGTGCCGGGTACGCGGATCGGCGTGTCGGGTACGGGGGCCGAGGGGACGGCGGTATAGGGTGCCTCGACCCAGCCCTGCCGCGCGCCCACCATGCCGCAGGCGATGACGTCAACTGGTGCGTCATCCAGCCAACTTTCGATCAGAGCCAGCAGCGCGGCCTGAAATTCACCTTTGGCCAGACGAGCCATGCCTTGTTCCGACCGGGCGCTGTCCAGCACGGCGCCGCCATCCATGGCCCATGCGCGTAAGTGAGAGGTGCCCCAGTCAACAGCGATCCATTCAGTCTTCATGCCTTCACCCCGTCGTCACAACGCCGCCGTCGGCCACTATGCACTGCCCGGTCATCGCGCCGCTTGCCTCTGAGGCCAGGAACAGGGTGGGTCCGATCATGTCGTCGGGCGTTAGATGTCTTTTCAGGCATTGGCGATCCAGATGAGCGGCCAGATCCTCGGGCGTGGCCCATTGGTCCAGCTGTTTCTGTGTGAGAACCCAGCCCGGGGCCAGTGCATTCACGCGTATGTTCTTTGGCCCCAATTCGCGCGCCAGGGACCGTGTCATCCCGGTGATTCCGGCATTCGATGTGGTATAGATCGGATAGCCGGCATTCCCCATCATGTAGCTGATCGAGCTGAAATTGATGATCGAGCCGCCATGGTCCATCTGCCGGGCAGCTTCCTGACAGGCGAAGAAATAGGCCTTGAGGTTGACTTCGATCATCCAGTCCCAGAACTCCGGAGTGGACTCGTCCAAGGCGTGGCGCTGATCGTTGGCGGCATTGTTGATCAGTACCTTGATCGGGCCATGTGCTTCGGCCGCCTTGCCCATTGTGGCGTGCAACAGCTCGGTGTCGGTCATGTCGCCTTGCAGGAACAAGGGCGCGCGGCCGTGTTTGTCGCGCATTTCATCGACAAAAGCGCTGGCGTCAGAACGGCCGATGAAGGCGACATTGGCACCTTGGGCCAGAAACCCATCGGTCAGTGCAGCACCGACGCCCGAACCGCCGCCGGTGATGTAAACAGACGCCCCTTTCAGGTCGTGGAACGTGGCGGGCTGGGTCATCAATGGCTCTCTCTGGTCACAAGGCGGGTGTCTTTGCCGACGAGGAAATCAAGATCCGCGCCCTGATCGGCTTGCAGCACGTGGTCGATATAAAGCTTGGCGTAGCCGCGGGTGTAGTGCGGATCATCCGGTTGCCACGCGGCGCGGCGGGCGTCCAGTTCCTTTTCATCGACGAGCAGTTCAATCTCACCCTTGCTGGCCGACACGCGGATGCGGTCGCCGGTTTTGACCAGCGCCAGCGTGCCGCCCGCCTGCGCCTCGGGGCTGACATGCAGGATGACGGTTCCATAGGCGGTGCCGGACATGCGCGCGTCCGAGATGCGGATCATGTCGCGCACGCCCTCTTTCACCAGCTTGGCCGGGATCGGCATGTTGCCGACCTCGGGCATGCCCGGATAACCCTTGGGTCCGCAGCCCTTGAGGACCAAAATGGTCTCGGGCGTGACCGGCAGGTCGTCGCGGTCGATATTGGCTTTGAGGTCTTCGATATTCTCGAAAACGAACGCCTCAGCTTCAGTTTCAAGCAGAGCATCGGTCGCCGCCGAAGGCTTCACAATGGCCCCGTTTGGTGCGAGGTTTCCGCGCAGAACGCGCAGACCTGCGGCTGGTTTGACCGGATCGTTGAAGGGACGGATGACGTCTGTATTGAAACACTCGGCACCTTCGTAGTGGGCCGAAATGTCCCTGTTGAGAACGGTTTTTGCCGGGCGCAGGAAGGGTTTGAGTTCGTTCAGAACCACCGGCACGCCGCCTGCGTAGCAGAAATCCTCCATCAGGTATTTGCCTGAAGGCATGCAGTTCACCAGCAGGGGGATTTCCGAGCCGATTTCAAAATCCTTCAGCGACAGGTCCACTCCGACCCGACCTGCAAGCGCCAGCAGGTGAACCACCGCATTGGTCGAGCCTCCGACGGCGGCATTGGCGAGGATGGCGTTCTCAAACGCCTCTTTGGTCAGAATGTTCGAGGGTTTGAGGTCTTCATCCACCATCTCGACAATCCGCTTGCCTGTCAGATGCGCCAGCGCCATGCGGCGGGCATCGACCGCCGGAAGGGCGGCGTTGGTGGGCAGGGACATGCCCATCGCCTCGACCAGCGACGCCATCGTGCTGGCAGTGCCCATGGTCATGCACACCCCGGCGCTGCGGGACATACCGGATTCCGCGTTCATGAAGTCCTGCAGGGTCATCTCTCCGGCCCGGACCGCTTCGGAGAATTTCCACACATCGGTGCCCGAGCCGATATCCTGCCCGCGGTATTTGCCGTTCAGCATTGGGCCAGAGCTGACCACGATAGAGGGCAGATCGACCGAAGCCGCGCCCATCAGCTGCCCTGGCGTGGTCTTGTCGCAGCCGCCCAGCAGGACAACGCCGTCAATGCCATAAGCGCGGATCGACTCCTCGACATCCATGGCCAGCAGGTTTCGGAACAGCATGGCGGTGGGTTTCATCTGCGTCTCACCCAGCGACATGACAGGGAATTCGACCGGGAAACCTCCGGCCTCCCACACGCCGCGTTTGACGCCCTCGGCCAGATCGCGCAGGCCCGAGTTGCAGGGGGTGAGTTCCGACCAGGTGTTGCAGATGCCAATGATCGGTCGCCCGTCAAAGGCGTGATCGGGAAAGCCCTGGTTCTTCATCCATGAGCGGTGGATGAACCCGTCCTTGTCGAGTTTTCCATACCAGTGCTGAGAGCGGCGTTTTTTCATTTTGATTGGCTTCTTGGTGGCTCGGGTTGAAATTGAGTATTTGTGAAAAGATGAAGATCAGGCGGCGCGCGCCGGTCGGCACCAGTCGGGCAGCCAGTCGGCATGGGCGGTCAGCAGGTCAGTGACAAGATTGCGGATCTGGCGCAGGTCCAGCTCGGCGGCGGTGTGCGGGTCCATCATGGCGGCGTGATAGATGTATTCCGGGTTCTGATCGACCAGCGCGCGGACTGTCAACTCCTGCACATTGATCTGGCCGCGCATCAGCGCGATCAACTGCGGCGGAATGTCTGTGACCACCGAGGGTTGCACACCATTGCTGTCGACCAGACAGGGGGTTTCGACCGCGGCACCGAGCGGGAGTTGCGGAATCTGGCCTGTATTCGGCAGATTGCCGTAGGCCGCGTAGGGCGCGTCGGTGACAATGGCGTTCATCAGGTCGGCGGCGAATTCGTGGCTACGGGTCACTTCGATAGTGCGGCCATCAGTCAGGGTTTTGGCCTGTTCTTTCCAGTGGGCGACCTGTTCGACGCAGCGGGTGGGGTATTCGTCCAATGGGATCGAGAATTGCTCGATCAGGTCTTGTCGGCCATCCTTGATGAACCAGGGGACGTATTCGGCCAGATGTTCCGAGCTTTCGGTGCAGAAATAGCCGAGATGGTCCATCACCTCGTAGCGCACTGTGTTGGGGCAGCGCGGCATTAGCAACGGCGCTTTGGGCAGACTCCCGCTGGCATAACCCTGCCGCAGTATGGGATAGAGGTCGCGACCCTGATGTTCGAGCTTCAGGAAGAAGGCGACATGATTGACGCCTGCGACCTTGTAGCGGAATTCATCCTTGGGCAGGTCGAGATCATGGGCCAGTTCTTCGACCGTGTTCTGGACTGAGTGGCAGAGGCCCACATGCTTCAGCGCCGGGAATTGCTCGGCCAGTGCCCAGGTGTTGATCGCCATTGGGTTGACGTATTGCAGCAGCGTCGCATCGGGGCAGAGCTGCATCATGTCGCGCGCGACGTCCCACAGAACCGGTACCGTGCGCAGCCCGCGCATGATGCCGCCGACGCCAAGCGTGTCAGCGATGGTCTGGCGCAACCCGTATTGTTTGGGGATTTCGAAATCGGTGACGGTGCAGGGCTCGTAGCCTCCGACCTGAAAGGCTGTGATGACGAAATCTGCGCCGTCCAGCGCTTCGCGGCGGTCGGTATGGGTGGTTACGGTTGCGCCGGTGCCAACCGCGCGAATCATGGCGCGGGCCACGGTTTCGCTTTCGGCCAGACGCTGAGCGTCGATATCCATCAATGCGAAATGGCTGTCGCAGAGGGCCGGAGTCAGCAGCGCGTCACCCACGATGTTTTTCATGAAAATCGTGGAGCCTGCGCCGATAAATGAGATTTTTGTCATTTTACAGCTCCGAGGGTCAGGCCCGCGATGAAGTGTTTCTGCATGAGGAAGAACATGGCCACCGGCGGCAGGGCCGCAACGATGGAACCGGCGCTCATCAGTTGATAGGCGGCCCGGAACTGAGCGTTAAAGCTGGTGATGCCTGCGGTGACAGGCTGGCTTTCAGCGCCTTGGGTCAGAACAACGGCCCAGAAATAATCGTTCCAGATGAAGGTGAAGATCAGCACGCTGAGCGCGGCGATGGCGGGTTTCATCAGCGGCAGCACGACGTACCAGAAGATGCGCCATTCGCTGATGCCTTCGACGCGCGCGGCCTCGATCAGTTCGAACGGAAGTGCGCGGATGAAGTTGCGCATGAACAGCGTACAGAACCCGGTTTGGAAGGCGATATGGAACAGGACGAGGCCGGTTTTGGTGTTGTAGAGGCCTAGCTCGAGTGTCAGGTCGCGGACGGGTACCATCAGAATTTGGAAGGGCACGAAATTGCCCGCCACGAACATGAAGAAGATCCAGAGGTTCGATTTGAACTTGTAGATCCCCAGCGCGAACCCGGTCATGCAGCTGAGGGCGACGGCTCCGATCACGGTCGGGACGGTGATCAGGAACGAGTTCAGCAGATACCGCGGCATGTCCGAGTTGAAAAAGACCTGCCCATAGTTGAATGCGCCCTCAAAGCTGGACGGCAGGCCCCAATAGTTCGCGTTGGTGAAATCCGCCGCGGGTTTGACCGAGAACAGGGCAACCGCCAGCAACGGACCAAGCCAGAGAAGCAGGGCCAGAGGCAGCATGGCCTGATAGGTGATCTGAGCTGCGCGGGGTTGTTTTTCGATGGGTTTGGGAAACATCTCAGTGCCCCTTTTCTTCTCGGTACATCGACCACAGGAAGTAGGCAATGAAGCAGAGCATGATAAGGAACAGGATCACCGCGATGGCGGCGCCGTATCCCATGCGGAAACCGTATTCGGATAGCGCGACCTCGAACATGTAGTAGGCCAGCACGCGGGACGATCCAAAAGGTCCGCCCTGGGTCATGATCGAGATCAGGTCGAAGCTGCGCAGCGCGCCGATGATGGTGACAACAAAGGCGATGAAAGTGGCGGGGCGCAGTTGCGGCAGGATGATGTGCCACAGCATTCGGGCACCCTTGGCGCCGTCCAGACGCCCGGCCTCGATCTGTTCGGGGTCCACGGCGTTCAGGCCGGTGAGGTAGAGGATCATGCAATAGGCGGTTTGCGGCCAGAGACCGGCAAAGATGATGCCGTAGGTCACGAACCGCTCGTCGCCCAGCACGTTGAGGGGGCCAAGCCCGAACAGGCCGAGGAACTCGTTCAACAGGCCGAAGGTCGGATCATAGAACCATGTGAAGACAAGACCGACGACCACCTGAGAGATGACGAATGGGAAGAAAAACAGGGATTTATAGAGGCGGATGCCCCAGACGGTCTGGTTCAGGAACAGGGCTATGAACAGGCCCGCGGGGATGGCCAGCAGGTAGAGAACCAGCCAGATCAGGTTGTTTTTCAGTGAGATGTAGAAGGCATCCCGGTCGACCCATTCCCAATAGAGGTCTTCATAGTTGCGGAAGCCCACATATTCCGCGGCACCCAACCCATCCCATTCGTACAGCGACAGGTTGAAGGACTGAAAGACCGGGATGATCACATAGACCATGAAAAACAGCAGCCCCGGGGCCAGAAACAGCCAGGGTGCGATGCGTTGCTGATTTCTGTGGAACCAGCTTTCCTGTTCGGGGGCGTCGATGGCTGACATGAGACACTCGGGGTTAGGTAGACGGGGTAAGGCGGATTTGCACCCGCCTTACGCAGGTTTGAGGTGCAGGCCGGGCATAGCCCGACCTTGGCCGGTTTTAGTTGTCGTAGATACGCTCGCGCGCACGTTCCAGTTTGGCCAGGATACGGTCAGCGTTGTCCGGCTTGACCATGAATTCCTGGAAGCCTTCCATCGACACTTTGGCCATTTCAGCCGGTGCGTCGCGGTCCCAGAACTGGGCAACACCGCCGGGGCTGTTCGACGACAGCATGGCAAAGCCCTGCTGCAGGAACTTGTCGTCATCCACCGCAGATTGTGCGTTCACCGGCAACTGGCCGAGATTGGCGCCGTTGTTGATTTCTGTCTGCTCGTCCGCCGAGACAGCGAAACGCAGGAATTCACGCGCCGCCTCCTTGTTCGATGCATTGGCCGGGATGTGGAACGTGTCGGTCGGCGCGTCTTCGGCCAGTTCGACATTCGGGTTGATCGCAACGAACTGATAGAAGTCCAGCTGATCGTCGGACAGACCTGCTTCGCGCAGCGGTGCAACGGCAAAGTTACCCATCAGATACGCGGCTGCTTCACCGTTGACCATGAACGGCAGGGCCTCTTGCCAGCTATAGGTCTGGTGGTTGTCGATGAACGCACCCATGTCGATCAGCTGTTTCCAGTTGGCGAAGGTCTGTTTGACCCGGTCGTCTTCCCAGCTGATTTCGCCATTGGCGAGCTGGTTGTGGAAGTCGAAGCCGTTGGTGCGCATGTTCAGATAGTCAAACCAGCCACCGGCGGTCCACAGGAACTTGGTGCCGATAGTATAGCAGGCACGACCCGAATCTACGATCTTCTGGCAGTTGGCCAGTTCCTCTTCCCAGGTGGTCGGCTCGGTCAGGCCCAGTTCATCAAAGATGTCTTTGCGGTAGTAAACGCCCCACTGATAGTAGGTATAGGGTACGCCCCACTGCTTGCCGTCGATGGTCATCGCGCCTTTGGTCGAGGCGAGGTTGTCGGCAATCTCGGGTTCCGCCCACAGGTCCGAGACGTCTTCGAACAGACCCGCCTCGACATAAGGCTTCATGCGGTTGGCCGCATACCATGTGGCGACATCCGGCGTGTCCGCCGTCAGGAAGTTGCGGATCTGGGTCTTGTAGGCTTCGCGGTCGATCACGGTGGTTTCGATCTCGAGCCCGGGGTGCTGGGCCGCGAACCGCTCGATCATCGCTTCCATCGTCGCGCGCGGCGCCGGGTTCGATGTATCAAGGAAAATTCGCAGCTCGCCGGTCAGTTCGGCCGCGGCAGGCGCGGCAAGTGCCACACTGGCCGCCAGCGCGGCCGCAGTGCGCTTGAACATGGAATGCATGGTTTCCTCCCTTAAGCTTCCATTTTTTGGTATTCAAAGGTTCCAAATAATGAAACCGTGTTTTATATATTGAAAACTACACATCGACTCGGTTAGTCTTGTCAAGACCCTCGTGAGGATGGCGGTGGGTCAAGAGGAGGAGAACTGGCGCCCGTGGCAGGTGATGGAACGATAGGCAAAGCATGTGACGTGCTGGATCAGGTGGCGTCTTTCGCGCGCCCGGTCAGGTTTGCGGAGCTGCTGGACGACAGCGATTTTCCCAAAGCGACCCTGTATCGGTTTCTGCAATCGCTGACCAATCAGGGCATGCTGTCCTATGACCCTGACCGGCAGACCTATGCGCCCGGCATGCGGTTGGTGCGGCTGGCCCATGCGGCGTGGACGCAAAGTTCGCTGGCACCGATTGCGCGGCCATTTCTGGACGCGCTCAGCCGCGAAACCGGAGAAACGGTCCATCTGGCGCAGCTCGATTCCAGTCAGGTGCTTTATGTCGACAAGCGCAACGCGGCCCAACCGGTCGAGATGTTTTCGCAGGCCGGTAAGGTTGGCCCGGCCTATTGCACCGGTGTCGGGAAGGCGATGATGGCGTTTCTGGAGGATGAGGCGCTGGACCGGGCTGTTTCACAGCAAAGCTATCACCGGTTCACCGACAAGACGCTGGCGTCCGAGCAGGCGCTGCGGGACGATCTTTCACTGATCCGCAGCCGCGGATATGCCATTGACGATGAAGAACATGAGCCCGGTATCATCTGCATTGCCTGCCCGATTTTGACGGCAGGCGGGCGCATGCTGGGGGCGATTTCGGTCACCGGTTCGACCGAGCGTATGGATTTCAACCAATTGGAAGCCTGGATTCCGCGGGTTCGGCATGTGGCCGATCAGATCGGAGTCGAGGCGCAGGCCTGGCGGTTCCCCGAGAGCCGCCAGTTGGCCAGTAGCGACAGGATGCAAGCGACATGACGGGTGTAACACTGAACCAGGCGATCAAGCGGTATGGTCAGACACAGGTGATCCACGGAATCGACCTGCAGATCGAAGATGGTGAGTTCTGTGTGTTTGTCGGTCCTTCGGGCTGCGGGAAGTCTACTCTGTTGCGGATGATTGCCGGTCTTGAGGAGACCTCGGAAGGCGAGATTCACATCGGAGCCCGTGAGGTGACCCATATGGATCCGGCCAAGCGGGGTGTGGCGATGGTGTTCCAGACCTACGCTTTGTATCCGCATATGACCGTTGCCGAGAACATGGGCTTTGGCCTGCGCATGAACGGCGTGGCCAAAGCCGAGATCGAGAAGAAGGTTCAGGAAGCGTCGAACATCCTGAAATTGGATCAATACCTCAAACGCAAACCCAAGGCTTTGTCCGGCGGGCAGCGTCAGCGCGTCGCCATTGGCCGGGCCATTGTACGCGGCCCCGAGGTGTTTCTGTTCGATGAGCCGCTGTCAAACCTCGACGCGGAATTGCGGGTCGAGATGCGGGTCGAGATCGCGCGGCTGCATAACGAAATCGGCGCGACGATGATCTACGTGACCCACGATCAGGTCGAGGCGATGACCATGGCCGACAAGATCGTGGTGCTGCGGGATGGGCGGATCGAGCAAGTGGGGGCTCCGATGGATTTGTATCGGGATCCCGATAACCGGTTTGTGGCCGGCTTCATCGGATCACCTGCGATGAACTTTCTGGACTGTGACGTTGTAAACGGTGTGGTCCGGCATCCTGCGCTGACTGATACCATCCCGGTGACGGGCTCAGTGCCTTCGGATGCAAAAAGGGTGACGCTTGGCATTCGGCCGGAACATGTCCAGGTCGACCGCGCCGGCGACTCCTGTACCGTTGATCTGACCGAGGCGTTGGGTGGTGTCTCCTATTCCTATTTGCTGACACCGAATGGGGACAAGCTGATCGTCGAAGAACGGGATGATCAACGCAGCGCACAGGGCGAAAAAATCGGCCTTTCAGTGCGGCCAGAGCGTGCGATGCTGTTTGATCCGGAAACTGGTCAGCGCTTGCGTTAGGCGTATTCTTTCAGACAAATTCATCAGGGCGTCCCGGTCGGGGAGGTCACGCTTTTTCGTGCGGGTGGAAAAATATGGATTTTGTATCCAATATCCGATATTGCGATTCTGAACCGAATGATCGGCCCCAGCGTAAGACCCCTTCAAAGGATTGAAATCATGCAGACAGACGTTTTCACCGGTACCATGCCCGCCTTGATGACACCGTGCAAGGAAGACCGAACGCCGGATTTCGATGCGCTGGTGCGCAAGGGCCGCGAAATGATCGATGCCGGTATGTCGGCTGTGGTCTACTGTGGCTCGATGGGAGATTGGCCGTTGCTGACCGATCAGCAGCGTATGGAGGGGGTTGAGCGCCTTATCGATGCGGGCCTGCCGGTTGTGGTGGGCACAGGGGCGGTCAACACGAAATCAGCGGTTGCCCACGCAGCCCATGCGCAAAAAGTGGGCGCAGCGGGGTTGATGGTTATCCCGCGCGTTCTGTCGCGCGGTACATCGCCTGCAGCGCAGAAAAACCATTTCAAGGCCATTCTGACCGCTGCACCGGATGTGCCTGCGATCATCTACAACAGCCCTTATTACGGCTTTGCCACCAAGGCCGATCTGTTTTTTGCCCTGCGCGCTGAGCACCCGAACCTTGTCGGGTTCAAGGAGTTTGGCGGTAAGGACGATCTGCGCTATGCGGCGGAAAATATCACCAGTCAAGATGATCAGGTCACGCTGATGGTCGGTGTCGACACCGAGGTCTACCATGGCTTTGTCAATTGCGGTGCGACCGGAGCGATCACCGGGATCGGCACTGCGTTGCCGCGCGAGGCATTGTTGCTGGCCGCGCTGTCCCAGAAAGCGGCGGACGGTCACGCCGAGGCGCGCCAGCGCGCGCAGGAACTGACCGAAGCCTTCCACGTCCTGTCCAGCTTTGATGAGGGGCCGGATCTGGTTCTGTATTACAAACACCTGCTGGTGTTGAACGGGGAACCCGAATACCGTCTGCATTTCAATGAAACGGATGAGCTGACCGATGCACAGCGTAACTATTGCGAGCAACAATACGCTCTGTTCCGCACCTGGTTCGCCGATTGGTCGAAACAGGGTGGAGTGATCGCTGAATGCATGTGATCGACAGCCACACCGGCGGTGAGCCCACACGGGTCATTCTGGATGGCGCGCCTGATCTGGGATCGGGCCCTCTGGCCGAGCGCGCGCGCCGTTTGGCGACCGAGCATGAGGCGTTTTACCGGTCTGTCATGCTGGAGCCACGGGGGCAGCCCGCCATGGTTGCGGCGCTACTGGTCGAGCCGGTTGATCCATCCTGTGCCACCGGGGTGATCTATTTCGATGTCGACGCGGTGCTGGGCATGTGTGGTCACGGCACCATCGGGCTGACCGTGACGCTGGCCCATCTGGGGCGGATCGGCGTTGGAACCCACCGTATCGAAACCCCCGCCGGTGTGGTGACGGTGGAGTTGCATGACGCCAATACGGTGACGGTGACAAATATAGAAAGTCGTCGGGTGCACCGCGCAGTTTCTTTGGATGTGCCCGGTCTGGGGCAGGTCGCCGGGGATGTGGCCTATGGCGGCAACTGGTTCTTTATTGTCGACCCCAGCCCGATTCCGGTGAAGCCCGTCAATATCCCACAGATGACCGATGCGGCGATCGCCATCCGCGAAGCCTCGATTGCGCAGGGGGTCGGCGGTGAACAGGGCGAGCCCATCGATCACGTGATCTTTCACGAAAACAACCCCGAGGATGGCGTGCACAGCCGTAACTTTGTGCTGTGCCCGGATGATGCTTATGACCGGTCGCCCTGCGGCACGGGCTGTTCGGCTCGGCTGGCCTGTCTGGCGGCGGACGGCGCGCTTGCGGCAGGTGAGGAAATCGTGCAGGAAAGTGTGATCGGCAGCTCTTATCGGCTATCCTATCAGCCGGGGCCGGGTGGCGGAGTCATCCCGTCGATCACCGGTCAGGCTTATGTGATGTCCGAGGCGCGGCTGATATTCGATCCGAACGATCCCTTTAAAGAGGGCATTTAACCCTGATGCATCAAGTCATCGTCATAGGCGCGGGCGTTGTCGGGATCAGCACCGCGCTTGAGCTGCAGCGGCTGGGCCATTCGGTTCGGGTTTTTGACCGCAAGGGGATCGCCGCAGAGACCTCGGCCGGGAATGCCGGTGCCTTTGCCTTTACCGAGGTCGAGCCGCTGGCCACACCTGGCATTTTACGAAAGGCCCCGAAGTGGTTGCTGGACCCGCTGGGCCCGCTTTCCATCCCTCCGGCTTACGCATTGCAAATCGCACCGTGGATGTTCCGGTTCTGGCGGGCCAGCCGACCGGATCGGTATCGCCGACTACTGGGTGCTCAGGTCAGTTTGATGGAGCTGTCCAAGGCCGCGGTGAACCGACAGATTGACCTTGTCGATGGCGAAAGCATGATGCAGCGCGATGGTCAGATGCAGCTTTATGAAAGCGAGGCCGAATTCAGGGCTTCCCTGCCGACTTGGGAGCTGCGCCGCCAGCATGGGATCGAATTTGAACTGTTGGAAAGCCCCAAGGCCATTGCGGAAAAGCAACCCGGTCTTAGCCCCCGGTTTACCCATGCTGGATTCACACCGGACTGGATGAACACGATTGATCCGAAATCCTGGGTCGAACATCTGGCACAGGCCTTCCGGGATCTGGGCGGGCAGATCGAGCAAAGGGATGTTCGAAGTCTGGCGCAAACACCCGATGGCGTGCGCGTCGAATTGGCAGTGGGTGCAGAGCATGCGGACAAGGTCGTGGTGTGCGCAGGTGCGTGGTCGCATCACCTTGCGCGGACGCTGGGAGATCACATCCCGCTTGAGACGGAACGCGGGTACAACACAACCTTGCCTCAGGGCGCGTTTGATTTGCGGATGCACCTGACCTTCCCAAGACACGGCTTTGTTGCCACCCGTATCAATGGCGGTGTGCGGGTCGGCGGAGCGGTCGAACTGGGCGGGCTGAAACTGCCGCCCAACTTCAAACGGGCCGAGACCTTGCTGGACAAGGCGCAGCAATTCCTGCCGGGACTTAAAACCGAGGGCGGTACACAGTGGATGGGGTATCGCCCTTCGATGCCGGACAGCATTCCGGTGATTGGCCCTGCGCCGAGTGCGCAGAACGTGGTGTATGCCTTTGGGCATGGCCATCTGGGCCTGACCCAATCCGCTGGCACCGCCGAGATGGTTGCGGCCATGATCAACGGGCTAGCACCGCCAATTCCGGTCGAGGTCTTCTCGGCCACGCGGTTCTGAAAGGGGTACGATGCGCAGCAGCAAGACCGTTCATGTGATTTCGGCCCATGCCGAGGGTGAAGTGGGTGATGTCATTGTCGGCGGGGTGACGCCACCCCCGGGTGACACGTTGTGGGAACAACGCGCCTTCATCGCCAGTGATCAGACCCTTCGCAACTTTGTTCTGAACGAGCCGCGCGGCGGTGTGTTTCGCCACGTGAACCTGCTGGTGCCGCCCAAACACCCCGAGGCTGATGCCGCCTTTATCATCATGGAGCCTGAGGACACGCCACCCATGTCCGGGTCGAACTCGATCTGCGTGTCGACCGTGCTGCTGGATGGCGGGATCATCCCGATGCAGGAACCCGAAACCCACATGACGCTTGAGGCGCCCGGCGGGCTGGTGCGGGTGCGGGCGGAGTGCCGCAATGGCAAAGCCGAGCGCATATTCGTGCAGAACCTGCCCAGTTTTGCAGGCAAGATCAGCGTCCCGCTTGAGGTGCCGGGCATTGGTACTTTGACCGTGGACACGGCGTATGGCGGCGACAGTTTCGTTGTGGTCGAGGCTGCCGCGCTGGGCTTTGAGATTGTCGGGGCAGAGGCTCGGGATATTGCAGGTTTGGGGGTGGCAATCACCAATGCGGCCAATGATCAGCTTGGGTTTTCCCACCCGGAAAACCCCGATTGGGACCATATTTCGTTCTGTGCATTCTGCGGCCCGCTGGAGGAAACTCCGACCGGACTGCGCGGCAAATCGGCGGTGGCGATTCAACCGGGCAAGGTTGACCGGTCCCCGACCGGTACGGCGGTGTCGGCCCGGATGGCGCTGATGGCTGCCAAAGGCCAGATGCAACCGGGCCAGAGCTTTGAGGCCATTTCGATCATCGGCTCGCAGTTCACGGGCCGGATCGTGGAAGCCACGCGCGTGGGTGAGCGCGCAGCGATTGTGCCGGAAATCTCGGGCCGGGGCTGGATCACCGGGACGCATCAGCACATGCTGGACCCGGATGACCCATGGCCCGGCGGTTATCGGCTGAGCGACACATGGGGTGCCGCCGCGCCAAAGGCCAGGCCCTAGCCGTCCTGACTGAACATCAACCGCGCAGTGACCGGCACGGTTCGGGTGATGCCAGGTAGCTGAGCCAGTTCCATCAGCTTGTCGACGCCTGCCGTCACGCCAGCATCTTCGGCGCTAATAAAGACCATGTCATTGGTCGAGACCATGACGGATGTTTCGGAAAGACGCAGGACAAACATTTCGGTTGTGAAATCGACGTCGGTACCTACCAGAGACAGTTTGGCATCAACCTCGAAGGTTTCGCTTTGCCCCACGTCCAGTTGTGAGACCACGTTCATATCAATCTGGGCCGATAACGTGGCCATGGCCGCCTTGCGGAACACATGTTCGATCATACGTTCGTTGCGGATGTCGATATTGGTTTCAACCGAAGACAGGTCGATCTGAATGTCGACCCAACCGTCATCGCCTACGTGACCGGACAGGTTGGTGAAGGAATTGACCTCGCCGATATCGTCGATTTTCACGGTGCCATAGGCCAGATGCGACGCATCCGAAACCAGCGTCCAGTTGGCCGCAAAGGCCGGAGCCGTAATAATTGTCGACGCGATCGTGATGGTTTTGAGTAGAAGTTTCATTTCATTCCTCCAGAGTCTGTGTCAGTCCTGAACCCACGGGCCCGGCTCGTGCAAAGCAAACACACACAGGTCGCGTTTTATTCGATGAGTGGTGAGATGAGTTCCGAACAGGCCGTGCGCGGCGCGATCCAGACACATTCAAAACGTGTCTGGCGGTTTGGTCTCGCGCTGTCGGGGACGCCGGATATTGCGGATGACCTGCTGCAAGCGACTTGCTTGCGCGCGTTAGAGCGGCATCATCAGGTCACATCGCACGCGCGGTTGGACAGTTGGTTGATGACGATCTGCCGCTCGATCTGGTTGAATGAACTGCGCGCGCGGTCGGTGCGCAAGGCGCAGGCCCTGTCGGTGACGCCCGAGGCCGAACTGGTAGCCGCCGGTCCCGATGCGGAAACGAATATTTTCGCCGCTCAAGTGTTTACCCAAGTGATGCACCTGCCGGAAGCGCAGAGGGAAACGGTGATGCTTGTGTTCGTCGAAGGTTATAGTTATCGCGAGGCCGCCGCGCTGCTGGAGGTTCCCATCGGCACGATCATGAGCCGGTTGTCCAACGCCCGGCAGAAGCTGAGAACTGTAATGCAGCCCGATGCGGCCAGCGCCCAACGGAGTGGCAAATGACGTTCAAAGACGAAGATTTGCTGGCCTATCTGCAAGGGACTCTGAGTGCCGATCAGAGCCGCGCGATTGAGAACGCCGTTGAAGCCGACCCCGAACTGGAGGCGCGGTTGATGGCGCTGGATCCGATTGCCGGCGTGGTTCACGACGCGTTTCAGGGCGTGCCTGCGAAAACGCCTGCGGTCGATTTGCCCGCGCCCGGGTTTGCGCCCGCTGCGCAGCCTGTCGGTTTGATGCGTCTGATCGCGGTGGCCGCATCCGTGGCGGTGATTGCTGTTTCGGCGACGTTCTGGGCTACGCGCCCGGCCGAGCTGGGCTGGGCTGCCCAGGCGGCAATTTACCAGTCCCTTTACGCGCCGGACACAATTTCCGGATTGGACAATTCGCCAGCAGCGCTTGATGCGCAATTCGCGCAGGCCGAAGCGCAGTTGGGCCGGTCTTTGAACCGAGAGGTGTTGGAGAACCTGCCCGACCTGAACCTGAAACGGGCGCAGGTTTTGTCCTTCAAGGGCAAACCTCTGGTTCAGATGGTCTATGCCGACGCACAGGGGCAGCCTTTTGCCTTTTGTGTCATTCGTCAGGGTGCGGCAGCCGAAGACAAGCCGGTCAAACAGGCCGTGCTGAGCGGGCTGGCCACAGCGACATGGGCGCAGGATGGCTATGGTTACATGGTGCTGGGCCATGATGCGCAGACTGATCTGTCCGGTCAGTTGGATATTCTGACATCCAGCTTTTCGGGCTGAGCCGGAATGGTGCTGGAAAACCGCTTGTGAACCGCGCGAAATGCTCGAAGAATACCGGGCATGAAACCCAAACACACCCTTCCTGACCCGGATGAGGCCGATATCGGCCCGGCGAGTATCTACGATGCCGAACCGACCGACGAGGAAGACCTGTGGTTCATGCCCCCGCCGGACGAAGAGGGCGAGGTCGATTTTCTGACCCCCGGACCTCGTCCGGACCAGCGCTTGCTGTTCGATCCCCGGGACTGGCGCGCGGCGCAGGATGAGCTGTCCTTTGAATTGGCCGACCTTGCCGCGACTTTCGGAGCTTTGGACGAACGCTTGCGGGCGGGCCCAACCGGCTGGGGTCATCGCCTTGCGCTGATGGAAGTGTCCGACCTAGGCTGGTGGACCGGCGATCGCATCAGCGTTGATCGGCTGGCTTTATGGATCGGGCTGCGGATCGGCGCGACGAGTGATGATGTCCAGGCGTTATTTCGGGCCGGATGGGCGGTGCGGCGGCTGACCTCGGGGGCAACACCATCCCAGGACGGCTGGGATACCGGCCTTGCGGGTTTTCTGGATCGTATGGCGCAGGGTATCGAAGACGTGCCCGAAACCGTCGCCGATTTGGGTGAAGTGATGGAAAATGCTGCGGGGCTGCACCCGGTCACTCAGGCTGCCATTGCATTTCATGCCTGGCGCGCGCTGTCGCAGCGCATGGGGCAGGATACCGAGGCTGCCATCATCGCCGCGCGTCATGCGGCTGCGATGGGGCGGGGTGGGGCGCTGTTCATGCCACTGGCCCTGTCTGGTCCCGGGGCACTACGCGGAGTCGGGGACCCGGCGGAAAAACTGTCCGCCTGGCTGCGCGGCGCTGGACAGGCGACGTTGGCGGCGCTGCTGCATCTTGACCGAATCAATGCGTGGGAACAACGCGCGAAAGAAGCCATATCAGATCTGAGCGGGCGCACTCCCCCGGTCCTGATCGATGTTCTGACGGCCTGGCCCATGGTCTCGGCCCCCTTGGCGGAAGAGCTGACGCAGGCCTCGCGCGCGGCGGCGCAGCGCAATCTGGATTTGTTTATGCGGCGGGGATTGATCCGTGAGGTGACAGGGCAAGGCCGCTATCGCGTTTGGACCGCGGCGCTGTAATCCATCAGCCAATCCCGAAATACGCGCGCGGCGGGGCGCATCGAGGTTCTGGACGGATAGACCAGATGATAGGCCTCCTGTCCTGGGCAGGCGATGTCGGGAAGGCAGGGCACAAGCCCGGACAAGCTGATGATCCGGTCCGAAGCCGGGGCACGAGCCAGTGCGACGCCGCTGCCATGGGCGGCCAGTTCGGCGGCCATAAGGGAATTGTCAGCAAAGAAATACCGCGCCTGCCCTGCCGGAAGGCGCAGGTGTTCAAACAGGCGGGGCCAGCTGGCGCGGTGCGTTGAAACCTCAATCAAGGTGAACTTCAACAGATCCTGCGGTTTGGCGATTTGCTCCGCAATCTCGGGTAGCGCCACAGGATAGAGATGTTCGCGCAACAGCTCATCGCTTTCGGTGTTGAACAGGGCGGGATTGCCAAAGACGATCTGCAGATCGGTAAATCGGTTGGCGAAGTCCGAGATCACATTGCCGGTGGACAAAGACAGGTTGATCTGAGGGTGCGCCGCCTGAAACCCGGGCAATCCTGATGCAAGAACACCATGGGCAAACAGAAGTACGGATTGGACATAAAGCCTTTGTTCCCGCGTCTCACCAAACAGCCCGGTGGTGGCCGTTTCCAGCATTAACAGCGATTGCTGGACCGACGGCAGATAGGCGCGCCCGGCCTCGGTCAGGGTCACCGCATGCGCGTGACGGTGGAACAGCGGCGTGCCCAAGCGGGTTTCCAGCGCTTTGACCTGCTGGCTGACGGCTGCGGCGGACATGTTCAGTTGGACAGCGGCGCGCGCAAAGCTTTCGGTGCGGGCGGCTGCTTCGAACACGCGCAACCAGTTGAGAGAAGGGATCCGGGTCGACATTCAGTCAGGCTAAGCAAAACTTGGCCTGACCTGCAAGACATAGCGTTCTGGGCTGCATGCGAAGGTCGGTACAGTTTCTGTCAGTAAACAGACCAGAAGAGTCACACCATGTCAGAACCAGTTTTGCCGCCGCGCCCCAAACGCAAGATTTGGAACTATACGCCGCAGCTGCCTATCCAGACCTCTCCGTATTGGGATTGGCCGATGAAGCCGCTGGCGGCGCTGAAATACCTGCTGCAAAGCTGGAACCCGCTGGCGCTGCGCGCGCTTTTGTTGGTGTTTGCCATCATCACCTGGAACTATCTGACACCTTCATTGGCGCGGATCGAAACGCTCAGCTGGGATTGGGTGGCCGAAATCTGGTTCCGCAATTTCTGTATTCTGATCGTGGTTGCAGGCGGCCTGCATCTGGCCCTGTGGAAGTTCCGTACGCAGCAGGATGAATATCGGTATGACATGCGACCGATGATGAAGGGGGCCAAAGTGTTCACCTTCAAAAACCAGGTCTGGGACAACATGTTCTGGACCCTTGGTCCGGCGCTGACTTTCTGGACCGTCTGGGAGTGCTTCATTCTGCACGCCTATGCCAAAGGCTGGATCACCATGATCACATTCGACGGCAATCCGCTCTGGTTTGTTGCCATGGTGGTGTTCATCCCGATCTGGGCGGGGTTCCATTTCTACTGGCTGCACCGGCTGCTGCATGTGGGTGTCCTATATACCAGGGTCCACGCCTGGCATCATCGCAACATCAATACCGGCCCATGGTCAGGGCTGGCGATGCATCCGGTCGAAAGCTTCTTTCTGATGTTCGATACGATGATCTTTTTTCTGCTTCCCTCGCACCCGGTTCACGCCATCTTCCTGCTGTTCCACCATGGGATCGGCGCACCAACCTCTCATGCGGGATTCGAGCATGTGAAATTTGGGAACAAGGGCAAATTCCTGGTCGGGGATTTCTTTCACCAACTTCACCACAAGTTCTTCGACTGCAACTACGGCACGTGGGAAACGCCTTGGGATGAATGGTTCAACACCTTCCACGATGGGACCGATGAGGGGAATGACTTGGTAAAAGAGCGTCGCCGCAAAATCTGGATGAGTGGCTAACGCGCTTAGCGCCCGACACCGACATAGGATTCGAAACCGGAATTCAGCACCAGCGTGTCCGAATAGACGTTGCGCAGATCGATCATGCGCGGCGTGTTCATGGCCTCGGCAAGTTCGGTCAGGTTCAGGGCGCGGAACTCGTTCCATTCGGTCAGCAGCACAACCGCATCGGCATCCTGCGCGGCGGCATAAGGGTCGTCGGACCATTCGACACCGGGCAGCAATTCCTC
Organism: Ruegeria sp.; assembly: GCF_965243365.1. Classification (GTDB taxonomy): domain Bacteria; phylum Pseudomonadota; class Alphaproteobacteria; order Rhodobacterales; family Rhodobacteraceae; genus Ruegeria. The sequence continues at coordinate 134,289 of NZ_CBDEUW010000001.1, read as the reverse complement.
GCCCTCTGCGCGGCCCTGCGGATCGACAACGCGAACTTTCGCGCCGCCACCGATCAGGGCGGGCACAATGGACAGTGAAGGTGCATCCCGCATGTCGTCGGTATTGGGTTTGAAGGTCACCCCCAGAACCGCAATGGTCTTGCCGTTGAAGCTGTCGTTACAGGCTTCGCGGATCTTTTCGATCATTCGCTTTTTAACTTCGTCGTTCACCCGCATGACAGTTTCGGTGATTTGCATCGGGAAGGCATGATCCTGCCCGATCCGCGCAAGCGCGGCCGTATCCTTGGGAAAGCACGAACCGCCATAGCCAGGGCCTGCATGCAGGAACTTGTTGCCGATCCGGCCATCCAGACCGATCCCGCGCGACACCTCTTTGACATCCGCGCCGACCCGTTCGCACAGGCCCGCGATTTCGTTGATGAAGGTGATCTTGGTCGCCAGAAATGCGTTGGCGGCGTATTTGATCATCTCGGCACTTTCCAGATCAGTGGTCAGGATCGGGAAGTCGCGCAGGTAAAGGGGGCGATAGATTTCGGCCATCACTTCGGCGGCGCGGTCGCTTTCAACACCAACAACAACACGGTCGGGGCGCATGAAGTCGTCAATCGCCGCACCTTCGCGCAGGAATTCAGGGTTTGAGGCGACATCGAAATCCGCGTCCGGGTTGGTTTCCGAAACCACATTGTGAACCATCCGGTTGGTTCCGACAGGCACGGTCGATTTGGTCACGATCACGGTATATCCGGTCACCGCTTGTGCGATCTCTTTCGCGGCGGCGGTGACATAGGTCAGGTCCGCGTGTCCGTCCCCTCGGCGGGTCGGGGTGCCAACTGCAATGAATACGGCATCCGCACCATCCACGGCGGCGGCCAGATCGGTGGTGAAACTCAGACGGCCCGCGGCGACGTTCTTGGCCATCAGCACGTCGAGGCCAGGTTCGTAAATCGGAACCTCGCCGGACTGAAGCATGTCAATCTTCTTTTCCGCCTTGTCGACGCAGACGACATCATGGCCAAAATCCGAGAAACACACACCGGACACAAGCCCCACATACCCGGTGCCAATCATCGCAATGCGCATCGTTCAAATTCCTTTTTTCGTCGTTCCAGCCTAAAGGCTGCACAGTCCTGCAATCCGCGAGTGGATTCAATCCCTGATCGCCCCATGGGTTGCTTTCCCGGGCTTCTTACTGTCTTTGGAACAGAAGAAAAGGGTTTTGGAACAGGGCGGGGCATATTCATGGCCAAGACTGCGTTGATTACAGGCATAACAGGGCAGGATGGGTCTTATCTGGCGGAATTGTTGCTGGAGAAGGGATATGAGGTTCACGGGATCAAGCGGCGCGCGTCATCGTTCAACACGCAACGGATCGACCATATCTATCAGGACCCGCATGAGCCCGACCCGAAACTGCGACTGCACTACGGCGATCTGAGCGATACATCGAACCTGACCCGCATCATTCAGCAGGTGCAGCCGGACGAGGTATATAACCTCGGGGCGCAGTCCCATGTGGCGGTCAGCTTTGAGGCGCCGGAATACACGGCGGATGTGGATGCTCTGGGAACGTTGCGTTTGCTCGAGGCGATCCGGTTTCTGGGGCTGGAACGGAAGACGCGTTTCTATCAGGCCTCGACATCCGAGCTGTACGGTCTGGTGCAAGAGCGGCCACAACGCGAGACGACGCCGTTTCATCCGCGATCCCCGTATGCGGTGGCCAAGCTGTATTCCTATTGGATCACGGTGAACTATCGTGAGGCCTACGGGATGTATGCCTGCAACGGCATTCTGTTCAATCACGAAAGCCCGCGCCGCGGCGAGACCTTTGTGACCCGTAAGATCACGCGCGGGCTGGCCAATATCGCGCAGGGGCTCGAAGATTGTTTGTACATGGGCAATATCGACAGCCAGCGCGATTGGGGGCACGCGCGGGACTATGTGCAGATGCAGTGGCTGATGCTGCAACAAGAAACACCGGAAGACTTCGTAATTGCCACTGGCAAGCAGTATTCCGTACGGCAGTTTATCGAATGGTCCGCAGCCGAGCTGGGTATTGTGCTGGAGTTTTCCGGCGAAGGCGTGGATGAGATTGCGACTGTCACAGCCATCGAAGGTGACAACGCACCCGCGCTCAAACCGGGCGATGTGATCATGCGCATTGATCCGCAGTATTTCCGCCCGGCCGAGGTGGACAGCCTGCTGGGCGATGCCTCGAAGGCAAAGCAGAAACTGGGGTGGGAGCCTGACTGTTCTGTGCAGGACATGTGCGCTGAAATGGTGGCCGAAGACCTGATCACCGCCAAACGCCACGCCTTGCTGAAACAGCACGGGCTGGAACTGCCGGTCACTTTGGAGAACGGATAAGGTGGCGTGATGCGCAAGGTCTATATCGCCGGGCATCGCGGTATGGTGGGCCGCGCGATCCTGCGTCGGTTTGAGCGGCGTAAGGCTGCGGGCGAGGCGTTGGAACTGCTCACCCGATCAAGCGCTGAACTGGATCTGACGGATCAGGCGGCCGTGCGCGATTTCATGCAGGCAGAACGACCGGACGTTGTCATTCTGGCTGCCGCCAAAGTCGGGGGCATTCACGCCAACAACACCTATCCGGCGGATTTCATTTACGAAAACCTGATGATCGAATGCAACGTGATCCATCAGGCGTTTGCAGCCGGCGTCCGGTCGCTGCTGCAGTTGGGAAGCTCGTGCATCTATCCGCGCGACGTCGCGCAGCCCATGCGAGAGGATGCCTTGCTGACCGGAGTTCTAGAGCCAACAAATGAACCCTATGCCGTGGCCAAGATCGCCGGGATCAAGCTGTGTGAGAGTTACAATCGGCAGCATGGGGTCGACTATCGCTCGGTGATGCCGACCAACCTGTATGGCCCCAGTGACAATTTCCATCCTGAAAACAGCCACGTTCTGCCCGCGTTGATCCGGCGATTTCACGAGGCGCAGCGGGACGGATTAGACGAAGTTGTGATCTGGGGCAGCGGAGAACCCCGGCGCGAATTCCTGCATGTGGATGACATGGCAGACGCGGCGCTGTTCGTCCTGGACCTACCGCATGAGGTCTACGCGGCCAACACGCAACCGATGCTAAGCCATATCAATATCGGAAGCGGCGAGGATATCTCGATTGCAGACCTGGCTGCTTTGGTGGCCGAGGTGACGGGGTTCAAAGGGAAGATCACACAGGACACCAGTAAACCGGATGGGGTGATGCGCAAGCTGATGGATGTATCACGGCTGGGGGGCTTGGGTTGGCAGGCGCGTATCCAACTGGATGACGGTATCCGCGAAACCTATGCGTGGTTTCTGTCGCAGGCCGAAATCGACCTGCGCAGCAAATAGCCGCCCGGGTCCGGGCGGCGAGAATTCAGAACCAGCGACCGATTGCGACAACAGTCGGGGCGGCGGTCGACATGTCCAAGGTCGCGGACAGAGCTTGCCAGGTCACATCTGTATCGGTTGGCGTGTCAAAGCACAGAAAGCGCGCGATTTTACCTGCGCTGCCACTCAGGCCTGGCGTGCTGCCTGAGGCAAAGCTGGCTGGGAACGCCCAGTCACCGGACCCGCTTGCGAACAAAGCCCCCTCTGCTGTCGTACAATCCACCGCACTCAGCGTGGCCGAGCAAATCTGGGTGCCATCCGCGAACCGAACATAATCACCGTTGCCGTTGCTGCCACGTTCGATCACCGCTCCGGTTGGTGCGCCACTGCTTTCCGAGACGGCGCCCAACACATTGCCGGGCCCATAGCCATAATCTGCGCGCATCAGGCGACCAGCGCTGGTGTCATCTGCCGAGCTTTGAACTGCCGCGCCGCTGGCGAGGCCGGTGGCCGGATCAAAACTCAGCGCGTTGGCCCATGTGCTGCCGTCAGCCGACACCTTGATCGAGAACCCGGTGTCACCCGCCAGCCCCATTTCCGCATGTCCGGTCCAGTTCGACTGAAACAGCAGCGAGGCCGTATCGCCCGCCGCTGCCTTGTTGATCTTTAGCTGGTGCCCCGCTCCGTCATGGCTGAGCAGAGTAGCAGGAGATCGCACGGACAGGCGGTTGGTGCTGTCATATCCGGTGGCAATTCCGACCCCGTTCAGGTTCTGAGTCGCGATCGGCGGATCGATCCAGTCTGTCCCATCCCAGATTTTCAACTGCGCGCTGGCCTGATCCCACGCCCGCCAACCGATGTCAGGAGTGATGAAATGCCATGCATTGTCGAGCCATGCGGCAAGCTTACCGGCCTGTCCGTTCCATTCATTTACAGGGTTTGCCCCCAATGCGTGAATGTCACCCTGGTTTGGAACGGCTGGCGGGGTTGTTGCATTCAACGTGGCAACGGTCAGTTGCACCACCAGATCAAGTTGGCGTAACGCCTCATTATGGGTGACGTGTTTCTGTGCCTGCGCGGGTTGCAGATAGGGCAGGTTCAATCGGGGTGAGTTTTGCGACATGGGCGTCCTCCTGAGACCATCGGTCCGAAAATGAATGCGCGCCAAATTGCCGTCGGAGAGATGAAGCCCGTCTCACCAGAGCGAGCCCTCGGCTAAGGGTTTGTTAAGTGATTAACCATGATTTGGAAACAATGCCGCTATAAACTGCAGCATTGTTCAGGTTGATGTCGGTCGGGAGGGGCCACGGATTCTACCGGCAGCCAATCGGAACCCTAGTTGCGGGCGTAGATATCCTCGTATCGGACGATGTCATCCTCGCCCAGATAAGTTCCGGTCTGAACTTCGATGAGAACCATTGGAACTTTGCCGGGGTTTTCCATGCGATGAACTTCACCCAGCGGGATGTAGACGGACTCGTTTTCGGAAACCAGGCTTTCCTTCTCGCCGATCGTGACCTTTGCGGTGCCTTCGACGACGATCCAGTGCTCGGACCGATGGTGATGGGATTGCAGGCTAAGCGCCGCGCCCGGATGGACATGGATACGTTTGACCTGAAATCGATCCCCGACAACAAGGCTTTCGAACCAACCCCAGGGGCGGTGATCGACAGGCAATTCCTCTGCCTGTTTTGCACCCTTGGCTTTCAGAGCTGCAACGGCTTGTTTGACGTCTTGCGCTTTGTCCATGCTAGCGACCAGAACAGCGTCGGGCATGGCGACGGCGATCACGTTCTCGACCCCCATGGCCACAACTTCCTGTGCGGACGATTCTGATCGGATCAGTACGTTGTTGCAATCAATGGCCGTGACCTCGCCCGTTGTGGCCACACCATTGGAGTCGGGGTTGCTGAGCTCTTGTACTGCTGACCAGCTGCCGACGTCGGACCATCCGGCTGCGTAGGGGACCACGCTGAGATTGCGGGCCTTTTCCATGACCGCATAATCGATCGAGATATCCTCGACCGCCGACCAGGATTCGGCGTCCAATCGGATAAACCCAAGATCGGTCTTAGCTGCATCAACGGCTGCAGTGACCGGGGCAATCAAATCCGGGGCGTGCTGCTGAAACGCTGCGATAATGTCCTTCACAGCGAACAGAAAGATGCCGGAGTTCCACAGATATGTGCCTTCGTCCACCATGGCCCGGGCGCTGTCCAGGTCCGGTTTTTCCACGAAACGGTCCAAAGGCACCGGGGTACCCGTCGCGTCCGGTGCATGGCGCAGTTTGAGGTAGCCATAGCCCGTTTCCGGTCGATCCGGCGTGATGCCGAAAGTCACCAGATCGCCGCGACTTTCAATCGCCTGAACCCCCTGCGCAACCGCCTGATGGAACGCCGGTTTGTCGGGTACAACGTGATCGGACGGGGCAACCAGCATCACCGCGTTAGGATCGGTTTTCGCCAGATAAAGCGCTGCAGCCAGAACGGCCGGCGCAGTGTTGCGTCCTTCGGGTTCGATCAGGACCGGGCCGGGGTCAATGCCAATACCCGCCAATTGCTCGGGCACCACAAAACGAAATGCCTCGTTCGTCAGAACCAAGGGTTTGGCATATGGAGCATCCGCTGGCCCCCGCAGCCGTTCGGCGCAGTCCTGCAACAGACTGGTCTCGCCGATCAGGGGCACGAACTGCTTGGGGTAGCTTTTACGCGACAGCGGCCAAAGCCGCGTGCCGGAACCGCCACAAAGGATGACAGGAAAAATATTCGTCATGGCTGTCCAACCAACTGATCGCATTGACACCTGAGGCTCTGGAAACTGAACCGTTCCGCGCAGGACATGCTGTTACTGCGCGGCCCGGCTCGAAATCACGAGATCATGCAAGTAGTGATTCAGGTCATCACGCAAATCGTCCCGAGCCAGCGCAAACGCAACGGTTGCCTGAAGGAAACCCGATTTCGATCCGCAGTCGAACCTTTGCCCTTCAAACTTGTAGCCAAAGACAGGCACACCGTTTCCGATATCTTCTGCGATGGCATCGGTCAGCTGGATCTCTCCGCCGCTGCCTTTCTTTTTCTGGTTCAGGTTATACAGAACCGACGGGCCCAGAATGTAGCGGCCGATCACGGCCAGATTTGACGGGGCCTCTTCCGGTTTCGGCTTTTCCACCATGCCTTTGGCGCGGGTCACGGTGCCGACGCTGCCATTCACGTCCAGAATACCGTACGAGCTTGTGCGTTCGTTCGGAACCTCCATTGCGGCAACCATATTGCCGCCGGTTTCCTCGTAGGCTTCGATCATCTGTTGCAGGCAGGGCTTGTCTGCGGCGATCACGTCGTCCGGCAACATAACCGCAAACGGCTCGTCACCGATCAGCCTGCGTGCGCACCATACCGCATGACCCAGACCCAAAGCCTTGTGCTGCCGGATGTAAGCGATGGCACCGCTTTCCATGTTGGTTGCGCTTAGAGTTTCAAGCAGGTCGTCCTTGCCTTTGGCTTTCAGTTCCTGCTCTAGAACCAGATTGTGGTCGAAATAATCTTCCAGCGCCGACTTGCCGCGCGATGTGACAAAGATGAATTCTTTGATGCCGGCCGCCCGGGCCTCGTCAATGGCATATTGAACCAGGGGGCGATCGACCAATGTCATGATTTCTTTGGGAACGGACTTGGTCGCTGGCAAGAAGCGGGTACCCAGCCCAGCAACGGGGAAAATTGCTTTGGTAACCTTGCGTGTCATGTGACCTCTCTAAATTGAATCAACTCTCTACAATCCGAAGCGCTGTCCCGCCCGCTCTTAGGCTTCCTGAGCGCGACATTCAATGTCACGCAGTACCGCAAACCTGCAACACTTGGAATCTGCCATTTAATCAGAGGCAGAGTCAAAACTGTTAGCGCGGGAATTTGCCGGTTTGGTCTTCAATACAGCGGCCAATTGCGAACCGTTCCCGCACGATCAGGGATGTTACAACTGGGATTGTATCAAGGTTTGAACGGTTCCCCAAGGCCGGTTTATTGGCCTTGGGGAGATAGTTTAGGCCGCGCCCATGATCGACTCCAACGGATCATGTTCTGCCACGAAATGGTCCGGGGAGACTTCGCTCAATTGCGGGACATAGCTTGTCTCGCCAGCCGCTAAGCGACTGGGCAGAAAGCGAAGTGCAGCCTTAGGATCCATGGGCGATGGCAGTTCACCCGGCAGTTTCAGGCGCTTCCTGCTGCGCTCGACCTCGGGGTCCGGAATGGGTACGGCAGAGATCAAAGATTTGGTGTACGGGTGGATCGGATCGGAACAGATCACTTCTCCGTCACCCAGTTCAACGATGCGCCCCAGATACAAAACCATGATGCGGTTCGAGACCGCCCGAACAACCGACAGATCGTGGCTGATGAAGATCATCGAAAGGCCGAACTCCTGTTGCAATTCACGCAACAATTCGACGATCTGAGCCTGAATGGACACATCCAGGGCAGAGACGGCTTCGTCACAAATGATCAGCTTTGGCTTGTTGATCATCGCGCGGGCGATTCCGACGCGCTGGTTTTGCCCGCCCGACAGTTCATGCGGATACCGGTTGATCATGTTGGCCTTGAGGCCCACGCGCTCCATCATCTCGGCAACCATGTCCTTGCGTTCCCGCTCGGTCAGGTCAGGGCGATAGGTTTTCAGCGGCTCGGCGATCGAAGCCGAGATCGTCATCCGAGGATCAAGGCTGGCCAGCGGATCCTGGAACACGATCTGCAGGTCTTTGCGGTACTTGTTCAGTTCAGACCTTTTCAGCCCGACAATCGGGTGCCCCAACCAACTGACATTGCCCGCACTGGGTTCAATCAGTTGCAGCACAGCCCGGGCCAAAGTGGATTTGCCGCAGCCGGATTCGCCAACCACGCCCAGCGTTTCGCCCTTGCGGATGTCAAAGCTGACGCCATCGACTGCTTTCAGCGGCACCTTGCGCCCGAATAGCCCACCGGAAACGTGGATCGGGAAATGCACTTTTACGTCATCCACTTTGAGCAACGGGTCTTCTACCTGCTTCAACGCCTTTGGCGCGTCGCCAGCATCGATGCGGGGCATCGCCTCCAGCAGGGTGCGGGTGTATTCATGTTTGGGGGTCCGGAAAATCTCGGTTGTGTCCCCAGCCTCGACAAATTCGCCCATGCGCATCACCTGAATGCGGTCGCACATGCGGGCAACAACGCCCATGTCATGCGTGATCAGGGCGATGGCAGTGCCTTCGTCTTTTTGCAGGTTCACCATCAAATCCAGAATGTCCGCCTGAACGGTGACGTCTAGTGCGGTGGTCGGTTCATCCGCGATCAGCAGCTTGGGGTTACACAGCATCGACATCGCGATCATGACCCGCTGTCGCATACCGCCGGACAGTTCATGTGGGTACTGATCCAGACGGCGTCTGGCCTCGGGGATGCGAACACGATCCAGCCATTCCAGACAGCGCGCACGGGCCGCCGAGCCTTGCAGGCCCTCGTGCACCTGCAACACTTCGCGCATTTGCTGCCCGATCCGCAGGTGCGGGGTCAGGGCGGTCAGCGGGTCCTGAAAGATCATGCCGACATCGTCGCCACGGATCTGGTTCAGCTTGTTCACCGGCAGGTTCAGGATTTCCTCGCCGTTTAACATGGCTGACCCGCTGGCATGCCCGGCAGGGGGCAGCAAGCCCATTGCGGCCATGAAGGTCTGGCTTTTGCCTGACCCACTTTCGCCGACGATACCAAGGCATTCGCCGGGATTGATGTCAAAGCTGATGCCTTTGACGGCCTCGACCACGCCATCCGGGGTGTCGAACTGGACACTCAGGTCCTTTACGGAAAACAGACTCATATCAGCGATCCTTTGGGTCCAGAGCGTCACGCAGACCATCACCGATAAAGAACATGGTGATGATGATGGCGACGTAGAATGTCAGAGGGTACACCAGTTGCCACAGGGTTCCGTAAGCCATTGTTCCGGCCCCTTCGGCGATCAGACGCCCCAGCGAGGTGTAGGGTTCCGAAATCCCCAGCCCAAGGAACGAGATAAAGCTTTCAGTCAGGATCATCTCGGGCACCAGAAGCGAGGCATAGACGATCACCACACCCAGAAGGTTCGGCAGGATGTGCCGGTACATGATGGTGAATTCGCTGACGCCTGCTGCGCGGGCAGCTTCGATGAATTCACGGTTCTTCAGCGTCAGGGTCTGACCTCGTACGATCCGCGCCATGGTCAGCCAGCCAACCGCACCAAGCGCGATGAACAGCATGAAGAAGGATCGCCCCGCCACGACCAGCAGAAGGATGATGACCAGCGTGGCCGGGATCGCCAGCAGGATGTCGACAAAGCGCATCATAACGCTGTCGGTCCGGCCGCCGATATAGCCCGCCGCGATACCATAGCAGGTCCCGACGATCAGCGCGGTTGCGGCCCCGATCAGACCGACCAGCAAAGACGTGGTCGTGGCCTGAATGACGCGGCTGTAAAGGTCACGCCCCAGATCATCGACGCCGAAGTAATGGCCAGTCTCGACGGATGGCATTCCCATACCGCGCACGTCACCCATGACGTTCCAGTCGATTTCTTCGTTGGTCCAGACGGCAAAGTATGGGCCGATGATCGTAAACAGGACGATAAGCCCCAGAATGAAGACGCTAGCCATCGCGGCCTTGTTGCGGACAAAACGCATCCGCGCGTCCTGCCACAGAGAACGCCCCTGAATGACCGTGTAATCGGTGATTTCCTCGGCCAGATGGGCGGCTTTTTGTGATTTTCCAAGCATTGCCAGCCCCTCAGTAACGGATTTTCGGATCGAACCAGGCATAAGCCAGGTCGGTCAGCAGGTTTACGATGACGGTGAGTGCGCCATACAGGATCGTGACCCCCAGCAGCACGGCATAATCGCGCGACAGGGCCGAGCCGACATAGGCCTGACCCAGACCACCGGTCGAAAAGTAGATGTCAACAAAGACCGAACCTGTCAGAACGTAGACAAAGACCGGCCCCAGATAAGAGACCACTGGCAGCAGCGTGGGTTTTAGCGCATGGCGCCAGATCACAGTTCTGGTCGGCAAGCCCTTGGCGCGCGCGGTGCGGATGAAGTTCGAGTTCAGAACCTCAAGCATCGACGACCGGGTGATCCGCGCGATCGACCCCATATAGGATGTCGCCAGTGCGATGACCGGCATGATCAGATATTGCCACTGACCGCCGTTCCAGCCACCGCCCGGCAGCCATCCCAGCCACAGGGTGAAGGTCAGAATCAGGATCGGGCCCATGATGAAGTTCGGCAGCGCTTGTGCGGCGATGCCCAGACCAACCGCGAAATAGTCGATCCAGCTGTTGTGCTTGATCGCAGCCGCGATGCCCAGGCTGACACCCACGGCGGTTGCGAAAAGGAACGACAGCGACCCGTAGGTCAGCGAGATCGGGAAACCCTGCGCGATGATGTCGTTTACGTCGCGGTCCTTGAACTTGAAGGACGGGCCGAAATCGAAATGCACGACGATGTTATATAGATAGTCCCAAAGCTGCTTCCAAAGCGGCTGGTCCAAACCATAGCGGGCCTCGATATTGGCCAGAACCGCAGGCGGCAACGGCCGTTCCGAGGTGAAGGGCCCACCGGGCGCGAAGTGCATCAGGAAAAAACACGCGACGATCAGCAACAGGATCGTCGGAATGGCGACCAGCAGTCGCCTTACACTATAGGCAAGCATTCCATGCCCCCATGTTTATTGGCCCTGCCCCGGAGGTTTCCGGGGCAGGGCGCGGTTCAAAGACGATTACTCGGCGATTTTATAGAGGTTTTTCGAGTACCAGTTCTGCTCGACATTGTTCACCGGCCAGTTCCCAACGTCGCTGTCCATCATATAGACACCGGCGTAGTGGTAGATCGGGATCACAGGTGTTTCCTGAGCGATGATACGCTCGACCTCGGTGTACAGAGGTGCCGGATCGTCCGAGGTTTTGGCTTCGGCCAGCAATTCGTCAACGCGGGCGTTGTTGAATTTGCCGTCGTTATAGCCCGAGTCGGACTGAAGCAGGTCAAGGAAGGTGGACGCTTCGTTATAGTCGCCGCACCATGCGCCGCGCGCCAGTTCGAAGTTCTGATTGCCGCGCTCTTCTAGGAAGACCTTCCATTCCATGTTGGCCAGCTCAACATTCACGCCCAGCTTCTGTTTCCACATCTGGCTTAGCGCCACGGCGACCTTCTTGTGGCCTTCCGAAGTGTTGTAGACCATTTCGAAGCTCAACGGATTATCGGGGCCATAACCGGCCTCGGCCAGCAGTTCCTTGGCGAGCTGATCGCGCTCGGACTGGGTCATGGACGCCATTTCGACAGCCGGAACAGTAAAGCCTGCTGTGGCTTCGGGGGCAAAAGTGTAGGCTTCGGGCTGACCACCGGCCATAACTTTTTCAGTGATGATCCCACGATCCACTGCCAGCGAAAGGGCCTGGCGGACGTTGGGGTCCTTGAAGGCCTCGGGTCCGCCGTCGGACAGATTGAAGGTGTAATAGTAGTTGCACAGACGCGGGAAGCTGATGGCTTCTTCCGGATGCTCGACCTTCAGGCGTGGGTATTGGCCGGCAGGAATTTCAGTGCGGTCCAGTTCACCAGCAAGATAGCGGGTCAGCGCAACGTTCTCGTCGTTGATCACAAGCGCTACAACTTTGTCGATGATGGTGTTGTTGTTATCCCAATACATCTCGTTGCGTTCGCGCACCGAACGTTCTTGCGGCAGGTGCTCGGTCAGGACATAAGCGCCGTTGGATACGATGTTTTCCGGTTTGGTCCAGGCGTCGCCGAACTCTGCGATCACCTTTTGCGGTGCCGGGAACGTCGTCGAATGCGTTGTCATTTGCGGGAAATACGGCAGAGCGGAGCTAAGCTTTACCTCAAGCGTATGATCGTCGATGGCCTTGACGCCCAGATCATCAACCGGCTTTTCGCCCGCAATAATGGCCGAAGCGTTTTCGATTGCCATCAGTTCCATGAACCAAGCGTAGGGCGAAGACAGTTCGGGATCGACGGCGCGTTTCCAAGCATAAACGAAATCACCTGCGGTGACCGGGTCACCATTCGACCACTTCGCGTTGTCGCGCAGGGTGAACGTGTAGACGTCTTTGGTGTCGTTGACTTCAAAGCCCGTTGCAACGCCGGGGACCAGGTTGCCGTCTTCGTCCTGGTTCATCAGGCCTTCAAACAGATCGCGTACGATCTCGGCCCCGGACACGTCTTCCACGACCTGCGGGTCAACTGAGCTGTGTTCGTCCAGAATACGGTAAACAAAAGTCTGGTCATCCGCCAGCGCTTCGCCGGTTTCGGGATGGGTTCCGGCCGCAAAGGCGGCACCGGTGATCATGGTTGAGCACAATAGCCCTGCCAGTGATGTTCGGATAATTCTGTTCATAAGTGTTACTCCCATTTTTTGTCACCGGGCGTGTGCATATGTCCGCAATGTGGCCCGGGTCCGTGTGTTTCCGGCATCCGCTGGGTCTCTCCGATGATCCAGATTGTGATTGGGTACATTCATTCTTCCTGCTGAACCCGTTCAATTGTCGGACGTCCGTTTGCGAAAGCTGCCTTTCGCTGCGGCGAAACGTGGCAGTTTTTTGGATCGGGTAAAACCTTTTTTAGTCAAATGAGCGAGCAAAAGCCGAAACGAAACGTAACAAGGCTGGCTTTGGAAACTTTATTCTGAAACGTGTCGCGCGCATGACATTTTCGCGAAGGTCCATTACTCGCTGTATGCAATGGAGTGGTCAGAAATGCGTATGAGCGGGCGAATCACCCAGAGAATCAGGGTGTCAGATGAGCCTTCATCCCCGCTTTGGGAAAGCAGGTAGGTGAGCGTCCGGTGGCTTCTTGCCAGCGTCCGATGGATCGGCGGGTTTTGTATCCGGGCAATCCGTCGACGCCGCCGACATCGTGCCCCTGTTGTTCCAGCGCTGCCTGCATTTGGGCAATGTCCGACCGGTACAGCCCACCGACCTTGCCCCATTGGCCCTGAAAATTGCCGACGCCATATTGAATCCGGTCGCCGACATGCCCGACGAACAGGGCATAGAGGTCGCTGGTGTTGTAATCTTTCAGGACATAGAAGTTTGGTGTGACGATGAAGGCTGGGCCATGGCGCCCGGCGGGCATCATCAGGTACCCTTCGGCCGGAATCTCATGCGCCGGAAAGGGCCGTCCCGAGACGCGGGAAATGCCCATCGCCGCCCAATCCCTGATGGATCGGCCCTGGTCCGGGCCTTCCAGCGCACAGGAGACGGTGTTCGGCACCGTCACCTCGAACCCCCAATCGCGACCTTTGATCCAACCGTGCTGATCCAGATAATGCGCAATCGATGCCAGCGTGTCCGCTGGTGACCCCCAGATGTCCGCGCGCCCGTCCCGGTTACCATCCGTCGCATAGTTCAGGAAACTGGAGGGCATAAACTGCGGCTGACCCAAAGCCCCGGCCCAGCTGCTTTTCATTCCCCGCGCCGGGACATGACCGGCCTCGGCGATTTGCAGGGCCGCGATAAGCTCATCGGTGAAATATGCGGCGCGCGTGCTCATGAACCCTTTGGTGCCAAGAACCTGAAAGGCATCATGTCGGATCGGCACTTGGCCATAGCCGCTTTCGCGCCCCCAGATGGCCAGAAGGACGCGGCCCGGTACGCCGGTTTCTGCCTCGATCCGCGCCAGCGTATCCGCGTGCCGCTGCGCCATTTTGCGCCCGACAGATGTGGCACCCTGTACCGAGTTGGCGTTGAAATACCGCCCCGGTGATCCGAATTCGGCCTGCCGCTGTTTTTTCTGCTTCTTTGGGCTTTGACCGGGTGGAACCAAATCCGGGAGGTCCCAGTTCAGGGTTACCCCGACAAAGGCTTGCTCCATCGTGCGGCGGGACACGCCTTTAGCCTTTGCCTGAGGCCAGATGGTTTGCCAGATCCAGTCCTGAAACTGCCGCTCGACCGCAGTGCGGTTCTGCGCCAGGGCAACCGGCGCAAACAGGCACAATAGCAGGGCAATGGCATATCGGAGCATCACCCACAGGTCTGGCCCCTGAGCCGATACATGTCAATCACTTGCCGGTCCCATGGGGTGTTCAGGAAAATACCTTGAGAAATTGTGTGACTCTGCCGATAGTTGGGCATATTGAGCTGATATTTTGAGGACGAGCTGGGCGTGACCATTTTCAGGATGCATCGTTTTGTCGGGCTGGCACTTGCGGGTGTGGTGTGCGCGTTTGCCTTTCCGCAATTTGCATTGGCCAGCGACAGTTTCATGGATCCGCAAGGCCCGATTGCGGCCATTCAGAAAACTCATTTGTTACGCGCAACAGCGTTGATCCTGGTCGCGGTCATCCCGGTTTTGGTTCTGGTTCCTCTGATTGCGCTGCGATATCGCCGCCGCAAGGGTAGCGCCGCCGCATATCGGCCCGCGTGGGACTTTTCGGCCGGTCTGGAATTCGTGATGTGGGGCGTGCCCGTCGTGATCGTGGCGATCCTTTCCCTTTTTCTTTGGCAACATACTCATCGTCTAGACCCGTATGCCGCCAATTTTGGCGAAGAACCGGTGGTTCGGGTGCAGGTTGTCGGGTTGGATTGGAAATGGCTGTTTATCTATCCCGACCTGGGTATCGCCAGCGTCGGAGAGCTGGGCATCCCTGTCAAACAGCAGATTGCCATGACTCTGACGACCGATACGGTCATGCAATCCTTCATGATACCGGCGCTGGCGGGTCAGATCTATGCGATGCCGGGGATGACAACGCAGTTGCATTTGGTGGCCGATACGCCCGAAACGATGCAGGGTGAGAATACGCAATATAACGGTCGGGGCTTTACCAAACAGAAGTTCGAAACGCGGGCGATGACAACGCAGGATTTCAGTACATGGGTTGAACGTGTGCGCGCGAACGGCATTCCACTGGATGCGTCGACATATCAAACGCTTGCTATGCGCACGGATCGGGATGAAGTTCAGGCCGCTTTGGGAACAGACAAGATGCCCGCAAATGCACTGTATTTCACGTTGGAGGAAAACGACCTGTTTCGCACCATCTTGCACCGGTATCACAGCGGCAAGCCATTACCGCTGGATCAGCAGCCCGGTACCGCCGTTTTCGGGCAGGAGGCAGGCCAATGACATCCCCTGACACCGGTTTCTTTGGCCGCCTGACCTGGGATGCGTTTCCCATTGCAGGGCTGATCCAAAACCCCAGCGTCAATGAAATTATTGCCAACGTGGCTGCGGCGGTTGTGATTGTCGGTGTGGTCGCCGTGGTTGGCCTGCTGAGTTATTTCCGCCTCTGGAGGTCGCTGTGGCGAGACTGGCTGACCAGTGCCGACCACAAGAAGATCGGCATTATGTATATTGTCTTTGCCATCGTCATGCTGGCGCGTGGGGTGCTTGAGGGCGTGGTCATGCGCGCGCAACAGGCCGCCGGGCCCGGCGATGGTTTTCTGGAAGCTGAACATTTTGCCGAACTCTTCAGTACTCATGGCACGATCATGATCTTCTTTGTGGCCGTGCCATTTGTCTTTGGCATTGCCAACTATGTGGTGCCGCTGATGATCGGCGCGCGGGATGTGGCCTTTCCGCGGCTGAACCAGATCAGCCTCGGCCTGACGGTCTCGGCTGGTATGATGCTGATGGTGTCTCTGGTGGTCGGTAAGTTCTCGACCGGGGGGTGGACGGCCTACCCGCCTTATACCGGAGCAGCCTTCAACCCCGGCGTGGGGCCGGACTACTGGATCTGGGCCATCGTCGTGTCCGGTGTTGGCACATCTCTGACCGGTATCAATTTCGCGGTCACCATCTACAAGATGCGGGCGCCTGGAATGAAGTTCATGCGGTTGCCGATGTATTGCTGGACGATCATTTGCAGCTCGATCTTGATTGTATTCGCAATGCCGCCGCTGGGGGTTGCGGCGCTGCTGCTGGCCGCCGACCGCTATCTGGATTTCCATTTCTTCACCAACGACCTCGGCGGTAACATGATGAACTATGCCAACCTGTTCTGGCTGTTTGGCCATCCCGAGGTCTACCTGCTGGTCCTGCCCGCCTATGGTATCTATTCCGAGGTATTTGCGACATTCTCGGCCAAACGGCTTTATGGGTATCACTCGCTGGTCATCGCCACCATGTCGATCGCAGTGCTGTCCTTTACCGTCTGGCTGCATCATTTCTTCACTATGGGTCAAAGCGCGCTGATCAATGCGGTGTTCGGAATCGCAACCATGCTGATCGCCGTCCCGACGGGGGTTAAAGTCTATGACTGGATGGCGACGTTGTGGCGGGGGCGTATCCGGTTTTCAGTGCCGATGCTTTATGGTCTGTCGTTCCTGATGCTGTTCGTGATCGGCGGTCTTAGCGGTGTTGTTCTGGCCAACCCGACCGTGGACTATCAGGTCCATAACACGCTGTTCCTGGTGGCCCATTTCCACAACGTGCTGCTGCCCGGTGTGCTGTTTGGTCTGCTGGCCGCGTACAACTATTGGTTCCCAAAGGCTTTTGGTTTTCGCCTGAACGAGTTCTGGGGCCGCGTGACGGTGGCCCTGTGGACCTTTGGGTTCATGCTGACCTTTCTGCCGCTCTATTTCGTCGGCCTGATGGGCATGCCGCGCCGTTCGTTCAGCTGGGAGGATCCCAACTTCCATCCCTATATGATTGTGGCCGTAATAGGCGCATTGGTTATCACGGCTGCGTTGTTCTCGGTTCTGATCCAGCTATGGGTCAGCATCCGCGACCGAGAGAAGAACGCCGTGCCGGTGGGTGACCCATGGGACGGGCGCACTCTGGAATGGTCGATCCCATCACCGCCGCCACCCTATAACTTCGCGATCATCCCTCAGGTCACCGACCGGGACGACTTTGCAGCAGCCAAGGAGAGGGGCGTGGCCTATCCGACGCCGGACGCCTATGAGGATATCGAAATGCCCCGCAACACCGGGATCGGATTCATTCTGTGTGTACTCAGCGGCATTTGGATGTTTGCTCTGGTCTGGTGGATCTGGTGGCTCGCCGCGCTGATGACCGTTCTGATCATCCTGTCGATCATTGTCTGGAGTTTTGACACCAGCACCGAGTTCGTCATCCCTGCCGAAGAGGTCCGCAAAGATCACGAGGCATGGCTGGATCTTGTTCACAGCGCAACAGCCGTGGACCGCGATCATGAGGCAGCCCCCGAAAACCGCGGCCTGGCCCGCCCTGATATGGAGGCCGTGACATGAGGCGCGCGCCGTCCCACAGCTATCCCGGCATCAACCTGGGTGAGGACCACGCCAGCGCCGACAAGGCGGCCGAGGTTGTCACCTTTGGATTCTGGGTCTTTCTGATGAGCGATCTGGTCTATTTCGGCCTGATGTTTGGCATCTATATCACCATGATCGATGCGCAGGCCGGCGGCCCCGGTCCGCACGAGCTGTTTGACCTGTATAGTATCTTCGCGCAAACCCTGATCCTGCTGACCAGCAGTCTGACAGTCGGGCTGGCCATGCTGGCCTTGAAATACAATTTACCACGTCCCCGGATCGTGCTGTGGTTCGGGGTTACCTTGGTTCTTGGGATCAGCTTTTTGGTGCTGGAAATCCGGGACTTCATGAACATGGCCGCACAAGGCGGCGTTCCCCAGCGCAGCGGGTTCCTGTCTGCGTTTTATGGGTTGGTCCCGCTGCACGGGTTGCATGTGGCGGCGGGGTGCCTTTGGCTGGTTGTGCTGGGCATTCAACTGCGCATGATGGGGCTGACTGACCTGTTGATGTCACGCATGGTGCGGCTGGCCCTGTTCTGGCACTTCCTCGACCTGATCTGGATCGGCATCATCACCATCGTATATTTCGGAGGGCTGACCTATGGATAGACGCACCGAGATGCACCGGCGCGAACGCCGTCGTTATGTGATCGGCTATGGCGGGTCGCTGTTGCTGACGCTGACCGTGTTTTTTATCGCTCACCGATACGGGATTGAAACCAAGGGCGTCTATCTGTCCATTGGCCTGCTGGGACTGGCGCAACTGGTCGTGCAACTGGTCTATTTCCTGCATATCGACCGGCGTCGCAGCAGCCGTGAAGATCTGGACCTGATCCTGTTTTCGACACTCGTCTTGCTAATTATCATCGGCGGCACGGTGTGGATTCTGGGGAATCTGGCCGTTCGCATGCATATGCACCCTATGTAAGACCGCCCGTTAGAACCAACCCCAGCCACAAGGCCATCCAGCAGAGCGCGACGCTGAACAGGATGTTCCCGGCAGCAAAAACAACGGTGCGGTTTCGGTGCAGATCAAGTGACTGGTAGGCGAAGCTGGAAAAGGTGGTGAAGCCGCCGCAGAAGCCGAAGACCAGCCGCTTTTCTTGCTCGCCCATCTCAACTGGGCCGCCCAGATATCCGATCCAAAGGCCCAGCAGCAGGCTACCCGCGACATTCACGATCAGCGTCGAAACGGGCAGGTCATGCGTAACCCGCAGCGACAGCCAATGACGTGCAACGGCCCCCAGACCTCCGCCCAGACCGAACATCGCATGCAGATAGAGGTCGGTCATTCCCGTACCCTCCTGCGCCCAACCGCTTCGCCCAGAATGGCCGCGCCGAGACCACAGATGATTTCAGCCAGGATGGGGATGCTTACGAACCAACCACTGGTCAGGGCGATGCGTTCCAATTCGGCCACGAACGACGAGAAGGTCGATAGCCCGCCGCAAAAGCCGACGGCGCCCAGATGCAGGACATGCGCGTGCACCCGATGCCGGACGGCATAAAGCCAACCCAGAATGAAACAAGCTGCGATGTTGATGCCGAATGTCGCAGTCAGCAACGGTGCGCCCGGGATCTCAAGCGCAAAGGCTTCGCGCAGCAGTGACCCTGCCGCGCCGCCCACGAAGACGGCCGCATACATCAGGGCTTGGTCTTTGGTCTGGGGCTTTGGTTTTGCCACGCGATTGATCCTGCTTTGGCCCGCATTCGCCCTCGGCATACCGTTTGCGGGGGTGTGGATCAACGGCAGAGCGGGCAGGGCAAAGTTTCAAGCCCTTGCAATCGAAGACCAATCTATTCCACCATCGTATAAGCAAATGGGTATGGCTCAGCCGAAGGAGAGCAGGAATGATTGTTCGCAGGATATATTTCGCGGTCGCGTTTCTGGGCCTGCCCCTGACTATTCTGCTTGGCCTGCTGTGGGCCCCTGCCTTCTGGCTGCTGGTACTGGTCATTCCCTATGTTCTGATCGGCTACTACGACATCAAGACAACCAAGCATAACGTGCTGAACAACTATCCGGTTCTGGGTCACTTCCGCTACATGCTGGAATTCGTCAGCCCGGAAATCCGTCAGTATTTCGTGGAGACAAATGAAAGCGGGCGGCCCTTTAACCGGATCATCCGCGGTTTGGTCTATGCGCGTGCCAAGGGGCAGGTCGACACTCAGGCTTTTGGAACACAGTACGATATTTTGACCGTTGGCTATCATCGCGCCAATCACTCGCTGGCCCCCAAGGATGTGGACGTCAGTGAAGAGCGCGTAATGCTGGGTGGGCCGCAATGTGAAAAACCCTATAACGCATCCCGGCTGAACGTGTCGGCCATGAGCTTTGGTGCGCTTAGCGCCAATGCGATCCGATCTCTAAATGGTGGCGCCAAGGATGGCGGCTTTGCCCACAACACCGGTGAGGGCGGTTTGTCGCCGCACCATCTGGCCGAGGGCGGGGACATCATCTGGCAGATCGGCACCGGCTATTTCGGGTGCCGCACGTCTGAGGGCGGGTTCGACAAGGACGAGTTCGCGAAAAAGGCGCACAAAGACGTGGTCAAGGCGATTGAGATCAAGCTGTCTCAGGGCGCCAAACCCTCGCATGGCGGGGTTTTGCCTGCGGCCAAGGTGGATGCCGAGATTGCGGAAATCCGGGGTGTGCCGGAACATCAGGATGTGATCTCTCCGCCGATCCATTCCGCCTTTGACGGCCCGACCGGGTTGATGGAGTTCGTGCAGCATCTGCGTGAAATGTCCGGGGGTAAACCCATCGGGTTCAAACTGTGCATTGGCGACCCGTCCGAGTTCATGGCGATATGCAAAGCAATGCTTGAGACAGGCATCCTGCCCGATTTCATTACAGTGGACGGGGCCGAAGGCGGCACCGGGGCGGCCCCGGTCGAATTCACCAACCGGCTGGGTATGCCTTTGAACGAGGCGCTGATCTTTGTGAACAACTGCCTGCGCGGTATTGGCGTGCGCGACAAGATCCGGGTCATTTGTTCAGGCAAAGTGGCAACCGGCTTCGATATGGTCGAAAAATTCGCACTTGGCGCGGATATGTGTAACGCCGCGCGGGCGATGATGTTTGCCGTTGGGTGTATTCAGGCGCTGCACTGCAATACGAACCGATGCCCGTCGGGTGTGGCAACGCAGGACCCGGTCCGGGGTAATGCGATCAAGGTTCCCGAGAAACGGAAACGGGTGCATCGCTTTCACGACAGCACGATAGAAAGTTTCCGGGAACTTCTGGGCGCAATGGGCAAGGCAACGGTTGCGGAGCTGCGCCCGTCGGACATCCGGCGTCGCACGGCTGATGAACGCGAACGCTCTTACGCCGAGCTGTATGAGTTTATCGAGGACGGTGCCTTGCTTGCGGATAACCTTCCGCAAGCCTATGCAGAGGATTGGAAACGTGCCTCCTCAGCTCATTTCTGATCACAGTTGCCCAAGAGGCGATCAGAAGCGCGTGTTTCGTGGATTGTTGGCTGCGTGAGAGTGAATTCTGCGCACGCTCCACTCGACTGCATCCCGCATGGTCCGACCCAGTGCGACGTCGAATGCCTCAACCAGATCGGACGTCTGATCGCTGGTGGCCACCACGTTCTCCTGAAATGAGCTGGAGGCGATGATCTTGTCTTCGTATTCGTCAATGATCTTGATGTTGATCCGCACTTCCACGCGTACGGTTTTGGTGTTCTCGGTCTCGCTGACGACGACGCCTTGAAACTCTCGCAAGTCAGGGGCAATGACGTAGTCAGCCCGCAGCCCGACGGTCGAGCGGCCCACCGCCGCCACCTTGCCCGAGTTCTCATAGCTTTCCACCATCAGCGCCTGAACGATCAAAGGCGCGCGATCCACCCAGCGGGCGCGGGGCAGATATTGCACCTGCAACGCGGTCGGCTGAACGGCGATCTGATCGGTGTTGACGGCCGCGGTTGCGGTGGGTTCTTCAACCACGATTTGTTTCTGCACCCGCGGCAGAGATGATGAGAACGTGCTTTTGGGTGTCAGCAGATACAGATCGTTCGGCTTGGATGCCTGTCGCAATGTCCCCAAACCGGTGCATCCGCTGAGCGCGACCAGAGCCAGGGTCAGGATAAGGGGGCGGATCATTGGCGAAACTCCGATGCTTGGGTGCCCAACAAAAAGCGCGCCGGGTCGCGTTCAACCTTGTCGACCAACCGGTCCAGACTGATAACCAGTCGTTGGGATTCTTCAATAAAGCGGACGAACTGCCCCAGACCAACACGCAGGAAATCCGAGACCTGACGGCTGTTATCCTGAACAATGCTATCAATTGTACCCAACAGCTCGGACGCGGATTTGGACGCGCTAAGGATATCGTCAGAGATTTTGTCAACCTTGCCAGTTATGTTGGAAACGGTCTCAGCCACCTGGTTGGCTGCTTTGCTGACTTCCGCCGCGACCGGGGCGATATCCTCATCCATCACACGATTGGCTGAATCAAAGGCCCGCTCGGCGGAAGAGAGAGTCCCTTGAGCTTTGTCCATCGCGGCGGTGATCGAACCCAGAGTGGTGTTGGCATTCAATACTGTCTCGCTGATGACACCAAGCGTGACACTGCCTTCATCCGAGAGGCGAGTCAGCCGCTCGGCCAATGAAGATGCGCGCTCGATAAACGGCCGGATATCTTGCGCAATCACCTGATCCGCCGCTTGCAAGGTGGTATTTGCCGTATCCAACGCTGTCTTGGCGGAATCCGATGCCTCCTTAACGCTTTTCAGTGTGTCGGTTCCGGTGGTCAGTGTTGTCTCGGCTGTGTTGGCCAATGTATCCAGACGTTTGGTAAACGCCCCAATTTCCTTAGCCGCAGTGCCCAGATCGCTAGATAAGGATTGAAAATCTGTCAGAGTCTTGTCCAGCTTGCCGGAAGCGTCCGCCAGTTTGGTTAGTATATCCGACACAGATTTGCGGTTCTTCTCATCTACAACCGAATTCAGGTTTTCCAAGAGGGTGACGGCTTTTTCCAGCACCTCAGGCGCGCCCTCAAGAAGGGATTGGATTGAACTGCGCTTGCTTGGAATAACGCTGTTCTGCGGCAGACGTTCCGCGCTGGGCGATCCGCCGGACAGTTCCACATAGGCAACACCAGTCACGCCCAAGGACTGAAGCTGTGCGATTGTGTCTTTGGTGACCGGGATATCAGCATCCACTTCCAGCCGGACCCGCACCTTTGACGGGTCATCATCGTCCAGATCCAGGGAAATGACCTGGCCGACCGGCAGACCGTTGTAGTTCACACCCCCCGCAGCCGACAGGCCCGAGACATTGTCAAACAGCACCTCGTAATAGGCGTATTGCCGGGTGACTTCGAACTTTGCCAGCCAAAGGAAAAAGCCAAAGACCCCCAGGATACCAGCCAGGGTAAACGCACCGATCAGGATATAGTTCGCTCGGGTTTCCATCGCCTCTACCTGTCTTGCCCCTTCTGCTGCGCCGCGCGGGCGCGGGGGCCTGTGAAATATTCCTGTACCCAAGGGTGGTCGACCTTGGTCATCTCTTCAATCGGACCTTCAACCAGCACGCGTTTTTCCGCAAGCACCGCGATGCGGTCGCAAATTGCATAAAGACTGTCCAGGTCGTGGGTTACCATGAACACGGTCAGACCCAGCGCCTGTTGCAGCTCTCCGATCAGGTCATCATAGGCGGCGGCCCCGATGGGGTCCAATCCGGCGGTGGGTTCGTCCAGAAAAACGATCTCGGGGTCCAGCGACAAAGCCCGTGCCAGCGCCGCCCTTTTGCGCATCCCGCCCGACAGTTCCGAGGGAAATTTGCTGCAACTCAGCTGCGGCAGGCCAACAAGGCTGATCTTGAGCCCGCCAAGCGCCTCCATCAGGCTTTCGCTGATCCCGGTGTGTTCACGCAGCGGTGCCATCACGTTCTGCAAAACGGTCAGCGATGAAAACAGGGCGCCGTCCTGAAACGCCACGCCCCAGCTTTTTTCGATACGCTGGCGATCTTCTTCAGGGCCGTTCAGAACATCGACACCCAGCACTTCGATACTGCCTGCAGCCGGCCTGTTGAGGCCGACTATCGTGCGCAACAACACAGACTTACCGGTACCTGACCCGCCGACGACGCCCAGCACCTCACCCCGCCAGACATCCAGATTCAGATTGTCATGCACCACCTGTTCGCCAAAGCGGTTGGTCAGGTTGCGCACGCGGATCACCGCCTCGCGCTGGGCTTCAGTCTGGGTGCCGTCCTGAAGGGCGGTGCCGTCCATGTCAGACCCCCAGTTCCGAGAAGAAGATCGAAAACAGGGCGTCGATGGCGATGACCATAAAGATGGATTGCACGACCGAAGCCGTAGTCCGTTGACCAACACTTTCCGAAGAGCCACGAACCTGCATGGCCTGCCAGCAGGCGATCACGCCAATCACCAGCGCAAAGAATGGCGCTTTGATCAGACCAACCGCAAGTTGCCAGACATCTGTATTTTCTTTCAGGCGTGTCAGAAACATGCCCGGGCTGACGCCCAGATCGATCCAGCTCATCAACGCGCCGCCGATCAGACCAGCGATATCTGCGACAAATCCAAGAATGGGCAGCATGATCAGCAGGGCCAGCACGCGCGGCACGACAAGCACTTCGATCGGGTCCAGACCCAGCGTGCGCATGGCGTCGATTTCTTCCTGCACTTTCATTGACCCGATGGACGCGGTGAAGGCTGAACCGGACCGGCCTGCAACGATAATCGCAGTCAGCAACACGCCCAGTTCCCGCAGGATCGAGATCGAGATCAGCTCGACCACAAAAATCTCGGCTCCGAACTGTTTCAGCTGGGTCGCGCCCTGAAAGGCCAGCACGACGCCGATCAGAAACCCCATCAGGGATACAATGGGCAATGCTTTGAACCCGGCCTGCTCCATCTGGGATACCAACGCCGCGCGGCGCAGGCGCCACGGCATGACAATTGTGCGTGCAAGGCGGTGCAGCGTCAGGCCCAGAAATGCCAGAATCGAAAGGGTATCTTCCCAGCCCGAGGTTGTTCGATGACCAAGCCGGGCGACCCAATTGACGAACCCGCCCGGCGGTTCTTGTTCACCGACCTCTTTCGGGATGTTACGCGAAACCGTTTCAATCAGGGTGGCATGCGCAGGTTGCGCGCCCTGAATCTGAACGTGCGCCCCGTTCGAGGTCAAACGACGTTCCAAATCCGCAATCAGCCAGGCCCCGCCCGTGTCCAGCGCCTGAATCTGTGACAGGTCAACCACCACGTCTCCGCTGATGGGTTTGACAGCCCTGAACCCGGCTTCGACAGTTTCAAGCGATTGCGTCAGCAAATCGCCAGAGAGTCTTATGCAAACACCGGTTGCATTGTTGTCCAGGTTTATTGCCGGTTGCGTCATGCGCATATGTGATGTGAAACGTCCCAGAGCTGCAACGGGTTTGTTCCGGTCACAAAGATATTTTGGTCGCAGGATGCGCAGTTGT
Organism: Ruegeria sp.; assembly: GCF_965243365.1. Taxonomy (GTDB): domain Bacteria; phylum Pseudomonadota; class Alphaproteobacteria; order Rhodobacterales; family Rhodobacteraceae; genus Ruegeria. The sequence goes on along the minus strand of NZ_CBDEUW010000001.1, from coordinate 109,270 downwards.
GACAGTTGGCTCGGTCTAAGTGCTTTGCCACGCGACTCAAAAAATCTAGACAAACGAGTTGCTAACGGTATCGTTGCATTCAAATTTCTAGTTTTGATTGAGTGGCATTAGACCCACGTAATCCCACCAATGGGTCTGTCTGCGCTTCGTACGGTTTTGGCACCGGCTTGTATTGGGGGCATCCATGATCGACTGGTTCGTGAATATTTTGCAAACCTATCCGGAACTGGCGGTTTTTCTGTCCATTGGCATCGGATTTCTGATTGGCCCATGGAAGCTGATGGGGTTTAGCCTGGGAACAGTCACGGCCACCCTGCTGGCGGCGGTGGTGATCGGGCAGGCGCATATCGAGATCGATTCTGCTGTCAAATCGACCTTTTTCATCCTTTTCATTTTTGCGGTTGGGTATGGGGTTGGCCCACAGTTCATGCGCGGTCTGAAGGTAGATGGCGCGCGAGAAGTCTTTTTTGCACTGAGTGTGCTGGCCCTGTGTCTGATTGTGCCGCTTGTGGCTGCCAAAGTGGCAGGGCTTGAACTTGGGTATGCCGCCGGTCTTTATGCCGGGTCGCAAACGATCTCGGCGGCCATTGGCGTTGCGACGGATCAGATTGGCCAACTGGGATTGTCGGCGGATCAGGCCAAGACCTATGCCAACCAGATTCCGGTCGCGTATGCAGTGACCTATATCTACGGCACCATTGGCTCGGCCATCATTCTGGCCAAAATCGGGCCCCGCCTGATTGGGGTCGATCTGGTGGCGGCCTGCAAGGAATACGAGGCCAAACTGGGCGGTAGTACGAACATCGAAACCGGCGAAGGAATCGTTTCCGGTTACCGCGCAATCGAGGCGCGTGCTTTTGAGATCCCCGATGGCAGCGATTTGCTGGGCAAGCCGGTCAAGGATCTGCTGCCCGGTGTGCGCATCTATGCCGAGCGGCTGCGTCGCGCAGGCCAGATAATCGAAGTGAATGATGATACAATCCTGCAGCCCGGTGACGTTGTCATGTTCTCGGGACGTCGCGCCGATCTGGTAGGGTTGCTCGAAACCAGCCTGAAGGAGGCCGACGCACCGGACCTGCTGAGTATCCCATCCGAAAAACTGGATGTTCTGATCACCAGTAAAGAGGTGCACGGCAAGACGTTGGAAGAACTAAGCAAAATGTCAATTGCCCGGGGCGTATACCTGTCGAAGCTGATGCGCAACATGCTCGACCTGCCTATGTTGCCTGGTACCGTGGTGCACCGAGGGGATATCATGACCCTGCAAGGCAGCAAACGGCATGTTGAGGCTGCAATCGCCGAGATCGGTTATGCGGACCGCCCCGTGGACACAACCGACCTTGCCTTTGTGGGTTGGGGCATTTTTGTCGGTGGCATAATCGGTACGCTGGCCATCATGATCGGTGGGTTTCCGATCAGCCTGTCCACGACCGGCGGCGCATTGTTGGCGGGGTTGGTGCTGGGTTGGCTGCGCACGGTTCACCCGACCTTTGGGCGCATTCCCGGCCCCGCCTTGTGGCTGATGAACACCCTGGGTCTGAACGTGTTCATCGCGGTGATCGGCATTACCGCAGGTCCGGGATTTGTTGCCGGGCTGCAGCAGGCCGGGGTGGCGTTGCTGCTATGGGGCATTGTCGCGACATCATTGCCAATGATTTTCTCGGTCTATGTTGGCCACTACGTCTTCAAGTTTCACCCGGCCATCTTGTTCGGAGCCTGTGCAGGCGCGCGGACCACAACTGCCGCACTTGGGATGATTCAAGAAGCCGCACAAAGCCGTATTCCTGCCCTTGGCTACGGTATGCCCTATGCCATCGGCAATACGTTACTGACCATTTTCGGAATGGTCGTGGTTTTGATCCTCAGTTGATTTTGGAAAGGTTTGATCGATGGATAGAGTGAAGCTGCACGATTACGAAGCGCTCAGCCCGTTTCAAATCAAGGATGAACTGATCCAGCTGGCCTCGGCCGAGGCGCGCAAGGCCAACAGCGCCTTTCTGAATGCCGGACGTGGCAACCCCAACTGGGTCGCCACCAGCCCGCGCGAGGCGTTTTTTGCCCTTGGCCAGTTCGCAATTACCGAGTCCAAGCGGGTTATGAACCATCCTGCCGGTCTGGGTGGAATGCCCGCTTTGCAAGGCTGCCATGCCCGATTGCAGGATTGGGCGGCCGAAAACGCCAATACGCCGGGCGTCGATACCTTGGTCGATGTCGTTGGGCACGCCATCGCGGCCTTTGACTTTGACGCGGACGCCTTTGTGCACGAGCTGACGGATTCCATCATAGGCGACAATTACCCGGTGCCTGACCGCATCCTGAAGCACAACGCCGCCATTGCACATGAATATCTGATGTGGGCGATGTGTTCCGGGCATCGCCCGGATGCACAATTTGACCTGTTTGCCGTTGAAGGCGGCACGGCGGCGATGTGCTATATCTTCAAAACGCTCAAGGCGAACCGGCTGCTGAATCCGGGTGACACAATTGCCCTGTGCACCCCGATTTTCACGCCCTATCTCGAAATGCCGGAACTTGAAGACTACAGCCTTGAGTCGGTCCATGTAGATACGGATGAAGAGGATGGGTTTCAGCTGACCGATGCAGCGGTTGAAAAGCTGAAGGATCCGAAGGTCAAAGCGTTCTTTCTGGTGAATCCCGGCAACCCGTCTTCGGTCGCGCTCAGCACTGGGTCATTGCGGAAACTGGCTGATCTGGTGGAAAACCACAGGCCCGATCTGATCGTTCTGACCGACGATGTATATGGCACGTTTGTGCATGACTTTACTTCAGTCATGGGGCATCTGCCGCGCAATACTATCGGGGTTTATTCCTATTCGAAGTATTTCGGCTGTACCGGTTGGCGGCTGGGTGTCATTGCGGTGGCGCAAGACAATATATTTGACCTCAAACTGGCGGGCCATCCTGATGAGATCAAAGAGGTGCTCGACAAGCGCTATGGAACGCTCAGCCTGACGCCGCGCGACATTCGGTTCATCGATCGGCTGGTGGCCGATAGTCGCGACGTCGCCCTCAATCACACTGCAGGTCTTTCATTGCCACAGCAGGTGATGATGACGCTGTTTTCTCTGTGTGAGTTGGTGGATACCAAGAAAGCCTATCAAAAAGCCTGTATGGAGCTTGTACACCGACGCTTCAAACTGTTGACGGATGCGATGGGCGTCGAAGTCAAAGCCGGCGAACATTACGACGCATACTACGGCATCATCGACTTTGAATTCTGGTTACGGAAATATGTGGGTGAAGACGTTGTGGCGTGGATTAAGCAAAATGTGCACCCGTTGGATATCGCGTTCAAACTGGCCGAGGACTACGGGATCGTTCTTTTGAACGGCAGTGGCTTCGACGCTCCGGGCTGGTCTGCGCGCGTCTCTTTTGCAAATCTTCCGGATGAGGCCTATTCGCAAATCGGTACGGCGGTGCGCTCGGTTGCCCGAGGTTACGTGCAGGCCTACCGCGCGGCGAACAACTTGCCACTGCATGGATAGACCTGTCCCCTACACCTGCGCCTGAACTGGTGCTACCCATAGGCGCAGGGGAGGATGGTTTTGGACGTCAACAAACAGCGCATCAAAGCGATGACCACGGGCCTGAACCTGATCGGTCAGGCCTTGTCGATCTATGACAGTCAGTTGCGGCTGGTTTTGTGCAACCTGCGATTTCAGGAAATGTTCGACCTGCCGGACGAACTGGTTCAACCCGGTGCCCTGTTCCGCGACACGATCCACTTTTTGGCAAGCAGGGGCGAATACGGCAACGCTTCGGATGTGGAGGAAATGGTTTCCCAACGGGTCGAGCAGGCCCTGGCGTTTGAGCCCCACTATATGGAACGCACCCGCCCGAACGGGCAGGTGATTTCCGTCGAAGGCGCACCTTTGCCCACCGGCGGCTGGGTGACGGTTTATACGGATATCACCCGCACGAAACAGGCCGAGGACATGCTGAGGGCAAGATCCGAGGAGTTGTCCGAACAGTTGTTGAACCGGGCCGAAGAACTTTCGGCCTCGAACCGGAAACTGGCCGCTACGATCACCGCGTTGGAGGAGGCCAAGCGGCAACTCACCGAGATCGAAGCGCGCACGCGTATGACGACCGAGATGATGCCGGCCCATATCGCGCATCTGGATGGTGACGCGCGGTATGATTATTCCAACCGACGCCTCAGTGCTGTGATGCCGGGGCGGCCCTCTGAAATTCTGGGGCTTCATATTTCACAGGCGCTGGGGGCGGCGGCTTACGAACGGGTCAAACCTCATCTCGAAAAGGCCTATGGTGGTCAGGTGTCCGTATTTGAGTTTACCGAAGACCAGGACCAGCGCCGGATTCGAGTATCCTTTACGCCGGACGGCACTGGCGGCGTTTATGTCATGTCGGTTGATATCACCGAAGAAACGCAGGCGCGTGTCGCTTTGCAGCAAACCCGCCGCCGGGAAATGGCGGCGCAGATGACCAGCGGGCTGGCACATGATTTCTCGAACTTGCTGACCATCATTCTGGGGATGCAGGCAAAGCTGGCCAAAATGAACCTCTCGGATGAAGCGGCCGAGTTGGTCGTCGCCACCCAGCAGACCGCGCGGCGCGGCGGGCAGTTGCTGAATCGCATCGCCGACATGACCGGGAACAGGACACCGCAGCCGCAGGCAACCGATATACGGGCGTTGTTAGAGGATCTGCGTATTCTGGCCTCGCCATCCTTGCCTCGGGGCATGGGGTTCTCGGTAGTCAATACCTTGCCGGACAAGCCGTTGATGTTGGATCCTGGCATGGTTCAAGATGCGCTGTTGAACCTTGTCCTGAATGCGCGGGACGCCTGTGGCACATCCGGGCAAATCACCATCAGTGCCCATGCTATCGGTAGAATCTGGGCAGAGATCACCGTCTCGGACACTGGTCCGGGGTTCTCGGCCGAGGCCTTGCAGAACGCGCTGAATCCGTTCTTCACAACAAAGGGCAGCGATGGGTCCGGTTTGGGTTTGCCGATGGTCTATGACACCGTCAAATTGGCTGGGGGGGACTTGCAGCTGCGAAACACGCCGTCCGGCGCGTCGGTCATTCTGCGCCTGCCGTATCGTCCGGCGCCGCCTGCGCAATCCGGTCTGGTACTTCTGGTCGAGGATCAGGACGAGTTGCGCAGTCAGTTCCGCGACATGCTGGTCGACCTGGGATGCGCGGTTATTGAGGCGACCTCGGTCGAAGAGGCCATGACCTTGACGGGCGATATCGGAGATATCAGCATGGTGCTGTCGGATATCCGCCTACAGGGGGACGAGACTGGGCTTGACCTAATCCACCGCCTCCAGAACGCAATCCCTTGCATTTTGATGACGTCACTGCCCTATTCCGATCCGTTGCACCGTCAGGCTCTGACCTTGGCGCCGGTGCTGCACAAACCCTTTACCCAGGCGCAACTATCTGCGCTGATCAGAACCGAGGCCGCCTGATGTCACAACCGTTGGTGACCATTCTGGACGATGAACCGGAAATCCGGCGCATCCTGACCGATTCACTGGAAGAAGCTGGGTTTCGAACGCAGAGCTTTTCCCGCGCGCGCGAATTCGAGGCGTCACTGAAGCGCGTTACGCCCGATGTCTGCCTTGTCGACCTGTCTTTGCCCGATACAGATGGTCTTGCCTTGGTCCATCGGCTGGCGTTGGAGCAAGGGGCGGCGGTGATTATCATCTCGGGCCGCGCGCAGGTGCAGGATCGCGTGACCGGGCTTGAACTAGGGGCCGATGATTACATCACCAAACCGTTTGATCCGGCCGAAGTTGTGGCCCGCATACGCGCGCGTCTGCGTGGGCCACGGACCGGTGTACAAACGTCAGAAGTTGCCGAATTCAACGGTTGGACGGCGCAGTTTGACCGGTATGTGCTGATCGATGCCGAGGGTGCTGAAACGCCGTTCAGCCATGCCGAAGGTGAGGTTTTGCGCCTGTTCCTGGAAAGCCCGAAACGATTGATCAGCCGCAGCCGGATGCAGGAAATGCTGGGCAGCGGGGCTGGCGACAGTTTCGACCGCGCTATGGATGTGCGAATTTCCAGGTTGCGCACAAAGCTTGGTGAGGACCCCAAAAACCCAAGGCTGATCAAGACGATCTACGGTGCGGGCTATATCTTTCTCGGAGATGTCAAATGGCGTTGAAGGCCTGATACTCGCGTTTCGGGCTGTTGCTCAGAGATGGCAGATGCACAGCTTGATCAAACTCCAATCGATTCATTCACGCAACGCCTGATTCTTGATCTTGAGCACCGGCTGAATCAAGTACTCCAAAACCGTCTTGCGACCCGCCAGAACATCCACCTCGGCAACCATGCCGGGGATAATTTCAACGGCAACGCCGCCGGCGTCCAGCATCGTGTTCTCGGTTCGGATTTCAACGACGAAGACTTCTTCGTCATTACGTTCGGACCGCGTTATTGTATTGGCGCCGATCCGGACGATTTCGCCTTGCAGGCCACCATACCTGGCAAAATCGTAGGCCGTAATTTTGACTTTGACGCGCTGCCCTGCGTACAAAAACCCGATATCCTCGGGCCTGACATAGGCTTCGACCAGCAAACTGTCATCCAGTGGAACGATTTCGATCAATTCCTCGCCGCTCCGGGCCAACCCGCCGATGGTGGACCGGTGAATCCGATTGACGACACCTCGGACCGGAGTACGAACTTGCGCTCGATCGGCGCGATTGCGCAGGGCAGGCAGGGCAGGTTGAAGGGTGGCCAATTCCGCAGTTGCCAACGCCAGATCAGTCAAGGCCGCACTGCGAAATCGGCTGCGAACTGATTTGATCCGATCGTCAACCTCGTCCAACCCGGACCGGAGCCGGCTGATCATTGCTTCTGCCCGGACTTTGCGGCCCTTCCACTCTGCCTCGCTGCGCCGCAACGCCAGCAACGTTGTGGCCGGTTCCATCCGTTGTTCGACAAGAGGGGCCATTATCGCACGCTCTTCCGCCAACACCAAAAGCGTCTCATCTGCCATGACCTGATCGACCAGACCTTCTTCGTATTCCTGCCGGCGCTGTTGGCGCTGACGCTCCAGGATGGCGATCTCGGCCGTCAATTCCGCTTGCCGTCCCAGATACAAAGCGGTCTCTGACCGGACAACTTCCGGTGCCCCCTGGATCAGCCGGGCATCAAACGTCAACTCCGTTCCATCGATCTCGGCCTGCAGCCTTTGCGTGCGCGCCATCAGCCCAAAGGCACGCTGTTGTTCACGGCTCAGCTCGCTGTCGATTTGTGTCGCGTCGAACTCCATCAACAGCGTTCCTGTATCCACAATCTCGCCCTCGCGCACGTGAATGGCCAGCAAGACACCGGGCTCTGTCGCTTCGATCAATTGAATGTCGCCGGATGGCACGACGCGCCCATCGGCCCGCACGACATCGTCCAGCTCGGTCAAATAGGCCCATATTCCGGCTGTCACCAGACATGCCAAAATGACGAACAACAAAATTGATCCACGTAAAGGGGACCGACCGCGCATTTCACGCGCCAGTCGATCCAGATCAGGATGCCGCGACATTCAAATGCCTCCGAGGCTTTTTTGCATGTTCCGCCAACAGGCTTTTGGGCCCGTCCACGCCAACTTGCCCGTCCTCGATGACGATGACCCTGTCAACCAGCTCTAACAAGCTTGTGCGATGGGTCACGATCACCATCGTGGTATCTTGTGTTGCTTCTTTCAGACGAGCGATAACCTCGGCCTCATTCTTGACGTCCATCGCGCTGGTGGGTTCATCCAGTAACAACACTGGAGGCTGCCCGATCAGCGCCCGGGCCAACGTAATCGCTTGACGTTGGCCGCCCGACAGCCCTTCGCCCCGCTCGGCCAATGGCATATCGTACCCGCAGGGGTTCCGGGCGATGAAGTTTTCCACTCCGGCAATACGACCCGCCCGGATCAGGTCGTCGTCGCGTGGCCGAATGGTGCCAGCGTTGATATTGTCACGTATCGTTCCTGAAAACAGCCAAACCTCTTGCAGGACGGAACCGATATTGCGCCTGAGGTCGCCCGGATCGATCTGCCGGATATCCAACCCGTCCATCATCACCGATCCAACACGCGGCTGGTAGAGGCCCAGCATCAGGCGGGCGACCGTGCTTTTACCCGATCCGATCCGACCCAGAATCGCCACCTTCTCCCCCTGAGCAATGGTAAAAGACACACCTTTCAGGGCATCCTCGACCTGATCGGGATAGGCAAAGTACACATTGTTGAATGTGATGCTGCCGTTGAAACTGGGGCGGCTGATCCAGGTCTTCCCAGCCGGGCGTTCGCTGTCCGCACGCATCAAGGCGTCGAGGTTTCGATAGGCGCTGCGTGCATGATTGACGCGCGTGAGGGTTTGCGCCAGCTGGGCCAAAGGTGCCAGGGCCCGACCCGTCAACATCACCGACGCTACCAACGCCCCCATGCTCGCCTGTCCGCCGGCGATCAGAAACACCCCATAAAACACAATCAGCACCTGCGCCGCCTGTTGGGTAAACCCGGTGAGATTTAGCGCCAGCTGGGTGATGGCCCTGCTGCGTATCCCGTGGTTTGACTGTCTTTCGAGCGCATTTTGCCACCGATTGCGCATTTTCTGGCTTGCGGCAGTGGTTTTGACCGTCTCAAGACCCGAGACGGCTTCGACCAGTACGGATTGTTTGGATTGACCATCCGCGAAACTCTCCTCGGCCAGTCGGGAGAGCAGGGGTTGGATTGCGAGGCCGGTGATCAAAACGATTGGAACCGCCAGTGCCGGAATCGCAGCCAGCGGGCCGCCGACCATGTAGATGGTGAAGATAAACAATCCGATAAACGGCAGGTCTACGACCGCGACCAGCGTGGCGGAGGTAAAAAATTCGCGCAGTGTTTCGAACTCACGTACCGTGCTGGCCACGGCGCCTGTCGACCCGGTGCGAGAGGTCATGCGGATATCGAGCAGCTGATCAAAGACACGCCGCCCCATGAACATATCCGCTTTCTGTCCGGCCCGGTCGATGAAACCCGCGCGCAGTATTTTGAGGATGAAGTCGAAAATCAAAGCCAGACACACGCCGGTTGTCAGGGCAATCAGGGACTCGGTTGCTTCATTCGGAAGCACCCGATCGTATACAATCATGATGAATACCGAGGTGGACAGCCCCAGTACATTTGTCAGTGCTGCCGCCAACGCGACCTGGGTATAGGACCAGCGGTTCGCGGCAATGGCCGACCAGAACCAATGGTTGCTCAGTTTCACCTGTTCGGACTTAGATGGCTCGTGATATTCGCGTCGAAACAGCAGTGCATAGCCGGTATAGGTATCGTGCAACTGGCTTTCGCTTACCTCTCCGATACCTTCATCGATGAGGGGATCGTGGATCAGCAAATCGCCGGATGACGAACGGCCATAGTAGACGACCGTGCGATCGCCTTCCAGAAGCAGGATCGCAGGAGTCAAATCGGCATCGAAAGCGGACAGCTTGCGTTCCCCAAAACCGGCCTGAAGTCCGACCCGGTTTGCCGCGGTGATTGCATCGCGAACAGTCAAGCCGTCGCTGCCACCCGATTGTGCCGCTTGAATGGCGGCCACGGTCAGGGGGCGTTCAAGTTTGTTGGCCACGTGGATCAGGCAGGATTCCAGGTCAGTCAGCCGCGCATCTGTCATTACAGACTATCCCATTGGGTCAAGGTGATGCCGAACAGGTTCAGAATGTCGCCTGTCAGACTCAGGGCGGCGTAATTGGTCAAAAAGAAGTTCTGCTCGGCCAGGATCAAGCGTTCCTGCGCATTCACATAGTCTCGTTGTGCATCCAGGATCTCGATCAGGTTTCTGCGACCGATGGTGAACTGGGCCCGTGTTGCCGCGACGCTGTCAGAATTTGCGCGAACGGCGGCCTGCGCATCGCGCAAACGTTCCGCCCCGGCTTTTTGATCGGACCGGATGAAGTCCAACTCTCGCCCGATCTCCCGGATCAAAGCATCGCGGTTTGCTTCTGAGTCTCTGACCCGTGCTTCGGCCGCGGCAATGGTGGCGCGTCTTTGGCCGGTGCTGTCAATTTCGTAGTTGAAAGACAAATCCACACCAAAATTCGCGCCCTTTCTGTCGTCCTGATTGGCAAAAGCCGCAAGGCGCAGATCCGGCTGACGGCGGGCTTGCGCAGCCGCCAATTCTGCTTTGGCGGCTATCAGGTTGGCATCTGCCCGGCGTATCTGGGGGCTGTCCTTGATAATCTGTGTGCTGCTGAGGGTCAGTTCGGGCGCGGCGATCGGGGGTGGCAACGGGCCCGGCGCCGCGCCAAAGACCTCGCGAAACCGCGCTTCCGCCTTGTCCAACCGTGCCCTGGCGTCGGCGTGTCTGGTTCTGGCATCCGCGCTCCGTGACCGTGCGGTCAGCACATCCGCGTTGGATCCCAACCCTCCGGCCACGCGGTCAGAGATCTGTCCCTCAATCTCTTCGTGAACTTCGACATTCTGGCTAGAAATTTCCAAAATATCGCGGTGATTCAGAACCAGAACATAAGTTTCAACGGCGGCCAAGGCGGTGGAGGCCGCGGTTTGAATCTGGTCGCCGCGACTTTCCAATACCCGCGCGCGCGCAGCGGTCAGGTCGCCGCGCGCCGCGCCCCCGTCATAGACCAGTTGAGACACCCGCAAATAGGGAGACACATCGGCAATGTCCGAGTTGATCCGCTCTGACCGGGCGTTCAACCCCAGCGAAACCTGAGGAAGAAAAGCGCCTTGTGCAGCGTCCTTCTCAGCCCGAGCGATGTCCATCCGAGTATCGCTTTGTGCCAAGGTCGGGCTGTTCTGCACAGCCTCACGCACCCGTTTTCCAAATGCACTTTTTGCAACTGATCCGGACACCACGGCAGCAACAGGGCTTTCGCTGGCAAACGACATTTCGACGGTTGTCAGATCAGGCGCTGAAGTGCAGGCAGACAGGCCGAATGCCAAACCAATGGAATAGATGGCGCAGAACATGAGGTTATACCGCACAGGGCACCTCCCAATCTTGTTGAGTCACCACGGCTTCGGCTGCCAGAGCGGACATGAAACCGTTTAACCCGGTACTTGCCTCATCACGTTGGGGGGCTACGGAATGGCGTCGTTGGGCACGTATCATCCAACCGAAATGCGATAATGAAACCTGATGGGCCTGGACCATTTGCAGGGCACCACCGTTGAACAAGACGGCGATCTGATCCCGCGGTAGGTTTTGCAGTTTTGTGACGTCGACCTCGTGCAAACCGCCAGGCAGAGCAGCCGTTGTCGGCTGCTCAAGTGGATTGAATAGCCCCAACTTTTCCAAAAGTGAGCAAAGCGTGCGTGTTCGCGACAGTGCGAATTGACGGTACTCAAAGAATTTGAGGATGTTATCGAGATCTGAAGTCAGTGTGCCGTGGGTGGTGAAAAAGGCTTGATCCCGGGAATCATCCGTCACAAGACCCGACGCCTCATCCACAAAGAGCCTGCGTGGACTATTGGTGCCCAAAGATGCCTCTGACGAAGGTTCCGCCAAGAATGGATGACAGCGAAGGGCAGAGGGGACATAGCCCGCCAGCCAACTGCCATCAGGTGACACGAACGGTGTCCCTGCAGCCTTGTTCATTGAAAGTACGGCGACGGGGGAAACGCCGCTGGCGTCCTTTCGAAAAACAATTGGAAAGGCTGCTGCCGCCGGGCAAATTTCGTCGTCAACCAATACGCATTCACTGACGTATTGCGCGAAATCGTACGATCTGTACCTGCGCCAGTAGCGATCCCGGTGACGTTTGACGCTGACCGGGAAAAGGCCGTTCTCTGCCATATCAACCCTCCGAGTTTGAGCCAGCTATGCGGTTCGTCGCATGGCTGAATTCCTGTGCCCCGATCAAGCCGTCGCGCCTGTCGGGTCGGTATGGAGGATATTGTCGGCCGTTAAACTGCTCAGGTCCGACAGGTCCTCAAATTGGGCGAGCGTTTCCACCGAGGCGCCGTCGGGTGCCGAATAGTCCACCTTGACCAAAACACTGTCTGTTCCATCTGTGGCCAGAACATAGATCTCATCTCCGGCCTGAGCTCCGCTTAGTCCTTCGACCGCCGATGCAATTGTCCCAGTTGAAAGGTCGGCAAGGGTTGTTTGCAGGCCGACGAAACCTGTGTTTGTTCCAAGCGTATCTCCTACGTTCAGGCTTTCTACGCCCGTCCCGTCGCCGCGTAGCGACGTTACGTCCAGCCCGTGAAACATCAGTGCGTCAGATACATCTGCTGATGGGCCAAGCGTGAAGCCACTGATCGTATCTACGCCGTTGGCCGACGGGTTGGCCTCGAAAACAACGACATCCCGCCCGGCGCCTGAGATGTCGATGGTGTCATCCCCTGCGCCGCCTCGGATCACGTCATCGATATTCGAACCGGTCAAAGTGTCCGCGGTACCTGTCCCCAATACAAATTGAGTTGGTCCGCCATCTTCGGTTGTGAGTTTCAGTTCGATAGGTTGGGTGGGGTCCTGAACCGTCATGGTGAAGGTAAGGATGGGTTGCGACAGGTCGCTATAGCTTGTTGCCGCTCCACCAAAGCTAACCGTGGTTGGGCTGGTGGGGTTGGCGAGAAACAGGTCAAAATCGCTGTTCTCAACGTCTGATCCGGTGTCATACGTCACGACGGAGGGGTCGAACTCAAGCTGAGTTGTCACCGCAAGCCCGCTGGAGATATCTCGATCCGAATCCGCGTAGATTTCGAACGTGATCGTTGAACCCGATTGTCCGGCCTGCGTGATGATATAGGCGGCCGGTGCGTGTGTTACGACTTGATCAGTCGCGGGCAAGGGATCAGAGCCGCCTGAAACCGTCGCTTGAGCCTGGAAGTTCATCATGTTTTCTTCGTCGAACCCCGTGAAGCTCGATGCTGGGACGGTCAGGCTCCAACTGCCATCACCAGCGACGGTTGCGGTGCCGATGGAGCCCGAGTTGAGTGTCACATCTACGGTCTGGCCCGCGCCTAGACCAATTGATGTTCCGGTGATCGTCAGACCTGACGCCTGAATTTCCCCTAGTCCGAGGGCGTCGTTTACACCAATTGGATCCATGTTCAGGATCGGTCGAAAATCCGTGGTCAGCGACGTTGTCGCATCCGTGGACGGGTTGCCCGATACGTCCTGCACCGAGGCGGTCACGGTATAATTTGTGCCGTCAGAAAGGGTGGCCAAGTCACCGCTGGGAATGGTCGCTGTCCACACCCCACCCGAGACAGTGGCTGTGTAGTCCTGACCATTCAGGTTGACTGTCACCAACTGCCCATCCACGGCTGAGGTCGTGCCCGAGATGGCAAGGTCAGCTCCCTGTTCTACAACGTCGAGTTCAGGGCCGGTAGGCAAGGGATCCAGTGAAATCGTGGGTGCCGTAAAATCTGTTACAAAGCTGCTGTTGACCGATGTCGAGTTGCCAGCCGCATCTGAAACTGAAGCATCCACATTGTAGGTCACACCATCCTGCAAGGCACCCAGCGCAGTGGGGGATGCAGTAAAGCTCCAGCTTCCGCCCGACACGGTGGCCGTGCCGCTTACGTCTATCGTACCATCCGGCCGAGTGATCTCGATTGAAACGAGGGTTCCGTCCGCAGCATCGGATGTTCCGGTGACTACCAGATTCGTTCCTTGTTCGGCGCTGTTCATGACCGCGCCATCGGACAGTGAGGAAATGGCTAAAGACGGTGCGGTAAAGTCCGTCGCAAAGCTGTCCGATGCCTGTATTGCCGGGTTCCCGGCTGCATCTGTTACATCCGCTGTGACGTTTATGGTTGTCCCGTCCGAAAGCGCACCGAGGTCAGAGGCTGGTACAGTTACACTCCACCCGCCACCCGCCACTGTGCCGGTATAGCTTTGTCCGTTCAACGAGACTGACACTGTCTGTCCGTCTTCTGCGTCGGTTGATCCTATAATCGTCAGGTCGGTTCCCTGTTCCGCAGCATTCATCACGGCCCCATCCGAGAAGCTGTCGATGCTCAGACTTGGAGCAGTCACATCTTTGGACACGCCGACATTGGCCTGAGGGGCATTCAATCCATCCGTATCCGAAACGTCTGCCGTTACCGTGAAGGTACCGCCATCGGCCAGCGCGCTTAGATCGGCGCTGGGCACGGTTACGCTCCAGCCTCCGCCGGACACGGTTCCGGTATATGTCTGCCCGTCAAGCGTGACCGTAACCTGCTGACCATCCTGCACATTTCCGGTTGTGCCACTGACAATCAGATCAGATCCTACCTCGGCTGAGTTGATGATATCGCCGACAGGAAGCGGGGAAATCGAGATGGAAGGGCCGGTCAAATCAACCGGTACCGAGACCGAGACAGGCGCTGCCGGATTCCCTGAAACGTCACTGACGGATACGCTGATTGCTGCAGGCGTGCCGGTTGACAGACCCGTCAGATCGGCCACCGGAATGGTTACGGTCCAGCCGCCACCCGATGCGGTTCCGGTGTACTCTTGACCGTCAAGCATTACGGTAACGATCTGACCATCCTCGGCGGTGGTGGTGCCTGTCAGAACCAGATCGCTTCCCACGTCGATAAGATCGATGGATCCACCTGCCACGGCGTCGAGTGTCACAGAAGGCCCAGTGAAATCAGTGTCAAAGCTGTCGGTTGCCTGAATGGCCGGGTTTCCCGCGCTGTCGGAAACATCCGCGGTTACCGAAATGGTTGCTGCATCGGGCAGGCTCGCCAAATCCGAAGGTGGGATCGAGACGTTCCAAACTCCGGTCGCCACCTCACCTGTATATGTCTGCCCATTGACCGAAACCGTCACAACCTGACCGTCTTCGGCGTCGGAGGTGCCTGAAATATTCAGATCAGAGCCTTGCTCTGCCGCGTTCAGAACATCACCGGCTGAGATTGCGGATATTGTTACCGTCGGAGGAATCGTATCGATGTCGAATTCCACATTCTGAACCGAAAGCTCTTCGCCTTCACTATCCAGATTCACGACCGTTATGGTCGACACACCCTGCGGCAGTGAGGCGGCCTCGGCTTCGGTTAGCGACAGACTCCAGTTTCCGTCCGCATCGGGGATGATCGTTTTTGTCAGGGAACCGATGGTTACCTCAATCGAGGTAGTTCCTTCAGGCGCGGTGAGGTTTGCGCTGATATTGTTGAGCGCTGTTGCCTGCAGGCCCGCAAGGTTCAGGCTGGGGTATGTCGGGACTGTGGTAGGTGACTCATCGCTATCGTCACCGCCGCCACCACCGGCTGCCGCTGCACCTGCCAAACCCAAGCCACCCAATACTGCACCAGCGCCGCTGATACCGCCACCACCGGCTGCTGCCGCGCCTGCCGCTTCGGCGGTGGCGGCGAATTCGGCAATCTCGCTCACCGCGGCGTCCGCGATCATTACAGCGCCGTTTTCCAGCACATGAACGTTTTCAGCGGCCACAATCAGCGTGCGCCCGTCGGCCATTTTCAACTGCAAGTCACCGTTGGACAGCAGTTTTACAGAACGTACTCCGGGGATTGATTCAGCAAACTGATAGGCGTCCAACTCGGAATCCGTGGCTTGTGCCAAAGCGGGTAATGCCATCAACGTTGAACCCAATCCTCCGGCCAGTCCGCGCCCGGCCCATTTTTTCAGCTTGGATGCCATCCATTTGCGAACATGACGCCGCCCGCCTTCAGGCAGGTTTTCCGAGGTTTCATTGTTCTTGAAAATAGGTGTTTCTGTCATGGTGCCCTCATATTTTGCGACTGCAATCAACCGGGTTGCGCCCCAGGGGTTGCAGGGAAATGTTCATCAGTGTTGTCGCTGGGTGTCCCATACGGTCGAACCAGAAAACTTGAGTTAAACTGAAGCCGAACTCCTTGTTTTCACCACATTCTTGCTTCGGTTCCGGCCCGGGCATCGTTTCACTTGAACATCACGGCCAGGGGTGGCCTGTGGGTGAGAGTGATGATGCTTCAATTCGGAACAGTGGTGGCAACAGGGGCCACGGCGCTCGATTCAGGTATCGGCGATACGGCTTTAAAAACGTTTAACGGTGAAACGTGTCTTTTCACCGTCAGCGGCCCGGGTGGAGGGATCGTGTCCTGGCACCTGATCGAAGGGGCAGCCCCGGTCATTCAGGATCAACAGTATTATGACATCACCATTGCGTATCAGGTCGGGCGCGAGGGCGTTCCGGTCGCGCTGGGCGGCGCGGATCATTTGGTTCTGGACGTGGACATCGCATCCGGTCTGGTCAGCTATGATTTGCTGGGCGATGGGTCAATTGGCACATTGCAGGAAACCGGAACCCTGATCGGCGGCGGAGATGTTTCGGCCGCCGTTCAGGTTGCGTTTGGGGCGACCGACATGCTGACGTTGGCCCATTCGGATACCGATCAGATCAGCACATATCATATCAACGCTGACGGGACCCTGACGGCTGCCGATTCGGTATCAGCACAAGCGGACTTCCTGCAAACTCTGCAATCCGGGACAAACCACTTCGTCATTGCTGCGGATGCGGTTAACAGCGCAATCACGACCTATTCTGTGGACCCAACGACCGGAACGCTGAACGAAGTCGCCGCTGACAGTGCGATTCAAACCTTGGGGATCAACGCGCCCACTGCTGTCGAAACCGTACAGGCATACGGCGAAGCCTGGGTGGTAGTCGCCGGGGCGGGCAGTAACTCTCTGACAGCGATGAAGTTAGGCAGCGATGGCCAGCTTACGGCGACGGACCACGCTCTGGATACCTTGCATACCCGGTTTGGAGACGTTCAGGACGTGTCGTTGGTCGAGGTCGCCGGGCGTGTATTTGTCGTAGCAGGGGGCGGCGATGATGGGGTTTCCCTGTTTACGCTTACTCCGGACGGGCAATTGATCCACATGGACAGTTTCGCCGACACTCTGTCCACCGGCCTGCAAAACGTCGAATCGCTGAGTGTTGCGCATATTGGTGATGAGTTGCAGATTTTCGCGACATCTCAACAGGATGCAGGGCTAACACAATTGAAGGTCGACATCTCAAACCTGGGAGAGGTCCGGCAGGGGTATGGCTCTGTGACCGGCACGGCGCAGGATGACATGTTGAGTGGTGGGATCCTGGACACAACCCTGAACGGAGGGGCAGGGAATGACATTCTAATCACTGGAACCAGCGCGACGACGATGACCGGAGGCGCAGGGTCAGATACTTTTGTCTTGCGCGAAGACAGCGGCCATACAACCATCACTGACTTTCAAGCAGGCTCCGATCAATTGGATCTGACCGATTTCCCATTCTTGCGATCACCGGCACAGTTGAGTTTTAGAACAACGGCCCAAGGTGCAAGGATTGAATATAAGGAAGAAACGATCGACGTGATTTCCGCCTCAGGCGGGTCTTTGACGCTCACTGATATCTTTGGCGCTGGTTTTGATGGGCCCGATCATATCCCAGTTGATCTGAGCAGCGGACCGGACAGCAACGCATCTCCGGGCGTTCTGGGGGCTGTCACCATTGACTCCGAGGCCACGAACCCGGCGCTGCATGGAGCCGAGGTTCTGTTCACCCCGAGTGGTGGCTCGACCATCACCGCTCAGGCCAACGATCAAGGCGAATTTCAACTGGATATGCCCTCGGGTACTTTCCCCGGCGAATTAGACATTCTGAAATCCTATTCTACCGCCAGCGGAGAGATTTCAGCGCTGGATGCGCTGCAGGTCCTGCGGATAGCGGTGGGTCTGGATCCGACCTTTGGACCGGCATCACCGGAGAACCTGATCGCCGCCGACATCACCCGGGACGGGACGGTCAATGCGTTGGACGCATTGGCCATATTGCAAGTGGCTGTTCAGCAACCTTCCGAATATGAACCCGAATGGGTGTTTCTGGATGCTGACGCTGACCTTTCAGCGATTTCAAAGTCTGATGTATCCTATGACACCGGCGTCAACGTGACCGTTGTGGATGGGGCGGTTACGGCAGATATGACCTCGATCCTGTTGGGAAATGTCGAAGCTACGCCGTAACCCCCAAGATCATTCACGGAACGCGCGGTAGAAATAATCGGATAGTGGTTTGACCAGATAGGACAGAGGCGTCCGTTCGTCGGTCTTGATCATCGCTTCGACGGGCATGCCAGGCAGCAATTCCTGTCCGTTCAACCGCTCAATCTGTCCCTCATCGGGTATGACTTCGGCTCGGTAAAATGTAAAACCAGTGTTTTCGTCGGTAAAAGTATCTGCCGAGACGTTGATCACATGACCATAAAGTTCGGGTGTTTCACGCTGGTTGAACGCGGGGAACCGCAGGGCGACCTCTTGCCCCCGATGCAACTGGTCGACATGCAGCGCATCAACTCGTGCTGCGACCACCAAGGGCGTATCTTGCGGAACTACATACATCATCGGCTCTGCCGAGCGAACCACCGATTGTACGGCAAAGACCTGACTGTCATACACCGTGCCCGCGACCGGAGCGCGAATGTCCAGACGTGACATACGCTCGGTCAGGGATAGGCGCTGTTCCGATAGCTCAACCACCCGTGCTTCTACATCGCGCAGCTCGGTAATCGCTTCTTCGCGTCGTGTCGCCTGCAATTCGACAATCTGGATTTCGGTGGTGGCGATCTGGCCTTTCAGTCGCGCAACCGAAGCTTCCAGGCGCCCGATTTCACCGGTCAGGCTGGCTTCTTCCCGTTGCAGGGCCGAGACCCGGCTAGCCTGAGTCAATCCACGTTTCAAAAGACCTTCCTGATCCGTCAGCTCGTTGGCAATCAATTCAAGCTGTGTGCGCTGAGATACCAACTGCGCTTGCGTGCCCTCGATTTCGCTTTCGATCTGAACACGCTGTTTGCCCAATTGCTCGGTTTTTTGGGTCAGCGTGTCCAGACGGGCCGAGAAAAGACGCATCTGGCCCGCCAGCAGCTCGGGGTCGATATCTTCCTTTTGATCCAGCTCCTCTAGCCGGGCAGCCAGACCTTTTTCATCGTCGTCGTCGCGTTCGGCTTCCAGCCGCGCCTTGCGAGCCAGCAACTCAAACAGTTGGGATTCAACGATGGTGTTTTCTGATGACAGGAACGTGTCATCCAACTGCAGCAACAGATCACCGCGCGCCACAGTGTCACCGTCGCGAACGAAAATTTCGCCAACAACACCGCCGTCGGGGTGTTCGATCACCTGCCGGTTGCTTTGCACTTCAACGATGCCTTGCGAGATCACCGCACCGGCCAACTGAGTGCGAATGCTCCACACCCCCAGTCCGATGACCAGAATCCCCAGTGCAAAAAACCCAACAAGTGCCGGAACCGTTATGTTCCAGGCCGACCGTTCCGTGGACCAGATCATTTCTCACCCACCTTGCTCAGATGCCGTTTGATGACATTCGCGTTTTGGACCATGGATCCGAGAACTTCGTCGCGCGGCCCAGCTTTGACAATTTGACCCTTTTCGACAACGACCAAGTCATCACATTCCGAAATCGCCTGAGGCCGGTGGGTCATGATGATGGCAGCCTTTCCGGCAGCCTTAAGCCCGCGGACAGCCGCATTCAGCGCCTCTGTTCCTTCCGCATCCAATGCCGAATTCGGTTCATCCAGAATCAGCAGAACGGGATCACCGTAAAGCGCGCGCGCGAGTGCGATCCGCTGTTTTTGCCCGCCCGATAGCTGGCTGTCATTCCCTTCCAGAAAGGTGTCATAACCCTTTTCCAGCTCCAGGATCATATCATGCGCGTTGGCTTTCTTGGCAGCGGCAACCACAGCCGCGGAATCCGGTGTTTCCGACATGCGTGCGATGTTTTCTGCGACGGTCCCGTTAAACAAGGTCACCTGTTGCGGCAGATATCCGATATGATTGCCCAGATCGTCCGAGTCGTATTGATCCAACGTTGCTCCGCCCAGACGTATCTCGCCAGCCGCAGGCGACCACAACCCCAGCAAAGCCTTTGCCAGGGTGGTTTTCCCGGAACCGCTTTTCCCGATCACCCCCAACGCCTTGCCGGGTTCGAGGTGCAAAGATGCATTGCGCAATGTGGGGGTCTTGATACCCGGTGGGATCACCGTCAACCCCTTGGCAACCAGACGGCCTGACGGAACCGGCAGTTTGGTTCTGGGCGCTTCGGGTGGGGTGGTGTCGAGAAATTTGGTAAGCGACAACCAGCCCGTGCGCGCGCGCTCGATCAGAGCCCACTGGCCCACCGACATCTCGACTGGTGCCAGCGCCCGACCAAGCAGGATCGAACCGGCGATCATGGCCCCTGGCGTCATCTCATTGCGCAGAACCAGCCAGGCACCCAATGCCAGCATGGCGGATTGCAGAAACAACCTCAGTGATTTGGTCAGTGAGGTGAAGCTGCCAGTCCAGTCGTTCGCAGCGATGCTTTGCGTCAACGCCTGTGAGCGCTGTTTGAGCCACCGGTTGGTCACATCCCGTTGCATCCCCTGCGACCGGACAACTTCGGCCGCATGACGCGCGTGTTCAGCAAATGAGCTTGCTTTGGCCGCCGCGCCCTGTGCCTCGGCCACCTTTCGGTGGGTCATGGCCTGGTTGATCACGGCAATTGCTACCAATAGCACGCCACCTGCAACGGCGAGCCAGCCCAACAGGGGATGGAACAGAAAGATTGCGGCCAGAAAGATCGGCGTCCATGGGATATCCATCAACGCCAAAAAGACCGGAGAGGCAAACAAGGTGCGGATTGATTCCAGATCACGCAAAGCTGTTGCCGGGGCCGATCTGATCTGTGGGAACAGCGACCGACGCATGGTTGCCTCAAACACCCGTTCATCCAGCTTGGACTGAAACCGGGCACCAAACCGCGCGACGATCCGGCCTCGCGCATAGTCCAGCATGGCCATCAACGCGTACAGCAAACCCACCAGCAGGAATAGCGCCGTCAGGGTTTCGACAGAACGCGATCCAAGAACCCGGTCATAGACCTGCAACATGAACAGCGGCCCGGTCAGCATCAACAGGTTGACGAAAACGCTAAACAGAAAAGCGATGGCCAGGAACGACGTCCCTTCACGGCCCACATTCAGCAACTCCTGTCGCTGTTGCGCGGGCATACGGTTTCTAAAAATCACGACTGCCTGTCCTTGTTATCCCCAATCGAGTCCGGCCGGTGATGGCGGCTCAATAGCTACTCGGTATACTTGCAAAGTATATCGACGCGCCGGGACTCGAACAACGGGGGTTTGTAGTTCTGAGTTCAATTATCGGCCAGCAGTACAATTGTGAGATCAGGAATCCAGCAAGAATATGCCGAAATCGGTTGGGTAATGCGCCGCCTTTCAGATTGTGTTGAGCAAAAAAGCGTCCGCAACTTGAACGGGTTCCAGTGTTTCCCAATGCGAAAACCCTCCACTTTGCGGATTGGCAAATTTACGCCCGTGCTACCTGCTATTTCTGGCGCAGCATTGGAGGTACACAAATCCACGAACTGGTAGGGAGGGCAGGGGCTTCACGTAATTTGATAAGGTGCTTGATAACCACGTGATGTAAAGTCTTGTAAACAAGATGGTGTGTTTTCTGAAATCTTCTGGAAACACAGATTTGCAAATCCTAAACTCTGCCTGACCTTCTGGCCGGGCGAAGAAATTAATTCTGCGGCTGTTTTGGAGCCAAAATGCGTTTCAGCGTAGGGATTGCGGTATCAATACTTGTCGCCCTGTCAATCGGCGCATCGACATTTGTTGTGCATTCGCTGTGGTGGACTACGGCGCGGGAAAACAGCCGGATGCTGGCGGCTGAGATCAACAGCCAGATCGCCAATACTGTTCGAATCGAGGTTGGGCTGACCCTCAGATCAGCCGAGGCGGCCTGGGCGGCGGTCAGGACAGTTTTTGTGCAAAACGTCATCCAGACCCGACAAGCCGACAAGCGCGAATTCGTTTTTCTGTCGCAGTTGCAAGCACAGCCCAACATATCTTGGATCGCGTTCGGCTGGCCCGATGGCAATTTCTTTGCCGCCCATCGTTTGGGTGACGGTGGTTTGGAGATGATGGAAATCGACGAAGAAATTCGGGATCGGATGCTGCGACGGGACCGCTACATTTTTATCCCCGGCGATATTCAGTTCGAAGAGCGCAGTTTCTCGGAAACGGATTTCGATCCGCGAGACCACGCGTGGTACAGCAATTCGATCACCCGCGATATGCCCGACTGGATCGAGGTGCGCGACCTGCCGGACAGTGACAAGACGATCTATGCGTTTGCGGGGCCGATTGATGTGAACCGCAGGCGGCAGGGTGTGCTGGCGGTTGCAATCGATACCGACCGGTTGTCCCGGTTTCTGGGATCGCTGCGCCCCGGTGAATTTGGCGCGGCCTTTGTGCTGAACGCCGACGGCAAGGTGATCGCCATTCCGGACCCGAATGCCGATGAGATCACTCCGGCACGCATGGGCGAGGGTGAACTATACGAAGTCGCAAGAATTTCCGGAGAACGCTTGTTGGCCAATGCCGAGCGGACCGTTGCCGGCAGCCTGACGAAACGAATAGTGTATGACGATGTGCCCTATGCCGTGGCCCTGACACCTCTTGGGTTCTATGGCTGGCGCGTTGCCACGGTAATTCCTGAATCTGCATTTCTGTCGGGCATCGACCGCACGCTGGTCAACTTGGTTTACGCGCTGCTGGTGGTGGTGGTTGCAGCAACGGGTCTGGCGATCTTGTTGGTGCGCGGGATCGTTGCAAAACCGCTGTCCCGGGTTGCCGAGGACCTGAGTAAAATTGAACGTTTCGACGTCGAACAGGTGTCGCGCCGCCCGTCCCGGCTTAAAGAGCTGGAAAACCTTTCGGCCGCCACCGCAAATATGGCTGCGGGGCTGTCGGCTTTCCGAAAATATGTTCCAACCGACCTTGTCAAAATGCTGGTGGCCGAGGGTATTGAAACCCAACCCGGTGGCGAGACAAAACAGATTTCGGTTCTGTTTTGCGATGTCTCGGGGTTCACAGGGCTGGCAGAAAAGCACGGGCCAAAGATCGTCCGGTTGTTAGAACCCTTCTTCAGCGCGGCGTCCTCGACGATCGAGCGTCACGATGGCACGATCGACAAGTTCATTGGGGATGCAGTCATGGCGTTCTGGGGTGCCCCAAGGCAGAATCCCAAACACGCGGAAAGCGCCTGTCGCGCTGCGCTGGAGCTTGTGTCCGTGGTCGAAAAGGCTGGAATACACGATGACTCCGGCACCACGCTGCGTGTCAGGATTGGAGTGAACAGTGGCGAAGCGCTAGTCGGCAATATCGGCTCGGAGCAACGGTTGAATTATACCGCAATCGGTGATGTCGTGAATGTAGCCAGCCGTTTGGAAGGCGTGAACAAGGTTTATGGCAGCGCGATTCTGATTGGCCCCGAGACACGACGCGAAGCGGGCGAAGCGATTGTTGTCAGAGAACTGGACATGCTGGCGGTCGCGGGCAGGTCAGGTGAACTTGTTGTGTTTGAGTTGATCGCGATGTCAGACAGTTTCGATGGTCATCGAAACTGGATTGATGCCTACGAAACGGGTTTGGCCCATTACAGGGCCAAACAATTCTCTCAGGCCGTCAGCGCATTTGAAACAGCCGATCGGCTGCGTGGCGGCGATCCGGCCTCGGTCTTGATGATCCAAAGGGCCGCCGCGCTGCAGGCTGAGCCGCCCACAGATGATTGGACGGGTGTTTCGGTCGTCGCAGACAAGTAGTTCCAAACAGCCTTACACCGCCCAGCGGCGCCAGGCCTTTCTTTTGTGCGTTGGAACAGCCTAACGAGGTTCAGCCTTGCAACTGCTCCCACATCTCCAGATCGCGCTTGTCCGTCCAGATGCGAGGGTGTGTGATCCCGCGGGCTTCGTCATAGGCGCGGCTGACGTTGAAGGGCAGGCAATGTTCGTAGATCGCATAATCCTTGAACTTCGGGTCGCAGGCTTCGCGCACGGCGTCCCAGGCATCTTTCAGCGAGCCACCCTTCATCGCCACACGTTTGGCCGGTGTGTAAGTGGAATTCACAAAGTCCCGTGTGCTTTCAATCGCGCGTTCCACGGCGTCCTTGCCAACCAGTGCCGCACCGCGCCCCGGAGCAATGGCGTCCACGTCATATGCTTTGATCGCGTTCAGGGTGCCGCCCCACTCCTCGAAATGACCGTCGCCACAATAACAGGCCGAGTGGTCTTCGACGATGTCGCCAGTGAACATCACGTTCTGATCAGGCACATGAATCACCGCATCACCGGCTGTGTGGGCCCGGCCGATCTGTTTGATGTCCACACGGCGATTGCCCAGATATACGGTCATGCTGTCGCTGAATGTGGTGGTGGGCCAGGTCAGGCCCGGTATGCTTTCATGTCCTTCGAACAAGCGCGGGAAGCGTTGGAATTCGCTGTCCCAATCCTCTTGCCCGCGCTCTACGACCATTGAACGGGCCACGTCGGACATGATCACCTGTTCCGCGTTGTAGGCCGAGGCTCCAAGCACGCGCACTGCGTGGTAATGGGTCAGGACAACGTGGCTGATAGGCTTGTCGGTAACCTCTCGAACTTTTTCGATCACCTTGTTTGCAAGGCGCGGTGTGGCCTGCGCTTCGATGATCATCACGCTGTCATCACCGATGATGACACCCGAATTCGGGTCACCCTCGGCGGTAAAAGCCCACAGCCCCTCTCCGATCTCATCAAAGGTGATTGTCTTTTCGGTCAGATCGCCTTGCGATGCGAATGCTTTTGCCATGGGTGGTCTCCGGTGTTCTGGCCGATGGTCGTACGGCTCAGCTGCGTTTGTATGGCGCATCAAGCGCCGGAAGAACAGTCCCGGTGCAATCGCCAAAGCCGATCAGATAACCGTCACCCTTGGCCACACCCTGTAGCGTCAATGTGTCACCATCTTCTATGAAACTGCGCGTTTCGCCAGAGTCGAGGGTCAATGGTTCCTTACCGCCCCAGCTAAGCTCTAACAGCGACCCGCGATTCTGCTTTTCCGGGCCGGAGATTGTGCCAGAGCCCAACAGGTCACCAGTGTTCATCGGGCAGCCGGAGGTGGTGTGATGTGCCAATTGCTGTGCCGCAGAATAATACATCTCTTTGTAGTTGGT
This sequence comes from Ruegeria sp., assembly GCF_965243365.1. Taxonomy (GTDB): domain Bacteria; phylum Pseudomonadota; class Alphaproteobacteria; order Rhodobacterales; family Rhodobacteraceae; genus Ruegeria. The sequence goes on along the minus strand of NZ_CBDEUW010000001.1, from coordinate 84,278 downwards.
CTGGGCAATCGTGGTAGCGGACTGGCCTGCGGGTGCCATGGTGACCGACAGATCGATGTCATACAACATCGGCCCAACGTCTTTCAGATGATCCAGCAGCTCAAATTCACGTGCCGGAGTGTCGCAGCGGAACGGCTCCAACGCCGCTTTGGTGACGATCCACGGAGAAATTGAGGTGGCCGTTGCCTTGGCTTGAAATGGGCCGAGGGGCTGGTATTCCCAGGCCTGAATGTCGCGCGCGGACCAGTCATTCAGCAGCACGTAGCCAAAGATGTTGTCATCGGCTTCCTGCACGGAAATTGGTCCATCGGATGGCGTGCCGACAATGGCTCCCATTTCCAGTTCGATATCAAACCGCTGCGACGGCGCAAAGCGGGGCAGCGCATCGTTGGGGCCTTTGAGCTGACCCCAAGGCCTGCGAATATCGGTGCCCGACACAACGACCGAGGAAGCGCGACCGTTATACCCGATTGGAATGTGCAGCCAGTTTGGCGGCAAGGCGTTTTCTGGCCCGCGGAACATCGTTCCGACATTGAAGGCATGATGGCGACCGGCGTAGAAGTCGGTATATTCGCTGACCACCAGGGGCAGGTGCATCTGGACATCGCTCTGTGCCACCAACAGGGGCTCTACGCTGTTGCGATCCTCAGATCCATCAGCCAGCAGTGTTGTGAGGCGGTCCCGCAATGCCGCCCACACGGCGGGGCCTTCCTCCATCAGAGGGTTCCAGAAGGGTAGGTCGAACAATGGCTCGTCCGACAAGACGATCAGCCCCTGTTCCTCGGCAGCAGTGACGTCCAGAATCATATCGCCGATCGCAACGCCGCATCGGGGGTCTTCGCCGTTGGTTGAAAAAACACCGTAGGGCAGGTTGTTCAGCGGAAAGGGATGGGTTTCATCATTGGCCGAAGCCACCCAGGATTTTTTCAAAGGCATTTTGTCTCCAGACCTTCGTCACGTCGGCAAGATTCCTCGACAAGAAATCTTGAGCCGAGATAGTGTTTACTTCTTGCCGGGGGTGCCGTCGAATTTCTTTTCGATGTCGGTCCAGCAGTCGATGTAGTCATCCTGCAACGGGGCCTCATTGGCTGCAAATGCTGTCAGGTGCTGTGGGAAGCGGGTTTCGAACATGAAGGACATGGTATTTTCCAGCTTGTCCGGCCCCAGATTTGAATTCGACGCGTTTTCAAAGGCTTCCTTGTCGGGCCCATGTGGCAGCATCATGTTGTGCAAGCTCAGGCCGCCAGGAACAAAGCCCTGCGGCTTGGCGTCATACTGGCCGTAGATATTGCCCATCAGTTCGGACATGATGTTCTTGTGATACCAGGGCGGACGGAACGTGTCTTCCATGACCAGCCAACGTTCGCGGAACAGGACAAAGTCGATATTGGCGGTCCCCGGCTGACCTGACGGGGCGGTCAACACGGTAAATATCGACGGGTCCGGATGGTCGAACAGGATGGCACCGACCGGGCAATAGGTGCGCAGGTCGTATTTGTAGGGCGCGTAGTTGCCGTGCCATGCGACCACATCCAGAGGGCTCTGATCTACTTTGGTCACGTGAAACTGGCCGCACCATTTCACGGTGATGGTCGAAGGTACCTCGCGGTCTTCGAACGCGGCGACCGGGGCCTTGAAATCGCGCGGGTTGGCCATGCAGTTGGCTCCGATTGGCCCTCGACCGGGCAGATCGAATTTCTGGCCATAATTTTCGCAGACAAAGCCTCTGCAAGGGCCTTCCAGCACTTCAACACGATAGACCAGTCCGCGCGGGATGATGGCGATCTCTTTGGGTTCAAGATCGATGATCCCCAGTTCTGTCGCAAAGCGCAGACGGCCCTCTTGCGGCACAACCAACAATTCGCTGTCAGCCGAGAAGAAATAGTCATCCATCATGGATTCAGTGACCAGATAGACATGGCTGGCCATACCGACCTGAGTGTTCACGTCACCGGCGGTGGTCACGGTGCGCATCCCGGTGATCCAGTTCAGCGCCTCACTCGAATGCGGCACGGCATCCCAGCGGTATTGCCCCAGGCTGATGACGTCCGGGTCAACGTTGGGGGCCGATTTCCAATACGGCACATCGATCTTCTTGTAGCGATGAGAGTGTTTGACCGAGGGTCGTATCCGGTAACACCATGTCCGTTCGGGCGGATTCGCGGTGAATGCAGTACCGCTCAGCTGTTCGCCATAAAGGCCGTAATTGCACTTTTGCGGGCTGTTCATGCCACGTGGCAGCGCGCCGGGCAGGGCCTCGGTCTCGAAATCATTCGCCCAGCCGGGCATATAACCCTCTGTAACGGCTGATTTATCAATGGCAACGGTCAGTCCGCTGTAAGTCGAAAGCTCATTCATCGGGGCCTCCTATTCAAACGATTCGAGCAGGTTTTGGCGTTGCGCCGAATATTCGTTGCATTTGCAACGGTGTCAATATTTTTGTTGCATTTGCAACGACAGTTTGAATTCTATGCAGGCAAAAGGAAATCCCGATGACCGCTAAAGACTTGCCAGAGTTCGATTTAGACAGGTACTTGCCGTATCGCCTGACAGCATTGGCAGCGCGGCTGAGCGGGGAATTGGCCCAGCGCTATAAGGGTGAATTCGGGATCTCGATCCCTGAATGGCGGGTCTTGGTAAATGTTGGATATGTCGAAAACCCGTCGGTTCGGGATATTGAAAGGCGGGTCAACCTGGATAAGTCGAAAGTCAGCAGGGCGGCGGCGCGGCTTGAAGCCCGTGGCCTGATCACCAAGGTTGTCGACCCTGATGACCGCCGTCTTGTCAAACTCAACCTGACTGACCAGGGGGTCGACGTTCTTGGACGGCTCATCCCAATTGCACTGTCCTATCAAATCAGCCTCAAGGCCAAACTTGGCGAAACCGAGGAAGCGCTGCATGCGGCCCTCGATCTGCTATCGGAAGATTGAATGATAAAGCTCTATGACTACTGGCGGTCTTCAGCCAGCTATCGCGTCCGGATCGCCCTGGGGTTGGCGGGGGAAACATGGGAAACGGTCACGGTAAACCTGTTGGAGGCCGAACACCGGTCAAAAGAACACTTGGCGCTGAACCCACAAGGCCTGGTGCCGGTTCTTGAGATTGATGGCCATCGTTTTACCCAATCCCTCGCGCAGATCGAGTATATCGATGAGACCAGAGGCCTCGGGCTTCTGCCCGCAGCCCCTGTTGCCCGCGCCACTGTGCGTGCCCTGTCTTATGCGATTGCGATGGAAATCCATCCGATCTGCAACCTTGGTGTCGCAAAATGGGCAGTGGAGCAATCGGATCAAAAGATCACAATGGAAGGCTGGATGCAGCATTTCATCGAAAAAGGGCTGAAAGCTTACGAGGCCCTTATATCCGGAGGAGACTATTCATTTGGCGACACTGTGTCTCTGGCCGACATTTGCTTGATGCCGCAACTTTATAACGCGCAGCGTTGGGGCATTGATCTGTCTTTGTTTCCGAAAACTTCGCGGGTCAAGGAAACTCTGGACTTGATACCGGCCTTTCAGAACGCCCACCCGGATCGCAGCCCGCACTAACCGGCTGCCATCTTCCGACCTGTGTCAAACTTGGCTACGGCCTGTTCCAGGGCGCGCAACCCGTCTCGCAACTTGTTCAGATCGTCGCTGTCCATATGTCCCAGAATTGTGTCAGCGCAGAATTGAACGGCTGGAAACACGCGGTCAAAAAGGGACCTGCCTTTTGAGGTGCAGGTGTATTGGCGTAACCGACGGTCGCTGTCGGCCACTGCGCGGCTGATCAGCCCTTTGCTCTCTAACCGCGTCGCTGCACGGCTTACCTGAACTTTGTCCAGTGTTGTGCGTTGCGCCAGCTCCTGTGAATTCAGCTGTCCCGCGTCAGCGAGTAAAAGAAGCATGCGCCACTCTTCCCGGGACAGCCCATAGGTACCGCCATAGACTTCAACAAGCTGGCGCGAGAACGCCTCGGCCGTTGATGCGAGTTGATAGGGAAAATAAGTATCGAGATCCATAAGCGCACCTTTTTGCCTGTATTGTATTTTGTTGCAGGTGCAACGAAATGATTCAGATCAATAGGCCAAGGAAACACTGTTGCAAACCAAAGTTCAGCTGCCTCAGTCTTTTCGGACCTTCGAATACGACCAACAACGCTGCATCGGTCGCAATCGAGCATTTGGACACCGCAAAACTGCCAAGACTTTCAATTCAGCTTCACGCAATTTGTCATCAAACTGACACGAGAGACCTATGCGCTATTCCGGACTTCGGATTCTTAAAGAGGCTTTGACGGGGCATAAAGGCTGGAAACCGGCCTGGCGCGACCCAGAGCCGCAAGACCAGTATGATTTTGTGATCGTCGGTGGTGGCGGCCATGGGCTTGCTACAGCGTACTATCTGGCAAAGGAATTCGGTGAAGCCCGGATTGCAGTTCTTGAAAAAGGCTGGATCGGTGGCGGTAACGTCGGGCGGAACACGACTATCATCCGCTCGAACTATCTGCTGGACGGAAATGAGCCTTTCTATGAGTTCTCGTTGAAGCTCTGGGAAGGGTTGGAGCAGGATTTCAACTTCAACGCCATGGTCAGTCAGCGCGGGATTCTGAACCTCGTGCATACCGATGCCCAACGGGATGCGGCAAGGCGGCGGGGCAATGCGATGATCCTGAATGGCTCGGATGCCGAGCTGCTGGATACTGATGGCGTCCGGGCGATGTACCCGTTCCTGAACTTCAACAACGCACGCTTCCCGATCAAAGGGGGCTTGCTGCATCGACGTGGCGGTACCGTGCGTCATGACGCAGTTGCCTGGGGCTATGCGCGTGGCGCGGATTTACGTGGTGTGGATATCATACAGAACTGCGAAGTGACCGGGTTCCGTATCGAAAACGGTAGTGTGCAAGGTGTGGAAACCACGCGCGGCTATATCGGCGCCAAAAAGGTTGGAGTGGCGGTTGCCGGATCATCCAGCCGGGTGATGGAGAAGGCGGGCATGCGCCTGCCGATCGAAAGCCACGTGTTGCAGGCGTTTGTGTCAGAGGGTCTGAAACCGGTGATCCCCGGAGTGATCACCTATGGTGCCGGGCATTTCTATTGCAGCCAGTCGGACAAGGGTGGGCTGGTCTTTGGTGGCGATATCGACATGTACAACACTTATGCCCAGCGGGGGAACCTGCCAGCGGTCGAGGATGTGGTCGAAAGCGGCATCTCTCTGATCCCCGCATTGGGCCGCGTGCGTCTGCTGCGGGCGTGGGGCGGTGTCATGGACATGTCGATGGATGGCTCTCCGTTCATCGACCGGACCGGGATCGATGGTCTCTATTTCAACGGTGGCTGGTGTTATGGCGGCTTCAAGGCCACGCCCGCCTCGGGTTGGTGTTTCGCGCATCTTCTGTCCACCGCCCGCCCGCATGAGGTCGCAACAGCCTATCGTCTGGATCGATTCCGTACCGGGCACATAATCGATGAAAAAGGGGTGGGCGCGCAGCCCAACCTGCACTGACGGAGGCATGAGCATTTTCAGCAAAAGTGGGAACCGGTTTTGCGGTTCGGAAATGCGACAGGAAAGCGACACATGATTATCAATCATCCTCTTCTTGGCCCCCGCGATGCGCAGGAATTTGTCTATCTGGGCGATGCGGCAATGATCAACCGCCCCGACTGGCAGGCGGAAAACGCAGCAGAGGCGTTTCACGACTATCTCTACCTACGCGACAACCCGGCGGGTGAGCATCGTGAGCTTTGGTATCACGAGCAGGGCGACCGGTCGTGGCTGGTGGTCACGCGCAATACGCTGACACATGAGATTACAAGTGTTGAACTGGCCCGCGACGTGGCCCGGGCACAGGGGCGCGGCAGATGAGCGGACAGATCAATCGACTGAATGGTGGTCTGGTCGACCATGGCCAAAACCTGAATTTCACCTTTGACGGCAAAAGCTATCAGGGGCTTGCGGGCGATACGCTGGCCTCAGCTCTTCTGGCCAATGGCGTGCGCCTGATGGGCCGTTCCTTTAAATACCACCGCCCGCGCGGGGTGCTGACGGCCGGATCGGAAGAACCAAATGCGCTGGTTGAGCTGCGCTCAGGCGGACGGCAGGAGCCGAACACCCGCGCCACTGTGGCCGAGCTTTATGAGGGGCTGAACGCGAACTCTCAGAATCGCTGGCCGTCGCTGCAGCGGGACGTGTTGGCGGTCAATGATCTGTTCAGCAATTTCCTGACAGCAGGCTTCTATTACAAAACGTTCATGTGGCCCAAGGCGTTTTGGGAGAAACTGTACGAGCCGATTATCCGTCGTGCCGCGGGTCTTGGCAGCGTTTCGGGTGAAGATGACCCGGATGTTTATGACAAGGGCTTCCTGCATTGCGACCTGCTGGTGATCGGGGCTGGTCCTGCGGGTCTGTCGGCGGCGCTGACAGCTGGGCGCGCCGGGGCTCGGGTCATTCTGGCGGATGAGGATTTTGCGCTCGGCGGGCGGTTGAATTCGGAAACCTATGCCGTCGACAACATGGCCGGTTCGGATTGGGCCATTCAGGCTGTGGCTGAGTTGTCGTCGATGGACAATGTGCGCCTGTTGCCACGTACAACAGTGGTCGGTGCCTTTGATCACGGCATCTATGGCGCTGTTGAGCGTGTTGCCGATCATAAACCGCAGCCCGGCGCAGACGAGCCGCGTCAGATCTTCTGGCGGATCTATTCGAAACGGGCCGTTCTATGTGCCGGTGCAACGGAACGTCCTATCGCGTTTCCAAACAATGACCGGCCTGGGATCATGATGGCCGGTGCCGTGCGATCTTATGCCAATCGTTGGGCGGTGACACCGGATCAACGGATCTCCGTCTTCACCAATAATGACGATGGGCATCGCACCGCCGCTGACCTGATGGCCAAAGGCGTTCAGGTTGCCGCCGTTATCGATACGCGTGCCGACGCGCCCCAGCTCGATGGCACCGAAGTCTTTGCCGGCGCGCAGGTGATCGGCAGCAAGGGGCGTTTGGGTTTGGAGGTCGTAACGGTCCAGACGCAGCAAGGCTTTACCCGCGACATCATCTGTGGTGCGCTGGCGGTTTCCGGCGGCTGGAACCCGAATGTGCATCTGACCTGTCATCAGCGTGAGCGTCCTCAGTGGAACGAAGCACTGGCCGCTTTTGTGCCGGGCGAATCCCTGCCCGTCGGGCTGTCCGTCGCCGGAGCAGCGGATGGTGCGCTATCCACTCATGGGGCTTTGGAAACGGGTGCTGCCCGTGCTGTCGAAGCGCTGGCCGATCTGGGCATTCAGGCCAAGCCGGGCAATGTTCCGCAGGCCGAAGATGCGCCGGTCAATCTGCAACCCTTCTGGTATGTGAAAGACGGCAAGGGCCGGGCCTGGATTGATCAGCAGAATGATGTGACCGTCAAGGATGTGAAGCTGGCGCATCAGGAGAACTTCGTTTCGGTCGAACATCTGAAACGCTACACGACCCTTGGGATGGCAACCGATCAGGGCAAGACCTCGAACATGGGTGGCCTTGCGGTCATGGCCGAGATGACCGGCAAGTCGATCCCCGAGACCGGCACAACCATCTTCCGCCCGCCGTATACGCCGGTGGCGATGGGTGCGCTGGCCGGGCGCGCGGTTGGCAAGCATTTCCACCCGACCCGCGAAACCCCCAGTCACAAATGGGCAGTTGAGCAAGGTGCTGTATTCACCGAAGTCGGTGACTGGCTGCGCGCGCAGTGGTTCCCTCGCAAGGGTGAAACCCATTGGCGGCAATCAGTGGATCGCGAAGTGTTGGCGACCCGCAATTCGGTCGGTGTCTGTGACGTGACGACTCTGGGTAAAATCGACGTTCAGGGCGCGGATGCGGCAGAGTTCCTCAACAAAATCTATGCCAACGGGTTTGCGAAACTGCCTGTGGGCAAGGTCCGCTATGGTCTGATGCTGCGCGAGGACGGGATTGCCTATGATGACGGCACCGCAGCCCGCTTTGCCGATGATCATTTTGTTGTCACCACCACCACCGCCAATGCAGTGCTGGTCTATCGCCGGATGGAGTTCGCGCGGCAGTGCCTGTGGCCGGACCTTGACGTGCAGCTCATTTCCACGACCGAGGCCTGGGCTCAGTATGCGGTGGCAGGTCCGAACTCGCGCAAGTTGCTGGAAAAGATCGTCGACGATGTCGACCTGTCGAACGAGGCCTTCCCTTTCATGGCTTGTGCTGAGATCACCGTCTGCGGCGGTTGCCGTGCGCGGCTGTTCCGTATCTCGTTCAGCGGTGAGCTTGCTTATGAAATCGCTGTTCCAACGCGCTATGGCGACGCAATGATCCGCGCGCTTATGGAGGCGGGCGAGGAGTTCGATGTGGTCCCCTATGGTACCGAGGCATTGGGGGTCATGCGGATCGAAAAAGGTCACGCGGCAGGCAATGAGCTGAACGGCACCACCACAGCGTTGAACCTCGGCATGGGCCGGATGGTCAGCAAAAAGAAAGACTGCATCGGCAATACGCTCAGCGAACGTGAAGGATTGAACGAAGCTGACGCCCTGAGGCTGGTGGGTTTCAAACCGTTGGATGCCGGGGATACCGTTGCGGCCGGGGGCCATCTGATGAATGCAGATGGTCCGGTCGATGCGGCCCATGATCAGGGCTATGTCACCTCGGCGGCTTATTCGCCGGTGCTTCAAAGCTCAATCGGTATTGGCTATCTGAAAAACGGGGCCGAGCGGATGGGTGAGGTTCTGCGCCTTGCGAACCCGCTGGAGGGCAGCGAAGTGAAGGTCGAGGTGGTCAGTGCCCATTTCGTCGATCCGGACGGAGGACGTCAGCGTGCATAAATTGAAAGCGATAACACCGCTTGGCGCAACAGGGCCATCGACAGATGAATTCCAAAACCTGACGATTACCGAGGTGACGGATCGGGCCCTGGCCTCATTGTCCATGCGGCTTGGTCATGACAGTGAATTCACCAAACGAGCGCAGGACCTGCTGGGTTTCGACCTGCCCCAACCGGGTGGTGCGTCTGTTGGCACGTCCTTTGCGGCCTTTTGGATATCTCCGGACAGTTGGATGATCGATGCTGACTACGCCGGTTACGAAGATCTCGCTGCCCAGATCAAGTCGGTGATGCAGGAGACCGCATCGGTCGTCGAACAAACCGACGGGTGGTGCCGTTTTGATGTGACCGGTGCTGCGGTATGCGATCTGTTCGAACGGCTGTCCAACGCCGATATCCGTGCTATGCAGTCCGATACGGCCACACGATGCGCCATTCATCATATCGGCTGTTATATCTGGTGCCGCGAGGCTGGTCAGACGTTCTCGGTCCTCGGGCCAAGATCATCGGCGGGTTCATTGCATCACGCATTGATCGAAACCGCACAGGCTGTCGCCTGATCTTAGTGCAGGAACGCGTTGCTGGTTACCCGGAATCGGTTGTGTTCCTGACGATCCTGCCGTGGCGAGGCCCCGAACTGTTCGGCGTATTGCCGCGACATTGAGGTTGGACTGGTATACCCAACAGCATGGGCGATAGAGGTCAGCGAATCCTGCGTGTAGATCACAAGTTGCCGCGCCGCCCGCAGGCGCAGCAGGCGATAGTATTCACCGGGGCTTTGACCAATGGCCTGCCGGAAACTGCGTTCCAGATGCCGGGCGGATACGCCGACCTGACGGGCCACCTCGCGAGTGGTCAGGGGGAACTCCAGATTTTCGGAAAACAGCGAAATCGCGCGTGAGACATTGTCAGGCAGGTGATCAGCGGTTTCGTCCGTGCCAAATGTCGGTGTTTTCTGCCGAATATTGGGATTGCGGATCGCCGAGTGCTGAAACCAGCAGGCGACCTCGGCCATAGTGGACTCGCCAAGGGCCGCATCAATTACGTGCAGCGCCAGATCGAAGGCCGAGGCCGCCCCCGACGCCGTGCAGGACCTGCGGTTGATGGCAATCACGTCATCCGTCGTTTCAATCTGTGGGAATTCCGCTGCAAATGCAGTGCGATAGAGCCAATGCACCGAGCACGTCTGGCCATCCAAAACACCAGAGCGCGCCAACGGGAAAACACCGCCACTGATCGCGCATAGCGTGGTTCCATGCCGGAACAGATACCTCAGCTTACCCGTCGCCGATTGCGGATTCGAGAATGTGCCGTCGGGTTCGGACAGGACGACCAGGAAATCAACTTCGCTTACGTCGCTCAATGCGCCATCCACCTCAAACGACAGGCGCGCGCTGGACCGGACCGAGGTGCCGTCTTCGGAATACAGGGTCCAGGAGAACTTCTCCTGTCCGGAAATCTCGTTAGCTGCCCTGAGAGGTTCGATCACCGAAGAAAGACAAGCCATCGGGAAACCGGGCAACAACAGGAAGCCGATGGAAATCTGGATGCGTCCATCGAATTTCAGGTATTTCAGGGGTGCTGAGATCTGGTGCATGACAGCCTCTGATATCTGCAAATCGCCACACTGTGCCCGACAATTGGCGGGGCAAAGGGCACTTTATCAGAGTTTTCCCTGTTGTGAAATAAATTTTCCTGACAGGGCTGACTACACAAACGCCCCTGACCTGTGCCATGGTTGCCCGGGACGGTGATGCGGATCAAGAGGAACCCGATGGCGCAGACGGAAAACAAAGATGAGACGGTGGCGCTGTCACAGGATCCGCACAGGGTTCGGGACAGCGGTGAAAAGGACCTTGAAACCGCCATTGGGCGCGAAATCAAGGCTTTGCGTCTACAGCAGGACATCACTATCGCCGAATTATCAGTCCTGACCGGATTGTCCATCAGCATGTTGTCCAAGATCGAGAACGGCGCGACCTCGGCTTCACTGACGACGCTGCAATTGCTGGCCAATGCGCTTAGCACACCGATCACCTCATTCTTTCGCAGGTACGAGGAAAACCGCAACGCGGTACACACAAAAGCGGGTCAGGGGGTTGAGACAGAGCGGGCCGGGACACGCGCCGGTCACCAATATAATCTTCTGGGTCATCTCGGGGCAAATGCCAGCGGCGTCGTGGTCGAACCCTATCTGATCACACTGACCGAGGAGTCCGATCGCTTCCCAACGTTTCAGCATGACGGCATCGAAATGCTCTACATGCTGGAAGGGGAAGTTGACTACCGCCACGGCGACTCGATCTATTCGCTGAGGCCGGGGGATACACTTTTCTTTGATGCCGACGCTCCGCACGGGCCCGAGGGTCTGGTGAAGCTGCCTGCCAAATATCTATCGATCATCTCGTATCCTCAGACCAGCTGACCGCTAAGCTGTTGATTCCAAGAAGCTCTGGTCCGCGGGCTTACCGGCCGGGTTTGGTTTTGTCGGCTTTAAGGGTTTTGGATTTTCCTATCAGGAAAATTTATTTCTTATAGTTGTCTTTTCAAAAACGGCCTGCTAGCGTCTGACTCGACGAAATTTCAGAGGGCAAAAGCTGATGTGTGGAATTGTCGGTCTGTTTCTAAAAGACAGAACGTTGGAGCCCGAACTCGGGGCGATGCTGACAGATATGCTGGTCACCATGACTGACCGCGGCCCGGATAGTGCGGGGATTGCGATTTACGGGGCGGAATCGGACAACGCGGCCAAACTGACAGTACAGTCGGACCAGCCCGAGCAGGATTTTGCCACGCTCGCCGCAGACTTGGGGGCCGCCGTTGGGGCCAAGGTCACTTTGCGTGCCAATGACACCCATGCGGTGTTGGAACTGGACGCCTCTAAGGTGGAACAGGCGCGGCAGACTGTGCGCGAACTGCGCCCGGGGATGCGGGTGATGTCGGACGGCGCGGCGATCGAAATCTACAAAGAGGTCGGATTGCCCAAGGATGTGGCTGAACGTTTCAGCGTATCGACCATGGGTGGTAGCCACGGTATTGGCCATACGCGTATGGCAACGGAATCCGCCGTGACCACTGAAGGCGCACACCCGTTTAACACCGGGTCGGATCAGTGTCTGGTCCATAATGGCTCGCTGTCGAACCACAATTCCCTGCGCCGCAAGCTCAAGCGCGAAGGTGTGCGGGTTGAATCGATGAACGACACCGAGGTTGGTGCGGCCTATCTGACCTGGAAGATGCAGAACGGGGCCACCCTGGGTGAGGCGCTGGAAGGCAGCCTTGAAGATCTGGATGGGTTCTTCACCTTTGTTGTGGGCACCAAGGACGGGTTCGGCGTGGTTCGTGACCCGATCGCCTGCAAACCGGCGGTGATGGCCGAGACCGATCAGTACGTGGCTTTCGGCAGCGAATATCGCGCGCTGGTCAACCTGCCGGGCATCGAAGACGCCAAAGTCTGGGAGCCCGAGCCCGCAACCGTCTATTTCTGGAGCCACTAAGATGCAGACTTATGATGTCGCAGAAAATGGCCTGCGCGGGTTGAATTCGGCCCTGCAGGCGCAACGTAATGAAACCAACCAGACCAATTGGGTGGTGCAGAATCCCAAAGGCAGTCACGCCATTGCGGTGGGTCTGGACGCGCCGATTGAGGTCACCGTCAAAGGCTCGACTGGTTACTACTGCGCGGGCATGAACCAGCAGGCAACCGTCAAGGTCGAAGGCTCGGTTGGCCCTGGCGTGGCCGAGAACATGATGTCCGGCACCGTGGTCGTTGACGGCGATGCCAGCCAGTATGCTGGCGCGACCGGGCATGGCGGACTGCTTGTGATCAAGGGCAATGCAAGCTCGCGCTGCGGGATCTCGATGAAAGGGATCGATATCGTCGTGCATGGCAATATCGGCCACATGTCAGCCTTCATGGCGCAAGCGGGCAATCTGGTGGTTTGCGGCGACGCAGGAGACGCGCTGGGGGATTCCCTTTACGAAGCGCGCCTGTTCGTCCGTGGCTCTGTCAAAAGCCTCGGTGCCGATTGCATCGAAAAAGAGATGCGGCCAGAGCATATCGAGATTTTGAAAGACTTGCTGGAACGGGCTGGCAGCGATGCCAAGCCGGAAGAGTTCAAGCGCTACGGCTCGGCCCGACAGCTTTACAATTTCGACGTCGACAACGCGGCGGCGTACTAGGGAAATGGCCATGAAAGATTCAGATAATCACATCCCTCGCACAGAGCCGATTCAGTCGGCGACCTTCACCAACCCGATCAACGCGGAAATTCGCCGGGCGGCTGCGACTGGCATCTACGACATCCGTGGTGGTGGTGCCAAACGCAAGGTGCCGCATTTCGACGATCTGCTGTTTCTGGGCGCGTCGGTTTCGCGCTACCCGTTGGAAGGCTATCGGGAGCGTTGCGATACTTCGGTCACGCTGGGGACGCGCTTTGCCAAGAAGCCAATTCAGCTGGACATTCCGGTGACCATTGCGGGCATGAGCTTTGGCGCGCTTTCGGGTCCCGCGAAAGAGGCTTTGGGCCGGGGTGCCTCCATGGCGGGTACGTCAACCACCACCGGTGACGGCGGCATGACCCCTGAAGAGCGTGGGCATTCCTCCAAGCTGGTCTATCAGTATTTGCCCTCGCGTTACGGTATGAACCCCGACGATCTGCGTAAGGCTGACGCCATTGAGGTTGTTGTAGGTCAAGGTGCGAAGCCCGGCGGCGGCGGCATGCTGCTGGGTCAGAAGATCAGCGACCGAGTGGCTGAAATGCGTACTCTGCCCAAGGGTATCGACCAACGTTCGGCCTGCCGTCACCCGGACTGGACCGGCCCGGACGATCTGGAAATCAAGATCCTCGAACTGCGGGAAATCACCGATTGGCAGGTGCCGATCTACGTCAAGGTCGGCGCAACACGGCCCTACTACGACACCGCGCTGGCGGTGAAGGCGGGGGCTGATGTTGTGGTGATGGACGGGATGCAGGGCGGTACAGCTGCCACGCAGGATGTGTTCATCGAACATGTCGGCCTACCGACCTTGTCGTGCATCCGCCCCGCTGTTCAGGCGCTGCAGGATTTGGGCGTGCATCGCGAAGTGCAACTGGTGATCTCGGGCGGTATCCGTACCGGGGCCGATGTGGCTAAGGCGATGGCGCTGGGTGCGGACGCGGTGGCCATCGGTACCGCGGCTTTGATCGCACTGGGCGACAACGACCCGAAATGGGAGGCCGAATATCAAAAGCTGGGCACCACAACCGGTGCATATGACGACTGGCACGAAGGATTGGATCCGGCGGGGATCACCACTCAGGATCCCGAACTGGCCGCGCGTCTTGACCCGATCGAGGCCGGGCGCCGCCTGCGCAACTATCTGAAGGTTATGACGCTTGAGGCGCAGACCATCGCGCGGGCCTGTGGCCACAACCACCTGCATAATCTGGAACCCGAAGATCTGTGCGCCCTGACGATGGAGGCCGCCGCAATGGCGCGGGTTCCGCTGGCAGGCACCGACTGGTACCCGGGCAAGGCCGGGTTCTGATCCGATTAAAAAAGGCGCTGCCCTATGGGCGGCGCCGTTCATATATTGAACCGCATCAACAGGGAAAGGGAAGCCGACCATGACGACAGATCTGGCAGCTTTCGCCAAGGAAAAAGGCGTTAAATACTTCATGATTTCGTTCACCGATCTGTTCGGTGGACAGCGGGCCAAGCTGGTCCCCGCACAGGCCATCGCCGATATGCAAGAGGATGGCGCGGGCTTTGCGGGATTTGCCACATGGCTCGATATGACTCCTGCGCACCCCGACATGCTGGCAGTACCGGATCCGTCTTCGGTGATCCAACTTCCCTGGAAGCCCGAGGTCGCATGGGTCGCCGGCAACTGCGTGATGGAAGGCCAGGATGTGGCACAGGCCCCGCGCAACGTACTGCGCCGCCTGATTGACGAGGCCGCCTCTGACGGGATGCATGTCAAAACCGGGATCGAGGCGGAATTTTTCCTGCTGACTCCGGATGGAGAGCAGATCAGCGACCCTTACGACACGGCGGCAAAGCCCTGCTATGACCAGCAGGCCGTCATGCGCCGCTATGATGTGGTCCGCGAAATCTGTGACTACATGCTGGAGCTGGGCTGGGGTCCGTACCAGAACGACCACGAGGACGCCAATGGCCAGTTCGAGATGAACTGGGAATTTGACGACGCGTTGAAGACTGCGGACAAGCACTCATTCTTCAAGTTCATGACGAAATCCGTCGCGGAAAAGCACGGCTTCCGCGCGACATTCATGCCCAAACCGATCGAGGGGCTGACAGGTAATGGCTGTCACGCTCATATTTCGGTCTGGGATGCACCCGGCGCAGATGCCAAGACCAACGTGTTCGCAGGTAAAGGCGATGGCCCGACCGGAGAGGTCGGCCTGGGCGAAAAAGGCAAGCACTTCCTTGGCGGGATCATGAAACACGCCAGTGCGCTGGCGGCAATCACCAACCCAACGGTGAACTCGTACAAGCGCATCAATGCTCCGCGCACCATGTCGGGTGCGACCTGGGCGCCGAACACCGTCACATGGACCGGCAACAACCGTACGCACATGGTGCGTGTTCCCGGGCCGGGCCGGTTCGAATTGCGCCTGCCGGACGGTGCGGTGAACCCCTATCTGCTTCAGTCGGTGATCATCGCCGCGGGCCTTTCGGGTATCCGGTCAAAGGCCGACCCGGGCCGCCGCTATGACATTGACATGTATGCCGAGGGCCACACGATCACCGATGCACCGAAGCTGCCGCTGAACATGCTGGATGCGCTGCGGGAATATGATAAAGACGCAGGCCTCAAGGCGGCCATGGGCGAAGAATTCTCGGCCGCTTACCTGAAGATGAAGCGCCAGGAATGGGACTCTTTCGTCAGCCATTTCTCACGCTGGGAGAAAGAGCACACTCTGGACATCTAGTTCCACGCAGTCGCCGCGGTTTTTTGCTGAAATGCCGCGACCAGACCATTCATGTCGCCGGAGTGTTCGTTACGCTCCGGCGTCTGTGTTTAAGTCACACAAAATCCAAGAGGTGGAGTGTGATTGACACCCGATTGACTCGTCTTTTCGGTTTGACGTGCCCCGTCGTTCTTGCCCCGATGCACGGGCAGGCTGACGGGCGGCTGGCTGCTGCTGTGGCGACAGCGGGCGCTTTGGGAATAATTGGTGCCGGAGTGTGTGATGCGGAGTGGATAGATGCCCAGTTCCGGGCAGCTGGAAATGAAGCAGTCGGCTGTGGGTTTGTCACCTGGCGTTTGGCGCAAACGCCGGAACTGTTGTGTCAGGTGCTGGCAAAACGTCCACGTGCAATTTTTCTAAGCCACGGTGATCCTCGCCCTTTCGCAGACCGTATCGCAGATGCGAAGATTCCGTTGATTTGTCAGGTGCAGGGTTTACAAAGCACAGCCCGGGCTGTCGAAGCCGGAGCCAGTGTTATTGTGGCGCAGGGGCGCGCGTCGGCCGGTATCTCAGGGTCGCGTTCGACGCTGACCTTGCTGCCGGAGGTCGCGGATTTTCTGCACCGTGAAGCCCACGACACCCTGTTGCTTGCGGCCGGTGGTATCGCAGATTCCCGTGGTCTGGCTGCCTGTATTGTGATGGGCGCAGATGGTGTTGTCATGGGTACAAGGCTTTGGGCCAGCCGCGAGGGACAGGGATCAGCGCAATATGCCGACGCAGTTTTGCAGGCGACAGGTGACGACACTGAAGTGACGAAAATGTCAGGCGCGGATTGGTCCGATTCCGTCGAGGCCCGCGCCTTGCACATCTCATCGGAGGCGATCCCCGCGGGAGAGGGGATTGGCCTGATCCGGGATATGCCATCAGTTGACGATATCCTGCGTGTCATTACGCAGAAAGCCAGCCGGCTGATGGTTCATGCGCAACGCAAAGTGGTGCCGTAGCGGACGTTGCAGGAATCGCAGCCTGTTGAAGGACTGCCTGCGGCTTCGCGAAAATAGGTTTCGTGGAAATGCGAAACCATCAGGAATGGCGTGCCAGAACAATCGTGAAATGCTGGTAAGCTATAAATTTTGTAATGAATCCGCAGAAATTGATGGACAAGGTGCGATTTTCGCAGTTCACTATGGCTCAGAAAATGCGATGCACATCGATAGCAAGGCTGCGGTGTGGACCTTGAAACCCTAAGTCTGGAACTTGAACGATGAAGCCAATCGATTCGTTGCTTGAGTCTTTCTACGAAGAAACCACTCCTCGGCGCGGCCTGCCTGCCGCGGCTTACAAGGATGCCGAATTCTGGCGTGCCGAATGCGCGTCGGTTTTCACGCGCAATTGGGTTTGCGTTGGTTTCGCGCATGAGCTGCAGGCCGCCGGAGATGCCGTGCCGGTTACAGTGGCCGAACATCCCCTGCTTTTGGTGCGCAACACTGCCGGTGAAATTAAGGCATTCCACAACATTTGCCGCCACCGCTGCCTGACTTTGGTGGATGCACCCAAAAACGTGGGTAAGCTCATTCGTTGCCCCTATCACGCATGGGCCTATGATCTGGACGGTCAACTGCGTGCGGCCCCTCATTTCGGGGGCGCCAATGATCATCAGGCGGATGGATTTGACAAGGCGCAAAACAGCCTTGTCCCCGTGCGCAGCCATATCTGGAATGACTGGATCTTTGTGAACCTCGACGGGCAAGCCCCCGATTTCGACGCGTACTCCGCCTCGATCCAGTCGCGGTTGGATGGAATGGACTGGGGCAAGCTCAACTGTATCGGAACCCTGGATTTCGGCGAGGTGGCCTGCAACTGGAAGTTCATCATGGAGAACTTCATCGAGCCGTATCACGTGCAGTTCGTGCATTCCTCGACCACGGATCAGCCGTTAGAGGATCACTATACGATCATTGACGGCAATTGTCTGGGCAGTGCGGTTGATCTGGAGGAAGAGATCGGAACGTCCTGCAGTCTGGGTGTCAGCTCGCGCTATCTGACGCTATATCCGAACTTCATTCTGGGGCGGTATTTTCCCGACCAGCTGGGGGTTTATCTGAACATCCCCACGGGCCCCGGCACGATGATGCAGAAACGGGCGCTTTACACCACCGAAGGCCAATCCCTGACGCCCGAAGAAGTTGAGGGGCTGAAAAAGCTCTGGTGGGATGTGCACAAGGAAGATCACGAAATGACGGAACGGCTGCAGCTGGGTCGGGCTTCGACCATTTCCGAAGCAGGCGGCGTGTTATCCCCGGCTTGGGAAGACAGTGTGCGTGCGTTCCAGGAGATGGTGGCACGGGATGTGACCACCACCGAGAAACACTGAATTGAGGAGACCAACGTGACCGACAGCATTAGCAGCGGCTTCCGCCTTGCCCACACAATGATGCGGGTGAAGGACATGGAGAAATCACTGGAATTCTACTGTGGAATTCTGGGGATGCAGGTTCTGCGCCGCACTGATTACCCCGAGGGCAAATTCACCAACACCTTCATCGGGTATGGCCCCGAGGCGGAACACCCGACATTGGAATTGACCGCCAACTGGGGTCAGGAAGAACACTATGACAAGGGCAATGGCTGGGGGCACATCTGCATCGAAACCCCCGATGTCTACAAGGCTTGCGAGGAACTGGCGGCGGCAGGTGTGAATATCACCCGCCCGCCGGGGCCAATGAAAAACGGCACCCGCGTGATTGCCTTCTGCGAAGACCCGGACGGCTACAAGGTCGAGCTGAACGAGTCCATTCTGAAACACCTGGCTAAAGAAGGATCCTGATCCATGGGTGAAAAGCCACAATTGATGAAATGGGATCTTGTCGAAGATCGTTATAACCAGATCGGCGACAAGGACAGTGACACCTACATCAAGCCGATGGTCACCAGTGAGTTTTCCAAGACCATGTGCGGCGGCATCAATGTTCTGAAGAACATCAAGGTGCCGTGGGATCTGACTTGTGATGAGATCATCTATGTTCTTGAAGGTACGTTTCGCCTGGTTTGTGACGGTGAAAGCTACATCTGCAACCGCGGTGATGTGCTCTACATCCCCAAGGACAACCACATCTCGTATGAGGCGGATGATCGCTGCGTGATCTTCTACGCTGCCTACCCGCATAACTGGAAGCAATTGGCCGGGATTACAAAGGTTCCCGGCATTGATCCGGATGATTTTGTAGCGGGCTGATAGCCTGCTGCGGTCTGAAGGCAGGCTCTCATTGTGCTCTCCCTGCTGTGGAGTGCCTGCCTTCCCCCCAAGCGGCGCAGAAAGCGCTGATATATTCCAGACCGTCCGGCTTTGACGCCAGAGACCGACGGCACCCTGACAGGAGGACGCCACGTGCCTAAAGACAATGCGACCGGTAAGATCTACTACGAGACTTTTCAGGAAGCGGTTGACCGGAACCGCCCGAAAATTCCTGCCGTTCAAAAGCGACTGGAGGATGCAGGCGTTAAATATGTGATGGCTGCCTGGATCGACCTGCATGGCATCCCAAAGACCAAACCCGTCCCGATGAGCGATTTCGAACCGTTGTGCCTGGGCAAAGGTCCGCAATTTGCTGTTCACTCGATCTCGTTCGTGCCGGAACTCAGCCCGGCTGATAGCGATCAGGTCGTGGTGCCGGATCTGGACGCGGTCTATATCTGCCCGTGGGACACGTCGATGGCGATCATCTTCTCGGATCTCTATTGGGAGGATGCACCTTACAATGTCTGCCCGCGTCAGGCGCTGAAACGCGCCATGAAAGAAGCCGCAGACGAAGGATACACCGGATACGCCGGGGTCGAGCCCGAATTCATCGTCATGAAATACGACGAAGACGGGCAGCCCGTGAAAGCCTTCGACGACGATCTGGGCAAGGCGATCAGCCCCCGCCGTCAGGCCTTTGGTTATGATGTGGAATACTCGATCGACTCGATGCCCTTCCTGAAGGACATGATCGACATCATCGAAGGTCTGGGCTGGAACCTGCATGATGTGGTGGCCGAAGGGGCTTATTCCCAGTTCGAGCTGGATTTCCATTATACCAACATGCTGGAAATGTCTGACCGTCTGGCGTTTTTGCGCATCGTGCTGAAAGAGGTGGCCAAGAAGCACGGCATGTTCGTGACCTTCATGCCGAAACCCACAGTGGGTGACTGGCGGTCAGGCGCGCATATCAACATGTCGATGCAGCATGAAAGCCGTCCGGGTCAGAACATCTTTGAAACCGAAGATGGCAGCGACTGGTCGGATGAAAGCCGGTGGGCCGTTGGTGGCCTGATGCAGCATGCCGAGGCGATCACGGCGATCACCTGCCCGACCGTGAACTCGTATAACGGTCTGGTCCCGCGTGTTGGCGGGTTCGAAGGCGGCACCGTGACCTGGGCGCCGACCAATATTACTTACGGGTTCAACAACCGCTCGGCCCAGTTCCGCCTGCCGCAGAGCCGTCACTGTATCGAAAACCGCGCCTGCGACATGACGATGAACGTCTATCTGGCGATGGCGATGCATCTGAGTAGTGCGCTGCATGGGATCAAACACAAGATCGATCCCGGCAAGCCGACCGACTTTGACCTGTATTCGAAAACCGACGCCGAACTGGCCGAGCTGGGCATCCGCCGCCTGCCGCGCACTCTGTTCAACGCCATTGAGGCGCTGCGCCAGGACGACATGGCCGAACACGTCATGGGCCCGGTGATGCGCAAATCCTACCTCGAATACAAAAACGACGAGTGGGAACGATACCACCAGTCGGTGACAGATTGGGAAGTCCAGGAATATCTGCGGCTATACTAATCAAAATCATACGGCCCCGGCATGTGTCGGGGCCGAACTTCTTTGAACAGCGGGCAAACGATGACGCAAGACTTTCAGATACTCGAACTGGGCGATTTTCAGTTGTTGTCAGGCGAGGTTTTTAAAGATGCCAAGCTTGCCTATCAGACCTACGGCACCCTGTCGCCCGAGCGAGACAATGTGATTGTCCTGCCCACCTTCTACACGGGCACAAACTCTCGCAACGAAGGGTTCTTTGGTCCGGGGCGGGCAATCGATCCGGCCCGGCATTTCATTGTCAGTCCGAACCTGTTCGGCAACGGGCGATCCTCGTCGCCGTCGAATACGCCTGCGCCGCAGGATGGGCCGCGTTTTCCGCTGGTACAGATGTGGGACAACATCGCGGCCCAGCATCGTCTGGTCCATGACCATCTGGGGATCGAACAGATTGCTTTGGTAGCAGGTTGGTCGATGGCTGGCTGCCAGTCTTATCAGTGGGCCGCACAGTATCCCGATATGGTGCAGGCAATCCTGCCGTTTTGCGCTTCGGCCAAGACCTCGCCCCATAACTTCGTGTTCCTTGAAGGCGTCAAAGCTGCGCTCTGCGCGGATCAAACCTGGAATGGTGGTGATTACGACAGCCCACCGGTGGCTGGTCTGAAAGCGTTTGGACGGGTCTACGCGGGGTGGGCCTTCTCGCAGACCTTCTACCGCGAGGCTCTGTACAAACAGCTTGGTTTTGAAACCATCGAAGCTCTGCTGGTGGATTGGGAGGTCGACCACGTCGATGGTTGGGACGCCAACAATCTGCTGGCCAAACTGGCAACATGGCAGGCCGGCGATATCTCGGCCGGGCCGCTCTACAAAGGCGATTTCAAGGCCGCACTCGGCGCGATCAAGGCCCGGGCGATCCTGATGCCCTGCACGCAGGATCTGTATTTCCCACCGGAAGACAATGAAATCGAAGCGCGGCATATGCCGAATGCCGAGTTCCGCCCGTATGACTCCGCCTGGGGCCACTGCGCGGCCAATCCGGGCAACGATCCGGGGTTCACCGCCGCGCTGGATGATGGAATTCGTGAGCTTTTGCAGGAGTAAGTCGTGTATGCCTGCCTAACGGGCTAACATGACCAAAACGGCTGACTGGGAGGGGGTCAGAATAGTGAGCGGGGCAATATCCTGGTTCTGCGAAGGTCCGGAGGGGTTCAGACTAACGGAAGGCCGCAGGTATCGGGAAATCGGTTTGATATTTTCACGACTTACCGCCTATGATCTGGTCGCGTATGCCTGACGCTAAAAAAGAGGAAGTGCCTTGAACTTATCGCGAAAGTCAGAAGCGGAAAAACCTTCCCGTCAACGGGGCACACATTCGGTTGAAGAGCGTTTGAACAGCGAAATTGTTCAAATGCTCGAACTGGACGGTCGGATGCCATTCTCCGAGATTGCACAGAAGCTTGGTGTGTCCGAAGGTACGGTGCGCAACCGCGTCAACGCCATGAAAGATGCCGGTTTGCTGCGGATTGTTGCGATCGCCGATCCCACAGCAGCCGAATACAAGGCGGATGCGATGGTTTGCCTGAAAGTTGCACCAGGTACGACCCCGCACATTGTCGCTGAAAGACTGGGTGCGGTGCCCAGTGTTGTCTATATCCTCTGGGTCACAGGACGGTTTGATCTGATGGTCGAGCTGGTTTGCGATGAACCGGACGATCTGGCGACCTTTCTTGAGGAGCATATCCACGGCGTAGAAGACATAGTCGACGCCGAGGTGATGCTGGGCCTCAAGAACTTCAAAAATCAGTTCCTGCTCAAGCGCAACTGGGAGCAGCGGTCCAAAACTTAAATCCCCAAGGGGGTGAGGCTACATTTCGTCCCGGTTTTGGCCAGCTTCCGAGCGCATCAGCGCAGTAATTTCCCGTTCGCATTCCAGATAACCGGGCAGGGCGATCAGTTCTTCCTTGCTGTGCAGATCGATACCTTTTTTGAAGTCCAGGTCCAGAATGGTTTTCAGCCGGCCAGGATTGGCAGATAGGAATACGATCTTGTCCGCCAGAAAGATGGCCTCCTGAATGTCGTGGGTGACGAGCAGTATGGTCGTGTGGGTTGTCTCGACAATCTCCAGCAGCATCTCCTGCATATGCCAGCGCGTCTCGGCATCCAAGGCGCCAAAAGGTTCGTCCATCAGCAGGATTTCGGGCTGGTTTGCTAGTGTTCGGGCAATGGCCACCCGTTGCTTCATCCCGCCTGACAAGGTTTTGGGGTAGGCATCCCTGAACCGTGACAGATGTACCAGATCCAGAAATTTCTCGGCCCGCGCACGCCGCTCCTCCTTGGGAACGCCATTCAGCTTCATGCCGTATTCGACGTTTTGAATGACGGTCAACCAGGGAAAGGACGTATAGCTTTGGAAGACCATGCCCCGCTCGCGAGCGGGACCTAACACCTCGTGCCCGTCCAGATGGACCATGCCACTTGTCGGCTCTTCCAGGCCTGCCACGATATTGAGCAAGGTGGACTTGCCGCATCCCGAGGGGCCCAGCAGGACGCAGAGTTCGTTTTTCTCGACCGAGAATGTAATATCTCGCAGAGCTTCGACGGTTTGGTGTTTGCCGCCAAAAGTCTTGCAGACATTCTGCGCGGTCAGGATTGTATCGTCTAACGGCATGTCAAATCTCTGTAGTGCAAGTGTAATCGGGCGGCTTTTGCCGCCCGGGTATTCGAGTGTTCAGCCGCGATATCCAGCTTCGTAAAGCTCGCGGTGCAGATCGCATTCAATGCCGGTTTCCGGCGGGTTGATCTTTTCGATCAGGTTGAATTTGACCCACCATTCGCTGACCAGATTCCAATGATCGGCCATCTGTCCATTGGACTGGTCGAACGGAGGATTCCCGGGTGCGGCTCCGCAAAATTGCGCGGCCTCCATGAAGTCATAGACGTAAAGACCTCCGTCCGTGCGGCTGCCGTCCTTACCCAGAACCAGTTCAACATCTGCCACACTCATCTTCATGCCGTCGGCGATGATCTGGTTCCCTTCGGTCGGGTTTTCCTGCCACCACGCAATCGCATCATAAAGCGCCTGCAGTGTCATCTTGGCGGTATCCCGGCGCTCGGTCACGAATTTGTCGCTCATGTAGAGACCGTCGGCGATAACGCCTTTCTGCAGCCAATAGGGCTCGCGTGATTGGGCCAGAACGCTGGAGCCTTCCAGAGCCTTCAGCGTATTGGCGCCATAAGGTTCCCAAAACTCAGATGCAGCAACCGAACCGCCAATCATTGCCGCGAACGCATCATCGGCGATAATGTTGCGATAGGTTACCGAGTCAAACGCGACGCCATTTTGCTCCAGCCACATCGCAACGAATATTTGGGACAGGCCACCTTCCAGTACGGCGACCTCTTGCCCGACCAGATCTTCGGCGGTGTTGATGCCCGGCGCGGCCACGATCTTGTCGGTGCCATAGGACAGGTTGCCAAAGGCCACCAGCTTGATCGGCAGGCCGCTTTCGATGCCAACAGGGGTGAACTCAACAGTCGAACTGACCACGTCCATCTGATCGGCGGCAACCAGATTGAAGCTTTCATAGGGGTCTTCAATCGCCTGGTAGTCGATGTTCAGATCGGGCGCCAAACCCTTTTCGATGGCAATGTACCAGAACCCGTAGCCGGGCCAGGTAAAGCCGGATATCTTCACATCCTCTGCCGCCTGTGCCAGCGTCGGCGCCAGGGCCATGACCGCCCCTGCGGCTGCACAGCGTAGCTTGGTGAATTTCATTGTTATCTCCTTCTCCTGTTGGGTGTGCGGCCCCTGCGTCTTCCGCGCTTCGGGCTTTTTTGGCGTTAAGTTTTCTCCTCAAGATAGGGGAACGCGATCTGGTAAAGCTGTCTGAGCAGGAAGTCGAACAGCAGGCCCAGAACGCCGATCACCAGAATTCCGGCCATGATCTCATCGACATGCAGGAACCGTTTGGCGCGCATCATCATCGCCCCGATACCGGCATCGGCGGCAGTGATTTCGGCGATGACCAGATAGGTCCAGCTGACCGCCAGCATTTGGCGCATTGCGATCATGATATTCGGCAGAGATGCAGGCACGACCACTGTGCGTAGGACCTGAATCCGTGATCCTCCCAACGTCATGGCCGTTCGGATCAGGTCCGACGGAACCGCCTTGACGTGGTCCATGATCAGCGTGATCAGAAACCAGACAACCCCGATGAACAGCAGGGACAGCTTTTGCATGTCTCCGGCACCAAACCACATCAGCAATAGTGGAATGAAAGACGGGGCTGGCAGATAACGCCAGGCCGAGACAAACGGGTTGAAAAAGGCCTCAACCACGCGAAAGGTACCCATCAGAATACCCAGCGGAATCGCAACGGCGCATGCCAACGCAAAGCTTAGGACAACGCGCCAGACGCTGACCAGGACGTCATTGGCAAAGTTGTTTTCGACAAACAGCGTATAAAGTGCCGACAGCACCTTGCCTGGGCCCGGAAGAAGAATTGGGTTGGTCCATTTCAGCCAAACGGCCATCTCCCACAGGCCGAAAAACAACAGCCAAACCAATATACCCAGTCCGATTGACCAGCTGGCCGGGATGTCTTTTTTGAACTCGAATATCTTTCTGCGGCGACCGGGGCGTGCGGCAGAGGCCTCTGTTTTCGTTTTGTGGCTTGGACGTGCTGACTTGCTGACCAGTTCGCTCACTCTGTCTTCCCCATTTTTCTGTCGCGCAAAGTTGCCAAATCTGCGGATTACGGAGAAAGGATATGACGAAAAATCAGAATAATGAACAAAAAACATCGAAATTCGTAATTTTTGTTACGATACCTAAGGCAAAGGGATAAAATAACAGGAAAATTGAGCTTGAATCAGTAATGTCAAATTCAGGAGTTTAGGGAACACTGCTTTAGCTGCTGCGCTCGACTAGTTTTGACATGGAGAGAGCAAATCAGTGGCTTGAAACCTATCTTGAAGGCTGACGTACGGGCGATCGATAAAACGCCTGAGCGCGGCCGCAATCACATCCTTTTACGACGATCCAGGAACCGGCAGAATCCAATGCGACACCCATTTCAACAGCCGAGGGCAACACAGGTTGACCAGGATGGTGTCGTTTACCTTTATCGCACATGGTTGAGCCGGCCGTTTTTGACCCAAACCCCATCAGAGAATGATGTGTGACCGGCGTGTTTAGTACGGCGCCCGTGCTCACTTATTCTGGTTGAGCTGGCACGTCCCTAATTGGCCAAACTGGGCAAGCCCTTAAAACAGGGCTCTCGGCAACCAGGTCGTCAGCGCGGGGAATATCCAGATGAGCGCGACAGCGATGATCTGCAGAAGAATGAACGGAGCAACACCGCCGTAGATATGCGCTGTTGTGATTTCCTTTGGTGCAGCACCGCGAAGATAGAACAGCGAGAAGCCAAAGGGCGGGGTAAGAAAGGACGTTTGCAGGTTGATCGCAATCAGAATGGCCAGCCAGATTGGATCATGACCCATCGCGATCAGGATCGGCACGGTCACGGGCAACACGATTACAGTGATCTCAACGAAATCGATGAAAAACCCAAGGATGAAGATCAGCACCATGCAAAATATCAGCGCTCCGGTCGGTCCTCCGGGCATCTGCTCGAGGATTGCCGCCATAGTCTCGTCACCACCCAAACCGACAAAAACAAGCGAGAACATACTTGCCGCCAGAATGGTGGCGAAGATCATTGTGGTGACCGTAAGACTGGATGTAACGGCCGGCACCAGCATTCCGGTTTTAAGTGACTTGGTTAGCCCTGCAAAAAGCCCATAAAAGATGATCGCGGCCATCAGCAAGTAGACGCCCGCAAGCACCCAATCGCCTATTCCGATATCACTACGTTGCAAACGCACTGGGTAAACACCAGCAGCGACAGCCAGTACCCCCAGGGACAAAACCGAGCCGATGACCAGCAACCTGTTTGCTTTCAACTTCCAGGCGGTCAACAGTATTGCGCCAACAGCTCCGACCGAGGCAGCCTCGGTCGGGGTTGCGATACCGCCCAGAATCGAACCCAGAACGGCAAGGATTAGCAGCACCGGCGGCACCAACGCGCCGAAAACCACTGAAAAGCTCGGCTTTTCATCGACCGCCAAGCCGGGCGCGACCTTTGGATTCAAAAAAGCGTAACCCAACACATAGACGATGTAGATGCTGACCAACAGGAGGCCGGGAACCAAGGCTGCCGCAAAGATTTGGCCGACCGAGATCGTCTCGATCGAAAATTTGCCCTGCGCATACTGTGCCTGCTGAAAGGCGTTGGACATAACGTCCGAAAGGATGATCAACATCGTGGACGGGGGAATGATTTGCCCCAATGTGCCAGCGGTACAAACGATCCCCGCAGCCAGTTTGGGATCATAGCCGTTCTTCAGCATCGTCGGCAGCGCGATCAGGCCCATCGCCGTCACAGTAGCCCCGACAATGCCTGTTGAGGCCGCCAGAAGCGCCCCGACAAGAATGACTGAAACGCCCAACCCGCCCCGCAAACTGCGGAATTGCCGGCCCATCGTTTCAAGAAGATCGGCAGCGATCTCGCTTTTCTCCAGAACTGCCCCCATGAAGACGAACAGAGGAATGGCGATCAGGACCTCATTGGTGATGGTGGAGAAAAACCTTTGCCCCAATGCGCCAAACAGCCCAAAATCCATTACACCCGTCATGCTGCCAATGGTGCCGAAAATTACGGCAATTCCCGCAATACTGAATGCGACCGGGAAACCCGACAGGATTGCAGCGATCAACGCCGCGAACATGATCAGATCCAGAGTGATCATTTGCTGAATGCTCCGCCAGCCCGAAACTTACCAATCAGGATCGACACCGATTGGATGATGATGAGAACGCTGAATGCGGTGATGAGGGATTTCAGGTAGAAAGAAGCCGGTATCCCGCCAACAGAGATTGGACCTTCCAGGATCGACCAGGAATTTCGAACGCTGGGCCAGGACATAACCAGCAATACGGTCATGGAGGGTAGAACGAAGAAAAGGTGGCCGCAGATGTCGATGATCGTTTTGGCGCGCTCTGAAAGACCGGAGTAAAATATGTCGACCCGGACGTGTTTGTCATGCAGCAGCGCGTATCCGGCGGATAACATGATGAGTGTGGCGTGAAAATAAAGCACCAGCTCTGTCAGGGCGATCGAACTGAAGCTGAATACGTAGCGTAAAACGACAATGGCAAACTGCAACAGGACCATTGCCAGAACAAGCCAGCGGACAAACCGGCCCATCTGCTCGTTTATTTCATCCAGGAACTTCATGATGTCGCCAGCGCTGTTTCACACAAGAGTAGCACGGGGCAGCCAAAATTGGCTGCCCCCACAAGCGTTTTTTCAGTAACCCATGACCGCAGCACGGGCGTTTAGCTCGCCTGCGTCTGCGTAAACCATGTATTGGCCGATGGAGTCACGATAGGCGACAAAGCTTTCCGCTGTGCGGCGTACAAGTTCATCGTCCGACTCTTGCAGTTCTCCGATGACTTCTTTTGCAGCCTCGCCCATCGCTGCGACGACATCATCTGGCATCTTGTGAACCTGAACGCCATGCTCGGCCACAAGCGTTTCAAGTGCCTTGGCGTGGTTCGTCTGATACTCAGTCAGCGATGTGATATAAACACTGTCGCTTGCCAGCTTGATAACCTCTTTCAGGTCATCCGGCAGGCCTTCCCATTCCGACAGGTTGATGGACACTTCCGCGGCTGAGGAAGGTTCGCCCACACCGGGCCAGTAGTAGTGCTTGGCAACTTGCTGGTAACCCAGCGCGCTGTCTGTCCAGGGTCCGATGAATTCACCTGCATCGATCGTGCCGGATTGCAGTGCTTGGAACATGGCGCCGCCGCCCATGGCCTGAACGGCCATGCCGATTTTCGAGTGCATTTCTGACGACAAGCCGGTTGTGCGGAATTTCATGCCTTTCAGGTCATCCAGCGAGTTGATTTCCTCGCGGAACCAACCACCCCACTGCGGTCCGGTGTTTTCGCACAGGAATGACTTCAGGCCAAAGCGTGCATACATTTCGTCATAGAGCTCCTGACCGCCGCCATGTTTCAGCCAGCCAATTTGCTCATCTGCGCGAAGGCCGAAAGGCTGAGAACCAAACAGCAGGATACCTTTGGATTTGGAACCCCAGTAAGCAGGTACGGAGTGGTACATTTCAGCCGTGCCTTCCGAAACAGCGTCAAAAACACCGTTTCCGGGCACAAGCTCACCGGCCGCATACAGTTTGACTTCCAGCCTGCCGCCCGAGATCGTGGTGATCATGTCGGCCATTTTCTGGGCGTTCACACCCGGCCCTGGCAGGTTCTTGGGCCAGGATGTGACCATTTTCCACTGCCTGATATCTTGTGCAATCGCAGGCGCTGCCAAAGCAGCTGCGCCGGCCCCAACAAGACCTGTCTTGATAAACTGTCTGCGTTCCATGCGACATCCTCCTTGTATGCAATGAATTATATGTACAACCCCATGCAACCAAAGTCCAATATTTTGATCTTTAGAATGGCGTGTTGTTCACCGGAGGCGGGAGCGCAAGCGAACCCGCTTCCCGGCGAAGCAGTCAGGCTGCCAGAAAACAGCGTGTATCTGATAGTATATTAATTTTCTTATATCCGAAAATAAGTAATATATCCAGAGTATTAAAAGAAATTGTCGATCCCGAAACAGACACTTTAATCTGATCGGTAAATGGCTGCATGAGTGTCAGTTCGTTGGCACCCTGCGCACGTTCGGAGGTGTTGACGACCTTACAATGAGAGATGGCTGTCCGATCACCTTGCGCCATCAAATCCACAGCCTTCACGAACGAGTCGCCTGGGGTTCCATATGGGATTTCACTCGGGCCAAACGCAAACGATTCGTTCCCCGAGAGCTCAATCCGATTGTCGTCGAAGTCGAGAACTCTGCCGCCCGTCGGATTGGAGTTATGGCTGCCCGGATGGCGAAGCCGTCCATGGCTTCTCTGTCCGGTCAGTTCAGTATCTCGGTCGTACTACCAATTCCGTTCTTCCAGGGTGGGGTGCGATAATTTGAACGGGATATAGTTCTGCAGCCGGGAGAGTTTTCGTTGGGGCCGTGCATTTCGTTAAGAATCTGCAACTCTCCCGACTTTCAAGAAGCTCAGGGATCTACACGCTCAGTCAGAATAACTGCGCGTTCATGCGTTCCATGCGCAAGGACCTGGCCGTTTTCGGCCTCTGCCGTGCAGTGGAATTGCACGCGGTTCCGTTCGACGGATGTAACGAAGGAGCGGAAAACAACCAGATCGCCGGTTTTGGCCGGACCAATATGCTGGATGTTGACGATAGTGCCGACAGATGTTTCGCCGGGTTCGAGATATGAGGCCAGGATACGGCTTGAAACATCTTCCATCTTCAAGACGATTGCCGGTGTTCCCAGAACGTGCACACCAGTATTGCCCATGGCATGAGCGGTGTATTCTGGCGTAACCGTCAGAGATAGTGTTTGGCTTACTCCTGGCCTCAATTTATGCATTCTTACCCCTGCATTTGGGCGGCGCTTATTGCAGCGCCGCGTTGGCAGCATTCAACACTGCGCCGGATTTTACCAGCTCTGTGGCTGCCTGCATGCGCGGGTACATGACCACGTCCTGCTTGAGGTGATCGATCGGGCGCCCGTCCGTTGCGGGTTGCGCGCGCAGCATCTTCAGCACCGAACGGCTGACATGCGACAAGGCAGATTCATCAATCCCTTGTTCCGCCATCCGCAGTTCTAATGCCTGAGCAGCCATCAGTACTTCGATGCCAACGACGTTCTGAATATTCGTAACGATCTGCTTGGCGTGACGTCCGGCATTGTTGGCCATGGATACGTGATCTTCCTGGTTCGAGCAGGTCGGGATCGAGTCCACGCTGTCGGGGTGTGCAAGTGTCTTACAATCCGACACCAGCGCGGCCGCCAGATACTGCGGCAGCATATAGCCGCAATCCATACCGACATATTCACTGTCGACCAGCATATCGGGCAATCCACGATTAAGGGTGCCGTCATTCAAGCGGAACAAACGGCGCTCGGCGATGTTGCCGATCTCAGTGACCGCAATCGACAGGAAGTCTGCGGCAAACGCGATGTACTCCGCGTGGAAGTTGCCGCCGGAAACTGCTTTCAAGCTCCGTTTGGGCAGGCCATCCGCAAAGATCAGCGGGTTGTCGGTTGCCGCGTTGATTTCGCGTTCGACAATGCCCTCGACAAATTCAAGCGTGTCGCGAACAGGGCCCAGAACCTGCGGGGTGCAACGTAATGAATAGGCATCCTGAGGGGGTTGACGCTCGGGGTCCCGTTCGGATCCGCCATCAATCAGCGTGCTGCCTTTCAGCGCCGCCCGAATGGCCGCCGCGGTTGCGATTTGGCCCGGCTGTCCGCGCGCCTCATGCAGTTCGGGGATGAAGGCGTCGCCAAAGCCCATGAGCGCTTCGATCGACATGGCCGCAGCAAATTCCGCAGTGGCAAGAAGTGTTTTGGCATCGGACAGGGCGATTGCTGTCTGGGAGGTTGAGAAGGACGTCCCGTTCAGCAGCGCCAGCCCTTCCTTGGCACCAAGGACGATGCGTTCAATGCCCGCTTTTTCCATTGCAGCAACACCGGACATCAGTTCGCCGTTATAGAAAGCCTGCCCGCTGTCGATTTCCTTTTCGCCTTCTTCCGCCCGTGACATGACCAGCGCCATATGAGCCAACGGAATCAGGTCGCCGCTGGCCCCGAGCGAACCGTATTCGGGCACCGCAGGGATGACGCCTTTATTGAGCATCTCAACAATCGTTTCGACCACAACCGGACGTGCTGCCGAGTAGCCCTTGATCAGGCTGGCAGCGCGAATCAGCATCGCAGCGCGTACGATTTCTTCGGGGAACAGGCGCCCAACACCCGCAGCGTTGGAAATGACGAGCCGGCGGGACAGATCGCGGGCCTGCGCCGCTGTCTTGAAAGCCTCGCGGCCGGAAAGCGACCCAAAACCGGTGTTAATCGAGTAGATTGCCTGCGCGGGCTCGCCACGGTCCATTTGTTCCGAAATTCCGGCGACCCATGCCTCGCTGGGTGCCATGATTTTGCGGGCTTCATCGCTAAGGGTGACTTTGGCGCCATCCTGAGCGACACATTTGAGCTCATGCAGGGTGAGCGGCTTTGTTCCGAGTGCAACGTGCGTGTTCATTTGTATTTCCTGACTTTGCGTATCCGAATGGGAACGGAAATGGTTATTTACTGTTGAACCAACGACCGGCGGCTTCGATGACGCGCATCGAATCCTCCGAAGTGGCTATGGTTATTCTGACCCCGTCGCCGGGAAAGCACCGCGTGACAATCCCATCTTGGCTCAGGGCATTTGAAAACGCCTGAGATTCTTCGCCCAAGGGAAGAAACACGAAGTTGGCGTATGAGTCCGCGACAGACAATCCGATTGCTCTGAGTTCGTCTGTCAATCTGCGGCGTTCGACCTCGTTTGACGCGATGTGCTCCGCCAGCGATTGTTGTTCGCCAACTGCACTGATCGCCGCCGTCAGGGCGGGTGTTGGCAGCGGGAACGGAGGCTGCAGCGCTTGTACAGCGTCGATGATATCTGAAGAGGCCAGACAGTAGCCGATCCGCATCCCGGCAAGGCCATAAGCCTTTGAGAATGTGCGCAGAACCGCCAGATTTGAATGCTCGGCAAGCGCATTGCTTATGTCGGAGAGCCGGGACGGATTATACTCTGCATAGGCTTCGTCCAGAATAACGAGCCTGTCCTTTGGGATTTCGTTCAGGATGCGATCGATTTCCTGCAGGCTGACGGCTGTGCCCGTAGGATTGTTCGGATTGCAGATCAGCACGATCCGCGTGCGATCAGAGATCGACGCGACGATGGCGTCGAGGTCAACGCCTTGTTCTTGCGTGAGTGGTATTTTAGTCAGGCTGCATCCTTGCCCGCCTGCGATGATTGGATAGGCCTCATAAGAAGGCCATGCGGTGAGCACGTCGTCCCCAGCATCGCAATATGCGCGGACAAGCAGGTCAAGCATGACGACTGAACCCGCAGATACCGCAACGTTTTCAATCCGGAGGCCGTGAAGCTCGGCCAGAGCCGCCGAAAGGCTTTCTCCGCGAAGGTCTGGATACCGGTTAAGTTCCGTCAGAGCGTTGGAGGCTTGCTCCACAGTTTGCTCGGAAGGGGGAATTGAATTCTCATTCGAACCCAGCCGGGCTGTGCCAGCGGGGAAGCTTGCAATTCTGCCGCGTCCATAGCCGGGCAGATTTCTCAGCCGAGAACTTGATTGCAAAGATTGTTGTTCCGCGCTGCGCACTTCAAACTTCTCCGACGTCGTAAAAAAGCAATGCCTGTGATCCTGGTGTATGGCTTCAACCTGCACTATCCGCAGTTCGTGCGATTCCACCACTTGATCGAACTTGTATAGGCAACGTGATTTCCTTGGCCGTGTCAAGGGCAGATTACCGGAAAATACTGTGGCGATACCTTCGGATGCAGATATTGCATGGGCAACGCGCACGCCTGATATGGCAAGATGCAACTATAGGGCGTGTCGCGCGTCCGCCGATTCTGTCAGCTTGGTCAGTTTGTGCTGGACATCCGTCCGGCCAGACTGAACCGCGATCCCGGATGCCTAAGGCGGGCGCTGGTAACAATAACATTGTCCGACCATGTGCGGCGTCGAATCAATAGTATCGCATCTCCTTCTGACACTTTCAGAAGCTGGCTTGTGTTTTTATCGGCGGGAATTGCCTGAATAATATGCTCGACCTCGGTAAGGGGTCCGCAGCTCATCAGATAGTCGTTTGGGGTTTTATCCTCAAAGGCCTGTTCCAGATAGGATGGTGCAAAGCTTGGGTTGACGTACCTGTCTTCAAGCTGGATCGGTTCACCGTTTTCATAGTGGACAATGACCGAGTGAAAAAGCTTTGTTCCGGGTATTACGTCAAGCTCTGTCGCTAATCCAAGCTCACAATCTATAGCATGAAGCGACAGAACCTCGGTTGTATGTTGGCTGCCGCGCTCCTCAATCTCGTCCTTGATATTTCGCAGCTGCATAAATGTCGATTGGCTGGGTTTGGGGGCAACAAACGTACCGGTTCCCTGGCGGCGGACAAGGTGGCCCTCGGCGGCCAGGTCCCGCAGGGCGATGTGCGCCGTCATCCGAGAGATACCGAATTGCTCGACCAGTTTGGGCTCGGAGGGGATTCTGTCACCCTCTGCCCACTCCCCGGATTCGATCATTCCCAATATGTACCGCCGTAGCTGCTGGCCGAGCGGAAGCCCAATATCCCCCTTGCCCCGGGGGTGAATAACCTGCCTTTCAATTGCCTTCTTTTTCATAACCTAAACCTTCGTTTCTTCTTTGCTTGCCGTACCATAGTCGAAAAGATGTACAGTCAACACTGCTTTATCATAATGGCGTTTCTTGCAGCCGGACATTTTCTCGCTTGACTCTCCAAGAACCTCGCTTGTATGAGGTTGTATATATAAGCTATACCCTTACCAAGCTAAAACTTGGCTTATCAAAAAAGGAGACTGCTGTGAGCAAACCAGAAATCCTCTATGAAGTTCGCGCCCAGGGCGGCAACAACCTGCGCTGTAAAGGCTGGAAGCAGGAAAGCATCCTGCGGATGCTGGAAAACAACATGGAAAACGCCGAGCACCCCGAAGAGCTGGTGATCTACGGCGGTATTGGCAAATGCGCCCGTAACTGGGAAAGCTACCACGCCATCGTTGATGCGCTGCAAGAGCTGGAAGATGACCAGACTCTGGTTGTTCAGTCCGGTATGCCTGTTGCGATCTTCCCGACCAACAAGCTGGCACCGCGCGTCGTCATGGCGACCACCAACATCATGAAAGCCACCTGGCCGATCTTCTACGATCTGCAGGACAAGAACCTGACCATGTATGCCAACTATACAGCGGCACCGTGGGAGTACATCGGTACACAGGGCGTTATCCAGGGCACTTTCCAGACTCTGGTTGCAATCGGTGACCAGAAGTTTGATGGCGACCTGCGCGGCCGCATCCTGCTGACTGCAGGCATGGGCGGCATGGGCGGCAACCAGCCGCGTGCCATGACAATGCTGGGCGGTGTCTGCATCTGTGCCGACGTTGACCGTGACGTTGTCAACCACCGTAAAGAAGTTGGTTTCTGCGACGTGATCGTGGAAGACTTCGACGAAGCCGTTCGTCTGGCAAAAGAAGCAGCCGCCGAGAAGCGCCCGCTGGGTATCGCTCTGATGGGTAACGCTGTTGACGTGCTGAAGAAGGCCGAAGAAACCGGCTTCATGCCCGACATCATCACCGACATGACACCGGCGCACGACCCGATTTCGTACATCCCGGTTGGCATGACTGTCGAAGAAGCGCGCGATCTGCGTAAGAACGACCGCGACGAGTACTTCAAGCGTGCAGGCGCTTCGATGATCGAGCACCTGGAAACCCTGAACCGCTTCTACGATCGTGGCGTACAGGTCTTCGAATACGGTAACTCGCTGCGCAAAGAAGCGCGTGACGCCGGCATGGACGTTGAAGAAGCAATGAAGCTGCCTGGCTTCGTGGCTGCTTACATCCGTCCGCTGTTCTGCGAAGGCCGTGGTCCGTTCCGCTGGACCTGCCTGTCGCGTGATCCGGAAGATCTGGCCAAACTGGACGACCTGATCGAAGAGATGTTCGCGGACGACGAGCTGGTTGTTGGCTGGATCAAGAAGGCGCGTAAGCACCTGCCGATCGAAGGTCTGCCGGCACGTATCTGCTATCTGGGCTTCGGTCAGCGTAAAGCCTTCGGCATGCGCGTGAACGAAATGGTCCGCACTGGCGAACTGAAAGGTCCTGTCGGCTTCTCGCGCGACAACCTGGACTCCGGTTCGATCGTGAACCCGACCTTCGAATCCGAGCGGATGAAGGATGGTTCGGACCTGATCTCTGACTGGCCTTACCTGAACGCTCTGCTGAACGTTGCTGCGGGTGCTGACCTGGTTGCTATCCAGGAAAACTACTCGATGGGTGAAGCTGTGCACACCGGCGTGACCATGATCGCCGATGGTACCGCAGAATCTGACCTGCGTCTGTCCGCATCGCTGACCACTGACAGTGGTATCGGTGTTGTGCGTCACGCACAGGCTGGTTACGACATCGCGCGCAAAACCGCGGCTGATCGTTTCGAGAAAGACGGTGTTTCGGTACCGCTGTGGTGGGAACCCACTGCAACCTTCGGTCCGGATGATTCCGGCGCACCTCGTAAGAAAAACTCGTAAGTAGAAGAGCTCCGACATGACCAGAATTACCGCACTTATTGAAAATACAGGCCAAGTCCTGACCTGTGCAAAAGACGCGCCTGATCTTGTCGGAGCGTCCAAGAACACGGTAGTGGCGATCAGTGGAGACACGATCGCCGCCACCGGCACCCCTGAAGAAATTGCTGCGCAGTTCGATTTGAGTGAAGCTGAACGCATTGACGCCAATGGCGAAATGGTGATGCCCGGTTTCGTCGACTGCCACACGCACCTGGTTTTTCACAAATCCCGGGTTGAAGAATACGCCCAGAAGGTTCGCGGCGCGACGGCAGATGAAGTCCGCGCGATGGGCATTCCTGTCGGGATTTCCGCCACTGCTCGTATGATGCGCGAAGCCAGTAAGGAACAGCTGTTCGAAAGCGCAAAAGAGCGGCTGGACTATATGCTGGCTTTTGGCACCACAACCGTGGAAAGCAAAAGCGGCTACGGTCTCAACACCGAGACCGAAATCAAGATGCTCGAGGTCAACCAAGATCTGAACGAGCACCATTCAATCGATATCATCTCAACCTTCCTCGGTGCGCATGAGTTCCCCGATGACAAGGATCGCGAGGCGTATATCGAAGAGATCCTGACCGAGATGATCCCAGAGGTCGGGCGCCGCAAGCTGGCCGAATTTAACGACGTGTACTGCGATGATGGCTACTACACCGTCGAAGAAAGCCGCAAGATCCTGGAAGTCGGCGAACAGCACGGCCTGAAGATCAAGATTCACACCGATGCTTATTCGCATATCGGCGGCTCAACACTCGCTGCTGAAATGGGTGCCGTTTCCGCCGACCACCTGAACTACACCGCCCCGGAAGAATACGCCAAATTGCGCGAGGCAGGTGTCGTTGGCGTAGTCATGCCTGCGCTCGATTTCGCCGTTGGCCACACCAAGCCATTCAACTCTCGCGCCATGCTGGATGCCGGAGTCACTTTGGCGCTGGCGACCGACATGTGCCCCGGCTGCTGGCTGGAATCCATGCCGTTCGTAATTCAGTTGGCGTGCCGTCTGTACAAGTTCAGCCCAGCCGAAGCCATTCGCGCCGGTACGCTTCACGCCGCTATGTCGGTGTGTCGTGAAGACAGTCTGGGTTCGCTTGAACCCGGCAAAAAGGCTGACATCGCGATCTTCCCGTATGAGCGTTATGAAGACATGGCCTATCGGCTTGGTCGCGGGCAGGCCTCCAAGGTGCTGAAAGATGGCAAAGTTGTATATGATGCCGGGGCGGTCAGCTAATGCCGCCCTTTGAGGTGATCGAGGGCGACAGCCCGATCATTCTTGGGCAGCCGCATGTTGGAACGTGGCTGCCTGACGGCATAGCTGACCGTTTGACATCGCGCGGGCAAGAGCTGGCCGATACAGACTGGCATATCGACCGTTTGTATGACGGGCTTTTGCCGTCGGCGACGGTGGTTAAGGCAAACTTCCATCGCTATCTGATTGACGCCAACCGCGACCCCGAGGGGCAGTCACTGTACCCCGGCCAGAACACAACCAATCTGTGTCCTGTAACGGATTTTGACGGCCAGCCGATCTGGCGCGAAGGTCAGGAGCCCAACGCGGACGAAATCGCGGAACGCCGTGACGGGTATCACCGCCCCTATCATCAGGCGCTGGCCGATCAGATCGAGCGGGTTAAGGCCAAACACGGGGTTGCAATCCTGTATGACTGCCACTCAATTCGATCAGAGATCCCGTTTCTGTTCGAAGGTCTTCTGCCCGTTTACTCCATTGGAACCAATGTCGGCACGACTTGCGATCCGGCGATTGAGCGTATCGTCACCGAGGCGTGCCGTGATAGCGGCGAGAGCTTTGTGGTGAACGGTCGGTTCAAGGGCGGCTGGACAACCCGGCACTATGCAAACCCCGAACACAACGTTCATACGATCCAGATGGAACTGGCGCAGCGTGCCTATCTGAGCGCTGAAAAAGCGCCCTGGGAATACAACTCAACTGTGGCTGCGCCACTGCGGCAGACATTGGCAGCGCTCCTTGCGTCACTGGAAACCGCCGCTCGCTCAGGCCAATTCACAAAAAACTAAAACGGTTAGTCAAATGTCCACGAAAACCTACGAAGTTGAACATCTCCACCAGCCTGATGGATGGCTTTCACCGGGCTATGTTGAAGTGGATCAGGCCGGAAAGATCGTATCGGTCTCTGGTGATCGGCCTCAGGGCAAGGAAGTTGAAAGCCTTTCGGGTTACGGCGTTCCGGGCCTTTCAAACCTGCACTCCCACGCCTTTCAACGGGCTTTGGCCGGGCGGACCGAATTTGTCACGGGTGCCCTAGCAGAAGACAACCTTTGGACATGGCGTAAGGAAATGTACCGCATGGTCGACCGGCTAACGCCGGAAGATTATGAGGCGATTGGCGCGCAGGTCTATCTGGAAATGCTGAAATTTGGCATGACGGCTGTCTGTGAATTTCATTACGTGCATCATCAGCCGGGTGGAGCCAAGTTCGCCGACCCGGCCGAAATGTCAAAACGGCTGATTGCCGCCGCTGGTCGTACCGGTCTGGGAATGACAATGCTGCCGGTATTGTATGCGCATGGCGGCATCAATAAGCCGGTCGAGCCAACTCAGAAAAGGTTCGTGCATACCGTCGACGAATATCTGGCGCTGATCGAAAATCTGCGCACGGGCATGGCCGACAATCGGACGCTGAACGTCGGTGTCGCTTTGCACTCGCTGCGGGCCGTCACACCGGACGAGGTACACGAGACTCTTGCCGGTTTCAATCGAATGGCCCCGGACGCCCCCATTCACATCCATGTCTCTGAGACAACGCATGAAGTTGAAGAGGTTGAGGCAGGGCTGGGCGCCCGCCCGGTTCAGTGGCTAATCGACAATGTGGATCTGAACGACAAATGGTGCCTTGTGCATGCCACGCATCTGGACGCATCCGAGATCGCCGGTTCTGCAAAAAGCGGTGCAGTGGCTGGAATCTGCCCGTTGACCGAGGCAACCATGGGCGATGGCTTCTTCCCGTTGGTGGAATATCACAAAGCCCGGGGCAACTGGGGTATTGGCACCGACAGCCATTACTCGACCAGTATTTCCGAGGAGCTTAGAATTCTTGAATGCGGCAAGCGCCTGGAATTGCGCCGTCGTAACGTCATTGCTGAACCGGATGGCGATGCGGAAGTTCACACGGGCCGCATTCATTTTGACACTGCTTTGAAAGGTGGCGAGCTGTCATCGCGTCAGGGCGGCGGAGCCTTGGTGCCGGGACGTCGTGCCGATCTGGTCATGCTGGACCCGAATGCGGATGTGTTCCTTGGGCATACATCCAGAACGGTACTGGATGCATGGATGCTGGGCGGAACAGAGAACCCGGTTCGGGACGTCATGGTCGCCGGTAACTGGGTCATCAGGGATGGTCGCCATCCGCAACAGGACACCGTGCGGCAGGATTATCAAGCAGCGATGAAGCGACTGACAAGCTGAAGTGAGTGTGGTCTGGACATTGACAATCCGGCAAAGCCTGTCGTATTGTCTATACAACATCATACAATATTGCGAGAGAAGGAATGTACTGTACAAGTGCGGGATAAAAACACCACAGCATCCGCGCTTTGCGACAGACAACAGGTACTACAAATGATCGAATTCCGCTGATTTGCGATGACGGGGCCACTCGCCCTGATGTTCATCAGCATAACCGGCGGAATTCTGGCGAACTCGGGGAGGAGTTCATGATTGTCGTAGACGACATACACAAAAAGTTTGGGGGCTTCAGCGCGGTTGATGGCGCGACGCTGGAGATTGGCAAGCAGACGATCACAGGCTTGATCGGCCCGAATGGCGCAGGAAAGACTACGCTATTCAATGTCATTGCCGGGGTACATAAGCCGACATCGGGTCAGGTTCTTCTGGATGGTGAGGACATCACCGGAAAGCCACCCCATGAACTTTTCCACAAAGGGCTGCTGAGAACGTTCCAGATTGCCCACGAGTTCAGCTCGATGACGTGTCGCGAAAACCTGATGATGGTTCCGGGCGGTCAATCTGGCGAGATGCTTTGGAACACCTGGTTCGGGCGCAAGCGAATTGCTGATGAAGAACGCGCCCTGCGGGCTAAGGCAGATGAGGTTCTGGAATTTCTGACCATTTCGCATATCGCGGATCTGAAAGCGGGCGAAGTGTCTGGCGGGCAAAAGAAGCTGCTTGAACTTGGGCGGACCATGATGGTCGACGCCAAGATCGTGTTTCTGGACGAAGTGGGCGCGGGTGTGAACCGGACGCTGCTTTATACGATTGCTGACGCTATCAAGCAGCTGAACGAAGAGCGCGGCTATACCTTTGTTGTGATCGAGCATGACATGGATTTCATCGGAAAAATCTGTGATCCGGTCATTTGCATGGCCGAAGGGAAAGTACTGGCCGAAGGAACGCTGGAAGAGATCAAAAACAATGAGCACGTGATCGAGGCTTATCTGGGCACTGGCCTCAAGAACAAAGACAAGTTGGAGGCAGGGGCGTGACAAGCGATTTTTATGATGACTCGCGTGGCAACAAAGATGCCTCGATCACAAACCGCAAGGGCAGGGGAACACTTATCCCTGCTCACCCAAAAAGCGGCAGCAGCAAACCCGTCACGGACCGGCCGTTTCTGATTGGCGATAACATGACCGGAGGATACGGCAAGACCGGTCCTGATATTCTCCACGATTGCACGATCTCGGTTGATAAAGGCGAAATCGCGGTCATTGTCGGCCCGAACGGCGCGGGAAAGTCCACGGCCATGAAGGCCGTTTTTGGCATGTTGAATCTGCGCGGCGGATCGGTTTCGCTGGATGGTGAAGATATTTCCGAATTAAGCCCGCAGGACCGCGTGATAAAGGGGATGGGTTTTGTCCCTCAGGTTAACAACATCTTCACCTCGATGACGGTTGAGGAAAATCTGGAGATGGGGGCCTTCATCCGCGAGGATGATATCTCGGACACGATGGAACAGATTTACGGTCTGTTCCCGATCCTCAAGGACAAGCGATTTCAGGCCGCTGGAGAATTGTCCGGGGGTCAGCGGCAACAAGTTGCCGTTGGTCGCGCCCTGATGACAAAGCCAAAGGTGCTTATGCTTGACGAGCCGACCGCCGGCGTATCTCCGATCGTTATGGACGAACTTTTTGACCGGATCATCGAGGTCTCGCGAACGGGCATCCCGATTCTGATGGTTGAGCAAAACGCCCGGCAAGCGCTTGAAATCGCTGACAAAGGCTATGTTCTGGTTCAGGGCCGAAATGCCCACACCGGCAGCGGAAAGGATCTGCTGGCGGACGAAGAAGTGCGCAAATCGTTCCTGGGGGGCTGAGGTATGGATGTTCTGAACGGCATTTTGGTTCTGACGAACTTTGTTTTCATTCCTGCCATTGCATATGGAAGCCAGCTTGCCCTCGGGGCGCTTGGGATTACCCTGGTCTATGGGATCCTGCGGTTTTCCAACTTTGCACATGGCGACACGATGGCTTTTGGCACCATGGTCACCATTCTGGTGACTTGGTGGTTGCAATCGATGGGTGTCTCGTTGGGTCCCCTCCCAACGGCTCTTTTGGCGCTGCCGGCTGGTATCGTTTTCTGCGCCGCACTCGTATTGTTGGCCGATAAGTACATCTATCGCTTCTACCGGACCCAAAAGGCCGATCCGGTCATTCTGGTGATTGTCTCTATCGGTGTGATGTTCATGACCAATGGGGTTGTTCGATTTATCATCGGACCGGACAATCAGCGTTTCGCAGATGGAACCCGTTTCCTGGTCTCTGCCAGAGACTTCAAAGAATCGACAGGCCTGCCCGAGGGTATCAGCTTTAAAATGTCGCAAGGCCTGACCATCATCACAGCGGTCATCGCGGTGGCGCTGCTGTTCTGGTTCCTGAACAGAACGCGCGCGGGAAAGTCCATGCGGGCGTATTCCGATAACGAGGATCTGGCACTCTTGTCGGGTATCGATCCGGATCGCGTTGTCAGAAACACCTGGATCATAGTTGCCGCGCTTACGACAATTGCCGGTGTGCTGTATGGCCTCGACAAATCGTTCAAGCCATTCACTTATTTCCAGCTTCTGCTGCCCATGTTTGCCGCAGCCATCGTCGGCGGTATCGGCAGTCCGATCGGCGCAATTGTCGGTGGGTTTGTCATCGCGTTCTCTGAAGTCGCGGTAACCTATGTCTGGAAGAAGGCGCTGGTCTATATGTTGCCGACAAGCCTTGAGCCGTCCGGCCTGGTGCAGATTCTGTCGACCGAGTACAAATTTGCGGTCAGCTTTGTCATCCTGGTCATTGTTCTTCTGATCAAGCCAACAGGCCTCTTTAACGGGAAATCGACATGAGCACTTCACAAAAGAACTCAATCTACTTTGCGATTGTTGCGCTCCTGCTTCTGGGGACAGGAATCTTTCAAAGCTGGAACTCGGCGCTGCTGATCCTAAACATGGGATTGATCTCGGCGATCATGGCGGTTGGAGTGAACCTTCAATGGGGTTTTGCGGGCTTGTTCAATGTCGGGATTATGGGATTTGTTGCGGTCGGCGGGCTTGCCGTTGTCTTGGTCTCTGCGTCACCGGTTGCCGACGCGTGGACTCAGGGCGGTCCTAGGGTCCTTTTGGCGTTGGTCTTTGCAGTGGCTGTCGTGGTCGCTGCGGTTCTGACACACAACCGGATGCAACCTGGTTTGGTTCGGAAGCTGGTCGTCGCTGCAATCGCTGTCGCTGGTTTCTTCATCTTCCGGTCCATCTATGATCCGGCAGTGGTAGCCATCGAAGCCGTTAATCCCGCCGCTACCGGCTATCTTGGCGGTCTTGGGCTTCCTGTTCTGCTGTCATGGCCTGTTGGTGCCTTACTGGCCGCTGGTGTGGCCTGGTTTATTGGTAAGGTAACACTGGGGCTGCGGTCGGATTATCTGGCGATTGCAACGCTGGGCATTGCGGAAATCCTGATCGCGATAATGAAGAACGAGGATTGGTTAAGCCGAGGCGTCAAGAATGTCGCCGGTCTCCCACGCCCGGGCATGGTCGGTTACGAGGCCGAGCTGCAAGCCAACCCCAGATTTGCCGAAACGGCCACTTCTTTGGGAATGGATCCGGTCGTAGCTTCGACGCTTTATGTGAAGCTTGCCTATTCGGTGCTGTTCCTGATCGTGTTGATCATCCTGTTCGCGCTGGCGCAAGGAGCTCTGAAAAGCCCCTGGGGACGCATGATGCGCGCCATCAGAGACAATGAAGATGCCGCGCGCGCGATGGGGAAGGACATCACCAAAAGGCACCTTCAGATATTCATTCTGGGTTCAGCGGTTTGCGGATTGGCCGGTGCAATGATGACGACACTGGATGGGCAGTTGACGCCGGGTACGTACCAACCGTTGCGGTTTACCTTCCTGATTTGGGTGATGGTCATCGTTGGCGGTTCTGGCAGCAATCTTGGGGCAATTTTGGGTGGGATCGTTATCTGGTTTTTCTGGGTGCAGGTCGAACCCATCGGCGCGGGGCTGATGCACGTTCTGACATCCTGGATGCCGGATGGCTCTATTGTAAAGGAGCACCTTCTGGATGGGATCGCGCATATGCGTTTGTTCACAATGGGTCTGATCCTGGTGCTGGTTCTTCGCTTTAGTCCCAGAGGTCTGATTCCAGAGAGATAATCGACCGTATCACCATTGAATTGCACAGGCTGGCTCCTGGAAGGGGCCAGCTTTTTTGATCGAAGGAAAGTGGTTAGTCGATCATCGGTCAGATCCCTGCTTCTTATCCATGTTGGACGCTCGGATGGTTGTTTAGTCTGCTTGAATGGGCTTAAAGCCTGGAGGG
The DNA here is from genome assembly GCF_965243365.1 of Ruegeria sp. Lineage (GTDB taxonomy): Bacteria > Pseudomonadota > Alphaproteobacteria > Rhodobacterales > Rhodobacteraceae > Ruegeria. Next base: position 40,648 of record NZ_CBDEUW010000001.1, on the reverse strand, counting down.
GTTCTGGCGAACTCTTTGCGCACAAAGAAAACGCCTCCGTCCGCGGACGAAGGCGTTACATAGTTTTGAAACCCGTTTGGTCGGTTATTGCAGAGGATCAGACCCCGGTCTTGAGGCTTTCTTCGAGGATGATCTTCCGAAGCTCAACTGTGACCGCGCCGGGTTTTCCGTTGCCAATCATCTTGCCGTCAATCTCGACCACTCCGGTCGCAAACAAAGGTGAAGCGGTGACAAAGGCTTCATCGGCCGATTGCGCTTCTGAGATGGAAAACGTGCGTTCTTCCACTTCGAAACCATTTTGGCGCGCATACCCCAGAATGCTTGCACGCATGGTGCCATGAAGAATGTCGTTCGACAGTTCACGTGTGATGATCTTCCGGTCTTTGACAATGAATGCGTTGCAGAACGAGCCTTCGGTCACCTCACCATCCTGAACGAACCAAACGTCGTCCACTCCGCCGCGCTTCGCGGCCATCATGCTCATGCTGCCCCAGAGAAGCTGAGTGGTCTTGATGTCGCGACGGCCCCAGCGCTTGTCTGGATGCGACATAACCTTGAGACCAGATTCGACAAACGGCGCGGCCAGCCAGTCGATATCCTGAGTGAAGGCAACCACCGTCGGTTCGATTCCTTCAGGGTAATGAAACGAACGGTCGGCTGCACCGCGGCTGACCTGAATGTATACAGTACCATTCTTGATACCGTTTTTTTCAATCAGGTTGCGATGAATATCCAGAAGTACGGCTGAGTCCACAACATAGGGAATCTCCAAAGCATCCAGTGAACGTTTCAGCCTGGTCATGTGCGCGTCGAACTCGATCAACTTTCCATTGAGCACGGTTGTGACTTCGTAAATCGCATCCCCCATGAGGAAACCACGATCGAAGACCGAGACCATCGCGTTATCTTCCCGCACAAAGTCGCCATTCACAAAAACTGTACGTGGCATGAATTCCTCCTTGGTCAGTTGATATGCGTCCACTTGGACTGAAGGGTGGGTAAATTTGCCAGGCGACTCTAGGCCTTATCGTTGCTCGGGCGTCAACAGCTCTATTGCTTATGTAACTATAGTCAATTGCTAATTCGGGACAATGAGAACAATGAATACAGCTCAATGCAAATCATTGACCGACTTAGTATATAGTTGTATATATAACTGCCAACAAATGTGAGGAGGAAGGCAATAATGAAGAAGCTAATGCTCTCAACGGTTTTAATTTGCGGTGCCGTTGCTGCGAGCGCGGAGGATATCAAAGTCGGCCTCCTTTTGAGTTTTACCGGACCAATTGAATCTCTGGTGCCTCCAATGGCGGATTCGAGTGAGCTGGCATTTAGCGAAGTCAATGCGGCTGGCGGTTTGTTCGATGGTGACATGATTTCGGTGCATAGGGGGGATGCCACCTGCGTCGATGCCGGTGCTGCTGTTGCTGCAGCCGAACGGCTGATCACGTCCGATGGCGTTGTGACTATCCTTGGCGCGGATTGCTCGGGCGTGACGGGTGCTGTTCTTGCCAATGTGGCCGTCCCGAACAAGATCCCCTTGGTTTCACCTTCGGCCAGCTCGCCGGCGCTATCGACGGCAGAAGATGATGGCCTGTTCTTCCGGACGGCAACGTCGGATGCCCGCCAAGGCGAAGTTCTGGCTGAGCTGCTTGTCGAAAAGGGTATCAAAAACGTTGCTGTTACCTATACCAACAACGACTACGGCAAAGGACTGTCGAACAGTTTCGTCAGCGCATTCACGTCGCAAGGCGGCGAGATCACGCTGAACGCCTCGCATGAAGACGGAAAGCCTGACTACTCGGCGGAAGTTGGCGCCCTGTTCTCGGCCGGCGGGGAACTGCTTGTTGTTCTCGGCTACGCCGATCAGGGTGGCCGTGGCATCATTCAGGCCGCGCTTGATGCAGGTGCTTTCGATACCTTCCTGTTGGGTGAGGCCATGTATGGTGACTCGCTGATCAGTGAATTTGGTGATGGGCTGGACGGTTCGTTTGGTGCGGTGCCGTGGACGCATGGTGAAGGCGCCGATGCTTTTGCTGCCCTTGCAGAAGCGGCCAATGTAGACGGTTCAGCTTCTTATACACGTGAGAGTTATGACGCGGCGGCGCTAATTGCCCTTGCAATCCAGGCTGCTGGCGAAACCTCTCCGGAAGCCATCAAGGAAAGCATGTGGAAAGTGGCAAACGGCCCCGGAGAACCCATCCTGCCGGGTGAGCTCGCCAAGGGGATCGAAATCCTGAAGAACGGCGGCGAAGTTGATTATGTTGGTGCCACCAATATCGAACTGATCGGCCCCGGTGAGGTGTCCGGTACGTTCCTGCACTATACAATCAACGGCGGCGACTACGAGCAGGTTGATATCCGCTGATAGGCATTAGCCTTTCAGCGCTCTGGCACCACCTACCTTGTAAACTCCCTGCAGGTAGGTGGTGCCTCCCATTCGAGTATACCTTTTCCGTCCACCGGTCGCATAAGTTGACCTCTGATGTCGGGTGACCCTGTATTCCTGCTACTGCCAGGGTGGGCCTGCTCTTTATGGCACGCAATAGAAGTCCACTTTCTTCGCCTGCTTGTGGTCTGCGAAAGATGTAAAGCAGACTGCCGATATCCGGCATGTGTTATGTGCACCTTCGCCAGTTTTCGATCCTCGGTTTTCCCATACGAAGAATGTGCTTCGATGCTTTTAGGGAAAAAAAGAACAGGCCTGCCACTTTTTTGACTGATTGGTCAATTAAGATGTGATTTGACAGAAATTCCCCTTGGAGTGCAAGACCTTCGTGAGTATTTGCGCCGTGCCGCTGTAGGTAGTCACTCACTCTCAACGTCGTCTTTGAGGCTTTCCCCTCGGCCTTGGGCGAGACCTGCAGCGGCACCGCGCAAATACTGGTCAACTCGGTTGCCGGTCGCAATAAGTGTAGGAGAAAAAACGTGGTTGAGTTTGTGGTAAACGGAGATTTTTCGCAGACATCTCCTGATGGTGGTGCAGGAACGGGTTTGGATCCGGCTCTCTGGACAGTCACCGAGACAAACGACGATCAGGTGCAGGTCAACAAGGACCGGGTTCAGTTTAACCGAAATGGCAGCGACGCCGGAGGTCAGATTGAGCAGACAGTGACCGGAGTCAAAATCGGAGATCCGGTTACGTTTTCTTTCGACTACGGTGAAGCTGGTGGCGGCAGCGGCGGTGGAGACGCCAGCGTGCTTGTCGAAATTCTGGACGGGGATGGAAACGTCGTCTTCTCGCAAACTGCCACAACAGCGGGCACGACCTCTTCAACGTCTTTTGTGGCCACCACAAATGACTACACAATTCGCATAACCGATACGTCGACCGGGAATTTAGGCAGCCTTGATGCCTTTGTGGACAATGTCTCATTTGATGGGACGATGGTCTGCTTCACCAAAGGTGTGTTTATTGAAACTTCCTCTGGACCACGGGCAATCGAAGATATTGAGGTCGGTGATCTGATTGTAACGCAGGGTCAGGGATTGCAGCCGGTACGTTGGATTGGCTCCCGGAAGCTATGCAAGACTACTCTGAGCCGAAATCCTAGGATGGTGCCGATCCGGATCACTCAAGGTGCCTTAGGAAACGGTTTTCCGAAACGTGATCTTGTCGTCTCTCGTCAACATCGCATGACTGTGTCTTCACGGATCGTCGATCGCATGTTTGGGGTTCCCGAAGTTCTTGTTCCTGCAATAAAACTGACCGAGATGCCGGGTGTGTTTGTCGATGAAACGATCGAGGATGTAGAGTACTTCCACCTGATGTTTGATCGGCATGAAATTATCTTTGCTGAGGGCGCGCCGACCGAGAGCCTGTTTACAGGGCCCGAAGCTTTGAAATCAGTTTCGGAGGAAGCGCGGCGCGAAATTCTTACCATCTTTCCAGATTTGAAGAATGCAAACTATTCGCCAAAACCCGCGTTGCTTATCCCAAATGGGCCGCAGCAAAAGAAACTTGTTGTGCGGCACATGGAAAATCACAAGCCATTGCTGGAAACGTATGGGTCGTGGGCTGTATCGGAACCTGAGGAGCCGGTCAGAAGAATTGCCTGACAGCGGGTGTTTGGCTTCAGAACTGTTGTGGGGTGAATAACGCGTTTGCCTGCTTAGCCATTATCGATGCTAGGGCACGACAACAGAGGTTTCCAGATTGGACAGTCTGGCACTCATTTCCCCAGGCAGCGGAGCATCCGTAAACAGGGTATCGGCATCCCCCAGATTTCCGATCCGCCCCGGGGCAGATCGCAGAATTTTCGAGCTATCGGCCACCACAAAAGCCGATTTTGACTGGCGAATGATCGACTTGGTCGCCCGGACCTCCTGAAAGTCGAAATCCAGCAGATCGAGATCGGCATCTATTCCAGCACAGCTGATGATCGCGAAGTCGAACTTGAACAGATCGACAACCTGCGTAGTCAGATTGCCAAGCAATCCCCCGTCCGTGCGCCGGAGCGAGCCTCCGGCGACGACGATCTCGATATTGGGATTGGCGGCAAGGATATTGGCCGTATTCAGGCTGTTGGTAACCACAAGCAGATCGGTGTGGGTCAGCATTTCCCGGGCGACGGCTTCGGTAGTGGTGCCGATATTGATGAAAACGGTTGATCCGTTGGGAACGTGGCGTGCGCATTCTCGGCCGATTAACGCTTTGCCCTGCGTGTTCCTATTCCTGCGTTGCACATAGTCAAGGTTTCCCAGCCCTGAAGATAGGATTGCACCACCGTGAACGCGTTCCAGATGCCCTGCGTCCGATAGCTGTGACAGATCCCTGCGGATTGTCTGTTCCGCAACGTTAAACCGCCGCGCCAGATCTTCGACCCGAATGGTTCCTTCACTTTGTGCGATCTGGAGTATTTCCGACTTCCGATTTCTGCTCAACATGTTCGTTTGCCCTGTAGATTGTTCGAATTTGCTCAATTTCGCACATTTTCGCAAGGCTGAAATGTTCGATTTCTCTTTTAACGAACATAACGGCGCAGGATCGAAGTGCGAATGTGTTGACTTTTGAGTCAAATAGTGATTGTTAGCGATAACAAATTTACGCGAGTCGTGTGGACACGCAATTTCGGCAGGCATCGCTGAAAAGTGGGAGAGACGAAAATGACTGTAAAAGTAGCCATTAACGGGTTTGGTCGCATCGGTCGCGGTGTCCTGAGATCCTTGGTTGAAGTCGGCAGAAACGATGTCTCGGTCGTCGCGATCAACGATTTGGGGCCGGTTGAAACCAATGCTCACTTGTTAAGATACGACAGTGTACATGGTCGTCTGAACGCCGATGTTCAGATTGAAGGCAACACCATGCTGGTCGGTGGCCGTCAGATTCGCGTCAGCGCCGAGCGTGATCCGTCTAAACTGGCCTGGCAGGATGTGGATGTGGCTCTGGAATGCACCGGCCTGTTCACCAAACGCGAAAGCGCCATTCAGCATCTTGGAAACGGTTCGAAAAAGGTTTTGGTTTCCGCGCCTGCCACTGATGCGGACAAGACCATCGTGTTTGGTGTGAACCACAAAAGCCTGACCGGCAAGGATCTGGTCGTTTCGAACGCAAGTTGCACGACCAATTGCCTGTCCCCGGTAGCGAAAGTTCTGGATGATACTTTTGGGATCGAAACCGGGTATATGACTACCATTCATTCCTACACCGGCGATCAGCCAACGCTGGACACATTGCACAAGGATCTCTACCGCGCCCGGGCGGCAGCCATGTCGATGATCCCGACTTCGACCGGAGCCGCCCGCGCCGTGGGCGAAGTGCTGCCGCAGTTGAAAGGCAAGCTGGACGGGTCGGCCATTCGGGTGCCGACGCCAAACGTCTCGGCGGTGGATTTGTGCTTTATGCCCAAACGGGACGTAACCGTTGAGGAAGTAAATGACGCAATCCGGGCAGCGGCAGAGGGCGAGATGCGCGGTGTGTTGGCCGTGACGGATGAACCTTTGGTCTCGACAGATTTCAACCATGATCCGCATTCATCGATCTTTGCTACGCAACAGACGCGGCTGACAGACGGCGGAATGGTTCGCATTCTTAGCTGGTATGACAACGAGTGGGGTTTTTCCAATCGCATGCTGGATACCGCCTGCGCAATGATGGGCCGACTGTAGTTGGTTCACACTTGGTGAAGTTTGGGGCGTCTTTCCTGTTGGAAAGGCGTCTTTTTTTGTTGGGCCTATGCCGACCATCACGTTCCAGCATTGCAATCGGTTTGATCAGCGGGTTCAATGTCGCTGATCTCTTTTTCGCGCCTGGCCTGTTTCCAACAGTTCAGGTCAATTTCGTTCAATCTGCGTTGAATCTCCCATGGCTACAGGCCCGCAAGAAGCCGTCGAAAATTTGATTTCCCTTATGGGCGAAGCGATCATCGGGCGGGCCCTAGTTGGCAGGAGGACCTCTTGAATCATCTCCTGATCTTTCCCGTGTTGTTATTATGGGCGACGTCCATAGCGGCGCAAACTGAGGACGATCCGGCCCGATATACCGGTTCGGATCAGTGCACCGCATGTCATCAGGATGTGGCAGAGGTCTGGAGTGGGTCGCATCACGCGCTCGCGTGGACACTCCCTTCCGCAGATACAATATTGGCCGATTTTGACGAGACTCGTTTCGAGCATGACGGGGTGCAATATGAATTTTCGATCGCGGAAGGCACTTACCGCGTTTTGTTGACCGAGGCCGACGGGACCAAGAAAAATTACACCGTGCATTCAGTCGCGGGGGTCGCGCCGCTTCAGCAATATCTGATCGAAACCGAGTCGGGTCGGTTACAGAGTTTTGATGTCGTTTGGGACGTTCCCGGAAAACGCTGGTTCCACCTGTATCCACACCAGAGCCTGCCGCCGGATGACGGGTTGCACTGGACTGGCCCATACAAAAACTGGAACGCCCGATGTGCCGAGTGCCACGCGACCGGGTTTGAAAAGCGGTATGATGAAGCCCGGCAGTCGTATGCCTCAACGCAGGCCGAGATCGGGGTCGGCTGCGAAGCTTGTCATGGTCCCGGTTCACGCCACGTCGAATGGGCAGAGGCATCGGGCACGGGTTCCCAATCGGCGCCTGCCGGATATGGGTTTTCGATGGATTTTTCGACGCGCGGCACCGAAGCGACGATACAACAATGTGCGACCTGTCACTCTCGGCGAGAACCATTTGGTGAAGGCAATCCGTTGCCGGGAACGCCCTATCACGATGCCTATAACCTGTCTTTGCTTCGCCCTGGGTTATATCATGCAGACGGCCAGATTCTGGATGAGGTTTATGTTTACGGGTCCTTCCTTCAATCCAAAATGTACTCCAAAGGTGTAGGTTGTCTGAACTGTCATGACGCCCACAGCGCCGGGATGAAGGGCGAAGGTAACACGGTGTGCACGCAGTGCCACTCACCAGCCGGGAACCCGGATTTTGAAACGCTGCCTTTGAAAGTCTATGACGATCCGTCCCACCATTTTCATATGGAAGGTTCCGAAGGGGCGCAGTGCAAAAGCTGTCATATGATCGAACGCGCCTATATGGGCATCGATGGCCGCAGGGATCACAGTTTCCGCATCCCGAGACCCGATTTAGCAGCGGCGACAGGGGCACCCGATGCCTGCACGGACTGCCACGCAGATCAGACCGCCGAATGGGCCGCTGCCGAAATCGCCAAGCGCTATCCCGATGCAGCGGTTCGGTCGCATTACGGAGTCACGTTGGCGGCAGGGCGGGCCGATCCCGTGAACGCGCAATCAGATCTGAGTACTCTGGCATTGGATCAAGCGCAGCCGGGGCTTATCCGAGCGACGGCTGTTTGGTTGTTATCTCAAGCCGCTGACGCAGATATGGCGGCGGCGATGGCTCCTTTATTGGCGGATGATGATCCTTTGGTGCGGGCGGCGGCAATTGCGGTTCAACAGGATGCACCGCCCTTGGTTCTGGCGCAACGGGTGGGTCAGTTGCTGAGTGATCCGGTCCGATCTGTCCGGATTGAGGCGGCCAAAGCCATGCTGACCCTTCCCGCGGCGCGTCTTCCTGATCCTGTCCAGGCCGAGATGCAGAAGGCGATGGCCGAGTGGCAGCAAACATTGCAGGCGCGGATCGACTTTCCGGAAACCCATCTGGTACTGGGTGGCATGGCCCTGACGCTCCGCAACTTCCCTGCCGCCAAGGGCGCGTTTCAAGAGGTTGTGCGCATGGACCCCCAGCGCGAAGACGCATGGGTTATGCTGGCCCGGATCACTGCCGCTACGGAAGGGCGTGCGGCATCATTGCAGGTGCTTGACGAGGCGCTGGAAAGGGTGCCGGCCAGTCAGGTGCTGGCCGAGCTGCGCGCCGCGATCCTTGCGCAATAGGTCAGCGCGCCCGTTGCTGCTGATCTGACGATCCACCCTGTTTGCGCATCGTCAAACCAATCCGCTTGCGGGGCACGTCAACCTCGGTCACGCGCACCTTGACCACTTCGCCTGTTTTGACCACCTCATGCGGGTCTTTCACGAACCGGTCGGCCAGTTGGCTGATGTGAACCAATCCGTCCTGATGCACGCCGATATCGACGAAGGCACCAAAGGCGGCGACATTTGTCACGGTACCTTCCAGCGTCATTCCAGGCTTGAGGTCGGTGATTTCTTCGACCCCGTCAGCGAAAGAGGCGGTGACAAAGCTGGGGCGGGGGTCGCGGCCCGGTTTTTCGAGCTCGGCAAAAATGTCGCGCACCGTGGGCAGGCCAAACCGATCATTTACAAAGTGTTCGGCCCTTAACCGTTTCAATGCCCCATCGTGCCCCATGATCTGCCGGATATCACGGCCGCAGGCGGCAACGACCTTTCGCGCAACGTCATAAGCTTCGGGGTGGACCGAGGAGGCATCCAGTGGCTCATCCCCGTCTCGAATACGAAGGAACCCGGCGCATTGCTCATAGGCGCGCGGACCAAGGCGGGCGACCTTCAGCAGGTCCGCACGCGTTGCGAAAGCGCCATTGATGTCCCGATGCGTCACAATCGCTTCTGCCAGCCCAGGCCCAAGACCCGAGACATGTGAAAGCAACGGGGCCGAGGCTGTGTTCAGATCAACGCCGACCGCGTTCACAACATCCTCGATCACAGCTTCGAGCGATTGAGACAGTTTATGCTGATCTACTTCGTGCTGATACTGCCCGACGCCGATGCTTTTGGGCTCAATTTTAACCAGTTCGGCCAGTGGATCTTGCAGGCGGCGGGCAATCGACACCGCGCCGCGCAGCGATACATCCAGATTCGGAAATTCCCGCGCAGCCAGTTCCGAGGCGGAATAGACCGATGCTCCGGCCTCGGATACCACAACCTTGGTCGGGGTCGTAACCGTATTGGGCAGCAGCTTTAGTGTGTCAGCCACAAGCCGTTCAGTTTCACGGCTGGCAGTGCCGTTGCCAATGGCGACCAACTCGATCTTGTGGGTCGTGATCAGCCGGAAAATGGTATCCTGAGCACCGCGCAGATCGTTCTTTGGCTGAAAAGGATAAAGCGTATCCGTTGCCAAAACCTTACCCGTTGCGTCCACAACCGCAGCTTTGACTCCTGTCCGAATACCTGGATCAAGACCCAATGTAGTCCGCGCCCCTGCAGGGGCGGATAGCAGCAGATCCTTCAGATTGCGCGAGAAGACCTGAATCGCCTCTTCCTGCGCGCGGGATCGCAGATCAGCCATCAACTCGACCATCATCGACAGCGACAGTTTTACCCGCCAGGTCCAGCCTGCCACCTTGCGCAGCCATGCGTCCCCGGGGCCGTCTGTACGTGTGTGCAGATGGGCGGCAACGATCGCCTCGGCCCGGGGGCCGCCAAATTCTGGTTCAGGCGCGATGTCGAGCGTCACGATTCCTTCTTTTGAGGCGCGCAGCATCGCAAGAGCCCGATGTGACGGGACAGCGGCCCAAAGCTCCGAATGGTCGAAATAATCGCTGAACTTGGCACCTTCCTGCTGCTTGCCCTCAATCACCTTGGCGCTTAGCAACGCGTCGTGCTGCATGAAACTGCGTAATTCACCAAGCAGGTCCGCGTTTTCGGTAAGCCGCTCTGTGATGATGTCCCGTGCGCCGTTCAACGCATCTTTTGTCGAGGCTAAAGCCCCAGTGACATAAGTTTCTGCCAGTCTTTCAGGGCTTGCCGAGCGGTCAGCCAAGATTGCGTCCGCCAGCGGTTCCAATCCGTTCTCGCGGGCGATCATCGCTTTGGTTCGTCGTTTGGGTTTGAAGGGCAGATAGATATCTTCCAACTGCGCCTTCGTGTCGGCCCGCGCAATGGATTTGGCCAGATCGTCGGTCAGCTTACCCTGATCTTTGATCGAGCCCAGAATGGTTTCGCGCCGCGCTTCAAGTTCGCGCAGATAGGCCAGCCGGTCGGATAGAACCCGCAGCTGAGAATCGTCCAATCCACCCGTGGCCTCTTTGCGATAGCGGGCCACAAAAGGGACTGTTGCACCCTCATCCAGAAGTTTGATCGCAGCGCTGACCTGATTGACGCGCGCGTTGATGTCCGTAGCGATGGTGCTGGTGATGCGGTCCAAAAGGGGGCTCCATTCTAGCAGTTGGAGGCCCGTTCTAGCCAGTCATTGGGACAAGGGAAAGAGACCGTGAGGCAGGGTTTGTGGATAAGCGAAATCAGAGAGTCGCCTTGTGGCAAGCCCACTGTGTTGATTGCCGGGTGCTGGGGTGATGGGTGAATTAGCACACCCCCCGTGTCAATATGCGCGCCCGAACATGGATTGATCCCAAGCCCATCCTGATTTAAGGGAGGCCCTGTCAAATCAGAGTCACCCGTGGGGCGTCAACGCCTCGTTACGGCTCGGTGCCAGTATTGAGCGTTGGCACACACTCTTGGATCGCACGCCCCGAAAGGCTTTAAAAAAGGTAAAGGAATATGGCAGAAAAATCGAACTTCGACATATTGTATACCATTGTAGACGAAGCGCCCGAGCTGGCGAGCGCGTCGTTCCTGCCCATCATCCGCAAGTTCGCCTCGGCCGCAGGTGTCAGCGTTGGCACTAAGGATATTTCGCTTGCTGGTCGTATTCTGGCGACGTTCCCGGAAAACCTGACGGATGCGCAGCGCATCACCGATGATCTGGCGGCTTTGGGTGAGTTGGTGAAAACGCCCGATGCCAACGTTATCAAACTGCCAAACATCTCGGCTTCGGTTCCGCAGTTGATGGCCGCCATCGAGGAATTGCAGTCGCAGGGGTATGATATCCCCAATTATCCTGAAGAACCTTCGACTGACGCCGAAAAAGCGATCCGTGTCCGGTATGATGCCATCAAAGGGTCGGCCGTGAACCCGGTCCTGCGCGAGGGCAACAGCGATCGCCGTGCTGCGCGGGCGGTGAAGAATTACGCCCAGAAGAACCCGCATTCGATGGGTGAGTGGGTATCGGACAGCAAAACCAAGGTTTCGTCCATGTCTGGCGATGATTTCTATGCGAATGAAAAGTCAGCCACCATTACCGCCGCTCAGGCGGGTGATGCCAAAATTGAATTTGTTGGCAAAGACGGCAGCCTCGCCGTGTTGAAAGATAGCTGGCCATTGGAAGAAGGCACCGTTGCCGATGCGACCTTCATGTCGGTCAAGGCGCTGTCATCGTTCTTGGCCAATGCCATCGAAGACACCAAGGATGATGGCACCATGTTCTCGCTGCATTTGAAGGCGACGATGATGAAGGTCAGTGATCCGATCATCTTTGGCTATGCGGTCAAGGCGTGGTTGGCTCCGGTGTTCGATAAATTCGGCGCCGAACTGGACGCGCTGGGCGTTAACCCGAACTCGGGCCTGGGTGACCTGCTGGAGCGCGTGAAGGACAATGCCGAGATTGTGGCGGCCATCGATGCGCTGAAAGCAGATCGTCCATCCATCTACATGGTCGACTCGGACCGTGGCATTACGAATTTGCACGTGCCTTCGGATGTAATCATCGACGCCTCGATGCCTGCCGTGATCCGCGCAGGTGGCAAGGGCTGGGACGAATCCGGAGCGAAAGGCGACACCAACTGCGTGATCCCCGACCGCTGCTATGCACCGGTTTATGACGAAGCCATCAACTTTTTCAAAGCCAATGGCGCGCTGAGCCCCGCAACCGCCGGAGCAGTGGCCAATGTTGGTCTAATGGCGCAGAAGGCGGAAGAATACGGCTCGCACCCGACGACGTTCCAGGCCCCTTCGGATGGCACGATCCGCATTGTTTTGGCCAACGGTGACGTGCTGCATTCGCACGACGTCGAAAAGGGTGACATCTGGCGGTCTTGCACTGTGAAGAAAGCCCCGATTGAGAATTGGATTCAGTTGGCGATGGATCGTCAGCGCCTGACGGGGTCCGAGGCGATCTTTTGGTTAGATGCCAATCGCGCCCATGATGCTGAGTTGATCAAATACGTCAAACCGGCTTTGGAAACTGCTGGCGTCGCCGACAAGTTCCAGATCATGGCCCCACGTGAGGCGACCCGCCAGTCGCTTGAAACGATCACGGCAGGCAAGGACTCGATTGCCATCACCGGTAACGTGCTGCGTGACTATCTGACCGACCTTTTCCCGATCCTCGAACTGGGCACCTCGGCCAAGATGCTGTCCATCGTCAAACTGATGAATGGCGGCGGTCTGTTCGAAACCGGGGCAGGGGGATCGGCCCCGAAGCATGTGCAGCAGTTGGTCGAAGAAAACCACCTTCGGTGGGACTCGATGGGTGAGTTCTGCGCGCTGGGTGAATCCCTGAACTTCCTGGCCGATAGCAAGGGCAACACCAAAGCTGGTGTTCTGGGTGCCGCAGCCGAGGCCGCAACTCAGGGCATTCTGGACAACAACCGCTCACCCAGCCGTAAGGTGGGGCAACCTGACAACCGGGATAGCCACTACTGGTTTGCACGTTACTGGGCCGAAGCGTTGACCGCGCAATCGGAGGATGCGGAACTGGCTGCCGAATTTGCTCCGCTTGCCAAAGAACTGGCAGAAAATGAGGAGCAGATTCTGTCGGAGCTTGCAGCTGCGCAGGGCGCTGCTGCGGATTTGGGTGGGTACTACCACACCAATGCTGCCAAAACCGCAAGTGTCATGCGGCCCAGTCCGACACTGAACGCGATAATCGGATAATCGACCGGCAGGAGAATCTCCGCGACCGACATGCGAAACCGGCTCTGCTCAGGGCCGGTTTTTCCATTTTAAACAAGAAAGGGACCAGCCCCCGTAGCCGGTCCCTTTCGGAGTGAGTGGTGGGGCCAAAGCCTCACCGGTGTAGCTGAGTTTATCTTACGCCGTTTGCTGCCCCTGAATATTGGGGGATTCCCGTAGAGTGCCGGGAAAATCGGTGTTCCAGAAGTCCACCTTTACAAAAAAGGCCGGTCTTTCGACCGGCCTAAGTCTATCAGCTGAACCGAGGGATCAGTTCGATGCTGTGTTCAACTTTTCATTCTGTTCGCGCAGAGTGTCCGAGATGATTGCGTACCACTCACCGGTTTCGCGCATCTCGACCAGACCTTTGTTGATCATCGCGATGTATTCACGCGCGAAGGGATTGGTGCGATGAGCAAGGAAGCTCATCGAGGACAGGGTCGAAACATATGGGTTTTCGGCGATGTCGGCCGAAGTCAGACCCATGTCTTTCATGGTTGAGGCGAACAGCTCAACTTCGAACGCTGCAACATCCGCAGTGCCGGTCAGAACCGCGTCAAGGCATTCGCGGGCCGAATTTGGCTGCACCACCGAAATGTTCGAGCGATTCAGGCCAACTTCTTCCAGCACGACCATGCTCCAACCCGCCATGCGGCAGATGGTCGAGCCTTCCAAGTCCGAGAAATCCGTCGCCGCAGCATATTCGCTTTCCGGCAGGGTGTAGAAGCCGCCCACAACGTCGTAGACCGGCACCGATGCGACGAACTGCGTGCAGCGTGCTTCGGTTTCCGCCGACCACTCGTACGAGCGGTTGGTGCAGTCCGGGACGGTCCATGCGATCGAAATGTCAAACGCTCCAAGCGGCAGCAGGGTTTCCAGGTGCGAGCTCCAGTCATCCACGAAGCTGACCGAATAGTCGCGGCTGTTGCCTGCTCGCTGCAGGCTGGTTGTGGCCAGACGGGTCATGATGCCGCCGCCGCTCAGCGCTTCGGTGGTGAATGGCTCCCAACCATTACCCGCGACCAACTTGATCGGTGGGGCATAGACGTTCGAGCGTTTGACGCTGGCCGCGCGCTTCTCTTCTGCCGCGATCAGTTCTTGTGCGGACTGACCGTTTGGCAGGCTACCGTCCTCACAGGGCAGAGCCAGAACCAGACCGGGCTGCAGCGAGCCGGGGTTGGTGATCGCGTTGCGGTTCGCGTTGAAGATCGGCTGATAGTTCGATGTGCCATAAGCTGCGATCGCAATTGTCGCCATCGTGTCACCGTCCTGCACTGTATAGTTGGTACAGGCTTCCTGAGCTGCGGCGGCGCCAGCGCTGAGGGCGGTGACGGCCGTGGCCGACATCACAACTTTCTTCAGATTGAATTCAAACATTTCCACTTCCTCCGGATTAATAGTGTTTTCAGGCTGTTCGGGGCCTTATCCATTTTCCATTTGATGACGTAATGCGGTTGAGACGATGTCCCGCCATTCGCCGGATTGCTGCATGATCGCCAGACCCTGATTCAACGTCTCAAGGATCGCATCCCCATCTGGATTGTCTTTATGGATCATGATGTTAAGCGGTTTGATTGCCGCTAGGTTGGGGTTTTCTATGATCTGATGCTGATACCCCAGGCGGCTGATGGCCTCGACGGCCAGGTGCGCCTCGATGGCTACGATGTCTGCTGTTCCGTCCATAACGGCGTGGAAGCAATCATCGGGGGAAACCGGACGCATCAGCGTGACGACGGGCTCGTAAAGGCTGACCAGGTCCATATGTGTCATTGACCAACCTTCAGGGCGGCAGATCGTTGTGCCGGCAAAGTCGGCATAGGACAGGGTTTCGACGTAGGTTGAGCCCTCGAGAGCAAAGAAGGAATCTACGACTTCGTAGAACGGATTAGAAAAGTCATAGGTTTCACAGCGGCCCCGGTCAGCTTCTGAAAGCGTTTCAGCTGCATCGCAATTGGGGCGGGACCACGGGAATGTCGCGTCGAACGCAAGAGTCGGCATCAGAAGGTCTAGATGTGACGACCAGTCATTCACGAACTGGATTTTGTAGCCCTGTTCCGGTGCTGCCCGCAGAAACGCTGTTTCCACCAGCTCGGTATACAGGCCACGCTGCGGTAGGCCTTCATCGGTGAAGGGCGCATAGTTGCCGCCTGTAATCAGCAGCAATTGGCGGTCCCGGATTTCCGGGTGGCCACCTTCATCCGCGTTACGGATCAGGGCAGCGCCTTCCGCGCGGGCAGCTTCGATTTCCTGTTTGGCGGCAGCTTTGGCCGCGATCACGGCATCTTCGCTGGCCTTCTTGGCTTCTGCTTCGGCCTCGGCAACACGGGCTTCGGCCTCAGCGATTGCCTTTTCTGCACGCTGTTCGGCGGCTTTGACCAGTTCCGCTGCCATCTCGGCTGCCATGCGTCCAGCTTCGGTATCCGGCAGTTGAGGACCCCTTCCGGCCTCGTCCAGACAGGGTAGGGTCAGAATGTCTCCGACACGAATAAGGTTGGGGTTCGAACCAATCACATCGCGGTTTGCGTTGTGAATAACACGGTAGTCCTCGGTCGCGTAAATCGCAATTGCCAGCTCGCGCAAGCTGTCGCCGGGCTGGATTTCATAGGTCGAGCATGCTTCTTGCGCCGAGGCTGCGCCGGTAGCGGCTGCAAGGGCCAAGCTTGATACGATCAGACGGGTTTTCATAGATGTTCTTTCCCTGCAATTTTAGGGTTTAGCCGGTTTGACCACGGCGATTGATATGTTGTCCTGATCCGGATCACCCTTGGCCTGTAGCGCCCTCAGCAATGCGTCGGAGATGTCCCGCGCCGGGGATTGGACATGGGTGCGCAACAGGCTCTCGATCTCGGAATTCTTAAGGTATTGCAGACCATCGCTGCCCAGGATCAGAATATCGGCCGGGCGCAACGCCAGTGGCTGTTCGGGGCAGTCCACCTTGGGGATTGCAGCGCCCATGATGACCGAGGTCAACTGATTGCGATCCGGATGTATCAACGCTTCGTCGGCAGACAGGGTGCCATCGGCGACCTGTGCGTCGATCATCGGTGCCATCGAGTGATCTTCGTTGATCTGCGTGAGCCTGCCGTCACGGAAAAGGTAGAGCGGGCTGTCGCCGATGGATATCCAGAACACCCGGCGTCCCAACATCAGCATACCCAACAGGGTTGACCCCAGGTTGACCCCGTTTTCTTCACCATGGTTTGCCACGGCGGCATTGGCCTGCATCGCGGCCAATGGCAGAGCGTCGAGCAGGGCGCTCTCGACAAGGTCCGGTCCATCCAGTTGAGTATCCATCGCGTCGCGCCAGGCAGAGATGACAAGGCCCGAGGCGATATCGCCCGCCTCATGTCCTCCCATGCCGTCAGCAACGACCACGTATCCCGCGCTTGCCGCGTCCGATACCCGGGCCGCAATCGCGTCTTCCTGCGCATCGCGCTGACCCTGATGCAGGATCAGGGCGATGTCATATGCAGGGGTTGCCAGCATTATTCAGCATCCCTCCAGTCAAAACCGTCATCGCAGAAGGCAGTAAAGCGGATGGACGTTTCGCTGATGCGGATCAGGTCGCCATTGGACAGCGGAACTGTGCTCAGAACGGGTTTGCCGTTCAGACGCACCAGGTTCGCTTTGCCACCGTGACCCAAGTAACACTTGCGGTCTTCGGGATCGTAAGCGACCACCGCGTGATTGCTGCGCGAAATACCGGTATCGCCGAAATCCAGCTGGATCGCCTGATCGTCGTTCCGGCCGATCTGCATCAGGCCTTCGGTCAGAGTGATGCAGGCTCCGCGCCCCGGTCCGGAGGTCACTACCAGCCACCCGACAGGGAAGGTTTGCTGCGTGGTTTCGGATTTAGCCACCGGTTCGGCGGTTTCCAGCATGTCCTGAACATGCGTATCAGCACGCTCGAAACCCAGGAACGTTGTTTTCACGCGGGACCGGCGATCTGTGGCCGGGGCAGGTGTGGGCTCAGGTTGCTCGGCAACGGTGGCTTCAGGTTCGGGGGCCGGCTCCGGCGTCTCTTCGGCTACCGGTTCAGGTGTCTCTTCAGCCGTCGGCTCAACGACAGGCTCGGACGTTTCGACCTCGGGGGCGACGGGCTCTGCCACCGCTTCGGCGACAGGTTCTTCGGCCTCTGTCGAAGCTTTTGCGACCGCAGCCAGCATGTCCTCTTCAGGGTCCGCGGCATCCTTCTGGCTCAGATGCAGGGTGACGATCTGGTCGTTGCCCTCTTCAACCTCTTCCGAGGGAGCATCGGCTTCGATCTCGTCGACCTCTGGCTCTGCTTCTTCAGCCTCTTCAAACTCCGGCATTTTTTCTTCCGGGATCAATTCATCGGCTTCCTCGTAGGATTCCGACGGCGAAACCCCGCCGCCCAAGGCCTGACGCAGCGCATTGAAATCGGCAATCGGAGCAGGCTGTTCTGAATGCTCGGTTTCCGCAACCTCCGCTTCGGTTTGATCCTCGTCTTTAGTTTTACCGCCACCTTCGAGAAGCCGGCTGAGAGGGCTTTTGTATTTGAACATGGTGTCGACACCTTTTCGAATTCTGGCGCGGGGTTTCGCCCGCGGGGCTGCTACAAACCTCTGCACTTGGGGCAGGGGCACTGATGAAGAGAAACAGGGAAACTATTTAACTCCGCGACGGGCCGGTTCCCGACAGAGAGGCAGTATTCGTGCCTCTCTCAGCACACACACGCTGGCGAATTTCACTTACACCGGTCAGTTCTACTCCTGTGTCAGCTGCATGGTGGCCGAAACCTCGGCCCCGTTCCTTAGAACGGTCAGCTGAGCGGTGGGTTTACTGTCGGAAACCAGCGCCATCAGCACCGCCTCCAAACTCTTTGCGGCATCAATCGCCTGATCGGTCTGGTTCTCACGCAGCAGGATATCCCCCTGTTGCAGATCCCCGGCGCCAGTTTGGGTGGCTGCTGTCACAACTGTCTGCCAGCCGGAGTCACCAGTGTTCAGCGCTTCGAATGCGTAACCGTTTTCCAGACCAAATTCGCGCTTGGCGGGCAGGGCAAGCAGGCCATTTTGGGCGCGTTGCTGTCCCAATGCCCGATAGCGCGCTGTAACGCGGACATAGCCATCCGGGTCGACCGAGAAATTGTCCAAGACTTGCGCGGCCAATGAGGCGTCAGCACGCACCGGTTCGCCGTTCAGCGTAAATATCGTTGCGCCGCGCTGTATCCAGTCACCGATGACAGACATGTCCTGACCAGCATCAACACCTGTGACAGCCAGCACGTTCCCGGTGGTGCCCCTGCGTCTGGACGTTGTGAATGGAACCTCAACATCCCAATGAGCATAGGCGACCTGATTTTCTGCCAGATTGACCGGAGCATCCGTGGTGGCGGCCGGCTCGGCAGGGGCCTCGACCACCTGTTCTTCTTCCGCAGGGGTGGCGACTTCTGTCTGCGCCTGCTCGACAGGCTGTTCCTGCGCCACTTGAGTTTCTTCTGATGCCAAAGCGGGTTCGGCCGGTTCCGGCTCTGCTGCGGCTTCGGCGGTCTGCTCGACCGGTTCCGGCGCAGCAACTGCGGGTTCCGGAGTGGTCGGAGCCTGCGCTGTCACCGGACTTGCTTCGGGCTCTGAGGAGTCGCCCGACATGACAAAGAAACCACCTGCTGCAATGGCCACCAATGCAACCCCTGCAAACAGGATCGTCTTGCTGGAACCACCCGACCCGCTTTTTACAATCGTATCTACGGCGACAGGAGGTTCTTCTTTAGGAGTAAGCTTGTTCAGATCCTCGTCGGGCTTCTCTTGGTTGCCCAAAGCCAGATCGGCGTTGCCTGCCAGCAAAGCGGTTACCACAGCCTCGGCGTTTTCGCTTTCGGCTTTGATGCGCTCTTGTTCGACCTCGTCATCTTTGCGGTCCATACCAACGATGACAGAGACCGGACGGTAAGCGAAGCTGTCGAACATGACATCCGGTCCGCGGAACATCCGCAACCAGTCCAAAGCCGATTGCAGCCGATCGGGGGTGTGGACCTCCATCGCTTTGTCGATCGCTTCCAGGAAACCGTTGGGGTACCCAACATACCGCCCAGCCAGCGGGCGATAGGGGTCCGCCTGGCCGCTATTGAACGCATTCAGGCGGGTTTGGCCGTCAATTGGGCGTTCACCGCTGATGGCGTGGTACAATGTGGCTGCCAGAACATAGAGGTCGCTGCTGGGCCCTTGTTCAGCACCGCGGATATAGAACTCGTGGGGCGAGTAGCCATCCTTAATAACGCGCAACGTCAGCAGAGCTGCATTCTGGTTGGCCGCTTGTTCCCGTGCAGCACCAAAATCGATCAGGATTGGTTCGCCATGTTCGTCGATCAGAATGTTGTCGGGCGAGATATCGCGGTGCAGCATGCCGCTCTGGTGAATAAAGGACACCGCCGATAGCATCTTTTCGGTCACTTGCACGATGAAGTCCGGACCGCTTTCGTTGTCCGGGTTTTCGATATAGTCGAGCAGATCGCAGCCGCGGATCAGGTCCATCGCGATATAGGCGGTGTTGTTGTCTTCGAACACCTGATGGACGTCGACGATGTTGGGATGCACCAGTCGCGCGTGGTTCCGTGCTTCCAGAATAAACAGGTCGATAATTGAACGCAGATCTTCCTTGTGATCCGAGTTGGCCGGTTCGACCAGATCACCTTTGCGCTGGCAAAGAGCTCCGGGGAAGCATTCTTTGATGACGACGTTACGCTCCAGGCTATCGCGCGCAAGATAGGTAATCCCAAAGCCGCCATTACTGAGGAAACGGATGATCTCGTACTGGCCGCGCAGCAGTTTTGCGCCTGGTTTCAGGCCTTCGATTTGAGGTTCGTCGTGCGTCGCGCCGACCGCCTGATTGTGACTCATGTCTTCCCGCCCATTCAATTCACTTTGCGGTACAGATAACCGGGCAATCAGCCCACGAACTCACAACCAAAAACAACCGCAGGACACTTAAGACGGTTAGACGTTTCAAATTTGACTTTATTGGGGCCGCCTCATGGCTTCACTAAGGATGTGTAAATGAGAAATCGCACATTTAGTGGTCGGTGGATGTGCGGCGCAACATATGGTGGCATAGGGCAAGGTGCGGCGCGCCTATTCTTGAAAAATTGCAGTTTGGTCTACGAATTCGAAACAATAAACGGGCGATTCCTGGGCGCCCGATTCGACTCGCATTTACTCAATCTAAACGGGAAAAGATCAGGTGCCGGTACGCGGTGGAGCAGAGGCAACGGTGCTGCCGGCCCAGGCCAGATTGTCGCTGAGCTGTGCCAGTATGCTAACCGCATCCTTCAGCGGCGCATCGCCGCTTTCGAATTGCAGTAACAGCAGCAGGTCGGTTGCCTTTTCGAATTCGGCGGGAATCCAGTCGGCTTCCGGGTCAATCTCGTTGCCACTTTCGAGCCGTTCGGCAAACTCTTCGACAATTTCCTGACAGCTGTGCAGGAATGTCGCGGGCTCCATATCAGAACTTTCACGCAGATCGTCATAGATACTGGTAATCGCCGCCAGCCAGTCTTCGAGAATCGGGTTGTCCAAAGGGGGCAGGGCGGTCGTCAGACTGGACTGCACAGCCTGAGCCGGTGAAATTGTATCAGCGGTCGTTGCCTGAACTTCCAGGGATTCCAGATAGGGCAGGAAATGTTCGGTCAGGTCTTGCCGTGCCGCGTCCAGATCATGCTGCCGATGGCGCGATGCCACGCCGAGCACCTGCTCGGCCAAGTCTTGACCGCCACAGGATGTCCACAGGTCGAAATCGGGCTCTGGTTCCTGGGCCATGGCCTTTACTGCCACGGGGGTACCGATAGGAACCACCGCCTGAAACAGGTCGCCCTTTTCCTTTTCCAATCGACCGACAACACGATCCAAAGCTGAGTCCTCAGACAGCAGATCCGCGTGGGTGACGGCCAATAGGCTGTTTTGCCGCAGTTTTTGGGGTACCTGCTTCCACAGGTGCCGCTCAGTCTCTCGCCATGCGGTGGTGCCATTGGTGCACCAGATCGCGCAATCGACATAGTCGAGCAGCTCGAGGGTTTGTTTGTAGGTGTCGTCCAGCGCCCCTGATCCCGGCAGATCGTACAGGGAAATCTCTTGCAGCGCTGGCGTATTCAGTCCGACCGAGATGAAATCCGGGTTGTCGCCGGCGGCTTTGTCGAGGGCTATGCCGGAGTAAGTTTTGGGTTCTTTGTCCCACCAACCCACTGTGGTTTCGGGTTGTTCGGCATAGGCCACGATGACCAAAGGCAATTTCAGGTGATGCGGTCCGGTTGGCAATATATCAGCCCCGGCTAACATATTGGCAAGGCTGGATTTACCGGCGCCGAACTCTCCGGCGAAACCAATGGTGACTGCGTTAGACAATCGTTCGGCATGGGTCAGCGCGCGGGCGCGCAGTTCTTCCATCTCTTCCGATTGTGGTGTTTTTTCAGTCGCGTTCAGAAAGCGCTCAAGTTGTCGTACTTCCTGTTCGGTTCCGGGGAATTCGATCATTCTGCAGCCTCTGCCTGTAGATTATCTGCCGGGACGGGTCCCAGCGCTGTGCTCAACTCGTCGGTAATGCGCCGGGCTTGATCAACTGCGCGCTGCGCTTCGGTATGCGGGTTGGTGCCATCTGGCCCAACGCGATGTTCCAGATGACCTGCCAACAGCGCCAGATAGTGGTCAACGACAGTTTGCAAACGCTCTGCCAGGTCGCCGCGTGCGGTGTCGATCAAATCATCACCGATCATTTCGAATTCCTGCACGATCATCCGCTCTGCACGGCTGACAACACTTTTGCGCGAGATAAGGCGTGACAGCCAGGTCACGCGCAGTTCCACGGTAATCCCACGGGTCAGCGCCGTCATGTCCGGCCGGAACCAGCGGACCGCGCTTGTGTTCATTCGATTGTCCACCGGCTCCTGCCAGCCGGGCAGGGCGCGCAGGGCGGCGTTGCTTTGCAGGTCGATTGCATAAAGTTCGCTCAGCATGCGCTGCCGCACCACCTGAGTGGCCCCCTGCACCAATTCGCGCATACGCTCGCGCAGGGGCGTGAAGTTCATTTCGGTTTCGCCGTTCTTGGCCAGTAAAGGCGACGTCCCATCGGGTCCGCGCACGACGGTTGAAACAGCCTCGGCCACGGTGTCGTCCATGACACCACGCAGGTTGGACAGGACATCATCCATGTCACTGGTGATGGCCTCGGTCTTTTCGGCGACCAGGGCACGGAGGTCGCTCAGAAGTTTGTTGCTTTCATCTGCATCGTTGGCATCGGGGCTTTCTTCAGCCGCCAAAGCCCGCAACCGGGCTGTGCTGCGTTCCAGCTCACCCTGCGCGAAGCTGTTTAGGTGCTGCCACGCCATGCGCATTTGTTCATTGCGCGGGCCGTTTGTCAGGGCCTGGGTTACATGGCGCCGAAGGTCCGGCAAGCCCGAAGCAATCATGGCGGCGAAACGCAGCACGGCCTCGCGGCTGATGGGGCCGGGGCCTTGTTTGATCTCTTCGACACCTTCCAGATATTGCTTCATCTGTTCGGGGTGAGCGCGCAACCAGGCCAGAATGCTGTCATGGCTGATGCCGGTTTCGTCGCCGGTCAGCGCATAATGGGCCCACTGAGCACTGCCCATCAGAACGTCGATATCCGAGTTGCCCAGCGCGCGCTCCAGCCCGTCCTGAACATCGGCCCGGACTTTGGCCGCGTCCATGGCACCGTCACCCAATTCGTCCACACGGTTAATGAACACGACGATCTGGCCCAGTTCCAGCGCCTGCATCAGACGGAACAGTTTTAGATCCGCCCGAGACAGAGCCTGATGGGCGGATAGCACGACAACGAAGAAATCCGATTCCTTGAGATACTGGCGCGAGATTTCTTCGCGGATCAGCAGCGGGTCGTTGACGCCCGGTGTGTCGGTGACGGTAAGGGGGTAGGGGAAGTGGCCGATGTCGAAATAGACCTCGGCCTTGCGGGTGATATCGCTGTACAGCCCGCGGTCGGACCCGGGATCATGCTCACCTTCTTCGGTCGGATCATCACCTGCGCAGACATAGCGCGCCAAGTCGTCTGAGGTCAGTTCTTCGAGATCGTGATGCTGTCCCAACAACTGCTCATAGCTATCGCCCAGGCGCAGCTGAGCGCGGGTCTTCATCGCCTCGACCTGCTCCTCAATCATTTCGCGCTTATAGCTGTCTTCCTCGTCGGGAAACATGTTGCGCAGTTCTTCGCCCTCGGCGATCAGAGCTTGCCATTGACGATTGTCGAAGAAGTGGAATTCAGCCCCCGAGGTCCGCCCGGATGGATGGCCGAAATGCATGTCGGTGATTACAGTGGTCCAAGGGTTTACATCCGAGGGCAGATACTCGGGCTGACCCGTGAAGCCGTTGATAAGGCGCGACTTTCCTGCTTTGATCTGACCTACGAATGCAATCGATGGTTTCAGGTTGGAAAGATCATCGATGATGCGCGTGATGAATTGACGGGTTTCGTCATTACTCATCCCGTTCATCTCTTCTGCGATGCGGATCAGCTCACGGCGGTTAAACTCACTCATAGTTGCACCTTGATAACTCGTATTCTCAGATTGACATAACACAAAGGACAATATTGGGCAGGATCGGGGTTATTCGGCGGCGTCCCTAAGGGACTTCCAAAGGTTTACGACCGCACCGAGCTTGCGGGCGTCATGTAGCGCAGTGGCAGAATGATGCCCATCCCGCAGCAAAGCGAGACCCATGCCGCGGCCTCCTGAAGGGCGTAATACGATCATCTGGGGTTGCGACAAAGAGCTGTCTTCATCCCAACGGGCCAAATCGCGGGTGAACCGGGTCAGCAGCGTATCATCCGGATGAGCCGGGCGGTCCGGAGCGCACAATCCGTCAAACTGAGGCTCAGAGGCCCCTTGGCCATCAAATAGCACACGACCCTGAGCAAATTGACCGGCCCCGTCGTAGAACTGTTCGGCCAGCCCGGCGTCGCTTGGGGTGTCTTCTTTGGGGTCCGGTTCGTCGTCGGTGCTGGCGACGATGGACATTTGGGGTTCTTCAGGCAGCTCGATTTGCCTGCAAGCGGTTTCGAATTCCGAAAAAGTTATCCCAACATCATCTGCCTCTAACGTGGAATCGGGGCGTTTTGAAACCAATTCCAAAGGCCCGGCGGGCAGCGACAGATCCGAGACCAGCCGGGCCAGTTTCGATGTCAGTTCGGCGCGCGGCTCGGTTTCGAAATCCGGCACAGGCCCTGCGCTGGTGCGGAAAACATCAGTGATGCGTGAGCTGTTGACTTCGATGGCAAGAAAGTCGCCATTTGCAGCCGTGAGTTCCAATCGGCGGGGCAATATGGTGCCCCGAATAGTTTGCAGAATCCTCTGGCGACGTTCGTGTGCAGTTTCTCCGAAAAGACTAACCGCCGGAGACAGCCGCGCCGTCGAAGATCGCCCGATGTCTTCGAGCAATTCCAGAATGTCCGTATCCTTCATTTCCGTGACCCCCTCTGGTCCCGTCTAAACTGCTGCCACCACTGGCCCAAGGCTGAGATGTGATTTCGTAAGCGCCAACCCGACATTTGTACTGTCCTGACAGATGTAACAGACCACATGATCGGGGTAATCCGGTGTGCGCAAAAAGATGTGCAACCGGTCGTCTGAAAAGACCGCGATTTCCCCAAATCCCGGATGTTCAGACTCATCGACACCAGCGGTGCGCAACAACTCTTCAAAGGCGGCTATTCCGCGGCCCTGAAACAGGTTTGCGACGGCCAGCGCCAGGTTTCCTAAAAGATTTGCGTGCCCATCTTCTGTCTCTTGAAGGCCCAGCAACATACCGGTCTCCATATCGACATACCCGGCTGCAATGCAGTCGGGTATGGTCTTCATGGCAGAGGACAAGGCTGTTTCTATCGGCATCATTTCTCTCACTCGCAATACCGACAGACAGGATATCCGGAACCAGGGCCGTTATAATACATGCCACTCAGCTCCGCCGTTTTCCTGCAGCTTCTGCATCGGGCGCGGCTCGCTCCGACTGGTCGTGCTGTGTTCCTTTGCAATCTGGTCGAACTCGGACAAGAAAGCCGCAAATACAGTTTGTAGTCTCTGCGCGTCTTCCGGAAGCTGTTCATTCGCAACAACTTCGCGCCACATATCCAACGCGCTGAGGGGCATACCGGCAGGTACATTCAGCAGTTTCGTCAGTTCAGGGGCGGTTTCACCAGCGTCTTCGGATTCGATCGACCGGATATGATCAGCGCCCGCTGCTTGCTCATCGTTGGCAGGAGTAAGCGCATTCGATTCCGGTTCAGGTTCATATTCCTGATCTGCGTTTTGCGCCTGTTCCGACAGCAATGCGGTGATAGACGATACCGAGGCTTCGATTTCCGAGGTGGCCTCCGGTTGGCTGTCCTCTCTCGATTCCTCAACCTCGTCTGCTGCAACAACGATCAGTTCCGAATCGTCTTCGCCGTCTTCTTCGTCCATGAACTCGAATTCATCCACGTCCTCGCCAGGGCGGGCCAGAATATTCAATTCCAGCGGGTCGTCATTCGCCTCGCGGAAATATGCCCGCAGATCTTCTCCGGTTTCATCCGGTTCCGACGTCATTTCAGCGCGCAGCTTTTCGGCTTCTTCGGCGCCAATTCGTTCGCGCCCAAGCTCATCATCACGCCGTTCAACGCGTGCAGGACGGACCGGGAAGCTTGTAACCACGTCACCGTTTGCGTCATCCTGATCCACGGTTTCGACCACCGTTAGGGTTGCCACCTCGGCGTCGGCACTTTTGGATGGGCGGATGGGTTGTACTTTGGTGGTGGTCTGCATGGACTTGTCGACCTGATACCGGGCCATCAGGTCCGCACGGACGTCCATGACCTGTTCGGTGATCTGAAGGAAGCTGTCGACAACCTTGCCTCCGCCGCTGCGCGCCCACATGTCGGCATCACCAGTTTTATCGCGGGCCAGAATTGCGTCACGTGCCGAGAACAAGATCGAGCGGTTGAACAGGTGGCCCGCCTCACGATTTACGCGGCGCAGCACTTTTTGCCGATCTTTCTGGCTCAGCGCGTCAGCGCGAGTAACCAGCAACAATGAGTTGTTCTGCAAACGCTCAGGTAGTGAGACCCATGTGGCCCGTTCCGTTTCGCGCCAGGCTTGTGTCGAATGCGTACACCACAAGACACCATTTGCCTGTCCAACAGCGCGCTGCCAGACGTCGCTTGAAATCTTGGGGTCCGAAATTCCGGGTGTGTCGATCAGGTCGACAGCTTCAAGGATATCGGCCTCAAGATAAATGCGGACGAACTGGACGTCATTGACACCAACAGAATCGAGTTGGTCCAGTTCGATTGAGTGCGAGGTCCCATCGTTACGCTTGACATAGGCAGGCCGCCGACCCCAGCTGAACCAGATAGGTGGCAGCTGGGTCGCCGTTACCTGCGTGGGCAAGGCGTGCTTGCGCAGAAGAAAGTTCATCAGCGTCGATTTGCCGGCACTGAATTCCCCCATAAGCGCAAACACAGGCTTGCGGCGGGACCACTGCTCGATGCGTTCCCATGCCTTAGGAGAGACGAAGCGGGTTTGACTATCTTTTACCATAACTCTTCTTACGCTGCTTCCTTGCTTTGTAAGAGAAAAATATGGCAAATTTAAGGTAGGGAAGGGGACCGAGAGCGCCTCACCCAGTCCGCCGTGGTAGTCCTGTAGCTATCTCAGGACGAGCGCAGAGGGGCGAGGCTTCGTTCTCGAACGCTAATAATTAATACACAAAGCGAACCACGAAGTAAAGAGGTGCGTTCGCATGGCCAAGACCAAAGGCGCTAAATTCGTTGATGAATTTGAGCGCGATTTTATCCGTCTGATGATCGTCCAGCACGGATGGAGCTTCGGAAAGACCGCCCAATATCTCGGGCGACCAAAGACGACTGTTTACAAGACATATCAGGCAATGAAGCGCGCCGGCACACTCGACCAGTTGCCGCTTCCAGGCTTCGGGATCGAGGCTGGCCATGAGTGAGTACCGGCCAAGAGCCTATCTGAACCGCGTACTGGACGCATCGACAGCAACGCATTCGGTCGCGCACGTGCTCCGAGTCATGTGCTGGCAGGCCGAATTCGACCGGCCGGAAGTCACGATCAGCAAACCACAGATCATGGAGGCCACAGGATTGTGCTCTGATCGTGTTCGGATAGCTCTGCGGCGGCTTGAAGATGAGGGGTCAATCAAGGTGATCTACAACGGGTTGGGGGGACGCTCAAGATGTCCCACTTATCGACTTCTTGTTGCACAAAAAGGGGCGCTTAATGTCGCTAAAGGGGCGCTTAATGTCGCTAAAGGGGCGCTTAACAAGCCCCCTACCATAGACTCCATAGATTCCATGTCTGACGGCCCGCCTTCGGCAGTCCGAAAAAGGCCCGCTGCTGGTCGCAGCGGAAGCGGGATAAAGCGCGGGGATCGACCGAGCAGCGGACAATCGAACGGCGGCAAATTTGCTGAGAAAATGACGCCGGAGCGAGAGGCGGAAACGCGGCGCTTCGTGAAGGCGTTGAAGTATGGCGGGACTTATGGAGCCGCCAAGAACCTGATCACCGCCTGGGACGCAGGCGACATCGAGGAGCCGCCGGAATGACCGCTATCACCACCACGGACATGTCGTACCAAGAGATCGAACGTCATCTTCAATTTCACAAACAGGTGTTGGATCACCTGGTCAGGGACTTTGGAGAGCGCGGCAAAACCTGCCAACTGTATTCGGAGACGTTCGGGCGGATTCAGTATCTCGAATCCGTTCGTCACCTGAAAGTTGATGAGAGTATCAAAAATCTCCGTGAACTTAATTCCGGATTGACAAAGAAATCCACGAGCTGATCGGCTAGTTAGCTCTTTGACATCGTGAAGAATCTTTTCCGGCCGTGATGGACATCGATGACGGAATCATGGCAGTGTCATTGACAGTCAACATGGGACTTGCCGTTCATGACCAAAATGGAGGAATCAATTTCGCGGCTCCAAAGCCGAATTGAGAAGCTTGAACAATGGAGTCGTTTGGTTGAAATGGGCATGGAGGTCGCGATCAAGCAGATGCTTGGTGACGACATGAACCCGTATGTTCGAGAGACGGTTTTTGAAGTGCTCGAATGCGAAGAGTTAAATCCCGAGATTCGCGAGGAACTGCGCAAAACTCTGAGCGGATTGGGATTCGACTTTCCCAAGAAGGAAAAGTTCCATGCCTGAAAACGTAACCAACGAATTGATCCTTGAGCACCTCAAGGCGATCCAGGCGAAACTTGCCGAAATGGCCTCTGATATTGGCGACCTGAAATCCGATATGCGTGGCATCAAGGCGCACATGGCCGGGTTCATGCAGTCCGAAGTTGCCCAAGACAACGCTATTGCCGCAATGCAGACGCGCCTTGAGCGGATCGAACGGCGGCTTGAGATCAGCGACGGGCATTGAGTGATTGAGCGAGGTTTCGGAAATAAGCGATCTGGTCCGCCATGGTTTTACGTTTGCTGTACTTCTGTGTGTGATTGTGAAGGGACCGGCTTGGATTCAGGCAATCAGTCAATTTCTCAATGAGAGACAGAACGAGAAAGAACGCATAAGAAAATTGAAGGCGGAACAGGATCACTGACGTCCGCGAACTTCCAGCGACTTCCATTTTCATTTTAAGGACAATCCCAGCACCAAAACGACGCACAAGGCGACCGTGGCGCTGGCGCAGATCAGATCTATAATCTGATCTGGTGTCATGCAGATCATTTCGGCCATTGTCTCCATTCTCCTACATCGAGGCCGGGCAGATCGGCGGCCAACTGGCGGGAACTGGCGGCGACGATGTTGAGATCGGCGCGATCCGTCAGCTTCATGTAGATCGTCCGCGTGACCTGCGAGCGCACACCGGGGGCGACGGCCGAGGGCCGTTGACCGACGAGGACCATGCCGAGGCCGCGATGTCTGCCCTGGTAGACCACCTTCAGGACGGCCTCCGATGGCTTCGCCAGGAAAAAGGGCGCTTCGTCGCAGATCACGGTGACCGGCGTTGTGCGGTGGCTGACAAGGTAAGCGGTCAGGAGCGCGGCGGTGCATTGGTCCGGCGTGGACGGTGACAGCGCCGTCAAGCCGGGCCGGGGCTTCCAGTCCGGGGGCAGGGCGGGGTGATGGGGTCCGGTGGGATCGATGATCACCACGGCCCGGGCTGACGCCCACGACGCGGCGATCCGCGCGGCGAGCGTGCTCTTGCCGGAGCCCGACACACCCCAGATTGCGGAGCGCGCGGCGGCATCGAGGACGGGGGCGTCTGTCATCAAGCGACCTCTTGTTTTTCGTCCGGACCCTTCGTGATCTTCAGGACGGTGATGGCGTAGCTGGCCATGATGGCCAGATCGACGGTCCAGTGTCCGGACCTCATGAGATTGTCCAGGCCCATCCGGTGCGCTACGCGCTCGGACGCTTCGCAGGCTGCGGTGCCATGGGCCGACCGCGCGTGTTTGGCGATCAGGGGGCCGCGTGGAGGGCCGACATAGGCGGCGATCATGTCATGCGCGAACAGCCAGACATTATCGCGCCACTCGCTGGACGGAGCGGGCAGGGCAGGGCCGGTGTCAAGATCGGCACTACCGACCTCGATGACATCCTGGGGCGTGGCACCCAGCACGGCCGCTTCCAGGTCCGCCATGCTTTCCGGACCAATCCGCACGGGGTCCGGAGCGTCAAGATTGTCAGGATTCGCGTCATGACTGTCAGGATTCGCGTCATGACTGTCATGATCCGCGTCAAGATTGTCATGATCGGTGTCAAGTTTGTCATGATCGGTGTCAAGTTTGTCATGATCGGTGTCAAGTTTGTCACCGTCATGATTGTCAATGACAGGCAAGCCGTTGATTTTGCGTGTCATGTCGGGGGAGGGGACCCGCTTTCCGCGCCGCCAGTGCGACACTTGCGAGGGATCAACGCCCAAATCCACGGCCACGGAGAAGCCCCCGCCCCGGCCTCTGGCCGCGATCACCCGGTTCAGGTGGTCAATCGCCCCGTCAACATTGGTGTCAACATTGGTCATGACCGTCAATTTACGTGTCATGATGACTGTCACCAAATTGTATTTGTTGACGAATAATGACAGCGCCATGCTGGGCGGCATCTTTTCTTTCTTCAGCTTCGGAGCTCAGCAATGAAAGCCAAGACGCTTATGCACTATGCCGCCGGAACCATGGTCGGGATCTTCCTCTACGAAGTCCTGGACAATTCCGGCCTGACGGATCGGCTGGTCCAGTCCGTATCCAGAATGATCAGCCGGTAACGCTCATGAAAAGCGAACTGATCCTGGCATCGACGATCGGCACGGTGGCCGGTCTGTTCATCTATTCCATCTTTGCCGACAGCCGGTCGATCCGGCGGGCGTTCGGAGGCTTCTAATGTCGAACTTCCTCAATCGCGCACGGGCGGCCGCGCGTGGCGCACCCGCGTCGGCCGCTGCGGCACCGGTCAATCCCAACCTGGTCCGCGCCGGGATGCCCGGCTCTCAACTTGTGATGGGCGCGGACGCGGCGCTTCCAGACTACATCAACGTGGCCGACGATCTGGTGACAATCTCCCAGAGGCTCTCAGGCGGCGAATACGAGATCGATGTACCAACCGGCGCATACACCTATCGCGGGCTGATGCTGCGCTTCGAGACGCTGGCCAATACAGCGATCACCGGCACCAATGCCAACGATCTTCTGGAAACGGGCGATAACGGCGAAAAATACGTCAACACCGACCATTTCGCGAAGATCCTGGACCGGATCAAGTTGGAGGCGGACGGCATCACGATCTGGGACTTCGAGGACATCACCAGATTCGAGGCGTATCTGCGCATGAACGGGTGTCTGGGGCTGGGAACCGCGTGGTTCATCCCGTTTGGGTGGCCGAACGTGTTCCGCGCCGGCGCACCGGTCCAGGACCTCTACGCCCTGGGAACCGGCAATATCCGCGATCTGCGCCTGACGCTCTACACGACCGACAAGCACAAGACCGAGATCAAGCCTCAAATCATCGCCTTTTACAACCCGGTTCTGGTGCCGGCCGGCAATGTCATTTCCCGCCAGGTCTACAAGAAGAGCTTCGCCACCTCGGGCAAGCATATCATCGACGACATCCGCATCGACCGGCGCATTCAGCGCATCATCGTGACATCCGGCGCTGGCAAGAAGATCGAGAACTTCGAGGTGAGCATCGGCGATGTGGAATGGATCAAATCCGACACGCATGTGAATCATGTCGAGGCGCTGCTGAGGCCGAACAAGGCATCAGATCAGGAGGATGTTGGTCCGTACCGCAATGCGACGGGCGCGCTGATCGGGGTAGGGGGCTGCGTTGACCTGCTGATCGATCAGGAACGCGACGGGCTGGCGCTTGCGCCGCTGACGTCTGATCAGCAACGCCGGCGCGATGACCGGATCGAGATCGAACTGGAACTGACGTCGGCCAACACGGAGGTCACAGTCGAGGTCTATTTCGCGGATCGTCTCTGACGAGAGGTAGCCATGTCGAGTTGGGATGATCTGCTGGGCCGGGCCTGGGACACGCTGGACGACACGCTCGACCGGCGGGCCAGGGACCGGCAGGACCGCCGGCTGCGCGAGTACCAGGACCGGGCCGACCGCCGGCTGCGGGGCAATGAACGGTTCCGGGACGATACCGACCGTCAGGACCGGGCGCGGGACGACGAGCACGACCTGATCCGGTCCCGGCTCGATGACAAGCGCGCGCAGTATCGCCTGGAAACGGATCGTGAGGACCTGGAACGCGACGACGGGAACGAGCGGTTCCGGGACGTGACCACGCGCGAGGACCGGGAGCGCAACGACGAACTGGCGGCTTACGAGGTGACGCTTGACGCACAGCACGAGGAACGCGACGACGCGCGCCGGCTGCTGGTGGACCGGGGCACGCTCTACCGCGAAGCCTTCGAGTCGCGGCGCGGCGACACGCTGATCAGCCGCCTGATGTGGCCGGCGGCTTTGGCCGCGGCCGCGGTGGGGGCGATCTACGTATTCAGGGAGCTACGCTAATGGATCAGATCGACCGGCGGGTGGAAGAGGACGTGCTGGGCGCGGCGCGGCTCATGGTGGCCAGGGCCGACCGGCGTGTTGAGCGGCTGCGCGCGGCGCTGGCGCGGGCGCTGTTGCGCCGGCACGAGCTGGTCGCGCGGCGGACGCAGGAGGAACTGGAACTGGCCGAACGCGAACTGGCGCTGAGCCAGGGCCGCTATCGCTCGCTGACCAACCGGCTGCTTGAGGAACGCGGATCATGACCACCATTCCGGATCTGAGCCTTTCCGCCCCAAGCGCGGCAGACGCCACGGCGATTGCCGAGGCGGCGGCGCAATCGGCCGATGACGTCGTGAACGACATCCTGAAGGACCTGGAGAACACGGGCAGTGCCGACACGCGCGCGGACGTCTCGACCGGCGACGTGACCGGGCAGACAGGGCCGGTGGTGTTCGGCGCCGCCGCTGAGGACGGGTTCTTCAGCGCGGCCGTCCGGAGTGCGGGGCTGAAGAACCCGGGCGGGGGCGGCGGTGCAAACCCGCTGATCGTCCTGGGCGTCCTGGGAGCGGCAGGGCTGGGCCTGTGGTGGCTGATGAGGAAGCGGGGCTGATCGATGCTGGACCGAAGCTATAAACCGTCCGACGCGCCCGTCCAGGTCGCCAGTGGACCGGTGATCGGCCTGGTGACGGCCGAAGAGGCCTGGGCCGCCGGTGTGAACGCTAACAACAGCTTCACGGCGCGCTGCGGGGATACCTGGGTTCTGCTGGCGCAGGAGCGCCCCGGAGCGGTGTCCGGAGCGTCCGAAGCGTGGCAGATGGTCTACGACCATTTCGAGACCTGGGGGGAAGCCCTGGCGATCTGGCGCGCGCTTCGGAACACGGGCCGGATCGGGGTGATCCGGTGCTTGCCAAGCCCGAAGCTGAAGGGCCTGGCCCGTCCGCTGCTGGCGGCGGCGCAGCGGGCGATGGCGCGGGAAGGCTGGGTGCTTGAGGCCGGGGACGAATGGATCCTGAAGCGGGTCTGGGAGGGCACCGATGGGCAGTAAATCCAGTTCCAGAAGCAGAACGTCCAACAAGTCCAGCTCGAATGTCGAGAACAGGACGATCACGAGCAACGTCAACGAGACCACCAACACCACGAATGTCCATACCGAGGACAACCGCGACCTGAGCGACAACCGCCACTTCGACATCACGGATTCGAGTGTGGACAAGCGCGCCGTTCTCAACGACGCGACGCAGATCCTCGATTCGGTCTACGTCAACATCGATCCCAGCGACGAGACGCTGCGGGCGACGGTGGCGGCCTGGGAGCGCCAGGCGGCCGAATTGCTGAGCGCGCGGCGCTTCGATCAGGACGGCATCAACCGGCTTCTGAGCGAGGTTCTGGCGGCGGCCAATGACGGCATCATTGCGGTCAATGACGCCCATTACGCGCAGCTTCAAAGCTGGCAGGGGCAGCTGCAGGCCGGGATCGATTTTGCCGAAGCGGCGCTCGATACCGGCGCGCGGCTGATTGCATCTGCGGGCGACCGGCAACAGGAGGCGCTGGACACCGGCGCGCGGCTGATTGCATCTGCGGGCGACCGGCAACAGGAGGCGCTGGACACCGGCGCGCGGCTGATTGCGACGGCGGGTGACCGGCAACAGGAGGCGCTGGACACCGGCGCGCGGCTGGTTGCGACGGCGGGTGACCGGCAACAGGAGGCGCTGGACACCGGCGCGCGGCTGGTCGCATCTGCAGGCGACCGGCAACAGGACGCGCTCGATACCGGCGCGCGGCTGGTGGACCGGGCTGGTCAGAGGGCGGAGAACCAACATGCAATCAATACGCGCCTGGTTGCGGCGGTGGGTGACCGGCAACAGGACGTGCTGGACACCGGCGCGCGGCTGGTTGCGGCGGTTGGGCGGGAGCAGCGTTCGGCGCTGGATGTGGGCGCGGATCTGATCGACAGGGCCGGGGATCGGCAGGATCGGGTCACGGGCGAGATTCTGGACCTCGCGCGCGGAACCCTGGGTCAAACAAGCAATGTGCAGGTCCGTTTGATCACCTGGGCGCTGATCGGCGCGGCGGTGATCGTGTTTGCGGGCAATTGGAGGGCGGCATGACTGCGGGCGTTTATTATGCGAGCTACACCCTGCTGGGCGAGCGCAATCTGGGCAGTCATGAACAGGTCCGCTACGTCCAGGGCGACGTGGACGAGTTGTTTGTGCGGCACGGCGGCACCTGGCATCGTCTGCCGCGCGGCGGGATCATCGCCGGCGCGCGGTCTGACATGGTGGTGGCATCGCCGCTGACGCATCGCGCGGTGGACGTGACGCTCGAATTTGGCCGCCGCCTCGTGGATGGCCATGCCGATGAACCTTCCTATGCCAAAGAGAAGGACGTTTTCTATTACTATGTGAATCTGAGACGGGAAACGGATCAAACAAAATCGATTTACCTGAAGCCGCCTGAAGGCGAGCAGGTCGAAGTGGATTTTACGAATTTGGACCCACAGCCAAAAGCTGGAAGGCTGCGGGCCAATGTGATCACCAACGAGGTTTCGCCCGTTCCCTTGCTGCCGGCCGGTCAAAGAGTCATCGCATCATACGGGCACGCGGGCGGTCAGCCGCCGGACCTGTTTCATGTGAGAAATACCGCTAATACGGATCCCGTCGAACATGACTCGGTGCCGGTATTCCAAGGCGAAGCATTCATCCTGCCGTCGCCCTATCTGGTGGCGACCGGTACGATGTTGAAGCTGCATGTCACGTATGAAGCTGAATACACTGGCTTAACTAATCAACTCTGGCTGCAATTTGGCGCACTGATGACAATCAAAGTGCGGTTGCTTGGGAAGGTGCGGCCATGATCCGGGACCTTGCATCGCTTGCGGTCATCGCGGCGGCCGCCTGGTGGCTCTATCACAACCGGGCTCAGGTGGCCGGCCTGATCGGCGAGGTGCGCGGGGCGCTGGATCCCGCACCATCCGCAAACGTGGACCGCACACCAGGAACCGGAACCCGCGCCTGGGCCTATGCGCGCCAGGCCGGTGTACCGGCGCGCGACCAGTCGCTTGTGGCCGCGATGATCGAGGTGGAGAGCGGCGGCGATCCGCTGGCGCACAACACGGCCGGCGAGGACAGCCGGGGCCTGATGCAAGTCCAGTTGAGCACCGCGCGCGGCCTCTGGGACGCGGACACGGGAACGCTGGGCCTGCGCCGGCGCTTCGGCCGGGACGATCTGGGCCAGGCGCTGTTCGATCCGGTCTGGGGCGTGATCATCGGCTACGCCTATATCCGGTATCTGCGGGACCGTGTTCCGGACGCTTACGCAGACGCGCCGGAAGACTGGGTGATCCGCGCCTATAATGGCGGCGAGACCTGGCACGAGAAGGGCACCGGGGTGCGCGCGGCGACCCTGCGCTATCTCGAAGCGATCCGGGCCGTCCAGGCGCGGCAGCAATCGGAGGCGGCTTGATGGCGGGACCTCTGACACCCTGGATCATCAAAGGCGCGGTGGTGGCCGGCGGCGCGGTTCTCGCCTGGTGGGCGAAGGAGTCGACCGACGCGGTTGTCGAGGACGTTGACACGCTGGGCGACGTGGCGATCGGCGCGCTCACCGGCGTTGCGGTGGGGGCCGTCACCGATAACGCGCTGCTGGGCGTGAGCGCCGGTCTGGGGGCCTACATGCTGGCGAGAAACGGAGGGCGAAGCGGATGAGACGGCGCGGATACAGCGGAGACGGGCGCGGGCGCGATCACATGCACGGGCTGGACGATGTGCGTCACGCCTGGGCCGGGGCCAACGCGGGGATCGGCGGCGCGAACGGGCTGATCGTCTATGCGTTGCTGGGCGTGTTGCTGTGGAGGATCATCAAATGATCGATCAATTGCTGGGCAATCTCGACAAGCTGAACAAACTGCCGGCCTGGCTGGTGCTGCTGGCCGGCGCAATGGCGCTGGCACGGCTGACGCGGCCAGTTGAAGGGGAGGACTCGAGATGATCGAGATCCTGCCGCATATCATCGACGGCGGCATGGGGATGCTGGCGCTCACCGGCGCGCTCTACCTGGTCATCCAGTCACAGCGCGAGCGCCGCGAGGTGCTTGAGCCTTTGGCGGAGGCAATCCGCGAATTGCTGGTCAAGATCGATCAGTTGAACAGTTACAGGGAGCCGGGGGAATGATCCTACAATTATTGGCGGGGGTGCTGGGCATCGGCGGCGAGGCGCTTAAAGCGCGCGCTGACCTGAAGGTCGCGGAGCTGAAGGCGCGCGCGGACATCGAGACGGCGCGCGCGAAAGCGGCCACAGCCGCCGTGGAGCATGGCAAGTCATGGGAGTTGCTGGCAGTCCAGGCAAGCAAAACAAGCTGGAAAGATGAATGGTTCACAATCGTTTTGTCGATTCCGCTGTTGCTCAGCTTCGTCCCTGGCATTCCGCCCTATATCGAGGCCGGATTCGACGCGCTCGATGCCACGCCGGATTGGTATCAGTGGGCGCTGCTGAGCGCGATCAGCTTTGCATTCGGCCGGCGTGTGATCCCTCAATTCAACTCAAAAAAAAAGGAGTGAAACGCGATGAAACGAAAGAAGCGATTCAACAAGTCCGTGGCGCGGGCGGAGATGAAGAAGGCCTGGCGCAACAAGAAGGGAAAGAAGCCGAGCAAGGCGGCTTTGTCCAAGGCCATGAAGAAGGCGTGGAAGTGATGGGCCGGGCCAAAAAGTTCCGTTTCGGCAAGCGGTCCGAGGACTGTTTTGAAGCCGTTCACCCGGATCTGGTCCGGGTGGCGCGGCGCGCGCTTGAGATGAGCAGCCACGATTTTGGCATCCACTGCGGGCTGCGATCGATCGAGGAGCAGAAGATCCTCGTGAAAACCGGCAAGAGCCTGACCATGGACAGCCGCCACGTGACCGGCCATGCGCTCGACGCGCATCCGTGGATCGATGGCGATATTCCCTGGAACGACTGGCGCGCTTGGCAGCGCATGGCCACGACCTGGAAACGCGCGGCCGATGACCTCGGCATCCCGCTCGAATGGGGCGGCGACTGGGCGCGCTTCGTGGACGGCCCGCACTTCCAGTTGCCCAGGGAATGGTATCCGGATTAATCCTCTTCGGGCGGTGAAAAACATTTGAACCGCGTCAGCCGGTTGGAATAACCAATATTTCCGGCAGGTTACAGCCCGCCCTGGTTATCTCCGGAGCAAAGCGGCGATCACGGTTGACCTTTGGTTGCCATGCGCTCACAGTGAGCGCGCTAGCATTCCATCGCCAATCCGGCGGTTATCTTTCAGAGCCGGTGCGCACACACGCACCGGCTCACCTCGTTTAGCACGATCCAAACACGATCCAAACACCCTGAAGGCGATTCCTTCAGGAAGATCGAGGCGAGAACCGCGCCGCGAAGTTGAAGTGATGCTTTAAGTTTGACAACCAAACAATTCGTGTATTAATAGGCTTAGTTAATAATCGCTTTGTGTGGAGGTAAAAAGCGTTCACCCGCGAATTTACCATAACTCTTCTTACGCTGCTTCCTTGCTTTGTAAGAGAAAAATATGGCAAATTTAAGGTAGGGAAGGGGCCTTACCCGTCCTCGTACTCAAACTTTGTAGCTATCTCAAAGCGGACTTAGAGGGGCAAGGCTCGTTCACGAACGTAAAAATTTTATAAACATTGCGTTCCCGATTGTAAAGGGACACGCAAATGAAAACCAAAGGCGCAAAGCCGCTTTCCAATTTCGAGGCAGACTTCATCCGGCTTATGGTTGGTCATCAGGGGTGGAGCTACGGCCAGACTGCGAAGGCACTCAAGCGGTCTAAGACGGCTGTGTATCAAGCGTACAAGCAGATGGAACGGGACGGCACACTCGACCAGTTGCCGTTGCCAGGCTTCGAGATCGAGGTCGGCGATGAGTGAGTACAGATCGCGCACTTATCTGAACCGCGTACTGGCGGCTTCTGAAGTAATTCAGTCAACAAAAAATGTATTGCTTGTTTTGTGCTGGCAAGCCGAGTTCGACAGGCCAGAGGTTTCGATCACCAAAGACCAAATTATGCGCCGCGCGGGGGTTTCAAAAAGCACCGTTCGCCGCGCTTTGAGATGTTTAGAATCTGTTGGATCAATCGAGGTCATCTACAATGGCTTGGGGGGACGCTCAAGATGTCCCACTTATCGACTGCTTGTTGCAAAAAAAGGGGGTCATGGTGAACCTAAAGGGGGTCATGATGAACCTAAAGGGGGTCATGATGACCCCCCTACCATAGAATCCATAGATTCCATGTCTGACGGCCCGCCTTCGGCAGTCCGAAAAAGGCCCGCTGCTGGTCGCAGCGGAAGCGGGATAAAGCGCGGGGATCGACCGAGCGGCGGCAAATTTGCTGAGAAACAGCAACGCAAAATGACGCCGGAGCGAGAGGCGGAAACGCGGCGCTTCGTGAAGGCGTTGAAGTATGGCGGGACTTATGCAGCCGCCAAGGAACTGATCACCGCCTGGGACGCAGGGGACATCGAGGAGCCGCCGGAATGATAAAAATCAACATCTGGGAACGCTCGACAGATGAAGGTGATAAAAAAACGCTTCGTGTGCCTTTGATGGTATGGCATGAGCTACACCCGATCACAGCGGCAAGCTATGACGATTGCACCGCCACCACGAAGCTGTTCGCCCAGGCCACCCTCCGGGAATACATACTATCACCAACAGATTACAAATACGAAGCGCGCTACGTGACATGGAAAAAAGTAAAGCCCATTGCAAAATTCATAGGCGATAACGGCGCGGTGGACCTGGAAGCGGCCGAGATCGGAAAACCTATGAAATCCACCAGCTGATGGGCTGGTTAGCTCTTTGACATCGTGAAGAATCTTTTCCGGCCGTCATGGACATCGATGACGGAATCATGGCAGTGTCATTGACAGTCAACATGGGAACTTGCCAATCATGACAGATAACGTGACAAACGATCTCCTTGAGCACCTCAAGGCGATCCAGAAAAAGCTTTCTGGTATTGAAGGACGCTTGGAGCGCGTTGAAGATCGGCTTGGTGCCCTTGAAGGTCATATGGCGGTTCTTGTCAAAAGCATGACACGGCTTGACCAGGATCATGACGCCTTGACGCGCCGCGTTGAGCGGATCGAACGTCGCCTGGAGATCAGCGACGGGCATTGAGTGATACGCGCGATCCGCGCCCGCTGGAATTTTGGACGCGGATCATATTTTAGTGAATTGTGTCGTCAGGTTCAGGTGGCTTATCAGAAAGCGGACCCGGAACAGACTTCAGCGCTTTCCGTAGTGCAGCGGCACAAAAGCCGATTGCCATTGCACAGGCGAATGCCATATAACTCTGCTGAGTACTCATCAATATCACCTCCTTTCAGCGGTTTGGTGATTTTGGGTTGGCGGGTCGTGAGGCAATCACGGCCCGTTCTTTGTTTCTACTTTCATTTTATGGACAATCCCAGCACCAAAACGACGCCCAACACGACGGTAACGCTTCTGCAGATCAGATCTATAATCTGATCTGGTGTCATGCAGATCATGTCGGCCATTGTCTCCATTCTCCAACATCGAGGCCGGGCAGATCGGCGGCCAACTGGCGGGAACTGGCGGCGACGATGTTGAGATCGGCGCGATCCGTCAGCTTCATGTAGATCGTCCGCGTGACCTGCGAGCGCACACCGGGGGCGACGGCAGAGGGCCGTTGACCGACGAGGACCATGCCGAGGCCGCGATGTCTGCCCTGGTAGACCACCTTCAGGACGGCTTCCGATGGCTTCGCCAGGAAAAAGGGCGCTTCGTCGCAGATCACGGTGACCGGTGTTGTGCGGTGGCTGACCAGGTAAGCGGTCAGGAGCGCGGCGGTGCATTGGTCGGGCGTGGACGGTGACAGCGCCGTCAAGCCGGGCCGGGGCTTCCAGTCCGGGGGCAGGGCGGGGTGATGGGGTCCGGTGGGATCGATGATCACCACGGCCCGGGCCGACGCCCAGGACGCGGCGATCCGCGCGGCGAGCGTGCTCTTGCCGGAGCCGGACACGCCCCAGATTGCGGAGCGCGCGGCGGCATCGAGGACGGGGGTGTCTGTCATCAAGCGACCTCTTGTTTTTCGTCCGGACCCTTCGTGATCTTCAGAACGGTGATGGCGTAGCTGGCCATGATGGCCAGATCGACGGTCCAGTGTCCGGACCTCATGAGATTGTCCAGGCCCATGCGGTGCGCTACGCGCTCGGACGCTTCGCAGGCTGCGGTGCCATGGGCCGACCGGGCGTGTTTGGCGATCAGGGGGCCGCGTGGAGGGCCGACATAGGCGGCGATCATGTCATGAGCAAACAGCCAGACATTATCGCGCCACTCGCTGGACGGAGCGGGCAGGGCAGGGCCGGTGTCAAGATCGGCACTACCGACCTCGATGACATCCTGGGGCGTGGCACCCAGCACGGCCGCTTCCAGGTCCGCCATGCTTTCCGGAGCGATCCGCGCGGCCGGAGCGTCAAGATTGTCAGGATTCGCGTCATGACTGTCATGATTGCCGTCATGAGTGTCATGATCCGCGTCAAGATTGTCATGATCGGT